>OY969913.1:0-1815000 GCA_963704515.1 uncultured Solirubrobacterales bacterium
CAGCTCGGCGCGGGTCAGTTGGGCCCAGACCTCGGTCCCGTCGGCGAGCACGAACTCGACCCGGATCTCGAAGCCGAGGGCGACGATGCGCTGCACCATCGACTCCTCGGTTCGCTCGTCGGGATCGAGCAGGACGGTCACGTCGTGCGGCCGCACGAAGCCGCTGGCGAGCCGGTTGACCTCGCCGACGAAGCTCATCACGAACTCGTTGGCCGGGTGGTCGTAGAGTTCGGCGGCGCTGCCCGACTGCTCCACCCTCCCCTCGTTCATCACGACCAGCTGGCCGGCGACGTCCATCGCCTCTTCCTGGTCGTGGGTGACGAAGATCGTCGTCACCCCGGTCTCGTAGTGCAGGGTGCGCAGCCAGGTGCGCAGGTCCTTGCGGACCTTGGCGTCGAGCGCGCCAAAGGGCTCGTCGAGCAGCAGCACCTGCGGCTCGACCGCCAGCGCCCGGGCCAGCGCCATGCGCTGGCGCTGGCCGCCGGAAAGCTGGGACGGGTAGCGGTCGGCGAGCCCGTCGAGCTGGACGAGGCGCAGCAGCTCGTGCACGCGGGCGGCGATCTGGACCTTGCTCCACTTGCGAATCTTCAGCCCGAAGCCGACGTTCTCGAGGACGGTCATGTGCTTGAAGGCGGCGTAGTGCTGGAAGACAAAGCCGACTTCGCGCTTCTGCGCCGACTTCGCGGAGACGTCCTCGCCGTCGATCAGGACGCGGCCGGCGTCGAGCGTCTCCAGGCCGGCGATCGCCCGCAGCAGCGTCGACTTGCCGCTTCCGCTCGGACCCAGCAAGGCCGTGAGCGAGCCGTTCGGCACCTCTATCGATACGTCGTTGAGGGCCTGAAAGTCACCGAAGCGCTTGCCGGCTGCCTCGACTGTGATTCCCATCAGGCGTCCTCCTTTCTCTTTAGGACGTTCATGGCCAGGAGGGTGGTGAGGGCGAGCAGGGCGAGCACGACCGATGCCCCGTAGGCCCCGGGCAGGTTGAAGTTCTGGAACTGCTTTTCGACGAAGAGGGGCAGGGTCTGGGTCTGGCCGGAGATCGACCCGGAGACGATCGTCACGGCCCCGAACTCACCCAGCACACGGGCCGTGGTGAGCACGACGCCATAGGCGACGCCCCAGCGGATCGCCGGCAGGGTGATGCGCCAGAAGGTCTGCCAGGCGTTGGCGCCGAGGGTCGACGCCGCCTGCTCCTGCTCGGTGCCGATCTCCTGCAGCACCGGCACCGTCTCACGCACGACGAAGGGGAGCGAGACGAAGATGCTGGCGAGGACCATCCCCGGCACCGAGAAGAGGATCTTGATCCCAGCTTCCGCCAGCGAGGGGCCGAACCAGCCTTTGGCGCCGTAAAGCAGGTAGAGCGAGAGGCCGATCACGACCGGGGAGATCGCAAACGGCAAGTTGATGACGGCATCGACGATCGCGCTGCCGCGGCGCCGGTGGCGAACCAGCAGCAGGGCGCAGCCGACGCCGAAGATCGTGTTGAGCGGCACCGCGATCGCAACCATCAGCAGGGTCAGCTTCAGCGCGTGCAGGCCATCGGGAGAGGCGATCGCTTCGATCGGCGGCGCCAAGCCGTGCTCGAGGGTCTTGTAGAAGATCATCACCAGCGGCGCGAGGAGCAACAGGGTGAGGTAGCCGAGCCCGAGCGTCCGCAGCCCCCAGCGGCTACGCCTTTTCATGGCGACCCCCCCACCGTTGGATCAGGCCGATCGCTCCCAACAGCACGAGCGAGGCGGCCAGCAGGACGACCGAGACGGCGGCCGCGCCGACTTCGTTGCCGGACTCGATCTGCTGGCGGATGAAGACCGAGGCGACCAGCGTCTGCGGCAGGCCGCCGGCGAAGAGCAGGACCGAGCCGAACTCGCCGAGCGCGCGGGCGAAGGCGAGGGCTACGCCGGCGACGAGGCCGGGCAGCAGGTTGGGGAAGACGATCCGCCGGAACACGGTGAAGCCGCCGGCGCCGAGCGAGGCCGCGGCCTCCTCCATATCGCGGTCCATCTCGATCAGCAGCGGCTGCACCGCCCGCACCACGAAGGGAAGCGTGACGAAGAGCAGCGCCACCACGACCGCGGCGCGGGTGAAGGCGATGTGGATGCCGACCGGGCTGTCGTTGCCGTAGAGCGTCAGCAGGGTGAGGCTGGCGACGATCGTCGGCAGGGCGAAGGGAAGGTCGATCACCGCGTTGACGGCCGCCTTGCCGCGGAACTCGTCACGAACCAGGATCCAGGCGATGATCGTGCCGAAGACCGCGTTGATCACGACGACGATCAGCGAGGCGATCATGGTCAGCTCGAGCGAGGAGACCGCGAGCGGCGAGCTGACCTGTTCGGCGAACGCGCCGAGCCCGCCCTCGAAGGCCTGGCTGGTGAGCGCCGCCAGCGGCAGCAGCACGATCACGCTCAGGTAGAGGACAACCAGGGGCATCGGTCAGCCGGAGGTCGAGACTCCGAGTTCGCTCTCGATCTTCGCCACCGAACCGGTTTCGGAGTCGAAGAATTCTTCGTTGACCTTGCCCCAGCCGCCGAACTGGCTGATCTTGAACAGGTCCTTCGGGGTCGGGAACTGCTTCGGGTCGACGAGCTTCGGATTGACCGGGCGATAGCCGTGTTCGGCCCAGATTTCCTGGCCTTTGTCAGACCAGAGGAACTTGAGGAAATCTTCCGCCGCCGGCTCCGGGGCGCTCTCGGTGACCGCGATCGGGGTTTCGATCTGGATCGTCGAGTCGGGGACGACGTATTCGACGTCTTCGCCTTCCTTCTCGGCCTTGATCGCCTCGTTCTCGTAGCTGAGCAGCACGTCGCCCTCGCCCTGGGTGAAGGCGGCGAGCGCATCGCTGCCGCTGCCCGGCTGCGCCTTGGTCTTTTCGAGCACGGTTTTGACCGCCTCCAGAGCCTGTTCGGGGGACTTGCCCTCGTTGATCGCGGTGCCGTAGACCGCCATCAGGTTCCAGCGGGCCGAGCCGGAGCTGAACGGGTTGGGGGTGACGATCCCCACGTCCTTCGTCTGCAGGTCGTCGAAGGAGTGGATTCCCTTCGGGTTGCCCTTGCGGACCACGAGCACGACCACGGAATCGTTGGCGATGCCGCCGTAGGGCTGCTTTTCCCAGTCCTTGGAGACGAGTTCGCCTTCTTCGACCAGGCGTTCCATGTCACCGGCCTGGGAGAAGTTGACGACGGCGGCCGGCTGACCAGCCACCACCGCGCGGCTCTGATCGCCCGAGGCGCCGAAGGAGTTGCTGAAGCTGATGCCGCTGCCCGCGGAGGTCTTTCCGAAGGCCGGCTCCAGGTCTTCCCGGTAGACGGATTCGGGAGTGGAGTAGCCGACCACGTCGAGCTTCCCCCCGCTCGACCCGGCTGCCGAGTCGCCTCCCCCACCGCAACCGGTCACCGCAAGGCCACCCACCACAAGCGCAAGAAGTCCAATCCATAGGTGCCGCAAAGCCGTTTCCTTTCTTTCTTGACCCATTTACTTATGAAGAGGGTCGGCAACCTAGCACAATGTCGATCAGAAAAGTCATTAATTTGCTGCGGTGCGCCTTGCCCCGCAATAGAGGGGGAAGGGCGCACCGGAGGCGGGTCAGGCGGCTACTACGGTGCGGTCCTCGGGACCCGGGCGGAGGATGAGGACCTCGGCGGGGGCCTTCTCGAGGAGCCAGACGAGGTCGTCGCCGGAGAGGCCGGCGGCGCCGGTGGCGGTCGCCGAGACGACGACGCGGTCGAAGCTCTCCTGGCCGAGCAGGCGCTTGAGCGCGTGGCGGTAGCTGCGGCCGCGCTCGATGCGGGAGTCGACCGGGACTCCCTGGCCGGTGGCGCGCTGTTCGATCGCCTCCAGCATCGGCATCGCCTTGGCCGCCTCGGCAGGGATCGGGCACTCGAGCGGCAGCTGCTTGGAGACGGTTGCGAGGTAGGCCGGCATCAGGGTCGCGTCCTCCGCACGGGCCAGGCGCAGGGCCGCGTCGAGCGCCCTCCGCGAGATCTCGGTGCCGGTGAACGGCAACAGGATCTGGTGCACCTCCTGCGGGCGCTCGGAGCGCTTGCCGTGCAGGCGCGAGCGGGCGATCAGGTAGCCGCCGGCGAGGCCGATCAGCAGGGCGAGGCCGACGAGAAAGTGCTCGATCATCGCTCCCCCTCCCCTTCTCCCTTGCCGCCGCGGTGGGCGACGATCCGCACGTCGACCCCGGCCGGCGTGGCGTTCATCAGCCGCTGGGGCAGCGGTTCGCGCAGGCGGGCGAGGCCGCGCCGCGGCAGCGCCTCGCCGACCATCAGGTAGGTGCTGCCGCGCTCGCACACGACGCGGGCGGCGGCGGCGACCAGGTCGTCGTGCTCCTCGATCAGCAGGGTCGCGCCGAGCACCGAGGCGAGCTGGCGCAGCGCCGTCACCTGGCGCTCCTCCTCGTCGGCGAGCGGCCGGCCCGGCCGCTTCACCCAGAGCAGGTCGAGGTCGGTGCCGAGCCGCTGCGCCGAGCGCCAGGCGCGGCGCACGAGGCGCTGCGAGCTGGGCTGCGGGCGCACCAGGGCGAGGACGCGCTCGCCGACCGCCTTCGGCACCTCCTCAGCGAGCCGCTCCTCGCGCGTGCCGAGCGACTCGGCGACGTGGAAGGTGAGCCGCTTGGTCTCGACGTCCTCGGCGACCTGGCGCAGGCTGACCTCGCGCAGCGCCGCCAGGTTCTCGATCCGGAAGAAGTTGTTCAGCGCGGCGTCGATGTTCTCGCCCGGGTAGATCTTGCCCGCGCGCAGGCGCGCCACCAGCGCCTCCGGCGTCAGGTCGATCAGGACCACCTCGTCGGCGGCGCCCAGCACCGAGTCGGGGACGGTCTCGCGCACGCGCACCCCGGTCAGCTCGGCGACCCGGTCGTTGAGCGACTCGAGGTGTTGGACGTTGACAGTCGAGAAGACGTCGATCCCCGCCGCCAGAACGTCGGCGATGTCCTCGTAGCGCTTCTCGTGCTCGAGCCCTGGCGGGTTGCTGTGGGCGAGCTCATCGATCAGCGCCAGATCCGGCCGGCGGTCGAGCACCGCGGGCAGGTCCATCTCCTCGACCTCGACCTCGCGGCGCGCGACCAGCCGCCTCGGCACGACCTCGAGGCCGCGCGCCTGCTCGCTCGTCTCGGCTCGCTTGTGCGGCTCCAGGTAGCCGATCGCAACGTCGCGGCCCGCCTCCCGCTCGGCCCGCCCCTCCTGCAGCATGCGGTAGGTCTTGCCCACCCCGGCCGCCATGCCGAGGAAGATCTTGTAGCGGCCGCGGTCCATCTCGCCGCCTCCCGTCAGGCTCCCAGCAGGTTGTGGACGACGAGGTCGATCAGCTTGATCCCGAGGAAGGGCGCGATCAGCCCGCCAAGGCCATAGACCAGCATGTTGCGGCGCAGCAGCGCCGTGGCGCCGATCGGCCGGTAGCGGACGCCGCGCAGCGAGAGCGGGATCAGCAGCGGGATGAGGAGCGCGTTGAAGATCACCGCAGAGAGGATTGCCGACTCCGGCGTCCCCAGCGACATGATGTTGAGCGCGTCGAGGGGGCCCTTGCCGCCGCCGACCGCGTAGGTGGCGGCGAACATCGCCGGCAGGATCGCGAAGTACTTGGCGACGTCGTTGGCGATCGAGAACGTGGTCAGGGCGCCGCGCGTGATCAGCAGCTGCTTGCCGACCTCGACGATCTCGATCAGCTTCGTGGGGTTCGAGTCCAGGTCGACCATGTTGCCCGCCTCGCGCGCCGCCTGGGTGCCGGTGTTCATCGCCACGCCCACGTCCGCCTGGGCGAGGGCGGGAGCGTCGTTGGTGCCGTCGCCGGTCATCGCGATCAGCCGCCCATCGGCCTGCTGCTCGCGGATCAGCTCCAGCTTGCGCTCCGGTGTCGCTTCGGCGAGAAAGTCGTCGACGCCCGCCTCCTGGGCGATCTTCGCCGCGGTCAGCTTGTTGTCGCCGGTGACCATGATCGTGCGGATGCCCATCGCCCGCAGCTGGTCGAAGCGGGCGTTCATCCCCTCCTTGATCACGTCCTTGAGGTAGACCACGCCAAGCACCCGCTCGTTGCGGGCGACCGCCAGCGGCGTGCCGCCCTCGCGGCCGATCCGGTCGAGCTCGGCCTTCAGCTCGGCCGGGCAGCGCCCGCCCTCGGCGGCGACCCAGGCTTCGATCGCGTCGCCGGCGCCCTTGCGCAGCCGCGTGCCGTTGAAGTCGACGCCGCTCATCCGCGTTTCGGCGCTGAACGGGACGAAGGTCGGCTCGTGGCCGGCGAAGTCGTGCTCGCGGATGCCATAGGTCTTGGCCAGGACAACGATCGAGCGCCCCTCCGGCGTCTCGTCGGCGAGCGAGGACATCTGCGCCCCCTCGGCCAGCTCCTCGACCGTGACGCCCGGCATCGGCATGAATTCCACCGCCTCGCGGTTGCCGAGCGTGATCGTGCCGGTCTTGTCGAGCAGCAGCACGTCGCAGTCGCCGGAAGCCTCGACCGCGCGGCCGGAGAGGGCGAGCACGTTGCGGCGCACGAGACGGTCCATGCCGGCGATGCCGATCGCCGAGAGCAGCGCTCCAATCGTGGTCGGGATCAGCGCCACCAGCAACGCGATCAGGGTCGTCTCGGAGAGTTCGGTGCCGGCGAAGAGGCCGAACGGGCGTAGCGAGACGACGACGAAGATAAAGACGAGCGTCAGCGCGGCGAGCAGGATGCCGAGCGCGATCTCGTTCGGCGTCTTGCGCCGCTCGGCGCCCTCGACCAGGGCGATCATCCGGTCGAGGAAGGATTTGCCGGGCTCCTGGGTGATCTCGACCACGATCCGGTCGGAGAGCACGCGGGTGCCGCCGGTGACGGCGCTGCGGTCGCCACCCGCCTCGCGGATCACCGGCGCCGACTCGCCGGTGATCGCCGACTCGTCGACCGAGGCGATGCCTTCGATCACGGTGCCGTCGCCGGGGATCGTGCCGCCCGCCTCGACCACGACGACGTCGCCGCGCGCCAGCTCCGAAGCGTTCTTCTCGCCGCCGTCGCGCAGGCGGGCCGTGGTCTCGGTACGCATCGCGCGCAGGCTCGCCGCTTGGGCGCGGCCGCGGCCCTCGGCAAGCGCCTCGGCGAAATTGGCGAAGACGACCGTCAGCCAGAGCCAGATGGTGACGCCGAAGGTGAACCAGGAGGGCTCGTGACCACCCCCCAGCGGACCGCCTCCGAAGACCTGGATCAGCCAGGCGACGGTGGTTATCAGGGCGCCAATCTCGACCACGAACATCACCGGGTTGCGCACCTGCACGCGCGGGTCGAGCTTGCGCAGGGACCCGAGCAGCGCCGGGCGCATGATCTCCGGGTCGAACAGGGAACGTGGCTGGCTCTCGGTGCTCATCTGACCGGCGCCTCTTCGTCGAGTGCGAGGTTGAGCTGCAGGACGTTGACTCCGGGCTCGCCGAAGACGCCGAGGAAGCGGCCATTGGTGTGGGCCGAGATCAGCTCTTCGACCTTGGCGAGCGGCAGCTTGCGGACGGCGGCAACCCGGTGCGCCTGGATCAGCGCGTTGGCTTCGGAGATTTCCGGGTCGACGCCGGAGCCAGACATCGTGATCGCGTCGACCGGCACACCGGCCTTGGTCAGCGACTTGTCGTAGGGCTTCTCGAGCTTGAGGTAGGCGACGAGCGCTTCGCGCACCGCTTCGCGCTCTTCGACGCTGTTGGGCCCGGAGTTGGAGAAGTGGGTGGCGTCGGCGGAGTAGCCGGACTGCGAGGGCCGGGGGTGGAAGTACTCCCTGCCCTTGAATTCCTGGCCGATCAGGCTGGAGCCGACCAGCTTGCCGTCGACGACGATCTTCGAGCCGTTGGCCTTGCCGGGGAAGACCATTTGGGAGATGCCGGTCATCGCCAGCGGGTAGGCGAGGCCGAAGACCAAGGTGAAGGCGATTACCGCAAGGATCGACGTGAAGACCGTGCGCCGCATCTCAGAAGAGCCTCGTGGTAAGGCTCTGCACGACCGGGCCGAGCAGCAGCGCGGGGAAGAAGGTGAGGGCGCCGACGAGGACGATCACCCCGACCAGCAGGATCACGAAGGTCGGGGTGTCGGTGCGCATCGTCCCCGGGCCGGCCGGCGCGACCTTCTTGCCGGCGAGCGAGCCGGCGACGGCGAGCACCAAGACGATCGGGATGAAGCGGGCGAGAGTCATCGTCGCGCCGCCGAGCAGGTCGGCGAAGGTGATCCCGTAGGCGCCGACGTTGCCGGGGGCATGGGGCTGGATGAAGCCGGTGTAGCCGGCGAAGGCGGAGCCGTTGTTGTTCGCCTGGGAGAGATAGGCATAGAGGGTCTCCGAGAAGCCCTGGGGACCGGCGTTGAAGATCGACCTCGTCCCGGCTCGGGTCGCGATCGCCAGCCCCGTCGTGGCCAGCACGGCCAGCGGCGTGACCAGGATGCCGAGGGCGACCAGCTTGATCTCGCGCGCCTGGATCTTCTTGCCCAGGTACTCGGGCGTGCGACCGACCATCAGGCCGCCGATGAAGACGGCGAGCAGGACGTAGAGCAGCATCGAGTAGAGGCCCGTGCCGACGCCGCCGAAGACGACCTCGCTGGTCCCCAGGCCGGACATCGACACCAGGCCACCGAGGCCGGTGTAGGAGTCATGCGCGGAGTCGACCGAGCCGCTCGAGGTGACGGTCGTGGTCGTCGCCCAGAGCGCCGAGTCCGTGATCCCGTTGCGCTGCTCCTTGCCTTCCATGTTGCCACCGGTCGAGCCGGCGATCGCGGTGGTCGGCGTGCCGGCGGCGTGCTCGGCGGGGGTGCCGTGCTGCTCGGCCGGGACGATCACGAGGATGAAGGCGAGGTAGATCGCCAGCATCGCGGCGAAGATCGACCAGCCCTCGCGCTGGCGCCCGACTAGCTTCCCGTATGTGTAGGTGAGAGCCGCCGGGATCAGGACGATCGAGAGCAGCTCGACGAACCCCGTCAGCCGGTTGGGGTTCTCGAACGGCATCGCCGAGTTGACGTTGAAGAAGCCGCCGCCGTTGGTGCCGAGCTGCTTGATCGCGACCTGCGAGGCGGCCGGCCCCATCGCGAGCGCCTGCTTCGCCCCCTCGACCGTGGTCGCGATGCTGGCGCCGGAGAGCGTCTGCACGACGCCCTGCGAGACGAGAACGAGCCCAACGATCACCGAGAGCGGCAGCAGCACGTAGTAGAGGCTGCGGGTCAGGTCCTGCCAGAAGTTGCCGAGCCCGCTGCCGGTACGGCCGACGATGCCGCGGATGAAGGCGAGCAGCACGCAGATGCCAGCCGCGGGGGTGACGAAGTTCTGCACGGTCAGCCCGACCATCTGCGAGAAGTAGCTGAGCGTGACTTCGCCGCCGTAGTACTGCCAGTTCGTATTGGAGACGAAGGAGGAGGCGGTGTTGAAGCTGACGTCCCAAGGCCCCGAGTGGAAGCCTTCGGGATTGAAGGGCTGGATCCCCTGGGTGCGCAGGATCAGGTAGAGGGCGACCCAGGAGAAGACCGAGAAGAGCACGAGGCTCTTCGCGTAGGCCTTCCAGTCCTGTTCCTCGTTGGGGTCGACGCGCAGGACGCGGTAGGTAAGCCGCTCGAGCGGCCCGAAGACCGGGGTGAGGAAGTTACGCCGGCCGCTGTAGACCCGCGCCATGTAGGCGCCGAGCGGTGGCGTCAGCGCAACGACGACGCCGACGAAGATCGCGATCTGCAGCCCGCCCTGCGCCATCAGAGGTTCTCGCCGCGCAGCAGCGCGTAGAGCAAGTAGCCGAAGACCAGCGCGGAGGCGATCAGTCCGAAAACGTCGGCGCCGCTCAACGTGGCCAGGACAACGCTCATATCCGGTCGATCAGGTCGATCGCCCAGAAGACGAGGCCGAAGAGCCCCACCGAGAGCGCGATCGCGAAGACGTCGGCGAGCGGGCTTCCCCCACCGGGAAAGATGTCAGCGAACGAGAGCACGAATCCATCCTGCTCCTGCCCGCGTCAAGGGTGTGTGTGCGATCGACCCCCGGCCGTGGAGATTTCGTAAAGGCCCGTTAAACGGAGATCCTGTAGCCGACGCCGGGATCGGTGCGGATCAGCCGCTCGCCGCCGGCCGGTTCGATCTTGCGGCGCAGGTTGGCGACATGGGTGCGCAGGGTCGCCGTGTCCTCGCTCCAGGCCGGGCCCCAGACCTCGGTCAGCAGGGCGCGGTGGGTCATCAGCCGGCCGCGGTTGCGGACCAGGGCGCGCAGCAGCTGGAACTCGGTCGGGGTCAGGTGGATCGCCTCCCCGTCGCGGCTCACCGTGCGGGCCGCGAGGTCGACGGTCAGCCCGCCGATCTCGACCGTCGGCTCCTCCTCCCCGCCGGGCGCCCGGCGCAGCACGGCCTGCAGGCGGGCGACCAGCTCCGGTGGGCCGAAGGGCTTGGTCACGTAGTCGTCGGCGCCCGCCGCCAGCGCCCGCACCTTCGCCTCCTCCTCGCCCACGGCCGAGAGGACGATGATCGGCATCTCGCTCCACTCGCGGATGCGCTTCGTCACCTCGACCCCGTCGATGTCGGGCAGCATCAGGTCGACGATCGCCGCCGCGGGTGGCTTGACCGCCGCCTGGTCGAGGGCCTCCTCGCCGGTGGCGGCGACGACCGGCTCGTAGCCCGCGTCGCGCAGGATCACCTTCAGCGCGCGCAGGATCTGCAGCTCGTCGTCGCAAACCAGCACCCGTGGCGCTCCGCTCACGCGCCGCCCCCACAGGGCAGGGCGACGACGAAGCTCGATCCCTGTCCCTCAACCGAGTCGACCGTGATCTCGCCGCCGTTGGCCTCAACGAAGCCGCGGGCGATCGCCAGCCCCAGGCCGGCACCCCCCCGGTCCCCGTTGGCCACTCCGTGCTGGAACGGCTCGAAGATCCGTTGCCACTCGCTCTGGGGTATGCCGGGACCCTGGTCGACCACGCGGACGACGATCCTCTCACCGATCTGCCTGCCCTTGATCGTCACCGGTCGGCCGCCGCCGTGGCGGACCCCGTTCTCGATCAGGTTGGCGAAGGCCCGCTCCAGCTGCGCCGCGTCGGCCTCGACCTCGGGCAGCCCGCCCTCCGCTTCCAACCGCACCAGCTCGGCGTGGCCGCTCGCCTCGCGCGCCACATCGAGCACCTCGGCAAGGTCGATCGGCTCGCGATGGGGCTCGGCCTTGCCCGCTTCCAGCCGCGACATGTCGAGCAGGTTCTCGACCAGGCGCGAGAGCCGCTCGCCTTCGGCGACGATCGCGCCGCTCAGCTCGCCGCGCTCCTCGGGTTTGAGACTGGGCGAGTCGAGCGCCGCGCCGCCGGCGATGATCGAGGTGAGGGGGGTGCGCAGGTCGTGGGAGATCGAGCGCAGCAGCGCCGTCTTCAGCTCGTCGCTGCGGCGCAGCGCCTCGGCCTCGACCATCTCCCCCTGCATCCGGTCGCGCTCGCGCGAGAGCGCCGCCAGCTCAGCCAGCGCCCGGTCGGCCTGATCGCGCCGCCGCTCGGCCTCGACCGCCTGGGCCCGCGCCAGCCCGGCGACCGTGCTGCTTATGACGGCGACGATCGCGAAGGTGGCCAGCGCGATCCAGTTCTGTTCATCGGCGATCGTGAAGCGGTGCAGTGGCGGGATCTGGAAGAAGTTGAAGGCAACCGCGCTGGCGACCGAGGCGAGCAGCCCCATCCGCAGCCCCCAGACGATCGAGATCAAGAGGATCGCGGGCAGGTAGACGACCCCCAGCGAGACCACCGGCGCCACCGACTTCAGCGGGTAGACCAGCAGCGTCCCGAGCGCCACCGCCGCGACGCTCGCCAGCAGCCCGAGCCATGCCGAGGGCGGCTTGCCACTCAACCGAAGCGAGATCGACCCGCGGGACATTCACTCAGCGTAGAGCGACCTGTGCTCCCATCTCAACGGCTGTTTGCGAGGAGGCCGACATCGACGTTCGCGAGGCGCTGATCAGGAACAGCCAAATGCTCATGGGTGGCCTTGCGCTGGTCGACGGCGGTCCGGTGATCTTCCGCTACGCGAATCGACTCGCTGACGCCTTAAGCCGCCAGATCCCGGCGCTCGAAGAGCCACGCGCCCAGCGCGGCAAGCGCCACCGCCACAGCGGTAACGCCGAGGAAGGCGACGGGGTCGATGCCGTCTTCGATCGCGCGGCCGTAGTAGCGGAAGACGGAGGCGTAGCGGATCCAGTCGAGGCTGGTGTCGAGCCGGCCGATCAGGTCGGCGACATACATCGCGACGAGCACGCCGGTGACCGAGCCGGTGACCACGGCGGTGCGCAGCGACCAGCCGGTGACGACCACGCCGAGGCCGGCGACGAGCAGGGCGAGCGGCCAGACGTTGGCGTAGCCGGCGAGGGCGGAGGCAAAGGAGAGCCCCGAGCCGGCGATCGCGCTGCCGAGCATCGTCAGCAGCACGGCGACCGCGAGCACCGCCGCCAGCTCGCCCGCCGCTGCCGCGAAGCTGGCGGCGACCACGGCGCGGCGCGAGACCGGCGCCGAGAGCAGCACGTCGAGGCGGCCGCTTTCGGCCGCGCCGGAGAGGCCGCTGGCCACCGCCCGCGCCGCCAGGTAGCCGATCGCGAGCGGCACGATCAGGCTGAGCATCTCGGCGTTCAGGTACTGCTCGACGCTGGTCAGCTCCCCGATCCCGAAGGCTTCCTTCAGCGCTTCCGGGTAGGAGTCGACGGCTTTGCTCAGCACGCTTTCGATCGAGGGATAGATCGCGACGACGAAGGCCGACCAGAGCCCGATCGGCAGCCCCCAGGAGAGCAGCGAGCGGCGCCGTTCGTGCAGCTGGGCGAGGGCCAGAGGGATCATCCCCCGTCCTCCTCCCCTGCGTCCCCGTTCTCGCCGCGGTAGTAGGTGAGGAAGACCTCCTCCAGGGTCGGCCGGGCGAACTCGGCTTTGACCACGCCCGGCAGCGCGCGCACCGCCTCGAGGTCGGCCGGCTCGGCGAACTCGACCTCGACCCGGCGGCGCTCCGCCGTCTTCGCCAGCAGGTCGGCGACCCGCTCGACGGCGATCAGGCGGCCGCCGCGGATGATCCCCACCCGGTCGCAGACCCGCTCGACCTCGTCGAGCTCATGCGAGGAGAGGAAGACCGCGCAGCCGCGCTCGCGCTCCTCGCGCACCAGCGCCAGAAACTCCTCCTGCATCAGCGGGTCGAGGCCGCTGGTCGGCTCGTCGAGGATCAGCAGCTCCGGCTCGTGGAACATCGCCAGGATCAGGCCGATCTTCTGGCGGTTGCCGCGCGAGAGCTGTCCCAGCGGCCGGTCGAGGTCGGCGCGGAAGCGCTCCGCCAGCCGCTCGGCGCGGCCCAGGTCCCGCACCCCGCGCAGCCGCGCCAGCAGGGCGAGCGCCTCGCGGCCGCTGCTGCGCTTGCCGTAGCCGAAGTCGCCCGGCAGGTTGCCCAGCCGGGCGCGGATCGCGACGCTCTCGCGGCGGCTGTCGAGCCCGAAGATCCGGGCGCTGCCGCGGCTCGGGTGCAGCAGGTCGAGCAGGGTGCGGATCGTCGTCGTCTTGCCGGCGCCGTTCGGCCCGAGGAAGGCGAAGACCTCCCCCGCCTCGACGCTCACCGTGACGTCCTCGATCCCCCGCTCGGCCCCGTAGAACTTGGTCAGGCCGTCGGTCTCGATCACCGCCACGCCGCCCATCCTTGCATGCGCGAGCGATGCATTGACGGCGCTATAGGGACGTCAATCCGTCACTCGTCGCCGCAGCCACCAGCGGCGCAGCTCGTCCGAGCCCCAGACCACGAACGGGAAGGGCAGCAGGATCGCCAGGTGGGCGGGCGAGAGCGCCGCGGTGCCGAACAGGTCCTGCAGCGGCGGCAGGTAGATCAGCGCCGCGGCGAAGAGCAGCTCGAAGGCGATCCCGTAGAGCAGCAGCGGGTTGGAGAGGACGCCGATCTGGCGCAGCGAGGCGCTGCTGGTGCGCGCCGCGAAGGCGGTGCCGACTTGGCAGGCGGTGATCCCGGCGAAGGTCATCGTCGTCGCCACCAGGTAGTCGTGGTGCAGGGCGCTGCCGCTGCCGGTCGGATCGCCGGGCGACCAGCCCGCCGCGGTGAGGACGACGAAGAAGCCGCCGGTCACCAGGGCCGCCTCCAGCATCCCCAGCCAGAGCCAGGCGCGGGTCAGCATCGCGCGGCTGACGATGTTCTCGCTGCGCGGCCGCGGCGGCCGCTCGACGATCCCCGGCTCGGCCGGCTCGATGCCCAGCGCCAGCGCCGGCAGGGTCTCGGTGCCGAGGTCGATGGCGAGGATCTGCAGCGCGGTCAGCGGCAGCGGCACCGCCCCGCCGGAGAGGGCGAAGATCAGGAAGGGAACGACCTCCGGCGTCAGGTGGGCGAAGATGTAGGTGATGAACTTGCGGATGTTCTCGTAGACGACCCGACCCCCCTCGATCGCCGCGACGATCGAGCTGAAGTCGTCGTCGGTGAGCACCATCGTCGCCGCCTCGCGGGCCACGTCGGTCCCCGACTCCCCCATCGCGACGCCGATGTCGGCCCGCCGCAGGGCGGGCGCGTCGTTGACCCCGTCGCCGGTCATCGCCACCGTGTGGCCCTGCGCCTCGAGCGCGTCGACCAGGTGCAGCTTCGTCTCGGGGTTGCTGCGAGCGACGATCAGCTCGCGGCTCTCGTCGAGCAGGCGGTCGAGCTCGGGCTCGGCCATCGCGTCGACCTCGGGGCCGCTGACCACCTTCGGCGCCTCGCCGACGATCCCGGCCTCGCGCGCCACGGCCGCGGCGGTCAGGCCGTGGTCGCCGGTGACGACGATCACCCGCACGCCGGCCCCGCGGCAGCGCGCGACCGCAGCGGGGACCTCGGGGCGCAGCGGGTCCTCGAGCGCGATCAGGCCGACGAAGCTGAGCCCCGTCTCAGCCCGCTCGCGGTCGTCCTCCCCCGCCGCGCCCGCCCGCCGCTCGGCGAAGCCGAGGACGCGCATCCCGCGCCGCGCGTAGCCCTCGAACGCCTCGCGCACCGCCACCCGGTCGGCCTCGCCGAGCGGCCGGTCGCCGCCCGGGCCGCGGACCGTGGCGCAGCGCTCGAGCAGCTCCAGCGGGGCGCCCTTGGCGTGCAGCCAGAGCTGCTCGCCCGGCTCCTCGTCGAGCGTCGTCATCCGCTTCAGCCGCGGGTCGAAGTGGAAAAGCGCACGACGCATCGACTGGCGCTCGGCCTGTGCCGACTCGACGTCCTCGCCGAGCCGCCCGGCGGCGACGAGCAGGGCGCTCTCGCTGGGGTCGCCGCCGCGTCGCCAGCCGTCGGCCTCGCGGTGGGCCGTGGCGTTGTTGCAGCGCAGCGCCGTGCGCAGCAGGGCAGAGAACGGCTCGCCGGCCGCGGCGCCGCCGTCGTCGCCCGGCGCCAGCTCGACCCGATCGGCCCAGAGCGCCCGCACGCTCATCTGCCCCTCGGTCAGCGTGCCGGTCTTGTCGGTGCAGATCACGTCGGTCGAGCCCAGCGTCTCGACCGCCGTCAGCCGCTTGACCAGCGCCCGGCGTCGCGCCATGCGCCGCACGCCGACCGCCAGGGCCAGGGTGATCGTCGGCAGCAGCCCCTCGGGCACGTTGGCGACCAGCAGGCCGATCGCGAAGGTCGCCGAGTCGCCCAGCGAGAGCCCGGCCACCGCGGTGCCGATCGCGAAGAAGATCACGCCGGCGCCAACCGCCACGCCGGCGATCAGCAGCGCCACCCGGTTGACCTGCACCTGCAGCGGGCTGGCTTCGATCCTCACCCGCTGGGAGAGGGCCGCGATCCGGCCCAGCTGCGTCGCCATCCCGGTCGCGTAGACGACCGCCTCGGCTTCGCCCGCGGTGCAGAGCGTGCCGGAGAAAACGAGGTCCTCGGCTTGCAGAGGCGAGGCCGCCGGGGCGGCGCGGCGCGCGGTGCGGGACACCGGCTGGGACTCGCCGGTCAGCGGCGAGGCGTCGATCTCGAGGTCGCCCTCGATCAGGCGCGCGTCGGCGGAGAGCCGGTCGCCCTCCCCGATCAGCAGCAGGTCGCCGGGCACCAGCTCGGTCGCGTCGACCTCGACCGCCTCACCCCCGCGCCGCACCCGCGCCCGCGGCGGCAGCAGCTCGCGCAGCGCCTCGGTGGCGCGCTCGGCCTGCAGCTCCTGGCTGAAGGCGAAGACCGCGTTGAGCACGATCACGGCGACGATCGCCGCCGCCAGCGCGATGACGCCGCTGACCACGGCGAGCGCCGCCGCCACCCAGAGCAGCAGCGCCAGCGGGTGGGTGAACTGCAGCGCCAGGTCGCGCAGGTGGCTCGGCCCCTCGCGGCGCTCGATCGCGTTCGGCCCGTGCTGCTCGAGCCGCCGTCGCGCCTCGCGCGCGCCGAGCCCGGAACGGCTGGCGCCCAGGTGACGGAGGACCAGCTCCAGCCTCTCCTCGGGATCGAAGCGCTCGTCCGTCCCGGTCACCACCGCGCGGCTCAGTGAGGGCTCGAGACCCCGCCGCCCACGGCCGGGGGCGGGGAGGGTGCCGGAGCCGGCGTGTTTTCCGGCGCGGGCGCCGGTTCGGGGGCCGGTTCGGCTTCCGGCGCCGGTTCGTTGCCGCCCTTGCCGTGGCCGCCATTGCCGCCGCCGGCTTCTTCTTCGGATTCGTATTCGGATTCGTATTCGGATTCACCCGAGGACGAGGAGGAGCCCGAGGTGTGGCCTTCGGTCAGGGCGGAGAGTTCGGGCAGGCTGGAGGGCTGCTGGAATTCGGGGCAGTCGCCGCCGACCGCCGATTCCATGAAGGAGCGCCAGATCGGCCCGGCGGTCGGCCCGCCGAAGCCGGTCGCTTCGCGCGACTGCGGGTGTCCGACCCAGACCGCGGTCGAGTAGAGCGGCGTGTAGCCGACGAACCAGGCGTCGGACAGCCCCTCCGAGGTTCCGGTCTTGCCGGCCTCGGAGTTGCAGCCCATGTAGGTGAAGCCGGCGCCGGTGCCGCCGGTGATCACCGTCTCGAGCAGTTTGGTCACGTCGTATGCCTGGCCCTCGGTCAGCACCCGTTCGCCGGGGTCGGTGGCGGTTTCATCGACCTTGCCGTTGGGAAACTCGACTCGGCTGATCGCGGTCGGGTCGTGGTGGATGCCGCCGCTGGCCAGGGTCGCGTAGCCGTCGGCCTGTTCGAGCGGGGTCACACCTTCGCGGAGTCCGCCGATCGCCTCCGCGGGCACCGATTCGAGGTGCTCTTCGATCCCCATTTCGTGCGCGGTCTGGGTGACGTTCTGAGGCCCGACGTCGAGGTCGAGCTGAGCGAAGACGACGTTGATCGAGTTGGTGGTGGCATCGGCGACCGACATCGTGCCGCCGCCCTGCTCATCGTTGTTGACGGTCCAGGTGCCGCCGCCGGGGATCTCGAGCGTCTTCGGCGAATTGCCGTCGTAGTAGGTCGTGTAGGGGTCGATGCCCTGCTTGATCGCGGTCGTCAGCACGTAGGTCTTGAAGGAGGACCCGGGCTGGCGGTGCGCCTGCCAGGCGTAGTTGAATTCGCTTTCGCCTTCCGAGCCTTCGGTCGAGGCGAGGGCGACGATCTCTCCGTTGGAGGGATCGACCGAGGCGAGCGCCGCCGCCGGGCCTCCTTCCGGGTAGCAGCTGCCGCAGGAGTCGACCGCTTCCTGCGCCCGTTCCTGCAGTTCGGGATCGATCGTCGTGTAGGCCTTGAGCCCGCCGTTGCGGACGGTGTTGAACCCGTACTTGTCGATCAGCTCCTGCTGGACCAGGTCGAAGAGGAAGGGGTCGCGGATCACCCTGTACTTGTGCCCCGGGTTGAGCCCGAGGCCGCTGTGCAGCGCTTCGCGGTACTCGGTCCCGTCGATGTAGCCCTGTTCGTGCAACGCGTTGAGCACCTCGTTGCGCCGCCGCAGGGCCGCCCGCGGGTCGAGGAAGGGGTTGTATTCGGACGGCGCCTGCGGCAGGCCCGCGATCAGCGCCGACTCGGTCAGGTTGAGATCCTTGGCCGGCTTGCCGAAGTAGGTCTGCGCCGCGGCCTCGGCGCCGACCGCGGTCTCGCCTTCGACCGTCCCGTAGGGGGCGGTGTTGAGGTAGGCGGTGAGGATCCATTCCTTCGAGTGGGCTTCCTCCATCTCGTAGGCGAGGTGGGCTTCGATCAGCTTGCGTTTGAGCGTCTCTTCGGGGTTCTGGATGTAGAGGTTGCGGACCAGTTGCTGGGTGATCGTCGAGGCGCCCTGCACCGGCTTGCCCCCCGCCAGCAGGTCCTTCCAGGCGGCGCGGGCGATCCCGGCTGGGTCGAGCGCCCCGTGGTTGAAGAAGTTCCTGTCCTCGATCGCCACGGTGGCGTCGCGCAGCGTCTGCGGCAGCGCTCGCGAGGAGACCGGCTGGCGGATGTTTTCGGAGTGGATGAACCCGATCAGGGTGCCGTCGGCGGCGTAGATCGCCGATGAGCGGCCCTTCTGCACCGGCTTGAGGCTGGAGAGCGGCGGCGCCGACTCGTAGACGTTGACCGCCCAGCTGCCGGCGATCCCGCCCGCGATCGCGATCGCGACGGCAAGGACCCCCAGGGGGACCAGGATCTTCTTCGACTTCGAGGTATGCGACCTGCGTCTCCGCCGTCGCGAGCGGCGCGCCATTCAGCTCCGAATTCTAGGCAGGCCGGTAGGCTGGGTCGACCGTGGCGAAATTTCTGCACACTTGCTACCGAATTGGCGAGATCGACCGCTCGGTCGCCTTCTACGAGAAGCTCGGCTTCGAAGTGGCCGGCCGGATGCCGATCGGCGACGAGGCGATCAACGTCTTCATGAACCTGCCAGGCGAGGACCCGGTCCTCGAGCTGACCTACAACCACGGCGTCACCGGCTATGAGCACGGCACCGGCTACAACCACATCGCCCTCGCCGTCGACGACCTCGACGCGACGATCGAGGGCCTGGCCGCCGAAGGCGTCGAGCCCGAAAAGCCCCCATACCGCCCCGGCGGCCGCACCGAGGGCCACCGCATCTGCTTCTACCGCGACCCCGACGGCTACCGCATCGAGCTGATCGGGGAGTAGCGCCGGCCTGAACGAGGGGCGAGAGGCCGCGTAGGCTCCCGGACATGCCCCTCGCGGTGTCCACTGTGGTCCAGCTCGGATACGTGATCGGTCTCGTAGTCGTGCTGTCCCTTGGTCCCGTGACCGTTGCCGAAATGAAGGGCAACGACATTCTTGTGGGCGCTGGCTGGTTCACGCTGGGCATCACCTGGTGGATCGCGGCGTTTAGGCTCGCCAAGCCAGAATCCTGGTGGGCCCGCCACTGCTACGGACCACGCAAGCTGGCCCGTGCGGAGGATCGCTGGGGCGAGGATGAACTGGACTAGCTAGCCCGACTTGCATAAGTCGCTGACGCCGGTCGGGACGAGGATCTTCGAGATGCTGCCCGGCGTCTGAGCTTTGCCAAGGAGAAATGACATTTGGCGCGCCACGCGCGCGCTCTGACTATCTACGGTCGCCAGATGGTCTGGCCACCGAGGACGGGAGAGCTGCTTCCTATGGCAAAGAGCGCCACCGGCGTGCGGAAGAAGCTGATCGAGTACAGCCTCAACTTCGAGCATGAGGCTGGGGGCTCGAAGGCGAACGCCTTTCAGCTGATGCTTGGCATCGCCCTCGATGACGTCGAGCATCTCGCGACGACGATCGAGGCTGGCATCCTCATGCACCCTGTCGAATCGGTCCGTCCCAATCCGCCGTTCGGAACCAGCTGCGTCGTCACCGTACCTGTCGAAGGCGTCCGCGAGAGAACCGGTCGCCTGGTCAACGTTAGGACCGTGTGGGAGATAGTTGAACGCGAAGCACCGCCACGGCTCATAACCGCATTTCCTAGGCCCTAGACTGGAGAGGGAGACGATGATCGTCAAACAAGCAATTGCCGAAAACGACTTCGTTGAGTTGCGGGATCAGGTCGGCCAGTGGATGCCCGGGACCAGCGGGACCGTGGTCAGCGATCATGGGGACTCCAAGCTGATCGAGATCGTCGACGAGCACGGTGCAATGCTGGATCTCATCGAGGTCGCCGAGGATCGTCTGCGGCTGATCTCAAAGCACAGCCCGAGTTGACGTGGGGCGACAGCGGCGCGATGCTGGTCTGGCATCCCCAGTCCCGCATCAAAGGAGGAAAAAGATGATCTGTGCGCTTACCGCCCGTACGCTGAAGCCGGGCACGTTCGACGAGTTTCGCGAGGCGTTCATGGGTGGCATGGAGGGCGAGCCGCCGCCCGGGTTCACCCGCTTCAACATGCTGCGCAACGCCGAGGACCCCAACGAGGTGATCACCTTCGGATTCTTCGACGGCACCCCCGAGCAGTTGCGCGAGGTCGCCGGGAACGAGGGCTACCGGGAGCAGATGGACCGCATCGCCCCCTTCGTCGAGTCGGTCGGCGCCGACGGCCTCTACGAGATCGTCGAGGAGCGGATTCCGTAGGGGGGCGCGCTCTGGGCGGGTGTTTGCATGAAATGACCACCTAATGGGCATAATATGACCGGTTGGTGGTCATTTTATGCCCAGTTCCACACGCCGTGAAATAACGCCACGCCTGCTCGAAGCGCTCGCGGACACGCCTGCCGTGATGCTGGTTGGGCCGCGGCAGGCGGGCAAGAGCACCCTCGTCCGGGAGTTGGCTGCAGGCCCCCACCCCGCCCGCTACGTCAGCCTCGATGACCTGCGCAGTCTGGCCGCCGCGCGCGAGGACCCGATCGGCTTCGTGGAAGGCTCCGACGAGCCGCTGATCGTCGACGAGATCCAGCGGGCGCCGGAGCTGCTGCTGCCGATCAAGGCGGCGATCGACCGGGACCGGCGCCCGGGGCGCTTCATCCTCACCGGCTCGGCCCAGGTGATGCTCCTTCCCAAAGTCTCCGAGTCGCTTGCCGGGCGGGTCGAGGTGCACACGCTCTGGCCCTTCTCACAGGCCGAGATCGAGGGGAAGGAGGGCCAGCTCGTCGAGTGCCTGCTCGACCCGGAGGTCAAGCCGCCCCCTGCGCCTCAGGTCCCCCGCGCGAACCTGATCGAGCGCGTCGCCCGTGGCGGGTTCCCGGAGGCCGTCTCGCGCGCGACCCCGCGTCGAGAAGATTGGGTTGACGCCTACCTCACGGCCGTCGTGCAGCGCGATCTCCACGACCTGGCCAACATCGAGCGGCTGGCCGAGGTGCCGGCGATCCTCGCCTCGTTGGCGGCGCGCGTCCGCGCCCCGCTGAACAAGGCAGAGCTCGGCAGCTCGGTGGGCATTCCGCGCACCTCCGTCAACCGCTACCTCGCCCTGCTCGAACAGGTCTTCCTCGTCCGCCGCCTACCGGCCTGGCACACCAACCGAATCAAGCAGATCACCAAGTCTCCGAAGCTGCGGCTCGCCGATTCGGCAGTTCTCGTCCATCTGCTGCGTGCCGGCGAGACCCGCCTGGGCGAAGACGACTCCCTGCTCGGCAGCGTGGTCGAGTGCTTCGTCGGGATGGAGCTCGCCAAGCAGATCTCCGCCTCCACGCGGCGCGCTTCGTTGATGCACATGCGCACCGCCAAGGGGGTTGAGGTCGACTTTGTTGTCGAAGGCCCGGACGGACGCCTCACGGGCATCGAGGTCAAGGCGTCGGCGACGGTTCGAACCGCGGACTTCAGGCACCTGGCGACCCTCCGCGATCGCCTCGACGGCGATCGCTTCACGAAGGGCGTGGTCCTCTATCCAGGCGCCGAGCGGCTCCCATTCGGCGACCGCCTCGAGGCCTGGCCGCTGGCAACGCTCTGGACCTGAGCGCTACCCCTTCACCACCTCGAACTGGCTCATCAGGCCGTGGTCCTCGTGGTCGAGCATGTGGCAGTGCATCACGAACTTGCCGGTGTAGTCGACGAAGTGGCCGGCGACGACGATCCGTTCGCGGGGGTAGATGAAGAAGGTCTCCTTGAGGCAGTCTTCCCAGGGCGGGGGTGGCTTGCCGTTGCGCGAGAGCAGCAACCAATCGGTGAGGTGCATGTGCATCATGTGGGCGACGTCGGTGTGGTTGACGAACTCCCAGGTCTCGACCGTGCCCAGCTTCGGGTGGGCGGCGGCGTAGGCGGGGTTGAAGGTGCGGCCGTTAATCAGCCAGCTGGTCTTGAAGAGGCCGCCGATCGAGATCTCGAAGCGACGCTGGGGCTTGCGCGGCGCCCGCTGCGTCCATTCGGGCAGCGGGCGCAGCTTGCGCGGCACCCGGGTGCGGTCGGGCAAGCGCCGTGAGTCGACCCGGAACTGCATCAGGGCGCCGACGTAAGGATGGGCGCCGAGCGGATGCCGGCCGCCGTGGCGCGGCCCGCTGCGCAGCTCGACCCGCTCCCCCCGGGCACCGGCGAAGTCGGCGACCAACTCGACCCGCTCGGCCGGGCCGATCGTCACCTCGTGGCGTCGGACCGGACGCGGCATCAGGCCGCTGTCGGTGCCGATCTGGATCAGCGGAGCGCCGTTTGAGAGGTAGACGTTGTAGGAGCGGAACTGGGAGAGGTTGAGCAGCCGCAGCCGGTAGCGCCGAGCCGAGACCCGGTGGTAGGGCATGTGCACGCCGTTGACGAGGATCGTCCGCGCGGCGATCCCGTCGGCCGGCGGGCGCAGACTGGCGAACGGGTTGGTCAGCTGGTTGTGGCGGTCGAAGTCGCGGTCGCAGATCGCCAGCGGAATATCGCGCTCCCCTTGGGGCAGTGGCAGGCCGGCGTCGAACTCGTCGTCGATGATCCACATCCCGGCCAGGCCGCGCCAGACGTTGTGCGCGGTGTGGTCGAGGCGGTGGTCGTGGTACCACTGGAAGGCGGCGCGCTCGGGCGCCCCGTTCTCCATCAGGTCGTAGACGTAGGTGCGCCGGGCGCCCGGCTCGATCAGGGTGTAGTTACCCGACTGGCGCGGGGTGAGGCCGAGCGGAATGCGGCAGTAGTAAGAGCGCGGATGGGACGCGGTCAGCCCGCCCGGCTGGCCGTCGAACTGGGTGCGGTTGTGGCCGCCGTGCAGGTGCACGGTCAGCTCTCCGGCGGAGGCCGGCAGCTGGTGGTGGAAGGTGACCGAGGTGCGCTGTCCGGCCGGACGGCGGATCGTCGGCCCGGGGAACGTCCCGGCGTAGGTCCACATCCGCGTCCTCTCGCCGGGCAGCGCCTGCACCTCGGCCTCGCGGATCGGGATCGTCAGGTGCGAGTCGGTGAGCACCTCGGGGATCGGCAGCGGCTCGCGGAAGGGCGGCGCGGCGGCCCGCGGCGCCTCCGACGCGGCGGGGGCGAACAACGCCGAGGGGCGCAGGCCGAGCGGCAATGCCGTGGCCAGGGCACCGCCACCCAGGGCGCCGAGGAAAGCCCGGCGCCCCAGGCGGGGCGAATCTGAGTGCTGCCCAGACGTGCCGCTACCCGGCGGGTGAGGTGCGGACTGCGATCGAGCCGTGCATCCAGGGATGGATCGCGCAGACGAAGTAGAGCCTCGTGCCGCCCGGCGCGCTGACGACCTGAGTCTCCGAGGCATTGGGCTTCTCGCCCGTGAACCAGGAGTCGCCCTTCTTGCTCAGGTTGCCGAGCGTGTCCCAGCCTTCTTCGCCGGCCTCCGCCGGGTTTTCTTTCGGCGGACCTTCGCCTTTGACCCCGTGCCAGCCGGCGATCGCCTTGCAGATGTGATGCGGCGTAAAGCAGAGCTGACGCTGCTTCGGGGTCTTCGGGACCGAGCCCTTGGTCACAAGCGAGAAGGTGTGCGGACCGACCTTGTGCGGGTCGGTCGTGTTGAGCACGGTCAGTTCTTCGCCGGAGTAGATGAACTTCGGCGCGACGAAGCGCAGGCCCTTCTTGCCGTCCCTGATGTAGACGGTGTTTTCGGGGTTCGCGGCGCTTTCGCCGCTGTCGCCCGCGGCCAGGGCGGGGACGACGGTCAGCGAGGCGGCCAAGACGAGTGCGAGGACGCTCGCGAGCTTGGTCGACCTCCCACGAGACAGAAGCTTCAAGTTGCTCTCCTTTGTTCGGCGCCGGTCACCCGCGCGCCTGGACGAATAGGCAGGAATGTAGCGTCGCGCGTCCGGACAAGCAAGCGCCGCCCTGAGGTCCGATCTTGAACCGGCGATCGGGATTGGCGTAACCTGGGCACTGGATGGCGAGTGAGCAGCGGGAGATCGCGGACGGGACCCTGGTCGTGCGCACTGCCGACAATGGCGGCGCCCGGACGATCGCGCTCTGCGGGGAGCTCGACCTCGCCAACGCCGGCACCGCCGAGGCGGCCCTGGAGGCGTGCTTCGAGGAGAGCTCGGTGCCGGTGGTCGTCGACATGCGCGAGCTCGAGTTCATCGACTCGACCGGGATCGCGCTGCTGGTCGCCGCCCTCGGCCGCAACGAGCGGGGCGCCACGGTCAAGTTCGTGCCCAGCTCCTTTCCCGCCGTCAGTCGCGTGCTCGAGCTGACCGGCCTCGCCGAGCGCCTGCCGCAGGCCGAGGCCTGAGCGGCTACGCGCGCAGCTTGTAGCCGCGGCTGAAGAGGCGCAGGTTGACCGCGAAGAGGCCCGCGGTCGCCGCGGTCAGGGCGAGCAGCGAGAGCGGCACGCTGACTTCGGTGAAGCCGACGAAGCCGTAGCGGACCAGGTTGATCATGTAGTAGAGCGGGTTGAAGCGGGTCAGCGTCTCGAACGGCTGGGGCAGCAGAGCCGCCGAGTAGAAGACGCCGCCGAGGAAGATCAGCGGCTGCAGGACGAAGGTCTGGACGAAGGCGACGTCGTCGAACTGCTCGGCGCGGACGCCGGTCAGCACGCCGAGCTGGGCGAAGAAGAAGCCGACCAGGAAGAGCGAAGGGACGAGCACGAGCAGGTGGTCGACCGGCATGCCGACGAGGATCGCCGAGACGACGAAGGTCAGCGTCGCGACGATCAGCCCGCGGGCGAAGCCGCCGAGCGAGAAGGCGAGCAGCAGCTCCAGCGGCGAGGCGGGCGAGGAGAGCTGGTCCTGGATCGCGCCCTGGAACTTCTGCTGGAGGATCGAGGAGGAGTTGTTGGTGAAGGCGTTGACCGAGAAGGCCATCATGATCAGACCGGGGATCACGAAGAGGGTGTATTCGATCCCGTGCAGTTCTTTGATCCGCGAGCCGAGCGCGGCGCCGAAGACCATGATGTAGAGGAAGGTTTCGAGCAGCGGCGCGCCGAGCGTCTGCTTCTTGATCTTCATGAAGCGGTTGACCTCGCGCCGCCAGAGCGTCGCGAAGCGGATCTGGGCGGCGCTCACTGGGCGGCGACCTCGATGCGGGAGCGCGAGAGCTCGTTGCGGCCGACCAGCGCCAGGTAGGCGTCCTCGAGGTTGGCGACGCCGTAGCGGGCGGAGAGCTCGGCGCTGGACCCCTCGCCGACGATCTGGCCGTCGTTGATGAAGGCGATCCGGTCGCAGAGCTGCTCGGCCTCCTCCAGGTAGTGCGTGGTGAGCAGGATCGTCGTCCCCTCCTGGTTGATCCGCTGCACGTAGTGCCAGAGCTCGAGCCGCAGCTCGACGTCGACGCCGGCGGTCGGCTCGTCGAGGATCAGGAGGCGCGGCCGGTGCATCATCGCCCGCGCCAGGATCAGCCGCCGCTTCATCCCGCCGGAGAGCGTCCGGGTGCGCTCGTCGGCCTTCTCGGTCAGCGAGAAGGTCTCGAGCAGCTCGCGGGTCCGCTCGCGGCGCTCGCGCTTGGGCATGCCGAAGTAGCCCGCGTGGTAGTCGAGCGTCTCCGCGACGGTGAGGAACCAGTCGATGTTGAGCTCCTGCGGGGCGAGGCCGACCGCCTGACGGGCCTCGCCGTAGTCGTTGATCGCGTCGTGGCCGAAGACCTGGATCGCGCCGGAGGTCGGCTGGGCGAGGCCCGTCGTGCAATGGATCAGCGTCGACTTGCCCGCCCCGTTGGGGCCGAGCAGCGCGAACAGTTCCCCGGGCGCGATCTCGAGCGAGACACCGCGCAGCGCCTCCACCCCGTTCGGGTAGCGCTTGACCAGGTCCTTTATATGGAGCGCCTGCTCGTCCACGGCGGCGCTAACCGTAGTCGACCGCCTCCGCCGGCTGACTTCGTCCTTTGGCGCGCATATGCATCCCTAAAGGCGAAGTCAGCGCTGGGAGCGGCGGTCTGCCTTGGTCAGCTGGGCCTCCATGACCCGCATGACGAGCCAGTAGAGCGGCGGCGCGTAGCGCTGCGTCAGGTAGAGCGCGCGGGTGTCGGCGGAGGTGAAGACCAGGTAGCGGTTGCGCTCGACGCCGGCGAGGATCCGCTCCGCGACCCGCTCGGGGCTGACCGCGCGGCGCTCGAACAGCGCGACCAGCTTGCGCATCGCCGGCGCCTCGCGGTCGACCCCGACGATCTCGACCGTGTCGACCAGCGGCGTCTTGACCGCGCCCGGGCAGACCAGGCTGACCCCGATGCCGTGGCGGCGCAGGTCCGTGCGCAGCACCTCGGAGACGCCGCGCAGGCCGAACTTCGAGGCGCTGTAGGCGGCGTGCCAGGGGAGGCCGAAGAGCCCGGCGGCGGAGGAGACGTTGACCACGTGGCCGCCGCGGCGTTCCTCGATCATCGGCGGCACGAAGAGCTCGAGCACGCCGATCGGCGCCATCAGGTTGACCTCGACCATCTTGCGCCAGTCGGAGTGGCGGAGGCGCTCGATCGTCCCCCAGGTGGAGACGCCGGCGACGTTCATCACTACGTCCATGCTGCCGTGGGCGGCGTGGACCTCGGCGGCCATCGCGGTGAGCGCCTCGTGGTCGGTGAGGTCGAGCGTCGCCGAGTGGGCGACCGTGCCGCCGGCCTCGCGGATCTCGGCGACGGTGGCGTCGAGCGCCCCGGCCTGAATGTCGGTGAGCACCAGCACCGCCCCCCGCGAAGCCGCCGCGAGCGCCGTGGCCCGCCCGATCCCACTAGCCGCCCCGGTGATCAGGCAGCGCTGCCCGCGCAGGTTCATAGGCGGGCGGGGAAGTCGGGCTCGACCTGGAGCGTGTTGAGCGTCATGGCGAGCATCTCGTAGTGGCCGATCAGCATGCAGAGCTCGATCAGGCGGGGCTCGTCGAGGCGGGCGCTCAGGCCCGCCCAGACCTCGTCGCCGATCCGTCCCTCCGAGTGCATCTCGTCGGCGGCGCGCAGCAGCAGCGCCTGCCACTCCGACCAGCCCGCCGCGTCGGGGCCCTGCCGCACCCGCGAGATCTCCTCGTCGCTGAGCCCGGCGCGACGGCCGAGACGCTCGTGGTGGCTCCACTCGTATTCGCAGCCCGAGTTGTGCGCGACCCGCAGGATCAAAAGCTCGGTGTCCTCGCGCGGCAGCTTGCCGCCCGGCATCAACGCCCCGGCGAACCAGAGCCAGCGCCGCAAGAGGCGACGGTTCCGGCCCAGGGTGGTGAAGATGCGCGGCGCTCGCGCGCCGATGACCCGCCCGGCGATCCGCGCGATCCCGTAGTTCACCCAGCCGAGCTCACCCCGCCTACCCGGCCCGATCCGCGACCCCCGCTGGCCCGTCATGGCACGTGACGGTACCCAACCTCGCCGCCGACGGGCCGATATGTCAAGGCATCCTTGACATATCGGCCCGTCGGCCTCCAGACGCGTAGGGTGGCTGGGTGGCCGGGCCGCTGCTTGTGGTTGACACGCCGTCGATGCTCTTTCGGGCGTTTTACGCGCTGCCGGATTCGATCGTCGGCGCGGACGGTCGGCCAGTCAACGCGCTGCTGGGCACGGCCAACCTGGTGCTGCGCGAGATCGAAGCGCACGCGCCGCGCGCCGTCGTCCTCTGCTTCGGGCCGGACGCCGCCTCCTACCGGACCGAGCTCTACCCGGCCTACCACGCCGAGCGCGAGGCGGCGATGCCCGACGAGCTGGCGCCGCAGTTCGTCGCGGCCCGCGAGTTCTTCGAGGCCTTCGGCTGGACCATCGCCGCGAGTGACGACCTCGAGGCCGACGACCTGCTCGGCACCTACGCGCGGCGCGAGGCCGAGGCCGGCGGCCGCGCCCTGCTGATGACCGGCGACCGCGACATGTTCCAGTGCGCCGCCGAGCGGGTCGCCGTGCTCTACGTGAAGACCGGCGCCAAAGGCAAAGGCGCCGAAGAGCTGGGACCCGCCGAGGTCGAGGAGCGCTACGGGATCCCGCCGGCGCTGGTCCCCGACTTCATCGCCCTGCGCGGCGACCCCTCCGACGGCCTGCCCGGCGCCAAGGGCGTCGGCCCGAAGACCGCGGCCGAGCTGTTGCGCCGCCACGGCTCGCTCGAGGCGATCCTCGAGAACGCGATCCGCGAGTCCCGCCCCGCCCTGCGCTCCTCCCTGCTCGAGTCCGCCGAGGACCTGCGCGCCTTCAAGGACATCGCCACCCTGCGCGATGCCGGCGTCACCCCACCATCCGACCGCGAGACCGACTGGTCCGCGGCAGCCGCCGCCGCCCGCAAGCGCGGCATGAACCGCCTGGCCGAGCGCCTCGAAGCTTCATCGCCATCCAATAAACCGTAAGTTTTGCGCCAGAAATCCCAAACGGGCACGCAAGCGCGACGTGCCGAAGGAGAGATCGATGAAGAAGGTCCTCGTGGTATCCGTGGCGGCACTCGTCCTCGCCATGGCGTTCGCCGGCACCGCCGAGGCGAAGTGCGGAGTCGGCTGTCTCAACCGAAAGGTGAAGAAGCTGAGTTCGGGTCTCGCGAAGGCGCAGCAGACGATCACTTCGCAGAGCAAAACCATCGCCCAGCAGGGTCAGGCGATCGCCTCACTGAGCCAAACGGTCAGCTCGCAGGGAAGTGCGATTGCCGGCCAGGAACAGGCGGTCGCGAAAGCGACAAGCCAGCTCGGCTGCATTGCTGAAGTACCGGTGTCCGAGTACGGAGAACCGGGTGGCGCCTACGGCTACGTCTGGGACACGGGCACCGAAACGTTCGACACGACCGCCCTCGATGTGCCCTACCCCGGCGAAGGAGTGGGGGCTTGGTTCCTGATCGACAAATGCAATGGCGCGAAGACTGCGACCGTCAGCGGTGCCGGAAGCGCGTTCGCGCAGCAAGGCGGCCTCCGCAACCTGCTCCAGCCCCAGGTGCGCCAGCCCTAGAAGCCGTGCTTCACGTGCATCCGACCTTGACCCCCCTCTGGCGGGGTCGATGTCGGATGCACGTCAGCGGTAATCGGGGTTTGGGTAGTCGAAGCGGCAACCGGCGTCCCACTCGGTGCGCTGGTTGCCGTGGGCGGGGATGCCGCCGGCGTCCTTCAGCATGCGCGCCAGGTGGAGCATGTTCCAGGCGGCGAAGGTCGTGTTGCGGTTGGTGAAGTCGTTCTCCGGCCCGCCCGAGCCCTCGTCGAGGTAGGACGGTCCCGGGCCCGCCTCGCCGATCCAGCCCGCGTCGGCCTGCGGCGGGATCGTGTAGCCGAGGTGCTGGAGCGAGTAGAGGACGTTCATCGCGCAGTGCTTGACCCCGTCCTCGTTGCCGGTCACCAGGCAGCCGCCGACCCGGCCGTAGTAGGCGTACTGGCCGGCGTCGTTGAGCAGGTGCGAGTTGCCGTAGAGCCGCTCGATCACCTGCGTCGCCACCGAGGACTTCTCCCCCAGCCAGATCGGCATGCCGAGCACGAGGATGTCGGCGGCCATCACCTTCTCGAAGATCGTCGGCCACTCGTCGCGCTGCCAGCCGTGCTCGGTCATGTCGGGCCAGACACCGGTGGCGATCTCGTGGTCGATCGCCCGGATCGAATCGACCGCCACCCCGTTGGCGCGCAGGATCTCCATCTGGCGATCCATCAGCCCCTGGGTGTTGGACGGCTCGGGGCTGCGCTTCAGCGTGCAGTTGATGTAGAGGGCGCGCAGGTCGGCGTAGTCCGTCACGCGGCGACCATATCCGACGGCCGCTCGGCCGCGGAAGGCGAGGAGAACTGCATCGCGCCGTCATCGATCGGGCCGCGGCGGATCGTCCTGATGTCGAAGACGTAGTTCTGGCGCAGCCTCCAGGGCTCCTTCGAGCCCTGCTTGGGGAATTCCTCCAGCGAACGCTCGACGTAGCCGGAGTTGAGGTCGATCAGCGGCAGCTCCTCGACGCTCGGATCGGTCACCTCGGGCACCGATTTGGCGTAGCCCTGCTCGTCCATGTAGGCGAGCAGCCGGCAGACGTATTCGGAGACCAGGTCGGCCTTCAGCGTCCAGGATGCGTTGGTGTAACCGACCGTGAAGGCGCAGTTGGGGACGCCGCTCAGCATCATCCCCCGGTAGGCCATCTTCTCCGAGACGTCGACGGTCTCACCGTCGACGACCATCTCCATGCCGCCGAGGAAGAGCAGGTTGAGCCCGGTCGCGGTGACGATCACGTCCGCCTCCAGCTCCTTGCCCGAGTCGAGCTCGATCCCGGCCTCGGTGAAGGCCTTGATCGTGTCGGTGACGACCTCGGCGCGGCCCTCGCGAATCGCCCTGAAGAGGTCGCCGTTGGGCACCAGGCACATGCGCTGGTCCCAGGGGTCGTACTTCGGCCTGAAGTGCGTGTCGACGTCGTAGCCGGCGGGCAGCGAGCGTTCGACCCCTTGCCGGATGAACCGTTTGACCGCCCGCGGCCGGCGGCGGCTGAGCTGGTAGAAGAGCGTCTGGATCGCGACGTTCTTCCAGCGCACCAGCGGGTAGACGACGCGATCGGGCAGGAAGCGGCGCAGAGCGTTCGCGATCGGGTCTTCGGCCGGCAGCGAGGCGATATAGGTGGGCGAGCGCTGCAGCATCGTCACCTGTGCGGCCTTGCCGGCCATCGCCGGCACCAGGGTGACCGCGGTGGCGCCGCTGCCGATCACGACGACGCGCTTGCCGGCGTAGTCGAGGCCCTCGGGCCAGTGCTGGGGGTGGACGACCTCGCCGCGGAAGCGCTCGCGGCCCTCGAACTCGGGGGTGAAGCCTTCGTCGTAGCGGTAGTAGCCGCTGCAGACCCAGAGGTAGCCGCAGGTCAGCTCGACCGTCTCGCCGTCGCGCTCCGCGGTCACGCGCCAGCGCGCCTCCTCGCTCGACCACGCCGCCCGCACCACCCGGTGGCCGAAGCGGATCTTGCGGTCGATCCCACCCTCGCGCGCCGTGCGCCGCACGTAATCGAGGATCGCGGGGCCGTCGGCGATCGACTCCGCCGCGGTCCACGGCTTGAACCGGTAGCCGAGCGTGTGCATGTCGGAGTCCGAGCGGATGCCGGGGTAGCGGAACAGGTCCCAGGTCCCCCCCAGCCGGTCGCGCGCCTCGAGGATCGCGTAGCTCTTGCGCGGGAAGGCCTCCTGCAGGTGGTGGGCGGCGCCGATTCCGGAGAGCCCGGCGCCGACGATCAGCACGTCGAGGTGCTCAGCTGCGTTCCCGTTCGTTCCCAAGGCCGGGCCATTCTCGCACGCTGGCTGGTCAGCCAGTACGGATGTGCGGATCTCACACAGGGCTATGCCGGTCCGCCGACCAGCGCGCTCAGGTAGTTCGGGACCTCGATGCCGGGAGCGAGCAGCTCGTCGGGCTGCGGATCGGCGGCGACCGTGCGCAGGCCGACGACGCCCGCCCAGACCGGCAGACCCATGTCCTCCTCCTCGTCGAGCGGCGGGCCGCCGCGGAGCTTGGCCGAGGCCTGCTCGAGCGGCAGGCGCAGGACGGCGGTGGCGCGCAGCTCGCGCTCGGTCGGCTGGCGGGCGTCGGCCCAGCGGCCGGGGACGATCTTCTCGACCAGCGCCTCGAGCGCGGTCAGCTTCTCGGCCTCGTCGGCGACCAGCTCGCCCCTGCCGAAGACCATCGCCGAGCGGTAGTTGGCCGAGTGATGCACCGCTGCACGGGCGAGGACGAGGCCGTCGATCAGGGTCGCGGTGAGGCAGATCTCGGCGCCGTCGGACTCGCGCAGGGCGCGGCTGGCGGCCGAGCCGTGCAGGTAAAGCGAAGAGCCGGCGCGGGCGTGCAGGGTCGGGACGACGACCGGCAGCCCGTCGTCGAGCAGGCCGAAGTGGCAGACGAGCGCCTCGTCGAGGATCGCCTCGACCGCGGCGCGTTCGTGCGAGCCGCGCGCCGGCATGCGCCGCAGCTTGGTGCGGGTCGTCTTCAGCGGGCTCTCGGGCGTCTCGGTCATCTGTTACAGTACAGATTAGGCTTCTGCAATGGCACAATATCCCATCTCCGGCAAGAGCGCGAGCGAGATCGCGGCCAGCACCGAGGCCGCGATCGAGTTGGGCGAGCTGGCGCCCGGCACGACCCTGCCCGCCGTGCGCACCTTGGCCAAGCAGCTCGGCGTCAGCCCGACGACCGTCTCCGCGGCGTTCGGCGAGTTGCGCGCGCGCGGCCTGATCGTCACCCAGGAGCGCAGCCGCTCCCGGGTCAGCTGGCGACCGCCGCTTTCGGGCGCCCTGCTGCGGGCGGGCATCCCAGCCGGCGCCCGCGACCTCGCCAGCGGCAATCCGGACCCCGAGCTGCTCCCCGACCCCACCCCCTTCCTGCGCCGCATCGAGGTACCGCGCCAGCTCTACGGCGACGCACCCGCCGAGCCGCGGCTGCTCGAGCTGGCCCGCGCCGAGCTCGGCGCAGCGGGAATCGACCCGGGAGCGCTCGCCGTCACCAGCGGCGCCCTCGACGGGATCGAGCGGGCGCTGGGCGCCTGGCTGCGACCCGGGGACCTGGTCGCGGTCGAGGACCCCGGCTTCGCCGGGCTCTTCGACCTGCTGCGGGCGATGGGGCTGGCGCTGCGCCCGGTACCGGTCGACGAGCGCGGGATGCTGCCCGGCGAGCTGACCGCCGCGCTCGAGGAGGGCGCCGCGGCCGTCGTCCTCAACCCGCGCGGACAGAACCCGACCGGCGCGGCGCTCAACGAGGAGCGGGCGGGCGAGCTGGTTGGCGCGCTCGACCGCTTCCCCGAGGCGATCGTGGTCGAGGACGATCACCTCGGGCCGATCGCCGGGGCGCCGAGGCTGACCGTGACCGGGGGCCGCGAGCGCTGGGCCGCAGCCCTCTCGGTCGCCAAGTCGCTCGGCCCCGACCTGCGCCTCGCCGTCCTCGCCGGCGACCCGCGGACGATCAGCCGCGTGCAGGGCCGCCAGGCGGTCGGCCCGCAGTGGGTCAGCCACCTACTGCAGCGCCTGGTCGCCGAGATGTGGTCCGACCCGGGCGTCAAGTCGACCCTCGAGCGCGCCGCCGAGGCCTACGGCGCCCGCCGCGAGCGCCTGGTCGGGGCGCTCGCCGAGCACGGAATCGAAGTCGGCGCGCCAGCCGGGATCACCGTCTGGGTACCGGTGCCCGAGGAGGCCCCGGTCGTCCAATCCCTGCTTCAGGAGGGCTGGGCCGTCCTCCCCGGCGCCCCCTACCGCCTGCAAAGCGGGCGGGCGATCCGCGTCACCGCCTCGCTGCTGAAGGAGGACGAGGCCGCCGACTTCGCCGCCGCCCTGGCCCGGGCTCTGCGGCCGCGAGGCCTCACTCGGACGGCCTGAGGAGCGCCGGTCAGCGTTCTGACGGTCCTAACAGGGCTAACGCAACCCGCACCTGGGTAGCGGTTGCCAAGTACAGACAACCAAAGCCCAAGGGAGGCAAAAAGATGTTCCTCAAGACGGCCATCACCACCGCCTGCATCGCGCTGTGCGGCGCGATCCTGCTCGACGGCGCAGCCGCGGCGACGCATGGGGGCCGCAAGCTGCTGCGCGGCCAAACCGCGCAGAAGCGGACGATCAAGGTCGCCATGCACGGCAACAGCATCCAGCTCAAGCACTTCACCGCCCGCCTGCGCTGCGGCGGCGGCGCCACGCTGATCGACGCCGAGAGCGGCTTCCAGTCGACCCGGACCCACGGCGGCCACTTCAACGACGCGCAGGTCGGCTCGACCGACGAAGTGCTGTTCAAGGGCAAGGTCCGCGGTCACAAGATCAACGGCAAGATCCGGGTCAAGGACAAGCTGGGCAAGAAGAGGTGCGACTCGCGCTGGGTCAAGTTCGTCGCCCACGGCTGAGCGTAGCTTGCCCGGCCGCGGCGCCAGCCCGGTCCGCTCGGTTTACGCTTGGGGCGTGACGACGACAGTCCCCCTGCTGAGCCTGGACCCGGACCTCGCTGCTGGCATCGCCGCGTCCCAGCGGTCGCTCGCCGAGCGCTCCTGCCAGGCGCGCGTCCTCGACGTCCCAAGGGGTCCGTGGGATGTCGAGGACCTGGCGGAGGCGGACCGGGCCGGCTTCGGCCTGCTCGCGCTCTCCGGGGTCCTCTGCCGCCGCGTCGTGCAGAGCGATTACCACGGCGCCGAGCTGGTCGGCCCCGGTGACCTGCTGCGTCCCTGGGACCAGGTCGGCGAGTGGTCGAGCGTCCCCGCCCGCGCCGACTGGCAGGCGCTCGTCCCGGCCCGCGTGGCGATTCTCGACCCCGACTTCAGCGGCCGCGCCGCGCCCTATCCGGAGATCGCCGTCGCCCTCCTCCGCCGCGGGGTTCTGCGCTCCCGCTACCTGGCGATCCTCGTCGCGATCCTCCGCCAGCGCAAGGTCGAGACCCGTCTCAACCTGCTCTTCTGGCACCTCGCCGACCGCTTCGGCCAGATCCGCGGCGATTGGGTCCACCTGCCGGTGCCGCTTACCCACAGCCTGCTCAGCGAGCTGGTCGCCGCCCGGCGCCCCTCGGTCACCACGGCCCTCTCGAAACTCGGCGAACGCGGTCTCCTGCACCGCGACGGCGAGGAGTGGATGCTGCGCGGCCCCGCCCCGGCCGAGCTCGACGAGCTGCGCAAGGCCACCTGACCACCGCCTCACCTAGCCTGTTGGCTCGCGTCAATAAGTCCAACGTCTCAACCAGGGAGGATCACTTGCTGACTCGCCATCGCGTCTCCCGCGCGCCCGTGCTCGTCGCGACAGCCATCGCCTTCGCCGCGCTGCTCGCCCCCTCCGTCGCGCTGGGAGCGCGAAAAGCGAACACGCTAAGCGGCGAGGTCCCGGTAGCGCGGATGAATGTCGTCTTGATGGCGGCGAGCGGCGGCCAGGCGGCCCCGCGGGTGCTCGGCAGAGCGCGCAGCGGGCCGGGCGGCGCCTTCGCGATCCGCTACAGGCACCCCAACCCGCGCGCCGTCAAGTACCTGCTCGCCACCCGTCCGGGCGGCGCCGCCGAAGCGGGCTTCCCGGTCCCCGGCAACTCCTACAGGCTGGCCGCGGCGCTGGGCACCGGCCGGGTCCCGCGCCGAGCGACCGTCAACGAGCGGACCACCGTCGCGATGGGCTTCGCGATGGCGCAGTTCATCGACGCCGGTCGCGTCGCCGGCGCCGAACCGGGCCTGCGCAACGCGGCCGCGATGACGCGCAACCTGGTCCGCCGCCGCGGCGGCGGCCTCAGCCCGGTCATCCGCCTCTTCCCCAACGGGCGCTCGACCTCGACCCTGGCGACCTTCGACTCGCTCGCCAACCTGATCGCGACCTGCCGTCGCCAGGACCTGCGCTGCGCGCAGCTGCTGAAGCTGGCCGGCGCTCCGGGAGGCGGCGCCGCCGGCGACACCCTCGAAGCGGTTACCGACGTCGCGCTCTACTCCTGGCACAGCGTCCGCGGCCTTTACAAGCTCTCGCTGCGCTCCCGCGGTCGCTACGCGCCGGCGCTCGCGCCGGGCGAACGGCCCGACGCCTGGACGCTGGCGCTGCGCTTCGAAGGCGGCCGTCCCAGGGGGCTCGACGGTCCCGGCAACTTCGCGATCGACGCCGGCGGCAACCTCTGGGTCGGCAACAACTACGCCTACAGCCGCAGGTCGCGTCAGGCGGCCTGCTTCGGTCGCGAACTGTTCCGCTTCACCCCGACCGGCGGGTACTACCCCGGCTCGCCGTACGACAGCGGCGGCGCCAGCGGCGTCGGCTTCGGGATCGCGATCGACCCCTTCGACCACGTTTGGATCGGCAACTTCGGCTTCAAGGGCGTGGGCTGCGACGAGGAACCGCCGCACAACAGCGTCTCCGAGTACGAACCGAACGGTGAAGCGCTCTCCCCCGACCTCGAACAGACCGGCGAAGAGCTCAACAGCAAAGGCGAACTCGTCAAGACCTACAAGGGCGGCTGGGAAGTCGGCAAGATCTTCTGGCCGCAGGCAACGGTCTCCGACCGGAAGGGGAACATCTGGGTCGCCAACTGCGGCAACAACAGCGTCACCAAGATTCCGCCGACGGACCCCAACGCGGCGGTCAACTACTCCGAAGCGCAGATCGCCAATGACGGCGCGGCCGGCTTCTCGCGGCCCTTCGGCGCCGCCGTCAACGGGGCCGGCGACGTGTTCGTCACCGGAAACGAGAGCGCCTCGGTGGCGGAGCTCGGTCCCAACGGCGAACCGCTGCGCCTGGTCGCCGGCGGCGGCCTGCACCGGCCGATGGGCATCGCCAGCGACAGCCGCGGCAACATGTGGGTCGCCAACTCGACCTGGGTGGTCGCGCCGTGCGTCGGCGAATTCCATCCGCAGGGCGGCCCCAAAGAAGGCGGCACGGTCACCCTGATCAAGAGCAACGGCGAACTGGCCGACCAGAACCCGATTAGCGGTGCCGGCCTCCATACCCCCTGGGGCATCGCCGTCGACGGCGACGACAACGTCTGGGTCGCCAACTTCGGCGGCAAGCGCCTCTCCGAGCTCTGCGGCATGCGCCCCGCCAGCTGCCCGCCCGGCAAGCAGAGCACCGGCGCCTCGATCTCGCCGCGCAAGACCGGCTACGGCTTCGACGGCCTGGTTCGCAATACGGGCGTCGCCGTCGACCCGTCCGGCAACGTCTGGCTCGCCAACAACTGGAAGCAGGTCCCGATCCAGAGCAACCCCGGCGGCTACCAGATCGTCGCCTACCTGGGCCTGGCCGCGCCGATCAAGGCGCCACTGATCGGCCCGCCGGAAGAGCCGTGAGCTCGAGCTGCTCGGCCGGTCGCGCGAAGCTGCCCGACGCCTTTCACGAAGGTCGCCGGGGGAAGAACGCGCTAGTGCGGGCGACGTAGTCGGCGTAGCCCTCGCGCCGCTTGGACAGCGAGCGCTCCAGCAGGGCAACGCCGCTGACCCGGATCAGCAGGACCGACATCAGCGCCGGGCCGACGACCGTCCACCAGGCGCTGCCGGTGGCCAGCGCGACGAGCCAGATCCCCCACCACACGCAGAAGTCGCCGAAATAGTTCGGGTGGCGGGTGTAGCGCCAGAGGCCGCGGTCCATGACCTTGCCACGGTTTGCCGGATCGGCCTTGAAGCGCGCCAGCTGCAGGTCGCCGACGCTCTCGAATCCCAGCCCCACCGCCCAGACGGCGACGCCGGCCCAGTCGAGCGCTCCGAGGCCGGACGGCGTCGGGTCGGTCATCGCCGCCTGAACCGGGAGCGAGACGACCCACATCAGGGCGCCCTGAAGCCAGAAGACGACGAAGAGGCTGCGCAGCGGCCAGCGCCTACCGTGCCGGCGACGCATCTCGGCGTAGCGGTAGTCCTCGCCCTTGCCGAGGTTGCGTCGCGCGAGGTAGGCGGTCAGTCGCAGCCCCCAGACCGTCACCATCGCCGCCAGGAGCAGGCGGCGATCCTCGCTGCCCCCGCCCAGCGCAAACGCGACCCAGGCGATGACGACGAAGCCGCTGCCCCAGAAGACGTCGACGATCGAGGAGTCCCGCACAGCGACGCTGACTGCCCAGAGCAAGGTTACGAGCGCCAGCACGACCCCGGCCTCGAGCGCCAAGAGGGCCGCCGTGCTCATCTCACCACCGCCGCGGCGGCGCTGGCGAAGCGCTCCTCGAGCCACTCGTCGACGTCCTGCCAGAGGTCGTAGAGCCACTCGGCGCGCGCCGCGGCATCATCGGGCACCGCCGCGCGCGGAACCCGTGCGATGCGCACGCGGATCGCGAGCCCGACGAGGCCGCCGCGCCAGATGTCGGAGACGCGCCGCAAACCGTCGAGCCCGTGGTGGGCGATCGTCACCACGTCGGCCTCGGGCGCCCCGTCGAGCAGGGCGCCGACGCCGCCGAGCCGGGGCGGCAGCAGGTGTCGAAGTCGCTCGGCCCGCGCGGCGAGGCGCGGGTCGCGCTCGGCGATCCGAGCGATCTCCCGGGTGCGGCGCCGCGGCGAGAAGCGCGTTCCCTCCGGGAAGATCAGGACGCCCTCATCGGACCCGAGGCCCCGGGCGAGCGCTCCGACCCGCTCCACCTCCCTCGCCTCGCCCGTGCCGCGGCGCACGAAGTGGTTGGGCAGCCGCCGCCCGGCAACGTCGAGGCAGGGGTCGGCAAGCAGCTCGCGCTTGAGCACGTAGCGCAGGCGGATCCCGTGCGGGCGCGAGACGAGGACCGACGGCAGCAGCGTGTCGAGGATGCTGGCATGGCGAATCAGGACGACGATCGGGCCCGGCTCGACGGCGCCCTCGCCGACCACCTCCAGCCGCAGCCCGAACAGCACCCGGGCCGCGCCGAAGAGCACGCCCGCCCAGGCCTGCTGAAGGCGCCAGGCGGCCCCGAGCAGCCAGGCGCGACGCCGACCGCCGAGGCTCAGGACCCAGTGCGCAGCGAGCAGAGGGAGCCCGACGACCTCGGCCGCCAGGTAGACCCAGAGGAAGAGGACGAGCCTGGCCGCGGTCGGTGGCACCCCCGACGCGACGCGGCGCACCGCGTCGACCCCCAACCCAGCCAGGAGCAGCACCGGCAGGAGCGCCGTGACCGCGAGGAAACCCAGCACGAGCGGCGGGATCGTGCGCAACCGCCGGATGACGGTCTCACCCCGTGTCTCCTCGACACCACCCCGGTGCACATGGGTGATTCTGCCACTCCTAAGTTCCTTACCCGAAAGAGCCCTTGGCCACGTGGCAGACGCCGCCCAGTACGCGGGAGCGGGTTGAGCCGTCGGCAAGGCGGAATTCGCCGCGGGCAAGCTTGAAGGGGGCGCTGTCGATGCCGCGCGGGGCGGGGCAACCCGCGCTTAGGAGACTGCGTTCGCGGCCGTGGAAACGATAGCGGCGACCCAGGTTGACTTCGAAGCCCGTTACGTACCCCCATTCCTGACCGACGTCGGGCAGGCTGGCCGTGAGCGTGAGCCCAAAGGGCCCTTTGCGCTCCCGATGCAGCCTGAAGTACATGTCGAGCGCGGTCGGAACCGGCTGGCGGCCGTAGACGTGGCCGAGCAGGGCCGGGTGCCCGCGGTAGCGGGAATTGAAGACCAGGAGGCGACCGTCGGCCGGGAATGGAGCCGCTTCGGGCAGGTCGATGTGGGCCGTGAAGCTCCCGGAGCCGACCAGCGCGTCGCGGCAGCGGGCGAGCGCTTGGCCGGTGGAACTCCCCACGATGCGGCGACGTGGACAGGTCGGCAGACCGCGCAGCGAGAGCTGGGCGTGCCGGTTTATCGAGACGGTGAATTCACGGAGGGGCGGGGACGGGGGGCCGGAAAGCTGCTGGACGGCGCCGCTGACGCTGACCGAGATCGGCTGCAATCCGACGCGAGGCAGCTCGGCCGGCGTCATCGAGCCGCTGAAGCTGACCCGGTAATTGCCGCCGGCGATCGTTTCCGCGGAAGCCGGCGCTTGAGCGCAGAGGGAGGCAGCGGCAAGCGCCAAAAGGAGGAACGCCGCTCTTGTGCTCAAGCTCCTCGAAGCCACGATGCGAGCCTAGCCGAGCGCCACCTGGTTCGGTACGAGAGCGGGCGAATCCCCGGGTAATTGGAGGCCTACTGCTACGGTGAAGGGGTCGGGCCTGGCAGATTCGCCGCCCGAGAGGTTCCGTTTCCTCCGTGTGCCCGCTTTGGCGCCTTGGGGTCGCAGGATCTCCCAAGACGTTCCAAAACAGGAGTTCACAACATCACTTCCTTTGCCGATCTCGGCACCTCCAAGCCGGTGGTCGACGCCCTGCGGGCGCGCTCGATCACCCAGCCGTTCCCCGTTCAAGAGATGGTCGTCCGCGACGCGCTCGCCGGTCGCGACCTGCTCGTCCAGTCCCCCACGGGCTCGGGCAAGACGCTCGCCTTCGGCGTTCCCCTGGTGGACCTGATCCGCCCCGGCGGCAAGGGCCCGCACGCCCTGGTCCTCGCCCCCACCCGGGAGCTGGCCAGCCAGATCGTCACTGAGCTGGCGGCCCTCGCCAAGGCGCGCGGCCTGAAGATCGTCGCGGTCTACGGCGGCGTCGGGATGAGGCCTCAGATCACCGCTGCGCGGCAGGCCGACATCCTCGTTGCCACCCCCGGGCGGCTCGAGGACCTGATCGCGCGCGGCGTGGTCTCGCTCGCGCGAATCCAGGTCCTCGTCCTCGACGAGGCCGATCGCATGCTCGACATGGGCTTCCGGCCCGCCGTCGACCGGATCGTCGCGCAGACCCCGGCCGACCGCCAGACGCTGTTCTTCTCGGCGACCCTGCAGGGCGCCACCGGCAAGGTCGCCGCGGCCTACACCCGCGAGGCCCGCTCCCACACCCACGCCGAGCCCGAGCACAAGGAGGCGAACGTCGAGCACCACTTCCTGCCGGTCGACTCGCAGGGCGCCAAGCTCGACCACCTCGTCTCCCACGTCACCGAAGAGGGCGCCGGCCGTTCGCTGGTCTTCGTCCGCACCAAGCGCGGCGCCGACCGTCTGGTCAAGCGGCTGCGGAGCCGGCAGGTCGAAGCCGTCGCCATGCACGGCGACAAGAGCCAGGGTCAGCGCGAACGGGCGCTGGCTCGCTTCGAGCGCGGCGAGGTGATGACCCTGGTCGCGACCGACGTCGCCGCCCGCGGGATCGACGTCCCCGACGTCGAACGGGTGATCAACTACGACGCCCCCGAGGACCGCGAGGCTTACGTGCACCGGGTCGGGCGCACCGGCCGCGCTGGGCGCACCGGGACCGGGATCAGCTTCGTGCTCGCCGACCAGGCCGAGGAGATGCGGCGGATAACCGCGAGCCTCGGCCTCGACGGCGGCTCCGGCGCGCCGGAGCGAGCCACTGCCACACCCGGCAAATCCAAGCCGCGCCGACGGAGGCGCAACCGGCGCCGCCGAGCCAAGGTCGCGGCCTGACGCCGATGAGCGCCGGCGCGATCAGGTGGAGCTGCACCCGCTGCGGCGTCTCGGCCGGCCGGATCGACGGCGAGCGCCTGGCGATGCCCGCGGCCTGGACCCGATCGGGCGAACGGGTCTTCTGCCTTTCGTGCCGCCGCGACCTGGCGGGGGACGCGGCGATCGAGTCCGCCGGCGCGGACTGCGCCCCGGGGGATCTCACCCGAATCCGGCGCGCGGCGCTGATCGAGTTCGAGATCGGCCGCTCCCCCGACGCGCCCAACCGGCAGATCGCGCAGGCCTGCCACACCTCAACCGGGGCGGTCGCGGCGATCCGTGGTTCGCGGCCCGTCGGCCGCTAACCGGCTGAGGAGGAGTTCGGCTCCACGGCGGCGCGAATCAGCGCCTTGAACGCCTGCTCGTCGATCTCCTCGCCCTCGTGAAATCGATCGCGCGCCTGACGTTGCCCTCGAGGCTGGAGTTGAAGTAGTCGTACGGTTCGGGTAGACGATGCTCGTGACGCGAATCTCTCTTGCCGTCTGCGCGGCACTGGCGCTGATGGCGACGTGGCCGGCGACGGGCGTGGGCGCGCCGAGCTGCAAGGAAGGGCCGCAGATCGTCGGCGACATCTACTACGGGACGCCCTGCGACGACACGATCCGGGCGCCGCGCAACGTCACGACGGTCTATGGCGAAGGCGGCGACGACGTCCTCTACGGGCAGCGCGGCAACGACACGCTCTACGGCGGGCCGGGCAACGACCGGCTCTACGGCGGGGTTGGCGACGACCGTCTGCGGGGCGGCTCCGGCGACGACCTGCTCTCCGGCGGGTTCGGCGCCGACAGCCTGGACGGGGAAGAAGGCTCCGACTACGTTCGCGGCGACGCGACGATCGACCTGCTCGGCGACTCGGGGGCGAGCGGCAGCGACACGCTGAGCTTCGCGACCGGCGCGACGCCCGGCTTCCCCAACCCCGGCGACTTCGGCTACGAAGGCTTTCCCGAAGGGGCCGAGGGACGCGGGGTCTTCGTCGACCTCAGCCAGGACTTCGCCAACGACGGTCTCGCGCCCAGCGGCGGCGGGGTCGACGAACCGCTCGAAGCGTCGAACTTCGAAAGCTTCGAGAAGGTGGTCGGCACCGCCTTCTCCGACATGATCGTCGGCGGCACCGGGGCCGAGACGATCTACGGCGGGGGCGGCGCCGATGTGATCCTCGGCCACGGGGGCGGCGACCTGGTCTTCGGCGGGGGCGGCGGCGACTACTGCGAAGGCACCGAAGCGAGCACCAGCGAATGCGAGTTCTCCGGCAGCGAACACAGGGTCGGGACCCGCGACCCGAGCAGCCTCGAGGTCGGCACGCTGGCGCCTCAGGAGGGCGAACCGGCGGCGCTTTACCTGACCGGCAGCGACAACGAGGACGCGGTCGTCGCAAGCTACTCGAGCAATACCGTGACGATCGCCAACCACGGCGTAACCGTCGGCTCGTTTGCGCTTGCCGAACCCCCCGACTCGCTGCTCCTCGCCGGATTCGCCGGCGACGACACGCTCAGCGCGACGAACCTTCCCGCCACCACCTCGGTGGTCCTGCTCGGCAACGAAGGCAACGACGAGCTCACCGGCGGAGACACGGAAGACGCCCTGGTCGACGGCGCCGGAGACGACACGGTGCAGGCCGGCGGTGGCGACGACGCGCTGCCGAACAACGGCGGTGCGGACCAGCTCCACGCCGGCGCCGGCGAGGACCTCTTCATCTCCAACGCCGTCTGCGAAGGCGACCTGCTCGACGGCGGGCCGGACCGAGACAACGCCAACTGGGCGAATTTCGGCACCGCGGTCTCGATCGACCTGGCCACCGGCCGTGCGGGGCTGGTCGGCTCGGGTGGCCGGCCCGCCTGCGCGAGCGGATCGCTGACGACCCTGAGCGAGCTCGAGGACATCGAGGGAACCAGCTACGACGACGTCCTGCTCGGCGACTCCGGGTCGAACCAGCTACTCGGCCGGCCGGGAGCAGACTCCTACTCCGCCGGCGCGGGCGACGACTCGATCCTCGCCAACTCGGGCGACACCGACCTGGCGATCGAGTGCGGCGAAGGCTGGGACACGGCGCTGATCGACATTCCCACCGAGAGCTACGCGGACCCGACCCCGGTCGCCTGCGAGGACACCGAAGAACGGCCCGAAAACAGCTTCCGGCCGCCGGGCACGCCGCCCGAACCCGAACCGGAACCCGAAAGCGAACCGGAACCGGAACCCGAAACGGAAGCCGAAGCGTCCTCGCCCCCTCCCCTCCTTGTGCCGCCCGGCGAACCGACGCCCGACATCCTGGCGCCCAGGACACGGCTCGACCATCGGCCCGCGCACGTCCTCTCCAGCCGCCGTCGCCGCCGCGTGGTCGCCTTCGCCTTCACCTCGAACGAGCCGGGCTCCACCTACCGCTGCCGTCTCGACCGGCGGCCCGTTGTGAGCTGCGTCTCCCCGCGGCGATACCGCATTCGAACCGGCCGCCACGTGTTTCGCGTCTACGCCGTCGACCCGGCCGGCAACGCCGATGCCACCCCGGCCGTCTACCGGTTCCACCTGCTGCTGCCCAAGATAGAACGTTAAACCGGCCTCGGTGTCTCGACCAGATGTCGCGCCAGCGCCCGCGCGGGGCCTGGCAGACCACTTGACGCCTTCTCCGCTCGGGGCCACGTTCCGATGCGCCTTTTCCGTCCTATGACTGCATAAAGCGCACCGGAAGCGCGGACGCTCGGGCCGCGACGTTGGCCAGATCGCGGGAATCCCCTGGGACGCGCTCGGGTTTTCACCGATGAAACGGGCCAGGAGCTCGTCATAGATTTGTGACGAAGGCAATTGCACCGGGACCGTCCCGGTGCAAGCCCAGCCAACAACGAGGAGGCGCAGATGCCAACCGCAGCCGCGAAGACGACCACAGCCAGGGACGCCGCAGCCGAGCAGACCAGGGTCGAGAAGACCGCCGAGCTATCCGAGCAGGTGCTCGAGCAGGTCAAGGGAAGTCAGAAGAAGGCGATCGAGGCAGTGCGCAATTTCATGGAGTCCGTCGACGAGGCCCTTCCCCCGCGTGGCGAGAACCCGTCCCGGCGACAGGAGGTCATCGACTCCGCGCTCGAGATGTCGGAGAAGCTGGTCCAGACGCAGTACGACTTCCTGACCGGTGTCGTGCACAGCGCCGGCGAGGCGCTGGGGGCGTCGGGCAAGCAGAAGGCATAAGCCGCGCCTGACCCCATGGGCGACCGCCTGACCCCACTCGACGCATCGTTCCTCGAGCTTGAGCAGGCCGACGAGTCCGCCCACATGCACATCGGCTGGGCGATGGTCTTCGACCCTCTGCCCGATGGCGGGACGCCGTCGCTCGAAGCCCTACAAATTCAGACGTTGGAGCGGCTCGAGCCGCTGCCTCGCTTCCTCTGCCGTCTCTCCTCGCCGCGGGTGGGCAGCTTCTCCCTGCCGACCTGGGAGCAGGACCCCAACTTCGACATCGCAACTCACATGCGCCACGCCTCCCTGCCGGCGCCGGGCGGCGAGGCCGAGCTGCTCGAGTGGCTCGGCGACTTCTACTCGCACCGCCTCGACCGCGCGCATCCGCTCTGGGAGACGACGCTGCTCGACGGGCTCTCCGACGGTCGCTGGGCGCTCGCGACGAAGGTGCACCACTGCCTGGTCGACGGGATCAGCGGCGCCTCGGTGACGAGCGCGCTTCTCGACGCCGAGCCAAGCCCGGCGCCCGGCTCGAAGGGGCTCACGGCGGCCCTCGTCTCGCCTGACGAGGAGGCCGAAGAACGCGGCACGATCTCGAAGCTCTTCGGCGTCGTGGGCGGCGGCGTTGACGCGGCGCTGCATCCGCGCAGGTTCGCCTCGGCCCTGTCCCGATCCCGGGCGCTGGCCGAGATGGTCGTCCGCGAGGAGCTGGTCGGAGCACCCCACACCAGCCTCAACGAGCCGATTGGGGGCACGCGGCGCCTCGCCGCGGTCGACGTGCCGCTCAAGGACCTCAAACAGATCAAGCGCGAACTGGGGGGCACCGTCAACGACGTCGTTCTGGCCGCCACCGCCGGCGGCCTGCGCCGCCTCTTCGAGCACCGCGGGCAGGGCCCGAGCGTGGAGAGCATCCGGGCGATGGTCCCGGTCAGCGTACGCCAGGCGAGCGAGTCGCTCGCGCTCGGCAACCGAGTCTCCTCGCTCTTCGTCGAGCTGCCGGTAGCCGAGCCCGATCCCTTGCTCCACTACCGCAAGACCGTGGCAGCGACGGAGGAGCTGAAGAGCGGCGACCAGGCGGCGGGCACCGAGACGCTGATCGAAGTGGCCGGCGCGGCGCCACCGCTGATCCACAGCGTCGTCGCGCGACTGGCCTTCACGCCGCGGCTGTTCAACATCACGATCACCAACGTGCCGGGGCCGCAAACGACCCTCTACTCAATGGGGGCCCAACTGCGCCGCATCGTCCCGCTGGTGCCGATCTTCTCCGGCCACGCGGTCGGAGTCGCCGCGGTCAGCTACGACGGCCTGCTCACCTTCGGGCTCAACGCCGACCGCGCCACGGTGCTTGACCTCGACGTGCTCCGCGACGGCATCGAGGAGGCGCTGGCCGAACTGCGGCGCCTCGCCGGCTCCTCCGAGCCCGGGCTGGCGGAAGCCCCCGATCACGCCGCGCTCTAGGTCCGCAACCGTCCGGCGCGCTCCGATACCGCCGAACGCTTCGCGGAGCCTCGCCCGTCCTTTCGCTATTCCTCAGGTGGCGCATCCGTATTCCGCCACACGAGCAAGGCGGGAAAGTGTGGGCGCCGCCTGAATACGACCCCCTCTCTCCGGTCGAAACTAACTAATGGGCTGCCGCCGTCTGGCCGGAAAGCCGTTGGTGCAGCGCGTCGCGGAGGCGTCCCAGAGGTGGGCACGGGAGAAATCGATGATCACGCTCGGCGGGTCCTCGGCGTAGCTGAACGCTTCGATCAGCTCCTGATCGGAGGCGAAGAAGACCTCGCCGTGGACCGAGTACAGGCAGCTGGTGCCGTCGGGGTCGAGGACGCGGTCGACGTCGACCAGGTGCGCAACCCGGCGGGCGAAGACCGCCATCGCGGTCAGGACACCGACGCCGAGCCTCCGCGCGCCGAACAGCGAGCGTGACACGCGTTCGCGCGTGTCGGCCGGAAGTTGGCGGCTTTCGATCAGCTCGCGGAACTCACCTGGCCGGTCATCCAGGCGCGCGGCTCAGGTCAGCCAGGGGAAGCGCTGGACCAGGCTCGTCTTGGTCCACCAGCGACCGAGTCCGAGCGTATTTCCGGCACCGGCCAGGGCGAGGCCGATCAGAACCAGCGCGTAGATGATGTGGTCGTCCAGGAAGAGGTTGTTTTCCGGAGGCAGGGCCGCGCTCCACATCAGCACGACCATCAGGGCGCCGGCGCCGCAGGCGAATCTCATTCCGATGCCGAGGATCAGCAATGCGCCGATCGCCGCCAGGCCGACCATGAACAGCCCGTCCACGAGGCCCGCTCCCGCGATGCCGTGGTAGATCGAGGAGAACGGTCCGACCGAGCCGCTGAGGAACCCTTCCGTCGGGCTGCCACCGTGAATCCAGGAGTCCGCGGAAGCCGTTTCGTGGCCGAGTCCGAACATCTTGTCGAGGAAGGCCCAGAGGAAGATCCAGCCCAGACCCAGCCGGGTGGCGGCCCAGACGTAGCCAAGCGCCCTCTCGCGAGTCAAGGAAGCGGCCTTCGCCCGCTTTTCGGGCGCGACGCCGACGGGCGCCGCGCTGCCGTTCGGGGTGGCCGGCACGGTTTGGGTAGTGCTCATCTGCAAACCCTCCATCAGAGCAAAACAGCGCTCGATTGCACTGTGCGGTCCACACTACAAACGCCGTGGCGGCACAAAAACAGTAGAAACGCGCACTGTCTCGTGGCGAGCTACCTACACGCCGGTCACCGCGTCCCACCACCGCTACCGGCGCGGTCGCGCCCCTGCCTGCTACCGGGCCGACTCGATCAGGCCGTAGTGGCCGTCGTAGCGCATGTAGATCACGCTGCCGCGGCCGCTCTCGGCGTCGGTGAAGTACATGAACCGATGGTTGAGGACGTTCATCTCCGCTACCGCATCCTCGAGTCTGGTCGGGCCGCTCATCCGGCTCTCCTCCTGGACGATCCCAGCGCTCTCACCCGACCAGCCGATCCCGCTCGGTCCGATAACGCCGAGTCGGCCGTCATCGCGGTGGTAGGCGACGGCGTCGGCGCCGGTCTCGCGCTCGACGAACAGGTAGAAGTCGTGATCGAGGAACTCCATCTCCTCGGCGGCCTCGGCGGGGGTGAGCGGGTCGGTGGCAAAGGTCTTGCGGCGGACTATCTCCCGCTCCTCCGGCGCTCGCGGGAAGTAGTCAGGACGGTCAGTGGCAAAGCTGGAATGCCGCCACTCCCCCGCCTCGCGCTCGATCGGACGGCGGGCCTGGTCGGTGCGACGGTCGACGAAGCTGCGCAGCTGCCGCTCGAGCCGCTGAGCAAGGCTGTTAACCGCCGTGATCGCATCGAGGTCGGCGACCTTGGCCCGGATCACCGGGCCATTCAGGTCGAGCTCGCCCTCGGCCCGTGCGGAGCGCTCGATCCGCGGGTTCGCTTCCTGGGCGAGCACCACTCGAGCCACGAGAACCGGGATGTCGACGAATCGGTCCAGCGCCCCGATTTTCTCCTCCGCGTGCTCGCGCGCCTCAGCCGGGACGTCGCCTCTCATCGTCACGTCTACCTGAATCATCCCTCCGACTACCTCCTTATTTCGTCGCTGCTCAGCCTCGCCAGGATCGAGCCCCGCGGCGGCCAGAGAGCCCAGGCAATTCGTGCGCGGGCAGATTCACGGGTAGATGGCCGGCTGCCGCTCCTCAAGCCGCATCGGTCTCAACTCTACCCACGAACTTGGGGTAGCCTCTGCCGGTCTCGTCCAGCGGCAATTGAGCCGCCCTGCGTTGAGCAAGAGACAGGAGGAGCATCATGAGAGTCCGCCACAGCCCCGGAGCCGCGGTCTTCTGCGGATTCGTCATCCTGATCGCCGCCCTCGCCGTTGGCGCCGCCGGAGCCAACGCGGCCCACCCCGCCAAGGGCAAGACCTACTCCGGGTCGATCAAGCGCCTGGTGGGGGCCAACGTCACCTTCGCGATCGCCTTTGAGGTCTCCAAGAACGGCAAGAAGGTTCACGACTTCAGCCTGCCGAACGGCTACCCGGTCTACTGCGAAGGGGGCGGCTTTGGCGAAGCCCAGGACGCGACGGCCAAGGTCTCGAGCAAGGGCACATTCACCGCGAGGCTGCCGATCTACTTCGCCCCCACCCACGACCATCAGGGCTTCGTGAAGATCACCGGCAAGTTCGGCAAGAAGGGGCATGAGAGCGGCAAGGCGATCACCGAATTCAGCACTTCCAAAACCTGCAACGGGACCTCGAAGTACACCACCGCGGCGGGCTGAGGGCAGAAAGTCGGGGCGTTAACGGCGATGGGGTCGGGGCTTGCGCTCTCGGCACGGACATAGGAGATCAGGTGCGCTGCGGCATCCCTCTCCTCTCGCAACTTGAGGCGACCGATGGCAACGTTGAAGTAGGTGTCACGCTGGATCAGCTCGCCGCGATCGCCTGCCCCGAGCGCCTCACACAGGGCCAGCGACCGCGCCCGATCGCCGTCGCGGGCCTTCAACTCGACGTTCCGTCGTGGCTCCGGCGAGTTAGCTACGGGCCTCGCCGTCCCAGTAGTCCACGGCATCTCCGCGGTGAAAAGAGGCGGAAAAGCCATCCCCGGCTGGAAGCCGCTCGGCTGCGCGGACCTTGTCGGAGTCGGGATAGACGACGATGTCCGGTCGCCCGCTGTTGCTCACGGCGAGAAAGCGAACGACCTCCTGGGTCCGGTTGAGGAGCTGATGGGCACCCTCTTCTCCCAGAGGAAATCGAACCGCATCCCCTTCCTCCAGGTCACGTATGCCATCCGGGGTTCGGAGGCTGGGCCTTCCCGAGAGGACGATCACCAGCTCCTCGTCGGCGAGATGGAAGTGGTAGGGATAGGCGGCCTCGCCCGGCGGGATCTCCCAGATGCTGGCGCCGATTGATTCCATGCCGAGCTCGGAGCCGATCCGCGCTCGCCGCGAGCGAAAGCCGGCCGGAGCCTCTCGATCCTGGAAGTCTGCGGTCCGGATATTCATCATCGCCATTGCGGTCGAAGCCTATCTGTGCTCCCGAAGGAGGCAACCGCGCGGTACATGGACGGCCCCGAGATCGTCAACGCGGTCGCGACCATCCCTTCGGTGCCGACGCGGAGGCGATCGCGCGCGGATCAAGTTGCTCGGTGTGGTCGAGCAGATCCTTGTCGCCGGTGACGATCGCCTCGGCATCGGCCTGCTGGGCCAGCGCAAGGAGATAGTCGTCCTTGGGATCTCGCAGGGTCGGCTCGACGTCGGCGGGATCTTCGAGCGTAACCGCGACCACCTCAATCCGCTTGACGGCTTTTCGCGCCTCCTCGGCACTCAGCCGATCGCGGAAGTAGGGCTTGCGCAGCGCTTTTCGCAGCTCGCCATGCAGCACTCGCATTTTCTGCTGCTGTCGATGGTCGCGGCGGCCACGATCAGCGCTCACTTGGCAAAGCCCAAACGACCTCACTTCGACCTCACCTTGCCCCAGACGTTGCCCCACGACCCGAACTTGCACCCTGTTATCTGTCAGACAAGACAAATAAAAATCCCGCGAATGCGGGCTTTCGTCCTATAGCGGGGGAACGTGTCGGCCTTAACGGCGTGCGTCCCGTGCCGATCGAGTGGGTCGCGGATTTCGCTCCACAAGCGGCTTTGCGGCGCTCTGAGTGATCCCGGCTCGAAGGGGCCGCGGCAGACCCTCTGAAAAGTCGCCTTGATTTCGGCGGATTCGCCGCTACTTGTTCGCGACCAGACAACAAGCGGCCCCCGGCGGCGCCGTTAACGCCAGCCGAGGGCCTGACCACAAGGAAGGCGATGCTCCCTTATGGCTGATCGAGACCCTATGTGCCCGGCTGCCGCCGCGCACCCCCCAACCAACGCCGAGCTGGACGCCCGGGACCAGGCGGAGGTGCTTCGCGAAGTCCTCGGCATCTACCCGGAGACGCTGACGCTCGACGAGCTGATCCGCGAGCTGACCGTGGACTCCGCAGAGTTCACCGAGCGCGACCGCATCAGGCGCGCGGTTCGCACCCTGATCGCGGGCGGCCTGCTGTACCTGGTCGGCGATTTCGTCCTGCCGACGAGAGCCGCCGTCAACTTCCACGACCTCCCTCGCGCATGACGGGCGCCAACGGAGGTGCCAGCCCCGGCCGCGGCAGGGTGCGGCTTCTTGTCGCCCTCGATCTGCCCGAGAGGGTGCGCCGCGAGGCCGAGTCGTGGCAGCAGGAGGCGCTGACCGACCCCGCCCTGCGTCTCAACCACGGGCTGCGGATAATCCTGATGTTCCTCGGCCACCGACCCCAGCGGGAGGTTGGCTGGTACCTGGAGGCGATCCGGGAGCTGTGCGCGTCAGCCCCCGCGCCCCTGGTCGAGCTGGGCGATGTCGTGGCGAAAGGGCCGACGCCGGAGCTTCCTCGCGTGTTCGCCCTACCAGCCAAGTCGCCGGAGGCGGAAGTCCTCCAGATCGGATTGCGCTCGGTCTTCACGAACCAGGGGCTCTACATCTACGAACCCAGGGAGCGGACGTTCTGGCCGCACCTGACCGTCGCCAGGGTGCGGACCGCCGATCACAAGTCACGCCGCCCGGAGGTGGTCCGCAACCTCCCGGACCGTCCAATCCCGCCGGGTCTGCGAGGTCCCTTCGAGGGGCTGCGTGTCGGTCTCTATCGGTCCGAAATGCGACCGGACCGAGCGCGCTACTCGCTGATGGGCAAGGCCGATCTGCCGGGGTCGACCTACGCGACTCTCAACCCCGACGATCGGGATAATCACCTCGACTAAGTGAACCCGCCAGCCCCGGGTTGCTGCCCGTAAAACGGGCTCGGGGCACTTTCGGCCTCGGGAATGTCGCCGACCGGGCGAACGATGACGGTCACTCGGTCTGGCTCAAAGAACCGCCGCAGGACCGCGTACTCCGGCTGGCGCCCTGGCTCGTCCACTCGAACGACGTCGCCGGGAATTGGAAGGGCAACTGCCTCCATCGAACCGACACGCGTGTCGTCCTCCAGCATCACGTCGAACATGATCATGTCCATCGCGCGAAGCGTAGCTCAGTCGGACTGCTCTACCGCAGCGGCTTTTCGGGCCTCAAGGGCAGCACTCACGCGTGCGAGTTCAGCCGGGCCGCGGTAGAGGAAATCCAAAAGAGCATCGATGAAACCGCGGATGAGGGGCACGTCCCCCTCCTCTACCTCGAACTCCTTGATGTGGCCGCCATAATTTCGGTAGGTGTAGACGACGTGAGCCTGACTCACGAGCGGAGCGGGAACATCAGCCTGCTCGACCAAAGCGTTCAGCTGCTCCCGCAGGGATAGTTCGTCCGAGATCCCCCGATCCGCGCATATCGCTTCGAGAACTCGACCAGCTCGCACGGCGAACGCATCGGGGGCATGTTGGAGCTCCAACATCGCCTCGTAGCGCGTCCGAACAGAGATGGGGAGATCGTCGATCTGATGCGGCTGCGGGTAGAGCGTCTCGACCTGCACGTCGTCGGGTTCAAAGTACTCGTCAATCCACAAGTACCTGGAGAGGGTTATTTCTCCGCAACTTGAACACCGATCGATCTGCGCGATCCGTTGCACCGAAATTTCGGCCTGAGAACCAGGGAGGTCCTGGACCACCTGATTCTCTGACGTGAGGACGACTGAGCCCTTCGACTCCAAGGTCCCCTCACGCCCACAGTGTCCACAACGCGTCGCCATTCCGACACGTTATCCCCGGGAAGCCTGGCCCAGGTGGCATTTGAGGCTCCCGAGGCCCCAGGGCCTTGGCAGGTCCTGGGAATCGGCGTGATCAATCGGAGCGCTGACGGCCTTCGCTCGACTCCAGCTCCAACCCCCACTCGCGACAGACCGCGAGAAGCACCTCGGGAGGGGGATCGGTGAGCGCGACGGGATCGCCTGCCTCGACCAGCTCGCCCCGGCCCTCAAAGACGACGAGTGCAGGCTGGCCGTCGAGCCGAGAGGGAAAGCGCAGGGCACCCGCGTTGCAGCGGTCGAAGAGATCGGCGGCGATCGTCTGGGTGACGACCCGCCGCCGCGAGGTGATCTCGTGCAGGTCCAGGTGCGCGAGGCCGTGCTCGATCAGAAGGGATGCGTGGCGCTGCTCGAGGTCGGCGCGAACCGCCGGATCGGTGAGGTCGATCAGCTCGCCGTCGAGCGCCATCTCGGCGGGGGCGAGCAGATGCTCCTCGCGCCAGCGGGCAGTCACCGGAGCAGCGGGCAGATCCTCGAGCGCGGCCGCGCCGAACGCCTCAGCGAAGGCTCGCTGGGCGTTCAGGTTGGGACGGAAATCAGCCAGAACCTCACGCAGCGAAGTCTCGGGGCGCTCGGCGCAGTAGACGGTCCGAAAGCGCCGTCGCGCGTCATCGAAGCGATGGTTCCAGGCGCAGAGCTCAAATGGGGTGAAGGCAAGTGGATTGCCGCGACTCCCGACCCGCCAAAGCTCTCCCCCGCTCACCCCTCGAAGCTAACAAGCTGCCTGGCGGCGGCGCGGACTGCGGCGAACTGCGCCGGATCACTCGCCTGGCGCAGAACATCGATCGGGGCCTCGTCGTCGAGGCGGGTATTGGTTCCGAAGAGCCAGGCGCGGGCCGTCTTCTCGTTGAAGCTCTCGACGATCATGCGGACGATCTTGTAGCCCTCGCGCAGGCGCAAATCGGTGGTCTGGTTCGGAGTGGGGCCGTCTGGCTTGCGGTAGCGGCCAATCTGCTTGGCGTCGCGCAGACCGGCGAGGTGGGCGGCGATCCGCTGGCCGAGCTGGTCCTGCAGGTAGCCGGCGACCTCCGAGATCGGCAGCGTCGTCGCGTCGTGGTCGAGTCGCTCGGCTGCCGGGGGCGTAAGGACGGGCATGGTGGCTCCTTGGTCGGGTCGCCATTTAGACTACCACTAACTACACCAGGAAATACACCCTCGTGATATTTGGAGAAGGGGCGCGGGTATCGAACCCGAAGCCGCCCCGCGGGAAACCGGGCGCGCTGCCATTGCCTAACCCTCCTCCGATTGTATTAGCGTTCTGAAGCGTTCAGGCTATGGCGAACTCAATCGGCGGAACCGAGTTCGGCTCGCTGCCATGCGGTGACCATCTAGGGGGAACGATCTGTGACTGCCGAGATCGCGGTTATGAACGAGGAGGCGATCGCTCTCGCGGCCGACAGTGCGGTGACCGGCCCAAAGATCTTCACCTCTGCCAACAAGATCTTCGCGCTCTCCAAGTATCACCCGGTCGGCGTGATGGACTTCGCCAGCGCCCAGTTTCTGAAGGTGCCCTGGGAGACGATCATCAAGCAGTACCGCCGCGAGCTGGGCGATCAGTCCTTCGCGAGTCTTGATGAGCACGCTGATCACTTCCTCGAATTCTTTGAGGGGAACGAACGGCTCTTCCCGCCCGTCGCGCAGAAACGTGCCATTGGTCAGCTCGCCGGAAGGCTCTACGGCGCGATCCTTCAGGACGCACTCGCGCTCTTCCAGCAAGCGATGGAACAAGGTGAGGAACCAGAGGACAGCGAGGTGGTCGCCGGCATTGAAGCGATGATCGAACTCCATTTCGATCGCTGGCGGGCGGCGAAGCCGCGGGAGGGTCTTCCCAGGACGTATCGCCGCCGCCTTCGCGAGACCTATCGCGAGGAGATCGACCAAGGCCTTGCCCTTTTCTCTGAGGTGCCGATTTCCACGCGCGCCCGCCGCCGGCTTCGTGAGCTCTTCTATCTCGTGCTCCTGAAGGACGAGGCCTTCGTCCGCGCACCACAGCGCTCGGGCATCGTCATCGCCGGCTTCGGGCACCACGATGTCTTCCCTCGCCTACGCAAGTTCCAGTTCGAGGTCATCGCCGACGGACGGCTCAAGTACACCGAGGGGAACCCGATGCGGATCGGCCACGAGGTCCAGTCGGCGATCGTCCCGTTCGCCCAGGACGAAGAGGTGGTCAGCTTCCTGACCGGCGTGATGCCCCAGGTCGGTGCCTTCCTCCAGCGCCGTTGGCCCTCCTGGCTCCTGCAGGTGGTCGACGAGATCGGCGAGACACTCGGGCTGGACGAGCAGGCACGGGAGAATCTCATCGAGACCTACGCGCCGCGCGCGATGGAACTGGCCGAAGGCGACTATGCCCAGCAGTTGACTGATTTCACCCGCGAGAAGAACATCGAGCCGGTCCTGAAGATTGTCGCGATGCTGCCGAAGGACGAGCTCGCCGCGATGGCCGAGTCCCTCGTCAACCTGACCTCCTTCAAGCGGCGGGTCAGCGAGGACGCGGAGACGGTGGGAGGGCCGATCGACGTCGCCGTGATCTCACGAGGCGACGGATTCATCTGGATCAAACGAAAGCACTACTTCAAGACGGAGTTGAATCCCCATTTCGTCGCCAACTACTATCGGGGTGTCGAAGATGCCGAAGAAGACTGAGGATCCCAAGACACAGACGGGGAACGCCGACGAGACGGGTCGCAAGTACCGCTCGATCGCCGAGATCCGGCGGGATTTCTTCCCCGATGCCCCGGCGAGCCTGTTTGGGGAACTCGGATCCGGCCGCCCGCGACAGGAAGTTACGCCGCACCTGACTACCGAGCCTGCAGACGATTAGTTCTAGTCGGGATCGCCGAGGCCTTCCTCGGCGCAGGCTGGGCAGTCCTCCCGGCGCGACGGCAAGTCGTGCCGGGTCATCTCCCCGGCGCGACCCTCGTACTGCCAGAAAGCGGCCCCGCGCGCACCTCCCGAGTAGCCGGTGACGAGGTCCAACACCGAGTTGCAGGCCTCGGCGGCGAGGACGGCATTCATCGAGACGACTTGCGCGTCGCCGGGTGCCTCGGAGTTGGCGTCGTAGCCAGGCGGATGACGCCTCCGCTCGGCCTCAAGTATCGCGTCCGTCAAGAACCAGCAGCGCAGACACGGCCGACCCGGCAGGGAGACGATCGTCTGACCGTCGGCAGACACGAGCCGCTCGCCGTTTGAGCGCAGCTCGATACCAATGTCTATCTGCGGGATCAGATGCCGGCGGCAGAACGCGTTGATGCCCTCGCGGACGTCGAAGCGATCAACACAGGAGACGACCACGTCGGCGCTCTTCAGGGCCTCGATCACCGACGCCTCGGGGAAGCGGGCCTCTACCTGCTCAACCTTGATTTCGGGATCGATCCCCCCGGCGAGGCGGCGCGCGACCTCGACCTTCTTCGTCTCATCGACGTCGGCCGCGCGAGCACCGACAAGTCGGCCGAGGTTCGACTCCTCGACCAGTTGGTCGTCGATAGGGATGAGCGTCCCGATCCCCATGTGGGCAAGCTGCTGGACGATGTGCGAGCCGCCACCGGAAACGCCGATGACGGCCACGCGCGCTCGGCGGAGAGCCGCATCGGCGTGCGGTCCGATGGCCAGGGACTGGCGGTCGAGCCGTGGCCTCACCGTCTGCTCGCCCGTCAGCGAGGACCCGACTGCCTGCCATGCTTCGATCTGCTCGCCCACGATCGTGACCTGGCGGAACCGGAGGTCGGCTGGACACCCGTCCTCCCAGAACGACCCGACCGCGTCCCCCTGCCCCAGAAGCATCGTCCCGATCGGGATGTTGCCCGCGAGCAGGCTGAGCCCAGGAAAGAGGCGGCGCTCCTTGTCGAGATCGTCGGGCGAGAAGGCCGGTAGCGGCGTTCCGTGGGAATGGACGAGCACCAGGGTGCAACCACTGTCCAGCGCCCGCTCGAGGGCGTCAGAGTTGAAGGAGGCAGTCCAGGCGAGCACGGAGCCCTCGACGTTCCGGGAGATCTGCTCGTCGGGTATCGGGAGCCATTCACGGGCGAGCAGGACGACCCGATCGTCCATCCGAGAGAGCCGACAGATCAGGTAGCCCGCCTCCTCTCCCCGGGTGAAGTCTTCGACATGGGCGCGAACTCCAGCGAAGAGCGCGCGGTCGATGCGTAGATCGAGCGTCCGCGCGACGACCGTCTCCTCCCGGCCTGACGGGAGGAGACGGCGCACCAGGCGACCAAGCGCGCGCGGGGCGATCAACTCGACTCCACGCTGAAGCGCTCGAGCCACTTCTGCACGGCGACTACCGGATCGTCGCCGACCCAGGGGAAGCTGAAGCTGAACTGGCGCCAGCCTTCGCCGAGGACGTAGACCAGGTCGTTGCTGCGAGGTGGCTCGCCGCTCTCTCCTCGCACCTGCTCGTCAATCAGGAAGCGCGGCCGGGCCTCGGGCCATCCCTCCCAGATCACCAATGCCCGAGTGAGGTTGGGGCTCCAGGCGTCGGGCAGGACCACCTCCTCCATCAGGACATGGAGGGGCTGGTCGGGCGCGGGAGTCACATCGCGTGCCGACCCGAAAGCCCGCTCGATGCGGGCAATCAGGTCGGCTGCTTCTGCCTGCTCCACCTAGCTCACCCCGCCCGACCGGATCACCACGAAACGGTCGCCCTTCTTCACGTCGACGGTTTCGTGGTCTCCGAGGCGCGTGCGTTTGCCGTGCTTGTTGATCGACCAGAGCGCCAGCTCCGGCTCGACCCCCAGCTCCTCCTTGAGCTTCTTGACCGGGGTCTTGCCCTTCTCAACGAGCTTCTCTTCCTCCACCTGATCGCCGCTTTCGTCGTCGACGGTGATCAGCGTCACCTCGACGAGCTTGTGGTCCTTCTTGTCCTCCTGATGTACCGCGCTGGCCTCCATGGGGGCCTCCTTTCCCGGGGTGCGGACACCCCAGATCGACTATCTGTTGCTAATCAGCTTAGCAGGTCGCTAAGTTGGTTAGCGCAAAGTTGATTAGCAGGCGATCTGAAATACTTAGAGGGAGAGGAGAAAGGAGAGGCTGATGGCCAAGAAGAAATTGGGAGACGTCCTCAAAGATGCTCGGAAGGAGTTCGGCTTGTCGCTTCGCGAGGTCGAGCGGGAAACCGAAATCAGCAACGCGCACCTCTCCCAGGTGGAGAGCGGCAAAATCGAGAAACCGGATATGGCGTTGCTGTATACGCTCGCGACGCTCTACCACCTGGACTACCGGGAGCTGCTCTCCCTGGCGGGCTACGGCGTTGCCGAGGGCGGGTCGGGCCGCGAAAGGAAGCGGATGTCGGTCGCGATGCGCGCGATGGGCGAGCTCTCGGCAAAGGAGCAGAACGAAGTCCTGGGCTTCATGTCAGAAGTGCGAAAGCGTCGTGATGCCTGAAGGCTCGCCCACGCCTCCGCCGTTCACGCGGCGCCGCATCGCCTCACTCGCGGAGGAGGCGCTGCAGAGGAGCGGCGCGGTGGATGTCCTGCCGACGCCGCTCGATGAGGTGCAGCGGACGCTGGGCGTCGTCGAACGGGTGTCGATGCGCAACCTGCCTACCGCCGTCGAGGCGAAGAAGCCCTCCGCGTGGTCCCGGCTTCTCGGCGCCTTCTGGAAGGAGGAGCGCATCGTCTTCATCGACGAGGAGCAGGGGACGAGCCGCAGGCAGTGGACCGACGCCCATGAGGCCGTCCACGTGATGTGCGGATGGCACACCGAGGTCCTTCGCCTCGATAACGAGGACACCCTTTTCAAGGACCTACACGACAGGATCGAGGGGGAGGCGAACTATGGGGCGGGCCACCTCGTGTTCCAAGGTGGTCGCTTCCACCGCCGCGCCCTTGCCGACCAGATCTCGATCCGCACCCCGATCGCACTTTCGTCGTCCTATGGGGCGTCGCGACACGCGACGCTGCACTACTACGTCGAGGAACATCCGTTTCCGATCGCCCTGCTCGTCGCCGGGCGTTACCCCCACGCTGACGGAACTCTGCCGATCTGGCGGAGCGTCGAGTCAGAGTCGTTCCTTCAGCGGCACGGTCGGCTGGAGCAGCTTCTGCCGGGCGGCAAGCTCTTGGTCGAAGACGGGGCCGACGCACCGCTGGCAGAGATCGTCTGCCGCTCGAAACTAGCGGTGGACCCGCCGAACTGCGAAGTCACGATCCCCGACCTTGACGGCGGAGGGCGGAAGTTCGTAGCCGAGGCCTTCTTCAATGGCTATTGCCACTTTGTGACCGTCGCCGACCGAAAGGCGACCCGCCTAGGACAGAGGGTCCGCCTCGCGTCGTGAGGGCGAGGGTCGCGGCCACTCGTACCCAGAGATGGGGCCGAACTCGCCGCCGGTCAAATCGCTCGCGGAAATTCGGCCGCTTTTTGCACGCACGACTGCAAATGAGAGCGCTGCACCCTCCGGGCCGGTTCCCGCCTGATCGGCCAACGGCGACACCCCGCGTCCTATGCCTCGATGTCTCGTTTGTGCACATGGGGAAAGGGCTCTGTCGGGACGTCAGTGCCGAGGAACCCACATATCTCGGCCCAGCCTTGACCCCCGCATATGTCGACGACCAGCAGATCGTTTCCTCGGTCGCGAAAGTAATCACGGACCCGTCTCTCAAACTGACTTTTTACACGTCTGAACCGCTGCAGGTCGAATGCTTCAGTCCCGTAGAGAACCCTATTGATTTCACCGGCGTAAATCGAGACTGGAGATCTAGGCTTAGCCCACCTCTGACGATCAATCTCCAAGCGCCAAAAGTCTTCGCATGACTGAAGCCACTCATCCACGTCTCTTACGGTGAGGACGAACTTGCTTCCCGGATACATCACATCGAGCTCTTCGAATGCAATCGTCACTGGCGTATCGGTGATGGCGTCTGCCTGCGCCAAGATTGATAGTCGTGGACCAGCGGTTCGGCCATTTATGAACTCGGTAATCTCGGCCCGAGTAGCCGCATCGTGAGGAAAATGGACTGACCGGAGCCCGATACGGTTGAGCGCACTGCTGAGGCTCATCGTGCCAGTTCGACTTAGTCCGATGCCGAACACCTTTCCTTTCATCGAAGCGCCGCGTTCGCCGCTCGCCGCTTCTGCGCCTGTCTTCTCCGTCGCACGCCGATCGACTCGGGATCTCCAATCGCGACTCCACCAAGGTCGGGGTCCCAGATCGCACTTCCCTTCAGCCAGACACCGCCGAACTGCAGGTCGATGCGAGAGGTCACTGGCTTCACGTTGCTACCGGCGATGGTGACCCAAATTCGGTAATCCAATTGGGGGAGGATGTGCCGTTCCATCCCTTTACTCCTCTTCTCCAACATCAGGCGCATTGGCAGTGCGAGATCGAGAGAAGGCGTCAGATAGCTTGGTTCGTCCGTCGAGAGATAGATCAGATCGATCCGCCTGCTCGTTCCAGCAGGAATGTCCAGGGTTGCAGACCGCCGATCGGCCCACTGGAGTCGGTTGCCTACGCTGCCGTTGTGTTCCTGACGCTTGAACTGTTCGTCGCGCTCGCGATCACGGTCAATCCCGTCGAGCATCTGTACACGCTCGATCGTCACCTCCACCAGGCGCGCCGCCACACGGCCGAAGTTCTCGACTCGCAACCGTACATAGGCCTGTTCGAGATCATTGCTGGGATGCTTGAATTCCACGCCGTCCGCCTCATCGAGATCGAATGACAGGAGGCGCAGTCTCGGCCGTGCCCAGTACCGCCGAAGCGGCTCACCAAAAAGAGCGACTAGGACCGCAGCGCTCGTTGCAACCGCGGACAGAACCGGCGCCCAAGATCGCCAGCCATCGACATAACCACCAGCTTCACGGAAGATAAACAGCATTAGGCCCTCAGTCGGAGCTTCGAGTCGAGGGCGATAGCCGCGAGTCCAACCAACGCCGGCAAAAGCACCAAAAGACATGCGACGCTCGAGAGGAGGCTCAACCTACTCGCCGCCAGCACCACCGTGGTAGTAACCACCAGCGTCTCCACCGAGTAGGCGGCGACAGCAATAGGGGGGAGCGCTCGCGAACCTGGCGTTCTAGGAGTCGAGCGTGACACAGGACCCGACGCGCCAGACCAAACGGCATATATCGCGTGAACCACAACCGGCCAGAGCATTAGGTCGACCGGCACTCGCAGAGCTCTTTGTACGAGCGAAGTCATAGGCGAGGGAACCAGGCGACGCATCCACTCGGCGGTCATTGCGAGACAAATTACGGCCAAACAGGGCCCGGATAGTTGACCGCGCGAAACCAAGACCCCCGACAGGGCCAAGGGGAGGAGGCCCAAGGCCGCGTAGGCGTACCAGGAGAGCGAGTGGTAGATCCACGCTACGCGTTGCCTGATCGAAAGCATCGGGCCGACAAAGATCTGAGTCGCGCGCCATCTCGCCGCCGCGACGTTGCCGTGCGCCCATCGATGCCACAGCGCGAGCACACTCGAAGTGTCCGGTGGGGCGCAGCCGACGCCAATCGGTCGTGCCAACAAGACGGTAGGACGATCGGCAAGTAGGGTGACCGCAAATGGGTAATCCTCGACGGTGAACCGCTGTGGAAAGACTTCCCGACCACGGATCGCGGCTCCATCAGACAGAGCAATGTCGAGCTCCTCGGCTGGCAGGTCATCGAGCTTCACTGCAGCCATCGAGCCGTAATAGGAAGATCCCGGGGGCGTCGAATTTCCCGAATGCCAACCGGCCTCCCAGTGAAACCAAGCCGAATAGCCAGCCGAAAACGCATGGCCAAACCAACTCCCGCTCACCGGCTCGTCGTGCTTCGGGGCCTGGATTACGGCGGCCTCCGGGTGTTCCATCGCCGCCGCCTGTAGTACCTGGAATCCATCTGCGTAAAGAACCTCGTCGACATCGATACACAGCAAGTAGCGGGCATCGTCGGGGCGTGGCTTCTCCGACCACAAACCCTGGAGCGCAAGGACCAAGTTCAAGGCAGCTGCCTTCCCGCCGATACGACCGCGCGGTAGGAGCCGGCCGGTCGCCACGCAGACCAGCTGCCCCGAAAACGACCGTTGTGTCCAGTCGTCCAATTCGCCAGGCTCGAAAATCACCGCGGGCTCTTCGCCGGACGCGCGTCTGACCGCCTCAAGTCCTCGTTCCAGAGCTGATCCGCGACCGTCGTCGAGAGCGACCACTAGCCGTGCACCGGTCCCGTTGATGGCCACAAGTGCAGCGTTAACGCACCGCTCGAGAAGGTCGGGGTGACCTAGTGCCGGGATGACGACGAGCCAGTTCGATTTCGCTTGGTCGCACGCAGTTCGGAGGCTCGCAACACCACGCAACCGCTGCCTGTAAATCGCCAAAACGAAGAAGGCTGACGAGTAGAACAAGAGCAAAATGGCCAATGCCAGCGCCAAAACAGCCATCAGCCCACTGAAGACCGCCAAACCCTCGCCCCCCATTCGCCGTTCGCCCGTACCGGTTGGGGAAGTTTAACTACTCCAGTCGTACAGAGAGAAAGCTCAGGCTTCATAACCCGAGTAGGCCCGACCTTCTGCCGACTCCTCTGGTCAGAGGAGGCGCTCCCTGGCCGATCGAGAACCTCATACGGAGACCTTCGTCGTCCCGAGGAGGCTCTTGGCTCAGCCCTGGACGGACCGGCCGCAAGAATTCGTCACACAGCCCTCACATAAGGGGGACCACTTTCGCTGCTCGCGCCTCTGTAGTCGTGGATGCGCGAGCAAGTCAAGAACATTTTAGGGGGCCACTTTCGGTCCTCGGCTCCCTGTTGTTATGTGGAGGGCTTTCCGCAAACCGCATTCCAGGGCCATCAGGAGGCTGCCGTAGACCCAGCGGCCGTCGCTTTTGTCCCATCGTCGGGCAAGTCCCGGCTCCGCCGGCGGACGGAGATCGCGCCGGAGCGGGGGCGCGCCCCAATCGCGGAAAGCAGCGTCGTGCCCGGCGCCGCTCATTGGAAAAAGTGCCGGATCCAGTCGACTCATACGACAGGTAGGTAGATGGGCAATTTCGTCAAGAGCCGAGTCGTAGCCGGAACACCGCCGAACAGGACCGGCTGGGCCGCCCCTGCGCCGGTTGCCGACGACCGCCTCGCCGAGGGGCAGAGACCGGCACTCGGGCAGGGCGAAGCCAGCACGGACAAGTTCGTTCGTCGGGTCGGCCGTGCGGTCGCCCCTGCGGTCGGTCCTCTGGTCGCGGCGCTGGGCCTCGAGAACGGCCCAATCCCGCGTCACAGCGCCGATCGCGGCCTCCGCGTTTTGCCGACATACCTACGTCACCCAGAGGTAAGTGCATGAAGGGCGACGGTCGTGATCCCAGGCCGATGCTGGCGCTCTTCGCGGTGCTCGTGGTCGCCGCCCTCTGGAGCGCCGTCTCGAGCATCCGCATCGATCACCTCCTCGCCTCCGCGGCGTCGCTCGCGCCCTTCGCTCTCGGCGCCATCGTTATCGCCTCCGCGCTGGCTCCACAGCGCTTCCTCGCCACGCGCCGCGCGCTGGCCGCGCGCGCCACGGTCGCGGTGATCCCGGCCGATGAGTTCGACCCGAAGCCGGAGACCGTGCTGCGCTTCGCCGCCGAGCTGGCGCGGGCCGATCGCAGCCTGCGTGGCTGGCTTGACCGCCGAGCCCAAGCGCTGCGGGTGCAGCTGACCAACGACCGCGAGGGCCGCCTCGTCTACCTGCTCGAAGTCCCCGACCGCTCGCGCGGACTGATGCGCACGGCGCTGCGCGGCTACGAGGGAGCGGAGCTGCGGGAGGCCGCCGACGTGTTGCCGCCGGACAAGCAGGCACCCAGCAAGACGGTCAGGCTCCGCACCGAGCTGACCCTCGCCCGCGCCAGCGTCGAGCCGTTGGCCCGCCTGGACCTCGACCCCGACCCTTTGCAGCCCTTCGCAGCGGCGATGGCATCGCTGCAAGCGAAACGCGGCGAGCGCGTCACCGTCTGCGTCGACCTGCTGCCGAGCGCCGGTACCCGCCGCTCGCGACTGCAGCGCCGCCTGAAACGGGAGGCCCGGCGGCTTCACGGCCGGGGGCGCAGCTTCATGGAGGTGCTGAACAACGAACGGCGCCGCGGCCCCGCCGATCCCGGCGAGCTGTTCGAGCGACGCCTCGTCGGCGAGGCCCTCAACGCGAAGCTGCGCGACGCCGGGCCACTGTTCGAGGCGCAGATCCTCCTCTGCTGCGAGGCGACCGAGAAGCCGCAGGCGAAGGAAGCGATGCGCAACCTGCTGGCCGCCTTCGAGCCGCTCGCCGGCCAAAACCATCTGCGGCCATCCGGCCTCGGGATCAGCGACGTCGTCTTCTTCGGCGCCGACAATCCACTGCGACGACGCAGCTTCGACCGCCGCCGCGCCACCGGCCTTCACCGTCCGGCCCGGCGCATGATCCTCGCGGCTCGCGAGGTGGCCGGCTTCCTGAAGCCTCCGAACTCTCACTGCGTCTCGGAGAACGTCGTGCGCTCGGGCACCCTGCTGCCGGCCCCGCCCGCGCTGCCGGAGTTCAAGGAAGGCGACCCGGACCTGATCCCGCTCGGGCGGGTCGGCGGCGAGCACGGCAAGAAGGTGGTCGGCGCCAGGGCCGCCGACACCTTCTTCACCTACATCGCCGGACGCAGCCGCTACGGCAAGACCGAGACGGCGATCGCCCAGTTCGTCCACCTGGTCCGCTGCGGGCACGGCGGCCTCTTCCTCGATCCCCACGGCGACGCCCTGCGCAGGATCAGGCCCTACCTGGGGAAGCCGAAGCTCGCCCGCCGGGTGGTCGAGATCGACGTCAGCCAAGGCGGCGGCTGGAGCCTGCCCGGCTGGAACCTCTTCGAGCTGAGGGGCGAGGACACCGCGGCGGTCGAGGCGCGGGTCGAGGCGATCGTCGATGCCTTCGCCTCGACCATGCAGTGGAGCGAGCAGAGCACCCGCGCGATCAATCTGACCACGCAGGCGGCCGGGGCGCTCGGGCACGCCGCCCAGGCGCTGCCCCCCGAGCTGGCGCCGACGATCTTCCAGCTCCCCACCCTGCTCTCCGACGAGCGCTGGCGCGAGGCGGTGCTGCCGTTCCTGCCGAAGGCCTCCCAGCGCTTCTGGCTCGATCGCTTCCCGCTGCTGTCCGAAGAGGCGATCACCCCGCTCACCAACCTGGTCGACCGCCTGCGCGGCTCGACGCCGATGACGGCCCTACTGGGGCAGAGCCAAAGCACCTACCGGGTGCGCGAGGCGATGGACCAGGGCTGGATCGTCCTCGCCCACCCCGGCTCCGGCGGCACCCGCGAGCGGCTGCTCGCCAACCTGCTCCTCTTCGATCTGCTGCACGCCGCCAAGGGACGCTCGAATGTCGGAAGCGACGCGCGCAAGCCCTTCTGGGTCTTCCTTGACGAGGTCCAGACCTACGACGGCGTCGCCTCGGGCAACCTCGCCGCGCTGCTGGAGCAGAGCGCCAAGTTCGGACTGCGAGCGGTGGTGCTGAACCAGAACCCCGAGCGGCTGAACCCGCAGACCCTGAACGCGCTGACGACCAACCGCTCCCACCTGCTGTCGAGCGCCCTCAACTCCCACGCCGCCGCTCTGCTGACCAAGGAGTGGGGACGGCGGGTCAGTCCCGAGGCGGTGACCCAGCTCGGCCGCTACCGCTTCATCGCCCAGGTGACCGACCGCGGCGAGCTGAGCAAGCCGTTCGCGCTGGAGGGGATAAGGGTCGAGGACGTGGTCGAGCAGCCGGGGGACTGCTCCGGCGAGCGGAGCGAGGGCGCGGTCGCCCGAACCGAGGCGGAGGACGTTGTCGAACATCTGGAGACGCTCGACGAGCGCATCCTCGCGGCCCTCTCGAAGCGACGGAAGTCGGCGGGCAACAAGCCAGCGCCGGGAGCCCCAGCGGAAGCGTCGAGCGAGCCGGCCGCGAAGCCGCCGCGCTCGCTCCGGGTGCAAGGAGGCAGCGGCCAAGCGTGAGCGGATCGGCAAGCCTGGAATCGGCCGCAACGGAAACGGGGATCGAGATCGTCGCCTCGCTCGCCCAGCACCGCGTCCTCTCGGCAGCGCAGGTCCGCGCCATCCACCTGCCCGCCAGCGGCGAGCGCTGGGCGCAGCGAATGCTCGTGCGACTCGGCGACGCCGGTCTCGCCGGCTACGTCCGCTCACCCCGCTCCCATCGACGCCTCTGGCACGTCACCGAGCTGGGAGCACGCGTCGCGCGCGAGGCCGGCGCGCGCGATGGAGAGCCTCGGCTGATCGGCGCCGAGGGAGCAGCGGGTCCGCTTCGGGCCCACACCCTCGCGGTCAACGGCGCCGCGATCTGCTTCCTCGAAGCGGCAAGAGAGCGCGGCGATGAGTTCGGCCCGTTCTCCTGGCGCCACGAGGTCTCCCACCCGCTCTCCCGAGGTCGGGGCCGTCGGCGTCGGGCGCTGGTCGCCGACGCCGTCTTCACCTACCTGCTGCTCGATGGCGAGGGGGTGGCGATCGAGCAGCGCTTCTTGGAGCTCGACCGCGCGACGCTCTCGGTCGACCGCCTGGCCGCCGAGCTGGCCCGCTACGCCGAGCTGCATCGGCTGACCGGCGCCGATGGCGAGCCGCTGTGGCGCGAGCGCTACCCCGTCTTCCCGCCGATCCACTGCGTGTTGACGGGCGGTCGGCGCAACGTGCTGGAGCGCCGCCGCGCGACGACGATCGCAATGCTGGGGACCAATCCGCGCTTCACCCGCGAGACGGAGGTGGCGGTATCGATCTGCCTGCTCGAAGATCTGGAGCGCGACGGTCCCTTCGCCCCGATCTTCCGCGACGCAAGCGACCCGGCCCGGCCGGTCGACTGGCTTGGCGGTGATCCGGATGCGTAAACGGGACCACGGCAAGAAGGGCGAGCGCCGCTGCTCTACAAGAGAGAGCAAATCTGCTCGCATTCATAGAGCAGAGCCAGCGGATCGGCTCAGGCAGTGCCCAATCGAGGACCTCGAGCCGGTGTTCGAGATCGAGTCGCCCGAGCCCGGCTCGGCGCTGGACGAACAGCTCCGCCGCGAGCAAGCCAAGGCGATCCTCGATCTGCTGATCGCCTACAAACGAAGGCATTCCGATTGAGTCAGCGATTCGGATGATAGAATCCTTGACTTGTCGGGCGTTGACCATGATGCGATCTACGCAAACGCGGAGGCCCAAGCTGGCTACTTCACCGCTCCCCAGGCGATCGCCGCCGGCATGGACCGCAGCACGCTGCGCCACCACGCACGGCCTGGAGGCCGCTACCTGCACATTCGCCGCGGCCTCTACCGGCTCCGTCACTTCCCTTCCAGCCCGCACGAGCACGTGATGATCGGCTGGCTGCCACTCCGTGAATCAGGCGCGGTCGTCTCCCACGAGAGCGCCTTGGAGCTGCACGACCTCTCCGACGTGATCCCAAACGCCGTCCATCTCACCGTGCCACGCTCCGAGCGCGGCATCAGGCTGCGGGAGGGCGTGAGGCTCCACACCGCCTTCCGGCCGGCGACGAAGAGAGAAATCCAGAACATCGCCGGGCTGCCGGTGACGAACCCGGAGCGCTCGATCGTCGATTCGCTCGACGCGGGCGCCCAGCCCGAGCAAATCGAGATGGCCGTCCGTCAAGCCCTCGACCGCGGCGTGACGACCCCGCGCCGCCTGCGGACGGCAGCCTCGTCGCGCTCGGAGCGGGTGCGCAAGTTCATCGAGCACGCACTGGAGAGGAGCGCCTGATGCGCAAGTTCGCCTGGTATGGCCGGCTCTCGACCAAGGACAAGCAGGACCCGACGCTCTCCTTCCCCTCCCAGCGGGAGGCCTGCGCCGCCAAAGCCGCCGAGTTGGGCGGGCGGATCGTCTGCGACTTCACCGACCAGGAGACCGGCCGCCGCGACGACCGGGCCGGCTGGGGCGAGTTGATCCGCGAGGCCAAGGAGCGCGACGCCCGTCGCTTCGACGCGGTGGTCATCTACTCGACCTCGCGCCTCTCGCGCGAGTTGTTCCACGCGCTGGCCTTCGAGCGCGAGATGGCGCGGGCCGGCGTGGAGATCTTCTATGCGCTGACCGCGGGCGACCAAACGAGCCCAGAGGGGCGGCTGATCCGCCACATGTTCCAGGCCCTCGATCAGTTCGAGGTCGAGAAGCTCGGCCGCGAGGTCCGCCGCGGGCAGACCGAGAACACCAAGCAGGGCTACCGCAACGGCGGCCGCGCCCCCTACGGCTACCGCCTGCGCCACGAGCCGCACCCCGATCCGGCCCGAGCCCGCGCCGGAGACAAGAAGTCGCGGCTCGTGGCGGACCCCGAGCAGGCGCCGGTGATCGCCGAGATGTTCGCCCTCTTCCTCGCCGGCTCCGGCTACGCGGAGATCGCCGACCACCTGAACCGCCCCGGTGGTCCCCCCTCCCCGCGCCACGTCGACTCCAGCCGCAACACCTCGGGCAGGTGGTCGAAGACGACGATCCGCTCGATGCTCGAGAACCCCGTCTACACCGGGCGCCTGTACTGGAACCGGCTCGACTTCCGCGCCACCAAACAGGGCGAGGGGCCGCTGGTCCGTCGCGCCCCCGAGGAATGGATCGAGGCCGAGCGCCGCCACGAGGCGCTGGTCTCTGAGGAGGACTTCGAGCGCGTCCAGGTCGAGATGCGGGCGCGCAGCACCGGCCAATCCGGCAACCGCCGCCGCAGGGCGCAAAACCGCTTCTACCTGCTGCGCGGGATCGTCCACTGCGCCACCGGTCACAACCCATTGCGGATGCAGGGCAAGACCCGCAAGGGGAACACCTATTACGCCTGCGGCTACCGGATCTCCTACGGCGACAAAGCGGCCGAGGCCACCGGCCACGGCAAATGGCAGTACGTGCGCGAGGAGTCGGTGCTGGCTCTGATCGACGGCTTCTTCGCGACGCGGGTCTTCGGCCCCGATCGCCTCGCCTACCTGCGTAGCGACCAGGCTGCCCTCGCTGACACGCTGCCCACCGCCGACGATGGCGGCGAGCACAGGGAGGCCAAGCGGCGGCTGTCCGAGGTCGAGCAGCGGATCGAGCGCCAGCTCGCCGCCATCGAGGCCGGCGTCGATCCCATCGTCGTCGGCGAGCGAATCCGCATCCTGAAGTCAGAGCGCGAGGAGGTCGAGGCCGCCCTCGCGCAGCTCGCCCAAACCGAGCAGGAGGAGCCGATCGACATCGAGGAAGCCCGCGCTGTCCTCGACTCGCTGCCCGACCTCTCCGAGCCGCTCGCCGAGGCCGATCCGAACCTGCGCCACGCCGTCTACGAGGCCTTCCGCCTGCGGGTCGAGATCGACCGAAATGCCCAGCAAATACGACTGAAGGCGCTCGTCTCGAGCGCCTTCAGTCAAATCAGGAGCCTCACCGACTTTGTCGACGATAAGGCCATAGCGGGGGCGGGATTCGAACCCGCGACCTTCGGGTTATGAGGATGAGCCGTGAACTCGTCTGGACTACGTGGAGCACGGTTTCAAGCGGTTTCCGGGCAATCGAGCTACGTGGAGATCGTCTGGAATCCGTGGGGGACCTTGCCCCATTTCTTGCCCCAGCAGAGCATCTGGGTATACCTGGGTATACTGACTGCATGGCAAAGGTCATGGTCTCCCTTCCAGACGATCTCCTAGCCGAGGTGGACGCCGAGGCGCGGCGCGGGGGCACGACCCGCAGCGCCGTCATGCGGGGGTTCGCGGACGCGGCGCTGCGCCGGCGTCGAGAGGGCCGGGCGGCGGCGATGCGATCGCTGCTCAGCGACGTCTCCCCCCACGGCGGACACGCCGTGGAGCTAGTGAAGTCCACGCGGCCCGGTCCGTGACGACCCTGCTTCTCGACGCGAGCGTTCTGCTTGCCGCTTTCGATCCCGAGGACGATCACCACGAGCCTGCTCGAAACCTGCTGGAAGACGAGGAGGCCACCCTCGCAACGCTCGACTTGGCCCGCTATGAGGTCGCCAATGTCGCCGTGCGCGCGTGGCGTGCACCGGAGTCCGTAGCGCCGCTGCTCGCCGCAATTGAGAGACTCGCCAACGACGGCGGCGTTCTCGCGTCTACAGGCGCCCTGCTAACGCAAGCGGCGGAGATTGCCGAGCGCCACACGATCTCCGTCTACGACGCCGCCTACGCGGCAGCCGCCGACGCTGCCGGACACCGTCTCATTAGCTGCGATGAGCGCGAGCTGGTTTCGAAGGGCCTCGCAGAACTCCCCGCGACCCGGCCAACGTAAGTCGGCAGCGAGAGGTCGTCCGAGGAGAAGACCTCAACGGTGGCGCACTATGGCCGGCATCTGGGTTCCGGGCGATCCTCAATTCCTTCGGGGAGCCCTTCTCGCAACAGCGGCTCAGACATGGCATGCTGATTCTGGCGAGAGGCTAAGCGGACCGGCGCGCTCACTATGACCGACATGCAAGTACCGCTGTTTCAAGATCCTGCCCAAGTGCCACGTCGTCTAGGCACATTGCTCCGCGTCGATCTTGAGAATCACGAGGATCTATCAATTGGCATGTGCGCTAGCTATCGCTTCAGCAATGACGAGGGCGCTTATCCCGAGGAGTTCGATTTTGTGGTGGATCGCTCTCGAAGGGGACAGCCGCTGGCTGAGCTGATAAAGGCAGACACCTACGTCTACAACCCATTTTCCTCCAGCCACGTTCCGGAGGACCCGAGTGATGCGGAGGCGGCGTTCAACGCTGCCCTTGCGGAACCAGTAGCGATCGCGCAGTCTGGTGCGTACGAGGACTTCGCGATTACTCGCATAGCCTCACTGGGGCTCCCAGAAATCGCTAGGCGATGGCACTGGGCGGCGATGCGCTATCGCCAAGCGAAGGGTCCCCGCACCAGCTACGGGGACCTGCGTGTGTCGCACCTCGCCGTGCGTCTGGACGCGGGCTACGTGACTAAGATTCGCTACACCTACCCGTCGCGCTATTCCCCTCAGCTTGGGTATTCAGGTTTCTTGATGTTCCTCCTTGAGTGGCACCGGGCGGTAGAGTGCGCTGTCGCAAAAGGCACCCGGCAGCTGATCGGCGATCTTGGGGCGAAAACTTGGCCACGGACGCTTTCTGAGCTCCGAAAAGCTACGTCGGCGCCTCCAATCCTTTTCGACCCTGACCTCCTCCAACCGAACGAGGCCTTGATGCCTCCGCCGGTGGTCTTGGCGGTTTCACCGTCGACCGATGCATCTGTTGACACACAGTCACCCGAGATCGGGTATCTCGGAAACGGCCAAGCACTGACGCTGGCTGGCATGCAGCTACCGAATGCGCGACTCATGGGGATCCTGAACGACGGAGATACTCTCAAGTCTCTGCTGCTTATGTTCGACTCCCTGCTGGTCCTCGGACTGACCCCGTCGCCAGAGCAAGACAGCAATAGTCCTTCCGTCTCACTGCTACCGTCGCGACCTCTGAAGCTGGGCCCGGCCGAACTCTATGCGGATCTCAGCTATCCCGTTGATGACATTACCTACCAGCTCATGGAGACTGGGCACTTGCAGTGCGTCGATCCACGAGCCATCGCCGGGGAGCAGGATGTTCTTGAACTCCTAGAGAACTTCATCACCGCTGGCTGTGAGATGGCTGGGCACAAGACGCCTGCCGACGAGACGCGAGTCCCTCTCGACCCTGGACCTCTAGGTCCACTGATGAGCGAAGAGCTGGTGCAGTGGACATTCGAAGAGCTACGTCAACTTGGCCTGTGCGAGCGAAAGGACGCGGAGTTCATTTCCGTAACCGACAAAGCCGGAAAAAGCCATTCAAGCGGAAGCAGCGCCGTGCTCGTCTCCCCGCACGTGGCGAGCATTTTCCGCCTTCTAGTTGACCAGTCGATCCGGACACTTGGAGGCAACGCCGGCCTCGCTCTCTCCCCTATTCAGATTGGCGACGACCGACTCGCCGGTGCCCCGCGCCTCTCGAACCCGGGATCGTTGGGTTGGGGTGAACTTGCTCTGCTTGAGATGAGGGCCGCAGACATTGACCTGAGCCACGCAAGCCTTTCTGATGTCTTGGAGTTTCGAAGAGAGAACGATTTGCTTCGGCGGCACCTCATACGTCAGCTGCGCGAACAGGTCGCCGCTCTCAATTCGATGACAGAGACAGCGGCAGACAACGACGTTGCTGACATCTTGGCCGAAGTTCGGGAGAACAGCCGGGAGGTCGAGCGCGCCTTGCGCAATGCGTTCGGCAGAGGTGCGGCTACCCTAGTCCTCGGAGCCGCCGGGATCGCGGCCAACGCAACTTCTGGAAATGCCGTTGGAGCCAGTGCTAGTTTGCTGCAGATGCTCGACTCACTGCAGAGGGTCGACTCTGGACCGTCAGTGTTTACCTATCTATTTCGAGCACGTACTCGGCTCAGCTAGCGTCGCGGTTCAGCTTAGGGCCGCCCGACCGTCGCATTCTCTTCCTAGGAGGATTACCGCCCGGTCTTGTCAAAGTTCCCGAGCTTTGAATTGACATCCCTAAGTGCTTAGCCTAACCTCGCGCGATGGCCTACGGGATCTGGCAGCTGGAACGCAGTCCACACCAGGTGAACTGCGTGGTCGCGGCGAAAGCGGTGAGGCCCTCCCTGAGATTGGACGCTGGCACCGAGCCGCCTCCTTCGGTGGAGATCCGGCGATCATTCGAGCTGTGGCCAAGAAGGGTGCTGGCAAAGCTCACGGGCGCGGCTAGCATCCGACCACAGCCGCGCGGGCTGGCGACTTGCGAGGACCGCTTGGCCGTCTATGAACCGTTTGCGGCACGGATGTTTCCGCCGTACCGCCGTCCCACCCTTTTCGAGTTCTGCGATCCGAGTGGCTCCTGGGATCGACGCTCGGAACTACTTCAGGTGTTTCAGAATGGCGCTGTCGTCACCGTGAACCAGTCGAGTTGGCATCCTTATGTCGCAGCGAGCTACGCCGGGGCAGAGGGTCGTGCGGGAATCCAGGTTCAACAGGGCGAAGAGATCAAACTGCTGTTGAACGTGTGCGTCGACCCCGACGTGGAACCATTTGCCTTCTCGCCCGTCCAAGGGTTCGCCAACATCGCTTTCGAGGACTACCTCGAGACCAGCATCGTCGAGGTCGAGGCGGCGATGGAGGAGGAGAAGATTTCGGGCGCAGAGTTTCGCGCTGCGTTCGAAGAAGATTACTCTGATTTCCTCGCCGGTGGCGCGGGGCAGATCTACGCATCCTTCGACCGGGAGCGCGTTACCGTCACGCCGGAGGAACCCTCACAGGTCAAGGTCACGCTGAATTGTGAGAGCGAAGGCGCGATGCCGATTGTCTTTGGGGCACGCGATCTCCACACCGGGGAAGTCACCTTTTCCGAGCTCCTTCCGCTCGTCTGCACTTCTGAAAAAGACGCTGCGCGCGCCGCCCACGAGCAGGCCGCTCAGCGGCAGGCAATCCTCAAGCGGGCGTCCGCCGACCGACCGCGCCTCTAGTCAGGGTCCGTCAACAAAGCGCATAGGCGGCTCAACTAGTCGGGTCGCTCGCCCTCAAGTACCCGCCAAACCGACCGATACAGCCCACCTTTCTCTCCGATCGCAGCTCTCCAATCGCTCTCGGCCATCTCGGTCAGGTCGCTGCGAAGGCGGGCGATCGACTCGCCACGCTGCGCCGCGCGAAGACTCTCGGCAAGCGGGGTTGCCGCTCCGCGGGGAACCCCCAAGAGCCGCAGGGCGATGGCCGAGTCGCTGTCTACCCCGTAGAAGACCCGCGATGGAAGGTTCCTCACAGTCTCAGCATCTGCCTCTGACATCTGCTCCAACGCGTCGCCGAGAGTCAGGCTCTGAAGTGCCGACAGCCCCCAGGAGACAGTAGGCGCGAGCCTGCCGTAGATGACCTTGCAGCATTCGGTCATCGCGGCCTCCGGAGGACCCTTTTTCCGCACGAAGTACTCGTCTGCGATCTCGGCCAGCCGCCGACCCTGGACCCAGTCGCTGGTGACCTGGGCCAGGAGCGCCCCGTTCACCTTGGTGCCCCCGAGGGCGAAGTCGAGGTTCTCGCGCAACTCCGGAACCTCGAGGATCACGCCCATGAGGCGCCGGAGGTCATTCGAGGCCCCGCTGAAGAGGGTAGCCCCATCCCAGGAGTCCGCTGATATTCCCGCCTCCCCGACCCGGGCCAGCGTGGCGCTGACGCTCTCCCAGGAGAAACCCGTCGCATCCACGAGGCTGAGCGGCTTTCCCGCTAGGCCCTCCGCGTAGACCCCGACCGCATCGAGCAGGCCCTCAGCGAGTTCGGGCTCTCTGTCTCGCAGCTGCTGGTAGCCAAGAGCGCCCCGCAGGACCTGCTCGACCTCAGTCGCAAACAGATTCGGATCGCCGATCTGGCGGTAGCTATGGGCCAAGTACTGCAGGAAGCCCGACCAGGCGGGGAGGTAGGAGAGGCGACTTAGATCGCCTTCGGAGATCGCATCGCGAGCGGCCAGCGCCATCTTGACCAAAGTCGAGTCAAAACCGGCGACCTGCCTGTTGACGAAATCGCGGAGAACCGCCGCGCGATCCTCATCGGCGCAGGCAAGGGCGACGACCCCGAGGTCTCCCTGTCCGATCCTCCCGGTGCGGCCCGCGACGTTCCAGAAATCCTGGGGTGGGATGTCTTCTCCATAGGGATACTGGTGACTGGCGAGAACGACCGAGGCAACCGGAAAGTTGACCCCCTGGGAGATAGTCGTGGTCGCGGCCAGGTAGGTGATGTTTTCCTTCTCGAGAAGCCACTCGATCAGCACGCGACAGTCCTCTGAGATACCGGAATGGTGGACTCCGACTCCGCGCTGCAGGTACTTGACGAGGGGGAACGTCTCCCCCATTTCCTCGGCGAGGAAGTCGCGCACGAGCTCGACGTCTGGAGACATATCCGCATCGGCTCCCTGGCCCTCATAGAGCGCCTTCGCGATGCCCCAAGCGTAGTCAGTGCGCTGCGCGAGGACGATCGAGGAGCCCCGGTCCTTGAGCAGCTCTGCGGTGGCGGCCGCGATCTTGTTCGGGCTGCCGTTGACAGCCGACCAGCTGAGACCGAGCGGACGGTCGGTATCCAGGCTGAAGGGGGTCTGCGAATAGAGAGTCGGGTGGGTGGTGTGCAGCGCCTCAAGCTCGACGGAAAAGGCGCCCCTGCCCTCGGCGGCGCGCACGTGGCTGAGCATGATCGACCGATCATTCGGGACCCAGTCGACGGCAAGGCGAACCTCATCGTGGCTGCTCGGGTCAAGCCACCGACTCAGAACCTCGGCATCGTCCAGAAACGGGGTGAGCATGAGGAACTGTGCGAAGCGGCACTCGCGATTGATCGTCGCCAGCAAGAGCTCCAGCCGAAGACCCCTGTCCCCCTGCTGCAGGTTGTGAGCCTCGTCCACCACGACGAGGGTCAGCGGCCGCCCGATCTCCTCTTCCCATCCACCCCGGATGAGGAGGTCGAGCTTCTCCGGGGTGGTGACGAGTACGCGAAAGAGGGAACCCTCATCGCGCTCGGTCAGTAGAGCCGCCTCCAGGCCATCGACCTCGAGCGCCGGGCTGACGCGCTCGACCGAGATGCCGAGCGGGGCGAAGTCCTCACGTAGCCGACGCGTCATCTGATTGACGAGCGCTCGCGTGGGGGCCAGATAGGCGACCCAACCCCGCTCTCGGTCGAACTGGTTCAGGGCCTGCAGGATGCGGAACTGGGCGATCAGCGTCTTGCCGCTGGAGGTGGGGAGGCTGACGACGACGGATCGGGTCGAGCTGCCGAGCAGGCCCTGCTCACGCAGGGCCTGTCGCTGGGGGGGCAACACTTCAAACAGCGGCTGGTGGCGCCCGCGATCAACCACCGACTGAACGAAATCGGTGACCCGGCTGTTCACCGCCCGGGTCACCGTCCAGATGCTGTTGTCCACCAGCCGGTTCGCGGCCGCCCTCAAGACCCGGAGCAAGACTTCGAGCTCGACCAGCTCGCCCCGCCCGCAGGCCATGAGCGCCCGATCGAATTGACCGTCCAGCTGCTGGCGGACGTCGAAATGGCCCTCCGAGGAGCCGGTGGTCAAGAACTCGGCGAGGATCTCGGCGGCGTGAGCGACGTGGTAGAGAGCGACCAACTCCCAGGCCCGTGCCCGTGCCACGGCGGCGTCCGCGTCGAGGTAGTCCCCCTCGAACTCTCGCTGCGCCGCGCGCAGGTCCGCGACCAGAACCCCGATGGCGTCGAGGTCCATCCATCCTTCCTTGCGAATTAGGCGCAACCAGGCACTCCAGATGGCCGCCTGGGTGCGCTCCCCCCAGGAAGCCTTGGCATCGGACTCGTGGGGCGTGTGTTTAGAGAGCAGCCTGGCGGCATCGGCCTGCCGGTCGGCCAGGAGGCCTAGGCAGCCAACCTTGACCAGAAAACGAGCGGCCGGCAATGGCTCGGGCGGGAGGTCAAGGACCCTGACCAGCGCAAAGGCCCGTTCGGCCAGTCGGCGGATCTCGTCGGGGTCGCCGTCGCTCGCTTCGAGGGCATCGAAGAGCGCCAGCTCCCAGGCCTCCTCCACGAAGCCCACGGAGTCGCGATCGATCTCCTCGATCGGCACCTCCAAGGCCTCGCCGATTCGCGTTCTAGTCGCTTCGGCCGCAACCTCCTGCGAGGCCTCGCCCGGAATCGCCGCCTCGATCCAGCCGGGCGTCACTGAGTCCCTCCGGCGGCTAGCTGCGGCCACTCGGCGATGGGATGCGGGAGATACCAGGCACTCAACTCATAGGCGGTGGGAGCCTCGACCGCCCCGAGGGCCTTGCCCCTGGCTTCCAGGTCGAGGGCGTCGGGGGTCGTGTCGCGCATAAGCAGTCCGAAGAGGATGAAATCCCGTCCTCGCGAGTTCAAAAACCTGCGGACCGCGCTCTCATAGAGAGACCAGAAGTCGGTTCCATGGCAGCGCGGTCGAAGCCACTTGAGGATCGTGGCTTGAAGAGCCTGGTCGCGCTCGAGGCGCTCGAGCTGATGAGCCATCCCGCCGCGACCATCCAGGACTCCCGGTGGCCTGTCCTCGTCAGCGGACGTCTTCACCTCGCCGATGGCCAGCGATGCCTCGCCATCGTTGAGAGTGACGAAGCCGACCAAGTCGGCCCCCGGGAGCGATGCCTTGGGAGTGCGCTTGTCGCGCTCGGTGTTCCAGGGCCAAATCGCTCCTCTGTGTTCGGTGAGGAGAACCTCGGCCATCGCCTCCCCCACCTCCCAGGGCTGGCGCTCGTGGCCATCGGCAGTGAGCACAGCCTCGACGGTCTCGACCGCCACGCCGGTGCCGGCGAGACCAGTGAGCTCGGCCGCGAAAGCCTGGCTCTCCTCAGCGTCTTCGAGGCGCTCGTAGACCGGGCCCCCGATGAACGCGCGAAAGTCCGGGTCCGCGGCGATCGAACTTCCGGTCCATGTCGCCTGGCCCGAGCGGTCGGAGTAGTTCTCTGTGATCGTGCATGGGGTCATCGCGGACGGCTCCAAGCGAAACAAGGAGTGACCGGATGGCCCTCCAGACGCTCGGCTCAAGATAGGAGCCACCCCGGACTCAACCAGGCGGCGGAAATGCCCGTCGTTGCGACCTTCTCGGGGTTCCGGCTCCTCGGGGCCGTTCCACCGCCGCCGGGGTCGCTTATTTCGCGTTTCTCGCGGCAAACGTAGGTGGGCCAGAGGCTCTGTTCAAGGGCCGAAATCGACCTCTCCCAAGCCTCACCTTGCCCCAGGGCTTGCCCCAAGGGCCATTTTGCACCCTATCGTCTGTCAGACAACATAAACAAAAGCCCCGCATTTGCGGGGCTTTCGTCCTATAGCGGGGGCAGGATTCGAACCTGCGACCTTCGGGTTATGAGCCCGACGAGCTACCTGGCTGCTCCACCCCGCGGCGGACTGAGGATGTTAGCAGCGTCGCTGGGGCTGGCCCGGGGCGTTCATGCCGCTTTGCAGGCGGTGTTGCCGGTTCTTGCGCTCTATTGTGCCGCGGGCAGATGGCTGGGGATTCGCACAGGGTGGCGGTGGTCGACGTCGGGTCGAACTCGACGCGGCTGCTGATCGCCGACGTGGCCGGGGGGTCGGTGACCGAGGTCGAGCGCCAGAGCCGGGTGACGCGGCTGGGGCGCGGGGTCGACCTCTCCGGGCAGCTCTCGGCCGAGGCGATCGAGGCGGCCTGCGCGGCGATCGCCGACTACGTGGCGCTCTGCCGCAAGGCCGGCGTCGAGCGGGTCGACGCGATCGCAACCAGCGCCGTACGCGATGCCTCCAACGGCGGCGCCTTCGTCGCCGAGCTGCGCGAGCGCTTCGCGCTCTCGGCGCGGGTGCTCGACGGTGAGGAGGAGGCGCGGCTCACCTACCTCGGCGCCACCGCCGAGCACCCGCCGGCGGAGCCGACCCTGGTCGTCGACATCGGCGGCGGCTCGACCGAGCTGATCGTCGGCACGGGCCCGGAGATCGCCTTCCATGCTTCGCTGCAGGCCGGTGTCGTCCGCCACACCGAGCGCCACGTCGCCTCCGACCCGCCGACGACGACCGAGCTCGAGGCCCTGGCCAGGGACGTGCGCGCCCTGATCGAGGCCGCGACCGCCGGCGGGCCCGGCGGGACCGCCACCGCCGGCATCGCCGTCGCCGGAACACCCACCTCGCTCGCCTCGATCCAGCTGGGCCTGGAGCCCTATGACCCGAAGCAAGTACACGGGCATACGCTGACCCTGGCCACGATCCAGCGCCTGCTCTCGCAATTGGCCTCTGCCCCCCTGTCCAAACGGGTGGAGATCGCCGGTTTGCACCCCGACAGAGCGCCCAACATCGTCGCCGGAGTCGTGATCCTGGTCGAGACGATGCGCGCCTTCGGCCTCGAGCGCATCGAGGTCTCCGAGCACGACATCCTCTACGGCACGGCAATAGGCGCGGTTTCGGCTCTGGACTGCGGATAACCCCGTATTCTCAAGAAGGGGTAATTCCCTGTTCCCAATTGGACAGTCCGGGGTCTATTTGCCCTCCAGTTGGGTCAAACCAGCGCCCTTACCCCCAAAACTTGGTAGGCTTTACCTACTTAATTACAGGTAGTTAGCGGTATCACGACTAGACGTCGTGGATAGCGGCACTGATAATCGCCGCATCGGGGAAAGAGGTGGGGCAATCCACCACTCGAACCGGTACAGGGCTTAGACGATTGCCGCATCATGGCGCCTCCCGCCGTCTGAGCCCACCAAATAAGAACTGGTCCCTGAAGACGTACCCCTGCCCGTCCTGAGGGACCAACTTGAATCGGCCGCCAGCGATGGCGGTCGATTCGCGTCTGGGGACGGATCGCGCCCCGCCGGACCGCCAAGCCGCCCCGTTCAGGCCAGGTTCGACTTGCGCGGGTAGACGACCTCTGGGTCGGTGAGCACGTTGACCAGGGTCGGCCGCCCCGACTCGAAGGCTCGCTCCAGCGCCGGGCGCAGCTCGCTCGGCTCGCGCACCAGCACCCCGTCGCAGCCGAGCGCCTCGACCATCCGGTCGTAACGCGTCTCGGGCCGCAGCTCGGCCGCCACCGAGTATCCGTAGAGGAACTTCATCGGGTGGTGCTCGAGCGCCCAGATCCCGTTGTTGCCCATCACGCCGACCACCGGCAGGCCGTGGCGGGCCATCGTGTCGAACTCGATCCCGGCGAAGCCGAAGGCGCCGTCGCCGAGCAGCAGGCAGACCTGCCGGTCGGGATGAGCGATCTTCGCCGCGATCGCCTGCCCCGGGCCGGCGCCGAGGCAGCCAAACGGCCCCGGGTCCATCCAGCAGCCGGGCTCGTAGGTCTCGATGAAGCGACCCGCGTAGGAGACGAAGTCGCCGCCGTCGCCGATGACGATCGCGTCGCGCTCCAGGACCTCGCCCAGCTCCCTGTAGACGCGCACCGGGTGCAGCGGCGAGCGCGAGTCGTTCAGCTCCTCCTGCTCGGCGGCCCGCTTCTCCGCCTCGACCCGGCGCAGCTCCGCCAGCCACGCGTCGGTCCGCCCCGCGCCGGCGCCCTCGCCCCCCAGCGCCTCGCGGATCGCCGCCAGGCTCGCCGCCACGTCGCCGACCAGGTCGACGTCCGGCGCCCGGTTGGCGCTGAGCTCGTTCGGCGCCGCGTCGAGCCGAATCAGCTTCGCGTCCGCGGCGATCGCGCCGCCGAAGCCGAGCCGGAAGTCGAGCGGCACGCCGATCACGACGGCGACGTCAGCGCCCCCCAGCCCGACGCCCCGCGCCCGGCTGAAGCAGAGCTCGTGGTCCGCCGGCAGGCAGCCGCGGCCGAGGCCGTTGAGGAAGACCGGCGCGCCGAGCGCCTCGGCCAGCGCCCGCAGCTGCTCCTCCCCACGCCCCCAGTAAAGCCCCGTCCCGGCCATGATCGCCGGCCGCTCGGCGCCGGCCAGCAGCGCCGCCGCCTCCTCGACTCCCTCCGCCGGCCGGACCTGCGCCGCGACCGGCTCGGGCACCTCCAGCGCCGCCTCGGTGAAGACCACGTCCAGCGGGTAGTCGACGAAGGTCGGCCCGCCCGGCGCCGCCAGCGCCAGGTCGAGCGCCGCCGCAGTGCGCGCCGCGATCTGCCCCGGCTCGCGCACCGTCTCCGCCGACTTGACCAGCGGCGAGACGAAGGGCAGGTGGTCGATCTCCTGCAGCGAGCCCGAGCCCCAGCGCAGCTCCGGCGCCCGCCCACCCAGCACGCAGACCGGCGAGCGGTTGGCCTGCGCCCCGGCGATCGCGCTGAGCCCGTTGGTCACGCCCGGCCCCGCGGTCAGGGCGGCGACGCCCACGCCCCGCGTCGCCTTGGCGAACCCCTCGGCGGCAAAGGCGGCCGTCTGCTCGTGCCGTACGTCGACGATCTCGATCCCCTCCGCCCGGCAGCCGTCGTATATGGAGAACAGGTGTCCCCCGGAGAGCGTGAACAGCTGGCTGACGCCGCGCGAGCGCAGCGCCCTTGCGACGATCCTTCCGCCGTGCTCCATTGTTTGAGCCTATAGACAGACCCGAGCTACCATCGGCTTGCCCGGGTGGCGAAACTGGCAAAAGCGACGCCCTTAAAAGGCGTTGCCCCACTGGGGGGCTTGCGGGTTCGAATCCCGCCCCGGGCACTCTCCGCCGCCGTCCCGCTCCGCGCACATAAAGCCGCACTAAAAACTGCTGAGGTACCGCAACTACCCCGCTGGTACGGTGTCTCATAGAGCGAGACGACACAAACGCCTTCCCTGGCCCTTTCCCCTTGGAGGACACGCTTGGAGGCATCAGCTCTAACCCACGCCAGTCGCCGCGGACTTCTCGCCCGGCGTTCCCCGCTGCTCAAGCTTCAGGGCGATGAGAAGCTGATCGCGATGGCGCGCGCGGGCAACCCCGGCGCCTTCGAGGCGATCGTCGATCGCTACCAGGGCCGGCTGCTCGGCTTCTGTCGCCAGATGCTCAACTCCACCGAGGACGCGGAGGACGTCCTGCAGGAGGTCTTCGTCAACGCCTACCGGGCGATGCTCGCCGACGAGCGCGAGATCAACCTGCGCCCGTGGCTCTACCGGATCGCCCGCAACCGCTGCCTCAACCACCTGCGCAAACCGACCGCCGACGCGCAGGAATCGATGGACATGGTGCCGACCGTCGAGGCCGCCTCGACCGCGGAGAAGGTCCACAACCGCGAGGAGTTCCGCCAGCTGCTCACCGACGTCGGCAAGCTGCCCGAGACGCAGCGCTCCGCCCTGCTGCTGCGCGAGATGGACGCGATGTCCTACGAGGAGATCGCCCAGGCGATGGAGACCAGCGTGCCCTCGGTCAAGTCGCTGCTGGTGCGGGCGCGGATCAGCCTCGCCGAGGCGAGCCAGGCGCGCCAGCTGACCTGCGGTGAGGTGCGAATCGACCTCGCGGAGGCGGCCGAGGGGCTGCGCAAGCTCTCCGGTCCCGTGCGGCGCCACGTCCGCGACTGCGAGGAGTGCGGCGAGTTCCGTTCCCAGCTTCGTTCCAACGACAAGGTGCTGGCCGCGCTCGTGCCGGTCGGCCCGCTCGTCGCCTTCAAGGGCCTCATCCTCTCCAAGCTCGGACTGGGGGGAGCAGGCTCCGGTGGCGCCGCCGCGACTGGGGCCGGCGCCACCGGAGCCGGCGCGGTCGGCGGTGCGAGCGCCGTCGGCAGCGTCGGCGCCGCGCTCAGCTCCAGCGGCGCGGCCAGCGGCATCGGTGCCGTCGGCGGCGCGATCGGCACCAAGGCGGTCGCCGGCGTGGTCACAGCCGCGGTGCTCACGGCCGGCGCGGTCGAGGTCAAGCAGCAGGTCGAACCGACGCCGGTGAACTCCGGGCCCGCGGCGATGTCGCGCGCCTACAACGGTCCGACAACGGCCCTCTCGCCGGCCCACCACGCGACCGTGGCCGCGGCGCCGCAGGTCGTCGACCCGGCGGTCCAACCGCCTCCAGTGGTCGAACCGGCGCCCGCCCCGCCGGCCGAACCGGCGTCGCCTGCCAAGGAAGAAACGGCCGAACCGGCTGCGGACGAAGCGGCCGGGTCGACCGCCGGCGAAGGCGAAGACGCCGAAGCGAAACCGCAATCCACGCCGGCGATCGACGGCGCGACGCCCTCGAAAGGCGGCGCCGGGGCACCCTCCTCAGGCGGCACCGTGGTCGTGACCGTCGGCGGCGGCGGCGGGACAACCACGACGCCGCCTCCGGCCGAATCGACGACTGCCGTCGAAAGCGCGCCGCCTCCGGCCGAATCGACGCCCCCGCCCGCTGAATCGACGCCGCCGCCAGCCGAATCGACGCCACCGGCATCCTCGTCGTCCGGCAGCGGCGGCGAAGAAGAAGACCCGGCCGCCGAAGAAGGCTGAGCTGCGGCGGGCGGGGCGACCGGCCCGCCGCCCTAGCCGGTCGTGTGCGTCTCCCCGGGCGCGAGGACGGCCACCTGCGAGGACGTCGCGCCCTCGACGTCCGCCTTGAACGCCTGCGCGTCGGTCTCGATCGGCGGGACGGTGTTGAAGTGCATCGGGATCACCGTGCCGGCGCCGACGAAGCCGGCGGCGACCACGGCGTCGTGACGGTCCATCGTGTAGTGGCCACCGATCGGCAGCATCGCCACGTCGATCGGGTTGCGCTCGGCGATCAGCTTCATGTCGCTGAACAGGCAGGTGTCGCCCGCGTGGTAGACGGTGAGGCCGCCGAGGTTGATCAGCAGGCCGGCCGCGGCGCCGACCACCGTGCCGCTGGAGGGGCTGAAGGGGGACTCGGCGGAGCCCGGCAGCGTGCTCGTGTGCCAGGCGGGCACGAGCTTTATCCAGCCCCACTCGAAGCGCACCGTGCCGCCGAGGTTGGGGTCGTGGACCTTCTCGACGCCGACCTCTTCCAGCCACATCGCGATCTCGACGACCGCCACGCACTCGGCGCCGTTCGCCTTGGCGACGCCGACCGCGTCCGCCATGTGGTCGGCGTGGCCGTGCGAGATCGCGATGTGGGTCGGGGCGACGTCGTCGGCGCTCGCCACCGCCGCCGGGTTGTTGGGCTTGAGGAACGGGTCAACCAGGACCGTGGTCTCCCCCTCGCTCAGCTCGAAGCACGAGTGGCCGTGGTACTTGATCTCCATCTTCAGCCTTCTCCCTCTGGGTCGTTGCCTGCGTCTGTCATCTCTCCGTGAAGCGCCCAGCCGACGGCGACTCCAACCATCATCCCCATCCTCGCCTCCTCGGCGAGCAGCGAACGCACCGCGGTGATCCGCTCCTCGGGATCGGGCACCGTGGCCGCCTTCAGCGTCTCCGCATCGTGGGACTCGCCGAACCAGCCGCCCTCGGCGAGCGCCGCGGCGAGCACCTTCTGCAGCTGCGGCGCCGCCCGAGCGACGACCCGCTCCGCCTCGGCGAACCTCTCCGCCTCAACCAGCCGCTCGATCGCGGCTTCGACTCTGGCATCGTCCGGCGCCATCCAGCGATCCTACGGGGACGTGCCGGTGATTGACCACCCATAGGGTGGCATTAGCGACGGCACGTCCCTCTCGGGACGCGTCAGTCGTGGCGGAGGGCGGAGGCGGCCAGTCCGGCGAGGGCGCCTACGGCGCCGCCGAGGAGGCCGGCGAAGGGGTCGGCGGCGGTGACGAAGATCGGCAGGGCGAGGAGGACGGCGGCCGCGACGACGACGCCGATCAGGTCGTAGTCCTCGTCGATCGCGCCATGCGCCTCGGCGCGGCGGATCGCGAACCAGGCGGCGACCGCGCCCAGCGCCATGCCGTTGCCGCCGGCGATCGTCTGGATGCCGCCCTGGGCGTTGGCGATCCCGCCGGCGACCAGCATCCCGAGCGAGCCGCAGGCGAGCAGCAGCAGCGCCGTGGCCGGCGTCCCGAGGCGGCGCTCGAGACCCGTGCCGAAGATCGCCAGGCCGACCGCGACGACGAAGAGGTAGCCGACGTCGGTGTAGGCGAAGGGCGCGGTGAGGAAGCGCCACCACTGGTCGGCGAGCGGCACGACGAGTCCGCCGTAGCCGCTGATCTGCGACCCGGTCGCCTCCAGCAGCAGGAGCAGCACGGCGGAGACCAGGATCACGGTCGCGGTTGCGTAGGGACGGAAGTGCTCTCCGGCCTCCGCGCGCGGCCGGCGGCGGCGCAACAAGCGCGGTCGCGCCCGCCGCGGCTGCGCCTCCAGCGCGTCCCCCCGCCGTTCCAGCTTCGGCGCCCGCTTGCGCAGGCGCGCACCGCAGTAGGGGCACTCGGTTACGTAGGGACTGACCTCCGACCCGCAGTTCTTGCAGATGACGCTGAGCTCAGTCTCGCTCATGGTCATCCGAGGATAACCGCCCGGCGGCCAGCGCTTGAAAGCTGCCCGCGGTGACATACTCCGATGAGACCGTCTTCTGTGGACCCCGAGGAGGAATCAAGCGTGGAGTTGAAGAGCGTGACCGAGCAAAAATCGCTGCTGGCGACCCTTGCCCCCGGCAAACGAGCCCGTCTGCGGCGGCTACTCTTCGAGTTCGGCCCGGGCAACGGCACCCTGATGCTGCTGCCGATCGACCAGGGGATCGAGCACGGCCCGCGCGACTTCTTCCCCAACCCAGCCTCCAAGGACCCCGATTACCAGTTCCGGCTCGCCGCCGAGGCCGGCTACTCGGCCCTCGCCTGCCAGATCGGGATGGCGACCAAGTACTACCCCGACTACGCCGGCCAGGTGCCGCTGATCCTCAAGGTCAACGGCAAGACCGACGTCCCCTCCTCCGCCCATGCCCTCTCGACCTGCAACGCCAGCGTCGAGGACGCCGTGCGGCTCGGCGCCGACGCGGTCGGCTACACGCTCTACGTCGGCTCGCCGCGCCAGGACGAGGACCTCGCCCAGCTGCGCCAGGTGCGCCAGGACTGCGATCGGTTCGGCATGCCGCTGGTCGTCTGGTCCTACCCGCGCGGCGAAGCGATCGACGCCAAGGGCGGCGCCACCTCCTTCTACGCGATCGACTACGCGGCGCGGATGGCGATGGAGCAGGGCGCCGACGTGGTCAAGCTCAACATGCCGAAGATCAACCCGGACAAGGACAAGGACTCACCGGCTCCGTACAACGAGATGCAGGTCGACGAGGCGGAGGCGATCCGCCAGTGCGTCGCCTCGGCCGGACGCTCGCTGGTCGTGCTCTCGGGCGGCTCGAAGGTCGATGACGAGACCGTCCTCACCCACACCCGCGAGATCATGGAGGCGGGCGGCTCCGGCGTGATCTTCGGCCGCAACGTCTGGCAGCGCGAGTGGAATGAGGCGCTCGAGATCATCGCCCAGATCAAAGAGACGCTGCTAAGCAGCGTGCGCCGTATCCCGTAACGGGGGGGCGAGAACCTGGCGCCGTGCCCTTGAAGGGGTGTGGCGCTTCAGATGTGGAGACGCGGTCGGCTCGGCAGCCTGGTGCTGCTGGCGGTCGCCGTGGCGCTGATCGTGCGGCCGTGGGAGGGCGACGGCACGCAGGATGAGGGGCCTCGCGCGGTTACCGCCTTCGTCCCGCGTGTCGTCGACGGCGACACGATCGAAGCGATCGTCGACGGCCGCGGCCAGTACGTGCGCTACATCGGCGTTGACACGCCGGAGACGGTCAAGCCCGACACGCCGGTGCAGTGCTTCGGCCCGCAGGCGTCGAACTTCAACCACCATCTGGTCGAAGGACACCGCGTGCGGCTCGTCTTCGGGGTCGAACGCCACGACGTGTACGGCAGGCTGCTCGCCTACGTCTACCTCGGGCATCGCTTCGTCAACGCCATGCTGGCGCGGCGCGGCCTCTCCCGACCCCTGACGATCCCGCCCAATGATCGCTACGCGCCGCTCTTCCAGCGTCTGGCGCTGCGCGCGGCGCGGGCCGGCCGCGGGCTCTGGGGCGCCTGCTGAGCGGGAATCCCTCGTGACCGATCGCACATTTCCTGCCCCTGCAAGGACTCGTGCGGCTCTGCTACGGTCCCCCGCGGCCCGCTGGGCCACCCCCTCTATGCGAATGCGTCAAAGCATCTCCCAGTTCGAGCTGGCCTTCGAGCAGGAGACCAGCCTCGAGCGCCACCGACGCGAGCAGCTCCGCCGCCGCGCCGCCAACCGCTCGCGCGCCCGCCGGATAGTTCGCAACGAACAGGCGGGCAAGGTGCGCTTCAGCGTGCTCGCCGTCTGCCTCACGGTCACCGTCTTGGTCGTCGTCGTCTCGATGTTCGAGGCGCTCGGCCTGCTGATGTCCTAACGCGACCCCGCGCTCGACCGACTGGGTTGAATAGACTCGCGCGCCGATGCCAAGACGCTCACTGAAGCCACAACTGAACCAGATCCGCGCCTGGGTCCGACAGGGCCGCACGGACGCCTGGATCGCCCACCAACTCGAAGTCAGCACCTCGGAGCTGCGCGAGTTCCGCAAATCGCACGGGTTTACGCCCGACGAGGAGGCCTCGGCCCCCGGCGAAGTCGATCTTCGCGACGAGATCGAGGCTGAGATCGAGGCGGCCGCCGCCGAGGAGGCCGAGGAAGCCGACGAGGACGAGGCCGAGGAGGTCGAGGAAGCCGACTCCGAGGACGAGGCCGAGAAGCCGGACGGGGGCGAGCGGCCCAAACGGCGCCGCCGCCGCGGACGCCGCGGCGGTCGCGGACGCCGCCCGAAGGAGATCGAGGCGAGCTTCGACCACGGCGAGACCGACGGCTACGGCCTCTGGCTCGATCCGTCGGTCAAGGACAACCCGGTGTACAACGAGCACTGGGCGGGCAAGCGGGACGTCACCGTGCGGATCGACGCCGACCAGATCGTGATCCGCCGGGCGGGCGAGCCTGAAGACGCCGGATCCGACGAGTAGCGACGCCGAGGGCTGACGGACTCAAGGGTGGGGGCCAGCAGGCCTTCACTCAACTTTTTCGGTGGAGACTGGCGGGCTGGCGCCTCCTATCTCCCGACGAAAAAGTACAAGCCGTTCAGACCTACTGGCCCCCACCCTTGGGCGTGTCGGGGACCCGGTGCAGCGGGGAATTCGCTTGGCCGCAGGTGGATGGGTTGAGCTTGCCCTGAACCTCCCAGATGGTGACCGGGCCGCTTTTGCTGATGGGCTTGGCGGCGGGCTCATTCCGGAGCCAGCCCGCCTCCGGGGAGGGGATTGGGTCTCCTGGGTGGAGGAAGTTGAGGAAGGGGGCGGTGACCAGGTATTCGAGGTTGGCGGCGTTTACGGCTGTGCGGAAGGCCTTGCAGGTGGGGATCGCGTTGTAGGCGCCGTGGGGGCCCTTTTCGCCCAGGTAGAGGACGCGGTTGGAGAGGTCGGTGCCGTAGAGGCCGTACTCGAGGAAGCCGGCCGTGGTGCCGGCGAGGCCGATGCGGGCGTCGTGCTTGTCTCGGGCCCAGCGGTAGGCGGCTTCCATGTGCATGCCGGGGATCCCTGAGCCGGCGGCGAAGCGGTCGCGGAGGTAGTGGCGCTGGAGGGGGTAGCCGAGGGCGAGGATCAGCAGGGCGAAGGCGATGCATGCGACGACCAGGGACCATGCGCTGGGGCGGGCGGGTCCTGTCACGGATTTGGCACCACCACCCGCTGCGGGGGCGGCTGGCGCCGCCTCCTCGGGGTGGTCCCCCAAATCCGCGCCACCCCCCCGCTCGAGTCCACCTTCCCCGACGCCGTCCGCCGCCGAGGACCCTGCTTGCGTGCTTCGGCAGCTCCACCAAATCCCGAGAGTCGGGAGCCCCACAAGGAGGATGGCGAGAGCTAGGGCGAACAAGCGGGACGGGTCGCGCGCCACAGAATCGGAGCGATTGGTGATCACGAGAACCGCCAAGAGGACTCCAAGAAGGGTCCATTCGCGCCAGCCGCTGAGGCGCTTGAAGCCAAGCGGCAGCAGCGTCAGAGCCAGGAGGAGGGCCGGGATCGCGTAGCGGATGTTTATGCCGAAGCCGACGGGGGCGCCGGCGGCGCCGGCGGCGCTGAGCGGGGTGAAGAGGTAGGCGATCAGGCCGAAGAGGGCTACGCCGCCCATCCAGCGCAGGACGGCGTCGCGGCCGCGCAGCAGGGCCAGCAGGCCGCCGGCCACGGCGGCGAGGATCACCAGCGGCCAGAGGGCGCCGAAGGCCTGGTGCAGGCCGGGCTCGAAGTAGCTGCGCCAGACGCCGGTGTCGGTCGCGTAGTGGACGATGTTGAAGTTGGGCCTGCCTTCCTGGAGGCGCTCGGGATGGGGCAGGGAGATCGGGCCGATGCCGGTCGCCTGTGGCAGAGGGTTGCCGGCGACGATCAGGTTGCGCAGATACCAGTAGCCGCCGCCAAGCAGTGCTGGGACGAACCACCAGCCGAGGGTGCTCCAGCGCCTGCCCCGGGGCGCGAGGACGATCACGGCGAGCGTCATCGCCGCCGCCATGGCTACGGCAGTTGACTTGGTGCCTACTGCGAGGCCGGCGGCCAGGCCCGCCACGGCGACGGGCCGAAGTAGGCCGGCGGGTCGCTGACGGCTCCAAGCGGTGACGAGAATCGCCGCCGCTGCAAGGAGCAGCGCCGCTGCCACTAGGTCGTTCTTGGCTGCTCCGGGCTCCCTAACTACGAGCGTGTGGCACTCGAGGACTATGGCGGCGGCTACGAGGGTTAGGTAGCTTCGGGCGTAGGGACGGCCGATGCACCAGGCGGCTAGGAAAGCCAAGCCGAGGAAGGCAAAGTTCAGGAACAACGAGAGGGTGTCGCGGTGGATCAGGAGGATGCCGGTCGCGTGCAGGAGCTCGGCGTTCTGGGGGTAGAACCAGTTCGTGAAGACGGTCTCTGGATAGTGGAGCGCCGTCGTGGAGTGGCTCTGGACCATGTCGACGGCGAAGGGCAGGTGGTACCAGAGCGAGTCGAAGTTGAAGATGCCTCGGTCCAGCGCCTCCTTGGTCGTCAGGCCCCAGTGCGCGACGACGAGGCCGATAACACCGATGGCGATCAGCCAATGCCAGACGCTCCGGCCGCCAAGCCCCGAGACGGGCGTGGCCGGCCCGGCGGGTCCTGTCGCGGCAGGGGACCCGCCAGCCCTTCCGGTAGCTGAAGCTTCCTCAGGGCTGGTTCCCCCTACCGCGCCACCCCCCGGCAGGAGCGTCCATGCCAAGACAGCGAGCAGAACCGATGCCGCCACGTAGATCCACTCGTAGAAGAGGCCGAGAGTCCCCAGGGTCTCCCCCAGCCAGATCAGCAGGGCGATGGCGAGGACCGCCTCGACGAGGCGTCCCGGGGCACCCGTCCAAGCGGGAAGGAGCTTCTGGCGCACCCTGTATGCGGCGAAGGCGACCGATGCGCCCACGGCGACCAGCGCCAGGGCGCTCACGACGTACGTCCCGGCGCTAACCATGCGTCCCTCCCGTTGCGGTGCGCCTTATCCCCCCATGGCGGGGCAAAGGCGCACCGGAGGCCGCCGGGACTAGAGGCCGTGGATCACCATGGGGCGTTCGCCGGGGGCGACCATGCCTTGAGCGCGGGCCTTGGCGTCGAGGACCAGGGGGTCGTTGGCGTGCTGGACGCGCCAGTGCAGGCGGGTGTTTTCGTGCTGGGCTTCGTGCAGCTTGACCCGTGCCGCCGTGGTCGCCGTGTAGGACTTGACGAAGTCGATCAGCGGGTTGAGGTAGGAGTAGAGGACGGCGGCCAGCACCAGAGTCAGGGCGATGCGGCCGACGCGGTCCCAGTGGATGCGGCTGGCGCCGCGACGGGCCGCCGGTTTGCGACGGGCGACCGGACGGCGTTTGGCGCCCGCGGCGGGCCTTCTCCTCGCCTGAGCGCGCGCTGCCATGCCCGGTCCTACGCGGCCGAGCCCCGCATTCCTGCATCTAGGACCGGCGCTGGGCGAAAGCGTTCAAACCGGGGAACTCAGCTGAGCCACCAAGTTCCTCCTCGATCCGCAGGAGGCGGTTGTACTTGGCGACCCGATCGGAGCGCGAGGGGGCGCCGGTCTTGATCTGGCCGGCTCCGGTGGCGACCGCCAGGTCGGCGATCGTCGTGTCCTCGGTCTCGCCCGAGCGGTGCGAGATCACCGAGCTGTAGCCGGCCTCGGAGGCGATCCGGATCGCCTCCAGGGTCTCGCTCAGGGTGCCGATCTGGTTGACCTTGACCAGGATCGAGTTGCCGACGCCGAGCTCGATCCCGCGGCGCAGGCGCTCGGGGTTGGTGACGAAGAGGTCGTCGCCGACCAGCTGCACGCTCTTCCCGAGCTTCTCGGTGAGCAGCTTCCAGCCGTCCCAATCCTCTTCGTCCATGCCGTCCTCGAGCGAAACGATCGGGTAGCGCGAACAGGCGTCCTCCCAGTAGCCGACCATCGCCTCCGGCGAGAGCGACCGGCCCTCGTGCTCGAGCACGTAGGCGCCGCCCTCATAGATCTCGCTGGTCGCCGGGTCGAGCGCGATGAAGACATCCTTGCCGGGCTCATACCCGGCCGCCTCGACCCCGGCGAGGACGGCCTGCAGGGCCGCCTCGTTCGACTCGAGGTTGGGCGCGAAGCCGCCCTCGTCGCCCACCGCGGTCGAGTGGCCGCTCGCCGCCAGACTCTTCTTCAGCGCGTGGAAGACCTCGGTGCCAACCCGCAGGCACTCCGAGAAGCTGCTCGCCCCGGCGGGAACGATCATGAACTCCTGGAAGTCGACCGAGTTATCGGCGTGGGCGCCGCCGTTGAGCACGTTCATCATCGGCACCGGCAGGAGCACGGGGTCGGCCCCCCCGTAGAGCTTCGCCAGGTAGCGGAAGAGCGCTTCCCCCTCGAGCATCGCCGCCGCCTTCGCCGCCGCCAGCGAGACGCCGAGGATCGCGTTGGCGCCCAGCCGGCCCTTGTTCGGCGTGCCGTCGAGCTCGATCATCTTCGCGTCGAGCGCCGCCTGGTCGCCGGCGTCGTCGCCGGTCAGCGCCTCGGCGATCTCGCCGTTGACGTTGGCGACCGCCCTCGAGACGCCCTTGCCGGCCCAGGCGTCGCCGCCGTCGCGCAGCTCGACCGCCTCGAACTCGCCGGTCGAGGCCCCGGACGGCACGCCGGCGAGCCCCCGCGCGCCCGACTCGAGCGCGACTTCGACCTCGACGGTCGGGTTGCCGCGCGAATCGAGGATCTGGCGGGCGTGAACGGAGGCGATCCGGCTCATCGGCAGCGGCAGTCTATTGAGGCCGCCGGAGGCGCGGCGGCGGGAGCGCTATTCGCCGGTGGCGCCTGGCACGACGCCCGGCGGCAGTTCGCCTTCGGGCGCGGCCGCGGCTTCTTCTTTCAGCCCAGCCGGGCGCGGCCGCTGAGCCAGTTTCTGGCCTTCGCGGTTGAGCGGGCTGACCGTCCCGGGCATCGCCGGTTTGACCTGCGGGACCGGCGCCGGGCAGGCCGTGGCCGGCGTTTTCGGGTTCGCTTCGTAGCAAGCCGGATTCGATTCCGGCGGGCGCCCGTCGCTCTTGAAGTTGGCGCAGCGTTCGTTCATGAAGTCGGACCCGCAGAAGGTGCGCGAGGTCCAGCGGGCGCTCCAGTTGCGCACGAAGCGCTGGAAGTATTCCTGTTTCGTCTGTTCGGCCAGCTGCGTGCTGATCTGCGATTTTGCTTCGTCGAGCGACTGGACTTTCTCCGGGGTGATCTTCATCACCTCGAAGGCGGTGTAGGTCTTGCCTTCCGCCAGCGGGCCTTCGAGTTCGCCCTGCCCGGCGGCGAAGACGGTCGCGCCGAGCGGTTCGCCCAGCGCTTCTTCGCTGACGCCGGACTGCAGGCCGCCGTTCGATTTCGTCGTGTCGGTCGAGTACTGCTTGGCGACCTTTTCCCAGCTCTTGACCGAGTCGTCTTTTTCCAGCGCCGCCTTCGCTTCTTCGACCTTGCCCTTGTCTTTGTTCTTGATCACGCGGATGTCGCGCGATTCGGGCGTCGTGAGCTGGGTCGACTTCGCCGCTTCGTAATACGTTTCGATTTCGCCCTTGCTCGGCTGCGGCGCTTCTTCGGTGACCTGTTCCTGGATCTGCGTGGTCAGCATCTGGACCTTGACGCGTTCCAGCACGTCCGCCCGCGTGAAGTGCGCTTCTTTGAGGAATTCCTGGTACTGCTTCTCCGTTTTGAAGGCCTGCTTTTTGAGTTTGGTCAGTTCCGCGAGAACTTCCTTGGGCGTGACCGCGATGCCCATTGCTTCGGCCTGGCCCTGGATCCAGATCGAGTTGAGGAGTTCTTCGAGCGTTTTTTTCTTCAGTTCTTCGTATTTTTCTTCGCCCGGTTTGGGAAGCGTTTTTTCCTGGTTCTGGGCGGCCGTCTGAAGGAGGGCGTGCTTGAACTTGGCTTCGGACACCGGGCTGAGGCCGCTGGGGGCGTCTTCGATCACGGCGACGTCGCCGCTTGAGACGCTCGGGTTGCCGATCCCCTCGGCGACCGCGAAGATCACGAAGAGCAGGATGAAGAGAGCCGCGAACGCGAGCAGCGCAAGCCGCTGTCGCCCCTCCGGTCTCCTCCCTGGCCGCTGATTCCGTGCCACCGACCGGGCAGCATAAATCAAATGCTCCGCGGGCGGGTCACGGGGTGCTTCAGCCGGCCGCGCTCGGCTCGGCGGCGAGCCCCTGGGCGTGCCTCGCCTCGCGGATCGCCTCGGCCATCGCCAGCACCGCCGCGAGCCGCGCCTCGGGCTCGTCGGGCGCCCGCACGGCGGCGGTCTTCTCCCGCCACTCGTACACCGCGCCCTCGAGCTTCTCGGCGAGGACGCCGGCCGCCTCGGAGTCGAGCTCGACCCCGGTGACGCTCAGCCGGCCGCCGCGGAACTCGACGCTGCGGGCGCCGGCCAGGCCGAGCTCGATCCGCGCCCGCTGCAGCGCCAGCAGGTTCTCGACCTCCGGCGGCGGCGGGCCGAAGCGGTCGCCGAGCTCGTCGCGGATCGCGCGCAGCTCGCCCGGCTCGCGGGCGGCGGCGATCCGCCGGTGGACGTCGATCTTCGCCGCCTCGAAGGGGATGAAGGCGGCGGGCAGGTAGGCGTCCACCGGGACGTCGAGGCGGACCGGCTCCGGCGCCTCCTCCCCGCCCTCGGCCTCGCGCGCCGCCCCGACCGCCTCGTCGATCATCTGGCAGTAGAGCTCGAAGCCGACCGCGGCGACGTGGCCCGACTGCTCCTCGCCGAGCAGGTCGCCGGCGCCGCGGATGTCGAGGTCGCGCATCGCGATCTTGAAGCCGGAGCCGAGCTCGGTGTGGTCGGCGAGGGTCCCCAGGCGCGCCGCCGCGTCCTCGCTCAGCGCCTCGGCCGAGGGGTAGAGCATGTAGGCGAAGGCGCGCTCGCGCGAGCGCCCGACCCGGCCGCGGATCTGGTAGGCCTGGGAGAGCCCGAGCTGGTCGGCGCGCTCGACGATCAGGGTGTTGGCGCTGGGAATGTCGAGGCCGGACTCGATGATCGTCGTCGTCACCAGGCAGTCGGCGTCGCCGCGCAGGAAGCCGAGCATCGTCTCCTCGAGCTGCCTCTCGTCCATCTGCCCGTGCGCTTCGGCGAAGCGCGCGCCCGGCACCAGGCCGCGCAGCCGCTCCACCGTCTCCGGCAGCGAGTCGATCCGGTTGTGCAGGAAGAAGGCCTGACCGTCGCGCTCGAGCTCGCGGTGGATCGCCTTGGCGACCAGGTCCTCGTCGTAGGGGCCGACGTAGGTGCGCACCGGGCGGCGGCCCTCGGGCGGCGTCTCGATCGTCGAGATGTCGCGCAGCCCGGCGAGGCTCATCTGCAGGGTGCGTGGGATCGGCGTCGCCGAGAGCGCCAGCACGTCGACCTTCAGCTTAAGCTGGCGCAGCAGTTCCTTCTGCTTGACGCCGAAGCGCTGCTCCTCGTCGACGATCGCCAAGCCGAGGTCCTTGGCGCGCACGTCGCGGGAGAGCAGCCGGTGGGTGCCGATCAGGATGTCGACCTTGCCGGCCTCGAACTCGGCCAGCACAGCTTTCACCTCGGCCGGCTTGCGCAGCCGCGAGACGCCCTCGACCACGAAGGGCAGGTCGGCGAGCCGCTCGCGGAAGGTGCCGAAGTGCTGCTGGGCGAGGATCGTCGTCGGCACCAGGATCATCACCTGCTTGCCGTCGGCGGCCGACTTGACCGCGGCGCGCAGGGCGACCTCGGTCTTGCCGAAGCCGACGTCGCCACAGACCAGGCGGTCCATCGGCTGCTCGGCCTCCATGTCGCCCTTGACCGCCTCGATCGCTTCCACCTGGTCGGCCGTCTCGCGGTAGGGGAAGGCGGCCTCCATCGTCATCTGCCACTCGCCGTCGGCGGCGAAGGCGTGGCCCTTGCGGGTCCGTCGCTCCGCATACAGGTTGAGCAGCTCGCCGGCTAGGGCGCCGGCGGCCTTGCGCGCCCGCGCCTTCATGTTCTGCCAGCGCTTGCCGCCCAGCGCCGAGAGCGCCGGTTCGCCGCCGGCGCCGACGTAGCGGCTCAGCTTGGCGAGCTGATCGACCGGGACGTAGACGCGGTCCTCGCCCTTGTATTCGAGGTAGAGGTAGTCGCGGGTGACGCCACCGACCTCGCGCGTCTCGAAACCGGCGAAGCGGGCGACGCCGTGGTCCTCGTGGACGACGTAGTCGCCAACCCGCAGGTCGCTGAAGGCGAGCCGGCCGCGGGCGGCGCCGGGCGCCGCGGCGGCCTCGGCCCGCCGGCGCCGGTGGACCAGGCGGCGGAAGGGGTAGACGGCTAGCCGCAGCTCGGGGCTGACGAAGCCCTCGCGCAGGCGCGCCTCGGCGAAGGTCAGCGCCGGGTCGGGCGAGAGGCGGCCGCCTTCGAGCAGGGACGCGTCGAGGCGGTCCAGCCCGTAGCGGGCGCGCTCGGCCTCGCCGCGGTCGTCGAAGGCGACGACGGTGCGATAGCCGGAGCGGACCTGCTTCTCGAGCTCCGCCTCGGCCTCTTTGACGCTGCGCGCCGGCGACTCGGCGCGGGCGGCGCGGAAGGCGTCCTCGTCATCCGCCCCGGCCGCGATGAAGGAGAGCGCGGCGCGCTCGGCGAGCGGCGCGGCGACGTCGACGTAGAGGTGACGGGCGTCATCGGCGTGCATCGCGGTGGTCGCGTCGTCCCAGTGGTCGCGCAGGGCGGGCTCGATCTCCTCGGCGGCGGCGAGGATCACCGCGGCGCTCTCGGGGACCAGGTCGAGCGGTGGGCCGAAGCGCTCGAGCGGCAGCACCTCGGCGAGGCTCGGCGGCGCCTCGCCGCTCTCCTCGGCCTCCATCGCCGCCAGCTCGGCGAGCTCGCGGTGCTCGGCGTCGAGCTCGGCGGCGGGCGCCAGCTCGACCCGCTCGGCCTCCCCGAGCGAGCGCTGGGTGAAGGTCGAGAACCAGCGCATCGACTCGATCTCGTCGCCGAAGAGCTCGACCCGCATGGCGCGCTCGACGGTCGCGCCGTAGACGTCGAGGATGCCGCCGCGCACGGCGAACTGGCCGCGCACCTCGACCTGCTCGACGCGCTCGTAGCCGGCGCCGGCGAGGCGGCGCACGACATCGTCGAGGTCGACCTCCTCGCCGCGATCGAGGACCAGGCCCTGCGGCCGCAGGGCCGCGTCCGGGACCGCCTCGGCGAGCGCGGTGGCGCTGGCGACCACGACCGCGTCCTGCTCGGCGCCCAACGCGTCGAGCGCGTCGATCCGCAGGCCGGTCAGGTGCGGCGGCGGGGTCACGTGCGAGGCGAAGCCGGTGCCGCGCGAGGGATAGAGGCGGACGCGGCGCGGCGCCAGGTAGGCGCGCAGGTCGGCCGCCAGGTCGCGGGCCGAGCGGTCGTCGGCGGCGACCAAGAGGGCGGGACGCTCGGCGAGCCCGCGCTCGTCCTCGAGCAGCGTCGCCGCAAGCAACGGCCGCAGCATCGCCGAGGCAGCCGCCTCGACCGCCTCGCCGCCGTCAGCCGCCTCGCGCACGCGGCCGCTGAGCGCGTGCAGGCGCTCGTTCTCGGCGGCGATCTCAATCAGGGGACGCAGGCTCATCGGGAAGCTCAGGCTACGCTGCCGGAATGCTGCGACGACTTTTCGCGATCGGCTCGGCAATCGGCCTGCTGGCCCACAATGCCTTCGAGACCCGGGCCGGAGTCGGGCTCGTCTTCGAGCCGTTCATCGGCCGCCGCGGTGCCTACGCGATGTGGGCCGCCTACTTCCCGACGATGCTGATCGCCGCGGTCCGGGAGGGCGAGAACGCCCGGCGCCTCTCCGCCTTCAGCGCCGGGATCGGCGTCGCCGGTGTCGCCGTCCACTTCAAGGCCTGGCCCTGGTCGCTGCACGGCGGCCTGCCGATGCTCGACGAAGCCGAGGGCCTCAGCGAGGCCCAGCTGCCGGCCTACAACGCCGTGCTCTGGTTCTGGCTGCTCTGCAGCGCCCTCAGCCTTCCGACAGCCAACCGTCCCGGCGCCCGCCGCTTCGCGCTCTTTGGCCTGCTCAACTTCCCCGTTCTTCTGGCCTCCGCCAAACACCACTTCGAGTGGGCCCGCGAGCAGGCCGAGCAAAACCCAGCCCACTGGTCCCCAGCCCTCCGCGAATAGGGCGATGGGCCGAAATGTCAAGGATGGCTTGACGTATCGGCCCGTCGGCCCCGGCCTCGGCCCCGGCCGTGGCCGTGGCCGTGGCCTGGTTTCGCTGACCTTTGACAACCTTGGGGAGGCGGCGGAGTTGGAGATGGGGGCTTTGGGGCCTGACGCGGCGTTGGGGTCGCACCCGACCGCCAGGGAAGCGGTGCCGCGATTGCTGGAGCGGCTCGAGGCGCACGGGATTGCGGCGACCTTCTTCGTCGAGGGGCTCAACGCCGAGCTCTATCCGGACCTCCTGCGTGGGATGGTCGAGCGCGGCCACGAGATCGCCTACCACGCCTGGCGCCACGAGCAATGGGGCGAGCTGAGCGTGGCGGGCCAGGCCGAGAACCTGGCGCGCGGGATCGACGCCTTCGAGCGGATCGGGATCGAGATCGCCGGGCTGCGCCCGCCGGGTGGCCAACTCGGTCCCGGCGGCGCCGCGGTGCCCCGCGAGGCGGGCCTGCGCTACTGCTCGCCCGCGGGTAACGGCGCGGGGGTTGAGGACGGCGTCGTCCTGCTGCCCTTCGCCTGGCGCCACCTCGATGCGGCCTGCGTGCTGCCGCCGCTCGCAGGCGCCCGCGAAGAGATGGGCGGCTCGGGGGAGCCCGTCGACCCCGCCGCCTTCGTCGCCTGGCTTGCGAGCGAGACCGGGCGCCTGGCCGGCTCCGGCGGGTACCTGGCGATCGTCCTGCACCCCTTCATGCTCGGCTGGCTAGGCGACGAGAACCTCGAGTCGCTGCTCAACGGCCTCGCTGTCTCCGCCGGCCAGGGGGACGTGCGCCTCTGTCGCTGCGTGGACGCAGCCGAGTCGGTCGCCGGCGAGCCCGCGGGCTCACGCGGCGAGCTCGTGCTCGACCCGCGTGGCTGGAGCGGCTGAGACCTTCAGCGAGCCCGGCCCGCACGCACCAGGGCAGCGCCGAGCCGAGCCCAGAGCGGGTAGAGCAGAAAGAGCGAGAGGGCGCCGAGGTGATGCGCGGGGGGGATGCGGCGCTCGTTGACGCGCGCGAGGCCGGAGGTCAGCATGAACTCGCGGCCCGAGCGGGAGCCGAACGGGCGCCAGAGGCGGTCGAGCCCCGGCAGGTTGGCGTAAAGGCCGAGCGAAACGCCGACGAAGAGGGCCGTGACACCGGTGCGCAGACGGCGGGCGCGCTGCTCGTCCTCGCCGGCGACGGCCTCGATCGCCGCGCCGGAGGCGACCAGCAGCGGCGGGTCGATGACAAAGCTCATTGGTTGGCCAGCCAGTTCATTCGGAACGAATCTAGTATGGCGGCCGATGTCGGCCCTGGGAGACGTTGCGAGCGCCCTGCTTCCGCCCGAGGCCGGCGGCCCCGATCCCGAGCGCGTCGCCGGCGTCGCCCGTCGCATGGTCGACCGCATGCCGGCCGCCTCCCGCGCCGGGCTCGGCGCGGCCCTGGTCGGGATCGAGGCGTTCGCGCTGGCGCGCAGCGGCCGGCGGCTCGGCTCGCTGCCGCCGCGGCGCCGCGAAGAGCTGCTCGACGAGATCGTCCGGCGCGGCGGCGGACCGGCGATCGACGCGGCCAAGGCGATCGTGCTGCTCGCGGGGGGCGCGGACGCCTACGCGGCGGAGATCGCCGCGGTCGGCGCCCGGCACGAGCCCTCCCGCCCGGACGCGGAGCTGAATCTCGTGCCCGGCTTCGAGTGGCCCCAGCGCTCGAGTTGCGACGCGATCGTCGTCGGCTCGGGGGCCGGCGGCGCCTTCGCCGCGCGGGCGCTCGCCCGCGCCGGCCTCGAGACGGTGGTCGTCGAGGAGGGCGAGCGCTGGACGGTCGAGCGCATCCGCTCTACGCACCCGCTGGACCGCTTTGCGGGCATCTACCGCGATGCGGGCGCGACGGTGGCGCTCGGCAACCCGCCGATCGCCCTGCCCCTCGGGCGAGCCGTCGGCGGCACCACGCTGATCAACTCGGGCACCTGCTTCGCGCCGCCGCCGGCCGTGGCTCGCGCCTGGCACGAGCGGCACGGCCTCGCCCACGCCGAGCCCGAGCTGCTGGGCCGGCGCGTCGCCGACGCGGAAGCGACGATCGGCGTCGCGCCGGCCTCGATGGACGTGCTCGGCCGCAATGGCGAACTGGCGCTCGAGGGCGCCGCGGCGCTCGACTGGCGGAACGCGCCGCTGCGCCGCAACGCGCCGGGTTGCCGCGGCGCCTGCCAGTGCGCGATCGGCTGCCCCAACAACGCCAAGGGCGGCGTCCACCTGAACGCGCTGCCGCAGGCCTGCGAGGCCGGCGCGCGGATCGTCAGTGGCCTGCGGGTGACGAAGGTCCTGCACGAGAACGGCCATGCCACGGGCGTCGTGGCGCGGCGCACGGGTGGCGACGAGGTGACCCTCCTCGCGCCGCTGGTCGTCGTCGCGGCAGGCGCGATCCCGACGCCGCCGCTGCTGCGGCGCAGCGGCCTCGGCCGCCATCCCCGCCTCGGCCGCAACCTCTCGATCCACCCGGCGACCGGGATCACGGCGAGGTTCGAGGAGCGGGTCGTGCCCTGGAGCGGCGTGATGCAGAGCGTTGGGATCGAGCAACTTCACGACCAGGGCGTCCTGCTCGAGGCGACGGCGAGCCCGCCGGGCATGGGCGCGATCTCCGCCCCCGGCTACGGCGCGCACCTGGTCGGCCGCCTCGAGCGCGCCGCCAACACCGCTCTGCTCGGCGCGATGATCGCCGACGAGCCCTCCGGGCGGGTGATCGGCAGCCGCTCGCCGATCGTCGCCTACAAGCTCGCTGAGGCAGACGAACAACGCCTGCGCATCGCGGTCGAGGCGATGGCGCGGGTGATGCTCGCCGCCGGTGCCGAGGAGGTCGAGCTCGGCGGCGGCGCGCCGGCGATCCGCCGCGACGCCGAGCTTCCCGAGGCGCTCAAGCGCCTCGACGTCCGCCACCTGCGCCTCGCCGCCTTTCACCCCTCCGGCAGCGCCGCGGCCGGCGCGGACCCGTCCCGCCACCCGGTCGACCCGGAGGGCCGCCTGCGCGGCGTCGACGGCGTCTGGGTGGCCGACGGCTCCGTCCTGCCCAGCTGCCCCGGCGTCAACCCCCAGGTCTCGATCATGGCGATCGCCGCCGGCGTCGGCGAGTCCGCCGCCGCGTCGGCGTAACGCGCTGCGGACGCACTTCATCCGTAACGCGTTACACCCGGGCCGCGACCGCGCCCACGGCGCGCGGTGTAACGCTCTACGGACGCGATACGTCCACAAGACGTTGCACCCGCGGCGGGGGTCAGGCGCGGTGCGGAAGGCCCGGGCCGATCCGCTGCCACTCGACCTGGCCTTGGCCCTCGTGGGCCGAGCGGCCGACCACGTCGTCCCAGCCGTGCAGCATCTCCTTGAGGCGGGCGACGGCCTCGGGGGGGTGGGCAGCGACCTCGGCGGCCAGCTCCAGGGCGGCGTGCTCGGTGCCCGCGGCCGGCGCCACGCGGTTGACCAGGCCGAGGCGCAGGGCCTCGTCGGCGCCGACCGTGCGCGAGGTGAGCAGCAGGTACTTGGCCGCCGCGAGGCCGCAGAGGGTGACCAGGCGGGCCGGGCCGACCGGCACGCCGAGCGCCGCGCCCGGGAAGCGCATCCGCAGGTTGGCGCCGCCGACCCGCATGTCGCAGGCGACCGCGATCTCCGCGCCGCCACCGACCACGTCGCCGTGGCAGGCGGCGATCGTCGGCCTGGGGAAGGCGACGATCGCGTCGTAGAGGTCGGCGAAGAGCTGCATGCGCCGCACCTTGCCCTGCTCGTCGAGCTCCTCCTTGACGTCGGCGCCGGCCGAGAGCCCCATGTGGTCGGCGGAGCTGACCACCAGCACCCGCACCGCCTCGTCGTCGCGCGCCGCCGCGAGGTGCCCGAGCAGCTCGAGCAGCATCTGGGTGTCGATCGCGTTGCGGGAGGCGGGCCGCCGCAAGCGCAGGACGGCGACGCCCTGCCCGTCGACCTCATAGCTCGTCACCGCCGGCCCGTCGCTCACGCGCAGGAATCTATTCGTCCGGCTCGTCCAGGCGCCGTACGAGCGCCTCGGCTTGGTCGGCGGCGGCCGCGATCAGCGCCTCGACCTCGGCGCGCGGCTCGCGAAAGCGCGAGAGGACGTAGGAGGCGACCACGTCGGGCTCGGTCGAGTCGGGCCGGTCGACGCCGACCCGCACCCGCCAGAACTCGGCGTCGCCGAAGCCGCGCTTGAGGCTCTTCAGGCCGTTGTGCCCGGCGAGGCCGCCGCCGAGCCGCGTGCGCACCTCGCCGAAGGGCAGGTCGATCTCGTCGTGCAAGACGACCACCCGGTCGAGCGGCACCCGCAGCGAGCCGCGCGCCGGCCCGGCCGCGTCGCCGGAGGCGTTCATCAACGTCTGCGGCAGCAGGATCGCGACCCGGGGGCCGCCGGGACCGGCACGCCCTTCGCTCAGCAGGCCACCGAACTTCGACTTCGCCTTGGGCAGTTCCCAGCGCCGCGAGAGCTCGGCCGCCACCTCGAAGCCGACATTGTGACGGGTCGCCGCGTAGCGGTCGCCGGGGTTGCCCAGGCCGACGATCAGGATGCGCTCGCCGCCGCTCTCGCCCTCGCCGCGATCGGCTCGGCGGCGGCGGAAGATGGACAGCGGCTACTCCCCGCCGGACTCGCCGGAGTCGGACTCGCCCTCGCCGCCCTGCTCGGCGGCGGGCGCCTCGCCCTCCTCGCCGACCAGCTCGGTCTCCTCCTCGACCTCGGGCGTCGCGACTTCTTCGACGCGGGGCGGGGAGAGCGTGGCGATCGTCACCTCGTCGGGGTCCTCGGCGACCAGCGTAACCCCCTCGGGGACGGCCAGCGCCGAGAGCTGCAGCGTGTCGTTGATCTCCATCGTCGAGACGTCGGCGACGATCCGCTCGGGAATCTCGGCCGGCAGCGCTTCGACGGTGACTTCGCGGGTGACGTGCTCGAGCACGCCGCCGCCCTTGACGCCGGGGGCCGAGTCGGTGCCCTCGAGCTCGATCGCGACCTCGGCCTGGATCGCCTCGTCGAGCCGCACCTCCTGCAGGTCGATGTGCTGCAGGCCGCCGCGCACCGGGTGATGCTGCTGCTCCTTGACCACGACCGGGACGGCTTTGGCGCCCTCGATCTCGAGGTCGAAGAGGGCGATCCCTTCGGCGAGCACGTTGCGCACGTCGCGCTCGGCCACCTGGAAGGCGCGCGCCTCGGCGCCGCCGCTGTAGACGACGCCGGGGACGAGGCCGTCGCGCCGCAGCCGGCGAGAGGTCCTCGAGCCGAACTCGGTGCGGGGGGCGGCCTTGAGCTTTTCGCGGGTCTGTGCCATTCGCGACGGGGGAGGATAGAGAAAGAGCGGATTTCGGAACCTGTGGCAACCTTGGGGCCGATGAGTGACGGCTCGAAGATCCCCAAGGGACGCATGCGCCGCTCGGCCAAGCTGGGCTCGGTCGTCGGCCTGCAGGGCGCCCGTTACGCGGGCACCAAGGCGGCAAACGTCGGCCGCTCCGAGGAGTCCAGCCAGGAGAAGCTCGAGCAGCGCCACGTGGAAACGGCGATGAAGATGGTCGGCGCCCTGGGCCAGATGAAGGGGGCGGCAATGAAGCTCGGCCAGTTCGCCTCCTTCATCGACACCGAGTTCATCCCCGACGAGTACCGTGAGATCTACCAGGAGCAGCTGGCAAAGCTGCGCACCGATGCGCCGGCGATGCCCTGGGAGAAGGTCGAGAAGGTGCTCGAGGAGGAGTGGGACGGCGAACCGCTCTCCGAGCTCTTCGCCGAGTTCGAGCACGAGGCCTTCGCCGCGGCCTCGATCGGCCAGGTGCACCGCGCCGAGCTGCTCGACGGGCGGGCGGTCGCGGTCAAGATCCAGTACCCGGGGATCGCCGAGGCGCTCGACGCCGACCTGCGCAACGCCGGCACGATCGTCCACCTCGCCCGCGCCCTCGCCCCCGGCCTCGACGCCAAGGCGATCGCCAAAGAGCTGCGCGAACGGGTGATGGAGGAGCTCGACTACGAGTACGAGGCCCAGAACCAGCGCAGCTTCTCGCGCGCCTACCGCGGCCACCCCTTCATCTACGTGCCGGAAGTGATCACCCGGCTCTCGCGGCGGCGGGTGCTGGTCACCGAGCTGGTCGAGGGGCTCGGCTTCGAGCAGGTCAAGGAGCTGCCGCACTCCGAGCGCAGCCGCTTCGGCGAGATCGTCTTCCGCGGCAGCTTCGGCTCGATCTACCACCTGCAGCACTTCAACGCCGATCCCCACCCCGGCAACTACATCCTCATGGAGGACGGCCGGGTCGCCTTCATCGACTTCGGCATGACGAAGAAGCTCGACCACGAGCAGATCGTGCTCGAGCAGCGCGCCTTCGACGCCGCTTCGCGCGACGACCCGGAGGCCTTCCGGGCCGCCCTGCACGACCTCGGCTTCATCAAGAACCCCTCCAAGCTCGACGCCGAGCGGCTGCTCGAGCACATGCGCGCGGTCGGCGGCTGGTACATCGAGGATCGCGAGATCGAGATCAGCGCCAAACGGGTGATGAAGATCATCGAGTCGACCAACGACCCGCGCTCGGAGTACTACGACCTGATGCGACGCGAGGCGATGCCGGCCGACGAGCTGATGGGAAGGCGGATGGAAATCGGCGTCGTCGCGGTGCTCGGCCAACTGCGCGCGAAGCGCAACTGGCACCGGATCATGCGCGAGTGGATCTACGCCGACTCGCCCACGACCCCGCTGGGCGAGGAGGAGTGGGAGTACTTCGAGGGAAGAGGCGTGATGCAGACGCCGATTGTCGAGCGGTCCCTGGAAGGAGAGCAGCGATGAGCAGGATCAAACGCGGTTGGGCACTGACCAAGAAGAGCTGGGGGCTGCTGCGCGAAAACCCCGCCCTGGTGCGCTTTCCGCTCTACGGCGGGGTCGCCATGATCGTCTGCGCGATCGTCGTCGTCGGCCCGGGCCTGCTCCTGATCGAGAACCACAGCACCGTGATCGGAGGGGCGCTGGCCGTAATCGGCTTCTACCTGCTCGCCGTGATCGGCACCTACTTCAGCGTCGGCCTCGCCGCCGCTGCCGACATGATCTTCCGCGGCCGGCAAACGACCGTCGCCGACGGGCTCGCCGTGTCGCGCACGCGCTTTTCCCAGATCGCCGGCTGGGCCGCCGTCTCGACCGCGATCGGCCTGGTGCTCAGCGCCCTCGAGAACCAGGGCGTCGTCGGCGAGATCCTCGGCCGCGTGCTCGCCGTCGGCTGGTCGCTGATCACCTTCCTCGCCGTGCCGGTGATCGCGCTCGAGGGGACCGGCCCGTTCGCGACCCTGAAGCGCTCCTCCAGCCTCTTCAAGTCGCGCTGGGGTCAGCAGGTGACCGGCAACATCGCGATCGGCGGCGCCGTCTTCCTCTTCGGCGTGCTGCCCTCGGCGCTCTTGATCTTCGCCGGCTTCCTGATCTGGGCCTCGGCCAGCTTCGCCGGAGCCCTGCTCCTGGTGATCGGCGTGATCGGCCTGGCGATCTCGATGCTCGTCTCCAGCGCCCTGAGCAACATCTTCGGCGTCGCCCTCTACCGCTACGCCCTCGACGGCGAGGCCGTCGGCGGCTTCACCCCGGCCGAGCTCGACTCCGCCGTCCGCACCAAATCGGGTCGCAACGCACCACCCACGGCGACGCCTGGCACGGTCTGAGCAACGACTGACGCATTGACGGCCCCCTGGCGACGTCAATCGATCAATCGATCGAAAAGCCGCGGGTCGTTGGAGACCAGGCCGTGGACGCCGGCCGCGGTCAGCTTGCGCATGCGGTCGAGGTCGTCGACCGTCCAGGCGATCAGCTCGACCCGAGCGAGCTCGGCGATACGAACCAGGCGGCGGCTGACGAGCGGGTGGTAGACCCACATCGACTCGACCCCGAACTTCGGCAGCTTCTCGGCGGCGAGACCGGGCAGGCGCTGGCGCATCGCCATCAGGGCAAGGAGCATCGGCCCCTTCGCCCAACGCTTCGAGGCCCAGTCCTTGGTCACCTTGGGATAGGTCCAGCCGCGGCGCAGCTTCGGTTCCAGCTCGAGGATGCGGCCCAGCGAGTAGAGCTCCATCGTCGAGACCATTGCCCGCTCGATCAGGTCGCGCTCGCGCAGCGCGGTGACGATCTCCTCCTCGCGGCCCGGCAGCTTGATGTCGATGTCGATCTCGACTTTGTCCAGAGGTGGCTGGAGGAAGGCGTCAAGCGCCTCGGTCAGTTGCAGCGGCGTGCGGCTCGCGGCGTCGTGCCAATCGTGAGCGACGACCAGCGGCGCCCGCTGCTCGGCCGGCAGGTGGGCGTCGCGCAGCCAGAGGACGTCGAGCTCGATCGTGTCGACCCCGTGCTCAGCGGCGGCATGAAAGCTCTCCAGCGTGTTGCCGGGGGCAATCAGGTCGGCGCCCTTGTGGCCGACCAGCCGCAGGCCGTCGGGCATCAGAAGAGCTGGTTCTCGCCGGCGAAGATCTCGGAGACCGAGTCGTCGGTGAAGATGCGGCGGATCGAGTCGGCGAAGGTGCCGGCGGTGGAGAGCACAGCGATGTTGTCGGGGGCGCCGGGCCGCAGCGGGATCGTGTCGGAGACGACGATCTTCTCGATGCCGGAGTTCTCGTAGGCGAGGCGTTCGTAGGCGGGACCGGAGAAGACCCCGTGCGTAGCGCAGGAGATGACCCGCGCGGCGCCCTCGTCGAGCACCGTCTGGGCGGCGGCGCAGAGGGTCCCGGCGGTGTCGATCATGTCGTCGACCAGGACCGCGGTCTTGCCTTTGACGTCGCCGACCACGTAGCCGATCTCCGCCACCTGCTGGGCGGGGCGCTCCTTCTCCATCACCGCCCAGTGGGTGCCGATCCGGCGGGCGAAGTTGCGCGCCGTCTTCACCCGGCCGGCGTCGGGCGAGACGATCACCAGGTCCTCGGCCGGGTACTGGTCGGCGAACCACTGGGTCAGCATCGGCATCGCCGTCATGTGGTCGACCGGGACGTGGAAGAAGCCCTGCACCTGGCCGGCGTGCAGATCCATGGTGAGGACGCGGTCGACGCCGACGCCCTCCAGGCACTTGGCGACGATCCGCGCCGAGATCGGCTCGCGCGGCGCCGACTTCTTGTCCTGGCGGGCGTAGCCGTACCAGGGCATCACGGCGATGATCCGGTGCGCGGAGGCGCCCTGGGCAGCGTCGATCATCGTCAGCAGCTCGATCAGCGAGTCGTTGGGCGTCATTTCCGACTGTTCGTTGGCGCAGGTCGACTGCACGAGGAAGACGTCCGCGCCGCGGATCGACTCCTCGTAGCGGCAGTAGACCTCGCCGTTGGCGAAGGTCTTCAGCGTCACCTGGCCGAGGTCGACGTCGAGCTTGCCGGCGACCTTGGCGGCCAGCTCCATCGAGCTGCGGCCGCCGAAGAGCATCAGCCGCTTGGAGTAATCGTGGGTGATGGCGCTCGTCGGCACCGCCTCGGGACGCTCCTCGATCGTGCTCACGGGGTCTCTTGCTCCTCTTGCATCTTGGCGGCCTTGCGCGCGGCGTAGCCCTCGATGTTCCGTTGCTCGTTCTCGCTGACTGCGAGCGCGCCCTCGGGCACGTCGCTCTTGATCACTGCCCCGGCGCCAGTGTAGGCGTCGTCGCCGACTTCTACAGGGGCGATCAGCATCGTGTCAACGCCGAGGCGCGCATTCTCGCCGATCACTGTCCGGTTCTTGCGGAAACCGTCGTAGTTGGCGGTAATCGTGCCGGCGCCGAGGTTGCTGCCCGCGCCGACCTCGGCGTCGCCGACGTAGGCCAGGTGCGGCACCTTGGCGCCCTCGCCGATCCGCGAGTTCTTCACCTCGACGAAGGTGCCCGCCTTGGCCCCGGCGGCGAGCTCGGCGCCGGGGCGCAGGTAGGCGAACGGCCCGACCGTGGCGCCCTCGCCCACCTCGCACTCGACCAGGTAAGAGTGCGGGATCGCGGCGCGCTCGCCGACGCGCGAGTCGATCAGCGTGCTGAGCGGCCCAACCGTGGCCCCGGCGCCGACCGCGGTGGCGCCGCGCAGGCTGGTGCCGGGCTCGATCCGCGCGTCGGCGGCGATCTCGACGTCGGCGTCGACCCAGGTCGAGGCGGGATCGACGACCGTCACCCCGGCGAGCATGTGCCGCTCGAGGATGCGGGCTCGCGCCTCGCCCTCGACCGCGGCGAGGTCGACCCGGTTGTTGACCCCCATCGTCACCGCCAGGTCCCCGGTCAGATGGGCGCCGACCGCGTGGCCGGCGGCGCGCAGCGCCGGCAGCACGTCGGGCAGGTAGTACTCCCCCTGGGCGTTGTCATTCGACAGTCCGCCAAGCGCCTCGGCCAGCGGCCCGGCCCCAAAGACGTAAGTCCCCGCGTTGATCTCCCGAATCGCCAACTGCTCCGCGGTGGCGTCGCCGGCCGTCTTCGCCTCGACCACCCGCTCAACACCGCCCGCGGCGTCCCGCACAACCCGCCCGTACGACCCAGGGTCCTCAAGCTCAATAGTCAACATCGTCGCCGCCGCCCCCGAAGCGGAATGCGCATCCAAAAGCTCCGAGATCACCCCAGCCGATAGCAACGGCACATCCCCCGAAAGCACAAGCACCGTCTCGGCGTCTTCAATGAGCGTCAGCGCTGCCCGAACAGCCCCCCCGGTCCCATCCGGCTGCGGCTGCTCAACCGTCTCCACGCCGTCCGGCAGCCCAGCCGCAATATCGACGCCCGGCGAAACGATCGCGGCAACCCGCCCCGCACCCGCCTCCCGAGCCGCAAGCACAGGCCAGGCGACCATCGCCCGCCCGCAGACAGGGTGCAGCATCTTCGGCAGCGAGGAACGCATCCGCGTCCCCTGACCGGCGGCCATCACGAGCACAAGGGGAGAGCTCACTTCCTAGATCGTATTGGCGCAAGGGGGGCTCGTGTGCCCCCCACCCGCCAACGCGAACCAGGCCGGATCAGCTCTCGCGCGCCAGGTCCCGCCCGACCAGCGCCACGGACGTCAACGTCCACCCGGCAAAGATCAGGTCGATCCCGACCAGGAGCCCGATGGCCCAGTCGGCGCTGCTGGGGAACTTAGCTAGGACGAGAATGCCGATCAGGAGCCCGGCGACGCCGCTGAGGCCGACCAGACCGGCGCCCCGCTGACCTCGGGCGAGGAAGGCGGTGGCGATTCGAGTTATGCCCATCAGCAGGAAGTAGATGCCGAGCAGCAGGGTGAGGCTGACGGCGCCGTGGTGCGGTTCGGCCAGCAGCCAGACGCCGACCGCCACGGTCAACAGCGCCCAGAGCAACCGCACGATCAGGCTGCCCACAGAGCGCGCCATGAAGGCCGCGGCGACGAGGAACATCCCGGCGACGATCAGGATGCAGCCGATGAAGATCGCGGTCCCGACCGCGGCCACGGCGGGCACGACGATCGCCACGCAACCGACGAAGATCGCCAGCACCCCGACCGTCATCAGCTCCTTCCAGCCCTGCCGCAGCCCCTCGCGGATCTCCGGATCCATCTCCACTCTCCCCATCTCCACGAAACGGACCCTAAGCTCCCCAGCGGACGGCAGACGGGGACGTGCCGCACTTTAAGTACCACCCGTGGCCCCTAAAGTACGGCACGTCCCGGAGTGACTGGGCGGTACGCTCGCTGGCGACGGTCCGGGGTGGTGTAATCGGCCAGCACGCTTGGTTTTGGTCCAAGAAGAGAGGGTTCGAGTCCTTCCCCCGGAACTACTCCTCACCGCCGCGCGGCACCTGGCCGCCTTCGGCGCCGGGCTCCAGCGCCGGCCCGCGCGGTGAGGCGATCCCAAGGACGCGCATCGTTTTGAGGCCGAGGCCGAGCTTCTCGCGGCCCTCGGTGGCGGAGACGTCGTGGCCGCAGAGCTCCTTGACGCGCTCGAGGCGGTAGCGGATCGTGTGGCGGTGGGTGAAGAGCTGTTTGGCGGTGGCGGCGACGTTGCCGTCGTTGTCGAGGTAGGCCTCGACCGTCGCCACCAGCTCGGTCTCGTACTGGTCGTCGTAGGCGGCCAGCGGCTCGATCGTCTCCGCGTAGAAGCGCTCCAGCTCGCGCGGGTCCTCGCTCATCGCCGGCAGCAGCAGACGGTAGGAGCCGGTGTCCTCGAAGGCGAGCAGGGCGCGGCTCTCGGCCTCGCCGACGTTGACCGCGAGGCGCGCCTCGTTGCCGGCCCGGTAGAGGTCGGCAGGGTCGCCGGCGTGGCGGCTGCGGCCGATCGTCAGGTGGAAGCCGGCGAGGCTGTCCTGCAACTCCCGCGACAGCCCGGCCGCCGCTCGCTCGACCCGGGCGTCGTCCTCGGCGGGAACGATCACGGCGATTTCGACGACCTCCTCGCCGCCCGCGCCGGCCAGCGACCCGGACGCCAGCGAGCGCAGCGCCCGCTGGGTCAGGGTCAGCACCCGCGCCCGCCACTCTCCCCCCTGCGCGGCGCGCGGCGCCGCGCGCAGAATCAGCACCCCCGCGCCTCGCTCCAGATCGGCGCCCAGCTCGGCGCCGCGGGCGAGGATGTCGCCGCGGTCGGTCACCTCGCGGGCGAGCACCGCGGCGACGAAGGCACCGGCCACCTCCTCGCTCTCCCACTCCGGCGAGCGCGAGCGCTCCAGCTCCAGCGCCAGCAGCGTAGTCACCATCCGCGCGATCGTCGGCTCGGGCGGCTCCGCTCCTCGGTAGCGCAGCTCGCCGACCGCCGCGTCGGCGACCCGCAGCTCGACCCGGGTCACGTCATCCTTCCCGGCGAGCAGCTTCTTCTCCTGGTCGGGAGAGGCCCCGGCGACGGCCAGCACGGCGCTCGAGCGGTCGATCAGGGCGACGCTGGCGCCCAGCACCTTGGCCGCCGCGCGCGCCACGGCGGGCAGCCCAGCGCCGGACTCGACCGCGTCGGAGAGCGCGTCGAGAGGTTCGGTCTCCTGCTTGTTCGCAGGCATCTTTCTCCCCTTGGAGGCCGCTGGCACGACCCGATTATCCCCAGCTAGTTGCCGTGGAGCAGGTTCACGATGTCGTTGTAGTAGTAGACGATCGCGAGCCCGAGCACCACGCCGACCAGGACGAGCGCGGCGAGCACGAAGAGCGAGAGGAAGCCGGCGGCCGCCTTCTCCCAGATCCGGCCGTAGGAGCTGACCGCCGGGACCAGGATCAGGCCGACGAAGGCGGCCAGGCTGACCAGCCCCGCGGCGGCGAACAGCAGGTACTCATGGTCGATCCTCTGTAGCGCCAGCGGCAGCACCGGGCCCATTGTGCCGCAATGTCGTGACGGTGAGAGCGACCGCCGCGCAGAACGAGAAGCAGGCGATGCCCAGCGCCCAGCCGGCGCTGACGTCGCTCAGGTAGTGAACATTGAGATAGACGCGCGAGAGCCCGACCAGCGCCGTGAGCGCGATCCCGGCGCCGATCACCAGCGCGCCGCGCGCCATCCCCGGCCGCAGCCGCATGACGATCGTCACCGCCAGCCAGACGTAGAAGGTCGAGTGGGCGGCGTGGCCGCTGGGGAAGGACGAGCCGGAGACGTCGATCAGGCCGCCTTCGGGCCGCGGCCGGTCGACCGCGGCCTTGATCTCGTGCACGCCGATGTAGATCAACGCCACGCCGCCGATCAGCACCCCGAGCTCGGCCCAGCGACGGCGGGCGGTGAGCAGCGCCGCCGCAAGCAGGACGAGCAGGGCGATCGCCGGCGTGGCGCCGAGGTCGGTGACCGCCTTGGCGAGGTCGGTCAGCCAGCTTGCCTGCAGCCGTTCGGCGATTTCGATCGCGGTCGCGTCGCCGGGCGTCGGCCCGGGTTCGCCGCCGATCACCACCGTGTAGCCGACGAGGACGAAGGCGGCGACGGCGAAGGCCGCCATCAGCGAGGTGAACTCGAGCCCGAAGGTGCCGCCCGGCGTCACCCGCTCCCAGAGGAAGCGCAGCTGCGGGCGGAAGCGGCGGCTGAGCGCGACGATCCAGCGGGTCGCGGCGTGCGCGTCCATCCAGCCGACCGCCGCCCGCCGGTTCTCCTCGACGCGGAAGTGGCGGACCGCGACGACGATCGCGACGACCACGACGATCGCACTGGCCAGCAGGAAGGCGCCGCGGCCGGCGTACTTGGCGGCGCTGTTGACGCTGCGCGAGAAGGCGTACCCGACCAGGATGTGGGCGCTCGCCCAGAGCCCGGTGCCGAGGATGCTGTAGGGGACGAAGGCGCGGTAGCGCATCCCGGAGCTGCCGGCGATGAACGGCGCGAAGGCGCGGACCAGACTGACGAAGCGACCGATGAAGATCGTCTTGCCGCCGTGGCGCGAAAAGTAGTCCTCGACCTTTTCGAAGCGCTCGTGGCCGACCCCGAAGCGCGGCCCGTGCTCGATCACGAACTCGCGCCCCAGCCGGCGGCCGATGAAGAAGCTCGTCGTGTCGCCGAGCCAGGCGGCGAACCAGGCGATAGCGATCAGCAGGTAGATGTCGATCGCCCCCTGGCCGGCGACCGCGCCGCCGAGCAGCATCACGGTCTCGCCGGGGACGACGAGGCCGACGAAGGCGCCGGTCTCGGCGAAGGCGAAGACGCCGACCAGCAGGTACGTCCAGGCGCCGAGCGTTTCCGAGAGTTCTTCGAGCAGGCCCTGCAGGTCGATGTGGCCGAGCTGGCGGCTGAGCAGGTAGTAGCCGAAGGCGACCGCGAGGGCGATGGCGCCGAGGATCAGCCGTTTGCGGTTGCCGCCGCCCTCGCCCGGCAGCCTCACAGCAGCGCCCTCCCGGCCTCGCAGACGATCGCGTCGTCACGGGCGAGCGACTCGGCGGCGGCGTGCGCCGCGCCCAGGTCGGCGAAGAGGCCGAAGGCGGTCGGGCCCGAGCCGGTGAGCGCGGCGTGGGCCGCCCCGGCGCCGCGCAGCGCCTCGAGGGCCGCGCCGATCTCGGGCCGTAGCGAGCGCGCCGCCGGCTCGAGGTCGTTGACGAGCAGCTCGGGGTAGGCGAGTGGCGAGGCGCCGGCCCCGGCCACGGCGCGCAGGCGCTCCGCCAGCGCCTCCAACTCCTCCGCCTTCCGGCCGAGGCCGAGGCGGTCGGCCTCGGCGAAGACCTCGGCGGTGCTCAGACCACCGCCGCCGGGCAGCAGCACGACCGCGTGCGGCGCCGGCTCGGGCAGGCGCTCAACCTGCTCGCCGGCGCCGCCCACCAGGGCCAGCGCCGGGGTCAGCTGCGAGGGCACGTCGGCGCCGAGCCCGGCGGCGATCTCCTCAAGGTCGGCGACCTCGCCCGCCGCCAGGCGCAGCACCGCGGCGGCGTCCGCGCTGCCGCCGCCGAGGCCGGCGGCGACCGGGATCCGCTTCTCGATCTCGATCCGCAGCGGCGGTCCGTCCCAGCCCGCCTCGCGCAGCGCCACCAGCGCCCGCGCCGCCAGGTTCTCTCCCTCCACCGCCGGGCAGAGGACCTCGTCGCGCTCGGCCTCGCTGACCTCGAACAGGTCGCCAAGCGCCAGCGGCTCGAACAGCGAGCGGAGCTCGTGCAGGCCGTCCTCGCGCCGTGGCCCGAGGTAGAGGCAGAGATTGAGCTTGGCGGGGGCGTGGATCTGCATCGTCGGGGCGCCGCAGCTCAGGCGCTGGAGCGCAGCTTCGCGGACAGGGCGGCCAAATCCTCGGGCGAGAGCGCCTCGGCGCGGGCGTCGGCGGGGAGGTCGAGCTCAGTCAGCGCTTCCCGGGCGCGGTCCAGCGACCCGGGCCGAACGTGCTCGAGCGAGCGCGCCAGCGCCTTGCGCCGGTGGGCGAAGGCGGCCCGGACCAGCTCGCGCGTCTCTGGGTCGGCGCCCGGCCCGGTGCGCCGCAGGGCGAGGATCGCCGACTCGACCCGCGGCCGCGGCTTGAACACGGCCGGGTCGACCGTGCGCAGCATCCGCACCTCGCAGGCGAGCTGGGCAAGCACGCTGGGGGACCCGTAGACGCGACTGCCCGGGGCCGCCCGCAGCCGGTCGGCGATCTCGCGTTGCACCATCACCGTCCAACGCCGCAGCGAGGGCAGCTGCTCGATCGTGCGCAGGATCAGCGGCGTCGCGACCGCGTAGGGCAGGTTGGAGACCATCGCCGTCGGCGCCGGATCGAGCGCGGAGAGGTCGAGCCTCATCGCGTCACCCCAGTGCAGCTCGACGTTCGGCCGTGCGACCAGCGGCGCCAGCGTCGTCTCCAGGCGCCGGTCGATCTCGACCACGTGGACGAACTCGGCGGCATCCGCCAAGCGCTCGCTCAGCACCCCTTCCCCCGCGCCGACCTCGAGCACCACGTCGCCCGCCTCCAGCTCGGCGTCGCGGACGATCGCGTCGAGCAGGTTGGGATCGGCGAGGAAGTTCTGGCCGAGCCGGACCACGTCAGACCGGCTACCAGCCGAAGAGCGTCCGCGCGTTCGCCTCGACCGTGCGCTCCAACTCGGCGTAGGAGACGCCGCGCGCCTCGGCGACGACCTCGGCGGTGGAGACGACGTGGCGCGGCTCGTTGGTCTTGCCGCGCACCGGCTGCGGCGCCAGGTAGGGAGCGTCGGTCTCGACCAGGACCAGCTCGTCAGGCAGCTTCGCCGCCGCCTCGCGCAGCTCGCCGGCGCTGGGGAAGGTGACGATCCCGGAGAAGGAGCAGTGCCAGCCGCGCTCGATCGCGTCCTCGACCCGCCAGGGGGCGAGGAAGCAGTGGAGGATCACCGGCACGCTCTCCGCGCGGGCGTCGAGGATCGCGAAGACGTCGTCGATCGCGGCGGTCTCGCCCTCGGGGTCACGGGCGTGGATCACAATCGGCAGGCCGCGGTCGCGGGCGATCTCGGCCTGCGCTTCCAGCGCCCGCCGCTGGTCGGCCCGGGTCTCGGTCTCACGGTAGTAGTCGATCCCGGTCTCGCCGATCGCCCGCACCACGTCGTGCTCGGCGGCGAGCCGGGCGATCTCCGCCGCCCGCGCCTCGTCGAACCCGGCGGCCTCCGTCGGGTGGCAGCCGACCGTGGCGAAGACGCTCTCGTGGCGCTCGGCGCCGGCGATCGCCACCGGGTTCGTCTCCGCGTCGAGCCCGACGTTGAGCATCCGCCCGACGCCGGCCTCCTCGGCCGCGGCGACGACCTCGTCCTCGGGTCGCTCGCAGAGAAAGAGATGCGTGTGGGAGTCGATCACTCGACTCTCACACTATCCAGCGACGCGCGGGTCGAACGGTCGGCCGCTACCTGGATAGCCTTTGCCGCGCATGGGAGATTTCGCCGACTACTACCGTGAGATCTACGCCCGCGGCCTGGGCGGCGAGGCGCCGGAGATCCCGGTGGCGCTCGCCGAGCTCGAGCGGGCCGCCGAGGCGGCGATGGACGAGCGCGCCGCCAACTACGTCTTCGCCTGCGCCGGCGGCCACGCGACGATGGACGCCAACCGGGCCGCGTTCGAGCGGCGCCGGATCGTGCCGCGCATGCTGCGTGACGTCTCCTCACGCGACCTCTCCACGACCGTGCTCGGCACGTCGATGCCCGCCCCGCTGCTGCTGGCGCCGATCGGCGTGCAGAAGGTCGTCCATCCCGACGGCGAGCTGGCCAGCGCCCGCGCCGCCGCGGCGCTCGGCCTGCCGCTGATCGCCAGCACCAACTCGCACTTCACCCTCGAGGAGATCGCCACGGCCGGCGGCGAGGCGCCGCGCTGGTTTCAGCTCTACTGGCCCAACGACCGCGAGCTGGCGGCCAGCTTCGTCGCCCGCGCCGAGGCCGCCGGCTACGGCGCGATCGTGCTCACCGTCGACACCTTCATCCCGGGCTGGAAGCCGCGCGACCTGCAGCAGGCCTGGCTCCCCTTCCTCAACGGGATGGGCGTCGCCAACTACTTCCAGGACCCGGTCTTCCGCGCGGCGCTGGACAAGACCCCCGAGGAGGACCCCGGCGCCGCCACCGGCCACTTCCTCGGCGTACAGGCCAACCCGGCGCTGGGCTGGGACGACCTCGGCTGGCTGCGCGAGCAGACCGAGCTGCCGCTGGTGATCAAGGGCATCCAGCACCCCGACGACGCCCGCGAGGCGGTCGCCCGCGGGGTCGACGGCATCGTCGTCTCCAACCACGGCGGCCGCCAGGTCGACGGCGCGATCGCCTCGCTCGACGCCCTGCCGCCGATCGCCGAGGCCGCCGGCGACGATCTCGCGATCCTCTTCGACAGCGGCGTGCGCAGCGGCGGCGACGCGCTCAAGGCGCTCGCCCTCGGCGCCGACGCCGTCTGCCTCGGCCGCCCCTACATCTGGGGCCTTGCCCTCGACGGCCAGGCCGGCGTCGAAACCGTCCTCAAGATGGTCCTTGCCGAGCTCGACCTGACGATGGCCCTCTGCGGCCAGACCAGGCCAGCCGAGCTCGGCCCCGACGCGCTGCGGTAGCCGTTCCGGTGCGCCTTATCCCCGGTATGGGGGGATAAGGCGCACCGGAAGCGATCAGCCTGGCGCGTCGATCTTCGGGAAGAGGGGCGGGACGCGCTCGACCTGCTGGCCGCCGGGGCGGGAGCCGAGCTCGGCCAGGGCGCGCGAGTCCTCGGCCAGGGCGCCGAGCAGGCACTCCGTCGACTGCGGCAGGTAGGGGACGAGCAGCAGCGTCGTCACTCGCAGACCCTCGCAGAGGTTGTAGAGGACCTCGTCGAGGCGCTCGGGGTCGGCCTCGTCGCGGGCCAGGACCCAGGGCTGGGTCTCCTCGACGTAGCGGTTGAGGCGACGCACCAGCTTCCAGGCCTCCTCCAGCGCCTGGCTCAGCTCGGCCCGGTCGAGCAGCTCGCTGAAGCGCTCGACGACGCCTTCGAAGTCCTCGGCCAGCACCGCGTCGATATGCGCCCGCGGCACCATGCCGGCCCTGTAGCGCTCGACCATCGCCAGCACGCGGCTCGCCAGGTTGCCGAAGTCGTTGGCCAGCTCGGTCTCGTAGCGAGCCTCGAACCCTGCGGTCGAGATCGAGCCGTCCTGGCCGAAGCTGACCTCGCGGAAGAGGTAGAAGCGCAGCGCATCGGCACCGAAGCGCTCGATCACCTCGAACGGATCGAGCACGTTGCCGAGGCTCTTCGACATCTTCTTCTCGCCCATCAGCAGGTAGCCGTGGATCGTCATCCGCTGCGGCGCCTCGAGGTCGGCGGCCCAGAGCAGCGCCGGCCAGATAACCGCGTGGAACTTGAGGATGTCCTTGGCGAGCACGTGCAGTGTGGCCGGCCAGTAGCGCTCGGTCAGGTCCTCGCCCTCGCGGGCGAAGCCAAGCGCGGTGACGTAGTTGAGCAGCGCGTCGAACCAGACGTACATCCGCTGGCCGGGGTCCCAGGGCAGCGGCAGACCCCACTTCAGGCTCGGCCGCGAAAGCGAGACGTCCTCGAGCCCGCCCTTGATGAAGGAGACCGCCTCGTTGCGGCGGAAATCGGGGACGACGAAGTCCGGCCGCTCCTCGTAGAGCCCTTCGAGCTGGGCCTGGAAGGCGGAGAGCCGGAAGAACCAGTTCTCCTCGCGGACCTTCTCCAGCGGGATCTCGTGGATCGCGCAGGTCTGGCCCGGGCCCAGCTCGCGCTCGGTCTTGAAGTCGGCGCAGCGCGGGCAGTACCAGCCCTCGTAGGTTCCCTTCGTCACCCAGCCGTTGTCGTAGACCCGCTGCATGATCTCGGCGACCTTCGCCTTGTGGCGCGGATCGGAGGTGCGGATGAAGAAGTCGTTGGTTGCGCCGATCACCGGCATCATCCGGCGGAACTTCTCCGCATTCCGGTCGGCCAGCTCCTGCGGCGAGATCCCCTCCCGCTCGGCCGCCGTCTCGATCGGCTCCCCGTGCTCGTCGGTCCCGGTCAGGAAGAAGACGTCCTCCCCCCGCTGTCGCATGTGCCGCGCCAACACATCGGCGGCCATCGTCGAGTAAGCGTGACCGAGATGCGGCTCGGCGTTGACGTAGTAGATCGGCGTGGTGACGTAGTAGCTATTTCCCATAGCGCTGACCGTCCACGCTAGTCGAAGACGGAAAAGGGAGACATCGTGCGACCGTCGCCGGGTTCTTTTCAGGTTTTTCATGCTTTATCGAGTTTCGATAAAGCATGCTAAATTCGATAAAGCTCTCGGCATGCGCCCCCACGACAACCCCTACACACCGAATGCCGGCGCCCGGCCCCCCGCATTGGTGGGACGCGACGATCAATTGGAGTCCTTCGAGATCCTCCTCGACCGGCTCCGGCATGGCCACACCGAGCAGTCGATGCTGATCACCGGCCTGCGCGGAGTCGGCAAGACGGTGCTCTTGACCAGCTTCGAGGAACGGGCGCGGGAAAGGGGTTGGACCACCGTCGAGGCCGAGATCACAAAGGCGACGAAGTTTGGCACGCGGATGGCACAACTCGCGCGGCGAGCGCTCCTTCAGCTTGCGCCTCGGGCGCGCTGGAAGGAACGCGCGGCGCAAGCCGCCGCGGTGCTGAAGTCGTTTCAGATCACCATGGCGAGCGATGGCAATCTGGGCGCCGCGTTCGACATCGACGCCGCCGAGGGATTCGCCGACAGCGGCCAACTCGACGAGGACCTCACGGATCTCCTGTTGGCGCTGGGCGAGGCCTCTGAGGAGCAGGAAAGCGGCGTCGTCTTCCTGATCGACGAGGTGCATTTCCTCGCCGCCGACGAGCTGGAGGCGTTGATCGCGGCCCTCCACAAGACCGTACAACGCCAGCTGCCGATCACCTTCGTTGGAGCCGGCCTGCCTCAACTGCCCCGTTTGGCGGGCGAGGCCAAGTCCTACGCGGAGCGATTGTTCAAGTTTCCGGAAATCGGAAGACTCTCCAAGGCAGACGCGACGAGGGCACTCGTCGACCCCGCCGCCAAACTCGGCGTCGCCTTCGAGGATGCGGCGGTCAAGTCGATAGTGGACTACACCGAGGGCTACCCCTACTTCCTACAGGAGTACGGAAACGTGCTCTGGAACCTCGTTGGCGCCGCGCCGGTGACCGCAGCGGATGTCGAGGATGCGCGCGACGCGGTCGAGGCAAAGCTCGATGGCGGTTTCTTTCGAGTGCGGGCCGAGCGTACAACCGAGCTGGAGCTGCGCTACATGAGGGCGATGGCCGAGCTAGGCCAAGCACCCCAGCAGGCAAAGGACGTGGCGGCTCTGCTGGATCGGAGCTCCGCACAGATGGGGCCGACCAGGTCGCGGCTGATCGACAAGGGCCTGCTCTACACCCCCGGCCACGGACTCGCGGCCTTCACGGTCCCCCAGTTCGATCGCTTCATGCGGCGGACCTATCAACTATCGCCACTGCTGTGATTCCGGTGGCGGCCGAGCGCTATCTGCGCGGCTCGCGCCCCGTGAGGGCGCGGTAGAGGTCGTTGGCGCGGGTGCCGGTCAGGGCGGCGACGACGCTGGCGGCGGCGCGGGGGCGGGCGCCGGACTGGACCAGGTGGCGCAGGGCATCGACGGCGAAGCCGACGTCGCGGTCGTGCTCCTCGTCGGCCGCCGGGGCGATGACCAGGACGATCTCCCCTTTCACGTCGCCGCGGAAGCGGCGTGCCAGTTCGGCCAGCGAGCCGCGGGCGACCTCCTCGTGCATCTTGGTCAGCTCGCGACAGACGGCGGCCGGGCGGTCGGGGGCGATCGCCGCCAGCGCGGCGAGCGAGTCGCCGACCCGGCGCGGCGACTCGAAGGCGATCACGGTCTCGGCCGAGCGCAGCACCCGCTCCATCTCACCGGAGCGCTTGGGCAGGAAGCCCTCGAAGCGCCAGCGGTCGGTGGGCAGCCCGGAGGCGACCAGGGCGACCGGCACGACCGAGGGGCCGGGGAGGACGGCCACGTCGAGGTCGCGTTCGATGCAGCGCCGGATCAGCTTGTAGCCGGGGTCGGAGATCGCCGGCATGCCCGCGTCGGAGACCAGCGCAACGGTGTCGCCGCGCTCGATCCGCTGCGCCAGCTCGGTAGCCCGCGGGCCTTCGTTGCCCTCGTGGTTGGAGATCAGCGGCGGCGCCGGCCGGATGCCGAGCTTCTCGAGCAGGCCACCGGTGCGGCGCGTGTCCTCGCAGGCGATCCAGTCGGCGCTGACCAGCGCCTCGCGGACCCGCGGAGTGACGTCGTCGAGGTTGCCGATCGGCGTCGGGCAGACCACCAGGCCGCCCGGCATCAGTCCTTGCCTCGCTCGCGCTCGATCCGCGCCATCGCCGCGGCGCCGATCATGCCGGCGTCCGAGCCGAGCTCGGCCGGGACCACGGGGATCTTCTTCATCGGCGGCAGGGCGCGCTTCTCCAGCTCACGGCGGGCGGGGTCGAGCAGCAGGTCGCCGGCGGCGATCACGCCCCCGCCGATCACGAAGACTTCCGGCTCGAAGATGTTGGCGAAGCTGGTCAGGGCGACTCCGAGCCGCGAGCCGACCAGGTCGAAGACGCCGCGGGCCGTCTGATCGCCGGAGAGCGCCGCCTCGGTGACCGCCTTGCCGTCGATCGTCTCACCGGCCGCCAGCATCGCGCCCAGGGCCGACTCCGGCTCCCGCTCGGCGGCGGCCCGGCCTTCGCGGCCGAGGGCCGTGCCCGAGGCGAAGGTCTCGACGCAGCCGTGGCCAGGGCAATTGCCCTGGCAGGCCGGCCCGTCGAGGTCGATCACCGTGTGGCCGAGCTCGGCTCCGGCCCCGGTCGAGCCGCGGTAGATCTCGCCGCCGAGGATCAGGCCGCCGCCGATCCCGGTGCCGATCGTCAGCATCACCGCGTTGCGCGCCCCCTTCGCCGCGCCGTAGAGGCTCTCGGCCAGCGCGGCGACATTGGCGTCGTTGTCGACGAAGATCGGCAGCCCGGTCCGTTCCGAGGCGAGCTCGCGGATCGGCAGGTTCTCGAGCGGCAGGTTGACGGCCGAGCGGGCGATGCCTTTGTCGTGATCGACCGTGGCGGGAATGCCGAGGCCGACTCCCTCGACCCCCGGCTGCGCCGTCTTCGCCTCCCCCACCTCGCGCACGAGCAGCTCGACCAGCTCGTCCTCGGTCTGCCCGGTCGAGGCCTCGCGGCTCTCCCAGAGCACCTTCGAGTCAGCGTCGAGAACACCGAGCAGCATCTTCGTCCCGCCCAGGTCGACCCCGATGACTTCCCCTGCACTCATGCGTGCTTGCAAGCGGGCGTGAGGCTGGCGACCGCGGGCATCGGCATCATTCCCGCAGTCTTTCATGCCCAACGATGGCGAGCAGCAGCCCTCCGGGCCGCCCGACTACAAGGTCTACCGGTCCCGGAAAGGCCTTCTGTCGAGATTCAGGCCCCCCGATCTCTCCGGCCTCCGCGAGCGGACACCGCGCGCGCCGAGGTGGTGGCGACGGAAGCGCCGACCGCGTCGCGACGAACAGCCGGAGCTGCCCGGCCAGCGGCGCCGCTGGAACGCGAAGAGGGTGCTCAAGTGGGTCGGGATCGCGGCGCTCGGCTGGATCCTGCTCAGCTTCCTCGCCTTCGCCGTCTCCGCCCAGCTGCAGTCCTTCAAGCTCTCCGGCGAAGCGAAGGACGCCCTGCACGGCAATCCGCTGCTGCTGCCCAGCGCCCAGACGATCCTGGTGATGGGCACCGACGCCCGCCCGCCCGACACCAAGGAACCGACCGCGCCCCACTCACAGAAGTGCTACGAACAGCAGGAAGCTGGCGACGCCCCCCACGACGGCTGCGACGCCGGCGAATACCGGGCCGACACGCTGATGCTGATCCGCGCCGGCGGCGGCGCCTTCCGCAAACTCTCGATCCCGCGCGACAGCTACGCCGAAATCCCCGGCCAGAGCCCGCAGAAAATCAACGCCGCCTTCGCCTTCGGCGGCGCCAAGGCCCAGATCGAAGCGGTCGAAGACTTCCTCGGGACTCAGATCGACCACGTCGCGATCGTCAACTTCACCGGCTTCGAAGACCTGATCGACGCGGTCGGCGGGGTCGAAGTGAAGCTCAAGCACAAGCTCTGCGCCGACATCTCCGGCGGCGCCGGCGGCGGCCAGGGCGGCGTCACGATCCGCCTGCCCAAGGGCACGAGCACGCTCGACGGCGAAAAGGCGCTCGCCTACGCCCGGGTGCGCGAGCCGAGCGAATGCCCAGGCCCGGGCAAGAGCGCTTACTCGTTCGGCTACAACGACTTCGCCCGCGCCGAAGCCCAGCAGCAGGTGATCAACGGCATCCGCTCGCGGCTCACCGACCCGCTGCGCCTTCCCTACAACTTCATCAAGGGACCGATCATCGGCTGGGACGCGCCGAAGGCGTTCGTCAGCGACATGGGCTTCCTGACGATGCCGCAGCTGGTCCTCGCCGCGGCGATCGGCGGCAGCTCACCGGCCGACGTGCTCTGCTCCCACGGGGAATGCGGCGAAGGCCCCGGCGGCAGCGTCGAAGTTCCCGAGTCGGCCCGGCGCCGCGCCGTGCATCGCCTGCTGAACGGCTAGTCGCTGGCCGCTGATGCCTTCGGCTTGGAGTCGCCTGAGGACTTCGAGTCGCCCGAGTCGCTCTTCTTGGACTCGCCAGACTTGGACTCGCCCGAGCCCTCCGACGACGAGCCGTTGGCGCCGCCCTTCTTCTTCTTGCCGTAGTCGGTGTTGTAGAAGCCGGAGCCCTTGAAGTGGACGGCGACCGGGTGCAGGACGCGAACCGCGGGGGCGCCGCACTCCTGGCACTCGGTGAGCGGCTCGTCGCTCATCCGCTGGATCACGTCGAAGACGTGGCCGTTGTCGCACTTGTACTCGTAGATAGGCACAGGGAGCGGGATTATCGCAGCCGATACGGTTCCGCCATGCCAACCGCCGAGGGAGGAACGCCCGCGACCGACGTCTCGATGGAGGAGATCGTCGCACTCTGCAAGCGGCGCGGCTTCGTCTTCCCCTCCTCGGAGATCTACGGCGGCCTCGGCTCGACCTACGACTACGGCCACTACGGGGTGCTGCTCAAGAACAACGTCAAGGCCGAGTGGTGGCGGGCGATGCTGCAGGAGCGCGACGACATCGTCGCCCTCGACTCGGCGATCCTCCAGCACCCCCGGGTCTGGGAGGCAAGCGGCCACCTCGAGGGCTTCACCGACCCGCTGGTCCAGTGCCTGGGCAAGTGCAAGAAGCGCTGGCGCGAGGACCACCTGCGCGAGGCGGTCGAAGCCGAAGGCGGCGATCCGAGCGCCGAGCTGCGCTGCCCGGAGTGCGGCGGCGAGCTCTCGGAGCCGCGCCAGTTCAACCTGATGTTCGAGACGCACGTCGGCCCTGTGGCCGGCGAGGGCTCGGAGGTCTACCTGCGGCCGGAGACGGCGCAGGGGATCTTCATCAACTTCAAGAACGTGATGGCCTTCGCCCGCAAGAAGCCTCCGTTCGGCATCGCCCAGATCGGCAAGTCCTTCCGCAACGAGATCACGCCCGGCAACTTCATTTTCCGGACCCGCGAGTTCGAGCAGATGGAGATGGAGTTCTTCGTGCCGCCCGACGACGCCGAGCAGTGGTACCGGACCTGGATCGGTGAGCGCGAGCGCTGGTACACCGACCTCGGCATCCGCCCCGAGTTCCTCCGCGTCCGTCCCCACGACGCCGACGAGCTCTCCCACTACGCCTCGGGCACCAGCGACGTCGAGTACCTCTTCCCGATCGGCTGGTCGGAGCTCGAGGGGATCGCCAACCGCGGCAACTTCGACCTCACCCAACACGCCAAGTTCAGCGGCGAGAAGCTCGAGTACTTCGACCAGCAGACCAAAGACCGCTACGTCCCCCACGTGATCGAGCCAGCCGCCGGCGCCGACCGCGCCACCCTCGCCTTCCTGGTGGACGCCTACGACGTCGAGGAGGTCGAGGGCCGCCAGCGCACCGTCCTGCGCCTCCACCCCCGCCTGGCGCCAAACAAGGTGGCGGTCCTCCCCCTCGTCTCCAAGGAGGGCATGCCCGAGAAGGCCCGCGAGATCTTCGGGCAGATCCGCAAGCGGGTCCCAGCCGAGTACGACGAGGGCGGCTCGATCGGCAAGCGCTACCGCCGCCAGGACGAGATCGGCACCCCCTGGGGCATCACCGTCGACCACCAGACGATGGACGACGACACGGTGACATTGCGAGACCGCGACTCGCTGGAGCAGTTCAGGGTCCCGATCGAGGGCCTGGCTGAGGATCTAGCGGCTCGCCTGGCGCAGCCCTGGCAGAGCCCGAAGCTGGGCTAAGGCCCAAGCGACTGTGGCGTCAGGCTCGCGCGACGCGCCGCGCTTCTTCGTCCTCGGCGATCATCCGGTTGACGATCTTCTGGGAACTCGAACTCCCCGCGCGAGCCGCGCGGTTCAGCTCCTGCCAGAGTTTGCTGGTCGGGTCGATCCTGCCGGGGACGTGCTCGCGCTTGCCGACGGTGCAGTGCCAACAGACGTCGGTGTGCTCGTCATCGCGGAACCACTCGTGGCGACCGCAGTCCTTGCTGCCGGGTGGGAAGAGGTAGGCCAGTGGGCGAGGGAGGTGCTCCCGCGACCAAGTCCGGAATCGGTATCGAGGCCACCTCGCCATGTTTCGAGTGTAGGACTCAGCGACCTTTTCGTTTCTTGCGGTTGCGGAGCTTTCGCGCCTTCTCCTCGGTCTGGGCTTTCGGCGCTCGGCCTTGGAGATGCTTCGGTCGTGGGCGATCTTTGAGACTCATCTGCCGTCCTTTCCTCGAATTCGGTGTGCCGCCGCCGGCCCTTCCGCTTGCCCATGCGTCCCCAAGGGCTCAGCGCGAGAGGTTCTCCCCCCTTGGCTCAAGAAATTTGGGTCCACGTCACCGACTTGCCGGTCCCGGGACAACCGACATGTGAGGTAACCGACATCGGATGTCGGCAAGTGGGATCAGTCGAGCTGTAGGGCGAAGCGCAGGGCAGCGTCGAGGCGCTTGGTGTCCTCGGAGGAGAGTGAGCCGAGGCGGTTTCCGAGGCGGGCCTTGGCGAGAGTGAGGAGGTTGTCGCAGTTGGCGGCGCTTGAGTGAGGCAAGCCGTGATCAGAGTTGAGCGTGACCTCGCTGGCTATGCCGCGAATGGTGGAGGTGACCGGCGCCACGATCACCGATGAGAGCGCCGGGATGGCGACCTGCCGGGTGACAACGAGAACCGGCCTGACCCCCAGGTCGGGAACATCCGCCTCGAAGATGTCGCCACGGTCGACGAGGCTCAACCTGATTCCTCCTCACGCCTGAAAGCCTCGGCGAGAAGCTTGGTCCCTGCCTCGCCGATCGCCGGGTCGTCGGGATGCCGCGAATAGGCCTCGCGGTATTCACCCGCGATCTCCTGCTCGCGCAGCTCGGCGAGGAGTCGCGTCAGAGCTTGCCGGATCGCATCCGCCCGGCTGTTGAACCTTCCAGCCTTTACGGCGCGGTCGAGAGCATCGAGGTGATCATCGGGGACCCTGATCGCAATTGCTGTGACATGCGATCAACATACCGAACTGGTATTTGCATTAGCGCGGACTGCCGAGGAAGCGCTCGACGTCGGCGGCGTCCGCATCCAGCTCCGCCATCGCCGTCTTCGTCAGCTTGCCGAGCGGCTCGATCGCTACCCGGCCGCGGTTCAGCTTCCAGTTGGCGGCGGCGCGGCCCTTGACCAGGGCGAAGGGGCGGAAGATGCCGTTCATCGTCACCAGGTGGGTGTGCGGTCCGAGGATCTGCTCGCGCGAGGTCCAGCCGAGCAGGACCGGGTCGAAGGCGCCGAGCAGGCGCGGGGGCGGGACCTCGGGCGCGGGCGGGCGCTTGGCGAGGTGGACGAGGCCGTCGTCGCGCTCGACCAGCTCGGAGGCGATCGCGGCGAGACCGGCACGGGCGTCGCGCAGCGGCAGGCCGGCCCACTTGGCCAGGTCGCGATCGTCGGCAGGCGCGTGACCGACCAGGTAGCGACGGGCCAGCTCGGCAAGGGCCGCGTCGCGGTCGACCGGCTTCTGCTTGCCCAGCCAATCGCGGACGAGGACGTAGGCGTGTTCTTTGCCGACCATCGGCCCGCGCGCGGCGATCCCCCGCACTGCGGAGAGGAAGAGGAGGTGAAGCAGCGACTGTCCGTGCAACGGCACGCCGACCGCTTCGAGTTGCTCGCGCAGTTGGTGCCGGGTCAGCGGTCCCTCCTCCGCCAGGGAGCGCTCGATCGTCTCCACCGCTCGCTCGCCCAGCTCCGGCGCGATCCCCTCGGCACGCAAACGCCGAACGCAGGACGTGCGCAGCGGGGGCGTGGTCAGCATCTGCAGCCAGGGGTAGTCCTCGCTGCGCACCAGGTGCAGCGTGCCGCGGTTGAGCCAGGTGATCAGCAGGGCGCGCTCGTCCAGCGCCCGGTCGACGTCGGCCGCGCTCAGGCCCTCGCTGCGCGCCCGCACCGCCAGCCGCGCCCCACGCGGGTCCTGTCCCTGCACGGCAAGCAGCCGCTCGGCGACCGCCGCCGGGTCGCGGTCCGGCGACCCGGCGAGGCCCTGCGAGGCGAAGCGCTCGGCGAAGATCGGGGCGGTCGGCACGCCGGGATGATTACGCGCCGACGCAGTCGGCGCTGGTGACTATTTGACCGCGAGCAGGTCGACGATGAAGATCAGCGTTTCGTTGGGGCCGATCGCCGGCGGCGAGCCGGCTTCGCCGTAGGCGAGTTCGGGCGGAATGATCAGCTCGCGGCGGCCGCCGACCTTCATCCCCGCGACCCCCTGGTCCCAGCCGGGAATCACCTGGCCGGCGCCGAGCGCGAAGGAGAACGGTTCGTTGCGGCTCCAGGAGGAGTCGAATTCTTCTTCGCTTTCGTAGCCGACCCCGACGTACTGGACCGTGACTTCGTCGCCGGACTTCGCTTCCGCTCCCGTGCCTTCGACGATTTCCTTGATCTCGAGTTCCTTCGACGGAGCGGCCTTCGGAACGGTCACCTTCGGCTTCTTGCTCAGGTCGGTGCTGGCGCTCGACCCGGATTCCTTCGGGGCGTTCGATTCGGCCGCGGTCGATTCAGTCGCTTCAGTCGACGAAGACGAGCCACCGCCGCCCCCGCAGCCGGCGACCGCCAGCGCGGCGCAGAGCAAGATCGCTATTCCCAGGCTCCTCACGGCGTCGAATCCTAGGGCAGCCGGCCGGAAGGAGCCTTCAGCCCTTGCCCGAGATCAGGTCCCAGGCCCGGCGAAGCTTGTCGTGGGAGGGTCCGGCCACCATGTCGTCGGGGCCGACCTCGATCTCGCCGGGGTTGGCGGTCGGCTTCGGCAACCCCTCCGCCGCCTCGGCGTCGATGTTCAGCTCCACGCCCCGTTCGTAGATCTCGACCACCTGCGACGCGTCGACGAAGCGGTGACCGCCGGGCAGCTCGGACGTGTCCAGCACGAACCCGTCGAAGACGTCCAGGTCGGGCGCGGCAAGGACGTGCTGCACGGCGCCGAGGCGCTTGCCGTCGCTCGAGTAGACCTCGACGCCCGGCTGCAGCGCAAGGTAAGAGCTCGGGGCACCGAGGTCGTCCATCGAGTGAGCATATCCGCGACGAGCGCGCCACAGGGCGTATCGGGGACTATGCTCGCCACGGCGGGGTTACGCGGACAAAGGAGAAGACGATGGCGATAGGGCTGAGACTCAAGTTCGAAGGCGGCACGCAGGAGCAGTACGAGGCCGTGCACCAGCACATGGGGATCGACGACAACCCACCCGACGGCCTGATCTTCCACGCCGGCGGCCCGATCGAGGAGGGTTGGGGGATCATCGACTTCTGGGAGTCGCGCGAGCACTTCGACCGCTTCCAGGGATCGCGCCTTCTGCCCGCTATCCAAGAGCTGGGCGACCGGGCCCCGCAAGGGCCGCCCGACATCAAGGAGTTCCCGGTCCACCACCTCACCAAGCCGTAGGGCGGATGGGCCTCAACCTCGCGTCGCTGCTCACAGAGAGCGCCGGGCGGACGCCGGAGGCGCCGGCGATCCGCCTCGGCGGGGTCGAGCTCAGCTACGGCGAGCTCGACGAGCGCAGCGCCCGGCTCGCCACCCTGCTGAGCGAGCGGGGCTTCGAGCCAGGCGACCGGGTCGGGGTGATGCTGCCCAACGTGCCCGAGTTCCCGGTCGCCTACTACGGCGTGCTGCGGGCGGGCGGCGTGGTCGTGCCGATGAACGTGCTGCTCAAGCGCCGCGAGATCGCCTTCTACCTGGAGGATTCCGGCGCCAAGCTGCTGCTCGCCTGGCACGGCTTCCTCGACGAGGCCCGCCAGGGCGCCGCCGACGCGGGCGCCGAGCTGGTCGAGGTCGACCCTGAGGCCTTCGCTGCGATGCTTGCCGGCGTCGCTTCCGGTGCTCCTTATCCCCCCATAAAGGGGGAAAAGCGCACTGGAACGGGCCTCGCCGACACCGCCGAGGACGACACCGCGGTGATCCTCTACACCTCAGGGACGACCGGCAAGCCCAAGGGCGCCGAGCTGACCCACCTCAACCTCTTCCGCAACGCCGACGTCTCCAGCCGCACGACCTGCGAGATCGCCGGCGGCGACGTGGTGCTCGGCGCCCTCCCCCTCTTCCACTCCTTCGGCCAGACGGTCGGCATGAACGCCTCGCTCAAGGTCGGTGCCTGCCTCACGCTGGTGCCGAAATTCGACCCGGGCGAGGCGCTGGCGACGATGCAGCGCGACGGCGTCACCCACTTCTACGGGGTGCCGACGATGTTCGGCGCGCTGCTCCACCACCCCGAGCGCGAGCGCTTCGACACCTCGCAACTGCGCACCTGCATCACCGGCGGGGCCTCGATGCCGGTCGAGGTGCTGCGCGGCTTCGAAGACGCCTTCGGCGCGGTCGTGCTCGAGGGCTACGGCCTCTCGGAGACCTCGCCGGTCGCCTGCTCCAACCACCCCGACCGCGAGCGCAAGCCCGGCTCGATCGGCACACCGATCGAAGGGGTCGAGATGAAGGTCGTCGACGAGAGCGACCAGGAGGTGGCCCAGGGCGAGGTCGGCGAGATCGTGATCCGCGGCCACAACATCATGAAGGGCTACTGGCAGCGCCCCGACGCGACCGGAGAGGCGATGCGCGGCGGCTGGTTCCACAGCGGCGACATGGCCCGCACCGACGAGGACGGCTACTTCTACATCGTCGACCGCAAGAAGGACCTGATCATCCGCGGCGGCTACAACGTCTATCCGCGCGAGGTCGAGGAGGTGCTCTACGAGCACCCGAAGATCCGCGAAGCGGCCGTGGTCGGCGTTCCGCACGACGAGTGGGGCGAGGAGATCGGCGCCGCGGTCGTCCTTCACGAGGGCGAGGAGCTGGCGCCCGAGGAGGTCAGCGCATACGTCAAGGAGCGGATCGCCGCCTACAAGTACCCGCGCGTCGTCTGGTTTGTCGACGACCTGCCCAAGGGCCCGACCGGCAAGATCCTCAAGCGCGAGATCGAGCCACCGGCCGCTGTGTGACGAAGTCACCCGCGGCCAAACTGGCTGCTCAGCCAGTTTGGCGCTAACCTGCGCAGCGGACCCCGAGGACAGCAGAAGGAGAGAGATGAGCGTCGCGTCGCAGAGCCTGATGGACAACGTCACCTACGAGGACCTCTACCACCGCTGGGAGGGGGGCAACTGGAGCGCGATGGACATCGACTTCTCCCAGGACAAGGTGGGCTGGGAGACGCTGAGCGAAATCCAGAAGCGCTCGGCGATGTGGATCTACTCGATGTTCTTCTACGGCGAGGACCGGGTCGCCGACACCCTAGCCCCCTACATCACCGCCGCCCCGACCGAGGAGCAGTCCTACTTCCTCGCCACCCAGCAGGTCGACGAGGTGCGCCACTCGGTCTTCTTCCACCGCTTCTTCAAGGAGGTGATCGGCGTCGGCGGCGAGACCCTCCAGCAGACGCTCTCCTCCACCCTGCCGCAACTCAACTGGGGCTACCGCGGGATCTTCGACCGGCTCGACCTGATGGCCGAGGAACTGACCCGGGACCGCTCGCTGCCCAAGTACGCGCAGGCGATCACCCTCTACCACCTGATCGTCGAGGGCTCGCTCGCGCAGCCCGGCCAGCACTTCATCGAGGACTTCTTCGCCTCAGAGGAAACGATGCCCGGCTTCAGCTCCGGGATCGCCAACGTCTCTCGCGACGAGCAGCGCCACATCGGATTCGGCGTCAAGGTGCTCTCCGAACTGCTCGCCGAGGGGACGCCCGGCTGGGAGGAGAACCGGGCGGCGGTGACCGACCTGCTGCGCGAAGTCCTGCCCTACGGCCCGGCCGTCTTCATCCCGCCCAACATGGACCGCGCCTACACCGAGTGCTACGGCTTCTCGCTCGAGGACATCTTCGCCTTCGGCCTCAAACTGATCCGCCAGCGCTGGCGCACGATCGGCTACCCGATCGAGGAGATGCCGCCCGGCGTCTTCCCCTTCGACCCGGAGGCCTCACCGGAGGAGGTCGCCGCCAACCAGGTGAAGCTGATGCTGGGCGGCATCCTCGGCCCGCCCGACGCCCAGCCGGAGGCGACCCCCGAGCTGCAGAAGATCTACTTCGAGGTGGTCAAGCGCGCCGCCAACCCGTCCGCCGCCAACGGCTCGGCGCTCACCTACCAGTGGCGCTTCACCGACGCCGAGCCCTGGCACGTGGTGATCGACAACGGCTCGACCCGAGCCGAGCCCGGCGAGGCGCCCAACCCGACCGTGACGCTCGAGGCCAGCTGGAAGGACTTCGTCGGGATGAGCAAGCCGGAGGCGAGCCCCGTGCGGATGATCCTCACGCGGCGGGTGCGGCCGCGGGGATCGATCCGCGAGATCGCCCGGATGCGGAAGGTTTTCGGCTGAGCTACCGAAGCACTTCGGCCAGCCTGCGCGTGACCATCGTGCGCAGGCGGGCGGATGCAATCTGAGCGGTCCATTCCCCGATACGGGCGGCGTTGAAATCGCTCGGCAAGGAGAGCTCGGGGAAGTAGGCACGGCGGCCAGACGCTGCCCGCACGTAGACGAGGTCGAAGAGAGCCTTCTCTGGCACGGCCATGTATCCGCGCTCCTGCGATCCCTCGTACCCACGGAAGACCTCCGGAGCGAGGTGGTGAATCGCGTAGGTGCCGATGCTGGTAACGATGCGCCGCGCCCGGTCAAGCGAAGCAACGGATATCTCACGCGGCAGCTGCTCGATCACGTCATGGTGGGCGAGCGCGCTCCAAAACGACACGTATGCCGGAAACGGCGCAGTCAGGTATGGAGGCACGACAAGCGGGTCAACATCGGACTCCAGAGTCCACAGACCACGTCGCAGCCGACGCACGAAGCCGGCATTCTCCATCGTGCCCAGGCGGCGTCCTGCGGTCCGCTGCTCGACCCGCCAGCGAGTTGCCGCCTCCTTGGTGGTGACGATCGGGCGGCCCATGCGCAGCAGCTCTCCATAGGCGTCCGTCGCCCTCAACGCGCTTCCTCCAGTTTCGCGGCCACGAAGAGCGTCAGCTGCTCCCAGGCGCCCACGGTGTCGTAGAGCTCAACCGTGCCCGACTCGAGGAACGGAAGAACCTGATCGCGAAAGGCGTCGAAGGGCATGGCGAGAACGATCTCAGCGGCTTCGCCGAGCAGCTGCGAGTCGAGCGCACCCCCGGGAAGCGAGTTCTGGCGAAGCAGCAGGTCGAGGTCGAAGACGTCGCGCGCCTGGGTCTCGGAACGCCAGACGAGAGCCTTCACCTTCTGCTCGGTTGGCGCATCGCCAACGTAGTGCTGGACGCTCGGCGAGCGCAACGCGTAGGGGGCGACAACGCTCCCAGGCAGGACATCGAGCGCGTGCCGGCTGTCACCGTTGCAATTGCTGAACTCGATCTTTGTCCGCACGGGGTTCGGTTGTCCCGGTGCCTCGATCGCGACCTTCCACCGCCTCGTCGTCCTGGTTTGCTTCGGCTTTGACAGATCGGCCACCGAGAGGCCGCCGATGCGAAGCAGGGCCCCGATCGCCGGGGATTCGATCACCCCATCGACCTTGTCTTCCAGGCCCCACGGTTCGCCGCCATTCAGGTCGAGGTCGATGTCCTCTGAATAACGCGGACTGCCGAAGAAGTAGCGCAGGTTCGCGCCGCCCTTGAGGATGTAGCGACCAGGGTCGAGGCGCCTCGAAAGCGCATCGAGAAAGGCCAGGTGAAAGAACTCGATGACCTGGACCTGACTAAGATTCACGGCCTTAAGGATACAGATTAGCGCTTTATAAGACGCTAATTCGTACTCTTGAGCTTCGCCGTCGTACCACAGGCACAGCGAAAGCAGGCCCAGCTGGCTGAAGGCCGCCGTCTGCCCCGAGCTAGGAGATCGGGGGCCGGGCGTCGGCCCAGGGGCGCTCGGACTCGATTTGTGCGGCAAGAGAGAGGAGGGTCGACTCGTCGTTGGGGCGGCCGATTATCTGGACGGCTAGGGGCATGCCGTCGTCGGCGAAGCCCATCGGAACGGACATCGCCGGGTTGCCGAGGTGGTTCCAGGGGACGCAGTAGGGGTAGAAGCGGCTCATGCCGAGGACGGTCCAGAGGGCGCTACGGCCCTGCCAGCGGCGGACGGGGAGGGCGGTGCCGCCCATCACCGGGGTGATCAGCACGTCGTGGGAGTCGAAGATCGCGTTGACGCGGGCCGCGTCGGCCGCCTCGGCGGCGCGGGCGCGCTCGAAGAGGGGCCGGGGGATCAGCCTGCCCAGCCGGCCGAAGCCGCGGGTGCGGCGTTCGAGGCGCTCGGGGCGGGGCACGTGGGCGACGTCTTCGGCGGCGCCGCGCAGGTAGCGCGGCACGCTGTTGTTGCCGATCCCGCCCCAGTCGGGATCCTGCGCGGCGACGCCATGGCCGAGCGAGCGCAGCAACTCGACGGCCTCCGCCACCGCCCCGGTGGCCGTCTCGGAGATCGTCGGCGGCGCCGCGGCCCGCGGCGGCTGGGTCGAGAAGGCGACGCGCAGCTTGCCGGGCGGGGTCTTCGCCGACTCGACGAAGGGGCGCTCTGGTGGTGGCGGGGCGCCCGGCTCGGTCGAGCCGCCGCTGACGACGTCGAGGTAGAGGGCGGTGTCGAGCACCGTGCGGCTGAGGCAGCCGTTGACGGAGAGCCCGTTCCAGTGCGCGGTGAAGGGCGCCAGCGAGACGCGACCGCGCTGCGGCTTGAGGCCGAAGAGCCCGGAGGATGCCGCGGGGATGCGGATCGAGCCGGCGCCGTCGGAGGCCGAGGCGATCGGTACGAGCCCCGCGGCGACCGCGGCGGCGCTGCCGCCGCTGGAGCCGCCCGGCGTGCGCTGCGGGTCCCACGGGTTGCGCGTCACTCCCCAGGTCGCCGACTCGGTGAAGCCGCAGATCGCCAACTCCGGCAGGTGCGTCTTGCCGATCACGATCGCCCCCGCCTCGCGCAACCGCCGCACCATCTCGTCGTCGGCCGCGGCGGGATCGGGGAAGGCGTCGGTCCCGTTGCAGGTCAGCTCGCCGGCCAGCCCCTGGTTGTCCTTCAGCGCGACCGGCACCCCCAGCAGCGGCCGCTCCTCCCCCGCCCGCAACCGCGCCTCCGCCTGCTCCGCCTCGAGCAGCGCCCGTTCCCCCAGCACCACCCGAAACGCGTTCAGCCGCGGATCGAGCCTCCCGATCCGATCCAGATGAAACTGCACAAGCTCCCGAGGAGACACCTCCCTGCCGCGCACCATTTGCGCCAGCCGGAAAGCTCCTACAAAAGCAAGGTCGTCACCCACGGCCACAGGGTATTGGGCCTCAGGCCTCAGCGGGCTCGGGATCGGGCGTGCCCGCCTCGAAGCTGAGGCGCGGCAGCAGGCGGTCCAGCCAGGACGGCATCCACCAGTTCCACTCGCCGAGCAGCTTCATTGCGGCGGGGACGAGGATCAGGCGGACGAGGGTTGCGTCGAGGGCGATCGCGACTGCGCAGCCGAGGCCGAGCTCCTTGATCGAGGGGACGCCGGTGAGGACGAAGACGGAGAAGACGGCGGTCATGATCAGCGCCGCCGAGGAGATCGTGCGGGCGCTGGTCGAGAGTCCTTCGGCGACGGCGCGTTCGTTGTCGCCGTGCTCGAGGTAGTGCTCGCGGATGCGGGACATGAGGAAGACCTCGTAGTCCATCGAGAGGCCGAAGACGATCGCGAAGATCAGCGGCACGTTGATCGTGTCCAGCGCCCCCTGGTTTTCGAAGCCGAGCAGGCTGTCGAACCAGCCCCACTGGAAGATCGCGACGAGGATGCCGAAGGCCGCCCCGATCGAGAGCAGGTTCATCAGCACCGCCTTCAGCGGCAGCAGCAGCGAGCGCAGCATCACCATCAGGACCAGGAAGCTGAGCGCCAGGACGAAGAGGACGATCTTCCACATCGAGCCGCTGATCTGTGCGCGCGCGTCCTGGCTGCGCGCCGTTTCGCCGCCGACCTCGACCGTCGCCACCCGGGCCAGCGCGGTGGCCGGCACAACCGTGTCACGCAGGCGATGGACGAGCGCGATCGTCGCGTCGGACTCGCTGTTGGCGGTCGGCGTCGCCTGGATCAGGACTTCGCGGCCGGCGTAGACGGGCGGGGCGACGGAGCTGATCCCGGGCGTTGTGGCCAGCCTGTGGGAGAGGGCGGCGACCTCCGCCCGCCCGCCGCGATCGACGCCACCCGCGCCGAAGCTGGTAACGACCTGCACCGGGTCGGCGCCGCCGCCGAGCTGCCGTGAGGCGAGCTCGTTGCCGACCCGCACGTCGCTGCCCTTGGGGAACTGGCCGAGCGCCTTGGTCCCCGTTTCAATCGAGAGCAGCGGGATCGCCAGGGTGAGAAGCACCGCCGAGACCCCGATCACCGCGGTCCAAGGGTGGGCCATGACCCGCGCCGTCCACCGCACCCAGAAGGCTTCGCGGTCCGGGCGCTCGCCGCCCCGCTTGAAGAAGCCCAGCACCTTGGCCACCACCCCGCCGGGCAGCACCCGGTCGCCGAGCATCGCGATCAGCGCCGGCAACAGGGTGACGGCGGTGAGGATCGAGACGGCGACGACGGTCATCGCGCCGAGCGCCATCGAGCGCAGCGCCTGGTTGTCGACCATCCACAGCCCGGCGAGCGAAACGATCACGGCGAGGCCCGAGAAGGCGACCGCCAGGCCCGAGGTCGAGAGCGCCTCGGCGCGCGCCGCGTCCGCGTCGCGCCCTGCCTCCCGCTCCTCGCGGTAACGGGCGAGGATGAAGAGCGAGTAGTCGATCGCCACCCCGATCCCGATCATCGAGGCCATGTTGGTGACGAAGACCGAGGTCTCCATCTGCAGCGAGATGAAGTAGATCAGCGCCCCGGTGACGATCACGCTGACGAAGCCGAGCACCAGCGGCAGCGCCGCGGCGGCGAGCGAGCCGAAGACGACGAGCAGGATGATCGCGACGATCGGGAAGCCGCCCGCCTCGGCCTTGGCCAGGTCGCTCTTGGAGAGCTCCTGCATCCCGGCCCAGATCGTCGGCTGGCCGGCGAGGTAAGTGGTGACGCCCCCCCGGGCCGCGCCGGGGTCGAGCTCTTCGCGCAGCGTCGCCGCCGAGTCGATCTGTTCGTCGGAGGACCGTTCGCTGTGCAGCGCCAGCATCGCCGTGCCGGTCCGCTGCAGGGCCGCCTCGCCGCGGCGGGCCGCGGCCGGCAGCAGCGTCACTTCATCGAGGCCGGCGACGGCGCGGCGCACCCGGGCGACAGCCGCCGTCCGCGCCCTGGCCCCGGCCGCGTCGCTCGCCTTCAGCAGCACCGCGATCTGGCCGGTGCTGTCGCCGAAACTGCGCTCGATCGAGTCGTTGACCGCCTTCGATTCGCTGCCCGGCACGTCGAAACCGCCGCCGGTGAGGTGGTCGGTCTGGTGGCTGGCGATCGGCAGCGCCACCGCAACGACGGCGATCCAGACGACGAGAACCGGCCGCCGGTGGCGGCCGAGGAACCCCGCAAGTCTGACCATGAACTCCCGCATTGGCTGGACAGCCAGCTTTTCGAACGAACGGCCAGGCGTCTGTGCGTCCGGTCACGCCGCGACGACTTGCCGCGGCGCTACTCGTCGATCAGCAGGTAGCGGCCCGAGGCGGCCGCGACGGCGAGGCCGCCGCTGATGTCGCGCTCGCGGTCGGAGAGCGCCTGCAGGGCGAAGCCATCGGCGATCGCGAAAAGGTAGGAGACGATCTCCTCGGCGTCGTGACGGAGGCTCAGCACTCCCTCCCGCTCCTTGGTGCGCAGCACTTCCGCCACGTGGGAGCGGGTGCGCTCGAAGAGCTGGCCGACCTCGTGCTGGATGTCCGGGTTGCGGCGGCCGGCGCTGAACAGCTCGTAGAGGAGGAGGAAGAAGGTCGGCTCGTTTTCGATCAGGTCGTTGAGGCTGGCGAGCAGCACGTCGATCACGGCATCGACCGTCTGCGCCTTGGCCAGCGGCTCGTCGAGCCGCGCGACGCGGATCTCGGCGTCGCGGCGCACCACCTCGACCAGCAGCCGCTCCTTGGTGCCGAAGTAGTAGTGGAGCAGGCCGCGACTGACCCCGGCCTCGCGCGCAACGTGCTCGAAGGTCGAGCCGGCAGCGCCGCGCTTGGCGACGCTCTCGCGCATCGCGTCGACGATGCGCTGCGCCTTCTCGCCGCTCAGCTCCCGCTCTTGAGTCGCAGCCTCCATGGCTTCAGTGTATGGAGAGGGACGGCGAAAGCGTCCCCTCCGGCTCTAGCCGCCGTTGATGCTGGTTGTGGAGGTGTACTCGAACTCCTCTTCTGCGCCGAAAAGGGTGTCGAGCACCGTCTTGCGGGCGTCCTCGCTGAAGATCAGCGCCAGTCCCGCGCCGATCAGCGCCAGCAGGACGATCCGGCCGAGGCGGCTCTTCTTGCGCTTCTTCGGCGACCGCAGCGCCTCGGACGCGTCGCGCAGGCTCTCGGCCGCCGAGCGCAGGTCGCGCTGCACCTTCTTGTCGCTGGTCACCGCCTTGACCGCGCCGTGGCCGTTGCCGGTCGCCCGCGTGTAGGCGCCGCGCGCGGCTTCGAAAGCGTCCTTGAGGCTGTCCCGCAGCTCTTCGTCCTCGATCAGCCGCTGCACGTAGGGGTTCTCCCGCGCGCTCGAGTAGAGGTCTGTTGCCTGCGTCGCCTTCGTCTTGCTCATGCCTGTGCCTTCTCCTCGCTGGGTTCCTTGGGAACGCTCAGGATAACTCCGAAATGACTTCGCGTCAGGGCGAGCCCACTCCGTCGATCAATACCCCGTTGCTGCGGAAGCCAAGCTCCGCCCTCGGCAGGGAGCGCAGGCGCAGCGGCTCGAGGCCCGGCCCGGGCACCACGTAGCGCCGCACGTAGAGGCGGCCGACCCGCTGGTAGCCGGCCTGCCGGAAGCCCGGCCCGACGATCCGGCGCGGGGGCGGCGGCGCCGGGCCGTCGGAGATCAGGTCGAGTTCACCGACCCACCACTCGAAGCCTTCGTCCGCCCGCACCTGCACCGAGCCGGTCGAGAGGTAGTAGCGCAGCGAGGCCTCGCCGAGGGTCCAGGTGACCATCGCCCGCGGCCGCGACGGTTCCCCGATCGCCGTCGCCACCGCGTCCCAGTCGGGCCGCTGCAGCTGCGGCGAGGCGCTCGCCCAGATCGTGAAGCCGAGCGAGTAGGCGACCAGCGCTGTGGCAAGGACGAGGCCGGCGCGGCGCGCCCGGCGCAGGCCGAAGCCGACCGCGACAGCGGCGAGCAGCGGCACCACAGCGGGGATCAGGTTGCGGGCGAGGATGTAGTCCTTGCCGTGGTCGACCGCCGCGAGCGCGAGCGGCACGCCGATCGTCACCGCGGCGATCGTCAGCGGGATGCCGGCCGCGCGCCGCTCGGCGCGCTCGCCGCGCAGCAGGACCATGGCCATGCCGGCGACCACCAGCAGGTAGGGGACTGCGGCGAGCAGCGGGTGCGTCGGCCGCGAGATGATGTCGCCGGTCTCGCCGAGCACGAAGTTGAGCGCGGTTTCGCCGAGCCGGTGGCCGAGGGTGAAGTTGCCGATCCAGGCGGCGTGCGCGAACGACATCTGGTGCGCGACGAGCGGCAACAGCGCAAGCGCCATCCCGCCGACGATCGCCAGTCCCGGCAGCAGCCGCCGCCAGGCCCGCCCGTACGCTCGCAGCAGCCAGACCGCCTCGACCCCAACCGGAAACGCGGCGAAGTAATGCGTAGCCAGCGCCAACCCCGAGAACACCCCCCACCACACGACCGACCGGGACGCGCCGTCCCTTAGGTACCACCGGTGGCCCCTAAGGGACGGCGCGTCCCCGTCAGGGGGGAGGGCGCGGAGGAAGTAGAGGAGGCTGAGGGCGGTTAGGAGGACCAGGAGGGAGTAGGCGCGGGCCTCCTGGGAGTACCAGACGAGCATCGGGTTGACGGCTACCAGGGCCGCGGCGATCAGGCCGGTGCGGCGGTTGCGCAGCTGCGCGCCGATCAGGTAGGCGACCGGGACGGTGGCCACGCCGGCCGCTGCCGAGAAGGAGCGCAGGCCGAACTCTCCCGTGCCGGTCACCTGGGTCCAGGCCCATGCCAGGGCGTAGTAGAGCGGCGGCGCCGACTCGCTGAAGCCGACCGCGTCCATCGCGTGCCAGAAGCCGTCGCGCAGCACGCGGCTGGCGGTGACGATCTCGTCGTGGTGGTAGCTCTGCACGCCGAGCGTCGCGAAGCGCAGCGCGGCGGCGAGAACGGTGAGACCGGCGACGATCCAGAAGGCGCGCGAGCGCGAGCGCACGGCGTCTCGCAATCCCCCCAGATGGATGTGGGGCCGGAAGCGGCCCAGGGCGCCGGCCGCCTCCATCCGGCTAGGCGAGCGCCGCCGCGATTGCCTTCGAGACCTCGTCCACGTAGACGAACTCCAGCTCGCTGCGCTCGTGCTCGGGGATCTCCGTCACTTCTCCCTCGTTGCGCTCCGGCACCAGCACCCGTCTGATCCCGGCCCGCTGGGCCGCCAGCGACTTCTCCTTGAGACCGCCGATCGGCAGCACCTGGCCGGTCAGGGTCACCTCGCCTGTCATCGCCACATCGTTGCGAACCGGGCGGCCGCCGATCAGCGAGGCGAGCGCCACGGTCATCGCCACCCCGGCGGACGGCCCGTCCTTGGGCACCGCCCCGGCCGGCACGTGGATGTGGATGTCGTGCTCGGCGAACCAGTCCTCGCCCAGCTCCGGCGCCAGCTCCCGCCAGTGGCCGCGCACGTAGGAGAGCGCCGCCTGCGCCGACTCCTTCATCACGTCGCCGAGCTGCCCGGTGATCGTCAGCCGGCCCGAGCCGGGCATCGAGGTCGCCTCGATGAAGAGCACGTCGCCGCCGGTCGGCGTCCAGGCCAGGCCGGTCGCCACGCCCGGCACCTTCGTCCGCCGCCGCTGCTCGGCGAAGACCCGGCGGCGGCCGAGCAGCTCGCGGGCGCGCTTGGCCGAGACGCGGGCCTTGCCCTTCGCCTTGCCCTCGGCGACGCCGCGGGCTACTTTGCGGCAGACCGTGCCGATCTGGCGCTCGAGGTTGCGAACGCCCGCCTCGCGCGTGTACTCCTCGATGATCGCGACCAGCGCCGGATCGGCGAACGCGATCTGGGACGGCTTCAGGCCGTTGGCCTCGATCTGGCGCGGCACCAGGTAACGGCGGGCGATGTGCTTCTTCTCGTCGAGCGTGTAGCCGGCCAGCTCGATCGTCTCCAACCGGTCCTGCAGCGGGCCGGGGATCGTGTCGAGCAGGTTGGCGGTGGCGATGAACATCACCTCGGAGAGGTCGAACTCGAGGTCGAGGTAGTGGTCGCGGAAGGAGTCGTTCTGGGCCGGGTCGAGCACCTCGAGCATCGCCGAGGCCGGGTCGCCGCGGAAGTCGGCGCCCATCTTGTCGATCTCGTCGATCATGAAGACGGGGTTGCGCGAGCCGGCGTCGCGCAGGGCGCGCACGATCGTTCCGGGCATCGCGCCGATGTAGGTGCGTCGGTGACCGCGGATCTCGGCCTCGTCGCGCACGCCGCCGACCGAGATGCGCTCGAACTCGCGGCCCAGCGCCCGGGCGATCGAGCGCCCGAGGCTGGTCTTGCCGACCCCCGGCGGGCCGACGAAGCAGAGGATCGGCCCGGGCGAGTCCGGTTTCAGCTTGCGCACCGCGAGGTACTCGAGGATCCGGTCCTTGACCTTCTCGAGGTCGTAGTGGTCGGCGTCCAGCACCTCGCGCGCGTGGCCGATATCGAGGTTGTCCTCGGTCTGCTCCGCCCAGGGCAGCTCGGTCAGCCACTCCAGGTAGGTGCGGATCACGCCGTGCTCGGCCGCCGCCGAAGGCAGTTTCTCCAGCCGCGAGAGCTCGCGCTCCGCCGCCTTCTGGGCGTGCTCGGGCAGCTTCGCCGCCTCGATCTTCTCGCGCAGTTCGTTCGCTTCCGCCTGCTGCTCGTCGCCCTCCCCCAGCTCGTCCTGGATCGCCTTCAGCTGCTGGCGCAGGAAGAACTCACGCTGCCCCTTGTCGACTTCGGACTGGACCTGGGACTGGATCTGGGTGCCGAGCTGCACCACCTCGAGCTCGCGGGCGAGGACCTGGGATAGGTGGCGCAGGCGGGCGACGACGTTGACCTCCTCGAGCAGCTGCTGCTTCTCCTCGGTGTCGATGCGCAGGGCGCCGGCGATCAGGTGGGCGAGCGCCGCCGGGTCGTCGAGGTTGGCGACCGCCATCTGCAGCTCCTCGGGCAGGTAGGGGATCTGCTCGATGATCTCCGAGAAGGTGCGCTGCACGTTGCGGGTGAGGGCCTCCAGCTCGGGCCCGTCCTCGACCTCGTCGGGCAGCTCGGCGATCCGCGCCACCAGGTAAGGCTCCTCGGCGACGTAGGGGCCGAGCCGCACCCGCTGCGTGCCCTGGACGAGGATCCGCAGGCTGCCGTCGGGGACCTTGAGCATGCGGGCAACGACGCCGACGACCCCCACCTCGTAGAGGCCGTCCGGCCCGGGCTCCTCGTTCTCAGGGTCGCGGGCGGCGACCATCGCCAGCAGCCGGTTGGCGCCGAGCACGTCGTCGACCAGCTTGATCGAACGTTCCTGGCCGACCGCCAGCGGTGTCAGCGTCTCGGGGAAGGTGACGGTCTCGCGCAGCGGCAGGACCGGCAGCGCGTCGGGCAGCGGCTCGTTGGCGCGGATCGCGTCCTCGGCGTCGAGCGGCGCGTCGACGATCTCGAGCGCAGGGCTGCCCTCCATCGCCTACTCCCTCCCGATCGGGACTCGGCGGGTGCTCTCGGCCGGGTCCCTCAGCGGCAGGTCGATGCGCAGCACGCCGTCCTCGTAGGTGGCGCGGGCCCGGTCGGGATCGACGTCGACCTGCAGCTCGACCACGCGGCGGAACGGCCCGGAGGGAATCTCGACCTGCTGGTAGACCCGCCCCTCGGTCTCCTGCACCTGCCGCTCGCCGACGATCGCCAGCTGCCGCCCGGAGATCTCGATCCCGACCTCGTCGAGCTTCAAACCGGCGAGCTCGACCTTGACCACCGCCCGCTGCGGATCGCCGCAGTAGTAGACGTCGACGTTCGGGGTAAACCCCCTGCTCCTGCGGGAGACGTAAGTGGTTCGCGCCCACGCGTAGAGGTCCCGCTCTGGCATGGGTCGGAAGATTAGCCCGGGTCGCGCTACGCCGTCTGCGCCTGCGAGGCCCAGCGCGGCGGGCGCATCAGCAGCACCGGCTGCTTGGGCGGCACCAGGCCCTCGGGGCGGTTCGGCCTGAAGGTCGCGCAGGGCTCGCCCAGCTCGAGCGCGCAGAGCATGTTCTTCTGGAAGTAGCAGTCCTCGCAGGTGGGCTTCTTCTTCGCTCGGGGCACGGCGGCGATCTTTCCACTCCCGTGCGTGTTCCGTGCGCCCCATTTCCGCAAAGCGCCACATCTTTGCCACAGCCTCGTCACATCTTCCCCGCGTCTTGCGGACGCCGCGGGATGCCGCCGCTACCATTGCGGGGAATGGAGTCCTCCAGCCGGTCCGACAAGCTCGCGGCTTCCCCGCAGCTGTTCGATAGCGAATTCCTCAACTTCTTCTCGCGGGTGCACCCGTCGATCCCGGCGATCGTCTTCGTGCCCGTGATCGTCGCCATGGAGTGGCTCGGTGCCGCCGGCGGCTACGCCGTCTGGCAGCTGATCCTGCTCAGCCTCGGTGGGATCGGGATCTGGACTCTGACCGAGTACTGGCTGCACCGCCTGCTCTTCCACTGGGAGCCCGACAACGCCTTCGGCCACAAGATGCACTTCATCATCCACGGCGTCCACCACGACCACCCCAACGACAAGCTTCGCCTGGTGATGCCGCCCTCCGTCTCCATCCCCCTGGCCGCCCTCTTCTTCTTCGCCTTCACCCTGATCTTCGGCACGCCCACCGCCTACCCGCTGTTCGGCGGCTTCATCCTCGGCTACCTGGTCTACGACTACACGCATTACTACGTGCACCACTTCGTGCCGAAGTCGGAGTTCGGCAAGCGGTTGCGCGAGCAGCACATGCGCCACCACTTCCAGGACCACCGCTACGGGTTCGGGGTCTCCTCGCCGGTCTGGGACGTCGTCTTTCGGACGTTGCCGAAGCGGCGCGGCTGAGTTCGGGCATCAGAGGGGGGCCGGTGGGGCCCTCGCCGGAGTCGGCGGAGAGCTCGTCTATGTAGGCGAAGATCGCCTCGGCGAGCAGGCTCAGGGTCTCGGGGTCGAGCTCCGCTCGCCGGCTACGCGGTCGGCGGAACTTTGGCCGGCGCCGCGACCGGGCTGCTCTGGGGTGGATCGGTGCGAGTGTTCCTCGTCCACCATGTCACCTGGAGCGTCAACTCAGTGTGCCATTTCTTCGGTACGCGTCGGTTCAGCATCGATGACCGTTCTACCAACATCTTCTGGCCGGCGATTCCATCCCTGGGGGAGGCGACATAACCACCTCGCTAAGCTCGGTGTCATCCAAACGGCCAGAGTGACAACGAGTTATTTGACTATATGAATAGTCACCTGTCACTGTGACTGTGCCACACTCCGGACTTAGGACAACCCGGGAGGCACAAAGACTCGCGGGATGGAAAGGAAGGAAATGCCCAGCACAAGCAACGTACTCGACGAGGCCCTAGACCTGGTCAAGAAGCGGCTCGCCGAGCTTGACGAGGAGCGCAAGCGCCTCGAGCGTGCTCTCACCGAGCTCGGTGGCACCATCACCCACCGCCGCGGCCCGGGCCGCCCGCCCGGCAGCGGTCGTCGCGGTCCCGGTCGCCCCCCGAAAGCGACCACCGCCACCACCAGCACCACCAGCGCCCCCCGCAAACGGCGCCGCCGTCGCGGCGGCACCCGTGCCGATCAGGCGGTGAAACTGGTCGAGCAGAACCCGGGGATCAGCGCTTCGGACATCGCCAAGTCGATGAAGATCAAACCGAACTACCTCTACCGGGTGCTCGGTGAAATGGAGAAAGAGGGCCGCGTGACCAAGAAGGGGCGCGAGTACTACCCCACGTAGGGCGCACCCCTCACAGCACCAGCTTCACCGATAGAAGCCGGCCCCGAACGGGGCCGGCTTCTTCGCTTCTGGGCTCAGACCAGGCCGAGGCCGGCGACGGCCTCGCGCTCCTCACGCAGCTCGGCGGCGCTGGCGTCGATGCGTCCGCGTGAGAACTCGGGCACTTCGAGCCCCTCGACCACCGACCACTCGCCACCGCTGCAGCGGCAGGGCAGGCCGGCGACGATGCCCTCCTCGACCCCGTAGGAGCCGTCGGTCGGTACCCCCATCGAGACCCAGTCGCCCTGCGGCGTGCCCAGCACCCAGTCGTGCACGTGGTCGATCGCGGCGTTTGCCGCCGAGGCGGCGCTGGACGCGCCGCGCGCCTCGATGATCGCCGCGCCGCGTTTGGCGACACGCGGGATGAACTCGTCTGAGATCCAGGCCTCGTCGTCGACCGAGTCCCAGGCGCTCGCGCCGTTCACCTTGGCGTTCACCAGGTCCGGGTACTGGGTGGTCGAGTGGTTGCCCCAGACCGTCATGTTGGTGACCTCGGAGACCTGCTTGCCGAGCCTGTTCGCCAGCTGGGCGATCGCCCGGTTGTGGTCGAGCCGCATCATCGCGGTGAAGCGCTCGCGCGGCACGCCGTCGGCGTTGGACATCGCGATCAGGCAGTTGGTGTTGGCCGGGTTGCCGACGACGAGGATGCGCACGTCATCGGCGGCGCCGGCGGCGATCGCTTCGCCCTGCGGCTTGAAGATGCCGCCGTTGGCCTCGAGCAGGTCCGAGCGCTCCATGCCCGGCCCGCGCGGACGGGCGCCGACCAGGAGGCCGACGTTGCTGCCCTCGAAGGCGGCCCGCGGCTCGTCGAAGATGTCGATCTTGCGCAGCAGCGGGAAGGCGCAGTCGTCGAGCTCCATCGCGGTGCCCTCCGCCGCCTTCACGGCGTCGGGGATCTCGAGCAGGCTCAGCTCCACCGGCGTGTCGGGGCCGAGCATCTGGCCGCTGGCGATGCGGAAGAGGAGCGCGTAGCCGATCTGCCCGGCGGCGCCGGTGACGGTGACTTTCACAGGGGTGCTCACAGCATCTCCTTCCGGAGTCCCTCATCGATCGAGCCGAGGAACTCCTGCGTGGTTTGGTACTCCTGGTCGGGTCCGACCAGGAGGGCGAGGTCTTTGGTCATCTTCCCGGCTTCCACGGTCTCGACGCAGACCCGCTCGAGGGTCTCGGCGAACTCCGAGACCTCGGGCGTCTCGTCGAGGCGACCGCGCGCGGCGAGGCCGCGCGTCCAGGCGAAGATCGAGGCGATCGGGTTGGTCGAGGTCGGATTGCCCTCTTGGTGTTGGCGGTAGTGACGGGTGACGGTGCCGTGCGCGGCCTCAGCCTCGACCGTCTTGCCGTCGGGGCTCATCAGCACGCTGGTCATCAGGCCCAACGAGCCGAAGCCCTGCGCCACGGTGTCGGACTGGACGTCGCCGTCGTAGTTCTTGCAAGCCCAGACGTAGCCGCCCTCCCACTTCATCGCCGCGGCGACCATGTCGTCGATCAAACGGTGTTCGTAGGTAATTCCGGCGGCCTCGAAATCGGCCTTGAACTCGCCCTCGTAGACCTCGGCGAAGAGGTCCTTGAAGCGACCGTCGTAGCGCTTGAGGATCGTGTTCTTGGTCGAGAGGTAGACCGGAAAGCCGCGGTCGAGGCCGTAGCGCATCGAGGCGCGGGCGAAGTCGCGGATCGAGTCGTCGAGGTTGTACATCGCCATCGCGATACCCGGGCCCGGGAAGTCGTAGACGTCGAGCTCGATCGGCTGCGAGCCGTCCGTCGGCGTGTATGTGAGGGTGAGCGTGCCCTCGCCCGGGATCAGCGTGTCGGTCGCCCGGTACTGGTCGCCGAAGGCGTGGCGGCCGATCACGATCGGCTTGGTCCAGCCCGGCACAAGCCGGGGGATGTTCGAGATCACGATCGGCTCGCGGAAGATCACGCCGCCGAGGATGTTGCGGATCGTCCCGTTCGGTGAGCGGTACATCTCCTTCAGGCCGAACTCCTCGACCCGCGCCTCGTCGGGGGTGATCGTCGCGCACTTCACGCCGACGCCGTGGCGCTTGATCGCCTTGGCGGCGTCGACGGTGATCTGGTCGCCGCTCGCGTCGCGGCTCTCGATCCCCAGGTCGAAGTAGATCAGCTCGAGATCGAGGTAGGGCAGGATCAGCTGCTCCTTGATGAAGGCCCAGATGATCCGGGTCATCTCGTCGCCGTCGAGCTCGACGACCGGGTTCTTGACGGAGATCTTGGGCACGCGGCGCGCGATGCTATCGGGATGCCACAATCAAGCTCGATGGCCACCGTCGAGCGCCACAGCACCGCTGGCACCGCCACCCACGAGGTCTTCAACCAGGCGACGCCGCTGGAGGAGTACAACCCGTTCGACGCCGACCGCCCGCTGCGCGAGGCGCTGCGCCGCGAGGGCGCCGAGTGGGCCGAGGACCGGGCGCGGGAGCTGGGCGCGATCGCCGGCTCGGCGCAGACGATCCGCTGGGGCTTCGAGGCGAACGAGAAGAAGCCCGAGCTGAAGACCCACGACCGCTACGGCCACCGCATCGACGAGGTCGAGTTCGACAGCTCCTGGCACGAGCTGATGCGGATCGGGGTCTCGCACGGCCTGCACGCGATGCCCTGGCGCGAGCCGGGCGCCGGCGCCCACGTCGCCCGCGCGGCGATGTTCATGCTGCTGATGCAGGCCGAGAGCGGCGTCGGCTGCCCGCTCTCGATGACCTACTCGGCGATCCCGGCCCTGCGCAAGCAGCCCGAGCTAGCCGCCGAGTGGGAGGAGCGCTTCCTCTCGCTCGACTACGACGAGCGCTCGCTGCCGGCTGAGCGCAAGAGCGGCGCCCTCTGCGGGATGGCGATGACCGAGAAGCAGGGCGGCTCCGACGTGCGCGCCAACACCACCGTGGCGACGCCTCTGAACGGCGGCGGCCCCGGGGCCGAGTACGAGCTGGTCGGCCACAAGTGGTTCTGCTCGGCGCCGATGTGCGATGCCTTCCTCGTCCTCGCCCAGACCGAGTCCGGGGTCTCCTGCTTTTTGATGCCACGCTGGACGCCCGACGGCGAGCGTAACGCCTTCCAGATCCAGCGCCTCAAGGACAAGCTCGGCAACCGCTCCAACGCCTCCTCGGAGCTCGAGTTCCGCGGCGCCTGGGCGCGCATGGTCGGCGAGGAGGGCCGCGGAGTGCCGACGATCATCGAGATGGTCAACCACACTCGCCTCGACTGCGTGATCGGCGCCGCCACCGGCTACCGGGCGGGCGTCGTCCAGGCCCTCAACCACACCGCCCAGCGCGCCGCCTTCGGCAAGGACCTGATCGACCAGCCGCTGATGCGCAACGTGCTCGCCGACCTCTGCGTCGAGTCCGAGGCGGCGACGGTCGCCGCGATGCGCCTCGCCCGCGCCTACGACGAGGCCGCCGCCGGCGACCGCGAGGCGGCTGAGTTCCGCCGCCTGTCCAACGCCGTCCTCAAGTACTGGATGTGCAAGCGCCAGCCCTACCACGCGGTCGAGTGCCTCGAGTGCCTCGGCGGCAACGGGTACGTCGAGGAGTCGGGTCTGCCGCGCCTCTACCGCGAGGCGCCGCTCGCCTCGATCTGGGAGGGCTCCGGCAACGTCCAGTGCCTCGACGTGCTGCGCGCGATGGTCAAGAGCCCGGCCTCGGTCGACGCCTTCTTCGTAGAGGTGATGGAGGGGGCAGGCGCCGAACCGAAGCTCGACGCCTACGTGGCGGCGCTCAAGGACGAGATTCCCGGCGACCTGGAGACGATCGAGGTCCGCGCCCGGCGGATCGTCGAGCGCATGGCGATCGCCCTGCAGGCCTCACTGCTGGTCCGCTACGGCGACGAGGCCGTCGCCGACGCCTTCTGCGCCTCGCGCCTCTCAGGCGACTGGGGCAACGCCTACGGCACGCTGCCCGCGGGCTCGGACTTCGGCCGGATCATCGAGCGGCACCGGCCGTAGAGGAGTCGCGCAGCGCCCGTCCCACCTGCTCGGTGGTGATCACGCCGGCCAGGTGGCCTTCGGCGTCAACCACCATCAGGGCGCCGAAGCGACGCAGGGAGCTGCTGGAAAGCAGCGAGTCGAGCGGTGCGTCGTCGCGGACCTGGAAGGTGCCGTCGTCGCGCTCGAGCAGGTCGGCGACGTGCGAGCTGGCGCGCGAGGTCTCGGGCACCTCGTCGGCCTTGTCGCGCACCACCAGGCCGAGGAAGCGATAGGCCGCGTCGACCACCGGGAACCAGGGCCAGCGGTAGCGCAGGAAGTACTCGTCGAGCGCCTGCTCGACGCTGATCTCGTCCGGGATCGCCACGGGTTCGCGGTCCATCACGTCGGAGACGAGCAGCTTCGAGATCCGCCCGGTGATCGCGGTCTGCATCGCCGCCGCCCGGGCCGAGCTGTTGATCACCATGCCGATCAGGGCGAGCCAGACGCCGCCGAAGATGTCGCCGCTGGCGGCCAGCAGCAGGCCACCGCCGATGAAGAGGTAGCCGAAGACCCGGCCCAGGTTGGCGGCAATGCGGGTCGCCGCACCGCGGTCGCCGGTCCGCCACCAGACGATCGCGCGGGCGATGCGGCCGCCGTCCATCGGGAAGGCGGGGAGCAGGTTGAAGATCAGGACGAGCAGGTTGATCGAGGCGAGCCAGGCGATCATCGCCATCACGCCCGAGGCGCCGGCGTTGCTCTCGACCAGCGCCGCCTGGCGGAACTCGGTCCAGCCAACCGCCGCCAGGCCTGCCGTGGTGAGCACGATGACGATCGCCAGGGTGACCAGCGGGCCGGCGATCGCGACCTTGAACTCGGTCGCCGGGCTGTCGGACTCGCGGTCCATGTGGGCCATGCCGCCGAAGATCCAGAGCTGGATGCTGGAGATGCCGATCCCGTTGCGGATCGCGACGAAGGCGTGGCCGAGCTCGTGCAGGACGATCGAGCCGAAGAAGCCGAGGGCGCTGATCACGGCGAGCGCGAAGGGGCCGCTGTCCGAGCCGCTCTGGCCGAGCACGTCGCCGTAGAAGCGCGAGAGCCAGAAGATGACCAGGAAGAGGACGAAGAACCAGGACCAGTCGACCGCGATGCGGATGCCGCGAACGTGGAAGAGGGTGATCGGTTTGCCGCCGAACATTGCACTCAATCGTACGGGGCCAGCCGGGTGGGGGTTCCACTTAACTTTTCCGGTGGAGAGGAGTCAGGCTGACGCCTCGCGGCTCACGACGAAAAAGTACAAGACGTTCCACCCCCACCCGGCTGGCCCCGTATAAGTTCGAGGCCGTGGCGGCGGACAAGGATCAGCTTCGGGCGTGGCTTGAGGAGCTCGAGACGATTCATCGACCCTCGGCGTCGGAAGGGGAGCGGCGGGCGGCGGAGTGGATCGTTGAGCGGTTTGCTGAGGTCGGGGCGGAGGCTCGGATCGAGGCGGAGCCGGCGCACGGGACTTACTGGTGGCCGCTGGGGATCGGGGCCGCGCTTGGGGCGTTGGGCGGGTGGCTCAGCTTGCGTGGGCGCCGTCTTCTCGGGGGGCTCTTTGGGGCGCTCGGCGCGGCCGGGATCGCTGCCGACTTTCCGCCGGGGAAACGGCCGCTGCGGCGAGTGCTGCCTCAGCGCACCACTTACAACGTGGTCTGCGAGCTGGGCCCGGCCGATGCCGAGCGCACGGTTGTCCTGATCGCCCATCACGACGCCGCCCACTCGGCGCTGGTCTTCCATCCTCAAATTCCCAAGATCGCCGACCGGCTCGGCCTGCTCGAGGGTCGCGAGACCAGCCCGATGCTGATGGCGCCAGTGATCGGCGGGCCGATCATGGCGACGCTGGGGGCCTTGAGCGGTAGCCGGCTCTTCACCAGGCTCGCCATATTGCTCGGCCTAGGCACGGCGGCGGCAATGGTCGAGACCGGCGTGGGCGGCGCCGTGCCTGGCGCCAATGACAACGGCACGGCGGTGGTCGCGCTCCTGGCGCTGGCGCGGCGCCTGGTCGAGGAGCCGACCCGCGATCTGCGCGTGATCCTGCTCTCGGTCGGCTCGGAGGAGTCCTTCAGCGAGGGGATCAAGGCCTTCGGCGAGCGCCATTTCGACGAGCTGCCGCGCGAGAGCACGTGCTTCCTCTGCCTCGAGTCGCTCGGCTCACCCCACCTGCTGGTCCTGCGCGGCGAGGGCTTCCTCAAGATGCGCGAGTACCCGTCGCGCGCGGTGGCGCTGATCGACGGGCTGGCGCAGGAAATGGGGATCTGGCTCTACCCCAACCTGCGCCTGCGCAACGGCACGGACGGCCTCGAGCCGCTCGCCGCCGGCTACGAGACGGCGGTGCTCACCGCCTGCACCGACCTCAAGCAGCCGGCCTATTACCACTGGCCCAACGACGTGGCCGCCAACGTCGACTTCGACACTCTCGCCGACGGCGTCCGTCTCAGTGAGGCCACGATCCGCCGCCTGGACGAGCGCTGGCTCTAGCCCCCAGCCGGGCGTAACGTCTTTCGGTCCTATGACATCCACAGCGCGTTACACCCCTCGCCCCCTGGACGCGACGGCGGCTGGCGTAACGTTTTTTGGTCGCATTTCGTCCACAAGGCGTTACGCCCGGTCGAAAGACGAAATCCGACTGCGGGGTCGGATTTGGTGTCTATAGAGTGCGGCGCCGATGCCTACGCATGACGTTTTGGTGATCGGCGCCGGGCTGGCCGGGCAGAGGGCCGCCCTGGCCGCCGCCGAGGAAGGGGTCTCGGTCGGGATCGTCAGCAAGGTCCACCCGGTGCGCTCGCACTCCAACGCGGCGCAGGGCGGAATCAACGCGGCGCTCAACCCCGGCGACTCCTGGGAGTCGCACGCCTACGACACGGTCAAGGGCTCCGACTACCTCGGCGACCAGGACGCGATCTCGGTGATGTGCCGCGAGGCGCCGGAGGAGATCCTCCACCTCGAGCACCTCGGCGTCACCTTCCACCGCAACGAGGAGGGAAAGCTCGGCACCCGCGCCTTCGGCGGCGCCTCCGCCGCCCGCACCTACTACGTCGCCGACATCACCGGCCAGGCGATCATGCACGTCCTGTATGAGCAGCTGATGAAGCATTCGGACCAAGTCGCCCGCTACGAGGAGTGGTTCTGCACGGCGCTGGCGATCGACGAGCAGGGCGAGTGCTGCGGCGTCGTCACCCGCAACGTCGCGGACGGCTCGATGGAGCTCTTCCAGGCGAAGTCGGTGATCCTCGCCTGCGGCGGCAACGGCCAGGTCTGGAAGCCGACCACCAACGCCCTGATCTGCACCGGCGACGGGATCGCGATGGCCTACCGGGCCGGGGCGAAGCTGATGGACATGGAGATGATCCAGTACCACCCGACGACGCTGGCCGGCAAGGGCTTCCTGATCACCGAGGGCGCCCGCGGCGAGGGCGCCCACCTGCTCAACGCCAAGGGCGAGCGCTTCATGGAGCGCTACGCGCCGAACAAGATGGAGCTCGCCTCGCGCGACGTCGTCAGCCGCGCCGAGCAGACCGAGATCAACGAGGGGCGCGGCTTCCCCGACGGCACCGTCGCGCTCGACATCACGGTCGTGCCGAAGAAGCGCGTGCACGAGGCGCTGCGCGAGATCGTCCTCGTCGGCCGCGACTTCGCCGGCGTTGACATCACCCGCGAACCGATCCACATCAAGCCCGGCAACCACTACACGATGGGCGGGATCAAGACCGACGTTGACGGGCGCACCGACATCCCCGGCCTCTACGCCGCCGGCGAGACCGCCTGCGTCTCGGTCCACGGCGGCAACCGGCTGGGCGCCAACTCACTGCTCGACACGCTGATCTTCGGCCGCCGCTCCGGCGCCGACGCGGCGGCCCGCGCAAAGCGGACCGACGCCTCGCGCCCCTCCCGAGCGGTGCTCGAGGCCGAGCAGGCGACGATCGACTCGATCCTCTCGCGCGAGAAGGGGTCGGGTCGGCGGATCTCGGAGATCAAGCAGGAGCTGGGCACGACGATGGACGCCAGGGTGGCCGTCTTCCGCGACGAGGCCGGCATCGCCGAAGCGCTGGAGACCGTGCGCCGCCTCAAGGAGGAGGCGAAGAGCGCCTACGTCGACGACAAGGGCGCGGTCTTCAACCAGGACCTGTTGGGCGCGATCGAGCTCGGCTACATGCTCGACAACGCCGAGTGCTGCTGCGTCGCCGCGCTGGAGCGCAAGGAGAGCCGCGGCGCCCAGTACAGGACGGACTTCCCGGAGCGCAATGATGCGGAGTGGCTGAAGCACATCGACCTGCAGCTCAACGACGACGGCCCCGAGATCTCCTACTCCGAGGTGACGATCACCCAGTGGGAACCCGAAGAGAGGAAGTACTAGGAGCATGGCCAACTACACGCTGAAAGTCCGGCGCTACCAGCCAGAGTCCGGCGAGGGCCCCTACTGGGAGCGGTTCGACGTCGACCTCGACCCCTCGCTCTCGGTGCTCGACGGCCTGCTGCAGGCCAAGGACCGCGACGACGGCTCGCTCTCCGTGCGCTGCTCCTGCCGCGCCGCGATCTGCGGCTCCTGCGGGATGAAGATCAACGGCCAGTCCGGGCTCGGCTGCAAGACCCAGATCGGCGAGGCCCAGGAGCTGGCCGAGAAGAAAGCCAGCGTCGGCCCAGACTCCGGCGACGCCCCGGTGATCACCGTCGAGCCGATGGGGAACATGCCCGTGATCAAGGACCTGATCACCGACATGGAGTCGACGCACTGGACCAAGATCCGTCGCGTCACCCCCTGGCTCCTCCCCCACGGCGAGCCACCCGAGCGCGAGTACGTGGTCGAGCCCGAGTCGATGATCGACATCACCCAGTCGATGGCCTGCATCCAGTGCGGCGCCTGCGTCTCCTCCTGCCTCTCGATGGAAGCCGACCCGGACTTCGTCGGCCCGGCGGCGCTGGCCAAGGCCTACCGCTTCGTCGGGGACCCACGCGACGCGGAGAGCAAGGAGCGCCTCCACGACCTCGCCGAGGACCCGCACGGGATCTACGACTGCACCCACTGCTTCAGCTGCGTCGACGCCTGCCCCAAGGGCGTCGCGCCGATGGATCAGATCATGCGCCTGCGCCGCAAGGCCGGCGAGGAGGGGATTCAGGATCCCAACAGCGGGCACGACCATGAGATCGCCTTCGTCAAGATCATCGAGAAGAAGGGGACGCTGGACGAGTCGATGCTCCCGCAGGAGTCCTTCGCGCCCGGCGTCAAAGGCAAGCTCAAGCCGAGCAAACGGGGGATCACGGAACTGCTCAAGGCGCTGCCAACGGTGTTTCGTGCCGTCAGGACCGGCAAGGCCCGGCTCAAGTTCATCCCCGGCCTGCACCCGAAGCTCCCCGGCAACGCCATGGAAGAGGTCAAGGCGATCTACGAGCACGCCGAGGAGCACGGCGAGGAATTCAACCTCTACATCACCGGTGAAGACGAGGACTTCGTCGAACCGGAGCCCGACGAGCCGACGGATGAGACCCTGACGGCGGAGGCGGCCGCGGCCGCGGAAAGCGAGGAGTCGTGAGCGAGCAGATCAAGGTCGCCTACTGGCCCGGCTGCGTCTCGCGCGGCTTCACCAGCGAGCTGCACGGCTCGATGGCGATCGCCGCCGAGAAGCTCGGCATCGAGCTGATCGAACTGGACCGCGCCAACTGCTGCGGCGCCGGGGTGATCGCCGAGCACAACCAGGAGCTCGCCGACACGCTCAACGCACGCACCTTCGCCCTCGCCCAGCAGACCGGCCTCTCGATGATGAACATCTGCTCGACCTGCCAGGGCGCCCAATCCGAGTGCCAGCAGCGGCTCGACGCCGACTCCTCCTACCGCGCCCACATCAACGAGGTGCTCGGCGGCCAGGGCCTCGCCTACGAGAAGGGCAAGGACGGCTTCACCAACAAGAACTTCCTCTGGCTGCTGGTCGAGGACTACGGCCTCGACCGCCTCGCCGAGAAGGTGACGCGCCCGCTCAGCGGCCTGCGCGTCGGCCCCTTCTACGGCTGCTACGTCGTACGGCCGAAGGAGCGGCTCGGCTACGACGAGCACCCCGACCGCGACATCTACCTGGAGAAGGTGATCGAGACGCTCGGCGGCCAGGTCGTCGAGTACGACGGAGCCCGCAAGTGCTGCGGCTTCCCGGTGATCACGATGAACCGCGACACCTCCCTGCGCCAGGCCGGCACCCACGTCGGCGACGCGATCGACGCCGGCGCCGATTGCCTGGTCACCCCCTGCCCGCTCTGCCACCTGAACCTCGACATGCAGCAGCCCGAGGCGGCCAAGGTCGTCAACCGCGAGCTCGGCCTCCCGGTCCTCCACCTCCCCCAGCTGGTCTCGCTGGCGCTCGGCGCCGAGCCGAAGCAGCTGGGGATGAGCAAGCACATCGCTTCGACCAAGCCGGTCGTCGAGCGGTTGGCAGCGGTTCCGGCATAGACGAAACCGTGGTGGCCGCGTGCGTCAGGGTCTGCGGACGCGCTTCGCGCTTGAGTGTCCGCAGACCCTGACGCACACGCCCCTTCCAATTCGAATTCGCGAACGAGTCAGGCCGAATGCTCTTGATTTGAGCTTTGGAGGCCGACGCGACGCGCCAGCCACTGGGCGCCGACGGTGTCGGTGAGGCCGTGGGCGACGATCGAGGTGATGATCGCGATCGCGGCGACGTCGAAGATCAGGGCGTGGTCGTCGACGTTCGACTTGAGCACGAAGAGGGCGAAGAGCATCGAGGCGACGCCCTTGGGGCCGAACCAGGCCATGAACGTCTTCTGTGGGCGCGGGATGCCGGTATTGATGAAGGAGAGCATCACCGCCGCCGGGCGGGCGACGATCAGGGCGAAGACGACGAAGAGGACCAGCGGCGGGATGCTGTGGTGGAAGCCGGTGGCGACGATCAGCGCCCCGAAGACGAAGAAGGTGAGCACCTGCAGAATCGCGCTGGTGTTCTCGGCGAACTCGATGAAGCCGGGTGGCACCTCTTTCTCGGTGGCGCCCAGGGCGATGCCGCAGACGAAGGCCGCGATCAGGCCGTTGCCGATCGTCACGTCGGCGAAGCCGAAGGCGAAGAGGGCGAAGCCGATCGAGTAGATCCCCTCGTAGCGGGCCGTCAGGCCGCCGCCCGGCAGGTGATGGTGCAGCCGCCCGCCGAGCACCCCGAGGCCGACCCCGACCAGGCCGCCGAAGAGCGCTTCGCCGAAGAGCTTGGCCGCTTCGCCGCCGGGGTTGCCGCCCGGCGAGGCGAGCACCAGGAAGAAGAGCACGAAGGGCAGCGCCAGGCCGTCGTTGAGGCCGGACTCGAGGTTGAGCGTGTGGCGCACCGAGGCGGGCACGATCCGCGAGGTGACGACCGCCGAGGTGACCACCGGGTCGGTCGGCGAGAGCACCGCGCCGAGCAGCAGCGCCTCGGCCCAGCTGAGGTCCGGGAAGAGCGCCTTGGCGGCCAGGCCGAGCAGCGCCATGGTGATCGGCATCGCGATCACCAGCGCCCGCGCCACCGGGCTCCAGTGGCGGGCGAGCAGCTCGCGCTCGACGAACATCCCGTCGGAGAAGAGGGTGAGGATCAGGGCCAGCTCGACCAGCTCGACGATCGACTCCGAGGTGGCGTCGACTTCGACCGCGCCCACCGCGGCCAGCACGATCCCCAGCGCCACCGAGAGCACCGAGGCCGAGAGCACCGTCCCCCGCATCACCCCGGAGAGCGCCGCGACCACCGTCAGCAGCCCCCCGAAGATCAAAACGGCGTCGCCGAAGCTGAGATCCATGGGAGGGGAACCTAGAGCAGCGGTCCGACTGGATCAGCCGAGCAGGTTGCGCTCGATGAGCAATTCTGCAACCTGCACGGCGTTGGTCGCGGCGCCCTTGCGCAGGTTGTCGCCGGCGACCCAGAGGTTGAGGGTGCGCTCCTCGCCGGGGTCGCGGCGCACTCTGCCGACGAGCACCTCGTCGCGGCCGGCGGCGTCGATCGCCATCGGGTAGGCGCCGGCCGCCGGCTCATCGACGACGATCACCCCCGGCGCCTGGGCGAGCAGGGCGCGGCAATCGTCCGGCGAGAGGTCCTCGCGGGTGCGGACGTTGACCGACTCCGAGTGGCCGCTGACCACGGGCACCCGGGCGCAGGTCGCGGAAATCGAGACCTCCTCGCCGAAGCCGAGGATCTTGCGCGTCTCGGCCATCACCTTGCGCTCCTCGGTGGTGTAGTCGTCGCCGTCCTTGAAGACCTCGACCTGGGGCAGGACGTTGAAGGCGATCTGGTGCGGGTAGACCTGCGGTGCGGGCGGATCTTCCCCGGCCAGGATCGCCCGCGATTGGGCCAACAGCTCCTCGATCGCCCGCTGGCCGGTACCGGAGACGGCCTGGTAGCTGGAGACGACGATCCGCTCGAGGCCCACCGCGCGGTGGATCGGCGCCAGCGCCATCATCGCCACCATCGTCGTGCAGTTGGGGTTGGCGACGATCCCCTCGTGCGCGTCCGCCGCCTCCGGGTTGACCCCCGCGACCACCAGCGGCACGTTCTCGTGCATGCGCCAGTAGCTGGTGTTGTCGACCACCACGGCGCCGGCCTCGACCAGCCGCGGGGCCCACTCGGAGCTGACCGCGCCGCCGGCCGAGGAGAGCACCAGGTCGAGCCCCTGGATCGTCTCCGCGCTCAGCGGCCTGCAGGTGAGGACCGAGCCGTTCCACTCGATCTCGCGTCCGGCGGAGCGCTCCGAGGCGAAGGGCACGACCTCCGAGGCGGGAAACTCGCGTTCGGCGAGCACCCCGAGGATGGTCGAGCCGACGGCGCCGGTGGCGCCCAGCACTCCGACCCGGTAGCCGCTCACGATGAGACCGTCGGGTGGTGCTCGGCGCCCGCCGCGTCTTCGGGCCGCACCGCGCTGGCGCCCAGCTCGAAGGCCTCGTGCAGGGACTTGACCGCGGCCGGCACCGCGTCGGCGGCGATCACGCACGAGATCTTGATCGGCGAGGTGGAGATCATCTCGATGTTGATCTCCTCGCGGCCGAGCACCTCGAAGACCTTTGCGGCGACGCCGGGGTGCGAGCGCATCCCGGCGCCGATGATCGAGACCTTGCCGATCTGCTCGTCGGTGCGAACTCCCTGGCTGACGTCGCCGAGCGCGGTCAGGGCGTCGGTCGCCGCGGTCAGCTCAGCGCGATCGACGGTGAAGGAGAGGTCGGCGAGCTCGTCCTCGCTGACCGGCTCGTTCTGGATGATCACGTCGACGTTTATGCCCGCCTCGGCGAGCGCGGTGAAGATCTCGCCGGCGACGCCGGGCTCGTCGCGGATCCCGACCAGGGTCACGCGCGCCTCGTCGCTGGAGTGGGTCACGGCTGTTACGAAGGGCTGCTCCACGGTCTCCTGCTCGCTCTCGTCGTCGCTGACGACGAGGGTACCGGGACCGTCCTCGAAGCTGCTGCGGCAGTGGATGCGCACGCCGTGGTTGCGGGCGTACTCGACCGAGCGAAGCTGCAGAACGCGCGCCCCCGAGGCCGCCATCTCGAGCATCTCCTCGAAGGTCGCACGCGGCAGCTTGCGCGCCTCTCCGACGATCCGCGGGTCGGCGCTGAAGACGCCGGCGACGTCGGTGTAGATCTCGCAGACGTCGGCGCCGAGCGCCGCGGCGAGCGCCACCGCGGTCGTGTCGGAGCCACCGCGGCCAAGCGTGGTCACGTCGCGGCTCTCGGTCGATACACCCTGAAAGCCGGCGACGAGCACGATCCGGTCCTCGGCCAGCGCCCGCTCGATGCGCTCGGCTTTCACGTCGATGATCCGCGCCCGGGTGTGCGAGGAGTCGGTGACGATCCCCGCCTGCGAGCCGGTCAGCGAGATCGCCTTGTGGCCCATGTCGTGGATCGCCATCGCGCAGAGCGCGCAGGAGATCCGCTCGCCGGTGGAGAGCAGCATGTCCATCTCGCGCGGCTCGGGTCGCTCGGAGATCTCCAGCGCCTGGGCGACCAGTTCGTCGGTCGTCTTGCCCCGTGCGGAGAGCACGGCGACGACCCGGCTGCCCGCCTCGCGCGCCGCGACGATCCGTCGCGCCGCGCGCAGAATCTGCTCGGCGCCGGCCACGGAGGTGCCGCCGAACTTCATCACCACGGTCTTTGCGCTCCCGTCGGGCATCGACGGTTGAGGATAGTCGCGCGGACCTGCCGCCGAGCGCTACTCGCCGCCGCCGCCGAGGTTGCCGAGCATCGCGTGCTCGGCCATGCGGATCAGCCCGAGGGCCATGTGGGGGCGCATGTCACTGGTCCGCACCCGGACGTGGGACCCGTGCGGGCCGACGACCTCGACGATCGTGCAGACGTCGCCGATCTGGCAGTCCTCACCGTAATCGGCTTCCAGCGCCTCCATCTGGGCGGTCACCACCTGCCCCATCTTGCTCTGGTCGATTGGCATCGCCGTGGAGACTACATGTGCGCCGCCTGTGTGCACGAGATCACACTACGACAGCGGGCAACCGGTGGACGATGACGGCTGATGTTCGATGCCCTCGCCCGCCTCGCCGACGGCAACGCCCGCCGCATCGGCCTGATCGCGATCGCCTTCTTCCTGCTCGCCGGGGCGCTGGGCGGCTCGGTCGCCAGCCGGCTCGACCCCTATGGCGCCGACGACCCGGCGACCGAGGCCGTGAAGGCGAGGCAGCGGCTGGAGGATGCCGGCCTGCGCGAGCCGGCGGTGCTCGCCGTGGTCGAGAACGCTCCGCTCGCCGCTCCGGCGACGCGAGCGCGGGTCGAGGCGCTGGAGCGCAGCGTGCGCCGCCGTCCTGGGGTCAACTCGGTCACCGGGTACTACGACACCCGCTCCCCCGTCTTCGTCTCCCGCGACCGCCGCGCCACCTACTTCGCGGTCACCCTGCACACCACCGGCGACAAGCGCTGGCAGGAAGAGGCCGCCGACATCGCCGATTCGCTCTCTTCCCACCCAGGCGTCGTGGTCGGCGGCGCCGCCATCGCCCAGGAGCAGGTCAACAAGCAGGTCGAGAAGGACCTGCGAATGGCCGAGATGCTCGCCTTCCCCCTCCTCTTCCTGCTCTCGCTGCTCTTCTTCCGCAGCCTCATCGCCGCGCTGCTGCCGCCGATGATCGGCGGCCTGGCGATCGTCGGCACCTTCCTGATCCTCCGCATCGCCAGCGAATTCGGCTCGATCTCGATCTTCGCCCTCAACCTGACCACCGCGCTGGGGCTGGGCCTGGCGATCGACTACAGCCTCTTCATCGTCTCCCGCTACCGCGAGGAGATCGCCGTCGACGGCCCGGGCCTGGCGGCGATGCGGCGGGTGCTGGCGACCGCCGGGCGCACCGTCTTCTTCTCCTCGCTGACGGTCGCCGCGGCACTCGCCTCGCTGCTCGTCTTCCCGCAGCGCTTCCTCTACTCGATGGGCCTCGGCGGCGCCCTGGTGGCGCTCTTCGCGGCGCTGATCTCGCTGACCGTGCTGCCCGCCGTGCTGACCCTGCTCGGCGGCCGGGTAAACGCCCTTGCGCCAAAGTTCCTCCAGCGCCGTGCCGAGGCCGACGCGCGACCCGACGAGAGCGGCTTCTGGTACCGACTCTCGCGCTTCGTCATGCGGCGGCCCGTGCCGGTGGCGACGCTCAGCGGACTGCTCCTGATCGTCATGGGGCTGCCCTTCTTCGGAATCAAGTTCGACACCGTCGACGCGACCGTGCTGCCGAAGTCGGCCAGCGCCCGCCAGGCCTACGACGTCGTCAACGCGGAGTTCCCCCCCTTCCACGAAGCGCCGATCTGGATCGACGTCGAAGGCGGTGGGCCGGCCGCGGCCGCGCGCTTCGCGGCGCGCGTCCGCCGGGTCGACGGCGTCGCCGAAGTCGCCCCGCCGCGGAAGCTGCGCGACGGGGTCACGGCGATCGAAGCGATCTCGGCGCACCCCTTCATCGCCGAAGCCAGCCAGTCGACGGTGCGGGCGATCCGCGCCCTGCGCCCGCCGCCCGGCGCCACCACGCTGGTCGGTGGCGGCACAGCGGACTTCATCGACCTGCAGGCCAGCCTCAGCCGTCACCTGCCGATCGTGCTCGCGATCATCGTCATCGCGACGCTGACGATTCTCTTCCTGATGACCGGCTCGGTGGTGCTGCCCGTCAAGTCGCTGCTGATGAACTTCCTCAACCTCAGCGCCGTCTTCGGCCTGCTCGTGCTGATCTTCCAGGACGGGCGGTTCGAAGGACTTCTCAACTACTCGAGCCCGGGCGCGATCGAGCAGACGATGCCGATCCTGCTCTTCGCCGTCGCCTTCGGCCTCTCCACCGACTACGCCGTCTTCCTCCTCTCGCGGATCAAGGAGGCGCGCGACAACGGCGCCTCGGATTCCGAGTGCGTGGCGATCGGCCTGGAGCGCACCGGCCGCATCGTCACCGCCGCCGCCCTGCTCTTCGCCGTCGCGATGGGCGCCTTCGCCACCTCGCAGATCATCTTCATCAAGGAGAACGGGGTGGGAACGGCGCTGGCGGTCCTGATCGACGCCAGCATCATCCGCGCCCTCCTCGTCCCCTCCCTGATGGAGCTGCTCGGCAAGTGGAACTGGTGGGCGCCGGCGCCATTGCGCCGGTTGCATGACCGGTTCGGGATTCGGGAGACGCCGGTACTCGAAGAGGGGTAGGGCGGTTGGGGTGGGTCTCCGCTTAACTTTTTCGGTGGAGAGGGGTCAGGCTGGCGCCTCGCGACTCACGACGAAAAAGTACAAGACGCTCCGACCCACCCCAACCGCCCTTCTCCGGGACGAGAAAGGCCTCAGTCGAGCAGGATCAGGACCGCGGTGAGTATGCCGAGGGCGATGCCGCCTGTGGCTAGAGCTTGTAGGAGACGGTATGAGGGTTCTGGGAAACGGCCGCTTTCGAGCACGCGGTCGACCGTGGTCCGGCGTGCGCTGCCGTAGCTCATTGCCAGGATGCCCCAGATGGCAAAACCGACCCCGGCCACCAAATAGGGCCAGCGCAGTGAACTGTTGTTGAGCTCGGGCACAACCCTGCCGACTCCCAGTGCTACGGCGAGGGCCGTTAGTCCTGTGCGCCACCAGGCGAGCTCGGTGCGCTCGTTGGCGAGCAGAGTGCGGCGAGTGGCGTCCGCCACCTCTGCGGCATGTGCTTCGGTGTCATCCACCAAGGTTGAAGACGGTGCTGTCGAACGCCGTCAATCCCGGTTCTGCCGCGTAGCCGAGCGGGGCGACGCCGAGGAGTTCCTCGACGCTTAGAAGGAAGGAGAAGTGGTTGTAGTAGCCGGTTTCGTTGCTGCTGTTCGGTTCGACGAAGGGTGAGAGCAGGAGCATGCCGACGCGGCCGCCGCCACCGGTTTCCTTGACCGGCGTGTTGGTCGTCGCCGGTGGGGTGACGGCGGGCGGCAGGTTGGGGTATTCGGGGGGCGAGCAGCAGGCGCTGGTGTCGGGTTCCGGCTCCCCCTGCGGCGCCTGGGCGGAGACGATCGCGATCAGGCCGCCTTTCTTGTAGGCGTCGGAGGCTTCGATCTCGGGGACGACCGTTTCAAGGAAGGGCTGCGCGGCGGCGAGGCCCGCCGGCCTTTCCGGTTCACAGGGCTCTTCGCTCCCGTCTTCGCAGGCGCCCGGCACGAGGTATGAGAGCGACGGCGTGCTCTCCTCCTTCTTCAGGTCGAGTTCGAGCTGATCGAGGCCGGTGACGCACCCTGCGCAGGCCGGTTCGTCGATCAGCGAGTGGAAGAAGGCGAACGGATTGCGCCAGGCCGGCGATGGTTCCCCCACGTACGCCTTCCAGGTCTTCTTGACCGTGGTCAACTCGGCGGGCAGGGTTTCGACTTCGGCCGAGTAGACGCAGCCTTCGCCTTCCACCTGGCCGGTGACGCTGAGCGTGCCCGGTTCGACGTCCTTGTATTCGGGGCAGTTGGCCGCGGTCGCCGGGTTCGGTCCCTGGCCGGAGATCAGGGCGATCTCGTTCGCCAGGTCGCCCTGGGTGACCGCGTAGTAGTTGCTCAGCAGCTCGCCTTTTTCGCGCAGCGTCTTCGCCAGATATGGGGCCGGCGAGCTTTCGCCGTAAGTGGCTTCATAGCCGTTGTCGCCAAGCACGATCAGGAAGACGTGGGAGATCGGCGGCAGGACTTCTTCTTCGGGGAGTTCAAGCGGAGGCTTTTCGGGCGGCGGCGTGGTCGCTGGGAGTTCTTCCGGAGGCAGCGACGCGGGCAGCGCTTCTTCGGCGATCGGCGCACTGGACGTCGCCGCGGGTTCCACCGGTTCGCTTTCTTCTTCTTCGGGCTCGGCGGCGATCGGTGCCGGCTCGGACCCGGTGTAGAGGACGATCGGCGCGATCCCGGCGCTATGCGCAGCCGGCCCGGTGGCGCCGCCGAGCAGCACGCCGAAGGCGAGCAGCGCCATCACCGCGACCGCCGCGGTGCGCGGCTCGGGCATGTAGCGACGCAGCGGGTCCCCGTCCTCGACATCCGCGACGAGCCCCTCCTCGGCGGCGGCTGACGCCGCGGCTTGCTCGGGCGACACGACCGAGAGCCACCCGGCGACCGCCGCCGGCAGCGGCCCACGGCGCTCGCCGCAGGCGAGGCAGTAGCGCTGATCGGCAGCCAGACCCTCGCCGCAGGCGGGGCAGCGCGAGGCGTGGGGGCCGCTCAGACCGTCGTCGTCGCTGGAGATCGCCACCGACCTGAAGTCTCGCGCCGCGAGATCGCAGAAATGTGACTCAAGTGTGAAAGGCGTGACTGCGACGCGTCCGCCTTTTCACAACACCGAAACATTTTCGGCTGCCCTGGCGACGACTATGTGTCCGGTCGCGCGCCCGCTGGTCAGCCGTACGGGTCGCCCGGCGAACGCACATGGATCCGAGCAACGCCCTGAACGCCCCCCAAGTCCCGGTCGGGACTAGCCCGGCCCCGGTCGCGCACCACTCTCTGGTCGCGGCCAGCGGCGAGCAGTGTCCATCGTGTGGAAACCCGGTCGCCCCCGACCAGCGCTACTGCCTCAACTGCGGCCAACGCTGCGGCGAGCCCCGCCTCCCCTTCATGAACGCGGTCACCTTCATGGAGGCAATGAAGCGGCCGGCCGCGGCATCGGCCTCACCGCCGAAGAAGGCGAAGCGGCGGCTCTCCCCCAACGCCGCGCTGATCGCCGGCGTCGGCACCCTGCTGCTGGCGATGGGGGTCGGCGTGCTGATCGGGCGCTCGGGCCACGATTCCGGCACCACCGGCGCCGCCACCGCGCCGCAGGTGATCAAGGTCGAAGGCAATGGCGGAGGCTCAGCCGAAACGGCCAGCACTGCCGGCAGCCCGGGCGGCAAAAGCGCCGGCGCTGGCAAGGGCTCCAAGAGCAACAAGAAGGTGGCGAAGAAGGCCGAAGCCAGGGCCGAATCGGGCCAAGGCGCCGAAGAAGTGCTCAAGCCGAGCGGCAACGTCAACCTGCCGCCCGCCACCGTGAGCCCCGGCGACAAGTGCAAGGCAGGCGAAGCGGGCTGCGAAGGCGGCGAATTCACGGGTAACTACTTCGGCGAATGAGACTCCTGAAGAAATCAGCGAGATCGACGAAGGCGCCGGCGGCGAGCGCCAGCCGCAATGGTGCGCCCGCCCCGCAGGGCAAAGCCGCCGCTCCGAGCGCTCCGCCCCCCCACGAGCTAACGGTCGACCTCGAACGTCGCCGCGACCAGCTGGTGGCCCGCGTCGCCGAGCTGCAGTGGGACCTCGGCGGGCTGGTCTATGAGATGGCGATCCGCAACCGGATCGACGTCGAGGTGCTGGTCAAGCGAGCCGTCGCCCTGCAGGACGCCGACGCCGAGCTGAGCGAGGTGGAGCGGATCGTGCGCATGGAGCAGACCGGCACGGCCGGCTCCTGCGCCGCCTGCGGCGCCCCGCACAGCACCGGCGCCACCTTCTGCTGGCAGTGCGGCCAGCCTCTCCTCCAGCAGGTCTCCAGCGACGCGATCCTGCGTCGCTGAACGCCCGCCCTGCCCCTCTACGCGAGCGCCAGCTCCTCGCCGGGCCGCGTCTGGCTGGGCGTCTTGCCGGGCAGGAAGATCGAGAGCACGGCGGCGACGAGCACGCAGGCGACCGACGCCCACAGACAAGCCGTGAGGCCGTTCCACTGGTAGAGCAGCCCGGAGAGCACCGTGCCGGCCAACCGCCCGCCGGCATTCGCCATGTAGTAGAAGCCGACGTTCATCGCCGCCTTGTCGTGTTCGGAATAGGCGAGGATCAGGTAGGAATGAACGGCGGAGTTCATCGCGAAGACGACGCCGAAGGCGATCAGCCCGACGACGACCACGGCGGTCGGGTCGATGTCGAGGCCGAGGCCCACGGCGATCGCGGCGGGAAAGGCCGCCAGCGCGAAGGCCAGCCAGGTCGCGGTCCTGCCATCGGGCTCACCTCCGCCCTCCGCGCCCCGCCGGCGCACGAAGCCGGGGGCGGCGGCCTGCACGATCCCGTAGCCGATCACCCAGATCGCCAGGAAGCCGCCGGTCTGCCAGAAGCTCCAGCCCAGCACGGTCTCGAGGTAGACCGGCAGGCCGACCACGAACCAGACGTCGCGCGAGGCGAAGAGGAAGACGCGGGCGGCGGCGAGGACGTTGACCGCGCGGTTGTTGGAGAACATGTGCTTGAACTTCGCCTTCGCGTCGGGGCGGCCGAGGTGCCCGTGCATCAGCCATGAGACCGAGAGCAGCGCGGCCCCGACGAACCCGGCCAGGATCGCCATCGAGGTCTGGAATCCGGCCAGGGTCAGCATCAGCCCGCCGAGGAAGAAGCCGACTCCCTTGAGCGCGTTCTTGGAGCCGGTCAGGATCGCGACCCAGCGGTAGAGGGAGGACTCGTCGCCCTCGGGGACGACCAGCTTGACCGCGCTCTTGGAGCTCATCTTGGTCAGGTCCTTGGCGATCCCGGAGATCGCCTGGGAGACCATCACGTAGGGAACGACGAGCCACGCCTGCGGCACGAAGGCGAGCATGCTCACCGCGACGATCTGAGTGCCGAGGCCCATGAAGAGCGTCGTCCTCAGCCCGAAGCGGGCGGCGAGCCAGCCACCAACCAGGTTGGTGAGCACGCCGAAGACCTCGTAGAAGATGAAGAGCGAGGCGATCGTGAACGGCGAGTAGCCCTGTTCGTAGAAGTAGAAGAGGACCAGCATCCGGGTCGCCCCGTCGGTGAGCGTCTCGACCCAGTAGGCGCCGGTGACCAGAACGTAGTTGCGCAGGTCGCCCTGGCGGTTCATCGTCAGGCGATCGCTCGCGCCAGCTCGACCAGCCGGTTGGCGTAGCCCCACTCGTTGTCGTACCAGGCGAGGACCTTGACCTGCGTCTCCTCGACGACCATCGTCGAGAGCGCGTCGACGACCCCCGAGCGCGGATCGTCGCGATAGTCGACCGAGACCAGCGGGCGCTCCTCGTAGCCGAGGATCCCACGCAGCGGACCTTCGGCCGCCGCCCGGAGCAGGCCGTTGACCTCCTCGACGTCAGTCGCCCGGGCGACCTCGAAGACGCAGTCGGTCAGCGAGGCGTTGAGCATCGGGACGCGCACCGCGAGACCGTTCAAGCGGCCCTCGAGCTCGGGGAAGATCAGCCCGATCGCGCTGGCCGAGCCGGTCGTCGTCGGGATCAGCGAGAGGCCGGCCGCCCGGGCGCGGCGCAGGTCCTTGTGCGGGGCGTCGACCACCGTCTGGGTGTTGGTCAGGTCGTGGAGCGTGGTGATCGCCCCGTGGCTGATGCCGATCCCCTCGTGGATCGCCTTGACCACGGGCGCCAGGCAGTTGGTCGTGCAGGATGCCGCGGTGAGGACGTCGAAGCGCGTCAGCTCGGCCGGGTCGTCGTTGACGCCGACGACGACGTTGAGCGCCCCCTCCTCCTTGACCGGGGCGGCGACGATCACCTTGCGGGCGCCCTGCCGGAAGTGAAGCTCGAGCGCCTCGAGGGTGCGGAACCTGCCGGAGCACTCGAGCACGATCTCGACCCCGGCCTCGGCCCAGGGGACGTCGCCGGGGTCGGCGAAGCTGCTGTATCCGATGCTTGCCCCCTCGACGGTGAGCTGGCCGTCCTCGCCGCTCGCCTCCTCCGACCATCGCCCGTGGACGGAGTCGAAGCTCAGCAGGTGCGCCGCGGTCGCCGCGTCGCCGTGCGCCTCGTTGACATGGGCGAAGCAAAGCTCCGGCGATCCCCACGCGGCGCGCAGGGCCAGCCGCCCGATTCGCCCGAAGCCGTTTATGCCGACGCGCGCGGTCATCAGCGATCTAGCCAGGCACCCTATCCATTGACAAATGTGATTTCAATAGATATACGTAAATAGATGGCGGTCGATCTAGAGCTCGCACCGAAGCAGAAGCGGCCGGCGGGAGAGCCCTGCTGCGAGCCGGTCTTCTACCCCGAGATCGAGCGCGCCGAGGCGGAGCGCATGGCCGCGGTGGCGAAGGCGCTCGGCGACCCGATCCGGATGCAGCTCGCCGACGTCCTGCGCAAGCACGCCGGCAAGGTCTGCGTCTGCGAGCTGGTCCCGCTCTTCGACCTCTCCCAGCCCACCGTGTCCCACCACCTCAGGGTCCTGCGCGAGGCCGGCATCGTCGAGTCCGAGCGCCAGGGGCTCTGGGCCTACTACTACGTCGTCCCCGACGCCCTGAAGGAGCTGTCCACATGGCTGACCAGATAGTCAGCCGAAGCGGCCGGTGACGTAGTCGCGGGTGCGGGGGTCGGCGGGCGCGCTGAAGATTGTCTCGGTCTCGGCGTACTCGATCAGCGTCCCGGTCGGCTTGCCGTCGACCGCTTCGAGGCCGAAGAAGGCGGTCCCGTCAGCGACCCGCGCCGCCTGCTGCATGTTGTGGGTGACGATTACGATCGTGAAACGGCCCTTGAGGCTGTGCATCAGCTCCTCGATCGAGGCGGTGGCGATCGGATCGAGGGCGGACGCCGGCTCGTCGAGCAGCAGCACGTCGGGTTCGATCGCGATCGCGCGGGCGATGCAGAGCCGCTGCTGCTGGCCGCCGGAGAGGCCGAGGGCGCTGCTCTTCAGCCGGTCCTTGACCTCGTCCCAGAGCGCCGCGCCGCGCAGCGCTTGCTCGACCCGCTCGTCCAGGCCCTGCCGCAGGCCGAGGTTGCGCGGCGCCCAGGCGACGTTGTCGTAGATCGACTTGGGGAACGGGTTGGGCTTCTGGAAGACCATCCCGATCCGACGCCGGACCTCGACCTGGTCGACCTTGCTCGCGTAGATGTCGTGGCCGTGGTAGAGGACGCTGCCCTCGAGCCGGAAGCCGGGCACCGAGTCGTTCATCCGGTTGAGGCTGCGGATGAAGGTCGACTTGCCACAGCCCGAGGGGCCGATCAGCGCCGTGATGCGGCTGCGCGGGATGCGCAGGCTGACGCCGGCGAGCGCCCGCTTGGCGCCGTAGAAGACCGAGACGTCGCTGGCCTCGAAGACGGACTCGACCGGCAGGCCGGGCCGGCGGCCGGCGGCGAGCGCATCGGCCGCCGTGCCGCCCTGGATCCGCACCCTCGTGGGCACGGCCGGCGGCGTCGCCGGCGGCGGCTGAGCGGGTCGCGACGGGCGGGCGATCTCGCTCATCTCCATCACTGCGCGATCCTCGCCTTGCTGCGGGCCAGCAGGACCCGCGCCCCGAGCCCGGCGAACATGATGAAGGAGAGCAGGACCAGGCCCGCCCCCCAGGCCTGGGTCAGCGCTTCCGGGTTGGCTTCTTCGGAGAGCCGGAAGATCTTCACCGGGATGTTGGGGACCACCTCGAAGGGGTTGAGCGAGACTTCCTTGCCGCTGAAGACCGAGTCGACCAGGATCAGCGGCGCGGTCTCACCGGCGGCGCGGGCGACGGCGAGGATCGTCGCGGTGAGGATGCCGCCCATCGCGCTGGGCAGGATCACGGTCAGCACCGAGCGCCAGCGGCTCACCCCAAGCGCATCGGAGGCTTCGCGCATGCTGTCGGGGACCAGCGCCAGCACCTCCTGGGTACCGCGGGCGACGATCGGCAGCATGATGATCGCCAGCGCGACGGCGGCGGCGAAGGCCGACTGCTTGTGATGGTCGACCAGCAGGCCGAAGACGAAGAGTCCGACGATGATCGAGGGCAGGCCGTTGATCAGGTCGAGCGTCAGGCGGACGAAGCTGCTCAGCCGGCCACCGCCGAACTCGGTCAGGTAGACGGCGATCAGCACCCCGATCGGCGCCGCGATCAGGGTCCCGATCGCGACGATCTCGGCGGTGCCGACCAGCATCGGGCCGATCCCGTCCGGTTCGCCCTTGATCAGGAAGTCGAGGCTGAGCGCCGCGGCGCCGCGGGAGAGGACCGTGTAGACGACGATCGCCAGCACCCCCACGGCGAGAATCGCCGCCGCGGTCGCGCCGTACTCGGCGCCGTGGCTGACGATCCGCCGGCGGCGCAGGTTGCCGGTCGGCCGCAGCGGCGCCGCCGGGTCGAACGGAGTCTCGCTCACCGGGCGATCGCCCTCCGGTAGTCAAAGCGCCGCCCAATCCACTGGGCGGTCAGGTTCGAGACCAGGCCGATGACGAGCAGGATCGCCCCCAGGTAGAAGAGCGAGGCTTTGTGCATTTCGGTGATCGCCCCGGGGAACTGGTTGGCGATCCGCGCGGCGAGCGTGTCGCCGGTCTTGAACAGGTTGGCGCTGATCTCCGACCCGGCGCCGATCACCTGGGCGACGGCGATCGCCTCGCCCAGCGCCCGGCCGAGGCCGAGCAGCGAGGCAGCAACCACCCCTGAGGTGGTGCTCGGCAGGACGACGCCGCGGATCACCTCCCAGCGGGTTGCGCCGAGCGCGCTGGCCCCGTCCTGCACGTCGCGCGGCACGGCCAGGAACAGGTCGCGCGAGATCGAGGCAATGATCGGCACGATCATGATCGTCAGGATCAGGCTCGCGGTGAAGACGCTCGAGCCGGTCGTCTGCGGCGGGCCGAAGAGCGGGATGAAACCGAGCGTCTCGTGCAGCCAGGGCTCGAAATGCTTCTGCGCGTAGGGCGCAAGCACGACCAGGCCCCAGAAGCCGAGGATCACGCTGGGAATCGCGGCCAGCATTTCGACCAGCGGAGAGATCACGCCGCGCACGCCCTTCGGCGCGAGGAGGCTGAGGTAGAGCCCGATCGCGATCGCGATCGGGCCTCCGATCAGGAGGGCGAAGAAGGAGCTGATCAGGGTGCCGTAGAGCACCGTGCCGGCGCCGAAGACTTCGAAGTTCGGCTGCCATTCCGCGTCGGTGACGAAGCCGAGGCCGAATTGCGAGATCGCAGGACTGGCGCCCTTGACGACCTGGAAGCCGATCACCACAAGGACGACGACGGCGAGCAGGGCGGCGCCGGCGCAGACCGCCCGCAGCGCCGCGTCGCCGAAGCGGTCGAGCGCGCGCCTGCGGTCGCCGCCGCGCGATCCCGAGCCGGGGCGCGCCTGGGGGATCGGCCTGGCGACGGTGCTCATCGCGGCGCAGCCTAGAGCAGTTCACACCCCATTCCCACCCGGTTCGGTCAATTTTCACAGGATTGAAACAACTGACCTGCCGGCGTTCACACGATTGTCACAACTGTCCCATTTTCACATTTTTGATACAGACGAATTATTCACACAATTGAAACACCGGGTCCTCCGCGCAGCGAGATCCTGCGGCCGCCAGGGGGCGTTAAACGGCCTGTGGCACAAACTGAATGATCACAAGCCGAAAGGATTCCCTTTTGATTCGCAACAGGTTGTTTGGCTTCCTACTCGCGGTGACCGGGATGGTCGCTTGCATGAGCGCCATCTCGACCGCCGCCGCATCCGCAAACCTGACCGGGGCCGGATCGTCGCTGGTCGCACCCCTGATGGCCAACTGGATCAGCGGCTACGAAGCTCACACGGTCGGTGCCGTCAAAGTCACCTACGGATCGGTTGGCTCTGGGGCCGGTATCGCCCAGATCACGGGCCGCACTGTGGACTTCGGAGCTTCCGACGCCCCGCTGACACCGGAACAGGCCGCCGCCTGCAACGGCTGCGTGCAGATCCCCTGGGCACTCACAGGAGTCGCCGTCGCCTTTCACGTCAAGGGCGTCAGCAAGCTCAACCTCACGGGACCGATTGTCGCGGCGATCTACTTCGGCAAGATCACCAAGTGGAACGACCCGAAGATCAAGGCGCTCAACCCGAAGGCTCACCTTCCGGGCACGACGATCACGCCGGTCTTCCGCAGCGACGGTTCCGGTGACACCTACGCCTTCACCAACTACCTCTCGAAAGAAAGTGGGGCGTGGAAGAAGAACGTTGGCTTTGCCACCTCGGTCGGCTTCCCGACCGGCGTCGGCGGCAAAGGCAACGTCGGCGTGACCTCGGTCGTCAAGGCGACCAACGGCGCGATCGGCTACGTCTCGGGTTCCTACGCGATCGCCTCGGGTCTCAAGGCGGCGGCGTTGAAGAACGCGGCCGGCAACTACGAGTACCCGAACCTGAAGAACATCTCGGCCGCGGCCGAAAGCGTCAAGAAGGTGCCGGCCAACAACGAACTCCACATCGTCTCGCCGGCGAAGAAGTACGCGACGGCCTACCCGCTGTCGACCTTCACCTACTGCATCGTCCCGCACGGGGCTCCGCAGAAGACCGACCTGTCCTCGTTCATCCTCTACAACATGACGACCGGTCAGAAGTACGGCCCGGCGCTCGACTTCGCGCCGCTGCCGAAGGTCGTCCTGACCGCGGCGAAGAAGACGCTCGCCTCGCTCTAAGACGGACTAGCGCCCAGGGAGGCGCCAAACGCCCCACCAAGGCCGGGGCCCCGCAAGGGGTTCCGGCCTTTTCATGCCCAGAGCGCCGATACCGGGACCGCCCACATCCGCTCGCCGAACGGCAACGTCTGCTCCCCGCAGTGGAGGACGATCCCGGCGGCGAAGTCGTCGCCGCGACTCTCACGAAGCTCGGAAAGGCCGCGGAAATCACGCTTGGAGGGCGTCGCGGAGGCCTTGATCTCTACGCCCACCACCTGGCCGCCCCGCCGCTCCAGCACGGCGTCGACCCCGGTCGCGCCGCCTCGGGTCCGGAGGTGGTGCACGGTGGGACGAGCCTCGCTGGTCGCGGCTTGCTTGACCAGCTCCATCCGGGCGAAACCCTCCAGCAACCCGCCAGACAACGCTTCGTCGGCAACCAGCCTCTGCCGGTCGAGACTGAGGACGTGCGCCGCGAGTCCGGAATCGGCGAGCTGATACTTGGCCGCGGCGGTGGCCCTGCGGCCCATACTGCGTCTCCATGCCGGCACGCGAAGGACCACGAACGCCGCGTCGAGGAGGGTGAGATAGCGGCGCACCGAGGCTTCGGAGATCCGCATCTCGCTCGCCAGGGCCGCGAGGTTGACGGGACCGGTGCTGCGGGCGGCAACCATGTTCAGGAGGGCGGGGACCTCGTCGAGGGCGCGAATATCGGCGAGGTCGCGGATGTCGCGCTCCATCAAAGTGCCCAGATAGGCCGAGAACCAGGCGTCGCGACGACGGCCCTCCGGTCGCTCTCGAGCCTCGGGCAGGCCGCCCGCGAGCGCCCGCTCGAGCCAGGCCTCACGCCCAACCGGCGCATCGGCGATCGAAGGCGGTTCGCCGGCGAAGAGCGCATCGACGAGGTTGAGGGCAGATTCGGCGATCTCCGCCTGAGACAGCGGCCAGAGCGTGACCGGCTCGACCCGTCCCACGAGCGCGTCGCCGACGCGCGGCAGCGAAAGCACCCTGGCCGAGCCGGTGAGCAGGAACTGCCCCGGGCTGGGGTCCCGGTCCACGGTGCGCTTGATCTCGAGCAGGAGGTCCGGGGCCCGCTGCACCTCGTCGATCGCCACCGGCCGTTCGAGGCCGGAGACGAAGCCGACCGGATCCTCTGTCGCCAAACGGCGAACCCCGGCGTCGTCCAGGGTGACGTAGGACATCGGCAGGGCGTCCGCGACCAGCTCCCGGACCAGAGTTGTCTTACCCGCCTGACGGGGACCAGCGACCATGACAACGCGGGAATCGGCGGCAGCTTCGAGGATCAGCTTGCGCACGTGGCGTTGAATCACGCGCTAGATGATGGCAAATCCGTCAAGAGAAGATGGAAATTCCGTCAGTAGCTGACGGAATTTCCATCAAAGCGCTAGGCGAAGGCCTGGGCGGCGCGGCGGCGCAGGTCCGCGTTGAGCATCCCGGTCACCTCGCTCGGCACGGAGCCGGCGGCGGGGACGGCGTCGCCGATCAGGCCGCTGGCGCGGAAGCCGTAAAGCGGGGCCTCGACGCCCATATCGCGGATCTTGCGCACCAGCCCGACGGCGCCGCGCGTGTCGGTGCGGGGACCGCAGAGGACGATCGCGGTCGGGTCGAGCGCGCGCAGAGCGCGGTCGAGGCGCTCGTCGGCAAGCTCGTTGGAGAGCGTCAGGACGCGGAAGCCGGCGCGGCGCAGGGTGAGGTCGAGCGCCTGGGTGTGGACCGCCTCGGCATCGGAGCCGCGGCTCGAGTCGAGCAGCAGGATGCCGGCCGGACGCGAGGCGGTCGAGGCAAGGCGGCGCGCGCCGTGCAGCCAGCCCGTCGCCCAGCGCGAGGCGAACTCGAGCTCGGCCTCCCGGTCGGGGTCGACGGCGAGGCGGTCGACGGCAGGCAGGAGCATCTCCTCGACAGTGCGCTCCAGGGGGCGGAGGGCAAGGCTTTCCTCGACCGCACGGTTAGCTGCCTCCTCGTCGAAGCTTTCAAGCGCGGCGATCAGACTGCCGTCGCTGGCCGGCGCTGCCTGGCGCTGGCGCGTCAACTCGATCGCCGAGGAGATGTTGCCGGTCTGGGCCAGCGCGTCGCGCAGGGTCTGCAACTCGACCAGCTCGTAGTTGCGGTGGTTGCCCACCGTGCGCTTCGGCGTGGGGAAGCCGTAGCGGCGCTCCCAGCTGCGCAGCGTGTTGGGGCTGACGCCGAGGACTTCCGCGGCGGCATTGGTTCGAATTCCCGGCACGCGGGCAATTCTGGCAGCCGAAATCCAGGTTTACGCAAGTTATGGACAGATTTCCAGAATCTGTCAGCGATCTTGCAAGGCGCCGACGCCCACCGGTTGGCCCACCGCGCGGGCCCGCCACATCGCCTCGTCGGCCCTCTGCAGCAGCTCCTCGGCGCCCCGGCCGTGCTCGGGACAGGCGACGACCCCGGCCGAGACGGTGATCGGCAACCCCCCCGCCGCCTCCAACTCATCCAGCAGGCGGAGCAGCCGCTCGGCCATCTGCACACCTTCGACCGTGCCCTGGTTGGGCGCCAGAACGCAGATCGCATCCTCCTGGAGGGGAAACGCCTCGTCGACTATCCGCACGCTGTCGCGCAGCGCCGCGCCGACCACCGCCAGCATCGTCTCCCCGTCCGCACCCTGGGCCGGCTCCCGCGCCCCCGGCCCTTCGACGTCGAAGACAACGACGGCGAAGGGGTGGCCGTAGCGCTTGTTGGCCTCGACCAGCTGGTCGAGGCGGCGGCGCATGTGGCCGGGGTGGAAGAGGCTGGCGTGCGCCTGCGCCGCGGCGACGGACGGGGGCGGGGCGGGCCGCTCGCGGACGGCGGCGACCGCCGAGGCCGCGGCCGAGCCGAACTCCTCCGCCAGCCTCTCCGCGGCGTCGGCGAAGACCTCGCGGGCGACCTTGCCGATCGCCGACTCGACCGTGCCAGCGTCTTTTGTTGGAGCTTCCGTCGCCACCTCGAAGACCATCTCGAAAGCAACGGACGCCAGAGGCGCAAAAGCTCGCTATTTGCACCCCGACACTTGTCTAGGCATTTTGTCCGCAAAGAGCGGGGTCGGCCGGCTCAGTCGAGGCTGCGGCGGCCGGCGAAGGCCTTGCCGAGGGTGACCTCGTCGGCGTGCTCGAGGTCGGCGCCGACCGGTAGGCCGCTGGCCAGGCGGGTGACCGCGACCCGGCCGCGCAGCAGATCGGCGATCTGCAGCGCCGTCGCCTCGCCGGTCGTCGTCGGGTTGGTGGCCAGGACGACCTCACGAGCCTCACCGCCATCGACCCGGCGCAGCAGCTCGGCGATCTTCAGGTCCTCGGCGTCGACCCCGTCGATCGGCGAGAGGGCGCCGCCGAGCACGTGGTAGAGGCCACGGTACTCGTGGGTGCGCTCGATCGGGATCACGTCGGCCGGTTCCTCGACCACGCAGATCGTCGCCCGGTCGCGGTTCGGATCGGCGCAGATCCGACAGCGCGGACCCTCGGAGAGGTTGAAGCACTCCTCGCAGAGGCCGATCTTCTCCTTCACCTCGACGATCGCCGCCGAGAGCGCCGCCGCCTCCTCGTCGGGAGCGCGGAGGATGTGGAAGGCGAGCCGCTGCGCGGTGCGCTGGCCGATCCCCGGCAGCCGCGAGAGCTCGGCGACCAGGCGAGCCAGCGGCGCCGGACCCTCGGCGCTCACATCCCGGGGAGGCCGCCGAGGCCGCCCGTGATCCCGCCCATCTTCGACTCGGCCAGCTGCTGGGCGGCGCGCAGGCCCTCGTTGACCGCGGCCTGGACCATCTCGGCGAGCAGCTCGGCCTCCTCGGGGTCGATCGCCTCGGGGTCGATGACGATCTCGCGCAGGGTCAGGTCGGCGCCCACCTTCACCTTGACCATGCCGCCGCCGGCGCTGGCCTCGACCAGCTCGTCCTTGAGCGCCTCCTGCGCCTCGAGCATCTCGCTCTGCATCTTCTGCGCCTGCTTCATCAGCGCATTGACGTCAAAGCCCCCGGGCATCCCGCCTCTAGCCACCGCCGACCTCCTTGGCATCGAACTCGCTCTTCAGCTTCTCCACCAGCGCATCGTGATCGATCCCCCCGGCGGAAGCCTCCGCCCCCTCGTCCGGCGCGGCCTCCTCCTCCTCGAGGAGGACATAGCTCGGCCGCAGCCGCCGCCCCAACGTCGCCTCGATCGCGTCCGCCATCAACTCCCGCTTGTCGGGCGTCTCGGCCTTGCGCTTATTGAAGGTGAGCTCCCCCGGAAACCCAACAGTCAACCCATCCCCGTCCAAGCTCACCGGCCGAGCTCCATCGAACGTAGCCGCCAAAGCTGGACTGGTCTCTCGAAGCGTGTCCAGCACAGCGGGCCAGGCCTGAACCAGCTTCTCCAGGTCGAGCGCGGAGTCGTCCGCTGGAGGTGAGTCCTCGGCCGGCGGCTCAGGTTCGGGCGCGTCGGTTGGTTCGGCTTCTGCCGTGACAGGACCCGCCGGCCGACCCTCGCTCGTCCCTTGCTCCAGTCGCTCGATCCGGCGCAGCAGGCTCTCGACGTCCGGATCGAAGTCGGGGCGGGCTGCCTTGAGCAGAGCGATCTCGACCGCCATGCGGGCGTCGTCGCCCTCGCGGACGGCGGTCAGGGCGTTCGCCAGCTCGTCGATCGTGCGGATTAGGTTGGCTGGCCTTATCGCGTTGGCCTGGGCGGCGAGGCGGCTCGAGTCCGTGGCGGTGACCACGAAGGTGTTGGGGACCTCGCCGACCGTCTGGGTGACCAGCAGGTGGCGCAGGTGGGCGAGCAGGTCGCGGGCGAACTGGGAGGGGTCGCGGCCGGAGCGGGCCATCCTCTCGACGCCGAGCAGGACGGCACGGGGGTCTTCGGCGATCGCCGCGTCGACGGCCTCGAAGAGCAGCTCGGCGTCGGCCGCCCCGAGCAGCTCGAGCACGTCGTCGAGCTTCACGTCGCTGCCGCCGAAGGCGACCAGCTGGTCGAGCGTGCCGAGCGCGTCGCGGAAGCTGCCGGTCGCCGAGCGGGCGATCATCGCCACCGCGCCGTCCTCGATCTGGATCGACTCGGCTGCCGAGACCCTCGTCAGCACCTCGGAGATCTGCTCCAGCGAGGGGCGCTGGAAGTCGAAGCGCTGGCAGCGGTCGGCGATCGTCGCCATCACCTTGTGCGCCTCGGTCGTGGCGAGCACGAAGACCGTGTTGGGCGGCGGCTCCTCGAGCGTCTTGAGGAAGGCGTTCCAGGCCTCCTTGGTCAGCATGTGCGCCTCGTCGAGGATGTAGACCTTCCAGCGGCCGCCGGTCGGCGCGTAGGCAACCCGCTCGCGCAGATCGCGGACGTCGTCGACCGAGCGGTTGGAGGCGGCGTCCATCTCGATCACGTCGATCGAGCTGCCGGCGGCGATCGTCAGGCAGGATTCGCACTCGCCGCAGGGGGTGACGGTGGGCCCGCCGCGCTCGCAGTTGAGCGAGCGGGCGAGGATCTTCGCCATCGAGGTCTTGCCCGTGCCGCGAGAGCCGACGAAGAGGTAGGCGTGGTGGACCTTGCCCTGCTCGACCGCGTTGCGCAGGGTGCGGACGACGTGCTGCTGACCGACCACCTCGTCGAACGATCCCGGCCGGTGGCGGCGGTAGAGGGAGGTTGAGTCGCTCGCGGACGGCACTGCGGCCAGTGTATCTGCGCCTATAGCTTGCCCTCGTGCTCCGCAACTGGGTCAGCCCGATCGCCTGGGTGGGGGGGATCGTCGCCGCGCTGCTGCTCGTCTTCCCGACCGGCTTCCCCAACTACGACACGATCTACGCGCTCGTCTGGGGGCGCGAACTGGCCCACGGGGTCAGCCCCGACTACGGCGCCGCCCTGCCCCCCACCCCCCACCCCCTCGCCGACCTGCTCGGCGCGCTCACGACGCCGCTCGGCGACGGCGCGATCACGGTGGCGATGATCGTCGCCTACCTCTCGCTGGGCCTGGTCGGCTACCTCGTCTACCGCCTCGGCACCCTCTGGTTCGACCGCCCGATCGGCGCCGTCGCCGCCCTGATCGTCCTAACCCGCGCCCCCTACCTCTCCAACGGCCTGCGCGCCTACGTCGACCTCCCTTACATCGCCCTCTGCCTGGGAGCCCTCCTCATCGAGAGCAAGAGGCCCCGCTGCGGCTGGCCCGTCCTGGCTCTCCTGGCGCTGGCCGGCCTGCTCCGTCCCGAGGCCTGGGGCTTCTCGATCGCCTATCTCGCCTACCTGCTCCTCGCACCCGCTGAAGCTCCCCGAAACCCAGCCGGCGCCCCCGACCCTGGCCACTCGTCCCGCCATGGGGGTCTCGAAGGCGAGAGGAGGGCACCCCTCGAACGGGCGGATACTCAAATTGCCGGTCTAATTAGACCGGCAATTGTCCGGGCGAGGGGTGCCCTCCTCTCGCCCCGCGGACTAGCGCTCGCGTCGCTGGCACTTGCCGCCCCGCTCCTCTGGGCTCTCTTCGACGGCATCACGACCGGCAACTTCCTCTACTCGCTGACCGGGACCCAGGAAACGGTCGCGACGCTGAAGCGCCACACCGGCCCGGTCGACCTCGTGCTCTACGGCCCCCGGGCGCTCGGCGAAGTGATGCAGTGGCCGGGGATGATCGGCGCGCTCGGCGGGGTCCTCCTCGCCTTCGCCTTCCTGCGCCGCCGGGCCGCCCTGGGCCTGGCCGCGGCGGTCCTCGCCCTCGCCGCCTTCGCCTTCCTCGCCGCGGCCGGGCTGGCGATCATCGCCCGTTACACGATGCTCGGCGGCGCGATCCTGGCGATCTTCGTCGCCGTCGGCCTGCTCGGCTGGCGCCTGCTCGAGCCGGGCCACCCGTGGCGCCGCCGCTGGCAGGCCTTCGCCGGCATCGTCGCGCTGCTCTTCGTGCTCTGGCTGCCGAACCAGTGGAACCTCGACTCGACCGTCCACCGCGACCTCTCCAACCAGGGCACGATCGAGCGCGACCTGACCGACCTCGTCGACCGCGGCGCCTTCACCAAGCCGCTCTGCGGCCCGGTCGCCGTCCCCAACCACCGCGCCATCCCCCGCCTCGCCTTCGGCCTCGACGTGAAGCCGACCGAGATCGTCAGCGCCAGCGAGGAAGTCATCCCTCGCCGCGGCTATTTCCTCGACCCCGCCAGCCCCTTCGTCATCCACAACTTCATCCTCGACCCCAACGACCCGACCCGCTTCAGCCTCCACGTCCCGTCCCGCTACCACCGCGTAGCCGCCAACAGGTCCTGGATCCTCTACCGCCACTGCTGAGCCGCGTATAGGCTCGCCCGGCATTGCTGAGGCGCGCGACGGAAACCACGCTGGGACGCGTCGGCCTGCTGGTCTCGGCCGTGGCGGCGATGCTGCTCGGCAGCGCCGCCCTCGACCACTTCCTGCTCGGCCAGTACAAGGACTTCGGCGAAGCGACCTGGGAGGCGGTCCTGCACGTGCTCGACCCATCCAGCCTGCACGAGGACGATGACGCGGCGGAACGAGTCGTGGGGATCTTCCAGGTAATCGTTGGCCTCGTCCTGCTCGTCGGCCTGCTCTTCACCTTCGTCGCCGAGGTCGTCGGCCGCTCGCTGGAGCGGATCGGCCAGTCCGAACGGCCGGTTCGGGCCCGCGACCATCTGCTCGTGATCGGCGGCACCGACCTGATCGAGCTGGCGACCTCGGCCGCGATGCAGGCCCAGCAGAAGACCGGCCTCGACCGGCTCGTCCTGCTCGCTCCCGAGTCGGCGCGCGAGTCCCGTGCCCAGATCCGCGACGAGCTGGAGGAGAGCAGCGCCGGGCTGAAGACCGAGCTGATCTTCGGCGACACGGCCGGGGACTCCGGCTTCGAGCTCGCCGCGGCGGAGCGCGCCCGGGCGATCCTGGTCATGCGGTCGAGCCTCGGCCCGGTGCCGGCCGAGTCCTCCGACGTCGAAGTGACCCAGAGCGGACTCGCCCTGCTCGACTACCTGAACCAGCACGAGGCGAAGCCGGAGGTGCGGCTGGTCTTCCGACGCGGCCGCAACGTCGACGCCAGCTGGGAACTCTTCCCCTCCGACTGGGACGCGATCGTCGCCGACCGCACCGTCTCCGCCATCTTGCGATTGGCGATCACCCGCCCGCCGGCGCTGTCCGGACTGCCCGGCTGGGTCACCGAGCACGGCGATATCGGGCCTTTCGCCGAGCTGGTCGACGCCGCCTGGCAGGCGCGCGACGGAGGGCCCCTGCGACTGACGATCGTCGGCTGCGGGATCAACGCTCCCGCCCTGATGGAGGACCTGGCCGAGGCCGGCGCCGGGTACTTCGCGGTGACGATGATCGCGCCGCGCGAGGCGTTCGATCGCTACCTGGGCGGCGCCGAACCGTCGGGGGTGAAGATCCATTTCGTCGAGGAACAGCCGAACGACCCCAGCCACCTGTCGCGCACCCTGATCGAGTCCCGCCCGCACCTCGTTCTCGTCACCCCCAGCCCGCTCAGCTGGGACCAGCGCGCCTCCGACGCCGGCGTAACGCTCTCGCTGCTGCGGGTCCTGCGCACCGCCGGCGGCCGCGATCTGCCGGTGCTGGCCGAGCTCTTCCTCACCGAGTCGACCAGGCGGCTGCCCACCGACCGGCGCCTGCTGGCGATCTCGACCCTGCGCTCAGTGGCGACGGCGGTCTCGCTCAGCCTCTTCGATCCCGAGCGGGCGGCGGAACTGGAACGCCAGCTGGCGGTCGGCGCAAGCGATCGTTGAGAATCGACCGATGGCAGCGATAGCCCTGCGCGGCGCGGTCAAGCGCTTCGGCTCGATCACCGCGGTGGACGGGCTCGACCTCGAGGTGCCCGAGGGGATCTGCCTCGGCCTGCTCGGGCCGAACGGCGCCGGCAAGTCGACGACGATGCGACTGCTCACCGGCCAGGCGATCGCCGACGCGGGCGAGCTGCGCGTGCTCGGCCACGAGCTGCCGGCCGACGCCAAGGCGGCGCGGGCCGAGATGGGCGTCGTGCCGCAGCTCGACAACCTCGACGTCGACGTCACCGTCGAAGACAACCTGGCGATCTTCGCCCGCCTCTACCGGGTGCCGGACGTCGCCGCGGCGGTCGACAAAGCGCTCGACCTGGCGCGGCTGCGCGGGCGGCGGCGCGACGCGGTCGACGAGCTCTCGGGCGGGATGCGGCGGCGCCTGCTGCTCGCCCGCGGCCTCGTCCACGAACCGAAGCTGATCCTGCTCGACGAGCCAACGGTCGGGCTCGACCCCCAGATCCGCACCCAGCTGTGGACGCTGATCGACGACCTGCGCTCGCACGGCACGACGATCCTGATGTCGACCCACTACATCGAGGAGGCCGAGCGCCTCGCCGACGAGGTGGCGGTGATGAACGCCGGGCGGGTGATCGCCCGGGCGACGCCGGCCGAGCTGATCGCCGCCCACGCCGGCACCCACACCGCCGAGGTCTACGGGCCGCCGGAGCGGCTGACCGAAGTGCGGGCGATCGCCGAGGAGCAGGGCCTGCCCGTGCGGCCGGCCGGCCCGGCGATCGCGATCGTCGGCGCCGAGCGAGCCGCCGACGGGGCGGTGCCGGCCGACGCGGTCGTCCGCGCCGCCTCGCTCGAGGACGTCTTCGTCCTGCTCACCGGGGAGGAGGCGGAGTGAGACGGCTCGAACCGGCCGCGATCGCCGGCGTGATGAGCCGCGAGGTCGCCAACTTCCGCACCTACTGGCGGGGGACGACCTTCTCCGCCGTGCTCGAACCGCTGGTCTACCTGCTCGCCTTCGGGCTGGGGCTGAGCGCGACGCTGGTCGACGAAGTCAACGGCGTCCCCTACATCCAGTTCGTTGGCACCGGGATGGTGGCGACCGCGGTGATCTTCTCCAGCGCCCTGCCGGCGATGTTCGGCACCTTCGTCAAGCACCGCTTCCAGAACACCTACGACGCGATCCTCGCCGCTCCGGTCGACGTGGAGGAGCTGGTCAGCGCCGAGATGCTCTGGATCGGACTGCGCTCGGGCACCTACGGCTGCGTACCGCTGCTGGTCACGATCGCCTTCGGCCTCGACCCGGCCTGGGGGATGCTGCTGGTGCCGCTCTTCTGCTTCGTCACCGCGCTCGGCTTCGCCGGCTTCGGCGTGGCGATGGCGGCGACCGTGGCGAAGATCGACCAGTTCAACTACGTCACGGCGCTCTGCATCACGCCGCTCTTCCTCGTCGCCGGCACCTTCTTCCCGATCGAAGGGCTGCCGCAGGGCGTTCAGGACGTCGCCCAGCTCAACCCCCTGCACCAGCTGGTCGAACTGGTGCGCGGCGGCGCCTTCGGCTACGAGGCGGTCGACCTCGCCCGCTTCGCCTTCCTCGTCGGCTTCGCCCTGCTCACCTGGCGGGTGGCGATCAGCCGCATGCAGAAGCGCCTGATCGACTGACGCGAAATGGACCGTGCGCCCCGCCCTTCGAAGCGAGGCCACCGGGCGTGTCCGTCGCGGTTGGCTCGAGCCGGGCTCTCCTGCGGCACCCGCGGCATCCGCTTAAGGCTGCTTCCTTCCGGACCTGACCTGATTCGCGTGCCCACGTCGCGCAGGACCCGGCCGTCAACGCCGCCCGCGGCGCACTGACCCCGACGGCCAGCCCCTCGGAACGGGATTCGGCCCCGCTAAAGCGGATTTCGGGTGACAGGGCACCGCTGGTTCCCCGCCTAGCACGGTCCGCCCTCGATCCTACCCTGCCGGGCTTAGGATCGATTCGCCCATGCTCCCGCTGCCGCTCGCCGAGATCCACGTCGACACCGAGTCCTTCTCGGTAATCGTCCTCGTCTCCGCCATGGCGGCGGTGATCGCGGCGACCGTCCCGCGTCGCTTCGCGCCGCCCGTCGTGGTGCTCGAGCTCTTCCTCGGCATCCTGGTCGGGCCGCACGTCTTCAGCATCGCCGGCGTCGATGAGTTCATCGAATTCTTCTCCAACCTCGGCCTCGGGATGCTCTTCTACTTCGCCGGCTACGAGATCGACTTCGAGCGGATCCGCGGCCGGCCGCTGCGGCTCGGCGCCTGGGGCTGGGTCTTCTCGATCGTCCTCGCCCACGTGATCGGCCTGGGGTTGGAAGTGAGCGGGATCGTGCTCTCGGCGCTCTACGTCGGCTCGGCGATGGCGACGACGGCGATCGGCACGCTGATCCCGATCCTCCGCGACAACGAGGAGCTGGGGACCAAGTTCGGGACCTACCTGCTGGCGGCCGGCGGCGCCGGCGAGTTTGGTCCGATCCTGCTGGTCACCCTCTTCCTTTCGACCGACCGGCCGCTGCACGAGGCGGCGATCCTGATCGCCTTCATCCTCCTGGCGATCGCCGTGGCGCTGGTCTCGACCCGGCTCGCCTGGCGCGGCTGGCCTGCGCTGGAGCGAACCTTCGAGGCGAGCAGCCAGCTGGCCGTGCGGGTGACCGTGGTGCTGGTCTTCGGCCTCGTTCTGCTCGCCGGCAAGCTCGGCCTCGACATCCTGCTCGGCGGCTTCGTCGCCGGCTTGATCACCCGCCTGGCGCTCAAGGGCCACGAGCTGCACGTCTTCGAGTCGAAGCTGACCGCGGTCGGGTTCGGCTTCTTCGTCCCCTTCTTCTTCGTCGTCAGCGGCATCTCCTTCGACCTTGCCGCGCTCGGCTCGGTGACCGCGATCCTCAAGCTCTTGATGTTCTTCGGCCTCTTCCTCTTCGTCCGCGGCCTGCCGGCGATGCTCCTCTACCGCAACGTCCTCGACCTCCGCGACCGCACCGCCCTGGCCTTCTTCTCCGCCACCGAGCTCCCCCTCGTCGTCGCGATCACGACGATCGCCGTCGCCCTCGGCCACATGAAGACCTCCACCTCTGCCGGCCTGGTCGGCGCCGCCATGCTCTCCACCCTGGTCTTCCCCTTCATCGGCCTCGCCCTGCGCAAACGCGAGGAGACCGAGCCCGGCGAGCAACCTCCGCCCGACGCCCTACAGGCCCCGGCCCCAGCCTGATCCCACCCCCGAATCGGTCCTATGATGAACCGATCTCCCGGGCGCGTAGCTCAGCGGGAGAGCGCTCGCCTCACACGCGAGAGGTCGCTGGTTCGAACCCAGCCGCGCCCATCGGTCGAATCCCCTGCATCTGAGCGAGATTCGGCAGCCTCCAAGGTCATCTGCTCGCCCGGCTCGGGCACCTGAAAATCGCCGCCAGTGCCCAGCAGTGCCCAATCGGAGCCCTCTACGACCGCTTTCAGCCGCTCCCGCTCGCCCTCTCCCCGGTACATCACCTGCGCGTAGATCGAGAGCGTGACCTTGGGGTCGGAGTGGCCGACCTGGCGCATCACGTAGGGAACCTCGGCGCCGGTCGCGAGCAGCAGCGAGATGAAGGTGCGGCGCAGCGAGTGCGGGGTGATGCCTTCGGGGAGCGGGTTGCGCCCGCGCGCGGTCAGGTTCTCGTTCGCCCGCGCGACGGAGCGGACGACGACCCGCTGCCGGGCGTTGTTGCGATCCTGCCGCGCACCGCTCTCGGTCGGGAAGACGAAGCCGTCGTTACCCGCAAAGCGCGTCTGCGCCTTGTGGACGGACAGCTCCTCGCGCAGGGCGGGAAGCAGATCGACCTGGCGCACCCCCGCGTCGGTCTTGGCGTCGGTGACGCGGAGGCGACCGGCGGCGAGATCGACGTCGCGCCAGCGCAGGTCGAGCGCCTCGCTGATTCGCAGCCCGGCCAGCGTCAGCGTCGCCAGGAACGCTCGGCGCGGCGTCGCCTTGCGGTCGATCCGCGCCTCGGCGTCCAGCTCGCCGCCCGCGTCGAGCAGGGCGACGATCTGCTCGGCCCGGTCGAGCCAGGTCCGCTCCGGCTTGCGCTCCTTCAACCGCCGCCGCTTGCCGCGCGCCGGGTTGCGGCCGATCAACTCGCGCTCGACCGCGACTTCGAGGATTTGCGCGAGCCGCGTGATCGTCTTGTTGATCGACGCTGCCGCGATGACTCCCTCGCGGACCTTCTCCTGCCGGTAGCGGTCCACCTCGACAATCGTGATCTCCGACAGCCGGTGCTCGGCGAAGAAGGGCAGTAGGTGGTTGCTGAGCTGCCAGGTGTAGTCCTGCAGGGTGGCGTCGGACAGGCCCTCGTGGTGCAGGCCCTCAAGCCACTCCGAGGCGAACTCGTGGAAGGTCGGCTCGGGTGTGGGCTCGGCAGCCGCCGGGAGCTCGTAGGGCTGCCAGATGCCGCGCCGCACATCCGTTAGGACATTGGCCAGTTCGTCCTCGGCTTTGCTGCGGCTCCAACCTTCGGCCGTGGTGCCCAGGGTCACGTATCGCCGCTTGCCGTAGGCGCGAAAGCGCAGCGCGAAAGTGCGGCCGCCGTTGCGATCCAGTTCAAGCACCTGCCCTGTCGCCTGCGCGCTCATCCGCTCCCTGCTCCGATCCTACGCCGCCGACCCGGAGCCGCCCCGCCCCCGAATCGGCAGCAGCTCCCCTCGACCCTCCGACCCGCGAGGCTGACCCGAGCGGGCGGGTGGGTCAGCCGCCGGAACCTCACCGACCTTCCGCAGTACCCTCGCCGCGACTTCGGGGTCGAAGCGAAGCCGAGGCTTGGCACCGTTGCCGAGCTTCACCGCGCCAAGCTCGATCGCGTGCGTGTAGACCCAAGAGCGCTCGATGCCGAAGCGCCGGGCCAGCTCGGCCGCGTCGACCAGCTCGCGATTGCCGAGGCCGCGCCGTTCGAGCAGCTCGACCACCCGGCGGGCGATCTTCTCCACCGTCGCGGCGTCGAGCTTGATGCCTGCGGATGCCATCGCCTTGTACGTCCGCAAAGTGCCCGGAATGCCTCCCAACATTCGTCCAGAAGGACAGCCTCGCAGGCAGCTCATAGTGTGTCGGGAGGCGAGGTTGGGAGCGGGATCACTGCGAGGTGATAGGGCGTGAGGAGTGCTGCGGTGGCTGTTGGGATTCGCTTGGAGAGAGGCACGGGGCGAGTAGCTGTCGAGGGCATGGCTTGACTTCGTGGGATCGAGAAGCGAAGGCATCCAGCGGTTGCTCGGAGGCCGAGGCAGGGTGCGGGACCATCCATGCGAGTAGACAGCCCCGCCACCTCCCTGTGGCTGTCGCCCCGGCCCCCGAGCAACCGCTGGATGCGCTGCCGGTCCTAGGACACGCCCCCGAGCAGCTCGTCAAAGCGCACAGCGGCCCTGCTGGGCGTGATGCGGCGGCAGTCACAGAAGATCAGCCCGTCGCGGCTCAGCTCGCGCACAGCGCGCTCTACGGCGTCCTGTTCGCAGTCGCGGAACTTGGTCTCAACCCGCAGGGCAAGCTCCAGGATCGTCAATTGAGCAGGGTGAAGGAGCAAGACCTGGGTGAGAACCGAGCGCTCCATAATCTCGTCCTCGTGGGCGGTCGTCAGATCGCGCCGCCGGATACCGTTGTCGTGCATGGGAGCTAATCCCTCCTGATCGGGTAGGGACGGGGCTTAACCCCGCCCCTCCCACACCACCGGACATGCGGGTCCGCATCCGGCGGTTCGCGTCGTGTCCCGGAAGCGGCGGTAGGGCTCGGCGAATCCCTTGAGGCCCTGCTCGGTCCAGTAGGCGGCAGGTAGAGCACGGTGCAAGGCGGACCTTGCGACGCGCCAGTAGCCCTTCTTCGTCCCGGCCCACTCACGGGCCTCGCGATCGGGCATTCCCAGCGCCTGGAGGTTGCGCCTCCGCGTGCGGACGCGCTTCCATTCCTTCCAGCGTGTCTGGCGCAGTCGCCTCCTGAGCCAGCCGTCGAGTTCGATGAACGGCCAGGGCGTGTCGGCCAACGAAAAGTAAGCCGTCCACCCGACCGTGAAGCGGTTGATCTCGGTGATCCTCCGCTCCATCGAGACGCCCCATCTGCGCGAGGTGAGGGCTCGCAGCCGGTCCTTGGCCCGCTTGCGAGCCGCTGGGTCCAGCCACACCTGCACCTCACCACCGCGACGAGCGAAGCAGAACCCAAGGAAGGGCCGCCTGCTCGCCCAGTCAACCGCCGACTTGCGGCGGTTGACGCGCAGCTTGAGCGTCTTCTCGACATAGCGCGTGATGCTCTGCATGACTCGCTGCCCCGCCCGCTCGCTGGCGACGTAGATCCTGCCGTCGTCGGCGTAGCGGACGAAGCGGTGCCCGCGCCTCTCCAGCTCCCAGTCGAGGTCGTCGAGCATGACGTTGGAGAGCAGCGGGCTGAGCGGGGACCCCTGCGGGGTCCCCTCCTCGCTCGCGTGCACCACCCCGCCATCCATGACGCCCGCTCCCAGGTAGCGCCGGATCAGCGCCAGCACCTGCTTGTCTGCCACCCGTCTTGCGATCCTCGCCATCAGCGCGTCGTGCTGAACCCGGTCGAAGAACGAGTCGAGGTCAAAATCGACGCACCACGCCGTGCCATCGGCGATGAACTGGCGTGCCCGCTCGACCGCTTGGTGGGCCGAGCGCCCCGGCCGAAAGCCGAAGCTATGGGGATGGAAATGCGGATCGAAGACAGGTGTGAGCACCTGCGATAGGGCCTGGCAGATCAGCCGATCCACCGCGGCCGGCACCCCCAGCATCCGTTGTCCGCCCGAGGGCTTGGGGATCGTCGCCCTGCGCACGGGTTGCGGTCGGTAGGTGCCCGCGTCGAGAGCATTGCGGATCTGCGGCCAATGATCTTGCAACCACGGCCGCAGCTCCTTCGTGCTCATCCCGTCGGGGCCAGGGGCACCGGCGTTCTGTTCGACACGTCTGAGCGCCAGGGCGAGGTTCTCGCGGGAGAGGAACTGCTCCCAGAGGCTTGCCCCGGCGGGGTGAGGAGCGGTGTCGCGTGGCGCCGGAGGGTCGCTGCGCTCTTCGCGGGGAGCTTCGGGCTTCACCCTAGGCATCCATTGCGCGAAGGCCCCTGACGGGGTTGGCTGCGGTCGGTGCGATCCTCGCGAGCACGCGCGTCCTGCGCCTCGACTTCGCGTTCGGCCCTTCCCGGCGAACCTCGATCCCGCCGGTACTTCGGCCTCTGCTGACTTCTCCACGGTGCGTCGGAGCCTCCCGGCCCAGACGGTCCCTTGCCACCCGACGATCACGCTTCGCGTGGACGGGCATCCCAGAACTCCCATGGAGATCTCCCCAGGTAAGACCGACAACCTTCCTCGCGCACCCGCCGCATCTACGTCCCGGCCCTTTGATGGCAACGGGCTTCGCCATCAGCAGCTGGCTCGCCCGGACCGTGCCGCCTCGTATGCGGTTCGTGTACCTCGGGTCGCGATTTCGCCTCCGGCTTCCTCCCCACCCCGCCTCGCGACGACGCAGTTGCCTTTGGCTTGTGGTTTCTGCCATCTGATCCACGGGGGACTTGCACCCCCGAGCTGTCGGTCATGCTGAGCGCACTGCCATGCCCCCGGCTGTTTGCGCAGCGCGGGGGCGCTTTTTCATCTTGCCGGGCGAGCCTAGCAAACTTCGATATATATAACTAGTTGCTCATTATCTGGACCAGAAGCCGCGCACTTGAAAGCGTGCATCACGCAATGGGTCCATCAGAGCAGCCACAACCAGCCCTCGGCAAAGCCGTCCGCCATCTCCGCCGCGAACGCGGCGTCAGCCAGGAAGCCCTCGCCTACGAGGCAGGCGTGACCAGCGGCACCCTCTCCTTGATCGAGCGCGGCCGATCCAACCCGACCTGGGGCACGGTCAAGGGGATTGCGGCGGCGCTGGACGTTGACATTGCCGAGCTGGCGAAACTCTCGCTCGGTTTCGAGAAGTAGGCGATTCCAAGGGTTCACGTGGGCGCGGTCAGGGGATTCAACCCAGCAAGAGGTCGGATTGCGTAGGTTTCCCCTTGGGACGCCATGAGGCTTGCACGCAGACAATTCTTCCGGCAGAAACCGACCCGTGAGGCAATCAAGCGCCTGACCAAGGAGCCGCGCATAACGCTCGTCGTCGGCGCCGGAGCCTCAGCCGAGGTGGGATTTCCGTTGTGGAACGAACTCGTCAAGCGGTTGCTGTTGAGGGCCCTGAGTCCGGAGACACCCAGAACTTCTGACGAATATCCAAGTGATGTTGAAGAAGCGGCGAACCGACTCCTTCGCGAGAGAGGCACACTGGAAGCAGCGACTATGGCTCGTGCGGCGCTCGGGGAGTCCTTCGCTAAAGAACTTCGCGTCTGTCTATACGAGTGGCCACACAAGTGGCACTGGAACCAGCCCGGTGAGACGGCGCGTGCGGTCGCACGGCTCTACGAGACGATGTTTGAAAATGGACAGAGCTGCGAAGTGCTCACGACGAATTACGACCTCACTCTTGAGAAAGCGATCAGCGAGGAGACGGGCGCGGTTGCTGTGCCGATGTGTTCCGATTTGGAAGATCCGAGCGGCGCGCCTGTTGTCCGCCATCTTCACGGAACCCTGACGGCCGACGGTCAAGGCAATGAAGTTGCCCTAACGGAGGCGGATTACCACAAGGTGGATGCCCAGGGGATTCCCTGACAGGAGACCCACTTGCGTCAGCGCTTTGCGGATTCAACGGTCGTCTTCATTGGTGCCAGCCTCACCGACGAGCACCTCCTGCGCTACATCGTTCGCTATGCGCGGCCGGAGAAACCACCGATTGCGCTCCTCGTGGAGGATCCCGACGACAAAGATCCAGTCGATGAGCACAGCCAACCCGACCCTGCCGAGAAGCGCTGCACGGAGCTGGAACTAGCTCGATGGGAGCATCTACAGCTAACGGTGCTACAGGCGAGCTTCCGATCCCAGCCAGCCCAGTTTCTCCACGAGGTCGTCCATCACAAGGAGTCGTCCTCGGCACGCCGATACGGCGAGCGCCTTGATGATTGGTACCGCAGCGTCTGCCAAGGGCCGTTGGGCTTGATTTCAGAGAAGGCGTTCGCCGCCTCCCAGAAGGATCTCCTCAAACTAACCCAAGGGTGGCTCGCCGATCTAACCATCGCCTTGGAACAAAACGGCTACGACCTCTCTGACGAGGCGCTAGCCCAGATCGTGCGCCAAGCGCCGTCTCTTGAGCAAGCCTGAGCGGCGCTTTTCCGCCTCCTGAGCGGGGAAAATGCGGTTGTCGAGACCCATTTCCCAACTCAGGAGGCTTCACCTTGAAGGTGAATCGAAACGGACGGCTCGAAACGGTAGAGGTCACCGCGGACGGCGAGGGATTCTGCTCGCAGGCGGGCGCATTGCTGCTCAGCAACCTGTGTGACAGGTTGGGGCTGACCAAGGCGCTGGGGGAGGCGCTGGCGCCGACCCGACGGCGGCGATCGGCCCATGGGGACGGGGAGATCCTGCGCAACCTGATCATCACCCTGGCCCAGGGTGGCGAGCACCTCTCTGACCAGGCCGCGCTTCGCGATCAGCCCGCCCTCTTCGGCGGGGTCGCCTCCGACGCCACCGCCTTCCGGGCGATCGAGCGGATCGGCCCGGCCGAGCTGGAGGGGATCAAAGCGGCGCGCAAGGCTGTGCGGGAGCGCGCCTTCGCGCTCGGCGCCGCTCCCGATCGACCTGTCCTCGACGTCGACGCCTCCCTGCTGGGCGCCCACTCCGAGAAGGAGGGCGCTGCGGGCAACTACAAGGGCGGCTTCGGCTTCCACCCGATGCTCTGCTACCTGGAGGGCTCCGAAGCGGCGCTCGACGGCATCCTGCGGCCCGGCAACGCCGGCTCCAACACCGGCGCCGACCAGGTGGCGGCAATCGAAGCGGGGCTCGAGCAGCTGCCGCCCTCCCTCGCGGAGGGAGAGATCCTGGTGCGCGGCGACTCCGCCGCCTGCGTGCACGCGGTCCTGGACTTCTGCCGCGAGGGCGCCATCGGCTTCTCGGTCGGGCACGACATCAGCGCCCCGGTGCGAGAGGCGATCGCCGCGGTCCCCGATTCCGCCTGGGCAGGCGCGATCTCCCAGGACGGGACACCGGTCGCCGAGCACCCGACCCGCCCACGCGAGGCCTACGTCGCCGAGCTGACCGAGCACCTCGACCTCTCGGCCTGGCCGGAGGGCTCGCGGCTGATCTGCCGCCGCGAGCGCGCCCACCCCGGCGCGCAGCTCTCCTTGGTCGACACCGACGGCTGGCGCCACACCTGCTTCCTCACCGACCAGGAGGGAGAGGACATCGCCGAGCTCGACCGCGAACACCGCGCCCACGCCCATGTCGAGCAGCGGATCGAGGACGCCAAAGCGCTGGGGCTGGCGAAGCTTCCCTTCCGCAGCTTTGCGATGAACGAGGCCTGGATGCAGCTCGTCCTCTCCGCCCAGGACATCGTCGGCTTCGCCAAGGCGCTGACGCTCGAGGGCGAGCTCGCCAAGGCCAAGCCCCAGACCCTGCGCTACCGGCTCTTGCACCAGGCCGGTCGTCTCTCACGCTCCGGGCGGCGTACCCGCCTGCGCCTCGCCCGCCATTGGCCCTGGGCGGAAGATCTCGTCGCTGCCTGCCGAAGGCTCGACGCCTTGCCCCTGCCGGCGGGGTGAGGCCCGCCGGACCCGAGGTCGAGCACGGCGGGGCCGTGTCACTCACTGCTGCGCGGATCTTCTCAAGGCCGCCGTGATCGTCACCGCAACCGGCCCAAGGCGGTTCCGCTGGACCACACTATGGCCCAACTTCCGCGCTGACACCACCGTTCACCCTCGACTGCCTCGCTCCGGGTCACCCCCGGGAGCTTGCTGCAAGATCTGGGCTAGAGGTGCATCTCTGGTGCCGCTGTCCTGATCGGGTGCATCTCGGCTCTGAGGCAGGAAAAACATCAAGCGAAGGACTTACGTCCTTGGCCATGATGGGCTGCTCAGATAGAACCTGGCATGACCCGAGGGCGATGGATGTTCGGCTCGTTACCCAGCCATCAAGTCGCGCGGCCGTCGATGCCTTCTGCTGGGGAACGCCACAAATTCAGCTCCCCCAGGGCCGACCGAAGTGGCATTGGATCTTGGCAACTCCAGTCGTCCTTGGTGAGCACTCAAGGTTCGGAAGACTGCCGGTTGGAGCCGTAACGCTGGTCTCGAACCGCAAGCTTGACGAAAGCGTGCTGGCCAAGTTGCGAATCGAGAAACCGGATCTACTGGCGGAAATCGAGCGGTTCCTCGCGACCGCCGCCGAGGCTGTTCTGGCATCGTAGGTCGTCGCGACCGATTGCGGATATACCTTTCAGCCCCATGACGAAGATCATCAGACAGCCTGGACCACCCTTGCCGAGCCGTAGCTCGGGGCTGTCCCCGCAGCTCGCAAAATCTCTGAAGCGCTCCGAAAAACAGAGTCGCGCCCTAGGTCAACGGGCAAAGGGAACCTCGCAGCGTCGAGCATCCACAGGCTGAGAAGCCAGGGCTGCTCGAAGGCGGTCTACATTCCAGTCGCCGGGCGGCCTGGGATCGGCATGATCGTCGCGTGCGGGCTTGCCGCCCTGCCCATTCGAGCTACCCCTCACCGTCAGTAGGCAGATGGCCGAACGCTGTCGAACACCTCGGGCGACAGGCGCTTGCCACCGACGCGATCAAGGTTGCCTCCAAGGATGCCTCTTCCAACGGCCGGCCAAGGCATGAGCACGAGCCACCACCGGCAAGCTCCTCCTCGATCACGTACGCCCGTCGAGGTCGTCTCTGAGCTTGACGTAGCGTTGCTCCATTAAAAAATCGTCGCAGATAGCAGAAGTCAATTCCCGCCTCTCGGCCTTCCGTCTCCATACGAACGTATGATCGTATATACGAAGCATTGCCTATCTACGTATGGAGGGATATACATGAGTAGTTCAGGGCGTACCGGAAAAGGAGCGGCATCGGCCGCCGGGAAAACGCTGGCATCAAAATCTGCGTCGAAGACGGCCAAACGGGCTGCTGCATCTGATCTCGCTCAGGTTGGCAACGCCAACCAAACGGGCGCGCGGGCAGCCTCTGCGGCTGGAAAGACGCTTGGGTCAAAATCAGCGTCGAAGACGGCCAAACGGGCTGCTGCATCTGATCTCGCTCAGCGTAAGCGCTGAGCGAGCAAGCCTCGAATTCGCTGCGCCTTGGGCATCAGTGCCCAAGGCGGGCGTTATCGACCGCAAACTACGGCAATCTGACGACTTAGAAAATCGGGGGCGGCAAGTGGATCATTCCGCTTGGGAATGCGGGTTTGCCGCCGGTTTTCGGCTCCTCGGCGGTGCTCCTCACACGCGAGAGGTCGCTGGTTCGAACCCAGCCGCGCCCATCGGTCTGGCTTGCCTAATACTCGTTAACTAGACCACCTCCGGTTGAATCGCCAAATCCGGTGTCGGTCGGAAAGATCGCGACGATTCCCTGCGCGCTGAGCAAGTCGGCCAAGTCGAGACGGGGCTCGCGCGGAAAGAGGCCAGCAAGGTGGTGTAGCTCTCCGGGCGCGAAGAACCTCCTGTAGTCACAGATCTGGCCAATAGCCATCCGCACGGCGTTTCGCTCGGCACTGCCCTTCGCCTCAACCAGGGTCCCAGTGGTGACATCAAAGAGGTCGGTGATGATCGGCCTCGCCTCTCCTGGCGGCAGAAATCGCTGTCGGCTCACTTCATGCCCTTGGGCGAGCAGATGCGCCTCGAAGGCAAGCACAAGTTTCTGCTCTCGGCGCTCTGCCTCAAACGGCTCGCGACTGGGCTCGACATATGCCTTCTCCGTCTCTTGCCGCTCAATCGGAACGTCGAGTCTCGTCGGAGCAGTAAGAACATCGGTCAATTTTGAGCTTGGCTCCGGTGGCTCGACATCTACCGGTCTTAGGCGGAAAACAATGACCTCTCGCAGCGGACCATTTTCTGTCTCGGGTGCGTCGGTTCGCTGGAAGGGTTCGGTGTCATCGAGTTCGAACTCGCCCTCGTAGGTCACCGCTCCACGCGCTCCGCGGAAGACTCGCAAAGCGCGTTGATCCTGCTTGTGCCGAAAAATTGTGGCATTTCCAAACTTCATTTCTTGGTCACCGCGTTGGCCTTCACCCGTGTAATGAAGGCAACCGTCGGCTTGCCAGTCGTCGTAGTAACCGTGCTGCTCGCCGGCCTCCGGATCAAAGAAGATGAATACGTTTGGAGACTGCGCAGAAGGACTTATGCCGCCTTGCCACTGTCCCCCAAATCGCTGATGGAGCGTTTTGCGAAGAAGACTCTGACCAGGCTTCAGATCACACACGTGCGCGATCTTATGCTGAACGCCATTTGAGCGGCAACCCTGAACGCTGGCTGCGAGCTCTCTTCGCGACGGCACGCTCTGGGTCGCCTCCACCGGCGAGGTCACCCCTTGGGGCCGAGACTGAGTGGACGATTTACGACCTGGCGATCGCCGACGATCGCCTGCTCGCGGCAACCGGCCTGGTGCTGGCCGGGCCCGCGGTGGGAATGGCCCACGTGATCGCGGGAGGCGGAGAGGCGCCGACCCATCACGGAGGCCGCCACGGCGGGAGCGGAAACTAGGCCTCCCGATCTGCGCGGGGAACTACGGGTGCCACGCCGGCGCCTCGCGACTAAGCTGCGGCGCCGAACGCCGACCGAAACCGAGGAGAACGCATTGGACGGAGACGAGATCAATGAGATGGGCCCGATCGACTACCTGTTGATCGAGTGGACCGAGCGGCAGCCGACCGGCGAAGCGGCGCCGTACCTGATCGATCTGGTGGACCGGGGGCTAATCCGGATCCTCGACCTCACCTTCATCGCCAAGGGCGAGGACGGCTCGGTCGCGGCGCTCGAGTTGGCCGACGTCGCCGGTCAGGTGGAGGCCTTCGCCGCTTTCGAGGGAGCCGCCTCGGGGCTGCTCTCCGAGGAGGACGTCGAGGAGGCCGGCGCCGCGCTCGAGCCCGGCACCTCGGCCGCCCTGCTCGTCTATGAGAACCGCTGGGCCGCGCCGCTCGCCGGCGCCCTGCGCCGCTCGGGCGCGCAGATGGTCGCCAGCGGTCGGATCCCAGTCGAAGACGTCCTCGCCGCGCTCGACGCGGCCGAGGCCTAGAGAGGAGACAACGATGCCAGGATTGCTTCGAGGAGTCGCGCGGACCGCAGTGATCGCCGGGACCGCCACCACCGTCAGCAACCGCGTCTCGCGCCGCCAGGGCCAACGCTGGGCGGCACAGGAAGAACAGCAGGTGGCGGCGCAGCCGGTGCCGGCAGCCCCGGCTCCGCAGCCCGCCGGCGAGCAGTCGACGATCGACCAACTCAAGGAGCTCGGCCAGTTGAAGGAACAGGGCATCCTCACCGAGGAGGAGTTCGCCGCGCAGAAGGCCAAGCTGCTCGGCTAGGCGTCCGCAACGCGCTCGAGCAGGCGAACCGCACGCTCGAGCGTACGCCGCTCCTCGGCGCTGAGACTCTCCTGCAGCGCCTCGGTCAGCCAGCCCTCCCGCCGCCGCCGGTCCTCATGCAGCTCGGTGAGGCCGGCCTCGGTCAGCTCGATCAGGCTGCTGCGGCGGTCGTCGGGGTCGGGGCGGCGGGCGACGAGGCCCTGCGACTCGAGCTCGGCGACGGTCTGACTCATCGACTGCGGGCGGACGCGTTCCGCCGCGGCCAGCTTGCTGGTGCTCTGCGGGCCCTCGCGGTCCAACCGCCCGAGGACCACGCCCTGCGAGAGCGAGAAGCGGTGCTCGGCCCGAAGCCGGCGGATCAGCTGCCCGAGCACAACGCGCAGCTCGCTGGCCAGCTCTCCGCTGTCGGCACGGGTCGGCATCGCCGCCGATCATAGCCGCAAGATAGGCAGGGAAACTGCGCAGGTTGCCTGTGTATTCTCTCTCGCGGTGCACGACGACCGCTACAAGTGGATCGCCCTCTCCAACACGACCCTGGCGGTCCTCCTCGCGACCCTGGACGCCTCGATCACCCTGATCGCGATGCCGGACATCTTCCGCGGCATCCACCTCGACCCGCTGGTCCCGGCCAACAGCTCCTACCTGCTCTGGATGATCCTCGGCTACCTGGTCGTCTCCAGCGTGCTGATCGTCAGCCTCGGCCGGCTCGGCGACATCTACGGCCGGGTCCGCATCTACAACCTCGGCTTCGTCATCTACACCGTCGCCTCGCTGCTGCTCGCGGTCGACTGGATGACGGGACAGGATGGCGCCCTCTTCCTCGTCGTCTTCCGCGTCGTGCAGGGGGTCGGCGGCGCCTGCCTGCTCGCCAACGCGGCGGCGATCATCACTGACGCCTTCCCCGCCGACCAACGCGGCATGGCGCTTGGGATCAACAACATCGTCGCCGTCAGCGGCCTCTTCGTCGGCCTCGTGCTCGGCGGCATCCTGGCGCCGATCGAGTGGCGCCTGGTCTTTCTGATCTCGGTCCCCGTCGGCCTCTTCGGCACCGTCTGGGCCTACCTCAAGCTCGAAGAGCGCAGCGAGCCGCGCCCCGCCTCGATCGACTGGCTCGGCAACGCGACCTTCGCCCTCGGCCTGGTGCTGGCGATGGTTGCCATCACCTACGGCATCCGCCCCTACGGCGGCAGTCCCACCGGCTGGGGCAGCCCGCGGGTGATCGCCCTGCTCGCCGGCTCGGTCGCCTCTCTCGTCGCCTTCGCCGTGGTCGAGCGGCGCGTCGCCGAGCCGATGTTCCGCCTCGCCCTCTTCCGCATCCGCGCCTTCACCTTCGGCACGCTCTCGACCTTCCTCGCGGCGGTCTCGCGCGGCGGCCTGATGTTCATGCTGATCATCTGGCTGCAGGGCATCTGGCTGCCGCTGCACGGCTACGGCTTCACCGAAACGCCGCTCTGGGCCGGCATCTACATGCTGCCGCTGACGGTCGGCCTGCTGATCGCCGGGCCGACCTCGGGCTACCTCTCCGACCACTTCGGCGCCCGCCCCTTCGCCACCGGCGGGATGATCGCCGCGGCGATCAGCTTCGCCCTGCTGATGACGCTGCCGATCGACTTCGCCTACCCGGTCTTCGCCGCGATCCTCTTCCTGCTCGGCGTCTCGATGGGGATGTTCGCCTCGCCCAACCGGGCGGCGGTGATGAACAGCCTGCCGGCCGCCGACCGAGGCGCCGGCGGCGGCATGAACCAGACCTTCCAGAACTCGGCCCAGGTGCTCTCGATCGGGATCTTCTTCACCCTGCTGATCGTCGGCCTCGCCTCCAGCCTGCCGCACGCGCTGAGCAGCGGCCTGGAAGCGCACGGGGTGGCACCGGGCGCCGCCCACCGCACGGCCGCGGTGCCACCGATCTCGGTCCTCTTCGCAGCCTTCCTCGGCTACAACCCGGTCCAGCACCTGGTCGGCACCGAAGCGCTGGCGGCGCTGCCCACCCACGCCCACGCGACCGTCACCGGCCAGGCCTTCTTCCCGCACCTGATCGCCGCCCCGTTCAGCCAGGGACTCGACACCGCCTTCAGCTTCGCGATCGTCGCCTGTCTCGTCGCCGCCGCCGCATCCCTGATGCGCGGCGGCCACTACCGGCACGAAGAGTCCGGGGAGCCCGCCTACGCGGCGATCGACCCGACAGTCAGGAGGGCCGACCGACTCGCCTGAGTCCCTCGCCAGGCAGATAGCGGACCGCCCGGCCGCGGCCGCTCGTATCGACGAGCCCGGCATCTACCAGCCGCCGCAGGTCGGCGCTCGCGGTTGCGGGGCAGATGTCAGCCTCAGCCACGTAGGCAGAGCGATCGGTTCCGCCCATCAGCGCCTGCTCCAGGGCGATCACCAGGCGATCGGGCCAGTTGCGGTCCGCGACCAGGTCTTCGAGACGGGTCCAACGGGCAGCAGCGTCTTCGAGTTGAGCGAGACGCTGACGGGCCTGAACCAGATGGGCGTCGATGCAGAAGGAGATCCATCCAGTGACGTCGCGTCCTGGTTCGTAAGTCGGGCCGTGCGCCTCGTAGTAGTCGGCGGTGTGACCCGCGAGGTACTCCTCGATCGAGCTGAACTCGGATGACATCAGCCCCTCGCGGGCGAGGACCAAGGACTGGACGATGCGGGAGGTCCGGCCGTTGCCGTCGCGAAATGGGTGGACGGAGACAACGTGGAGATGAGCCATCGCGGCGCGGACGACCAGGTGGGCGTCGAGATCGCCTCGCTCCAGCCACTCGACCGTCTCGGCCATCAGCGCCGGGACCTGCTCGGCGTCGGGGGCCTTGTACACGAGACGCCCGTCTCCACCGGTGACAGGAGACGGCCATCTGGTTCTCGTCGCCAGGATCGACCGGCTCGTCTCCCCCGACCAGAGCGACCGCCTCGCCAGGGGCGACGCTGAACCCCTCGATCGATTTAGACGATTAAACGTCTAAACATCAAGACGAAAAATCGCCTAATACCCGAGAGCGCCCGGCTACCCGCCCAGCTCCGGCATGTACCGCTCCAGGTGCCGGTCGATCGTCTCGCGCACCCACTGCTGCTCTGCGGGATCGGCCATCCGGTAGCGGCCGAGCAGCATCTTCTGGTCGGTGAGCGGCAGGCCGGCGATCTCCCAGCGCACCGCGAGGCGCTCGAAGAGCAGCTCCGAGCGCCGGCGCCAGGCGTCCTCCTGGCTCGTCGCCGCGGTCGCCGGACCCTCCCCCAGCTTGGCGATCGTGCCGGCGCTGAGCGATTCGCGCAGGGCGAGGGCGTTGCCCTCGGCGTCGGTGTAGGCGACCGTCGCCGGCTTCTCGCGCGGCCGCCGCTTCTTGCGCTTCGCCATCAGTACCCCCCACTCGGCCGGCGCCGCGTCCGCTTGCGTTCGCCCGCGCGTCGCTTCTCTTCCAGGCGACGCTCGCGCGAGGCGCGGGTCGGGCGGGTCGGGCGGCGGCGCGCCGGCTCGGCCAGGCCGGCGGCGATCTTCTCCGCCAGGCGGCGCAGCGCCAGTTCGCGGTTGCGCGCCTGGCCGCGGGCATCCTGGGAGACGGCGGTGACCGCCGAGCCGACCCGGGCGAGCAGGCGCTCGCGGTCGCGCTCCTCCAGCGCCCGCGAGGCCTCGACGTCGAAGACCGCTTCCACCCGCGAGGCGGTCACGTTGGCGTGCTGGCCGCCCGGCCCCGAGGAGCGGCTCGCCCGCAGGGCGATCTCGCTCAGCGGGATCGAGAGGCGCGCGTCGATTCTCAGCTCGTCGGCGATAGGGCATCGACCTTCCCCGCCAGCTCGAAGTCGGCCGCGGTGAGACCGCCCTCGGAGTGGGTGGAGATCGTCACGGTCACCGTGTCCCAGGAGATCTCGAGGTCGGGATGGTGGCCCAGCTCCTCGGCCGGCTCGACCAGACTCTCGACGAAGCGCGCCGAGCCGACGAAGTCGCCGCACTTGAAGCTCCTGCGGATCGCCGCGCCGGACCGCTCCCAGCCGGGCCGCCCGGCCAGCTTCTCCCCGATCTCCGCCTCGCCGAGCAGCGCCATCGCCCACCTATGCTGACACGACGCGCCCGCGCGCGGCGGTCAGCTGGCGCAGGACGGCGCGCCGGAACCGCGCCGGTAGACGCGTGGGCGCCGCTGGGCCGCGTGGCGCATTCTGCCGGGGTCGACGACGCCGCAGATGCCGCCGAACCAGCGACCGTGCCTGCGACTTAGGAAAAGGCCGTAGCGGTGACCCAAGCGTCGCGGAAGTGCGCAGGCGGCGGCGCGGCGGGCGCTGTGCACGCTCAACACCCGCCCTGCCTCGAGCACGTCGCCCTTGTAGACGTGCAGCACCCGGTAGCGATAGATGGCGTGCAGCCGGCCATGGGGCACGACCTTCACAAGCCGCCCGACGATCGCCCCGTCCGCTTCGCTCAGCGATTCGGCCGGCGACTGCGGCGCGCAGGAGCAGGCCGCAGCGCTCGCCGGGAGCAGGCCCATCCCGACAACCAGCAGCGCGACAAGTCGCCTCCCCCGCACACCTCAACTGTAAGGCCTGGCGTAACGCGTAGCGGATGCATATCGACCGAAAGGCGTTACACGCCTGGGAGCGCCCAGGGCCTCAGGGCGTGAGAACGATCTTCAGCGCTTCGCGGTTGTCGTAGATCTCGTAGGCCTCAGGCGCCTGATCGAGCTTCATGTGGTGGGTGACGAGCGGCGCGGGGTCGAGCTTGCCCGCCTCGAGCAGGGCGAGGACCCGGTCGACGTGGGCGATCACGTTGGCGAGGCCGAGCCGCAGGGTGAGGCCCTTGAGCCAGGCAAGCCCCAGCGGCACCTCGCCCTTGCCCGCGTAGGCGCCGATCCCGGAGACCGTGCCGGCGTCGCGGCAGAGGCTGACGGCCATCGCCAGCGGCCCGGGGTCGCCGACCGCGTCGACGACCACGTCGACGCCGCGCCCGCCGGTCGCCGCCCGCACGACCTTCTTCGGCTCCTCCTCGCGAAGGTGGACCGGCACGGCGCCGAATTCGCGCGCCATCGCCAGCCGCTGCTCGACCGAGTCGATCGCGAAGACCGTCGTCGCGCCGCCGGCCAGCGCCGCCTGCACCGCGCAGAGCCCGACCGGCCCGAGGCCGAGCACCGCGACCGTGTCGCCGGAGCGCATCCCCGCGTGGGCAACAGCGTGGTAGCCGGTCCCCATCACGTCACCGGCGAAGAGCGCCACCTCGTCGCTCATTCCCTCGGGCACGCGGCGCAGGGTGAGGTTGGCGCGCGGCACGAGCAGCTGCTCGGCCTGGGCGCCCTGCAGGTTGCCGAGGTGCGAGCCGTGGCCGAAGGTGCGGCCGTGGTCGCAGCGGTGGTAGTCGCCGCGCAGGCAAGGGACGCAGGTGGCGCAGGCGACGTGGAAGCAGCCCAGCACCCGGTCGCCGACAGCGACCCGCTCGAGGTCCTCGCCGGCGGCCAGCACCGTGCCGACGAACTCGTGCCCGATCGTGAACCCCTTCTCGACCGGCACCCGCCCGTGGAAGATGTGCAGGTCCGAGCCGCAGATCCCGCTCGCCTCGACCCGCACCAGCGCGTCGTCGCCGGCGAGCAGCTCGGGATCGGGCTTCTCCTCGACCCGGACCTCCCCGGGCGCCTGAAAGGTGACTGCGCGCATCGCGCGAACCGTATCTAGCCGACGCTGACGCGGGGCACGCCGAAGCGATCGCCGGCACCCAGCGCGGGGTCCGCGGAGACCGCGATCCGCGACTCGAGCGCCAGCTCTTTCTCGAAGTCGGCCGCCTCGCCGTGCTGGAAGGAGACGTCCTTGCCCTCGAGCAGCTCGACGAAGATCTCGACGAAACGCGGGTCGAGCTGCTTGCCGGCCACGCGGCGCAGCTCCTGGATCGCCTCGAGGCTGGAGATCGGCGTGCGGTAGGAGTCGCGCGCGGTCATCACGTCGTAGGTGTCGGCGACGGAGATGATCCGCGCCAGTTCGGGGATCTCGTCGCCGACCAGGCCGCGCGGATAGCCCTTGCCGTCGATCCGCTCGTGGTGGGCGAGGATGATGTCGGCCACCGGGCCGTAGCCGTCGAGCGAGGAGACCACCCGGGCGCCCTGCTGGGGGTGTCGGCGAATCAGCATCCAGTCCTCGTCGGTGAGCGGCACGTTGGCCTTGAGGATCCGGTCGGGCAGGATGAACTTGCCGATGTCGTGCAGCAGCGCCGCGATGTGCACGAGCTCCTCCTCCTGGCGCGAGAAACCGGCGCGCTGGGCGATCGCCCGCGAGTAGCGCGCCACCGCGGCGGAGTGCCGGGCCGTCATCTGATCTCGCAAGTCGAGCGTGCGCAGCATCGCGCTCAACATTCCCACCTGGAAGCTGGCCAATTGCTTCGAGCGCCGCTCCAGCTCCTCGGCTCGCTGCTGGGAGAGCAGCAAGGCGCCGAGCAGATACTGGAAGGTGAAGAGGACGACGCCGAAGAATGCGATGCTCGCCAGGCCGACGTTGATGTAGAGGTAGACGACGCCGACCGACATCAGCGCGGCCGCCAGCTCGGACGGCAGCATCGGCACCAGCGCGGTGCGGATCCTGGCGACGAACGAGCTGTTGTCGAGGTAGCAGGCGTAGGCGGCGATCAGACTGAAGTTGATCGCCAGGGCAAGCGCGAAGCCGCTCAGCACGAGCGCGTAGAAGGCCGGGTCCGAGTCCGATATGCCGGCGCTCGTCACGGCGTAGTGGAAGGTGAGGCTCGTCGCCAGCGGCGCCATCGAGAAGGCGAGCAGGTTGTTGACCAGCACGTCGCTGGAGGTCCGGTTGCGCAGCCAGTCGACCCCGATCGTCAACAGGCCGATCAGGGCGGCGGGGGCGCCGCCGAGGAAGACGATCGCGAGCATCATCGGCAGGAAGCTGCCCGAAAGCATCAGCTTCGAGGTCGTCGTGATCGCGGTCGCGTCGCTGACCAGCGAGAAGGCCAGCAGGATGGCGAGGAAGCCGAAGTCCCAGTTGGCGGAGCCCGCGGTCAGCGCCGAGACCGCGCCCACGAGGGCGAGGCCGGCGACCTGCAGGGTGACGATGAATTTGCTCGGGCGGTTGCTTGCCATGACTGGGCCGCAGACGAAATTACCTGCACCTGAGCCACTGCACAAGCATTTTGGCCGTCCTGGCCAATGTCGTGCAGAAGCCGGCAAGCGCCCCGTTCGACCAAGGTCAGCGCTGCCAGACCCCGAAAACGACTGAGGGGCGCCCTAGCCTTGGCGCCCCTCAGACAACTCCAAACATCAAATGAAATCTTGGCTTAGCGGTTCTTGTAAAACATGGCCTTTGCCCCCTTTGTTGAGAGAAGCCCTCAGATGCAGTGCAATTCCTATGCAGCTTTCTACCACAGTCTGCCAGAAAGTTGTGCATTTGCAAGGGAACTTGTGCAGAAATGCAGTAGTTCTTGCGTCCAGACATGCGTAGATCGCGCCTAGCAGCTCCCCTGGAAAGGCCGCAATTCCGCCGCCTGGCGGGCAGCTACGTGCTCAACGAGCTGGGCGACTGGATGGGGATCGTCGCCCTCTCGGTGCTGGTCTTCGACCGCACGGGGAGCGCGATGGCGACCGCGGCGCTCTTCATCGGGACCCGCTTCCTGCCCGGGTTTCTCGCCCCGATCCTCGTCGCGCGCGTCGAGCGGCCCCCGCCCCGCTTCGCCCTGCCGGTGATCTACTGCGGCGAGGCGGCCGCCTTCGCCGGCCTTGCGCTGCTCGCCGGAAGCGGCTTCTCGCTGGCCCCCGTCGTCGTCCTGGCGGCGATCGACGGGACCCTGGCCCTGGCGGGACGGGCACTAACCCGCGCTGTGGTGGTCGCTCTGCTCGAGCCGGCCGGGGAGCTGCGCGCCGGCAACTCCGTGCTCAACATCGCCCTCACCGGCGGGGCCGCGATCGGCCCGGCGATCGCCGGGCTGCTGGTCGCCGGATTCGGCGCCCAGTCGGCGCTCCTGCTGGACGCGGTCTCCTTCTATGCCGTCGCCCTGATCCTGCTCACCGCCGGGCCGCTGCCTCAGGCCGACCCCGACCCCGGCCTGGTGGGCGAGCGCATCCGGGCCGGCCTCGACTACATCCGCGAGCGGGCCACGCTGCGCCGGCTGCTGATCGCCCAGGGGGCGGCCTTCGTCTTCTTCGCCGCCGCGTTGCCGATCGAGGTGATCTACGCCAAGCAAACGCTCGGCGCCAGCGACTCGGGCTACGGCCTGCTGCTCGCCAGCTGGGGCGGCGGCATGCTGCTCGGCAGCTTCGTCTTCGCCGCGGCGCGCAGCGTGGCCCTGCCCGTCCTGCTCTTCTTCAGCACCGCGACCGTCGGCATCGGCTACCTGGGGCTGGCCGCGGCGCCCTCGCTGGGCATCGCCTGCGCGATTGCCGTCGTCGGCGGCGCCGGCAACGGCGTGCAGTGGGTGAGCGTGATCAGCGCAGTGCAAGAGCTGACGATCTCCTCGATGCAGGCACGGGTTATGAGCGTGCTGGAGTCGATCGGCGCCGCGATGCCCGGGATCGGCTATTTCCTCGGTGGCCTGGTGGCAACCGGCACAACGGCGCGCGCGACCCTGCTGGCAGCCGGCATCGGGGTCCTCGCCACGGTTGCGATCTCGGCCGTAATGCTGGGCAGGAACTGGCCAGAAAGCAGGGAAAAGGCAGATGGGAGCGGCCCTGGCGCCGCGCCCGAGATTATGGTGGAGTTGATTCCAGTGGGTGCTGTGGGGATTGTCCATCCAGCCCGAACCCCGTCCGATTCGGAGGTTGTGTCTTGAAGAAGCTTGGTCTCGTACTGCTGATTTCCGTCCTCGCCGCGAGCGCGGCGCTCGGCCTTGCCGCTTGCGGCGGCTCGGGAAGCAAGGAAGGCGGCACGCTGACCGGCAGCTATGCCTCGTTCCCGGACTATCTCGACCCGGCCCTCTCCTACACCCAGGAAGGCTGGACGGCGATGTACGACACCTACCTGCCACTGCTCACCTACAGGCACGCCAACGGCGCGGCGGGAAGCGAAGTGGTGCCGGCGCTGGCCGAAAGCCTGCCGAAGATCAGCAACGGCGGCAAGACCTACACGCTGATCTTGCGCAAGGGCCTCAAGTACTCCAGCGGCAAGCCGGTCAAGGCATCCGACTTCACCAGCTCGATCGAAAGGCTCTTCAAGCTGGGCTCGCCAGGCTCACCCTTCTACGAAAGCATCGTCGGCGCAGCCAAGTTCGCCGAAACCAAGCAGGGCGGCATCCCCGGGATCAAGGCCGACGACAAGACCGGCAAGATCGAAATCGACCTGACCGGCCCGCGCGGCACCTTCACAAACGAGCTCGCGATGCTCTTCGCCGCCGTTCTCCCAGCCGGCACGCCGGCCCACGATCTGACCGCCGATCCGCCGCCCGCCACCGGGCCGTACGTGATCTCCAAGTCGGAACCGAAACGCCGCTGGTCCTACACCCGCAACCCGGTCTGGGCGAGCGACAACGCGGCGCTGATCCCCGAGGTGCCGAGCGGCCACTTCGACAAGGTCGACATCACGGTCGTGCGCAACGAAACGACCCAGGTCAACGAAGTCGAACACAACAAGACGCAGTGGATGCAGACCACGGTGCCGGCCTCGGTGCGACCGAAAATCATCGCCAAGTACGAAGGAACCCAGTTCCGGATCGAGCACCCGATCAACGTCTACTACTTCTGGATGAACATGGAAAAGGCGCCGTTCGACGACGTCAAGGTGCGCCAGGCGGTCAACTACGCGGTCGACAGCGCCGCGCTGGAACGGATCTACTCCGGGGGGCTGACCGCGGCCCACCAGATCCTGCCCGAAGGGATGCCCGGCCACGAGCCGCTCAACCTCTACCCGCACAACATGGCCAAGGCCAAGAAGCTGATCGAAGAAGCCAACCCGTCGGATCGCAACATCACCGTCTGGACCGACAACGAAAGCCCCAACGACGAAGCGGGCGCCTACTACCAGGGCGTGCTCAACGAACTCGGCTTCAACGCGAAGCTGAAGACGATCAACGCCGACAACTACCTCGGCGTGATCGGCAACGAACACACGCCCGACCTCGACACGGGCTGGTTCGACTGGTACCAGGACTACCCCAACCCCAATGACTTCTTCCAGCCGCTGCTCGCCGGCGAAAGCATCGCGCCGAGCTTCAACTTCAACCTCTCGCGGACCGACGTGCCGGAGCTCAACGAAAAGATCGCCAAGCTGAGCAAAGAACCGCTCGGCGCAAAGCAGGAAGCCGAATACGCGGCGCTGGACAAGTCCTACATGGAGCTCGCGCCCTGGGCGCCCTACGGCACCTACACGGTCACGACCTTCGTCGACGACGAAATCAACCTCGACAAGGTGATCTTCAACCCGACCTTCGGGCACGACCTGACCAGCTTCGAACTGAAGTAGCCGTCCGTGACGGCGGGACAATAGGCGGGTGCCGCCCGAGCCCAATGTCGCCACCGGTCCCGCGGGCGCGGGGCCGTGGCGGCTGGCCTGGCGCCGCCTGCGGCGCAACCGGGTGGCGCTCGCCTTCGGCGGGCTCTTCGCCCTGATCGTCGTCTTCTCGCTGGCGGCGCCGCTCTGGGCCGACCACGTCGCCCACACCGGGCCGAACGCGACCCACACCCTGCAGAAGGTCGAGGTCGGCGGCGAGCAGCGCGAAGTCGTCGACCGCGAAGGCCGGCCGGTCGGGCCGCTCTGGTTCGGCGCCGGCGGCAAGTTCTTCCTCGGGGCCGACGGCGGGCTCGGTCGCGACGAGATGGTGCGGTTGATGTACGGCGGCCGCACCTCGCTGCTGATCGGCTTCGCCTCGGCGACGATCACCACCGTCCTGGCGACGATCCTCGCCCTTTTCGCCGGCTACTACCGGGGCTGGACCGACACGGTGATCTCGCGCGGGCTGGACGTGGTCTGGGCCTTCCCGGTCGTTCTGCTGGCGATCGCGCTCGGCGTCGTGCTGGCCGTCGGCGGCCTCCAGATCGGCCCCCTGCACCTCTCCGGAGGCTCGCTCTGGATCCCGATCCTGATCATCGGCGGGGTGATGGTCCCCTACATGGCGCGCCCGATTCGCGGTGAGGTGCTCTCGCTGCGCGAGAAGGAGTTCGTCGAGGCGGCCGAGGCTCAGGGCGCCGGCCCGCTGCGCGTGATGTTCGGTGAGCTGCTGCCCAATCTCGCCTCGACGATCATCGTCTTCTTCACCCTCAACATCGCCAACAACATGCTGCTCGAGTCGACGCTCTCCTTCCTCGGCGTCGGCGTCCAGGCGCCGGCCACCTCCTGGGGCACGATGATCGGCTCGGGCTTCGAACTGATCACCAGCGCGCCGCTGCTCACCTTCGCCCCGGGGGCGATGATCCTGCTCACCGTCCTCTCGGTCAACGTCTTCGGCGACGGGCTGCGCGACGCGCTCGACCCGCGCGCCCGGCTGCGCCTCGAGGCGCACGCCGGGATGCCGGCCGGCGAGCTGCTCGACCCGGTCGAGGGCGGCGAGGGGAGCGCCGCCTGATGCTCCGCTTCGTCGTCAGGCGCCTGGTCGGGATGATCGCGGTGCTTTTCGCCGTCTCGATCCTCACCTTCCTGATCTTCAACGTGGTCCCCGGCTCCGACCCCGCGGTGCGCATGGCGGGCAAGAACGCGACCCCGCGCCTGATCGAGAGCATCACCGAGGAATGGGGGTTCGACCAGTCGCTCCCGCAGCAGTACCTGACGATGATGGGGAAGGTCCTCAGCGGCGACCTGATCTCCTACGAAGGGCGGGAAAACGTCGACGAACGAATCGTCGAAGGGATTCCGGCCACCGTCTCGCTCTGCGTCGGCGCCGCCGTGCTCTGGATGTTCTTCGGCCTGCTTTTCGGCTACCTCTCCGCGGTGCGGGCGGGCGGCTGGCTCGACCGTGGGCTGACCGTCTTCGCGGTCGCCGGCATCTCGATGCCGACCTTCCTGCTGGCGGCGCTCTTCCTCAACTACCTCACCTACAAGGCGGAAATCTTCCCCTCCGGCGGCTACGTGGAACTGACCGCCAGCCCGCTCGAATGGGCCGAACACCTGATCCTGCCCTGGGTCACCCTGGCGATCCTCAACGTCGGCTTCTACAGCCGCGTGCTGCGCTCGAACATGCTCGACGCGATGAACGAGGACTACGTGCGCACGGCGCGGGCTAAGGGCCTCAGCGAGCGCCAGGTGATGACCCGCCACGTGACCCGCAACTCGCTGATCCCGATCGTCACCCTCTTCGGCCTCGACTTCGGCGCCCTGCTCGGCGGCGCGATCGTGATCGAAGGCATCTTCAATGTCGAAGGCGTCGGCCTCTACGCCTACGAAGCGCTGAAAAACTTCGACCTGCCGCCGATCATGGCAATCGTCCTCTTCGGCGCCTTCTTCGTCGTCCTCTTCAACGCCCTGGTCGATATCGCCTACGCCTGGCTCGACCCGCGGATCAGGCTCGGGAGCTCGGCCAGTGACTAACGGCGGGACGCTGCTTACGGTGGAGGACCTGCGGGTCGGGTTCGCGACCGAGGGTGGGACAGTGCAGGCGGTCGACGGGGTCTCCTTCGAGCTCGCCCCCGGCGAGGTCCTGGCGATCGTCGGCGAGTCGGGCTCGGGCAAGAGCGCCACGGCGCAAACGATCCTCGGCCTCAACCGCTCGAACAACGCGCTGATCGAGGGCTCGGCGCGGCTTGGCGAGCAGGAGCTGATCGGGGCGAGCGACGAGCAGCTGCACGAGGTGCGAGGGGCGCGGATCGCGATGGTCTTTCAGGACCCGATGACCTCCTTCAATCCGGTCTACCGGATCGGCGAGGCGATCGGCGAGGCGATCCGCGCGCACCGGCCGGAGGTGGGCCGCGAGGAGGCGCGGCGGCGGGCGGCGGAGCTGCTCGGCTCGGTCGGCATCCCCGACCCGGAGCGCCGCGCCGCCGCCTACCCGCACGAGTTCTCCGGCGGGATGCGGCAGCGGGCGATGATCGCGATGGCGCTCGCCCTGGAGCCCGAGATCCTGATCGCCGACGAGCCGACCACGGCGCTCGACGTGACGATCCAGGCCCAGATCCTCGAGCTGCTGCGCCAGCTCAACCGCGAGCGCGACCTGGCGACGATCCTGATCACCCACGACCTTGGCGTCGTCGCCGAGGTCGCCGACCGGGTGCTGGTCATGCACGAAGGCAGGATCGTCGAGCGCGGCTCGCTCGAGCAGATCTTCTACTCGCCCCAGGACCCCTACACGCGCAAGTTGCTCGACGCCGTCGTGCGGCTCGACCAGGCGCCGCCGCTGCGCCCCCCACGCGCGCCCGAGCCGTTGCTCGAGATCGCCGACCTGGTCAAGCACTTTCCGGTCAGGCACGGCCTGCTCTTCGAGCGCGAGGTCGACCGGGTGCGCGCCGTCGACGGCGTCAGCCTCACCATCAACCGCGGCGAAACGCTCGGCCTGGTGGGCGAGTCGGGCTGCGGCAAGACGACCCTTTCGCGGACCGCGCTCGGGCTGCTTGAGCCGACCTCGGGCTCGGTGCGCTTCGAGGGGCGTGAGATCGCCGGACTCTCGCGGCGCCAGATGCGGCCGCTGCGACGCGAGATGCAGATCGTCTTCCAGGACCCCTTCGCCTCGCTCAACCCGCGCAAGCGAGTCGGCCAGATCGTCGGCGAGCCGCTGCGCCTGCAGGGGGTCGCCAGGGGCGGCGAGTTGCGCCGCCAGGTGCGCGAGCTGCTCGACCGGGTCGGTCTGGAGCCCGAGCACTACGACCGCTTCCCGCACGAGTTCTCAGGCGGGCAGCGGCAGCGGATCGGGATCGCCCGGGCGCTGGCGCTGCGGCCGAAGCTGGTCGTCGCCGACGAGCCGGTCTCGGCGCTCGACGTCTCGATCCGGGCGCAGATCCTGCGCCTGCTCTCCGAGCTGCAGGAGGAGTTCGGCCTCACCTACCTCTTCGTCGCCCACGACATCGGCGTCGTGCGCCACGTCTCCGACCGGATCGCGGTGATGAACGACGGCAAGATCGTTGAGCAGGGACCGGCCGACGAGGTCTGCCAGCGGCCGCGCGACCCGTACACGAGGGAGCTGCTGGCGGCCGTGCCAATCCCCGACCCGCGCGAGGCGCGGGCGCGTCGGCAAACTGTCGGGTCAGGTTGAACCTGCCGCTCGCACCGCCGATCAAACCCCAGCTGGCGCTGACCCACAAGCAGCTGCCGCTGGGCGAGGAGTGGGCCTACGAGCAGAAGCTCGACGGCTTCCGCGCGATCGTCTTCGTCGACGGCGCCGAGGTCTACGTCCAGTCGCGCGGCGGCAAGGCGCTGGCGCGCTACTTCCCCGAGCTCAGCTTCCCGCTGGGTCGCTACGTGCTCGACGGCGAGCTGGTGATCCGCGACGCCGAGGGCAACATCGAGTTCGATGCCCTGCAGAGCCGCATCCACCCGGCCGAGTCGCGGATAAGCCTGCTCGCCCAGGAGATCCCGGCCGAGTACGTCGCCTTCGACCTGCTCGCCGAGGGCGATGAGGAGCTGCTCCGGATGCCATTCGGGGAGCGGCGCGAACGGCTGGAACGGCTGCTCGACGGGACCTCGATCGCGGTCAGCGAGCTGAGCCGCGATCCGGCGCGGGCCGAGGAGTGGCTGCGCCACACCGAGGGCACGATGGCCAAGCAGCTCGATGCTCCGTATGAGCCCGGCAAGCGCCGCGGGATGGCCAAGGTGAAGCGCGAGCGCGAGATCGACTGCGTCGTCGTCGGCTGGCGCCCGGGCAAGGAGGAGGGCACCGTCGGCTCCCTGATCCTCGGCCTCTACGACGGCGACGCCCTGCGCCCGGTCGGCCACATCTCCGGCTTCAGCCAGGAGGCGAAACGCAGCATGCGGGCGCTGCTGGCGCCGCTGGAGACGGGTGAGGCCGGAAGCGGCGAGCCAAGCCGCTGGACCGGCGGTCGAGACCTCGAGTGGGTGGCGCTCAGGCCGGAGCTGGTGATCGAAGTCGGCTACGACCATGCGGCGGCGGGACGGATCCGGCACGGGGCGCGGTTTCGGCGATTTCGGGATGACAAAGACCCTCGCGAGTGCACGTTCGATCTGCTCGATGAGGGGTGAGGGGTCGGGAGCCCCTCCCAAAAACGCTCGGCGGGAGCCTCGCTGGAGTGTTTTTGGGAGGGGCTCCCGACCCCTTTTCCGGGGCTAGTTAGAACAGGGCGGTTGGGTGTCGCCGCCACCTCCGTAGCCGGCGCCGGCGTCTGCCAACTGCGCCCCCGCCACGTCCCGGCCGCCGCCGGGGTGCAACGTCTTACGGATGCATCCCGTCCACAGGGCGTTACACCGGCGGCCGCGGGCGCCGCCAGCGCTGGGTGCAACGCGTTACGGTTGACAACGGTCCACAAAACGTTGCACCGGGGGTTGGGGAGTCCGTCAGCGAGGCGATTCGCGACGACGTCGAGGCGACGCCGTGAGTGGGGAGCTGCGGATCGGGGATGTGGCGAAGCTGGCGGGGACGACGCCGCGAACGATCGGCTACTACGAGGAGATCGGCCTGCTCCCCGCCCCGAGCGCCCGCGAGCGCGGCGCCCACCGCACCTACGCCGAGGAGGACGTAGAGCGCCTCGCCGACCTGCTGCGCCTCAAGGACCTCCTCGGCCTCAGCCTCGAGGAGCTAAAACAGCTGGACATAGCCGCCCAAACTGAAGCTAGTCCGCCACAAGCGCAAGCGAGCACAGCGTAGGGAGAAGGAGGGCCGGTAGCCCTCTTCAAAACACTCCAGCGAGGCTCCCGCCGAGCGTTTTGCAGAGGGCTACCGGCCCTCCCCCACCACCTGCTCCTCGAAGTGCTTGGAGAGCATCGTCACCTGGCCCTGGTAGTTGGACCCCAGGCCCTGCCCGTATAGGCGCTCGGCCGGGGCGCTGGTGCGCTCCAGGGCCAGCTTGCAGACCGGCTGGCGGTGCTCGACCATGAAGGAGACGTCGCGGGCGCGCACCTCGAGGGCGGCCCGGCTGCCGTGGCGGTCGCCGCCCGGGTCATAGCCGAAGCCCGGGTCGAAGAAGCCCGCGTAGTGGGTACGCAACTCGCCCGCGGTCGGGTCGTAGGCCATCATCTCGGCGGCGATCTGCGGCGGGATGCAGACCCCCTCGGCGGAGAGCAGCAGGTAGAAGATCTCCGGCTCGAGCACGATCTTCGAGCCGGCCTCGGGAAAGACCGGGTCCCAGTAGTCGGTCCAGCGGTAGGCGCGAATCCGCGAGAGGTCGATCGGCAGGCTGTTCTTCTTCGCCCGGTAGCCGACGATCCGGTCGGCCGGCCCGGAGAGGTCGACGCTGAGGAAGAGGCCGTCGGCCAGCGCCAGCTCGGACTCGCGCAGGGCGTGCGAGTCGAGGTAGAGCAGCGGGAACTCGTCCTGAAGAGAGCGGATCTGCTCGTCGCCGAGCCGCACGTCGCCGCGCGCCAGGCGCAGCTGGTTGAGCGAGAGGCCGCTCTGCACCTGGATCGCGAAGGAGCGCGGCACGATCTCGAGGTAGAGCTTGCCGCGGTAACCCGGCCGGATCTCGTCGAAGCGGTGGTGGCGGTCGGTCAGTACCCGGGTGAAGACGTCGAGGCGGCCGGTCGAGCTCTTCGGGTTGGCCTTCGCGCGCACCTCGTCGGGCAGCGCCAGCTCCTCGATCAGCGGCACCAGGTAGGGGCGGTCACGCTCGAGCACGGCCCCGTCGCGCAGGTCGATGCGCTGGAAGGCGAGGCCCTCGATCTTCTCCTCGACGGTCGAGTCGACGTCGGGCAGGAAGGAGCAGCGCAGCGCCCAGGCGTGGTCGCCGAGGCGCAGGTCGATGCTGGCCGGCTGTATCGCCTCGGGACGGATGCGGTAGTCGCCGGAGCTGACCCAGCCGGCGTCGATCGCCTCGCTCAGCGCCTGGGACGGGAAGACCCCATCGCGCAACGCGCCGGGCTCGGCCCCAGGCGTCGCCGCTGTCGCTGTCGCCGGGTCACTCACCACCCGGGATTATGCGGCGTGCCTCGGCTGCGCCCAGGTAGGGAGTCAGCGCAAACTCCGCAATCTCGGGCAGTAACTCGGGCAGCCGCTCGGTCTCGCCGGCGATCACGCGGCGCGCGAGCAGCGCCGCGACGCCGCCGACCACGGCCTCGTCCGTCGCGTCCGGCGGACGCGAGCCGTCGGGCGGGGCGGGTGCGCCGCTGTGCAGCTGCACGACGAAGCTCTCCAGGGCCGCCTGGTAGCGGTCGTAGATGCCGCGACCAGCGCGCAGGCCCTCGACCAGGACGAGGCTGGTGCGGCCAGGGTCCCCGGCAAGCCCCTCGAGCAGGGCGCGCAGCGCCGCGACCATGCCCCCCGCCCAGTTGTCCGCCGCGCCGCAGGCAGCGAGCACCGGCTTGCGGATCTGCTCGACCGCGTCGTCGTAGGCGGCGACGAAGCAGGCGTCCTTGCTCTCGAACTGCCTGTAGAAGTCGCTCTTGGAGACGCTGGCGCGCTTGCCGATCATCGAGACCGTGGTGGCCTCGTAGCCGCGCTCGGCCAGCAGCGCGGACAGCGAGGCAAGCAGCCGTTCGCGCTGGTTTTGCACGACGAACTCACGGGGAAGGCCATGGCGGCCGCGGGGAAGTCGTTTCACGGAACGCTGGAGTCTGCCAGCGTCGGGCGCTACGCGTCCCGCCGACGCCGCCCGGCGGCGTCGGCTGCGCCCTGGAAGGGGACGAGCATGAACTCGGAGAGCTCGGGGAGCAGGTCCTCGGCGAGGTCCGTTTCCTTGCGGCGAATTTGCTGGTAGACGATCCAGGCGACGCCGCCGACCAGGGTCTCGTCGATCGTCTCCGGCAGCAACTTCGTGTCGGGCGTCGTGGCGCCGGCCAGGTCGACGTAACGCTGCATCGCGGCCTCGTATCGCTCGGTTGCGGCTGGCGTCGCCGAGAGCGCCTCGATCAGGCACATGCGGGCGAGGGCGGGGTGGTCGGCGACGTAGCGCAGGAAGGCGGCCAGTCCGGCCTGCACGCGGGCTTCCCACTCGCCCTCGCCGATCGCGGCGCAGGCTGCTTCGACCTGCTCGACCGACTCCTCGACCGCCGCGTCGAAGGCGTTGAGGAAGACCTCCTCCTTGCCCTCGAAGTTGTCGTAGAGCGTTTTACGGGCGACGCCGGCGCGGCGCACAATGTCACCGATCTTGGTCGCGTCGTAGCCGTTCTCGGCGGTCAACTCGGCGATCGCGTCCATGATCCGGCGGCGCTTGTGGGCGGCGATGAACTCCCGCGACAACTCCGGCCGCGCCGCGGGCGCGGACTTCCGCGCAGGCTCGCCCCTCCCCTTTCCGCCGCCCGGCATGGCGGAAGAATAGCCGCGGATCGCCGATCCAACTTGCAGGCCAGCAACCTTCCTGGTACCGTGCAAAAGCCATCTGGGTTTATAACAGAAACGATTAGGTTTCTCTATTTCTTCGAACAGGGTAGAACTGAGCCAGGACACGCTGCTTGCGGCGCTCGGCGAGCAGTGGTCGGAGGCCGAGATCGGCGCTGCCGCCGAGTTGCTTGCCAACGGCGACGGACAGTTCCCCTCCGGCATCCGCTCGTTGCCGCCGGACCTGATCAGCGCCATCCAGCGCGAGCGCCTGCTGGCCGCGATGCTGCGCGCGACCAACGAGCTCACCTACCGCGAGGTCAGCGTCCAGGACGCGCTCGAGCGGGCCGGCGTCTCCCGCCCGACCTTCTACGAGCACTTCGAGAACAAGGAGGACTGCTTCCTCGCCGCCTTCGACAGCGCAGCCGCGCGGCTGCGCGAGCGACTGGAGGCGGCCGCTGGAGAGGACGGGGGATGGCGCCAGAGCCTGCGTGCGGCGCTTGCCGAGCTGCTGCGCTTCGTCGCCGAGGAGCCCGACGCGGCGATGTCGCTGATCGTCGACGCCCGTGCCGCCTGCCCAGCCGCCCTGCACCGACGCGACGAGCTGCTCGACCATTTCGCCTCCTGCCTCGACGAACGGGTGCGGGCGGAGAGCTCCGCCGAGGAGTCGCCCTCGGGGATCGCCGCCGCGGGCATCGTCGGCGGCGTCGAGGCGCTGCTCTACTCGCGCCTCTACCGCGGCGAGACGGACGACCTCGAGTCCCTCCTCCCGGCGCTGATGTACTTCGCCGTGCTGCCCTATGAGGGACACGAGGCGGCCAGCGATGAGCTCGCCACGATCGTCGGCTGAACCCCGTCTTCGGGCGCTTTACTCGGAGTCGGGGTCGCTGACCCGGCCGTCGTTATCGCCGCCCGCCTCTTTCTCGCGCCGCGCGACGTCGCGGATCGTGCGCTGGGTCGCCTCCTCGGTGGCCTCGGCCATCGCTATGTGGAAGACGCCCATCAGCACGTCGGCGCCGAGCGGGCGGGTGCGCTCGAGGATCTGCCGCATCTTCGGCCAATCGCCCTCCGGGCGGCCGGCCTCGTCGAACGGCTTCCAGACCTCCTCGATGAACAGGTCGGTGAACATCCCGGCGATCTCATCGGCCATATGACGCAGCTTCTCGGCCACCCGGAAGACAGCGTCCTGGCTGAAGCCGAGATCGGCGAGGGCGATCGCCGCGTTCAGCATCCGCGGGCTGATCACCTCGACTTTGCCATCCGGCAGGGGGCGCAGCACGCCAAGCCTCTCGCCGCGTTCGAGCAGTTCCGGCCCCCGCCCTTCCTCAACCGCCTCGCGCCAGTGCTCGATCAGCTCCTCGAGCTCGATGATCTCCGGCGCCTCCTCTTCGAAGGGAGCCCGCAGGGTGCGGGTCAGGTCGAAGATCTCCGTCACCTCGCCCCCCACGCCTTCGCCCAGCCGGCGTATCGCCTCCAGGTTCAGTCCCTCGGCCTGCAGCTCGCGGGTCAGCTCGATCCGCGCCACGTGCTCCTCTGTGTAGTAGCCGGTGCGCCCGCGCACGGTCGGCGGCGGCAGCAGCCCACGGGTCTGGTGCGCGCGGATGTTGCGAACCGTCATCCCGGTCCGCTCCGCCAGCTCGTCGATCGTCATCTCGTCCGCGGCGGCTTTGCTCACCCCCGCATGGTAAGCGGGAATCGCTGCCCGTTCATCTTTTCCGCGGCGTCCGAGCAGAGAAAGGAAATCGCCTCGGCGATGTGCTCGGCGGGGGTGAATGTGGGGAATTCCGCCCCCGGGCTCTGCTCGCGCATGCGCGGCGTGAGGATCGCCTCGACGACGATGATGTTGGAGGTGGCGGGGGCGCCTTCGAAGCCGTCGGCGAGGGCGAGCGCCCAGGCCTCGGCGGCGGCCTTGGCGGCGGCGTAGGCGGCGTTCGTGTTGGTCGGCGCCTGGGCCTGCTTGGCGGAGACGAGCACGAAGCGCCCGCGCCCGGAGGCGAGCAGGGCGTCGTGGAAGGCGCGCGTGGTGTGCTGGACGGTGCGGATCAGCAGGTCGTGAAGCAGGTCCCAATCGGCGAGCGACGCCGTCGCCAGCGGCTCGCCCCCACGCCAGCCGCCGACCAGGTGCAGCAGCGCGTCGACCCGGCCGAAGCGCTCGACCAGCGCCGCGCACCAGCCCCGCGTCGCCTCCTCCTCGAGCAGGTCGACCGCCCGCCCGTCCCAACGCTCGGCCGGCAGGCCGAGATCGCCCGCGACCGCATCGATCCGCTCCTGCGAGACGTCGGCCCCCGCGATCGTCGCCCCGGCCGCACCGAGCCGCTCCGCGACCACCGGCCCGAGCCCACCGGCAACCCCGGCGATCGCGATCACTTGCCCGTCGAGGTCGCTCATTTCGAGTTGGTCGATGCCCTTGATCGGCGCGGGCGCAGGATTCTCAGCCTCCGGAACCTGACCCCCTGGTGGTTGCCGCTTCGACCCGAGGCTCCGTTGGTCCCCCATTGGCTCTCCGAATCGAGCTCCGGGCAGAGATCCTGTACCCGCCCGACCCATTCGGCGACGTTGTGGCGCAACTTGATGAACGACTCGCCGTCCCCTCCCGGGTCCCAGCAGAACCCCTCGGGGGACCGTCCCGTCCGCACCGGGTCGTAGATCGTGAAGTTCCCCGCCGTGTACGGCATCTGCTCCCACTTCTGCTGGTCCAGGGTCACGGTTAACAGGCGCGGATCGTCCCTCTTCAGGTTCAGTTCGTGGCGTAGGCGATCGAACATCCGGTTCAGGGCCGGATTTTCCGGGGCAATATAGACGTACCTGATTCCGCGGTCGTAGATGTTTTTCCTGACGACGTCCAGGAAGGGCGCGTCGGCATCCATCTCGGTCGAGAAGTCGGACCCCGCGATCCAAATGGTCCGGACCTCGATCCGGCTCTCGAAGTCCGAGAGCCGGTCCTGGGTCCAACCGGCACGCGCCCCTTCGGCGCGGATCAGCGCCATGTGGCCGATGCTGTCCAAGCGCTCGCTCAACGAGGCGTCCATTGCGCTGACGAATGCTTCCGCCCGGCGCAGGTAGTGGTGACTCAGCAGCAGGGTAATCGCCGTCGACGCGACGATGGCAACCGATACGGCGAGCCCGGCGATCTCCCAGTTATCCCGGGGCTTCGTCAGGAACAACCCGAGGAGGAGGACAACTCCTGGGACGAGTATCTGAAGAAGGACGATTAGAGCACGCGTCCAAATGCTCTCCGACGGGTTGGGCTGCTCCTCCGACATCTGTAAACGCGAAGTTTACGAAAATCTCTCTTTGCGCACTGGAACCTTCTGGTTATTCGGAGACCCGACTACCCAGAAGAACCGCACAGACCGGGATCGTCATGCTGGTCTCGCCCCAGATTCCGGCCCGGGAGGCAAGCTCGAGATCGAATGCCCCCACGCCGGCAAGGCCCACCAGGACCGCGGACAGCGACTCTCGCTCCGCCTGCAGGAGCAGCAGCTCCGCCCGTGCGCCAGCCTCCACCAGCACGGCCGATATCGTGGTCGGGAAGACGTAGCGAGTCGCCTGGCGGTGCAGATCGGCGACGAGCACGATCGCGCAGGATGCTTGCGCCGCCCACCGCTGACCGCCAAAGAGGCGATCGAACGCCACCGGCTCGCCATCGCGGCGGGCCAGCAAGTGCTCCTGCGGAAGGTAGTCGTAGCTGCCTGAGTCGAGACCGGTCACGGTACGCGAGAGGACGCGGGCGTCGAAGGTGTTGAGGGCCCCCGACGCGGGGGCGGCGGTGAGTGGGCGGGCACGGCCCTTGACCACCCGCTGCCCGGTGATCCCGAAGCCCGCATGGAGACAGGCGGCCAATTCACCCAACCCGATCGGGTCGGGCCCGAACCTCCGGCGGCTGCGGCGGCGGCCCAGGAGGTCGGCGAGCTCATCCCCCGGCGGATCGGGAAGCTCGACGCGGGGGCCCGTGACCTCGGGGAGCAGAGCGGCCTGGCCGGCCGGTGCGCTTTCCCGCCCACCCCCGGGCTCGGCCTTGCCTGACTCGACTTCGAAGGAGTCGACCTGGTAGCCGAACATCAGCGTCGCCGCCGCTGGGCCCCAAATCCACGGGCCAAAGAAGCGCCGCGCCTCCTCCAGCTCGGTGGATGAGATGAGGATCCCCAGCTCACGTGCTTCGGCGATGCGCGCGTCGGGGTGCTCCGCCCCGCCCTCGCTCAGGCCCGCTTTCAGCCTCTCGTCGTCGCCGTCGGCACTCATCAGAGCCTCGGCGGCCCGATAGGTGCAGTGCAGAGCCTCGAGAGAGCTGAGGCTCTTCAAGGCGATGCGCCCGCCGTCAGGCCAGGCGACAACGTACGGGTTCCTGAAAAGCCCGTCGCCTATCGGGGGCCTGCCCCTCAGTCCGAGACTGGAGCGGCGCTCCGGTCGCCGGCCGGCTCGGGTGCCGCGTGTCTGGCGAAATTGAGCGAGGGATGGAACTCGAACTCCCTGAACGCCTGAGCGAACTCTTCGTCGTGACCGCGATCGCTCGCCGTCGCGCCGATCGAGCCCACCGATCGCCATGAGATGAGGTGATCGCCAGCGCTCTCGCCACGCAACGGTCGGTAGCTTTTGCTCAAAGTTCTCATGCGGCCGACACTATAGGAGAAACCGGTCGCCGCCCACTTCTCGGGCTGCGAATGGGGGAGACAGGATTCGAACCTGTGTAGGCATAGCCAACTGGTTTACAGCCAGTCCCCTTTAACCACTCGGGCACTCCCCCAGCTGTGCCGCGATTCTAGTTGGAAGCGGCGGGCTGGCCCGGCTCGATCCCAAGCCGCACCATCATCTGCTCGTTGAAGGCGGTGAGGGCGGAGAGCGGCCGCATGAAGACCGTGAGCACGGCGACGCGGCCGTCGGGGTCGAGCTCGAGGAAGTCGATCCCCTCCAGCTCGCGGTCCCCGACGCGGGCGGTGAATCGCAAGGCGACGCTCTCGCCTTCGTGAAGCTCATCCACGTAGGTGAGGTCCTCAAGCGTTGCGGCGACGTGGGTGAGGATCGCGGCGACGGCCTCGCGGCCTTCGAAGCCGCGGAAGAGGACCGGGCTGTGCAACTCGACGTCCTCGCGCAGCGTCTCCGTCATCAACTCGACGTCCTTTGCTTCGGCGGCGCGGCGGAAGGGGTGCGGCTCGGCCATCGAGGTGTACCTTACGCCCCGTGCCAAGCGATCAGACGCTCGCCCGCTTCTCCAACTCACTCGGCGCCACCGGGCTGCGCTGGGCCGGCAAGCTCAACGTTCCGCTCTACCGGCTGAGCGGCGGGCGGCTGATGGGCAAGGTCGGGCGCGCCCCGGTCCTGCTGCTGACCACCACCGGGCGCAAGTCCGGCCAGCGGCGCACCGCCCCGGTCGTCTACCTGGCCGACGGCGAGAACGTGGTCGTGATCAACACCAACGCCGGCAACGCCAAGGTGCCGGCCTGGTCGCTCAACCTGAAGGCCAAGCCGGAGGGCGAGGTCGAGGTCGGGCGCAAGCGCTACCCGGTCCGCGCCCGGATCGCCGAGGGCGAGGAGCGCGAGCGGCTCTGGCGCCTGCACAACGAGCAGTACGCGGGCTTCGACGACTACCAGGAGAAGCTCGACCGAGAGGCCTCGGTCATCGTGCTCGAGCCGCGTTAGCCGGCCTCGCGCAGCATCTGCGCCTCGGGCAGGGCGCGCAGCTTCTTCAGCGTGTTGGTCTCGATCTGGCGCACCCGCTCGCGGGTGACGCCGAATGTGCGGCCGACTTCCTCGAGGGTCAGCGGCTCGAAGCCGGACAGCCCATAGCGCAGCTCGATCACCTGGCGCTCGCGCTCGGGCAGCGCCTCCAGCGCCCGCTGCACGCCCTCGCGCTGCAGGTGCTCGCTCGCCTCCTCGAAGGGCTCGGGCACCTCTTCGTCGGGGACGAAGTCGCCGAGCGAGGATTCGTCCTCGTCGCCGACCGGCTTCTCCAACGAGACCGGCAGCAGGGAGACGCGCAGGATTTCGCGCACTTCCTCCAGCGGCCAGCGCAACTCGGCGGCGATCTCCTCCGGCTCGGGCTCGCGGCCCAGCGCCTGCACCATCTGGCGCTCGACGTGCGTCACCCGGTTCAGCTTCTCGACCATGTGCACCGGGATGCGGATCGTGCGCGCCTTGTCGGCGATCGCCCGGGTCACCGCCTGGCGGATCCACCAGGTCGCATAGGTGGAGAACTTGTACCCACGCCGGTAATCGAACTTCTCGACAGCGCGGATCAGCCCCAGGGAGCCCTCCTGGATCAGGTCGAGGAAACTCAGCCCGCGCCCCAGGTAGCCCTTGGCGATCGAGACGACCAGGCGCAGGTTGGCCTCGACCATCTGGCGCTTGGCGAGCATGTCGCCGCGCTCGATCCGCCTCGCCAGTTCGACCTCCTGGGCGGCGGTGAGCAGATCGACCTGGCCGATCGAGCGCAGGTAGAGGCGCAGCGAGTCGAGGCTCGGCTCGACGGTCAGGTCGAGCTCCTCTTTCTTGCTCGCTCCGTTGGTCGCTTCGGCGCGCTGCTCCTTGTACGCCTCGACGCCCTCCTCGGCGATCACTTCGACGCCCTGCTCGACCAGGTGCGCGTGCAGGCCCGAGATCTGCTCCTTGGTGACCTCGACCTCCTCCAGGGTCGAGGCGATCTGCTCAAAGGTGAGGTAGCCGCGCTCGCGGCCCAGCGCGATCAGCCCGCGCAGCTCCTCCGGCTCCGCGAACGCCTGACCATCCGAATCCCGATCCAGCCCCTGGGGGACCGTCTCCAACGGTTCGATCTCACAGCCTCCGGTGCAACCCTCTCCCCCTGGCGGGGCGGCCGGCCCCAACGCTCCGACCGGGGCGAAGTATAGGCAGAAGTTAACCTTCCCCTCACATGGCGAATCGCTCGACGATCACTCCCTCGCGCTCGGCGCCGGACGTGCAGGCCTCGGTGCCGGCGACCCAGGTCAGCCTCTCGCGGGTGGGCGTCACCGGAGTCGAGAAGGTGATCCGGGTCAAGGCCGACGGCGCAGAGAACCTCTACCACGCCAACTTCGAGTGCTTCGTCGACCTCGAGCCGCGCCAGGCGGGCGTCCACATGTCCCGCTTCGAGGAGATCGTCGGCGAGGCGATCGACGAGGTCGTGCTCGGCGAGGCCTTCCGCGCCGAGTTGCTCGCCGCCCACATCGCCGAGCGGGTGCGCGAGCGCCAGCAGGGCCTTCGGGCTGAGGTCGCGGTCGAGGCGCGCTACCCGGAGACGGTGCAGACGCCCGCTACCGGCCACTCGACGCAGGAGATCTACGGCCTGTTCGGTACCGCGGTCGCCTCCGAGCGCGGCACGCGAACGCTGACCGGGGTGCAGGCGCAGGGCATGACCGCCTGCCCCTGCGCCCAGGAGATGGTGGCCGAGCTGGGCCGCGAACGGCTGGCCGAGGCGGGCTTCGACGCCGAGCAGGTCGAGCGGGCGATCGAGGCGGTCCCGGTCGCCACTCACAACCAGCGCGGCATCGGCACGCTCTACGTCGGCTGCCCGGAGGGCGGCGCGACCTGGATCGACGCGCCAGAGCTGCTGCGCCTGGTGGAGGGCTCGATGAGCTCTGAGATCTACGAGCTGATGAAGCGCCCAGACGAGCTCGCCGTCGTCGCCAAGGCCCACTCCCAGCCGCGCTTCGTCGAGGACTGCGTGCGAGAGATGATCCGCGCCGTCCTCGAGGGCTACCCCGACCTGCCGGCCGAGGCCTTCGTCATGGCCCGCCAGGAGAACCTCGAGACGATCCACCGCCACAACGTCGTCGCCGAGCGCTACGGCACCTTCGGCGACCTGCGCGACGAGCTCGCCAGCGGCGAGCACCGGCCCCGCCACACGACGATGCGCGAGTGGCTCGAGTCGCCGGCCGGTTGAGCGAACCGGCGACGCCAACCGCTGTCCTCGACACCGACGCCAGCCCCGCCCGGGCGTAACGCTTTGTGGACGAAATGCAGCCATAAGACGTTACGCCGACGAGTCAACCGAGCCGCAGGCGCCGGGTGCAACGTTTTGTGGACGCGATACCGCCGTAAGGCGTTATGCATGGTGTTGGGCCCGGTGAAGACGCTCAGAGCCCGAGGGCGTCGCGCACGATTCGTATGAAGGGGCGCGGATCCTGTTCGAGCATGCGTTCGGTGACGCGATGGACGCGATACCCGGCGGCGGTGAGCGCGAGCGTTGAGCGGTGATCGCGCTCAAAGGCCGGGCGGTCTCCGTGATACCGGTAGCTGTCGATCTCGACGATGAGACCGGCCGACGGCCAGAGAAAGTCGACCAGGCGACCCTCGACCGTAACGTTGTTCCTCGGGGCCGGCACCCCCGCCTCGCGGCACATCGCGATGAAGTCGATCTCAGGGTTCGAGCGCGTTTCGACAGCTTCGGGATCGACCTCTTGACAAAGACGCCAGAGCGTGCGACGACCCTTGCGGCCGACGCCTTCCCTCACGACATCCCGCAGCTCCGGCCAGCTGACTCGACCGGCCCGATCTGCGGCGACCAGCGCCCGCTCCATCTGCCTTCGATCAAGGCGTTCCGCGAGGTTGAGCAACGTCCTCTCGGGCGTGGTAACCGGGATTCCCGCCTCGACCGTCACATGCTCCGGCGGCAGCGAACGGGGCTGGTGGAGACGAACGCCGTGCGGCCTGCGGTGGCCGGAGCTCCGCATCACCTCGATCGGGCCACGCGACCCTCGAATCCCCCACAGCTGAGCCGCCGAGCCATATGAGAGCACGGCGGTAGGACCACAGGCAAGAACGGCGGCGAGCCATTCCCCGTGAATGCCGAGTCGCCGATGCCCGACGGCGAAAACGCCGCGATGAACCGTGAGCAGGTGTCCCGACCGCACCCGGTGCTTGACCAGGCCTTCGTCCAGGCCCAAAGCCGCCAGCTGCCGCCAGGCGACGACGCCATGCTGCCTCTCCGCCAAGGCCCGGATCTGGGCGGTGGCGGCGGCCTCCGTAACGCGCTGTTCGTCATATGCATCCGAAAGACGTTGCACCGACGGCCCCCCTGTAGCCGCGGCGTGGGGTGCAACGTCTTGTGGATGGGATGCACCTACAAAACGTTGCACCCGCAGCGGGGGTGGGTGGTCGGTGGCGGATTTGAGTGCCGCTGATGCGACGTGGTCGGACATGGGCCGACCCTGACAGGGGCGGGCGCGCGGGTGGTGCGCTGAATGGGACGATTTGGGTGCAGATGTGTGCCGGGTTCCACGCGTCCCGGCCCGAGGCGCCAGGGGCTTAGCTTGGCTTCGCCTTGACCTTCGCGCGGGCCTCGCGCTCTTCCTCGAAGCGACGGCGGAGGCCGAAGAAGTAGTCGGCGCCGCTGATCAGGGTGACGGCGACTGCCAGGTAGACGAGGGCGTCGACCCAGGCAGGGGCCGGGTTGGCGGCGATCAGGGCGATCACGGCGGCGATCTGCAGGACGGTCTTCGCCTTGCCCATCCAGCTGGCGGCGATCACCACGCCGCGCTCGGCGGCGACCGCGCGCATCACGGTGACCGCGAACTCGCGGGCGATGATCACCATCGCCACCCAGGCTTCGAGCCGGTGCAGGGAGACGAGGGAGACGAGCGCGGCGACGATCAGCAGCTTGTCGGCGATTGGGTCCATCAGCTTGCCGAAGGTCGTCACCGCGCCGCGCGAGCGGGCGAAGTAGCCGTCGAGCCCGTCGGTGGCGGCGGCCAAGGCGAAGACCGCGGCGGCCAGGGCGTCGCCGTTCGGCGTCTCCCCGAGCAGCGCCACGACGACGACGGGCACCGCGAGGATGCGCAGCAGGGTCAGGGCGTTGGGGAGGTTGAGCGGGAACATCCCGCTCAGTCACTCTCCCGCGCGCCGGCCAGCGCCGCGTCGCGGCGGGCGAAGTACTCCTCGCCCTCGATGCTGATGTGGGGGACCCAGCGCCCAAGCCAACTCGGCAGCCACCAGGCGCGCTTGCCGAGCAGGACCATGATCGCCGGCACCAGCAGGCAGCGGACCAGGGTCGAGTCGATCGCGATCGCCACCGCCAGCCCGACGCCGAACTCCTTGACGATCGGGTTGCCGTTGAGGACGAAGCTGGTGAAGACGCAGACCATGATCGCGGCGGCCGAGGTGATCACGCGGCCGGTGTTGGCCAGCCCTTCGATCACCGCCTCCTTCTCGTCTTCGTTCTGCCGGTAGTGCTCGCGCATCTGGGTGAGCAGGAAGACCTCGTAGTCCATCGAGAGGCCGAAGAGGATCGCGAACATCAAGAGCGGCACGAAGCTGACGATCGGGATCGAGTGGTCGAGCCCGATCAGCGACGAGCCCCAGCCGAGTTGGAAGACCGCGGTGACGACGCCGTAGGCGGCGGCAACCGAGAGCAGGTTCATCGCCGCCGCCTTGACCGGGACCAGGAGCGAGCGGAAGGCGAGCAGCAGGACGATGAAGCTGAGGCCGACGACGATCGCGATCATCAGCGGCAGCTTGTCGCCGATCTGGGTGGCGAGGTCGATGTAGCCGGCGGTCTGGCCGCCGACGTAGGAGTGGGCCCTCGTGCCCTTCAGCGCCGCCGGGACCGTCGTGTCGCGCAGGTCTTCGACCAGGCTGACGGTCTCGTCGGCCCAGGGCGCCGATTTCGAAATCGCCGTGTAGACGGCCACCTTCCCGGTCTTGTCAAGCGTCGGTTCGGAGACCGCGTTGACGTCGGGGGCGCCGCCGACGTCCTTCTCCAGCCGCGGCAGCACCGCCTTGGCTTCCGCGGCGCTCTTGAATTCGGAGGCGATCAGCAGCGGCCCGTTGACGCCCGGGCCGAAGCCAAAGGTGAGGCTGTCGTAGGCCTGGCGGGCGGTGGTCGACTTGGGCAGGGCGCTGAGGTCGTTCTGGCCGAGCTCGAGCTTGAAGACCGGCAGGGCGAGGACGACGAGGACCGCGAGGGCGGCGATCGTCGAGCGCCAGGGCCGCTCGGCGACGCCGCGCGCCCAGCGGCGCCAGCCGTGCGGCTCGGCGTCGTCGGGGTGGGTCTTGCCGAGCTGCACGCGCAGCGAGTTGATCCGCGGCCCGAGCGCACCGAGCATCGCCGGCAGCAGCGTGGTCGCCGCCGCGACCGCGACGACGACGGCGATCGCCGCGGTGAAGCCGAGCGTGGCGACCAGCGGGATGCCGGCGAAGGCGAGCGAACAGAGCGCGATCACCACCGTGAAGCCGGCGAAGACGACGGCGCCACCGGCGGTCGCCGTGGCGCGGGCGACCGACTCGCGCATCTCCATCCCGTCCTTGAGCTGCAGCTTGTGGCGGGTGACGATGAAGAGCGCGTAATCGATGCCGACGCCGAGGCCGATCATCGTCGCCAGGGTCGAGGCGACGCTCGGCACCTGGACGACGTGCTCGAGCAGGCGGATGATCGAGAGCGAACAGGCGAGGCCGAGGATCGCCGAGGAGATCGGCAGGACCATCGCGGTCGCGGTGCCGAAGGCGAAGAGCAGGATGACGATCGCCGCGGCGATGCCGATCGCGTCGCTGGCGCCGGTGTCGGGCTTGGAGAGCGCCTGCCCGACGTAGGCGCCGACGGCGACCCGCAGGCCGGCGGCTTCGGCCGGCTTGCCGGCGTCGAGGACGGCCTGCGCCTGCGGTTCGGTCAGTTCGCCGGGCCCGACGCCGAGCACGACCGGCACGTAGGCGACCGAGCGGTCCTTGCTGAGGAAGGCGGCGCCGGTCGGGCTGAGCGGGTTGACGGCCGAGTTGACGTCGTGCATCCCTTCCAGCCGGGCGACGGTTTCGTCGATCGCCCGCGTGTATCGCTTCTGGGTCAGCGCTTCGCCCGCCTTCGCCTGGAAGACGAGCGGGTTGCTGCCGTAGGCCTGTTCGGGCAGGTTGTCTTCGAGCAGTTCGGTGGCCTCGGTCGAGCCGGTGCCCGGCAGGGTGAGGTTGTCGTTGGTCTTGCTCTCGCCCGCCTGGCCGGCGAGGACGAGGGCGACCGCGATCAGGATCCAGACGCCGATCGTCGGCCAGTGGTGGCGCGCGCAGAAGCGGCCGATCGCGTAGAGGGGGCCGGTCACGCCCGCATCATCTCCCACCCGGGGGAGGTTCGTCGCCGGACTCGTACGGCTGGGGGACGGCGCCCGCGAGGGGGGCGCCGAGCAGCTGGCGCAGCAGCACCAGGTGCTGGGCGTGGCTGGCGCCGACCGCCGCGGTGACCGCGCGGGGCGCCGCGGTCTGTAGGCGCGAGGGCGCCGCCAGGTCCTGGGCGAGCGCCGCGTTCTCGGCTTCGTAGGCGAGGCGCAGGGCGTCGGCGCGGCCGGCGGGCGGCGCCGGCTCGAGCTCTTCCGCTTCGGCTTCGGTTTCGCCGCCGAGGCCGCGGATCGCCTTGGTCAGCGCGTCGAGGTGGGCCTGGTCGTGGCCGCGCAGCTCGTGGCCGACGACGAGCGCACGACCGCGCAGCCGCGGCAGGGCGCGGTCCCAAGTGGCGACCGCGGTGAGCTCGGCAGCGAGCGCGTCGTTGAGGATCTCGACGTCGGCGGCCTTTTCGGTGTCGGTCTTGGCGCCCTGGCCATGCCGGCCGCAGCCGCTCGCGAACAGCGCCAGGAGAGCCGCGGAAACGACAACGACGCGGCCCAGGCCGCGTCGTTGTCCGCTGACGATTGAGTGCCAGGCGCCCATCGGGCGCGAAGCATATGCCGAGGCTCGCTAGACCTTCTTGGCGGCCTTGCGGGCTTTAGCCTTGCCTTTTTTGGCTTTCTGCGCCGGCTTCTTCTCCGGCGGCATGCCTTCGAAGTTCATCATGACTAGCGTCGAGGGAATGCCCTCCTCGCCGGACTTGGCGAGCCGTTTGGCGCTGCCGGAATGGATCTTGATCGCCTTTTCGAGCGTGTCAGCGACGAGATCGACCGATTCCTTCCAGCCCTGCTCGTCCACGACGCCGGGCGTCCAGCTCAGGTGCCGGTCTTCGCGAGCGTCAAAGCTGCCGCCGAGAAGCGCGCCGACGACATCATCGACGATCATCTCAATGCTCGAGGCACTGACGCCCGGCTTGACCGACTCAGGAAGCGATTTCCAGTCGGCATCCGTCAGGTACGCACGAGCGGTCGCCCGGTAGTAGTGCTCGACCGCTCCGCGGCGGGGCTCCGTCTTGACCATTTCGATGCATTCGAAGTCCCTGAGGACTTTGACGTGGTAGCTGACCTGGCTGAGTCCCTCTTCGAGCTCCTTCGAGAGTTCGTTGGGGCTCGCCATCCGCTCGTTGAGGATGGTCAGGATCTCGACGCGGAGCGGATGCGCCAGGGCCTTGACGAGGCGCTGGTCGACGCCGCTGCCCTTCTTCTTGCTCTTGGACTTGGCTTTGGATTTTGCAGGCAAAGCGACTCCTCCGATTCGGTTCATTGCGCGGCCTTCAACCACTCCATCCTATTGGACACATACCCAAACTGGCAAACCGGATTTGGCTCGTTTGCAGGGTATTGCTTATTACTGGAACATTTTCCACTAATGGATTGGTCTAAAGCACCGTAACGGGTGGTCGCGACCCCCCACCGCAAAAGCCGAGTTTGCGAAGGGGGTGAGGCAGGTGAAGATCGGCATGGTCGAGCAGGTCGTTCCGCTGCTTTCATTGAACAAGACGCGCTAAGCGTGCGCAGCGTGGGCGGATCGGTCCCTAGATCGGGGGATCGATCCGCCCACCGCTTCGCGGCATGATTCAGTTCCACGCGTGACAAAGCGGGGATCTTCCACAGGCTCCGGGCGACTCGCGAGGCTCGCCACCGAGATCCACGCTTGCCGCCGCTGCCCGCGCCTGGTCGAGTGGCGCGAGGAGCGCGCCGCCGACCCGCCGCGTCGCTTCCGCGGCGAGGAGTACTGGGCCCGCCCGCTCGACGGCTTCGGCGACCCAGCCGCCCGGGTCGCGATCGTCGGCCTGGCTCCCGCGGCCCACGGCGCCAACCGCACCGGGCGGATGTTCACCGGCGACCGCTCGGGCGAGTGGCTGTACGCGGCTCTGCACCGGGCGGGGTTCGCCAACCACGCCGCCTCGGAGCGCCGCGACGACGGTCTGCGACTGCGCGACGCCTACGTCACCGCCGTCGTCCGCTGCGCGCCGCCCGCCAACCGTCCGACCCCGGAAGAGCGCGACCGCTGCCTGCCCTATCTGGAGCGCGAGCTGGAGCTGCTCGCGGACTGCCGCACGATCGTCGCCCTCGGCGCCTTCGCCTGGGACGGCGCGCTACGGGCGGTTCGGACCCTGGGCGGCGAGGTTCCGCGGCCGCGGCCGCGCTTCGGTCACGGCGCCGAAGCGCCGGTTGGCCGCTGGAGTCTGCTCGGCTGCTACCACCCGAGCCAGCAGAACACCTTCACCGGCCGGCTCACCGAGCCGATGCTCGACGCGGTGCTGGAGCGGGCACGGCAGCTCGCCAGGCTCGGCGCCTAGCTCGGAGACTCGAAGGCCATGATCGCGACCGTGGCCGGCATCCCCTGCTCGCCGCTGGCGGCCAGCCGACGGGCGCTTTCGGAGCGGATCCGGGTCAGCCGTCCCAGGGTCTCGTTCATCAGCCCAGCCACCGCCTTCCAGCCCGTGGCGTCGAAGCGGCCGGCGCTGCAGCTCAGGTGACGATCGTCGCGGGCATCGAAGGTCTTCGCTTCGAGCGCGGCGACGGCGTCGCCGAAGATGTCCTGCAGGAAGCTGGTCGTCATGTCGCCCTTCAGCGTCGCCGGCAGCCGGCTCCAGGCCGCGTCGTCGAAGAAGAGGGCGCGCTTTGCGCGGTAGAAGTGCTCATTGGCGCCGCGCCGCCTCCTCGTCTTCACCTTCTCGATGCAGCCCAGCCGCTCGAGCTCCTCGACGTGGTGGTAGAAGGCGCTGACCTCGGCGCCGAGTTCCTCGCCGATTTCGGTGGCGCTGGCGATCCGCTCGTTGAGCACGGCGAGGATGTGCTCACGCACGGGGTGGCCGAGCGCCCTGATCAGCAGTGGGTCCAGGAGCCTCCGGAAGTGGCCTCCCTCGATCAGTTCACCCATCGATCTGCCTGGCATCGGCACGCTCCTCTTCTAGGTTGTCCGTCATACCAGGATAAATAGGCGGGGTTACCGAAATCTTGCGCCCCGGTGAAGCCTGCGCCCCGCCGCTGAAACTGATTTGAGCATTCGACCGGTCTAAAGCGATATCCGACAGGAGGCGGAGTTCCTCATGCAAAGACCACGGTTGAAGCGCACGACCCAGCAGATGGAAGCCCCGAACGGCGACCTCTACCTGCTGCGACCGAGCGCCGGCTCGGACATCCACATCGAGAACCCGGACGAGCCGGGGCGGGCGCTGCTGGCGGCGCTCGACGGGTCGCGCACGCGCGAGGCGCTGATCGAGGAGTTCGGCGAGAGCGAGGTCAACGACCTGCTGGCGCAGTTCGAGGAGCTGGGCGTGGTCGAGGACGCCGCCGACGACGACCTGATCTCCGAGCGGGTCTTCGAGCGCTTCGACCGCCAGCTGCGCTACTTCGCCGACATCACCCCGGGGCCGCCGGCCTCGCGGTGCCAGAAACGCCTCGAAGACGCGCGGATCGCGGTGCTCGGGGTGGGCGGGCTGGGCGGCTGGTCGGCGCTCAACCTCGCCTGTTGCGGAGTCGGCGAGATGCTGCTGCTCGACTTCGACCGGGTCGAGATGAGCAACCTCAACCGCCAGGTCCTCTACGCCGAGGCCGACATCGGCCGCCACAAGGCGGTCGCCGCCGCCGAGCGGCTGAAGGGGTTCAACTCGGCGATGGAGGTCGAGGCGCGCGTGCACAAACTCGACAGCGAGGCGGACGTGGCGGAGACGATCGCCGGCTATGACGTGGTGATCGACGCCTGCGACTGGCCGGCGCACGACATCGAGCACTGGATCAACGCCGCCTGCTTCGCCGCCGGCATCCCCTTCATCGCGATGAGCCACTTCCCGCCGGTGGCGCGGGTCGGGCCGATGTACGTGCCGGGCGTGACCGGCTGCTTCGTCTGCCAGGAGATCGGCTACCGGCGCAGCTTCCCGCTCTTCGACGTGGCGATGGAGCAGCAGCGCGGCAAGGAGTCCCCGGCCGCGACCCTGGGCCCGGCCTGCGGCCTGATCGGCGGCCAGATCGGGCTCGACGTGATGCACTACCTGACCGGCCTCGCGCAGCCCTCGACCCTCGGCGTCGGCCACATCTATGACCTGCGCACGATGGAGCTCGAGCGCGAGCCGGTGGTCCCCGACCCCGACTGCCCGGTCTGCGGCGAGCTGAAGCACGTCCCGCTGAAAAAGCTGCGGACGACGGCACCCAGCGAGGCATAGCGGCACGAGACCCCGCCCGCGCCTCGCTCCTACAATGGACCCAGCCCGCCGACGTAGCTCAGCTGGTAGAGCACTTCACTCGTAATGAAGGGGTCCCCGGTTCAAATCCGGGCGTCGGCTCTGAGGCATCGAGCCGGGCGGAGGCGGCTACCTCTCGGCTGAAGATGGCGGATGAGTCAGTCAGCCGCTGGCGCCCTCGAACTTGTAGCCGACGCCGCGCACGGTGACGACCAGTTCGGGGCGTTGGGGGTCGCGCTCTACCTTTTGGCGGAGGTTGGAGATGTGGACGTCGCAGGCGCGCTCGTCGCCGTCGAACTCGGTCTGCCAGAGCTCCTCCATGATCTGGCGCCGGGGGAAGACCTCTCCGGGGCGGCCGGCGAGCAGGCGGAGCAGCTGGAACTCCGAGCGGGTGAGGCTGACCGGGTCGCCGTGCACGGTGGCGACGTGGCGGACCAGGTCGATCGCGACCGGGCCGGCTTCGATCTTCACCGCCTGGTTGAGCGGGCCGCGGTCGAGCTCGCGGCGGCGCAGCTGGGCGCGCACCCGGCCGAGCAGCTCGCGGACCGAGAAGGGCTTGGTCACGTAGTCGTCGGCGCCGACCTCGAGGCCGACCACCTTGTCGACCTCGGCGTCCTTGGCGGTGAGGACGATGATCGGCACGGCGCTGCGGGCGCGCACCTCGCGGCAGATGTCGAGGCCGCTGGGCCCGGGCATCATGATGTCGAGGATCAGCAGGTCGAAGGGGATCCCGTCGCCGCTCAGTTTTCGCGTCGCGTCGTCGCCGTCGACCGCGACGTCGACGTCGAAGCCCTCCTGGGCGAGCGCGTAGCCGACCGACTCGCGGACCGAGGGCTCGTCGTCGGCGACCAGTATCCGTCCGCTGCTCATCGTCATGCCACCGGGGTCGGGCTGGGCTGGGCGATCGGCAGGCGGACCCAGAAGGTGCTGCCCTCGCCCTCGACCGAATCGGCCCCGAGCTCGCCCCCCATCACGTCGACCATGCGCCGCGCGATCGCCAGGCCGAGGCCGAAGCCCTGCTGCTTGCGCGACTCGCTGCGCCGGTAGAAGCGCTCAAAGACGCGCTCTATCTCCGCCGCGGGAATCCCGCTTCCTGTGTCGATCACTTCCAAGGCCACGTCAGTCTCGCCGTCCCGGCGGCCGCGAACGGTAACGGTGCCGGGGGGTGGCGTGTTCTTGAAGGCGTTGGTGAGCAGGCCGATCAGCACCTGGCGCAGCAGGGTCGGATCCCCCTTGGCGGCCAGCTCGGGCTCGACCTCGACGAGGAGATCGACGTGTTTGGGCTGCTCGACGGCGGCGACCACGTCGCGGATCGCGGCCGGCACGTCGACCACCTCGGCCTCGCCGGCGCCAAGCTGCTCGACCCGAGCCAAGGTGAGCAGCGCCTGGGTGAGCCGGTTCATGCGGTCGGCGTCGTCGCCGAGCCGGGCGAGGAAGTGGTCGCGTGCTTGCGGGTCGTTCTTGGCGCCGTCCTGGAGGACCTCGATCGCGCTGGAGATCCCGGCCAGCGGGTTGCGCAGCTCGTGCGCCGCGTTGGAGACGAAGTCGGCTTCGGCGAACTCGCGGCGCATCTCCTCGGTGCGGTCGCGGACCACGGCGAGCACCGCTCGCTCTCCCGGCAGCGAGCGCGCCTGGATCGCGTAGGCCCGGTCGCCGATTCGCAGCGCCGGGTGGGAGCCGAAGCCGACCTCGGCGGCGCGGTGCAGGTGTGGCAGCAGCACCTCTGGCGGCCGGCCGCCTTCGAGCAGCTCGGTGGCGGCGCTGTTGGAGAAGCGCACCGGCCCATCGTCGTCGACCACCATCACCGCGTCGGTGAGGCCGTCGAAGATCGCCTCGAGCTTGTTGCGGTCGGCGGTGAGCACGCCGAAGCTCTCCTTGAGCGAGGCGCGCATCGACTCCAGGGCGCTCGCGAGTTCGCCGATCTCGTCGCGGCCCCCGACCCGGATCGGCGTGTCGAAGGACCCCGCCGCCATCTCGGCCGCGGTGCGGGCCAGCGCGGAGACGCGGCGGGCGATCACCGCGGCGATCACGAAGCCGACCAGGACCCCGATCAGCACGGCGGCGATCAGCGCCTGGCGGTTTTCGCCGAAGAGGTAGACGGCGAAGGCGGTGATCAGCGAGACGGCCGCGAAGGCCCCCGCCAGCCAAAGACGCATCCCGATCCGTCTCATGAGCACTTACTAACACAATCCCCCCGCCAGCCGGGACGTGCCGCTCCTTAGAGGTCCATATAGGTCTCTAAGAAGCGGCACGTCCCCGGGGACCGGGGGGCGTGGGAGAATCGCTCTTGTGCGGACGCTGGTCTTCATCCCGGCCTGGAACGAGGAGGACTCGGTGGCTACCGTGATCGACGGTGTGCGCGATCGACTGCCCGAGGCCGACGTGCTGGTGGTCGACGACGGCTCGATCGACGGGACGGCGGAGCGGGCGCGGGCGGCGGGCGCGCTTGTCGCCTCGCTGCCCTTCAACCAGGGGCTGGGCGCGGCCCTGCAGACCGGGTACCTGCACGCGCTGCGCGAGGGCTACGACTTCTGCGCCCACCTCGACGCCGACGGCCAGCACCCGCCGGCCGAGGTGGCGCGGCTGCTGGCGGAGGTCTACGCCGACCGTGCCGACCTGGTGATCGGCTCGCGCTACCGTGACCCCGGCCCGGCGGAGAGCGACGACTACAAGCCGACGCTCTCGCGGCGGATCGGCACCGGCGTCTTCCGCTTCTTCCTGACGCTCGCCACGCGCCAGCGCTTCACCGACACGACCAGCGGCATGCGGGCCGCCAACCGGCGGGTGATGGCGCTCTTCAGCGAGCGCTACTCGCCCGACTTCGCCGAGATCGAGTCGCTGCAGCTGGCGGTGCGCGAGGGCCTGCGGGTCGAGGAGGTGCCGGTGCGGATGCTCGAGCGGGTCGGCGGGACCTCGTTCCTGACGCCGCTGCGCTCGGCCTTCTTCATCTTCAAGGGGATGATCGTCCTGCTGGTGGGCCAGTTCCGCCCGCGGCACGCGGAGGCGGAGCGGTGACCGGGCTGGCGCTGGCCGCCGCCAGCCAGAGCCCCAAGGTCCACCTCACCGCGCAGACGCGGATCATCGCCGCGGTCCTGGCGCTGGCCTTCATGGCGCTGGTGCTGGAGCTGATCCGGCGCGACAAACTCCAGGAGCGCTTCAGCGTCGTCTGGTTCGTCGCCGGGCTGGGGATGCTCGTCGGCGCCGCCTTCCCCGGGCTGCTGACTCTGGTCGCCGACGCGATGGGGGTACGCGACACGAACGTCGCCCTCTTCTCGATCGTGCTCCTCTTCCTGCTTGGCCTGGCGCTCAACTTCAGCGTGACGATGTCGCGCCAGGCGACCCAAATCACCCGGCTCGCTCAGGAGCGGGCGCTGGAGAAGGCGAGCACGCAGGCGCGCTCAGGCGAAAACGGCAGCAAGGCGGAAGGCGAGCGCCTCGAGAGCTAGCTCCTCGGAGACGTTGAGGTCGAGCCGGCGGCGGGTGTCCTGGACCAGCTCGGCGGCGCGGCGGGGGCGGGGCGGGTCAAGCGCGGCGGCGCTCGATTCGAGCTCAGCCAGATGGTCCTGGTTGTAGACGACCTCGGTGGCCCCAGACGCAGTTGCAACGAGATCCCTGAACCAGCTCGCGCTCAGCTCCAAGGCAAGGTCGAGGGTCTCGGTGCGACGGCGGCGGCCGGCGCGTTTGGCTTCGTCACTGATGTCCTTGGCGCTGCGCTTCACCCCGGCTTCGGCTTCCTCCTCGAGGAGCTCGCGGGTCGTCGCTTCGGCTTCCTCGCCGACGGACTCGGCGGCTTTGAGTAGGTGGCTCCAGGCCGGGTGGGCTGTCGAGGGGGATTCGCCGGACGCACATGCGTGCTGAGCGTCCGGCGAATCCCCCTCGACAGCCCTTCCCAGCTCTAGGGCCGCTGCTCGAAGGTTTCTGCCTGACTCCGAGAGGAGAAAGTTGGCGCGGGCCACGTCTCCGGCGGAGAGGCGGGCGGCGGCCGCGATGTCATCGGCGGAGCCGGCACCAGAAAGCTGGGCTTCGATCACAGCCGGCGGCAGCGGCGCGAAGTCGATCGGCTGGCAGCGGGAGGCGATGGTCTCCAGGAGCATCGACGGTTCGGCGGTGAGGAGGATCAGGTGGACGAAATCGGGCGGCTCCTCCAGGGTCTTCAGGAGCGCGTTCTGGCTCTCGTCGCGCATCTGCTCGGCGGCCTCGATCACGAAGACCCGCTTCTCCGCTTCGAAAGGTCTGTAGGACGAGGTGCGGATTACGCGCTCCCGGACCTCCTCGACCATGTGCTGGGCCCCGCGCGGCCGCAGCCAGACGAGGTCGGGGTGAGGCGAGGGGTCGATCAGGGCGCGGCGACGGGCGTCGTCAGGGTCGGTCGCCTCAGCGGCCAAGATCTCCGCAGCAAACGCTCGCGCAACCGCCGCCTTCCCGGCCCCCCTTGGACCTCGGAACAGGTACGCGTGACTGGGACCTGTCGCCAACGCCGCCGTCAGCGCGACTCGAGCCCGCGCCTGATGCTCAGTCGTCTTCTCCAGCGTTCCGTTCATCTCGGTGAGTTTGTCGTTTTGGATGGATATGCCCCCCAAACGACAAAGTCAGCCAACTTGGGGGCTCTGGATTGCGGCCATGACGCGCGCGTGGACCTCCTCGACCGTCCCTTCCGCGTCGACTACGACGACGCGGTCGGAGGCGATCGTGGCGATTTCCTCATAGGCCTCAGCGACGGCGCGCTGCAACGCGAGGCCCTCGGACTCGAAGCGATCGCTGCCCTCGGCACGGCCGAGGCCGGTCTCGGGGTCGACCCGCAGCAGCACCGTGACGTCGGGCCAGAGGCCCTCGGTGGCGGCGTCGGTGAGGCCGATCACCTCGGGGCCGCCGAGGCCGCGTCCCGCCCCCTGGTAGGCGACGCTGGAGTCGGCGAAACGGTCGGAGACGACGTCGCGGCCCGACTCGAGCGCCGGCCGGATCACCCGCGCGGTGAGGTCGGCGCGGGCGGCGAGGAAGAGCAGCAGCTCGGCCAGCGGGTCGAACTCGACGGCCGGGTCGGCGAGCAGGCCGCGGATCCGCTCGGCCGCCTCGGTCCCCCCCGGCTCGCGGGTCAGGACCGTGTCGGGCCCGAGCGCCTCGGCCAGGAGCTTCGCCTGGGTCGACTTGCCGGAGCCATCGATTCCCTCCAGCGAGATGAACACGCGCTACTTGGCGCCGGCCTTGGCGCGTTTGCGGCCGCGGGTGGCCGTGTCGGCCTTGCTCGTCGCGGCGGCCGGCGTCTTGTCCTCGTCGCCCTTGGGCAGCGGTTTCTCGGCCATCGCTTCCTTCGCCGCTTTCGCCGCTTCGCGTTCGGCGCGGCGTTTCTTCATCTCCTGCATCGACTCGCAGTCGTCGTTGAGGCAGAGGTTCCAGGGGCGGCCGCGGAAGGGCTGCACTTTGAGCCGCGGCGTCTCACCGCAAACCGAGCAGCGCTCCTCGAGTTTGAAGACGTCGCCGCGCTGGGGCAGCGGGAAGGTCTGGTCGCAGGACTCGGGGTCGTCGGCTTTCCAGCCGCTGCAGCCGACGAAGCGCTTGCCCGACTTCTTCGCCCGGATCACCCGCAGCATGTTGGGCGAGCCGTCCTCCTTGGTCCGGCCGGCCTCTTCGCAGACCTTGCAGGGACCGAGGATGCGGTCCTCGTCCATCCCCTTCCAGACGACTTTGGCCAGGTCTTCGCGGCTCTCGTCGATTTCGGTCCAGGTCTTGTGCAGGAGCTCGCGGCTGTCGCCGACGACGCCGTCCTTGCTCATCTCGCCGGCGGCGATCTGGTCCATCTCGGCCTCCAACTGCGCCGTCATCTCCGGCGTCGCCATCGCCGGCACGTATTTCTTGAACGCCTCGTACATCGCGATCCCGGTCTCGGTCGGGATCGGCGGGTTGCTGTAGACGTAGCCGCGGTCGAAGAGCTTCTTGATGATGTCCGCGCGGGTCGCCTTGGTGCCGAGGCCGCGCTCCTCCATCATCTCGACCAGCTTCGCCTGCGAGATCCGCCCCGGCGGCTGAGTCTCCTTGTCGACGATCCAGGGCTCGCCGTCGAGCTCCAGCACCTGGCCCTCCTGCAGGGCCGGGATCTCCTCGTCGGAGGAGCGGGCGTAGGTGTAGATGCCGGCGAAGCCCGGGTCGACGACGACCGAGCCGCGCACGAAGTAGGTCTGGTCGCCGGCTTCGATGTCAGCCCGGGTCGACTCGGTGATCATCGGCGGGCTGAAGGTGGCGAGGAAGCGGCGCACGACCAGTTCGTAGACGCGCTTCTTGGGACCGTCGCCGAGGGCGCCCGGCTGGATCGCCTGGGTCGGGTAGATCGGCGGGTGATCCGTCGTCTCTTTTTTGCCGCGGGTCGGCTTCAGCTCGCCGTCGAGCAGGCCCGAGGCGGCCGAGAACTCCTTGACCTTGACCAGCGAGGTGACCAGCTCGCGCAGCGGCAGCGAGACCGGGTAGACCGTGTTGTCGGTGCGCGGGTAGGAGATGAAGCCGTCCATGTAGAGGTCCTCGGCGAGGCGCATCGCGCTGGCCGGGGTGATCCCGAGGCGACTGGAGGCGTCGGTGGTGAAGGCGGTGGTGTTGTAGGGAGTCGGTGGCTTGCGCGTGTTCTTGCGCGCGGTCACCGACCTGACCGTGCCGGGACTGGCGGTGCCGGCCAGCGCCGCGTCGGCCGCGGCCTTCTCCCAGAACTTGTCGGTCTCGTGGTGGGTCTCGAAGGTCCCTTCCGGATGCTGGAACTTGGCGAACAGTTCCCAGAAAGGTTTGGCGACGTGGGCGCGACGCTCCATCTCGCGCTCGACGATCAGGCCAAGTGTGGGGCTCTGAACGCGGCCGACCGAGAGGAAGTTGGAGCCGAAGCGGCGGGTGGAGAGTGAGACGGCGCGGGTCAGCGTCGCGCCCCAAAGCAGGTCGATGTCCTGGCGGGCGGCGCCGGCATTGGCGAGCGGGTAGGAGAGCTCGTCGAGCTCGTCGAAGGCGCGCTCGATCTCCTCCCCGGTCAGGGCCGAGTAGCGGGCGCGCTTGATCCGCAGCGTGCCGGCCTTGGTTTCCTCGCGGTTGCCCAGCTCGGGGTTGGCGTCGAGCATCTCCTCCAGCGCCTCGAGCCCGATCAGCTCGCCCTCGCGGTCGAAGTCGGTGGCGATCACCAGCTCGTCGGCCTCTTTCGCCACCTTGCGGATCGCCTTGACCACGTTCTTGTCGGTCGGCTCCTTGATCAGCTCGGCGTCGATCAGGTCGTGCAGGTCGGTCTTCTGCCAGTTCGAGTAGCCCTCGGGAAAGGCCGGGCCGAGCACGTGCCCCTTGAGCCCGATCGTACGCTGCACCTCGCCGGACTCGTCGGTCCACGTGTAGTACGGGACTTTGAAGGTTTTGTCGCTGGTCGCCTCGCCCTTGCTGAGGAAGGTGGCGATCTTCTCGGCGCTGTTGTTCTTCTCGGTGACTATCAGCCTCATGGGGCGGCGAGGGTAGCAGGGGCGCCGCGGGGCGCCGATTCGCCGCCGACGGGCCGATATGTCTAGACATGCTTGACATTTCGTCCCGTCGGCCGCCGAGGAGGGGCTAGGATCGCGGGCCATATGAGGGCACTCGTGACAGGTGGGGCGGGGTTCATTGGGTCGAACTTGGTCGACGCGCTGCTGGTGGGCGGCGACGAGGTGACGGTCGTCGACGACCTCTCCACGGGCCGGCGCGAGAACCTCGATTCGGCGCTGGCGGCCGGCGCGACGCTGGTCGAGGCCGACATCCGCGACCGCGGTGCAATCGAAGAGCTGACCGGGCGCATACGCCCCGAAGTCGTCTTCCACCTGGCCGCCCAGATCGACGTGCGCAAGTCGATCGCCGACCCCGCCTTCGATGCCGCGATCAACGTCGGCGGCACCGCCAACGTGCTGGAGGCGGCGCGGGTGGCGGAGTCGCGACGCTTCGTCTTCGTCTCCACCGGCGGCGCGATCTACGGCGAGGGCGAGGGGCAGCAGCTGCCGCTGGGCGAGGGGGCTCCGGTCGAACCGTTCTCGGCCTACGGACAGAGCAAGTTCGCCGCCGAGGGCTACCTGTCGCTCTACGGGCGGCTGTACGGGATGTCGACCGTCGCCCTGCGGCTCGGCAACGTCTACGGCCCGCGCCAGGACCCGCTCGGCGAGGCGGGCGTGATCGCGATCTTCTGCGGCAAGCTGCGGGCGGGCGAACGACCCCTGGTCTTCGGCGACGGCACCCAGACCCGCGACTACATATATGTGGGCGACGTGGTCGCCGCCGCGCTCGCGGCGGCCGAGTCGGAGGCAAACGGCCCGATCAACGTCGGCACCGGGATCGAGACCGACGTGCTGAAGCTGGCCCGGGCGCTCGGCGAGCTCGGCGGCGCCGATGGCTTCGAGCCGGAATTCGCCCCGCCCCGCACCGGAGAGGTCCAGCGCATCTCGATCGACCCCTCCCGGGCCGAGCGCGAGCTGGACTGGACGGCGCGCACCGGCCTGGACGAGGGCCTGCGCCTCACCCTCGACTCGATCTAGCCGCCGACGGGCCGAAATGTCAAGTCAGCCTTGACGTATCGGCCCATCGGCGGCGGACCACTAACCTTCGCTCCATGCCCGCCCAGGCCTATGCCGGCAAGGAGTGCGTCTGTCAGCTGCGCAAGGGGATTTGCGACCAGTCCTGCGTGCGCGACATGCTGGAGACGCCCTTCTACATCGCCTGCCTGAAGCTCAAGGGGCGGCGCTGCCTGGTGGTCGGCGGCGGCGACATCGGCCTAGAGAAGGTCGAGGGGCTGCTCGCCTGCGACGCCGACGTGACCCTGATCGCGCCCGTCGCCCACCCCGAGCTGGAGGATCTCGCCGCGGAGGGCTCGATCGAGTGGGAGAAACGCGCCTACGCGGGCGCCGCCGACCTCGAGGGCGTCTTCATGGTCATCGCCTCCACCGACGACACCGAGGTCAACATCAAGGTCTACGACGACGCCGAGCAGCGGGCGATGCTGGTCAACATCGTCGACGTGCCGCCGCTCTGCAACTTCATCCTGCCGGCGATCGTGCGCACGGGGCCGCTGGCGATCGCGATCTCGACCGCCGGCGCCTCCCCAGCGCTGGCGAAGCGGATGAAGCGCGAGATCTCCGAGCTCTTCGGCGAGCAGTACGCGCGCCTGGCGGTGATCCTCAACGATGCCCGCGGCTGGGCGAAGGGGACGCTGCCGACCTACCAGGACCGCAAGGAGTTCTTCGAGGGGATCGTCAACGGCGACCCCGACCCGGTCGAGCTGCTGCGCTCCGGCCAGGAGACCCAGGTCCTGGCCCTGATCGAGGCGTCGAAGGAGCGCGCCGCCGCCTCACTCGCCGCCGCAGGCTGAGTCGCGCACCCGGTCGAGCGCCTCGCGCAGGTCGTTGGCCTGGGCGACGCTGAGCCTGGCCGCAAAGGTCATCTTCAGCTCCTCGATCACCACCGGCCGCATCCCCGCCAGCAGCTCGGCGCCGGCCGGCGTCAGCGTCGCGTAGCTGACCCGGCGATCGGTCTCGCAGAAGGTCCGCTCCAGCAGGCCGGCCTTGACCAGGCGGTCGACCAGCTTGGTCAGACCGCCGCGGGTGATCACCATCGCCTCGGCCAGGTCCCCCATCCGCATCCGCTGCTCGGGCGCCTCGGCGACGCTGGCGAGCACCTCGTACCAGGGCAGTGGCGGGAAGTCGGCGGCGGCGAGCGCCTCCTGCAGCCGCTGGACGATCGCCGCGTGGGTGCGGGTCAGAGCGCCCCAGGCGTCGCCGTGGGCGCTGCGCGCCTGCTTTGGCGGTGCTGCGGCCGTCGCCTGCGGGTTCACGTCCTCCATTGTCGCAGACGAACGTTGTCCTGACAATGATTGTAGCTACAAGCTTTTCTGCTATGATTGTTTCTGCGTCAATCATTGAAACGGCAACGAGCTACAGGAGGACAGAGCGATGAGCACCCAGACCGTCAAGCAGGAGATCCCGGTAGGCACCTACGCGGTGGACCCGGTCCACTCGTCGATCGGCTTCGCGATCACCCACAACGGCGTGGCGACCTTCCGCAGCGGCTTCGGGTCCTACGAAGCGCGGCTCAGCGGCGGCGACGCGCCGGCGCTCGAGGGAAGCGTCGACGTGAGCAGCATCGAGATCGACGAGGAGCAGCTCAAGGGCCACCTCCTCTCCCCCGACTTCTTCGACGCCGGCCGCCACCCGCGGCTGCGCTTCAACTCCAGCGAGCTGAGCGTCGCCGATGACGGCGCAGTGACGCTGCGCGGCGAGTTGGAGATCCGCGGCGAGAAGCGTGAGGTGGAGGCGCAGGGCAGGTTCGGGCGGATCGGCGCCGACCTCGGCGGCAACGCCCGCGTCGGGCTCTCGGTCGCCGCGAGCGTCGACCGGCGCGACTTCGGGCTCGACTGGAACGCCGAGCTGCCCAGCGGCGGCGAGGTGCTCGACTACGCGGTCGAGATCGCGGTCGAGCTGGAGCTGGTCGAGGAGGCCGAGTAGCGATGCGGGTTCTGGGCATCTCCGGCAGCCTGCGTCGCGGCTCGCTGAACAGCGCCCTGCTGCGGGCGGCCGCCGAGCGGCTGCCCGGGGGCGCCGAGCTGGTCGAGTTCAAGCGCCTCGCCGAGGTGCCGCCCTACGACGAGGACCTCGAACTGGAGGGCACGCCAACGGTGGTCGAGGAGCTGCGCGCGGCGATCCGCGAGGCCGACGCCGTGCTGATCGCCACCCCCGAGTACAGCCACTCGATCCCCGGCCAGCTCAAGAACGCCCTCGACTGGGTCTCCCGTCCGGCCGGCCAGAGCGCCCTCAACGGCAAGCCGGCAGCGGCGATCGGCGCCTCGGCCGGCATGTTCGGCGCGGTCTGGGCCCAGGCCGAGCTGCGCAAGGTGCTCGGCGCGATGGGCGGCCGCGTGGTCGAGGCCGAGCTGCCCGTCGGGCGGGCGAAGGAGCAGCTGGTCGACGGGGATCTGCAGTTGACCCCCCAGCAGTCCGAGCGGCTCGAGGAGATCCTCGCCGAGCTGGTCGCCGAGGCCGAGCTCGAGCTGCAGGCTCAACTCGCGGTCGCGGCTTAAGCCGACGGCAAAGCGAAGAAGGCGATCGCGGCGAAGTGGGCGGCGGCGGCGAGGATGACGAAGGCGTGGAAGATCTCGTGGTAGCCGAAGACCCGCGGGTTGGGATTGGGGCGCTGGGTGGCGTAGACGACGGCGCCCGCCGTGTAGAGGAGGCCGCCGGCGGCGACGAGCAGGGTGCCGGTGACGCCCATTGAGCCCCACAGCTCGGGGAAGGCGATCGCCGCGACCCAGCCGAGCGACATGTAGATCAGCGCCGCCACCCACTTCGGGTGGTCGATCCAGACCATCTCGACGATCGCCCCGGCGATCGCGCCGATCCAGACGACGACGAGGATCGCGTCGGCCAGCGGGCCGTGCAGGACGAGCAGGGCGAAGGGCGTGTAGGTGCCGGCGATGAGGAAGAAGATCATCGAGTGATCGAGGCGGCGCATCCAGCGGCGCATGTTGGGCCGGGTCCAGTTGACGCGGTGATAGAGCGCGCTGGTGCCGAGCAGCGCGGAGAGGCTGACCGCGTAGATCGCCACCGCCAAGGTCGCCTTCGGCGTCTTCGCGGCGACGATCAGGCCGGCGCCGAGGAAGAGTGAGACGAAGAAGGCCCACTCATGCGAGACCCCGCGCAGCTTCGGCTTGACCGCGGCAATCGCATCGCTTGCAACTTCCCTTGCAGATTCGGCCTTCTGAGTTGCTCGCGCCGGCCCCATCACCTTGTCACCATAGAGGCAGGAAAGCACGAAATCTGCCTCGTTTGCGGAAACCGCGTGCACAAAGTCTGTCCGACGCGTTGAAGATCCTCGGCAGCTCACCCCTGAAGCCGCCCCGAGAGGAGAAGTTCGATGTCCAAGACCGCCACCAGCGCACCCCAGACCGGTCTGCAGGGCCTCTCGATAGGGCGCCGCTTTTCCGCTGCCGGGACGCATCCATTCGACGAGGTCGAGTGGGAGACGCGCGACGCGGTGATCGGCAATCCCGAGAGCCCCGCCTTCGAGCAGCGCGGGGTCGAGTTCCCCGTGAGCTGGTCCCAGAACGCGACCAACATCGTCGCCCAAAAGTACTTCCGCGGCCAGCTCGGCAGCGAGAAAAGGGAGTCCTCGGTCAAACAGATGATCGGCCGCGTCGCCGGCACGATCTCCGAGTGGGGACGCGAGGGCGGCTACTTCGCCTCGGCCGAGGACGCCGACGCCTTCGAGGCCGAGCTGACCTCGATCCTGCTCAACCAGAAGGCGGCCTTCAACTCGCCGGTCTGGTTCAACGTCGGCTTCGAGGAGCGGCCGCAGTGCTCGGCCTGCTTCATCCTCAGCGTCGAAGACAACATGGACTCGATCCTCGGCTGGAACACCAAGGAGGGCAAGATCTTCCGCGGCGGCTCCGGCTCGGGGATCAACCTCTCCAACATCCGCGGCTCGATGGAGCAGCTGGCCAAGGGCGGCACCGCGAGCGGGCCGGTCAGCTTCATGCGCGGCGCCGACTCCTGGGCGGGGACGATCAAGTCCGGCGGCAAGACGCGCCGCGCCGCGAAGATGGTCGTGCTCGACGTCGACCACCCGGACATCGAGCACTTCATCTGGTGCAAGGCCGACGAGGAGAAAAAGGCCGCCGCCCTACGCGACGCGGGCTTCGACATGTCGATCGACGGCGAGGGCTTCACCTCGATCCAGTACCAGAACGCCAACAACTCGGTGCGGGTCAGCGACGAGTTCATGGAGGCGGTCGAGGCCGACGAGGACTGGCAGCTGACCGCGCGCACCGACGGCTCGGCCGTGAAAACGCTGGAGGCGCGCGAGCTGATGAACCAGATCGCCGACGCCGCCTGGCGCTGCGCCGACCCCGGCGTCCAGTACGACACGATCATCAACCGCTGGCACACCTGCCCGGAGTCGGGCCGGATCAACGCCTCCAATCCCTGTAGCGAGTACATGCACGTCGACGACTCGGCCTGCAACCTTGCCTCGCTCAACCTGATGAAATTCCGCCGCGAGGACGGCAGCTTCGACGTCGAAGACTTCGAGCACGCGGTCGACATCGTCTTCCTCGCCCAGGAGATCGTCGTCGGCTTCTCCTCCTACCCGACCGAGGAGATCACCGAGAACGCCAACAAGTTTCGCCAGCTCGGCCTCGGCTACGCCAACCTCGGCGCCCTGCTGATGTCCGATGGCCTGCCCTATGACTCGACCGAGGGCCGCAACGTCGCCGCCGCGATCACGGCGCTGATGACCGGCCGCGCCTATCGCCAGTCGGCGCTGATCGCCGCCGGGGCGACCGGTCCCTATGAGGAGTACGAGCGCAACCGTGACGCCCACAACGGGGTGATGCGGATGCACCGCGACGCCTCCTACGACGTCGACGAGACCGGGATCAAGGGCGACCTGCTCGGCGCCGCGCAGCGGGCCTGGGACGAGGCGGTCGAGCTCGGCTCCGAGCACGGCTACCGCAACGCGCAGGCGACGGTGTTGGCGCCGACCGGGACGATCAGCTTCCTGATGGACTGCGACACGACCGGGATCGAGCCCGACTTCTCCCTGGTCAAGTTCAAGGAGCTGGTCGGCGGCGGCCAGATGACGATCACCAATCGCTCGGTGCCGCTGGCGCTGCGCACGCTCGGCTACGCCGAGCCGCAGGTCGAGCAGATCGCCGCCTACATCGCCGAGAACAGCACGATCGTCGGCGCCCCCGGCCTCAAGGACGAGCACCTGCCGGTCTTCGACGTCGCGGTAGGAGAGCGGGCGATCTCCCACACCGGTCACATCGACATGATGGCGGCGACGCAGCCCTTCATCTCGGGGGCGATCTCCAAGACGGTCAACCTGCCGCAGACGGCGACGATCGAGGACATCGCCGACGCCTACACGCGCGGCTGGAAGGGCGGCCTCAAGGCGCTGGCGATCTACCGCGACGGCTCGAAGACGGCGCAGGCGCTGCGCACCGATGCCCAGGAGGAGAAGGGCGCCGAGGCCGAGCAGGCGATGTCGGCCCCGGTGCGCAAGCGGATGCCGCAGGAGCGCGAATCGATCACCCACAAGTTCTCGATCGCCGGCCACGAGGGCTACATCACCGCCGGCAAGTACGAGGACGGCTCGGTCGGCGAGATCTTCCTCACCGACATCGGCAAGGAGGGCTCGACGATGCGCGGGCTGCTCAACGCCTTCGCCACGGCGATCTCGCTCGGCCTCCAGTACGGCGTGCCGCTCGAGGACTTCGTGCGCAAGTTCAGCTACATGCGCTTCGAGCCGGAGGGGATCACCCAGAACCCGGAGATCCCCTTCGCCAAGTCGATGCCCGACTACATCATGCGCTGGCTGGCGAGCCGCTTCATCGAGGACACCGAAACGCTGGAGGACCTCGGCATCCTCACCAAGGAGGTGCGGGCCAAGAAGGACGCGGAGACGAGCCAGCTCGGCCTCGGCATCCCGACCGACACGGCGAGCCCGGCCAATGGAGGGAACGGCGGCAACGGCGGCTCCAAGCCGGCCGCCTCGGCCTTCACCGAAACCCCCCCGGTCGTCCCCGCCCGGATGTCCGGCATGGAGCTCGGCCCAGCCTGCGAACAGTGCGGCGGCATGATGCAGCGCACGGGCTCGTGCTACACCTGCTCCAGCTGCGGCAACAACACCGGCTGCGGCTGAGGGCGTAGCGACTCGCGCTCAGAGTTCTCCGCGAGCTGCCTTGAGGCTCTCGATGTCCACCTTGTCCTGTGAGCGGTTGGCGGCTCGCTTCATTCGCAGCAGCGCCTCGTAGCCGCAGAACCTGACGGGGTGCCCGAAGAACGTGCGCTCGATCGCGTGCGGGAGCAGATCCTTGTACGTGCCTTCGCCGTCGGCCGCGTCAGCGAAGCTGAAGCTCTGAAGCACGTCAAGGCGGCCGTGCGGAGTGATCAGGGTCCAGTTGCCTTCCATTTTCAGACCCTCTAGATCGGGGCGGAGGTCAAGCTCACCGGCGAACTCATCGAGGCCGATCGATTTCGCTTCGAGCTCCTCGAGCGCGGCGGCCAAGCGCTTCATGTTCTCTTCCTCCGGCTTGGGACAGATGTCGATGTCCTTGGTTGCCCGGGAGAAGCCGTGAGCGGACACCGCGAAGCCACCGACGACCAGGAAGTCGACCCCGTGGCTCGTCAGAACCGCCAGCATCGGCTCCGGTTTCAGCGGCCGGACGCGGCTCGCCTCGTCCTCCGCGTTGGGCGGGATGCCGGTCACCCGAGGTCCGCTTCCGAGGCAAGCTGAGTTGCCATTTCACTGAGCTGGGCAGTCTGGGCCAGGCGCTCCTCCGGGCTCAGCCGGTAGTCGGCCCGCAACTCGGAAATCGATTGGTTGCTGCCACCCGGCGGCGAATCGGATAGCGAGAGCGTCGAGATGCGAAGCGTCTCTCCCAGGGCGTTCAATATCCGCTCGAGCGTCTCGAGCTTTGGCGACACCAAGTCGCGCTCGATGCGGCTGATCGCGGCTTGGCTCGTGCCGAGCCGCCGGGCGAGATCGGCTTGATCGATCCCACGTCGCAAACGGGCCTCCCGGACAAAGGCACCGCAGCGCATGACTCGATCGTTCTCGGCCATCGCAAAGCAATATATCAAACTTGATATTTACTTACCGAGCACGACCCGCGCGTTGTGGCGCGGCGTCTCGGTGATCGCGCGGCGGAAGATGCGTTCGGGGCGGGGGTCGGCGGGGCGGATCTGCCAGCGGCGGACCAGCTCGCGCAGGACGACGGTCATCTCGAACTGGGCGAAGGAGGCGCCGAGGCAGCGGCGCACGCCGCCGCCGAAGGGGATCCAGGTGTAGGTGCCGGGTGGGGTCTCGAGGAAGCGCTCGGGGCGGAAGGCATCGGGCTCGGGGTAGACCTCGGGGTTGCGGTGGACGAGGTAGACGCAGGGCGCGACCGAGACCCCGGCCGGCAGCTCGTACCCGCCGATCCGCACCGGCTCGGTCAGCTTGCGCAGGACGATCGAGATCACCGGGCGCAGGCGCAGCGTCTCCTGGATCGTCGCGATCAGGTACTCCTCGCCGCCCTCCTGCGCCTCGGTGCGCAGGCGCTCGAGCTTCTCGGGGTGGCGGGCGAGCCGCTCGACCGCCCAGGCGAGCGAGGTCGCGGTCGTCTCGTGGCCGGCGACCAGCAGGGTGAGCAGCTCGTCGCGCATCTCCTCGTCGCTCATCGGGCTGCCGTCCTCGTGCGTCGCGCCGATCATCATCGAGAGCACGTCCTCGCGCTCGGCCACGTCCTCGGCGCGGCGCCGCTCGGCGATCTCGTGGTAGATCAGCGCGTCGACCCGCTCGATCCGACGGCGGAAGGCGCCGAAGCGACGCAGCCGTTCCGGGCCGAACGCGAGCATCGGCAGCAGAAAGCGCGGATTGGTGGTCATGTCGAGGAACTCGCGCAGCGCCTCGCGCAGGTCGGCCAGCTTCGCCGCCTCCGCCTCGCCGACGCCGAAGACCGTGCGCAGGATGATGTCCAGGGTCATCGCCTGCATGCGGGGGCGCAGCTCGTAGGGCGCGCCGACCGGCCAGCCGGCGATCTCGCGCTCGGCGATCTCCGCCATCGTCTGGCCGTAGGCCTGCATGCGCTCGCCGTGGAAGGGCGGCAGCAGCAGCCGACGCTGGCTGATGTGGCGCTCCTCGTCGAGGACGAGCAGCGAGTTGCGGCCGAGCAGCGGGGCGAGGATCTGGTTGCCCTCGCCGGCGTGGAAGACCTTCGGGTCGCCGGTGAAGACCTGCTTGACCGCTGCCGGATCGGCGAGCAGGACCCAGTCGCCCTCGTAGGCGATGCGGATCCTGAAGGTGTCGCCGTAGCGATCCTGGCAGGCGTAGAGCATGCGCCGCGCCTGGCGCGACCAGATCGCCGTCTGGATCGCCCTCGGCAGCGGCGGGGTGGGCGGCAGCCGCCGCTCCGGCGCTCGCTGCGCCGGGCGTGGGGCCGTTGTGGTCGCTGCCTCCATCCCGCTCTCCTCGGCTGAGGGTATTGGACACCGATCGGTGTCGTGTGAGATGGCTCTCACTGGTGGTAATGGCGTAGGCTGCCGGCCCCTCGTGGCACCGCCCCGCCTATCTCCCCGAACCGAGCACTGGATCGTGCGCCGCGTTTGCGGGCTGGGACCGCGGACTTCGCGGGCAATCTTCGGACGCCCGCCGCGACTCGACGGGCAGGAGCTGGCGCCCGACGTCCACGCGCTGCTGCGCCTGGCCGAGTGGAACGGCGACGGCGACACGTCGCTCGCCGTAGGCCGCCCCCCCGAGCAGGCGCGGGCCGAACTGCGCGCCGAGGTCCCGGTGGTGTGCGGGCCACCGCTGTCGATGGCCCGGGTCGAAAACCTGGTGATGAGCGGGCCCCTGGGCGAGATCCCGGCCCGGCTCTACGTCCCGCTGGGAGCGCCGCGTCCGCCCCAACCGCTGCTCGTCTTCTTCCACGGCGGCGGCTGGGTGATCGGCGACCTCGACACGCACGACAGCGTCTGCCGCTTCCTCGCCGAGCACAGCGGCTGCCGGGTGCTCGCGGTCGATTACAGGCTGGCGCCCGAGCACCCCTTCCCGCAACCGGTCGAAGACGCGGTCGCGGCCTTCGCCTGGGTCGCGGAGCACGCCGCAGAGCTGGGCGCCGACCCGGCGCGGATCGCGATCGGCGGCGACAGCGCCGGCGGCAACCTGGCGGCCGCGGTCTGCATCCAGGCGCGTGAGAGCGGCGCGACGATGCCCGCCATGCAGCTGCTGCTCTACCCGGTCACCGACGCCGTGGGAGGACAGGCCTCGCGCGACACCTTCGCCGAGGGCTTCGTCCTTACCAGGGCCGACATGAAGTACTTCGAAGAGCGCTACATCCCGGACGGGATCGACGGCGCCGACCCGCGCGCCTCGATGATGCGCGCCACCGACGTCTCCAGCCTGCCGCCGGCCTACGTCGGCACCGCGGGCTTCGACCCGCTGCGCGACGAGGGGGAGACCTACGCGGCGCGAATGCGCGAGGCCGGCGTGCGGGTCGTCCTGCAGCGGCACACGGGGCTGATCCACACCTTCGCCAACCTGACCGCGATCTGTCCCAGCGCCCGCACCGCGATGCTCGAGGTGGCCGGAGCATTGCGCATGGGATTGGGATAGCTACTCGTACTGGAGAGATTCGAGCACGTCGAGCCTCGAGGCCCGGCGCGCCGGGGCGATCGCCGCGAGCACGCCGATCAGCGCCGCGAAGACCAGCAGGCCGATCAGCGAGCCGACCGGGTAGGAGAGGGTGAAGCCTTCGTCCTTGAGCGGCTGGGCGATCAGGGCGGCGAAGACGAGGCCGAGGGCCATGCCGAGGATCGCCCCGATCAGCGCCGTGATCACCGCCTCGTAGCGGATCATCGTCCGCACCTGGCGGCGGGTCATGCCGATCGCCCGCAGCATCCCCAGCTCCCGCGTCCGTTCGTGGATCGAGAGCGCCAGGGTGTTGGCGATGCCGAAGAGCGAGACGACGATCGCCAGGAGGAGCAGCGCGTAGACGAGGTTGACCAGCTGCTGAACCTGTTCTTCCCGACTTTCCTTCAGTTCTTCCTGGTTGAGGACTTCGGCGACCGGGAAGGCGACTTCGACGCCCGTCGTAAGCAGCCCCTGCACCTTGACCGGGTTGGCGCCCGGTTCTGTTTCGACGAAGTCGATCGTGTCCTGCCGCTGGTCGAACTCGCGCGCCATCGCCGCCTGCGTGATCAGGACGCTGCCGAAAACTTCGAGCTTGGAGGCAAACTCGCCGGCGACCTCGAAGCTCGGCCGCCCGCGGGTCTGGCTGAGCAGGCGAAAGCGGTCGCCAACCTTGAGCCCATGGTCGGAGGCGAACCCTTCCGAGACGATCGCCTGACCGTCGCGCAGCCGGCGCAGGGTCGCCGGTCCGCCCTTCTTCCATTCGATCTCGACCAGGCGCTGGATGTTCGGGCTCGGCGCCGAGACCCGCGCTCCGCCGCCGCCCGGCAGCAGCTTCGCCTGCTCGCGTCGGATCGTCGCCACGGCGCCGACGCCCGGCACCCTGCGCGCGGCGACCGCGGCGCCGCTCGGGATCGGCGAGAAGCCGTCGCTGCTCTGGATCACCAGGCCGCCGGCGAAGTTTTCGTCGACCACCTGGGCGACGGAGCTCTTCAGCCCGGCGGCGAAGACGGTCACGAAGGCGACCACCGTGAGGCCGATCATCAGGGCGGCGGCGGTGACCGCGGTGCGGCTCGGATTGCGCTGGGCGTTCTCGCGAGCGAGACGGCCGAGCAGGCGCCGCGCCCGCTCCAGCGGCCAGCCGGCGATCGCCGCCAGCGGTCCCACCAGGTGGGGGCTGAAGAGCGAGACGGCGAAGACCGTGACGACGGCGCCGCCGCCGATCAGCCCGGCCGCCGTGCCCGCCGAGGCGCCGCCGAAGAGGCCGATCAGGATCATCGCCAGGCCGGCCGCGCCGAGCAGCAACGAGGCGGCGATCCCGAGCAGGCGACGGCGACGACTGGGCGCGGGCTGGGCGGCGCGCAGCGCGGCCAGCGGCGGCACCCTGGTCGAGCGCAGCGCCGGGACCAGCGAGGAGAGCACGGTGACGACGATCCCGATCGCCAGCGAGACGATCACGGTGCGCGACTCCAGCACCAGGCCGGTGGTCGGCAGGTCGACTTCGAAGGCTTCGAGCAGCGCGTTGAGGAGCAGGGCGATGAGGAAGCCGCCACCGATCCCGACCACCGCGCCGACCACCCCGATCGCCAGCGCTTCGGCGACCACGTCGGCGAGGATCTGGCGGCGCGAGGCGCCCAGCGTGCGCAGCATGCCGAACTCGGCGACCCGCTGGGCAACCGTGATCGAGAAGGTGTTGAAGATCAGGAAGGAGCCGACGAGGATCGCGATGAAGGCGAAGACGAGCAGGAAGATCGTCAGGAAGCTGAGACCTTCGCGGATTTCTTCGCTGCCGCGGTCGGCGTTTTCCTGCGCCGTCTCGACCCGCACGCCGGACGGCATCTCGCGGGCGATGCGGCGTTTCAGCGCCGTCGCCGAGACCCCGTCCGCGGCGGCGACCGAGATCTGGTCGAAGCGTCCGGTCTTGTGGGTGAGTCGCTGCGCCACGGGCAGCGTCACCTGGGCGATGCTGGCGCTGCCGAAGGAGGCGCCGCCGAGGCGGGTGAGGCCAACCAGGCGAAAGGAGCGGATCCGGCCCTGGCCGACGATCCCGATCCTCTCGCCCAGCTTGATGCCGGCGTCGCTCGCGGCCGCTTCGGTGAGCGATGCTTCGGTCGGGCCGCGCGGCCGGTGGCCGCTGACGTAGGTGAGCGACTCCAACCGCCCGGGCAGCTCGGAGGAGATGAATTTCGGCGAGAACTTGGTGCCGATCTTGTTGCCTTCCGCGTCGAAGAAGCCGCCGGGAGTGAAGATCGCCCCGGCCGCCAGCTTCACCCCAGCGGTGCGCTGCACCCGCGGCAGCAGCGAGGCCGGGATCGTCGGGACTTCGCCGTTGTCCTGTTTGACCGGGTTCTCCGCCGAGATCACGACGCTCGTCCCCTTCAGCGACTCGCTGAAGATTTCGTCGAAGGCGGCGAAGATCGTGTCGGTGAGGACGTAGGAGCCGGCGACGAAGGCGACTCCGATGACCACCGCGAAGGTGGTCGCCAGGGCGCGCGCCTTGCGCGCCCAGAGGCTCTTCAGCGCGAGGCTAGTCAACCTGCTTCATCAACTCGATCACCTGGTCGGTCGAGCCGGGGACGTCGTCGTGGACGATGCGGCCGTCGCGCAGGGTGAGTAGCCGATCGGCGTGCGCGGCCGCCGCGGGATCGTGGGTGACCATGATCACCGTCTGGCCAAACTCGTCGACGGCGCCGCGCAGCAGGCGCAGGACGTCCTCGCTCGCCTTCGAGTCGAGGTTGCCGGTCGGCTCGTCGGCAAAGACGACGGCGGGCTTGGAGACCAGCGCCCGGGCGACGGCGACGCGCTGCTGTTGGCCGCCGGAGAGCTCCGAGGGACGGTGCGTGCGGCGGTCCTCGAGACCGACCGTCTCGATCAGCCGGTCGACCCATGCCTGGTCGGGCTTGCGGCCGGCGATCGAGAGCGGCAGCACCAGGTTCTCCTCGGCGGTGAGCACCGGCAGCAGGTTGAAGAACTGGAAGACGAAGCCGAGCTTCTCGCGGCGCAGCTTGGTCAGGGCGCCGTCGTCGAGCCCGGTGATCTCCTGCCCGTCGAGGACGACGCTGCCCGCGGTCGGTGCGTCGAGGCCGGCGAGGATGTGCATCAGCGTCGACTTGCCCGAGCCTGACGGGCCCATGATCGCGGTGAAGCGGCCGCGCTCGAAGGCGGTGCTGACGTCGGCCAGGGCATCGACCGCGGCGTCGCCGGAGCCGTAGCGGCGCGAGACGCCAACTGCCTCCACCACGGTGCCGTTGGCCGATCCGGGCGGGGGCTTCACTTAACTTTTTCCGAAGATCGCTTGAGGCTGTCCGCGAACCGCATCCCGGAAAAAGTACAAGACGTTCAGCCCCCGCCCGGATCGGCTCAATAGCCTGGGCGGAAGATGACCTTGGCGGAGAGATTCGATGGCTTCCTCGTTGACCTCGATGGGGTGGTCTGGGAAGGGCGGGAGCTGATCCCAGGCTCCGCCGAAACGCTTAGGGAGCTGAATGAGCTTGGCAAGGACGTCGTCTTCGTCACCAACAACTCGGTGCGCGCGCCGGATGCGTATGCGGCCCGGCTGCGTGAGGCCGGGGTTCCGGTGAGGGACGGGCATGTGGTCACTGCCGGCGTTTCCACCGCGCAGCTTGCGGTGGAGCGCGTTGGGGTCGGGAAGGCGGCGTTCGTGATCGGGGCGCCAGGCTTCAAGGAGCTCGTCGCGAATGCGGGGCTCGCGGTGCTTGACGAGGAGGCGGGGCCGTCCGCCGACGCGGTGGTCGTCTCGGGGCACCGGGAGTTCGACTACGCCGAGCTGCTGACGGCGACGCGGGCGCTGCAGAACGGGGCCGCGCTCTTCGCGACCAGCCGCGACCCGACGCTGCCGATGCCGGGCGGCGCCTGGCCGGGGACCGGGGCGACGCTGGCCGCCGTGGAGACCGCCTCGGGGAAACGGGCCGAGATCGGCGGCAAGCCGGAGCATCATCTCTTCGACGCCGCGCGGGAACTGATCGGCGACGCCGGGCGAGTGGCAATGGTCGGCGACCGGATCGCCTCCGACATCGAGGGCGGACGGCGGGCCGGGCTGGCGACGATCCTCGTTTTGAGCGGTGCCAGCTCACGCGAGGAGGCCGAGACAGCGGAGCAGCCGCCGGATTACCTGATCGATGACCTTGCTGGGCTGCTGCGATGAGCGAGCCAGCCGACGCGGGCCACGAGCGGCCCGGGCTCGCCTTCGCCGGCATCTTCGCCGTCACCTTCTTCGGCCTGCTCGCGGTCGGCGCCGTGTTGCCAGTGCTGCCCCGCTACGTGCACGGCCCGCTCGACGCCGGCAACATCGCGGTCGGCGTCGTGGTCGGCTCCTACGCGATCACCGGCCTGCTGCTGCGCCCGGTCGCCGGGCGCTTCGCCGACCACCGCGGCCGCAAGTCAACCGTCGTCGTCGGCTCCTCCCTGGTCGCCCTGGCGGGCTTCCTTTACCTGGTGCCGGCGGGCGTGCCCGGGTTGATCGGCGCGCGCCTCGTGCTCGGCGCCGGCGAGGGAGCCGTCTTCACCGCCGGCTCGGCCTGGATAGTCGACCTGGCGCCAGTCGGGCGCCGCGGCCGGGTGATCGGCCTCTACGGACTCGCGGTCTGGTCGGGGCTGAGCGTCGGCCCGCTGCTCGGCGAGCTGGTCCAGCACGCCGGCGGCTACCACGACGTCTGGCTGCTCGCCGGGGTACTGCCGCTGCTCGGTGCGGCGATCGCCACCCGGGTACCCGATCCCTTCGTGCCGTCGCCCCAGATCGAGGCGGAACACCATGCGCTGGTGGCGCGCGAGGCGGTGCGACCGGGAACGGCGCTCGCCCTTGGCTCGATCGGCTACGGGACGATCGCCGCCTTCGTCGTCCTGCTGCTCGAAGCCCGCGGCGTCGGCCACGGAGCGACCGTCTTCGGCGCCTTCGCGACGATGGTCGTGTTGACCCGCCTGGCCGGCGGCGACCTGCCCGACCGCATCGGCCCGGCCCGCGTCGCCGTCGCCGCGGCCTGCGTCGAGGCCGCCGGCCTGGCGACGATCGCCGTCGCCCACAGCCTCCCGGTGGCGCTCGCCGGGGCGCTGGCGATGGGCGCCGCCTTCTCGCTGCTCTACCCCTCGCTCTCGTTGATCGTCGTCAACGACGTCTCCGACCGCCGGCGCGGCGCGGCCCTCGGCACCTTCACCGCCTTCTTCGACGCCGGCGTAGGCCTCGGCGCCCCCCTGGCCGGCCTGGCAGCCGCGCTGACGAGCTACGAGGGCGCCTTCATGCTGGCGTCGGCGATAGCCCTGACCTCAGCCGCCACCATCGCCCTGGCCATAGCCCCCCACCTCCGCCCCCTCCCAGCCCCCCGCTGACGGGGCGGGGGGGCGTAACGTTTTTTGGATGCGATAGCACCGTAAGGCGTTGCACCCGGACGGCGGCAGCGGGGTCGGCCGCGGGCGTAACGTCTTGTGGATGCGACACGTCCGAAAGACGTTACGCCCGAGGGCCGGGGTCAGCGGGGGGCGATCAGCAGGGACTGGGCGGCTCGGCCTACGCGGCCCTGGGTGTCGGAGAGGACTGCCTCGGCGGTGCCTACTCCTGTGGGCTGGGGGCGGGTGACGGCGTCGACACAGACCCACTCGCCCTCCGGCATGCGCTCGAAGTGGACGGTGAGGTCGACGTTGATAAAGACGAACTCGCGGTAATCGAGCACGGCGCTGATCCCGTTGCCGACGTCGGCGGCGATCAGCGCCCGCTGCAACGGACTCGGCTCCTCCCCCTCGACCAGCGGATGCCGCATCCGCAGCCAGAACGTCGCCGGTCCCGGCTCGAGAAACGCCCCGGCAACCGCCCGAAACTCCATCCCAGTCTGATACCCCTCCTCCCACCCCGTAGGAAAGAACTCCGGCACCCACCCTTCCTCCGGCCCCTGCGGAACCGGATCCCCAGCAATCGCCTCCGCCGGCAGCTCAACCTCAGCCGTCCGCAGCACCCAAGCCGTGGCGCGCATCAACTCCTGGTCGTCAACCGACAAGGAAGCCTCCACAAGCTGCACCTTCTTCCCCGGCCTGAGCACCCTGGTCTCGATACGAAATTCCCCAATCGGAACAGGCCTCAAGATCTCGAAGACAATCCGCCCAACCTGAAACCCCCCGTCCCCAACAAGCTCCTCGACAGCCCTACCGAGCAAAGCCGAAGGCGGCCCCGCGTGCTGAGCCCCCGGATCCCAGGGCCCCCGCGTGAGCCCGGTGGCCACGAAGCTGCTCTCCCCGCTCCGTTCGTAGAACGCCTCGCTCATCCGAGCGGATCGTATTGGGGTGACGGAGGGCGGCTCGGCAGATCCTCGCGAAGCGGCTCCGCAGAGTGATTCTCAGCCCCGCAGGGGTACGCAATTAAACCCGCCTCCGGCGGGTTTTGAGAACTGACGAGGCGCCCTCCGTCACCGCCCTGTAATACCCCCCGCGTAACCTTTGCTTCAGACGAAAGGAGCCTGATGACCGAGACCAAGCCGAAGGTCCAGAAGTCCGACCAGGAGTGGCGTGAGCAGCTGACGCCCGAGCAGTACCAGGTGACGCGCCAGGCCGGCACCGAGCGCGCCTTCACCGGCCCCTACTGGGACGAGAAGGCCGAGGGGATGTATCACTGCGCGTGCTGTGGCACAGAGCTGTTCGGCTCGGACACGAAGTTCGACAGCGGCACCGGTTGGCCCAGCTTCACCGAGCCGACCAACCTCGAGCAGGTCGAACTGCGCCCCGACAACAGCCTCTTCATGCGCCGCACCGAGGTCGTCTGCAAACACTGCGACGCCCACCTCGGGCACGTCTTCGACGACGGCCCCGGCGAGAACGGGCAGCGCTACTGCATCAACGGCTGCGCCCTGGAGCTGAAGCCGGCCGCGGAGGCCGACTCGTAAGGCGGGCGGGGCTCAGGCCTTGCCGCCGGCGCCCAGGTAACTGAACTTGACCGCGAGGGCCACCGCCTCGGTGCGGGTGTCCACCTCGAGCTTGGCGATCGCGTTGCGCACGTGGGTGTGCACGGTCGCCGGGCTGAGCTGCAGCCGCTCAGCGATCTCTTTGACCCGCAGGCCCTCGGCCAGCAGCTCGAGGATCTGTCGCTCGCGCGGCGAGAGCTCGAGCAGCTTCTCGACCTCCGACGGCTTGCCACCGGCGAAGTCGCCGCCGAGGAAGGTGCCGCCGCCGGTCACCGCTTTGACCGCCCGGGCGATGTCCTCGGCCGGCGCCGACTTGAGCACGTAGCCGGAGGCGCCGGCGCGCAGCGCCAGGGCGAGCAGGTCGGGCTGGGCGTGGGCGGTGAAGACGATCACCTTGGTGCGCGGCCGGACCTTGAGCACCTCCTTGGTCGCCTCGATCCCGTCGCGCTTGGGCAGCTCGACGTCGATGATCAGCACGTCGGGCTCGAGCTCCTTGACCACGTCGACGACGTCACGCCCGTCGCCGGCCTCGCCGACGATCTCGACCGTGCTCGAGTTGACCATGCGCGACTTGATCGCCTCACGGACGATCTCGTGGTCGTCGCAGAGGACCACCCGCTTGGCGTCCCGCACTGCCGCACTCATACTCGGCCGATCCTTTCAGGAGAACCGTATGAATGCAAAATAGTGGGTAGCGTGAATCCCCCGTCCCGCTCCTGCCGGTTCTCCATCAGGGCGATGATCGTCCTTCCGACGGCCACGGCGGTGCCGTTGAGCGTATGTACGACCTCCGGGGACGCACCTTCGTCCGGCCGGTAGCGGCAGGCCAGGCGCCGCGCCTGGTAGTCGGTGGTGTTCGAGCACGAAGTCAGCTCGCGGTAGCGGCCCTGGCTGGGGATCCAGGCCTCGCAGTCGTACTTCTTCGCTGCCGGGGCGCCGAGGTCGCCGGCCGCCACGTTGACCACCCGGTAGGGGATCTCGAGCTCGGCAAGGATGCGCTCCTCGATCGCGAGCAGCCGCTCGTGCTCCTCGGCGGACCCGGTTGGCTCTACGAACGAGAACATCTCGACCTTGTCGAACTGGTGCACCCGGAAGATGCCGCGGGTGTCCCTGCCGGCGGCGCCGGCCTCGCGCCGGAAGCAGCTCGAGAATCCCGCGTAACGGATCGGCAGGCTGTCGGCCTCGAGGATCTCGCCGGCGTGCAGGGCGGCGAGCGAGACCTCCGAAGTGCCGACCAGGAAGAGGTCGTCCTTGGGGATCTCGTAGATCTGGTCGCGGTCGCCGGGCAGGAAGCCGGTGCCGACCAGCGCCTCTTCGCGGACGAGGACCGGAGGGACGACCGGCTCGTGTCCCTCACCGCGCACCAGCTCGAGCGCGAAGCGGACCAGGGCCAGCTCGAGCAGCACGAGGTCGCCCTTCAGGTAGGCGAAGCGCGAGCCGGAGACGCGGGCGCCGGCCTCCATGTCGATCAGACCCAGCTCGGTGCCGAGGTCGAGGTGGTCGCGCGGCTCGAAATCGAAGCTCGGTGGCTGGCCCTCCTCGCGCAGGACGACCGCGTCCTCCTCGGTCATCCCATCGGGGGCGTCGGGGTCGGGCAGGTTGGGAAGCGCCGAGGCGAGCCGCTCGAGGTCGGCCTCGACCCGCTCGAGCTCCTCCTTGCCCGACTCGATCGTTCCCTTCAGCTCGGCGACCGCGGCCATCTGCTCGGCCGCCTCCTCGCCGCGCTGCTTGGCTTCGCCGATCTGTTTGGAGAACGACTTGCGCTCGGCCTGGGCGCCCTCGATCCGCGGCAGCAGCTCGCGGCGGCGCGCGTCGAGCGCCAGCAGCTCGTCGACCTGCTGGGCAGCGCCGCGGCGCGCCAGCGCCGCCTTGACCCGCTCGGGGTCGGAGCGGATCAGCTTCAGGTCGAGCATCGCTCGCGAAGGTTAGGGAGAGGACTCGCCGGGGCGCGGCGATTCTTCGGCTTCGTCCCCGGCATACCTGGCGACGAAGCGGGCGACCTCTTCGGCTTCCTTGCCGACGACGATGTTCTGGGGCATGATCGCGCCCGAGAAGCCGCCGTTCTGGATAGCGAAGAGCGCGTCTTCATAGGTCTCGGTTCGCTGGTTGAGGCTCGGACCCTGCGTGCGCTGGCCGCGGTTGCCGGTTCCCTGCGTGCCGGCGGCGGTCAGCGTGTGGCAGCCGGAACAGTGCGTGGCGAAGAGCTCCGCCCCTCCGTGGTTGGGGTTGTCCGGGGGGACCGAGACGCTCTCCTGACCGAATCCGCAGGCGGTCAGCCCGAGGGCGGCGAGGACGAGCATGGCTGTGGCAAGAGCGGGGCGCACGCGGCGGGCATCATATTGTCCCGCGCAGCCATGAGTCAGCCCGACCCCGAACGCTTCCGCGCCGCGATGGGGCTGCTGCCCACCGGCGTCACCGTCGTCACCGCCGCCGGCCCCGACGGCGCGGCCGGAGCGACCGCCAACGCGGTCTGCTCGCTCTCGATCGAGCCGATGCTGATGCTCGCCTGCCTCGACCGCGGCTCCCGCACCCTGCTCGCCGTGCAGGCGGCCAACCACTTCGGCATCAGCGTCCTGCACGCCGGCCAGGAGGAGCTCGCCCGCGCCTTCGCCAGCAAGGCCCCGGTCGCCGAGAAGTGGGAGGGCGTCGCCTGGCATGAGCGCGACGGCGTCCCCGCGATCGATGGCGCCCTCGCCTTCATCGCCTGCGAGCTGCGCGACGTGATCGCCGGTGGCGACCACGTGATCGTCACCGGCGAGGTGCGAGATCTGGCAACCGGCGAGGGCGTCCCGCTGATCTTCAGCGGCGGTGGGTACAGGCCGCTGGCGTGACCTTGGTCAGCGACAGCCGTTTGCGATCGCCAACGCGTGGCAGACCTCGTGCATGCGCGGACCGGAAAGCGAGGTGATCGGATCGTCGAGCAGGACGCGTGGCACCTGCCTGATGTTGTCGAGGTTGACCACGCATTCTGCCGGCATCCCATCTCGTTCGGTCAGGCGAACCTCGGTCGGAATGCCTCGCACGGTGCGAGTCGCATAGGCCACGGTCAACTTGCGCATGACGGGTATGGCCTCGTCGCGAGTTAGCACCAGGGCCGGCCGTCGGCCCTCATCGGGATCGTCGACCCAGCAGACGTCCCCGCGCCTCACCATGGTTCTTCCCGAATGGCCTCGCGTGCTTCGCGATAGGCCGAAGCGACTTCCTCATCGGTCTCAGGAATCCGTTCGTAGCCTTCGCGGATTTCCCGGTCGATCCGGACCTCCTCCTCGTCGTAGAGATAGGCCTCGATCGCGTCGCGGATCAGCGCTGAGCGGGAGCGGCCTTCGCGAGCGGCGCGCTCGTCAAGACGCTGGAGCAGGTCGCGATGGAGTTGCACCAGCGTCTGCGTCCGCTCACTGCCACTTCTATTCATCGACCATATGGTATCCAATGCTGCTGAGCCACCGCCTATGTAAGTGCTCAGACGCCGATTCTCTCCCCCCTCGCCACGAGAAATCTCGCCTGGCACAATCGAGTACGCATGAGCGAGCGCTTTCAGGAGCCGGGTTGGTTCACCGCCCACGTCTTCAACCCGATCGTCGCCGGGCTGAGCCGTATCGGGCTCAGCCTCGCCGGCTCACGGGTGCTGGAAGTGAAGGGGCGCAAGAGCGGCGAGTGGCGGCAGACGCCGGTCAACCCGCTCACCTTCGAGGGCAACCGCTACCTCGTCGCCCCGCGTGGCAACACGCAGTGGGTCCGCAATCTCCGCGTATACGGCGAGGGCCGCCTCGCCGGCCGCCGCACCGAGACCTTCAAGGCAACGGAGCTCCCCGATGAGGAGAAGCCCGCCCTCCTGCGCGCCTACCTGCGCAAGTGGAAATGGGAGGTGGGCGCCTTCTTCAACGGCGTAGGCCCTGACGCCTCAGACGAGGAGCTGCTCCGCATCGCCCCCGACCATCCGGTCTTCCGCATCTACGACTAATGCCGGGCATGCCGGCGGTATTCGAGGCTGCGCTCTCCTTCCTAGACCGAAGCCTCCCCATCCTCCAAGCACGGAAGCGCCTCGCCAGCGCAGCGAATCGTCTCGATCGCGACCACAGCGCTTCCGGGGCCTCGCTTCCTCTGGTTCTGCCGATCCCAGAGAGCGAGCGCGGCGAAATAGGCGAGAAAGCCGACTGCGAGGAGGGCCAAGCTGAAGAAGTGGGACTTCGTCAGGCTGCTGATCGCCCCGCCTACGACGCTGCCGCTGAGAAAGCCCACCAGCGGGCCGCCGAACCCGCTGGAGAAGAATTTGTACAGGGGGGAACGCAGCTCCTCTCGGCCGCGCTCCGTCAGGATCCAGCGGCGCGGATGCGCGACCGCGCCGCCATCCAGATCCGGATCCGACCAGGGAAGGGCCAGGTCGCGTCGCTTTGCGAGCACGAGCCAGTCTCGTAGGGTCGCCTCGGAGATGAAGTGGATGCCGGTGGCCTTCGGCCGGGTCGGAATCAGACGCTCGCCGCCAAGGTTGATCCATTCGGTCGCCTCCCCGGGAAAGACCGCGCCGAGGGAGTCGAGCGCCTTCAGGCAAACCGGATCCAAGAGGCGCAGGTAAGCCCTGTACCGCCACGGGTCCATCGACGGCGGAACCCAGTACATCGCGGCCCAAGCAGTCGGATCGGTGACGCCCCCCAACCGCCGAAGCATCTCCCGGAAAGTCGGCCGAGGAACCGTTTCCCGCAACAGCGGCACGTTCTCGGGTGCTGGCTCCTCCCGCTCGAGCAAGCTCACGCCGCAAGCAAAGCTACTACTCCGCGCTGAAGCCCCGCTGGGCGGCCCCGCCACAAGCCACCCTCAAAACGCCCCGCTGGTGGTCGCCGCCCGCAGCGCCAGGAAGAGGATCACCCCGCAGCTGACGGCCATGATCCCCATCTCCCGCCGCACGATCGCCAGGGCGATCGCCTGCTGAGCGTCTGGGGAGAGGGATTCGAAATCGACGTCGCGCAGCTCGCGCTCGGCGGCGCCGGTGCGGGCGCCCTCGGCGATCAGCGAGACGACCAGGGGCAGGATGCCGTAGAGGTAGTGGAGGCTTTCGGCCGGTTTGTGGCCGGTGAAGACGAGCAGGCCGCCGAGCAGCGCCTGCACGAAGACGGAGGCCTGGGCGGCGCGCAGCAGGTACCAGAAGCGGATCGAGGCGCGGTCGCGATACCAGGCGAATCCGCCGACCGCGAAGGCGACGCCGTTGAGCACGATCAGGGCGCAGCCGACGACGAGGTGGACCTCCGGCACTGGCTATTTCCTCCTTAAAGGGTCGGGATTCGGCTTGCTGATGCGGAATATCACTATGTAGCAATGTGTTACAAGCGGGTATATAACTCGCCGAGCAGGCGGTGAGGCGAGGCGAAGGGCGCCCCGCGAGCCGCCGGCCGGAAACAGACTTCCCAGTGCTGAAGAGCTACCTGCCGATTCTCGTCTTCGCCTTCCTCGGCCTCGGGGTGGGGCTTGCCTTCGCGATGCTCAACCACGTGGTCGGCCCGAAGCGCCCGAAGCGCCCGACCGCGGCGAGCCGCCGCCAGACCGAGCCGTACGAGTCGGGCATCCCGGTCGAGGCCTCGCACGGGCTGCGCTTCGGCGTCAGCTTCTACCTGATCGCGATGCTCTTCATCCTCTTCGACATCGAGGTCGTCTTCCTCTACCCGATCGGGGTGATCCTCAAGGGAGCCGACAGCGTCTTCGTGCTCGGCGAGCTGGTCACCTTCGTCTTCCTGCTGCTGGTCGCCTTCGTCTACGTCTGGCGCAAGGGGGCACTGGATTGGAGGTAGAGCGACAGACGATGCGCGAGCGCCAGCTGAGCGCCCGCGACATGCTGCGCGGCGACCTCGAGGGCGAGGAGCTGGAACGCTACGTCGAGGAGAGGGTCGTGATGACCAGCTTCGAGAAGATGCTCAACTGGGCACGCTCGAACTCGGTCTTCCCGCTCACCTTCGGACTCGCCTGCTGCGCGATCGAGGCGCCGATCTCGATCGTCACCGCCCGCTACGACCTGGCCCGCTTCGGCGCCGAGGCGCTGCGGGCCTCGCCGCGCCAGGCCGACCTGATCATCCTCTCGGGGCGGGTCTCGATCAAGATGGCGCCGGTCGTCCGCCGCCTCTACGACCAGATGCTGGAGCCGAAGTGGGCGATCTCGATGGGCGCCTGCTCGTCGAGCGGCGGCATGTTCTCCAACTACGCCGTGGTCCAGGGGGCGGACAAGTTCATGCCGATCGACCTGCACATCCCCGGCTGCCCGCCGCGGCCGGAGGCGGTCCTCTACGGCTTCACCAAGCTGCAGCGCAAGATCCAGGGCAACCCCGACCAGGGCTGGCGCGCCCGCTACGGCGCGCACGGCACCGAGGAGTGGGCGCGGGGCGGCCCGCGCAGCGAACCGAGCGCCGAGGCCGGCGAGGCCTACGAGCTGGCGCGGGAGCTGATCCGTGCCTGACGCGCCCGGACTCGAGCTGATCCGGGGGGAGATCGAGTCGGCGCACCCCGGCGCCGTCCTCGACAGCGGCTTCGAGCACGGTTGCGCCAGCCTCTCGATCGACCCCGCTCACGTCCTCGCCGTGCTCGGCTGGCTGCGCGAGGCCCCCGGTCAGGGCTACCGCTTCCTCTCCAGCCTGCACGCCGCCGACTACCTGCCAGCCACCCCCCGCTTCGCGGTTCACTACGAGCTTCTAAATAGGGACAGAGTCGAGCGCATCCGGGTTAAGGCGCTCTTGGCCGACCCGGGGGAGGACGCGCTCCCGGAGATCGACTCCTGCTGCGAGCTCTTCCCCACCGCCGAGTTCCAGGAGCGCGAAGTCTTCGACTTCTTCGGGATCGTCTTCCGCGGGCATCCCGACCTCCGGCGCATCCTCCTCCCCGAGGACTACGTCGGCTGGCCCCAGCGCCGCGACTTCCCCGTTGGCGGGGAGCCCGTGACTTTCACCTACAACGAGCGAAACTATGGCTGAAGCGGCCGAGATAAGCGCGTCGGCGACCGGCGTCTCTCCCGCGGGTGGCGCGGTAGGGGGGACCACCCCTGAGGACGCTTTAGCGACCGGAAGGGGTGGGGGGTCCCCTGCCGCGACAGGACCCGCGGGCGACCGCACCGAGGTGATGACGGTCAACATCGGGCCGCACCACCCGGCTACGCACGGGGTGCTGCGACTGGTGGTCGACCTCGAGGGCGAGGTGGTGCGGGACCTCAAGCCGGTGATCGGCTATGTCCACACGGGGATCGAAAAGTCCTGCGAGGACAAGAGCTACTGGAAGGTCATCCCCTTCGTCGAGCGCATGGACTACGTCTCCTACTGCTTCCAGATGGAGGCCTTCTGCGGCGCGGTCGAGCGGCTGATCGAGCTGGAGATCCCCGCGCGGGCCAAGTACCTGCGGGTGATCTTCCTCGAGCTCAACCGGATCCACTCGCACCTGGTCTGGCTGGGGACGACGGCGCTCGACCTCGGCGCGATCTCGATGCTCTGGTACTGCTTCCGCGAGCGCGACCGCATCCTCGACCTCTTCGAGATGGCGACCGGGCAGCGAATGCACACCCGCTACTTCCAGGTCGGCGGCGTGATCGAGGACATCCCGCTTGGCTTCGAGGCGAAGCTGCGCGAGTTCATCCGCGACATGCCGGTCCGCGTCGAGCAGTACCAGGCGCTGCTCGACCGCAACGAGGTCTTCCTCTCGCGCACCAAGGGGACCGGGATCGTCTCCCGCGAGCGGCTGCTGGAGCTGGGTGTGACCGGGCCGCTGCTGCGCGCCGCCGGCGAGCCCTGGGACCTGCGCAAGGCCTTCGACTACCTCGTCTACCCGGAGATGGACTTCAAGGTCCCGGTCGGCACGGTCGGCGACAACTACGACCGCTACCGGGTGCGGGTCGCCGAGATGGTCGAGTCGACGCGGATCGTCGAGCAGGCGCTGGAAGGGTTGCCGGAAGGGCCGTTCATCGCCGAGGACCGCAAGTACGTGCTGCCGCCGCGCTCGGAGCTCTCGACCTCGATGGAGTCGCTGATCCATCACTTCAAGCTGGTCACCGAGGGCTACCGGGTCGGCCCGGGCGAGATCTACTACGCGATCGAGTCGCCGCGCGGCGAGCTGGGCTGCTTCGTGCTCGCCGACGGCTCGGCGAAGCCGGCGCGGGTCCACTTCCGCGACCCCTCCTTCGTCAACCTGCAGGCGTTCCGCGACATGTCGGTCGACGGCTACGTCGCCGACATGATCTGCTCGCTGGGGATGCTCGACCCGATCCTCGGAGGTGTGGACCGGTGAGTCCCGTCGACGGACCCGGGATCTTCAATCCCAACCTGCCCGTGGACCGCGCCGTCACCGAGGGGCGGGTGCCCGACCGCACCTCCGAGCAGGTCCCCGAGCTGCATGAAGTGAACTGCCCGGACGAGCTGCGCGAGCGGATCGAGCAGCTGATGTCGCGCTACCCCGACCGCAAATCGGCCTCGATTCCGGCGCTCTGGGCGGTGCAGCGGCTCTACGGGTGGTGCACGCCCGACGGCATCCGCCAGGCGGCGGCGGTGATGCGGGTGACGCCCGCCTACCTGGAGTCGGTGGCGAGCTTCTACGACCTGCTGCACACCGAGCCGGTCGGCACCCACAAGGTCGCCGTCTGCACCAACATCAGCTGCTGGATGCGCGGCGGCGACGAGCTGCTCGAGGCGTTCCGCGCCGCGGCCGAGGGCGAGGACGTCTTCGTCACCGGGTTCGAGTGCCTCGGCGCCTGCGACATCGCGCCGATGGCCTCGATCGACGAGCGCTACTTCGGGCCGCTGGAGACCGGCGAGGCGGCGACGGCGATCGAGCAGCTGCGCAGCGGCTCCGACGTGTTGCCCGCGAAGGCGCTGGAGCGCCGCCCGCTGCCGGGAGGGCCCGATGCCTGAGACTCGGATGCTGCTCAAGAACGCCGAAGACCCGGCCCTGCGCACGCTCGCCGGGTACAAGGGCTACGGCGGCTACGCAACGCTGGAGAAGGCCTACCGCGAGATGGAGGCCGACGAGGTGCTCTCCGAGCTCGAAGACTCGGGCCTGCGCGGGCGCGGCGGCGCCGGCTTCTCGATGGGCAAGAAGGCCTCCTTCCTGCCGCGCGGCGAGATGCAGAAGTACCTCTGCTGCAACGCCGACGAGTCCGAGCCCGGCGCCTTCAAGGACCGCGAGTTGATGCAACGCAACCCCCACCAGCTGATCGAGGGGATCGCGATCGCCGCCCTCGCCGCCGACGCCGGCCACGCCTTCATCTTCATCCGCGGCGAGTACGACCTACAGGCCGACGTGCTCGACGCCGCGGTCGCCGAAGCCTACGAGGCGGGTTACCTCGGCAAGGACATCCTCGGCACCCACCGCAACCTCGAGCTGGTCGTCCACCGCGGCGCCGGCGCCTACATCTGCGGCGAGGAGACGGCGCTGCTCGACGCGCTCGAGGGCAAGCGCGGCAACCCGCGCCTCAAGCCTCCCTTCCCCGCCGTGCAGGGCCTCTACGGCGGGCCGACCCTGATCAACAACGTCGAGACGCTCTCCAACGTGCCCCACATCGTCGCCCACGGCGCCGAGTGGTTCCGCGGCTTCGGCACCGAGCAGTCGCCGGGGACCAAGGTCGTCTCGATCTCCGGCCGCGTGCGCCGTCCCGGCAACTACGAGGTCGAGCTGGGGATCCCGACCCGCGAGCTGATCATGGACCTGGCCGGCGGCCCGGCCGAGGGCCGCGAGATCAAGGCCTTTTACCCGGGCGGCTCCTCCTCGCCGGTGCTGCGCGCCGAGGAAGGGATCGACCTGCCCTACAGCTTCGAGGCGATGGCCGAGGCCGGCTCGATGCTCGGCTCGGGCTCGATCATCGTCGCCGACGACCGGGTCTCGATCCCGCACATGGCGCTGCGCACGGCGCGCTTCTACCACCACGAGTCCTGCGGCAAGTGCACCCCCTGCCGCGAGGGCACCAACTGGACCGTGAAGATGCTCGAACGCGTGGTGCGCGGCGAGGCGACCCCGATGGACCTCGACATCGTCGCCTCGGTGCAGGAGAACATCATCGGCCACTGCCTCTGCGTGCTGGGCGACTCGATGGCAATGCCGGTCGGCGCGATGGTGCGCAAGTTCCGCCAGGAGTTCGAGGACGTGATCGCCGCGGCGGGGCCGCCGGTCGAAGATCACCTGGCTGTCGTACAGGGACCTTCCGAGACCTTGGGAGCGGCCACGTGAGCGCCAAAGAGATCACGCTGATCGTCGACGGCCGCGAGGTGAAGGCAACCGAGGGCGAGATGCTGCACGACGCGGCCAAACGGGGCGACGTCGAGATCCCGGTCTTCTGTTACGAGCCGAAGCTGGGCGAGCCGGTCGGCGCCTGCCGCATGTGCCTGGTCGAGATCGAGGGGATCCCGAAGCTGCAGACCTCCTGCTCGACCCCGGTGCGCGACGGCATGGTCGTCCACACCCGCACCGACCAGGTCAAGCACGCGCAGAGCGCCGTGGTCGAGTTCCTGCTCGTCAACCACCCGCTCGACTGCCCCGTCTGCGACAAGGGCGGCGAGTGCCCGCTGCAGGACATCTCGATGGGCTGGGGCCCCGGCAAGAGCCGGATGACCGACGACAAGCGCCACTTCGAGAAGCCGATCGAGCTTTCGCCGCTGGTCGCGATCGACCGCGAGCGCTGCATCCTCTGCTACCGCTGCGTGCGCTTCAGCCAGGAGGTCGCCGAGGACGAGCAGCTGCAGCTGCTCGAGCGAGGGGACCGGACCTTCGTCGGCACCTTCGACGACCGGCCCTACGTGGCGCCCTTCCACGGCAACATCACCGACCTCTGCCCGGTCGGCGCGCTGACCAGCTACACCTACCGCTTCCGCGCCCGGCCCTGGGACATCGAGCAGGCCGGCTCGGTCTGCACGCTCTGCCCGAGCCAGTGCAACGTCAGCTTCACGGTGCGCGACGAGCGGGTGAAGCGGGTGGTCGCCCGCGACAACGCCGAGGTCGACGACGGCTGGCTCTGCGACCGCGGCCGCTACGGCTTCGAGATGTTCGACGCCGAGGAGCGGGTGCGGGCACCGCGCCTGCGCGGCGGCGGCGAGGTGGCCTGGGACGAGGCGATCGCCAAGACCGCCGAGGCGCTGAACGCGGGTGGCGCCCAGACCGCCGCGATCGTCGGCGACGCCTCCAACGAGGAGGCCTACCTGGTCCAGCGCATCCTGCGCGAGGCGCTCGGCTCCCCGCACGTCGACTCGCGCCCCTCGCGCGGCCCCTCGGCCGAGACCCAGGCCCGCCTCGACGCTCCGGCGCTCGCCGCCAAGGTGCGCGACATCGACAGCGCCGACGCGATCCTCGTGCTTGGCACCGACCTGCTGCACGCGAGCCCGATCCTCGACCTGCGCGTCCGCAAGGCAATCCGCCGCAACGGGGCGAAGCTGGCAATGGCTACCGAAGCGCCGACCACGCTCGACGGTGGCGCCGCGGCTGTAGCCCGCTACGCGCCGGGCGACGCGACTTCGTTCGTCGCCGAGGTAGTTGGGGCGGTCGTCGACACCGCCTCCTCACTCGCAACTCGTCGAAGTGACGCCGAAGGGCTGGCGCCCGATGCGTCGTCCTCCTCCCGCGCAAAACGTTCGGAGGCGGTGTCGACGACCGCCGACTTGTTGCGGGGGGCCGAGCGCGTCGTGGTGATCTGGGGCGACAGGGTTGGCCGCGAGGGCGATGAGGCGATTCGGGAGCTGCTCGAGCTGAGCGCTGCGTTGAAGCTCGAAGCGTCTGAGGGTTGCGGACTGCTTGAAGTCCCCAGCTTCTCCAACGCCCGGGGGCTGCGGGAGGCGGGTTGCTTGCCCGACGCGGGTCCTGGCTTCACCGCAGCCGCGACTGGCAAGCCCACCGAGGAGATCCGGGACGCGCTGGAGTCGGGGGAGCTGAAGACGGTGCTGCTCTTCGGGGTCGACCCGCTGCGCGACTTCCCGGACACCGCCGCATGGGACCGAGCCCTGACGGCCGCCGACCACGTCATCTGCTTCTCCACCTTCGAGACCGCCACCACCGCCAAGGCAAGTGTCGTCTTCCCCCTGGAGACCCACGCCGAGAAAGACGGCACCGTCACCCACCCCGACGGCCGCCTCCAACGCGTAAGGCCCAGCGCTCCGCGCCCCGGAAGCATCCGCCCCAACTGGGGCGTCCTCGCCGAGCTTTCTTTGGCGCTGGGACAAGACACGGGAGTCTCGTCCCAACCCACCGCCTTCGAAGCTCTAACCAACGCGGTCCCCTTCTACAACGGCATCACCGACGCCGACATCGGCGGCCGAGGCATCCGCTGGCAGGACACCGAAGCAGGGCAAAATGCGCCGGGACTGGAAGGGGAGGCCGAGGCGGGGTCCTCAAAACACTCCAGCGAGGCTCCCGCCGAGCGTTTTGAGGACCCCGCCTCGGGCGCCCCCCCCGCCGGGACCTCACTGCAGCTCGCCACCTACCGCGACCTCTGGGCCGGCCCGATCACCGAGCTGAACCCGCCACTGCGGTTCCTGGCTCCGCAGCAGCGCATCGAGCTCTCGCTCACAGACGCCGAGCGCTTCGACCTGAGCTCCGGAGACGCCGTCAAGGTCTCCCAGAACGGCACGAGCCTGACCGCCCGCGTCGCGATCCGCGAGCGCGTCCCCGAGGGGGTCTGCCTGCTGATCGAGGGGACCAAGGAGGGCAATGCCAACGCCCTGCTGGGCGGCGGCCCCGTCAGCATCCAAATCGAGAAGATGCCGGCCGCATGACGCTGCCCGTGGCCGACACCCAGTTCGTCGAAGCGACCTGGATCATGGTCGTCAAGAGCCTGGTGATCTTCGCCGTGATCTTCGGCATCCTGCCGCTGATGACGGTGCTCGAGCGCAAGCTGATCGGGCGCTTCCAGCACCGCTACGGCCCCAACCGGGTCGGCCCCTTCGGCATCCTGCAGCCGCTTGCCGACGTCGGCAAGCTGCTCGGCAAGGAGGCCTTCCGGCCGGCCAACGCGATCGGCACGCTCTTCATCCTCGGCCCGCTGCTGCCGGTGCTCTCCGGCGTCCTCGCCCTGGCGATCATCCCCTGGGGCAACGTCCAGGACGGCGTCGGGCTCTACGGAATCGACGTGCCGATCGGCATCCTCTACTTCTTCGCGGTCGGCTCGATCGCCTTCTACGGGCTGCTGCTCGGCGGCTGGTCCTCGGGCTCGAAGTACAGCCTGCTCGGCGCGATGCGCGGCGCCGCGCAGCTGATCTCCTACGAGGTGTCGATGGGCCTCGCCCTGCTCGGGGTGATCATGATGAGCGGCTCGCTCTCGCTGGTCGACATCGTCGAAGCGCAGGGCAGGATCTGGTTCATCGTCCCCCAGCTGGTCGGCTTCCTGATCTTCATGCTGGCCGGCTTCGCCGAGACCAACCGCACCCCGTTCGACATGCCCGAGGCCGACGCCGAACTGGTCCAGGGCTTCATGACCGAGTACGGCGGGATGCGCTTCGGCAGCTTCCTGCTGGTCGAATACATGGAGATCATCGTCGTCTCCGGCGTCGCCGCGGCGATGTTCCTCGGCGGTTGGATGGGCCCCGGCCCGGGCTGGCTCGACCCGATCTGGATGCTGGCCAAGATGTTCTGCCTGGTGCTGCTCTTCATCTGGGTACGGGCGACGCTGCCGCGGCTGCGCTACGACCAGCTGATGGGCCTCGGCTGGAAGGTGCTGCTGCCGCTGGCGACCCTCAACGTGCTCGTGACCGCGGTCCTGGTGGTGGTCACGTGAGCGGCGAGTTCCCGTACCTGAAAGACGACAGCGTGGTCGCGGTCCAGCGCGGGCCGGAGCCGGGCGGGGTCGGCGGCGCCTACCGGGCCTTCGGCGAGACCCTGCGCGGGCTGAAGACGACGATGGCGCGGTTGATCGAGGGGCCGCTGACGATCGAGTACCCCGAGGAGAAGACGCCCGTCTACCCGCGCTTCCGCGGCCGCCACAAGCTGCACAAGTTCGAGGACACCGGCCTCGAGAAGTGCGTCGGCTGCTCGCTCTGCGCCGCCGCCTGCCCGGCCGACTGCATCCGCGTCGTCGCCGCCGAGAACATCCCCGGCGACCGGGTCTCGGCCGGCGAGCGCTACGCCGCCATCTACGAGATCAACCTCTCGCGCTGCATCTTCTGCGGCTACTGCGAGATCGCCTGCCCCTTCGACGCGATCACGATGGGCCACGACTACGAGATGGCCGACTACGACCGCGACGACCTGATCTTCACCAAGGAGATGCTGCTCGCCGAGTCGATCGAGCGCACGCCGCTGCGGGCGGAGGGCGAGTAGATGGAAGCGGCCCTCTTCTTCGCGGCGGCGCTCGGCGCCCTCGGCGGCGCGGTCGGCGTGGTCGCGATGCGCAACCCCTTCTACGGCGTGCTCGCGCTGATCGTCCACCTCTTCTCGCTCGCCATCCTCTTCCTGCTCTTGAGCTCAGCTTTTGTCGCGGCGGCCCAGGTGGTCGTCTACGCGGGCGCGGTGATGGTCCTCTACGTCTTCGTGGTCGCCTACGTTGGCGGCGGGGCCGAGTCGGCCTGGGAGCCGATACCGGGGCAGCGGTTCCTGGCGCCCCTCCTAGGCGCCGCGGTCTTCATCGAGCTCGCGGTCGCCGTCCTCGGCTCGTCCCTACAAGCACTAACCACTCACGGCCAGCATGTGCAGCCAGGCTTCGGCGACCCGGCCGCAATAGGGAAGCTCCTCCTTGAACGCTTCCTGCTCCCCTTCGAGGCCTCCTCGATCCTGCTGCTCCTGGCCGCCGTGGGCGCCGTTGTCCTCGCCGGTCGCAATCGGGCGGACGCATGAACATCGAGTGGTACGTCGTGCTCTCGTCACTGCTCTTTGCGGTCGGGGCTACGGGCATCCTGATCCGCCGCAGTCCCATTGTCATCCTGCTGTGCCTTGAGCTGATGCTCAATGCCGGGAACTTGGCCCTGGTCGCTTTCAGCAGGATGGTGGGAAATCAGCAGGGTCAAGTGTTCGCAATTGTCGTCATGGTCGTGGCGGCCTGCGAGGTTGTCATCGGGCTTGGCTTGATCGTCGCGATCTTCCGGCGGAAGCTGCCGCTCGATGTCGATGGGCTTCGGGAGCTGCGCGGATGAGCGCGACAACGTGGGCTTGGCTCGTATTGCTGTTCCCGCTGCTGGGGTCGATTGGGATCGCCCTGGGGTTCAAGGTGCTTCCCGCGAAGGCGGCTGGAGTGATTGGCACGGCTGCGATTGGGATTGCTTTTGCCTGTGGGATCGCGGCGCTTGTTTCTTTGCTTGGGGAAAGCCCGGACGCTAGACATCACGCTTCTTCGCTCTGGGACTACGCGAGCGTCGCCGGGCTGGACATCAAGCTCGGCATCTACCTCGATCCGCTCTCGACCTTCATGGTGCTCGTGGTCACCGGGGTGTCGACCCTGATCCACCTCTACTCCTACGGCTACATGCAGTCGGACGAGGGGTATCACCGCTTCTTCAGCTACCTCAACTTCTTCGTCTTCTCGATGCTGCTGCTGGTCCTCGCCGGGAACTTCGTGCTGCTGATCGTCGGCTGGGCCTTCGTCGGCTTCGCCTCCTACGCGCTGATCAGCTTTTGGTACCGGCGCGCGACGGCAACCAGGGCCGGGATGAAGGCCTTTGTGATCAACGTCGTCGGCGACATCGGCCTGGTGCTCGCCGCCTTCCTGATCTTCCGCGAACTGGGGACCTTCGACTACGGCGCGGTCTTCGCCAAGGCGCCGCAGGTCTTCAGCACCAACGAGTGGACGGTGACCGCGATCTGCCTGCTGCTGCTCGTCGGCGCCTTCGCCAAGTCCGCCCAGCTGCCGCTCCATACCTGGCTGCCCGACGCGATGGAGGGCCCGACCCCGGTCTCCTCGCTGATCCACGCGGCGACGATGGTGACCGCCGGCGTCTACCTGATTGCCCGCACCCACGTGCTCTTCGTCCTCGCCCCGACCGCCGCCGACGTCGCCGCCTTCACCGGCCTGGCAACCCTGCTCGTCGCCGGGACGATCGCGATCGCCCAGACCGACCTCAAGCGGGCGATCGCCTACTCGACGATGAGCCAGATCGGCTACATGATCATGGGCGTCTCGATCGGCGCCTACGCGCAGGGCCTCTTCCACCTGATGACCCACGCCTTCTTCAAGGCGCTGCTCTTCATGGCGGCCGGCTCGTTCATCTCGGCGATGGCCAACCGCCAGGACATCGACCGGATGAGCGGCTTCTGGAAGGCAATGCGCTTCACCTCGATGCTCTTCCTGATCGGCGGCCTGGCGCTCGCCGCCTTCCCCGGCACCTCCGGCTTCTTCTCCAAGGACTCGATCCTCGCCTACGCCGAGGCGCGCGGCGGGATGTACGAGTGGATGGCGATCGGCGGCTACGTCGGCGCCTTCCTGACCGCGATCTACACCTTCCGGCTCGTCTTCCGGGTGCTGCCCGGCAAACCCTGCCCGGAGGCCCAGGTGCTGATCGAGACCGGCCGCCTCTTCCACGGCGACCCGATCAATCCGGCCAACGAAGAGCTCGAGGACACCGGGGTCGGCTTCCCCGGCGAGCATCACCACATCGCCGAGCAGTCCAAGCCGATGGCGGTGGCGATGGCGATCCTCGGCTTCGGCGCGCTCTTCGCCGGCCTGATCCAGGTCCCGGGCGTCACCGACGTGCTCTTCAAGTTCCTCGACCCGGCCTTCGCCGACTCGCCGCTGAGCGCGATCCATCCGACCGTCGGCGCCGAGTGGCGCGGCCTGGCGATCGGCGGCCTGATCTCGATCGCCGGGATCGCCGTCGCCTGGCTGCTCTGGGTGCGCGAGACCGAGTGGCCGCGCCTCTTCCGCGAGCGCCTGCGCCCCGTCTACCTGCTCTGCCTCAACAAGTGGTACTTCGACGAGGCGATCGAGTTGCTCGTAGTCCGCCCGGCGCTGGCGATCGGCCGCTTCGCCAACAGCGTCTTCGAGCGGCTCGTCGTCGACGGACTGGCGATCGGCACCGAGGACGTCGTCAGCGGTGGCGGCCGACTCGTGCGAATCGCGCAGAGCGGCTACGTTCGCGGCTACGCCCTGCTGCTGCTCGTCGGCTTCGCCGGCCTCGCCCTCTACTTCCTGCTCTCCTCCTCATGACCAACTCGCTGCTCTGGACTCCGCTCGCCTTCGGCCTGATCGGCCTCCTCGTGCCGCGCCGCTACGTCGGCTGGTGGGCGACGCTGGGCGCGGTTGCGACGCTGGGGATCGCGATCGCCCTGCTCGCCGGCTTCGACAGCGGCGCCTCCGGCCTGCAGGACACGGTCGACGTCAGCTGGATCCCCGGGCTCGGCGTCAGCTACAGCCTCGGCATCGACGGGCTCAACGTCTTCCTGCTGCTGCTCACCGCGGTCCTCTGGACGGCGGGCACGGCCTTCGCCGCATTCCGCGAGCAAGAGCGGCCGCACCTCTTCTTCCTGATGATGTTGCTCGGCGAGACCGCGACGCTGGGCTCCTTCCTCGCCCAGGACCTGCTGCTCTTCGTCCTCTTCTTCGACCTGATGCTGGTCCCGTTCTACTTCCTCTTCGGCGCCTGGGGCAGCGACCGCGAGGACGGTCCTACCGCGGCTGCCGCGACACTGAAGATGATCGTCTACACGCTGATCGGCTCGCTGCTGATGCTGGTCGCGGCGATCGCCACGGCGATCATCTCCGCCCAGAACGGAGGCCACCTGACCTTCTCGATAGCCGAACTGGCGCAGCACCCGATCGGCGAAGGCAGCCAGCGCTGGATCTTCTGGTTCTTCGCCGCCGCCTTCCTGGTCAAGATGCCCGCCTTCCTGCTGCACGGCTGGATGCCCGACGCCTACCGCGCCGCGCCGCTGCCGGCCCTGGCGGTCTTCTCCGGCGTGCTGGCCAAGGTCGGCGCCTACGGCTTCCTGCGCGTCGTGCTGCCGCTCTTCCCGGCGGCGACGGTCGAATTCCAGACCGTGATCCTGCTGATCGCCCTGGCTTCGATCCTCTACGGCTCGGTGATGGCCTTCACCCAGACCAACGTGCGCCTCGTCGCCGGCTACTCCTCGGTAGCCCAGCTCGGCTTCATCACCGCCGGCATCTTCGCCCTCTCCGCCGACGGGGCGGACGGCGCCGTCCTGCAGATGGTCAACCACGGCCTCGTGGTAGCTCCCCTCTTCGTGATCGTGGCGCTCTTGGCTGAGAGAAGCGGTACGGAGGACCTCCGCGAGATGGGAGGCATGGCGTTCAAAGCCCCCGTCCTAGCCGCTCTCTTCCTAATAGTGACGCTCGCAACCCTGGCCATGCCCGGCTCAGCGAATTTCGTCGGCGAGTTCTACATCCTCAACGGCCTCTTCAACGCCAAGATCGTCTTCGCCTTCATAGCCATCTCGGGGGTTGCGATGTCCGCCTACTACGCGCTGCGTCTGTACCAGCGCACCATGCACAACCGCAAGCCCGACGGTCTGATCTCGCGCGAGATCAACCTCCGCGACGGCCTGGTGCTGGTGCCCCTCGTCCTCTGCATCCTCGGCCTGGCGCTCTACCCGCAGTTGATCTTGAAGCGCACCGACGCCTCGGCAGCCCAGGCGGTAGCGGCCACGGAAGGGCCCACCACGACCGAGGTACACCAGTGAACTTCCACGCTCCCCACGTCGACTACGGCGCGCTCTCGCCCGTCCTGGCGTTGACGGCCGGCGTCTGCGTCGTGCTGCTCAGCGCCGTGTTCAAGTCAACTCGACGGTCAGCGCCCTGGTTGACCCTGGCCGTCCTGGCGGTGACGGCGGCGCGGCTGGTCATCCAGTGGAACGACCCGACCGACCTGGTCTCGGGCGCCCTGCGGATCGACGACCTGGCGATCTCGATCTCGCTGATCGCGGTCTTCACCGCGGCCTACGCCGTCCTCCTCTCGATCCGCGAGCCCGCCGTCGACTCGGCGGGCCCCGGCGAGTACCACGCTCTGCTGCTCGGCTCGGTCCTGGGCATGGTCCTGCTTACCCAGGCCACGAACCTGGTCACCTTCTTCGTCGCTATCGAGACTCTGTCGATCCCGCTCTACATCCTCTGCGCCGCCAACCTGCGGCGAGAGAAATCGCTCGAGTCGGGGCTCAAGTACCTGATCGTCGGCTCGCTCGGCTCGGCGACCCTGCTCTACGGGATGGCGATGCTCTACGGCGGCTCGGGATCGACCGGGTTCGCCGGGATCGCCGCCGGCATCTCGCAGAAGGGCGTGCTCGGCGACCCGCTGGTCCTGGTCGGGATCGGGCTGACCGCGGTCGGCCTCGCCTTCAAGACCTCGATCGCCCCCTTCCACCAGTGGACCCCCGACGTCTACGAGGGCGCGCCGACGCCGATCACCGGTTTCATGGCGGTGGCGACCAAGGCCGCGGCCTTCGCCGTCTTCGTCCGCTTCTTCGACGTCGCGCTGATCTCGCAGTCGAGCGAATGGCAGCCGGCGCTCGCCGTGCTCGCCGCGATCTCGATCGTCGTCGGCAACGTCGGCGCCCTCGGCCAGAACTCGCTCAAGCGCCTGCTCGGCTACTCGGGCGTCGCCCAGGCCGGCTACATCCTCGGCGGCTTGGTGGTGGCCAGCGAGGCCGGCGTCAACGCGCTCGTCTTCTACCTGGCCGGCTACGCCCTGATGAACCTCGCCGCCTTCTCCGTGGTGGTCGCCCGCGAGCGCGAGACGGTCTACGGCGACCACATCGACGGGCTGCGCGGCCTCGGCGCCGAGTGCCCGCTGCTCGCCTGGCCGCTGACGATCTCGATGCTCGCCCTCGCCGGCCTGCCGGCCACGGTTGGCTTCATCGGCAAGCTCTACCTGATCGAGGCCCTGGTCGAAGGCGACTACACCTGGCTGGCCGTCTTCATCGCCGTCGGCACGATGATCTCCCTTGCCTACTACCTGCGGGTGGTCGCGACGATGTGGATGCGCCCCGCGGGCGAGACCGCCATCCCGGCGATCGCCGGCGCCTCCCCCGAGGCCGACCCGATCGACCCCGAGGCCGGCCGGCGCATCTACCTCCTCGCCCCCGCCGCCCTCGCCGCCGCGGCCACGGTCTTCTTCGGCGTCATCCCCCAGCCCCTGGTCGAGTTCGCCCAGCACGCCGGCGCCTCGCTTTTTTGACGAACTCCTGACGCAATCGGCGCATTCTGCGCGCCACGCGTGAATCGAGGTCTGCCACGGTCGAGGCGTGCTCTTCGCAGCTGTTCCCGACCCCAGTAGTCCCGGCTTTCCTGCCTTTGTCTCGATCCTGTTCGGCTTCGCCGGAACGACTTATGCCCTCTACCTTGGACTCTCCCGAGAGACCGTTCAGTGGATTGGCTTTCTGAGTGCCTACTTCGGCATCGGTGCCGGTCTCATCGTCTACTTGGTAAGCATTGCCTGGGCGCTATAGTGAGCCCAATGCACCGAAACGTTCTCGCTACAGAACTGGCCTTTCTCTTGGTGCTCTCATGGATCACGGGGATATCGGTCTTTACCGTGAGCGTGATCCTTGATTGGTCTTCCGACGCTCTCGCCATTAGCGTGATCCTGGTCGGTCTTGTCGTCCTCTTTTTTGCCCGACCGCTTCAGACTTGGCTTGCGCCCCGGATCGGTATTGCGCCGCCACGGCCGCTGGACAGGCGTCGGAGGACCTGAGGCCAACGGACCCTCCAGCGGATCCCGCCCCTCCCAGGCGCCAGCCGATGCATAGGGCCGGAAGCGGATGAAGGCCGAGTGGCGGTGGAAGGGGTGGGCCCGGTCGCGGGCGACGGCCTCGCGGTGGGTGCCGCCGCTCCGGTAGGCGTAGTCGCGCATCTCGGCCGCGCTGCGCCAGACCGAGAAGGTGGAGACGAGCCGCGGCAGGCGGCCGAAGCCGGTCGAGGCGAGCAGGCCGGGCTCGGCCAGGGCCTCCTCTTCCGCCGGGTGCGCCGCCCGCAGGAAGGGAACGAGGCGCCAAGGCATCAGGCGGCCGAGGGTGAGGACCACGACCGGCTCCTCGTCGGCGACGGGCAGCTCCTTTCCCGGCAGGCCATCCATCCCGGGCCACTCCCCGTAGACCCGCAGCGGCTCCATGCGCACCTGCCACCCCGCTCGGAAGGGCTCGGCGTGGCGATCGCGAGCGAGGAAAGCCTCGAAGTGCTCGTCGTCGTCCCAGGAGGCGAGCAGCGCCACCGTCCGCGGGTTCGGGGCGGGAAGCAGGCCGCCGCCCAGCGGCGCCGCGAAGAGGGTCTCGGCGTAGCGCAGGCCAGGGACGCGGTCGGCTGAAGGCCGCCGGCCGAGCACCTTCAGGCCCTCGGTCACGGGGACTTCGGCGATCTGGACGGTGACTATCACGGCGGGCCTCCTCGATAACCTAGTGATGAGTAGGTAAGGAGTTTCAGCTTACCTAATGCCCACTAGGTAATGTCGCCGTCGCAGAGATCCACGACCCGCAAGCGCCTCAGCGCGGCGTCCCGCCGGGAGCTGATCGAAGCGAGTGCCGCCGAGGTCTTCGCCGAACACGGCTACCGCGGCGGCTCGATCGCCGAGATCGCCCGCCGCGCCGGGGTCACGCCGCCGGTCGTCTACGACCACTTCGCCTCCAAGGCGGCCCTCTTCCGGCAGCTGCTCAAGCATCACTTCGCCGACCTGCGAGCGATCTGGCGCGACAACCTGCCCGGGGACGAGCCGGCCGGCGAGCGGATCGGCCGCGCGGTCGACGCCTGGTTCGCCTACATCGAGGAGCATCCCTTCGCCGGCCGCCTGCTCTTCCGCGAGAGCCTCGCCGACCCGGAGGTGCGCGAGATCCACGCCGAGGTCGCCGGCGCCAGCCGCGAGGCGATCATGCCGCTCTTCTCCGCCGAGCCCGGGTCCGAGCAGCTGACTGGAGCCGCCGACGCCGGCCTGGAAATGGTCTGGGTCGTGCTGCGCGGCGTCCTCCAGGGCCTGGCGATCTGGTGGACCGACCACCCCGAGGTTCCACGTGAGCAGGTGGTAAGCACGGCGATGAACGCACTCTGGATCGGCTTCGAGCGGGTGAGTGGCGGTGAGACATGGGGCTCGTAGCGCGCGGGTCCTGTCGCCGCAGGGGACCCACCACCCCTTCCGGTCGCTAAAGCGTCCTCAGGGGTGGTTCCCCCTACGGCGCCACCCGCGCGAGGTGCGCTGTATGTTCACCGCATGGGAGAGAGGCTTGAAACGCTGTCGGCGAGGACGATGTGCGAGGCGTTTCAGATCTCGGCTGCCGAGCGAGGCGCGGCGCCGGCCCTGCGCTTCAAGGACAGCGACTACGAGGCCTCCTGGGAGGAGTACGGCGAGGCCGTGCGCAAGCGAGCGGCGGGACTCGCAGCCCTGGGGGTCGAGCGGGGAGACACGGTCGGGTTCATGCTGGTCAACCGGCCGGCGCTGCACCTCACCGATGCCGCCGCCATGCACCTCGGCGCCACCTGCTTCTCGGTCTACAACACCTCCTCTCCGGAGCAGGTCGAGTACTTGGTCCGCGACGCCGGCAACCGGGTGATCGTCACCGAGCAGGAGTTCCTCGACCGGGTGCTGGCGGCGCGCGAGGCGGTGGACACGCTCGAGCACGTCGTCGTGATCGACGGCGAGGCGCCTGACGGGACGATCCCGGTCGCGGAGCTGGAGCGGATGGGCGAGCCCGACTTCGACTTCGAGGCAGCCTGGCGCGCGGTCGAGCCCGACGACGTGCTCTGCCTGATCTACACCTCGGGCACCACCGGGCCGCCGAAGGGCGTGCAGCTCTCGCACGCCAACATGGTCTCCGTCTGGCGCGCCTGCGACGAGATCCAGCAGATCGAGCCGGGCGGCCGGATGATCTCCTACCTGCCCAGCGCCCACATCGCCGACCGTTGGGCCGGCCTCTACGGGCAGATGATCTACGGCAACTGCGTCTACTGCTGCCCGGACCCGCGCCAGATGGTCGCCTACTCGATCGAGGTGCGGCCGACGGTCTGGGGCGGCGTGCCACGGATCTGGGAGAAGCTGAAGGGCGCGATCGAGGTCGGCATCGCGGCCGAGCCCGACGCGGCCAAACGCGACGCCACCGAGGCGGCGATCGAGGTCGGGCTGCGCTACGCCCGTGCCGAGATGGACGGCGGCGCGGCGGCCGAGCTGCAGGCCGAGTGGGAGCGCGCCGACGAGCAGGTCCTCTCCGGCATCCGGCGGCTGCTTGGCCTCGACCAGGTCGAATCGTTCGTCGTCGGCGCCGCGCCGACCCCGCCCGAGGTGCTCGAGTTCTTCCTCGCCCTCGGCATCGAGATCTGCGAGACCTGGGGTATGTCGGAGACGACCGCGATCGCCACCCTCAACCCGCCCGGCCGGGTGCGGGTCGGCACGGTCGGCCCGCCGATCCCCGACACCGAGGTGAAGCTGGCCTCCGACGGCGAGGTGCTGGTCCGCGGCCCGCAGGTGATGGTCGGCTACCGCAACCTGCCGGAGAAGACCGCCGAGGCCCTGGGCGGGGACGGCTGGCTGCGGACCGGCGACGTCGGCGAATTCGACGAGGCCGGGTACCTGCGGATCGTCGACCGCAAGAAGGAGTTGATCATCAACGCGGCGGGCAAGAACATGTCGCCGGCCAACATCGAGGCGAAGCTGAAGGCCGCCTCGCCGCTGATCGCCCAGGCGGTCGCGATCGGCGACAACCGCCCCTACAACGTCGCCCTGCTGGCGCTCGACGCCGAAACGCTCGCCGCCCGCGGCCTTTCGCCCGACGGCCCGGCGGTGGCCGAGGAGATCGCCGCCGCGATCGAGGCCGGCAACGCCCGCCTCTCCCGGGTCGAGCAGATCAAGCGCTACGAGGTCGTTGACGGCGAGTGGCTGCCCGGAGGCGACGAGCTGACCCCGACGATGAAGCTCAAGCGCCGCCCGATCGAACGCAAGTACGAAGCGCAGATCGAGAATCTCTACGCGGCCAGCTGAGCGTCGCCCGTAGGGTCCCCCGATCGGGGTCCTGCTGACAACCGCCGCGATCGTGATCGCCGTCGCCGTCGGCGTCGCCTCCGAGCGGCGCTGGCCGGCGGGGGCCGCGCTCGCCGCGCGCCGGGCGCTGACGCTGCTGCTCTACGTCTTCCTGCCTCCGGTCATCTTCTTCAACATCGCCGCCAGCAGCATCGACCTCAGCCACGGGGTCGGGTTGGCGCTGGGAATCGTCGCCTCCTCGCTCGGCGCGACCTTCGCCTACCTCGTCGCCAGCCGCTGGCTGAAGCTGCCGCGCTTCCAGGTCGGCGCCGTGGTCTGCACGGTGCTCAGCGTCAACACCGGCTACCTCGGCTACCCGCTGACCGTGGCCCTGCTCGGCCGCGACCAGCTCTCCACCGCGGTCCTCTACGACGTGCTCGTCACCGGCCCCTGCCTGCTGCTCGGCGCCTTCGCCGTCGGCGCCGCCTTCGGCACCAAGGCGGGGGAAACGCCGCGCCAGCGGGTGCGCGCCTTCTTCACCCGCAACCCGCCGCTCTACGCGGCGATCGCCGGCATCCTGGCTCCCAAGGCGCTCGCCCCCACCGCCCTCGTCGACATCTCCCAAGCGCTGATCGTCGCCATCCTGCCGATCGGCTTCTTCGCCGTCGGCGCCACCCTGGCCGAGAACGCCGAGCAAGGCGAGCTGCCGATGCCGCCGCCGATCACCCGCCCGGTCGTGCTCACCGTCCTCACCCGCCTCGCCGTCGTCCCCGCCCTGCTGATGCTGCTGGCGGCGCCGCTGATCCACCTGCCCGCCGCCTACCGCCTGCTCTCGGCGATGCCCTCCGGCCTCAACTCGCTCGTCGTCGCCCACGCCTACGGCCTCGACATGGAGATCACCGCCGAGGCCGTCACCTGGACGACCACGATCGTCGTCATCGCAGCCTTGCTGTCGCTTGCATTTTGATGCTTAATTAAGCATAGTTCAGCCGTGGACGCAGGCAAGCTCATTCGTGACGCACGAAAGCGCCATGGTCTAAGCCAGAGGCGCCTGGCGCTGCGTGCCGGCACCGACCAGGCCGCGATCAGCAGGATCGAGCGCGGCGATACCTCCCCGACGATCGAGACCATCGAACGCCTGATGGCCGCGATGGGGGAACGCTTCTCGATCCAGGCCGCGCCGCTCGAGCGCGACTACGACCCGCTCCACATGCGGGCGACGCTGCAGCGGACTCCCGAGGAGCGGCTGCGGCTGGCCATCTCCTGGAACAGGCTGGCGGGACGGCTGACTTCGGAGGGGCCACGGCTGCGTGGCTGATCGGGCACCCGCCGCACTCGACCCGCAGCGCATCTTCGAAGAGCTGGCGCGGCACGAGGTCGACTTCGTCCTGGTCGGCGGACTCGCGGCCCAGACCCACGGCAACACGCGGATGACGAACGACGTCGACCTGATTCCCGAGCCCCAACCCGCCAACCTCGCCCGGTTGGCAGCGGCACTCCAAGCGCTGGATGCACGAGTGCTCAATCCAGGCCACGAGGAGGTCGAGATCGATGCCACGATGCTGCCGCGGGCGACGATCTGGCAGTTCGCCACTCCTCACGGCGACATCGACGTCCTGTATGAAGCACCGGGAGCCGCCCCTTATCCGGAGCTGCGCGAGCGGGCGCTGGTCATCGCGCTCGACGGCACTCCGATTCCGGTCGCCGGCCGCGACGACCTGATCCGGATGAAGCTGACCCGGGGCAGGCCGGTCGACCGCGCCGACGTCGCCGCTCTCACCGACCCCGAGGCGGAGCGATGATCCACCACGTCGGGATCGAGGTCGCGCCACAGGACATCGGCCGGACGGTCGAGCTCTTCCAGCTGCTGGGCTTCGAACTGGTCGCGCCCCCACCGACGTTGCAGGAGTTCACCTGGCTCGAACGGAACGGCTCCCAGATTCACCTGATGCCCACCGGATCGCCGACGGTGCCGCCGCGCGGCCACGTCGCGGTCGTCGTCGCCGGGTTCGAGCGCACCTTCGAGGCGGTGCGCGAGGCCGGCTTCGAGATCAAGCGCCGACGCGAGCACTGGGGAGCGCCCCGCGCCCGGGCGATCGCACCCGGCGGTCAGCGGGTCGAGCTGATGGCCGCCCCGCCTCGTGGGCCGGCTGCCGGCTAGGAGCCGAGCATGTGCTCGACCGCGGCAAGGAAATCGGCAGCGCCCTCGACGTAGCTCTGGGCTTCCTCGCCGCTTGGCGTGACCGCCTGGTAGTCGCCGCCCTCCCTTGCCACCTGAGCGTGCTGGGCAAGCGTGAAGAGAGCCGGGTCGAACGCGTCGGTGACAACGTAATTGACCCGAAAGAGGTTCCAGGTGCCGCGATGGGTGCGAGCATTCTCATCGTCCTCGGAGAGGGTCGCCCGAGCCGCGTACAGCATCGAGTAGTAGGCGACGCTCGTCGCCACCGCCGCGTGGCCACCGGCCAATGCCTCACGCGCGGCCGCGAGCCGGTCGCGAGCCTGTTCGATGAACTCCTCCGAGCGGGGGCTCACGGCTCGTCTCCAGCGGCGGCAAGGTCGTCAAGCGAGTCGCCATGGAGGACGACCTTGTCGCGATCTACCTCCTGCAGGAAGAAGGAGTGGATGCGGCGGCGCTCTTGCAGATAATCGGCGTCGAACACGCGCAACGAGTAGAACACGGGGCTGTCGTCCTCGGCGTCGGCGGCCGCTTCGATCAGCTTCATCGCGTCCCAGCCGATTTGGCGCGCATCGCGAGCGGGGTCGACGATTGCCAGCAGATCGACGTCGGAACGGAGGTCGGGGTCCGACTGGCCGGGATCGGCCTCGCCGCGGGCGCGAGATCCGTAGAGCCAGACGGCGAGCAGATCCTCGCCGACCTCGGCCCGCAGGGCGCCGAGCAGCCTGGTCAGAACCCGGCCCTCCCGATCGTTGAGAGCCGCCCCGCGACCGAAAGCCGCTGAAAGCCCAGCAGTCATGGACTGAGCATAGGCGACGACCTGGAAGCCCCCGCCGCCCTGAGGTCTACGATGCGCCGGTGCGCTACCCGGTCGAGGACTTCACCGCCGAGGAGCGGGCTCTGCTCGCTCCTCACTTCACCAACCTCGACCGACCCGTGTTCGCCCTGGTCAACCTGCCAGAGACCGTGAAGGGAGCGCTTTTTGCCCGCTATTCGCGGTATTCCGGGACGGTGCGCCGGCTCTACCTCGACGAGTTCGCCACCGACGCCGAGCCCGGCACGCGGCCGTTCGACGGCGAGGAGGGGGAGCGGGCCGCGGGCCTCTACGAGCGGGTCTTCGTCGGCTACGGCGACGACTCGATCGCCCAGGTCGGCGGCGCCCACATCGCCTGCGAGTGGGTCTCCAACGTGCTCACCAAGGTCCTTCAGCGCGGCCGCCTCGCCGCCTACCTTGAGCAGTCGACCCGCTACATCCCCTACGACAAACCGATGCCGGTCGGGGGCGGCGAGAGCTACCGCTACTACCGCGACGAGCGGCTCGGGCCCGAGTTCGGCGCCGCGATGGACGAGCTCTTCGCGATCTACTCGCGCTCGCTGGCGCGGGTCGAGGAGTGGGCGGCGGAGCGCTGGCCGCGCGGCGATGGCGAGCCCGAGGGTGCCTGGCAGCGCTCGATCCGCGCCAAGGCGCTCGACCTGCTGCGTGGCCTGCTGCCCGCGGCGACCCTCAGCCACGTCGGCATCTACGCCTCCGGCCAGGCCTACGAGCAGCTGCTGCTGCGGCTGATGGCCTCGCCCCTGCCCGAGGCGCGCGCCTACGGCGCGATGATCCTCGCCGAGCTCAAGCAGGTGATGCCGAGCTTCGTCTCGCGGGTCGAGCGGCCCGACCGCGGCGGCGAGTGGCTCTCCTACCTCGAGGCGCGCCGCGAGCGGACCGAGGACTGGGTCGCGCGGCTCGGGCTCGACCGGCGCGGCGGCGGCGCGGACACGCCCGCGGTCGAGCTGGTCCACGTCGACGGCAGCGAAGAGGATCTGCTCGCCGCCTGCCTCTTCGAGTCGGCCGCCGTGCCGCAGACCGAGATCCTCGCCCGGCTCGACGTGCTCGACCGCGAGGAGCGCGCCCAACTGCTGGCGGCGATGGTCGGTGAGCGCGGCAACCGCCGCCACCGGCCCGGGCGCGGCTTCGAGGCACTGCGCTACCGCTTCGAGATCGTCTCCGACTACGGCGCCTTCCGCGACCTGCAGCGCCACCGGATGCTGACCTGCCAGTGGCAACGACTCGGCCCCGACCTCGGCGCCGGCGTGCCCGAGGAGGTGCGCGAGGCCGGCGCCGGCGCCGAGTTCGAGCGCGCCCTGGAAATCTCGCGCGCCGAGCACGAGCGGCTCGCCGCCGCCGGCCTGCACGAGCTGGCGCCCTACGCGCTCAGCCTCGCCTACCGCATCCGCTACACGCTCGACCTCAACGCGCGCGAGGCGATGCACCTGATCGAGCTGCGCTCCGGCCGCGAGGGCCACCCCACCTACCGCGCGGTCGCCCAGGCGATGCACGAGCGGATCGCCGCGATCCACCCCGGCGTCGCCGCCGCGATGAGCTTCGTGGACGACTCGACCGAGCCGCGCCTCGAGCGGATCCTCAGCGAGATCCGCACCCAGCGCAAGCGGGCGCAGAGCTCAGCCTGAGTCGGCGTCTCCGTCGTCGCCGGGACCTTCGAGGTCCCTCGCCGCCCGATCTCCCGGGGTCGGCCAGGGAGTCGATTCGCCGGACTCCCAAGCCGGCGGCTTGCCGCCCGGGAAGCGGCCGAGCAGCAGCAGGCCAAGGTAGACGAACCAGAGCAGGGCGAACTGGAAGAAGATGAAGGAGACGGCCCCAAGGGCGATGCCCAGCGATCCCCAGAAGCGGGGCAGCAGCCCCACCCGCATCGCGTAGAGGCAGGTGTAGACCATCGCCACCACGAAGCCGAGCTGGCCGGCGATCGCGAACCCGGCTGCCAGCGGCCGCAGCGGCGCGTCATCGATCGCTTCCCTGGCGATTTCGTTGGCGTGGTCGCCGTTCAGCTTGACGCCCTTGGCGAGCAGGTGCGGGACTTCGTTGCCGACGAATTCCGAGGCGGCGTGCAGGGTCGAGATGCCGCTGAAGATCGCCAGCGCCGCGAGGAAGAGCGGCGCGGCGACGACCACGCCGACCAGCTGGCCACGCATCTTCTCGCTGCGCCCGCTGGCGGCGCGGAAGAGGTAATAGAGCGGCGCGGCGAGCAGGCCGACGCCGATCGCCTGCAGGATGCTGGACAGCAACTCGGCGGTCCGGTGTTCCTGCACGTGGCGGAGCAGTTCGGAGTCGCCGCCGCCATTGCCGCCACTCTGGCTGGTGACGATCAGCGCGGCGATCACGAAGAGGACCGCGCCGAACGCGGCGAGCGCGGTCGGCGTCGCCCAGCGAGCCTCCCAGGCGAGCAGTTCCCGGCGCGGGCTCAACGCTCGGCCGCGCCCGCGGTCATGGTGTGGCCCGGCTGCACGGAGCGTACGCTACCGCTATGGACGCCAAGCAAGCGACGCCGCGCGAGCACCGGCCGGTGGCCGTCGTGCCACTCGAGGCCGGCGCCGGGCCGGACAACCCGCCCTGTCCGGCCTGCGGGGAGCCGCTCTTCGGCTGGCTCGAGGCGCAGCCTGGGCTGGCCGGACCGGTCTCGCGCTGCGAGAGCTGCGGCCTCGCCCTGGCCGGCGCGCCGGGCGGCGCGGCCGAGGCGCTGGCGGCGCTGGACCGACTCGGCGGCGCCGACGGCCTGCGGATCGCCAACCGGGCGAGCCTCTCGGCCTGGCTCGGCGGCGCCGGCTGGGCCGGGCTGGAGCCCGGCTCCCGCTACTTCTTCACGGTCGAGGCCGTGCGGCGCCTCGCCGCCAACCGCGACCAAGTCGTCCGCCGAGCCCGCTGGTCCCCCGCCACCGGCATAGCCACCATGTGGCAGACCCTCCTAAACGGAGTCACCTTCGGCCGCAACGTCGCCCTCGGGTCATTCCACCGCAGCGAATCCGTCCCAGCCGACCGCCCCTGGCAACGCAAGCTGGACGCCCTAATCACCGTCCTGGCAGCGATCCCAGCCCTGATCGCCGCAATCCCCCTGGAGCTGGCCGCTGCGGCGACGAAGCGCGGCAGCGCTGCGATGCTGCGCCTGGAACTCCTGTAAAGCCTGTCTCGGTAGGGGTGGAGCGTCTTGTACTTTTCGGTCGTGAGCCCCGAGGCGAAGCCCCAGCCTCCCCATCCGAAAAGTTAAGCGGAACCCCTACCGATACAGGCCCTACGCCAGTCCCTCACGAGCCTCCCGCACCAAGGTCACGGCCTCGGGAAACAGTACCCGGATCGCGTCGCGCACCTGCATCGCCTGCTCGTCCGGGCCGCCCGAAAGCTCGAGCCGCCCAATCGAAGCGACGGTCATCTCCACCGCCAGCTTGATCGCGTTGTCGGCCCAAGCGACGCGCTGGGAGGACTGCATCTGCTCCGAGAGCTCCTCCATCCGGGCGCGGAACTCGTCGGGATCGCCGAAGAGGTTGAAGGGGCTGCCCTCCATCGAACACATGAAAGCAGACAGCGACTTCCGTGACCGAATCGTCACCTTCCGCGCGCCACGCGCGCGCCGGCAACCCCTAGCGTCGGAGCCATGCGAGGCCGATGGAAGAGCGAGCGAGGCTCGGCGACCGTCGAGCAGGCGGGCCTGGTGGCGCTGCTCGCCCTGCTGCTGATCGGCGCCCTCGCCGCGATCGCCGCCGGTGGCGAAGTCGAAGCCGGCCGCGGCCTCGCCGGCCTGCTCGGCAAGCGGATCGCCTGCGCCCCGCGCCTGCCCGACGCCTGCCGTCATCACCCGCTCGTCCCCGCCTACGGCTGGCCGCTGGCCCGCCTCGCCCGCGCCCTGGCACCGCCCCCGGAGGCTCTGCCCGGCCCCTCCGGCCTGCCCCTGATGCCGGTCGACTTCCGCCACTGCCGGCGCGAGAGCTGCGCCGTGGCCGCAGGCCCACACCTGACCGCCTCGCGCCGCCGGGTCACCGTCTTCACTCAGCTGATCGACCGCCGCCGCGGCGAAGGCCGGGTCGAAATCGTCTACTGGCTCTACCGTCCGACGCTCGGCTGGCAGCGGATCGCCCGCCGCGCCGGTGCCGCCCAGATCGCCGCAGCGGCCGGCGTCCCCGTCCTCCTCCGCGACGACCCCAACCTGGTCCCGCTCGAGACCCTCCCCGGCCGCAACCACTACGAGTTCCCGCCCGCCGAGCGCCCACCCTGGCAGTGGCACGTCGACGCCCGCTACCCCGGCTGGTCGGACTGACCCGGGGGGCGTAACGCGTTGGGGATGCATTTCGACCGCAACGCGTTACACCGGCGCTTAGCCCACCGGCTGAGCCGCCTTCTCCTGCTCGGCCTCGTCCTGGGCCTGTTTGATCAGGCCGCGCCAATCGGTCGTGCGGAAGACGAGCAGGATCGCGCCGAAGCCGAGGATCACCGACCAAACGGCCATCGCGATCTGGGTGCCGACCGAGAAGGAGAGGACGGCGGCGCGCGAGGGGCCTTCCAGGGTGGCGACCAGCAGCGCCTGCTGAGCACCGGCGCCGCCCGGGGTGAAGGGGACGATGTTGGCGATCGCCTGCACGCTCATCACCAACATCACGTTGCCGACCGAGCCGCCGATGCCGAACGCCTCGAGGAAGAACCAGAAGGCGAGGAAGCGGCAGAGCCAACCCAGCCCCTGCCAGGCCGCCACCTGGCGCAGGTAGCGGCGCGGGTGGGTGAGGATCACCAGGCCCTGGCGCACGCGCGCCCAGAAGCGGCGCACGTGATGGCCGAGGTAGATGACGCCGATCACCAGCGCCAGCAGCACAGCCAGGGTGACGATCAGCAGCGTGCGCGGGTGCTCAGCCCAGAAGGAGATCTCGAAGGCGGGCAGGTGCGGGAGTTCGGGCGGTTCGGGCAGCAGGCCCTGACCGATCGCGTAGAGGAAGACGAGGATGCCCGCCGTCGTGTCGAAGACGGTCTGCACGAGGAAGGATGAGGTGACGGCCGGGTAGGAAGAGTCGGGGATCTGGCGCTTGGCGAGGAAGACCTTGGTCGCGTCGCCCGCGTGGGCGGGGACGATCGCGTTGATCCCGGCCCCCGCCAGGTAGGCGGCGCTCAGCTCGAGGAAGGAGATCGGCTTGCCCGGATAGGCGGCGCGCAGCACGTTGCGCCAGGCCCAGGCGCGGCAGAGCTGCATCGCCAGCAGGAAGCCCAGCGCAACCGCGAACGGCGTCCAGCGGATGTCGGAGAGGTGCTCGAAGAAGGCGCTCGCCGCGTTGGCGAACGAGTTGACGCTCGATGCGAAGTCGGCAAGCGGCATCGCAGCTACACTAGCCCGCTCGTGTCAGAAGCCGAGACGCCGCTCCCAACCGTCCCAGCCACCGCCGACCCCGCCGATCTGGCGATGTGCGAGCGCGCCCGCGAGCGCTACACCGCCGACCGCAAGAGCCGCTGGCGCCGGCGCCGCAAACGCCACGCGGAACTGCCCAACCTGATCATCGTCGGCGGCCTCAAGTGCGGCACGACGAGCATCCACCACTACCTCGGCCTGCACCCCGAGATCCAGATGTCGAAGCCGAAGGAGCTCAACTTCTTCGTCTCCGAGCTCAACTGGGACCTCGGCCTCGACTGGTACGCGAGCCGCTTCGACAAGAACTTCAAGGTGCGCGGCGAGTCCTCGCCCCACTACACGAACCTGCCCCGCTACGAGGGCGTGCCGGCGCGGATCCGCGAGCACTGCCCCGACGCGCGACTGCTCTACATGGTGCGCGACCCGATCAAGCGCATCCTCAGCCACTGGGTGCACGCGACCGGCGCCGGGTATGAGACCGGCGAACTGGTCGAGGTCCTCTCCCGCCCCGACACCTCCTACATGAACCGCTCCAAGTACTGGATGCAGTTGCAGCCCTATCTGGAGCTCTTCGACCGCGAGCAGATCGAGATCATCACCCAGGAGGAGCTGCAGACCGAACGCGAGGAGACGATGCGCAAGGCCTTCGCCTTCGCCGGCGTCGACGAGAGCTTCACCTCCGAGCAGTTCGACCGCGAGTGGGAGAAGTCGAGCGCCAAGCAGGGCGACAAATACCAGTTCATGGAGAAGCTGATCAAGCTGCCCGGCTTCCGCTCCTTCGACCGCAACTTCGACCGCCTGCCCGAGCGGATGCGCTGGATCGTCGAGAAGATCGTCCACGACCCCGAGAAGCCGCCCGCCCCCAAGCCGAAGCTCCCCGACGAGCTCTTCGAGACGGTCCGCGGCCGCTTCGGCGACGACGTCGCCGCCCTGCAGCGCTTCGCCGGCCGCGAGTTCGCCGGCTGGCACGACTACTCCTGAGTAGGCTGCGGGCGCGATGCGGCGCCTGATCCCGGACCCGGGCGAGACCACGGTCGAGCAGCAGCTCGACGCCTACCGGCCCTGGGAGGAGGAGCGCGAGGGACGACCGTTCGTCGCCGTCAACTTCGCCGCGACGGTCGACGGGCGGGCGACGATCGGCGGGGTCTCCGGCCCGATCGGCTCGCGGACCGACACCGCGATGCTGGCCGGCTTGCGCAGGCGCTTCGACGCGGTGATGATCGGGCGCGGAACGATGCGCGCCGAGCGCTACGCAGGCCTCGAGAAACGCCTCGTCGTGGTCGAGAGCGGGTCCGACGGCTGGACGGACCTGGCCGGCCTGCTCGGCGGCCTGAAGGAGGAAGGGGTGCGCGCGGTGATCTGCGAGGGCGGCCCGACCCTGCACGGCTCCCTCCAAGCCGCCGGCCTGGTCGACGAGCTCTTCCTGACGATCGCCCCGAAGCTGGCGGGCGGCGAAGCGCCGCACATCCTCGAAGGCGGCCTCGCCGAGGTAGCCGAGCTCGACCTCGGCTGGCTCCTGGAGCAGGACGGCGAGCTCCTCGCTCGTTACCGGCTTCGCTGATCGGCCCACAGTCCAGCAATCGGGACCGCCGCGAGCCTGTCGCCAAACGGAAGGGTTCGCTCTCCCGCGTAAAGAACCGCTCCGAACCTGAAGCGCGTGCCCAGTTTGTCGCGCAGGCGCCTCAGCCCGGCGAAGGCATCGCCGGCGATACTCACGCTGGACTTGACCTCCACCCCGACGACATCGCCCGAGTCGGCCTCGATCACGACATCGACCTCGCGCCCCTGCTTGTCTCGGTAGTGGTACAGGGACGGCTCGGACTCGGAGAGGTCCGCGAGCCGCAGCAGCTCCATCGCTGCGTAGCTCTCGAATACAGGGCCGGCGATCGCGGCGTCCGCTTCGATCCGCCCGGCATTCGCTTTCAGCAGGAGCGTCAGAAGGCCGCTGTCCACCACATAGAGCTTGGGGCTTTTGATCTGTCGCGCTCCCAAGTTGACGCTCCACGGCTTCAGGGCTCGAACGAGAAAGAGGTTCTCGAGCACGCGAACGTGTGCGCTCACCGTGTTCTTGTCGAGGCCAAGATCGCGGCCCATTCCCTGGTAGCTGACAAGGCTTCCGCTGCGTGCGGCGATCACCGCCAGCAGTCGCCCGAGCGACTCAGGCGTGCGAACGTTGGATACATCGCCGATGTCCCGCTCGACGATCGACGACATGTAGCTAGCGAAGAAGCTGCGAAGGGCACGGGGTCCGCGGCCTTGAGCCTCCGGATATCCGCCTCGCGCAATCCGCGCGGCGTAAGCCGGTCGCCCGGTTGGACATCCACTCAGATGGGGCGGCTCGCCGTGAAGCAGCGAATCGACGAAGTTCCCTTTGCTGCCTTCAACCTCTGCGGCCGTGAGCGGCCAGAGCGTCATGTAGTCGACTCGTCCCGGCAGGGCGTCCTTAACCGTCGGCAGCGCCCGGATGTTTGCTGAACCAGTGAGCAGGAACTGACCTCGAGAGTCATCCAGATCGACGCGGGTCTTGATTGCCAAGAGCAGATCCGGAACGCGCTGAACCTCATCGATGGCGGCGGGAGTTCCCAGGCTCGCCACAAATCCCACCGGGTCTTCGGCTGCGGCCGATCGAGTGGCATCGTCGTCGAGCGTGACCATCTGGGCCGGAAAGTCGGTTGTCGTCAGATCGCGCAGCAGCGTGCTCTTTCCGACCTGCCGCGCGCCGACCAGCGCAACGGCGCGGCTTTCCGTGAGCATCTCGAGTAGGTGGGGGCGGATCTGGCGAGCGATCATCTGTAGTCAAATCGTGAGTTACTGACCGGACAGATCGTGAGTTATAGCAGGGACAGATCGTGAGTTTGCCAACGTCCAGATCGTGAGTTTAGCTCTGACGAATTGGGAATCCGGGGCCGACAAATTGGGAATTGCCCGCTCCAGGTAGCGTTCCCGCGGCAAGCCCCGAGGAGAGGACCCGCATGGACTTCAAGCCCAGCCCCCAGGTCGAGACTCTGCGCGAGCGGATTCTCGACTTCATGGACGAGCAGATCTTCCCGCAGGAGCGGGAGATCATGGAGGGGCTCGACGCCGAGGTCGGGCCCGGCGTGCCCTACCCGAAGATCCTGGTCGAGATCCGCGAGCGGGCCAGAGCGGAGGGGCTCTGGAACCTCTTCATGCCCGACGAGCGCTACGGGCCGGGGCTGACCAACTGGGAGTACGGGCTGCTCTGCGAGGAGATGGGACGCAGCCCGGCGGCGGCGCCGATGGCCTTCAACTGCTCGGCGCCGGACACCGGCAACATGGAGATCCTCGCCGAGCACGGCACGGACGAGCAGCGCGAACGCTGGCTGGAGCCGCTGCTCGAGGGGCGCATCCGCTCCTGCTTCTCGATGACCGAGCCCGAGGTCTCCGGCTCGGACCCGACCCTGCTGCAGGCGCGCGCCGTACGCGACGGCGACGAGTGGGTGATCGACGGACACAAGTGGTTCACCTCGGGCGCGGTCGGCGCCGAGCTGGCGATCGCGATGGTCGTCACCGACCCCGAGACCAACCCCTACGCGCGCGCCTCGATGATCTGCGTGCCGACCGACAACCCCGGCTTCAACCTGGTGCGGCCGATTCCTGTGATGGGCCACGACAAGGGCCCCGGCCACTGCGAGATCCGTTACGAAGAATGCCGCGTGCCGGCGTCCAACCTGCTCGGCGGCCAGGGGATGGGCTTCGTCGTCGCCCAGGACCGGCTCGGCCCGGGCCGCATCCACCACTGCATGCGGGCGATCGGCACCGCCGAGCGGGCCCTGGAGATGATGTGCCACCGCGCCAACGAGCGCGAAGCGTTCGGCGGCCCGCTGGGCGAGAAGCAGTTCGTCCAGGAGGCGATCGCCGCCTCGCGGATGGAGATCGACCAGGCCCGCCTGCTCACCCTCTACGCCGCCTGGAAGATGGACACCGAGGGCAAGCGGGCCGCCCGCCAGGCGATCTCGGCGATCAAGGTCATCGCCGCCAACATCGTCATGGACGTCCTCGACCGAGCGATCCAGATCCACGGCTCACTCGGCATGACCGACGACACCCCCCTTGCCGCCCTCTGGCGCTTCTCCCGCATGCTGCGCCTCGCGGACGGCCCCGACGAGGTCCACAAGATGGTCCTCGCCCGCCGCGAGCTGAACCGCTGGTCGAAGCGCGCTGAGGCCGAGGCTGCCGGGGAACTCGACCCCAAGCACGCCCGCCGGGCGATCTAAGCCAACAAGCAAAAGGGCCGGGCTTTCGCCCGGCCCTCAAATGCCAAAGGTGCTGTAGTCGTAGCCAATAACACCGTCGACCTGTTCGAAACGAATCCGCGCCTCGACGCCCGCGACGCGGTCTTCGCCGCCGTCGCACTCAACCGCGGCATCGACGTCATCCTCGCCACCGACCGCGCCTTCGACGAAGTCCGCGGTCAGGAGCGCATTGACCCCGCCGACGAACGGGGCGTCGCGAGCCTGGCTGGGTAGATCCATCCTCGTCGCCCCGTGACGCCTCTACCGTGTGCTGCGCCTCGCAGACGACCCCGCGAGGTCGCGCCCGGGAATGTGAGAGTTGGCCGCTGGACACGGCCCTGACGACCGTGTCCAGCGGCAGAAATCGGATTTACGCTCGACTAGTGGTTGAGCGTAAAGGCGTATCCGACGAACGTGCAGTCGGCTCCGCCCACTTCGGAACCGTTCGAGACAAACGTATTCACGAAGGTGTGGCCGTCCCCGGAGAGCTGTGCATCGGATCCGTCGTCCGGTCCATACCACTCGTTGCCACTGGTGTACTCACCAATTTCGATCGCTTCGCCCGGGTTGAACGGATTGGCGTCTTCGCCCTCGTAGCTGTTGGCGACCGAGTTTTCCTGGCTGGTTTCGACGTAGCTGGTCGCTTCGGGGCCGCTGGCGCATTCGCCGGTGTATGTAAACGGTCCTATCGTCAGGAGGGTCACCGTCTGGCCGATCGAGGCGGTGGTAAACCATGTCTTGAACTGTTCATTCGAGCCCGCGGTCGTGGCGTGCGCGGCGTTGGCCGCATTAGTCGCGTTCATGGCATTGAGCGCATTGGTGGCGGAGGGAACAGTTCCGAGGGTCGACAGGACGATCTTCGGACCGGTGACCGCACCGTTCTTGATCTTCGCGCCGGTGATCGAATTCTTCTTGATCTTGGCCGCTGTAACCGCGTTTCTCTTCAGCTGCTTGGTGCCGACGCTGTTCTTGGCGAGCTTGGTTGCCGCAAAGGCGGCGCCACCGCCGAGGACGAGGAAGACGGCGATCGACGACATCACGTTTGCGTACGTGATCCGCTTGCGAATCTGATTCAACGGGATCTCCTTGGGATTCGAGGGTTAGAGCTCATACGTTTTTAGACCTTTTCAGCTTCGACGGGGCAATGCAACTCGCGGAGCCAGCCGCTCGCCTACAGCCCCTCGTAACCGGCGTCCGCATGCGCAAGGTCGCCGAAGACGGAACGTCTCGGCACTTAAGAGAGGGCGGCGGGACAGGAGCTCCGCCGCCCTCCCCAGTCCATCGAGCTGCGTCAGGGTCAGGGCTCCAGTCGTGCTGACGACCAGCGCCGTAACCCGACGCAACAGAAATATTAACGCTCTATCGCTTTTTTGCGGAAATTTCTGCGGCATCCGCAAGACGCTCGACCAGGCGGGCGAACTCGGCGATGCCGGGATCGACCTTGCCGTACTGCCCGGCCGCGTAGCGCGCGTAGACGCCCTCGAGGATGATCGCCAGCTTCCAGTAGCCGAGCGCGACGAAGAAATCGAGCTGCGAGAGGTCGCGGCCGGAGCGCTCCGCGTAGCGGTTCCGAAGCTCCGCGCGGCTTGGGAAGCCGGGGGCCATGGTCGCCGGCTGGCCGAGCGAGATCCCCTCCTCGCCGGCTTCCGGCCAGTAGACCATCAAGAGGCCGACGTCGGCGAGCGGGTCGCCCAGCGTGCAGAGCTCCCAGTCGACCACCGCGGCCACCTCGCCGGCGGGGGTGAGGATCATGTTGTCGAGGCGGTAGTCGCCGTGGACGATCGTCGCCGGGCCCTGCTCCGGAATGCGGGCCGCCAGCTCCTCGTGGACGGCGTCGATCGCCGCCAGGTCGCGCGTCTTCGACTTCTCCCACTGCCCCTGCCAACGATGCAGCTGGCGGGCGACGTAGTCCTCCTTGCGGCCCAGCTCCCCGAGCCCGACCGCGTCGGGGTCGACGCCGTGGATCTCGACCAGGGTGTCGAGGGCCCGCTCGCCGATCGCCCGCCGGTCGGCTTCCGCGGGGAAGGCGTCGGCCTCGGCCAGGCCGCGCAGGATCGGGCCCTCGACGAACTCCATCGCGTAGAAGGGCGCGCCGTTGACGCTCTCGTCCTCGCAGAGGCCGACCACCGGCGCCACCGGCACGGGGGTCGTCGCCAGGGCGGAGACGACGCGGAACTCGCGCCCCATGTCGTGGGCGGAACCGAGCCGCTTGCCGAGCGGCGGCCGGCGCAGGGCCCAGCGGCCGCCCACGGCGTCGCGCACGCCGTAGGTCAGGTTGGAGTGCCCGCCGGAGATCCGCTCGAAGGAAAGCGGCAGCTTCACGCCCGGCACGTGCTCGCCGAACCAGGCCTCGATGCCCGCCCGATCGATCCCCTCCGGAGCCTCGGCGCTGCCGTCGGCCGTGCCTGTAGCCTCGTGCCCCATCGCCGGCCAAGCATATTCCCGCCGCCGCTTCCGGCTCAGTCCCTCGCTCGCCAACCGGCTGACGATCGGCTTCGCGATCGCCTTCGCCGTGCTCACCGGGCTGGCCGTGATCGGCGTCGCCCGCTTCCTCCAGCAGCGCCAGGACTTCGAGGACGCGACGGCCCGCTCCTACCAGGTGGAGATCGCCGCCCGCAACCGCCTCGCCGCCGGCGAGCACCCCGAAGTCGCCCGCCGCGCGATCGTCGCCCAGCAGCACAGGCGCCAGGCGCTGCGCAACGACATCGACGGCGAGACCCGCGACACGGCGCTGCTGGTCGGCGCCGGGCTGATCGCCGGGCTGACCGGCGCGGCGCTGCTCTTCAGCGGCCTGATCTCCTCGATGCGGCGGCCGCTGGAGGAGCTGGTCGACGCCTCCGGCAGGCTCGCCGCGGGCGACCTCGAGGCGCGGGTCAAAGTCGGCGGGCTCTCGGAGACCGCGGCGCTGGGGGCCGCCTTCAACGAGATGGCCGCCGAACTGCAGCGCCGGGCCGGCGAACGCGACCAGCTGGAGACGATGAAGGACGAGTTCGTGCTGACCGCGTCGCACGAGCTGCGCAGCCCGCTCACCTCGGTGCAGGGCTTCGCCGAGCTGCTGATGCTGGAGCGCGACGGGCTCAGCTCCAAGCAGGCCGAGACGGTCGAGATCATCGTCGACAACACCCGCCATTTGGTCCGGCTGCTCAACGATCTGCTCGACCTCGCCCGCTCGGACGCCGGCCGGTTGACGATCAAGCCGGTGCCGACCAGCGTCGCGCCGCTGGTCGAAGACGCGGTGCGGACGATGACGAGCCAGACCGTGGCCGGCCGCCAGTCCCTGACCCAGGAGATCGAACCCGGTCTGCCTCAGATCAGCGTCGATCGCGACCGCATCCGCCAGGTGCTGGTCAACCTGTTGACCAACGCGCACGAGTACTGCCCGCCGGGCGCCTCGATCCGGGTCGGGGCGACCGGCCGGGATGATGGAGTGGAGTTGGCCGTCAGCGACGACGGGCCGGGGATGCCAGCCGACCAGCTTGAGCACATATTCGAGCGCTTCACGCGCGGCGACGCGGGCCTGACCCAGCACGTCGGCGGCACCGGGCTCGGCCTGGCGATCTCCAAGTCGCTGGTCGAGCTGCACGGCGGCACGATCGCCGCCGAGTCCGCGCTCGGCGAGGGCTCGACCTTCCGCGTCTGGCTGCCGGGAGTGGCCGCATGACGCGCGTGCTGATCGCCGACGACTCGGAGACGATCCTGCTGCTGATGCGCACGCGGCTGGAGATGGAGGGCTACGAGGTGATCGCCGCCGCCGACGGCGTCGAGACGGTCGAGGTCGTGGCCCGCGGCCCGGCGCCGGACATCCTCCTGCTCGACGCGATGATGCCGCGAATGTCGGGCTTCGACGCCCTGCGCCGCCTGCGCGCCGACGGCCACGACACCCCGGCTCTGATCGTCAGCGCCCACCAGGACGAGATGGACGCCGGCGCCCCGACCGACATCGAGGTCCAGGGCTACGTCACCAAGCCGATCGACTTCGAGCGCCTCTTCGCCCGGATCGCCGAGCTGACCGCCTAGTTGCGGGCGATCTCCAGGCGGATCTCTTTGCCTTTCAGCTTCGTGCCGTCGAGGTACTCGACCGTGCGCTCGGCTACGTCGGGGGCGACGTGGACGAAGGAAAAGCGGTGCAGGACGTGGACATCGCGGACCGCCTCCTCGGGCAGCACGGCGCCCTCGCGCAGGGCCCAGCGCAGGTCCTCCTCGGAGATGCCGCTGCGCTCGCCGCGGTTGACGAAGAGCTTGACCGCCTCGCCGTCGCGCTTGCCGTTGGGGCGCGGCGCGTCCTTCTCGCGGCGGCGCGGCCGTGGGGCGTGCTCGATCCGCTCCTCCGGCGTTTCCCACTCGCCGATCGTCGTCTTCACGTCGCGCTCGATGCGCTCGATCTCGTCGCGTTGGGCGGGGGTGACGAAGGTGATCGCGCGGCCGGTGCGGCCGACCCGGCCGGTGCGGCCGATGCGGTGCACGTAGACCTCCGAGGAGGCGGGCACGTCGTAGTTGATCACGTGGGTGACGTGCTCGATGTCGAGCCCGCGGGCGGCGATGTCGGTGGCGACCAAGAGCCGCACGCGATGATCCTTGAAGGCGATCATCACCCCGTCGCGCGAGCCCTGGCTCATGTCGCCGTGCAACGCCTTGACGTCGAGCCCTTTGTCCTTGAGCGTCTTCTCGAGGCGCGAGGCGCCGATCTTGGTGCGGCAGAAAATGATCGCCTGCTCCGGTTCCTCGGTCTTGAGCAGCTCGACCAGCCTCACCGCCTTCTCCTTGGCGGGGACCTCGACGTAGGCCTGGGCGATCGCGTCGACGGTCAGCGTCTTCGGCGTGATCCGGATCGTCGTCGGGTCGTACATGTAGCCCTCGGCCAGTTTCTTGATCGGCGGCGGCATCGTCGCCGAGAAGAGCGCCGTCTGGCGGCCGCTCGGGCACATGCGGAGGATCTTCTCGACGTCCTCGATGAAGCCGAGGTCGAGCATCTCGTCGGCCTCGTCGAGGACCACGTAGCGAGCGGCGGTGAGGACCAGCGAGCGGCGGCTCATCAGGTCCATCATCCGGCCGACGGTGGCGACGACCACATGGGCGCCGGCGCGCAGCTGCGCCTGCTGGGTTTTGATCGGAGCGCCGCCGAAGACGGCGACGATCTCGACGTCGAGGTGCTCGGCGTAGGAGCGCAGCGCCTGGGTCACCTGGATGCAGAGCTCGCGGGTCGGCGTGAGGACGACCGCCTGGACCTCGTCGTTGGAGGGGTCGAGGTACTGGAGCAGAGGCAGGCCGAAGGCCGCGGTCTTGCCGGTCCCGGTCTGCGCCTGGCCGATCACGTCGTGGCCGCCGAGCAGCTCGGGGATCGCCTGGTCCTGGATCGGCGTCGGCTCGTCGAAGCCGAGCTCGTCGATCGCCTGCTGGATCTTCTCGGAGAGGCCGAGGTCCTTGAACGCCGTCACGCGGATGGATCCAAGAGAAGCTTGCCGGTCGTACGGCGGGCGATCAGGTCTTCGTGGGCACGCGCCGCTTCGGAGAGGGGATAGACGCCGCCGACGGTCACCTCGAGCTCGCCCGCGGCAACCGCCGCGAGCAGCTCGCCGATCATCGGCACGGCGAGGTCTTGGCGAGCGAGCAGGTGCACGAGCCAGAAGCCGACGATCGTCTTCGAGCCGCGCAGGAGCGCGGCGGTGGAGACGTCGCGCTGCTCGCGCGAGGCGATCCCGAAGACGACCATGCGGCCGAGCGGCGCCAGCACCCCGAGCTCCTCGTCGAACGCCTTGCCCCCACTCATATGCAGCACCGCGTCGACCCGCTCGCCGCCGTTGGCCTCGCGAATCGCTTCGCCGAGATTCTCGGCGCGCGAGTCGACCGTCGCGTCAGCCCCCAGCTTCTCGACCAGCGCCCGCTTCTCCTCGGAGGAGGCGAGCCCAATCACCTTCGCCCCGGCGCGCTTGCCGAGCTGCACGGCGAGCGACCCGGTCCCGCCGCCGGCCGCCTCGACCACCAGCGTCTCGCCCGGCTCGATCCGGGCGCAGCGCCGCACCAGCGCCATCGCGGTCAGGCCCTGCAACAGCAGCCCCGCCGCCTGGTCGTCGTCGACCGCGTCGGGGACGGGAATCAGCATCGCCTCGGGCACCGCGACCTTCTCCGCGTACCCACCGTTCATCAGCAGCGCCGCGACCCGGCGGCCGTCGGGCGTCCGACCCGAGACCTCGCCTCCGGGGATCAGCGGCAGCGCCTGCTCGGCCAGGTAGTCGTTCTGCGTCGCGTGCGTATCGGCGAAGTTGATCCCACTGCGCGCGACGTCGACCACGACCATCCCATCGCCGGCAAGCGGATCGTCGACGTCGACCAGGCGCAGCTTCTCCGGCCCGCCGAACTCCTCTATCTGAACGGCCTTCACGGCGGCGAACCATAGTCGGCCGCTACCCTCCCCGCCCGTGTCCCTCACGGTCGTAGGCTCAATCGCGTTCGATTCGGTCAAGACGCCCTTCGGGGCGCGCGACCGGATGCTGGGCGGCGCCGCCGTCCATTTCTCGCTCGCTGCCAGCTTCTTCACCGAGGTTCGCCCGGTCGGTCCCGTCGGCGAGGACTTCGGCCCCGAGCAGTTCGCGGTACTCGAGCGGCGCGGCGTGCACACCGACGACATCGAGCGGGTCGCCGGTGGCGAGTCCTTCTTCTGGCGCGGGCGCTACGAGTACGACCTCAACGTCGCCCACACCGAGGACACCCAGCTGGGCGTCTTCGGCGAGTTCGAGCCGAAGCTCTCGGCCGCCGCCGAGGCCGCCGACACGCTCTTCCTCGCCAACATCCAGCCCGACCTGCAGCGCCAGGTGCGCGCCCAGTGCGAGGCCGCGCGCTTCTCGGCGCTCGACTCGATGAACCTCTGGATCGACACGGCGAAGGACTCGCTGCTGGCGGCGATCGCCGAGGTCGAGTGCCTGATCGTCAACGACGCCGAGATCCGCCAGCTGACCGGCGAGCCGAACCTGGCTCGCGCCGCCCGCGCGGTGATGGAGACGGGGCCGCGCGCGGTCGTCGCCAAGCAGGGCGAGTACGGCGCGGCGCTCTTCACCGAAGAGGGGTTCTTCGCCTTGCCCGGCTTCCCGCTCGAGGACGTGCGCGACCCGACCGGCGCCGGCGACAGCTTCGCCGGCGGCTTCCTGGGCTACCTCGACAGCCAGGACGGCGAGCTCGACGAAGCCTCGCTGCGGCGGGCGATGGGCTACGGGACCGTGCTCGCCTCCTTCAACGTCGAGCGGTTCGGGACCGAGCGCGTCGCCGCCCTGAGCCGCGATGAGATCGAAGAGCGCTTCCGCCAGCTGCACGGAATGACCCAGTTCGAACCGTTGCCCGCCGTTTAACGAGCCGGCAACGCGGAACTGCGAGAATCCTCGCCGCATGGGCGCCGACTCGCTGACAGTCACCGACAACCGGACCGGCCAGACCTATGAGCTGCCGGTCGTCGACGGCACCGTGCGGGCGATGGACCTGCGTCAGATCAAGGTCGATCCCGACGAATTCGGCATGCTGGCCTACGACCCGGCCTTCACCAACACCGCCGCCTGCCGCTCCTCGGTCACCTACATCGACGGCGAGGCGGGCATCCTCGAACACCGCGGCTACTCGATCGAGCAGCTCTGCGAGCGCTCCACTTTCCTCGAGGTCGCCTACCTGCTGATCTTCGGCGAGCTGCCGACCGGCCCGCAGCTCGACCGCTGGGTCTACGACATCACCCACCACACCTTCGTCCACGAGGATCTGAAGCAGTTCTTCGAGGGCTTCCGCTACGACGCCCACCCGATGGGGATGCTGCTCTCCGGGGTCGGCGCGCTCTCCACCTTCTACCCGGCGGCGAAGCACATCGACGACCCCGAAGAGCGCTACATGGCCGCGGTGCGACTGATCGCCAAGGTGCCGACCCTGGCCGCCTTTTCCTACCGGCACAACATGGGGCTGCCCTACGTCTACCCCGAAAACGACCTCAACTTCTCCGAGAACTTCCTCTCGATGATGTTCAAGAAGACGGAAATGAAGCACGTCCCGAAGGAGAGTCTCTCCAAGGCGCTCGACGTGCTCTTCATCCTCCACGCCGACCACGAACAGAACTGCTCGACCAACGCCGTGCGCGGCGTCGGCTCCTCCCACGTCGACCCCTACTCGGCCGTCGCGGCCGGGGTGGCGGCGCTCTACGGGCCGCTTCACGGGGGAGCCAACGAGGCGGTGCTGCGCATGCTGCGGCGGATCGAGTCGGTCGAGAACATCCCCGGCTTCCTCGAGAAGGTGAAGGCGCGCGAGGAGAAGCTGATGGGCTTTGGCCACCGGGTCTACAAGAACTACGACCCGCGGGCGCGGATCATCCAGGAGTACATGGAGCCGGTCTTCGAGGCGACCGAGTACAACTCGCTGGTCGAGATCGCGCGCGAGCTGGAGAAGCGCGCGCTCGAGGACGAGTACTTCACCTCGCGCAAGCTCTACCCGAACGTCGACTTCTACTCGGGGATCATCTACGAGGCGCTGGAGATCCCGACCGAGATGTTTACCGTGATCTTCGCGATCCCGCGCACGGCCGGCTGGGTGGCGCAGTGGATGGAGATGCTCGACGACCCCGAGCAGAAGATCGCCCGCCCGCGCCAGATCTACACCGGCGAGCGGGAGCGCGAGTACGTGCCGCTCGCCGACCGCGAGGGCCCGGAGAAGATCGTCGGTCCGCCGGCGCGCCGGCCCAAGCGGCCGAGGCGCGGGGCGTGAGGGTCGGGTGCCCCTCCCCCGGAGACCGTTGCGCAGCAGGTCGTAAGTAGCGATTTGGCTCGCTTGTCCGGGAGCCTCCGGGAGAGGGGCACCCGACCCTCACTCGACATCGCCTAGGGTGGGCTTTGTGGGTCGTCCTCGGTGGAGACTGACTGTTCGGGATGGCTCCGATGTCGAGCACTCTGGGTTCGAGGAGCTTGGAAAAGCCGTGACGGCGATGCGCGAGCGGGCTATGCGGATTCGGGCGGAGGGTCCGGTTGAGAGGTCGTCGGTGTTGCGGGACTTTGCGCCTGAGGATCAGGTTCGGGCTCGGCTGCAGCTGAGCGGGAGGGGGTGGCTGCGCAAGCCGGCGGCGGGGATTGACGTGCGGGGGGACGGAACGTTCATGCCGTTCCGGGGAGGAGTGCGGCGCGAGGAGCTGGATCCGAGCGGCCACGAGACGCCGTTCGACCTGGTGCGCGAGACTCTCGAAGACGATGACCGAGGCTGAGACCGAGATCCCCAAGGGCAGCTACGCGGCCGGGCGCCGGGTAACGCTGCCCGCCGGCGCCGAGGCGCCCTACGTCGTCTTCATCAACGGGGTCGAACAGCGCGAGGGCGAGGACTACCGGGTCGCCGCCGGCGAGATCGTCTTCACCCGCCAGATCGTCAAGGAGAAGGTCGGCACCGGCCGCTGGCTGGCGATGTACCTCGGCCTCTTCGGCACCTACCGCAAGAACGAGACCATCGACCTCCAGTTCCAGCGGCACGACAAGACTGAGCTGGTCTCGGATCTGCCGGTGCAGACTGACTGACCTCCTCGTTCAGGAAGCACCCAACTTCGCGCTGACCTCATCCCGAAGCGCAGCCAGGCCATCGCCCAGTGCGCGCTTGATCAGGTTTTCGACTCGGCGTTGAGCGACGCTGGACATTTGGGGTCGCAGCTCTGAGCGCTTGAACACCAGGCTCTCATCCTTCATCTGAACTCCCTGCAAGACGAGCGCCGCCGATGGGCCTAGGTTTTTCGACACGAAGACGTCGAATCTGCGGGAAACGCGTACGCTGGCCGGCGCATCAGCCCGGAGGGTCATCCGCACACTCTTAGTTCCTGCCGGTCGAATGGCGCGGCACCCCTCTGGGAGCTCTACCTTGTTACCGGTGAGCTTCTCCACCGTGATCGCCACGTTGGAGCGGCTGGTCGCAAGTGCTGATACCTGATCCGTTGCGACATCGGCAAGCCAATCCGCAAACGACAGGCCAAGGCGATCGAGTTCCTCGTGCTGCTCGTGAGCGTCGTACAGATCCTGGAATTTCCCCAAGATCTCATTGGGATCGGGAGCACCGATCGTCCGCAGATGATCGTTGACGAGCTCGATCGCGCTGACGCCAGCCTTCATCACGAAGTCCACAAACGGAACCGCATTTCCTCGATCCGCCACGGCCAACGCGTCGAAGTACTCGGCTCGTTGATCATCAAACACGAGTAGCGGAACCGTCGCGACTCGATATGTGTAGACAGACGCGGCCGCGCGAGCAACCCGTCCGTTGCCATCTGCAAACGGGTGGACCGCGACCAGGCAGTAGTGGACGTAGGAGGCCTGAAGGATCGGATGCGCGTTACCGAAGTCTTCCGTTTCGAGCTCTTCGACAAGGCGCTGCATCTCTGACTGCGTCGCCTCCACTGGCGCGTATGCATGGATATCGCCCGACTCCGACCGCACGTGATTCGGATGCTTCTTATATTCACCGCGAGGAAGCTGCTGCTGCCGCGTGCCGATCGGCGTGTGCACGACGTAGGTCTCCTGAGGGGCAACGATCTCCTCGTGGAGACGCCTCAGCCAAGCCTGAGTCAAGGTCGGCAATCGGTCGGTGACGTGATCGAGCACCAGGTCGAACGCCCTGAGCTGAGCCTCGAACAGAGCGAGCGCATTGCTGCCTCCTTGATCGCGTGCCTCCTCCTCCCAATGCGCCGCCTGTTCGGCCACCGTGAACGTCAAGCCGCGATTCGTGGAGTAGAGCCCCTCGATCGCGCCGGTGTCAAATGCTGCTGCTCTTTGCGCGATCACCTGAGCCTGCTTCAGGTCGTCCTCGCCGACGGCCTCCGTCGTGCGCTGGAGCTCTTCGCTCGCTCGCCGCCAGAGATCTGGGTCGGAGGGGATCTGGGGCCAGTCGGCGAAGGCTGGAAACGGCCTATACCGAGCGTCTACCTCAGCGATCTCGGTGGAACTCAACGCTTCTGCGTTCCTGCCCTCTCCAGTCATCCCGCCTCATGGTAGGGCTGTTGGCCGACGATCGGCCCGGCCTCACTTGAACACGTAGAGCAGGACGAAGGCGACGATCACCCAGGCGGCGCCGCCGGCGACCATGCCCTTGTCTTTGGAGACCATCGCGGCGATCGAGCGGTCATCGGCGCGGTCGTAGACCAGGTAGAGGTAGCGGAAGATCACGTAGACGACGGGGGGGATCGTCCACATCATCTTGTTGCCGATGATCGGCGAGTTGACCGCGTAGATCGAGTAGCTGATCACGGTGCCTGTGGTGACCATCGCGACCATCTGGTCGAGGAAGGGCAGCGAGTAGTGCTCGAGCACAGGGCGGCTGCTGGTCCCTTCGTGCAGCTCGGAGACCGCCTCCTGACGCCGCTTGGTGAAGCCGAGGAAGAGGGCGAGCATGCCGGTGCAGAGCAGCAGCCACTCCGAGGCGTGGGCGTCAACGGCGTTGGCGCCGGCGGCGACCCGCAGGATGAAGAGGCCGGCCAGGGTCATCACGTCGACGATCACGATCTGCTTGAGGCCGAGGCTGTAGGCCATCTGGGCGACGCCATAGCCGACCACCATCAGGCCGACCTGCCAGTTGACCGCGCCGAAGGCGATCGCGATCGCGACGATTGCCAGGGCGGGGGAAATTGCCTTGGCCACGCCCTCGGAGAGCTCTCCAGCGGCCAATGGCCGGAAGCGCTTCTTCGGGTGCTTGCGGTCGAGCTCGACGTCGAGCAGGTCGTTGACGTAGTAGCCGGCGCTGGAGATCGCGCAGAACGAGACGAAGGTGAGCGTCGCCTCGAGGACGTCATGTGGCTGGTTGAACTTGCCGGAGAAGAGCAGGCCCGCGAAGACGAAGAAGTTCTTGATCCACTCCTGCGGCCGGGCGGTCTTGATCGCCGCGCGCAGCGGCGAGCGGCGCGGCACGACCGGATCGCCAAGCGGCGGTGGGACGTCGGTGGGGGCTGCTGGCACGGTCGGCTGTTCGGAGGTGATCGTTTCCACGCTGGAGGTACCGCTACGAGAGGCGCAATCCCGCCTCCGGCTGGGAGAGCGGTCGCGAAAGGGTAGCGCTCAGGACGGGAGACGGATCGTGAATCGCGCCCCCTGGGCAGGGAGATTCTCGACCGCGACGCTGCCTCCCATCGCTTCGGTCAGCTCGCGGACGATCGCCAGGCCGAGGCCGGCCCCGTCGGGGGAGCCGCGACCGGCGCGGGCGCGCAGGTGGAAGCGCTCGAAGGCCTGGGGCATCTCCTCCTCGGGAATGCCGGGGCCCTCGTCGCTCACCCGCAGCTCGCCCGCGGCGACCGAGACGGTCACCGCGCCGCCCCGCGAGCTCACCCGGATCGCGTTCTCGACCAAATTGGAGACGACCTGCAGGGCCCGGCCGTGGTCTGCCGTCGCCCCGCCCTCGCCCTCGACCCGCAGCTCGACCCCGGCGGTCGCGGCGCGCGGCCTGAGGCGCTCCTTGGCCTCGCGGGCGACCGCCGCCAAGTCGACCGCCTCGCGCCGCACCTCGAGCACCCCCTGGCGCAGGCGAGCGAGGGCGAGCAGGTCGCCGACCAGGCGCTCGAGCCGCTCGGCCTCGCGGCCGATCACGGGAGCCGCGTCGCGCGGCTTGATCGTGCCGTCCTCGACCCCCTCGGCGTAGCCGCGGATCGAGGTGAGCGGCGTGCGCAGGTCGTGGGAGACGGAGAGCAGCACGCCGCGCTCGGCGTCGCGGGCGAGGGCGAGCTGGTCCGCCATCTCGTTGAAGGAGGCGGCGAGGCGGTCGAGCTCCTCGGTGCCCTCGGCCGGCACCGGGTCGGGGCGCCGCCCGGCCGTGAGCTCCCCGGCGGCGTCGGAGAGGCGGCGCAAGGGCTGGGTCAGTCGCCGGGCGAGCACGGCTGCGACCGCGGCGGCGAGCAGGGCGGCTGCGCCGCCGGCGATCAGCAGCCCCGCCAGATAGCTGCGGAAGTCGCCGCTGAAGACGTCCACCTTGGGCGGCGGGGGCGGAGCGGGAACCCCGGGCGGCGGTCGGTTGCGGCGGTGCTGGGCGGCCTGGTCGTGCAGGGTCTGGTCGACGGCGCTCCGCGTCAGCACGATCCCAAGCGCCAGCGAGGCCCCAACCGCGACCAACGCCACGCCGACGATCGCCAGGAACAACCGCGTGCGCAGCGAGCGCTTCCGACTTTGACCCCCCTCCAGTGTGGTCAATGTCGGAAGCGTCACGGCACGACCTTGTAGCCGGCGCCGCGCACGGTCTGGATCAGGTCCGGCCGGCCGAGCTTGGCGCGCAGCTGGGCGACGTGGACGTCGACGGTGCGCGTCCCTCCCGGGAAGCCACCGCCCCAGGCGATCTCAAGCAGCCGATCGCGGCTGAGCACCACAGCCGGGTGGGAGAGCAGCGCGGCGAGCAGATCGAACTCGCGCGTCGTCAGCTCGACCGCCGCTCCCTCCGCGGTCACGGTGCGCGCGGCGCGGTCGAGCTGTACCCCGCCGACCGCGAGCACCAGGCCCTCGCCCTGCGCCTCGCCGTTGCCGGCGCGGCGCAGGATCGCCTTCACGCGGGCGACCAGCTCGCGCGGCGAGAAGGGCTTGACGACGTAGTCGTCGGCTCCCGCTTCGAGGCCGGCGACCCGGTCGACCTCGTCGTCGCGGGCGCTGAGGATCAGGATCGGCACGCCGGTGCGGGCCCGCAGCCGCCGGCAGACCTCGAAACCGTCGATCCCCGGCAGGCCGATGTCGAGCACCACCAACCGGATCGGGTGGCGGCCGAGCTCATCCAACGCCTGCTCGCCGCTGGGAGCCCAGACGACGCCGAACCCGTCGCGCTTCAGGTAAGCGCGGACGAGGTCGGCGATCGCCTGCTCGTCCTCGACCACGAGGATCGCTCCCTTCACGCGGCTAGCCTTGCATCTGGGGCGGTCCACCCTGCCGGCCCCGCGGCTTCTGCCCGCCCTTGGGCGGCACCATGATCGTCTTCGCGGTCCCGCCTTCGGGGCCGCAGACGACGACCTGCTGGCCACTTTCGAGATCGGTGACCGCGGTCGACTTGCCGGGACCGGCGAGCACCTTGGTGGCGTCGTCGACGGCGACCGTCACTTCGTTGCCGTCGTTCTCTTCCAGCGTGATCGAGCCGTCGCTGACCGCGGTGATCTTGCCGCTGTCGAGCCGGATCACCTGCGCTTCGCCTTCGTGCTGGACGTGAAGCTGGGCGTAGGTCAGGTCTTTGCCGGCCGGACCGCCGAGCGGCCCGCCGCCCCGAGGCGGTGGCATCCGCTTGCCGGACGGTGGCCCGGAGTGGCCTTCGGAGCCGCCGCCGGAGCCGCCCTGGGCGAGCGCCACGCCACCCACGGTGAGCGCGGCGGCCGCAGCCAAGAGCGCTGCGCTGCGCGCCCATCTGCGAAATGAATCGAACATCGTGGAACCTCCTTGTCGGGTACTGGACAAGGCGATCCTCGAGCCGCCGAGTACGAGCCCGATAAGGCCCCTGTAAGGGCCGTGTAAGCCTCAGGGGTCGATCAGCACGCCCGGATTGAGCATCGCGGCCGGGTCGAGCTCCGCCTTGGCGGCGCGCAGGGCGGCGGCGAAGGGAGCGGGGCGCTGGCGGTCATACCACGGACGATGGTCGCGGCCGACCGCGTGGTGGTGGGTGATCGTGCCGCCGCCCTCGATCACCGCCTCGGCGGCGGCTGCCTTGATCTCGTCCCACTGCTCGACCTCGCCCCCGCGCGCCGCCGGGGCGAGCACGGTGAAGTAGGGCGCCGGCCCGTCCGGGTAGACGTGCGTGAAGCGACAGCTGATCCGCGGCGCCGCGGATCCCTCGGCGGGCGCGTCGCACACCTCGGCCACCTTGCGCCGCACGGCGTCCATCACCTCCGCGTGGAACCCCTCGAACCGCTCCCAGGTGATCGCCGTCTCAAAGGTCTCCGAAAGCACCCCACAGCTGACAAACGTGTCACGCAAATAGGGCGCCAGGAGAAACGCCGACCGCCAACTCTCGACAGCGCCCCCTGACTCGCCGCCGACGGGCCGATTTGTGAAGCCATCCTTGACATTTCGGCCCGTCGGCCCCGCTGTGCGGATCGCGCTTGGAGCGCCGCCGTGCTCGCGAGCCATGTCTACGGCTTGGCGCAGGGACTCGTCGACGGGCAAGCCCGCCGACTCGAAGCCGAGGACCAGGAGGTGGTGCTCGCCGTTCCCGGCACCGGTGGTGCCGGCCTCGAGCTTGTCGAGCAGGCGGCAGTTGGCGGGGTTGAGGCCGGACTGGGCGATCTCGCGCACGGCCCGGGCCGCGGCGGCGAACTCGTCGAACTCGACGCTGCACGAGGACTTGAACTCGGGCCGCGGGCGGACGCGCACCCAGGCCTCGGCGATCACGCCGAGGATGCCCTCCGAGCCGATCAGCGCCCGGTCGGGCGAGGGGCCGGCACCGGAGCCCGGCAGCCGCCGGCTCTCCCAGCGCCCGCGCGGCGTCACCGCCCGCACCGCCTCGACCAGGTCGTCGATGTGCGTGTAGAGCGTCGCGAAGTGACCGCCCGCGCGGGTCGCGATCCAGCCGCCGAGCGTCGAGTACTCAAACGACTGCGGAAAGTGCCGCAGGGTCAGTCCCCGCTCGCGCAGTTGCTCCTCCAGCACCGGCCCCGTCGCCCCAGCCTGAATCCGCGCCGCCAGCGACTCGCCGTCGACTTCAAGCACCCGATCCAGCCGCTTCAGATCAAGCGAAACCACCGGCCGCTCGATGCCCCGCGCCTCCACCCCACCGACGACGCTGGTTCCTCCCCCGAACGGCACCACAACGGCCCCCTCCGCCTCAGCCCAAGAAAGCACCACCTCAATCTCAGACTCGTCCTTCGGATAGGCAACGAGGTCAGGCGGATTGGGGAATTCCCCCCTGAACCCCCTGACCACATCCCGATATGCCTTCCCCAGCGCGTGCACCACCCGCTCGTACTTCTCCCCCGTAAAGAGATCACCCAACCCACTCGGCGCGCTCAGCCGAGCCTCTCGAAGCTCAACCTCCTCCAGCGGCACAGCCTTCTCCGGCTCCGAGCCGAACCCAAGCCGCTCCCGAATCCCAACCGCCGCCTCGCGAAGCTCCGTCTCAGAAGGCGCCTGATCCTCAAAGCCCCACCCCCAATGCTTGAGCCGTCTCATGGAAACCGCTCCACCGGAGGGCGGGTTGTGCCCTACCAATGAACACCTTTCATCAGATGCGCAAACGCCACGGCCTCAGTGGAGGGCGCCTTGTCCGGCGCCTCCGCACCCTTGCCCTTCGCTGCCTGCGACTCCGGGAACAGCTTGTAGGCCTGATTGAGGATCCGGTCCGACGCCTTCGGCGCCACGGCGTACAGCAGCTCGCCGAAGGTCCCCAGCCGGGTCGCCACCTTCTTCGGCCGGTGAACCATCGCCCCGGCGATCATCTCGGCCGCCTCCTCCGGCGAGATCGCCGGGAAGACGTCGTACATCCGCGTCGGAGCGATCATCGGCGTGCGCACCAGCGGCATGTGGATGGTGGTGATGTGGACGCCGTCGTCGATCACCTCCGAGGCGATCACTCGGCCGAAGGCGTCGAGCGCCGCCTTGGAGGCGACGTAGGCGGAGAAGCGCGGCGGGTTGGTCTGCGTGCCGATCGAGCTGATGTTGATGATGTGACCCGCCTTGCGCTCGCGCATCGAGGGCAGCAGCGCGAGGATCAGCCGCACGGCGCCGAGGTAGTTGAGCTGGATCGTCCGCTCGTAGTCGTGGAAGCGGTCGTAGGCGAGGCCGATCGAGCGGCGGATCGAGCGACCCGCGTTGTTGACCAGGATGTCGACCTGACCGTGATAGGTGAGGACTTCGTCGGCCATCCGCTCGATGTCCTCGATGTCGGCGAGGTCGCAGCGGTGGATGTGGGCGACGCCGCCCGCCGCCTCGATCTCGCGTTTTGTCTCCTCCAGCTTCTCGATCGAGCGGGCGACGAGCAGCACCGTGGCGCCGGCGTCGGCAACCTTGACCGCGGTCGCCTTGCCGATCCCCGAGGAGGCGCCGGTGATCAGCACCACCTTGCCGCGCACCGCCGAGCTCAGCGAGCGGTCGCGGAACAGGTCGGGGTCGAGGTTGCGCTCCCAGTAGTCCCAGACGCGGTCCGCGTAGGACTCCAGCGGCGGCACCGAGATCCCCGAGCCCTCCAGCGCTCGCTGCGCGTTGCTCGAGTCGAAGGTCGTCGGGTAGTTGAGGTAGTTGAGCACCCCGGCGGGGATGCCGAGCTCGCCGAGCGCCGCCTTCGCCACCCGCTTCGCCGGCGGGAAGAAGCGCAGCCCGGTCCGCACCAGCGAGGTCGCCGGGTCGGTCACCCCCGACTCCAGCCGCAGCGTCGCCTGCGGTGCGTTGGCAGCATGGGCGAAAAGGTTGACGACCTCGCCGGCGCTCTTCGGGCTCGGGTCGGTGAGGCTGAAGGCCTGACCGTCGAGCCCCGGCTGGTGGGCAATGTGGTCGATCGCGTCGGCGACGAAGTCGACCGGGACGATGTTGATCTCGCCGCCTTCGATCCCGACCGTCGGCAGCCAGCCGGGCAGCACCCGGCGCGCCCGCTGCAGCAGCTTGAAGAAGTAGTAGGGCCCGTCGACCTTGTCGATCTCGCCCGTGCGCGAGTCGCCGACCACGATCCCCGGCCGGTAGACCCGCCACGGCCGGCGGCTCTCCTCGCGCACCACCCGCTCGGACTCGTGCTTGGTGCGGAAGTAGGGGTGGACGTCGAGCCGTTCGGCCTCCTCGAACATGTCCTCGCGCCACTCGCCCCGGTAAAGGCCGGCGGCGGCGATCGAGCTGATCTGGTGGAAGCAGCCGGCCTCGATCGCGCCGGCCAGTTCGATCGCGTGGCGGGTGCCCTCGACGTTGGCCACCTCCTGCGCCTCGGCCCCGGCGGTCATGTCGTAGATCGCCGCCAGGTGGAAAAAGTGGTCGACCTTGCCGCGCAACTCGAGCAGGTCCTCCTCGGAGACGCCGAGGCTGGGCTGCGCCAGGTCGCCGGCGATCGGCACCACCCGCGCACCGTCTGGACCGAAGGAGGTGCGGAGCTCCTCCAGCCGCCCCCGCGAGCCCGCCCGCACCAGGGCGTAGATCGTGCCCTCGCGCCCCAGCAGGCGCCGCACCAGGTTGCGGCCGATGAAGCCCGTCGCTCCGGTGACGAAGTAGTTCATCGCTTGCAGCCTACCTCGACGCCCAAGCGCGCCATCCCGTTTCCATAGACTGAGGGGAAGAGATGGCAGAGACGGCGACCGTGCAGATCGCGATGCCCGAGATGGGCGAGTCGGTCACCGAGGGCATCGTGCTCGAGTGGCACGTCGCGGAGGGGGACTTCGTCAACGAGGGCGACACGGTCGTCGAGGTCTCGACCGACAAGGTCGATGCCGAGGTGCCGGCGCCCGCGGACGGGGTCATCACTCGGTTGCTCGTATCGGTCGATGACGAGGTCCCAGTTGGAGCCCCGTTGGCCGAAATGGAACCTGGCGAGGGACAAGGCGGGTCGCCCGCGGGTCCCGTCGCGGCAGGGGACCCACCTCCCCTTCCGGTAGCTAAAGCTTCCTCGGGGGAGGTCCCCCCTACCGCGCCACCCGCGGGAGAGGCGGCTGGGGCCAGCGCCGCGGGCTCCAACGGTGCCAGCGAGGTTCGAGCCACACCCGTCGCGCGGAGAGTTGCGGAAGCTTCCGGCGTAGATCTAGCTTCGGTGAGCGGGAGCGGACCAGGGTCGAAGGTCACAAAGGAGGACGTCCTCGCTGCTGGGAATGGAGCTTCGGGGGCGGTGGGCGCGGGTGAGGAGAAGCAGCTTCGGGGGCCGGCGGCGATGTTGGCTCAGGCGATGGACGAGAGCAAGGAGGTGCCGACCGCGACCTCCTTCCGGACGATCGCCGTCGACACCTTGGATGCCAAGCGCAAGGCCTTGAACGGGGTGCTCAAGGAGCGCGGGATGAAGGTCTCGTTCACGCACCTGGTCGCCTGGGCGATCGTCCAGGCGGCCAAGCAGCACCCGGTGATGGCGCGAGTCTTCGCGCGGCGCGAGGGCAAGCCCTTTGCGATCGAAAACGGCCCGGTCAATCTCGGCATCGCGGTCGACGTCGAGCGCAAGGACGGCTCGCACAGCCTGATGGTGCCGGCGATCAAGGGGGCCGAGGCGCTCGACTTCGCCGGCTTCCACAGCTACTACGAGGAGCTGATCACCAAGACGCGGGAGAACAAGCTCACCGCCGACGACTTCCAGGGGACCAACATCTCGCTGACCAACCCGGGCGGGATCGGCACCGTCGCCTCGGTGCCGCGCCTGATGAGCGGTCAGAGCGCGATCGTCGCCACCGGCTCGATCGCCTACCCGCCCGAGTGGGCGCACGCGACGCCCGAGCGCCTGCGCCAGCTCGGCGTCTCCAAGGTGATGACGCTGACCTCAACCTACGACCACCGCGTCATCCAGGGCGCGGAGTCCGGCGCCTTCCTGCGCAGCATCGAGGCGCTGCTGCAAGGTGAGGACGGCTTCTACGAGGGCGTCGCCACCAACCTCGGCATCGACCCCGCACCGGTCGTAGCCGCCCACCCGGCCTCGGCCTCCGCCCCGCCGCTCGGTGCCCCGAGCGGCGGCACAGCCGAAACCGCGGTGTCCACGGCCCAGCCCGACGAGGAGCTGCTGCAGGCCGTGCAGGCGGCGACCTCGCTGCTCAAGGGCTACCGCACGCACGGCCACCTCTCCGCCCGCCTCGACCCGCTCGGCCGCGAGCCGAAGGGCGACCCGGCGCTGCAGCCCGAGAACCTCAACCTGACGCCCGATCTGATGTCCCGCATCCCGGCCTCGATCCTGCGCATCGGCGTCCCGGGCGAAACCCTGCTCGAGGCGCTGCCGCGGATGCGCGAGGCCTACTGCGGCACGATCGCCTACCAGTTCGAGCACCTCTCCTCGCACCAGCAGCGCACCTGGCTGCGCGAGATGGTCGAGACCGGCGCCCACCGCGCGCCGCTCGCCGACGAGGAGAAGCGCCGCCTGCTGATGCGGCTGATCGACGTCTTCCAGTTCGAGCGCTTCATCGAGAAGGCCTACCTGGGCCAGAAGATCTTCACGATCGAGGGGCTCGACGTGGTCGTGCCGATGCTCGACGAGCTGGTCACCCTCGCCGGCCGCGCCGGCGCCGAGGAGGTCGTCTTCGGCATGGCCCACCGCGGCCGGCTCAGCGTCCTCGCCCACAACCTGGGCCGCTCGGTCGAGTCGATCCTCGCCGAGTTCGAGGGCTCGAAGCAGATCGACGCGGTCAAGGCCGTCGCCGGGATTCCCCACGGCGGGACCGGCGACGTCAAGTACCACTACGGCCACCAGGGGGTGTACGAGACCCACGAGGGCGAGAAGATCGCCGTCCGCCTCTACCCCAACCCCAGCCACCTCGAGTTCGTCAACCCGGTGGTCGAGGGCGCAACCCGCTTCATCCAGTCCGCCTTCGATGGCTCGCAGATCGAGCACCGGCCGAAGTTCGCCGTGCCGGTGCTGCTGCACGGCGACGCCGCCTTCCCCGGCCAGGGCGTGGTCGCCGAGACGCTCAACCTGCAGGCCCTGAAGGGCTACGCGACCGGCGGCACGATCCACGTCATCCAGGACAACCAGGTGGGCTTCACCACCGATCCCGAGGACGCCCGCTCCACCCCCTATGCAGCCGACATGGCGAAGGGCTTCAACGTGCCGATCGTCCACGTCAACGCCGACGACGTCGAGGCCTGCTCGGCGGCGATCCGGCTGGCGATGGCCTACCGCGAGCGCTGGGGCCGCGACATCGTGATCGACGTGATCGGCTACCGCCGCTACGGCCACAACGAGACCGACGAGCCGGCTTACACCCAGCCTCAGGTGGCGGCCAAGATCAAGGCCCACCCGCCGGTCTCCGAGATCTACGCCGAGCAGCTGGTCGAGGCCGGGACGATCTCGCGCGAGGAGGTCGAGGCGGCCGCCAAGCAGCGTCACGACGAGATGTCGGCCGAGCTCAAGGACCTGCGCCACAAGATGGAGCTGGGCGAATACGAGGACCCGACGGTGACCACCAGCACCACCGGCGAGCTCGACCGCAGCGCCAGCCCGCCGGTCGAGACCGCGGTCCCGGTCGAGAAGCTGCGCGCCCTCAACGAGGCGCTGATCGAGGCGCCGGAGAGCTTCACCATCCACCGCAAGCTGCGCAAACCGCTGGCCAAGCGGCTCGAGACGATCGAGAACGGCGGGATCGAATTCGGCCACGCCGAGGCGCTCGCCTTCGCCTCGCTGCTCACCGAGGGCGTGCACATCCGGCTCACCGGCCAGGACACCGAGCGCGGCACCTTCTCCCACCGCCACCTCGTCCTGCACGACGAGAACACCGGCCTCGAGTACTGCCCGATGCAGAACCTGGCCGACGCCAGCGCCCCCTTCGAGCTCTACAACAGCCCGCTCTCGGAGATCGCCTGCCTCGGCTTCGAGTACGGCTACTCGGCGGCGACCCCGAACGCGCTGGTCCTCTGGGAGGCCCAGTACGGCGACTTTGCCAACGCCGGCCAGGTGATCATCGACAGCTTCATCGTCTCCGGCGAGGCCAAGTGGGGACAGACCAGCCGCCTCACCCTGCTGCTGCCCCACGGTTACGAGGGCTCCGGCCCCGAGCACTCCAGCGCCCGGATCGAGCGCTTCCTGGCGCTCGCCGCGGAGGGCAACATCCGCATCGCCAACCCGACCACCGCGGCCCAGTACTTCCACCTGCTGCGCCGCCAGGCGCTGATCCGCAAGCCGCGGCCGCTGGTCGTCTTCACCCCCAAGGGGCTGCTGCGCCTCGACCGCGCCTCCGCCTCCCCCGAGGAGCTGACCGGCGGCCACTTCCACTTCATCCTCGACGACCCGAAGGCGGTCGAGCGACGCGAGAAGGTCGAGCGCCTCGTGCTCTGCACCGGCAAGGTCTACTACGACCTCGACGGCTCGGAGCGCCGCGAGGACGCCGAGCAGGTCGCGATCGCCCGGGTCGAGCTGCTCTACCCGTTCGCCTCCGACCAGCTCGAGGGGATCATCGCCGGCTACCCGAACCTGAAGGAGATCGTCTGGGTGCAGGAGGAGCCGCGCAACATGGGCTGCTGGAAGGTGATGTCGCGCCGGCTGCCCGACCTGCTGCCCGAGGGCGTCGAGCTCGGCTACACCGGCCGCCCAATCCGGGCCAGCCCGGGCGAGGGCTACTCGGTCACGCACGCCCGCGAGCAGGAACGGATCGTGCTTACGGCGCTGACGCCAGGCGCCTAGCCCTGATCCACCGATAAGCACCTGAGGAAGCCATCCGGGAGCGTCCTCTTGGGTCTTGAGAATGCGGTTTGCCGACCCATTCACCGCGACGCACTCGGCCGGGCAGGCTCGGCGAAGCTGACGATCTTCGCCCGCGGCTTCTCGGCCGAGTTGCGGCGCGAGGCCCGAGGCGAGGGCGTCGCGCTGATCGACGCCAAACGGCTCTTCGCCTGACCTGGCTATCGTCCGAGGCGGTGAGCTCCCTGCCAAAGCCAACGCCTGGGCCGATGTTCAGGTGGGTGAAGCTGATCTCCTACGTGGAGCTGGGGATCTTCAGCTTGCTGATCGCGTTCTGGCTGCTGCCGGGATTCGAAACCGAGACGATGCTCTTCGGCTGGGCCCACGGGCTGGGCTTCGTCGCGCTCTGCATCGTGATCTGGATCGCCTGCGGCAAGCGCCAGGCGCCCTACACGCTGCTCGCCGCGACGCTCACCCCGGTCGGCCCGGTCGGCAGCGTGATCGGCATCGAGTTGATCGAACGCCGTGGCTGGGGGGTTGCGGAATCCCCGCAAAGAGTCGCGGATTCGCCGTAGATCCGCTCAGATCGGCTTGACCCAAGGGGCGCCACCCGGTATAGGTAGTAAGTGACTGTTCCTCTGAGCAGTCCCGTTTAGGGGAACGGCCGCGTCGGCATCCCTCCCTGGCTACCGACGCGCTAGGTGCAGTGAGGGTCGCGCGGACCCCCCTGCCTCCCGCGACCCTCCTGCATCTCCTTGCCGCCGATTAGCCTCTGAGGTTCCGCAGCACAGCCTGCAGGATGCCGCCGTTTTGGAAGTAGGCGACCTCGTTCGGGGTGTCGAGGCGGACGGTGGCCTCGAACTCCTTGCCGTCCGCCTTGACGGCGACGACCTTGGCGTTGCCGTCGTCCAGGTCTCCGATATCGAAGACCTCCTCGCCGGTCAGGCCGAGCGAGGCGAGCGTCTCGCCGGCCGGCAGCTGCAGCGGCAGGACGCCCATCCCGATCAGGTTGGAGCGGTGGATGCGCTCGAAGGACTCGGCGATCACCGCCCGCACGCCGAGCAGCTTGGTCCCCTTCGCCGCCCAGTCGCGCGAGGAGCCGGAGCCGTACTCCTTGCCGGCCAGCACGACGAGCGGCACGCCTTCGGCGGCGTAGTGCGTCGCCGCCTCGTAGATCGTCGTCTCCTCGCCGTCGGGGAAGTGGCGGGTGAAGCCGCCGCTGCGCTCGACCAGCAGGTTGCGCAGGCGGATGTTGGCGAAGGTGCCGCGGATCATCACCTCGTGGTTGCCGCGCCGCGAGCCGTAGGAGTTGAAGTCGCGCACCTCGACGCCCTGCTCGGTCAGCCAGGCGCCGGCGGGGCTGTCGCGCTTGATCGCGCCGGCCGGGGAGATGTGATCGGTGGTGATCGAGTCGCCGAGCAGGGCGAGCACCCGGGCGCCCTCGATCGGCTCGACCCCCGGCGCCTCGGCGGGCATCCCCTCGAAGAAGGAGGGACGGCGCACGTAGGTCGAGGCGGGCCAGGTGTAGCGGTCGCCCTCGGGCACCTCGACCGCCCTCCAGGTCTCGTCGCCCTCGAAGACCTCGCCGTAGTTGCGGGTGAACATCTCAGAGGCGATCGAGTGGCCGACCAGCTCCTTGACCTCGGCTGAGTCGGGCCAGACGTCGCGCAGGTAGACCGGCTCGCCGTCCGCCCCTTCGCCGAGCGGCTCCGTGGTCAGGTCGAGGTCCATGCGGCCGGCGAGCGCGTAGGCGACGACCAGCGGCGGGCTGGCCAGGTAGTTGGCCTTCACGTCCTGGTTGATCCGGCCCTCGAAATTGCGGTTGCCCGAGAGCACCGCGCAGACCGCCAGGTCGCGCTCTTCGACCGCGGCCGAGATCTCCTCCGCCAGCGGGCCGGAGTTGCCGATGCAGGTCGTACAGCCGTAGCCGACCAGGTTGAACTGCAGTTGGTCGAGGTACTTGGTCAGGCCGGCCTTCGCCAGGTAGTCGGTGACCACGGTCGAGCCTGGCGCCAGCGAGGTCTTCACCCACGGCCTGCGGACGAGCCCGCGTTCGACGGCGTTGCGGGCGAGCAATCCGGCGCCGATCATCACGCTCGGGTTGGAAGTGTTGGTGCAACTGGTGATCGCGGCGATCACCACGCGGCCGTGGTCGAGCTCGAAGGACGTGCCGTCCTCAAGGGTCACATCGATCGCGTCCTCGCTGCGCCGCGGGGCGAGCGCCACGGCGCCCTCGCGCACCGCGGGCCGCGGCCGGCCGCGCTCGTCGTCGTGGTCCTCGGCGGGCGGGTCCGACGCCGGGAAGGACTCCTCGATCGCCTCGTCGACCCCGTTGCCGAGCTGGGCGCCGGCCTCGGCGTCGAACTCCCCCATCGCCTCGAGGAAGGCCTCCTTGGCCTGCGCCAGCGGCACCCGGTCCTGGGGCCGCTTCGGCCCGGCGATGCTCGGCGCGACGTCGCCCAAGTCGAGCTCGAGCAGGTCGGAGAACTCAGGGTCGGGCGAGCCCGGATCGTGGAACATGCCCTGCTCGCGAGCGTAGGCGTCGACCAACTCCAGGGTCTCGGTCGGGCGCCCGGTCAGCTCCAGGTAGCGCAGCGTCTCGGCATCGACCGGGAAGATCGCGCAGGTCGAGCCGAACTCGGGCGACATGTTGCCGATCGTCGCCCGGTCGGCGAGGCCGAGCGTCGCCAGGCCGGGGCCGAAGAACTCGACGAACTTGGAGACGACGCCGCGCTCGCGCAGCATCTCGGTCACGGTCAGAACGAGGTCTGTGGCGGTCGCCCCCTCGGGCAGCTCGCCGTCGAGCTTGAAGCCGACCACCTGCGGCAGGAGCATCGAGATCGGCTGGCCGAGCATCGCCGCCTCGGCCTCGATCCCGCCGACGCCCCAGCCGAGCACGCCGAGGCCGTTGACCATCGTCGTGTGCGAGTCGGTGCCGACCAGGGTGTCGGGGTAGGCCTGCAACGCACCGCCGTTCTCGCGGCTGTAGACGACCTGAGCGATGTGCTCGAGGTTGACCTGGTGGCAGATCCCGGTCGCCGGCGGCACCACGCTGAAGTTGTCGAACGCCTCCCGGCCCCACTTGAGGAACGAGTAGCGCTCGCGGTTGCGCTCGAACTCGCGCTCGGCGTTGACGGCGAAGGCGCCCGCGTTGCCAAAGGCGTCGACCTGCACCGAGTGGTCGATCACCAGGTCGACGTCGACCAGCGGGTTGATCGCCTCCGGGTCGCCGCCGATCTCGGCCATCGCGTCGCGCATCGCCGCCAGGTCGACGACCGCGGGCACGCCGGTGAAGTCCTGCATCAGCACGCGGGCGGGCTGGAAGGGGATCTCCTCGCTCGGCTCGGCGGCCGGGTCCCAGCCGGCGATCGCTTCGACCGCCCGGTGGGTGACTCCCACCCCGTCCTCCAGCCGCAGCACGTTCTCGAGCAGCACCTTGATCGAGTAGGGCAGGCGGGCGACGTCGAAGCGCTCGGCAAGCGCGTCGAGCCGGAAGACCTCGTAGCCGCGGCCGCCGACCTCGAGGGTCGAACGGGCGCCGAAGGAGTCGGAAGAGGTCATGGCTTCCATCCTAGGCAACGGGGGCGCCCGCCAACGCGTGGGTTCGCCGGCCTCTTCGCGGGCGCTAGTCGCGTTGGGGGCGGCGAGACAGGATCAGGGCCATGGCGGCCGAAATCGCTCCCGCGGAGGAGAAGACAATGCCGCCGCCCAGATCGCGGTCCAAGCGGCCGCGTTTTGCACCTTCTATGAGTGCGGTCGAGACATCGAGCATGTCGATTGTCAGGGCGGCCCAGGCAGCGGCGCGCTCGAAACGGCGCTTGCGCAGAGCGAGAAGGCCGAGTACGCCAACCCCAACCATGTGTCCCCCAAAAGCTCGAACGAAGAGCTGTGCTTCCGGGCGCTCGGGAACGTCCGGGGCCATTTCGAATCGCTCCATCGTCCGGGGCGACAGCAGGGTCCCGATTCCGTATGCGAGACGAACGCCGGCGTTGACCAGGAGCAGAGTCAGGGCAGACGGGCCAAACGACCCTGCTGCAGCACTCCGATATGACATAGCTGATACATCATCAGAATCCCATGTTCGTTGCAAAGGGTTCTGGGAGACCGATTCCCAAAGACACGAAAGGAGCTCGAAATGAAGTTGCGACCGGCGTCTCACCTGATCTTGGGAATGGTCCAAATGGGCGCCCGCTCCGGGTATGCGATCAAGAAGGCAGCCGACGTCTCCACTCGCTTCTTTTGGCCGATGTCACTCGCGCAGGTCTATCCCGAGTTGGCTCGCCTCGAGGATGCCGGACTGCTGTCGCGCAGTGACGATTCTCATGGCAGTCGCGAGCGTTTTGCCTATGAGCCCACGGAGAAGGGAGAGGAGGCCCTGCGCAAGTGGCTCAGCTCGCCCCGGGAAGGAGAGACGCAATTTCGCGACGAGGGAATTCTCCGCCTCTTCTTCGCTGACAACCTGCCACGCCAAGACCAGCTCGCCTTGGCTCTCCGCCTGCGCGAGCGAGCCAGGAGCGGCCTCGACTACACCCGCGAGGAGATCATTCCCTTGGCGGAAGCGCTGAAAGATGTGGGCATCGACTACCCGGCCCGGATCGCCCAGCTCCGCGCCGAGACCTATCAGTGCACTGAGCGATGGCTCGCCCGGCTGGAGGCCGAACTCGAGCAGCAGGCCTAGCGCTTGTCGTGCTGGCCGCCGGCGACGGCGGCGGCGGCTTTCTGGCCGGACTCGCCCGCCGCGATCTTCACCGAGATCCCGGGGGCGGCGAGCGCGAAGTGGGCGAGGAAACGCTGCTGGATCGGGGCGACGGCGATCTCGGGCTTGTTGCGCTGGATTGCCTTGACGACGGCGTCGGCGACCTCCTCGGGGGAGCTCGTGCCGAGGCCCGGGATCGGGTCGGCGCCCGAATCGGCGTACATGCCCGCTTCGCGGATCGTGCCCGGCGAGACTATGGAAACGCCGATTCCCCGCCGGTCGAGGTCGGCGCGCAGGCCGAGGGCGAAGCCGCGCAGGCCGAACTTGGTGGCGTTGTAGACCGAGGAGAGCGGGGTCGCGGACTTGCCCGAGAGCGAGGAGATGAAGACCATGTGGCCGCTGCCGCGCTCCAGCATCCGCGGCTCGAGCGCCTGGGCGAGCAGCATCGGCGCCTCGAGGTTGACCCGCAGCGCCCGCATCAGCTGCTCGCCGGTCATCTCCTGAAGGCGGCCGCTGCCGGGCAGGCCGGCGTTGGCGACGAGGATCTCGGCGTCCGCCGCCTCCGCGGCCAGCTTCTCGGCGGCGCCCTCCTCGCCGAGGTCGGCGGGCAGGGTGCGGTGGCCGTCGCCGGGCAGCCCGGCGGCCATCTCCGCCAGCGCCTCGGACTTGCGGCTGCTGAGGACGAGCGTTGCGCCGCGCGCGGCGAGCGCCTCGGCGATCGCGCGGCCGAGGCCGCCTGTGGCGCCGGTGAGCAGCGCTGTCTGCCCCGCAAGTTCCATCGCAGTCCGCAAGCTAGCACCCAGCGCGTCGAAAGAAGCAGGGAAGCGCCAACCCGACCCGAAGTGCGGAAGGCCACAAAATGTTTGTTTTTTGTGAGCAGGCGACCGACAGATGGTGTACAGTGCCGCCGTTCCAAACAACCGAAACGCCGAATCCCGCTCGCTGGAGGCGCCGCGGGAACGGGGGAACCACGTTTTCGGGGCTAACTCACCCGCTCAGGGTGGGGGCGCAGGCTCCTTTCGCGCCAGCCCGACAGCTAACCCCGTAGGCCGACGAAGGAGATCGGTTTGCGCAAGAACAAGGCAAATTTCAAGCTAGGCATAGCCATTGCGGCGGTGCTGACGGCTCTGGCAGTGATGCCGGGCGCCGCCTCGGCCAACTGCGGTGGCGGCGGCCTTTCCGCCGCTGAAACGGACGTCTGCACCCCGACCGCGAAAGCGCGGCTGCTGCCGAACGGGATGTTGATTCCGCCCAAGTCCGCTCCCAGTCGCATCAAGCGCGTGATCTGGGCGGCCGACAGGATCCGCACCAAGCCCTACATCTGGGGCGGCGGCCACGCCCGCTGGTGGGACCGCGGCTACGACTGCTCGGGCTCGGTCAGCTACGCGCTGCACGGCGGCAGCTTCCTCGAAAGCCCGCTGCCCTCCGGCCCGATGGAGAATTGGGGCCTGGAAGGCGAAGGCCGCTGGATCACCGTCTACGCCAACCCGGGCCACGCCTACGCGGTGATCGCCGGCTACCGCTGGGACACCGCCGGCGACTCCTCCGGCACCGGCCCCCGCTGGCACGAAGAACTTCTCTCCAACGAAGGCTTCGTCCCCCGCCACCCCGCCGGCTTCTGAGCTTCGGCCAGGGAAGTACTCCACCCCGGCCAACTGGCCGGGGTGGCTTTGTCCTTGACCTCCTGAACTGCTCGGATAACTTCTCTGTGTAGCCACTCCACCTGACATCCGCTTGGTCGGGCTCTCCAAGCGCTACGGGGAGGTGGTGGCGGTTGCGGGAATCGACCTTGAGGTGCAGGCCGGCGAGTTCTTCACGATGCTCGGTCCCTCGGGCTCGGGCAAGACCACGACGCTGCGGATGATCGCCGGCTTCGAGGAGCCTAGCGGCGGCAGGGTCGAGCTCGGCGGCGAGGACGTCGGCCGGGTGCCGCCCTACGGCCGCGCCGTCAACACCGTCTTCCAGGACTACGCGCTCTTCCCGCACATGACCGTCGGCGAGAACGTCGCCTACGGCCTGCGGATCGCCCGCGTACCCAAGGCCGAGCGGGCCAGGCGGCGCGACGAGGCGCTGGAGATGGTCCGCCTGCCCGGCCACGCCGAGCGGCGGCCAGGGGAGCTCTCCGGCGGCCAGCGCCAGCGGGTCGCGCTCGCGCGGGCGATCGTCAACCGGCCGCGCGTGCTGCTGCTCGACGAGCCGCTCGGGGCGCTGGACCTGAAGCTGCGCGAGCAGATGCAGGTCGAGCTGAAGGCGATCCAGGCCGAGGTCGGGATCACCTTCGTCTACGTCACCCACGACCAGGACGAGGCGCTGACGATGAGCGACCGGATCGCCGTCTTCAACGAGGGGCGGATCGAGCAGGTCAGCCCACCGGTCGAGCTCTACGAGCGCCCGGCGACCGAGTTCGTCGCCGGCTTCGTCGGCGTCTCCAACCTGCTCGAGCGCGGCGAAGGGCGCTTCACGATTAGGCCGGAGAAGATCCGCTTCGTCGACGCCGCGGCGCCCCCGAACGGCCTGCGCACCGAACGCGGCCGGATCGCCGACGTCGCCTACGCGGGGATGATCACCCGCTACACGGTCGCGCTCGAGGCCGGCGGAGAGCTTCAGGTCATACGCCAAAACGTGGACGGCGCGTCTCCCGACGCACCGTCCGAGCAGGGGAGGGAGATCATCGTGGGTTGGCGCCCGGAAGACACGGTCGCCGTCCGTGGCAGTTCGACCACTACAGAGGAGGAACCACCGTGAGAAGGCACCAGGCAAACCCCGCCCGGACGGCGTGGCTGATCGTCGGAGGGCTGCTGGCGACGATGCTCGTCCTCGCCGGCTGCGGCTCTAGCGGCAGCAGCTCGAGCGGCGAAGAACTGCAGAAGCTCGGCAAGGGAGAGGGTCAGCTCAACCTGATCTCCTGGGCGGGCTACGTGGAACCCGAATGGACCAAGCCGTTCGAAGAAAAGACCGGCTGCAAGGTGAACAACAAGACCGCCGGCACCTCCGACGAAATGGTATCGCTGATGCGCAGCGGCGAATACGACGGCGTCTCCGCCTCGGGCAACGCCACCGCCCGCCTCTTCGAAGGCGGCGACGTCGACCCGGTCAACGTCAGCCTCGTCCCCAATTACAAGACCGTCTTCGCCGACCTCAAGGGCCAGCCCTACAACACCTTCGACGGCAAGCCCTACGGCATACCCCACGGTCGCGGGGCGAACCTGCTGATGTGGAACGGCGACTCGGTGAAGCCCGCGCCGAGGTCCTGGAACGTGACGCTCGACCCGAAGGTCGCCTCGAAGTACAAGGGCAAGATCAGCCAGTACGACGACCCGATGTCGATCGCCGAAGCTGCCGTCTACCTGAAGGCGCACAGCCCCGAACTGGGGATCGAAGACCCCTACGAGCTCAACGAAGAACAGTTCCAGGCCGCCGTGCAGCTGATGAAGGAACAGCGCCCGCTGGTCGGCGAATACTGGTCCGAAGCCGAAAAGCAGATCTCCTCTTTCGCCAGTGGCGACAGTCAGGTCGGGACGACCTGGCAGTACCAGTACTTCCTGCTGAAGGAAGAAGGCAAGCCCGTGGCGGCCAGCCCGGCGAGCCAGGGGTTCCTGCCCGAAGAGGGTGCCACGGGATGGTCCGACACCTGGATGATCAGCTCCGAAGCCGCGCATCCCAACTGCATGTACATGTGGATGAACTGGATCATCGAACCGAAGGCTAACGCCGAGGTGGCGGAATACTTCGGCGAGGCGCCGGCCCAGGAACTGGCCTGCGAACACACCAAGAACCCGAACTTCTGCGCTGAATACCACGCGGAAGAACCGGCGTTCTGGAAGCGCGTCTACTACTGGAAGACCCCGCTTGCCGACTGCGGCAACGGCAAGACGGACTGCAAGAACTACAACGATTGGGTCCAGGCCTGGACCTCGATCAAGGGTTGAGCCGCCGGCTCGCCAACCTGTTCCACGGGCGCCCCCGCCTCCAGGCGGGGGCGCTCCTCGCGGGCCCGGTCGGCTGGCTGGTGGTCGGCTACCTCGGCTCGCTGGCGCTGCTGCTCGTCGCCTCGCTGTGGTCGGTCAACCCGGTCAGCGGCGAGCTCGTCAAAGGCCTCAGCTTCGAAAACTTCGAAACGCTCTTCGACGAACCGGTGTACCGGACGATCGTCGGGCGCACCGTGGCGATCGCCGCGCTGGTGACGCTCACCGACGCGCTGCTCGCCTTCCCGATCGCCTTCTACATGGCCAAGGTGGCGAGCCGGCGGACCAAGGCGGTGCTCGTCGTCGCCGTGCTGATCCCGCTCTGGTCGAGCTACCTGGTCAAGGTCCTCTCCTGGCGCAACATGCTCTCCGGCGGCGGGCTGATCGACTGGCTGCTGGAACCGCTCGGCCTGCACGGGCCGGGCTACGGCAACACCGCCGTCTGGCTGGTGATGAGCTACCTCTGGCTGCCGTACATGATCCTGCCGATCTTCGCCGGCCTGGAGCGCATCCCCGACTCGCTGATCAGCGCCTCCGAGGACCTCGGCGGCCGGCCCTTCACCACCTTCCGCCGAGTGATCCTGCCGCTCGCCTTCCCGGCCGTCGTCGCCGGATCGATCTTCACCTTCGCCCTCACCCTCGGCGACTACATCACCCCGAAGCTGGTCTCCAACAACCAGTTCATCGGCAACGTCGTCTTCAACAACATCTCCACCAACCTGCCGTTCGCGGCGGCCCTGGCGCTGGTGCCGATCGTGGTGATGATCGGCTACCTGCTGGTCGCCCGCAAGCTCGGCGCCTTCGAGCACATATAGGACGATGCGGCTCTCGCGAAGATCGACGATCCTCCTGCGGCTCGCCGTCGGCCTCGGGCTGGGGTTCATCTACGTGCCGCTGATCGTCCTCGGGATCTACGCCTTCAACGCGAGCAAGATCCTCGAATGGCCGCCGCCGGGCCTCACCTTCGAATGGTTCCCCAAGGCGATCGAAAGCACCGCGCCGGAAGCCTTCTGGACCTCGATCAAGGTCGCCTGCGCCGCCACGGCGATCGCCCTCGTCCTGGGGACGCTCGCCTCGCTGGCGGTCGCCCGGCACCGCTTCTTCGGCCGCGAGACGATCTCCTTCCTCGTCGTCCTGCCGATCGCCCTGCCGGGAATCGTCACCGGCGTGGCGCTCAACAACACCTTCACCCAGGTCTTCGGCATCGGCCTCTCGCTGTTCACGGTGATCGTCGCCCACGCCACCTTCTGCATCGTCGTCGTCTACAACAACGTCGTCGCCCGCCTGCGCCGGATGTCGACCTCCTTCGAGGAGGCCTCGGCCGATCTCGGCGCCGACACCTGGCAGACCTTCCGCTTCGTCACCCTGCCCAACATGCGCTCGGCGCTCGGCGCCGCCGGCCTGCTCGCCTTCGGCCTCTCCTTCGACGAGATCATCGTCACCACGTTCACGATCGGCGCCGGCGAACAGACCCTCCCCTACTGGATCTTCAGCAACCTCTTCCGCGCCCAGCAGCGCCCGATCGTCAACGCCGTCGCGGTGATGGTCGTGCTGATCTCGATCGTCCCCGTCTACCTCGCCCACCGCCTGACCCGCGAGGAAGGCGGCGTCGCGGCAGCCCGCGGCGGGCGCCGAGAACGCTTCGAGGGCGGCGGCGTCGAGGCCGAGGCGACGGCCGTTCCCTGAGCGCCGGTCAGTGTCCGGCGCCCGTCGACTCCTCGCACTCGCCGGGCTGTCCGGTGTGCTCGCAGATGACCTCGAGATCACGGTCGAACGACCAGAGGACGACTTCCGGACCGGCGGCCTCCGCAGCGGCGGCGATCAGGAAGTCGATCGCGGCACGGCGGTGGCCACCGTCCGAGGTGTCCGCCAGGGCCCGCTGCACCTCCAACGCCCGTTCGACCGCTGAGCCTTCGAGTGGGATCCGCTCCAGCGGAGCGAAGACCTGGTCGAACTGCTGCCTGTACGCCGCTCGCGTCTCGGGGCGGTGCATCGCCTCAAGCACGACCGGCACGCAGGTGACGATCTGCCCGGCCTCGTAACGGTCGGCGAGCTTTTCGCGGATGTCGAGCCGAGATCGCTTCCGGGCCCAAGCCCAGATCGACGTATCGGCGAGGTAGCGCATCATCGAGCCCGCGGTTGGCGCTGCTTCGCGAGCTCGGCCGGCGTGATCAGGTCGAGGGCACCGGAGCGAATCGCCTCCGCGCCCCGATGCAGCATCTCGCCCCGACTGACGACCCTCAGCGCCTCATTGACGGTCTCCTTGTAGCCGGCGGTGCCCAGCACCCTGCGCGCTTCCTCGAAGGCCGGGACCTCGATCTCAATCGTCGTGCGGTGAATCCGTATAGCTTCGCCCACGCTTTCAATATAGCGACGAAGGTGAGGGCTATATGCCCTACTGCCCCTATGCCACGAACCCGAGCACCCCCACTGCTTCCCCGGCACCGAGGCGACGGCGGTTCCCTGAGCCCGCCGCGGTCAGTATCCGCCGGGGCCCTGGCGAAGCCAGCGCGTGACAAACGGGTCGGTGGCGACGATGGCTCCGGCGTCGCCCCTCAGGTATCCCTCCGCTTCGAGGACGTCGCGCGCCTGTTGGGCGGTGCTCTTTCCCAAGCCCATCTTCTCCAGCGAGCGCGCCGAGAGCAATTTGGTCTCGCCTTCGGCCACCGCCCCCAGCACCTGGCGCTGGGGGCGGGTCAGGTCCGACCACAGCTGCTCCAGCTCCCCCTTGGCGGCGCCCAGCGCCGCCGCCTCTGCCGCGCCGAGGCCCTCTTCGTCGAGTCGCGCCTGCTCCCAGAGGAAGTGCGCGACCATCGCCGCCCGCTGCGGGTGACCGCTGGCGCCGGCGCCAAGCGCGCCAGCCGATTCCGGGGGTAGCCGCCTGCCAGCCGCGGCGAAGCGCCCTTGCACCCACTGCGCGATCGCCTCCGCGGTGAACGGCGCAAGTGTCACCTCGCGGGCTTGCCCGAACAGTGGGCGCTGCCTGTCCTCGAACAAAGCTCGCATAAGCGATGCCTTGCTCCCCGCATAGCAGTACGACGCGAGGCCGGCATGGTGCTGAACGTGGCTGCGAACGAGCCCGTCAATATCCTCACCTGCCGTCAGCAGGTCCTGAAACTCGTCGAAGACGACCAGGATCCGTCGCTCCAGCGCGAGCGTTTCGGGCATGGCGAGCAGCGCATGCAGTCGGGCGAGGGGCCGTTCCCCCCGACCCACGACCTTCCTACGCACGGATGCCCGGGCTATGCCGGGGACCCCGGCCTCAACCGCCGCCTCGACATCGCGGTTGGCTCGCTTCCAAGCAGTTCGCGTTCCGCGCCTATCGAGCGCGCGGCGCCACCCGTCATAGAGACGGTCGCCGACGTCCTCGATGGTCCTGCAACGGGAGAAATCGGCTACGCAGACGACCCAGTTCTCCGCCCGGAGCTCCGCGGCGAGCGCCCCGATCAACGTGGTCTTTCCAAAGCGGCGCGGCGCGGCCAGGCGGCTCGTCTGTCCTCCGTCCGCGAGCTCGGCCAGGAGCGCTCGCTCCCGGGGCCGGTCGATCGAGTCCCCCGGCGGCAGGGGCCGGTCGTAGGAGAATGGATTCGGCTCGGTCACTGGTACAGACACAGTGTACCGGTACACGTTGGCTGTACCTAACGCGTCCGAAAGAGCGTCCCGACGACGGGGCTATTGACGTTTAACTCCAGATATATGCCGGTTGTATCCGGTATTAAATGCTAATATGCGCCCTACATTGATTGGGGACGCGCAGATTCGTCGCCTCAACCCCTGGTGGACGACGCCTGACTGGGAGGCGGAGGATCCTCACCTGCGTCGCCTTCGCACCGGGCCGGTCGTCCTCGCGACGCCTCAGGTCGATGTGATCGACCTCGGCACGCCCGCGATCCACGTCGCGCGCGGCCCGCGCCAGGTCGGCAAGTCGACTGACCTGAAGCTGCTGGTGCGGCGCGCGCTCGACGCCGGCTTCGACCCGCGTCGAATCGTCTACCTCTCCCTCGACCTGCTCGAGGACCAGCCGCCGGCGACGCTGGTCGAATCGGTCGACCGGGCGCTCGAATTGGCGGCCGGGCAGCCCGGCGAGCGCCTGATCCTGCTCGACGAGGTGACCGCGGCCAGCAGCTGGCAGACCGGAGTCAAGGTGCTCTGGGACGAAGGGCGCATCGACCGCGACGTCGTCGTCTGCACCGGCTCCTCAGCGGCGGACCTGGCCGAGGGCGCCGCCGAGCGGCTGCCGGGGAGACGCGGGACGGGGCGCGATTTTCTCCTCCTGCCCCAGGACTTCGCCGCCTTCGCACGCGCCGTCGAGGAGACGATCCCACCGAGTCCCGCCCTGACCGTAGCCGAGGTCGTCTCCGCCGCCGGGCAGGACGAGCTGCGAGCGGCGCGCCTGCACCTGCCCGCCCTGCAGCGGGCGCTGGAGCGCTACCTGCTGTTCGGCGGCCTGCCCGCCGCCGTCGCCGAGGCCGCCGCCGGGCACCCCAAGCCGAGCGAGGACGTGCAGAGGGTCCTCTGGGACTCGCTCGTCAAGGAGGCCCAGCGGCGGGGCGCCTCCGTGCCGGCTCTGCAGGCGCTGCTCGAGCGGATCATGCGCTCGCTCGGCTCGAAGCTGAGCTGGTCGCGGCTGGCGCGGGAGCTGGCCGTGCCGCTTGGCCGCCCGCGTCGCCGTCGCGGCGACGGCCGCAACGACCCCCGCACCGTGCAGAGCTATGTCGAGCTGCTCGCGGTCAACTACTTCGCGCTCGTCCTCTATTTCTGGAAACAGGACTCGGGGAGCGGCGATCTCACCAAGGACAAGAAGGTCTATTTCGGCGACCCCCTGCTGCAGACGATCGTCGCCGAGCGCGTCGGCCTACCCCGGGACCGCCATGCCGAGGTCGAGAACGCGGTCGCGATGGCCCTCTACCGGCGCTATGAGCCGGCCGAGCGCATCGCCGAGAACATGATCGCTCCCGAGGGGCTGCACGTATGGGGGACGCGGCGCGGCGGCGAGGTCGACTTCGTCTGCGGCCCCCGCGACCGCATAGACGCCGTCGAGGTCGCCGACTGGGCGGCCCTCGACCGCCGCAAGGCGACCGCCCCAGGCCGCGCCCTTCCGGGGCGCCCCTCCGTAGTTGCAAGCCGCGACGAGCTCGACTTCGGACGCTCGGCGAACGTCGTTCCGGCCGCCCTGCTGCTCTGGGCCCTGGGGTAGGACGCGCCGCCCCGGCGAGTCAACCCCCTACTGCCCCTGCGCCGTAAACGAGAGCGTCCCCACCGCTTCCCCCGCCTCGAACAGCGGCGCTTCGCCCTGAGCGAAGGCCGCGTTCAGCGCATCGGCGGTTGAGCCCTGAAGCCCCAGTCCGATCCCCGAGTCGGAGATCGTCCGCGCCTTGGGGTCGGAGGAGACGACTCCAGGCGATGCGGTGAAGACCCCGATCCTCCCCTGCTTTCCGGGAAAGGCGGGGGTCGGCTCGAGGTCGACTTCGGCGCTTGCTTGCCCGGCTCCCACTTCGAGCCACAGCTCCTGCCAGAAGACCTGCCCGCCGCCCAGCTGCAGGGCTTCGATCGTCCCGCCTGTTCGCAGCGTGCCTTCCGATCCGTCGGGGGCCAGCTGCCCGCCGATCGCGATCGGCATGGTGAAGGTGGTGCCCAGGTGTTCGGCGGGATGGATCGGGTTGAGCGCGACGAAGCGGGAGGCGAGCTTCGCCGCGAAGCCGGAGTCGAAGACAAGGGTCGCCCTGCCGCCTTCTTCGATCGTCTCCAGTTGGGGCTGGGCGTTCAGGACGAGCTTGCCGAGGGGCTGGTGGGCGTAGAAGGGGAGCTTGGGGCGAAGCTTCTTGTTGAGGCGGGTGGCGAGCTTGGCGGTCAGGGTCAGCTTGGTGGCGATGAACTTGGTGCCGAAGCCCGCCCTGCCCGCCGATGTCTTCTTGGCGGCGGCCACCTTCAGCTGGGAGCCCCCCACCTTGGCGATCAGCGGGGTGGGCTTCGCCTTGACCCTGATCTCTCGCAGGGGGACCTTCTTTCGCTGGTTGGAGAAGACGAGCGTGCCCGCCGCGTTTGCCTGGCCCTTGCCCAGCGTGGGGTCCATGTGGCCGGCGTCGATTCCAAGCAGGATCGCCCCTGCCTTGCGGGTCGCTCCTTCGGAGCCCGTCAGCTTGACTTGGTCATCGTGCAGGAAGCGGGCGAAGCGCTTGTCGAGGGAGAGCTTCAGGGAGCCCGATCCCAGGGGGTCGTATTTGGCCTGGGCGCTCGGGGCGAGGACCAGGCAAACAAGCAGCCCCGCCAGGGCGCTTGCAATGGTCGTCTTGCTCATCTTCTGCTCTCCTCTCATCTATTCCTTGACGCCGCATGACTTGTTGACGGCGATGCCGACCGCCTTCTGCCCGGCGAAGGCAAAGCTGGCGTAGGCGAGCGGGAAGGAGGTGCGCTTGGCGTTGCCCGGGGCCGGGCAGGCGGCGTTGAAGTAGGAGAGCTGCTTTCCCTTGTAGGTGTATTTCCTTCGCAGGGTGAGCTTGATGCGGTCCAGGTAGCCCCATTCGCCCAGGGCCTGGGGCAGGGAGGCGTGGAGCTCTGTGCCGTAGGGGCCCTTGGAGACGTGCCTTATCGAGAAGGGGATCACGAATGAGGAGTTGAAGGGATGGGAGGTGAAGATCTGGGCCAAGACGGCGGGTCTTCCCTTGCTCTTTCCGTTGAAGATCGAGAGCCGTCCCTGGGTGCGGTAGGCGCCCTGGTCTGGGAGGACGATGTTTGCCCAGAACTGCCCGGAGCCGATCAGCGCTTCCCCGCAGGCAGATAGCGCCCTTGAGGTGGTGGCGGGCTGGATGCGCGATACCGGGCAGGTGGGCAGGCCCCTGGATTGCAGCAGGCCGTGGCGGTTTACCTCGATCGTCAGCTCCCGCAGCTGTGGGGGGATGCCGCCCTTGGCGCTTTGCAGGTGCCCGGCGATAAAGACCGCGATCGGGGCGGGCTTTGACCTGGGGAGCTTGTAGGGCTTTACCTGGGCCAGGGCGCTGATCTGCAGGCCTTCGGACCGCACGGTCACCGCGAGGGCGACTCCTCCCATGGTGAGGAGGAGCGCCCCTGCCATTGCCAGGGCCCCCGCCCGGCGGCTCACCGCTTGTGGGCCTTGTGCTTCTTGTGGTGGGCCTTGCGGCAACCGGTCGGCTTGACCACGGGGTTGAAGTTGTGGGTCTTGCCGTTGTGCCCGGTGAAGGCGGCGATCGCGCGGTGCTTTGCGGCGCAGAGGTTCGTGCTGTTTTCGAAGAGCCCCTTCTTGGCGCCTGAGAAGTCGAAGACCGCCGCCGACACCGGGGCGTCGGGGATCGTTTCGAAGGTGGTCCGCAGCTTGCCCTTGACCGAGTCCACGCGGCCGTCGAGCACCACGTCGATCTCCCCGGAGTGAAGCGAGGCGACCACGTCGGGGAGTTCGTGTTCGGAGGAGCGCAGGTAGACCGGGCCGCTCAGGGGTTCTGAGAGGATCGGGGTGTAGGCCTTGGCTTTGCCGTAGATCGAGCCGGGGGGGCACTTTTCGCCCGGGACGTTGCCCGCCTTGAACTGCACCCGGGTGCAGATCGTCTTGAAGTGGGCGTTGTCGATGAACTCCGAGTGGGGCAGGGTGACCTGGGCGCGCTGGATGCCGGCTTCGCCGATCCCGTGCATGCGAAGCACGGCGTGAAGGGCTGGGTTGCCGCCGCGCTTGGTCGAGCCCTTGAGCTTCAGGGAGAGCTTTGGCTTGAAGGGCAGCCTGGCGCAGTTGACCGCCTGGAAGGGGCTGGTCACGGTGATCGGGCGATCGTCTGCTTCGGAGGCGAAGTCAAGGCCCGAGCCGAGCACCGTGGAGGCGGTCGAGGTCAGCTTGCACCCGGAGGGGTTGATCGCGAATTCGGAGCGATCGACGTGCACGCCGATGTCGCGGGCGTGCACCGGGATGCCCGCGACGATGTGGGGGAGCGGGTCCGAGCCGGTGGCGTCGACGAAGACTTCGCCGGTTTCGGGGTCGACCTTCAGGGCCTCGCGGACGACCACGGTGCCCAGGTCGAAGGGCCCGACCACGGCGGGGACGACCGCCACCACGCTGAGCGCCGAGCCGTTGTAGGGGCCTGCCAGGTAGACCTTGCCGCCGACGTAGGTGAGCACGGTGCCGACGCCTACCCCGACCTCGGTGCGGCCGATCTGAGAGGCCCCGGGGCAGGATGGGTTGGCAAGCTCCTGACCTCCGGCGCCGGCGACCCGTTCGCGCGACTTGGCCTGGGCGATGGCGGCCTCTGAGCAGAAGGGCACCCCGGCCAGCTTGGCGACCACTCCCGGGGGCAGCTTGATCGAGAAGTGGGTGATCTCCTGTTCTTCGTCTGATCTGGTCAGATCGACGTAGAAGGGGGAGAACTTGCCCGCTCCGGCGTTGATCGAACCCGCCAGCAGGCCCGGCTTGAAGGGCGGTAGGCCGCCGCCGGGACAGGCGCCGCCGGTTGCCCCGTGGGTGATCTGAAAGGAGGCCGTCCTCTGCACCGGGGAGCCCGAGGAGAAGGGCGTCAGCTGGGCGACCGTCTTGTATTCTCCGCAGGCCTGCGGGGTGACCAGCGGCGCTCTTGCGCCTTCCCTGAAGTGCAGCTTGAATTCGGTGAAGGAGAGCGGCGGCAGGTCTTCGAAGGTGGTCTTGATCTGCCCGGTTTGCTGGTCGAATTCGATCTTGCCCGCCTGCTTGAGCAAGAAGCCGCGTTCGGGGGCTCGGCCGACCATGTAGATCGCGCCGAGCGTGCCGAAGCGGTTCGAATACGGGGCGGCCAAATACAGGGCGCCTTCGATCGGTTCTTCGAGCAACGGGGTGTGGACGATCAGCGAGCCGATCTTCGAGGCTTCGGGGCAGTTTTCCCCCGCTTTGGAGCCGATCTGTTCGGCCTTGTACTGGGCCTCTGAGCAGGTGCCGATGCCTTCGGCGAAGGAGGGGTTGATGCTCACCCCTTCGGGGAGGGAGACGACGACCTTCTTGGGCTCGGTTTCGGCGATACCCAGGGGGTTGGTCAGCCCCTGGTTTGGCAGCTTCAGGTTGAAGTCGAGGCCCGAGGGGTTGGAGGCCAGCTTCGAGGAGGGCTGGGAGCTGATTTCCGGTCCGAAGGGGACCGCCGCGCAGCCGCTCATCGGCTGGGGGTGCCCGGCAGAGTTGAGCATTTCCGCGGTTTCGCTGACGTAGTGGGTCGGTTCGAACACCGAGGAGACCGAGAGGTCGTTCTTCGGAGCTTCGTCACAGCCCGCCGGCATCGTCAGGTAGGCGTTCTTCGGGGCCGAGGAGGCCACCGGCGGCCCCCTGCGTTCCACCGCCGCGACGCCGCGTTCGGCGTCGTTGTATTCGGCCGCCGGGAAGCCCCAGATCGTCTCGGTGACGCCGGTGACCTCGACCGGGGTGTTGATCGAGGCGAAGTGCAGCCCGTAGCCCGATTCGGTGTTGACCGTGACGTACTGCAGCGAGACGAATTCGAGTGCACGGGCGCCGAGCAGCGTCGCCACCCCAGGCGGCGGGGCGATGTTGTAGATCGGGAGGATGATCTCCCCAATCGAGAAGAAGTTGGCGCGCAGCACGCCGACCTGGGTCTCGGGCGCGCAGTTCGCTTCGGTGCCTTCGAAATCGGCCCGCTGGCAGGTGGGCACCGCTCCGGGGTTGCCGAAGAAGCCCGAGGGCAGGTCGACCACCGTGTTGCGCATCTCCCCGCCTTCGGTGTGGCCGCTGGCTTCGGTCTTCAGCCGGAAGCTCACTTCGAACTTCGCCGGGTGCGAGCTCGCCTGGGTGTCGATCGTCCCGTCGGCGTTCTTGGCGGTGACCGAGGCGCTGCCGGGCACGAAGCCGAAGTCGGCGCGCGCCATCGCCGGCGCCGCGAGGGCGCAGAGCAGGGCGAGCGTGGGGATGAGCTTGCGGCGGATCACTTGCGACCTCCCTGGTGGCGCTTGGCGGCTCGGTTTGCGTGGCGCTTGCCGTGGCGCCCGTGGCGGTGCTTGTGCTTGGCGTGGCGCTTCTTTGCCTTCTTGTGCTTCTTCTTGTGCTTGTGAGCGTGCGAGGCCGCGACGTTGCCTTCGCCCGCCGGCGCCGATGTGGCCGGGGTCGGGTGATCGGGCACGCTGACCGGCGCCTGGCAGGCTTCGCCCTGGCATTCGGCTCGCTCGACTTCTGTTTCGGCGCCGATGCCGCCGCCTTCGCGGGCGTCATAGAGGTCGAAGAGCTGGTCGTGGTCTTTGAGCGAGAGCTGGTCGCGGGTGGTGAAGAAGACGTCTCTGCCGCTCGGGTCGGCGGCGAGGAAGTTGGAGTCTTCGAGTCCCGTGCCGGCCGAGATCAGCGAGACGCAGCCGCCTTCGGCCGATTCGGAGGCGCAGCTTCCCACTCCCCTGGGCTCCCACTCATAGACGTCTTCGGCCCCTTCGTTGGTGTCGGCGGCGACCAGCGAGTCGCGGCTGTCGAAGAAGAGCCGGCCTTCGTCGGAGAGGTAGCGCGGACGGCCGACTCCGGTGCGCCGCAGGAAGCTTCGTCCCACGGGGCGCTGGTTGCTTCGATTGCAGGAGGGGCAGACGAGCTTGCCGGTGGCCGAGTCATAGAGGAAATCCTCCACACAGAGCCCCGGACCGGGCTTGGTGTTGTCTTCGGGGTCGAGTCCGCAGGTCGGCCCGAAGTTGTCATAGCCGCTCAGCGGCGCTTCGGAGACGAAGGCCAGGTAGCGCCCGTGGGGGCTGGCCTCTGCGGAGCGATTGCCGCCAACTGCGTGTATCGGAAGATTGCCGAGATTTCCCCCCCAGTCCGATGAGGCCAGCGCATTGAACTGCCCGCCGTTGTCGCGGCTCACCAGCTGCGCGACGAAGCGCGTCCCGCCTCCCTGAGACCAGGCGTAGAGGTTGTGCTTGCCTTCTTCGGCGAGCTGCGGCTTGCCTCCGGCGTCAAGCCCAGCGCCTTCGTTGGCGGCGAGCGCTTCTGTGTCGACGAAGTAGATATGGGAGAGGTCTTCGCTTTCTCCGACCACCCCTTCGAAGCCGCCCTTGCCTTCGGTCAGGTCGACGGTGGCTTCTTCGCCTCCCAGGTAGTGCAGGTGGCCGCTGGCGAGGAGCACGGCTGAGCCGTCGGTCGAGGCGACCACGAATTTGCCCGGGTCGGGAGTCCCTTCGGTTTCGATCTCCTTGGTTTCCCTACCGTCGATCCGCACGTAGACCTGGCCGGATTCATCTGAGAAGAAGACCCGCGAGCCGTCTTCGGAGACCGGGTAGGCGGCGGCTTCGCCGAGCGAGGCGCCGGCGTGGGTTTCGGAGTTGCCCGGCATCACGTTTACCAGCGAGACCTGGCCGTTGTGCCATTCATAGAGGTTGTTCTTGGTCTTGCCGCCGTCAACGGCCGCGGGGGCCGTTTCGGTTTCTTCGGTGAGCGCGTCGTTGGCTGTGAAGAAGATCCGCGAGAGGTCGGCCGAGGCGCCGGCGTATTCGATCTTGAATTCGCCCGCGGAGCGGTGGAAGGACTGCCCCGCACGCAGCAGCGGGGTGAACCCGAAGGGGCTCGTCGTGCTCTGGGCGTAGAGGTCCTGGTAGCCGGTTGGGGCGTCGGGGGTGAGGGTCGGGCCTTCCTGCCAGAGGGCGCCGCTGCCCAACTCGGTGGCGAAGGACTCGTAGGCGCCGCCTCCGGCTGAGCTCGTCCTCAGCAGGGCGGGGGTCAGGCTCACGCTCTGCCAGCCGCTTTGGGGGTCGCGGCGGGCGATCTGCTCGTTTTCGCCGATCGAGCCCCCTTCGGAGTCGAAGGGGGTGCTCTCATAGACGACCGCATCGCCCGAGGGGGAGCTCTGCATCGGGAAGAAGGACCCGTACTGGGCGCCCGGCTTGCATTCCCCGCAGGTCGAGATGTAGGGCTCGGCGGGCACCACGTCCCCGCCGCCCTTCCGCGGCGGGGAGACCATCTCATAGGCGCGGTTGTCGGGCAGCTCGGGAGCTTCCACCGGCAGGGTGCGAAGCGCCATCGGCGATCCCGCGTCTTCGCAGAGCTTTTCGGGTTCCCCGACCGAGCAGTGGCTGGCGATCACGACTCGCACCCGGTAGGCGCTGTCGGGGGAGAGGCCTTCCAGGGTGGCGGCGACCGAGACGCTTTCGACGCCTTCGCCGGCGACCGCGCCGCCGGGCGGCGCTTCCATCGCCCCTGTCGAGAAGCCCTGCCCGCCTTCGTTTTCGGTCTGCACCGCGACGCTGGCCGGGCCGCCGCTCAGGTTCGAGCCGTCGGCCTGCAGCTGGGGCACGTCTTGGTTCTCGAATTTGCCCCTGAAGGTGACCTCATAGGGCGAGGAGCCGGTTTCATCGCCAGGGCCGCCGCTGACCGAGACGTTGCCTTCGCCGATCGTGGCGAGCCCTTCGAGTCCCCTTCGCACCTGCCTGGCGCTTGCCGTGGCCGAGATTCCCGCCCGCAGCGATACTGCGGTGCCGCTTGCCGTGGCGGGCGCCGAGAGGGTCGCTTTGCCCGCCCCGATCGAGACGATCGTCGTGCCCGCGGGGATGCCCGCGCCTTCGACCTGCTCGCCGACTGCGAGCGGGTAGGGGCCCGGGGAGTGGACCGAGACGCCGCTGCCGGGTTTGGTCGCGGGCCTTGAGATCACCAGCGAGCCAGCTCCGACCGAGACGATCGTGGTGTTTTCGGCGATGCCTTCGCCTTCGATCGCCTGGCCTGCTTCGAAGCTGCCCAGTTCGGTGGTCAGCGATTCCAGCGTGGTGGAGCCCGCTTTCAGCGCCACGCCTGTCTTGGGTTCCCTCACCGGCTTGGAGAGGGTCAGTTCGCCGGCGCCCACCGAGACGATCGTGGTTTGTCCTTCGATGCCTTCGCCTTCGATCGTCTGGCCGGCTTCGAAGGCGCCTTCGGAGGCGCTCACGCCGGTGACCTGGGTGGCGCCCGTTGTGAGGGCCGCTTCGACGGCCGATTCGCTCGCCGGCTGGGAGATCGTCAGCCGCTGAAGCGCGCCTTCGGCCGCCACCGCGCTGATCGTCGTCCCCAAGGGGATGCCTTCGCCCCGTATTCCCTGGCCCGCTTCGAAGCTGCCCGACGTGGCGCTTGCCGCGGTGATCGTTGTCAGGCCGGCGCTCACCGTGCCGGTGCCGGTGGCGCCGTTCAGGTCCCCCGTGCCTTCGGCGGCGCTCAGGTCGGCCTTGCCCGCGGCGACGCGCAGGTCGCTGATTTCCTTCGACCCCGAGGTCAGGTTGGCGGTTGCCCTCCCGCCGAGGCGCTTGCCCTTGAAGGAGAGCCCGAAGACGCCGCCCGTGGCCGAGACGGTGAGCGACTGGCGCTCGTCGGGTTCGTTTTCCTCGTACTGGGACTCCGGCAGGTACTGGAAGGCGTAGCGGGTCGTGGACCCCTTCGGGTTGACCTGCGCGGTGAGCGCCGCGCTGCTCGCGGTGACGTGAAAGAAGGAGCTCGATTCGACCACCGGCGGGGTTTCGGGCGGCTGGGCGAAGATGTAGCCGATCGAGGATTCGATCAGCGTTTCGGGATATTCGCCTTCGGTTTTGCCGCCTTCAGCGCTCGCCGAGCCCGCGTAGAGAATCCCCGCCGGGCGGCCCATGCCGTAGCTGCGCAGCGGGTCGAATGCCAGTCCCGAAACCTGGTCGCGCTTCGGCGAGTAGGCGAAGTGGCTCCTTTCGACGAAGTGACCCGTTTCCTCGCAGTGCGGCGCCAGTTCGTGGACCGTCGACGGTTCCCTTTGCGAGGTGAAGAAGACTTCGCCGCCGAGCGGGTTGACCGCGAGTGCTTCGATCCCGCCTTTTTCGAAGGTGTATTCGCAGAGCGGCGCCGCTTCGGGTTGAGAGGGGTCGAGCTTGACGAAGCGGCCGGTAAAGTGGTCGGCCGCGTAGACGTAGCCTTCGGCGTCGACTGCGGGGTATTGCGGCAGGCCCGTACCTCCCGCGTCGAGGTCGTGGCTCTGCCCCGCGTACACGTAGTGTTCGTAGTCGCCCGGGCTCTGCGGTTCGAAGACCATGATGCGGTGGTACCCGCCCAGGTAGTCGAAGACGTATACGTCACCGGAGCCGTTGACGGCGATCCCGCCGTTGACGTTGGGGCCGCCGAAGTGGATCTTGCCCGGGCTCGCGGCGATTGCTTCGTTTGAGCGTTCGCCGAAGGCGGCCTTTACTTCGCTGCCGTCGGGGGTGTAGACGTGGATGAGCGTTTCGGTGACGGCGTTGTTGTAGTAGACGTAGACGTAGCCAGTGCTCTGGTCGATGTCGACGTCGACTTCGCTCGTCCCACCATAGGGCGAGCTGTGGCAAGTCGGGTGCGAGGGTTCGCCTTCTGGGCCGCAGCGTTCTTCGGGTTCGGAGCTGCCATTGAAGCTCCAGCGCTCGGAGAAGCTGCCGTCGGGGTTGTAGCGGGAGACGAGCGCACGGGTGTCTTCTATGGTGCCCGAGCGAACCGCGTAGACGGTACCCGCCGGCACTCCGCCGGCGCCGGTGTAGTTGACCGCCATGCCACCGAGGCCGCCGAGCTGGACTTCTTCGGGCCATTCGGCTGGCGAACCTCCAGACAGCTTGTGCAGTTCACCAGGGTTACCCGCGAAGTTGCCGACCTGTTCGTAGGCTGCCGAGGCCGGGGAGGCGGCGAGAAGCCCGAGGCAGAGCAGCGCCGCGAGGGCGATGCCAATGCGGGCCGCGCTCAGGCGAGCGTGTGCGTTGCTGGTCTTAACGGGCTTCATCGCTTTCCCCTTCTCCGCGGTTTCGGGTCCTGGGCCGGTCGTCCTCAGCCGAGGACGATCAGCTCGCTTCCGGGCCGGCCTGAGACGTGCAGGCGGTAGCGGCCCGCCTGCAGGCCCCCGAGGTTGAGGTGCAGCTCAGCGCCGCCGCCGGTTCCGTGGCGGTAGGAGCGCCCGGCGTGCATCAGCCGCCAGCGCATGTGGTGGCGCTTGGTCGACTGCTTGACCGTGCACTTGACCTTCTTGCCCTTGACCTTGCACGAGACGCTGACCTTTCCGGCCGGTCCCTGCTTGCCCTGCGGGCCCGCCGGTCCCTGGGCACCGGCGGGGCCCGCGGCCCCGTTGTCGCCCTTGGCGCCTGCAGGTCCTTGGGCTCCGTCGGCTCCGGCTTCCCCGGCATTGCCCTTTTCGCCCTTGGCGCCCTTTTCGCCTTCCTTGAGGAAGATCGCGGTGGCTTCCCTTTCTTCGCCTTCGGCGGCGGGGACGACCGAGCAGGTGGTGGCGCTTGTCTGCTTGCAGCCGATCCAGCCGGCGAGCTCATAGCCCGAGGCGGGGGCGGCGGTCAGCGTGGTGGCGCCTGCCAGTTCGGCTTCGCATTCATTGCCGGCCGCGCAGTTGATCCCCGAGGGGGAGGAGGTGACGGAACCGGCGCCGCTCGGACCGTTGGCGTTGACCTTGAGGTGGAAGGGGATGCCGGTGAACTCGGCGGTCACTTCCCATTCCATGCCGATGTTTTCTTCTTCGTTGTAGAGCCAGCATTCGTTTTCGGGCGCGAACCCGGGGCAGACTTCTCCGTCGTATCCCTTGGTGATCGTCCAGCCGACAAATTCGGAGCCCGCCGCGGCCTGCGGCCGGAGGTGCTCACCGTAAAAGCCTTCGCTGAATTCGCCGGGCGTGTTTTCGCAGGTGCCACTAGCGGTAGTGCCGTTGTAGCTGCATTCGATCCGTGGCGTGCCGCTGACGGGGAGGCTTTCGAAGCTCTTGACTTCGCCGCTGCCCGTGCCGGCGATGTTGAGCTTCACATGCGCCGTTTCGGCGGCGAGTGCCTGTCCTGCCGAAACGAGCATCAGCGCCGCGACGGCGGCGAGCAGGATGGCGGGGCGTCGGCATGCGCGCGGGCTGACTCCCGGCGCGCCGAGGCGGTTGCGTAGCGGTGAGAGCATCGAAATCTCTTCTCCTTGTCCCGTGAGCCCCTCTGCCCACCGCCTCCCTATGGCGGCTTCCTCGAGGCTCGGTTGGTCCCGTATTTCCCTGTAGCTCAGTGCGCAGTTTGAACAACTACGTACATGAACACGGGCGACAGTGAAACAGGCTCGTTTCAGCTTGTCAAGAAAAAGGTTGTGTTTATGGGAACCCGCGTACCGCGCGCGTTTGCAATCGGGCGTCGGTGAGGTCAACCCCCACTCGATTTGTCGGCGCGACGGTCTCGGTCAGTCGAGCTGCGTGACGGGAACGAGGTGGACGTCCTCTCGCTCCGCCTCGAGCTTGCGCAATCGGGCCGAGAAGGCGAGGCGATCGAAGAAGTAGAGGTGGGCGCCTGGCGCGCCGAGCTCGGCGCGGATCGTCTCCAATTTGTCGAGCTCGGCGGCGCCGTGCTCGTGGCGCCGGCTGCCGGGCGCCGGCCATTTGCACGAGCCGAGCGCGAGGACTCGGCCGCGCGAGTCGACGGCGACGGCATCCGCCTCGTAGGCGCGGCTGCGCGGCTTTCCCTCCTCACGCCGGCGGATCGAACCCCACCAGCGCCCGGCCTCGGCCGCGTCGTCGAGCGAGCGCAGCAGCCAGTCCTGGCAGACCCGCTCGAAGGCGTCCTCGGAGACGAACTTGTCGAGCTCGGGCAGGACCGCCTCTTCGAGGTAGCGGTCGGCGTCGGCGCGGGTCTGCAAGCGACTCTCCCGCGGGGCGACAAAGCGGAACCAGAAGCGCAGGAAGGGGTCGGCGATCGCGTAGCTGACCTTCTTGCCGGCGGCCTCGGTCAGCGGCCGGCGACGCTCGACCAGGCCCATCTCCTCCAGCGCCTGGAGAAATGGCCGCGCCTCCTCCGAGCGGCTCCTGCCGATCCGCTGGGCGATCTGGTTGAGGCGGGTGACCCCACCGGCGATCGCCCGCAGGCAGGACATGTAGGTGGCGGTGTCGCGCAGGCGCCCCTCCTGGGCGAGGAGGAAGCGTGGCTCCTCGCGCAGCAGGCCGTCTGGGCGGAGGACCGCACGGCGGATCGCCTCGGCGAGATTCCGGTCGGGGTCGATCTCCTTCAGGTAGTGCGGGACGCCGCCGAACACCGCCCAGGCGCGGATCCGCTCCTCGATGCTCCAGCCCTCGGCGAAGGCGCCGATCTCGCGCCAGGGAAACGGCTGGAGCCGCAGCGAGCCCGTGCGTCGCCCGTAGGTGGTCGCGCCGTAGCCGACGACCGAGTGCTCGAAGAAGCTGACGTCCGAGCCGGAGAGGCAGAGGAAGAGGCTGGGGTCGTCGCCGTGGTCGCGGGCGAATCGGTTGAGCAAGGAGCCGATCTCTGGCTCCTGGCGGGCGATGAACTGGAACTCGTCGAGGACGATCATCGTCTGGCCGTCGTCGAGCAGCTCGCCGAGGGCGGCGAAGGCGGCCCGCCACGTGGTGAGCGGCTGCTCGGCGTAGACCTGGCGACCGGTGAAGCGGGCCAGCTCTGCGGAGAGGTCTTCGAGCTGGTCCTGGCGGCTGCCGGAGGTGGCCTCGAAGTAGAGCTGCCGGCAACGCTCGCCGAAGCGCCGGAGCAAGCTGCTCTTGCCGACCCGGCGCCGCCCGTAGAGGACGAAGTACTCGCCCCGCTTGGACCCGAGCCGTTCGTCGAGCGCAGAGAGCTCATCCGCACGGTTGAAGAAGGCCATCTGCGAAGAACTATAGCGCGTCTTACTAAGACATAACCTAGCTTAAGCGAAGATGCCCGCGGCGGTGATCGCGAGGGCGTCGCCGGGATCGTCCACCCGCTCGCGACCGCAGATCGCGTAGCGCGGCTCGGCGGCGAGCCGCGGGAGGGCCTTGGCCTTGCGTTCCAGCGCCGCCCGCAGGCGCGGCGCGTCGGCCCGCCGCGTCCACTTGGCCTCGCCGAGCAAGACCGCCTCACGCCCCCGGCCGGAGAGGGCGACCGCGTCGATCTCGGCCGGGTCTGCGCCCGCGGTCCAGAACGGCCCGATCGCGACGATGCCCTCGCCCAGATCGCCGGCGGACGCAAGCAGCCGCAGGTGGTCGCGAAACGCCTCCTCCCAGGGCCCACCGAGCTGGTCGTCGAGCGATTCGAGCAGCACGGGCAGGATGCTCTCGCCCAGCCCCCGCTCGATCTCCGGGCGGAAGCGGTCGAGCAGGCCGAGCCAGAAGGCGAGGAAGTTGTCGGCGATCCGGTAAACGCGCCGCCGGGTGCGGCGGGGGTCCTCGGTCACCGGCACGACCCGCTCGACCAGGCGCAGCGCCACGAGCCGCTCGAGCGTGCGGCCGGGGTCGGCGCGGATCGCCTGCTCGATCTCGTTGAACTTGGTGCGCCCGGCGGCGATCGCGTAGAGCACCTGGCGGGCGAGATCTCCCCCTCCCCCTCGGTCGCCAGCACCAGCTGGCCCTCGGTGAGCAGCTGGCCCCCGGGCGTGCAGGCCAGGCGCAGGAGATTGGTGCGCACGCTCGCGTTCTCGTCCCACCAGCGCAGGTAGAGCGGCATCCCTCCGAGCAGTCCCCAGATCAGGGCGCGGCGGGCGGGGCTCGACGAGGGGAGCATCAGGGCCGTCTCATGGGGGCGGAAGGGGTGCAGCAGCAGCGCCAGGTCGAGCCGGCCGTAGAGCGGCGCCCGCTCCTCCTGCATCGACTCCATCACGCGCACGGCCGAGCCGCAGAGCAGCAGTTTCAGCTTGCTCCCCATGCCCAGGCGGTCCCAGGCCGCCCGAATCAGGCTCGGCAGCTGTGGCGAGGACTCGGTCAACGCGGGCAGCTCGTCGAGCACCAGGAGCAGCGGCTCCTCGGCCGCGGCCCGCGCCAGGGCTTCCAGCGCGTCGTCCCAGTCGGCAAAGGGGCGAGCGCTGAGATCCCGCGGACCGCTCGCGAGGACAGGCGCGGCGGCGCGAGAGAGCGCCTCGAGCTCGACGCCGGCCGGGCGTCCCCCGCCGGTGTGGAAGATCGTCCGCCGGCCCTCGGCGAAATGCTCGACCAGGGCCGTCTTCCCCACCCGTCGCCGGCCCCAGACCACCGCCATCCCGGCTCCGGGCCGGGCCCACCAGTCCTCGAGTTGGGAGAGCTCGCTCTTGCGGTTGACGAAGGCCACTGCTTAAGGTTACCGACAGTTAGGGTCGGCGACAGTTGGTGTCGGCGACCTCTGCTGTCGGCGACCTCGGGAGGAGCCTGCTCAGGACTCTGCGCGCGCCAGCTTCTCGGCCTGCTCGACGCCCAGGTACGGGGCGAGGATCAGCTCGACCAGGTCGGGGAGCAGCTGCTCGAGCTGCTCGGTGCGGCCGGCGGAGATCTCGCGGACGATCAGCGAGACGACGCCCCCAACCAGGGTTTCCTCGGTCGCCTCGGGCAACGGGCGGCTGCCGCCGTGCTCGGGCCGGCCGGCCTTGAGGATCGCGACGAAGTCCTGCATCGTCGCCCGGTAACGGGCCGCGATCTCCCCCCCGGCGGCGACCGGCTCGACCATGCAGAGGCGGGCCAGCTCGGGCTCGGCGGCGAGGAAGCGCAGCATCGTCGCAAGGGCCGCCCGCACCTGCTGCGGCCACTCGCCGAAGGACTGGGCGGCGGCCCGCATCGAGGTGCGGATGTGCTCGGCGACCATCTCGTAGGCGGCGAGGAAGCAGGCTTCCTTGTCGGCGAAGTGCTCGTAGAAGGTGCGCCGCGAGACCGAGGCCGCCTTGGTGATGTGGGCGACCGTGGTCGCGTTGTAGCCGCGCTCGGCGACCGCGTCGACCATCGCTGTGATGATCCGCTCGCGCTGGTTCTGCTCGATGAACTCGCGCGGCAGGCCATGCCGGCCGGCGGGCAGGCGCGGCGAGGCACCCGCCGGAGCGGCGGCTTTCGGCTTCCCCTTCTGCGGCGCGGCTCCCTTTGCCACAGGGCGACGATACCCGCTATCGCAGCGGCTGGACCAGCAGCTCGTCCTCGGCCGCGCGCGAGCCGAGGTACGGCAGGACCGCCATGTAGACGAGCTCGGCGAGGAAGTCCTCGCCCCGCTCCAAGCAGCCGAGTTCGATCTTCGAGGCGACGGTGCCGTAGATCGCCCCGGCGACGATTTCCGCCGTGCAGCGCGAGGCCGAACGCGGCTTCTCCAGCTCCTCGCGACCGCCGTCGAGGATCTCCGCGAGGCGGCGCAGGAAGCGGTCGCGGCGTTTCTGACCGCTGGCGCCGGCGCCGTTCATGTCGACGATCAGGAAGCGGGCGCGCTGCGGGTCCTCCTGCAGGAAGCGCATCGCCGCCCAGCCCGCCGCCCAGACGCTGTCGTGCCAGGACGAAGCGCCGGCGATTGCCGTGTCGACCCGCTCGCAGAGCCGCGCGGAGAGCTCGTCGTGGCGATCGAGGAAGCGCTGCTCCTCGCCGGCGAGACTCACATCCGGCCGGCCCCTCTCCCTGCCCTCGCCCTGGTCAAGCCGCCGCCCGCGCCTGCGCGGCGTCGGCGGCGCGACCGGCCTCGACCTCGCCCACGTAGGGCGTCAGGGTGACCTGCAGCATCTCGGGCAGCAGGCCCCTGATCTCCTCGTCGCGGTCGGCGATCAGGCGCTGGTGGACGAGCCAGACGAGGCCGCCGACGATCGCCACCTCGAGCCCGTCGGGAAGCCGCGCCGAACGGGGGTTGTGCTCGCGACCCTCGCGCAGCTTCGGCGCCACGCGTTCGAGCATCGCCTGGTAGCGCCGCAGCGCTTCGCCGCCGGCCGCCTGGGACTCGACGATCACCAACCGCGCCCGCGCCGGCTCGTTGCCGACCATCTCGAGGAAGATCTCGAGGGCGGCGGAGATCTGCTCGGCCCAGGGCTGCTCGGAGTCGAGCAGCTCGGCGAAGACCTCGGCTGCCGAGTCGACCGTCTCGTCGAAGGCCGCCAGCACGCACTCCTCCTTGCTCGAGAACTGCTCGTAGAAGGTCGAGAGGGCGACCCGCGCGGTCTTCGCGATCAACTCGATCGTCGTCTTCTGGTAGCCGCGCTCGGCGACCAGCTCCGCGGTCGCCATCAGCATCCGCTCGCGCTGGCTCTGGACGACGAAGTCGCGCGGGACCAGGTGCCGGCCCGGGGGCATCTTGGCGAGGCGTTCGGAGAGCGATCTCGAATCCGCCATGCCGACAAGGTACCAAAACATATATCCGATGTCTACTTTCTTCTTTTACAGAAAACATTGCGTTCTAGGCATCCGCTGTTTCTGAAAGGTGGTATACCTAAACAGAAGGTCTCCGTTTGCGAAACTGGGTGGAGCGATGTCGGAACCGAGCAGCACCCCTGAAAGAGACGAGCCGAGCGCCCCGGTGTTCCCCTTCCCCGGCCTGCGCTCGCGAGCCGCTCGCGAGCGGCTCCTGGAGGCGATGCTCGTCGTCAGCGGCGAGCTCGGCTACGAGCAGGTCTCGGTCAGGCACGTGATCGAGCGGGCGCGTGCCAGCCGCGCGACGTTCTACAAGTACTTCGAGGATCGCGAGGACTGTTTCGCCCAGGCCCACCGTGACGCCTCCGAGTGGCTCTTCCAGCGGATGATCGGCGCCGCCAGGCGTCGATCGAGCTGGCGCGAGGGCCTGCGCGCGGCGCTCGCCGAGATGCTCGAGTTCTGCGCCAACCAGCCGGCGATCGCCAAGGCGATCTTCGTCGAGGTTCATGCCGCGGGCGAGCAGGCGCTTGCCCAGCGGCGCGATTTGATGGAGCGCCTCTCCCGCGCCCTTGACAGCGCGCGCCGCGAGATTCCAACTCGCCAAGCTCCACCTCCTGTGACGTCGACCTTCATGGTAGGGGCTATCGACACTCTCGTGTGCGCGAAGCTGATGGACGGCGACGCGGCCCGCGCCCCGGAGATGCTCCCCGGCCTGCTCTACTTCGTCGTCATGCAGTACTTCGGCGAGGACGCGGCCTGGGAGGAGATGACCGCCGCCTCGGTCAGCACCTGGCAGGCCAGGCGCGATGCCGCCTCACAGATGCCCGGCTGAGCGCCGCCGCTACAGCGGGATGTTGCCGTGCTTGCGCTTCGGCTGGGCGACGCGCTTGGACTGCAGCATGCGCAGTGCCTTGACCAGCTTCGGCCGCGTTTCGCGTGGCTCGATCACGTCGTCGATGTAGCCGCGCTCGGCCGCCGAGTAGGGGTTGGCGAAGTGCGCCTTGTAGTCGTCGATCAGCTTCTGGCGGCGCTCGTCGGGGGTCGGCGAGGAGGCGATGTCCTTGCGGTAGATGATGTTGACCGCGCCCTCCGGCCCCATCACCGCGACCTCGGCGGTTGGCCAGGCGACGTTGAAGTCGGCCAGCATGTGCTTTGAGTTCATCACGTCGTAGGCACCGCCGTAGGCCTTGCGGGTGACGACGGTGAGCTTGGGAACCGTCGCCTCGGTGAAGGCGTAGAGCAGCTTCGCGCCGTGGCGGATGATCCCGTTCCACTCCTGGTCGGTGCCGGGCAGGAAGCCGGGCACGTCGGTGAAGGTGACGATCGGGACGTTGTAGGCGTCACACGTGCGGACGAAGCGCGCCGCCTTCTCCGATGCCTCGATGTCGAGCACCCCGGCGAGGTGGGCGGGCTGGTTGCCGACGACGCCGACCGGGAAGCCGTCGAGGCGGGAGAAGCCGCAGACGATGTTCTTGGCGAAGTGTTCGTGGACCTCGAAGAACTCGCCGTCGTCGACGACGCGGGCGATCACCTCGCGCATGTCATAGGGCTTGGAGGGGTCGTCGGGGACGAACGTGTCGAGGTCGGGGTCTTCGCGGTCAGGGTCGTCGGTGGGCTCGAAGCGAGGGGGCGCCTCGAGGTTGTTGGAGGGCAGGAAGCTGAGCAGGTAGCGAGCGTCCTCGAGGCAGCTCTCCTCGTCCTCGGAGGCGAAGTGGGCGACGCCCGACTTCGAGTTGTGGCTCATCGCCCCACCCAGTTCCTCGAACTCGACTTCCTCACCGGTCACGGTCTTGATCACTTCCGGGCCGGTGATGAACATGTGGCTGGTCTCCTTGACCATGAAGATGAAGTCGGTCATCGCCGGCGAGTAGACCGCGCCGCCGGCGCAGGGACCCATGATCAGGCTGATCTGGGGGATCACGCCGGAGCATTTGACGTTGCGGACGAAGACGTCGCCGTAGGCGCCGAGGCTGACCACGCCCTCCTGGATGCGGGCGCCGCCGGAGTCGTTGATGCCGACCACCGGCGCCCCGACCTGGGCGGCGAGGTCCATCACCTTGCACATCTTCTCCGCCATCACCTCGCCGAGGCTGCCGCCGAAGACGGTGAAATCCTGCGAGAAGACGAAGACGGTGCGGCCTTCGATCGTGCCGTGGCCGGTGACGACGGCGTCGCCCCAGGGCCGTTTCTTCTGCATCTCGAAGTCGTAGGTGCGGTGCCGGACGAAGGTGTCGAGCTCCTCGAAGGAGCCCGGGTCGAGCAGCTTCTCGACCCGCTCGCGGGCGGTCATCTTGCCCTTCGCGTGCTGCTTCTCAACCGCCTCCTCGGAGGACGAGTGGATCGCCGCCTCGCGCAGCTCGCGCAGGTAGGCGAGCTTCTCCTCGTGGGTGACCGGATTGCGTTCGCGCATCGGGCGCGGGAGTCTATTTACCCGCGCCCCGAAAGGCCGCGCTGCGTCAGGCGGCTTCGAACGGCTGCTTCTGCGGCTCGGCCAGTCGGTCGAGGATCCGCTCCAGGTCGGCCTCGGCGAGACCCGAGGCCTCCTCGGCCCGCAGCTCGACCCGCGTGCCAAAGCCCTTCTCGGCCATCGTCACCTCGACGCCTTGCACGGAGGCGACGAGCTCCGCCAGCTCCGGCTCGGACTTCATCAGCGTCCGCGCGACCTCGATCATTGCCGCGAGTTCAACCGGGAAGGCGCGGTTCCTCCCTCCAACATGCGTTGAAAGCAGTCCTTCAGGGGGGAGAGATCACGCGCATCCGACATTAACCCCGTTCAGGTGTGGTCAATGTCGGATGCGCGTGACTTCGAAAGGAATCGGAAGGCCTGGGAGCTGGCGGGACGGCAGCACGGGGTGATTGCGCGGCGGCAGCTGCTCGCGCTCGGGTTCAACGCGAGGGAAATCGAGCATCGCGTGGCCCGCCGGCGGCTGCATCCCGTGATGCGTGGGGTCTATGCGGTGGGCTGGCCACAGATGACGCCGAAGCGGCGCTGGATGGCGGCCGTTCTCGCATGTGGGGAGGGGGCGTTGTTGAGCCACCGCAGCGCCGCGGCGCTCTGGGGGATCGGGAAGGAGAGACGTGGCGTGATTGACCTGAGCGTGTGCCGCCGCACAAGGCTGCGACGCCGGGGACTGAAGGTCCGCTCACGAGTCGACCTTCAGGGCGCCGATATCTCTCATTGCGATCGAATTCCCGTAACCGGAATCGTCCGAACGCTGATCGACATCGCCGCGGAACTCAGCTCGGTCGAGGTCGAGCGAGCGGTCAACGAGGCGGACAAGCTGGGCTTGATCGACCCCGAGGCCCTGCGCGGGGCGCTCGAGGGCTACGAGGGAGAATCGGGAGTCCGTCGACTGCGGATCGTCCTGGACGCCCGCACGTTCCGCCTCTCCGACTCGGACCTGGAGATTTTCTTTCGGCCAATCGCGTCGGCAGCGGGTCTCCCTCCCCCACTCACCAAACAGATGGTGAACGGATTCGAAGTCGACTTCTTCTTCCCGAATCTTGGATTGGTGATCGAGACCGACGGCCTCCGCTACCACCGGACCCCCGCCGCCCAAGCCCGAGACGCGCTCCGTGATCGAAGCCACACGCTGGCGGGGATGACCCCGCTCCGCTTCACTCACTACGAGGTCAAGTACGAAGCCCCGAAGGTCAAGCGGGCGCTTGAGCGAGCGGTCAAGTTGCTCAATGAACGTCAAGCGAGAGTTGACCCACTCAGAGGTGGGTCAACTCTCGCTTGACGAATCCCGAGCGATGGATTCGCTGGGTGGACCTAGAAGAACGCCCCGCCGCGGTACTCGCCGAAGACGTCTCGCATCGCGCCGCAGACCTCGCCGATCGAGGCGTCCGCGGCGAGGGCGGCGCGGATCGGGTGGAGGAGGTTGCCATCGCCGCGGGCGACGTCGCGCAGGGTCTCGAGCTTCGCGTCGACGGCAGCCCGGTCGCGGCGCTCCTTGAAGGCCGCCAGCCGGGCCAGCTGGCGCTGCTCGGCCTCGGGGTCGACGCGGAGGATGTCGACGTCGTCGACCTGGTCGGTGACGTACTTGTTGACGCCAACGACGATGTCCTGGCCGCTGCGGTAGCGCTCGTGGTAGCTGTGCGCCGACTCCTCGATCTCGCGTTGCATGAACTCCAGCGCCTCGACCGAGCCGCCCAGCTCCTCGACCTTCTCCATCAGCTCCCAGGCGCGCGCTTCCACCTCGTCGGTCAGCGACTCGACGAAATAGGAGCCGGCGAACGGGTCGACGGTGTCGGCGGCGCCGGACTCGTGGGCGAGCACCTGCTGGGTGCGCAGCGCGATCCGCGCCGAGCGCTCGGTCGGCAGCGCCAGCGCCTCGTCGAAGCCGTTGGTGTGCAGGGACTGGGTGCCGCCGCAGACGGCGGCGAAGCCCTGCAGGGCGACGCGGATGATGTTGACCTCGGGCTGCTGGGCCTGCAGCGTCACCCCCCCGGTCTGGGTGTGGAAGCGGATCTTCATCGAGTTCGGGTCCTGGGCGCCGAAGCGCTCGGCGACGATCTTCGCCCACATCCGCCGCACCGCGCGAAACTTGGCGATCTCCTGGAAGACCTGGTTGTGGCCGTTGAAGAAGAAGGCGAGGCGGGGCGCGAACTCGTCGATCTTCAGGCCGCGCTCGAGCGCGGCTTCGACGTAGGCGATCGCGTTGGAGAGCGTGAACGCCACCTCCTGCACAGCCGAGCAGCCCTTCTCGCGGATGTGGTAGCCGGAGATCGAGATCGTGTTCCACTTCGGCACGCTCTCGCGGCAGTACTCGAAGATGTCGGTGGTCAGGCGCATGGTCGGCACCGGCGGGTAGATGTAGTTGCCGCGCGCCATGTACTCCTTGAGCACGTCGTTTTGGACCGTGCCGCGCAGCTTCTCGGAGGGAACGCCCTGTTCCTCACCGACCAGCTCGTAGAGCAGCAGCAGGATCGCCGCCGGTGCGTTGATCGTCATCGAGGTCGAGACGCCGTCGAGCGGGATCTGATCGAAGCAGATCCGCATGTCCTCGATCGTGTCGATCGGGACGCCGGTGCGACCGACCTCCCCGCGACAGAGCGGGTCGTCGGAATCGCGTCCCAACTGGGTGGGCAGGTCGAAGGCCATCGAGAGCCCGGTCGAGCCGTGCTCGATCAGGTAGCGATAGCGCTCGTTGGTGTCCTCGGGAGTGGCGAAGCCGGCGTACTGGCGCATCGTCCAGAGCCGGTCGCGGTACATGCCCTCGTGGATGCCGCGGGTGAAGGGGGGCTCGCCCGGCTCGCCCAGGCGCTCCGCGAGGTCGGGGGCGACGTCGTCGGCCTCGTAGACGCGCTCGATCTCGATGCCGGAGTCGGTGAAGACGCGCTCGTCGTCGGGGCCGACGAGGGGCGCGATCGTGCGGTGGGTCTCTTCGGTAGCCATGATCAGAGGATATGGGGCTCTTCGATCTGGAAATTCTTATCGAATGGCTTGCATCTGCTTGTTCCCTTCGGTACCTTCGGCCGTACCGGAAAGCGGATGCCGTGTAACGGGAGGGGATTTGGGAGATGTCGGACTTGGCCAGTCGTAAGCAAGCGCAACTGCTGCCGCCGTTCTGGCCGGTCGATACCCAACACGGCGTCGGCCACGTCCGCCTCGACGGCGAACCGGCGGAGAACGCCGAGCGGGTAGTGCCGCTGCTGGTCGAGCTCGCCGCCCAGAGCGAAGCGATGCGCAGCCTGCAGAACGACGAGGGCGAGGTCCTCTCCGCGGCCGCCGCCTCGGTCCTACGCGGCGAGATGGCGGAGGGAATGCGCGAGCTGGCCGAGCTGGTCGACGAGGAGAGCGCCGCCGCGATCCGGCTGCGCGCCAAGGGCCTCGCCGGAGGGATCGCGCACCGCGAGATGACGCTCGAGATCGCCCGCGGCGGCCCGCCCCCCGCTCTGGAGGTCGTCTGCGGCCCGCTCTGCACCTGGCGGATGAAGACCCGCGTCGGCCTGCACTCCTTCGTCGCCGCGGTCCGTGACGCCGAGCAGCAGGAGCTGCTCGAGCGGCTCGACGACTCGCTCGAGGACGCCCTGCTCCAGGTCGAAGCCGAGATCGGCGCGAGCGGCATGCGCGTGCCCTTCAAGCTGCCGATGAACGTCACCGACCTGCTGATCTCCGCCGGCGAGGCGGCCGGGCACCCCAAGCACTTCGCCTACTTCATGCCCGAGGACGAAGGAGTCGACGGGCTGCCGCTCTCCGAACAGCGCACCCTGTACATGCGCAACGTCCACCTCGCGCGTTACTCGACGATCACGATCCCGCTCGCCGAAGCGCTGCTCGAGGGCCCGATGCGCGCCGCCGAGGCGCCGGTCGCCGAGACGCTGATGCCCTGGATCCGCGGCCACGACCACGGCCACAACGTGATCGTCCCCGAGACCACCTACGACAGCTGGATGGAGACCCTCGGAATCGAGCCCTTCATGGCGCTGCAGGAGGCGATCGCCGACGTCTACGGCTTCCTGATGACGATCTCCGAGCCGTGGCGGGCGATCACCGGCGTCACCCGGCTGGAGATGGCGGCGACCCACATGGCCGAGCTGCTCCACTACCTGCGCCGCGGCCCCAAGTACTACGGCGACCCCGGCGCCGCCTACGTCGAACTCAGCTTCCTCGCCGAGAACGGCTTCGTCGAGATCGACGAGCGCGGCCGCGTGCGCTGGGACGAGGAGGACTTCTGCCGGGGGATGGCGGCGCTGGCCAGCGCCCTCACCGACGCCACCGTCGGCGCCCCGGACGAGCGCGGCTCCGAGGCCTTCCTCGCCCGCTACGGCTGGCCGACCGAGACCGGGGCGATGCGCACCTTCGAGGCGATGCAGCGCGAGTGCGCCGACGTCCCGACCTCACTCGCCTTCTACCGCACGGCGGACGTCGCCGCCGCCGAGCAGGTCGCGGTCCCTGCCTAGTCGGAGGCGCCGGAGAGGCGCTCGACGCCCGACTTCTCGATCGTCATCCGCAGGCCGTCGCGAAGCTCGATGGACGGTTCCCAGCCGAGCAGCTCGCGGGCGCGGGTGATGTCCGGGCGGCGCTGCTGGGGATCGTCGGTCGGCAGCGGCTCGAAGACGATCTCCGAGCGCGACTCGGTCACCTCGATCACCGCCTTGGCCAGCTCCAGCAGGGTGAACTCGTTCGGGTTGCCGATGTTGACCGGCAGGTGCTGGTCGGACTCGGCCAGCGCGACGATGCCGCGGATCAGGTCGTCGACGTAACAGAAGCTGCGCGTCTGGTCCCCATCGCCGAAGACGGTCAGCGGGCGGTCCTCGAGCGCCTGGCGGAGGAAGGTCGGGATCGCCCGCCCGTCGTGGGCGCGCATGCGCGGACCGTACGTGTTGAAGATGCGGACGATCGAGGTGTCGACGCCCTGCTGGCGGTGGTAGGCCATCGTCATCGCCTCGGCGTAGCGCTTGGCCTCGTCGTAGACCCCGCGCGGGCCGATCGGGTTGACGTGGCCCCAGTAGTCCTCGGTCTGCGGGTGGACCTGGGGGTCGCCGTAGACCTCGCTGGTCGAGGCGATCAGGAAGCGGGCGCGCTTGAACTTGGCGACGCCGAGCATGTGGTGGGTGCCGTGCGAGCCGACCTTGAGCGTGTGCAGGGGCAGCCGCAGGTAGTCGATCGGGCTGGCCGGCGAGGCGAGGTGGTAGACGAAGTCGACGTCCTCGGGGATGTCGACGTACTCGATGATGTCGATGTGGCGGAACTCGAAGTCGCCGTCGCGGATGTGCTCGATGTTCTGCAGCGAGCCGGTCTCGAGGTTGTCGATGCAGATGACCTTGTGCCCCTGGCCGAGCAGGTGCTCGCAGAGATGGGAGCCGAGAAAGCCGGCGCCGCCGGTGACCACGCAGGTACTCATCGGCGCCGATGCTATCGAGGCTTCGCGCAAATTGCGGTCATTGGAGCCGACCAAATGTCCAGAAGGGGGGCGAGATCTCGACGCGCGGCCCTTGGGGTCGACATGTTCGGACCGAAGACCTGAACCGGTGTGGGGGAATCGAGCGGAGTGAGTCAGGGGCGGCAGGCGAGTGGAGTGGAGGCGATCCGGCGCGAGGGAACGCGGCGAGCGACCTCGCGGACCGACGCGGCGCGCAAGCGCGCCGCCGTGGAGCTGATCGCCAGGCACGAGGCGTCGCTGAAACGCACCGCGCGGCGCTTCTCGCTCGACACCGAAGACGCTGAGGACGCCTACCAGCGCGCGCTGGAGATCGTCCTCACCAAAGCTCCGACCACCGACCCGCGGGAACTGATCCGCTGGACGCAGACGGTCGTCAGGCACGAGGCGCTCGCCGTCCGTCAGGGCCGCGAGCGGCTGCTCGGACGGCCGCCGGTCGCCGAGGGGGCGCCCGATCCGGTAGCGCTCCTTCCCGCGATCGCCGACGGCCCGGACGAGCAGGCCGAGCGGCGCGAGGAGGTGGCCCGCGGGCGCGAGGCGCTGCGGGCGCTGAAGCCGGCGGAGCAGCGCGCCCTGACCCTGCTCGCCGAGGGCTACAGCTACGCCGAGATCGGCGCGACGACCGGGTTCAGCAAGACCAAGGTGAACCGGCTCTTAACGGAGGGGAGAGCCCGCTTTCGCAGCGTCCTCTCCGGCAGCGAGGACGGCAGTCGCTGCCGCCAGCTGCAGCCTCTGCTCTCCGCCTTCTGCGATGGCGAGGCCGGCGCGGCGGACGCCGAGACCGTGCGCGAGCACCTGCGCGCCTGCGCCAGCTGCCGCTCGACCCTGCGCGACTACAGGGCGGCTCCGCGGGTCGTCGCCGGGCTGGCGCCGCTGCTCGGGCCGGGACGCTCGCTGCTGGGGCGCCTCCACGACGCGCTCGCCCACTTTGCCTCGCGGCTGGGAAACGGCGGGGGCGCGGTCGCCGGACCGGCGGCGGGCGCCGGGGGCTCCGGCGGCGCGGGGCTCGCGGGCCTGGCGAAACTGCTGGCGGTCTGCGCGGCCGGCGGAGCGGCGTGCGTCGCGACCGGCGTCGTGCCCGCGCCGCCCGGCGTCGATGCCGACCGGGTCCGCACGCCGACGGTCGAGCGCATCGCGCCGGCGGTCGTCGAACCGCGGGCTGAAGAGGTGGTCGCCGAGGAACCGCCGCCCACCGCCAAACCGGCCTCGGCGACCAGGCCCACGCCGGAACCGGCGGAACCCGAAGCCGCTACCAAACCGTCCGCCGCACCGGCGCCCGAATACGAAGCGCCCCCGGTCGAATCAGTGCCGCCCGCCGAACCCACGCAATCCGCGAGCAGCGCCGCTCCCAGCTCCTCCGAAGCCGGCTCAGCCGCCGGGGAGTTCGGGCCGTGAGCGCCCCCACGCCCCCGGGCGTAACGTCTTTCGGACGTATCGCATCCGCAGCGCGTTACGCCCGGGTCGTGAGCGCCCCTTCCGCGCCAGGCGTAACGCCTTATGGATGTATGGCATCCGTAGCGCGTTACGCCCTGGCGTTCGCGTGGCTGACGGCTGTGGTCGTGCTTACGCCGGTCGCGCCGGCTGCGGCGGCACTGCAACCGCTGGACCTGAGCGTCGAAGGCGGCGAGCAGAGCTGGCACCCGGAACGCGTCTTCTCGCTGAGCTGGACGAACCCGCCGGGAGTGTCGGCCGTCCACTACCGGCTGCTCGATCCCGGCGGCGGCGTCGCCCAGGGAGAGCAGACGCAGAGCTGGCCGCTGAACGAAATCCACGGGCTCGAAGTGCGCGGTGCGCCCGGCGCCTACACCGCCGAGCTTTGGCTCGAGGGCGCGGGTGGGGAGACCGGCGAACCGGTGGCCGCCAGGCTGCGGTTCGACGACGCGATTCCGGGCTCGGTCGAGCCGGCGCCGGCGGCGGGCTGGATCGGGCGCACGGCCTTCCCTTACTCGGTTCGCCTCAGCCACCCCAATGGCGAGCCGCCGCTCTCCGGGATTCGCGGCTACGCCGTCTCGGTCGACCGAGAGGCGACGGGCGAGCCGTGCGCGGGGTCGATCTGCGCCGACAGCGAGGTCGATCTGCCAGGCGGCGTCGACGACGACCGGGTCGCGATCGGCGAACTCCCAGAGGGAACCTGGTACCTGCACGCCGCGGCCGTTTCCGGTTCCGGGCTGCCTTCGGCAAGCCCCGGCACCACCGCGCTGCGCATCGACAAGACCGATCCGGCGACCCGCCTGGACGGCGTCCCGGGCGGCTGGTCGCGCAGGGCGGTCACCCTGACCGCGACGGCCTCCGACCCCGGCGCCGGGATGGCGCCTGTGGGCGGCGGGCCGGCCCCGTTCACGGCGATCGCCGTCGACGGCTCCCCGCCGGTGCTCGCTCCGGGGGACACGGTCAGCTTCACGCTGATCGGCTCGGGCGAGCACACCGTCCGCTACTACGCCCGCGACGCCGCCGGCAACGTCGCCGACGGCGGCACGACCAACGGCCTGCCAAACCACGATCCGGCCACGGCCGTCGTCCGCATCGACCGAGAGCCGCCGCGGATCGCCTTCGCCGGCTCGCAGGATCCGCGCGACCCGGAGACGATCGAGGCGCGGGCCGCCGACGGGCTCTCCGGGCTCGATCCCGCGCGCGGCACGATCGGCGTGCGACCGGCGGGCTCCGGGACGCGCTTCACCGAGCTGGCGACCGAGCTGCGAGGTGGGACTCTGCGCGCCCGCTGGGACTCGGAGTCCTGGCCGCCCGGCGAGTACGAGTTCCGCGCCACCGCCTTCGACGCGGCCGGCAACGCAGCGTCCACCGAACTGCGCACGAGCGGCGCGCCGATGCACCTCACGGCGCCCGTAAAGCCGGCGCCGCGGGTGCTGGCCCAGGTCCGTGGCCGCACCGTCCAATCCGGTCGCGGCTCTTGGCTCAGCGGCCGACTGGTCGCCGGCAGGCACACCGCGCTGGCGGGCCTGCCGGTGCGGGTGTTGGAGCGCTTCGCGGCAGGCGCCCTGCCCAGACAACGGGTATCGGTTGCGACCACCGACGCAAGCGGCCGCTTCAGGGTTCGGCTCGGTGCCGGGCCGAGCCGCGAAGTCCTCGTCCTCTCGCCCTCGACGCCGACCCTGCGTGCCACGGCGTCCCGGCCGTTACGGATCGCCGTTACGGCCCGAGTCCGCCTGCGCGTCTCCACCGCCCGAGCCCGAGTCGGCGGGAGACCCATCGTCTTCAGCGGCCGGGTCAGCGACACGGGGGTCCACATCCCCGCCGACGGCAAGCTCATCAACCTCCAGTTCCGCCTCCCCGGCCTGCCCTGGCGCGCGTTCCGCAGCGTCCGTACCGACCGGCACGGCCACTTCCGCTACGCCTACCGCTTCGCCGATGACGACAGCCGCGGCGCCCACTTCCAATTCCGCGCCGTCGCCTCCGCCCAAGCCGGCTGGCCCTACGAGCCAGCCGGCTCACCGCCGGTCACGGTGACGGGTATCTAGACGGGCAGGAGGTCGATCGCTTTGCGAACGCGCTCCTCGAACTCGTCCCTGTTCTGCTTCAGCGTCGTCTCAACCGTGCGCTGGCGTTTGCGCGCCTCGCGCTCGATCCGGTTGCGGGTCTTGCGCGCCTCGGTGGTCGCGCGTTTGCGGGCGGTTGCGCCGCGGCGCTCGGTGCGCTTGACCCGGCGGCGCAGCTCGGTGCGGTAGGACTTGAGCTGTTTTTCGGCTGCCGAGCGACCGGTGAACGGCTCGACCAGCTCGGTGACCCGCTCGGTGACGGTGAGGACGGCGCCGACCGGAAGGTCGACCGCGGTCTCGGCGACGGTGCGGGCCTGGTTCTTCTCGGCGCTCTTCGCGGCGGTGGGTTTGGCTTTCGAGGATGCGGCTTTGCTGCCGTTGGACTGCGTGGGCATGGAGATGAAATCCCTTCGTGTGGGTTGCCTGCCTTGGGGGTCCGCCGAGTGTAGCGAACGTATGTTCCAGCGAACAGGTGTTCTTAAACCCGAGGCACGGCGCGGTTACTCCGCCGCCCTGGCGATCGCCAGGCCCCGCTCGCCAGCCGCGGCGGCGATCGGGTAGCGGGCGTCGAGCCCGAGCGGCGCATCCGCCAACGGCAGGTCGCCGAAGGCGACGCGGCCGCCCGCCTCGCGGACGATCAGCTGGGCGGCGGCGGCGTCGACCGAGCGGCACTGGCGCAAGCTGACCATCGCGTCGAGGCGCCCGGCGGCGACGTAGGCCGCGGTGATCGCGATCGAGCCGACCACCCGCAGCCGGTAGACCCGGCCCGCGAGCGGCTCCAGCGCCGCCAGCGCCCGCGCGGGCTCGGCCGCCTCCAGTCCGAGCAGCTCGAGCTTCTCGCCGTCGGGGCCGACCGCGAGCGGCTCGCCGTCCAGCGTCGCCCCCTCCCCGCGCCGGGCGGCGAACTCCTCGCCGGCGCCGAAGTCGAAGACGTAGCCGAACTCGACCGCGGCCATCGAGTCGGCGGCGGCGACCGCGATGCTGAGGCTGTGCGAGGGCAGCGTGCGGCGCGCGTTGAGCGAGCCGTCGATCGGGTCGATCACGACCCGCACCGGGCCGCCCTCGCCGAAGGCGACCTCGCCGCGCTCCTCGGAGACCGCGACGAAGGCGGCCCCCTGCGCCGCCAGCGCCTCGAGCTCGGCGAAGACCAGGTCCTCGCAGCGGCGGTCGATGACCAGCGTCCGGTCGCCGCCCTCGCCCACCCCCTCGTAGACCGTTCGGGCCTCGACCCCGCGCACCTCGGCGAAGACCTCGCGCTGGGCCGCGGCGATGCGGCGGCAGATCCCCAGCCAGTCTGCGGAAAGAACGTTCACGAATCGATCCTATGGCCGTCGGTCACTCGGTAGCGTTGGATCATGCTCGCTCTCGCCGAGGCCCAGGAACGCGCCGTGCTGCACGGCGCCGGGCCGCTGCTGCTGCTCGGACCAGCGGGGGCCGGCAAGAGCGAGGCCCTGGCCCGCCGCTTCGCGCGCCTCGCCGGCGAGGGTGCCCCCCCACACGGCATCCTCGTCCTGGCCGCCAACCGCCCGGCCGCGCGGCAACTGCGCCAGCGAGTCGAGGCGCAGCTTGACGGCCCCCACGAGGAGCTCTGGATCGGCACCTGGGCAGCACTGGCGGAGCGGCTGCTGCGCGAGCAGGCGACGGCCGCGGGGCTGGACCCCTTCTTCAGCGTCCTCGGCCCGGCCGAGCGGCTGGCGATCCTGCTCGACCGGATCGACGAGCTGCCGCTGCGCAACCGCGAGATCCGCGGCAACCCGACCGGCCTGCTCGCCCGCCTGCTCGAGCAGATTGACGAGGTCAAGGCCGGCGCGCAGCCGCCCGAGCCGGAGCTTGCGGAGCTGATCGCCGCCCACGACCGGATCGTCGCCGAGGCCGGCAGCCTCGACCGCGGCGATCTGGCGCTGGTGCTGGGGCGTCTCCTGGACGAGCGCTCCGACGTTCGCGCCGCGCTGGCCGCGCGCTTCGAGCAGCTGATGGTCGACGAGCTGGAGGACACCACCGCGGCCCAGCGCTCGGTCCTTGCCTCCCTGGCACGGGACAACCCCAACCACCTCTACGCGCTGGAGACGGGCGATCCAGAGGCTTCCCTGCCGACGGGACCCGCACGGCTGCGCGAGTGGGCGCTCGGAGTCCACCCCGAGGCGACCGTGGTGGAGCTCGCCAACCGGTTCCGCCGGCCGGCGATCCGTCGCTGGCGCTGCGCCAACGAGCGCGCCCAGGCGCAGGCGGTGGCGCGCGAGGCCGAGCACCTGATCGCCGGCGGCGCCGCGCCGGAGGCGATCTGCGTGTTGGTCGAGGACCCGGCCACGGCCGGCGGCGCTGTCGCGGCGGCGATGGAGGAACGCGAGATCCCCTTCCACCTCGCCGGCCCGGCGGCGCTCTTCCAGCTGCCCGAGGTGCGCGACGCGATCGCCTGGCTGCGCGCCCTGGCCGACCCGGAAGACTCGGCCGCCGCGGCGCGGGCGCTGACCCGGCCGCCGATCGAGCTGCGCCCCGCCGACCTTGCCCGCCTGACGACGATCTCGCGGCGACGCAAGGTCGACCTGGTCTCCGCCTGCGAGGCCGCCCTGGAGAGCCCGCAGATCCCGCCCGAGGGACGCGAGCGGCTGCAGGCCTTCCTGAAGCTCTACGGGGAAGCCTCGGCGGCGCTGGAGGAACGCCGCGCCGACGTCTTCGTGCGCCGGCTGATCGAGCGGGTCGGGCTGCGCCGCCAGCGCCTCTACGCGGCCGAGCCCGAGGTCGCCGAGCGGCTGCTGGGCCTCTCGCGCCTGGCGGAGCTCGCCACCGCCTGGGCGCGGCGCCAGCCGCACGCCTCGACCCGCGACTTCGTCCGCTACCTGAGCGCCGTCGCCGAGGCGGGGCTCGAGCCGGCCGGCGAGGAGGAGCCGCCCTCGCCCGGATCGGTCCAGGGCCTGGCCCGCTCCGCCGCCAAGGGCACCGGCTTCGAGCACGTCTTCGTGCTCGGCGGCGATCCGGACGGGGTGCAGGCGCGCACCTCCCTGGTCGTCTCGCGCATCGGCCGCGAGAGCGAGCCCGGGGTGCCGGAGGAGGAGGTGCACGAGGAGGAGCTCTTCGGGCCGGCCGAGGGCCTGCACGCGACCTACCGGCGGCTGCGCGAGGAGGTGCTCGAGGCATCCTGGAAGGCGGGGCGCGAGCTCTCCGAGCCGCGCCTCGACACCGTCGTCGACGTCAACCGGGCGATCGCCCGCCACCTCGAGCTGCTGAAGCTCGCCGCGCTCGCCCAACGGCCGGGGGAGGAGGCGACGGCGGAGGCGGTCGAAGCGGTCAACGGGCTGCTGCGCCAGGTGGCGACGCCCGAGCAGCAGGCGGAGCTGGAAGCCTCGCCGCTCGACGCATACCTGCTCGACTCCGAACGCGAGCGCAGCGGCCGGCGGCGGCTGATCGCCGCCCGCCACGAGCCCTCGCTGGAGGCCTTCCTGCCGACCCGCGGCGACGGCGCGCTGAGTCTCTCGGCCTCCGACCTCGACCTCTACCTGACCTGCCCGCTGAAGTACAAGTTCTCGCGCGTCTTCGGGATCCCGCAGGAGCCGACGATCAACCAGCGCTTCGGCATCCTCATCCACAACGTGCTCGAGCGCTTTCACAAGGAGGAGCGCGAGGGCGAGGAACCGGAGCTGGCGCGCCTGATGGAGCTCTTCGAGTCCGGCTGGCGACGCACCGGATTCGGCAGCGGCGACGACGAGCTGCAGTTCCGCGACCGCGCCCGCGAGGCGATGCGCCTCTACTTCGAGCGGGAGCGGGAGCGCGAGGGCGAGCCGGTTTGGCTGGAGCGCAAGTTCGACATCCGGATCGGGCCGCACCACGTGCGCGGGCGGGTCGACCGGGTGGACCGCCTGCCCGGCGGCAGCCACGAGCTGATCGACTACAAGACGGGCCAGCGCAAGAGCGAGGCGGACCTGGAGAACGACCTGCAGCTGGCGCTCTACCGGCTCGCCGCCCGCGAGGCCTGGGAGATCGAGGCGAGCGGCGGCAGCTACTACTACGTGCTCGACGCCGAGAAGGTCGCCGCCCCGGTGCGGGCCGACGATGCCGAGCGGGTTGAGCGCACGGTGCTCGAGGTGGGCGAGGGGGTGCTCGGCCAGGACTTCGAGCCGCGACCGTCGCCGACGACCTGCTCCTGGTGCGACTACCGCCTGATCTGCCCGGCCGCCGAGAGCTAGGGCTGCTGGTCGTCGCCCTGCTGGCGGAGGAACTGCTGAAAGTCGCGGGCGATCGTGTCGGCCGAGGGGATGTCCTCGGGCGGCTCGAGCTGCTCCGACTGCTCCTCCTCGATCTTCTCGACCAGCTCCTCGATCTCCGGGTTGGCGGCGATCGCGCGGTCGATCTGCTCCTCATACGCGGTCGCCTCCTCCTCCAGCTCGGTGGCGTCGACCGCGATCCCGGTCAGCCCCTCGAGCCGGCGCAGCAGGGCGAGCGCTGCCTTCGGATTCGGCACGGCGGCGATGTAGTGGGGCACCGCGGCCCAGAGCGAGGCCGAAGCCATGCCGAGTTGGCGGCAGCAATCGTGGACGACGCCGACGATCCCGGTCGGGCCCTCGTAGTTGGAGCGCTGCAGATCGAGCTCCTCGACCAGTTGCTCGTCGGAGGCGAGGCCGGTGATCGGCACCGGCAAGGTGTGGGAGACCTCGGCGATCAGGGCGCCGAGCGTGATCACCATCTCCACCCCGAGTGCGTCGGCCGCGGTGGCGATCGTCTCCGAGAAGGTGCGCCAGCGCAGGTTCGGCTCGGTCCCGTCGAGCAGAACCAGGTCGCGCTCGGCAGCCGGGATGCGGACCGCGATCAGCTCGTTGTGCGGCCACTCGATCCGTCGCGCCTGCCCCTCGCTGAGGACGATCGTCGGCCGGGTCGCCTGGAAGTCGAAGTACTCCTCCGGATCGACCTCGGCGATCGTCTCGGACTCGAAGGCGTCGCCGACCGCGGCAAGCGCTGTCGAGGCGGCCGCGGCGGCGTCGTTCCAGCCTCGGAACGAGCAGACCAGAATCGGGTTCCGCAGCTGCGGAACCTCGCCTTCCCAGCTGAGTGAGTCCACGGATTCAGACTACCGAGGGGCCGTCGCAGCCCGGCGCAGCAGTTCGAAGGCCACGTAGAGGACGAGCGCGGCGAAGGAGAGTTCCAGCGCCCGCTGCGGCACCACGTTGGCGACGCCGACGCCGATCAGCACGCCGAGCGGCGAGAGCAAGCCGATCACGGCGGCGTCGCGCAGGTGGACGTTGCCGTAGGCGCGCTGGCGGATCGTGCCGACCACGGCGACGATGACGATCACCAGCAGCGAGGTCGACTCGCCCTCGACCTGGGAGAGACCGAGGAAGACGGTCAGCGCCGGCACGAAGAGGACGCCGCCGCCGACCCCGACCAGCCCGCCGGCGAGCCCACCGGCGAGCGCGATCACGATGGCAGCCAGCTCGTTCATTTCAAAATCAGCTCTATCGCGACGCCGATCAGCAGGGCGGCGAAGAGCAGCGAGACGGCGCGCTGGGAGATGCGCTGCTGGATCGCGGTGCCGGCAATCACGCCGACCACGGCCGGGATAGAGAGCCAGACGCCGGTGAGGACGTGGACGTTGCCGTAGAGCCCCCCCTGGGCGACCACGCCGAGCAGGCCGATCAGGACGATCGCCGCCAGACTGGTGCCGGTGGCAAGCCGCTCGCCGTAGCCGAACCAGAAGATCAGCAGCGGCACGATCACGGTGCCGCCGCCGACCCCGAAGAGACCGCTGAAGACCCCCGCCAGGGTGCCGATCAAAGCGAGTTTGAGCGTGCGGTTGCTGGGGAGCGCAGGGCCCGGGGCCATCGTCTCGCGATACTACGGGCCGTGTCTCCCGACGCAGAGCCAGGGGCCGGGGCGCCGTCCCGACTGGAGCCGCTGCGCGCCGACCCCGGCCGCGCCGCGATCCTCACCGACGTCGACGGCACCCTCGCGCCGATCGTCGCGCGGCCCGAGCAGGCGGCCGTGCCGCCGCGAACGACGGAGCTGCTGCGGGCACTGAGCGAACGCTACGCCAGGGTCGGCTGCGTCTCCGGCCGCCAGGCGCTGGAGGCGCGGCGACTGGTCGGCCTCGAGGAGATCGCCTACGCCGGCAACCACGGGCTCGAACTGCTGCTGCCGGGCGAGGAGGAGCCGCGGCTCGACCCGGCGGTGGCCGGCCAGGAGCGGGGCGCGGCGGAGTTCGTCGCCGGCCTCGACCCGGCGGAGCTGGCGATGCTTGGCCTGCGGCTCGAGGACAAGGGCCCGATCCAGACCCTGCACTGGCGCGGCGCCGAGGACGAGCGCGCCGCCGACGCCCGCGCCCACGAGATCGCCGCGGCGGCGGGCCGCGCCAAGCTCGAACCGCGCTGGGGCCGCAAGGTGCTGGAGCTTCGTCCGGTCGGCGGCGGTGGCAAGGACGCCGCGGTCGCGGCGCTGCTCGCCGACGAGCAGATCGAGACCGCCGTCTACGCCGGCGACGACCGCACCGACCTCGACGCCTGCCGGCGCCTGCGCCAGCTGCGCGACGAGGGACGGCTGCGCACGGCCTTCTGCGTCGGCGTCCTCTCCCCGGAGGCGCCGCCGGAGCTGGCCGAGGAGTCCGACCTGACCGTCGACGGCCCCGAGGGCTGGCTCGAGCTGCTGGGTGAGCTGGCGGGGTAGTCGCGTTGCCCTTCACCGACCTGCTCCGCGTCACCGTCCTGCTCACCGGCGCCGAGGCGACCGCCCTCGCCGCGATCACCGCGGTGGCGGTCAACCGCGACAACGACGCCACCACCCTGATCGTCGCCGCCGCCTGGTGGCTCGCCTCGCTGCTGATCGGCCTCTACCTGGGCCGCCCCTCCCGCGCCGCCGGCGCCCTACGCGACACCCTCGCCAAAGCCCGCACGGCCACGTCCCTTCCCCCCGAGCCCCCAAGCCGAATCGCGATCGCCCGCCTCTGGCCAATCGCGGTCACCGCGATCGCGGCCGGCGCCCTGGGCGTCTTCTTCCCCGGCGTGGCCGCGATAGGCGCCGGCTACGCCCTGCTCGTCTCGCTCGCCTGGCACTCCCGCGAAGGCGCCGTCGAGGCGATCGAGCAGCGCGACGGGGTCCGCTTCTACGTCGTCCCGAACTCGGCGCTTCGCCCCATACAGCTCGTGAGAACGCCCGGCCTGCGAAGCGTTCCGCACGATTAGGCGGCGCGCAGGACCTCCTTGAACTCGCGCCAGCCCCGCGTGTTGGCGATGTTCGCCTTCGTCAGCCAGGCGCGCCGCGCCGTCGCGACCGCGTAGGCCATGTTGCCCAGCGTGTCGACTCCGTGGGCGTCGGTGTTGAGGACGATCGTCACGCCCGCTTCGGCGGCGAGGCGGGCGTGCTGCTCGGAGAGGTCGCGGCGGTTGGGGTTGCCGTTGACCTCGAGCATCGTCCCGGTGCGCGCCGCGGCCTCGACCACGGCCTCGACGTCGATCGCGTAGGGCTCGCGGCGGCCGATCAGGCGGCCGCTGAGGTGGCCGATGCAGTCGACCAGGGGGTTCTCGATCGCGGCGAGCACGCGCGCGGTCATCTCCTGCTCGGCGATCGCGAAGGAGGTGTGGACGCTGGCGAGGACCCAGTCGAGCGCCTCCAACAGGTCGTCGGGGTAGTCGAGTGAGCCATCGAGGCCGATGTTGACCTCCGAGCCGGAGAGCAGGCGGAAGCCCCGCTTGCCCTCGTTCCACTCGGCGATCTCCTCGATCCGCTGCCAGAGCCGCTCGGCGGTGACGTGGTCGCCGAAGCCGTGGCTGGCCGAGTGGTCGGTGATCGCCATGTAGGCGTAGCCACGCTCGCGTCCGGCCTCGGCCATCTCCTCCAGCGTGTTGCGCCCATCCGAGAGGGTGGTGTGGGCGTGCAGGTCGCCGCGCAGGTCGCCAAGCTCGACCAGCTTGGGCAGCGTCCCCTCGCGCGCCGCCTTCAGCTCGCCGCGGCCCTCGCGCAGCTCCGGCTCGATGTAGGCGTAGCCGAGGCGCTCGTAGACGGCCTCCTCGGTCGCGCAGAGCTCGACCTCGCCGGATTCGACCTCGGCGATGCCGTGCTCGGAGACCGAGAGGCCGCGGGCCGCGGCGTCCTCGCGCAGCTGCACGTTGTGCGCCTGCGAGCCGGTGAAGTGCTGCAGGAGGTTGCCGAAGGCCTCGGGGGCGACGATCCGCAGATCGACCGAGATCCCGTTCTGCGTCTGCGCCCGCACGCCGTTCGGCCCCGGATTGCCGGCGGCGGCGATCAGCGGGCTGGCGAGGAGCGCCTCGGCCAGGGCGGTCGGCTCCTCGGTGGTCGCGATCAGGTCGATGTCCTTGCAGGTCTCGGCCCAGCGGCGCACCGAGCCGGCGACCTCGACCCGGTCGGCGGCGGGGTGCTCGCGCAGCACCCGGGCGAGCTCCTCGGCGATCGGCCGCGCCGCGGAGAGCAGCACCCGCCCGGCTGCATGCGCCGGATCGCCGAGCCGCTCGAGCGCTGCCAGGACGTTCTGCTCGGCCTTCGGCCCGAGCCCCTTGAGGCCGCGGATGCGTTCCTTCTCGGCCGCCATCTTGAGGTCGTCGAGGGTGGCGACGCCAAGCTCGTCGAAGAGGCGCCGCGCCGTCTTCGGCCCCACCCCCGGCACCCGCGTCACCTCGACCAGTGTGGGCGGGAACTTCGCCTTGAGCTTTGCCGCCGCAGGGATCTCGTCGGTCTCGATCAGCGCCAGGATCTTTTCCGCCAGCGTCTTGCCGACCCCGGGGATCTCGGTCGCCCGGCCCGCCAGGGCCAGGTCGGCGACCGAGACCGGGCTTTCGCGGATCGCCTTGGCCGCCGTCGCGTAGGCGAGCACCCGGTATTTGACCGCCCCGTCGAGCTCGTAAAGGACGCCGAGCTCCTCCAGCGCATCCGCGATCTCGGCATTGGTCACCCCTGCAAGCTAGCGAGCGGCAGCACCGAGGTGCAGGCCAGGACCGCCTCGCTATACTTTCTGAAGTATTGAGCGCGGAAACTCGACCCTCAGGAGAGCGATTTCAGTGACAGGCAAGCTCCATGACGTGACAGACGCCACCTTCAAAGCAGAGGTCCTCGATGCCGACGGGCCCGTCTTGGTCGACTTCTGGGCCCCTTGGTGCGGCCCCTGCCGCGTCGTCCATCCGGTGCTCGAGGAGATCGACACCGAGCGCGACGACCTGAAGATCGTCAGCCTCAACGTCGACGAGAACCAGCAGACGGCCGCTCAGTACGAAGTGCTCTCGATCCCGACCATGCTGCTCTTCAAGGACGGCGCGATCGCCAAGAAAGTGGTCGGGGCGATGCCGAAGCGGCGCCTCGAGGCCGAGCTCGAGCCGGCCCTCGCCTAGCGAGCGAGCCGGTGCCCTTCGTTCACGTCCACTGGTACGAGGGCCGCTCCGACGAGCAGAAGGCGGAGATCGCCAGGCGGATCGAAGCGGCCCTGATCGAGGTGGCCGGGGTCTCCGCCGACCACTGCTGGGTCAAGTTCTCCGACTCGAAGAAGACCGACTTGATCATCGGCAAGGCTGGCGGCGACTGAGAAGTCTCAGGCTGGGGCGAGCACCCGCAGGCCGGCATTGCGGCAGGCCGTGGCAAGGCGCTCGTCGTAGGTGAGCACGGCGCCGATCCGCTCGCTCGCCGTCAATGCCGTGGCGAGATGGATGGCGTCGAGCGCGCGTAGCCCGAGAGGGCCGACGCGACCCGCATCGCGACGGATCTCAGCGGTGAGCGGCAGCAAGGCGACCGACGCCAACCGCCTGGCGACCAGCGCCGGCGTGGCCTTGCCCGAGCGCATCGCCGCCCTCGCGGTCTCGACGGCGAGGATCTCGCTCGCCGTCAGGTGCGGCCACTCCGTGGAGAGCGCCGCGACCAACGCGGCGCTCTGTTTCTCGGAGACGACGAGCTTGACCATCGCCGAGGCGTCGATGTAGGCGAGGCCGTCCATTTGCGCCGCCCTCAGACGCGATCTTCGCGAACTTCTTCGAGCGCGCGCGTGCCGGGATAGGGATCGTCGGGATCGAAGGGAGGAAGCGGATCGGAGGCGGCGAGTGCCTCGGCCATCGAAACCTTGGGCCACTCGACCCCTTCCCGTTCGAATTCGGCGATCGCCGCCGTCAGCTCGGGGTCGGTGGTGATTGCGATTCGGCGGTGCTTGGTTGGCGTTTCTCCGCTAAGAACGGGAAACGGAGATGCGAAGCTCGCGCCCGTCGACGCGAATCGGGGCGGCGTCGGCGCCGTAGGCGACCGAGGTCGCCAGCACCTCGCCGGCGACGTAGTCCTGGTGCGCGCGGGCGGCGGCCAGCAGCTCCTCGTCGCCGCCGAGGGAGAGCTCGATCCGGTCGGAGATCTCGAGGCCGGCGGCTTTGCGGGCGTTCTGGACCGCGTGGACGATCTCGCGGGCGAGACCCTCGCGGCGCAGCTCGTCATCCAGCTCCAATTGCAGGGCAACGGCGTGGCCGGCCTCCGCCTCGACCTCGTAGCCCTCCAGCGGCTGCAGCGCGAGGCTGACCTCGTCGGCGCCGATCGTGTGCTCGTCGCCGTCGACGCTGATCCCGACCTCGCCGCCGTTGGCCATCACCTCGGCGACGTGGGCGGGGTCGAGCGCCTCGACCGCGGCGGCGACCTGGGGCATGCGCTTGCCGAAGCGCGGACCGAGCGCGCGGTAGTTGGGCTTCACCTCATAGCTGACCAGCTCCGACTCGTCGCTGACGAAATCGAGCTGCTTGACGTTGAGCTCGGCGGTGACGAGGTCGGCTCGCGCTTCGATCGCGGCGCGCTCAGCGTCGCTCGCGACGATCACGGCGCGGCGCAGCGGCTGGCGCACCTTGGCCTTGGCCTGGGCGCGGGCGGCGCGGCCGAGCTCGACCGTGAGACGGACGGCCGCCATCGCCTCTTCCAGCTCTGGGTCGGCGAGCGCCTCGTCGGGCGTGGGAAAGTCGCGCAGGTGGACCGAGTCGGGCAGCTCGCCGAGCTCTTCGGCCTCGCCGCCGGCGAGGTTGAGGTGGATCTCCTCAGCGAGGAAGGGCGTGAACGGGGCTAGCAGCGCCGCCACATCCAGCAGGCAGTGGCGCAGGGTGGCGAAGGCCGCCCGGTCGCCCTCCCAGAAGCGGCGGCGCGAGAGGCGCACGTACCAGTTGGAGAGCTGCTCGACGTAAGCGGCGATCGTCCGGCCGGCGGCCGTGCAGTCGAACTCGTCCATCTGGTCGCGCACCCTGTCGACCGTCGACTGCAGGGTCGAGATCGCCCAGCGATCGAGGTCGTCGGCCGGCTCGGGCGCTCCCTGGAAGTCCGCCGGGCCGAGGCCCTCCGCGTTGGCGTAGAGCACCCAGAACGAGTAGGTGTTCCAGAGGGTGAGCAGGAACTGGCGCACCGATTCGCCGACCGTCTCGACCGAGAAGCGGTAGCCCGACCAGGGCTGCTGCGCGGTCAGGTAGTACCAGCGGAAGGCGTCGGCGCCGTGGGCGTCGATCACGTCCCAGGGCTCGACCACGTTGCCCTTGCTCTTCGACATCTTCTGGCCCTCGGGGTCGAGGATCAGGCCGAGGCAGACGCAGTTGCGGTAGCTGCTCCGATCGAAGAGCAGGGTCGACTCGGCGAGCAGCGTGTAGAACCAGCCGCGGGTCTGGTCGATCGCCTCGCAGATGAAGTCGGCCGGGAAGCGCTCGGCGAACAGCTCCTCGTTCTCGAACGGGTAGTGGAGCTGGGCGAAGGGCATCGCGCCGCTGTCGTACCAGGTGTCGATAACCGAGTCGACCCGGTGCATCTCACCGCCGCAGCTCTCGCAGTCGAGCACCACCTCGTCGATGTAGGGGCGGTGCAGGTCCGCGGGCACGTCGCCCCTCGCCCGCTCGCGCAGCTCGGCGACCGAGCCGGCGCAGTAGAGCTCGGTGCAGTCGCCTTTCGTGCAGCGCCAGATCGGCAGCGGGGTGCCCCAGTAGCGGTCGCGCGAGAGCGCCCAGTCGACGTTGTTCTCCAGCCACTTGCCGAAGCGGCCCTCCTTGATGTGCTCGGGGTGCCAGCCGATCGTCTCGTTGTTGGCGAGCAGCTCCTCGCGCACCCGCGAGGTGGCGACGTACCAGCTCGACTTGGCGTAGTAGAGCAGCGGCGTGCCGCAGCGCCAGCAGTGCGGGTAGGAGTGCTCATAGACCTGCTCGCGGAAGAGCAGACCGCGGGCGTCGAGGTCGGCGATCAGCGCCCTGGTCACCTCGGGGTCCTTGACGAACTGGCCCTCGAAGCCGACGACGCGGCGGTCGAACTTGCCGTCGAGGCCGACCGGGTTATAGAGGGTGCCGGCGCTGGTGGGGTCGAAGATTCCGTTCTCGGCGGCGACCTTGAAGTCGTCCTCGCCGAAAGCCGGAGCGATGTGGACGAGGCCGGTGCCGTCCTCAGTGGTGACGAAGTCGCCGGCGATCACCGGGAAGCCGCCAGGCTCGCGATCGTTCAACGTGAACACCGGCCCGAGGTAGTGACGGCCGATCAGCCTCTCGCCGGGGAAGCGCTCGATGACCTCCGCCTGCTCGCCGAGCACCTTCTCGAGCAGCGGCTCGGCGACGATCAGCGTCTCGTCACCGAGCCGCGCCTTGACGTAGGTGACGTCGGGCGCGACCGCCACGGCGACGTTGCCTGGCAGGGTCCACGGCGTCGTCGTCCAGACCAGCAGCGACTCGCCGCTCTCGCCGCCGTCCTCGCCGAGCAATCGGAAGCGCACATATATAGACGGGTCCTTCACGTCCTGGTAGCCGAGCGCGACCTCGTGCGAGGAGAGCGCCGTGCCGCAGCGCGGGCAGTAGGGCACCACCTTGTGGCCCTCGTAGAGGCGGTCCTTGTCCCAGAGCTGCTTCAGCGACCACCAGACCGACTCGATGTAGTCGTCGTCGAGGGTGACGTAGGGGTCGTCGAGGTCGATCCAGAAGCCGATCCGCTCGGTCAGCCGGTTCCACTCCTCGACGTACTCGAAAACCGACTCGCGGCAGCGGGCGTTGAACTTGTCGATCCCGTACTCCTCGATCTCCTGCTTGGAGGAGATGCCGAGCTGTTTTTCGACCTCGATCTCGACCGGCAGGCCGTGGCAGTCCCAGCCGGCCTTGCGCGGCACCCGGTAGCCGCGCATCGAGCGGTAGCGCGGGTAGACGTCCTTGAATACGCGGGCCAGGACGTGGTGGGAGCCGGGGCGGCCGTTGGCGGTGGGCGGGCCCTCGTAGAAGTTCCAGAGCTCCGCCCCCTGGCGCTGTTCGAGCGAGCGCTGGAAGACCTTGCGCTCGCGCCAGCGCTCCAGCACCTTCTCCTCCAGCTCGGGAAACGACTGCTTGGTGTCGACTGGGCGGAAGCCGGGCATGGACGGGTGATTCTAGGAGTGGACGGGGCCTCCACCGCCGGCGACCTGCACCGGTACGCAATAGTCTTCCGCCGATGCCCGTCTATGACCTGAACGGCAAGGTTGCGCTGGTCACCGGTGCCGCCCGTGGAATCGGCTACGAGACCGCGCGCCAGATGCACATGCGCGGTGCCTCGGTCGCCGTCGTAGACATCGACGTCGAGCAGGCACGCGAAGCCGCCGAGCGAATCGGCGAGCGGGCGATTGGGATCGCGGGCGACGTCACCGACGCCGGCGCGATGCGCGCCGCGGTCGCCGAGACGGTCGAGCGCTTCGGTGGCCTCGACTTGGCGATGGCCAACGCCGGGATCGCGCCGCCGACGCAAACGACCACCCGCACGATGCCCCCGGAGGAGTGGGAGCGGGTGATCGACGTCAACCTGATGGGGGTCTGGCACACGGTTCAGGCGGCACTGCCCCAGGTCTCCGAGCGCAACGGCCAGATCGTGATTGTCGCCTCGGTGGCGGCCTTTGCCGGCGGCGTGATGATGAGCCCTTACGCAACCTCGAAGGCGGCGGTCGAGGCGCTCGGCCGCTCGCTGCGGGCGGAGCTGCTGCCCTTCGGCGCCAGCGCCACCGTCTGCTACTTCGGCTGGGTCGACACGAGGATGGTTCAGGAAGCGCTCGACGAGCAGGAGTCGGGCAGCCGGATGCAGGAGACGCTGCCGAGCTTCTTCATGAAACGGATCAAGCCCGACGAGGCCGGGGCCGCCGTGGTGCGCGGGATAGAAGAACGGGCGCCACATGTCTTCGCCCCCAGGTGGTGGCGCTACGTCTCCGCCTTGCGCGGCATCCTGATCCCGCTGCTGGAGAAGCGGATTCCCAAGGACCCGCGCGCGGTGGCCGCCCTGCGGGAGGCCGAGGCGCGGTCAACCGCCGCGAAAGCCTGACGCTTTCTGGTCCCCATAGGAACGTCAACCGATCAAACTTCTCGGGTTAGCCGCTCGAGCAGGATCACCACCGACTCGTAGTCGGCGCCGGTGGCGCGGCTGAGGCCGATCTCGCAGGTTCGGTTGCTGGAGAGGCGGGCGTCGAAGTCGCGGCCGGCAAGCTCTTCCGCCTGCGGGCGGGTGGCGGACTCGGTCAGCTCGGGATGGGAGATGCCGCGGTCGCCGGCGAAGCCGCAGCAATGGGCGGAGGGGGCGACGTAGACGTCCTCGGCGAGCGCGGCGGCGAGCCGGCGCAGGCGCGGCGCGAGGCCCATGTGGCGGGTCGCGCAGGTCGGGTGGACGGTGGCCGAGCCGACCTTGGCGCCGATCTCCAGCTCCGGCAGCAGCCGGTCGTGCGCCCAGGCGACCGAGTCGAGGATCTTGAGCTTGCCGAGCCGCTCCGCATTCTCCTCCGAGAGCACCCCCTCCCCAGGATCGGTCACCGCCTGCGTGCAAGAAGCAGCGTCGATCACGACCGGCAACCGCCCCCCATCGCTCCACCGCCAGAGCTTCCCCACCATCTCATTCGCCTTGTGCGCATGAGCGTCGGCAAAGCCTTTGGACCCAAACGGAAGTCCACAACAGCTGCCGGCAACCTCATCGGGAATCCAGACCGGCAACCCGGCCCGGGCCGACACCGTGACCAGCGCCTCGACCGGATTCCCGTCGAAGATCCGATTCGTGCAGCTGGGCACGTAAACGGCGGCGGCGCTCGCGCTTCGAGGATTCGGGGGGGACCCTCTCCAGACACTCCCCGCTTTTGTCTGGAGAGGGTCACCCGCCGCTCCCCCCCGCCCCGGCCCCGGCAACCCCCGCCCCCGCTTCGTCCGCCGCACCAGCGGCCCGCCGAAGCGCAGCGCCAGGCGCGAGGCCGCCTCGACCGCCCGCCAGCGCTTCGCGGTCGCCAGGGCGGCGCGTTCCGCCCGCTCGCCGTGGCTCGCCTGGCGCAGCTCCTTGACCAGCTTGCCGGTGTCGATCCCAACCGGGCAGGCGAGCTGGCAGGAGCCGTCGGCGGCGCAGGTGTCGAGCGCCTCGTAGGCAAATTCCTCGAGCAGCGCCCGCTGCACCGGCGAGCCGGCTGGCTGGCGGGCCATCTCGCGACGCAGGACGATGCGCTGGCGCGGCGTCGTGGTCAGGTCGCGGCTCGGGCAGACCGGCTCGCAGAAGCCGCACTCGACACAAGTTGCTGCCTCCTGCTCGATCGCCGGAGTCGTCTTCAGGTTGCGCAGGTGGACGTCGGGGTCGCGGTTGAGGACGACGCCGGGGTTGAGCACCCCGTCCGGGTCGGCGAGCCGCTTCACCCGCCACATCAGCTCGGTCGCCCGCTCCCCCCACTCGCGTTCGACGTAGGGGGACATGTTGATCCCGGTCCCGTGCTCGGCCTTGAGCGAGCCGTCGTACTTGTCGACGATCAGCTCGACCAGCTTCGCCATGAAGGCCTCGTAGCGCTCGAGGTCCTCCTGCTTGGCGAAGTCGGGCGTGAGCATGAAGTGCAGGTTGCCCGCGGAGGCGTGGCCGGCGACCCCGGGCAGGAAGCCGTGCTCGCCGAGCAGCGCCTGCAGATCCCGGGCGCCCTCGGCAATCCGCTCCGGCGGCACGCAGACGTCCTCGACGATCAACGCCGTACCGGGGATGCGGATGCGGCCGACCAGGCCATGCAGGCCCTCGCGCACGCGCCAGGCGAGCTCGATCTCCTCCTCCTCGCGGGTGAACTCGACTGGCCGGATCGTCTCGTGCCCGACGAGGATCTTCTCGGCGCCCGCGACCTGCTCCGCCAGCTGCTCCTCGCTCGCGCCGCCGTACTCGACCAGCAGCACGGCCGACTCGGGCGGCAGCTCCTTCCACTCCTCGGGCGCGCCGACCATGTTCCAGGCGGCGGTGATCAGCGCCGGGGCGACCATCAGCTCGACCGCGGTCGCTCCCGAGGCGACGAAGTCGCGCACCGGGGCGATCGCCTCCTCGATGCCGGGGAAGTGGATCCAGGCGGTCGTCGTGCACGCCGGGACCGGCACGGTCTCGAAGACCGCCTCGGCGACGAAGGCGAGCGTGCCCTCGGAGCCGACGACCAGCCGGCGGAAGATCTCCAGCGGCTCGTCGGCGTCGAGAAAGGCGCAGAGGCGGTACCCGGTCGTATTCTTGATCGCGAACTTGCGCCGGATGCGGTCGCTGAGCTCGGGGTCGGCGCGGATCTCCTCGCGGATCGCGGCGAGCCCGGCGGCGAGCTCGGGCTCCTCGGCCTCGAAGCGAGCCGCCGCGCCCGGCTCAGCGGTGTCGATCGTCGTGCCCGAGGGGAGGACCAGGGTCATTGATCGCACGGTCGAGTAGGAGTCGCGGGAGACGCCGCAGCGCATCCCGCCCGAGTTGTTGGCGATCACCCCACCGACGCAGGCGATGTCGGTGCTGGCCGGGTCGGGGCCGAGCTTGCGCTCGTGCGGGGCGAGCACCCGGTTGGCGTGGCCCAGCACGGTGCCGGGCTTGACCCGCGCCAGCGCGCCGCCGTCCTCGACCGCGACGCCGCTGAAGTGGCGCCGCACGTCGACCAGGATGCCGTCGCTCTGCCCCTGGCCGTTGAGGCTGGTGCCACCGGCGCGGAAGGTGACCGGGATGCCGGAGCGCCGCCCGTAGGCGAGGACCTTGGCCACGTCGGCGGCGTTGTGCGCCATCACCACCGCCCGCGGGAAGAGACGGTAGGGACTGGCGTCGGAGGCGTAGCGGACGAGGTCGCCGGGGCGCGAGAGGACCCGGTCGGCGCCGAGTAGGGCCTCGAGCTCGCCGCGCAGCGGCTGGGCGACTCCGGCCGCGATCTCGTCGGGGGCCCGGTCGGCGGCGGGGACCGACGGGGGTGGCGCCAGCTTCCTCTCGAGCAGCGCCATAGCGGTCTTAGAAGAGGGCCATCCCGGGCGTCACCGGGACTTCGACCAGTTCGGGCTCCGGGGAGGCGAGGGATTTGGAGAGGGCGTCGCGGACTTCGTCGCGGTCGCGGACCCGGTGCGCCTTGACGCCGTAGCCCTCGGCTACCGCGGCGACGTCGAGCTTCGGCAGGTCGAGGCCGGGGGCACCCGCCACCTGCTCGACCTCGGCGAACCACTTGAGGATCGCGTACTCCTCGTTGCGCACGACCAGGAAGGTGACTGGCGCCTTGTAGGCGACGGCGCTCCAGAAGGCGCTCACCGCGTACTGGACCGAGCCCTCGCCGATCACGCAGACGACCGGGCGGTCGGGTTGGGCGAGCTGCACGCCGACCGAGGCGGCGAGGCCGAAGCCGAGACCCCCGCCCGCCGCGAAGTAGTAGCTGCCGGGCCGCGAGAGGCGCAGCTGGTTGCGCAGCGCGAGCGTGCTGGAGGGCGACTCGAGCACGACGATTCCGTCCTCGGGGAAGACCTCGCCGAGCGCGGTGTGCACGGTCGAGGGGTTGAGCGGGTCGCTGGGTGGGATTTCCTGCGGCCCGGGGTTGGGCTCCGGGGCCGGGCGATCCGACTCGGACAGCTCGGCGAGCAGCGCTTCCAGGGTCAGCTTGACGTCGGCGACCAGCGCATCGCCCATCGGCGCGCGGGCGGCCTCGTCGGGGTCGCTGGTGATCGCCACCAGCTTGGCGCCGTCCGGGAGCAGCGGGCCGGGGATGTGCGGGTAGTAGGGGAAGACCGAGCTGCCGACGACGAGGATCAGGTCGTGGCCCTCAAGCGTCTGGCCGACCGGGCCGATCGCCGGCGGCAGCACGCCGCGGTAGTTGGGGTGGTTCTCGGGGAAGCCGAGCCGGTTGCCGCCGGTGGCGGGCGAGGCCCAGACCGGCAGGCGCTGGCGCTCGGCCAGGGCCACCGCCAGGTCCCAGGCGCCGCTGGCTTCGATGTCGGGGCCGGCGACGAGCACCGGGTTGGCGGCGGTCGCCAGCCGGTCGGCGAGGACGCGGACCGCGGCGGGATCGGCGGCGGCGCGCCCGTCGACCCGGCGGGCGATGACTTCGCGCGCGTCGGTCTCGTCGACCTCGGCGTACCAGTCGTCCATCGGCAGCGAGACGAAGACCGGACCCTTGGGCGGCAGCCCGGCGAGGTGGGCGCCATGGGCGAGGGCGAGCGGCACGTCCTCGGCGCGGGCCGGCTCATGGGACCACTTGACCAGCGGGTGCGGCATGCGGGTCGCGTCGCGGTTGGTCAGGTTGGCCTGCATGGCGATGTGGGCGCGGGTCTGCTGGCCGGCCGTGACCAGCAGCGGCGAGTGGTTGGCCTGGGCGTTGAAGATCGCTCCCATCGCGTTGCCGACGCCGGGCGCCGTGTGCAGGTTGACCACCGTGGTGCGTCCGGAGGCCTGGGCGTAGCCGTCGGCCATGCCGACGACGACCGCCTCCTGCAGGCCGAGCACGTAGCGGAAGTCGGACGGGAACTCGGCCAGCATCGGCAGCTCGGTGGAGCCGGGGTTGCCGAACATCGTCGTCATTCCGTGCTCGCGGAAGAGATCGAAGCTTGCCTCGCGGACCGTCGCCATACCCGGCGCGAACCCTACCGGGGGATTGCGATTCTCAAGCCGGCCCCCGCCGCGGTCGATGAGGAGGCCGTGGCACCGACGGCCGAGAAACTGGGACGGATCCTGCTGGCGCTGGCGGGACTGCTGGCGGTCGGACTGCTGGTCGCGAGCTCGGCGAGCGCCGGGCCGGCGTCGACCCGGATCGTCTACGCGACCGGCGAAATCGTGCCGATCCCCGCCTCGGTGCCCCATGAAGAAGGCGACATGGTCGATCGGCGGATCGTCCCGGACCTGCGCTGGATCGCCGCCCGCTTCCCGATCTACGTGACCGACGGCTACTCAGGCCCGCTGCCGAACGGGGAACACGTCGGCTGCAACATGTGCCACGTCAGGGGCTCAGACCACTACAACGGTCTCGCGGTCGACGTGGTGCCGCTACACGGAACGGTCGGCAAATGCGACCAGACCTGGGCCGCCATCGACCGCCTCGCCGCGTGGGCAGAGCCGACCCAGAACCACCCCGTCCCGCCCTTCCGCTGGGTCGGCTACAACGGCGACGCCGGCCACGGCTGCGGCAACCATCTCCATATCTCCTGGGAACACGCCGCCGCGCCGATGTTCCAGCTCGCCGAATGGGTCGAAGTCTTCCCCGTTAACGGCGAAGCGGGCCGTCGCCCGCGCCATCAGCGCCCCAAGCGCGGCAAGACCCCGCCCACGCCGCCCCCCGGCCCGGCCGGCGGCATCTCGACCACCCGCTCCGGCGGCGTGTCTCCGCGCGGCGAGTGAGCGCCGCGCGGGGAGACGACCGGGCGCCTACTTCCCGCGCTCGAGGACTTCGCTGAAGGCCTTCTCGATCTCGGCCGTTAGATCGAGACGGAAGACCGCGCCCAGCACCTCGGCGCCGAGCGGGCGCAATCGTTCGACCGAGCTGGTGATCTGCTCCCATCCCTCCTCCGGCCGCCCGGCCTCGTCGAATGGCCGCCAGAGCTCGGCCAAGAAGAGGTTGACGAAAGCCCGCGCCGAGGACCGCGAGTTGCGCTTCAGCTTGTCGATCGCGGCGACCGCGGCGGGCAGCGGGATGCCCATCGACATCACCTCCTCGGCAGCGCGCAGGATGGCGGGACTGGGAACTTCGTACTTCTCTTCGCCGAGCTCGATCAGGAGCCCGAGCTTCAGAGTCTTCGCCAGCAGCTTCTCGTCGCGGCCGCCGAAGCGCTCGTCGAGCTCGTCCCGGCTCAGCACTTCAGGCGCCTCGCCGGCGATCGGGTTGGTGAGGGCGGCACGCAGGCCGGCGAAGCGGTCGGCGTCGCCATGCTCCCCGATCAGGCGCTCGATCGCGCTCAGCTTGAAGCCGTCCGCCTGCAGCTCCTGGATCAGGCGCAGCCGCTCGACGTGCTGGCGTCCGTAGTAGCCGATTCGCGCACGAACCTCCGGCGGCGGCAGCAGGCCCCGCGACTGGTGGTTGCGAATGTTGCGCACTGACATCCCCGTCTCGTAGGCGAGCTGCTCGACCGTGAGGCCGGCCTCTCCCTCGAGCGACCGGTCCCTGCCCGGCGGGTCTTGCGTGGCTTTGGTCACAGGACGACTATACCTGTTGCATGTAACCTCAAACGAGGTAACGTTCTCCAGGTAACGATGGCGGAGATCGGCACAGCCCCCCAAGTCCCGGCTTCGCGGCAGCGCGTCCTCGGAGCGATGCGCACCTTCTTCACGCCGCTGCTTCCCGACGACTACCTGGAGTTGATCAACCCGCTCTGGTCGACCCGCGAGCTGCGCGGCCGGATCGAGCGCATCGTGCCCGAGGCCGACGACGCGGTCTCGGTGCTGATCCGTCCCGGCTTCGAGTGGCCGGGACACCTGCCCGGCCAGTACCTGCGGATCGGCGTGGTCGTCGACGGCGTCCACCACTGGCGCGCCTACTCGCTTACGACCGAGCCGAACCGGGCCGATGGCTGCATCGGGATCACGCCGAAGCTGGTCCCCACCGGGGTCGTCTCCCCCTACCTGACGCAACGGGCGCGGCCCGGCGACCTCGTCCGCCTCGGCGGAGTCGAAGGGACCTTCGTCCTCCCCTCGCCGGCGCCGCCGCGGCTGCTCTTCGTCTCGGCCGGATCGGGAATCACGCCGATCGTCTCGATGCTGCGCAGCCTCGACCGCGCCGGCGCCCTGGTCGACGTGGTCCACGTGCACTCGGCGCGGACCGCCGAGGCGGTGATCTTCGGTGAGCAGCTGCGCGAGATCGATGCCCGCCGGCCCGCCCTGCGCCTCCACCTGCAGCGCACGGAGGAGCAGGGACGGCTCGCCCCGACGGACCTCGATCGCATCTGCCCTGACTGGCGCGAGCGCCAGGCTTTCGCCTCGGGCCCCGCCGAGATGCTCGACGCGCTGCGCGACCACTGGGAGGCGGAGGGAGATCCCGCCCGCCTGGCGATCGAGCGCTTCCAACCGGCCGTCGGCGGGAGCGGCGCGAGCGCAGCGGGCGGCAGGGTGCGCTTCCTCGAGAGCGGCGTCGAGGCGGAGTGCGGCGGCAACACGGCGATCCTGCTTGCGGGCGAGGAGGCCGGCGCCCGCCTGCCCTCCGGCTGCCGCATGGGGATATGCCGCACCTGCGTCGGGCGCCTGCGAGCGGGCGCTGTGCGCGACCTGCGCACGGGCGAGGTCCACGAGACCGCCAACGAGATGGTGCGGACCTGCGTCAACGCCGCCGAGGGCGACGTCGATATCGAACTTTGAGCGAAAGGAACGAGAGATGAGCATTGAGACGATCGAGCGACCTGGTGCGGCGGCGTCGGAGAACCCGCTGGCCCGGCTCTCAGCCGAGCAACTGGATGAGATCGGCACCGAGCTGGACGCGATCCGCGACCGGGTGATGGCCGACCTGGGGGACCGGGACCGCCGCTACATCGAGAGCATGATCGCGATGCACCGCCGGCTGGCGATCCTGGGCAGAGTCCTGCTGCTGGCCTCACGCAAGCGCCCCGCCTGGATTGCCGGGACCGCCGTCCTCTCCGCGGCCAAGATCCTCGAGAACATGGAGATCGGCCACAACGTCATGCACGGGCAGTGGGACTGGATGAACGACCCGCGGATCCACTCCACCACCTGGGACTGGGACAACGTCTCTCCCGCCAGCGCCTGGAAGCACTCGCACAACTACGAGCACCACACCTTCACCAACATCCGCGGCAAGGACCGCGACCTCGGCTACGAGATCATGCGCATCGATCCCGAGCAGCAGTGGCACCCCGTCTACCTCCTACAGCCCTTCTACAACCTGCTGCTGGCCGGCTTCTTCGAGTGGGGCGTGGCGCTGCACGACATCAACTACGAGGCGGTTCACAACGGCGAAAAGTCGAAAGAGAAGGTGCGCGAGGAGCTGCGCGCGATCGGCGCCAAGGTGAAGGGCCAGGCGCTCAAGGACTACGTCGCCTGGCCGCTGCTGAGCGGCCTCGCCGGCGCGCTCACCGGGGGGCGGAGGCGGGGCTGGCGGAGCTTCCGGGCAACCGCCAAGGCCGACGCCACCGCCAACCTGGTCCGTAACGCCTGGGCCTACGCGATCATCTTCTGCGGGCACTTTCCCGACCAGACCTACACCTTCAGCGAGGAGGAGGTCGCCGATGAGACGCGGGGAGGCTGGTACGTGCGTCAGCTGCTCGGCTCGGCCAACATCGAGGGCAGCGCGCTCTTCCACGTCGCCTCCGGCAACCTCGGCTATCAGGTCGAGCACCACCTCTTCCCCGACATGCCGAGCAGCCGCTACGCCGAGGTGGCCCCGCAGGTCAGGGACGTCTGCGAGCGCCACGGCCTCCCCTACAACTCCGGCCGGTTCGGGCGCCAGCTGGGCATGGTGCAGCGCTCGATCCTGCGCCTTGCCTTCCCCGGTGGGAAGGCGCGCCCCAAGCCGGACCCGTATCTCAGCGGCGAGGGATAAGCGGCTCGCACTCATAGGATGGCGGCCGATGCGCCGCCCGCTCTTCAGCGTCGCGATCGCCGTGCTGGCGCTGGCCGGGTGCGGCAACACCGACAACTCGACCCCGGTCGCCTGCCTGGAAGGGAGCGCCGCCTACCTGCGGGCGCTGCGCGACGCTCCCGGGGCGGTGACGCTCGACGGCGAGACCCCGATCGGCGGCTGCCTGGTCGAGAACCAGGAAGCGGGCGACCTGGCCACGGTGGGCACGGCGATGGTGACGGCAGCAACCAAGCTCAACGCCGAGGCCCGAGCCGATCCGGGCGGAGACGCGAACCTGCAGCTCGGCTACCTGCTCGGCGCCGCCCAGCGGGGCGCCGCGAGCAACGAAGGCATCGACGCCGAGCTGATCCGCCGTCTCTCCGCCGCGGCCCGTTACAGCCCCGGCGGCCGGCCCCTGCCGCCGTCGTTCCCGCGGACCTACCGCGAGGGCTTCGACGCGGGCGAAGCGCGGGGCTGAATACGCTCCCCGTACAACGACTTCGATGGAGGAATTGACGTGACCGAGCAGCTCTGGGGTGGCGAGACCACCAAGGCAGTCGACAACTTCCCCGTCTCCGGCGAGCCGGTGCCGGTGCCGGTGGTGCGCTGGCTGGGCCAGGTGAAGGCCACCGCGGCCGAGGTCAACGGCGAGCTGGGCGGGCTCGACGCGGACGTGGCCCAGCGGATCGCGGCCGCCGGCGAAGCGGTCGCGGCCGGCGAACACGACGACCAGTTCCCGGTTGACGTCTTCCAGACCGGCTCCGGCACCTCCTCCAACATGAACGCCAACGAGGTGCTCGCCAACCTGGCCGGCGACGGGGCCCATCCCAACGACCACGTCAACATGGGCCAGTCCTCCAACGACGTCTTCCCATCGGCCGTGCACCTGGCGGCGCTGGCCGAGGTGACGCACGACCTGCTGCCGGCGATGGGCGGCCTGGAGGCCGCCCTCGAAGCGAAGGCCGAGCAGTTCGCCGACGTGGTCAAGGCCGGCCGCACGCACCTGATGGACGCGGTGCCGGTCACCCTCGGCCAGGAGTTCGGCGGCTACGCGGCGCAGGTGCGGCTCGGCGTGCAGCGGGTCGAGGCCACGCTGCGCCGGGTCGGCCAGATCCCACTCGGCGGCACCGCGACCGGCACCGGGCTCAACACCCACCCCGAGTTCGCCGCCCGCGTGCGCGAGAAGCTGGCCGCCGCCAGCGGCCTGGAGATCTCCGCCCCGCTCGACCGCTTCGAGGCGCAGGCCAACCGCGACGCCCTGGTCGAGCTCTCCGGCGCGCTCAAGGTCTACGCCGTCTCGCTCAACAAGATCGCCAACGACCTGGCGCTGATGGGCTCCGGCCCGCGCGCCGGCCTCGCCGAGCTGCGCCTGCCCGAGCTGCAGAAGGGCTCCTCGATCATGCCCGGCAAGGTCAACCCGGTGATCCCCGAGGTCGTGATCCAGGTCGCCGCTCAGGTGATCGGCAACGACGCCGCGATCACCGTCGCCGGCAGCCAGGGCCAGTTCGAGCTCAACGTGCGGGTGCCGCTGATCGCCCGCAACCTGCTCGACTCGGTCAAGCTGCTCGCCTCCGCCTCGCGCCTGCTCGACGAGAAGTGCGTGGCCGGCATCGAGGCCAACGAGGAGATGACGACCCGCCACGCCGAGGCCACCCTGGCCACCGCCACCGCGCTCAACCCCCACATCGGCTACGACCGCGCCGCCGACATCGTCAAGGCCGCGGCCGAGTCCGGCCGCTCGCTGCGCGAGGTGGCGCTGGAGCAGGGCGTTGAGCCCGCGGTGCTGGAGGAGGCGCTCGACCACCGCCGCATGGCCCGGCCGCACGACTGAGCAGGGGACGTGCCGCAACTTAGCGGCCCCTATAGGTACCTAAGTTGCGGCACGTCCCCGTCAGCCTTGGAGGGTGACGAAGCGCTCCTCGGTTAGCTCGTAGATTGCGAAAGCTGGGCCCTCGCGGGTGTTGCCGGAGTCCTTGACGCCGCCGTAGGGCATCTGGTCGGCACGGAAGGTGGGGACCTCGTTTACTAGGACGCCGCCAAACTCGAGGGTGTTGGCGGCCTCCAGGGCGCGGCCGACGTCGCGGGTGAAGACTCCGGCTTGGAGGCCGAACTTGGAGTCGTTGGCAAGGCGGAGGGCTTCGGCGAACTCGGTGTAGCGGTCGATTGTGGCTACCGGGCCGAAGATCTCCTCGCACCAGACCTTGGCCTCCCGCGATGTCCCCCCGAGCAGGGTTGGGGCGAGGCAGCGGTCCTCGTCGACCAGCTCGCCGCCGGCAAGCAGCTCGGCGCCGCTCGCGACCGCCTCGTCGATCCATTGCTTCACCCGGTCGCGGTCGCCGGGGGTGATCAGCGGTCCGACGTCGGTCTCGAGGTCAAGGGGGTCGCCCACCCGGAGCTTTCCGACCTTGGCGACGAGGCGCTCGGTGAAGGCGTCGGCGACGTCCTCGTGGACGAGGATGCGCTGGATCGAGATGCAGCTCTGGCCGGCGTGCGAGAAGGCGTGGATCTGCGCCTTATCGGCCGCCGTCTCCCAGTCGCCGTCGGCGTGGACGATCAGCGGCGCGTTGGAGCCGAGCTCGAGGTTGACCTTCTTGTGGGGGACCCGGCTGCGAATGCCCCAACCGACGCCGGCCGAGCCGGTAAAGGTAAGGGCGCGGGTCAGCTCGTGCTCGACGATCGCGTTGCCGACCTCCGAACCGGGTCCCGGGATGACCGAGAGCCAACCCTCGGGCAGGCCGGCGTCGAGCAGCGCCCGGGCCAGGTTGAGCGCCGAGATCGGCGTCTGCCCGGCCGGCTTGAGCACGACCGCGTTGCCGGCCGCGATCGCCGGACCGAGCTTGTGGGCGACGAGGTTGAGCGGGAAGTTGAAGGGGCTGATCGCGCCGACCACCCCGTAGGGGACGCGCAGCATCACGCCGAGCTTGCCGGCACCGGCCGGCGAGGCCTCCATAGGCACCGTGCCGCCGGTCAGCTTGCGCGCCTCGGTTGCGGCGAAGGTCAGCGTGTCGACGCAGCGCTGCGCCTCGACCCGGGCCGTCTTCAGCGGCTTGCCGGCCTCGGCGGCGATCCCCAGCGCCAGCTCGTCGCCGCGCTCCCCGACCAGCTCGGCGGCGCGGTCGAGCACCGCGGCCCGCTCGTGCTGGGGGAAGTCGGCCGCCTCGAAGGCCTCGTGTGCGGCTCGCGCAGCCCGGTCGACCAGCGCCGCGTCGCCTTCGGCGACCCTGCCGACCAGCGCCCCGTCGTAGGGGCTGCGCACCTCTCCCCAGGCGCCGGTCTCGACCCACTCGCCGGCGACGAGCAGCTTGTGGTCGGCCGCTTGCACGCTCGCCCAAGCGTAGAGCAGGCCGCGACTCGCTGAGCGCGAATCTGTTGAGTCGATGATGCGGTTTCGGTTTCTGATCGTGGCGCTCTTCCTGATGCTCGTCCCCAGCGCCCAGGCGAGCGTCTCCTGGGTCGTGCGCGGGCACGGCTTCGGCCACGGGGTCGGCGTCAGCCAGTACGGCGCCTACGGCTACGCGCTGCACGGCAAGGGCTACCGCTTCATCCTCGGCCACTACTACACGGGGGCCTCGCTGGGGACGGTCAGCGGGCCGAGCGTCGTCCGCGTGCTGCTCCAGATAAGCGGCGGCGACGTCGGCTTCAGCGGCGCGACCAGCGCCTGCGGAATCGCGCTCGACCCGGCGCGCAGCTACGAGGCGCACCGCGACGGGGCGAGCGTCAAGCTGCGCAGTTCGGGCGGCAAGCCGCTCGCCGGCTGCGGGCACAAGCTGCGGGCGGCGGGCGGCGGGCGGGTCTCGATCGCCGGGCTGGGGACCTACCGCGGGGCGCTCGAAGCGGTGCCGACCGAAAGCAGCGCCGGCTCGCTCAACGTCGTCAACGCGCTGGCGCTGGAGCAGTACGTGAAGGGCGTGATCCCGAACGAGTCGCCGCCCTCCTGGCCGATCGAGGAGCTCAAGACCCAGGCTGTGGAGTCGCGATCCTTCGCGCTCAGCGCCGGGGTCGAAGGCAACGGCTTCGACCTCTACAGCGACACCCGCAGCCAGGTCTACAAGGGACTCGAAAGCGAGACGCCGTCCACCAACGCAGCCGCCAACGCGACCCGCGGCCAGGTCGTCACCTATGGCGGCAAAGTCGCCGAGACCTTCTTCTCCGCCTGCTCGGGCGGCCACACCGAGAGCGTCCAGAACGTCTTCTCCGGCCCTCCCGTCCCCTATCTGGTCGGGGTCCCCGACCCTTACGACTCCTACTGCCCGCTGCACAGCTGGACGCTGCGCTTCTCCGGCCCGGAAATCAGCGCAAAGCTGAGCGCCTACCTCGACGGCCGGCTGAAGAAGGTGGTCGTCACCAAGCGCGGCGTCTCGCCGCGGATCGTCACCGCGAAGCTCTACGGGACCGGCGGCGTGACCAGCATCACCGGCGAAGAGCTGGAGGTCGCGCTCGGCGCCTACAGCACCTGGATGAGCTTCCGCAAGGTCGTGAACGGGAAAGTCACGGGCGCCGAAGGGAGCGGCGGCGGCGGGGCCGCCGGCGGTCAGCCGTCCGGGTAGGGCTGGATCGGGATGCCGTGGTCGGTCTCCCGCATGCCGAACTCGTAGGCGGCGCCGGCGGCGAGCGTGAGTCGACGGGTGGGCTGCCCGGGGCGCTCGACGGTCAGCTCGAGGTCGGCGACCGAGCAGTTGACGGTGTTGTGCTCGGGTCCCTTGGGGTCGGCGTAGACCCAGCCGACGAAGTCCTTCGGCGGGGCGGAGACGCGGCCGCGGACGACGACGTCGCGGCCCGGCAGGGCGAATTCGCAGGAGGTCGGCTGGGCGACGATCGAGGCGGAGCGGATCTGGCCGAAGCCGCCGAGGCGGTGCGGCTCGCCCTCGAGCACGAGCATCCCCGAGGGAACCCAGGGGGTGATCCAGCGGCCGATCGCGATGCGCGCGGCACCGGCGTCGAAGTACGTCCCCTCGGCGTCGCCGAACCCGGTGCCCTCCAGCCAGACCCAGCGCTCGGCGTGCTCGCTGCCCCAGTTGTGGCCGATCATCCCCGGCCAGTCGCCGATGTCGATCTGCTCGCCGTCGATCTCCAGCCGGCCGCGAAAGCGCGCGTCCGGATATGGAGCGACGAACTTGGTGCGCGGCAGCCGCGCCTCGTAGAGCCAGTCGGCCGGCAGGTACTTGCAGGGCGCAGCGTCGCCGGAGAAGGTCAGGTCCCAGGAGGCGCTCAGCGCATCCGTCGCGATCGTGCCGCTCGCCCGGCCGGGACCGATCTCCGCTTTGCTCACCCGGATCCAGGAGCCGACCGGCGCCGAGAGGTCGGCCGCGGGAACCGTGACCTTGGTCGCCCGCGGCCCGTCCGCCTCGCGATCGAAGAACGTGAACCAGATCGACGCGGTCGGTTCGGCGCCCGGCCGCTTGTGGACGGTGTGGCGGATCCACAGGGCCTGGCCCCCGCCGGGACGGCAGGCCTTGATGTAGAAGCTCTCGTAGTGACCGGCTCTGGCCGCCACCTTTGGGAAGCGCGCTCCCTGGTCCATGGGCGGCGACAGCTTAGAGAGAGATCCTTAACCAAGAGTTCGCGTCGCACCGCGGCGCGGCTCAGACCTTGATCGTGATCACGTCGCCGTCCTGCACGACGTAATCGCGGCCCTCGACCCGGAGCAGGCCCTTGTCGCGGGCCGCCGCGTAGCCCCCGCACTCGACCAGCTCGTGCCAGCCGATCGCCTCCGCCTTGACGAATGCGTCCTGGATCTCGGTGTGGATCGTGCCGGCCGCCTCCCAGGCGGTCGAGCCGCGCGGTACTGGCCGGGCGACCGCCTCCTTGTCCTCGCCGGCGGTGAAGAAGGTCAGCAGGTCGAGCAGGTCGTAAGCGGCGCGGATCAAGCGGTCGAGGCCGGAGCCCTGGACGCCGTATGAGTCGCGCATCTCCTCCGCTTCGACTGGGTCGAGCTCCGCCAGCTCGCCCTCGATCCGGGCGCTGACTGCGACCACGCCGGCGCCGACCGACTCGGCGTGGGCGACGACCGCGGCGGGCGGCTCGGCATCGCCCTCGTCGACGTTGGCGACGTAGAGGATCGGCTTCGAGGTCAGCGCCTGGAGGTTGCGCGGGCCATGGGCGGCGGCCTCGGGGACCGGGATCGAGCGGGCCGGTTTGCCCTCGGCCAAGGCCGCCACCACCTGCTCGAGCCAGTCGCGCTCGGCGATCGCCTCGGCGTCGCCCGACTTCGCCCCCTTGCCGACCCGGTGCAGGCGGCGCTCGGCCTGCTCGTAGTCGGAGAGGATCAGCTCGGTCTCGATCGTCTCGATGTCGGCGAGCGGGTCGACGCGGCCGTCGGGATGCGGCACGCCGGAGTCGGCGTGGCAGCGGACGACGTGGCAGATCGCGTCGGTCTCGCGGATCGAGGCGAGAAACCGGTTGCCCAGCCCCTCCCCCTCCGAGGCCCCCTTGACCAGTCCGGCGATGTCGTGGAAGGCGATCGTCGCCGGTTCGAGCTTCGAGGAGCGGACCGTCGCCGCAACCTGTTCGAGCCGCTCGTCCGGCACCTGCGCGATCGCCACGTTCGGCTCGATCGTCGTGAACGGGTAGTCCCCGGTCTGCGCCCCACCCTGAGTGAGCGCGTTGAACAGAGTCGACTTCCCCGCGTTGGGCAGCCCGACGATCCCGACCTTCATCGCGCCCACCTCATATCGAGAGGGGAACGATCAGGCCAAGGAGGACGCCAAGCGCGGCCCCCGCAAGCACGTCAGACGGATAGTGCATTCCCAGATATGGCCGACCCAGCGAAAGCGCAAAGGCCAGGACGAAAGCGAGCGCCCCCAGCGAATCGACCCGAGTCATCGCTGTGGCCACCGCAAACGACGAAGTTGCGTGCGCCGAGGGGAAGCTCAACGAGCTCGGCGCTCCCCCCAACGGCGGCAACCCCTCCAGCACCGGCCGCGGCCGCTTAACGATCAGCTTGATCACGTAGTTGAGCCCAATAGCGATCGGCCCGAGAAAGGCGCAGATCAACCAAGCTTCCCGATTCGAGTCGGCGACGACTACAAGGGCAAGCCCAAGCACTACCCAGATCCCCGCGTTGTTCCCGGCCTTGCCAAGAGCCCTCGCAAGCTTCTCCATCCGCGGTGCATGCCAGCGCGTGCGCATAACCCGGAGCACCCTGTAGTCGAGGTCGTTCACCGGCCGCGCAGGATATGGCGTCGGGAGCCCCAACCCATCACGATCGGCACAATCACCTCATTCCGACCGTCCCCGGCTACACGCACACCCCTGGCCACCACTGCGGCTCGACGGCGCTCCGCAACCTCCTGGCCTTCCACGGCGTCGAGATCAGCGAGGAGCTGGCCTTCGGGCTCGGCGCCGGCGCCTGCTTCTACTACGTGACGATCGAGGACGCCTCCCCTACCCGCTGGTTCAACGGCCGCGCCGCGCGGCTCGAGGAGAACTTCGGCGAGCTGACCGGCGCGGCGCTGGAGCTGCGCACCTTCGATCCGGGGGACGGCGAGGCCTGGGAGGCGGCCCGGGTCGAGGTCGACGCCGGCAAGCCGGTCCTGCTGCTGACCGACCTCTACCACCTCGACCACTACGGCAACTCGGCCCACTTCCCGGGCCACGCCGTGGTCCTTGCCGGCTACGACGAGGAGTTCGTCCACCTCTCCGACACCGGCTTCGAGGAGCTGCAGACGACCACCCGCCACGCGGACCTCGACCGCGCCCGCCACAGCGACCACCCCGCCTACCCGCTGGCAGGCCACATGTTCACCGCCGGCGGCACGGTGACCGAGGAGCAGCTGCGCGCCGCGATCCCGGCCGCGATCGAGCGGGCCGCCCAGGAGATGGTCGCCTCTCCCTTCGGCGAGTTCGCCGGCCTCGGCGCGGTCGAGCGCCTTGCCGCCGAGGCCGGCAGCTGGCCCGAGGCCGCCGACGATTGGCAATGGTGCGCCCGCTTCGGCTACCAGGTGATCGAGCGCCGCGGCACCGGCGGCGGCGCCTTCCGCCTGATGTACTCGCGCTTCCTCGAGGAGGCGGGCCGCCCCGAGGCGCCGCTCGCCGCCACAGCCGCCGCCCGCTGGACCGAGCTGGCGGGCGCCTTCCACGCCGCGAGCGAGCGCGACGACCCCGACCCGACCCTCTGGCGCGAGATCGACGCCGCGGCGCAGAAGGTCGCCGAGGCAGAGCAGCGGCTCTGGACCGCGCTCGCCTGAGCGGGTCAGGCCTCTTGTAGCCAGACGAGGAAGCTCTTACCAGGAGACTCGCCCTTCGCGAGCAGGTTCAGGGCAGCCGTGAGACGGGCGAACTCGCTGCCGGGGAAGCGACCGGTTCACCAAGGTCGGCCGAGGCGTCTTCGACCTAACCGAGCGCCTGCAGCCATGAAGGTTGAGCTCGAACGGGACGAGTCCTACAAGCGATTGGCGGTCGAGGCCGATCATTGGGTAGAGCGTGGAATCGTCATTGCTGCGCGGGGGCTCGGCGGGTGTAGTGGTGTGATCGTCGGGCTCGTCAAGATCTTCCACTAGCTAATAGGCGGCTTCCCGCCTAAGAACGCGGCGAACTGACACCTGCCAACCTGTGTCCGGTAGGCCGCTGCGCCGAGCCCGCACGCATGGTCCGCATCCTGGCCGACCTCTACGGCGATCTAGGATTCGACCGCATGACCGCGACTCGCGGTTGGGGTTGGGGTTGGGGTTGGGGTTGGGAAATGATGCATCAAGCAAGACTCTTTCGGCCTGGTTCCTCAAATCACGCGGCCTGTCCGCCCGATTCCCTGCTGAGGGCTAGGTGTGCATATGAGGTCTCAGGCTGATTTACTTGACGCGATGATCTTAGGCTCCATCTGTGAATGGCAGCCACTCGGTCTGCGTCCCGCGAAGTGGTCAAAAAATCGCAGGATGTCCCGGATGGCTGTCTTGTCATTGCTGACAGCAGGACTGATTGCCGGAGCGACTTCTAGTGTCGCGGTGGCCGACGAAGCGGTGCCGTTCGGCTATCCGCTTGCCGCTGGGATGTTTGCCACCGCAATGACCACCGGGCCGGACGGCAACCTCTGGTTCACCGGGACCAACAACTTCGAAAGTGAGCTAACGGTTGGGAAAATGACGCCTACCGGTGAAGTCACCGAATACAGCCCGGGAGTGCGGGGCAGCTTTAACGGATCGCAAGGATCAATCGTCAGCGGTCCTGACGGGAACCTCTGGTTCGTTGAGTGGGCGGCAGACGCAATCGGGCGCAGCAACATCGAGGGCGAAATAGCTTCCTTCCCACTCCCGCAGCCTGCGAGCCGACCGACCGCGATCACGGTGGGAGCCGACCGCAACCTCTGGTTCACTGAGGGTGCAGCGTCTTTGGTTGGACGGATCACAGTGACCGGCGACATCACCGAGTTCAGACTTCCTCCTGGTAGTCACCCGAGCGACATTGTGGCCGATCCTGACGGAAATCTCTGGTTTACCCAACGAGGGACCAACCGTATCGGGCGTATCACTGTCTCAGGCGATATTGCCGAATTTCCGATTCCGGGCCGCCGGTCGAAGCCCAGCGCGATCACCATTGGAGCCGATGGCAACCCCTGGTTCGCTGAGGCGGGACTTCCGGCGGTTGGAAGAATTACTCCGCAAGGGAACATCTCTCAGTTCCCCGTCCCCACTGCCGCCGGCACCGAGTCGATCAGCGCCGGGCCTGACGGACGCCTCTGGTTTAGTTCCGGAGATGAAGTTGGGGCTATCGACGTTACGGGCGTGATTTCTTGGCCGTCCTGCCTAGTTCGTCTCTGCGAGTACCCGCCTGCTGCGTTGGCAGTTGGCCCGGACCGCGACCTCTGGATAGGTGCAGGCGCCGGACACTGTTCTCTATGTGGTGGAGGAAGCGCGATCTCATACCTATATCGGCCTGGGGCAATCGGCCGCTACGAACTGCCGTCGTCCCGCGTGGCCATTGGGCCTCGTACCACCCCGGTACGACGACGAGCCTCAAGCATTCTCATGGCCTGCGGCTTGCCGGACGGGTGCGCGGGGCATCTCCGTCTCGGTGTTGCGTGGTACCGGGGTGGCAAACGCCGATTCATAGTTCTGGCGAGGGGACGCTATGACCTAAAGCCGAACACTGTGCGACGAGTTCGTATTCGAGTATCCCGCTCGACAGTGAGATATCTGCGTAAGATCGCGAGCGACTTTCTGTATGTCCGTGCCATTGCCGGACGCAGGGGACGAGTTGAAGCCCAGCGAGGGTCGATAAAGTTGAGGCTCGCCGGTGATGCTCGCCATCGCAGCTAGCTTTGCCAGCGTCGCAACCGCGCGAAGTAGCCGAGCCAGTTGCCGGAGTGCTCTTGCCAGGCAAGGCCCGCTTCGGAGGCTTGGCGCTTGAGGGCGGACTGGGTGGTGAAGTGGGGGTCGCCGAAGAGCTCGCCTACCACGAGGCGGCCGCTGGGCCGCAGCACGCGGGCGATCTCGCGCAGGGCGGCTACCGGGTCGGGGATCTCACCGAGGACGGCGGTTAGGACGACGGCGTCGACCGAATCGTCCTCGTAAGGGAGGGCGGTGGCGTCGCCCTGGGTGGGGACGACGTTGGCGAGGCCGCGCTCGGCGGCTCGCCTCATCACGTGGTCGAGGAACTCCTGCTGCAGGTCGAAGATCTCAACGGTGCCCTCCGAGCCGACCCACTCGGCGATGTCGAGCGTGTAGTAGCCGACGCCCGGTCCGATCTCGAGGACGCGCTCGCCGGCCTCAAGCCGTAGCACCGAGCGCAGCCGCTCGCGGGTGATGATCGGGTGCGGCGCTTCCACCCAGAAGCGCTGGCCGTAGGGGCAGGCCGAGGGGTTCTTGCGCCACCAGAGGGCGGCGGCGGCAACCGCCGCCCCGGCAATGACGAATGCTGTTCTGAATCGCACGGCACTCAGAAGCCGACCCGGTTCACTCCCGAATCGATCCGCAGGAAAGCGACCTTGCCGAGGTAGACGGCGAGCGTGCCGTCCTCGGTCTTGACGTCGTGCCAGCCGCCCTTCTCGACCTGCTTGCGCAGGTCCTTGAGCTCGTCGGGGCTGAGTCTGACCGAGACGACCTGGCCGCCCTCGAAGCCGATCTCCACCTTCTGCGCATCAGCCATCAGTGCCCTCCTTCGGGGGGTTGGACGATCTCGGTCAGCACGCGCCCGGTCGAGCGCGGCTGCAGGAAGGCGACCCGGCTGCCGCCGATCCCCGGCCGCGCCTTGGCGTCGATCAGCTCGACCCCGCCGGCGGCGATCCTCTCCAGGGCGGCGTCGATGTCGTCGACCGCGTAGGCGACGTGGTGCATGCCGGCGCCGCGCTTGGCGAGGAACTTGCCGACGGGGGTGTCGGGGCCGGTCGGCGCCATCAACTCGACGTGGCTCTCGCCGACGTTCATCAGGGCAGCGTCGACGCCCTGCTCCTCGACGGTTTCGCGCAGGCCGAGCTCCATGCCGAAGCTCTCTTCGTAAAGCGCGATCGCCGCCTCGATGTCCTCGACGGCGACGCCGATGTGGTCGATCCTTCCGAACACGAGGGCGGCAGTCTACGCGGCGCTCTCGGCGCGCAGGATCTCGGCCAGCGCCGCGACGCCGACCTCGAGCTGCTCGGGGGTCGGCTCCTTGGTGGCGATCAGCCGCTGGATCTCCCGGCCCGGCGTGTGGAAGGCCTCGGCCAGCGGATCGCCGTGGTGGCGATCGCTCCAGGCGAACATCTCTACCGCGATCGAGGCTCCGGCAAGGCCGACGACCGCCCGCGCTGCCGGGCTGGGCCGCTCGACCAGACGCTCCAGCGTGATCGTGCCGCCAGCAGAGAGCAGCATCATCGGCGCCAGCAGGTTGGACCCGCAACGGTCGTGCTCCTTGGGCACACCGGCCGGATCCTCGATCCCCTGCTCATAAGCGGCGATCGCCTTGTGCTCGACCCCGTGGTAGGCGGCCAGATTCCGGTCGAGCAGCGCGACAACCGCCGGCGCCGCGCCGATTACCTGGACGAGCCCCTCGCGCAGCGCCGAGGAGCCCATCCGCCGCCGCAGCCCCGCCGTCACCACGAGACTCCCCGCGACCGCAGCGACAACCCGCCAGTCCTCAAAAGGCATCCGAGCCGCCGACATCCGCCGCCGCACCAAGGGCAGCACCGCCATCGCCTCCGCCAATTTCAGAGGCCCCCGCAGCCCCGGCGCGCGCGCAACCAGTTTCGGTGCGAACTGAGGCTTCGGCTCCGAAGCCACTTCGGTGCTGCCATCGGGACGCCGCACCGCAGCCGCCCAATGAGTAGGCCCATGAATGAGCAAGCCATTCCGCAAGGCCATACCGCCAAGTCGCAACTTGTCCTGAGCCATGCTCCGGACCATAGAGGAGGCGGGAAGTCGTCTCGCGAGTCCCTCGCGAGACGACTTCCCGCCTCCCCACTCCCAAGGATGAGCGCAGGAGCACACCGGGGCGACGGCTTGGCCGCCGCCCCGGTTGCTGGCCCCGAATCACTGACTCCCCTTGCGCGGTGACAGCGCCCATCGAGCAAGGCGCGGTCACCGTCCCCCCTGTGTCCCTTTTGGAGTCCCGGCCGGAGGCCCCCAGTCCAGGCCTCCGGCCGGTGTGTCGGCTCTCCCTGGCTCTAGCTTGGAAAGCCGATCCTTAAAACACGCATTCCAGAAGAAGTTGCGGTTGTTTCAAGCTCAGCCGAATTTAGTCCTCAGAGCCTCGAGCCGGCGGCTCAGCTCAGCCTCGAAGCCACGATCCGTGGGCGCGTAAAACCGTCGTCCCTCAAGACCTTCGGGCAGCAGCGGCTGGCCGCTGACCCCGCCCGGCTCGTCGTGCGCATAGCGGTAGCCCTCGCCGCGACCGAGGTCCTTCGCCCCGGGGTAGTGGGCGTCGCGCAAGTAGTCGGGCGGCGTCTTGGCGCCGTTCTTGCGCACCTCGGCGCGGGCGTCGCCCAGCCCTTTGTAGGAGGCGGTCGACTTCGGCGCCAGGGCGAGGTAGACGGCGGCCTGGGCGAGGTTGAGCGCGCACTCGGGCAGCCCGACCCGGTCGACCGCGCGGGCGGCCGCGTCGGCGACGAGCAGCGCCTGCGGGTCGGCGTTGCCGACGTCCTCGGAGGCGAGGATCACCATGCGGCGAGCGATGAAGCGCGGGTCCTCGCCGCCCTCGAGCATCACCGCCAGGTAGTAGAGCGAGGCATCGACGTCGGAGCCGCGGGTCGCCTTGATCCAGGCCGAGATGAAGTCGTAATGGCGGTCCCCGTCGCGGTCGTAGTCGACCGCCCTGCGCTGCAGGGCGTCCTCGATCGCGGCGACACCGAGCGCAGCCGATCTTGACCCACATCCGCCGTGGTCAATGTCGGATGCGCGCTCCACCGCCCGCTCGAGCGCCCCCAGCGCGACCCGCGCGTCGCCGCCGCTGCGCCGCGCCAGCATCGCCAGGGCGGCGTCCTCGACCGGCGGCGGGTCGGCGAGACCGCGCTCGGGATCGGCGAGCGCCCGCCGCAGGATCTCCTCGACCTGCTCGGGCCCGAGCGGCTGCAGCTCGTACACCTGGCAGCGCGAGAGCAGCGCCGAGTTGACCTCGAAGTAGGGGTTCTCGGTCGTCGCCCCGATCAGCGTCAGCAGCCCATCCTCGACCGCGGGCAGCAGCGCGTCCTGCTGCGCCTTGTTGAAGCGATGGATCTCGTCGAGGAAGAGGATCGTCGGCCGTCCGTTGGCCTTGCGCCGCTCCCGAGCCCGCTCGATCACCCCCCGGATCTCGGCCTTCCCCGCATTGACCGCCGACTCCTCCTCAAACGCCCCGTCCGCCCCACTCGCCGCAATCCGCGCCAGCGTCGTCTTCCCACTCCCCGGCGGCCCATACAAGATCGCGCTGTGCGGCTTCCCGCTCTCGATCGCCGAACGAAGCGCCGACCCGGGCGCCAGCACATGCTCCTGCCCGACAAGCTCCTGCAACCCCCGCGGCCGCATCCGCACGGCCAAAGGTGCATCAGAAGCTGGAACCCCACCCTGAGAGGGCTCCCCGGTATCGAATAGCTGGTCGGCCACCACTCCCGAGTATGACCGGGCCGCTGGAGGCGCTGACGGGGAGGCGGGGTGGGTCTTGCGGGTCCCTCGCGAAGCGGCCCCCGGCAAGGTGATCATCAGCCGCGAAGCGGCTCCATCATCGCGAGCGGAGCGCCAGCGAAGCTGGCATAGGGACCCGCAAGACCCACCCCGCCTCCCCCACCACCACCTACAATCGCCAGCATGGCCACCACAGCAGGAGCACCCCCCGCCCAGTCCACCCTCGAGTCCTTCAACCCCGCCACCGGCGAGCTCGTCGGCTCCGTCGCCACGATCACGCCCGACCAGGTCCAGTCCGTCGTCGACGATGTCGCCCGCATCCAGCCCGCCTGGGCGGAGCTCTCGACCAAGGACCGCGGCCGCTACCTGCTGCGCGCCGCCGACGCCTTGCTCGACGAGATCGACGAGATCGCCGAGCTGCTGGTGAGCGAGCAGGGCAAGCCGCGCGCCGAGGCCTACACGATGGAGCTGCTGCCGACGATCGACGCCCTGCACTGGTGCGCCAAGGCCGGCCCGAAGATCCTCGCCGACGAGAAGGTGCGGATGAGCCAGGCCTTCACGCTGAGCAAGAAAGCCCACTTCTCCTATGAGCCGATCGGCGTCGTCGGCGTGATCGCGCCCTGGAACTACCCCTGGTCGATCCCCTTCGGCGAGGTGGCGATCGCGCTGATGGCGGGCAACGGCGTGGTGCTCAAGCCGGCCAGCCTGACGCCGCTGCTCGGCGAGGCGATCCGCCGCGTCTTCGAGAAGGGCGGCCTGCCCGAGGGCCTGGTCCGCGTCGTCCACGGCGGCGGCGCGGTCGGCGACGCGCTGGCCCGCTCGAGCGTCGGCAAGGTCTTCTTCACCGGCTCGGTCGAGGTCGGCCGCAAGGTCGGGGCGGTCTGCTCGGAGAGCCTCAAGGGCTCGGTGCTGGAGCTGGGCGGCAAGGACCCGATGATCGTCTGCGCCGACGCCGACCTGCCAAAGGCGATCTCCGGCGCCGTCTGGGGCGGCTTCGCCAACGCCGGCCAGACCTGCTCGGGGATCGAGCGCGTCTACGTGCTCAAGGACGTCGCCGAGGAGTTCGTCGCCGGGGTCGCCGCCGAGGCCGAGAAGCTGCGCCTCGGCGACCCGATCCAGTGGGAGACCGAGATCGGCCCGATGACCTCCGACGACCAGTACGGGATCGTCGTCGAGCTGATCGAGGACGCCGTCGCCTGCGGCGCCACCAAGCTCTGCGGCGGCCCGACCGAGGTCGCCGGCCTGCCCGGCAAGTTCGTCGCCCCCACCGTGCTGACCGGCGTGACGCATGAGATGCGGATCATGAAGGAGGAGATCTTCGGCCCGGTGCTGCCGATCGTCGTCGTCGACTCCGAGCAGCAGGCGATCGACCTCGCCAACGACTCCGAGTTCGGCCTCGGCGCCTCGGTCTGGACCAAGGACCGCCAGCGGGGCGAGCGGATCGCCCGGCGGATCGAGTCGGGAATGGTCTGGGTCAACGACCACTCCTTCAGCCACGGCGCCTGCCAGTGCTCATGGGGCGGCGTCAAGGACTCCGGCATCGGCCGCTCGCACTCCAAGTTCGGCTTCTATGAGTGCGTCAACATCAAGATGAACGCCTGGGAGCCGGGGATGACCCGCGACTTCTGGTGGCACCCCTACGACCGCACCCTGGGCGAAGCGGTGCGCGCCTCGGCGAAGCTGCTCTACGGCAAGGGCGCGACGCGGACCAAGGCCCTGCGTGAGGGCGCGGGGCCGCTGCTGCAGGTTGGGCGGCGGACTTTGCGCAAGCGGCGGGGTTGAGAGGAGCCGCCCCGGGAGGGGTTCCGCTTAACTTTTTCGGTGTGGCGCGGACAGGCTGGCGCCGCATGCTCACGACGAAAAAGTACAAGACGCTCCACCCCTCCCGGGACGGCTCCTCACGGTGCGACTAGCTGCTCCAGTTCAAAGACCTGACCGGTGGCGTCCAACTCCCTGATCCGGTCGTAATCGGCTTTCAGTTGCGCCCTATTTGGATCCACTAGATAGATGATGCCCGGGCAGGAGAAAAGGTCGATTGTCTTTTTCAGCTGGTCGCCGGGGCCGAGCATCGAGATCGTGCCGGCGAAAGAGGGGAGGGACTCGATCTCGCGCAGGCCGGCGTCGGCGACGATCCGGCCCTCGTGCTGGGAGATCAGCATCACGCAGTAGGCGCCGGCCATCAGCTCGTAGGGCCGGGCGGCGCGGCGAGCCACCGAGCGCGGTTCGAGGTAGGCCTCGGCGGTCAGCGTCTGGTGGCTGGGCGTGCAGCGGTCGACGATCTCGTCGGGGACCGAGCCGTGCATGCGGGCACCGGACTCGACCAGGACCGGGCCGCTCGCGGTCAGCATCACCTCGGTGTGGGCCGGGCCGAAGCGGATGCCGAGCGCCTCGAGCACGCCTTCCACGTAGGGCACGACCTGGTCCTGCTGCTCTCCGTGGCGCGGCAGCAGCTCCTCGTAGTCGTAGATGAAGTTGGCCCCGCGGCGCAGCTTGTTGTCGCGCCAGACCTCGGAGACGTGGTGGACGCCGTCCCAGCTGACCGAGTTGACGAAGAGCTGGGTGCCCTCGAGCAGCTCCTGGACGAGCAGTTCATCGTTGGCGCCGTGCAGCGCGTTGGGACGGCCGAGATTGGCGGCGAAGGCGGACTCGATCGCGGCGCCGTCGCGACAGATGCTGACCCCGTCGGTGCCAGCGCTGTCGAGCGGTTTGACCACGACCGGGGCGCCGCCCCGCGCCGCGGCCCAGGCAACCCCCTCGCCCGCATCGCCCGTCTTCAGCGCTTCGGCGGTGCGCAGGCCGGCGGCGCGCAACGCCTCGCTCATCGCGTTCTTGTCGCGCCGCGCGGCGCTCAGGGCGCTGCCGTTGGAGGGCAGCCCGAGCCGCTCGCCGAGCGCGTCGGCCAGCGGCACCCCCGGCTCGGCGCCAACCACGACGAAGGCCGGCTCGTGGGCGGCGACGCGCGCGGCGGTCGCCTCCAGATCCCCTTCGTGGACGACGTTCTCGACGAAGTCCCCCGCCCTGAAGCCGCGCAGATAGAAGTCCGGCAGGCGCGGACTGCTCTGCACGTGGACCACCGGCAGGCCGGTGGCGGCGAAGCGCGGCGCCAGCCGCGACCCGGTCGAGTAGGCGTCGACGACGACCGCCGCGCCCCCGACCGTCATGCCGTGGCGACGAGGACCAGCCGGTCCTCGGGGCGCTTTGGGCCGGCGGCGAAGTTGCCGTAGCGCTCAATCTCGCCGAAGCCCGCTTCAGCCGCCATCCGTTCGAGGTCGTCGGCCTCGTACATGCGGATCCGCGAGTCGACCACGTCGTCGCCGTAGACGTAGTGGACGTGGAGCATCCCGGTCGAGAAGTCGACGTCGAGCGTTTCCCGGACGCCGTTGGTCTCGCGCTCGACCACGCCCTCGTCGGTTTTCAGCCGGTGGCGCGAGCGCTCCAGGTCGGAGAGCTCCATCGCCATCCGCCCACCCGGCCGCAGCGCGTCGTGGTAGGCGCGCATCATCCTTTCGTCCTCGGCCACGGTCTCGCCGAAGCCGAAGCTGGAGGAGAGGCTGACCAGCCCGTCGAAGCCGCGCAGCTCGGGTGGCAGCGGCTCAAGCAGGTCGGCGACGTAGTAGGTCGGCCCCGGGTACTCGCGCTTCGCTTCGGCGATCGCGATCTCGGAGATGTCGACGCCGACCGCGTCGATCCCGTTGTCGGCGAGGGCGGCGACGAAGCGGCCCAGGCCGCAGCCCGCGTCGAGCACCCGGCCGCCCGGCTCGAGGCCGAGCAGCTCGATCGCCAGCGGCGCCTCCTCCTCGTTGCCCTCGTAACGCCCGAGCTGGTCGGCGACCCGCATGTAGGCGGGGCCGTAGGTGTCTACCTCATTGAGGATCGGGGGTTGATCGCTCACGGTTTCCCAAGCGTACCGCGAGCGATCGACCCCCGTACCGGTCTCAGCCGCCGTTGATCGTGATCGTCTTCGAGGTGGCGGCCAGGCACCTGTAGATCGGGCCCGCCGTCGCCTGGGTCTGCGGCTTGACTTCGGCGTAGATCTTGAAGGGAAGCTGGCCCTTGAAGTGCAGGTCTTCCGGATCGATTTTCCAGCGGCCCTGGTCGTCCGAGGTGTCCCTGCCGAGCACGCCGTGACCCTTCTGCTTGAGCACCACCTTGCGTTCGCCGATGCAGTTCGAGTTCCTCGACTTGACCTTGCCGAAGTAGCCGTAGGCGCTGATCTGCAGCGTCGTCGGCACCTTGACCGTCTGGCCGGGCTGGGCCGCGCCGGCCGGGATCGCGACGGCGGCCGCCACGGTCGCCCCGAGCGCGAGCGCCGCGAGTGCCTTCCTGGTCCTGCTCATTCGTTCCTCCTCTTGAGATGTGCCGCGGCAGCCTAGACGGTCAGAATCCCCACCGTGGCGCCCAACCAGGCCACAGACGAGCCGGCGCTGCGACTCGCCGGGCTGCGCCGCGACTACGGCGAACGGACGGCGCTCGACGGCGTCGGCCTCGAGCTGGCGCGGGGCGAGACCCTGCTCGTGCTCGGGCCGAACGGGGCCGGCAAGACGACCCTGCTGCGCATCCTCGCCACCCTGCTGCGCCCGAGCGGTGGCGAGGTGCGGGCGCTGGGCTGCGCGCTGCCCGACGAAGCCTGGAAGCTGCGCGGGCGGATCGGCTTGCTCGGCCATGAGCCGCTGCTCTACCGCGAGCTCAGCGGTCGCGAGAACCTGCGCTTCCACGCCCGCCTGCACGGGCTGCGCGGGGCGGCGGCCGAGGAGCGGATCGAGGCGCTGCTGAGGGCGACCGGCATGGAGCGGCGCGGCGCCGAGCGGGTCGCCGACCTCTCGGCCGGGATGCGCCAGCGCCTGGCGATCTGCCGCTGCGTCCTGCACGAGCCCGAGCTGCTGCTGCTCGACGAGCCCGACTCCAACCTCGACGCCGAAGGTCGGGAGCTGGCCCGTGACCTGATCGGGCCGGCGCCCGAGCGAACCCGCGTCGTCGTCAGCCACGACCCCGAGCGCTTCGAAGCCGGAGCCGACCGGGTGCTGCGCCTCGAGGCCGGCGGGCGGGCGGTGCCGGCATGACCCCGTCGCGCGCCGCCTTTGCGGCGATCCTCGCCAAGGACCTGCGGGCCGAGCTGCGCAGCCTGCAGTCGCTGCCGGCGATGGCGCTCTTCGCGGTCACCACCTTCGTCATCTTCCGCTTCGGCCTCGACCGCACCAGCCTCTCGGGCAGCCTCGCCGCGGGCGTGCTCTGGGCGACGCTGCTGTTCGCCGCCCTGCTCGGGGTCAACCGGCTCTGGGTCGCCGAGCGCGAGGAGGGCGGCTTCGACGCGATCCGGCTCGCGCCGATCGACCGCAGCGCGCTGTTCGCCGCCAAGGCGACGGCGCTGCTCGCCTACCTGCTGGCGCTGGAGCTGGTCGTCGTGCCCGTCTTCGCCCTCTTCTTCCTTGGCTCGGCGGCGGCGCTCGGCCCGCTCGCCGCGGTCCTGCTGCTCGCCGACCTCGGAATCGCCGCGACCGGCACGCTGGTCTCCTCGATGGCGGTCCACTCGCGGGCCCGCGACCTGCTCGGCCCGCTCGTCCTGCTGCCGCTCGTCGTGCCGCTGATGATCGCCGCGACGGGTGCCAGCGAGCCGCTGCTGGCGGCGGGCGGGCCCGGCTACCACCGCTTCGGGACCTGGCTGGCGGTGCTCTCCCTATACGATCTGATCTTCCTCCTGGTCGGCTGGGCCGTCTTCGACTTCCTCTTGGAGGACTAGCGCGCAGGCCGCCTCTCACCGCGAGAACGCATGTACGGCAAAGGACTGAGAACCCTCTCCATCGCGACCGTCGTCGCGATCCTCGCCGCCTTCTCGCTGGTCTTCTTCTACGCGCCGCTCGACGCCGACCAGGGCTTCATCCAGAAGATCTTCTACCTGCACGTGCCCCTGGCGATGACCGCTCTGGTCGGTTTCGTGATCGGCGGCGTGTTCGCCGTGCTGCACCTGCGCAGCGGCGACCGCCGTTGGGACGCCTACTCCTACGTCTCGATCCACATGTCGGTGATCTTCGGGGTCGCGGTGCTGATCACCGGCTCGATCTGGGCGAAGGCGTCGTGGGGGCACTGGTGGGTGTGGGACGAGCCGACCCTGGTCAGCTTCCTGATCGTCTTCCTGATGTACGCGACCTACTACCCGTTCCGCTACGCGATCGAGGACCCCGAGCGTCAGGCTCGCTACTCATCGGTGTTTGCGATCACCGCGGGGGCCTTCGTGCCGCTCAACTTCATCGCCGTGCGGATGGCGCAGAGCCTCGTCCACCCGCGCGTCTTCGCCACCGCCAACGGCGGCCTGCCGGGCTCGATGATGTTCACCTTCCTGGTCTGCCTGGCTGCGGTGGCGCTGCTCTGGGTGACCCTGGTCAAGCTGGAGCTGACCGCGAAGAGCGCCTCGGGACAGCTGAAGCGCCTGCGCCGCGCCCTTGATGCCCCGACGCCGGGTGGCGGCCGTCCGCGGATCGCCCCGGAGGTGAGCTAGATGGTGAGCCTGCTGCTCGCCGGGGCGCCCGCCCTGCCGCTCGACGAGGCCGGCAAGTACGTCGCCGGGGCGTACATCGTCTTCCTCGTGCTGATCGTCGTCTACGTGGCGATCATGGCGGCCAAACTGGGCCGCATGGAGAAGGAGCTGCGCGAGCTGGCGGGCTTCGCCGAGCAGCGCCGCGCCGAGGGTGAGGCGGAGCGCACGAGGGTGAGCGCCTGATGCCCGAGGTCCTCGCCCTCGGCGTCTCGCACAAGACCGCGCCGCTGGAGCTGCGAGAGCGGCTCTCGCTGACCGAGGGCCGCGCCGCCGGCGCCCTGCGCGAGCTGACCGAGGTCGCCGGCATCCACGAGGCGGCGGCGATCTCGACCTGCAACCGCACCGAGCTCTTCCTCGTGGTCTCCGATCCGGTCGAGGCCGAGTCGACCGCGCTCGGCGTGCTCACCCGCCAGGCCGAGATCCGGCCCACCGAGCTGCTCGGCCACCTCTACTCGCTGCGCGGCGGCGAGGCCGCGCGCCACCTCTTCCGGGTCACCGCCGGCCTCGACTCGATGATCCTCGGCGAGGCCGAGATCCAGGGCCAGGTGAAGCGCGCCTACGAGCTGGCCCTGGTCGAGGGCGCGACCGGGCCGATCCTCAACCGCCTCTTCCGCGGCGCCCTCGCCGCCGGCGGCCGCGCCCGCTACGAGACCGGGATCAGCGAGAAGAACGTCTCGATCCCCTCGGTGGCGGTCGAGCTGGCGCGGCGTACGCTGGGAGACCTCGCCGAGCGGCGGGTGCTGGTAATCGGCGCCGGCGAGACGGCGGAGCTGCTCGCCCGCGCCCTGGTCAGCCGCGGCGTCGCCACCGTCTTCGTCGCCAACCGCCACTACGACCGGGCGATCGGGCTGGCCCAGCGCTTCGAGGGCAACGCGGTGCGCTTCGAGGAGCTGCCCGAGCAGCTGGAGGCGGCCGACATCGTCGTCTCGGCGACCAACTCGCCCCACCACATCGTCGAGCGCGACGAGCTTGAGCATGTGATGCGCGGGCGTGCCGGCCGTCCGCTGCTGCTCGTCGACATCGCCGTGCCGCGCGACGTCGAGCCGGCCTGCCGCGAGATCGCCGGAGTCAGCCTGCACGACATCGACGACGTGCAGCAGATAGTTGCCCGCAACGCCGGCGGCCGCGAGGCCGAGGCGCGGCGGGCGGAGCTCCTGCTCGACGCCGAGCAGGAGCGATTCGAGCGCTGGCTCTCCTCGCTCGAGGTCGTGCCGACGATCGTCGCGATGCGCGAGCGGGCCGACGAGATCGTGCGGCGGGTGCTGGCCGAGAACGAGGGCCGGTGGGAGGAGCTGAGCGAGGCCGATCGCGAGCGGCTGAGCGCGATGGCGAAGGCGATCGCCTCGCGTCTGCTGCACGAGCCGACCCTGCGCATGAAGCGCTCGGCGGGAAGCGACGAGGCGTATCTCTACGTGAGCGCGCTGCGCGAGCTGTTTGGGCTCGATCTCGGGACTGAGCCGGAGGCGGAGGGTGAGACGACTTCGAACGTGACGGAGTTGAGGAGGGCCGGTCCCGGTGGGGGTTCCGCTTAACACCAATGCTTCGAATTGCGACACGTGGCAGCGCGCTGGCTATGGCTCAGGCCGGGCAGGTTGCCGAGATGCTTGGGGGGGCGGAGCTTGTCGAGGTTTCATCCGATGGTGGGGTTGGGGATAAGGCTCGGTTCGTTAGGGGGGTTGAGCGGGCGCTTCTGGACGGGGACGCTGAGATTGGGGTGCACTCGGCGAAGGATCTGCCGGGGGAGTTGACGGAGGGGTTGATGCTTGCCGCGGTGCCCGTGCGAGAGGATGCTCGGGATGCTTGGGTCGGGGTCGGCGCATCGCTTGAGGACGTGCCGGAGGGGGCTCGGGTAGGGACGGCTAGCTTGCGGCGGCGGGCTCAGTTGCTTGCGGCACGACCCGACCTCGAGGTGAGCGAGCTGCATGGGAACGTGGATACGCGCCTGCGGAAGCTCGAGCAAGGCGAGGCGGACGCCGTTGTGCTGGCGGTGGCCGGGCTGCGCAGGCTTGGGCGGGCCGATGAGATCGGGTTTGCGATTCCGGCGGAGACGATGACTCCGGCCGCGGGGCAGGGCTCGCTGGTTCTGCAGGTGCGGGAGGGGGACGAAAGCACGCTGTCCAATGTCGAGTCCGTCGTCGATCCGCAGGCGCTGCGCGAGCTGACGGCGGAGCGCACCGTCGTCGCCCTGCTCGGCGCGACCTGCAACAGCCCGCTCGGGGTCCACGCCTCGATCGACCAGGAGGCCGGCCGGATGCGGATCGAGGCCTTCGTCGGCCTGCCCGACGGCAGCGAGTGGCTGCGCGACGCGCTCGAGGGCGACCACGCCGAGCCGGCCCTGCTCGGTGCCGAGCTGGCCAAGCGCCTGCTCGACAGCGGCGCCCGCGACCTCCTCGACCGCGCGGAGGCGGCAGCCGCATGACCGTTCCGGTGCGCCTTATCCCCATATATCGAGGCAAAGGCGCACCGGAATGAGCGCCCGCGCCGGAGTCGTGTACCTGGTCGGAGCGGGGCCGGGCGATGCGGGGCTGATGACGGCGCGGGCGCTGGAGCTGATCGCCTCCGCCGACGCGATCTTCCACGACCGCCTGATCCCCCCCGGCGCCCTCGACGGCGCCGGCCCCGACGCCGAGCTCAACTACGTAGGCAAGTCCCCCGGCGGGGACGTGCCGCCTCTTAGAGGTCCATATAGGTCTCTAAAGGACGGCACGTCCTCGGGGCAGGGGGAGATTCAGGCGGAGTTGATTGAGGCGGCGCGAGCGGGGAAGAGCGTGGTGCGGCTCAAGGGAGGGGACCCGTTCGTGTTTGGGCGCGGCGGCGAGGAGGGGGAAGCGCTGCGCGAGGCGGGGATCGAGTTCGAGGTGGTGCCGGGCGTGACGGCGGGGGTCGCGGCGACGGCCTACGCTGGGATTCCGGTTACGCACCGCGACGACGCTTCGGCGGTCGCCTTCGTCACCGGCCACGAGGACCCCGACAAGGCGGAGAGCGCGCTCGATTGGGAGGCGCTGACGCGCTTCCCGGGGACGCTGGTCTTCTATATGGGCGTCAAACGGCTGGCCGCCAACGCGGCGGCGCTGATTGCGGCAGGACGGGACGCGGACGAGCCGGCCGCCGCAGTCGAACGCGGCACGATGGAGGGACAGCGCACCGTGGTCGCGACGCTCGGCACGCTCGCCGAGGCGGTCGAGCGCGAGGGCGTCAAGGCGCCCGCGCTGATCGTCGTCGGGCAAGTGGTCGGGCGCCGCGAGGCGCTGGCGTGGCTCGAGCGGCGCCCGCTGCACGGGAAGCGGGTGGTCGTCACCAGGGCCCGAGCGCAAGCCAGCGGGCTGGCGAAGCGGCTGCGCGAGCTCGGCGCCGAAGCGGTCGAGCTGCCAGCGATCCGGATCGAGCCGCGGATCGAGAGCGAGGAGGTGAAGCGCGCGGTCGAGCGGATCGGCGAGTACGGGTTGACCTGCGTAACGAGTCCCAACGGTGCGCATCTGCTTTTCGAGGCCCTGGATGCGGCCAACCTCGACGCGCGTGCACTGGGCGCGAGCGTGGCGGCAATCGGTCCCGGGACGGCGCGAGCACTGAAGGAGCACGGCATCGCGGCGGACATCGTCCCGGAGCGGTTTGTCGCCGAGGCGCTGGTTGAAGCCCTGGCCGATGTAGATGTCGAAGGCAAGCGCGTCCTCGTTGCCCGCGCCGCCGAGGCCCGCGACGTGCTCCCCGACGCCATGCGCGAACGCGGCGCCGAGGTCGACGTCGTCGCCCTCTACGAAACGGTGCGCGAAGAGCCGAACGCCGCGGCGGTCGAGGCCGCTCAGAGAGCCGACTACGTCACCTTCACCTCGTCCTCGACCGTGCACAACCTGACCGAGGCGCTAGGCGACCGCTTTCCGGCGGACGTCCGCGTGGTCTCGATCGGCCCGGTGACCAGCGAGGCGGCCCGCGACGCCGGCCTCACCGTCCACGCCGAAGCCGACCGCCACGACATCGACGGCCTCATCGCCACCCTCCTAGCCGACGCCGCCGGCCAATGACGCTTCCGGTGTGCCTTATCCACCTATAGGGGAGAAAAGGCGCACCGGAACCATGTTTGGGAGGCCGCATAGGCACTACCGGGTCACGGATTCGACCAACGAGCGAGCGCGGGCGCTGGTTGAGGCCGGGGCGCCGGATGGGACCGTCGTCACCGCCCGGGAACAGACAGCGGGACGCGGACGGCAGGGGCGGGTCTGGACGGCGCCCGAAGGCAAGGCGCTGCTCTACTCGGCGATCCTGCGCCCGCTCGACGAGCGCCACCTGCTGCTGCCGCTCTCCGTCCCGCTGGCCGTCTGCGCCGCCGCCGAGGAGCTGCGACCCGGCATCGAGTGCCAGGTCAAGTGGCCCAACGACATCTGGCTCGGCGGCCGCAAGCTCTCCGGAATCCTGATCGAGGCAAAGCCCCAGGCCGGCTGGGCCGTGGTCGGCATCGGCCTGAATCTGACCATAGCTCCAGCGGAGTTCCCGCCCGACCTCCGCCAGCCGGCGACTTCGCTCTTCGAGGCGGCCAAAGGGACTCGGGAGGACTCTCGCGACAGCCTCCCCGCTGTTGCTGTCGCGAGAGTCCCCCCGAGTCCCCTCACCGTCACGAAAGCCCTAAACCGCCATCTCGACCGTTGGGTCTCGGCGCCGTCTGACGAAGTCCTCAGCGAGTGGCGGAGCCGCGACGGCCTGCTTGGACGGGAGCTTTCCTGGGACGGCGGCTCAGGCGTCGCCGACGGCATCGACGACCGCGGCAACCTCGTCGTCGTCGTTCCCGGCGGGGACCGCGTCAGCCTCGGAGCCGGCGAGGTCAGCCTCCGCCTCTGAGGCGCCGTCCTCGCCCGGCATGGTCGCCTCCGCGGACTGAGCCTTGCCGTTCTTCGCGGCCCGGCCGTCCTTCTTCGTCCGCTTCTTGCTCCGTTTACGGCGCTTGCCGCCTTTGGGGAAGTTGCGCAGCAGCTCGCGGGCGACGGCCGAGGGCTTGCGCGCCATCCGCATCCGCGCCCCGCGCAGCACCTCTTCGCCCTCCGGCGTGTGTGACACCGCGGCGGCGAGCAGCGCGATCCCCAGCCGCCGGTCCTGTTTGCGCGACGCGTGCACCAGTCGCCGCGCGTTGCGCCCGTGCGCCCGGCCGGAGGAGTTGACCAGCAGGCCGAGCAGCCGCTTGGTCTCCGGCCAGCGCTGCACGGCGTACTCTTCGTGCAGCTCGCGGGTGTAGGAGGCGAGCCGCCAGACCCACGCCTGGGCCTGGTCGCGGCGACCGATCCGCTTGTCGACCAGGGACTGCAGCAGCGTCCGCGTGCCGGCCCGTTTGTCGTCGCGGCTCCAGGTGCCGACGATGTCGATCGCGTCGTCAAATGCCTCCGCGTCGCCGACCTCGGCGATCTCGCTCAGCGCCTTCAGTTTCAGCTGCGAGTTGCGGTTACGCTGCACGCAGGTGAGCAGGAAGCGGCGCTTCAGTTCCTGCGAGCCGCTGCCCTGCAGGATCGCCCGCGCCCGCCGCCAGCCCTGCGGGTTGACCCGGGCCCCGGCCAGCGCCGCCCAAGCGTGCTGCTCGGCGTGGTCGAGGTTCTCCACCGCGATCCGCCATAGCTCGCGTTCGAGCACCTGCATGCGGCGCTCCTCCTCGCCGGAGACGGGCACGATCCGCCGCTCGACCCGGATCCGCCGCCCGCGCGAGCGCCGCACCGGGCCGATCACGATCGCGCCGCCGCGGTAGACGTCGCGGTCGAGCAGGCTGTGCAGGGTGACAATCGTCTCGTCGTGGGTGGTCGCCGGGTGGACGAAGTCGATCACCAGGCCGGCCTCCTTGCCCGGCGCGCGCCGGGTGACGCGACCGACCCGCTGCTGGTAGATCCGCCGCGAGGCGGTCGGGGCGAGGTGCATGCAAAGCGTCGCCCGCGGCGAGTTCCAGCCCTCGGCGAGCAGCATCGCGTTGCAGAGCACGTCGACCTCGCCGCGCTCGAAGCCGGCGAGGATCTCGGCCAGTTCGCGCTTCGGCGTCTCGCCGGAGACGGCGCGCGCGGCAACCCCGATGCTCTGCAGCGCCCGCGCCACGTTCTTGGCGTGCTGCACGCCGGCCGTGTAGAGCACGCCGGGCATGCCGTCGAAGCGCGTTTTGTAGAGGTCGGCGATCGCCACGTTGAAGGGCTCCTGGTCGAGCAGCGCGGCCAGCTCCTCCTGGTCGAAGTCCTGGTCGACCTCGCCTTTGCGCAGCGGCACCTTGGCGATCGTCCGCACCCCGGGGCCGGGCGGGATGCGCATGCAGCGCAGCGGCGAGATCACGCCGCGCCGCGCCGCCTGGATCAGGTCGAAGCGCGAGGTCTGGGTCGGGAAGAGGTCGGCGACGTGGCGCGCGATCAGCGCCCCGGTCGCGGTCATGCCGATGAAGACGGGACCGGTCCAGGCGCGGATGCAGGCGCTCGTCTTCTCGCCAAGCGCGGTGTGCGCCTCGTCGCAGATCACGATCGAGTAGGCGTCGGAGATCTTCTTGTGGTTGCGGACGAACCACTGGTAGGTCTCGACCGTGACCGGGCCGTCGGGGTCGTCGCGGCCGTTCATCAGCGGCGGGCGCAGGCGCTCCTTGTAACCGCGGTCGGAGATCTCGCCGATGAACTGGTCGACGAGGTTGCGGCGGTGGGTAAGGATCAGCACGCCGCCGGTCCGCGAGGCGTCGATGAAGCCGACCGCCGCCACGGTCTTGCCGGCGCCGGTCGCGTGCTCGAACCAGAAGCGGCGCTCGGCGCCGGGGTCCTCGGGCGCCTCCTCGATCGTCTCCTCGTCGTCCTCCGCGGGCTGCTCCTCCCAGTCCATCGGCTCCTCGTCGGGCGCCAGCTCTTCGTCCTCGAGCTCGGCCTCGCCGTTGGCCTCGGCGCCGTCGGAACTCGCCTCCTCCTCGACCTTGCCGTTCGACTTGCCGTTGGCCTCGCCGTCGATCGCCACCTGCTGCTCGGCCATCAACTCGGTCAGGGTGCCCGAGAGGGCGTCGACCTGGTGCGGGTTAAGTTCCGCCCCGTCGCGCAGCTTCGGCGGTTCGTCGGCGAGCAGGCGCTCCAGGCCCAGCAGCAGGGAGAAAGCCCGGCGCCACTCGATCGAGGGGTTCTCGGCTCCCTCGTCGAGCTCGGCCAGGGCCGCATCGAGGGCGCGGCGGCGCGCCGTGCCGGACGCCAGCGCCTCCGGTCCCTCCCCGTCGAGCAGGAAGGGCTCGCGGACGAACTCGGCCGCCCGATCTATGTCGGCGCTAGAAGGAACTGCCGCTGGCGCGGCAACATCGCTGGTCTTGGCCATGAAGGCTTTCGGTTTCCGTCCCCGCCGCAACTTGGACGTGGCGGGGGCACTAGGACAAGCGTCCCGCGGGGCCTCTCAGCGTCCCCCCGGCGCTCTCAGCGGTTCGCCTCGCAGTACGCGAACCGAACATGCGTATTGTAATCAAGGAATTGCCTAAGGCGACAGGACAGTTCGCTATCTGCCTGGCGGCGGCGGCCCTGGCAGTGCTGGCCGGGACCGGCTGCGGCTCCAGCGCGGGCGGCGACTACGGCGGCAAGCACCCCGACTACGCGACGGCGCTGGCCGGGGCACCCGCTCCGCTGACCGCCCTCTACAAGCAGGCGGATCAGCTGCTGCCGGGCGGGAGGGAAGCCTTCGAACGTCGGCTCGCCGGCCTGAAGGGTTACCCGGCCGTGGTCAACGTCTGGGCGTCCTGGTGCGGTCCCTGCCGCTACGAGTTCCCCACTCTGCAGAAGCTCTCGGCCCAGTACGGCAAACAGGTCGCCTTCCTCGGCGTCAACAGCCAGGACTCCGACGCTCGCGCCAAGGAACTGCTCGAAGAAGCGCCCGTGCCCTACCCGAGCTACTCGGACTCCGGCCAGGACATCACCGACGCGATCGGGGCAGGCCGCGGCCTGCCCGACACCGCCTTCTACCGCCGCGACGGCTCGCTCTGCTATCTGAAGGCGGGGCCCTTCGCCGAGGGAGCCGAACTGGCCGCCGACATTCGCCGCTTCGCCCTGCGCGAAGAATGCGAAGGCGGATAATCGGCGCATGGACGCGGCCGTGGTCATCGCCCTGCTCGGCATCGCCCTGCTCGTCGCCGAGCTGCTGCTCTCGACCGGCGGCGTGCTGGCCGCGCTGGGGGGGCTCGGCCTGATCGCCGCGGGCATCCTCGCCCTCGAGTCCGGCAGCGGCGCCGCCGACGTGGTCGGGCCGGCGCTGATCGCGCTCGGCGTGCTCTCGGTCGTCGCCTTCTACTTCATCACCCGCAAGGTGGTCGAGGCGCATCGCTCCGAGCCGGTTCGGACCGGCACCGAGGAGCTGATCGGGGCGATCGCCGAGGCGCGCAGCACGCTTGACCCGGAGGGTCAGGTCTGGGCCGGCGGCACGGTCTGGAGCGCCCGCCTCGCCAACGGCTCAGGGGCTGTCCGCCTGGGAGATAGAGTCCGCATCGATGCGGTCGAGGGGCTGACCCTGGTGGTCCGTCCTCTCCCGCCGCGCACCGCCAAAGACGAGGAGGAAGCAAGCTGATGGCAGTCGCACTCGGGGTACTGGTCATCGTCGCCTTCTTCGTAGTGATCGCGCTCGGCACCTCGGTGCGGGTGCTGCGCGAGTACGAGCGCGGGGTGATCTTCCGCCTCGGCCGCCTGATCGCCCAGAAGGGCCCGGGCCTGATCCTGCTGATTCCACTGATCGACCGGATGGTCAGGGTCGACCTGCGCACGGTGACGCTGAACATCCCGCCGCAGGAGGTGATCACCCGGGACAACGTTCCGGCCGGCGTCAACGCCGTCGCCTACTTCCGCGTGATCGACTCGCGCAAGGCGATCGTCGAGGTCGAGAACTTCCTGCTCGCCACCTCGCAGATCTCGCAGACCGCGCTGCGCTCGGTGCTCGGCAAGGCCGAGTTCGACCAGCTGCTCTCCGAGCGCGAGCGGCTCAACGAGGAGCTGCAGAAGATCATCGACGAGTCGACCGAGCCCTGGGGCGTGAAGGTGACCGCGGTCGAGATCAAGGACGTCGAAATCCCCGAGCAGATGCAGCGGGCGATCGCCCGCCAGGCCGAGGCGGAGCGCGAGCGGCGGGCGAAGATCATCAACTCCGAGGGCGAGTACCAGGCGGCGCAGAAGCTCACCGACGCCGCCGACATCATCAGCACCAACCCGGCTTCGCTGCAGCTGCGCTACCTGCAGACCCTGCTCGAAATCGGCAGCAACCAGAACACGACGGTGGTCTTCCCGCTGCCGATGGACGTGCTCAAGCCGTTCCTCAAAGACGGCGATTGACCGAGCTCCGCATCGACCAGCTCTCCGGCCTGCCGGCGATCCTGGCGCCGGGCCGGGCCGAGCGCCCGGAGGGCTTCAAGCTGGCGGCGAGCGAGCCGAAGGGCGCGGAGATGTGCCCCTTCTGCGAGGGACGCGAGGACCGCACGCCGCCCGAGGTCTACGCGACGCGACCCGGGGGCGGCGCGCCCGATACGCCCGGCTGGACGACGCGGGTCGTGCCCAACCTCTACCCGGCGCTCAGCGGCGATTCCGGAGAGCCGCGGGCGAGCGGCGCGACGACGGGGGAGGCGGGCGCCTTCGCCAGCAGCGGCGACCCACTGCTGGCGTCGCGCCGCGCGGGGGAGCCCGACCTCTTTGCCTCGCGCCCGGCGGCCGGCACCCACGAGGTGCTGATCAGCTCCCCGCGGCACGTCACCGCCCTGCACGAGCTGGACGAGGGCCAGTTCGCGGCCGCGGTCGCCACCTGGCGCGCGCGGATGCGAGCCCACGCCCACGCCTCCTACGTGCAGCTGATCGTCAACGAGGGCGGCGGCGCGGGCGCCTCGCTCGAGCACAGCCACGCGCAGCTCTACGCACTCGACTTCGTCCCCGCTGCCGTCGCGCGCGAGCGCGAGCGCGCCGGTGCCTACGCCGAACGGACGCAGGGCGGCGGACTACTCAGCGACGTCCTGGTCGAGGAGGTGCGCCGGCGCGAGCGGCTGGTCGCGATCGACGACGAGGCGGCGCTGATCTGCCCCTGGGCCTCGCGCTCGCCCTTTGAGCTGCGCGTGGTGCCGCGCCGCGAGGCTCGCAGCTTCGCCGAGGACGAGGCCGGCGCGGCGATGATCCACCAGGCGCTGCGCCTGCTGGCGCAGCGCTTCGGGCGCTCGCCCGAGCTCAACCTATGGGTGAAGACGGCGCCCCGCGGCGCCGAGCGATTCCACTGGCACGTCGACATCGCGCCGCGGCTCAGCATCAAGGCCGGCTTCGAGCTCGCCACCGGCGTCGACATCAATACCTACCCGCCCGAGCGCGCCGCCGACGATCTGCGTCAGTGAGCGCGGTGGTGGCGCCGCCGGTGCTTGCGGTGGCGCCTGTGCTTGCGGTGCTTCTTCACGCAGCGGGGCTTGCCGTGAACACGGGCCTTGCGGAAGCCCCTACGACAGGTGAGACCCTTCTTCGGGGGGGTGGACGGCACGCTTGGCGGCTGTTCGACTGAACCACCGCCGGAGCCGAATTCTCGGGGTGTTTCGTCTTCGGGCACCGGTTCCGATTCTTCGGGTGGAGGCGAAAGGGTCGTGAATTCGATGTCGTCACCCTGAACCGAGCCGGCGTTGCTGATCACGGCGAGGCGGTAGTGGTAGGTCGTGCTCGGGGCGAATCCGGTGAGGATGACGCTCTCCGAGACATCCGTACCGCCGATGCCGACCGGGGTCGGGCAGTTGAGGCTTTTCCCGTAGGACTGGGTCGGGCCGTATTCGATCAGGCAGCTGGTCACCGTCCCGCCGTGCGAGTTGACCTTGCCGTGCAGGGTCGCCTTGTTGGTGTTCACCGCCGTCGCCGCTTCGGTGGTCACCGTCGCCGGAGCTTCCGCCAGCGTCGTGAATTCCATCGCGCCGCCGCTGACCGTGCCGGCGTCGTTGGTCGCGACGATCCGGTAGTCGTAGGTGGCGGTCGAAGAGAGACCCGGCACCTGGGCGCTCACCGCGGTGGCGCTCGATCCATCGGGCAGCGACGAGCAGGGCACGCTGCTCGCCCCGGCGAAGCCACTGGACTGGAAGGAAGCGTCGTCCGCGTAGTCGAAGTGGCAGTCGCTTGTTGCGTCGAAGTTCGCGTTCACCGTCGCCTTCACGGTGGCTTCGACCTGGCCAACCGGCGCCGCCGGACTGGTCGTCGCGGTCGGCGGGCCGATCGTGCCCAGGTCGAAAACCCGCAGCACGTCGGCCCCCGGGTCGCTCGCGTACAGCCTATGGGTGGTTGCATTGATCGCGATCGGCCCGGCAGCAGCGGCCCCGCCGCTGACGGACCCAAACAGGCCGGCTCCGAAATCGTCGAACCTGACCCCGGACGAGTCGTAGGCGACGATGTGGTACTTCGTCCCGCCCGGATAATCGCCGACGAAGACCGAGTCGTTGGAGGGGTCGACGGCAACGGCGCCAGCGTGCTTGCCGCTCTGCAGGGTCGACGAGTATTCGTACCCGCTGCCGGAGTCGGTGAGCTTGACGACTTCGTCCGTCCCGACGTCCACCACGTAGAGGTCGTCCGCGGAGTCGAGGGCGACGCTGGTTGGTTCGTCGAAGGCACCGCCCGGGCAGGCTTCGCAGGCGATGGTTTCCTGCAGAGCACCGGAGGAGTCGTAGACGAGCACGGCGCCCTCCGCGCTGCTGGGCACGAAGACCCTTCCGGTCGAGTCCGTGGCGATCCTCGGTCCTTCGTTGATCTGGCCGCCGGTAGAGAATTCAGCTCCGGGGGTCCCGGTCGGGGAGAACTGGTCCATCCGCCCCGCCGTGCCAAATGGTCCGAGCAACGTTTCGATGGAGGTCTCCAGCGCGTAGATGTCGTGCGTCACCGGGTTCACCGCCACGCCTGTGAAGACGCGGTCCTGTTCCGCCGCAAACGGGGAGGTTTCCGTAGGGGTGCCCGATGCGCTCAGCTGATCGATCTGACCAAGTTCGAGTTCGCTGACGTTTATCGCGAAGTGGGTGCGCGGGATCGCGACGTAGATTTCTCCGCTCGATTGATCGACTGCCAGTTGCTGCGGGAATTCGCCCGGCACCGAGATGGACGCCGGCGAGGCCGGCTTGTAGCCCATGCTGGCCCTCGCTCCGGGCGCCGCCGTTGCGCCAACCAGGGAAAGGGCGCCGAGCGTCACCAGAAGCCATCGCCCTCGCCGATCTCGTGGATTCCCGCCCCGCCAGGGCCGCATCGCCGCATCGCTCATCGTCCAGCCTCCCGCTGCCGTTTGACTTCTCGGAGCCAGCTGTCCCTCAGCAAACCGGCGTGTGTCTGGACGGTAGCAACAGCGATTGGTCGAGATCGACAGTTCGACAAGCGTTAACGGTGGCGAGGTAGTCTCGCCCGGCCAGTGACCCCCAACCCCCGCCCGATCCCCCGCTTCATCGCCGACAGCACCCAGGAGGGCATCCCGCACGGGCGCTTCGCGGAGCGGCTCGAGACGGAGTTCCGCACCGCCTGGGCGGCGGTCGAGGGTAGGCCCGACGTCGGCGGGGAGATAACCCTCGAGTGGTATCCGGAGCGTGCCTGGGGCGGGCGCACCTGGGTCCCCTGCACGGCTCGCGCCGAGGGCGACGAGGGAGCGATCGAGCTCTTCGGCCACGTCTCCTACGTCCAGGAGGGGGGCGAGCCAACCGCCTTCCGGGCCGCGGCCGACTTCACCGACATCCTCGCCGAGGACAACCCCGGCTGGAAGATCGACCTCAACGACGAGGTGGTCGGCCGCTGGCGAGGCGAGAACGGCCGCGCCGGCGCCGTCACCCTGATCTGGGGCCACCCCCTGGTCAAGGGCGCAGTGGCCGCGACCGCGGAGCTCGACGGCGAGACCGTCGACCAGGAGCTCATCTCCAGCGAACGCTTCACCCTCCTCGCCCTCGACGCCCTGGAGGGCTACGGCGACGAGATCTTCGTCCGGGTCAAGCTCTGGAACCGCCGGGCGCAGGAGCTGGCCTCGGAGAGCCTCTACGCCTAGCAGCCACCAGGTCCCGTGAGCTTGGGAGGCGGCATTTTCTGCGCTACCGTCCCCCCATGGCTTCGATCCAACAGCCCGGGCAGACTTCGAAGGACCCTGCGGCGGTGGCCGAGACGATTCGCATTCAGCGGCTGCGCGAAGACGCACAACGTCCGATGAGCGTGAACCTGGCCGAGACGATCGAGCTGAGTCACGCGCTGCTGAAGATGGCCGCGTCGGCGCAACGACAATGACGCCAGCCGCCTTCGACGAGATCCTGCGGAGGCTCGTCGCCGCGGGAGCAGAGTTCGTGGTGATCGGCGGGCTTGCCTTGGGCGCAAGAGGCGTCGTTCGTGCCACCAAGGACATCGACATCGTCGCTTCGTCCGATGCCGAGAACCTAAAGGTGATTGCAGAGGTGGCCGTAGAGGCCGGGGGGCACGTTCAGCGAGGTGAGGAGCTGCTTGGAACTCCATTCTCGATCGCGGCGGAGCTGGCCGGCGGACATCAGATGGCAATCGACACGGAGCTTGGGCGCCTCGACATCGTGCAGGGCCTGGAGGGCGTTCCAAGCTTCGACGAGCTTCGATCGCGCGCAACCGAGGCCGAAGTACTTGGGGTCAACGTTGCCGTCTGCTCGGTCGAGGATCTCCGTGCGATGAAGCAGGCTGCCGGGCGCGGCCAAGACCTGGTGGACCTGGAGAACCTCGATGCGGCTGAAAGCTGACCGAGGCGGAGGGCCGCGACCAGGCTCTACCCTTTTCGACATCCGCCCCGATAGCTCAGCTGGATAGAGCGGCTCCCTCCTAAGGAGCAGGCCCCTGGTTCGAATCCAGGTCGGGGCGCTGGGCGGCCAAAGCGCCGTGTGACCCTGACGGTGGTCGAACCCCGTGGCCTGCGATTCGGGGTCGGACGGGCCAGAAATGCCGAGGCCGCCTCACGGCGGCCCCGCGCCCTGCTGACGAAACAGCAGGGGGATTGACTTCAGTATACGGATCGACAGCCCGGTCTCCAGGCCTCACCACGTCTCGGGCTTGACCAGCCGGGCGCCCTTGGGGGAGACGATCCGATCGGGGAACTGGCACTCTGCGACATCGCGGGCGGAGAGGCGGATGAAGCTGGCGTTGGCCGGCAGCGGGTCGGGAGAGAGCGCGGCGCTGCGATGCTTGCTGTGCAGCACCGGGTTGACCACGGTCACGTGCAACCCCATCTCCTCGCGGACAACCCGGATCGGCATCTTCAGGTCGCCGTCGTTGGAGATCACCGCAGAGGACTCATATCGTCGGTTGAATCCGTCGAGCAGAAGGCGCGTGGCGAGGTTGACGTCGGTTCCCTTCTCCTCGTAGGTGAGGACGGTTCGCCTGGGCGGCTCGTCGGGGCTGGCGTCAACCAGCTCGCCCCGGACCCGCTTTGAGATGTAGCGGCCGAGGAAGATCTCCAGGTTGGGGACCGTCTTCAGGGCGCGGTGGTAAAGACGTTGGCGGTCCTGCGCACCAGGGTCCTCGGGATCGCGCTTGATGTTGGCCGTGAAGTAGGCGACCTCGGCGATCTCGTCATTGGGCAGCATCCGCTCGGCAAGCGCCAGGGGGTTTAGCCAGCGCCGTCCTGGCGCCCTGCATGCTCCGTAGTAGAGATTGAACGCGTCTATGTAGACAATCGTGCGCACGCTTCCAACCTATCTACCGCTCCGGCGCTGATTGACTCGTCGCCCAGCGATTCAGGCGGGGAGGCCGCGCTACCGTGCCAGCGAAACCGGAGCGGCGGCAATCCGCGCTACCGGGTTCGTCTTATGTCTCGTAGGGGGCGCTGACCGTTGCAGGGGTCGAATGGCGCGATTTCGCCCCGGGGCTCTCTCCTCGCCGTCGAGTGCCCCCGCGGCCCTGGGGTTACCTCTTGATTTTGAACTTCTTCTTCGCCGGGGTCGAATCGGGACCCCCTGGACCAACCGCGCGGACCTTGAACGTGAAGCTGCCGGGCTTCAGGTGTTTGTAGGTCTTCGGCGATGCGCAGCGCCTGAACTTCGGCTTGCGGTGTATCGCCACCAGTGCGCACTGAAAGCCGGTCGAGTTGCCAGTTGCCTTGAACTTGAACGTCGCCTTTCCGGCCTTCGGGTCGATCCTCGCCTGCGCGAGCTTCGTGTTCGGCGGAGGCGGGTTCAGCGGCGGCGGCAAACTGGAGACGCTCACAGCGACGCTTTGGGCGGCGCTGGTCTGCGAGGCCGAGCCGGCATGGTTTTCGGCCGTCACCCGGCAGCGGTACTCGCCGGGCACATCCGCCGTGATCGAGCTCTGGGTGGCGCCGGCGATGTCGGCGCCGTCGAGGCTCCACTGGTAGGCGAAGCCCTGCGGGGCGCGGTAGAGGAACTCCGGCACGGCGTCGGGCGCCCACGAGCCAGTCGAGCAGCCGAGGCTCGAGCCGACGCTGGTCCCACCGTTGATCACCGGGGCACCGGTGGCGCTCGGGCTCTTGAGCAGGGCCGGGAACACCGACCAATTCGTTTCTGCCCCGGGGGTGTTGAGGTCGCCGCCGCCGGTTCCGTCGAGTTCGGCGAAGGAGATCCTGTTGCCGCCGGCGTTGCCCCAGTAGACCCGCCCGGCGGCGGGGTCGAGCGCGATTCCCTGAGGACCCACCACGGTGGCCCCGGTGGTGGCGAGGTCGCCGCCGCCGGTGCCATCGAGCTTGGCGAAGGAGATCTTGTCGGCGAGGTCGTTGGCCCAGTAGATCCGCCCGGCCGCCGGGTCGACGGCGACGCCGGTCGGCTCGTTGACGGTCGCCGAGCCGGTGAGGAGATCGCCGCCGCCGCTGCCGTCGAGCTTGGCGAAGGAGATCTTGTTGCCGGCGGCGTTGGCCCAGTAGATCCGCCCGGCCGCCGGGTTGACGGCGACGCCGAACGGCTCGTTGACGGTCGCCGCGCCCGTGGCGAGGTCGCCGCCGCCGGTGCCATCGAGCTTGGCGAAGGAGATCTTGTTGGCGCCGGTGTCCGCCCAGTAGATCCGCCCGGCAGCCGGGTCGACGGCGACGCCGACCGGCTCGTTGACGGTCGCCGCGCCCGTGGCGAGGTCGCCGCCTCCGGTCCCGTCGAGGTTGGCGAAGGAGATCTTGTTGGCTTCGAAGTTGGGCCAGTAGATCCGCCCGGAAGCGGAGTCGAGGGCGGTGCCAAACGGGCCGCTCACGGTCGCCGCGCCGGTGGCGAGGTCGCCGCCTCCGGTCCCGTCGAGGTTGGCCGAGGAAATCGCGATGCCGAGACGGTTGACCCAGAACACGCTGTCCGCGGCCAGCGCGGTCGGCACCCCCCAGAGGCAGAGGAGTGCGGCGGCGATCAGGATGGCCGGGAACCGTCGGCCCCGGCGCTGGCTCGCCGCCCCTCGTCGCGCTTTGTCGCGGGTCGTTTCGTCGGCAGCCATCGACCGAATCTACGCGGTGCTGCGGCCGGGCGCAACCTCGCTTCTTGCCTGACTCGAGCGTTCTCGCGGTTGGGGAGGCGCGCAAGACGACCCGGCTCCGAGCGGTCGCGGCGCGCCGCTTGCCATGCTTGTACCCCACGGCCGCGCGAGCAACACGATTCCGCGCGAGGAAGGATGTCAACATGTTCCAGCGGAGTCGCATCGGTCATCTCGTGGCGCTCGCGACCCTGGGAGGGGCCGTGATGCTGTGCATGGGTGCGGGTCCTGCAAGCGCGACCTGGCAGGGAAGAACGGGCCGATCCTCTTTGCCGGCGGTGATGCCGGCTCCGGAAGCGGGCTCTGGTCCACCCAGGCAAACGGGACGCGACTGCGACATCTGACCTCGAACCCGACCGACTCGGAAGTCCAGACCTCTCCGGTTCGACCGGACCCCGTCGTTTGCCCATTCCGGTCGCCGGGTCCTCTTCACTCGCTTCGTCAGAGGCGCCGGCGAAAAGGCTCACGATGTCGAACACATCTTCAGCGTCCTTCGCAATGGCAGCGGCTCTCGCACGCTCCTATCAGGTCACGCCATCGGTCCTCGAACGCGGCGGGCGACAGGACCACTTGGTCAGCCCGACGGGCGACATCGAATGTCGGGTCAGCCCGCCGCGCCGAGGACGGTAAGTCGGTCGATGGACACCTCCGGGAGGGGGACACGGGAACCCAGTTCGCATTGTGTTCGACTGGGGGCGTGATTGGAAGGCGAGCTGGTCAGTCGCCGAGATCGGCGCGCAGGGCGGCCAGTTCAGAGCGGAGCTCCGACACTTCGCGCTCGAGGCGGGTGAGGCGGTCCTCGGCGGGTTGGAGCTCTTCGGCCTTGGGCGAGTCTGAGGTCGCGTCGTCGTCCGCATCCCTCGATGGGGGCTCGGGCGCCGTCTCCTCCGAGGTTGGGCCGAGCAGCTGCTCGTAGCGCTCCTCCTTCTGGCCGGGGCGGCGCTCGTGGCGGGCGACCTGGCCGCGCTCGACCAGGCGGTCGAGGGTCTGCTCGACCTCGGCCAGGGAGGCGAACTCGTGCAGGCGCTGGGCGCGCTGCTTGAGCTCGCCGGGGGTCTGCGGGCCGCGCAGCATCAGCACCGCGAGAAGGGAGACCTCGGCGCCGTCGAGGCCGAAGGCGTCGTCTAGCAGGTGGCGATATTTCCGGGCGCGGCTGCCGGCGCCGCTGGCGAGCCGGGTCCAGCCGCGGAGGGCGAGGCGGCGCAGGGCCTCGACCACGGTCTGCTCGTCGTACTCGACGACCGGGTCGCGGTTGGTCGACTGGTTGCAGGCGAGGCGCAGAGCATTTAGCGAAAGCGGGTAGACGTCCGGCGTCGCGCGCTGCTTCTCGACCAGGCAGCCGAGCACGCGGATCTCGACGGCATCGGGCTCCATCAGTCGCGGTCAGGGCGCTCGGGGTAGATCTCGTCGATCGTCACCAGAGCGCGGTACGGGGCGCCGGCCGCCGCTTCGATCCGCTCGGCGCCACCGGCGAGCCGGTCGACGACTCCGACCACGCCAACGACCTCGAGGCCCTGTTCGACGACACGCTCGATCGCCCGCGCGGTGGAGCCGCCGGTGGTGACGGTGTCCTCGACCACGAGGCAGCGCATCCCGGGCTCGACCGGGCCCTCGACCCAGCGCTGCAGGCCGTGCTGCTTGCGCTCGCCGCGGACGAAGAAGCCGACCAGGTCGCGGCCGGCGGGTACGGCGAGGGCGGCGCAGGAGGGCGGGATCGCGGCCGTTGCCGGACCGCCGACTGCGCTGGCGCCGACCTCGACCGCGGCGGCGGCAATCAACTCCCCAGCCGCGAGGAAGCCGGCGGGCCGCAGCAGCGCCCGCCGCGCGTCGACGTAGTACTGCGCGGTCGCCCCGCTGGAGAGCGTCACCTCGCCGATCGCCAGCGAGTGCTCGCGCAGCTCGGCGAGCAGCGTTTGCTTGGCGGTGGCGAGGTCGGTCATCGGTCGCGCATCTTATGGCGAGAGGGGGGAGAGATTTCCGCGCCAGGGCCTTGGAGCGGTGTGAAGCGTGCGTTCGCTGAATCCGACTGGTGTATCTCCAGAGAGGTACACTCGCTCCGTGGCGACCAAACACCCTCGTGTCCAGGTGACCGTAGATCCCGAACTGGCGGAGGCCATGGCGGCAGTTGACGCACACCCGAAGAGCCGCTCACAGCTGCTCCGCAATCTGGCGCTGCGCGGTGCAGAGACCGCGGTCGAGGAGCGAATGCGGCGCGAGAAGGCGAGGGAGTTCTTTCATAGGGTCGGCACCGGCGAGATCGAGATGGACTTCACGGGCGCCCAGGAAGTTTGGAAAGAACGGGAGGCGGAAGCAGAGTGAGACCTCGGGTGCCAATGGTCGTCGACGCTTCCGCCTGGGCTCGTCTTGACCGGCCGGAGGCCGCCGCCTTCTGGCGGGAAGTGAACGGCGAAAGGCTCTTGGCCGCGTGCCCGGTTGCGACCCTCGAGATCCTTTGCGCGACCCGCAACGAGGACGAATTCCGGGCGCTCGACTCCAACTTCTCCGCCCTCCCTCAGGCGCCAGTTACCGCCTCCGTCTGCGCTGCGGCCCTCTCGGCCTCTCGTGAGCTTGGCGCCCGCCGCCGCCTTCCAGCAGCCGACTACCTGATCGCCGCATCGGCAGCCGAGCGTGGCTTCGGCGTCCTGCACGCCGACAAGCACTTCGACCTGCTCGCCACCGTGCTGCCCTTCGAGAGCGTGCGGCTGCCCGAGTAGCCGGGGCGGGCGCCTCGCGTTCAGAAGACGAAGATCGACTCGCCGTAATTCAGCTGTTCGTAGATCCGCGGCTGGTCGGCGATGAAGGTGCGGACGCAGCCGTGGCTGGCGGCGTAGGTCGGCACTTCCGCGTAGCCGTGCACGGCGTAGCCGTTGTGCCAGTAGAAGGAGTAGTACATGCCCTCCGAGTTGTAGCCCGGTTCCTGGCGGTAGAAGCTGTAGTGGCCGGTCACGGTCGGGGTCGAGGGCTTGCCGGTCGAGACCGGGTAGATCGCGAACGGCTTGCTGCCCTTGCTGAGCACGAGGACCTGCTTGTCGAGCGGCACCTCGGCGTGCTCGCCGGCGGCGGGGTAGCGCACCCGGTAGCCGCCGTGGCCGCCGAAGACGTCCCCGACCAGGCCCTTGCCGGCGCGCTCGGTGCGGGCCAAGCCGTTGACCTTGCGGTAGGCGAGCACCTCGCGACCGGTTCGGCCGTCGAAGCAGCGGCCGCCGCCGGAGACGTATCCCATCTTCCCGAGCGCCTGCTTGAAGCCCTTGACCACCCGCCCGCACTGACCCGCGTGCAGCGCCTGGAAGCTCACCCGCCAGCTCTTGCGGACGGTGCTGTCGGCGCCGAGCGCCGGAGTCGCCACGTGCTTGGCCGAGGCAGCGTACTTGCCGTCCTCGCGGACGATGATCGAGGCTTTGAAGGTGCCGCCTTCCCCGGGGCCTTTCTGCACAGCGACCTGGCGGCCGAGCAGCCGGTGCCCGTTGAGGAAGAAGTCGACCTCGACCCGCTGGCCGGGCGCGAAGGGCGAGACGGTGCCGACCACCGGCACGGTCGAGTAGATCGGCGCGCGGCCGCCGCGCAGGTGCCCGACGCGGATCTTCACCGTGGCGTTCGGAGCGGGCGCGGGTGCCGCTGGGGCGGCAGCCGGAATCAAGCAGGCGACCGCCAGGGCCGCTGGGGCGAGAAGGCGCTTCACATTGCGGATGCTAGTGACCGAGCAGGGCGACGGAGTTGTTCAGCATGTGGAGCAGGATCCCCGGCACGATCGAGCCGGTCCTCTCGTAGAGCAGGGCGAGGACGAAGCCGAAGAAGATCAGCGGCGGCACCGCGCTGACGCCGGTCGTCGCGTGCAGGCCGCCGAAGATCAGGGCGCTGACCAGCGCCGCCGCGAGGCGCGGCATCCGGGTCCGCAGTCCCCCGAAGAGGAACCCGCGGAAGCAGGTCTCCTCGCAGATTGGCGCCGCCACCGCGATCAGCAGGACCTGCACCGGCACCGCGCCGAGGTCTTCGGCGATGTCCTTCTGGTGCGGTTCGCCGAAGACCACCGCGTAGGCGATCGCGAAGACCAGATAGGCCCCGATCGCCGCGAACATCCAGCCCACCGCGGAGGGCCGGAATCGCCTGAACCCGAGCTGCGAGAGCGCCTGCCGCAGGGTCGCCCCGCGCCCCGCCGCGATCGCGATCGGCACGAGCAGGAATCCCAACTCCGCGGCGAATTGCGCCGCGGCGTTCCCCGCGCTCGTCAGTTCCCCGTGCCCGTCGCTGCCAAGAATCGCCGCCGGCAAGGCAAGGAGAACCCCCGTCCCCAAAGCAAGCAGCACCCCGAGGACTGCCGCCACCGGCCCCCAATTCGCATACGGAAAGGCCGCCGGGGAGCCCTCCCGGCGGCTTGTACTTTTTTCGGACAGCGCCCCGGGCGTCAGCAATCAACGGCCCCTTCGAAAAATGTTGAGCCGGGAGGGGTCACCGGCGGCCCACCCGCATAGAGTCTTTGGCGCATGGCCCGGGCAGTCTCACAGGTATCGCGCTCGACCAAAACCCGGCTGCGCTTCCTGCGCCGTCTGGTGATCCTGGTCGTCTTCCTCGTGCTGGTGGCGATCGCCCTCAGTCAGTTCACCGAGCTGAAACGGCTGGCGACCGGGATCCTCGCCTCGACCGCTGTCCTGGCGGCGATCATCGGCTTCGCGGCCCAGCACACGATCGCCAACATGATCGCCGGCGTTCAGCTGGCGGTCTCGCAGCCGATCAAGATCGGCGACCGCATCTCCTTCGAAGGAGTCGAGGGACGGGTCACCGACATCACCCTCTCCTACACCTACGTCAACCCCGGCGACGGCACCGCGGTCGTGATCCCCAACCAGATGCTGGTCGACGGCGTCGTCCACAACCTCTCGACCGAGGACACGCAGGCCTGAGCCGCGGCCGGGCCGAAGTACGCTTCGCCGATGGGGCAGCGGACTCGGCGACGCAAGCGGCGGCGTGGCGGCCTGCCGAGCAAAGTCCTGCTCGTCGCCGGGACGCTGCTGGTGACTGCGGGCGTGGCGGCGATCACCGCGGTCTCCTGGGTCTTCAACGTTGCCGCCGACGCCCCCTCGCTCTCCTCCTGCAAGCACGTCAGCCAGGTCGCCAACACGGCGATCTACGCCGCCGACGGCACTCGCCTCGGCCTCGTCGCCTCCAGGGAAGCCCGCCAGCCGGTCCCCGTCGGCCGCATGCCCAAGCGTCTGCAGCTGGCCACCGTGGCGATCGAGGACCAGCGCTTCTACGAACACGGCGGCGTCGACTACGAGGGCATCCTGCGGGCGGCGCTGAAGGACCTGGAAGCGGGCCGGGCGGTCGAGGGCGGCTCGACGATCACCCAGCAGCTGGTCCGCAAACTCTGCATCCGCAACCCCCAGCGCAACATCGAACGCAAGATCGTCGAGGCGAAGCTGGCGATCGAGTACGCCGAACGGCACTCGCGACGGCAGATCCTCGGTCAGTACCTCAACACCGCCTCCTACGGCACGGTCGAAGGAGCCACGGCGGTCGGCGCCGGGGCAGCGTCGAAGATCTACTTCTCCAAGCCGGTATGGAAGCTGAGCCTGGCCCAGGAGGCGCTGCTCGCCGGCCTGCCGCAGGCGCCCACCGACTACAACCCGCTGCTTCACCCGCGGGCGGCGCGGGCGCGCCGCAACGAGGTGCTGGCGAAGATGGCCGAGCTCGGCTACGTCTCGGCGGCGCGGGCGCGGGCGGCGCGCTCCAGCGGCCTCGGCCTCGACGCCTCGGGCGCCTACTTCGCCCACCGCCAGCCCTTCTTCTTCGACTACGTCGAAAACGAGCTGATCGAACGCTACGGCGCCGAGACCGTCCGCGACGGCGGCCTGCGCGTCTACACGACCCTCGACCTACCGCTGCAGGAAGTCGCGCAGGAGACGATGCGCTCGACCCTCCCCTATTCGACCGACCCCTCCTCGGCGCTGGTCTCGATCGACCCCGCCAACGGCCGGATCGAGACGATGGCCTCGAGCTACAGCCCCGGCTACGACAGCCAGTTCAACCTCGCCGCCCAGGGCCACCGCCAGCCCGGTTCGACCTTCAAGACCTTCGTCCTGACCACCGCGATCAAGCAGGGCATCGACCCCTACACGACCTACTACACCTCCAAACCGCTCGACCTCAACCTGCCCAAGTGGGGGCACTGGGAAGTCCACACCGCCGACCGGGGCTACCTCGGCCGGGTCAACCTGCAGCAGGCGACGGTCGCCTCCGACAACACCGTCTTCGCCCAGCTCGACCTCGACGTCGGCCCGAAAGACGTAGCCCAGACCGCGCACTCGCTGGGGATCGTCAGCCCGCTCGACGGCATCCCGGCGGAGGGGATCGGCGGCCTGCGGGTCGGCGTCTCACCGCTGGAGATGGCCGACGCCTACGCGACCCTGGCGGCGGGCGGCATCCGCCACGACCCGGTGGCGATCGCGCGGGTCGTCTTCCCCGGCGGGCGCAGCGAGCGTCCCGACCGCGACCCGCCGCGCCGGGTCGTCTCCGAAGCGGTCGCCTACGAGGTGACCCGGCTGCTGCACGACAACATCACCGAAGGCACCGGCACCGCCGCCTACACGGGCTGCCCCGGCCAGGCCGGCAAGACGGGCACCACGGACCGCGAGACCGACGCCTGGTTTGCCGGCTACCAGCCAAACTTGGCGACGGCGGTCTGGGTCGGCTACCCGCAGTCCAACGCGATCGAAATGACCAGCGTGCACGGGATCACCGTCTACGGCGGCACCTTTCCGGCCGAAATCTGGCACGGCGTCTACTCCGGCGGCGAAATCCCCTGCGAGGAATTCGAGCAGCCGCGGCACCCGATCAGCTGGGCGCCCTTCTTCGGCCACTTCACCGCCGCGGCGCCGCGCGGCCACGGCAAGGGCGTCTACGGGGAAGCCGAAGAAGAAGCCGAACGGGCGCGCAAGCTGGGCGAAGAAGCGACCGGCGGCTACAACCCCGACGCCTACGCGCCCGGCGCCGGGCAGAAGCCGACGCCGCTGCCCCCGCCGCCGGCCGCCGCCGGAGTTGGCGGAGGCGGAGCGGCGACCGAAGCCGGGGGCAAGTAGCTGAGCCTCGCGCCGGGGGTCGCCTATGGGTTGATGTGGGTCGGCTTCGCCGCCTACCTCGCCGCAATCGCCTGGGCGCCGCGACTCGGTCGCCGCGTCGTCTGGGGTGCGATCGCCGCTGCCGTGCTCGCCTTCGCCTGCCTGCCGCCGCTGCTCTCCCACGACGTCTACAGCTACGTCGACTACGCCCGGCTCGGCGCCCTGCACGGTCTCGACCCCTACGTCCACGGACCCGCTGCGGCGCCCGCCGACCCGGCCTTCGCCCACGTCACCTGGCCGCACACGACCAGCGCCTACGGTCCGCTCTTCACGCTCGCGACCCTCCCCCTCGCCTGGCTTCCGGTCGGCGTCGCCGTCTACGTCCTCAAGGCAACCGCGGCCGCCGCGGTACTCGCCACCGCCTGGCTCGTCGCCCGCCTGGCCCCGGGCCGCGGCATCGACCCCCTGCGCGCCGCCGCCTTCGTCGCCCTCAACCCGCTCGTCCTGGTCCACGTGGTCGGCGGCCCCCACAACGACGCCTTCGCAGTCCTGCTGACGACCCTCGGCGTAGCCGCGCTCCTCACCGCCCGAACGACCTCGGCCGGCGCCGCCTTCGTGGCAGCGACAGCCGTCAAGTCCTCAGCGGCGGTAACGATCCCCTTCGCCCTCCTCGCCGCCTGGGCTCGGCCGCCGACGGGACGAAATGTCAAGGATGCCTTGACATTTCGTCCCGTCGGCGGCGTGGTGCTGGGGGGGCTCGTGGCGCTGGGGGTGGTTGGTGTTGCCGCCTACGCTGGGTTCGGCTGGGATTGGGTGCATGCGTTCGCTCTCGCGGGGGAGAACCAGGGCCACACGAGTCACCTCAGCCTCCCCACCACCACGGCCCGCATCTTCGGCCTGAGCAAGGACACGGCCCGAGCTGCTTTCGCCTCTCTCTACGCTGCCCTCTTCATCTACCTGCTCGCCTGGACCTGGAGGGGGGGCGACTGGCTCCGCGGCGCCGCCTGGGCGACAACCGGGCTCCTCCTCGCCACGTCCTGGCTCCTTCCCTGGTACCTCCTCTGGCCCCTCCCCCTGGCCGCCCTCTCAAGAGACCGCCCCCTCAAGCTCCTCCTCCTACTCCTGACCGCCTACCAACTGGGAGCCCGCATCCCCCTGTAGGAGAGCGTCGGCAGATCCAGCGCCTAGGGCGGGTGCCGCCGGCACAGCCGACCCCGCAAGCTCCCCGCAAGAAGGGCTGCGGTCGGCGCAAGAGCCGGATCGAGAAGTGGAAGCGTGCACCCCTCCTCAAAAGGCTCCGCAACCCCGCCCCGAACCCCCACCGGCGACCCAGCTGCGCAACGGTCTTTTGAGGAGGGGTGCACGCTTCCTCCCCCCGCCCATCCCTAAACCTCCTCGACCACAGCCTCCGCCTCTTCGGGAGACGGATGCAGCACTCCCGTGTGGATAGACCACCCCTCGCGCCGCCCCATCGCGGTCACGATCCCGACGTAGATCAGTTCGGCCACGGTCAGCACCCCACGCACGACGATCGCGATCAGCGAGGCGACCGCGAAGCTGTTGCCCGGCGCAACCACCTTCGCCGCCCAGGCGAAAGCCGCGTCGCGGACGCCCAGCCCCGCCGGGGCGACCAGGGTGACCAGCGCCGCCGCGTAGCCGAACGCCTGGGCCGAGCCGAGCGCGGCGATGTCGCCGGCGTCGACGTTGCTGACCGAGCGCGCCACGCACCAGATCCCGACCGCGAGCACCGCCCAGTAGAAGATGTAGAAGGCGAGCACCCCGAGCACCCCGCGCATCGGCATCGCCGCCGGCAGCGGCTCGCGGCCGAAGGCGCGCAGCGCGCGGTTGGCGAGCGGCCCGAAGACGCGCGGATGCAGCAGCGCGATCGCCAACGGGATCAGCAGCAGGATCCCCCAGCGCCAGGGCTGCCCCTGCAGGTCCGGATGGTCGATGATGAAGTAGGCGGAGACGACGAGCGCCGAGGTCCCCTGGATCGCCTGTTCGTAGACGATGCTGGCGACCGTCAGGCGCCGCGGCACTCCGGTCCTCTCAGAGAGGAGCACCCTGCCCAGTACGTAGAGCACGCTGCCGGGCACGTAGCGCGCCAGCAGCGGCTGCCCCCACGCGACCTGAGACCGGCGTACCCCGAGCCGGTATCCGAGGAAGTGCAGGATCAGGTCCCAGCCGAGGGCGGCGATCGCGAAGGAGATGGGGAGCACGATCAGCGCCGGGATCAGCCAGACGACGTGGAGGTGCACGCCCTTTTCCTGGATCTCCGACCACTGCTGAATGACGGTGAGGACGAGGAAGCCAAAGACGAGCACCGCGATCCCGATCTGGATCGCGAGCCGGACGCGCTTGCTGCGCGGCGGCTTCGTGCCCAGCTTCGCTCCGGCCTCGCCGATGCGATGCAGAAGTGGCTGACGGCGCTCCACTGGCCAGCACCATAGTCGCGGCCCGGGAGGGACAATGGGCAGATGGGCGAGTTCGAGCTGCTGGCGCGGATCAGGGAGCGACTGCCGCCGCCCGCCGGGCGCATCCGCCTGGGCAGTGGCGACGACGCCGCGGTCAGCGTCCCCCGGGGCGCCACGGCGACCTCCGTCGACGCCCTGGTCGAGGGCGTCCACTTCCACCGCGAGCTGGCCAGCCTCGCGCAGATCGGTCACAAGGCGCTGGCCACGGCGCTCTCCGATCTGGCGGCGATGGGCGCCGAAGCCGGGGAGGCCTACGTCACCCTTGGCGTTCCCTCCGACCTCGACGAGGACGCCTGCCTGGAGCTGCTCGAGGGGATGCTGCCGCTGGCGACGCTCTCGGGCACCGAGATCGCCGGCGGCGACCTGACCCGCGCGGAGGAGCTCTTCCTCGCGATCGCGGTGGTCGGTCACGCGCCGGAGCCCGAGGCGCTGGTCGGGCGCGGCGGAGCCCGGCCCGGCGACGTCCTCGTCCTCACCGGCGAGCTGGGCGGCGCAGCGGCCGGCCTGGAGCTGCTCGAGCAGCCCGGGCTCGTCGACCTGGTCCCGGCCGGCCACGTCGAAGATCTGATCGAGCGCCAGCTCGAGCCCCAGCCCCGCCTCGGCGCCGGTCGCGCGCTCGCCCGCGCCGGGGCGACGGCGATGATCGACCTCAGCGACGGGCTGGCCGGCGACGCCGCCCACATTGCCGAGCGCAGCGGCGTGGCGTTGCGAATCGATGCCGAGGAGGCGCCGGTCGCCTACGGCGCCGACCGCGTGGCGCTGGTCGCAGGCGTCGATCCGTGGGAGCTGATCGCCGGTCGCGGCGAGGACTACGAGCTGCTGGCCGCGCTCCCGCCGGAGCGGCTGAGCGAGGCCCAGGCGGCGGTGCGCGAGGACGAAGGGATCGATCTCACCCGGGTCGGCGAGGTGCTCGAAGGCGACGGCGTGGAGGTCAGGCTGCCCGGCGACCGGCTTCTGGAGCCGGGGGGATTCGACCAGCTGGCGTAACGCCGTCGGCGGTCAACAGCTCGCGCACGCCGCGTCGCTGCAGCATCGCCGCGGCGACCAGTGCCGGCTCGGGCTTGTAGTGGCCGGAGTCGACCAGGCTCTTCAGCTGTCGTGCCTGCATCCTGCGGCTCATATCGGCGTTCTACCCTGAGACCTTAGTTCTTGGTACTCGCACATCTGTCCAAGCGAAGCCGCAGATACCCTTTCACCCATGCCCAACGGATCGACGCGCATCCTCCTCGTCGACGACGAGCAGTCGATCCAGACCCTGCTCTCCTACCCGCTGCGCAAAGACGGCTATCACGTCACCTCGGCCCAGGACGGGCGCGAAGCGCTGCAGCGCTTCGAAGAGGCGCGCTTCGACCTCGTGATCCTCGACCTGATGCTGCCCAAGCTCGACGGCGTCGAAGTCTGCCGCCAACTGCGCGCCCGCAGCCAGGTGCCGATCATCATGCTGACCGCGAAGGGCTCGGAGACCGACAAGGTGGCGGGACTCGAGGTCGGCGCCGACGACTACATCACCAAGCCCTTCTCGATGCGCGAGTTCCGCAGCCGGGTGAAGGCGGCGCTGCGCCGCTCGCGGATGGTAGGCGAGCCGCAGGAGCTCGAGGCGATCGACCACGGCGACCTGAAGATCGACTTCGACCGGCGGATGGTCACCCTGCACGAGGAGGAGGTCCGGGTCACCTACGTCGAGTTCGAGATCCTCGGCGCCCTGGCCCGCTCGCCCGGCCGGGTGCTCAGCCGCGAGACCCTGCTCGAGCACGTCTGGGGCGACTCGGAGTACCGCGACCCGCGCACCGTCGACGTCCACATCCGCCACCTGCGCGAGAAGCTGGAGACCGACCCGAAGGACCCGGAGTTCCTCTTCACCGTGCGCGGCGTCGGCTACCGCTTCAGGGAGTAGCGCCCCGGGATGCAGCGGTTCAGGCCCCCCAACCTGGGCAACAGGATCGCCCTGATCGCGGTGGGGATCGCGGCCGGCACCGCGCTCCTGATCTACATCTACGTCGTCGCCGTCGGCGGCGCGGGCAGCGGCGACGGGGCGGTCAAAGGCCAGATCTTGATCGGCGGCCTGCTCGCCGTCCTGATCGCCGCCGCGATCGGCATCTACTACGCGCGGGTCGCCAGCGGCAACATCAGCCGCCTGCAGGACGCGGCGCGCAAAGTGGCGGACGGCAACTTCGAGACGCCGATCCCGATCTCCTCGGCCGGCCAGCTGGGCCAGCTGGCGCGCACATTCAACGAGATGCAGCGCCGCCTCGCCGAGCTCGACAGCGCCCGCAAGCAGTTCATCGCCAACGCCTCGCACGAGCTGCGCACGCCGATCTTCAGCCTCGGCGGCTTCGTCGAGCTGCTCGAGGAAGAGGACCCGAGCCCCGAGGAGCGGGCCGAGTTCGTGCACACGATGCGCGAGCAGATCGCTCGCCTCACCAAGCTCACAGCCGACCTGCTCGACCTCTCCCAGCTCGACGCCGGCGCCGTCGCGATGCGGGCCAGCAACGTCGACCTCGCCGCGCTGGCCCGCGAAGTGACGCGCGAGTTCGGGCCGCGCGCCGACCGCCGTGGCTCGCGGCTCGAGCTGCGCACGCCCGACCACCCGGTGATTGCCAGCGCCGATCCCGACCGGGTGAGGCAGGTGGTCCGTATCCTCCTCGACAACGCCCTCACCCACACCCCCGAGGGCACGAAGGTGACCGTGACCACTTACTCAGTCAACCGCCGCGCCGAGCTGACGGTCTCAGACGACGGCTCGGGCATCCCCCGCCGCGTGCAGGGGCGCATCTTCGAGCGCTTCTACACAGCCGACTCGGCGGGCGGGTCGGGCTTGGGTCTGGCGATCGCCCGCGAGCTCGCCCAGCGGATGGACGGTCGGGTGGCGATCGCCTCGAGCAAGCGCTTCACCGCCTTCACCCTCGACCTGCCCCGCTCGCGCGTCGACGTCGCGCCGCCGCTGTCGGCCGCCCCGCCCAGGGCGGCGGCGTGAGGCTCCGCGCCCTCTGGGCCGCGGCGGCGCTCGTCGCCCTGGCGCTCGCCGGCTGCGGCGGCTCGGGAAGCGGCGGCTCCGCGCCGCGGGCGACGCGGACCGAGACCGTCACCCAGCCGCAGGTCGCGGTCGAGAGCGCCGAACACGGCTTCGACGCGGCGCAGGTCTACCGCGAGGCCTCGCCCGGTGTGGTCACGATCCGCTCGATCTTCGCCTCGGGCGCCGCCGAGGGATCGGGCTTCGTCCTCGACACGAGCGGCCGGATCGTCACCAACGCCCACGTCGTCACCGACGAATCGGGCGGCACGCGCAAGCCGGCCAAGGCCGTCTACATCGAGTTCCCGGACCGCAACGTCGTCTCCGCCCAGATCGTCGGCTTCGACCCCTTCGCCGACGTCGCCCTGCTCGAAGTCAAGCCGGCCGGCTTCAAGCTCCACCCGCTGCAGCTCGGCGACGACAGCGAACTCGTCGTCGGCCAGCCGGTGGCGGCGATCGGCAGCCCCTTCGGCGAGCAGCAGTCGCTCTCGGTCGGCGTCGTCTCGGCCACCGACCGCTCGGTCGAATCGCTGACCAAGTTCCAGATCGAGGGCGCGATCCAGACCGACGCCTCGATCAACCCCGGCAACTCGGGCGGGCCGCTGCTCGACGCGGGCGCCCGGGTGATGGGCATCAACCAGCAGATCGAGACCAACTCCGGGGCCAACGACGGCGTCGGCTTCGCCGTCCCGATCTCGGCCGTGAAGCGCTCGCTCGCCCAGCTCGAGCGCAAGGGCAAGGCCGAGTACGCCTACATCGGCGTCACCACCCAGCCGCTCTACCCGCAGCTCGCGCGCAAGCTCGGCCTCGACACCACCCACGGGGGGCTGCTCGCTGAAATCGTCCCCGGCGGCCCGGCCGCGAAGGCCGGACTGCGCGGCGGCAAGGACGAAATCCGCTTCCAGGCCGCCACCTACAGCCGCGGGGGCGACGTGATCCTCTCGATCGAAGGCCAGAAGGTGGTCGGGCCGGACGACCTGGCCCGCCTGATCGCCGCCCGCAAGCCCGGCGAAACGGTCAAGGTCGAGATTCTGCGCGACGGTCAGCGCAAGCAGGTGGAAGTGACGTTGGGCACACGGCCGAATAGCTGATCCCGGCCGACCGGCTAGGGCTGTAGAACTCCCGGATGCTTCAGGAAGTCTCCCTCGGCCAGAAGTCCCTCGCCGACTACACCCACATCGCCGGCAAGCCGACGATCGAGCGCATCCGCGAGCTGGCCGAGCCGATGCAGGGCCACCGCGTACTGCACGTCAGCGCCACGGCCTTCGGCGGCGGCGTCTCGGAGATCCTCTACACGATCGTGCCGCTGATGCGCGACGTCGGCATCGACGCGCACTGGCACGTGATCTTCGGCAAAGAGGAGTTCTTCAACGCGACCAAGCTGCTGCACAACTCGCTGCAGGGCGCGGAGGAGACGCTGAGCGCCGAGCAGTGGGAGATCTTCGACGAGATCAACGCGATCAACGCCGACGGGCTGCAGGGCGAGTGGGACACGATCATCGTCCACGACCCGCAGCCGATCGGCCTGCGCCGCGGCGCCCGTGAGAAGGCGCGCAACTGGATCTGGCGCTGCCACATCGACCTCTCCGAGCCCAACCCGGAGCCGATCGCCCGCCTGCTGCCGATGATCGAGGAATACGACGCGACCGTCTGGCACCTGCCGGCCTATGTGCCGGAGGGGGTCGACCACGGCAAGGACGGCGTCAACATCATCCCGCCGGCGATCGACCCGCTCTCGCCGAAGAACATGGCCTTCTCGCCCGACGACGCGGCCTTCGTCTGCCGCCAGTTCGGGATCGACGTCGACCGGCCGCTGATCACCCAGGTCTCGCGCTTCGATCCCTGGAAGGACCCGATGGGCGTGATCGACGCTTACCGCATCGTCCACGAGCAGGTGCCCGAGGTGCAGCTCGCCCTGGTCGGCTCGATGGCGACCGACGACCCTGAGGGCTGGGAGTTCTTCCAGCGCACCTTCGAGTACGCCGACGGCGACGACGACATCAAGATCCTCAACAACCTCAACAACGTCGGCGCGATCGAGGTCAACGCCTTCCAGTCGCAGTCCGACGTCTGCCTGCAGAAGTCGATCCGCGAGGGGTTCGGGCTGACCGTGACCGAGGCGCTCTGGAAGGGCCGGCCGACGATCGGCGGCAACGTCGGCGGCATTCCGCTGCAGATCGTCGACGGCGAGAGCGGCTTCCTGGTCGACTCCCCCGAGCAGTGCGCCCAGCGCTGCCTGGAGATCCTCGCCGACCCGGAGCTGGGGATGCGCCTCGGCCGCGCCGGCAAGGAACACGCCCGCCACGAGTTCCTCTCGCCGCGCCTGCTGCGCGACTGGATGGAACTGCTGGCAGAGCTCGGCACCTGAGCGCCGGACCGGACGGCGCTACCGCACCGCGTCGCGCAGCTCGGCGATGTCGGCCAGCTGGTCGTCGACCCAGTCGCCGGGGTTGCGCGAGAAGACCAGCTCTTTGAGGTGCGTCGCCCGCAGACGCCGCTCCTCGGGATCCATGGTCAGCGCCCGGTAGATCGCGTCGGCCTGCTCCTGGATGTCGAAGGGGTTGACCGAGAGGGCGGAGTCGGCCAGCTCCTCGTGCGAGCCGGTGTTCTCGGAGAGCATCAGCACCCCGTCGCGGGTGTTGACCGCGGGCGCCTCCTTGGCGACCAGGTTCATCCCGTCGAAGAGCGAATTGACCATCAGCAGGTCGAAGTGCTTGTAGCGGGCGACCGCCTCGGGGAAGTTCTCGTAGACCTTCAGGTCGATCGGCATCCAGTCGGTGGTGCCGTGGCGGTGGTTGACGACGGCGACCAGGGCGTCGATCCGTTCCATGTACTCGGCGTACTCGGGGACGTCCTGGCGCGAAGGCTGCAGGTGGGCGATGAAGGTGACCTGTTCGCGGAACTCGGGATGTTGGGTGAGAAAGGTGTCGAAGGCGGTGAAGCCGCGCAGCACGTTCTTGGAGAGGTCGGCGCGGTCGACGCGAATGATCAGGTGCTTGCGGCGCCGCTCCAGGACCTCGCGCTCGGCGGCCGCGACCTCGGGCGATTCGGCCGCCCGTTGCAGCCGTTTGGCGTCGATCGAAAGTGGATAGGCGCGGGTGTGGGTCTCGCCGCCGGCGTGGCGGACGATCCCCAGCTCGTAGTCGACGTCGACCTCGAGCAGTTCGTCGCAGCAGCGGATGAAGTTGATGCAGTAGGCATGCGTGTGGAAGCCGATGATGTCGTTGGCGAGCACGCCGCGGAAGATCGCCTCGCGGATCCGGCCCGGCAGGATCCGCCAGCTGTCGGGCTGGGCCCAGGGGATGTGGACGAAGTGGTGCAGAAAGGCGTCGGGGCGCTCGGCGCGGATCATCCCCGGCGCCGTGTAGAGGTGGTAGTCGTGCAGCATCACCAGCGGCCGCTCGCGCCCCTCGATCTGCCCCAGCACCGCCTGGGCGATGTCGCGGTTGACCGCCTGGTAGCCGAAGTCCCAGGCGTCGAGCTCCTCCTGGCGGATGTCGGGCGCGTTGGAGAGGTCCCAGAGGTAGTGCTGGATGAACCAGAGGATCGGGTTGGCGATCACGTTGTAGAAGCGGTCGTAGGCCTCTGGCTCCGAGCCGACCATCAGCACCCGGTAGTCGATCCCGTCGATCGAGATGTCGACCGGCCCGCCGCGCTCCTCCGAGACGGCGACGTCCTCGTCGGTCATCGCCGAGGCGATCCAGAGCGCGTCGCGGTGCGAGACCAGCCCCGAGAGGGCGGTCACCAGGCCGCCGCCGCCGCGCTGCACGGTGCGCTCGCCGTTGGGGCCAAGCTCAAACTGGGCTGGACCGCGGTTGGAGACGATGATCAGGGGGTCCGAATCGGGCACGCGGTCAGACTACCCGGGGGGCGGGGGTGTCCCGACGCGAACGGGGTCGGCTGGGAGGGAGTTGGCACCCCTTGTAGGCGCCGCCTGAAAACTGGACCACCTGCGCCGGTCGAAAACTGACCCCCCTGGCGCAGGGCCGGAGTCATCCGGCCGGGTCTGGACGCTCGCCCGATCGAAGAGATCGAGGCGAGGAGGAGCGGGTGGTCGACGTGGAGCAATGGGCGGAGATCAGACGGATGCACTTCGTCGACGGCGTCTCGATTCGCGAGATCCGCCGTCGCACCGGCTTGCACCGGGAAACAATCCGCCGCGCCTTGGCGGCGAAGCGCCCGCCGGCCTACCGCCGACCGAAGGCGCCCTCCAAGCTCGACCCCTTCAAGGAGGAGATCGAGCGCCTGCTGCGCTCTGAGCACCGCATGCCCGGCACCCGCATCCGCGAGCTGATCACGGAGTTGGGCTATGAGGGCGGCAAGACGATCCTCGACGACCACCTGCGCGAGGTCCGCCCGCGCTTGGCTCCCAGGCGCACCTACCAGCGCACCGTCTACCGGCCCGGGGAGATCTGCCAGTTCGACCTCTGGGAGCCGAGGGAGGAGATCCCGGTCGGCCACGGGCAGACGAGGCGGGGCTGGGTCGTCACGAGTGCCCTGGGCTTCTCGCGCGCCGGCGCCGGGGCACTGATCTTCGCCAAGCAGGCGCCCGACATCCTCTGGGGCATGGGTAGGTGCCTGGCGAAGCTGGGCGCCCTGCCGGAGACCGCCGTCTGGGACCGCGAGGCGGCGATCGCGCCGAAGGGCAAGCCCACCGACGCCTTCGCTGCCTTCTGCGGCTCCCTGCCCGTCGGCTTCTCGATCTGCGAGGCGGCAGACCCCGAGTCCAAGGGCATCCTCGAGCGCTCCCACCGCTTCCTGCGCTCCAACTTCGAACCGGGCCGCGCCTTCGCCTCGCCCGAGCACTTCCAGGCCTGCCTCGACGAGTGGTTCGCCAAGCGCGCCAACACCCGGCTTCACCGCGGCATCCGCGCCGTGCCCGCCGAGCGCCTGGTGCAAGAGCGCGAGCGGATGCGGGCGCTGCCCGAGCAGATGCCCGACGTCGATCGCCGCTTCGTCATGCGCGTGCCCCAGCAGCCCTACCTGCGCTTCGACACCAACGACTACTCCCTGGACCCACGGGCAGCGGGGCGGCGTGTGGAGGTCAGGGCCTCTCAGCGGGAGATCACCGCGACAGAGCTCGGCACAGGCACCCTCGTCACCTCCCATCGGCGCTCCTTCGCCAAGGGCCTGACCTTCACCGATCCCGCCCACCAGCAGCTGCTCGACCAGATGCGCGGCACCAGGCAGCGCGGGCCCGACGTCGATGTCGAGCTGCGCTCCCTTGCTCGCTACGACGAGCTGATCCCGGCATGACCAAGACCGCGGAGCTCACCCATCTCTTCAGGGCGCTGAAGACGCCGGCAGCGGCCCGGGCGCTGCCCAAGCTCGCCGAGCGCGCCCGCGAGGAGGATTGGTCTCACGAGCGCTTCCTGGAGGCCGTGCTCTCCACCGAGGTCTCCTCCAGGGAGTCCCACGGCGGCGAGAACCGGATCAAGGCCGCGCGCTTCCCGGCCAGGAAGACGCTCGAGGAGTTCGACTTCACCTTCCAGCACTCGGTGAAGAAGCAGGTGGTCGAGCACCTGGGGCAACTGGACTTCTTGCACGGCAAGGAGAACGTCGTGCTGCTCGGGCCGCCGGGCACCGGCAAGACCCACCTGGCGATCGCGCTTGGCATCCGGGCGTGTCTGGCCGGCCAGCGGGTGCAGTTCGCCACCGCGACCGAGTGGGTGGCGCGCCTCGGCGAGGCAAAGCGCCAGGGCAAGCTCGAGGAGGAGTTGCGCCGGTTGGGCTACGTGCCCCTGATCGTGGTTGACGAGGTCGGATACATACCGTTTGACCCCGAGGCGGCGAACCTGATGTTCAGCCTGGTTTCGGCCAGATACGAGCGTGCCTCGCTGATCGTCACCTCGAACAAGCCCTTCAGTGCCTGGGGGGAGATCTTCGGCGACGAAGTCGTCGCCGCGGCGATGATCGACCGGCTCGTCCACCACGCCGAGATCCTCGGCCTCAAGGGCGACAGCTTCCGCCTGCGCGACAAGGATCTGGGTTCCCCGCCGCCGCGGGACTGACCACTCCCGCCTGCTCCGCCTCGCCCTACGGGCTCGTCTCCGCAGGCGGGATCTCGACCTTCAAGCGGGGGCAATGCTCAACGTCGCGACCGCCGGGGGTGGTCCACTTTTCAACCGGCAGAAGTGGTCCGGTTTTCAACCGGCGTTGACACCCCTCCTCACTCAACTTTTTCGGTGGAGAGAAGTCAGGCTGACACCGCAAGCTCACGACGAAAAAGTACAAGCCGTTCGGAGGGGCGCCAACTCCCTCCACCGGAGCGTTTGGGGGGAGACAATCTTGCTCCGGAGGCTTGTATAGGCGTGAAGCTTCGAGTCCGCTGGTCGCGAGCCTCTATCGCGCTCCTTGTTGTGGGGAGCTTCCTGCTGGTCCTCAGGCTCGCTCCGAGCTTTCTCGCTCCTCCGGAGCCGCCGCCATTGCCCGCCGACGTTGGGCTGCCTCGCTTGAAGGGGAGCTTGCCGGCCTTGAAGGCTCCCGTTCGCCGGAAGCGTCGCGCTGGGCGGGTGGCGTTGGGGGGCGGACTCCGCCGCGCGGAGGCTTCTGAGGAGAGGGCCCCGAAGCACAGGGTGCATCGTCCCTCCCTCCGAAGAAGCGCGCAGCGCAAGGAGGGCGCCCCCCAACGACAGGACCCGCCCGTAGTGAGGCCGGTCCCTGCGCCAGAAGCCACACCTCCGCCAGAAGCTCCTCCTCCCCCGCCGGCGCCAGACGACGGGTCGATGGAGTTCGCTCCGCACTGAGGGCGGGTGTCGGGTGCCTCTTCCGGCGGCTTGTACTTTTTCGTCGTGAGCTTGCGGCGTCAGCAATCCACCTCTCCACCGAAAAAGTTGAGCCGGAAGAGGTACCCGGCACCCGCCCCCACCACCGACGCACCGCTATAGTCCCTCGCCGTTTTGGCCGCCCCACGCGAATATGAGCTCGTCCTGATGCTGGACCCCGGCCCCGACGAGGCCGGCCGCGATTCGCTTGCGCATGAGGTGCGCGGGCTGATCGAGGCCAAGGGGACGCTCAAGCACGAGAACAATTGGGGCCTGCGCAAGCTGGCCTACGAAATCGGCCAGCGCAACGAGGCCGATTACCGCTGGTTCCGCTTCGAGGGGCCCTCTGAGCTGCTCGACGAGCTGAGCCACAACCTGAAGATCGCCGACGGCGTGCTGCGCTTCCGGATCTTCAAGGTCGACGCCAGCTCGCCGGTGATGGTGCCCCCCGCGGTCGCCGCCCCGGTCCACGGCTCGCGCGAGCGCCCGCAGGGCGGGCGTCCCGCCGTCGCCACCGTGCCGGACGACGGCGACGACGCCGCCGAGACCTCCGAGTAGCCCTCTCCTAGCCGGATTCCTTCGCAGATTGCGGGGCGAGGGGGGCGAGTTACGTCTGCTGCGCTCTTAGACTGGAGTCCAGACAACGATTAGAGGAGTTGAGAGCCGTGGCAGCGTCGAACGTGAACGTGGTGGTAATCACCGGGAACCTGACAAGGGACCCCGAGCTGCGCCATACAGGTGGCGGCACGGCGGTCTGTGAGCTGCGCGTGGCGGTCAACTCGCGCCGCAAGGACGGGCAGACCGGCGAATGGATGGACAAGCCGAACTACTTCGACGTCAAGGTCTGGGGCGCGCAGGGCGAGAACTGCGCCCAGTACCTCGCCAAGGGCCGCCCGGTCGCCGTCGAAGGGCGCCTCGACTGGCGCGAGTGGGAGGCGAAAGACGGTGGCGGCAAACGTCAGAAGGTCGAGATCGTCGCCAACTCGGTTCAGTTCCTCGGCTCGCGCGACGGCTCGGGCGGCGGTGGCAACGGCAACGGCGGCTTCACTCCGAGCAGCGACGTCCCCGCCGACTCGTCCGACTTCGCCGGCGCCGCCGCAGGCAGCGGTAGCGGCGGGGGCGACGACGACATTCCCTTCTAGCCTCGGCGCCTGACGGGCACGGAAACCTCATATCTGTAGGATTCCGTGCCCGCATGGCCCGAGGAAACGACACAGCGACAGCTTCTCCCAGGCGCGGGAGGCGCGCGGCTGACCGCGCGCGGCCGCGGAAATACACCCGGATCAACTCCGAGGCCGTCGACTACAAGGACCTCAACCTGTTGCGCCGCTTCCTCTCCGACAAGGGGAAGACCCGCGGCCGGCGCGTCACCGGCCTCTCGCGCAAGCACCAGCGCCAGCTCTCGGTAGCGGTCAAGCGGGCGCGCGAGATCGCGCTGCTGCCCTACGTCGGAGAGCGCTGATGACGCAGGCGATCCTGCTCGAGGACGTCGAGAAGCTCGGCCAGCGCGGCGAGCCGATCGACGTCTCCCCCGGCTACCTGCGCAACTACCTGATCCCCCGCAAGCTGGCCGCGCCGGCGACGCCCGGCGCGCTGGAGGAGGCGCAGCGTCGCCGCGAGGCAGCGGAACGGGTGGAGAAAGCCCGCGCCGAACGCGAAGAGCAGGCGGCCTCGCTGCTCTCCAAGACGGTGCTGACGATCCACCAGCGGGCGGGCGAGGACGGCAAGCTGTTCGGCTCGGTCGGCGCCAAGGAGATCGCCGACGCGATCCAGGACGCGCGCGACCTGCGCATCGACCGGCGCAAGATCCTGCTCGAGCAGCCGCTGCGCGAAGTCGGCACCCACATGGTCGAGATCGAGCTCGCCGACGGCACCACCGCCTCGGTGAAGACGATCATCACCGAGGAGCGCTAGACCGGCGTTAGGGTTCGGGCGTGCGCACGCGCCGCCTGCCCACCCGCATCTCCCGCCGCGCCAGGGCCCGGACCCGCTTCGGCTGGGCGCGCTCGGAGCGGGCGACCGTCGGGCTGGCGGCAATCGCGCTGGGCGGCGTCGGGGTGGTGCTCGCCGGCCAGTTCGGCCGCATGCTCGAGCGACGCTCGCGCCGCGACGGCGGCGAGAGCCTGGCCGAGGCGGCGCCCGCGGCGGCGATCGACACCGTCGGCGTCGCGGTCAGCGGCTACAGCGAGGCGCCGCGCGCCGAAACGATCCTCTTCAACCTGCTCGCCGGCTTCCTCGGCTCCTTCGCCCTGGTGCGGCTATCTACCTGGGGCATCCGCGACAACTGGGGCCCGTTCCGCAACGTCAGCGTCCGCGGCCGCCACATCCACCACTTCGTCCCCGGCATCGTGCTCGGCTTCGCCTCCGGCACCGCGGCCCTGCTGACCAGCGACGAAGCCCTCGAAGAGCGCCTCGCGATCACCACCGGCGTCGGCATGGGCCTCACCTTCGACGAGGCGGCCCTGCTGCTCGACCTGCGCGACGTCTACTGGACCCGCGCCGGCCTGCTCAGCGTCCAGCTCAGCCTCGGCGCCACCGCGATCCTCAGCATTGCGATCCTCACCCAGCGCATGCTCCGCCGCGGCGAGCGCCGCCGCGAGGCCGAGGGCCTGATCCCACCCGTGCGGCACGCCGGCGCTTCTCCCGGGCCACTCGGGCCATAAGAAAGGGCGGCCGGTGGCCGCCCTTTCTTTCCCCTTTTCGTCCTGAGTTGAAGCTGGACTAGCCCTTCGGCGTGCAGGCGCGGACGAAGGTGCCCGTCAACTTGCTGCCGTCGGCAAACGACGAGGTTGCCTTCGCGTAGAGCTTCCCGCTGGGGCAGGTGGCGAAGAGGAACGGCGTGTTCTTGTAGCCGCGGTTGAAGGTCAGCGAGAACTTCTTCACCGAGCCGGAGCCGCCGGCGATCTTCGGGATCGTGGCGACCGACTTGGTGCCATAGAGACCGTTGTGGACCTTCGAGATCTTCACCGTGGTCACGACCGCCGCCGAGACCGGCGAGCTCAGGTAAGCGTGGATGAAGATCGTCGTCTTGCCACCGCTGGTCCCGCCGTTGAAGGCGAGCAGCTTGGAGTGGGCGGTGAAGGGTTTCGATTCGGGGAATTCGACCTCGACGTCGGTCGTGCCCTTGCCGATGATCGCCTTCTTGCAGATTGCTTCGGCGTGCGCGGTGTCCTGCGCCTGCAATTTGCCCGAGGTGCACTTCGGCAGGCCCTTGACGTTGATCGAACCGTGCTTGTCGGTTTCGACGACCACTTCTTGCAGCGCCGGCGGGTGGGTGCCGTCGACGGTGGCGATTTCGCCGCTGACGTTGAGCGTGATCGGCGCCGGCTTGCCCTTCTTCGGCAGCGCCGTCGGCGAGAAGCCGCCGTTCAGGCTGATCTTCAGGTTGCCCGCCTGGACAACGGTCGGCGGGTACTTTTTCGCCGCGGCGACGCCGGCGGCGACAAGGGCGACTGCTGCACAGACCGCCAGTATCGAAATCAAACGCTTGCGCATGTGCTCTTTCTCTCTCCTTTGCGGCCCGGTCCTGACAGCAGCCCCGGCCATCGAAAGCCTTGGATATCCCTCCAACCGCCAAAGCTAGCAGTCTTCCGTTCTAGGTAAACCCGAAGATTCACAGAAAAGAGCGGCTTAACGCGCTGGCTATTGCTCGAGCATCGAGAGGCGCGTGCGCTCGCGCTCCTCGGCCGCTCCATCTGGGCCGAGGAAGGGCAGCGCGATCCAGAACATCAAGTCCGGCAGGCGGCCCGGCAGGCGCGCGGCGGCGCCGTGCAGGATCTCGCTGTAGAGCAGCTCGTTGATCCCCCCGGCCAACGAGAGCGCGGTGATCCCGGGCAGCTCGACCGAGGTCTCGGCCCGACCGGCGTCGAGGAAGCCGGTGAACTGGCGCAGCGCCGCGTCGCGGCGGGCCAGCGCCTTGGGCCCGGCGGCGAGCACCTCGACGATCGCGAAGCGGGCCTCGTCGGGATGCTCGGCGAGGTGTTCGAGCAGGGCGCCGAGCCCGGCGGCGACGCGCTCCGCCCAGGGCGCTCCCTGCTTGGACTCGAAGCCCGTCGCGGTGTCGCCGAGCAGGTTGCCGAGCAGCACGTCGTAGGCCGCGAGGAAGCAGTCCTCCTTCGAGGAGAACAGTTCGTAGAACGTCTTTCTCGAGACGCCGGCGACGCCGATCACGTCGACCACGCGGGTCTCCGGGTAGCCGCGCTCGGAGACGACCTCGATCATCGCCTGCAGGATGCGGTTGCGTTGGGACTCCGTCACGGCCTCCCGCGGCAACCCGTGCCGGCCCCTTGGCAGCCGCCCGCTCAGCCTAGCCGTGCGTCTACCGGAAGCCACCCCTGAACTGTAGAACAGAAGTGGCCTGATCGCGACTTCTGTACCGCCGGGTCTCCATTCGCAAACGCCGCGGTGTCGGAGATCAATACAATCGGCTCGATGAGCAGGGGAGGGATACGGCCGCTCGCCGCGATGGTGACGGTGCTGCTTGCCGCGATGCTGCTGGCCGCCTGCGGCGGCTCTTCGGGCTCGGAATCGAGCAGCACCGCGAGCGGCGGCGAAGCGACAGCGGCCCAGGGCGAAGGCGGAGGAGCGGGCTCGAGTGGCTCGGGCGAAGAAGAAGGCGAAGCTCAGGGCGGGGGGGGCAACGCCGGCAGCCCGAAGTCCAGTGGCAAACCGAAGCCCGACGTGGCGACGCCGCTGAAGGTCTCCGGCGGCGGCTCGCAGCAGTTCGTCGTCAAGGGCGGCGACAACAGCATCCAGGAATTCGGCGACGAGGCAGGGGAATCGGAACTTCAGGAAGCCGCCGAAGCGGTGCACGGCTTCCTCGTCGCCCGGGCCGAAGGACGCTGGGCGGACGCCTGCTCGCACCTCTCAGCCGCGATGCTCGATCAGCTCGGGCACCTGGCGGCGAAGTCCGAACGGGCCAACTGCGCCTCGTTCCTCGCTTCCTTCACCACCAAACTGCCGCCGGCCACCTGGCGGGAAATCACCACCGTCGACGCCGGCAGCCTGCGCCACGAAGGCGACAAAGCGTTCCTCGTCTACTTCGGCGCCCCCGAAAAAACGGTGTACGCGATGCCGCTCGTCGACGAAAATGGCGAGTGGAAGCTCGGCGCCCTCTCGGGCGACGCCCTTCAAGGCTGAGCGGCTTTCAGTCCGGCCAGACGACCTGGTCTCGACCCGGACCGACGCCGACGAGGCGAATCGGGACGCCGGCGAACTCCTCGATGTACTCGAGGTAGGCACGCGCCTCGGCTGGCAGGTCGGCGGCGCTGCGGCAGGCCGTGATGTCGGCGTCGAAGCCGGGCAGCTCCTCGTACTCCGGTGTGGAGCCGTGCAGGATCGACTGGTGGTAGGGGAAGCTGTCGAGCAGCGCACCCTCGCGCGATCGGTAGCGGACCGCGACGCGCAGGGTCTCGAGGCCGCTGAGCACGTCGAGCTTGGTGATCGCCAGCGAGGTCATCCCGTTGATCCGCACCGCGTAGCGCAGGGCGACCAGATCCATCCAGCCGCAGCGGCGCTCGCGCCCCGTCGTCGTCCCGTACTCGTGGCCCCGTTCCAGCATGTGGCGGCCGGCCGCGTCTTCCAGCTCGGTGGGGAACGGGCCGGCGCCGACCCGCGTCGCGTAGGCCTTGGCGACGCCCCAGACCTCGTCGATGTCGCTGGGGCCCACCCCGGCGCCGACGGTCGCCGCCCCGGCGATCGGATTGGATGAGGTGACGAACGGATAGGTGCCGTGGTCGAGGTCGAGCAGGGTCGCCTGGGCGCCCTCGAAGATCACCGTGCCGTCGCGGTCGAGCGTGTCCCAGCAGAGGCGGGCGGTGTCGGCGATGTGCGGCTCCAGCCGGTGGCCGTAGCTGATGTGCTCCTCGGTCATCGTGTGCAGGTCCAGGCGTGGGTCCGGGGCGTCGCCGATCGCCTGCTCGGCCGCCTCGCGGTCGCCCTCCCCCGCCTCCTTGCGCAGCTTGCGCCGCTGCACCGAGAGTTCGCGCAGCGCCTGCTGCTTGCTCGCCAGCGCGGTGCGGATCTTCGCCCGCAGGATCTTCTCGTCGAGCAGGTCCTGCACGCGGATGCCGAGCCGCAGCGCCTTGTCGGCGTAGCAGGGGCCGATGCCACGCCGGGTCGTGCCCAGCGAGAGCTTGCCGAGCTTCAGCTCGCCGGCCGTGTCGAGCAGCACGTGGTAGGGCATGATCAGGTGCGCGTTGGCGGAGATCTTCAGGTTGCCGACGTCGACCCCGCGCCGCCGCAGCCCGTCGATCTCGCCGAGCAGGATGCGGGGATCGAGCACCACCCCGTTGCCGATCACGCAGGTCTTCTCGGGATAGAGGATCCCCGAGGGGATCAGGTGGAACTTGAACTCCTCGCCGTCGCGGACGATCGTGTGGCCGGCGTTGTTGCCGCCCTGGAAGCGCACGATGACGTCGGCGCGCGCGGCGAGCAGGTCGGTGACCTTGCCCTTGCCCTCGTCGCCCCACTGCGCGCCGACTATGGCGAGACCTGGCATAGCGGGGGCATTATGGAGGTTTCAGCGGGTGCCCCTGGCGCGCCGCAAAGCCGAGGTGCTAGCCTAGGCTGAAAGCTAGGTTCTTATCTACCCAGAATATGACCCTTATAGATACAAAGGATCTCGTTTCAATCTCGGACGCCGGCAAGATTGGGATCTCTGCCCTGGTGAAAGCGGCCGAGCGAGGAGAGCGCAGGGTGCTCATGCGAAACAGCAAGCCGGTCGCGGCGGTCGTCGGAATCGACACGCTTGAACGAACGGAGGAACTGGAGGAGCGCTTGCTTGACATCTCGCTCGCCCTAACTCGACTGCTCACCGCCGACGAGCGTCGTCACCGCTTGGACGACGTCCTCGATCGCTTTGGATTCACCCGCGAGGCGCTGGAGGGAGACTAGTCGGATGCCGGTGCGCGTTGAGCTGATAGACGACGCGATCGGCGACCTCGCGAGACTCGCCGAGAGCGGCAAGCTGAAGTCCTTCTTCAAGAAGCTGCTGGAGATCGAGGTAAAAGGCTCTCAGGCCGGTGAGCCGCTGGGCCGCGACCTGGCCGGCTGGCGCAAGATCACGGTCGGGGACCGCAACTGGCGCATCGTCTTTCGCGTTGACGAGGCCAAAGCGATGGCGACCGTGTGCGTAATCGGCGATCGCGAGGACGGCGCCTGCTACGAGGAGGCCAAGCAGCGGGCCGACGAGCTCGACGACCGCGATGCGGCAAGCCTCGCCGAGTCGATGATGGAGCTGTTCGGGAGCCGCAAGGAGCGAAGGGCGGCGCAGAGGAGACGAACAACTGGGACAGCCGGGCGCTAGATCGCCAACGGACGGTCCGCTACCTTCGTATGCGTCCGCTGGTCTGGCCCAAACAGGGAAATCGGGTCGCCGCACATCTCCATCAAGCGAGAGAAGGTGCGCTTGCCGATCTGTCTCTCCACCTCCATTTCCGGCTTTTCGCTTACGCGTGACGGCGACGACTCCCTCAGTTTCGCGGCGTCGATCTGTTCTGAATTCGCCGTGAACATGACGGATCGTTTCGCCTCATACCGCTCATTCACGATCGCGTAGAGCTGCTCGATGACCCACTCGGTCTGCCGCTCGGCCCCCAGATCATCGATGTGAAGGAGGTCGACAGCGGCAAGCCTGTCGAAGAACTGGGAATAGGTGTCGCTCCCGGGCTCCCCTTCGTAGGTTCTCCGGATGCGGGCGAGAAGCTTGGGCATCGAGTAGATCGCGACGGAGTGACCGCTCTCCAAAGCAGCCTTCGAGATGAGCATGGCGAGCGTGGTCTTCCCGGTCCCGATATCCCCCAGGAACCAGATTCCCTTTCCCGCATCGAGGTTCTCGTCGAGATTCGAGATGAAGTTCTTGGTGCGCCGCACCGCTGAGTCGGGGAGCTCGGTGACCGGGGGGCGGTCGAAGGAGACGCCGCGGTAGCGGGGTGGGATCACGGAGGCGACGCCGCGGTTGCGGCCGCGGCGCAGGCGCTGGGCACGGCAATCGCATTCGCGGGCGACGTCCTCTGGGCCGAGGATCCAGCCGGAGCCGTCGCAGATGCCGAGTGGGCAGGCACGCTCGGCCATCAGAACTCAGGCCCCATCGCGGCCGGATCCTCGAGCGGCGGGCCGTCCCCGGCCGGCGGCTCTATTGGATGCTCATGCCCCGCGTGGTCGGCGAACTTGGGGAAGCGGTCGAGGAAGACGAGGCGCGGCGTGCCGATCGGCCCGTTCCTGTGCTTGGCGACGATCACCTCGGCCATGCCGTCGGGCTCGTCGTCGGGATCCCGGTAATAGTCCTCGCGGTAGAGGAAGGCGACGACGTCGGCGTCCTGCTCTATGGCTCCGGACTCCCTCAGGTCGGAGAGCATCGGCTTCGGCGGGTGGCGCTGCTCTGGGGCGCGCGAAAGCTGCGAGATGGCGAGCACGGGGACCTCCAGCTCGCGAGCGAGGATCTTCAGCCCGCGGCTCATCTGCGCGACCTGCTCGACCCGGTTGGCGCGCGGGTCGTCCGAGCGCATCAGCTGCAGGTAGTCGACGATCACCAGGCCCAGGCCGCCTTTGTCCTGCGTCTGGGCGTGCAGGCGCCGCGCCTTGGCGCGCAGGTCGAGGATGCCGAGGTCGGAGGAGTCGTCGAACCAGAGCGGCGCCGCCTCCAGCTCGTTGCAGGCGCGCACCACCTTCGGCCAGTCTTTCTGCGACACCTGCCCCTTGCGCAGCTTGTCGCCCGAGATTCGCGCCCGGCAGGCGATGAAGCGCTGCGCCAGCTCCACCTCCGACATCTCGAGCGAGAAAAAGGCGACCGGCAACTGCCGCTTCACCGAGACGTTTTCGGCGATATTGGCGACCAGTGCGCTTGTTGTGTGGGGGGGAGGTGTTTGTTGTGAGTTTTGTTATGTGAAGTAGTGTGATTTTGTTAGTTGTGTTTTTGGGGTTGTTGGTTTTTTTGTTGAGTATGATTTTGTTTTTGTGTATTGTTTTTTTTTTAGATTTTGTTGTGTAGTGTGTTTGTTAGTTATTGAGTTTTTTTTAGTTTGAGTTTTTTGTTTTGTTTGTTTTTTTTTGTTTAGTGATTAGTTTTTATATTGTTGTATTTTTTTTTGTTATTTGTTTTGTTTTTTTTGTGTTATTTTGTTTGTGTTTTTGTATAAAGTGAAAATTTTTGTATTTTTTATTATTTTTTATTTTATTATTATTTGTTTTTTTTTAGTTTGATTTTTTTTTTTATTTTTTTTTATTTTATTTTTTTTATTTTTTTTTTTTTTTATATTTTTTTTTTTTTTTTTTATATTTTTTTTTTTTATTTTTTTATTTTTTTTTTTTTATTTTGTATTTTTTTATTGATGTTTTTTTTTTTAGATTTTATTAAGTTTTTGTTTTATTATTATTTATATTAATTTTAAATTTTAATTATATTAAATATTAAATATTTTATTTATTTTTTTTTTTCGAAATAAAAAAATAAAATAAATTTTTTATTTTTTATTAATTATTTATTTAAATTTAATTTTATTTTATATTAATAAATTAATAATTTATTTAAATATAAAAAAATAAAAAAAAAAAAAAAAAAAATAAAAGAAAAAAAATAAATAAAAAAAAAAAAAAAAAAAAAAAACAAAAAAAAAAAAAAAAAAAAAAAAAAAAAAAAAAAAAAAAAAAAAAAAAAAAAAAAAAAAAAATAAAAAAAAAAAAAAAAAAAAAAAAAAAAAAAAAAAAAAAAAAAAAAAATATAAAAAAAAAAAAAAAAAAAAAAAAAAAAAAAAAAAAAAAAAAAAAAAAAAAAAAAAAAAAAAAAAAAAAAAAAAAAAAAAAATTTAAAAAAAAAAAAAAAAAAAAAAAAAAAAAAAAAAAAAAATAAAAAAAAAAAAAAAATAATAAAATAATAAATTACTTTCCCATGGCCGGGCGTGCGGCGACGATGATCAGATTTCCCGGCTGAAACCCTCCCGTGATCGCGTCGATGTCGCGGAAGCCGGAGGGGGTGCCGGTCATCTCGGTCTCGCCGGTGGAGAGCTTCTCGAGGCGGTCGACCTCGTCGTGGAGGATCTCCGAGAGCATTTTGAAGTCGCTTGCCTGCTCTTTGTGGGCGACGTCGAAGAGCAGCTTCTCGGCGCGCTCGGAGAGCTCGCGCGGTTCGCCGTCGCGCTCATGGACCCAGCCCTGGATCTGCTGGCCGGCGCCGAGCAGGCGGCGCAGCAGCGAGTTCTGCTGGACGATCTCGGCGTAGTGCTTGGCGTTGCCGGCGGCGGGCACCTTGGCCGCCAGCTCGGAGACGTAGTGCTTTCCCCCCGCCTCCTCGATCTGGTTGCGCTGCATCAGCGCCTCGCTGACGCTCAGCTCGTCGACCGGCTTGGAGGCGGCGTAGAGGTCGTGGACCGCGGTGAAGATCGTCGCGTGCTTCTCCAGGTAGAAGTCGCTCGCGCCCAGCTTCACCTCGTCGATCACCCGCGTCAGGGTGGGCTCGGCGACCAGCATCGCCCCGAGCACCGATTCCTCAGCCTCGATGTTCTGCGGCGGGACGTGGGCTGTGGGAGCGGAGGCCATTCGATCTAGTTAAGGGCCCGCGGCGGCGGAACCCGCCCCGGGTCCCAAGCAAACCAGAGAGCGAGCCCGCCGCGAAGCGGGTCCCCGCAACTGCCGAAGAATTCGGCGGCTGCTATTCGCTCAGTTCGTAAGCGTGCTGGTAGGTCGTCGCCGCGCCGGCTTTGCCGATCGGGTTGAAGGGCGCCTGCTGGGTGCAGCCGGGGGCTGGCGTTGCGGCGGAGTCGGTCTGTTCGCCAAAGGCGTATTTCTTCAGGTTTTCAAAGAAGGTTTTCGAGCGCAGTTCGTTCTGTTCGGCGGTCTTCTGGTTTGCGTGAGTCCGTTCCGCGAAGGTCGGGTCTTTGTACACGTCTTCGTTGAGCGTCGCGGTGACACCGGAGGTGCAGGTCCGGGTATCGAAGCTCGGCAGGCCGCTCGCCAGCGACTTGCCGGAGAGCGGCTGCGGGTAGGCGTTGGTCCGGCCGGTCGTCGTGCGGCTCGGGTAGGTGGCGAGCGATTCGGGGGCGAACGGGCCCATCGTCCGCAGGTAGTGGACCTTCCCTTCCGGCGGAAGCTTCGCCTGCGACATCGCCGCCACGTTGGCCATCGTCGCGGTCAGCTCGTGCTTGTAGAGGTTGAGGCCGGTGAGAACCGGGTTGAGATTGCGCAGGAACGGGTCGACCGCGCGCAGCAGCGGCGGGAACTGGTCGCGGAAGAACTTGCGCAGTGCCGGGAAGCCCTTCGGGGCTCGGGCGATGACCGGCTTCAGGCCTTCGAAGAGCCCCTTGGCCTGCGGGGCGAGCTTGCCGAGCGCGACCAGCGTCGGCGAGAGCTGTTCGGCGACCGGCACCAGCTGGCTCATCACCGGCGTCGCCTTCGCTGAGAACGAGCTGAGCCGGTTCAAGGTCAGCCTCGACTCGTCCTCGAAGGTCGGGAAGGCGCGGAAGAGGGCTTCGATCTGCCGGTCGCGGGCGGCGGTGGTGCTGAAGACCTGGTTCGAGTTGCTCACCAGGCTCGCCAGCTCGCCCTGACGGCCGCGCAGGGCGTTGAGCGAGACGGCCGCGTTGCGGAAGAGCCGCCGGACCGCGAGCCGCTGGCTGTCGAGCACCCGGAAGAGGTGGTCGAACTGGACGAAGGCCGGTTCGAACTCGCCGAATGCGTAGGAGAGGTCGGCGCCGCGGCCCTCGATCGCGACCGCCGCTTCCTGCTGCCAGGTCTGGAAGGCCGCCCGGGTGCGCGGGTTGAAGGTGCGGAAGATCTCGTCGAGCTGCACCGATTCGGCAACCTGGGCGACGGGAAGCGTGTCGCCGTCGGGAAGCTTGGGACCGCGGCGGCTGCCCGGCGTCAGTTCGACGTAGGTCTCGCCGAGCAGCGTCTTGGTGCGCAGGATCGCCCGCGTGCCGGCGGGCAGCGGCGCGTACTTGTCGTCGATGTCGACCTTGGCCAGCGAGTGGTGGCCGTCGGGCGCGACGACGATGTCCGCCACCTTGCCGACCGAGACGCCCGAGATGCGCACGTCGGACTGCTGCGCCAGCTGCGTCGCCTCGGTGAAGGGCACGTCGATTTCGTAGGTCTTCGCCTTGAACGGGGTCGGGCCGCCGAAGGTGATCCAGAGGAAGAGCAGGATGCCGAAGCACGACAGCGCGAAGCCGGCGATCACCAGGAGCTGGGTTGTGCTGGGGGCGCGCTTGCTCATTCGGTTTCCGGTCCGCAACCGCTAACCCCGGGAGCCGCCGGCGGGATCACGGGGATTTCGCTTGTCCGCGGGACGTTCGAGCCGCGCAGGACCGTCTGGATGTAGGGCTTGGCGGCCGCGGCGCCGTTGGCGAGCGCGGCGCCGTTGCAGGAGATCATGATCAGGCCCCTGCCGACCACGCCGCTCGGATCCTCGAGGTTGAAGGTGGCGTTGGTGTCGTGGTTGAGCCAGGGCAGGTAGAAGAGGTAGCTCTGCTTCGAGCCCTTCGGCTTGTAGGCGAGCTCGTTGAGGAAGCTGTTGAAGGCGCCGAGCGAGTTGCCGAAGCCGCGCACCGACTTGGCGAGATCGGCCGAGCCTTCCTTGGCGTGGGTGAGCACCGGCCGCGTTTCGCGGGTGAAGGGCCGGATCTGGTCGCGGATCGGCGCCAGCGTCTGTTCGAAGAGCTTGGCGTTGGCGTGCAGCGCCGGCCGCAGCGCCTGCGCCTGCGGGATCAGGCCGAGCAGCGCCGGACGGGCGACCTTGGAGAAGCGGTCGGCGCTGGCGAAGGCCGATTCGGCGGCGTCGAGAGCAGAGGGGAACTCGGTCAGGGTTTCCTGGATCGACTGCTGCTGGTTGGCGAAGTTGCCCAGTGCCGCCTTCGAGGAGGAGACCCAGCCTTCGATCGCGGTGTCGTGGCGACCGAGTTCGGTGGTCAGCAGACCGAAGTCGTGGATCACGTGGGCGAGCGCCACGCGGCGGCGAGCGACGGCGCGGTTGAGGTCCGCGACGTAGTGTGAGAAGGGCTGCAGGCGGCGCAGCGCGTTGCCGAACTGGCGACCGCGACCGCCGATTCCCTGCGCCCCCCCGGCGACGAGCAGCTGGATGTACTGGCGCGTGTCGGCGTCGAGCGTGGCGAGGAAGGCGTCGAGGTTGACGTTCGGTTCGGTGCGCGAGAGCGGGAAGCGGTGACCGTCTTCGACGTGGCCCTTGGCGACTCCCGGATCGATCTCGACCACCATGTCGTTGAGGTTGGTTTTCGGCCTCAGCAGCAGCGTCGCGTCGGGGTGGATCAATTCCAGGTACTTCGGCTCGATTTCCATGCCGACCACGGCGTGGCCGTCTTCGAGGTCGACCGAGGAGACCTTGCCGATCTGGATGCCGGCGACGTCGACCGCCTGGCCCTGGCCGGGGGTGACCGCCTGGGCGGTGGTGAACTCGCCGCTGAGGTGGTCGAATTCTTCGCCGACGACGGGGACCCAGGATGGCAGCGAGGCTTTCTGCTGGGTGAAGATCCAGAGCGTCATCACGATCCCCAGCGCGGCAAGCACCGCGATCGCGATCGTGTCCTTGCTGCGCCCGCGCGCCTGGCGCGAGAGCGAGGCGCGGAAATAGGACCAGCGGCTCACGGGCTGACCACCTTGAGGTCGGGTTCGCCGGCCTGGCCGAGACCGGCGTTCACGTCGGGGGCCGGGTTGCTGTCGCAGCGCACGTCCGGCTTCTTCGGCGGCCTGCCACCGAGCTGGGGCTGCGTGCCGAGCGGCGGGGCGATGGTGTGTGCGAAGTCGCGCTTGTCGGAACTCAAGTTGCCGTTCTTGTTCGGCTGTTCGACCAGGAGGTTTCCGCCGCCGGGCTGCACCCTCACGAAGGGACCGTTGCCGTCGAAGTTGGCGCCCCAGCCGGCGAAGTCGGTGAGTGCGTAGAGGAACTCGCGGTAGTTCGGCCCGCCGGTGCTGAAACGGTCTTCGATCGTCTGATTCCCGGTGGGCACGAGGACCTTGCTCGTGCAGAGGCTGATCCGGTTGAGCTGGGGAAGGGCGAGCGCCTTGCCGGCCTGGGCGGCGCCGGCGAGGCCCGGCGTCCCTTCGCGCAGCAGCTTCGCGGTGCCACCCGCCTCCTTGCCGGAGAGCAGCGGCAGTGCCTGCTTGACCCAGGGCTTGCCGGCCGCGATCCAGGCCGGCAGCTCTTCCAGCGCCGGCTTGGTCTCGATCGCCCAGGCGCGCAGCGGCGGCAGCGTGCGGTTGAGGCTGGTCAGCGAGCCGTGGAAGGTCTTCAGGGTCGGCGCCAGGCGGTGGATCGTCGCCGAGAGGTTCGCCGACTGCGCGGCGAGGGCGCCCGTGAAGACGTCGAAGTTGACGATCAACCCCTTCAGATCGTCCTCGTGGCGGGAAAGCGCGGCGAAGGTCTTCCCGGCGCCGGCAACGACCTTCGAGAGGTCGCCGGCCTGGGTGCCGAGCAGCGCGTTGGTGACCTGGGCGCTGTAGCGGCCCGCGTCGCCGCCGTAGTGGAAGGCGCCGGCCAGCGCTTCGGCGGCGCTCTTGCCCTTCACCTCCGGTTCCTGGCCGACGTCTTCGGCGGCCGTCGGCTTGTGGGTCAGCGCCGTGCCGTAGCTCTCCAGCAGGCGGCTGAGGTCGGCCCGCACCGGCGCCTGCAGGGCGGTCAGCACCTGGTCGATCTGCACCCAGGTGGAGGTGTGGCTGACCGGGATCGTGTCGCCGCTGGAAAGTTCGGGCGCGCTTGGGCTGCCCGGCGAGAGGTCGATGAAGAAGTTGCCCTCGAGGAAGATCCGCGGCCGGATCGCGGCGAAGGCGTCGTCGTGGACCGGGCGCCCTTTGCCTTCCACCGTGAAGGTGACCGTGGTCGCGTTGCCGTCGCGTTCGGTCGAGATCACCTGGCCGACGTCGACGCCGGCGATCCGCACCGGCGAGTTGGTCGCGATGTTCACCCCGTTGCTGAAGGTGGCCTTGAGCTCGTACCCGTAGCTGGTGAAGGGCACGTGCCCGGTGAAGGCCAGGTAGGGGCCGACCGTGAAGACGAGGATGAAGATCACCGCGATCAGGGCGTTGCTCGGCCGCCACCTGAAGCGGCGGTTCGTCGCCGCGGCCCTCGTGTCGCGCTCCGGCAGGCGTCCCATTACTTTTCTTCTCCCAGCTGCTTCTTGGATTGGCCGGAGGTCTTGATCCCGTCGTTGCGGGGGGTGTTGCCGATCCGCGTGACGCCCAGTTCATAGTGCTCGTTGCCGGCTTCGCACTCGTGTGGCTGCCCGGGGGCAGCGGTGTTGGGGTACGGGTTGGAATGCAGGTGGTTGAGGCGGTCGGGGCCGCCGTTGGCCGGGGCCGAAGCCGGTCCCCCCTCCGAGTTTTCTCCTTCGGGGGCCTGGAAGGAGATCGCGTTGAACCAGCCGCCGAGGCCGTTGTTTTCGCCCGAGGCGTTGGCGAGATTGCGGAAGGCGAGCGTCAGGTAGTTGCAGGTCGTCTGCGCCGGCGCGATGAAGCGGATCGCCGGGGCCAGGGTCTTGTTGGTGTCGATCAGCAGGTCGAGGCCGTTGAAGACCCCGGTCGAGTTCTGGAAGGCGAGCAGCGCGTCGGCCGTCGGCGGCAGCTGCGCATAGAGGGTCGGCGAGGAGTTGAGCACCGGGATGCCGGCGCGCAGCGCTCCGGCAAGCGTCGGCGACGTTTCGCCGAGCGCCTTCGCCCCCGGCTTCAGCGCCGTGAAGAAGCGTTCGGATTCGTGCAGGAAGGGGCGCAGCGCCGGCAGGTCCGTGATCGCCGCGTCGAGCGTTTCCGGCCCCTTGGCGATCGTTTCCTGGATGTAGGGGCGGGAGACCCGGGCGAAGGCGGCGAAGGTGCGGTCGAGGCCGGCGAACATGCTCGCCTGCTGCTCGGCGACCGGGGCGAGCGTCGCGTTGAAGCTCTCCAGCGCCCGCCAGAATTCGCCGAAGCCGGTGCTCGGGGCGACCAGGTCGCCAAGCGCCGGCTCGGCGCTTTCGGCCAGCTGGCGCAGGGCGACGAGCGCGTTGTTGATCTGCGGACCGCGGCCGGCCAGGGCGTTGCCGAAGCCGGCCAGGTTGCGCTGGATCGCGGTCCGCGTGCGCTGGTCGAACATGTCGAAGAACTGGTCGATGTCGACCGGTTCGGGATGCGCCGCCGAGAGCGGGATCGTTTCGCCCGGCGCGAAGCCCTTCGAGGAGGAGCCGGGGGTGACCTGCAGGTACTTGAGGCCGAGCGGCGACTTGGGGCGGATGATCATCGTCGAGTCGACCGGCAGCGGTTCGACGCTCTTGTCGAGGCTGAGGTTCAGCTGGGCGGCCACCCGGCCGTTCCCCACCTGCACCGGCACGACCGACTTGACCACGCCGACCCGGGCGCCGCCGATCCGCACCTCGTTGCCCTTGACCAGGGCGTTGGCGTTGGGCACGCGCGCCTTCAGGTTGTAGGTGGAGACGAAGGGCAGGCCGTTGTTGGCGTTGTAGGCGAGGAAGACGGCGACGATCACGACCAGCACTGTGACCGCGCCGACGATCACCGGGCTGCTCGCCACTCCCTGTATGCCGCCGCGGTTTCTCATGGTCCCAGCAGGTAGTCGAGGAGGGCGCGCTGGCGGGGCGCGGGCAGGGCGGTCTTGGCGCCGAGGCTCCGTCCTTCGCCGAGCTTCGGCTGCCGGGTGCCGCCGGGCGCGGCCGGGGAGACCGCCTTCGCCTGGGAGTTGGGCCGCGCCAACGTCCCGCCGACCTGCCCCGATTCTTCGGCCTCCCGTTCTTCGAAGTAGGAGTCCAGGGCCGCCCCGGTTAGCGCTGAGGTGCTGGCGGCCGAACCGGTGAAGTTGGCCGAGCAGCCGCTTTCTTCAACCTCGTAGTCGAGGCAGTTGGTCAAGGTCGTCAGCAGGCGGGTGAAGTGGCCGTATTTGTCGAAGCCGTTGTTGGCCGCCGTGGTGTTGTAGATCAGTTCGACGAGCCCGTCGAAGCCCTTCGTTTCCCTGGTGCTTTCGAAGAATTCGGCCAGCTGGGTGGTCGGTTCGGCGCCGCTCTTCGCCAGGTCACGCGCCTTCAGCACGACCGGGTCCGCGGCGGCGAAGGTCGAGCCCGATTCTTCCGCCGCCACGCCGAAGGACTTGAGCGAGACGGTCGAGGCAGCCGAGAACGGGGTCAGCAGGCGGGTCGCTTCCGTGTAGGAGGGAGCGGCCTTGCCGAGCTCGTCGAAGACCGGCGTGGCGGCCGTCGAGAAGCCCTGCAGGCTGCGCATCGTCGTCCTGAACTCGCGCAGGAAGGCAGGGAACTTGCGCAGCGAGGCTTCAAGTTCGGCGCCGTGTTCGGAGCTCGCCTGGCCCGCCGTGCCGGAGTTGACGAAGAAGCCGGCGACGTGGGCGCGTTCGCGCGCGAGCGGCGCGAGGACCTGCTGCGAATCGGCGGCGAGCTTGGTCAGCTGGTCGCGCTGGCGGTTGAGGATGCCGATCAGCCTGGTCACGTCGCGCAGGGCCGGGTTGGCGCGCTTCACCGCCGCCTCGATGTCGGAGCCGCGGCCGGCGAGTCCGGCGCCGAGTTCGTTGAAGATCAGCCGGAAGCGCTGCGCGTAAGGCAGTTTGTTGATGTCGTTGATCAGGTCGGGGTCGACGCTGGTGCTGTTGTTCTCCAGGGGAAGGAGGTACTGGCCGGCGCCTGGTTTCCCGGCGGGCACCTGCTTCAGCGCCGGCGCCGGCGGCGAGCCCGGCGCCCGCGGCTCGGTCGGCCGACAGTCGACGAACTTCTCGCCGATCAGCGACTGTGGCCGGATCAAGCAGGAGGCGTCGCTGCGGAAGTCCTGGAAGCCCGGATCGGTGATCTTCATCACGATCACCGCCTTGCCATCGACGGCTTTCGGCTTGCCGTTTTCGTAACTGTCGACTTCGCCCGGCAGGGTGACCCCGACCGACTCGATTTCGCCGACGTTGGCGCCGGCGACGCGCACCTGCTCGCCTTTGACCATGAAGCCGCCGCTGTCGAAGATGGCCCGCACGACGTAGCCGCTGCCGCCCCCGCCGCCGGAGACGAGCAGCACGACCACCACGACCGCCGCCGCGACCAGCGCGCCTATGGCGAGCGTCCTCCTCATGGTCCGGGGGGCGCGTCGCCCGGGTTGCACTGGGACGTGGTCACTCCCGAGCCGCTGAAGGGCGGTTCGGTGAACGGGCTCGAGCCATCGGCCGCGGGCTGGCTGCCGCCGCCCGGGCAACGCCGCTTGACGTGGGCTTCGGAGCCGAACGCGTCGTACTGTTCGGAGGGCGCGATCGGTTCCAGTTCGCGGCTTTCTTCGTCGTACTTGAAGAGGTTGAGGTCGGTGAGGCCGGCGCGCACGTAGTGCCCGTTGCCGTCATACGGAGCCGCGACCTGGCCCAGCTTGGCGAAGCCGTTGAAGAGGTCCGGCGTGTAGGCGCGGATGAAGTTGAGGTTGGGTTGGAAGGCCGAGATCGCCCCTTCGGCGTGCGGGAACGCCCTGCCGGCCCGCTGTTCGATTGTGGGCAGGTCGGCGAGCAGTTCCGCCGTGTCGTTGGCGAAGCCGGGCCTACTGGCGGTGAGCCGCAGGTTCTTGAAGACCGGAACCGCCCGAGAGAGCACCGGCCGCAGTTCGCCGAGGAACGGCGCCAGGCCCTTGGTCGTCGTGCCGGCGGTTTCGATCAGCGGTTCGAGGTCGTCGAGCGCGGCGCGCAGGTTGACGAAGGTCGTGTTCGCCTGGCGGAAGGTCGGCGGCAGCAGTTCGAGGCTGCTGCTCAGCGCCTGGTTCTGGCTGGCGATCGCGCCGAGCGCGGTGCTCGCGTTGGAGACCGCGCTGGAGAGCTCGGTGCCACGTTCGGAGACCGCCGTGGCCAGCCGGCTGGAGCTGACCAGGAAGCGGGCGAAGAGCTTTTCGTCGGCGTTCAGGTCGTGGACGAAGGCGCCGGCCCGGTTGAAACCGACCCCGAGGTACTTGAAGGTGCTGTTGGCGTCCTTGCCGGCGCCGGCGTACTGCGTGGCGTTGCCGCGGATGAACTGGCTGAGCGCCCGCCGCACCGGTTTGGGGAAGGTGTTGAAGAGCTGGTCGATGTCGACCGGCGTCGTGGTCGAGGCGAGCCCGAGCGTGGCGCCTTCGGCCAGCGCCGGGTTGCTGTTCGGGCCGGGGCTGATCGAGACGTAGTGGTTGGCGACGTCGGAGAGCGAGGGGTTGCGGATCGTCGCCGTGGTCCCCTGATGCAGCTCCTGTTCGACGCTGACCACGACCTTGGCGAGGTTGTTGTCGGTCAGTTCGATGCTTTCCACGCTGCCGACCGGCTGGCCGCCGATCAGCACCTGGTTGTCGGGGACGAGCTGACCGGCGTTCTGGAAGAGGAGGTTGTACTTGTGTTCGCCGCCCCCGCTGAAGAAGAGGACGTAACCGAGGACAAGGACGACGGCGGCAAGGGCCCCGATCGCCGCAATCCGGGCGGGGGAAGTCCGCCGGCTCTGCGCCGGGCTCGTTTCCTCGCCTGAGGGGTTGGCAGCCACGGATCGTCGCTTGCGGTTCCCCCGGCCTCCGATCCGGCGGAACGGCCGCAGAATCGTATCCGAGCCACCTGCTGTCACGCGCGCGCCGAGCAGGGACTTAACTGGAATTCAACGCGCTGTTGCGCACTTCGGGAGTGCGGCCGCTCGCTCAGACGTTGAGGCGCGGCAGCACGCGCTCGAGCCGCTTCGGCAGCCACCAGACCCGGTCGCCGACCAGCAGCATCAGCGCCGGCAGCAGGACGATGCGCACCACGGTGGCGTCGAGCAGCACCGCGACGGTCAGCCCGATCCCGATCTCGCTGACCGTCGCGATCGGCGCGCCGGCGAAGGCGATGAAGACGGCCATCATGATCACCGCCGCTCCGGTGATCACCCGCGCCGTCTTTTCCAGACCGAACTCGATCGCCGCCGCGTTGTCGCCGCTGCGGTCGTAGTGCTCGCGCATCCGCACCAGGAGGAAGACCGCGTAGTCGATCGAGAGGCCGAAGACGATCCCGAAGATCATCACCATGCCGACCGCGTCGACGTATTCGCGGCCGCCCAGCGGCCAGCTCGCCGGCAGCTGGTTGAGCAGCGTCAGCACGCCGAAGGCGACCGCGACCGTGGCCAGGTTGAGGCCGACGGCGATCGCCGCCAGCGGCAACGCCCGCAGGACGAGGACGAGGACGAGGAAGGTGGCGAGCGTGATCGCCACGATCTCCAGCGGCAGCTTGTCGCGGGTCACGCGGCTGTAGGTGTTTAGGGTCGGCGGGCCGCCGGCGACCCCGGCCACCACGCCGGCTTCTTCTTCCAACCCCTTGGCGTCCTTTTCGAGCCGCTTGTTGAGCCCGATCGAGCCCTTCGAGTTGAAGGGGTATTTGGAGAAGATCGTGATCGTCGCCGCCTGGCCACCGTGCTTGAGGTCGACCGCTTCCGAGGCGCGTTCGTGCAGTTCACCACGCGTCCCGTCAAGCGCGGAGAGCACGAAATAGCCGGAGTTGAAGATGTCCGGCGAGGCGCTGCGGGCACGGTCGACGCGACGGTTGAGGCTTTCCCCCTGCGAGGTGACCCGGACCTGGATCTGGCGGGTGCCGTTCTGGAGAGGGTAGGACCGGCTGTAGAAGTCAGCCAGCGTGTGTTGAAGCGTGCTCGTACCCCCCGTCAGCTGTGTCAAGCCACTTGCGATCCGACCCGCGCCCGAGCCTGCCTTGGCCAGTTTGAGCGCGAGCTGACGCGATTCCGTATCGATTTTCGATGCCCCGTTGGCGAATTCGTTGCTGCCCTTCTTGAGTTCGTTTTGACCATCGGATAGCCGTTTTGCAACCGTTGTGAGTTTGCCGATCTGACTGTTGGTGGAGACGATCCAGCGCGAGACTTCCGTGGCTTCAGCGGCAGCCGTCAGCAGAGCGGTGTGCAGCGTTTCGAGTTCAGTGGGCAGCCCGGCGTAGTCCGGCGCATAGGCTTCTCCTGAGCCGGGATAGGAACCGCTGACTGCCGCCTCAGCGTGACGCACGGCTTCCAAAGCTCCGTCGTAGTTGGGGTCCGACTTGCCGGTGCTCATCCCTTCCAGTTGGCGCAACGCCGCTTCCAGCTGGTCGTTGGCCTGTTGGGCAGCGCTTTGCAGGGTCGGGATCGTGACCTTGGCCGCCTTGTTCAGCGTCTTCTGCACCTTGCGCGCCTTCGGCAGGCCATTGAGTCGCAGGTTGGTGGCAACTTCCGGGATGTTGAGCTTCAGGAACAGCGCCCCGTTGGCAGCCTTTTCCTGGCCGTTGGCAAGTTCGTGAGCGCCCTTGGCAAATTCGTCGAGTTCGCTGAGCGCTTCGGCGCTGCCATTCGCCGCGTTTGTAAGCCCATTGGCAAGAGCGGCTGTCGCGGTTTCCGCCTTGCCTGAACCTTCAGCGAGGAGGCCGGCGCCGAAGGTCGCCTGCGAGAGACCGTAACGCAGCTTTGCCACGCCGTCGGCAACTCTCCCGAGGTTCTTGCCCAGCCTCGCGAAGGCCGAAAGCGGACCTTTTTTTTCGTTCGACGCGTAGAGCACGGTGCCGGCCTTGCGCAGCGGTTCGACCGCCTTCGCCACCTGTTCTGGACCGACCACGCTTTCCACGCCGGGCTCTTCGGCGATGCGTCGCTGCCAGCGGCTCAGCACGTTCAGCCGGTGGGGGTCGGTGATCGTCCCCTGGTTGGCCGCCGCGATGACCGTGAACGGTGCTTCGAAGCCGGCGAACGACTTCTGCACGGTTTCGGCATCGACCCGGGCCGGGTCGCCGTGCGGCAGCTGGTTGATGCTGAAGGGCCCGGTTTTCAGCGCCAGCGCCGGTGCGGCGAGGAGCAGCACGACGGCGCCGATCGCCAGCGCGACCGGCGCCGGGCGGCGCAGCGCGGCGGAGACGATCGTCATCAGCCGCGAGCGCTCGCCGTTGGGCGCCGGGCCGATCCGCCAGAGATCGATCCTCGTTCCGATCAGGACGAGGATCGGCGGACCGAGCAGCGTGGCGACGAGCACCGTCAGGGCAACGACCATTGCCAGGCTGGCGGCGAGCGAGACGAGCAGCACTCCAGGCACGACGAAGAGCGCGACGACCATCGAGAGGATCAGGGTGCTGCCGGCGAAGGCGACCGTGCGGCCGGCGGTGCGTTGGGTCGCCCAGGCGGCCTCCAGCGGATCGGCGCCGGCCGCCAACTCCTCGCGGAAGCGCGAGACCAACAGCAGCGCGTAGTCGACCCCGAGCGCCAGGCCCATCATCGAGCAGACGGTCAGGGCGAGCGCGCTGACTTCGAAGAAGTGGGTGGCGATCGATAGCAGGCCACGCGAGCAGAAGACCGAGATCGCCCCGAAGCCGAGCGGCACTCCCGCCGCAACCGGCGAGCGGAAGACGAGCAGCAGGACGACGAGCAGAATCGGCAGCGCGATCAGCTCGCCGCGCTCGGTCGCCGTGATCGACTCGTCCTGAATCGAGCGCGAGAGCGTGTAAAAGCTGCTCTGCGTCGCCGTTACGGGAGGGTGGATCTGTTCTTCGAGCAGGTCGTTGAGGTAGGGGACCTTGTCGTTGGTCGCTTCGGTGAGCCCGGCGTGGAAGTCGACGATGATCAGCGCTTCGCCGGAGCTGGGGCGCAGCCGTTCGGTGCGGCCGCGATCCCACGGCGAGAGCGTCGTCACCTTCGGGTCTCGATTCAGGGTGCGGATCAACGCCGGGCCCTGGCGGTCGATCGCCGCCGGGTTGCCGCGCAGCAGGATCGCGAAGGGCGCCGAGTTGCCGAAGTATCGGCCGACGATGCCTTCCGCCCGGCTGACTGGCGTGCCGCCGATTTCCAGGGAGCTCGGCGTCAGCCTGTCTTCGAGGCTGAAGCCGAAGGCGATCAGCACGGCAACGACGGCCAGCCCCGCCGCCAGGGTACGGAGCGGGTAGCGCAACATCGCAGGGGCCCGCTTCGCCTCGCCATCAGCGCGCGGGCCGTCCTTTCGCCCCCTGCTCCTCCTCAAAGGCACGCTGCATAGTTTGGCGACTAGGTCGCCGCTCCTGCGGAGAAGACTCTGTTAAGACCATCCCTGGGACCTGCCTTGGCTGGCACGCTAGCCTCCTGGGTGGAGGGGAAAGACATGCAGCGAAAGCGTCTTCTGGGATTTGGAGTGCTGGTCGCGTTCGCCTTGCTCGCGGCGGGGGCGAGCGCTGCCCTGGTCCGCGTCAACGGCCTGGTGCTCACCGCCGACGGCGGCTTCACGCCGCGGCTGCTGCCCCGGCACGCCTTCGCCCCGATCGACTTTCGCGGCACGGCCAATCTGAAAGCGGTGGGCGGCGGTACGCCGCCGCCGCTGCAGCAGGCTGTGATCGAGTTCGACCGCGACGGTCGCCTGGAAACCGCCGGGCTGCCAATCTGCCAGCCCTCATCGCTGCAGGAAGCCACACCGGCCGAAGCGCGGCGGCGCTGCGCGGGGGCGATGGTCGGCACCGGCCACGTCCAGGCCCAGATCCCGCTTCTGGTCGGGACCCTGCAGGCGAGCTCGCCGGTGACCTTCTTCAACGGCCCGCGCCAGGACGGCCACCCGACCGTGATCCTCCACGCGCGCACGACCGTGCCCGCCGTGCAGACCTTCGTGATCACGATCCCGATCGAACGCCGCGGCGGCGCCTACCGCTACCGGGCGACGATCGACGTGCCGCCGATCTTCGGCGGTCTCGGCTCGCTGGTCCACCTCGACGCGAAGATCGGCCGCCACTACCGCTTCGGGGGCCGCGAACGCAGCTACACCTCGGCCCGCTGCGGCAGCGGCGTCCTGCGCACCCGCGGCCGCTTCACCTTCGGCGACGGCACGATCATCGAAGGCTCGGTCGAAAAGGGCTGCACCGTCCTCAAGTAGCCGGCCCTTCCTTCCTATACTTGCGGACCCGGGGCCGTTAGCTCAGTTGGTAGAGCAGGAGACTCTTAATCTCAAGGTCGCTGGTTCGAGCCCAGCACGGCCCATCCCCGGCGCGGTTCGCGGCTATTCCCCCAGCGAGGTGCCGCCGAGGGCGCTTTCCAGGCGTTCTTTGCTCTGGCCCTTTTCGGCTTTGGTGATTTCGTGCTTCTGTTTTTCGAATTCCTTGCCGCGTTTGCGGTATTCGCCCATCTGCGTGCTGATTTCTTTCTTTTCCGCCTTGCCCCCCGCCTTCGCTTCGGCCTGCTTGGCGGCCTTGTCGCCCGCGGCGAAGTTGCCGGCGAAGTACTCGTAGATGGCGAGCGTGGTCAGCGAGTTGATCGTCGGCTGGGCTTCGGCCGCGATCCGCTGTGTATCCGCCGCTTTGGCGATGCTGGCCACGGCGTCTTCGAGGCTGGCCCCGGTTTCGGCCAGGCCGAAGTAGCTGCGGGCGACCAAGAGGGCCGCCGAGGGGCTCGGTTCCTTGGTCTGCTTCAGGTAACGGCTCCAGGCTTCGGTCGCCCGTTCGAGTTCTTCGTTGCCTCCGACGGTGGCCACCGTCGCCCCGGTTTCGGGGTTGACTTCGGTGAGCGCGTTGCCGGCCGCGATCCGGGTCCGGGTCAGGGAGAGCAGCAGCGCTTCGTCGTTCGGGTTGCGGACCAGCTTCCGTTCGATCCGTTCAGCCTGTTCGTCGAGCACCTTGGCGGTGCTGTTGGCGCTGCTGCCGCTGTTGATCAGGTTGCCGATGTTGAACGGGCCGACGACCAGGAAGAGGCTGGCGCCCATCAGCAGCGCGAGGATCGCGTAGACGACGCGCACGACGTGCTTCCGTCGCCCCCGGATGTCGAAGAGCATCCGCCGTTCGCCGCCTTCTGCCACTGGTCATCGCTCCTGAGTCGAAGGTCTCGCCAATCCTCCCGCCGCCTTCGGCGTGCCGAAGGCGCGAGCGATCAAGATACTCAACTCGAACAGAACGAGCAGCGGCACCATCTCGATCAGCATCGAGATCGGGTCGACGCCGGGCAGCGCGGCGGCGATGATCGAGATGATCAGGTAGGCGTAACGGCGGTTCTTGGAGAGCTGGCGGACGCTGACGATCCCGAGCCGGGTGAGAGCGAGGATCGCCAGCGGCAACTGGAAGACGATGCCACCCGCGAGCAGCGTCGTCGAGAAGAAGCTGTAGTAGTCGCGAGCGCGGACCTGGACGTTGAACTGGGAGTCGTTGAAGCCGAGCAGGAACTTGACCGCGGCCGGCATCACGAGGAAGTAGGCGAAGGCGACCCCGGCGAGGAAGAGGACCGGGGCGAGCAGCATGATCGGCAGGATCACCCGCCGCTCGCGCTGGCTGAAGGCGGGCAACAGGTAGGCGTAGGCCTGGTAGAGGAGGATCGGCAAGGAGAGGATCAGAGCTCCGTAGGCGGTGACCGTCAGGGTCGTGGTGAAGGCCTCGGTGACGCCGAAGGTGAGCAGCTTCTTGTGGTTGCTGGGCAGCGGTCCCGAGGCGATTTCCAGCAGCAGGTGGTTCTGCCAGAAGCAGAGGGCGAAGGCAACGCCGACCACCGTCAGGCAGACGACGATCCGCATGCGCAACTCGTCGAGGTGCTCGACGAGCGTCAGCCGGTCCTCGTGGGAGACCGGCCTCATCCGGGCCATCGCAGCCCGCCTCAGGTGGGGTCGTGGGTGACCGGCTCGCCCTCGACGGCTTTCGCCGGTGGCTGGGGCGGCTCGATCGCCTCGGGCGGCTGCGGCTCGTCGTGCTCCTCACCGCTGAGCGAGCCGCGGAACTCGCGGATCCCCTTACCGAGAGAGCGGCCGAGCTCCGGTAGCCGTTTCGGCCCGAAGACGACCAGGGCGATGATCAGGACGATCGCAAGCTCGAAAGGTCCAACGTTTGGCATTGACCCATGCTACCGACCGGAAGCCCCGGTCGAATCGGGTAGTTGCTCTACTGAAAATTGGGTTTTCTCGGCCTTGAAGCGGAAAAGTGCGGATTGAGTCGCGGTTTTGCGGGTTCGATAAGGAGAACATGCGAAACGCGAGCGCAGCCCAGACGAGCACCGAGACCGGGCTTCACGTCTGCCCGAGTTGCGCCTCGCGCCTGGTCCAGCCCACCCGCTGGGAGCAGGCCGGCGATCGCGGCCACTGGCGCCTCTTGCGCCGCTGCCCCGAGTGCGAGTGGAGCGGCGAGCAGGTGCACGGCGAAACGGAGATCGATGCCTTCGACGAGGAGCTGGACCTCGGCACCCGGGCGCTGAGCGAGGTGCTGAAGGCACTCGAGCACGAGAACATGCAGCACGTAGCCGACACCTTCTCCGCCGCCCTCGAGGCCGACCTGATCTCGGCCGACGACTTCCGCTAGCCGTCGCCGGACGCGGCTTCAGCTGTAGCGCTGCACGACGCCGTCGGCGACAAGCTCGAGCAGGCGACGCTGTTCGGCGTCGAAGGGGCCCGAGGCGAGGCCCTCCTTTGCCGCCGCCACCATCGCCAGCGCCCGCCGGCGAACCGCCGCGAGGGCACCGCTGGCGGCGATCCGGTCGCAGAGCGCCTCGGCCGCGGGCGGGTCGAGGGCGCGCAGGTCCGCGTCGCGCAGCGAGTCGTCGCTCCTCGCGGCGAGGATCAGCGGCAGGGTGACCGTGCCGTCGAGCAGATCGGTGCCGCGTGCCTTGCCGGTCCTCTCCGGGGGGCCGGCGATGTCGAGCACGTCGTCGAGCAGCTGGAAGGCGAGGCCGATCTCAACCCCGAACGCTGCCAGCGCGTCCTCGTCGCGGCCGAGGCGACAGGAGCACTCGAACAGCGTCGCCGTCTTCAGCCGGCAGCGCTCGAGGTAGCGCTCCTCGGAGACCGTCAGGTCGAAGGCGTCCTGGCGCTGAGCGAGCTCGCCCCGGGCGAGGGCGACCGAAGCCCCGGATAGCAGCTCGACCGCGCGGCCCTGACGATGCCCGGCGAGCAGGGCAAAGGCCCGCGAGAAGAGCAGGTCGCCCACCGCCGTAGCTCGCGCCCGTCCGCCGGTGGCCGCGACCGTCGGCACGCCGCGGCGCAGCGGCGCCTCGTCGAGCACGTCGTCGTGGACGAGCGTCGCCATGTGCACCAGCTCGATCGCCGCCGCCGCGCGCACCGCCTCCTCGCCGCCATCGGCACCCGCGCAGAGCAGGACGAGCAACGGGCGGAGTCGCTTGCCGCCCGCCGCGAGGGTTGCGCCCGCGTCGGCGGCCAACTCCTCGCCCTGGCCCCTCACCTGCTCGCGAAGCACGTCCTCCACCTCCCCCAGGCGCGCCGGCAGCCAGCGACTCGAGGCGTCGAGCACCGCGGTGACCGGCGGCGGGACGGCGGAGGGCCTGGTCACCCGCGAACGCCGCTGTGGATCGCGATGATCCCCCCGGCGAGGACCGTCCAGCGGATCCGCTCGAACCCCGCCGTATGCAGCATCTCGGCCAGTCGCGCCGGGAGCGGGAAACCGCGGACCGACTCGGGAAGGTACGAGTAGGCCTCTTCATCGTCGGAGAAGCGCCCCAGCAACGGCACGATCCGGTCGAACCAGAGGGAGAAGAAGGTCGACAGAGGCGGCCGCGTCGGCTGCGTGATCTCGAGGATGACCAGCCGGCCCCCCGGGCGCAGGACCCGAGCCATCTCGTGCAATCCGCGATCGAGGTCGGCGAGATTCCGCACGCCAAAGCCAACGGTGACCGCGTCGAACCGGCCGGCGTCGTATGGCAGCCGCAGCGCATCCGCCCACTCAAATCGAACCCCGTCGACGCCGCGCGCGCCCGCCTTCTCCCGCGCCAGGTCGAGCATCGGCTCGGAGAAGTCGCAGCCGACCACGTGGCCGCCCGGCGCCACCCGGCGGGCCAGCTCGAGGGCGAGGTCGCCGGTGCCGCAGCAGACGTCGAGCGCCGATTCCCCGGGGGCCAGCTCGGCCTTCTCCACCGCGCGGTGGCGCCACGAGTGATGGAGGCCGGCGGTCATCACCGTGTTCAGCAGGTCGTAGCGCCCCGCCACCCGGCCGAACATGTTCTGCACCTGCTCGGCGAACTGAGCCGATTCTCGCGAGGGCTGGGGCCGGGTGTCAGGAGTCACCCTGACGCCCCTCAGTTGAGCGACGAAAGGAAATCAGCCAGCTCGTTGAGCTTCTTCGGCGGCAGGTCGCGGAAGGAGGGCATGATGCTCGGCCCGATTTCGACCGAGCGGATGATCGCCGCCCGCGGGATGCGCGAGGCGATGTGGGTCAGTTCGGGCCCGGGGCCGTTGTTGCCGTTCTCGCCCAGCTTGTGGCAGGCGAGGCAACCGGAGCCGGCGACGACCTCCTTGCCGGCCTCGTATTGCGGCGCCACCTTCATGTCGATTTCGGTCGGCGATCCGGCGGTCGCGCCCTGGTAGGTCAGGTAGGCCATCGCCAGGATCGTCAGGCAGCCGGCGGTGGTCGCGATCGGCCGGCGGATCGGGTTGCGCTCCGCGCCGCGGTCGTAGAACGGCAGCAGGAGCAGCAGCACCATGCAGATCGTCGGGATGCCGATCGTCGCGATCGGGACAAGCTCCGGCGGCTTGAGCACGCGCAGGAGCTCGAAGAGGAAGAAGAAGTACCACTCGGGCCGCGGCACGTAGGTGGTCGTCGTCGGGTCGGCCTTGGGGCCCTGCTCGGCGCCGAAGAGAACCGACATCAGGATGATCACGCCGACGACGACCAGCATCATCGCCGAGTCCTTGAGCACCGCGTAGGGGAAGAAGGGCTTGCCCTTCTTCTTCAGCAGCTCGTACTCCTCGAGGTAGGCCTGCTTGTCGGAGGGCTTCATGCGGGGGCCGCTCCGTTGCCGGGCGAGGCGCCGTTGCCCTCGACGCCGGCGTCGAGCTGGGTGCTGGGTGCGGCGGCCTTCGGCTTTTTGGCGTGAACCCAGGGCGGCGCGGTGGTGCCGAGCTTGACGACCAGGTAGAGGTGGGCGCCGATCAGGGCGATGATCGCCCCGGGGACGAGCAGCATGTGGATCGCGTAGAAGCGCGAGAGCGTCGTCGCGCCAAGCTCCGGGCCGGCGCGCAGGAAGTCGCTCAGGTAGGGGCCGATGACCGGGCCGGTGCCGTTGATGTTGATGCCGACGATCGAGGCCCAGTAGGAGCGCTGGTCGAAGGGCAGCAGGTAGCCGGTGAAGGCCATCGTCATCGTCAGGATCAGCAACACGACGCCGATCACCCAGTTGAGCTCGCGCGGGTACTTGTAGGCGCCGAAGAAGAAGGTGCGCCCCATGTGCAGGAAGACCAGGATCACCATCACGCTCGAGCCCCACTTGTGCATGCCGTGCACGAACTGGCCGAGGAAGACGTCGTTGTTGATGTGGGCGATCGAGGCGTAGGCCTGGGTGGCCGAGGGCGTGTAGAACATCGCCAGGAAGACTCCCGTGAGCGCCTGCGAGATGAAGGCGATCAAGGTTGCCGAGCCGAGCGTGTAGAACCAGTTGGTCCCCTTCGGCACCTTGCGGTAGAGCATCCCGGTGAGGAAGCCGGAGGCGGCCGTGCGCTGGTCGACCCAGGCGAGGACGTCGACCGGAGCGTCGACGGCGCGCTCTTTCAGCCGCTGCGCGTCGGAGGGCCGCTCGGGCGGCGAAGCCTTCAGATCGGCCGGGGCGGCGCCCTTGGCACCGTTGCCCGCGCCTGGCTTGGCCGGTTTGCGCAGCGGGGCGGGGATCAGGGAGTCGAGCTTCATCGTCGGCTAGCCGATCAGCTGCTCGGCGGTGGGAAGGTGGACGGACGCGGCGGGTAGAGATATTCCCAGATGCCGCCGGTGAACTCGCCGGGATCGCGGGCGCGCACCGGTTCGAGTTGGGAGGTGACGCTGTAGCGCGGCCCGACCTCGACCTGGCCGTTGCGGATGCGGGTCTGGAAGCGGTCGAGCGGGCGCACCGGCGGGCCGCCGATCCGCTTGCCCTGGAAGTCGTAGACGCCGCCGTGACAGGGACAGATGAAGTTGCCCGCCGCCTCGACGAAGCGCACCGGGCAGCCGAGGTGGGCGCAGCGGTTGGAGACGGCGACGAACTTGCCCGGTTCTTCGCCCAGCTGCTTGGAGCTGCGGCGGATGTAGGCGGTCGTCTTGCCGGCGTCGCCGATGCTCTCGGTTTCGGTGAAGACGACCTGGCGGTAGGTGTCTTCGACGAAGTCGTTGACCGGGCCGATCGCCTCCCAGCGCTCCTTGCCGCGGTGGAAGATCGGTGCCACGGCGAAGCCGACCGCGGGCAGGACGATCGCCGCGCCGGCGATGCCGCCGAGGCCCTGCACGGCAACCGTGAAGGCGCGGCGACGAGTCATCGACTCGCCCTCGAAATAGCCTGGCGGGTCGGGCTCGGGGTACTGCGCCCTGCGGCCCGCCTCGGCCCCGTTCTGCTTGTCCGCTTCGTCGCTCAACAGCTCAACCTTCAGGAAGCGAGGAGTCTATTGACTCGGCGCGGACTCGTCCCCGCCGCCGATCTCGACCGCGGCCGAGCGCCACAGCGCCGCCGCCTCGTCCGGGCGCCCCTCGGCGTGCAGCCGGGCGCAGCCGGCGATCAGCTCGGCAAGCGTGGCGACGGCCGCCGCGTCGCCGAGCGTTGCCAGCCGCTCGATGCCGAGCGCGTAGAGGTAGTCGCCGGCGAGCAGGGCCAGGTCGGCGTCCTGGCCACGCAGCAGGCGCGGCTCGCCGTAGTGGAGCAGGTACCCCTCGCGCACCGCCTCGACCACGAAGGCGTACTCGCCGGGCGCCGCCGCGGAGCGCGGACCGAGCGCGGCGAGCAGGCCGAAGACCGGGCGCTCCTCGGTCTCGACCACGTGCGGGGAGATCGGGGTCTCCTCCTCGCGCAGCCGGGCGGCGAGGAAGGTCAGGGCCTCTTTCGGGTCGGCGATCACGCCAAGCGGGGGTGCAACGTTTTACGGTCGACATACGTCCACAAGACGTTACGCCCGGTCACAGGAGGGCCTCCTGGAGGGCTTCAGCGGCGGCCTCCAGCGTACGGTCGACCGCGGCCTCATCGTGGGCGAGCGAGACGAACCAGGCCTCGAACTGCGAGGGCGGCGGGTAGATCCCGCGCTCGAGCATCGCTCGGCAGAAGCGGGCGTGCGCCTCCAGATCGCAGGCCGCGGCGGCGGCGAAGTCGGTCACTGGCTCCTCGCTGAAGAAGAGTGTGAGCAGGCCGGGGGCGCTGGCGACCTGGAGGGGACGCCCCTGCGCGAGGGTCATGAATCCGTCAACGACACGCTCTGTCAGATCACGAAGACGCTCATAGGCGCGGTTGTCGAGGCGACGCAGGGTGGTCAAGCCGGCGGAGACCGCAAGTGGATTGCCCGACAGCGTTCCTGCCTGGTAGACGTCGCCGGCCGGGGCTACCCGTTCCATCAGCTCGCGCGGTCCGGCGTAGGCCGCGGCGGGCAGGCCGCCGCCGAGCACCTTGCCGAGCACGGTCAGGTCCGGCTCGATCCCATATAGCTCCTGGGCGCCGCCAGGGGCGACGCGGAAGCCGGTGATCACCTCGTCGAAGACGAGCAGCGCTCCGGCGTCGTCGCAAGCCGCACGGAGGAGCTCGAGAAAGCCCTCTTCGGGCAGAACCACGCCCATGTTGGCAGCGATCGGCTCGACCAGGACGGCGGCAACGGCATGCTCGGTGAGCGCCTTTCCGACCGCCTCCCGATCGTTCCAGGGCACGACAACCGTGTCCGCCGCTTGCGCGGCCGTGACACCGGGACTGGCTGGGATCGCCAGCGTTGCCAAGCCGGAGCCGGCGTCAGCGAGCAAGCCGTCGGAGTGGCCGTGGTAGGCCCCCGCGAACTTGACCACGGTGTCGCGACCAGTCACGCCCCGGGCAAGCCGCACCGCGCTCATCGCCGCCTCGGTGCCGGAGCTCGTCATCCGCACCATCTCGACCGCGGGGACGCGGGCCGCGACCTCCTCCGCCAGCTCAACCTCGGCCTCAGTGGCGGCGCCAAAGCTGGCGCCGCCCTCGGCGGCTTGGGTTATGGCCGCGACAACTTCGGGGGCGGCGTGGCCGAGGATCAGCGGCCCCCAAGAGCCGACCCAATCGACGTACCGGTTCCCGTCCACATCGACCAGTTCGCAGCCTTCCCCCCGCTCGATGAAAATCGGCTCCCGCCCGATCTGCCCCATGGCCCGAACAGGGCTATTAACTCCCCCCGGAAGAACCTTCACCGCCCGCCGACACAGCTCGGCCGAGCGCTCGCCGCTAGGAATGCTCTTCCTCCCAGCGCCGGTAGTCATCGGTGAAGTAGTGCAGGCGGATCTTCTTGTACTCGGTTGACGAGTAGAGCGTGGCGCGGTCCTCGGGGCCCATTCCGCACTCCGCCGCGATCGAGTCGAGGATCGCGTCGCACTCCTCCTTCGAGCGGCCGTGGGCCATGGTGAAGACGCTGTAGGGCCAGTCCTCGTAGGTCGGCCGCTGGTAGCAGTGGGAGATGCCGCGGAAGGAGGCCATCCGCCGGCCGGTCTCCATGATCTCGGCCTCCGGCACCTTCCAGACCCCCATCCCGTTGGCCGAGAAGCCGGCCCGGCGGTGGAAGAGGATCGCCGCGACGCGACGCAGCAGCTTGCGCTCGACCATGCCTTCGAGGTGGGCAAGGAGGTCCGTGGTGCTGATCCCGACCTCGGCCGCCGCCTCGTCGTAGGGCCGCTCGACCGCGGCCATCGGGCCCTGCAGGGCGCGGATCACGGCGATGTCGCGCTCGTCGTAGGGCTGCGCCTCGAGCTCGCGCGGCGGTGAGGCGTCGACCGCGGCTGCCGCCAGGGCGTCGGTGCCCTTCTCCATCTCCAGGTTCATGTTGATCTTGAACAGGGTCAGGGTCGGCAGCTGCCGCATCGACTCGGCGCCGGTCTCGCGCATCAGCGCCTCCAGCGTGCCCGGCAGGCCGAGCTCGGAGTCGGGCGGCGTGGCGATCGTGAACCAGAGGTTGAACTCGTGCGTGCGCAGGTAGTTGTGCGAGACGCCCGGATGGGAATTGACGACCTCGGCGGCGCGGTGAGGGTGCTCGGCGTCGACCTTTGCCGCGACCAGCATCGAGTCGTAGCCGAGCGCGCGCGTGTCGAAGATCGGCGTGATCTCGCGGATGATCCGGCCGTCGAGCAGGCGCTGGGTGCGGGCGAGGACGTCGGCAAGCTCCAGCTCGGCCTCGGCCGCGACCGCCGCGAACGGCTCCGGGGCCAGCGCGAAGCGCGACTGCAGCAGGTTCATCAGCCGCTTGTCGGCCTCGTCAAGCGGGATCGCCGAGCCCCCGGCGCGGCTGCGCGCCTTCGATTGCGGCACCTTCACAGCCACCGCGCCGCCTCCTTCGCGTAGTAGGTGACGATCGCGTCGGCGCCGGCCCGGCGGATCGAGGTCAGCGTCTCGAGCACCGCGGCACGCTCGTCGATCCAGCCCCGCTCGGCGGCGGCCTTCAGCATCGAGTACTCGCCGGAGACGTGGTAGGCGGCCAGCGGCGCGCCGGTCGCCTCCTTCACCCGTCGCACCACGTCCAGGTAGGGGGTGGCCGGCTTGACCATCAGCATGTCGGCCCCCTCTTCGAGGTCGAGCTCCGCCTCGCGCACGGCTTCGGCCGCGTTGGCCGGGTCCATCTGGTAGCCGCGCCGGTCGCCGAACTCGGGCGTCGACTCGGCGGCGTCGCGGAACGGCCCGTAGAAGGCGGACGCGTACTTCGCGCTGTAGGCGACGATCGGCACGCGCGAGTGGCCCTCCTCGTCGAGCTGGTGGCGGATCGTGCCGATCCGGCCGTCCATCATGTCGCTGGGCGCGACCGCGTCGGCGCCGGCCTCGGCGTGCGAGATCGCCGTCTTCGCCAGCAGCTCGACCGTGATGTCGTTGTCGACCTCGCCGTCGCGGACGAACCCGCAGTGCCCGTGCGAGGTGTGCGCGCAAAGGCAGACGTCGGTGATCACCGTCAGGTCGGGATGGGCCTCCTTCAGCGCCCGCACCGCCATCTGCACCACGCCCTCCTCGTCGTAGGCGCCCGAGCCGGTCTCGTCCTTGCTCGAGGGGATTCCGAAGAGCAGCACCGCGCCGACGCCGCTCGTGGCCACCTCGGTGCACTCGGCGACCAGCTCGGAGATCGAGAAGCGCTCGACCCCCGGCATCGCCTCGACCGGCTCGCGCACGTTCTCGCCGGCGGTGACGAAGAGGGGCTGGATCAGGTGAGCCGGCGCGAGGTTCGTCTCTCGGACGAGGCTCCGCAATGCCTCGGTGCGGCGCAGGCGGCGCAGGCGCGTGGCGGGGAAGGGCATCGGTGGCGAGTTTAGGGGGCCGCTACCGTTCGCCGCTGTGCAGGCACGGGGGCTGGTCAAGCGCTACGGCGATCGCGAAGCGTTGCGGGAGGTGGGCCTGAGCGCTTCGGCGGGCGAGCTTGTCGCGATCATCGGACCGAACGGGGCTGGGAAGACCACCCTGCTGTCGATCCTCGCCGGCATCTCGAAGGCGGATGAGGGGGAGGTCGAGGTGCCGCAGGGCGAGGTCGGCTGGGTACCGCAGCAGGCGGCGCTGTACCGACGGCTGACCGTCGAGGAGAACCTGTTGTTGTTCGCGCGACTCGAGAAGCATCCGGATCCGCGCGGCTCGGTCGAGGAGATGCTGGGGCTGACCGGGCTCGGGGAGCGGCGGGGGGAGATCGTGGCGCGGCTCTCGGGGGGGAACCAGCAGCGGATCAACATAGCGATCGGGTTGCTGGCGCGACCCTCGGTGCTGCTGCTCGACGAGCCGAGCGTCGGGCTGGACCCGCGGCAGCGGGCGCGGTTGTGGGAGTTCATCGCCGGGCTGGCCGGCGAGCACGGGACGACGGTGATCTTCTCCACCCACGACATCCAGGAGGCGGAGCGCTACGGGGGGCGGATGCTGGTGCTCGCCGACGGCGAGGCGCTCTTCGACGGAACCGCCGGAGAGCTGCGCGAGGCGGTGCGCCGCGAGGCGCCCGAGGCAGCCGACCGGGACTTCGAGACCGCCTTCGTCGCCTTCCTCCACCACCGAGGCCACTGATGCGCTGGCTGCTGCTCAAGGACCTGCAGATCCTCCGCCGCTCTCCCCTGCAGGCATTCCTGCTCGTCGCCTACCCGGTGTTGATCGCGGTCCTGGTCGGGTTCGCGATCTCGCGCTCGCCGGAGAAGCCGCGGGTCGCCTTCCTCAACGAAATCCCCAGCGACGCGCGGGTCAGCGTCGGCACCCAACAGCTGCCGAAGCTCGGCGTCGACAAGCGGATCTGCGAACGAGTCGAGTGCGTGCACGTCAAGAGCCGCGGCGAAGCGCTCGACGAAGTGCGTTCCGGCGACGTTCTGGCGGCGCTGATCCTGCCCGCCGATCTGGTCGACCGGCTCAACTCGCTCTCCACCCCGAGCCCGCGGACGCCGGAAATCGCGGTGATCGTCAACGAAGACGACCCGCTCAAGGCGCGCCTCGTCAACGACCGGATCGGCGCGCTGGTGACCCAGGCGAACCTGGTGATCGCCCGCCGCATCGCCCACGAAGGCGGACGCTTCGTCGGCCTCGTCGTCCACGGCGGCCAGCTGCGGATCCTCGGTCAGGCGATCCCGTTTCTAGGGCTTGGCAACACGACGCGCATCCTGCATGCCGTGCGCGCCTCCCTCCCCCCCGGGCCGTTGCGCGACTCGCTCGACCAGGTGCTGCGCTTCACCGCCCTCACCCGCGGCAACTTGGGGACGGCGGGGACCCTGCTCACCCGGCTCAGCCAGCCGATCGTCGTCGACAAACAGGTGGTCAGCGCCTCCACCCCACCGCTGGAAGTCTTCGCGATCGCCGTCGCCGCCACCTTCACGCTCGCCTTCGTCGCGATCCTCCTGGTCGCCGGCTCGCTGGCGCTGGAGCGGGAGGAGAACGCCTTCCCCCGCCTCACCCGCGGACTGGTCTCGCCCTCTGGCCTGCTGACCGAGAAGGTCGCGCTGGGAGTCGTCGCGGGCCTCGCGGTCACCCTGCTGATGCTGGCCGGCCTGACGCCGTTCGTCCCCCTGCACTGGAACCGGATCGGCCTCTGGTTGATCGCGATCCTCGCCGGCGGCGGCGGCCTCGGCGCTGCCGGGGCGGCGTTGGGCGCGGCGGCGAGAGAGGTGCGCGCCGTCTCCCTGCTTGCCTTCATGGTCACCCTGCCGCTCGCCTTCCTCGCCCTGATCCCCTCCGGCACCCTCGGTCCGGGTCTCTACGACATCGTCAAGATCGTCTCAGCCCTCTTCCCCTTCAAGCCGGCCCTGCAAGCGATCACAGCCGGGCTGGACCCGAGCGGTCCAAGCATCGCGGCTCCTCTCGTCCATTTGATCGCCCTCACCGTCGCTTACGGACTCCTGGCGCGGCTTGCCCTGCGTCGCTTCACCGCTGTGTGAGAAGGGCTCAGCCCGCCGCAAGCGCGCGCCCCGGCAACCGCGCCGTCCGCTGTTGCGCCAAGCCAGGGTCTGTGACGTTGCCGAGGATGAAGGTGTCGATGCCCTCGTCGGGACATAGCTCGGAGCGCAGGCGCTCGAGGATTTGAGGCTCGCTCAACTCCGCGAAGCAGCGCTCTCTGGCCGGGACGGCAACCAGTGCCACCTCGGCCTCGTCGAGCAAGAGGCAGCCGTGGCGGCTGAGGTAGACGGAGACCTCGGCGACGGCCGACCCGTCGTGCAGCTCACAGTTGACCGGGCCCAGCGAGACGAGGTCGTAGTTGGGCTCGGTGGCCGAGACCAAGCGGAGCTGATCGGGGGTGAGGTGGATGACGGCGACCCTGACGGTGGTCCCGGGGCTGCGCTGCAGGGTTGCCGGGATCGCGCCGTAGGGGGAGATGTGGGCCGAGTAGACGACGTCGAAGTCGTGCAGCCAAGCCGGTTCGACCAGGACCGGGTCGGAGCTGAGGGCGAGCTTGCGGGCCAGCGCTTCGGGCGAGCCATTGGAGCCGTAGACGAGCAGTCGCGTGCGCCGCTCGCGGTCGATCTCGACCTCCTCGGGGTCGAGCGTGCTGTGGCCGCGCTGCACGAAGGGCCGCGCCGGAACCGCGTACGGATAGCGCATCGCGCGCTCTACGACTTCGCTGCCTTCGCTCATAGGACGACCCTCGGCGGCAATATCGCAGATAGGGTCAGGTGACCATGAAGGTGCTCTTCATCGGCGACGTGGTCGGCGGCCCGGGCCGCCGCGGTTTCGCCGCCGCGATGCCGGAGCTGCGCGATCGTTACGCGCCGGAGATGGTCGTCGTCAACGGCGAGAACTCGGCCGGCGGCATGGGGATCACCGAGAAGACGGCCAAGGCCCTCTTCGAGGCCGGCGCCGACGTGATCACCAGCGGCAACCACATCTACCGCCACCGCGAGGTCTACAGCTTCCTCAACCGCAGCGAGCGGGTCGTGCGGCCCGCCAACTACCCCTACGCCAATCCCGGCCGCGGCTACACCGTGGTCGAGGCTGGCGGACGCCGGGTCGGGGTGATCAACCTCAGCGGCATGGTCGGCCTCAAGGTCGCCCGCTCGCCCTTCATCGAGGTCGACAGCATCCTCGAGAAGATCGAGTGCGACTTCGTCATCGTCGACTTCCACGCCGAGGTGACCAGTGAGAAGGTCGCCATGGGCTGGCACCTCGACGGCCGGGTCGCCGCCGTGCTCGGCACTCACACGCACGTGCCCACCGCGGACGCGCGGGTGCTGCCGCAAGGCACGGCGTTCATCTCCGACGTGGGGATGACCGGGTCGCGGACCAGCGTGCTGGGGGTGAAGCCCGAGCTGGTGCTCGAGCAGCTGATAACCCAGATGCCGGTCAAGTTCGAGACGGCTGAAGAGGACGTCTGGGTGATGGGCGCGGTGGTCGACGTGAACGACCAGGGGCTCGCCGACTCCATTGAGCCCGTGATGGTGCCGGCGCCCGCTTGACCTTGGGGGGTTAGGCCGTCGGGAGCGCCACCTCAGAACGCTCGGCAGGAGCCTCGCTTGAGCGTTCTGAGGTGGCGCTCCCGACGGCTATCGCGACCAGGAGGAGTGGGTAGAACCAGACGATGTAGAGGTAGAACCAGTGGTGCATCGTCAGCTGGACGCCGATCAGCAGGGCGGCGCTCAGGGCAGCTACTTGGAAGAGCTTCTTCTCCTTGGGACGGAAGGCGAAGATGAGGGCGAGCAGGGCCACTGCTGCCATTAGGGCGATCCGGAGTGGTTCCAAAGCTGGGAGTTGACCCCAGATGCTGAACGGAGATTGGCGGCCGGCTTGGTAGGCGATCGTGCGGTCCCAGAAGGTGTGCAGGCCAGGATCGATAGCCGGCCAGAGCATCATGGCGATGGTTGTAGCTGCAAAGGCGGGAACGTAACGCCAGCGCTTTGAGCCATAGGTCGCGAGCATCGGGACAAGGATCGCTGGGGCGAACTTCGCAAACGTGGCAAGAGCCGACACCACACCCCTCGCCACTGGTCTGGCAAGGACGACGAGGGTCGCTACGAGCAGCAGCGCTACGAGCGTGTCGTTCGAGTTTGAGAGGAGGACGTAGGCCGTGTAGGGGTAGGCGGCCCAGCCGAAGGCGAGCGTTGCGGCCAGCTTGTTGCCCTCGGGGCCGGGGCGGATGCGGCGGCCGAGGAGGATCAGCAGGCCGAAGCTGGCCAGGTCGAAGAAGACGGCGGCGGCGTGGGCGGCGGGGAGGTCGTTCCAGGTGCCCGACCAGGGCCAGATCCGCTCGAAGGGGACGTAGGCGTAGTAGTTGACCGGGCCGTAGGTGTCGCCCTGGGAGACGTCTTCGGGGAAGTTGGCGTAGATCGGTTCGCCGTGGGCGATGCGGCTCGCCCCCACCTCGCTCGCGTAGCCGACGTCGATCACACCCGAGTCGGCCATGTTCAGCCCCACCCTGAAGCCGATCAGGAAGAGGGCGGCGACCAGCAGCCAGCTCGCCCGCCAGACCGGGCGGACCGGGGCGCCGCGGCCGCGCAGGCCGATCCAGAGGGCGCGGCCGAAGAGGTAGACAAGCGGCACGTACTGGAGCGGGACCGAGACTCCGATTTCCGCCCGGTTGAAGAAGAAGTTGGAGACGCCGAAGCCAAGCAGGACGAGCAGGTCGAGGTTGGCGACCCGGCGCAGCCGACGCCAGTCGAGGAGGCCGAGCAGGAAGATCGCGCAGAGCGGCAGGAAGACATAGGGGGCGTTGAGCTTGTGGCCGAAGGCGCCCGGGTAGCCGCGCGCCATTTTCCACGCCACCTGGTACCCGGTCCATGACTCCAGCACCTCGCCGGTTGCCGGGTCGACGATCACCAGGGCCACCTCCTTGTCGTCGGCGAACCAGGCGACCTGCCACCTGCCTTCGACCTTGGCGGCGCTGTGGGTGAGCACCGTGTGCGCTTCCCGCTCGCCGATCACCTTCGGGTCCTGGCTGGCGATCCGGGTCGCCTCGGCGGCGCCGACCCGTGCCGCGCCCGCGGATGCAACCGGCATCGCGAGGGCGACGAGGAGCAGCGCCGTCGCCAGCCGGCGCATCAGGTCAGCCCGAAGTGCTCGAGCACGACCGGGGCGACGTCGCGCAGCGCCCACTGCTCGCGCTCGCCGGCATCGTCCGGGCCGCAGCCGACGAAGAGCAGCGGCCCGAGCGAGTCGCCGGCGTGCAGGGCGCCGTGGCTGCCACCGCCGGCATGGGAAACGCCGCCCCAGTCGACCGCCTCGTAGCCGGGCTCCAGCGAGAGGACGAAGTCGCCGGCGTGCGGCGCCCCCAGGGCCGCCCAGACCCGGGCGAGTGCATCGGGGTACGCCTCGCTGAGCAGGACGCCGTCCTCCTGCCTCGCGTCCAGCGCCGCCAGGTCGCCCTCGACGTCCCAACGCCCTCCGCGTAGGTCGGCGGCCCGGGTTCCGGGGAGGAAGCGCAGTCGCAACTCGCCGCGTTCGACGATCGCGCGGGCGCCGGGCAGTGGCGGCCCCGGCTCGGTGCGCACCAGGGGCTGCCCGTCGGCTGTCTCCAGGCGACAAACGAGATCGATCCCTTCCGTAGCGACCAGCGCCGCTCGCACCCGCTCGACGTTCGCGCGCTCGCCCTCCCCCGGCAGCAGGTACACGTGCGCCGCGCGCCCGGTCGGGCTGACCGCGAGCTGCGCCTGCTCGGGGCGCGACTCCGAGGGTCGCAGCACCGACCACTCGCGACCCAGCAGCTCAGTCAGCGGCAGGCCCCGGTGCACCGCCGTCTGGGCGTGATCGGCGAGCAGGATCACGGCGTGCTCGTCGAGAAAGCGCTCGAGCCCACCCCCCGCCTCGATCAGTTTCGCGAAGCAGTGGTCGGCCTTGGCGATCGACTCGACGCTCGCCTCCGGCCCGTGGCGGTGCGAGTAATTGTCGTTGTCGGGCAGCGAGAGGAGCAGGAAGTCGACGTCGCCGCGACCGACTAGGTCGGCCGCGCAGCAGGCCGAGTAGCCATCACGGGTGCCGGGGATCGAGGTCGGCTTGCAGTCGACCTTGCGGCTCGCGTAGAGGTCGCCGTAGAAGAGCTCGGCCGGTCCCCAGGTGTGGTGGCGGAACTTGAGCTGCGTGGCCTCGACCGCGCGTCGCATCAGGCCCTCGAGCGAGACCTGATGGCGGTGGCGGCCGCGGTAGATCAGGAAGGGGGTGCAGGCGGTGCGCAGGCCGGCGTCGTCGAGCCGCTCGAACAGGGTCTCGGCGTCCGGGTCGAGGTGCGCCAGGTTCATGTTGTAGACGAGGTCGTAGAGCACCCGGAAGACTCCGAAGGCCCGGCTCGCCTCGAGCGAGGACCCGTACTCGACGTAGCGCCGCTCGAGCCGGTGGTACCAGTTCATGCCGCTGATCCCGTGCCCGTCGCCGGGCAGGCCGGTGACCATCTCGGCACAGGCGACGGGGGTCACCGAGGGAAAGCTGGAGACGCAGTCGGGGATCAGCCTGCCCCGCTCCAGCAGGGCACCGAAGCTCGGCGCCCGCCCTTCGGCGACCGTCCGCTCGAGCATGTCGGTGCGCAGCGAGTCGACGTAAGTGAGGATCAGCTTCTTGGGGGACACGCCAGTCATGATCGTCAACGGGCGGGGTGGGTCGTTCCCGGCAGGGGTTCCGCTTAACTTTTTCGGTGACGAGGGGTCAGGCTGGCGCCTCGCGGCTCACGACGAAAAAGTACAAGACGCTCCACCCCTGCCGGGAACGACCTTCTAGCGCAGGACGCGCAGGCCGGCGTGTTTGCGTTGTGCTTTGCGGCGGCGGGATATGGCCAGCCAGATCAGCGCCGCCAGCACGAGTAGGACGGCGGGCTTGATCAGCAGGGCGATCGCGACGACCACGAGGGCGGCAAGCGAGACGAGGAAGCCGAGCGCGCCCGAGCCGCCACCCTCGCGCCGGCCGGCACCGGCGACCACGTCGCTCACCACGAGGCAGGCGAAGACCGCGCCGAGGAGGCAGAAGAAGGCGCCCGCCAGGGTGCTGACGCCGGCGCTGCCCGAGAGCAGGGCGCCGACCAACAGGGCGATTACCCCGGCGAGGATCGTCATCCTGCCGCGCGCGGCACCGTGGGTGCCGGTGGTGCCGGCCAGCATCCCGATCGCGATGCCGATGCCGAGCTCGAGGCAGATGCCGGAGAGGGATCCCACGCGGAAAACCTAACTCCCCGGGCCACTCGCTGCCGATCCGCCACACTATCCCCATGCCCGAGCCGCCCCACCGGCGCCGCGCCCACGCCAGCAGCAGCGATCTCGAGCGCTACGCCGGCCTCTTCGCCGAGCGCACCCGGGTGATGCGCTCCTCGGCGATGCGCGACCTGATGGCGGTCACCGCGCAACCGGGCGTGATCTCCCTCGCCGGCGGCCTGCCCGACACCTCGACCTTCCCCCCGCGCGCCTTCGCCGAGCAGATGACCAGGATCGCCCAGGAGTCGGCGGCCGAGGCGCTGCAGTACGGCCCGACCGAGGGCTTCCGCGAGACGGTCGACTGCATCGTCGAGGTGATGGGCGCCGAGGGGATGCTCCCCGACCCCGAGGACGTGATCGTCACCACCGGCGGCCAGCAGGCGATCGACCTGATCTGCAAGGCGCTGGTCGACCCGGGCGACGCGGTGATCTGCGAGGCGCCCACCTACCCGGGCGCGATCCCGGTCTTCTGCAGCTACCAGGCCGACACGATCCAGATCGAGTGCGACGGCGAGGGGATGCGGATCGACGAGCTCGAGGACACCCTCGAGCGGCTCGAGATCGAAGGCAGGCGGCCAAAGTTCATCTACTCGGTGCCGACCTTCCAGAACCCGGCCGGGGTGACGATGAGCCTCGAGCGGCGGCGGCGCCTGGTTGAGATCGCACGCTCGCGCGAGCTGCTCGTCGTCGAGGACAACCCCTACGGCCTGCTGCGCTTCGGCGGCGAGCCGCTGCCGCCGCTCTACCAGCTCGACGGCGGCGACTTCGTGATCTACGTCGGCACCTTCTCCAAGATCCTCTCCCCCGGGATCCGGCTCGGCTGGGCGGTGACCCCGCCGCCGGTGATGGAGAAGGTGGTGCTCGGCAAGCAGGCGTCGGACCTCTGCACCTCGACCCTCACCCAGTACTTCGTCCGCGAGTACTTCGCCGCCGGGCACTGGCGCGAGTACGTGCAGAGCGTCAGCGAGATCTACCGCGAGCGACGCGATGCGATGCTCGAGGCGCTGGCTCGCTACTTCCCGCCGCAGGCAAACTGGACCGAGCCCGAGGGCGGCCTCTTCGTCTGGGCGACGCTGCCGCCCTACATCGACACCAGCGACCTGCTGGCCAAGGCGCTGCGCGAGGACGTCGCCTTCGTCCCCGGCCAGGCCGCCTACGTCGACGGGCGCGGCCGCAACTCGATGCGGCTCAACTTCTCCGCCGGCGGCGAGGAAGAGATCCGCGAGGGCATCCGCCGGATCGGCAAGGTGATCGCCGAGCAGGTCGAGCTGTACGGAGCGCTGACGGGCGAGCAACCGGCGACGCCCGCGTCGGCCAAGGCTCCCCCGGAAGGCGAGAACGTGGTGCCGTTCAGGAAGGCGGAGGGCGCTTGAGGGTCGCGGTGCTCAAGGGCGGGCGCTCGCTGGAGCGCGGCGTCTCGCTGCGCTCGGGCGCTCGGGTCGAAGACGCGCTGCAGCGACTCGGACACGAGGTACTGCCAATCGAGGCCGACGGGAGCCTGGTCGGGCAGCTGACCGAAGGTCGCCCCGACGTCGCCTTCGTCGCCATGCACGGTCCGGGCGGCGAGGACGGCACCGCCCAGGAGCTGCTCGAGATCCTCGGCATCCCCTTTACCGGCCCGGGGGTCGCCGCCTGCGCGCGCTGCATCGACAAGGTCCTGGCCAAGCACGAGCTGCGCGCGGCGGGCGTCCCCACCCCCGACTGGTTCGCCTTCAACGAGACCGCCTTCCGCGAGCTGGGCGCCGCCGACGCGCTCGGCGCGCTCGAGGAGCGTCTCGGCTTCCCGCTCGTGGTCAAGCCCAGTCGCGGCGGCTCGTCGTTGGGGATCAAGTTCGCCGAGAACTGGTTCGACGTGCCCGAGGCGCTGGTCTCGGCCTTCTCCTACGACGATCGGGTCCTGCTCGAGCGCTTCGTCGGCGGGCGCGAGCTGGCGGTAAGCGTCGTCGGCGACGAGGCTCTTCCGGTGGTCGAGGCGATCCCCCAGGAGGGCGACGCCTACGACTTCGAGGCGCGCTACGAGATCGGTCGCACCTCGTTCGTCTGCCCGGCGGAGCTCTCCGCGGAGGAGGCGAGCGCCGTCACCGATGCCGCCCAGGCCGCTTACGAGACCCTCGGCTGCTCGGGCTTCTCGCGCGTCGACCTGATCCTCGCGGCCGACGGCCCGCAGGTGCTCGAGGTCAACGCGATCCCCGGCCTCACCGACACCAGCCTCCTCCCCCAGGCGGCCGAGGCGGCGGGCATGTCCTTCGAGCGGCTGGTCGAGCGGATCCTCGACCTGGCGCTGGCGCCGACGAGCGCCTAGGAGTCCTCGCCCTGGGCGAAGTCCTCGGGCGAGACCTCGTCGAGGAACTCTTTGAATTTGTCGACGACCTCCTCGGTGTCCTCGACGTCGTGCTCGAACTCGATCGCCGACTCCTCGATCACGTCCTCGGCGGCGAAGATCGGCGCCGAGACGCGCACCGCAAGGGCGAGGGCATCCGAGGGGCGCGAGTCGATCTCCATCTCGGTGCCGTTGACCGAGACCGTGATCGAGGCGTAGAAGGTGTTGTCGCGCAGCTCGGTGACCGAGACGCGCTCGCATTTCGCGTCGAGCTGCTCGAGCATGTCGGAGAGCAGGTCGTGCGTCATCGGCCGCGGCGTCGAGGCCCCCTGCAGCTTCATCAGGATCGCCGCCGCCTCCGGGTGCCCGATCCAGATCGGCAGGAACTTGTTGCTGTCAACCGTCTTCAGCAAGACGATCGGCTGCTTGCCGACCATGTCGAAGCTCACGCCATAGATCTGCATCTGTTGCACGAATGGGCGATCCTGGATTCGAACCAGGGACCTCGTCCTTATCAGAGACGCGCTCTAACCAACTGAGCTAATCGCCCGCAGCCAGGCGAAGGATAGCGGGGGTCAGACACGCGATTCCCGGAGCCGTCCAACCCTTTCATTCACCTGCTCGGGCAGCTCTGGGGGAAGGCGGTCGATCTCGCCGGCTGCCGCCGATACAGCGTCGGGCAAGCGGTCAAGAAGGTCGAAGACGGTTTCCTCGGCGACCTTTCTCGAAACGCCCCACTCCCCGGCCTCATTCACGATGCGGTCGGTAGTCACGCGGTCGACCTTCCGCACGCTGTCCACGTACATGGCCAGCTTGTCGTCGAGCGGGTAGAGCCTCGTTGAGATCAGGTCATAGAGCGGCGCCAGGCGAAGACTGCCCGACTCGGCGTGCAACAGCGAGAGGTTCTTCCCGTGCGCATCGCAATTGCCGAGAGCCACGTTGAGCGTGACTGCGCACAACAAGGCCGTCGGCGATGCGGGATCGGCGACATCCTGCAGGATCCGCGCGACGCGTGCCAACGTTGGGCCACCGTCCTGCTCGTACTTCCTCTTGGGAGGCAGGCCCATTGCCTGGCACAGATCCTCCTGGTGGATTCGGTGGACCGTCCCGTCTGGATCGACCCGACGGTCAAACCGCTCCACGGACAACACCGGGCGCCCGCCGACGAGGATCGAGTCCACCTCTGCAACCGGAAGTCCAAGGTGTTTGGCGGTCCGCATGCAAAACGCCTCGTTCTCGACGGTTCTGTCAAATCCCTCGATCTCAGGCTTGAGGATGTGGGTTGAGGGGACCCCCCCGACAGGCCGGCCCCAGCCGCCGTCCGGCAACCGCACAAGCAGGAGCTTTTCCTGCACGCCGGCGAGCGAAAGCCGGACGTTGCGGTCAACGCCAAGCGGCGCGCTGTGGAGATTGGCGACGAGGGCCGTAAGACCAGCCGCGGAAAGCGGCTCGGCAGCCCGCGTCATGTACGTGGAAGGTGGAGAATCGCCCTCCGGCAGGACGACGAGGGCGCCGGCGCAATCCCGACCGAGAGCGGCGAGGAGACCGAAAACGTCGTTGGCGGACAGGCCGAGGTCGTCGGCAATCGCCACGCGGGGCTCTCCCTCCGGCAAGAGGCCGTCGAGGAAGGCGCGGGTAACTCCGTTTGGGTACCGATCTGGGGTGAGCGGTAGGGCAAGCGAGAGAAGCGGCGTACCACCCGGGTAGGAATCCTGTGCCTCGTCCGTATAGGAGAGACGGAGCCGGTTCTTCCGCTCTCTCGTGACGACGGCAACCGGGCGTCCATAGAGCCATATCGTCAGCTGGGAAGCCACTACCAGTCCGCCTTTTGCAGAGTCGCCCGCACACCGAGAAGCCTGAGGACACGGAGGATCCGACGCACTTGCTCCGTTTCCTTGCCCTGCTCCAAATTCGAGAGATAGGTGCGGTTGAGGCCGGACATCTCGGCGAGCTGGCCCTGGGTCAGGCCTGCCTCTTTTCGATATCGCCTTATGGCAGGCCCGAGCGACGCCGCACTATAGAGCCGAAAGGGCTGATCCCCGTCATGTACGTCAGATGTCCGCATATACGGACATCATAACAGAAACGTAGTTTGTCCGTTTTTTCAGACATTTGTGCAAAAAGTACGGATGTCCGCATATACGGACACAACAGGAGATCGCTCAGCCGCGCCGCTTGAGCTCGCGCGCCAGGGCGAGGGCCTCGTCGAGACCGGCGAGGCGGATCTCGACGGCGATCTCGCCTCCCCTGGGCCTGAGCTTGACCTCGTGACCGAAGGCGGACTCGAGCTTGTCGGCCGCGTCGCGCAGCGCTTCCTCCTCCTCGGCGGAGAGCCCTTCCCCGCGCGGCTTCGCGCGGGCTTTTGGCTGGCTGGCCAGCTTAGCCCTGCTCTCCGTCTCCCGCACCGACCAGCCGCTCCGGGCCGCGTCGCGGGCGAGCCGGCGGCGCACGTCGTTGCCCTCGGCGGCGAGCAGGGCCCTGCCGTGGCCCTCGCTCAACTCGCCCGACTCGAGCAGATCCAGCACCTCGTCGGGCAGGTCGAGCAGGCGGATCAGGTTGGAGACGGCGGGCCGGCTGCGGCCGACGCGTCGCGCCAGCTCCTCCTTGGAGAGCCCGAGATCGTCGACCAGGGCGGCGCAGGCGCGCGCCTCGTCGACCGGGTTGAGGTCCTCGCGCACCATGTTCTCGATCAGCGCCACCTGCAGCCGCTCGGCCAGCTCCTGGTCGCGGACGACCGCCGGCACCTTTTTCAGGCCGGCGGCTTGGGCCGCGCGCCAGCGCCGCTCGCCGGCGATCAGCTCGTAGCTGCCGTCCGCGAGGGGGCGGACGAGCAGCGGCTGGACGACCCCGTTGGCCTCGATCGAGGAGGCGAGGCCGGCCAGCGAGTCGGGGTCGATCTTGGTCCGCGGCTGATTCGGGTTTGGCTTGATCAGCTCGGTCGGCAGCTCCCGCAGCTCGCCGGCGGTCTCGGCTTTCGCCTCCGGCAGGATCGCCGCCAGGCCGCTGCCCAGGCCGCGCTTCTTGGCGGCGCTAGCCACGCTGCGCCAGCTCCCTGGCCAGCGCCCGGTAGGCCTCCGAGCCGCGCGAGCGGGGCGAGTGCTCGGTCACCGGCAGGCCGAAGCTGGGCGCCTCGGCGACCCTGACGCTGCGCGGGATGACCGTCTCGAAGACCATTTCCGGGAAGTGGGTGCGCAGTTCCCGCTCGACGTCCTGCGCCAGGCGGGTGCGCTCGTCGTGCATGGTGACCAACAGCCCCGACACCTGCAGGGCCGGGTTGAGCTCGCGCCGGATCGTCGCCAGCGTGTCGAGGAACTGGACCAGCCCCTCCAGGGCCAGGTACTCGGCCTGCACCGGGACGATCACCCGGTCGGCGGCGGTCAACGCGTTGACGCTGACCGGACCGAGCGAGGGCGGGCAGTCGAGCAGCGTGTAGGCGAAGCGCTCGCGCACCGGGCCGAGCCGTTCGCGCAGCCGCGTCTCCGACCCCTCGATCCGCGGCAGCTCGACCGCGGCACCCGCCAGGTCGCGGTTCGCCGGCACCAGCCAGAGGTTGTCGGGCCCGGCCGGCCGGGCCGCCTCGGCCACCGAGACTTCCCCGGTCAGGCAGTCGTAGGAGGAAGGATGCATGTCCCGCTCGCCGCCCAGGGCGACGGTCGCGTTGCACTGGGGGTCGAGGTCGACCAGCAAGGTCTGGGCGCCCCCGGCGGCGACGCAGGCGGCGACGTTGACCGCGGTCGTCGTCTTGCCGACGCCGCCCTTCTGGTTCGAGATCGCGTAGACGACGCCCATCGAGCGGGAGACTAGTCCGACCCCTATCCGAATGGGCGCTTCTTCGCCATCCCCGGCTTGCGCGGGAGCTTCTTGGGGGTCGGTCCGGACTTGCGGATTACATGCAGATGGCGGTGTTCGCTGCCAGCGTAGGGACCGACGTGGAAGATCTGCTCCGGGCGCATGGCCAAGCTCTCCGCGGCGTCGCCCAGCTGGGCCTCTTCATCTGGATCTCGCTTGCCCTTCCAGGCGACCAGGACGGCTCCCTCCTGGAGGAGGGGGGAAGCCAGCTCGGCGAGGGTGGAGAGACGACCTACGGCTCGGGCGGTTACGGCAGAGTAGGACTCGCGGGCCTCGGGGTCGGTGGCCAGATCCTCGGAGCGGAGGTTGAGGACGCGGGCGTTGGGGATCCCGGCCGCGTCGATCGCACGCTGGATGAACTCGCACTTGCGGCCCACCGACTCGACCAGGTCGACCTTGGCGTCGGCCAGGGCCACGGCCAGGACTAGCCCCGGAAACCCAGCCCCAGAGCCAATATCCGCGATCCTCCCAGCCTCGCGAAGCTCCGGGACCTCAAGCCCGGTGAGGCTGTCGGCGACGTGAACCTTCCAAGCTCTATCCGGATCGGTGACGGAGCTGACCGACGCCCGCTCCTCCGCCAATAGCTCCAGAACAACCGTGATCGTCGCCTTCTGCGCTCTTTCGAGCGAGCGGCCCGGTAGGGGTGAAGCGTCTTGTACTTTTTCGTTACCCACCTCGCGGCGCCAGCAGTCCAACTCTCCACCGAAAAAGTTAAGCGAACCCCTACCGGGCCGCTCGCCCCGCTACTCCGCCACAAGCGGCGCGACAACCACGCACCGCCGCGGCTCGTCGCCTTCGCTGAACGTCTCCACGCCCGAGCGCTCCTTGAGGCGCTCGTGAACCACGCGCCGCTCCTGAGCGCTCATCGGGTCGAGCTCAACCGAGTGGTTGCCGCTCAGCGCCTGCTCCGCGGCTCGATCCGCCCGAGCCACCAGCGTCTCGCGGCGACGATCCCGGTACCCGGCCGCATCGACCACAACCCGCTTGCGCTCCTTCAACCCCCGAAATGCGGCTTGGTAAGCGAGCAGCTGCACCGCGTCGATCGTCTGCCCCCGTTTGCCGATCAGCAGCCCGTAGTCGTCGTCCCCCTCGACCCGAGCGGTAATCCGCCCATCCTCCTCAACGATCTCCACGTCCCCATCGAGATCAAGCTCGTCAAGAACACCCTCAACAAGCTCCCGAACCCGCTCAGCGGGCTCCTGCGGCCAACCCTCTAGCTCACCCATCGCGCCGCAGTCTATGCAGAACCTGTCCGCCCAGTGCAGGCTGAGCATTCAAGCGGGGGCCTACCTTCGCCGCTTCTTCTTCTTGGGCGGCGGAGGCGGCGGCTTCGCCGCCTGAATCGCCTTGGCCCCTTCAGGCGTAGCCAGATGGGGCGGCGGGATGATCCGCTGGATCGTGTACTGCTGGCCGATCGTCCAGAAGTTGGTCGTGATCCAGTAGAGGACGAGGCCGGCGGGGAAGTTGATGATGAAGGGGACGAAGATGAAGGGCAGGACCATCATCATCGTCCGCTGGCTTTTGTCGGCCGTCACCGACATCACCAGCCCGGAGACCAGCTGCGTGCCGACGTAGAGGACGAGGAGCACGATCAGTTCCGCCCCGGTCGCCTTCGCGGTCAGGTCGTTGATGAAGAGGAAGGACGCTTCGGCGCCGCAGTGGCCCGCCTGGCAGCCGATGTCGCTTGGCAGCTCGTGCCGCAGCACGTAGAAGAGCGTGATGAAGACCGGAAGCTGGGCGACGAGCGGGATGCAGGAGGCAAGCGGGTTGACTTTGTTCTCCTGGTAGAAGCGCATCATCTCCTGCTGCATGCGCTGCCGGTCGTTTTTGTACTTCGCCTGGATCTCCTTGATCTGCGGCTGCAGCGCCTGCAGGGCCCGCATGCCCTTCAGCTGCCTGTAGGTGAGCGGGATCAGCAGCGCCCTGGTGCAGATCGTCAGGGCGATGATCGACATTCCCCAGCTCAGCCCGGCGCTGTTGTGGAAGAACTGCAGGACCGAGTTGGCGATGTTGATCAGCGGCTGCAGGATGTTTGCCTCGAGGATCACGAGTGCGCCTCACCGTGGTAGGTGGCCGGATCGACCGGGCCGACCCGCAGCGTGAAGCGCTCCGGGACGGGATCGAAGCCGCCGTGGCTGAACGGGTTGCAGCGCAGCAGGCGCCAGGCGCCCAGCAGCGTGCCCCGGGCGACGCCGAAGTGTCCGATCGCTTCCGCCGTATAGGCGGAGCAGGTCGGCTCGTAGCGGCAGCGGCGGGGGATCGCCGGCGAGATCCAGCGGCGGTAGGCGGCGATCAGCGCGAGCACTGCCCGTTTCACGTGGAACGCTTCCCTCCGGCGAAGGCGCTCAGCGCCTCGCCGATGTTCGCCTGCACCCCACTGGCCCCCTCGCGCTCGATCAGCTCGCCGATATCGGGGCGCGCGACGAGCACGAAGTCGTGCTTCTCCGGGATTCGGTCGGCAAGACCCCAGAAGGCCTCGCGCATGACCCGCTTCACCCGGTTGCGATCGACTGCGCCGCCCACGCGACGGCTCACCGAGACACCCAGCCTCACCTCGCCAGCCTCCTCTGACTTGCGGGGGAAGCTGTAGAGCACGAGATAGCGGGTCGCATGTGATGATCCGTCGCGGTAGACGCGGTCGAACTCGCCGCTGCGCGAGAGACGGCGTCGCTTCGCCATCTAGGGCGTGAGGCGCTTCCGGCCTTTGCGGCGGCGGCGCTTGAGGATTGCCCGACCTCCGCGCGTGCTCATCCGCGCCCGGAACCCGTGCGTCTTGGCCCGCTTCCGCTTCTTCGGCTGATAGGTCCGCTTCATCGGGCGTCGCAGTATACGGACGCGCTCCGGTCGCGGCGGCTCGGCGGTGAGACCGGGGCGAAATCATTTCTCCGGGATTTGCGGGGGGCCGAAATTTGGCCCAGGCAGGCGTCGCTATGGTCGGCGGCCGGTGCCCGATGAGCCTTCGAAACCCGAACTCGACTCCCTCTGGCAAGACGTGCGGGAGCGTCTGCGCGCGTCCGTCCCGCCCACGACCTTCCAGCTCTGGCTCGAGCCGCTGAAGCCTCTCGGCGCCGCCGAGGGGGTCCTCCACCTCTCCGCCCCCGACGGGATCAGGGCCTGGACCGAGCGGCGCTACTCGGGCCTGATTCGCGAGGCGCTGCGGACGAGCGACTCGGCGCTCAGCGAGGTCAGCTTCGCCGCCGAGGGCAGCTCTCCGCCCGAAAGCTCCTCGTCGTCGCGTACCGGCCTCAACGGCAACTACACCTTCGACCGCTTCGTGATCGGTGAGGGCAACCGCGCGGCGCATGGCGCCGCGCTGGCCGTCGCCGAGGCCCCTTCCGAGGCCTACAACCCCCTCTTTCTGCATGGGCCGCCGGGCCTCGGCAAGACCCACCTCCTCGTCGCGATCGCCAACTACCTCGCCTCCTGCGCCGCCGGTCTGCAGGTCCGCTACACGACGGCGGAGAGCTTCACCAACGAGTTCGTCACCGCGCTGCGCAGCGCCGGCGCCGAGGAGTTCAAGCGCCGCTACCGCGACCTCGACGTGCTGCTCGTCGACGACGTCCAGTTCCTCGAGGGCAAGCGGGCCACCGAGGACGAGTTCTTCCACACCTTCAACGCCCTCTACGAAGGCGGCAGCCAGCTGGTGCTCTCCGCCGATCGGATCCCGAGCGAGCTCTCGACGCTCGAGTCGCGCCTCCGCGATCGCTTCGAGTGGGGCCTGACCGTCGCCGTCGATCCCCCTAATCTGCCCACCCGGCTCACCGTCCTGCGCCGTCTGGTGCGCGAGGCCGGGGTCGAGACCGAGGGCGACGTGCTCGACCTGCTCGCCCGCCGCATAGACCTCAACGTGCGCCAGCTCTACGGCGCCCTCACCCGCGTCCTGGCGCACGCCTCGCTGACCTCCAAGCCGCTCACCCGCGAGCTGATCGACGCCGTCGTGCCCAGTGCCCCGCCGAGCCAGTCCAGCCCGGTCGAGGAGATCCAGGCTCGGGTCTCCACCGACTTCGGCATCTCCCGCGCTGAGCTCGTCGGCTCGACCCGCGCCGCTGCGCCGCTGCGCGCCCGGCAGGTCGCCATCTACCTGACCCGCGAGCTGACCGACCTCTCCCTGCCCCAGATCGGCCGCCTCTACGGCGGGCGCGATCACTCGACCGTGCTCAACTCGATTCGCCGGATCGAAGCTCGCTTTGGCGAGGACGGGGCGCTGCGCGATCGCGTCGAAGAGCTGCGCGGCACAATCCACAGCGCAACCACAGGCCGCTCCTAACGGCCGACGCCACTGTAAGAATGCGATGCCTTCCACAGCGCCGCCCACAGGCCGCAAAGCGCTCGCCAAAGCGCGATCGACCTCCATTCCCAGCTTTTCCACAAGCACTAATCCAACTCGAGAGGCATTTGAGAATTGAAGCTGACGATTAAACGGGATGAGCTCGTCTCCAAGCTCTCCGTCGTCTCACGGGCCGTCTCAACCCGGGCGGCCACCCAGGCCCTGTCCGGGATCCTGCTCAGCTCGGGCGAGTCCGGGGTGACCCTCTGCGCCACCGACCTTGAGATGGGAATGAAGACCAGCCTCGCCGCGGATGCCGACGGCGATGGGGCGGTGCTCCTACCGGGGCGCCTGCTCGCTGAGCTGGCACGCTCGCTCGCCGAGGGCTCGGTGGAAATTGAGACGCGCGAGGCCGAGCGAGACGTCGAGATCCGCAGCGGCGGTTCCTCCTTTCACCTGCGCGTCCTGCCGAGCGAGGACTTTCCCGCCTTCCCCGAGGCGGAGGGAGAGCCGCTGAAGATTCCGGCCGCCGCGCTCGCGGCAACGGTTGAGCTGGTCGCCCGCGCCGCCTCGCGAGACGACATGCGACCGGTGCTCACCGGGGTCCTGGTCAGTGCCTCGGGTAACGAGATGACGATGGTCGCCACCGACTCCTACCGGCTGGCGGTGAAGCGGACCGAGCTCGAGAGCGCGATTGGCGGCGAGCTCGAGGCGAACATCCCGGCCAAGGCGCTACGTGAGCTGGGCCGGATCGTCGCGGCGGACGGGGTCGACTCCGTCTCGGTCTCGCTGTTGCGCAACCAGGCCGTCTTCGGCGCAGGGGACATCGTCCTCAATACGAGGCTGATTGAGGGCCAGTTCCCCAACTTTCGACAACTCCTGCCCGAGTCCTACGAGCACGACGTGCGCCTGCCGCGTCCGGAGCTGCTCGAGGTCACCCGCCGGGTAAGCCAGCTGGCGCAACGCAACGCGCCGCTGCGCCTCTCGTTCACGCCCGGCGAGCTGAAGATCGCCGCTTCGACGCCCGACGTCGGTGACGCGGAGGAGACGATCCCGGCCGCCTTCGAGGGCGAGCCGCTGGAGATCGGCTTCAACCCGGAGTTCCTGCGCGAGGGGATCGAAAGCGTCGAGGGCGACGAGGTGGTGCTGCGGCTGATCTCGCCGCTGCGGCCGGGGCTGCTGCAGCCGGTCGACAACGAAGACTTCCGCTATCTGGTGATGCCGATCCGGCTCAACGTCTGAGGGGCGCCGGCCGGTGCTGGTCACCGCCGTCGAAGCGCGACCGCTGCGCAGCCTGGCGCAGGCTCGCGTCGACCTCGGTGGCGGGTTGGTCAGCTTGGTCGGCCCGAACGGGATCGGCAAGACAAATCTCCTCGAGGCGCTCTACTTCGCTCTCACCGGCCGCTCGTTTCGCACCTCCGACCGCCGCGACCTGATCCCCTTCGGCGGCTCCTTCGCTCGCGCCGAAGCGGTTGTCCGCAATGAGGACGGGATCGAGTCCCGGCTGCTCGCTTCGGTCAGCCGCAGCGAGGGGCGCCGCCACCTGCTCGACGCCAGCCCCGCCGACCCGGCGACGATCGCCCGCAACCGCCCGCCGGTCGCCGTCTTCTCCCCGGACCGGCTCTCGCTGATCAAGGGCCCGCCCGCGGAGCGCCGCGCTCACCTCGACGGCTTCGTCGCGGCTCGCTGGTCGACCCGGGCCGATCTGCGCCAGCGCTTCGGCCAGGCCCTCGCGCAGCGCAACGCACTGGTTGCCAGGCTGGCAGCCGGGGGCGGCTCGCCCGCTGGGCTCGACGTGTGGGACGCGACCTTTGCCGGCGCGGCGGCGGCCCTGGTCGCCGCCCGCGCCGCCGCCGTGGAGGAGCTCGCGGGCCCGTTTGCCGCAGCGTCGGACGAGTTGGGCATTCCCGGGGAGTCCTCGCTCGAGTACGCGCCGCGCGCGGCCGGCACGGCCGCGGAGATCCAGGTTGGCCTGGCCGAGCGACGCGAGGCTGACCTGCGACTGGGCCGCACCTCATGGGGGCCGCACCTGGACGAGCTGAAGATCGCGGCGGCCGGCCGCTCGCTGCGCCGCTACGGCTCGCAGGGACAGCAGCGGGCCGCCCTTCTCGCCCTGCTCTTCGCCGAGCGCGATGTCCTGCTCGAGGCCCGCCGGGTGACGCCGCTGCTCCTCCTCGACGACGTGATGAGCGAGCTCGACGGCATTCGCCGTGAGCGCCTGGTGGAGCGCCTCGCGGGTGGCGGTCAGGCGCTGGTTACGGCGACCGCGGCGGACTCGCTCCCGGAGGCGGCGCGCGAGACGATCGTGCGGATGCCGCTGGTCGTCGAAGGGGCGGCGGCGGCGTGAGCCACCGCCGGGCCCCCCGTCCGGCCGCCTCCGGCCTGCGCGCTGCCCTCGCCCAGGCGGCTCCGAAGACGCCGCTGGCGGCGTTGCAGGCGGCCTGGGCGGAGGTGGTCGGCGAGCGCATCGCGGCGGTCGCCCAGCCGGTCTCCGAGCGCGGGGGGGAGGCGACCGTCAGCTGCACGGATTCCGTCTGGGCGCAGGAGTTGGATTTGATGCAGGGCCAGTTGCTGGAGCGCCTCCGAGACCGACTCGGCGAGCAGGCCCCGCGCAGTTTGCGATTCCGCGCGGAAGATCCGCGCAATTAAATTCTTTTATGGCTGATTTGCAGGTATTTTCATCGCAAGTAGGCGTCCGTCGCGGAGGTCGAACTGGTATCCTTATGTCAACTTGCGTTTCTGCCCCGACCTCGGGCGGCCAGAGCCCAGACGGTCGGGGTTTTCTATGAGAGCGGGAAGGGATTAATTGCCTGAGAAGACGAAGCCGACCGCGAAGAAGAAAGACGGATCAGCCTCCTACGGCGCCCAGGACATCACCGTCCTCGAGGGCCTCGAAGCGGTCCGCAAGCGGCCCGGCATGTACATCGGCTCGACCGGGCCGCGCGGGCTGCACCACCTCGTCTACGAGGTGGTCGACAACTCGGTGGACGAGGCCTTGGCCGGCTACTGCGACCACGTCCGCGTCGTCCTCCACCCCGATAACAGCTGCACCGTCATCGACGACGGCCGCGGCATCCCGGTCGAGATGCACGCCAAGGAGAAACGACCCGCGGCCGAGGTCGTGCTGACCACGCTGCACGCCGGCGGCAAGTTCGGCGACGGCGGTGGCTACAAGGTATCCGGCGGCCTGCACGGCGTCGGCGTCTCGGTGGTCAACGCGCTATCCGAACGCCTTCACCTGGAGATCAGCCGCGACGGGGCGGTCTGGACCCAGGACTACGAGCGCGGCAAGCCGCGGGCGGCTCTGGCCAAGGGCGCGGCGACGAAGTCGACCGGGACCACGATCACCTTCCAGCCCGACGCCGAGATCTTCGACGAGCTCGAGTTCGACTACGCGGTCCTCGCCGAGCGCCTGCGCGAGACCGCCTTCCTTACCCGCGGACTGCGGATCGAACTGGTCGACGAGCGCGCCGGCGGGCAGAGCGACACCTTCCACTACGAGGGCGGCATCGTCGATTTCGTCGCCCATCTCAACGAGAACAAGGACGCGCTGCACCGCAAGACCGTCTACTTCGAGGGCGAGACCGAGGACGGCCAAGTCGAGGTGGCGATGCAGTGGAACTCGTCCTACCAGGAATCGATCTTCAGCTTCGCCAACAACATCAACACCCACGAGGGCGGCTCCCACCTCTCCGGCTTCCGCTCAGCGCTGACCCGCACGCTGAACGCCTACGCGCGCGGCAAAGGGCTGCTCAAAGAGAAGGACGAGAACCTCACCGGCGACGATGTGCGCGAGGGGCTGACCGCGGTGATCTCGGTCAAGCTCGCCGACCCGCAGTTCGAGGGCCAGACCAAGACCAAGCTCGGCAACCCGCCGATCGAGGGCCTGGTCAAGGAGACGGTCAACCGCAAGCTGGGCGAGTTCTTCGAGGAGAACCCGAGCGAGGCGAAGCGGATCGTCAGCAAGGCGGTCGACGCGGCGCGCGCGCGGCACGCGGCGCGCAAGGCCCGCGACCTGACTCGCCGCAAGTCGGCGCTCGAGAACTCGACCCTGCCGGGCAAGCTCGCCGACTGCACGGTGCGTGACCCGGCCCTGGCCGAGCTCTTCATCGTCGAGGGCGATTCCGCCGGCGGCTCGGCCAAGCAGGGCCGCGATCGCAACACCCAGGCGGTGCTGCCGCTGCGCGGCAAGATCATCAACGTCGAGAAGGCGCGGATCGACAAGGTCCTCTCCAACCAGGAGATCCAGGCGCTGATCACCGCCGTCGGCACCGGCATCCGCGAGGAGTTCGACGTCAAAGAGGCGCGCTACCACAAGGTCGTGCTGATGACCGACGCCGACGTCGACGGCGCCCACATCCGCACTCTGGTGCTGACCTTCCTCTACCGCGAGATGCCGGAGCTGATCGAGGCCGGCTACGTCTACATCGCCAAGCCGCCGCTCTACAAGCTGAAGAACGGCAAGCAGGAAACCTACGTCGAGAAGGAGTCCGAGCTCGAGGAGCTGCTGCTGCGCGACAAGCTCGAGCAGATCGAGATCGCCGACGCCGAGGGCAAGTCGCACAAGCTGACCACGACCCGCTGGCAGCGCTTCAACCGGCGGCTCAAGGAGCACGAGGGCTGGGCCGACTCGCTGCAGGCCGACTTCGGCCACGAGCTGGTCCGCTTCCTCGGCGAGTCGGAAATCCTCGACCGCGGGGTCACCTCGCTGGCCGGGGTGAAGGAGGTCCTCAACGGCGACGCCGGCGAGGACGAGCCGTTCGACACCGAGATCGTCTCCGAAGCCGGCGACGAGATCCTCGTCCGCGCCGTGCATCGCCGCGACGGGTTGGCCAAGGTCTTCGAGCTCTCGGCCGGCCTTTTCGAATCGAACGACTACCGGCGCCTGATCGAGTCCCACGCCGAGCTGCTGAACCAGGTCGGCCGTCCCGCGTTCAAAGTCGCGCTCGACCAGAAAGAGCGGCTGGCCGAGTCGTTCGCCGAGCTGCGTCGGGCGGTGATGGAGCTCGCCCGCCAGGGCGTGACGATGCAGCGCTTCAAGGGCCTGGGTGAGATGAACGCCGAACAGCTGCGCGAGACGACTATGGACCCGGCCAGCCGCACGCTGGAGCGGGTCCGGATCGACGACGCCGCGATGGCCGAGAAGATCTTCACCGACCTGATGGGCGACCGGGTCGAGCCGCGCAAGGCGTTCATCGAACGCCACGCCAAGGAGGTCAGGTTCCTCGATGTCTGATCAGGGTTGGGTGATCTGATGGAGGCCGGAGACATCCTCGGCGGCGGCAGGATCGAGGAGCGCGAGCTGACCAACGAGATGCGCTCGTCGTATCTCGACTACGCGATGAGCGTGATCGTCGGCCGGGCGCTGCCCGACGTCCGCGACGGGCTGAAGCCGGTGCACCGCCGCGTGCTCTACGCGATGCACGACCTCGCCCTGCAGCCCAACCGCCCGTACCGGAAGTCCGCCTTCATCGTCGGCGAGGTGATGGGCAAGTACCACCCGCACGGCGACTCGGCGATCTACGACACCCTCGCCCGCATGGCGCAGCCGTTCTCGCTGCGCTACATGCTCGTCGACGGGCAGGGCAACTTCGGCTCGATCGACGACGATCCGCCGGCCGCGATGAGGTACACCGAGGCTCGTCTGGCGCGGCTCTCGACCGAGCTGCTGCGCGACATCGACGCCGACACGGTCGAGTGGGGGCCGAACTACGACGAGTCCCAACAGGAGCCGCTGGTGCTGCCGGCGCGCTTCCCCAGCCTGCTGGTCAACGGCTCCTCGGGGATCGCGGTCGGGATGGCGACCAACATCCCGCCGCACAACCTGACCGAGTCGATCGGCGCGGTCAAGGCCTACATCGCCGACCCCGGCATCGACCTGGCCGGCCTGATGGAGCACGTCAAGGGCCCGGACTTCCCCGGCGGCGGGATCATGAGCGCCGAAGGGATCGCCGACGCCTACGCCAGCGGCCGCGCCTCGGTGCGGATCCGGGCCCGTGCCCACGTCGAGCCGATCAAGGGCGGCCGCGACGCGATCGTCGTCACCGAGCTGCCCTTCATGGTCAAGAAGGGCGGCGACGGCGGCCTGATCACGAAGATCGCCGACCTCGTTCGCGACAAGAAGATCACCGGCATCTCGGACCTGCGCGACGAGTCCGACCGCTCCGGCATGCGCCTCGTGATCGAGACCAAGCGCGGCGGCGACCCGCCCGAGGTCGTGCTCAACCAGCTCTACAAGCGCACCGCGATGCAGAGCACCTTCGGCATCAACATGGTCGCCCTCGTCGACGGCGTGCCGCGCACGCTCGGCCTCAAGGAGCTGATCGAGCACTACGTCAGCCACCAGCGCGAGGTCGTGATCCGGCGTACCCAGTACGAGCTGCGGCGCGCCGAGGCCCGCGCCCACATCCTCGAGGGGCTGCTGATCGCACTCGACAATCTCGATGCGGTGATCGAGCTGATCCGGGGCTCGTCGGACACAGACGCTGCCAAGGCCGGCCTGATCGAACGCTTCGAGCTCTCCGCCGAGCAGGCCCAGGCGATCCTCGACATGCGCCTTGCCCGCCTCACCGCGCTGGAGTCCGACAAGCTGCGCGAGGAGCACGAGGAGCTCTCGAAGCGGATCGCCGAGCTGCGCGAGATCCTCGGCGACCCGGCCCGGATCGACGCGGTGATCGTCGAGGAGCTCGACGAGGTCGACCAGCGCTACGGCGATGAGCGGCGCACCGAAGTCACCCACTTCGAGGGCGACATGAACATCGAGGACATGATCGCCGACCAGCAGATGGTGATCTCGATCACCCACTCCGGCTACGCCAAGCGCCTGCCGCTCGCCACCTACCGCCAGCAGCGCCGCGGCGGCCGCGGCGTGATGGGGATGGACCTCAAGGAGAACGACTACATCGAGCACCTCCACATCTGCTCGACCCACGACTTCCTGCTCTTCTTCACCAACCGCGGCAAGGTCTACCGGCTCAAGGTCTACGAGCTGCCCGAGGGCGCCCGGACCGCCAAAGGCCGCGCCCTGGTCAACGTCCTGCCGCTGCGCGACGGCGAGAAGGTGACCGCGGTGATCCCCACCCGCGACTTCAGCGAGAACCGGTACCTCGTCTTCGCCACCGCCAAGGGTCTGGTCAAGAAGACCGAGTTCAAGGCCTACAACACGCCGATCCGCGCCGACGGGATCATCGCGATCAAGATCCGCGACGACGACGAGCTGGTCCAGGTCCGGCTCACCTCGGGCGAGGACGACATCCTGCTCGTCTCCAAGTCGGGCCAGGCGGTCCGCTTCGCCGAGAATGCGGCGCGGCCGATGGGCCGCGACACCAGCGGGGTCAAGGGAATGAACGTCGCCTCGAAAGTCGACGGCGAGCCCAACCGGGTGCTGGCGATGGACATCGCCCGCGACGACTCGGAGCTCTTCGTCGTCACCGACAACGGCTACGGCAAGCGCACCTCGGTCTCCGAGTACCCGATCAAGGGTCGCGGCGGCAAGGGCGTGCTGACCGCGAAGCTGACCGCGAAGAAGGGCGGTCTCGCGGGCGCCCTGATCGTCCGCGAGCACCAGGACCTGCTCTTCATCTCCCAAAACGGCATGGTCCAGCGCACCCAGGCCGGCGGCATCTCCCAGATGGGCCGCGCCACCCAGGGCGTCCGCGTGATGAACATGAAGGAGGACGACCGAGTCAGCGCCGTCGCCCTCGTCGTCGACGACGACTCGGGAACCGAAGAGACGCCCGAGCAAGAGCAGCTCGAGGCGTAGAGGTCCTACATCACGCGGCAGCCGGCAGGTACTGCTCCCAGGCGGCCGGAATCTTCGGGCTGGCCACCTGGATGAAGACCGTGGCCTCAGGGGCCTTCGGTGACTTCCTCGGGTGCATCTCGATCTCGCGGGGCAGGCGGTTGCCCTTGCGGCGGTTGCAGCTGGCGCACGCCGCGACGATGTTCTCCCAGACGGATTTGCCGCCGCGGCTGCGGGGGATCACGTGATCGACGGTCAGCCCCGACTTGGTCGAGCCGCAGTACTGGCAGGTCCAGGAGTCGCGAGCGAGGACCGCCCGGCGGGTGATCTTGCGGCGGTGGGCTTCGCGCGGGATCCGCACGTAGTTGGTCAGGCGGATCACGTCGGGACGCTCGATCGTCATGTGCTCCGAATGGATCGCCCCCTCGCGCCGCTCGAGCAACTCCGCCTTTTCCTTCAGCAGCAGGACAGCAGCGCGTCTCAACGTGGTGACGTTGATCGGCTCATACGTCGCATTGAGAACAAGGACGCGTGCCATCTTGCCCGGGAATTCTACGCAGGCGGCGGGCCGGCGCTACGAGACGGGGTAGGACCCGAGCACTCTGACTGACTCAGCTTTGGTGCGCAGCGCAGCGATCGCCTGTTTCACGGCGCGGTCGGAAATCCCGCCCTCCAGGTCGCAGAAGAACATGTAGCGACCCAGTTCGCTGCGCATCGGGCGGGACTCGATGCGCGTCAGGTTGACGTCGCGGGAGGAGAACTCCTGGAGGGCGTTGACCAGGGCACCGGGGTGGTCTTCGCCGAGCTCGGCGAAGACGAGGGTGGTCTTCCGGTGGGCGCCGTCTGCCGGTTTGGTTCCCTGCGGGGCTATCCAGACGAAGCGGGTGACGTTGTTTGCCTCGTCCTCGATGCCCTGGCGGAGGATCTGGCAGCCATATAGATCCGCTGCCGCGTGCGCCCCAATGGCTGCCCAGGGAGCCTCGGACTCGCTGACGATCTTCACGGCCGCGGCGGTGCTCTCAACGCTTTGGCGCTCGGCGTTGGGGAGGTTTTCGCGAATGAAGCGCGCGCATTGGGCCAGCGGCTGCGGGTGTGAAAGCACCCCCTCGATCTCGCTCATCTCGAGGGCTTTGCGGGCGATCAGCATCGCCCGCACGGCGAAGTCGTACTCGCCGACGATCGTCACTCCGCTCGCGTCGAAGGCGAGGGTGTCGAGGGTGCTTCGCACCGAGCCCTCGATCGAGTTCTCGAAGGGGACCAGGGCGCGCTCGGCCTTGCCGTGCTCGACCGCGAGGATCGCGTCGTGGACGGTCGGCGTCCGCAGCGACTCGAACTCGGCGCCCGGTGGCAGCGCCTCGCCCAGCGCGTCCTCGGTGAAGGTCCCGGCCGGCCCCAGATAGGCGATTCGCATCGCCGGCTCCTATTCGAAGACGACCGAGTAGGTGGCTTCGTTGTTTTCGGAGACCTGCTCGCCGGGGACCGTTTCGACTTCGACTTCGAGCGTCGCTTCGCCGCTTGGTGCCGGGGTCAGCGGGATCGCCACCGTTTCGGATTCGCCGGCGCCGATGCTGTCGATCGTGCCCTTGACCGTGTTGCCGTTGACGGTGACCGAGACGCCGATGCCGTTCTCGGTCGATTCGCCCTGGTTCTGGACTTCGACTTCGACTTCCGGCGTGCCTTCGCTGACCACGCCGTTCGGCGCTTCCGGCGAAAGTTCGGTGCCGTTGACGCTGGTCCCGATCAGGCCGAGGCCGTGGACCCCCGGCGTCGCCGCCCCGGTCGCGCCGCTGACCGAACCGAGCGCCGCGCTGATTGCGCTTTCGTCAAGCCACTTCGTGCCTTCCGGCAGGAAGACGCTCTTCGGCACGTCGTCGCCTTCCAGCCCGTTGTTGGCGAGGACGCCGTTGATTTCGGGCCGCACCACCTGGGCGTAGAGCACGTCGCTGGCGAGCAGCTTCTGCATCTGAGCGGCGATCGTCGCGGTCGCCTTCTTCGCCCCGACGTCGCCGAGCGCGGTGCTCATCTTTTCGGCGATTTCGTCCATCGCGTCTCTGCGCAGCTCGTAGACCAGCTCCAGCCCGCTCTGCGCGTGCTTCATGTCGCCGGGGGCGCTGAGCGATTCCACCCGGCTGGTGTAGCTGTCCATCGCGCCGCGGTCGGCTTCGACCTCGGCGACGAAGTCGGTCACCGAGAGTTCGCCCGGTTCGTCCAGCTTGCCGAACAGCCGCTTGCTCGTTTGCTGGGTCTCGTCGACGATCTGGGTGACGTTGCCGGCGTAGGAGCTGAGCGCGCTGCGCGCCCGGGCGTCGAGGCAGCCCTTCACGCCGAGCACGATCAGGATCAGCACGATCAGCCCTCCGCCCAGGGCCAAGCCCCGCCGCAACAGGATCTGCTGGCGTTCGGGACGGCGCGATGGGCGCGGCCTGCGCCCCCGGCTGGATGCGAGCGAATCCTCCAAGGAGCAGGGAGTATGTCGCAGGAGGAAGCGGATTCGCGGCGAAGTGTCAAAGCGGCGTGGTCGGCTCGCTCGTACTCAACCGCTTCCTCATCGAGCGTCGCATCGGCAGCGGCGGCTTCGGCACGGTCTACGAGGCCTGGGATGGGCGCCTCGAGCGGTCGGTCGCGGTCAAGGCGATCGAGTCCCGCGGCGGCCGCGGCTCGGGCCGGGTGCTGCGCGAGGCGCAGGCCGCAGCGAGGCTCAACCACCCCGGAATCGTCACCCTCTACGAGATGGGGGAGGAGGACGGCAACGCCCTGCTGGTCACCGAGCTGGTCGATGGCCAGACGCTCGCCGAGCTCAACCGCGAGGGCGCGCTCAGCGACCGCGAGATCGGCGAGATCGGCGCCGATCTCTGCGAGGCCCTCGACCACGCCCACGACCGCGCCGTGGTCCACCGCGACATCAAGCCGCAGAACGTGCTCGTCGTCGAGAGCGACGGCGAGGTGCGGGCCAAGCTGATGGACTTCGGCGTCGCCCGCCTCGCCGACGCCGCCTCGCTCACGGTTCCCGGCGACGTCGTCGGCACGCTCGCCTACATGTCGCCCGAGCAGGCCGAGGGGCGCCCGGCCGGTCCCGAGGCCGACGTCTACTCGCTGGCCCTGATGCTCTATGAGTGCTGGAGCGGCGAGAACCCCAACCGCCGTGCCACCCCGGCCGCCACCGCCCGCGCGATCGGCGGCCGCCACCGAGCGCTGCGCCGCCTGCGTCCCGACCTGCCGCGCGAGCTCAGCGAGGCGGTCGATGACTGCCTGGGACGACGTCCGGATCGCCGACCCCCGCTGGAGGAGCTTGGCGAGGCGATCGAAAGCTCGCTCGACCGCCTCGCCGAGCATCCTCCGCGCCGCGAGACCTCGCTGCGCCTGCGCCTCGGGGCGGTCGCCGCCGCCGCGATGCTCGGCCTCTGGCTGGCGGCCGGGCACGGCGCCCCGCTGCCGTAGGATTCGGGCCGGCTTCCGCCCGCCACCCGCGCCCCATCGCGACCGCGAAAAAGGAGCAGAGATCAGCGTCCTACGCAACCTCGAGAGTCGGATCGAAGGCCTTGTCGAGGGGGTCTTCAGCCGCGCCTTCAGCTCCGAGGTGCAGCCGGTCGAGCTCGCCCGCAAGCTGGCCAAGGAGATGGACGCGCACAAGACCGCCGGCGTCGCCCGCGTCTACGTGCCCAACGAGTACACCGTCTTCCTCTCGACCAGGGACCGCGCCAAGCTGGAGGGCTACGAGCGCTCGCTCGAGCAGGAGCTCTCCGGCTACCTGCTGGAGCACGCGCGTCGCCGCAACTACGACCTGCTGACCAGGCCGGCGGTCGAGTTCAAGACCGACGAGCGCCTGCGGCTGGGCGAGTTCGGGATCCAGACCCGCCTGGTCAAGCCGCCGGCGCACGAGGGCGAGGCGCCGAGCCAGGGGGAGGAGGGCCACACGATGGTCTACTCGGCGGTCAAGGAGCCCAAAGCCGAGCCGAGCCCCGACCAGGGCGCCGAAGCCCCGATCGCCACCCGCGCCGTCGTCTCGCTCGACGACCGCCGCTACGTGCTCGAAGGGCCGCGAGCGACGCTCGGCCGCTCGAAGGGGGCCGAGTGCGTGCTCGCCGACCCCAACGTCTCTCGCCGCCACGCCGAGCTGCGCCGCTCGCAGACGGGGGACTGGACGATCGCCGACCTCGGCTCGACCAACGGCGTCAAGGTGAACGGCCGGCGCGTCTCCTCGACCCGGCTCAGCCCGGGCGACCAGGTGACGCTCGGCACCACGACCTTCCTGTTCGACATCGAGCAGTAAGCACCGGCGCCGCAGTGGACTACGCCCCGATCTCCGTCGCTCTCAAGTTCGGTTTTCTGGCCGTCCTCTACCTCTTCCTGCTCTGGATCGCCCGCAGCGCCCTCAAGGACCTGCGCCGCACGGCCTCGCCGGCACCCGACGCCACCGGATTTCACCAGGCCGTCCCGGTCGCCCAGCATGCCGCCCCGACCGACGCCTGGATGGTCGCCGAGCGCGGCGGCGGCCTCGCGGCCGGGGAGCGCTTCGACCTGATCGGCGGTCTGACGATCGGCCGCTCGGGAGAGGCCGACGTGCGCATCGACGACCGTTACGCCTCCGGCGTGCACGCCAGGATCTTCACCCGTGACGGCCACACCTACGTCGAGGACATGAGCTCAACCAACGGCACCCTGCTCAACGACGCCACCCTGAGCGGCGAGGCCGAGCTGATCGACGGCGACGTGGTGCGGATCGGCGACACCGAGTTCAGGTACGAGGCCTCGGGCTAAACGATGCTGCGGATCGACGAACAGGCTCACCGCTCCGACACCGGGCGACAGCGCAGCGCCAACGAGGACTCCTTCTTCGTGCGCCCGCCGATCTTCGTCGTCGCCGACGGCATGGGCGGCGCCCAGGCGGGCGAGGTCGCCTCCAAAGCGGCCGCCGACGCCTTCGACGTCGACCTGCCCGACGGCCCGCCCGAGCGCGTCCTGCGCGAGACGATCCTCACCGCCAACCGCCGCATCCACGAGCTCGCCCGCGCCGACCCCTCGCGCGCCGGGATGGGCACGACGCTGACCGCGGCGATCGTCGACGCGGGCGCCGAAGAGGTGGCGATCGGCCACGTCGGCGACAGCCGCGCCTACCGCCTGCGCGCCGGCAAGCTCGAACAGCTGACCCGCGACCACTCGCTGGTCGAGGAGATGCGGCGCAAGGGCCAGCTCACCGACGCGCAGGCCCAGGACCACCCGCAGCGCTCGATCATCACCCGGGCGCTCGGCCCCGAACCGGAGGTCGAACCCGACCTGCAGACCGTGCCCGCAGCGCCCGGCGACGTCTTCCTGATCTGCTCGGACGGGCTGACGACGATGCTTGGCGAGGAGCAGATCGGCGAGTTGCTCTCCGGGGCGACTTCGCTGGACGCCGCGGTCCGCGCTCTGGTCGACGAAGCCAACCGGGCCGGCGGCCGCGACAACATCACCGCCCTCGCCTTCCGCCTCGAAGACGCCGCCGCGCCGCGCCAGAGCCACGACGACGCGACCCTGATCGGCCCCGCGGCCGAGGCCGCCGGCCTGACCGCGACCGAGGTGCGCCGTCGGGCCGCCGCCTCCGCCGCCGATCGGCGCCGCGCCCAGCTCGCGGCAAAGGGCGGCCGGCGCTGGCCGCGCCGCGCGGCGAAGATCCTCGCGGCGCTCGCGGCGATCGGCGTCCTCGGTTTCGCCGCCTGGTACGGCAACCGCCAGGTCTGGTTCCTCGGCACCGACGAAGGCGGACGCGTCGCCCTCTATCGCGGCCTGCCCTACGAACTGCCGCTTGGGGTCAAGCTCTACAGCGAGCGCTACGCGAGCCCGATCCAGACCGACTCGCTGCCCCAGCGTCGCCGGGAAGCGGTCACCGGCCACGACCTGCGCTCGCGCGGGGACGCCGTCTCGCTCGTCGAAGACGTCGAACGCTCCGCCGGGAGCGAATGACCGCGGCTCGAAACCGGGAGCTGTTGGCGCTGGTCCCGGTGGCGCTGCTGCTCACCGCCGGCTTCGCCGCGGTCTTCGCCCAGGAGAACGCCAGGCTCGACAACGCCAGCCTGATCTACGGCGCCTACTTCTTCGCCGCCTGCCTCGCCACCCACGTCTACCTGCGCATCCGCCTGCCCAACGCCGACCCCTACCTCTTCCCGCTGGTCGCGTTGCTTACCGCCTTCGGCCTGGTGATGGTCTACCGGATCGACCCCACCCTGGCCCGGGACCAGGCCAACTGGTTCGTCCTCGGTCTCGTCCTCTTCGCCGTCACGATCCAGTTCCTGCGCGACTACGACGTGCTCGAGCGCTACCGGTACACGATCGCCGCGGTCGGCCTGCTGCTCCTGCTGGCGCCGCGCCTGCCGGGGATCGGGCAGCAGGTCAACGGCGCCTACCTCGGCGTCAAGCTCGGGCCGCTCGCCTTCCAGCCGGCCGAGTTCTCGAAGATCTGCCTGGTCGTCTTCCTCGCCAGCTATCTGCGCGAGCATCGCGAGGTGCTGATCGTCGGCGCCCGCCGCGTGCTCGGCGTCACCCTGCCGCCGCTCAAGCACTTCGGCCCGATGCTGGTCGTCTGGGGGGCCTCGATGTTCATGCTCGTCTTCATCCGCGACCTGGGCAGCTCACTGATGTTCTTCGCCGCCTTCCTCGCCCTGCTCTACGTGGCGACCGGGCGCTTCTCCTTCGTCGCGATCGGCATGGCGATGTTCCTGCTCGGCGCCTGGTTCTTCGCCGCCACCGTGCCCCACGTCCACGACCGCGTGGAAATCTGGCTCAACCCCTACGCCCACCCGCATCAGAGCGGGTATCAGATCCTCCAGTCGATCTTCGCCCAGGCCGACGGCGGCCTCTTCGGCAAGGGCTTCGCCCAGGCGTTGATCACCGTGCCCGGCACTCACCAGGCGCTGCTGCCCGCCGCGCAGACCGACACGATCTACTCGCTGATCGTCAACGAGCTCGGCCTCTTCGGCGCCTGCGCGGTGATCCTCATCTACCTGCTGATCGCGGCGCGCGGCTTCAAGATCGCCCTGATCGCCGACGACGGCTTCTCCAAGCTGCTGGCGACCGGGCTGACCGCGGTCTTCTCGATCCAGGCTTTCGTGATCATCGGCGGCGTCACGCGGGTGATCCCGCTGACCGGCGTCACCCTGCCCTTCATCAGCTACGGCGGCAGCTCGATCGTCGCCAACTTCGTTCTCGTCGCTCTGCTGCTGCTCGTCTCCGACCGAGCTCGCAAGGAGATGTCGTTGGCGCGGCCGCGGGTTGTGTCATGAACCGGCAGATCGTCAAGCTCTTCGGCCTCGTCGTCGTGCTCTTCGCGGTGCTGATCGGGTTCACGTCCTACTGGTCCGTCTTCGACGCGGCGGCGCTGAAGGAAAAGGACGCCAACGCGCGCCCCCTGCTCGAGCAGCAGCAGATCCTGCGCGGCCGGATCCTCGCCGATGACGGGACGGTGCTCGCCAAGTCGGTGCCGAAGGGGCACGGCACCGGCCTGCGCTACGTGCGTCGCTACCCGCACGGCTCGCTTTACGGCCACCCGGTCGGGTACAGCTTCGTGCGCCAGGGCGACAGCGAGTTCGAGCAGTTCCACAACGACGAACTGGTCGGCAACGAATCGGAATTCAGCTCGATCCTCGATCAGCTGCGCGGCCGCAAGCAGGAGGGCAACGACGTCGTCACCAACCTCGATCCGGCCGCCCAGCAGGTGGCCCTGGAAGACCTCGAGGCGGCCGGTTCCGGCGCCGTTGTGGCGATCGAACCGCAGAGCGGCCGGGTGCGGGTGATGGCCTCCAACCCGCCGTATGACCCGAACCGCGTCCCCTACGAACTCACGAAGCTGAACACCAACGAAAGCGAAACGCCGCTCGTCAACCGCGCGACCCAGGGCCAGTACCCGCCCGGCTCGACCTTCAAGGTGGTGACCGCCGCCGCCGCCCTCGACTCCGGGGCGATCACGCCGGAAACCGCCCTCGCCGCCCCCAGCCCGCTCTCCGTCCAGGGGCTGCCGCTGCAAAACGACTTCAACCAGAGCTACCCGCCGATCACGCTCGACACGGCGCTGACCCAATCGGTCAACACCTGGTTCGCCCAGGTCGGTGAAAAGCTCGGCGAGGAAACCCTGTTCGAATACATGGACCGCTTCGGCTTCAACGCCCATCCGGCGATCGACCTGCCCGAAAACGAGGTCTACAAGAGCGGCGTCTACGACTACGAAGAAGGAAGGCTGCTCGGCCCCGGCGATCCGGTGGACGTCGGCCGGATCGCGATTGGCCAGGAGCGGCTCACCGTGACGCCGCTGCAGATGGCCGAGGTGGCGTCCGCGGTCGCCAACAAGGGGAAGCTGATGAAGCCGCAGATCTGGAGCCGGGTGGTCGACCCCGACGGCCGCGTGACCAAGCGGCTCGATCCCTCCGAATACAGCCAGCCGATTAACGCCAAGACCGCCGAAGAGCTGGCGACCGCGATGGAAGGCGTGGTCAGCGAAGGCACTGGAACCAACGCCGAGATCCCGGGCGTGGCGGTGGCCGGCAAGACCGGCACGGCGGAAACGCCGAGCGAAACCTGCGGCAGCTCGAGCGAAGCCAACCAGGCCTGGTTCATCGGCTTCGCCCCCGCCCAAAACCCGAAGATCGCGATCGCGGCGACAGTCGAATGCACGCCGCAGTTCGGCAACGACGTCGCCGCGCCGATCTTCCGCGACGTGGCGGAAACGATCCTGGCCGGCGAATGAGAGACTGCCGCCGTGTCTGAGGTCAGCCAGGGAAGCGTTGTCGACGGCCGATACCGGATCCTCGAGCGGATCGGCTCGGGTGGGATGGCCGACGTCTGGCTGGCCGACGACTCTCACCTGCAGCGCCGGGTCGCGCTCAAGGTCCTGCACGGTCGCTTCGTCCAGGACCGCGAGTTCGTCGAGCGCTTCCGCCGCGAGGCCGAGGCCGCCGCCGGCCTGCAGCACCCCAACATCGTCGCCGTTTTCGACCGCGGCGACGTCGACGGCACCTACTACATCGCCATGCAGTACCTCGAGGGCCGCACGCTCAAGCAGCTGATCGACGTCGGCCTCACCCCCGAGCAGGGCGTCGGGCTGATCCGCCAGGTGCTCGAGGGCGCCCGCTTCGCCCACCGCCATGGCATCGTCCACCGCGACCTGAAGCCGCAGAACGTGATCGTCGACGACGAGGGCAAGGCGACGGTGACCGACTTCGGCATCGCCCGGGCCGGCGTCTCGGAGATCACCCAGACCGGCTCGGTGATGGGCACCCCGCACTACCTCTCGCCCGAGCAGGCGCAGGGCTTCGACGTGACCGCGGTCTCCGACCTCTACTCGATCGGGGTGATGCTCTACGAGGCGCTCACCGGCCGGGTCCCGTTCGAGGGCGACTCGGCCGTCGCCGTGGCGATGAAACAGGTCTCCCAGGTCCCGCAGCGGCCGAGCTCGATCAACCCGCGGGTCAGCCCGGCGCTCGACGCGGTGGTGATGCGGGCGCTGGAGAAGGAGCCGGGCCGCCGCTTCCAGAGCGCCGACGCATTCATCGCCGCCCTCGACGCAGCGATCAAGGAACCCGGCGGGGTGGGCCAGAACACGGCGGCCTTCGCGCCGCTGCCACCGGTGGTCGCGGCGCCGGAGGAGGGCACCGCCGAGGCGGAGGAGGAGAAGAAACGCCACCGCCGCTTCTGGATCCTGGTCGCCGCCGCCGTGCTGATCGGCCTGCTCGCCGGCTTCGCGTTCACCCGCGACACCACCACCGAGGTTCCCAGCGTGACCGGCAACGAACTCAACGCGGCGATCGCCATCTTGCAGCAGAACGGGTTCGGCGTCGCCGAAGTCAAGCGGGTCCAGCGCGAAGCGCCCGCCAACGAAGTGCTCGAGCAGGACCCGGCCGCCTCGCCGCCGGGCGACCAGGCCTCGCTCGACTGCTCATTCATCACCTTCTTCTGCTCGAAGCCGAAGGTGACCCTGACGGTGAGCGCCGGCCCGGGCAGCGCCAAGGTCCCCTCGACCGCCGGCCTCGACACCGAAGAAGCCGAAGAACGGCTCAAAGCTGCGGGCTTCACGCCGCGGGTCGCGACCGCCCACTCCGAAAAGGTCGAAGAAGGCCTCGTCATCCACTCCGAACCGGGCGGCGGCGAAACGACGACCCGCGGCAGCTCCGTCGTCCTCACCGTGTCAAGCGGGCCGAAGCTGGCCAAGGTGCCGGTCCTGGTCGGCACGCAGCGCTCGCTCGCCGTGCAGCAGATCCGCGGCCGCGGCTTCTCGGCGAGCGTCGAAGAAGAACAGAGCTCCGAACCGGCCGGCCAGGTGATCCGCCAGGCGCCCAGCGCCGGCTCGCGGCTGCCGTCCGGCTCGACCGTCTCGATCGTCGTCTCCAAGGGCGAAAAGAAGACGACGATCCCCAACGTGGTCGGCAAATTGCGCGCCGACGCGGTCGAAGCGCTGCGCGCCGAAGGGCTGAAGCCGACGGTCAGCGAACAGCAAACCGAAGTCGAATCCCAGGTCGGCCGGGTCACCGACCAGTTCCCGCCGCCCGGCTCGGAAGTCAAGCCCGGCTCCGGGGTGACCGTGGTCGTCGGCAAGCGCGCCACCGGGACCGCCGAAACGGAACTGGAAGAAGAACCGTGAGCGGGGCGCGGCCCAGCCGGTGAAGGTCGCGGTTCTCGCCGGCGGGCGCTCCTCCGAGCATGACGTCTCGCTGCGCTCCGGTGAGGCGGTGGCCGGCGGACTCGAGCGGGCCGGCCACGAGGCGCCGCGGGTGACGATCTCGCGCGGGGGCGAGTGGAGCTGCGACGGTGCCCCGGTCGAGCTCACCCCGGGCGGCGGCCTGCTCGAGGCGGATGCCGTCTTCCCGGCGCTGCACGGGCCCTTCGGCGAGGACGGCAGCGTGCAGGGCCTGCTCGAGTGGCTGGACGTCCCCTACGTCGGCTCCGACGTGCTCGCCTCGGCGGTCTGCATGGACAAGCTCACCCTGAAGCGGCTCTTCGCCCAGGCGGGCCTGCCGCAGGTCGATTTCACCGCCGTCGGGGAGCCCGACTGGCGCGAGCGCTGCGCGGCGATCGGCCTGCCGCTCTGGGTCAAGCCCTCGCGGCTCGGTTCCAGCGTCGGGATCAGCCGGGTCGAGTCGCTCGACGACCTTGACGCAGCGGTCGAGCTCGCCCGCCGCCACGACCCGCGGGTGATCGTCGAGGCGCACTCGGCGGGCCGCGAGGTCGAGTGCTCGCTGCTCGGCAACGAGCAGGTCGAGGCCTCGACGCCCGGCGAGGTCGTCGCCCGCGGCGATTGGTACGACTACGAGACCAAGTACAGCGAGGGCGGCATGGAGCTGATCGTCCCGGCCCCGATCGCCGACGAGCAGATCGCCCGCGTCCGCGAGCTCGCCATCCGCGCCTTCGAGCTGGGCGGCTGCGCCGGCCTGGCCCGCTGCGACTTCTTCGTCGAGGACGACGGCACCGTCCTCGTCAACGAGCTCAACACAATGCCCGGCTTCACCCAGACCAGCGTCTACGCCAAGCTCTGGCAGGCGAGCGGCGTCGCTTACCCGGTCCTCTGCGACCGACTGGTCCAGCTCGCCCTAGAGCGCCACGAGCGCGCCCGCTCCCACGAGTTCTGAGGCAAGAAAAAGGCTGACGACCGCGGGTCGCGGCGCGAATGGCTACTCAGAGGCTATTTCCTTGCTCGGTTCGGCTGCGCGGAAGAAGGCCCAGGGCGTGCGCAGCAGGATCGTGAAGTCGAGCAGCGGGCTCCAGCGACGGCAGTACACGAGATCGAGAGTGGCCATCAGCGCTATGCGAGCGAACTCGTCGCGAACCGGTTGGTTGCGACGGTTGACCTGCCACAACCCGGTGATCCCGGGCTTCACCGCGTAGCGATGTCGCTCGACTTCTCCGAGTTGGGAGAACTCACGGTCGTCAAGTGGACGCGGTCCAACCAGGGACATCTCGCCGCGAAGCACGTTGTAGAGCTGGGGCAGCTCGTCGAGGTGGGTCCGAACCAAGAGCGTGTTCAGCAATCCGGCGGGGGAGTGATTGGCTCGCAACTCGAGGCGGTACATCGAGAAGCCGACGGTTTTGCGCCCAAGGCGCGGCACTTTCACGACCGGGGACCGGGCGACGTTCGTGCAGAAGAGAAATGCGGCCAAGGGAACGAAGATCAGGAATGCGGGAATGGCCAGAAGCCCGCCGAGAATCAGATCGAAGTAGAGCTTGACCCGGGCGCTGAACCACGGCAGGTAAGGCGGCGGAATCTGGATCAATGGAACCGAGAGGTCGGCTATCGCCTCCCCGGCCTCTTGGAAGATTTCGTCAGAGGCTGGGCAGAGCTCCAGCCGGATGCCCTTGGTATGACAGATAGTCGCCAGCCGGCTACGTTCCCTGAGCGGAAGCTCGGGATCCGCCAGGATCACATGATCGACATAGAACTCCTCAAGAACCAACTCAAACTCATTCAAGGTGCTCAGCTGCGACGGATCTGACGCCTCTTCTTTGGAGACAAAGCCGACGAACTGCATGGGGCGCCGGCTGGTCTGGTGGATCAGATCCGCGGCAAGGTGAGCGGTTGTGACAGGGGCGACAAAGAGCGTCCGGGCACGAAGCTGCCTCTCCCTCACCCATTTACTACTTCCCACGTCATAGACTGCCCTGGCGAGCCACACTGCGAAGCTGGCACCGATGCCGCAGACCAAGATCAATATAAGGACCGACGGTTCAAACCCTGCCAGCAGCGCCACCAATGCAACCACGAAGGCGGCAATAGACATGCCCTTGACGATTTCCGCCACCTTCGCTCGTTTCGAATCGGGTCGATAGAGGCCGAGGTAGGCGAACAGAACGATGAGCAGGGGAATCGCCACCCTGGCACCTCGAAAAATCTCACCGCCGCTCTCGGCCTCTACGAGGAGTTGGCTTGCTGCCCAGACACCTGCGGCAATGCCGACCGAGGCAGAGCACACATCCATTGCCACTAGCAGCCCGAACCTCAATGCATTGCGCTTGCCCCGATTAGAGTAGAAAGGCGGCGGGTTCCAGTAGGCTGGAAGGGCGGGTTCGAAGAGGCTGTCGGTGCCGGTGACGCCGCGTCGGTCAATCACCTCTTCCACCTTCTCGCGATTCGGATGGGGGAGCGGCGCAGGTGGCCCGAATGGCTGCCGGGGGGCGCGTGAAGCGCCCTCCGGATGTTCCAATTCTTCGATAAGCGCTGCCGCAAGGTCGATTCCGACTCTGCCGATCTTGGAGTCCTGCTCGAGGCGGGCCTCGTTTGACCACAGGAGCTCAAGCGCCAGCTCCATAAGTTGTCGGTCAGGAAGGTCCTCGGCGATCGACTGCAGCCAGGCCGCGCGGGCCATATGTACGCAGCTCCATTGGTCGTTTGCCAGCAGCGCCGCGCCTCTTTTCCAGGTGTCGAGGGGTAGGCAAGATGCCTTTTGTCCAGGCGCCTCCGAGGCCCTGACCAGCACCGAATTGGCGCGCAGCGCGCGCTTTCCTTCCGGCAGCTCTTCGGTTGTGAGCATCCCGAGAATGCCCTCCGGCTCGGCGCAGCAAAAGTCGATCGCCGCGTCGATCTCTTCGCTTGGCGTGGATCTGTCGAGGAGGTCCAGCTCTATGGCGAACTTGCTCAGGATCGCCGGCTCGAGGCCCCTGGTCAGGCCCATTCGGAAGGCGACTATGGCCGCGGTCGCCATGCCCCATGCAGCCTTGAAGTCGGACTCCGCCTCCACGTAGCGAGTCTCGATGACCTGACCACCGCCGAGGTAGGAACCGATCCGCGCCAGCTCGGGATCGTCTCCGTACTTTTCCTGCGCTTCGGCCAGCGCGTCTCCGCCGATCGTATCTCGGAGCCGCGCGGTCTTGTTCTCGGCGAGGACCTGCTTGTTCTCGTCGAAGGAGGCGGAACCGGTGTCAAGCGCGGCCCGCCGCTGCTTGTGCGAGATTGTGGCCACCAGAGCCGCACGCGGCCGGGCCTTGAGCCACGCTTGGATCTCGTGCGGATCGAGCCCGTCCAGATACGCGTCTAGTTTGTCGACGAAGATAAAGCAGCGCGAGCGCTTCGGGATGAGCCACGGTGCCGAAAGCAACTCTCGCAACGGGTTTTCCCCTTGGACTGCTCGGCGGACCAGCAGGACCTTTCCCTCGCGGCCACTGCGCACCGCCTCCAACGCTGACCGCGTCTTACCCGCGTAGCGATTTCCCGCCACGATCACAAACTGATGCCGTTTCAGGCAACTTCGGATTCGATCGTCCTCATGTCCCCGATGTATGTACGGAGGAAATGGATCGTCGCCTTCAACCTTTGCCCTTGCCAGCGGAGAAAGATCAATTTCCATGTCCTCCGGGGTAATGGCCGAGATTGAGCGGGGATTGAAGGCGAGGAGCCTACGGAGCGCGGCAACGCGCTGCCGCCGCCAGTTCCAGGGAACCCACACAGCCAGCCAGCCAAGCAGCACACCTACGACCCACGCCGGCAGCGCCTGTGTCACAGCCAGGGCCGCCGCGAGGAGGGGAAGAAGCGTCAGTGGTCCGAATGGAAGGGGCCGTTTCCCCGCATACTGTTCCATCTACACGGACCCTATTGGAGTGGACAGCATGATTGCAGCACGCCCCCGCCCCTCCGCTGCGCCGCGCGCGCCCGTGCTTCGCACCAGCGTTCGGTGCCTTCGCACTGCATGGTCCCCTCGGCGGCCTGCACGCACAAGCCGAGCATGAAGCGGCTCTCGAACCTCTGATATCCCTCGGATATCTCTTGCTACACTTCGGTCATGACGAAGACGACGAAGGTGCTTGTGACGATGCCCGACGACTTGTTGGAGAGGATCGATCGGGCGACCAGGAACGCAGACAGCACCCGCAGCGACTTTCTTCAGGAGGCGGCCCGCCGTCGCTTGGGCTGGCCCGACCCCGTCGCCATCGACGCCGCGCTTGAGCGCGGCCGCGCGGCCCTAGCCAATGCCGGCAGCTTCGAGTCGGCTGAGCTGATCCGCTCCGAGCGAGGGGAGCGCGATATCCGTGATCGACGTCGTTAGCGATGCAAGCGTCGTCGTGAAGTGGTTTCACTCCAAAGGCGAGGAGGAAGTCGCGGAGTCTCGAGCCCTGCTCGACGCGCACAGGCAGCGCAGCGCGGCGTTGACTGTCCTTGACCTGACTGCCTATGAGGTTGGCAACGCTCTGTTGCGCGGTCGGGCGAAGGCGAGCGACCGGCAGGTGGCGATCGTCCTCGAGTCGCTAGCCGAGATCTGCCCGGCCCTGCAGCCGAGCCGCGAAGAGCTTCGCCTGGCAACCAAATTGGCCTCTCGGCACAACCTCACTCTTTATGACGCCGCCTATGCGGCTGTCGCGAAAAGCCGCAAGGCGACGTTGGCAACGCTTGACGAACAGCTGCTCGACGCCAAACTAGGCAAGCGCCCGAGTGAACTGACGGCCATGCTACGTCCGCTCCCGTGAGTTCTGGGCTACGTAGTATCGGTGATACCAGCGAGCACCCTCTGCGCCGACCCGCGTCACAGGGCACGATCCACTGCCAACGGCTCGGTCCGCGTCGGGTGCGCCTCGTGTCCGGCGAGCCACGACCGCCGCTTCAACGCAGCGGCGTGATCAGCCCTGTTCCTACGAGTTCTAAATTCGTAGGACCAATCACATTATTCTGAGTTGCTTGCCTAAACTGCTTGGGAATCCGTGGTGGCTGGCTTCCCATGATCGGAGATCCAAGAGACAGAACCGCTTACGGCCTCGCCATCGTTAGCCTTGGGCTCGCCTTGGTGGTCCTGATCGGGGGCATTTGCTGGGTCACCGTGGAGTCCGGGCATCCCGCTGAAATCTCCACTCACCACTGTGGGTTACGTGCAGAGGGCGGCTGTGAGTCCGGAACGACCGTTCGCGGGCCTCGCGAGTCTCCGGCCGTCCCGGATGAACTCTGGGTGGCGCTGGCGGCGTTGGGAGGGGTGTTGGTCGGCGCATTGGTTTCTTTTCCGCCTTCCCGTCGGTGGGCAGAAAGCTGGTCGGAGTCCTCGGCGAACTGGGCACACGCCCTGGTCTGCCTCGCCTTGATTGGGCTCGTGGCCTTCATCGCGCATCGTGGCGTCGAAGACTCGATCGGCTGGTGCGCGATCGTGGGGGTCCTGCTCGGCCTGCTGATTCCCTCGCCTGCCCGAGTGGACTGAGGTGGTGCGATGAAGCAAGTGAAGGGGCTGGTCCAGCATTCATTCGCGCTGCAACTGACCGATCCTCATCGCCCCTTTCGTGGTCGTACGCCCGACGAGCGCGTGCGCGAGCGATTTTCTATTGACACGGATGTCGGGCACTATTCGGTGAAGCAGTTGGCTGAGGTCGAGGACCTCGGCGCGAGAGGCGAGCACGAAGTCCACAGTTCGATCGCCAGAAGTGGGCTGACGACCGTCGGTTCGCTGCAAATGAACCACCTCGAGCACACGAGCCGGTTGCCGCCGGCTTTCGACTGGTCCAAGGGTCCGTGCACCCGTCGTTACCCCGGAAACGAGCTGCCGCAGCTCATATTCGCCGACAAATACGACGACGAGCGGCGGGCGACGATCAACGACTTCTGGGTGAAGGCGCCCACCGCCGATCCGCGAGCGGTCGAGGTCTCCCGGTCCCTGCTTGAGCTGATGGCCCACATGAGATCGCGCCTGTTCGGCTTCGCCCTCGCCAACCGCTTCGTCAACGTCATGCTCCCGCACGCCTTACTGCGGCCGACCCAGCTGGACCGCGCGGGTCGAGCTTGGTTGATGCAGCCTCTTGTCTCGCTCATTCGTGGCGGCCGCGATCGCGGGCGGTTACGCAGCACCTATTGCCTGACGCTCTTCTTCGTGCCGGTCGAAGAGGCCAATGTGTCACTGGGCTCTCGCGGAATGTCGAAGGGGGAGATAAGACAAATCGTCGATGCAGGCTGGGGTTACGCTACGGCAAGGCCGTCGGGTTACACCGAATTCGATCTCTCGGGTCCCCTGCTGGGCTACCTCTCGCGGCTGGCGAGGTTCGACCTGCGCGAGATGCGTCGATGGACGCCATCTCAGGGTGTGCCTGAGGACACGCCCAAGACGCTTACGCTGCGCAAGGCGGCTGAGCGTGTTGCGTTCGGAGTTGGATTGGCCCTTGCCCAAGGAAAGTCGGGCGACATCGGGAAACGCGCGGCTCGGCTTCTCGGCAATGAGGTGATCATGGCCCTAGGGGGAAGTGCCAGGGTCTCCTCGGTGGTCGTCGTTGACCCGACGCTCAAAGAAGCCGATATCGAGGCCCCGCCCAAGTCCTCCTGGCCATTTCCGGGCAAGCTCTTACCTTTGATGAGGGAGCTCGGCAAGCCGGCACGGATTGCCGAGTGCAGTGACAAGGAGGTGCGCAGGCACCGGATCGACCGACCGTTCACCGACGACCCTCTCTACGTGGTCGGAGTGCTCCCGTCGAAGCGGTGTACGATTGTCGTCAGCGCTGGCGAGGCGCAGTGCGGAATACGGGAATCGGCGCTGATGCAGGCTGGCAGCGTCGCCTACATGACCCTTGGTGCGGCGATGGCGATCGGGACCATGCGGGCGATCGACCGGAGGGTCGAATCCCTGGAAGTGGCCGATCCCACCGAGGTCGCCGAGATAGACCGGGAAATCGCCGCCGACCTCAACGAGATCTATGACCTTGACATCACCCGGGAGGCCTACCGCGCGGTCTATCGGCGCCTGCGCACCCGGCTCGGGATCAAGCGAGATTACGAGACCCTTCGAGACGAGATGCAGACGCTATATCGAGCGACCTCGACCTTTCACGAACACAAAGCCGAGCAATTGCTGACATGGCTCACCGCCGCCATCGTCATTCTCAGCCTGTTCATCCTGATCGGCACGGCCGTTCTGGTCGGAAACGGCGGCTAGGACCGGCCGCGTCCCGCCTCAGCACGGGGCCCTACCGCAGCAACTTGATGTCGCTGATCTGCATCTGGTAGCCGCCGTACTGGTCGTGGGCTTCGGAGGCCTTGTTGAACCAGAGCAGGAAGTAGCTGGCGGGGCTGCTGACGTTGAGGTCGATCTCCTCGGTCGAGGAGGCGTCGACCGCGGTGCCGACCGGTTCGCCCCAGTCGCTGAGTTCTTCCGGGGGGCCGGAGGCGGCGGCGAAGACCTGAGCGTCCCAACCGGGGGTCGGGGTGCGGACGATCATCCTTTTCGGCTTCGCCGGCGAGGTCGTCTTCACGTAGATGCCGACGCCGGGGTCGGGGCCGGTCTTAGTGCCGGCGAAGGTGTCGGATTCGTAGTGCTCGGTTTCCCACGAGGTCCCGGTCGGGTTGCCGTCGTGGACCAGTTCGACCTTTTCCGGCACCTCTTCGCCGTCGCCCTCCGGGTCGTAGTCGGTCGCGCTTTCGATCGCCACCGGCTTGCCGGCACCCTTCTCGCCGCCCCCCCCGCCGATCTTGCCGCTGGAGATCAGCTGCACGGCGAGCAGGGTGCCGCCGGCGACGAGCAGCAGCCCGAGGATCGCCGCCCAGCTCCAGCGCGCCCGGCCGGAGAGCTTGCGCTTCGGCGGCGGCACCGCGTCGAGCACGCTGGTCGCCTCGCCGGTGGTCGAGCCGGCGCGCGCCGCCTCGACCTCGAGCGCCGTCGAGAGGTCGTCGATCATCTCGCCGACGTGCTGGTAGCGCTGCGCCGGGTCCTTCGCGGTCGCCCGCTCGACCACCAGCGCCGCCGCCGCCGAGAGCTCCGGCCGCCGCCGCTGCACGTCGGGCAGCTCCTCGTTGACGTGCTTCATCGCCACGCCGACCTGGCTGTCGGCGGCGAAGGGGACCTGGCCGACCAGCATCTCGTAGAGGACGACGCCGAGCGCGTAGACGTCGGAGCGCTGGTCCACCTGGCGGCCCATCGCCTGCTCGGGCGCGACGTAGTCGGTTGTGCCCAGCACCCGGCCGGTCGCCGTCATCCCGTCCTGCTCGAGCTGGCGCGAGATGCCGAAGTCGGTCAGCTTCGCCCGCCCCTCGGCGTCGATCAGCACGTTCTGCGGCTTGATGTCGCGGTGCACCATGCGCCGCGCGTGGGCGACCGAGAGGCCGCGGCCGATCTCGATCGCGTAGGCGATCGCCTCCTGCGGCTCCAGCGCCCCCTCGCGCGCGATCCGCTGCTTCAGCGTCTCCCCTTCGACGTACTCGAAGACGATGTAGGGGTGGCCGCCGTCCTCGCCGGCGTCGATCACCGAGACGACGTTGGGGTGCGAGAGCTTGGCCACCGCCCGCGCCTCCTGGCGGAAGCGCTCCAGCTGGTCGGCCTGCTCGGACATCTCCCGGTGCATCACCTTGACCGCCACCTGGCGGTCGAGCGTCTGGTCGCGCGCCAGGTAAACGGTCGACATCCCGCCGCTGCCCAGCTTCGCCTCCAGCCGGTAGCGGCCGGAGAGCACGGTGCCGATCATCGCGCTGCTTGTGGGTCGGGCGTTCATTCGGGCGTCGTTGCAGGGTACTTTCGCTCGCCGGACCACATGCCGAGCGAAACGCTAGGAAACGAGTGTCTAGTAGACGAGTGTTTGCTCAACTAGAGCTTGGTCCGAGTGGCGCGTCGTTCGTCTGCGCTCGGCCGATGCGCTTCGCGCCGGGGTAGTGGCGGCGAAGCAGGTCGAGCGCTGGGGCTTCGCTGTCCCGGGGGACCACGCAGCAGAAACCGCAGCCCATGTTGAAGACCTCGTGCATCTCCTCATCGGAGGCGCCGGAGCGCTCCTGGATCAGCGAGAAGATCGGCGGGACGGGGAGCGGTTCGTCGACCTGGTAGGCGACGTCGGCCGCCAGGCGGTCGAGGTTGCCGAGGCCGCCGGAGGTGACGTGGGCGAGGCCGCGCACCTCGACCTCGGAGCGCAGCAGCTCGAGCACCGGCTTGACGTAGATCTCGGTCGGCTCGAGCAGGACGTCGCCAAGCGGGCGGCCCAGTCGCCCCTCGGGGTCCTCGTCGAGCGGCAGGCCGTCGAGCGCCGAGCGGGCAAGCGTGTAGCCGTTGGAGTGCAGGCCCGAGGAAGGCAGGCCGAGGATCGCGTCGCCGGGCTCGATCGCCGAGCCGTCGACGATCCGGTCAAGCACGACCGTCCCGAAGCAGGCGCCCGAGACGTCGACGCCGCGCACCATCTCGCCGAGCTGCGCGAGCTCGCCGCCGGGGATCTCGATCCCGGCCAGCTCCGCGCCGCGCGCCAGCCCCACGCCGACTTCGGCGCAGACGGCCGGGTCGGCCCGGTCGATCGCGATGTAGTCGAGCATCGCCAGCGGCTCGGCGCCGACGCAGATCACGTCGTTGACGTTCATCGCCACGCAGTCGATCCCGATCGTCTCGAAACGCCCGAGCTGCTCGGCGAGCAGCAGCTTCGTCCCCACCCCGTCGGTGGAGAGCGCGATCCCGGTCCGCTCGTCGAGCCTGATCACGCTCGCGTAGTGGCCGGGCAGCGGCACCTGCCGCGACGGCCGGTCCAGCCGAATCGCCCCCAGCGCTCGCACCAGCCCGGCGACCGCCGAATCCGCGGCGCCCTGGTCGACCCCTGCCTTCGCGTACGCGTCGCTCATCCTGCCGATTCTTTCAGGCGCTCCGGCAAGTCCGGCGCCGGCTCGAACAGATGGCGCCGCCCGCGCCGGCGCTTGACCAGCAGCCCGCCCCCAGCCAGTCCGCGCAGGTCCGAGCGAGCGGTCTCATGGGAGATGCGGTGGCTCAGCGCGTGGCTGTCGAACGAGTAGATCGCGTTGGGGTTGTGGATCGCGTCGATCAGCAGGGCGAGCTGCCGACCGTTGAGGTAGCCCACATCGCGCAGGAGTCTCTCCATGTCGCGCACTTCGGCGGTCTTACGCTGCAGGTAGTCGTGCAGGTCGGCGATCGCCCGCTCGATCAGGTTCAGCTGGTGGATCAGGAAGTAGGTCGTGTCTCCGCCGTCGGTCTCCGTCTCCATGAACGTCCGGGCGTACTGGCTCGGAGCGTTGCGGATCAGCCGCGAGATCGGCAGGTACTCGGCCAACCAGTAGCCGCGCGTGCGCATCAGCCAGAAGAAGAGGATGCGAGCGGTGCGGCCGTTGCCGTCCTCGAACGGGTGGTCGTAGGCGAGCCAGAAGTGGAGGAGGATCGCCCGCAGCACCGGGTGGACGAACCGCTCGCCATCGTCTCCCTCATTGGCGAACTCGCAGAGCGCCCGCATCCGCTCCGGCAGCTGCTCCGCGGGGGGCGGGCGGTGGATTGGCTCGCCGTCGTCGCGATCGAAGACCGCCACTCGCGGCTCTCCCGGAAGCTGCATGCGCCCGGCCGCCGAAGGGTCCCGGAGGGTGCCCTCGGTGACCACCCTGTGCAGCTCCATCACCGACTCGGGAGTGAGCGTCTCGCCCATCTCCTCGCGCATGAACTGCAGCGCCCTGAAGTTGTTGAGGATCATCAGCTCACTGCGGTCGATCGGCTCGCGTCCGCTGCGCAGCATCTCCTTGGCGACGACCCGCGACGTCGTCGCGCCCTCCAGCTGACTCGAGCGAATCGCCTCCTCCATCAGGGAGTTGACGATGAACCGCCGGCCCGCCTGCCGCTCCGACGTGACCACCTCGTCGATCCCGACCTCGCCGCTGCAGCGCTGGTCTATGTGGTGCAACTGGCGGAGCATGCCGTCCAGCATCCCGTAGCTGAACGGCTGCCCCTCGGGGCTCGTCAGGGGCAGCTCGCGCAGATCGCCTTCCCTCGCGGCCTTGATTTTCAGCCACCACTGCTCGGCGCTCAGGCCGTGTGGTGGATCCAGATGGCGCAGCTTGTCCCAGTGCGGATACCCGCGAACCGCCCGTCCGTCCGCGGGTGCGCCGATCGCGCTCGTCACCTCCTGGGCGGACAGCCGCTCCAGCAGCTCGTCGATGGTTGGGGCTTTGGCTACGAACAAGGCTCGCTCTACCAGCTAACTCCAAGTTTCTCCAAGATTTGGAATTGTACATTGACCCAGCTAACTCCAAGTTTCTCCAAGATTTGGAGTTAGCCCTGGGAGTTGCGCAGCCTGGCAAGCACCAGGCTCGCCAAACCCGCCCGGTAGGCCGCGTAAGGCCAGAGCGCGCGGTCGCGCTCGACCAGGCCGATCAGTCGCTGGGAGGCGAGGGTCGAGGCGAAGGAGGCGGCGATGCCGAGCGCCAGCGAGCGGCGCAGGCCGGGGGGGACGCCGCGGCGACGCAGGCGCTCGCCCTTCAGGGCCGTGGCGCCGACGATGATCGGCAGGGCGATCGTCCGCGAGAGCAGGTTGGCCTGGTCGCGCGAGAAGCGCCGCCAGCGGGCCGCCGCCAGGGTGATGCCGTTGCGCGAGACGCCGGGGGCAAGCGCCGCCGCCTGGGCGACGCCGAGGACGAGCCCGTCGACGGCTCCCGCCTCGCCGCGCCCGCGCAGCTGCGGGCGGGCGTCGGCCGCCAGCATCGCCGCCGCTCCGGCGAGCAGGCCCCAGGCCGTCGCCCGCGGCCCGCCGAGGTGTCGCTCGATCGGTCGCTCGAACTTGTAGCCGACCACTGCCGCGGGCAGGAACGAGAGCGCCAGCACGACGGCGCCGCGCAGATCGAAGGCGCGCAGCTCCTCGGCGATCAGGCGCCGCTGGCCGATCAGCAGCGCCGCCGCCGCACCCGTGTGCAGCGCCACCTCGAAGCTCTTGCGCACCTCGGGGTCGATCGTCTCCCAGTCCCAGCCCGCCAGCCAGGGGATCAGCACGATGTGGGCGGAGCTGGAGACCGGCAGCAGCTCGGCCGGCCCTTGCACGATGCCGAGCGCGATCGCCCGGCCGGCTGGAATCCGGCCGTCCGCCGCGCCGCTCAAGCGCCCGGCGAGCGGACCGGCCCGGGCGTGGGCGCCGGGTCCTCGTCGTCCGGCGCCCCGCCACCGCGCCGCCGCTTGACCAGCAGGTAGACGACCCCGACGACGATCGCCGCCAGTACCAGGTAGTCGAGGTAGCCGAGCTTGTGGCGCCAGTCTTCCCAGTTTTCGCCGACCTTTTCGCCGACGACGGCGAGCGCCAGCACCCAGGGGATCGAGCCGGCCATGGTGTAGAGCGAGAAGCGCCAGAAGGGCATCTTCGCCACCCCGGCCGGCAGCGAGATGAAGGTGCGCACGATCGGCAGCATGCGCGAGAAGAAGACCGTGGGGGCGCCGTAGCGCTCAAACCAATTGTCGGCCCACGCCAGGTGCTTGGGGCTGATGTGGATCAGCTTGTTCTTCTCGAGCAGGTCCAAGCGTCCGTAGTAACCGACCGCATAGGCGATCCAAGAACCGGCCAGGTTGCCCAGCACCCCCGCGATGACGATCCCAACCAGCGTCAGTTCCCCCTTGGAGACGCTGAACCCGGCAAACAACATGATCGCCTCGCTGGGAATCGGAATGCAGGCCGACTCCAGCGTCATCAGCAGGAACACCGCGACCACCCCGGCAGAGCCGATGAATTCGGTGGCGACGTCGACGACCGGTTCGACGATCTTGTCGCTGATGCTGGCGAGGAAGAGGAGCGGCATTCGTGAAGCGGGGATTGTAGGCGCGATGCGGTTCAGCAACTAAACTCGCCTGGTTCCATGCGCCGGTTGAACCATCCCGTCTACCGCAACCGGGTCCTCCAGGTGGTCGCCGACGGAGCCCTCGTCGCGCTCGCCTACTACCTGGCTTTCCGGCTGCGCTTTCTCGATCAGAGTGGCCTGCCGCACCGCTACCAGGTGCTCTTCGCCCAGTCGGTCGGCATCGTCGTCGCGCTCAAGCTCACGGTCTTCTGGGTCTCCGGCCTCTACCAGAAGTGGTGGCGCTACGTCAGCGGCCGCGACTTCCTGCTGATCGTCCGCGCCGTCGCCGTCTCCAGCGCGATCGTCGTCGTCGCCTTCACCGTGCTGCGCCCCTTCGCCCACAGCCTGCCGCGCTCGGTCGCGGTGATGGACTTCCTCCTCACCCTGATGCTGATCACCGGCGCGCGACTGGCCGTGCGGCTGATCGTCGAACGGCCCTCGCGCTCGGCCCGCGTCCCCAGGCACAGGGTGCTCGTCATCGGCGCCGGCTCCGGCGGGCAGATGGTCGTCCGCGAGCTGCAGCTCAACCCCGACCTCGGCGCCACCGCGATCGGCTTCGTCGACGACGACCCGCGCAAGCGCGGGATGCGCATGTCGGGCGGCCTCAAGGTGCTCGGCTCGACCAAGCAGATCGCGACGATCCTCGACGAGACCCAGCCCGACGAGGTCGTGATCGCGATCCCCTCGGCGCCGGGCACGCTGCGCGCCAAGGTCGTCGTCGCCTGCCGCGAGCGCGAGATCCGCGTCCGCACCCTGCCCACCGTCTTCGAGCTGCTGCGCGGCGGCGTGCAGCTCAACAAGCAACTGCGCGACGTCCAGGTCGAGGACGTGCTCGGCCGCGACCCGATAGTCGTCGAGCTCGACCGGGTCGGCGCCTACCTGCGCGATCGCATCGTCCTCGTCACCGGCGCCGGCGGCTCGATCGGTTCCGAGCTCTGCCGCCAGATCGCCCGGGTCGGCCCGCGGCTGCTGGTGATGCTCGACCACGCCGAGGACAACCTCTTCCAGATCGACCGCGAGATGGTCGAGGAGCGCCACTTCACCAACGTCGAGTCGGTGCTTGCCGACTGCAAGGAGCCGGGCCGCATGCTGGAGACGATGCAGCGCTTCAAGCCGAGCGTCGTCTTCCACGCGGCCGCCTACAAGCACGTGCCCCTGATGGAGGCCAACCCGCTGGAGGCGGTGCGCAACAACGCGATCGCCACCCGGATCGCCGCCGAGACCGCCGCCGCCTCGGAGGTCGAGCGCTTCGTCCTGATCTCGACCGACAAGGCGGTCAACCCGAAGACGGTGATGGGCGCCTCCAAGGCGATGGCCGAGTGGATCGTCGAGCTCGCCGGCCACAAGCACCCCGGCACCCGCTTCGCCAGCGTCCGCTTCGGCAACGTGCTCAACTCGTCGGGCAGCGTCGTGCCGATCTTCCGCGGCCAGATCGAGCGCGGCGGGCCGGTCACGGTCACCCATCCGGAGATGACCCGCTACTTCATGACGATCCCCGAGGCGGTGCAGCTGGTGATCCGCGCCGGCGATATCGGCTCCGGGCACGGCGAGGTCTTCGTCCTCGACATGGGGGAACCGGTGCGGATCGTCGACCTCGCCCACAACATGATCCGCCTCGCCGGCTACGAGCCCGAGGCCGACATCGCGGTCGAGTTCACCAAGCCGCGACCGGGGGAGAAGCTGCACGAGGAGCTCTTCAGCTTCGGCGAGAACGAGCAGCCGACCGCGGCAAAGCGGATTCGCCGCGCCGTCCGCGACGCGCCCCTCGACCCGGAGTGGGTCGAGTCGACCCTGAACGCGCTCGAGCACCTCGTCATGGCCGGTGACGAGGCTAACCTTGCGCAGCGCGTGGTCGAGATGATCACCACCCCGGGGGGCGAGGGGGCGGCGGTCGTCTACGACGAGTAGCCTCTCGCAGCCCCAACCGTGCAGCTGCTGGAACAAATCGGCGCCTTCGCTGGCCTCGCTGCCTTCATCGGCCTGGCCCTGCTCGCCTTCATCGCCTTCTCTCAGGCGCGGGACATCCGCCGCCTGCGCGAGTGGGCAGGCTCGGCGCCGGAGCGCGACACCGAGCGCAAGGAGGCGACCTCGGCGATGGCCGCGAAGCGGGCCGAGGAGCTGCGCGCGCTCGACGAGTCGCGCACCGCCGAACGCGATGCGCTTGACGAGCGCGAGGAGCGTCGCCGGCGCCGCGAGGCCGGCCTGCCGGAGCTGACCCGCGGCGAGCGCCTGCGCCAGGGCCTCTCGGGCTTCGGCGCTCACCTCGCCGAACCGCGCTACCTGGCCGTCGTCTTCGTCGTCGTCCTGCTCGTCGCGGGTGGGGTCGTCTACCTGGTGACGCAGGGGTCCGAAAGCGCCGACGGCAAGGGCAAGCACGGCAAGGCGGCGGTGGCGAAGATGAAGCCGAGCGAAATCGAAGTGACCGTGCTCAACGGCACCGCCGAACCCGGCCTCGCCGCCACCTACGGCGACAAGGTCCAGCGCAAGGGCTTCCAGCTCGGCGCGGTGACCAACAGCAGCACCAGCTTCACCGAAAGCGTCGTCATGTTCGAACGCGGCCACGCCCCGGAAGCGCGCCGCGTCGCCGCCGTGCTGGGGATCTCCGACGTGCGGCTGATGAGCTCCGACATCGCCTCGGTCTCGGGCGGTGCGCCCGTCTCGGTGGTCGTCGGCGAGGACAATGCCGCGAGCGGCTAGCCGCTGGGCCGGCCTGGTCTTCGCGCTCCTCGTCCTCGCAACCCTCGCCGCCTTTGCCTGGTCCCAGCGCGTCAAGCGCGACCCCCTGGTGCTGGACCGGGTGAGGTTCGTCGCGGTTCCGCGAGTCCGCCCCCACGCGCCGCCGGTGCGCGCCTTCACCCCCAATAGCGATTGCCACTACGACAGGATGCGGATCCGCTTCCGCACGACGCAGAGCGACCGCGGCACGGTTCAGGTGATCCGGCCCGGGGGCCGCGTCGTCCTCACCCTCGCTCGCGACACCTACCTCAAGCGCTACCACTTCCACACCTACTTCTGGGACGGCCGCACCCGCAACGACGGGATCGCCCCGCCGGGCCGCTACAAGCTGCGGGTCAAGCTCCTCGGCCAGGACCGCGTCCTGGTGGCGCCGGGGGCGATGAGGCTGCACCGAGCCCATCAGTCTCCGGACGAAGCGCGCGACTTCTGCCCGATGTTTCACTCCACGGGGGGAGGGCGTTGAGCGACGTGCTGGCCGGAGCCGGGGTTCTCCTCGCCGCCGCAGCGGCTGCGGGCGCCATCCTGCTCCCGGCTGGCCGCCTGCGGGCCGCCGCGATGCTCGCCGCCCTGATCCTCTTCCCCGCCCTCATCCTCGGTGACCAGTGGCACTCCCACCAGATAGTTGACCTCCGCGACCACCCGATGCGACTGGTTGCGCTTGGGGTCCTCGCCGGCGCAGCCTCGCTTGTCCTGGGCGCCGCCTTCAGCCGCTGGCCCATCGTTCTCCCACTCGCCATTGTCGCGGTGTTGCCGTTTCGGGTGCCGCTTCATGCGGGAGGAGACACGGCGAATCTGCTCGTCCCGTTGTACCTGGTCATCGCCGGCGGCGTACTCGCAGCGGCGCTTCGAGACTGGCGCTCAACCCCTCCGCCCCCGAAGAGACCCGCCGGCCCGACCTCGTGGGTCCCGCGACTTCTCGCGGCCTTCGTCGCCCTCTATGCGCTGCAGGTCCTCTACTCAGCGGACTTCTCCAAAGGCCTCCAGGACGTCTGCTTCTTCCTCGTGCCCTTCAGCCTGGTCTACGGCCTGCTCCGGGACGTCGAGTGGGACAGGAAGCTCCTGGTCCTCGTGCTCTGGGTGATCGGCGTCGAGGCGGTTGCCTTCGTCCTGGTCGGCTCCGTCGAGTGGCTCAGCCGCAGCCTCTTCTGGAACGACCAGGTGATCCGCTCGGATGAATTCCACACCTACTTCCGGGTCAACTCCGTCTTCTGGGACCCGAACATCTACGGGCGCTACCTGGCGCTGGTGGCCGTCGTCGCGATGTCGGCCCTGCTCTGGGCGCGGCAACGCCGCACGCTGGCGCTGCTCAGCGGCCTGATCGCGGTGCTCTGGATCGGCCTCGTCCCGACCTACTCGCAGTCGAGCTTCGTCGCCCTGCTTGCCGGGCTCGCGGTGCTCGCCGCCCTCAAGTGGAGCCTGCGCTGGACGACGGCGGTCGTCGCCGCTCTCGCCGTGGTCGGCGTCCTCGTCGTCCTGCTGGCCGGCGGCGCCTCGAAGCTCAGCCCCGACCGGCTCAACGTCGACACCAGCGGCCGTGCCAACCTCGTCTCCGGCGGCATCCACCTCTTCGTCCAGCGCCCGATCTACGGCTACGGCTCCGGCAGCTTCCCCAAGGCCTACCGCCAGCACGTCCGCACCCACAAAGCCCCCGTCTCCGTCTCCCACACGGAGCCGATCACAATCGCCGCCGAGCAGGGCCTGATCGGCCTGTCCCTGTACATAGCCCTTCTCGTAACGGCCCTGTGGACCATGGCGTCAGGGATGGGGCGTCTCCGGTCGGCGGGTCCTGTCGCTGCAGGGGACCCACCGCCCCTTCCGGTCGCTAAAGCGTCCTCAGGGGCGGTTCCCCCTACAGCGCCACCCGCCGGAGAGGCGTCTTTCCCTGACGACAGCGTCGGCGCGCGATGCGTCGCCCGAGCGGCGGTCCTAGCCTCGTTCGTCGCATTGCTCGCCCACACGATGGCCTACGCCGGCTTCTTCGAGGACCCGATCGCCTGGGTCCTCCTGGCCGCCTCAGCCTCCCTAGCCACCCGCGGACGTGCCGCAACTTAGGTACCTATACGGGCCTGTAAGTTGCGGCACGTCCCGGGGGCGCGCATAGGATCGGGCGGTGTCGGGATACCTGAGGCGGCTGGCGACCACCGGGGCGGCCTATACGGCGGCGAGCATCGTCTCGAAGCTGATCGCGGTTGCGCTGCTGCCGCTCTACACGCGGTACCTGTCTCCGACCGACTACGGCCTCGCCGAGGTGATGTTCGCCGCGGTCGTCTCGGCCAGCATCGTCGTGCGGCTCGGCCTGATCGAGTCACTGCTGCGCTTCTACTACCGGGAGGACGAGGACCCGGGACGAGTCGTCGCCACGAGCTTCGCCGCGCTCTTCTGGATCACCACGGCGGCGGCCCTCCTCGCCCTTCCCTTCGCCGGGCCGATCTCCGAAGCGCTGCTCAACCGCTCCGCCCCCGAGCTCGCCCGGATCTCGATCGGCGGCCTCTGGGTGGCGACGATGTTCGAGTACCTGCTGACGATCTTCCGGCTCGAGGAGCGCGCCCGGGCCTTCTTCGTCACCACGATGGTCAGCGTCCTCGCGGCGATCGGGCTCACCGTCGTGCTCGTCGTCGGTCTCGGCGAGGGCGCCCGCGGCCTGCTGCTCGGCAGCTACGCGAGCGGCGCCGCGGTCGTCGCCGGCCTGCTCGTCGTCCAGTGGCGCCGCCTCTCGCTGTGGCCCGAGATCCCGCTGCTGCGCCGGCTGCTGCGCTTCGGCCTGCCGACGATGCCCGCCGAGCTCTCGCTCTACGCGCTCAACTTCGTCGACCGGGTCATCATCCTGCGCTCCGCGGGCGCCGCCCAGGCGGGCCTCTACTCGCTCGCCGTCAAGTTCGCCCAGGGGGTCAACGTGCTCGCCCGTGGCTTCCAGCTCGCCTGGCCGCCGATCGCATACTCGATCCGCGAGGACGGCGAGGCGCGCCGGGTCTACGCGACCGTCGTCACCTGGTTCGTCGCCGCGATGGCCTTCGTGGTCGCCGGCATGTGGCTGCTCTCGCGCTGGATCGTCCGCGCCCTCGCCGCGGCTGAATTCTTCGGCTCCTACAAGGCGATCGGCCTGCTCGCCACCGGCGCCGCCCTCTACGCCCTCTACCTGGTGCTCGTCGTGATCCTCGGCCGCACCGGCCGCACCGAGTTCAACTTCCCGGCGACGCTCGCCGCCCTGGCCGCCAACGTCGCCCTCAACCTGATCCTCGTGCCGCCGCTCGGCATCGTCGGCGCCGGCATCGCCCTCGTCGCCTCCTACCTCGTCGTTCTGACCCTGATGTACGGCTTCACCCAGCGCCTCTTCCCGGTCCCCTACGAATGGGGTCGCCTCGCCCGTGTGCTGCTCACGGCCATCACGCTCGTCCTCGCCGGGGAGCTGCTGTTGCCGACCGTCGGCGCCACCGGCTTCCTCTCCCGCGCGGTCATCTGGCTCCTCTACCCGCTTGCCCTGCTCGCCGCCGGCTTCTTCACCGCCGCCGAGCGGCGCGGCCTCACTCGCCTGCGCCACCCCGCCGAGCTCGTCCACAGCCTGCGCGCCCTGCGCCCGGCCCCCGCCGCGGTAGACGGCCAGGTCCCCGAGGCCTACGAGGCGGAGCTGATGGACGAGGACTCCCGCCTGTAGGGATCGCGAAAGGAATCTTGCGCGGCTTTAGCGCGCTGGACAGATGGACGAGAGCTGAGGGCAGACATACGTCCAACAAAGGGAGAGCTTTTCGATGACTTTGAAGACCAAGGTCCTGCTGACCGTGCTGACCCTGAGCAGCCTCGGCGGCCTTTCCGCACTCGGCGTCTTCGGCGCCTTCTCGAGCACGACCAGCAGCGCCGCCAACCAGTTCTCGTCGGGAACGGTGACGCTCGGCGACAACGACCTCGGCGCCTCGCTCTACAACGTGAGCAACGCCAAGCCGGGAGAAAGCGTGACCAAGTGCATCAAGGTCACCTATACCGGCAGCCTTGACGCCGACGTGCACCTCTACACCCCGAGCTCGATCGGCGCCCTCGGCCAGTACGTCGATCTGACGATCACCCCCGGCAGCCAGGCGGCGCCGACCTTCCCCGATTGCAGCGGCTTCAAAGCCGATCCGGGCGGGTCGCTCTTCAGCGGGACCCTGCAGAGCTTCGCCGCGGCGCGCAACAGCTACGCCAACGGCCTGGTGGACTACCCGGGCGTCTCGGCGAGCAAGTGGCAGACCAACGACTCGGTCGTCTACCAGTTCACCGCGACCCTGCAGAGCAGCGCTCCCGAAGCGGCCCAGGGCCTGAGCACCGGTGCCCACACGTTCACCTGGGAGGCCCGCAGCCAGTAAGGCGCGGGTGGCTGGAGAGGCAGATCGGATGGGCGGGCGCAGGGCGCAGCTGGCCGGCGCCGTGCTCGGCGCGGGCATCGCGGTGGCGACGATCGTCATGGCGCTGCCCGCCGCCGGCCACGGCGGCGTGCCGGCTGCCAGGCTCGAAGCCTCGGCTTTATCGACCGGACCGGTTTCCGCCTCGGCCGGCGGACCGGCTCCTTTCCTGCGCGCCGCCGGCCTGCGCCCGGCCGGCCGCGCCCGGACCGCGCGGCTCGAGCTCGTCAACGAGTCCGGCGCGCGGCTCGCCGTGCGGCTGCGGGCGCGGCTCAGCTCGACCGCGCTGGACGGGCTCGTCCGCTTGCGCCTGCGCGCCGGCCGCCGGGTCGTCTTCGACGCGACCCTGTCGGAGCTGCGCGCCGCCGGCACGCGCCCGTTCTGGCTGCCGCGCGAGGCGCATCGCTCGCTGCAAGCCACCGCTTGGATCCCCGGTGAAGTGGAGACCGGCTACGAGGGCCGCGTCGTGCGGCTCGAGCTGATTCCGGCGGTCGGCAGGGAGGCAGCCGAATGAGGGGCCTCCGCACGCCGGCGACCTTCCTCGTCTGGATCGCGCTCGGCTTCGTCTTCGCCCTCCTGCTGGCGGCCGCGCTGCCGCTGGCGATCGGCGACCGCTCCTTCGCGGTGCGCTCGGGCTCGATGACGCCGACGATCGAAACCGGCGACGTCGTCGTCACCGAGCCGACCTCGCCGCTGAGCGCGCGGGTCGGCCAGATCGTCACCTTCCGGGATCCCGAAGGCGGCAGCGCCCTCTACTCGCACCGGGTGCAGAGCGTCGAGCCCGCCGGCGGCGTGGTCCGCTTCGTCACCCGCGGCGACGCCAACACGGCGACCGAGCGCTGGTCCGTGCCCCGCGGCGGCACGATCGGCCGGGTCGTCTACCGGATCCCGCGGCTCGGCTACGCGATCGGCTGGCTCGGCACGCCGCCCGCCCGCCTGGCGCTGACCGTGCTCCCGGCGCTGCTGCTCTGCTGGATGGCCCTCTCGAGGATTCTGGCGGACCGGACCGCGAGGAGCAGCCGAGGAAGAGATCGGCGATGGCCTCCCGTAGAGCGCCGACCGCGCTCGTCTTCGCCCTACTCACGCTCGCGGCGTCGTTCGCCGGCGGGCGGAGCGTCTTCTGCGCCTTCGCCTCGACCCAGAGCAACGCCGGCGACAGCTTCGCCTCCGCCGCGGACTTCTACGCGCCCGCGACCAGTGCCCGCACGATCGGCAAGAACGAGGGCGGCGTGGCCGGCTTCGTCCGGCCCGGTGGCCGCTACCGGCTCTACGCCGACGCCGAAGACAGGGGCAACCCGCCGAGCGGCATCGACCAGGTGCGCGCCGACCTCAGCTCGCTCACCTCCGGCCAGGACGATCCGAAGCTCTCCTCGGGCTCCTACGAATTCGGCGGCGTCTCCTACGGTCTGCGCAGCGGCAACTTCAAGGTCGCCCCCGAACTGCCGGCCGGCACCTACGAATACAGCGTCACCCTCACCGACGGGGACGGCAACAGCGCCACCGAGGGTGGCTACACGGTCACCGTCGACGACACGCCGCCGCAGGCGCTCGACGTGCAGGCGGCGAACGTCGCGGGAGGTACGCCGGCGCGGATCGAGGAAGGCGACTCGGTCGTCTTCACTTTCTCCGAGCCCCCCGATCCCGACTCGGTCCTCTCCGAATGGGGCGGCTCCCCCGTCGGCGTCACCGTTCGCCTGCGCAACCACGGCACCCCGGGCAGCCAGGACGACGAGCTGCTCTTCTACGACGGCGCCAACGGCAAGAAGCTGCAACTCGGCGGCCTCGACCTCGGCCGGGTTGGCTTCACCACCGCCAACCTCACCTTCGGCGAGGAAGGGACCCCCTCGACGATGACTCTTTCGGGCGACACGATCACGGTCACGATGGGAACCGCCTCGGGACCGGTGACCACCGCCGCCGGACCGGGCGCGATGGTCTGGCTGCCGTCCTCGAAGGCGACCGACCGGGCCGGCAACGAACTGAGCACCGAATCGGTCACCGAGAGCGGTGCCGAAGACCTCGACTTCTAAGCCGCGTCCGCGCGAGCTTGGGCCCGGTCGCGGATGCTCTGCCCGCGCCTCGGCAGCAGCGCCTGGCGGGCGTGGGCCCAGTAGACCCGCGCCGGGCGGCTCGGCAGGACCGTGGCGATGACGGCGCGCGCCGCGTAGGACCAGGCGGTGAGGACGCGCACCGCGAGCGCCGCCGCCCGCCCGTGATGCACGCGCATGTAGAGATCGCGGTTGCGGTGGAATTCGACGATCCGCGGCAGGCCCGCCGCCAGATCGGTGGAGAGCTGATCGTGGTGGACCGCCTCGGCCGCCGGTACGTAGAGGCTGTGCCAGCCGGCGTCGGCCAGCCGCTTGGCGAAGTCGCACTCGTCGTAGTAGACGAAGAAGGACGGATCCATATATCCGACCTCGGCCGCCGCCTCGCGACGCACCAGCAGGGCGCTCGACTGGCCCCAGTCGACCCTCCGCGTCCGCGCGCCCCGGCTCTGCACGGTCAGCCGGCGGTGCAGGAAGAGGGCCCCGGCCAGCGCCGTGCCGACCCCGGGGAAGCGCCAGGCGCAGGGGACGGGCCGCCCGGAGGAGTCAAGCAATTGCGCCGTCGCGGCCGCCGCCCGCGGGTCGGCCTCGAGCGCCTCGACCAGCGCCTCGGGAGCGCCCGGCCGCAGCTCTGAGTCCTCGTTGAGCAGCAGGCAGTAGCGGCCGCGTGCCTCGCGCATCAGGGTCGAGTCGTTCTCCGCCTTGCCGGTGCGTCGCTCCAGCGCGATCAGCCGGATGTCGCCGCCCCGCGCTCGCACGGCTTCGGCCGAGCCGTCCTTCGAGGCGTTGTCGAGAACGAGGATCTCGTGCCGGACCCCGCCGGGATGCGTGCGCTCGATCGCGTCCAGGCAGGCCATCAGGAACTCGCGGCCGTTCGTGTTCACGACGCAGTAGGAGAGCGTGGGTGCCACGGCGGTCACGATAATCGCCGCGTTCACGTATATGACGTCGAACCGCGACGGCCTATGAAGATCCAACTCGTCGACCCCTCGGCCTTCACGCCGCCCTACGACCGCGCCCTCGCCGCGGCGCTCGCCCGCGGCGGCGCCGAGGTCGAGCTGATCACCAGCCATTTCCTGCACGGGCCGGTGCCGGCGGCGGAGGGCTATGACGTGCGGGAGCTCTTCTACCGGCGCAGCACCAACCGCGGTCTCGATGCCCCCGCCCGCCGCGCCTTCAAGGCGGCCGAGCACCTCGGCGACATGCGCCGCCTGCGCGCCGCCCTCGACGCCGACGTCGTCCACTACCAGTGGCTGACGATGCCCGCCCTCGACGCTCACCTGCTGCCGCCCCGCCGTCCCCGTGTCCTCACCGCCCACTACGTCCTGCCGCCCGCCCCGACCCGGCGCCAGGTAGCCACGGCCCGCGCCCTCTTCGGCCGCATGGACGCCGTCGTCGCCCACTCCGAGCACGGCGCTGCCCGCCTGCGCGACGAGGTTGGAATCGACCCGGGCCGCGTCCGCGTCATCCCCCACGGCGCCTTCGACTACCTCACCCGCCTGCCCGAGGAGAAGTCGCTGCCGGCCGAGTTGGAGGGCGCCGTCGGTCCCGTGATCCTCTTCTTCGGCCTGCTGCGCCCCTACAAGGGCCTCGATCTCCTGCTCGAGGCCTGCGCCGAGCTGGAGGGTGCCGAGCTCTGGATCGTCGGCAACCCGCGCATGGACCTCGAGCCGCTGCGCGCCGCGGCCGCCCGCGCCCCGGGCCGCGTCCGCCTCCTCACCCGCTTCGTCGAGGAGGGCGAGATTCCCGCGATCTTCCGCCGCGCCGATCTTCTCGTCCTCCCCTACCGCGACGCGGAGCAGTCCGGCGTCCTCTACACGGGCCTCGCCTTCGGCAAGCCGATGGTGCTCAGCGCCGTCGGCGGCTTCCCGGAGGTGGCCGCCACCGGCGCCGCCCGGCTCGTCTCTCCGGGCGACCCGGCCGCCCTCGCCGCCGCGCTGAACGAGCTGATCGCCGACCCCGCCGCCCGCGAGCGCCTCGCCGCCGCCGCCCGCGAGGCCGCCGCCGGCCCCTACTCCTGGGACGCGATCGCAGCCCGCACCCTCGACCTCTACCGTGAGCTGCTCGCATGATCGCCGCGCTCTTCTGGATCTCCGCCGCGCTGATCGTCTACACGCACCTCGGCTATCCGCTGCTGCTGCGGATCCTCGTCGACGTCCGTCGGCGGCCAGAGCGGCGGGCGCAGCTCGATCCGCTGCCGACCGTCTCGCTGATCGTCGCCGCCTACGACGAGCAGGACGTGATCGCGGACAAGGTCGCCAACGCGCTGGCGCTCGAGTACCCGCGCGACCGGCTTGAGATCGTCGTCGCCTCCGACGGCTCCACCGACGCCACGGTCGAGCGCGCCGAGGCGGCCGGCGCCGACCTCGTCCTCGACCAGCCGCGCGGCGGCAAGCTCGCCGCCCAGAACGCCGCCGCGGAGCGCGCCTCGGGCGAGGTCCTCGCTTTCTCGGACGCCAACAGCGCCTGGGCGCCGGACGCCCTGCGCAGGTTGGTCGAGACCTTCGCCGACCCGGCGGTCGGCTACGCCTGCGGGCAGGTGCGCTTCCTCGACGCCGAGGGGGACAACCTGGAGGGCGCCTACTGGCGCTACGAGATGCGCGTGCGGGAGATGGAGTCCGCGCTGGCGGGAATCACCGCCGGCAACGGCGCGATCTACGCGGTGCGCGCTGCCGACTACCTGCGGCTCAGCCCCTCCGGCAGCCACGACCTCTCCTTCCCCTTCCTGCTCGCCAAGCGATCCAGGCGCTCCGTCTACGCTCCCGAGGCGCGCGCCGAGGAGAAGATGGTGCCGACCCTGGAGGGCGAGTGGGCGCGCAAACGCCGGATGATGGTCGGGCTCTGGGACATCGTCGTCGGCGAGCGGATGATCTCGCCGCGAGGCTACTCGCCGCTCTACGCGCTCGAGCTCTTCTCCCACCGCCTGCTCCGCTACCTCACCCCCTTCCTCCACCTGCTCGCCTTCCTCGCCAACCTCGCCCTGCTCGGCCAGGGCGGCGTCTACGTCGTCACCTACGGCATCCAGGTCGCGGCGATCGCCGCCGGCCTGCTCGGCGGCAGCTTCCCGGTCGGCCCGCTGCGGATCGTCCGCTACTACTGGATGACCACGCTCTCGATCGCCGCCGGCCTCTGGGACCGCCTCCGCGGTGGCCGACCGGTTGGGGCCTGGGAGAAGGCGCCGGGGACCAGGTAGGGATGCCCCGCGCCATCGACATCGCGGTCGCCGCCCTGGCGCTCGCCGCCCTCTCGCCGCTGCTGCTGATCGCCGCCGTCGCGATCAAGCTCGGCAGCCGCGGTCCCGTCCTCTACCGCCAGCGCCGCGTCGGCCTGCACGGCGAGGAGTTCGAGATGCTGAAGCTGCGCACGATGGTGCCGGGCTCCGATCCGGTAGGCGTCGGCACCGTCGTCACCCGCGACGACCCGCGCGTCACCGCCGCCGGCCGCGTCCTGCGCCGCACCTCGCTCGACGAGCTCCCCAACCTGGTCAACGTGCTGCGCGGCGAGATGGCGATCGTCGGCCCGCGCCCGACGATCCCCGCCCAGGTCGCCTCCTACACGCCCCGCCAGCACCGCCGCCACGAGGTCCGCCCCGGGATCACCGGCCTGGCCCAGGTCCAGGGCCGCGCCGGCATCCCCTGGGAGGAGCGGATCGAGCTCGACCTCGAGTACGTCGACCGCCGCGGCGCCGCCCTCGACGCCCGCATCCTCATGAAGACGATCGGCCTCCTTCTCACCGGACACGGCCTCGCCCCGGATTGAGGAGCTTGCCGATACAGCCGAGGATCGACCTAGGCTCCAGCGGGTGGATTGGGTCAAGGAAATAGGTGAATTGGGTTCACCCCATGTTTGCGGTCAGAGTGCGCGTATTTCTCGAATGGCGTCGACACAAAGGACGCATCGTCAAAGTGGTTCCTCCAGGAGATGCTGGCGTCCGCCGGGTCTTCAACACCCTGCGGATCGATCCGGAGAATCCGTCGGGCGTCGAGCCTGATGCTGACGCCATCCTTCCCGTAACCCGCTTGGACGACGCCGAGCGAATGCCCTATTGCCATTCGCTTGTCCAGCAAGGGACGACTCTCGCGCCGTGTACCCGGCCGCGATTAGGCTTTGCGCCCATGATCGGCCGACCCTCCGTCGCTCTGCGTCCGTTCCGCTCTGCCGATGCGCGGGCCGTCCACCGCTGGTTCAACAACCCGGCGGCGACCGCTTCGCTGATGGAGCAGCGTGGCTCGTTCTCGCTGGAGGAAGCCGAGGCCTGGGTGGGACGGGCGATGGACGACTCGGGCGAGGACCGCAAGTACGCGATCGAGGTTGAGGGGCGCGAGGAGCCGGTCGGCTTCACCGCGCTCTACGGGCTCTTCCGCCAGACCGCGCCGGAGCTGGGGGCGCTGATCGGCGACGAAGTGCGCGGCGCCGGCGTCGGCCGTCGCGCCGAGGCGCTCACCCTGGCCAAGGCCTTCGACGAGTTCGGCGCCCACCGCGTCTACGGCCGCATCCCGGCTCGCAACGAGATCGCCAAGAAGACGGTCGCCGGGCTCGGCTGGAAGCACGAGGGGACGATGCGCGCCCACCTGCGCCGCGACGCGGAGCCGCCGGACGACTGCGAGGTCTGGGGCGTGCTCCCCGACGAGTTCCGCGCCGCCGCCGCGGACCTTCTCAGGTGACCGACCGCCTCGTCGCCGAGCTGCTCGAGGACCGCGGCGAGGCGGCGGCCGGCGAGGAGTTCTTCCGTTCCCGCCCCTTCCTCGACGCCGAAGCCGTCACCCACACCCTCCGCATCTCCACCGACCGAACTGAGCTTCTGGCGCCGCTGATCGTGCGCGAGATAGCGGGCGCCAACGAGCGCGACGCAGTCTCCCCCTACGGATATCCGGGGCTCGTCGAGAGGAGTCGAGGGGGCGTCCCCCGGAGCCTCCCCGCTGTTGCTCCGGGGGACGCCCCCTCGACTTCTCCGCCCCCCCTCGAGCCTGAGGCGGTCGACCTCTCCGCGACCGGCCTCGTCTCGCTCTTCATCCGCCACACGTTGGCCGACCCGCCGCTCGTCGGCGCCCGCGAGCGCAACGTGGTCCAGATCGCCGCCCCGGCGCTGCCGCGCAAGAGCCGTGGCAGCGACCGCAACCAGATCAACAAGAACCTGCGACGCGGCTACGCGGTCCGCATCGTCCCCGGCCCCGAGACCTCGCCCGCCGAGCGCGCCGCCTTCCTCGCCGCCTACGAGCAGACGATGCGCCGTACCGGCGCCGCCGAGCGCTACTTCTTCGGCGCCGCATACTTCGACCGCATCCTCGAAGCGCCGCGCACCTGGTTGGCGCTCGCCACCGCACCCGACGGCGAGCCCGCCGCCGCATCGATCGCCGCCCACAGCGACGGCTTCCTTCACTACTACCTCAGCGGCAGCGCCGACTCTCACCTGCGCGACTCGCCGATGAAGAACGTCGTCGCGGCGCTGGTCGACCTCTCCGTCGAGCTCGGCCTGCCGCTCAACCTCGGCGGTGGCATCGTCCGCGGCGACCGGCTGGAGGAGTTCAAGCGCGGCTTCGCCAACCGCGAGCTCGTCTGGCGCACCTCGGAGCTCGTCTGCGACCGCGTCGCCTACGAGCGCCTCTCAGCCGGCCGCGAAGCCGGCGACTACTTCCCCGCCTACCGGGCGCCGCGCGGCTAGCTAGCCGGCGGTCGGTTCCGCGGCCGTCGGCCCGGTGAAGGGGAAGCCCATCGCGCCCTCGCGCCCGTGGCCCCAGCGCTGCTTGGCGAAGTCGCGCAGCGCGTCGAGCGTGATCGAGCCCTTGTATTCGTTGCAGCCGATCAGGTCGCGCCAGGAGGTCGCCGCGACCGCGTAGGGCATGTTCGTGTTGGGGAAGAGCAGCGAGCCCCCGTACATCGTGTCGTACATGCCGACCATTTCCAGCTGGTCGCTTTCGGACAGGCTGGGCGCGTACTGGAACTCGATCCGGCCGTGCTCCAGCGAGTGCACCATGTCGATTTCCTGCGGCATTTCGCTGTAGGCGCCGTCGGCCTGCTGGTAGGGCGGTTCGACGTGGTTGCCCGATGTCGGTGGGTTGGTTTCGTAGTTGGGCGTCGGGGCGGTTGGCGGGATGTGTTCGTGGCCCTCTTCTTTGAGGTTGAGTCGCAGGTCGCAGTTGGCCTTCTTCGCCGCCTGCTTCAGGTTGGCGACCTTCACGGCCGCCGGTGTCGTGCCGCTCCGTTCGTCGAGCTGCACGCCGTTGGTCGAGCCCGACTGCTGGGCGATGTGAGGGTCGCCGCTGTCGTTCTTGCTGGAGGCCGAGACGATCGTGGCGGCGATCGCGACCACTATCGCCAAACCCACGGCTCCGGCTACGCCATAGCCGATCATCAGCCGCCGTTTGGCGGAGCCGGTCTGCGTCTTCTCGCGCTGTTCGCGCGCCTCGCGAAGGCGCTGCCTCTCTTCCTCCCTGCGGTTCGCCATGCGGTCGCGCAGCTTACTTGAGCGCTTTTGCGAGATCCGTCGCCCCGCCCCGCCGCTCCCAGGGCCGGGAAGCCCGCAGCGCGCCGAGCACCGCACGCGTCGCCGGCGCCCGGTTCAGCGCGTAGAAGTGGATCCCGGGAGCCCCGCCCAGCAGCAGCTCCGCGCACTGCTGGGCGGCGTAAGCGACCCCCAGCTCGAACTCCGCCCGCTCGTCGCCCTCGCAGGCGGCGAAGGCCGCCGCGAGGCGCGGCGGGATCGAGGCGTCGCAGAGCTCGCAGATCCGCTTCGTCTGGGCGAAGCTCGCCACCGGGGTCACTCCGGCCAGGATCGGCACCTGGATCCCCGCCGCCCGCGCCGCGGCGACGAAGTCGAAGTAGACCCGGTTGTCGAAGAAGAGCTGGGTGATCAGGAACGAGGCGCCCGCCTCGACCTTGGTCTTCAGGTAGGCGAGGTCGGTATCCAGGTCGGGCGCCTCGGGGTGCACCTCGGGGAAGCAGGCGCCGCCCACCGTGAAGTCCCAGCGCGAGCCGATGAACGCCGCCAGCGCGGCGGCGCTGCCCAGGCCGCCCTCGGGCTGGACGAAGTCGCCCTCACCCCGCGGCGGGTCGCCGCGCAGAGCGAAGACGTTCTCGATCCCCGCCGCCGCGATCCGGTCCAGCGTCGTCGCCAGCCCCTCGACCGTCTCGCCCACGCAGCTCAGGTGGGCCATCGTCTCGTAGCCCAGGTCCTCCTTCAGCGCCCGGGTGATCTCGACCGTGCCCTCGCGGGTCGAGCCGCCGGCCCCGTAGGTGACCGAGACGAAATCCGGCTCCAGCTCGCGCAGCGAGCGCGCCGTCGCGAACAGCGCCTCGCGCGCCTCCTCGGTCTTCGGCGGAAAGAACTCGACCGAGAAGGTCGGCCCGTCCGCCGCGATGATCTCGTCGATCCGCACCGCAGCAGGGTAGCCGTCCGCGCCAAGAGGCGGCATTTCTTCGGAGTTTGCGGAAACGAATAAGTCGCCCCCCTAGCGCACCGCGAAGAGGCGCGCTAAGTTGATCTTGCGACTGGGAGAGACGGCGTCCGCGGAAGCCCACCGGACACCGCCTCGAAGGTGGCGCAACGAGCTTCAGCGTGCGAAGGCTACGCGCGCGGCAGGCAAACGAGCGCCACCGCCGGTCGCGTTTTGCGTTCTGGGCGTCCTGGCTCTGGGTCTCGTCCGACCGCCTCCCTAGCTTCCGGTTCCGGCCGTCGAGCACCTGCCCTCGATCGCCGCGCGTGCCGGGACGCACCCGGGAGTTGGCGTCGCCGCGAGACCCGGAAGGCCGCCGCGACTAGCCCGCCGGCTCCCGCTCTCTGTGCCACGATGCCCGCGATGAGCGAGGGAATGCGTTACGAGCGGATCGGGGCGGCGGCCGTGCTGACGATCGACCGGCCCGAGCGCCGTAACGCGGTCGACGCGGCTACGGCCGAGGCGTTCCGGCAGGGGCTGAAGGACTTCGAGGCCGACGAGGGGGCGCGGGTGCTGGTCCTCGCCGGCGCCGGCGGCGAGGCGTTCTGCGCGGGGGCGGACCTCAAGGCGATGGACCTCGACGTCGACCACCCGCATGGGCCGATGGGCCCCACCAGGCTGACCCCGGCCAAGCCGGCGATCGCCGCGGTCGACGGCTGGTGCCTGGCCGGCGGCGTCGAGCTGGCGCTCTGGTGCGACCTGCGAATCGCCACGCCCCAATCGACCTTCGGCCTCTTCGAGCGCCGCTGGGGCGTCCCCCTGGTGGACGGCGGCACCCAACGTCTCCCCCGCGTAATAGGAATGGGCCGAGCCCTCGACCTGATCCTCACCGGCCGCCCCGTCAAGGCCGACGAGGCCCACCAAATCGGCCTGGTCAACGAGATCGCCGACCCCGGCAAGCACCTCGACCGAGCCCTCGAGCTGGCCGAGAAGATCGCAAGCTTCCCCCAGGAGACAATGCTCGCCGACCGCCAAGCAGCAATCCAAGGCTTCGGCCTGTCCCTCAGCGACGGAATAGCTCTAGAGCACGAGCTGGGCCGCCGGGTTCTGGATGTGGCCGTTCGTGGCGCAGCCCGATTCGCCTCGGGCGAGGGCCGTCACGGCCAGGGCGTCTGACTCACTCGCCCCGCGCCACCCGCCGCATCTCGTCTTCCGCCGCCTCCGGCCCGATGTAGGGCATCAGCACCGCGAACACCAGGTCGGGCAGGATCCGCTTCAGCTCCGGCCCGCGCCCCGCCCGCACCTCGTCGAAGATCATCGAGGTCGCGCCGCCGATCGCGAAGCGGGCCGTGTCGGCCGGAAGCTCGTCTCCCTGGCCGGAGTGGTCGCGGCCTTCCTCGAGGAATGGGGTGAAGCGGGCCAGCGCCGAGCGATAGCGGGCGCGGGCTCCCTCGCCGGCGGCGGTCACCTCGACCATCGCCAGGCGGGCGATCCCGGCCTCGATCGAGAGCAACCCAACCAGGGCGCTCAGCGCGGCGACGATCCGCTGCGGCCAGGGCTCGCCGGCGGCCGCTTCGAAGGCCGCGGTCACGTGGGCGACGAGCACGTCGAAGACCGCTTCGTAGGCCTCGAGGAAGCAGGCTTCCTTGCCGGCGAACATCTCGTCGAAGGTCTCGCGCGAGACGCCTGCCACCTCGATCACGTCGTTGACGGTGGTCGTCTCGTAACCCTTGGCCGCCGAGACCCGCAGCATCGCCTCCAACAGCCGCTCGCGCTCGGAGCGCACCAGGTAGGCGCGGGGCAGGTCTGAACCCTTCGACTTCGTTGGATTCGGAGGGGATGACGAATCCATGCACTCAGCGTAGGGCAGGGAAACAGGCCTGTCCAACTTGCCGTCGCCGTCAGGCCTTCGCCGCTTGCATCTCCCGCCCGGCCGCCTCGGGGCCGAAGTAGGGCAGCACCGCGAAGTACATGAAGTCGGGCAGCAACGCCCGAAAGCCCTCTACGTCGCCGGCTGCCAGCTTGGCGTGGACGAGCGAGTGCATGCCGGCGACGATGCCCTCGGCGGCGATCGGCGGCGGCGCCTCGCCATCGTCGACGGCGCCGCGGGCCGAATCGATGAAATCGGTCACTCGTTTCATCGCTTTGGAGCGCCTTTTCAGCGCCTCCGGACCCGCCGCGTGGACTTCAACGATCAACGCGCGCCCCAGTCCCGGGTCCGCTTCGAGCGCCTCGAGCAGCGCCGTCAGGCCGGCGCGCAGCTTTCCCTGCCAGCTCTCCTCCGGCGCCGCGGCCACCGTCACGAGCGCTTCCATCCGCGCGATGCCGAGATCCAGCGCCGCCAGGTAGCAGGACTCCACGTCAGCGAAGCTGTCGTAGAAGGCCTGGCGGTAAAGACCCGTCAAATCCAGGACCTTTTGGACCGACGCGGCCTCGTAGCCGTAATCGCCGACGACCTCCAGCATCCCTTCCAGGATTTGCTGACGCTTGGGAGAAACCACGAGTCTGAGTGTGGGAGCCGGGTTGCTTGGATCCCCGACGCCGGGCCCCTCAGCCCCTGCCCGGAGCTTGGTTGCGCCCTGCTTCCCCATTTGACCTTTCCTTTGAACCGATCAAGGGAACGAGTTGTCTGGACTCGGGTACTGTATCGGTATTCGGCCAATACGTCCAGCTTGGAATCGGTTTCCTCTCTGGGTACTCTCACTTTCGTGAAGGAGAGAGCCCCCCAGGCAACGAGGATGCCGCCGGGCAGGCACCCACTGCCCCGCGAGTTCATCGCCCAGCACCAGCGCGCCCGGATCATCGCCGCCCTCGCCGAGGAGACGGTCGAGAAGGGCTACCGCGCGGTCACCGTCGCCGACATCGTGCGCCGCGCCGGGATCGCTCGCAACACCTTCTACGAGAACTTCTCCTCCAAGGAGGACTGCTTCCTCGCGGCCTCGGAGTTCGCTGTCAAGGAGGCGCTGCGCCGCGTGGTCGACGCGGCCGGCAAGGTCGACACCTGGCCGGCCCGGGTCGACGCCGGCCTCGCCGCCTTCCTGCACTACGTGGCCGCCGAGCCGGCCCTGGCCCGTACCTGCATCGTCGAGGCGCTCTCCGCCGGCCCGGCCGCGGTCGATCGCTACGAGCGCTCGATTCAAGCCTTCGTGCCGCTCTTCCGCATGGGCCGCAAGGTCTCGCCGAAGGGCGATGAGCTGCCGGCCACCCTCGAGGAGACGATCGTCGGCGGCATCTTCTGGATCCTCTACCAGCGGATCATCATGGGCCAGGCTGAGGAGATCGAGCAGCTGCTGCCGGAGCTGGTCGAGTTCTCCCTCACACCGTACGTCGGCGCTGAGTCCGCCAAGCGGATTGCCGCCGAGGAGTCCTAGGGCGGGGACCGGGGGTCTCATGCCCTAGTGCTTGACCTGGAGACTCGCGAGCGCGCCGCCGGTCCCGAGCGCGAGCGCATCGTCGAGGCCCTGATCGAGATCGCCGCCGAGCGCGGCTATGCCGAGACCACGGTGGAGATGATCCTCGATCGCGCCGGGCTCGATCGCCCGGCCTTCCACCGCTACTTCCGCAACAAATACGACTGCTTCCTCTCGACCTGGCGGGAGATCAACGAGGGCTGCATGCGGGAGATGCTCGAGGCCTACAACAGCCGCGAGGAGTGGCCCGACCGCCTGCGCGCCGTCGCCTGTGAGATCGTCGCCTCCCTGCGCAGCGATCCCAGCCGCGCGGCCTTCGCGGTCGAGGTGCTCGCCGCCGGCGACGCCGCCCGTGCTCGGCGCGACATGACGATGCGGGTGATCGCCTCGCTGATCGACGCCGGACGCCAGGAGCTCGAGGACCCCGAATCGGTGCCGCACACGACCGCCGAGGCGCTCGCCGGCTCCGCCTACGGCCAGGTTTACGCCAAGGTCGTCAAGGGAGAGGCCGAGGCGCTGCCCGAGCTGGTCCCCCAGCTGATGTCGGCCGCCGTCATCCCCTACCTCGGCGTCGAGGCCGGCTTGGCCGAGTTGGCGAAGAGCTTCGACCCGCCTACGCGATATCGTCGGGTTGTGGCTAAAAAATCCTCTTCCCGTAAAGCGGGCGAGACCGGGATGTCAGCAGAGGAATATCCGCCCGAGTTGGCCCGCCTGCCGCCTGGCAGGCACGGCCTGCCGCGCGAGTTCGTCGTTCGCAACCAGCGCGAGAGGCTGATCGCCGGCCTCGCCGAGGCGATCGCCGAAAACGGCTACGCCGGCACGACGATCGCCCACATAACGCGTCACGCGGCCGTCTCCCGCCGCACCTTCTACGAGCACTTCTCCAGCAAGGACGAGTGCTTCGTCGTCGCCTACGACACGGTGATGGAGGACCTGCGCGAGCGGGTCTCCGCCGCCTTCGACGCCGAGCAGGACTGGCCGCACGCGGTCAAGGCCGGGATCGCCGCGATGCTCGAGTTCCTCGCCGCCGAGCCGCACCTCGCCCGCCTCTGCATGGTCGAGGCGCTGGTCGCGGGCCCGGTCGTGGTCGAGCGCTACGACGCCGCGATCCAGAGCTTCGTCCCCTACTTCAAACAGGGCCGCGAGGGCCGTGCCCCCGAGGTCCTCTCGCGCCTCTCGCCGACCACCGAGGAGGCCCTGGTCGGCGGCATGGTCTCGCTGATCTCACGCCGGATCATCGCCGGCAAAACGGAAGAGCTCGAGGAGCTCTTACCCGACCTGGTCGAGTTCACCCTGACGCCGTACGTGGGCAGCGCCGAGGCGGCCAAATTGGCGCGGGAGAAGTAGGCCCGCCGGCCGGCGGGTGTAACGCGCTACGGATGAAATAGACGAACAGCGCGTTACGCACCGCGGATCGCCGCGTCGAGCGCCTCGGCCTCGCGGCGGGCTGCCCTGGCGAAGTCCTCTCCCGGGGAGGCGTAGATGATCGAGCGCGAGGCGGCGATCAGGTAGGCGTCGCTGCCGGCCTCGCGGTGCGCGGCGACGACCGCGTCGAGGTCGCCGCCCTGGGCGCCGATCCCGGGGATAAGGAAGGGCATCGCGGCGGGGACGTCGCCGCGGATCGCCGCCATCTCCTCGGGGTAGGTGGCGCCGACCACCAGGCCGCAGTTGCCGTTCGCGTTCCAGCGGCCGGCGACCGCGCGGGCGACCTGGCGGTAGAGGGGAAGGCCGTCGGCGTTCAGGTCCTGGAGCTCGCCGGCGCCCGGGTTAGAGGTTCGCGCCAGAACGAAGACCAGCTTCTCGGCGCGCTCCAGGAAGGGCGCCAGCGCCTCGCCGCCGAGGTAGGGGTGGACGGTGATCGCCTCGGCGCCCAGCTCGTCGAAGGCGGCCGTGACGTAGCCCGCGTTGGTCGAGCCGATGTCGGCCCGCTTCGCGTCGAGCAGCACGATCGCCTCCGGCGCCAGCTCGCGGATCGCCGCGACCGTCTCGCGCAGCGCCCGGAAGCCCCCCTCGCCGAGCGCCTCGTAGAAGGCCGAGTTCGGCTTGTAGGCCGCTGCCACGCCTGCCGTCGCCTCGACCAGCGCCCGCCCGAACGCGACCACCCGCTCCGCCGCGTCCCCTTCCGGCGCCACCGAGACGGGCAGCCGCTCGAGCACCGGATCGAGCCCGACGCAGAGGTGCCGCCCGGAAGCGAAGTGCGCCGCGAGCATTTCCGGGGCGTTGCGGCCGACGTCCATTTCCCTGATCCTACACATCTTTCTGTGTATCCTCTTGTGCATGCGCACCAACATCGAGATAGACGACGACGTAATGCGTGAGGCTCAGCATCTGGTCGGCGCGAGGACGAAGCGCGAGACGGTGGACCTGGCGCTCAGGGAGTTGGTGGCTCGACACCGTCGCCTCGGGGTGCTGGACCTCCGGGGCAAGGTCCGTTGGGCTGGCGACCTCGAGGAAAGCCGCCGCGGCCGCGCGTGATCGTCGTCGACACCAGCGTCTGGATCGACGTTCTCAATGACGTTGACTCTCAACCCGCACGGCAGTGCGTGTCGTTGATCGAGACCGGTGAGCCGGTTGCGCTTACCGACGTGATCTTGACGGAGGTTCTGCAGGGCCTGCGTTCGGAGCGGGAAGCTCGAACGGTCGAGCGGCACTTGCGCGCGTTTCCAATTCTGCAACTGAACGGTCTCGAGGACTTCGTTCTCGCCGCCGAGCTCTACCGAGCAGCCCGACGCGCCGGAGTGACGATTCGCAAGACCCTTGACTGCCTGATCGCGGCGCCGTGTGTGCGCACCGGCGCCCCGCTGCTCCACGCTGATCACGACTTCGACCGCCTTGAGAAATGCACGACGCTAAGGATCTGGCGGGCCGATACCTGAACCTTAGATGCATTCCTACGCTACCGTTTTGCAGGCCTCTACCCTACCGTTATGTAGGCCCCAAGACTACCGTTATGCACCCTTCTCAACCTGGGGGTGCAGGCGTCGCTGGTCCCTGCGAGCTGAGCTCCAGCCAGGCCTCGTCCTCGCCGAAGTACTGCAGGACGCCGAGGTGGGTGAGGTCCGGGAGCAGGCGCTCGACCGCGGCGGCGCGGCCGGCGGAGATCTCGGCGGAGATCGCTTCCTCGATCGCGCCGACCACGAACTGGGCGGTCAGCGGGCCGGCGCCGGGGCGGGCGCCGGGCTCCTCGCGGGCGCGGTCGACCGCCGCCGCGAAGCGCTCGACCAGCTGCTGGTGCTTGGCCCAGGCCTCGCCGCGCGCCGCCCGCGCCTCGATCAGCAGCGCCTTCGCCATCAGCGGCTGCTCGGCGACCGCCCGCAGCAGCGTGGCGAGGGCGGCGCGGAAGCCCGCCCGCCAGCTCTCGGCCTCTTGGCCCGCCTCGAGCACTTCCGCGCAGACTCTGTCCGCCGCCATCGCGTAGGCCCGCTCGAAGCAGGCCTGCTTGCCGCCGAAGGCGCGCTGGAAGCGGTCCCTGGACATCCCCGAGCGCTCCAGCGTCTCCTGCACGGTCGCCTTCTCGTAGCCGTGCGCGCCGACGCTGAGCAGCATCGCTTCCAGCGCTCCCTCCTCCGTCGCACGCTGCGGGATGGCCTCGTCCCAGGAACGGACAGCCCGCAGTGTGGTCGGTGGCCTCACTCGGGGTACCTTAGCCCATTTTTGGGAACTTATGACACTTCATATACTCACTTCGTACCAATGGGAACGCGCGCTATCCTGACCGCGTGCGCGCATTGCCTGGAAAGGCCTCGCGGCAGCCGCCCGGCCCGCAACCGGTGAGTCGCGGCGAGGCCGCGGCCGACCAGCGCCGCCGGATCCTCGAGGCGACCGCCGAGCTGGTCGCCGAGCAGGGTTACGCGGAGACCTCGATCGAGCAGATCGTGCGCCGCGCCCGGGTCGGCTACAAGACCTTCTACCGCAACTACGCCGACAAGCAGGAGGCCTTCTTGGCCCTGCTCGATTCGGCGACCGAGCGGCTCGCCTACGTGGTCGAGGAAGCCTTCGACGGGGAAGCCGGACCCTGGCCGGACAAGGTCGGAGCGGGGTTGGGCGCGCTGCTCGAGCAGGTCGCCGCCAACCCGGCCGTCGCCCGCGCCTGCCTGGTCGAGGCGCCGACCGCCGGGCCGGACGCCGCCGCCCGTCACGCCGCGGCGCAGGCGCGCTTCGCGCCGCTGCTGCGGCCCGGGCGCGAGCTCAACCCGCGCGGCGAGCGGCTGCCCGACAACCTCGAGGAAACCCTGGTCGGCGGCGTGCTCTGGGTGATCGGCCGGCGCCTGATCGCCGGCGAAGAGGCCGAGCTGCGCGCCCTGCTGCCCGAGACCCTCGAGTTCCTCCTGCGGCCCTACGTCGGCGAGCAGGCCGCCGCCCGCGAGGCCGGCGGCGCCGAAGCGGCCTCCGCCTGAGCGAGGCGATCGCGGTGGCCGCCGAAGAGGAGATCCTCGGACCGCTGCCCGCCGGCCGCCACGGCTTCAGCCGCGAGCAGGTCGCCCACAGCCAGCGCGAGCGGCTGATCGCCGGCCTCGCCGCGGCGGTCGCCGAGCGCGGCTACGTCGCCGTGACGATCACCGACATCACCAAACAGGCGCGCGTCTCCCGCCGCGTCTTCTACGAGAACTTCGAGGGCAAGGAGGAGTGCTTCCTCGCCGCCTTCGAGGTGGTCGTCGCCCACGTGCGCGAGCTCGCCACCGAGGCTGCGGCGCGGGAGACGGACTGGCCGCGCAAGGCGATCGCCGCCGCCCGCGCCGCGCTCGCCTTCTTCGCCGCCGAGCCCGACCTCGCCCGCCTCTGCCTGGTCGAGTCGCAGGTCGCCGGCCCGGCGGTCGCCGCTCGCTTCCACGGGGCGGTCCACGACCTGATCCCCGACCTGCAGGGCGGCCGCGCCGAGCGCGCCGCCGCGCGCGAGCTGCCCCCCACCACCGAGGAGTCGACCCTGGGCGCCCTGGTGATGCTCGCCTCCCGCAAGGTAGCCGCCGGCGAAGCCGCCGCCCTCGAGTCCCTCCTCCCCGAGTTCGCCGAATTCATCCTCGCGCCCTACCTCGGTGCCGAGCAGGCGTCCCGCCTGGCGCGCTCGGCCTGAGCTACGCCTCGGGCAGGTTCTCCAGGTCCTGCAGAGCGTGGAGGTCGAACTCCGTCAACGCACCGCGACGCCCTTGATGGCGCTCATCTGCTTGCACAGCTTGTGCATCCGGAGAAGCCGCTCGCTCATCGGCAGCTGACGGTCGGCTTCTAGGCGCATCCGCCGTGCCCGCGCCAGATCCTCGATCTCGCCTTTGAGCGGCTGGTCTGCCATGTCCCAAGTCTAGAGCGGCTCACCGGGGATGGCCGCCTAATTCGGTACCCGCGCATCCGCCCAGGGAACGCCTCTGGGAACGGTCTTTTTCTTTTGGGAACTTCTCCTTGACAAGCCCTGACGGGCGTGCTTCACTGGCCCGGACTCGCCGGTACGGGCAGCAATTTCTAGGAACTGCTCACCCTCGCCACTGAGTCAGGGAACAGCAAGTACAGGGACATAACCGAGCCTCGAGGAAGCCGCCATAGGGAGGCGGTGGGCAGAGGGGCTCACGGGACAAGGAGAAGAGATTTCAATGTTCTCGACGCTACGCACGCGGTTCGGGATCCCGGGAGTCATCTCGGTGATCGCACTGGTCTTCGCCATGCTCGGCGGCGCCTACGCCGCCTCCAACGGATCCGGCCCGCTCGCCTCGAGCTCGGCCGGCCACCACAAGAAGTCCAAGTCCAAGGCCAAGCGCGGCCCGCGCGGCCCCAAGGGCGCCACCGGGGCGACCGGTCCGGCCGGCCCGCAGGGCCCCGCTGGCGCCAAGGGCGATAACGGCGCCGCGGGCGCCAACGGCAGCGACGGCTCCAACGGGTCCAGCGGCACCAGCGCCACCACGACGTCCTTCTCGGGCAACGCCCACGGCTGCCAGGAAGGCGGCGTCGAAGTCAAATCGGCAAGCCCGACCGTCTACGTGTGCAACGGCAAGCAAGGCACAGACGGGTTGACCGGCTTCACCGAAACCCTGCCCGAAGGCAAGACCGAGACCGGCGCCTGGCGCGCTGAATTCCCCTTCGAAGAACTCCCGTTGGGAGAAGGCAAAAACGAAGAAGTGCTGGAAGTCGGCAAACAGGCAGCCGAAATCCATTACCCGATCTCCTTCCCGATCCCGACCGCCCACAAGGGCAGCGCCTTCTTCTTCCCCAAGGCGCAGGTCGAAGGCGAACAGTTCGGACTCGAAGGCGGCACCACGCCCTGCACGGTGGAAGCCGGCAACCCCTCCTGTATCGACACCGGCTGCCGCTGGACGCTGGGCGACGCAGAAGCCACTCCCGAATCCAACGTCAACGGCACGCTCTGCGTCTTCAACGGCATCGTCGACGGCGGGGCGAGCTTCCACGGCGCGGAAACGACCTTCCAAACACCGAGCAACCCCTCCGAAAACGTGCACGATCCCACCGGCGCCTACATGCAATTGCTGAGGGTCGCCAGTGCCGCCGCCAAGCGGGTCAGCGCCGCCGGCACCTGGGCGGTCAGGGGCAACTAACGAGCCACTCGCCCGCCACCGGCCGGGGCCGCGCCTCTCGCGGACCTGGCCGGTGGTGGGAGCCAAGCCGACCCAGCGCAGATCGCCAAGCAGAGGAGCCGAGATGAACCACGCAGAGCAGGACCGCAACTCCATTCGCCGCCTTCCCGCACGATTCGGCGCCGTCGCCGCGGTCCTGCTCTGCCTCGGCCTCTTGGCGGCCGTCCCCGCCCGGGCCAACTTCGAACAGGTCGCCAACTTCGCCGGCACGGCGGGGGAACTGCGTCCCAACACGCAGCAGGGCGAAACGGAATGGCCCGAAGAAGTCCAGCTCGGCGGCTTGAGCAGCATGGCCGTCAACTACACCGGCGCCGGCGGGGTGCCGGCGGGCACGATCTACGCCGCCGTCCAGGTACCTGACGGGACGGAAAGCATGTACGTTGTCCGCTACAACCCCGACGGCAGCTTCAGCGAGTCGTGGAGCTTCGAGGGAACCCCGGGCGGCGCGCCCGAACACCGCTGCGGCCCCGAAGGCGACCCGGGCGAACCCACCTGCGCGCCCAACTCATCAGAAGGCTCCCACCCGCACGCCGTAGACGTCGACGAGGCGACCGGCGACGTCTACCTCTACAACCCCTGGACCACCCTGGTCGGGCAGAACGTGGTCCATGTCTTCAGCGCCGACGGCTCGACGCTGCTGGGCGAATTCGGCGAACTCGCCCCCTTCGGCGAAAGCGTCGCGGCGAGCCCCGGGAAGGTGCACTCCTTCGGAGCCCAGGAAGACAATATGGCGGTCAACGCCGGCGGCGAGGTCTACGTCTTCGACCAGGAAACTTCCGGCAGCCAATACCACCGCCTGATGAAGTTCGAACCGCAGAGCCCGGGCGATTACGAACACTACGTCTACGCCGGGCAGTCTCAGGACCTGCGAGGCGGGTTCGCCGGGGAAACAAGACGTCCCGAACTGCCCGCCTTCGACGCCGCCGGGGACCTCTTCGTCGCCGAAGAAGAAGGCCACATCGAAAAGCTCGACCCCTCCCAGCCGGGGGCTCCGGCGCTCTGTGAATTCGTCTTCACCAAGGGCGGCGTCCAGGCGCTCGCGGTCGACCCGCTGAGCGACGAACTGTTCTTCTTCACCTACAAGGAACAGGGGACGATCCACCGCCTCGGCGGGGAATGCGTGGAAGGAAAGCTGCACGAAGTCGGCAAGATCAAAGCCTCGCCCAACCGCACGCAGATCAGCGGCCTGGCCTTCGACCCGTTGCGCGCATACGAAGCGGGACGGCCCGCCGGGGTGCTCTACGCCGGCGCCCCCGGCTACAGCGGCGGCAAGGAAGACAAATCGACCGGCGAATGGCTGGTCGAATCCTCGATCGGCTACATCTTCTCCCAGCCGCCGGAAATCCCGCCGACGGTCAAAGACGAGTCCTTCTCGCGGGTGACGGCGAGCACGGCGGAGCTCTCCGCCCAGGTCAACCCGCAGGGCTCGGCGAGCCGCTACACCTTCCAGTATGAGACCGAGGCCGCCTATCAGGCAAACCCCGAAGGCGAACGCTTCGCCGGGGCTCCCGAATCGCCGCCGGGCGGCGCGGAAGCCGGCGAAGACAACGAAGCGGTCGCGGTCGCGGCCTCGCTGCGGGGCCTTTTGCCCGATACCGCCTACCGCTTCCGCGCGGTGGCCACCAACCACTGCTCGGTGCCCCACCCCGAAAAGCTCTGCGAGACCGACGGGGAAGCGCTCGCCTTGCGCACCTTCCCCACAGAAGCCCCCGGGCTGGCCGATCGTCGCGCCTATGAGCTGGTCTCCCCGCCCGCCAAGCAGGCCGGTCAGGTGCTGCCGGCGGACTGGAGCATTTGGAGCTGCCCGCAGGAATTCACCTGCAAGCCCGGTGAATTCCTGCGCCACTTCCCGATGCAGAGCGCCCCCGACGGCGAAGCGGTCGTCTATGAGGGCACCGCCTTTGCCTCCGAGGCGGCCAACCTGAACGAGAACCAGTACATCGCCCGCCGCGACCCCAAAGCCGGCTGGCAGACGGTCGACCTCACCCCGCTGCGGCTCTACAGCCAGCCCGCCCAGGGCTACGGCGCCTTCAGCCCCGACCTGGCCCGCGCCGTGCTCACCCAGCTCGGCCCGGCGCTCAACTCCGAAGCCCCGGGCGAATACAAAGACCTCTACACCCAGCCGACCGCGGAACCCTTCGCGCTCTCCTCGCTGCTCGACTCCGCGCCGCCCAACCGCTCCGAGCGGGGGTCCAACCAGCTGGCGATCCGCTACGCGGGCGCCTCAGAAGACCTCTCGCGGGTCTTCTTCGAAGCGAACGACGCGCTCACCCCCGAAACCGCCTTCGCCCCCGAAGCGACGGACGGCGGCGCGGGTCAGTTCAACCTCTATGAATGGCACGAAGGCGCCCTCGCCCTGGTCAACGTATTGCCGGGCAACGCGACGAGCGCGCTGAACGCCTCCTTCGGCGGACAGCCGACAGGCGCTCCCGGCAGCGAACCCCATTTCCTCACCCACGCGATCTCCGCCGACGGGCGCCGCGTCTTCTTCTCGGACGCCTCGGGCCAGGTCTACGTGCGCGAAGACGGCGAGAGCACCAGGGAGGTCTCCAGCGAAGGCACGCCCGACCCCGGCAAGTTCGTCGTCGCGGCCAAGAACGGCGCGGCGGTGCTGCTCCTAAACGGCCACCTGCACTACCTCGAAGGCGAAGAAGCGACGGTCGACCTGACCCAGGGCAAGGGCGGCTTCCTCGGCGTCGTCGGCGAAGCCGAAGACCTCTCCCAGGTCTACTTCGTCGATGACGAAGTGCTCGACGAAGCCCCCAACGAAGCCGGCGAAGAAGCCGAAGAAGGCAAGGACAACCTCTACGCCTGGGCACAGGGCGAAGGCACGCGCTTCGTGGCGCGGCTGCTCCCCAAAGACAATCTGGCAAATCTCGGAAGTGGCACCCGCGGCGACTGGAGAACCCCCGGCGAACGCACCGCCGAGGCGAGCCCGGCCGGGCGCTACCTGGCCTTCAGCTCGCTCGCGCCGCTCAGCGGCTATGACAACGCGGTGCAGTGCGGGCCCTACGGCCCCGAAGGCGCCCGCCTGAACGAACCCTGCCCGGAGGTCTTCCTCTATGACTCGGCCACCGAAAAGCTCAGCTGCGCCTCCTGCAACCGAAGCGGCGAGGCGCCGCTGGGCTGGAGCACACTGCGGCTGATCCAGGGCGCCCCCCCGAGCCTGCCCCAGCCGCGCTACCTGACCGATCAGGGGCGCCTTTACTTCGACTCCGAGGACTCCCTGGTGCCCGCCGACTCAAACGAAGGGGTCGAAGACGTCTATCAGTACGAGCCGGGCGGGATGGGTAGCTGCGTCCGCCAGGGGGGCTGCGTCTCGCTGATCTCGGCGGGGACGGGGACCGTCGACTCCAACCTCGTGGCGATCGACCCGAGCGGTCGCAACGTCTTCTTCACCACCCGCGATCAGCTCTCGCTGCGCGACCACGACGACGTGTTCGACCTCTATGACGCCCGCGAAGGCGGCGGCATCCCGATCGAAACCGAAGTCTCGCGGGCCGAATGCCAGGGCGAAGCCTGCCAGGCGCCGGTCTATGCCCCCAACGACCCGACGCCGGGCTCCTCTTCCTTCGAAGGCCCGGGCAATCCGCGCCAAGCCAAGGCCAAGAAGCACAAGAAGCGCCACCGCAAGAAGCACCACCGCCACGCCCACAAGCGCCACGCCAAGCAAAAGCGCCACGCTAAGCCCAACCACGGAGGTGCCAAGTGAAGACCGCGAAGACACTCTGCGCCCTGGCGAGCCTGGCCTGCGCCCTGGTCGCTCCCAGCGCCGCGCAGGCGGGCTTCGGCATCGAACCCGGCAGCGTCTCGGTCACCGCCCGAAACGCCGACGGGACGATCGACACCCGGGCCGGCTCTCACCCGGCCGCCTTCGTCGTGCACTTCAAGCTCAACACCGAAGCCGACGGCACCTCCGCGGGCGGGCTCATGCGAAACGCGGTGGTCGACCTGCCGCCGGGCTTCACCGGCAACCCGCAGGCGGTCCCCGCCTGCTCGCGCGAGGACTTCGACAGCGGCGCCGTTCCCCATTGCCCGCTCGGCACCCAGGTCGGCATCCTGCACGCGACCACGCCCGGCCTGGGCACGATCAAGGGCCCGATCTACAACATGGCGCCGCCGCCGGGCATCGCCACGCAGCTCGGCTTCAGCTCCGTCGGGCTGCTCTCCTTGCAGCCGGTCACGGTCAACACCGAAAGCGGCTACGGGCTTCACTTCTCGGCGGTCAACACGCCGATCGAAATCACCGAAGTCACGGAGACGATCTGGGGCGTCCCCGCCGCCTCTTACAACGACGCCAAGCGCGGCCGCCAAGCGGCCGAAGACAAACCGGGGACGGGCCTGCCCTCCGAAGCCCCCGAAGAGGCCTACCTGACCCTGCCGGCCTCCTGCTCTGAAGCGCCCCAGGTGACGCTCGAAGTGGACTCGGTCGCCGACCCCACCCACTACAGCGGCGAAACCACGACGATGCGAAACGCCTCCGGGGAAGCGCAGCCGATGTCGGGCTGTGACGCTGTCCCCTTCGGCCCCGAATTCTCCTCCCAGCCGACCAGCCGCCTGGCCTCCAACCCCTCGGGCCTGGACTTCAACCTGAAGCTGCCCGACCGCGGCCTCACCTCGCCGAACGGGACCGCCGAAACCGAGCCGGAGAAGGTCGTCGTCGCCCTGCCCGAAGGCGTGGCGATCAACCCCTCCTTCGCCTCGGGGGTGGGCACCTGCTCAAAGGCCCAGTACCGCGCCGAACAGATCGACTCCAAAGCGGGGGAGAACTGCCCCGAAGGCTCGAAGATCGGCTCGCTGTTGGTCCACACCCCGCTGCTGGAAGAACCGATCGAAGGGGCGCTCTACCTGGCGGCCCCATACGAAAACAAGTTCGGCACCCTGGGCGCCATGTACATGGTCGGCAGGGCCCCCGAACGCGGCTTCCTTTTGAAGCAGGCGGGCAAGATCGAATTCGACCAATCGACCGGGCAGATCACGACCACCTTCGAAGACCTGCCGCCGCTCTCCTTCTCGGAATTCAAGCTGCACTTCCGCGAAGGCGCAAGGGCGCCGCTCTCAACGCCGCAGGCATGCGGCGAATACAAGACCACGGCGCTCTTGACTCCCTTCTCCTCGAGCACGCCTGTGGAACGCACGGCGTCCTTCCAGATCGAACACGGCTCAGAAGGCGGCGAATGCCCCTCAGGCGGCACGCCGCCCTTCAAGCCGGGCCTGATCGCCGGGAGCATCAACAACGCGGCCGGTCGCTTCTCGCCCTTCAACGTGCGCCTCTTCCGCACCGACGCAGAACAGGAGATCACCCACTTCTCGATCAAGCTGCCCCCGGGGGTAGCCGCCAAGCTGGCGGGCATCCCCTTCTGCTCTGAGGCGGGCATCGCCCAGGCCCTGGCCCGCGAACGTATCTCAGGCGGCGGCCGGGCGGAGATCGCAGACCCCTCCTGCCCGGCGGCGTCGAACATCGGCCACTCCCTGGTCGGAGTCGGAGTCGGCTCGGCGCTGACCTACGTGCCGGGCACCGTCTACCTCGCCGGCCCCTACCACGGCTCGGCGATCTCGGTGGTCGCGATCACCCCGGCGGTGGTCGGCCCCTTCGACGTCGGCACCGTGGTCGTCCGCCAGGCGCTCAGGGTCGACCCCGAAACCGGGGAAGTCTTCGTCGACGCCACCGGCTCGGACCCGATCCCCCACATCGTCGACGGCATCCCGGTACGCCTAAGGGACATCCGCGCCTACGTCGACCGACCCTCCTTCGCGATCAACCCGACCGGCTGCAACCCGACCTCGACCGCATCGACCCTCTTGGGAAGCGGCACCGACTTCGCCTCAGAAGCCGACGACAGGCCCGTGACGGTCACCACCCGCTACCAGGCAGCCGACTGCTCGGCACTGCCCTTCAAGCCAAAGCTCGCCCTGAAGCTCAAAGGCTCGACCAAGCGCGGCGGCAACCCCGCCCTTCACGCCGTGCTTCGCATGCACGGGATCGGCGAAGCCGGGATCCAGCGCGCCCAGGTCACCCTGCCCCACTCGGAGTTCATCGACAACGCCCACTTCAAGACGATCTGCACCCGGGTGCAGTTCAAGGCGGGCAAAGTCCCGGGCGAAAAGTGCCCCCCCGGCTCGATCTACGGCAAAGCCAAGGCCTACACCCCGATCCTCTCAGAACCCCTGAGCGGCCCGGTCTATCTGCGCTCCTCCGAACACGAACTCCCCGACGTGGTCGCCTCGCTTCACTCCGGGGAGATCGACGTCGTGCTCGACGGCCGGGTGGACTCGGTCAAGGGCAAGCTGAGGACCACCTTCGAAACGATCCCCGACGCCCCGGTGTCGGCGGCGGTCTTCGACTTCTCAGGCGCCAAGAAGGGGCTCTTCGAAAACAGCACGAACCTCTGCGCCGCAAAGCACCGAGCGATCGCCGCCTTCACCGGACACAACGGCAAGACCCACAATTTCAACCCCGTGGTCAAGCCGACCGGTTGCCGCAAGGCCCACCACAAGAAGCACAAGGCCCACAAGCGGTGAGCCGCCGGGCGGGGGCCCTGGCTTTGGCAGGGGCGCTCCTCCTCACCATGGGAGGAGTCGCCCTCGCGGTGACCGTGCGGTCCGAAGGCCTGCAGATCAGCGCCCTGGCCCAGGTAAAGCCCTACAAGCTCCCCAGGTCAAAGCCCGCCCCGATCGCGGTCTTTATCGCCGGGCACCTGCAAAGCGCCAAGGGCGGCATCCCCCCACAGCTGCGGGAGCTGAGGATCGAGGTAAACCGCCACGGCCTGCTGCAATCCAGGGGCCTGCCCACCTGCCCGGTATCGCGCATCCAGCCCGCCACCACCTCAAGGGCGCTATCTGCCTGCGGGGAAGCGCTGATCGGCTCCGGGCAGTTCTGGGCAAACATCGTCCTCCCAGACCAGGGCGCCTACCGCACCCAGGGACGGCTCTCGATCTTCAACGGAAAGAGCAAGGGAAGACCCGCCGTCTTGGCCCAGATCTTCACCTCCCATCCCTTCAACTCCTCATTCGTGATCCCCTTCTCGATAAGGCACGTCTCCAAGGGCCCCTACGGCACAGAGCTTCACGCCTCCCTGCCCCAGGCCCTGGGCGAATGGGGCTACCTGGACCGCATCAAGCTCACCCTGCGAAGGAAATACTCCTTCAAGGGAAAGCAGCTCTCCTACTTCAACGCCGCCTGCCCGGCCCCGGGCAACGCCAAGCGCACCTCCTTCCCGCTCGCCTACGCCAGCTTTGCCTTCGCCGGGCAAAAGGCGGTCGGCATCGCCGTCAACAAGTCATGCGGCGTCAAGGAATAGATGAGAGGAGAGCAGAAGATGAGCAAGACGACCATTGCAAGCGCCCTGGCGGGGCTCTGTGCCCTGGGCCTGGTCCTCGCCCCGAGCGCCCAGGCCAAATACGACCCCCTGGGCTCGGGCTCCCTGAAGCTCTCCCTCGACAAGCGCTTCGCCCGCTTCCTGCACGAAGACCAAGTCAAGCTGACGGGCTCCGAAGGAGCGACCCGCAAGGCAGGGGCGATCCTGCTTGGAATCGACGCCGGCCACATGGACCCCACGCTGGGCAAGGGCCAGGCAAACGCGGCGGGCACGCTCGTCTTCTCCAACCAGCGAAAGAAGGTCCCCCTGCGAGAGATCAGGGTCAAGGCGAAGCCCACCCCGCTGATCGCCAAGGTGGGGGGCTCCCAGCTGAAGGTTGCCGCAGCCAAGAAGACATCGGCGGGCAGGGCGGGCTTCGGCACCAAGTTCATCGCCACCAAGCTGACCCTGACCGCCAAGCTCGCCACCCGCCTCAACAAGAAGCTTCGCCCCAAGCTCCCCTTCTACGCCCACCAGCCCCTCGGCAAGCTCGTCCTGAACGCCCAGCCCCAACTGGAGACGATCGAAGAAGGCGGCAGGGCGACCTTGGTCTTCGATTCCGGCTTCGCCGCGAAGCTCGCCTCCCGCTTCGTCGCGCTGAACCCGATCCATCCCGCCGAACACCTGGGCACCACCTTCACCATGCCGATCGCGATCGGCGGGCAGCTGGCCCCCGACGGATCGGAAGGCACGCTCAGAACAGGCGGGACGATCGAAGCCCTGCAGCTGGGCGGCGGGCAGGTCTTCTGGCAGGAGCTGTGGCTCGAAGTGGGCGCCGGGCAAGCAAGCGCCGAAGTCGACCTCGAGCCGACCCCCGCCTTTCCAGGAAAGCAGGGGAGGATCGGGGTCTTCACCGCATCGCCTGGAGTCGTCTCCTCCGACCCCAAGGCGCGGACGATCTCCGACTCGGGGATCGGACTGGGGCTTCAGGGCTCAACCGCCGATGCGCTGAACGCGGCCTTCGCTCAGGGCGAAGCGCCGCTGTTCGAGGTGGGGGAAGCGGTGGGGACGCTCTCGTTTACGGCGCAGGGGCAGTAGGGGGCGGGGAGCCGCGATCCCTATCGTCTCCGGTCGAGACTGCGCCGAGGCCCTCGAGGGCGATCTCAGGTCGGCTCCGACTCGATCTGGCTCGCTCGCCGCTCGGCGACCGCGACGACCTGGTCGAGCAGCGGCACGTGCCAGCCTTCGGCCCGGGCGCGGGCCGCCACAGCCCGTGCGCACTCTCGCGTTTCGGCGGTTGTCTCGCGCACCAGCTCGAGGAACGGCCGAGGGGCCAGGTCGCAGTCGGCGCTCAAGTCGAGCCAGTCGGCGATTCGCACCGCCGCCGGATCGAAGGTGTCGCCGATCGCCATTGCCAACTCGTCGTCGAGGTCGTAGACCGCCGTCGAGACGACGTCGTAGAGGGGCGCCAGCTCGCGGCCGGCCTCGGCGAAGAGGATCGCGAAGTTCTTGCCGTGCGCGTCGCTGTTGCCCAATACGAAGTTCATCGCCGCCGCGCGCACCATCGTCCGCACGTCGGCGCCGCGACCAATCTCCTCCAGCAGAGAGCGGAAACGGCCGAAGCCAGGGCCCAGCTCGCTCTGGTACTTGAGGTTCGATGGCACCGCCAGGGCTTGGCAGAGATCCTCCTGGTGCAGCCGAACGCTTTCGCCATCGGCGTCGACCCGATCGAAGCGGCGCGACACCAGGCAGGTGCGATCGGCGATCGAGATCAACTCGGTCTCGGCAGCCGGCAGGCCGAGACGGCGAGCGACCGACATGCAGAACATCTCATTGTGAGCGAGGCCCGGGTACTCGTGCTCGTATTCGGGCTTGACCAGATGGGTGCTGGGGGAGCCGCTGGTCGGTATTCCGAATCTCCCCGACTCGTCGCGGACGAGAACCAGCTTGCGTTGCACGCCGGCGAGGCTGAGGCGCATCTTCAGCTCGCGTCGCGAGATGCCCAGCGGCCGGCGGGGCAACTGGTCGATCAACTCCGCGAGCTCCTCGTCGCCGAGCCACTCCACCGACCCGCCCTTGGGCGCGGGACCGTCTTCGTCGGGAACGATGACGATCGCGCCGGCGCAGTCGCGGCCTATCGCCGCGAGAACGGCGTAGCTGTCGTTCGCGTCGAGGCGGAGCTCCCGAGCCAACTCTTCACGCCGCGCTTGCTCCGGCAGCAGGCCTTCGAAGAAGACCCTCGTTTCGATCGGACCGTAAGCGTCAGCGCGCACGGGCATCGAGTGGCTGAGCAGGATCGCGCCTTCCCCGGCTTCCTCCACCACTTCCGGCGCGTATTCGAACGTGTAGTCGGTCCCGGCGGCACGTCGCATCGTGCCGATGCGAGCGCCGTGCAGGTGCACCGCCAGGACCATCAGCGGGGGGCGTCGGGTCGCCAGACCCGGTCGCGCGCCGTGGCTTCGAGCGTCAGGCCGACCGCGGCCAGCACCCGCGTGAGCACGTCGAGGCGGACGGTCGCCTTCCCCTTCTCGATCGAGAAGACCGTTCGTGGGCTGACATGTGCGGCGAAGGCCACTTCGTCCTGGTTCATCCCCCGCCGATGGCGGGCGTCGCGAACGGCCGAGCCGATGGCCGCGGCTTCCCGGGTCGAGGCAGCGGACGGTGCCGGAGTCTCTCGGAGCCTTTTGGATCGCAAGATCATGCGATCTTAGCAAAAAAGAGCGGAAAGAGGCACTTATCCGCAAGATCATGCGACTAACACAAGGTACGGACCGACCCATGCGATTTTCGCACGTTCTTACGGTTTCTGCAACGACCACAGCCTTCTATCCTGAGCGGGTGAGCGCGACCGGGAACGAGCCAACCAGGAGGTTGCCGCCGGGACCGCACGGGCTGCCGCCCGAGCTGGTCGAGCGTAACCAGCGCGAACGGCTGATCGCGGCGATCGCGGAGGTTTGCGCGGAGAAGGGCTACGCGGAGACCTCCGTCGCCGAGATCTCGAAGCGGGCCGGCGTCTCCACGGCCAGCTTCTACCGCCAGTTCAGCGACCGCCGCGAGTGCATGCTGGCCGGCTTCGAGGAGCTCTTCGGCCGGCTGCTCGAGGCTTTGGAGGGGGCGTGCGAGGCGGAGTCGTCGCCGGCTGCCCGTGCACGCGCCGGCGCCCGTGCGGCGGCGGAGCTGCTCGCGGACGACCTGCCCACCGCACGTCTGCTCAGCGTCGAGATCCTCGCCGCTGGCGTAGAGGGAGTGCGCGCCCAGCACGGGGCGATCGGGAGGCTGGCCGCTTGCCTGCGCGGGCCGGGCGTGGCGCCTCCGGTGGAGCCCGACCTGGCCTGGGCCGCGGTCGCGGCAATCTTCTCGCTGGTGGGCAGGTGCTTCGCCGAGGGCGAGAGCGCGACCCCCGGCGAGCTCGAAGCGCTCGCCGGCCTGCTCGCGAAGCCTTGACGTAGCCGCTCTCATATACGAACATACGTTCGTATGGAGGTTGCCTGCGTCCTGATCCCCGAGTCCTCTCTCGCCGATCCGCTCGAAGCCGGTGAGCTGACCGAGCGGCTGCTGCGGCGGCTGGAGGGGATCGGCGCGGCGGTCGAGTCGGAGCGGGTGGGCCGGGCGTTCTTCGCGGTCGACGGATTGCGGGGGATACATGGGGGCGGGAGCGCCGGAGTGGTGAAGGCGGCGCGAAGGGTGTCCGGGGGAGAGGCCCGGATCGGGACCGGCCCCACCCGCTTCGACGCCTGGCTGGCGGCGAGCGGCCGCGCGCGGCCGGCGCCGGTCGAGGCGCTCGCCGGCTGGCTCGGCCTGCCCGAGCGCGAGGCCGAGGGTTTCCTGGAGACGCTGCGGCGCCTGGGGATCGAGACGCCGGCGGACCTGGCGGCGCTGCCGGCCGACCGGGTGGCCGACCGCTTCGGCCCGCCGGGCCTGCGGGCGCTGCGGCTGGCCCGCGGGGAGGAGGAGCCGCTGCGCCCGCGCCGCCCGCACGAGGAGCTGGCGGCCGAGGTCGAGTTGCCCGAAGGGGCGGCGGGCGGCCAGCTCGAGCGGGCGCTGGAGCTGCTGGTCGACCGGCTGCTCGGCGACCCGCGGCGGCGGGGGCGCACCCTGCTCGGCCTGCGCCTCGGCGCCCGGCTCGCCGCCGGCGGCAGCTGGAGCGCCGACCAGGGCCTCGGCCGGCCGAGCGCCTCGGCCCGGGTTCTGCGCGCGGTGCTGGCGCCGCGACTCGAGGCGCTGCCGGGACCGGCCGCCGACCTGCGCCTGCGGGCGCTCGGCCTCGGCCCGCCCGCCGCCGACCAACTGGAGCTCTCGGTCCGCGGCGCCGAGCACCGCCCCCGGCGCCTCGGCGACGCGATCCGCGAGGTCCGCAGCGCCCAGGGCGCCGACTCCCTGCTCGAGGTCATCCCCCTCGACCCCGCCTCGCGCCTCCCCGAGCGCCGCGCGATCCTCACTCCGACGGCGGACCGATGACCCCCGGGCTGCGCCGCCTGTACGCGCCGCGGCGGGCGGCGGTGGAGACGGGGTCCGGCGGCAGGCCGGGCGCGGTCGAGGGGGTCGCGGTCGAGGGGGTGCGCGAGGAGTGGCTGGTCGAGGACCGCTGGTGGACGCCGAAGCCGCTGCGCCGTCACTACTACGAGTTGGTGCTGGCAGATGGGCGCGATGTCGTCGTCTTCCGCAGCGCGCTGAGCGGGCGCTGGTACCGGCAGCGGGCCTGATGGCCGCTCCATATATAGAGCTGCACGCTCACTCGGCCTTCTCGTTCCTCGACGGGGCCTCGACCCCTGCGGAGTTGGCGGGGGCGGCGGCGGAGTTGGGATATCCGGCGATGGCGCTGACCGACCACGACGGGGTGTGGGGGTCGATGGAGTTCGTCCATGCGTGCAAGGGGTTGGGGGTGCGGGCGATAACCGGCGCCGAGGTGACGCTGGAGACCGGCGCTCACCTGACACTCCTGGTCGAAGACGCGGTCGGGTACCGGAACCTCTGCAGGCTGTTGACCGCTGTCCATTCCCACACCAGGGACAGCGCGGGGAGGACGGCGCAGCAGCCCTGGGTGAGCTTGGAGTTACTCGAGGCGCGCGCGGAGGGTTTGGTGTGTTTTTCCGGATGCGCGGCGGAGGGGGCCGTCGCCTCGACGTTCGAGAAGGGTGAAATCGCCGCGGGGGCGGCGCTGGCGCGACGGTTGCGCGGAGCGTTTGGCCGCGAGCGCTTCCGGATCGAGCTGCAGCGGCCCTACTGGCGGCGGGACCGGGCGCGGAACCGCTGGCTCGCCGGGCTGGCGGAGCGGCTCGGGGTGGCCGCCGTCGCGACCGGCAACGTCCACTCGCACGCCCGCGCCCGCACCCACCTGCAGGACGCTTTCGTCGCCGTGCGGCTGGGGATGACGCTGGAGGAGTCCGAGTCGCGGCGGCGCGGCAACCCGACCTCGGCGCTGGTCTCGCCACGGGCGATGGCGGCGCGCTTTGCCGAGCACCCCGAGGCGGTCGCCGAGACCTGGCGCCTCGCCGAGCGGCTCGAGTTCGACCTCTCGACCGAGCTCGGCTACCGCTACCCGCGCGAAGGCGACCCCGAGGCCGACCGCGAGCTGACCGGCGTCTGCCGTTCCCTGCTCGCCGAGCGCTACGCCGGCTCCCGCCACCGTCGCAAGGCCGAGGGGCGGCTCGAGGACGAGCTGGGGACGATCCGCGCCCTCGGCCTCTCCGGCTTCTTCCTCCTGCACCGCGACCTGCTCGAGCTGGCGCGCGAGGTCGCGGCCGAGGTGCGCGGTCCGAAGTCAGCGCGATCTGTGTTGCCGCCCGGGCGCGGGCGGGGCTCCAGCGTCAGCTCGATCGTCTGCTACCTGACCGGCCTCTCCCACGTCGACCCGGTCGCCGCCGACCTCTTCGCCGGCCGCTTCCTCAACGAGGAAGTCACCTCGATGCCGGACATCGACCTCGACTTCCCGCGCGACGTGCGCGAGGCGCTGATCCCGCGCGTGCACGACCGCTACGGCGCCGACCGCTCGGCCCTGGTCGCCGCCTTCCCCACCTACCGCCCGCGCGGCGCCGTGCGCGACCTCGGCAAGGCGCTCGGCCTGCCGCCGGCCGAGATCGAGCGGGTGGCGAAGATGGTCGGCTTCCACGAGCGCGGCGGCGAGATCGAGCGTGACGTCGCCGCCGCGATCGGCGCCGAGCGCGCCGCGAGCCCGCGCTGGCAGGCGCTCCTGGCGCTCTGTCCCGAGGCGATCGGACTGCCCCGCCACGCCTCCCAGCACCCGGGCGGGATGGTGATCTCGACCGAGCCGCTGATCGACGTCTGCCCGGTGGTGCCGGCGGCGATGGCGGGACGGCAGATCGTCCAGTGGGACAAGGACTCCTGCGCCGATGCCGGTCTGCTGAAGATCGACCTGCTCGGCCTGGGGATGCTCTCCGCGGTCGAGCGCTGCGTCGAGGAAGTCGGCCGCACGCGGGGCCGGCCGCTCGACCTCTCGCGCATCCCGCTCGACGACCCGCCGACCTACGAGGCGATCCGCGCCGCCGAGACGACCGGCGTCTTCCAGATCGAGAGCCGCGCCCAGATGCAGATGCTGCCGCGCACCCGGCCCGAGGACCTCGACGACCTCACCGTGCAGGTCGCCCTGGTCCGTCCCGGCCCGATCCAGGGCGGCGCCGTCCACCCATATATAGAGCGGCGCAAGCGGCTGCGCGAGGACCCCGGCTTCATGGTCCCCTACGAGCACCCGCTGCTCGAGCCGGTGCTGCGCGACACGCTGGGCACGATCGTCTTCCAGGAGCAGGTGATCGAGGTGGCGATGGCGCTGGCCGGCTTCAGTTCGGCCGAGGCGGAGGGGCTGCGCCGGGCGATGAGCCGCAAGCGCTCCGAGGCGGCGATCGAGGCCCACCACCGGCGCTTCGTCGCCGGTGCCGTAGAGCGCGGCGTGCCGGAGGCGACGGGGGAGCGGGTCTGGGGGCAGATCCAGGGCTTCTCCGGCTTCGGCTTCCCCAAGGCGCACTCGGCCGCCTTCGGCCTGCTCGCCTACCAGTCGGCCTGGCTGCGCGTCCACCGCGCGCCGGAGTTCCTCTGCGCCCTGCTCAACGAGCAGCCGATGGGCTTCTACCCGCCCGACGCCCTCGTCCACGAGGCCCAGCGCCGCGGCGTGCGCCTCGCCGGCCCAGACGCCAACGCCAGCGCCGTCCTCTGCCGGGTAGAACGGGAGCGTGGCGGCCTCACCGTGCGAGTCGGCCTCGGCTACGTCAAGGGCGTGCGCAGCGACGAGATGGAGAGCCTCGTCGCCGCCCGCGAGCGCGACGGCGCCTACGCCTCGATCCCCGACCTCGCCTCCCGCTCCGGCGCCGCCCGCCCCAACCTCGAACGCCTGGCCTGGTCCGGCGCCCTAGACAACCTCGTGGGCCGACGGGCCGATATGTCAAGTCATCCTTTACATATCGGCCCGTCAGCGGCGGGGTCGGGGAGGCGGGGGGCGCTTTGGGAGGCTGGGGTCGCTACCGGCGTCAGGCATGGGGAGGGGGTGCAGATGGCGCTGGGGCTGGAGGGGGCCGCGGCGCCGGAGTTGGAGGCGCTCGATCCCTGGGAGCGGGCGATCGCCGACTACCGCTCGACCGGGATGACGCTCGACGAGCACCCCATGGGGCTGATACGCGAGGACCTCGGGCCGCGGGTCTCGCGCAGCTCCGACCTGGGGCGGACCGAGGCCGGCACGACCGTCGAGGTCGCCGGCCTGGTCGTCGCCCGCCAGCGCCCCGAGACCGCCAGGGGCATCGTCTTCATGCTGCTCGAGGACGAGCGCGGCACCGTCAACCTGATCGTCCCGCCCCCCGTCTACGAACGCTGCCGCGCCGCCGTCCGCGCCGCCCCCCTGGTCCGCGCCGGCGGCCGCCTGGAGCGCCACGAAGGCACCACCAACGTCGTCGTCACCGAGGTCACCGAGCTGGGGCGCCCAGTCGCCGAACTGCGCGCTGTGGCGCCCGCCGGCCACAGCTTCGGCCGGCGGCGCTGATCTGTAAAAGGCCGAGGCGCGCGGGTAGTTACAGTGCTCCAGATGTCCATGTCCGAGGCACACGACAGCCGCCGCTGGCTCGCCCTCTACGTCCTCTGCGCGGGGATGCTGATGATCGTTCTCGACGTGACGATCGTCAACGTCGCGCTGCCCACCATTCAGGACAGCCTCGGCTTCTCCCAGAGCGGTCTCGCCTGGGTTGTCAACGCCTACCTGATCCCCTTCGGCGGGCTGCTGCTGCTGGCCGGGCGGCTCGGCGACCTGCTCGGGCAGCGGCGCATGTTCCTGATCGGGCTCGCGGTCTTCACCACCGCCTCGCTGTTCTGCGCCGCCGCCGAGAGCCAGGCGATGCTGATCGCCGGGCGCTTCTTCGCCGGGGTCGGCGGGGCGCTCGCCTCGGCGGTGATCCTCGGGATGATCGTCACGATGTTCCCCGAGCCGCGGGATCAGGCGAAAGCGATCGGCGTCTACGGCTTCGTCGCCTCCGCCGGCGGCTCGATCGGGCTGCTGCTCGGCGGCGCCCTGACCCAGGCGATCAGCTGGCACTGGATCTTCATCATCAACCTGCCGATCGGGATCGCCACCGCCTACGGCGCCCTGCGCCTGGTCGAGGGTCGCCCCGGGATCGGCTTCAAGGCCGGCGCCGACATCCCCGGCGCGGCGCTGATCACCAGCTCGCTGATGCTCGGCGTCTACACGATCCTCGGCGTCGACAAGCACGGCTGGGGCTCGTCCCAGACCCTGATCCTCGGCGCCGTCTCGATCGCCCTCGGCGCCGCCTTCGTCCTGCGCCAGGCGCGGATCGAGAACCCGCTGATGCCGCTGCGCCTCTTCCGCTCGCGCAACGTGGTCGGCGCCAACGCGATCCAGGCGCTGCTGGTCGCCGGGATGTTCGGGATGTTCTTCCTCGGCGCTCTCTACCTGCAGGGCATCCTCGGCTACGACGCGCTGCAGGTCGGCTTCGCCTTCCTGCCGGCGACGATCGTCATGGGCACCCTCTCGCTCGGCTTCTCCGAAAGGCTGATCATGCGCTTCGGGCCGCGCAACACGCTGATCCCGGGCGTCGTCATGGTCGGCATCGGGCTGCTGCTTCTCGCTCGCACTCCGGTCGACGGCCAGTACCTCGCCGACCTGCTGGCGCCGATGATTCTCGTTGGCCTCGGGGTCGGCTCCGCCTTCCCGGCGCTGATGACGCTGGCGATGTCGGGCGCCACTCGCGAGGACTCCGGCCTCGCCTCCGGCTTGGTCAACACCAGCATGCAGGTCGGCGGCGCGATCGGCCTCGCCGTGCTGGCGACCCTGGCCGCGCAGCGCACCGACAGCCAGACGGCGGCCGGCGCCTCTCACCTCGCGGCGCTCAACTCCGGCTACCACCTCGCCTACCTGGTCGGCGCCGCCCTCGTCGGCGTCGCGGTGGTGGTCGCGGTCGCCGTCCTGCGCCCCGTGGCGATGCCCTCGCCCGAGGCGATCGCGGCCGAGCACGGCGCTGAGCCGGAGCCCGCCTACTCCGAGGCCTGATCGCGCGGGAACGCCCCGCGCAGCGTGTGCGACATCTGCCGCGGCTCTTCGACCTGCGGGTAGTGGCCCAGCTCCGGCAGCTCGATCACCGCCGCGTCGGGGCGCAGTGCGCAGAGCGCGTCCAGCACGTCGACCGTCGCCACCGGGTCGCGCATCCCCCAGGCGAAGGTGACCTCCCCCGGCCAGTCGCGGATCGCCCCGTGCCAGCGCTCGGCGTGCTCTTCTCGCTGGTCCATGTAGGAGATCAGCCGGTGGCCGAGCCTGCGGCCACCGTTGTGGCAGAGCAGCGACCACTGGTCCTCCGCCTCCTCCTCGCTCAGCGGATGCTTCTCGGAGAAGACCGAGCCGAACTGGTGGCGGAAGACCCGCTCGCTGGAGAGCCGCGAGAAGAGCGGCCCGAGGCGGCTGCGCAGGATGCGCTGCGCCGGGGTCGGGCTGGCCTTCTCGAGGACCATGCTGCCGTTGAAGAGCATCGCGCCCTCCAGCCAGAACCCGAGCTTCTTTTCGAGGTCGCGCGCCATCAGCTCGTTGGCGACCGAGGTGCCCATGTCGTGGGCGAGGACGAAGACCGGCCGGCCCTCGCCGTAGCGCGCCACCAGCTCTTCGGTCAGGTCCGCCTGCCAGAAGAGGCTGTACTCGTGCTCACGCGGCTTGTCCGAGAGGCCGAAGCCGAGGAAGTCGAAGGCGAGCACGTTGCGCCGCCGGTCGTGCTCGAGCATCCGCTGCCAGTCATAGGAGCTGGACGGGAAGCCGTGCAGGAGCAGCAGCAGTGGCCCCTCTCGCTCCCTGCGCATCACATGAATCCGGTGGCCGCGGAACTCGACGCGCTCGCCGCGGCGCTGCCAGCGCTGAACCCGCTCGGTGAGAGCCACCCCCGCCCCCGCCCGCTAGGCGAAGCGCTTGACGAACGCGAGCGCCGCCTCGGCAACCTCGCGCCAGCCGTCGTCGATCGTCAGCGAGTGGCCGCGGTTGGCGAATTCGGCGTGCTCGGTCACCCCGGGGTTGTGGCCCTTCTGCTTCTTGAAGGCGGCCTTGCTCATCGCCGGCGGCACCGAGTGGTCGGCCTCGCCGGTGGTGATCAGCAGCGGCCCGCGGTCCGGGTTCCTGGTGTCGACCCTGGTCTCCGCCCCGGGGTTGAAGTTGGCCATTGCCGCCTGGAAGATCGGCTTGCCCGGGGCGGCGACGTGGTAGGAGTCGTAGAGGCGCTTCGCCTGCGCCTCGTCGACCGCGTTGGCCCAGCCGTAGCGGAACTGGGAGAAGCTGAGAGCGACGGCCTTGCCGCGATTGAGCGGGTTGCCGAGCACCGGGAAGGTCGAGCGCAGGGCCGGGATCGGCAGCGGCAGAACGCCCTTGAACGGCGCCGGGTCGACCGCCACCGTGGCGACCGAGAGGCCGCGCCCGGCGAGGTTCTGGGCCAGCAGGCCGCCGAAGGAGTGACCGACGATCGCCGGCTTGCGGCTCAGGCCGCCGACCACCTCCGCCATGTGGTCGGCCACCGCGCCGACGCCGTTGCCGGCGACCGCCTGCGGGTTGGCCCGCGCCTGCTCGACCGTCTCCGGATCGCCCGGCCAGCTCGGCGCCAGCGGCGCGTACCCCGCCCCCTCGAAGAGGTCCATCCAGGCCCGCCAGCTGCTCGGCAGCAGCCAGAGCCCGTGGATGAAGACGACCGGCGTGCGGTCCGTCGCGTTGGCCTCCGCGACCAGCTTGGCCTCCTGCTCGGTGATCGCCACGGTGAGGCGATCCTAACCGCGATCGCTCAGCCCGTGTAGGGGTGGGTCGGCATCGTGCCTTCCGGGCTGAGCAGGTCGAACCCGTCCGGGGTGTTGAGATGGTCGACGCCGCGCCCCGGCGAGTCGGTGCGGCCGTACTGCCAGACGATCTTCCGCGAGCGCGGGTCGACGATCACCACCCGGTGGCGGTAGTCGTCGTTGACGGCCAGGTCGCCATTGGGGAAGCGCTCCACCAGGCTCGGATGGTCGAGCATCCCGTGCCCCGAGGAGGGCTGGTAGGACCAGAGGATCTTGCCGGCTCGGTTGAACTCGAAAAGGCCGCCGGGGCTCGTGTAGTCGGCGACCAGGTAGCGGTCGGGGCCGATCTGCTGCGGATCGGAGGGGTAGGAGATCGGCAGCTGCACGCTCCAGACCAGCTTGCCGGTGCGGGTGACTTCGTCGATGTAGGAGCCGTTCACCTCGGAGATCAGCAGGTTGCCGTTGCGCAGCGGCGTGTCGCCGTTGGGCGAGCCGAGCGCCCGCGGCGGTTCGTGTTCGCAGCGCGAGGGTTCGCCGAATTCATGCAGCACCTTCTTCGCGTGGGAGACGATCAGCACCCGGCAGTTCTGCGCGTCGGCCACCGAGACGCTGCCGTCGCGCCAGAGGTAGGCGTCGTCGGGCTCGTGCAGGTAGCCGGGTTCGGAGCCGGTGACGCCCGGGTGGCCGTAGGACCAGAGCAGCTTGCCGGAGGGGAAGCCGATCTGGACGATGCGCTCGTTCTGCTCCTCGTTGGAGATGATCTGCGTGCCGCCGTGGGTGAAGAAGGCGTCGTCCGGGAAGTAGAAGCCGCCCGGGGGCGCCGGATGGGCGCGGGAGGGAAAGCGCCAGAGCACTTTCTTGCTGGCGTTGACGACCAGCAGCCGGTTGTTGCCGCGGTCGGCGATCAGCAGCCGGCCTTCGAACGGCGGCGGCGGGCCGGCGTGCGCCGAGGACTTGCCCGCGGCCGGTTCCTTCGGCGTCTCCTTGACCGTGTGCAGGCGCAGCTCGACCAGGCTCGCGAGCGTCGTGCCGCCGGCCCCCTTGCCGCCGATCAGGTAGGCGGTCGAGCCGACGACCGCCGCCGCGCCGCCGGAGACGGGGGTGGGCAGGCGACCCGCCGCGACCACCTTGCCGCCGTCCGGCTCGAAGCGCCAGATCCGGTCGCTGGGGGCGCCGCCCGCTTCGCCGCCGAGCACGTAGACGGCGCCGCCGAGGACGACCGCGGCGGCGTGGGAGAGCGCCTGCGGGAGGTGGCCGACGATCCGCGCCTCGCCGGTTGCCGGGTCGACCTCCTGGATCGCGTCGCTCGACCCGCCGCTCGCGGTCTCGCCGCCGAAGGCGTAGATCCGGCCGCCGAGCGCGGCGACCGCCAGGTAGCGGCCCGGGGCGGGCAGGGTCGCCACCTGGCTGAAGCTCGCTCCGTCGCCGGTCGCGAGCACCGAGTCGAGCGGGCTGGTCCCGTCGTAGCCGCCGAGCACGTAGGCGCGGCTGCCGACGCTCACCGCGCTCAGGTCGGAGCGCACCGTGGGCAGCTGGCCGACCGCGGTTGCCATCGTCCCGGCGGCCACTTGTCCGCCCGCCACGGGCAGCGCCTGCACACCGTCGCTGCTCGTTTCCGTACCGCCGCCGAAGACCAGCACCCGGCTGCCGAGCAGCGTCGCCGCGGCGTCGTGCAGCGGGCCGCCGAGGGCGCCCGCTTCGCGCACTCGTCCGCTCGCCGGGTCGAGCTGGAAGACGCCGCTCACCGAGGCTTCGCTCGCGTCGAGCCCACCCAGGATCAGCGGCCCGCCGCTCAGTCCGACCGCCGACTCGGCCGCAACCGGTGCCGGCAGCGGCCGCGCCGCGCGGGCGACGAGAACCGTTCGCGAGACCGCCGCGGCGGGATCGGCGGCGCTGCCGCCGCCCGATCCCGACCCGCCGGTCTTCAGCGCGAGAACCGCCACGGCAACGATGCCGAGGCCGGCGATCAGCGGCAGCAGGCGCCTCCGCCGGTGTGCTCGCGCGCGGGCGGCCCGCCCGCCTGCGCGCCGGGCACGCTTGGGCCGCCGCTCGTTCACGCCGGGCAGCTTCGGGGTCGACCGTAAAAGCGCCTTAAGCCGAGTTTGAGAGAACTCTCACCCGGGCCGCCGCCCTGCAACGTTTCTCGCATCGTCATATGGATGAGCCCCGCGGTCGATTACTTGTCCATGAACCTCGTCAGCGGCAAGCGCGCCGCCCTCGCTCTCGTCCTGTCCATCGCGGCCTTCGCCACGCTCGCATCCGGCGCGACGGCGGCGCCCCTGGGAGGCGGGGTCCAGCTCGGCTTCCAGCCCGCCAGTCACGACTTCGGCCTGCAGCAGGTCTACTCGACCGCGCAGACCAACTTCCAGCTGCGCAACGAAGGCGAGGTCCAGGCGCCGATCTACTCGCTGGAAACGGCCGGCCCCGACTCCGGCTCGTTCTGGGTAGGCGGCGGCGACTGCTACGGCAAGACCCTGGAACCGGGCGAAAGCTGCTCGCTGCAGGTCAACTTCAACCCCGGCGACATGCGGCCCTACTCCGCCCAGGTGCGGGTCGGCTCCGCGGAAGGCGCAACCTTCACCGCCGCCCTCAGCGGCGAAGGCGGTCGCTCGATCTTCACCCCCGCCACCGACCCGACCAACTTCGGTTCCGTCGCGGTCGGCGCGCCCCCCATCACCCGCACGATCGACGTCACCAACACCGGCAACATGCCGGGCGGCGTCTTCATCGCGGTGATCTCCGGCGGCGCGGTCGGCAGCTTCCACCTGCTCGACGAGAACTGCACCAACACGCTGCTCTCGCCGGCCGCCACCTGCAACGCCGTGGTCCGCTTCCAGCCGATCTCGACCGGCGCCAAGACCGCCCGCTTCAGCCTCTTCGGCGAAAGCGACGGCGGCGCCCAGGCCACGCTCACCGGTATCGGCCTCGAGCCCGATCCCCCGGTGGCCGACTCCCCCCAGGCCGCGGTCGTCACCCAGGCCAAGGCCCCCCGGAAGCGGCGCGTCCGCCGCAACCCCCGCCGCCATCGCACGCTGAAGCGAGGCCGCCGGCACCGCGCCGGCCTCGCCCCCCGGCGCGCGATCCGCTAGCCGCCCTCGACTTCGCGGTAGTGGTCTCGCCAGATTCCCCTGTAGACGCGCAGGTGGCGGGGCAGCGTCTTCAGCCCGGGGATGAAGGGGATGCAGATGAAGGCGAGGCTGAGGATCGCCATCACGACGAAGATCAGCGCGTCGGCGTTGGGCGATTCGAGGAACGGTTCGACCTGGTACCAGGCGCTGAACAGCCAGAGCCAGACCTGGCCCGGGTAGCTGCCGGTCTCGTTCATCATCCCCCACTGGGTGCCGAGCAGATGCTGTCCTTCGGCCCGTTCCTCGAAGTATTCGCCGCCCGCGAGGAAGAGCAGCGGCTTGGTGTAGTTGGTCTGGTAGAAGCGGCCTTCGCCGGCCAGCAGCGCGCCGTCGAGGCCACCGCTCTGCGCCAGGGCCAGCTCCGCGCCCATCATCGTCGCCACCGGGCCGTAGCGGCCGGGGGGAACGAGAACCGCCTCGCCGCCCGGGTAGCGCGCCCCTTCGAGGCCGGCTTCGTAGGCCGCGATCCAGGCTTCCTGGAGGCGCGGCGGGGCCGCTTCGTAGATCCGGATCGCGCGCTGCAGGCGCGGGCTGCCCGGTAGCGCGCGCAGCGGTTCGAGCACGAAGTCGCGCGCGGTGTCGATCGGGATGCGCACCCCGGCGGCGCTCTGCAGGTCAAGCGGTCCGATCTTCTGCGTCGCTTCCGGCGCGTGGTTGTAGGGCGGGCCGTATTCGGCCAACTCGCTGGTTCCGGCGAGCTCGCTGAGCGAGGTGGCGACGAAGTCGCTGGGCGCCGCCCGCGACCAGCTCTGGATCGTCGTCGGCGGGTCGTCGGGCGAGGAGAAGAGGATCGTCAGCACCAGCGCCAGCAGCGCGACGACGCCGAGCGCGACCGCGAGCTCCTTGATCAGGTCGTAGCGGACGAAGGGCCCGGGCCAGGGCCGGCCGGGATCGGGCGCGGCCGGAGCGACCTCGCTCACGGGGTTCCCTCGCTCGGCTGCGCGGCGGAGGGCGGAGCCTCGGCAGCCTTGGCCGGGTAGGGCGGGACCACCCCGTGGCGGCGCACCAGGAGCACGTGCCAGACGACCAGCGCCACCACCGCCAGCGGCAGCAGGATCACGTGGAAGGTGTACATCTGGCCGAAGTTGGCGGCGTTGAAGAAGGCGCCGATGCCGACCGAGTTGAGGCCGTCCTTGCCCTCGCTGGCGATCCACTGCGAGTCGAAGTTCTGCTGGGAGAGGTAGCCGGTGAAGGCGGCGCCGATCGCGACCAGGAAGGTGACCGCCCCGGTCACCCAGGTGCGCCCGCGCCCGCCGCGCCAGGCGCCCATGAAGAACTTGCCCCAGAGGTGGACGACCATCGCGAAGAAGAAGATCTCCACGCCCCAGAGGTGGATGCCGTTGAAGAAGCGGCCGAGGCTCGCGGTGTGCCACCAGCTCGGCCCGCCGAGGCCGAGGATCATCCCCGAGACGACGACCACGACCAGCGCCGCGATCGTGGCGACGCCGAAGACGTAGATCCAGGAGGAGACGTAGGAGGGCTGGCGGTCGGGCAGCAGCTTCTCCGGCGGCAGCGAGCTGACCGCCCGCTCGCGCACCCAGGTCGTCCACATCTGTCGCTCCTCGGGACTCACCTGCTGCGCTCCCGACGCGGGAACGGGATCAGGATCGCGGCGACGAAGACGGCGATCATCAGCAGGATCACGACCACGTTGGGCACGGACATCTGGAAGAAGTGCCAGTGCACGTACTGCGGCGGGCCGCTGAGGTCGAACAGTGCAGCTAGAACCACGACGGGCACCTCGCTTTCTCCTCGCCTCTACCGGTTGCCCGGCAACAAGCTATGGCCCGAACGCACCCAGTGCAATCGGTAGAAACCCACATAAGTGGTTCCTCACCATTTGGGTCTGGAGGGGCCCTTACAGGGCGAAGACCAGGGTGCAGAAGACGCCCATCGCGATGCAGTAGATCCCGAAGGGCGTCAGCCGGTTGGTCTCGAAGAACTTGAGCAGGAACTTGACCGCCAGGTAGGTGGTGAGCGCCGCGGCGAGGGCGCCGACCAGGGCCTGGCCGCGGACGCCGTCGCCGGCGGCGCCGAGCAGGTCGGGGATCTTCAGCACGCCGGCGGCGGCGATGATCGGCGTCGCCAGCAGGAAGGCGTAGCGGGCGGCGTCCTCGTTGGAGAGGCCGGTGAGCAGGCCGCCGCCCATCGTGATCCCCGAGCGCGAGATGCCCGGGATCAGCGCCGCCGCCTGGGCGGAGCCGATCGCCAGCGCCTGTTTGAAGCTCATCTTCGCGATTCGCGGGTCGGAGTCGCCGAGGTAGTCGCCTTTGCGCGGCGGTCTTCGCCGGTAGCGCTCGAAGAAGAGCAACAGGAAGCCGTTGACGATCAGGAAGGCCGCCGCCGACTGGGCCGAGGCGAACAGTTCGCGCAGCGGGTGCTCGAAGATCAGCCCGAGCAGCCCGGCCGGAATCGTGCCGACGACGATCACCCAGGCCAGCCGCGCGTCGTCGTCGTCCGCCGCGATCGCCCGGTCGCGCAGCGAGCGTCCCAGGCCGCGGAAGATCCGCTTCCAGTCGTCGAGGAAGAGGAGGAAGAGGACGACCGCCGTGGCGCAGTGGGTGGCGACCAGGAAGGCGAGGAAGTATTCGTCGTCCTGGTGGATGTTCCAGCCGAAGAGCTGCGGCGCGATCACTCCGTGGCCGAGGCTGGAGATCGGAAACGGCTCGGCGATCCCCTGCACGAGGCCGAGGACGAGCGCCTGCAGGTAGGAGATCGGTTCCATGCGCGCCGCAGCCTATTGGGAGGAACCTAAAGAGGCGGTGAGAATGCCAGCTGGCGAACGGATCTGCTGGCGTCCCGCAGCACCGGCCTGCTGACCCGTCTGCTCGGCGGCGCAGCGCTGCCCGGCAGCTCGTTCGGAGCGGCGCTGGAGAACTTCGTGCTCATGGAGATCGTCAAGCAGGCGGGCGTGAGCGAGTCGCGGCCGGCCGTTCTGCACTACCGCACGGTCGACGGGCTGGAGGTGGACGCGGTCATCGAGCGGCCCGGGGCGCCGCTCTGCGCGGTCGAGGTGAAGGCCGCCGCAACCCTCACGTCTCGCGACACCCGCGGCCTTCGCGGCATGGAGAAATCGCTCGGTGACGAGTTCGGGCAGGGCGTGGTGCTGCACATGGGGCGCGAGGCAGTGCGGCTCTCATCCAAGATCTGGGCTCTGCCGCTGCCGGCGCTCTGGGCATAGGATCGCCGGTCATGAAGCCCGTCACCGTCTCGACCGTCGTGGCCCGGCCGGCGCGGGAGGTCTACGAGTTCCTGATCGTGCTCGCCAACCACGAGTCGTTCCTCGATCACTTCCTGGTCAAGTGGAAGTTCTCCGGGCCGCCCCGTGGGGTGGGCGCCAAGGGCGTGGCGAAGGCCGACGCGCCGGGCTCGCAGGACTGGACCGAGTTCGAGATCGTCGAGGCTAAGGCGCCGTCGCTGATCGTCGAGGAAGGGGTCGGGGCCGGCGGCAAGCGGCACACTCGCGGCACCTACCGGCTGGAGGAGCGCGGAGAGGGCGAGACCGAGGTCAGCTTCGACCTCGAGTGGCTCGAGGCCTCGCGGGCCGAACGGCTCTGCCCGCCGCTGATGCGCGCCTTTGTGCGCCGCCCCAACCAGAAGGCTATGCGCCGCCTCGCCAAGCAGCTCAGCTGAGCCGCCGCTAGGCGGGCACGCGCTGCTCGTGGCCGAAGAGCTGCGCGGAGGGGATGCCGATCAGCTCGCCGCGGAAGCGCTTCTGCCGCCCGTAGACGACCCATGTGGTGTCGATTTCGCCGATGTCGAGATCGAGGCGCAGCTCCTCGGAGTGTTCGCCGACGTGCTCCATGTGAGTCAGCCCGGAGTCGTACTCGCCGCGCAGCAGCCCCTCGGCGACGACCGGCTTGGAGACCACGTCGATCACCTCCTCCCACTGCGAGAGGTCGACGTAGCCCTTGGTGGCGGGGACGATCCCGATCGAGCGCGGCCGCTCGACCTCGCGGCGGCTGAGCAGGACCAGGTGCTTGGTCGGGTAGATGAAGGTGTCGACGACGAAGACCTCGGTCCAGTACTTCTCGGTGATCTCGTGCACCTTCGGGTGGGCGCTGCACTGGACGAGGAAGGTGTTCGGGTTCTCGCGAACCCGGTCGAGGCCGGCGAAGAAGTCGGTGGTCAGCTCCAGCTCGTAGTCCTCGACGCCCTGGAAGGCCATGTAGCGCTTCACCGCGCGCTCGTGGCAGGTCCCCTCGGGTCCGAGCGTGATCACCGTCGGCCCGCCGCGCGCCTCGCCGTCGTCGGTCATGCGTCCAGCGTAGCGACTGAAAAGGAAAGCTCAAGCAGTGGGTAGGCGGTACATTGCCATGCAGATGAGCCGAGTCCGCAGAGCGATGACCGCATTCGCCGCCACCGGAGCGCTGGCGGTCGCCCTCGCCGGGCCCGCCGCGCCGCTCGCCCAGGCCTCGTCCTGCACCAAGGCGACGAACATCGAGGCGATCGTCGACGACTCCGGCTCGATGGCGATCACCGACGGCAACCGGCTGCGGGTGCAGGCGATGAGCCTGCTGATCGACACGCTCGGCCCCTCGACCCAACTCGGCGCGGTCGAGTTCGGCTCGGGGATCCCGGAATACATCCCCGGCGCCGACACGGTCTTCCCGCCCGAGCCGGTCGGCGCCAACGCGAGCGCGATGCGCGCCGCGCTGGACCAGAAGATCAAAGCCGACAACGGCGCCACCGACTACAACGCCGCCTTCTCCCAGTCCGACGCCGACAACCCGAGCGCCGACGCGCGGATCTTCCTCACCGACGGCGGCCACGACATCGGCACCTACAACGAAGGGCACCTCGTCCACAACGTGCCGACCTACGTGATCGGCTTCGGCGGCATCGTCCTGCCCGAAGACCAGGCGCGGCTGAAAAAGATCGCCGCCGACACCGGCGGCAGCTACTACCCGCTGGAAGACTCGAGCCAGCTGCAGTCGGTGATGAACAGCATCGAGGCGGCGCTCACCTGCCAGACGCCGCCGGTCCAGTTCACCGACCTGCTCAAAGCGGGACAGAGCAAGCCGCACGGCGTGGCGATCGGCGCGAAGACGAAGGCGATCCAGATCACCCTCACCTGGGTCAACCCGCTCGACCGCTTCAAGATCTCGGGCCTGCGGCTGACCGGCCGCAAACACCTCCTGCTGGCGGTCGCCTCGCGCAAGCCGCGCAAGCTGAAGGTGACGCGCAAAGTGAGCAGCACCTTCACCGTGCTCACCGTCTCCGGTCTCAGCAAAGGCCGCCTGCGCTTCTCGGTCAAGGCGGCCAAGGTCGGCTCGGGCGCGCCGAAGGCGACCCTGACCACCCAGGTCAGCCAGAGCTCGCACCGCTAGCCCCGAGGCGAAGTTCCGAAACAGGACTCGGCGCGATCCCAAGGGGGACTCCTCGATAGGGTGGGACGCTCGGTGATCGAGCTCTCCAACGCGATGGTGGCCCTGCACCGCGAGTGCTTCGGTCGCGGGCCGGGCGCGGCGAGGAGCTTTGTGAACGAGGACATGGCGGTCTGCGTCCTCACCGACATCTACACGCCGGTCGAGCAGGCCCTGATCGCCGCCGGCCAGGCCGAGCACGTGCGGCGCACCCGCGGCCTCTACCGCGACGTGGTCGAGAGCGAACACAGGCTGCGGGCCGAGCAGATCCTCGAGAGGCCGGTCACCGCCTTCCTCAGCGTCGTCAACGTCGACCCCGACGTGGCGATCGAGGTCTTCCTGCTCGGCGAGAGAAGCGCTAGCCAGAGCCGCCCGGCTCGGTGAAGATGAAGAACTCGAGCGCCAGGCTGGCCTCGACGTCGACCTGGCTGAGGTAGACGCGGACGGTGCGGCCGGTGATCCGCTCGACCGTGTCGATGAACTCCTGCCTGACCGTTTCCTGGAGCCGCTTGCGGGTGTCGCGGACGTGCTCGCCCGAACCGGCCTCGATCAGCGTCCGCTCGGCGGTGGTGAAGATCTCCTCGAGCACGCAGACGGCGTAGTCGCTGTGCAGGTAGCTGCGCGCCTTGGTCGGCCCGCGCCCGTAGAGGCGGGCGTGCAGCTTGACGATCTCGCGCGAGAGATCCGCGACGACCGCCCCTCCACGGGCAGGGCTCTCTGGGAGATCGGGACGATCCAAGGGACGGCTCCTGTGCTGTGGTTTTCCGGAGCCGTTTGCCCTGGCCTCGCACTGGTGGCGCCCCGCACGAGAGCCGTCTGACCCCCGTGCCTGGCCTCCGCACCTCGCCGCCAAGACACTCGAACGCGAAGAGCATACCGGCGCCACCGCGTCCTTGCGCTACCAGACATTCATGTTTATTATTCTGCGCTCTCAGGGAGCGGGAGGGGATGGCCGAGAGCGCAGGGCAACCAGGGGAGTTCGCGAGCGCCTTCGATGCGGCGTTCGCCCGCTTGCAGGTCGCGATCGAGGCCGCTTGCGCCGCTCAGCCCGAGTGGCCGGACGGGGTCGTCGCCGGGATTCGCGCGGCGCTCGAGTGGGCCGCCGGCGAGCGGAGCGGCGCTCAGCTGCTGACCAACGAGGCGCTCGCCGGCGGCGCTCCGGGCTTCGCCCGCTATGACCGGATGGTCTCCTACATCGGAGGCCTGCTGCTGCCCGGCCGCGAGCTCGCCGCTCACGGTGAGCGCCTCCCCGAGGTCACCGAGCGGGCGCTCGCCAGCGGCCTCGCGATGCTGGTCGCCCAGCGCCTCTCCTTCGACCGCGAGTCGGAGCTGCCCGGCCTCGCCTCCGAGGCCGCCCAGTTCGCCCTCACCCCATACCTCGGGACCGCCGAGGCCCGCCGCGTCGCGGGCCGCGACTGAGCAGACCGCCTCCGATCACCGCTCTTTCACGGCGGATTCACCTCCTGGCAACTCCCGTCCAGGGAGCGGCTCGCAGAGTTGCGGCCGAGCATCCAGTCCCGATAATCAAGCAGGAGGAGCCATGTTGAAAACCCCGCTGGGGAGCCGCGGGTTCGCATCGACCGGCACACGCCGGCGGTCAACGGGCTGAACGAAAGCCTGCTCGCCCCCAACAACCCCAACTCGACCCAGCCCTTCCGCCTCGACCGCTCCCAGGCCGAGACCTGTGACCAACCGGTGACAAATGCGACACGCGCGACAACACCAAGATGGCGGCCTCCAACCAGAACGTGGGCGACCTGCTCAACGCGGCGCACGTCACCTGGGGCTGGTTCGAGGGCGGCTTCGCCGATTGCAAACAGTCACACACCAACGTCGGCGGCGTCACCAGCGCGGATTACATCCCGCACCACGAGCCGTTCCAGTTCTACGCCTCGACCGCGAACCCGCAGCACCTGCCGCCCAGCTCGACGGCGATGATCGGCAAGACCGACCAGGCCAATCACCAGTACGACATGACGGATTTCTGGAAGAGCGTCAAAGCCGGCGACATGCCGGCTGTCAGCTTCCTCAAGCCGCCCGCCTACCAGGACGGTCACGCCGGTTACTCCGACCCGCTCGACGAGCAGCAGTTCCTGGTCGAAACGATCAACCGGCTGCAGAAATCGGGTGACTGGGACAAGACCGCGGTCGTCATCTCCTACGACGACTCCGACGGCTGGTACGACCACCAGATGGGCCCGATCGTCAACCAGTCGCTCGACCCCACCCATGACGCGCTCACCAGTGCCTCCTGCGGCTCCAACCCGGCAAAGGTCGCGGCCGGCTACGAAGACCGCTGTGGCTATGGCCCGCGCCTGCCGCTGCTGGTCGTCTCGCCGTTCGCCAAGTCGAACTTCGTCGACCACTCGGTCACCGACCAGTCCTCGATCCTCAAGTTCATCGAGGACAACTGGACGCTCGGCCGCATCGGCGACGGCTCCTTCGACGCCAAGGCCGGCTCCCTCAACCGCCTCTTCGACTTCGGAGACGGCGACAACCACCGCCTGATCCTCAACTCCTCGACGGGCGAGACTCACTAGCCCAGTACGACGAAGTCATCGAGAGCAAGCGGCCCCGGCCAACGCCGGGGCCGCTTGCGTGCTCAAGGCAGGGGGGAATGCCCGGGCATAACCGGTGAGCAATTCTTTAGCCCCAAAGAGCGGTTCAGTTCTCTTGCCCGTAGTTCCGCAGAGGTCAGCTTGACTCTGGTCCGGGCCTGACCGACGTGGTCGCCAGTCTCAATCGCGCGCTGCAAGTCCAGCAACTCGCGGGCGACTGCCCGCCGAACTTCTATCTCGCTGGTATAGGAAGCCGCGAAGCGTGGCGGCGGAGTTACGCCCGACAGATCCCCGACCCCCCAACTTGTTGCCCGCGAAAGAAATGCAAGGAGCTCGCTGCGCGATCTCGCGACTTTAGAGGCTCGACGCAGGTTCTGGAGGCTCTCCGAGCAGATGTCGTTCGCGAGTTGATGAAAAGCGACGATTTGCCGACCTTCCGGAAGCGCAGGCCGACTTGCTGTTGGATGCAGTGTCTTGAACCCGGCTACGGCGATCCCACTGATCGCGATGATGGATGCGACAACGCCGAGCGCGGTCGGGGTTCGACCCAGTAGTCGTCGCAATGGAGCTGCCGTCACCCTCGGCCTGGCCTCACTCGGCGACGATCGGGAGCAGATCCATGCGACTCGCGGAATCGTCGACGGGGATTGCCTTGATCTTCTCGCTGACCTTGTATTTGGCGGAGAAGAAGAAGCCGCCGCAGCGGTCGTTGACGCTGCAGCTGACGCACTCCGGGTGGTACTCGTTCTTCCAGTCGCTGATCGAGCGGACCGCGTAGGGCCACATGCTCCGCGGGATCAGGCAGAGCTGATGGTTGTAGATCATCGTGTGGATGCGGCTGCGGTCGAGCAGCGTCACCGCCTCGACCAACTCGTCCGCATAGTCGGTCGGGTCGATCCAAAGCGCCGGGATGTTGGCCCGTGCAAGGCCGATCATCTCCAGGCCCATCAGCGCCACCTGGTCGACGAAGGGCAGGTTGCGGGCGATGAACGCAGCGATTTCAGGCAGCGCGGGAGCGGTTTGCTTGTGCAGCACGACCCGCAGCTCGATCCGCTGGCGGAGCTGGCCAAGGTTGAGGATCCCCGGCACAGTCTCGTTGAAGGCCCCCTCCGCCTGGACGACGTAATCGTGCCGGGCGGGCTCTGCCCCGTACAGCGGAATGCCCACCATCATGTTCGGGTTGTCGATCGCCGCCCACGATGCCGCGAACCCGGGATCGGCAAACCTGCGGCCGTTCGAAAGCACGTGGATCTCCGCCTCGGGGTGAAGGCTTCGGCAAAGGCTCAGCAGGTCGATGAGCCCGTTGCCGTAGAGGGTCGGCTCTCCGCCGGTGAAGCCGATCTCCTCGGTTCCGCGGGGAAGCAGCCTGATCAGCTCGAATGCGTCGTCGAGAAGCTGGTCGTCGTTGCCGGTCTTCGGCGGCTGAGAGCACATCAGGCAGTAGTGATTGCAGCGCTCGGTTAGCAGGATGCTGTTCTGGCGGCTCGTGTGACGCCAGATGACCCGGATGCGGCGGCCGTCGCTGCCCAGGGAGAGGACGTCGTCCCCGGAGAGGTAGCCAAGTTCGGGTGGGAGCTGAATCAGGTTTGGCAGGTCTTCGGCCGGCCGGGTGTCGTCATGGGTCAGGTAGAGGCCGAAGCCCTCCGGCGGCTGCTCGTCGCCGCCGAGCAGGAAGGCGCGCCCGCCGCGCTGCGCTGTCAGGGTGGCGCGGTCGACGATCCGCCAGACGGTGCGCTGCAGCGGCTCTGCGAGCTCCGCCCGGGCCGCATTGGCGCGCAACTCGATCAATGTCCAGCCCAGGTCTGGAACAGAGCGCGGGTGGCCGGGTCGCCTTCGTAGCGGTCGAGCAGGAGCTTGAAGATGGCCATGTTGCGGCGGCAGAACCCGGACGTTGGCTTGCGCCCAACGTAGTCCCCATCGGTGGCGTGGTGATAGGTGGGGTCAGCGCCGCAATAGGGCTCGAACGCGCAATCGGTGCACATCGGCGCGCTCAGGGTGAAGGACGCGTCGAGCGGCTCGAGCAGCGCCTCGGAGAGCATGATCTCCTCATACGAGTCACGGTGGAGGTTGCCGAGCCGGAAGGTCGTGTCCCCCATCTCGGCCAGCATCCGACCCTCATCGGAGGCGTAGACATCGCCATCGTAGTTGTAGACCACGGCGCCGATCCCGATGCCCGACGGTGAGGTGAGGTCGACGTAGCCGGGATCGTCGTTGGTGAGCATCTTCTTGAGAATGATCGCCGCGTACTGCTCGACCATCGGGACGCCCTGGCGGTTCAGTTCAATGATGTATTCGAGCCCCTCCTCGTAGAACGGCAGCCAGCCGTCCACGCCGTAGGCGTCGAAGCTCTTGGTCTTGACCGCGAAGCCGTACGGTGAGAGGGGGCGCAGGAACATGCTCGTCAGCCCCTGCTCGACGTAGCAGTCGATGATTTCCTTGACGCGGCCAAGACTGGAGCGCGTCGTAGTCATCAAGGCCGATACCCGGTCGACTCCCAGCGACTCGCGCACTCGCTGGATGCCCTCCGTGGCAAGCTCCCAGCTGTTGCGGCCCGGGCGCGGCCGGTTCTTGTTGTGCAGGTCGGCGGGTCCATCGAGCGAGGTGGAGATGAAGATGCCGTGCTCCCGGCAGAAATCGAGCACCCGATCGTCGAGCAAGGCGAGGTTGGTTGCGATCACGAACGAGAGGTTCTTGCCCACCGTCTCGTTGTGCGCCTTTGCCTCGCTTACGACCTCTTCGATCAAGTCGAAGTTGAGCAGTGGCTCGCCTCCCTGGAACTCGATCTTGATGTTGCTGGAGGGCGAGCGGAAGGCGGAGTCGAGTGCGAGGCGCGCGGTCGCCGGGCTCATATCGAAAGCCGCCTTATCGGAGCTCTGCCGCGAGACCTGGCAGTAGGGGCAGGAGTGCTCGCAGCGCAATGAGGCGACGAAGATGTGCAGGGCGGTGAACTCGGAGAGGCGCCTGTACCGGGTCCGGGCCTTCAGCGCGAGCAGCTCGAGCGGCAGGTTGTCACCCTGCTCTCTGATCACGTGCTTTGCGCGCAGGCGCCTGACCAGGGGCGAATCGACCGGCAACTCGGCTGTGGCGACCTGCTCGAACTCATCGGAGGAGACGAACAGGTGCTCACCGACGAGGTTGGTGAGCAGGACTCGCCCGTCGATTCGCTCGAAGCGGAACGGAAGCATCCGCCAGTCCGCGGTAGCGGCCTCGAAAGCCGCCGGCTCGCGGAACCTAGACATCGCTGTTCTCGAGGCCCGTCTTGGAGAAGGCCAGAGCGAGAACGAGCTTGCGGACGTCCTCGGTTTCCGACCTGATCCGCTCGCGCAAGACCTGATCGAGAACCTCATTGCGAAACTCGGCGAGCAGCGCGTCGGGGTCGCTCTCTTCGTCGGCGATGTGAAGCGTGACGTCAACCGCGCCCTCTTTCTGCCGGACATCGCACGAGAGACGGTCTGAGAGCCGGTAGGCGGCGCGCTGCACGGCGTCGACGGAGTGTGCGGAGCTGTCGAACGAGACGGTGCGTTCGGTCATCGGCGCTCGGGCCCGCTCCCGGGCGTCAAGAACTCGAGTAGTGCGAGGAGTGCGAAGAATGGGATGAGTGCGAGTAGTGGCCGCCACCGCTGGACGAGTAGTGCGAGTGGTGCGATCGATGGGAGTAGTGCGAGTGGTGGGAGTGATGGCGGGCGTAGCCGGGCACCGCGTCGCCGTTCGGCAGCGCCAGCAGCGGCGCTTGGCCGGCCGTTTGAGACATTGCTGCCTGGGCTCGACCGACGCTCAGTCCGGCATCGGCGACGGTCGCTTGCGCGCCTGTCGGGAACATCGCCGCGAGCGCCACACCGAGGGGCACGAGGATCGGTTTCTTTTTCACGGCCGCGACCCTATCGGTACCGATTTAGCCATGTCAAGGTATTCAACGCATTGGGACTCAACCAGGAGCGTCGAGTACCCGGCGAGCATTGTGGCTCGCCGACGGGCCGGATTGAGCAGCCGCCGCAGCGTCGGTGTGCCCGGAGCCGGCGCAGCCGGAGAGAGCGATGACGCCTCCGGCCAGCAGCAGCGCGCCGCCGCCGCGGACCCGGCGCGAGGCCGGCCGCCAGCCCTGAATCCAGGCGAACCAGAGCAGGCCGGATAGGCAGAGTGCCGCGGCGACGTAGAGGTTGAGGCGCAGGCCGAGGATGTGGTGGGCGGGGTCGATGCGGATCGACTCCTCGAAGATGCGGAAGGCGGAGTAGCCGGCGACGTATAGGGCGAAGAGACCCGGCGGGCGGATGCGGCGGTGGTGGCCGAGCCAGACGAGGAAAGCGGCCAGCCCGAGGTTCCAGACCAGCTCGTAAAGGAAGGTGGGCTGGAAGGTCGAGAAGGCCTCGTAGCCGGCCGGGCGGTGGGCGGCCGAGATCCGCAGTCCCCAGGGCAGGCCGGTCGGCCCGCCGAACAGCTCCTGGTTGAAGTAGTTGCCGATCCGCCCGATCGCCTGCCCGACGAGCAGCGCCGGGGCGGCGGCGTCCATGAAGGGCGCCGGTGAGACGCCCGCACGGCGCAGTCGCCAGAGGCCGACCGCGCTGCCCAGGGCGATGCCGCCCCAGATCCCCATGCCGCCGTCCCAGACGGCGAACGGGCCCCACCAGTGGGCCGGAATTTCGCCGCTGCTGGTCAGGTCGAAGTAGAGCCGGCCGCCGATCGCCCCAGCCGGGAACCCCCAGAGCGCCACGTCGTACACCGTCTCCCGCAAGCCGCCCCGCGCCTGCCAGCGGCGGGCGGCGATCGTCACCGCGGCGAACAGCGCAAGCACGTACATCAGCCCGTAGACGTGGACTTCGAAGGGGCCGAGCTGGATGCCGCTCGAGGCTGGGCTCGGGATCGAGGCAATCACCGCGCTGGATTATCCACCGCGGGTCGCGGCGCCCCCTTGGACTACCATCGTTGCTCCATGCGCCTTGTGAGCCGTTTCTCCGCGGGGGTTGCGCTGGTCCTCACCGCCAGCTGGGCGCTGGCCCTCGCCCTGCTTGGCTCGACCGACGTGCTGCTCTTCATGGCGCCGGCCCTGCTGATTGCGGTGCCGCTGATCGCCGGGCGCTACGTCGGCGAGGCGCTGATCGAGCGGCTCGCCGCTCGCCGCGCCCGTCCGCGCCGCCGCCGGCCCGCGTCCACGGTCTCCCCGGCCCGGCCGCCGGCCCGCGCGCAACTACCGCGCGGGACCCGCCTGATCGCCTTCTCGCTGGCCAAGCGCCCGCCGCCGGTCGCCCTCCTCCCACTGAGCTAGCGCCGGCGCCGGGACCCTTCGGTCGTCGCGCGCGCGACCGAAAGGAACCCCGTGCGAAAGCACCTGGCGGCGCTTGCCGCCGCGACCGCATTGTTGACAGCCGCCCTCGCGGCGCCCGCCTCGGCGCACGAAGGCAACCCCGACTACCGCTCGGTGATCGACCGGGTGATGCCGAACGTGCCCGGCGTCACCTTCCGCGTGCTGAGCTACGACAGCTACTTCCAGCTGCTCGACCGCCACGGTCACGAAGTCGTGATCTACGGATACGAGCGCGAGCCATACGCGCGCGTGCGGAAAGACGGCACCGTCCAGGTCAACGAACGCTCGCCGGCGCTCTACCTCAACCAGACCTACTTTCCGACGGCGAAACTGCCGTCGATCGCCAACCCGATGGCGCCGCCGAAGTGGAAGACGGTCGACGACTCGGGGACCTTCGTCTGGCACGACCACCGGATGCACTACCAGTCGACCACGGCGCCGCCCCAGGTCACCGACCCGAGTCGCAAATCCAAGGTCTTCGACTACACGATCCCGCTGCGGATCGACGGTCGCAAGGGGGCTATCGACGGCACCCTCTACTGGGTCGGCCCGGCCGACACCTCGAAGCTGCCCTTCATCCTGATCGGCATCGCCGTGGTGCTGGTCGGCGGGGCGCTGGTCTGGTGGGTGCGGCGGCGACGAGGCGAGGAGGACGGAGAGCACGGCGGCGAGGTTCCCTCAGGAGGCGACGAGCCGGCGAAGGAAGCCTGGTAGGTCGATGCGCAGGCTGGCGGCGATCGGGGTTGGGCTGGCCCTGCTGGCGACGCCCGCGCGGGCGCTGGCGCACGCCCAACTCGAGGGCACCAGCCCCGAGCGCGGCGCCATCGTCAAGCACGAGCCCTCCGCCGTCATCTTCAGCTTCGACGAGCCGGTCGAGGGCAACTTCGGCGCGATCCGCGTCTTCGACGCCAAAGGCTCGCGGGTCGACGACGGCGACGCCTTCCACCCCAACGGGGAAGGCCCGAAGCTCGGCGTCCACCTGAAGCCCGGACTGCCCGACGGCAGCTACACCGCCACCTACCGGGTGATCTCGGCCGACGGTCACATCGTCTCCAGCGGTTTCGTCTTCTCGATCGGCAAGTCCGGCGTGGCGCCGAAGCAGACCGTCGCCGAACTGACCAAGGGGTCGGGCAGCGGGGCGGTGACCGAGACCGCCTTCGGCTTTGCCCGCGCGCTCGAGTACGCGGCGATCGCGCTGGCCTTCGGCGGCGTCCTCTTCCTGGCGCTCTGCTGGCTGCCGGGGCTGGGGGCGGTGGCCGGCGCGGAGGCGGAGTGGGGGCGAGCCGGGCGCGCCTTCCTGCGCCGCTTGCGAATCGTGCTGCTGGCCGCGGCCCTGCTCGGCGCGGCCGCGGCGGTGGCCGGGATCGTGGTCGAGGGGGCCGAGGCGGCCGGGATCTCCGGCTTCGAAGCGCTGAAGAGCACGATCCTGCGCGAGACGCTGGAAACCAAGTTCGGCTCGGTCTGGGGCTGGGCGACCGTCGCCTGGATCGTCTTCGCCGCGCTCGTCCCGATCCTGCTCCGCCGCCCGGCGGGCTCGCGGCGGGCGGCGGCGGCGCGGGCGACGGTCCTCGCCCTGCCGCTGCTCCTCGTCGTTCTCGCGCCGGCGCTCTCCGGCCACGGCAGCACCCAGCGCCCGATCGCGCTCAACTTCCCGCTCAACGCCGTCCACGTCGGCGCGATGGCGATCTGGCTGGGAGGGCTCGCGGCGCTGCTCTTCGTCGTGCCTCGGGGGACGCGCGAACTGGAGCCGGCGAACCGCGGCCGCCTGCTGGCCGCCGTCCTCGTCCGCTTCTCGCGGGTGGCGCTGGTCTCGGTCGGGGCGATCCTGCTCACCGGCCTGGCCCAGGCCTACGTCTACGTGCGCGAACTCGACGCGCTCACCGAAACGGGGTACGGACGCGCCGTCCTCGCCAAGTTCCTGCTGCTGCTGGCGCTGATCGGCCTCGGTGCCTACAACCGGCGGCGCTCGGTCCCCCGCCTGAAGCGGATCGCGGCCGGGGGCGAAGCGCCGGCGCGCACCGGCCTGATCCTGCGCCGCGTGCTGCGCGCCGAGCTGGCGCTGCTCCTCCTCGTCCTCGGCGTCACCGCCGCGCTGGCCAGCTACGCGCCGCCGATCTCGGCCCAGTCGGGGCCGTTCGCGGCCGAATCGCAGTTCGGCCCGATCCAGCTCGAGATGACCGTGGAACCGGCCCGCGTCGGCGCCAACGAGATCCACGTCTACATGTTCGACGCGAAGACGGGCGCGCCGTTCTCGCCGATCAAGCAGTTCGAGGCGACCGCCTCGCTGCCGGACAAGGACATCTCGCTGCCGCTCGAACCGCAGCTCTCCGGCCCCGGCCACTACACGATCCCCAGCGCCTTTCTCAATTCCTCCGGCGATTGGCGGATCGCGATCGTGGTCCGGGTCTCCGCTTTCAACGAGTACGCAAAGACAGTCGAGGTGCCGGTCCGTTGACGGCGCCCGAGAAAGGAAAGGACACCATGCGTCGAATCGCATTCCCCCTGGCGCTGGCCTGCGCGCTGCTTGCGCCTGCCGCCGCCCAGGCTCACGTCAGCCTGCACCCCAACGAGGTGCCGGTCGGCTCCTTCGCCACCCTCGACATCCGGGTGCCGAACGAGACCGACAACGCCAACACGGTCAAGCTCGCGGTCCAGTTCCCACCGGGCTTCCTCGACGTCTCCACCGAATACATGCCCGGCTGGAGCGCCGAAGTGAAGACGACGAAGCTCGCCAAGCCGGTGCAGACCGACGACGGCGAAGTAACCGAACGGGTGCGGGAGATCGTCTGGACGGGCAGCGGTTCCCAGGCCAGGATCCCTCCCGGCCAGTTCCTCAACTTCCCGATCTCGACCGAGATCCCGGGCAAGGCGGGCGAAGAGCTGACCTTCAAGGTGCTCCAGTACTACGACAACGGCAAAGTCGTGCGCTGGATCGGCCCTCCCAGCTCCGACGAACCGGCGCCGCGGATCGACGTCACCGCCGAAGGCGGCGCGCTGCAGGACGTCGCCGGCTCGGAGACCGCGCCGCCCAGCCCCTCGGCCGAACCGGCCGAAGAATCCGCAGGCAGCTCGAGCTCCGGCGACAGCGCCAGCAAGGGCCTCGGCATCGCCGCCCTGGTGCTCGGCGCACTCGGCCTGATCGCCGGCAGCGCCGCCCTGGCGCGCTCGCGGCGGAGCGCCTGAGGGAGTGCGCTTTCGGCGACAAGCGCCGGTCCTGCCGCTGCTCGCGGTTGCCGCGGCCGCCCTCGCGCTGGCCGGCTGCGGCAACCGCTACAGCGGCATCAGCAGCGCGCCGGCGCCGCCGAGGTCGGCGTTCCCCCCGGCGCGGGGCAAGACGCTGGAAGAGCTGCTCGAGCAGAGCGGCGGCGAGAGCGAACTCGTCGTCTTGCCGACCGGGCTGGTCTACGACGTGGGCCGCGACCGCTACGGCTTCGGCGTCTTCACCGCCGGCAAAGAACAGGTCACCGACGCGAGGGTCGCTCTCTACTTCGCCCGCGGGGAGAAAGGGAAGGCGATCGGTCCCTACCCGGCGCGGATCGAATCGCTGGCGACCGAGCCGGCCTTCGTCGCGGAGACCACCGGGAACGATCCGCAAGCGGGCAAGGTCGTCTACGTGGTCGACGGTGCGCCGCTGCTGAGCAAGGGCGAATGGCGCGTGCTGGCGCTGGTCGAAGAAGGCGGGTCGCTGCAGGGGACGTTCGTGCCCAGCGCGATCGCCGGACACTTGCCGCGGTCGCGGCCGCACTTTCCCAAGAGCCCCGCCAATCCACCCGACGTGGGCGAACGCGCCCCTCGCGTGCACACGCCGACCCCCGCCGACGTCGGCGGCGACGTGCGCAAGATCGACACCCGCATCCCGCCCGACGACATGCACTCCGACGACCTGGCGGAAGTGCTCGGCCACAAGCCGGTGGTCCTGCTCTTCGCCACGCCCCAGTTCTGCCAGAGCCGGGTCTGCGGACCGGTCGTCGACGAGGCAGAACAGGTCCACCAGACGGACGGCAAGGGCGTCGCCTTCATCCACATGGAGATCTACAAGGACAACAACCCGAGCCTCGGCGTGCGCCCGCAGGTGAAGGCCTACCGCCTGCCCAGCGAGCCCTGGCTCTTCGTGATCGACCGCCACGGCACGATCCGCACCCGGATCGAGGGCGCCTGGGGGATCCCCGAACTCGAACGGGCGCTGCGGGAGGTGCGGCGATGAACGCCGGGAAGGAGCGACGTCCGCGCCTGCTGCGCGCCGCCGGACTCGCCACCGCCGCGGTCGTGGCCGCCGCGCTCGTCCTGATCATCGCGGTCAGCGAGAACAAGGGCCGCGGCGGGAACGCGGACCTCGAGGAAGTGCGCCTCGTGGAAGAGCAGCTGGAAGGCGTCCCCCAGCATGGAATGGTCGTCGGCGAGCCGGGGGCGCCGGTGACGGTCATCGAGTTCGGCGACCTTCAGTGCCCGGTCTGTCGGGCCTTTGCGGAAGCGGTGCTCCCCCGGGTGATCGCCGGCCAGGTCAGCCGCGGCGAAGCGAAGCTGGAGTTCCGCAACTTCACCGTGGTCAACCGCCAGTCGGTGCTCGCCGGCGCCGCGGCGCTCGCCGCCGGCGAGCAGGGCCGCGGCTGGAGCTTCCTCGAGCTCTTCTACCGAAACCAGGGGAAGGAGGGTTCCGGCTACGTCACCGACAAGTTCCTCACCGCGATCGCAAGGGGCGCCAAGGTCCCCGACATCGCCCGCTGGAACGCGCAGCGCCACAGCAAGCGACTGCTGCGCGAGGTCGAACGCACCGGCCGCGAAGCGAGCGACCGCTACGAATTCGGCGGCCCTCCCTCGTTCCTGGTCGAGGGGCCGGGTGGGACGGAAGCGCTGGGCACGCCGGAATCGGTCGAAGAGATCGAAGCCAAGATCTCCGAAGCGCAGTGAAGCCGCCGGACTCGCCGGTTCGCGACAATGCCCCGGTGGGCGCAGAGGTGACTGTCGTGGCTGATCCTCCCGGAGCGGGGAAGGCCGCGATCCACGTCGACGGGCTGCGTAAGTCCTTCGGCGAGTTCGAAGCGGTGCGCGGGGTCAGCTTCGAGGTCACCGCGGGCGAGGTGTTCGGCTTCCTCGGGCCCAACGGGGCGGGGAAGACGACGACGATCAACATGCTCTGTACGCTGGCGCGGCCGAGCGGGGGAAGCGCCACGGTGGCCGGCCACGACGTGGTCGCCGAGCGCGACGAAGTGAGGCGCCACATCGGTCTCGTCTTCCAGGACCCGACGCTCGACGGCTACCTGAGTGCCGAGCAGAACCTGCGCCTGCACGCCGAGCTCTACGGGGTCGAGCGCTCGCTGGTCGTGCCGCGGATGCGCCAGGTGATGGAGATGGTCGGGCTCTGGGAGCGGCGCGGGGCGCAGGTGCTGACCTTCTCGGGCGGCATGCGGCGGCGGCTGGAGATCGCCCGCGGCCTGATGCACTCGCCGCGCGTGCTCTTCCTCGACGAGCCGACGATCGGCCTCGACCCGCAGACGCGCAGCTCGATCTGGGGCTACATCCGCGAGCTGCAGCAGAGCGAGGAGATCACGATCTTCATGACCACCCACTACATGGACGAGGCCGAGTTCTGTGGCCGGATCGCGATCATGGACCACGGCGAGATCGTCGCCCTCGACACGCCCGAGGCGCTCAAGGAGGGGGTCGGCGCCGACCGGATCCGGATCGAGACCGACGACGACGGCGCGACGATCGAGGCGATCCGCGAGCGCTTCCGCCTCGAGGCGCAGATCTCCGAGGGCGCGGTCAGCTTCGCGGTCTCCGACGGGGCCGAGTTCGTGCCGCGGCTCTTCGCCGAGCTGGGCCTGCCGATCCGCTCGGTCAGCGTCGCCCGCCCGACCCTCGACGACGTCTTCATGTCCTTCACCGGCTCGACCATCCGCGACGCCGAGGAGTCCGGCGACAAAATGCGCAACCGGATCGCGGCGCAGATGATGGGCGGGGTCGGCCGATGACGTTCCGGTGCGCCTTTGCCCCGACATTCGGGGATAAAGCGCACCGGAAGGGGCTGTCGTGAGCGTGGAGGTCGCCGAGCGGCCCGGCGCGGTGGTCGGCGTTCAGGTGCCGCGGCGCAGCGCCCGCGGCGAGCTGCGGGCGATCAAGGTCGTCTGGCGGCGCGAGCTGATCCGCTTCGCCAACGACCGGATGCGGATCGTCACCTCGCTGGTCCAGCCGCTGCTCTTCCTCTTCGTGCTCGGCTCCGGGCTGCAGCAGCTCTCCGCCGCCAGCACCCACGGGGTCAACCTGAAGACCTTCATCTACCCCGGGATCCTCTGCATCTCGGTGATGTTCATCGCGATGTTCTCAGCCGCCTCGATCGTCTGGGACCGCGAGTTCGGTTTCCTGCGCGAGATGATGGTGGCGCCGATCCGGCGCAGCTCGATCGTCATCGGCAAGTGCCTCGGCGGCGCCACCGTCGCCAGCCTGCAGGGCGTGATCCTGATCGCCCTCGGCCCCACGGTTGGCGTCCCCTACGACGTGCCGATGATGCTCGGCATCTTTGGCCTGCAGCTGCTGCTCGCCTTCAGCATCACCGCCTTCGGCGTGATGGTCGCCGCCCGCGTCACCCAGATGCAGTCCTTCATGGGCCTGATGCAGATGGTGATCATGCCGATGTTCTTCCTCTCCGGCGCTCTCTTTCCGATCACGAACCTGCCCGGTTGGCTCGCCGTCCTCAACCGGCTCGACCCGCTCACCTACGCGGTGGCGCCGATGCGCGGCCTGGTCTTCGGCCGGCTCGACCTCAGCGCCGAAGCCGAAGCGGCGCTCAACCCGGGCATCACCTGGTTCGGCTGGACCGTGCCGACCGCGCTGGAGATCTTCACCGTCGCCGCCCTCGGTCTGATCATGCTCGGAATCGCGATCTGGGAGTTCAACGCGGGCGAGTAGGGCCCGCCCTGCTCAGGCGTTCGTCGCCGCCAGCAGCTCCATCGCTTCGCCGCGCAGGCGGGCGGGGATGTCGACCATCTCGCGCAGCGCTTCGAGCGCCGCGAGGTCGCCCTCGACCTCGGTGCCCAGATCAGTGTCGGGGCGGCTGATCAGGGTGCCGATCACCTGCAGCGGCTCGCCGGCCAGGGTCACGTCGGGGTTGGCGGGGAGGCCGCGGGAGGCCTCGATCCAGCCATCCGAGAAGTGCAGCTCGAAGGCTTCGTCGCCGCTGCGCACCGCGAGCGTCAGGCTGAAGTCGTTGGGTGGGCGGAGGATCACGCGCAGGGCGCCCGCCAGCGAAGCCGCGGGCAGGCCCGCCACGTCCTCGGCCTTCTGCAGCCCCATCCCCCAGCGGGACAGCTCGAGCATCGGTCGCTCCAGGTCGCGGCCCAGCTCGGTCAGGTCATAGAGGACGGCGGGCGCCGGGCGGTCGACCTCGCGCCGCTCGACGATCCCGTCCTTTTCGAGGTCGCGCAGCCGTTTGGTCAGCACGTCGGTGGGGGCGCCGCCCACCGCCCGGTCGAGGTCGGAGAAGCGCATCGGGCCTAGTGCCAGCTCGCGCACGATCAGCAGCGCCCAGCGCTCGCCGACGCTGTCGAGCGCGCAGGCGAGGCTGCACGCCTGACCGTATTCTCGCCGCCCCATCGGTCCAGGGTAGCAGCTTAATTTGAATTTCAAAGTGCTTACTTGGATATCTGGTACGGTGCGCGGCGGTGTTCACCCGGATCGCCGACCTCACCTGGAAGCGGCCGAAGCTCGTCCTCGCCGCCGTCGGTGTCTTCGCGCTGTTCGCGGTGGCGTTCGCGCATGACGTCGAGCACCACCTGAAGGCCGCCGGCTTCAGCGATCCCTCCTCGGAGAGCGAGCGCGCGACGCGGACCCTTGACGGCGCCCTCGGCTACGACCCCAACCCGGGGATCACGATGCTCGTGCAGGCCCGCGGCGGCGGTCGCCTCGCCCTGCACGACCCGGCCTTCCGCCGCCAGGTCGGTGAGCTCGCCGCGGGCGTCCAACGGGTGCCCGGCGTCGGACGCGTCGTCGACCCGCTGCGCGAGCGCCGCGCCGGCGCCCAGCTGATCGCCCGCGACGGCCGCTCGCTGGTCGTCGCCGCGCACCTCTCGACCGCCGAACTCGAGGACTCCGGCGGCGTGGTGGCGGAACGGGTGCAGGCGGTCGTCGACGGCAGCCGGCTGCGCGTCGCCGTGGGTGGCTTCGCGCCGAGCTTCAACCAGGTCAACGACCGCACCCGCGAAGACCTGACCAAGGCCGAGCTGATCGCCTTCCCGCTGCTGGCGCTGCTGCTGCTGCTCGTCTTCCGCGGGGTGGTCGCGGCCGGCATCCCGCTGCTGATCGGCGGCATCTCGATCGTCGGCACGCTGCTCGTTCTGCGCCTGATGTCGGTCTTCGTCGACACCTCGGTCTTCGCGCTCAACATCGCCACCGGCCTCAGCCTCGGCCTCGCCGTCGATTACGCGCTGCTGATGGTCTCCCGCTACCGCGAGGAGATCGCCGCCGACGGCGCCACCCGCGAGGCGCACCGGCGCACGGTCGAGACGGCCGGCCGCACCGCCGTCTTCTCGGGCCTCACCGTCGCCGCGGCGATGGCGGCGCTGGTCTTCTTCCCACAGCGCTTCCTCTACTCGATCGCCGTCGCCGGCGCCTCGGTCGGGGTGCTTTCGGCGACGATCGCGCTGCTCGTCGTGCCCTCGCTGCTGGCGCTGCTCGGCACGCGGATCGACGCACTCTCGATCCGCCGGGGGGCCGCCGTCTCCGACGAGTCCGACGGCTGGTACCGGCTGGCGCGCGGCGTGATGCGCCACCCGGTCCTCGTCGCCCTGGCCAGCGGCGGACTGATGCTGCTGCTCGCCTCGCCGCTGCTTGGCGCGCGGCTGACCGGGCCCAGCTCCCAGGCCGTGCCGCCCGGGCTGCCCGCCTACGAGGCGAACACCTACGTCGAATCGCATTACCCGAGCGAAGTCAACAACGCGGTCACGGTTGTGGTCGAAGGGCGGCCCGGCGCCGCGCAGCTCGCCCGGCTGCGGGGGCGGATCGCGGCGCTCGACGACGTCACTCACGCGGCGCCCTTCGCGCGCGCCTCGCGCGACGTCGCCTTCGCCAACGTCGGCCTGGGTGGCGAGGCGCTCTCGCCGACCGCGCAGCATGCCCTGGAAGCGATCCGCGACCTGCCGCCCCCCGGCGCCGGGACGGCGGTCCTCGCCTCGGGGACCACGGCGCGCTTCGTCGACCTCAAGGCGAGCCTCGCCGCGCACCTGCCGCTGGTCGTCGGCCTGATCGCGGCCACCACCCTGGTGCTGCTCTTCCTGCTGACCGGCTCGGTGCTGCTGCCGCTGAAGACGCTGCTGATGAACACCCTGACCCTGGGCGCGACGCTGGGGATCATCGTGCTCGCCTTCCAGGACGGCTGGCTCGACGGCCTCTTCGCCTACACCGGCCCCTCGGCGGTCGAGACCTCGAGCCTCGTCTTCCTCTTCGCGGTGATCTTCGGCCTGGCCACCGACTACGCGGTGCTGGTCATGGCCCGGATCAAGGAGCAGCACGACGCCGGCGCCAGCAACGAGGAGGCGGTCGCCGTCGGGATCGGCCGCACCGGCCGGGTGATCACCGCCGCGGCGCTGATGATCGCCGTCGTCTTCCTCGCCTTCGGCGTCAGCTCGGTCTTCTTCATGAAGGAGATCGCCCTGGGCATGGCGGTTGGCGTGCTGCTCGACGCGACCGTGGTCCGCGCCCTGCTCGTCCCCTCGCTGATGCGCCTGCTGGGCGAGTGGAACTGGTGGGCGCCGGCGCCCCTGCGCCGCGTCTACCTGCGCCTCGGCCTCTCCGAGGCCTGAGCCTCAGACGGCGTTATGGCCGATCAGGCCGCGGGCGCAGTCGACGATCGTCTCCTCGACCGGGCGCGGCTCCCAGCCGAGCTGCGTGCGCGCCTTCTCGCTGGTCATCGTCACCTTCTTGCCGAGGTCGCCGGTGAAGGAGCGGACCGAGGCGTCGAAGATGCCGAGGGCGCGGACCAGCAGGTCGGGGACGCCGCGCTTCGGCACCTTGGCGGCGTCCTCGCCGAGCCGCTCGCGCAGAATCGCGGCGATTTCGGCCATCCAGAGGAAGTCGTTGACCGCGATGAAGCGCCCGCCGCCGGCCTCGGGTGCCTCCATCGCCTTTATATGGAGGTCGGCGACGTCGCGCACGTCGACCAGGTTGAAGCCGATGCGCGGCGTGCCGGGCATCCCGCGCAGCAGTCGCTGGATCAGCTCGAGCGAGAAGGAGACGTCGTCGCTCAGCGCGGGGCCGAGGATCGCGCCGGGCTGGATCGTCGCCAGCCGCTCGCGGGCGCCGGCCTCCTCCACCAGGTCCCAGGCGGCGCGCTCGGCGGCGGCCTTGGAGCGGACGTAGGGGGTGAGCGACTCGTTGCCGGGGTCGGTCCAGCGGCTCTCGTCGATCGGGCTCTCGGCCGGGGTCGCGCCGCCGCGCACGGCGGCCACCGAGGAGGTGAGGACGATCCGCCCGACCCCCGCCTCGAGCGCCGCGCCCAGCACCCGCCGGGTACCCTCGCGGGCCGGGACGATCAGCTCGTCGGGGTCCCTCGGCTGCGCCGGCGGGAAGGGCGAGGCGACGTGCAGGACGTGGTCGCAGCCGCGCACCGCGTCCGCCCAGCCCGCGTCGGCGGTGAGGTCGGCCGCGATCACAGTGAGCCGGTTGTCGGCCAGCACCTCGGAGCCGATCGCGGCGCGCACCTCGGGCTCGCGGGCGAGGTCGCGCACGGTGGTCCGCACCTCGTAGCCGCGCCGCAGCAGCTCGATCAGGCACCAGCCGCCGAGGTAGCCCGTGCCGCCGGTGACGAGGACCGTCTGCGCCTTGCCTCCCTCCATCGCGAGCAGGATAGCCCGGCCCGCTATCCTGTTTGGAAACTAACTACAGAAACTGGACTTTCTTATGGCATATCTCCTGATTCCGCTCGATGAGGCGATCGTCTTCCCCGGCGTCTCCGCCACCCTGCCGATCGAGGTCGGCGAGGAGGAGCGCGTCTTCCTGCTGCCCCGCCGCGACGGCGAGTTCGGCCGCGTCGGCGTCGTCGCCGAGGTGGTCGAGCGCGGCCACTCGCGCCGCGGGGCGCCGGTCGCCACCGTGGTCGGCCTGCATCGCGGCCTGGCCGGTGCCGCCGTGGCCGGCGAGGACGGCGACGACCTGCGCGTCGACGTGCAGGACGTGCGCGACGGTCACCCAGACGACGAGCACACCCGCGAGGTGGCGCGCGAGTACCGCGCCGTTGTCGAGGAGATCCTCGAGCTGCGCGGCGACGACGGGCGGATCGCCGCCTTCCTCCGCTCGGTCGAGGAGCCGGGCGCGCTGGCCGATACAACCGGGCTCAGCCCCGACGTCTCGACCGAGGGCAAGCTGCGCCTGCTCGAGACGCTCGACGTGACGGCGCGGCTGGAGCTGGCGGTTGAGCTGCAGCGCGAGCGACTGGCCGAGCTGCAGGTGCGCTCGAAGATCCGCGAGGACGTCGAGTCCGGCGCCCAGAAGCAGCAGCGCGACTACTTCCTGCGCAAGCAGATGGAGTCGATCCGCAAGGAGCTGGGCGAGGACGAGGGCAGCTTGATCGAGGAGTACGAGCGCAAGATCGCCGAGGCGGGGATGCCCGAGGCGGTCGCCGAGCAGGCCGAGAAGGAGCTGCGCCGGCTCGAGCGCCAGGGCGAGTCCTCGCCCGAGTCCTCGATGATCCGCAGCTACCTCGACTGGCTGATCGCGGTGCCCTGGGGGAAGCGCTCCGAGGAGCGGCTCGACCCGACGCACACGCGCGAGGTGCTCGACGCCGATCACGCCGGGCTGGAGGACGTCAAGCGGCGGATCGCCGAGTTCATCGCCGTGCGCAAGCTGCGCGAAGAGCGCGGGATCACCGACGAGGGCCGCGCCAACGGGGCGATCCTCACCCTGGTCGGGCCGCCCGGCACCGGCAAGACCTCGATCGGCGAGTCGATCGCCCGCGCCCTGGGGCGCGAGTTCGTCCGCATCAGCCTCGGCGGCCTGCACGACGAGGCCGAGATCCGCGGCCACCGCCGCACATATATAGGGGCGCTGCCGGGCCGCATCGTCCGCGCCCTGCGCGACGCCGGCACGATGAATCCGGTGATCCTCCTAGACGAGGTCGACAAGGTCGGCGCCGACTGGCGCGGCGACCCCTCGGCAGCGCTGCTCGAGGTGCTCGACCCGGCGCAGAACAACACCTTCCGCGACCACTACCTCGACGTCGAGGTCGACCTCTCCGAGGTCGTCTTCATCGCCACCGCGAACCTGACGGACACGATCCCCGGGCCGCTGCTCGACCGGATGGAGACGATCGCCTTCGACGGCTACACGTCAGCCGAGAAGCTGGCGATCGCCCGCGGCTACCTGCTGCCGCGCCAGCTGAAGCGCAACGGCCTGCGGCCCGAGGAGGTCGAGGTGAGCGACGAGACGCTGCGCGCGGTGATCGCCGAGTACACCCGCGAGGCAGGCGTGCGCCAGCTCGAGCGCGAGCTGGGCAAGCTGCTGCGCGGCGCGGCGACGCGGATCGCCGGCGGCGAGGCGGACCTGCCGCTGATCCTCGATGCCGACGCCGTGCACGAGGCGCTTGGCCGCCAGCGCTTCTTCCAGGAGTCGGTCGAGCGCACCGCGATCCCCGGCGTCTCGACCGGGCTGGCGGTGACCGGCACCGGCGGCGACGTGCTCTTCATCGAGGCGACCGCGATGGAGGGCGACAAGGGCCTTGTCCTGACCGGCCAGCTCGGTGACGTGATGAAGGAGTCGGCGCGGATCGCGCTCTCCTACGCGCGCTCGCACGCCGAGGAGCTGGGCATCGACCCGGCCCGCTTCCAGCGCGAGTTCCACCTGCACGTGCCGGCCGGGGCGATTCCCAAGGACGGGCCCAGCGCCGGCACGGCGATGACCTCGGCGCTGGTCTCGCTGCTCAGCGGCCGGCCGGTGAAGCACACCGTCGGGATGACCGGCGAGGTGACTTTGCAGGGCCGGGTGCTGCCGATCGGCGGCCTCAAGCAGAAGGTGCTGGCCGCGCACGCGGCCGGACTGACCGAGGTGATCCTGCCCGAGCGCAACCGCGGCGACCTCGCCGAGGTGCCCGAGGAGGTGCGCGAGCAGATGACCTTCCACCCGGTGATCAGCATCGACGAGGTGCTGGAGCGGGCGCTGGAGCCGGCGGAGAGCGGCGCGGATGTCGCCGCGCTGTCGTAGCTGCGCCCCGGTCTCGCCCGCCCTGCGGGCGCTGGCCGGGGTGCTCGAGCGCCGCTGGACGCTGGCGATCATCTACGCCAGCGCCGGCGGTGCGACCCGCTTCAACGAGCTGCGCCAGTCGCTGCCCGGGGTCTCGCCGACGACGCTCTCCGAGCGCCTCGAGCAGCTCGAGGCGGAGCGGATCCTCGAGCGGCGGATCGTCCCAGGCCGCCCGCCGCACACCGAGTACGTCCTCACCCCCGGCGGCACCCGCCTCGCCGGGGCGGTCGTGCGGCTGCTCGAGGACCAGGCCGGGACTCGGGCGTAGACGCCACCCGGTCCGGCCTGGCAAGATGAGGGCGTGGGCTTCGACCAGTACCACGAGCCGCCCGAGGAGCTGTCCGCCGCGACCCGGACCTTCGCCCGGCTCTGCGCCTCGCTGACCGAGGAGGCCGAGGCGATCGGCTGGTATGAGCAGCGGCTGGCGGTCGAGACCGACGAGGACGCGCGGGCGATCATGCACGACGCCCAGGGCGAGGAGTTCAAGCACTTCTGCATGGACCTCGAGTTCCTCCTGCGCCGCACGCCGCTCTGGCGCGAGATAGCGGAGGGGGTTCTCCTCCAGGACGGCGACATCGTCGAGCACGGCGAGGCGGCCGAGGAGGAGGCGACGGAGGGCGCCGCCGAGCGCGGCGCGCCGCTGGCCGGCGGCGAGTCGCTCGGCATCGGCAGCCTGCGGGGAGCCGACGCGTGAGCAGCCACCTGCTGCGCGAGCAGGCACCGGTCACCGCGGCCGGCTGGGAGCTGCTCGACGCCGAGGCGCGCGAGCGCCTGGCGCCGGCGCTTGCGGCCCGCCGCCTGGTCGACTTCTCCGGCCCGCACGGCTGGCAGCACTCGGCGACCAACCTCGGCCGGGTCGAGGCGCTTGCGGACGCCCCCGGCGAGGGGGTGAGCGGCGCGCAACGCCGCGTCCTGGCGCTGGTCGAGCTGCGGGCGCCCTTCGCGCTCTCGCGGGCGGAGCTCGCCGACGCCGACCGCGGCGCCGAGAACGCTGACCTCGGCCCGCTCGACGAGGCCGCCCACCGGATCGCGCTGGCGGAGAACGCGGCGGTCTTTCACGGCTGGAAGGCGGCGGGGATCGCCGGGATCATCCAGTCCAGCCCGCACGACCCGATCGAGCTGGGCGAGGACTGCGAGCGCTACCCGCGCCACGTCGCCAAGGCGGTCGACGCGCTGCGCGCCGCCGGCGTCGACGGTCCCTACGGCCTGGCGCTCGGCCCCGAGACGCACACCCGCGTCCTGGAGACCAGCCAGCACGGCGGCTACCCGCTGCTCGAGCACCTGCGCGAGATAGCCGGCGGCCCGCTCTGCTGGTCCCCCGGCGTGCGCGGCGCGGTCGTGCTCAGCGTGCGCGGCGGCGACTTCCTCTTCGAGTCCGGCGAGGACCTCTCGCTCGGCTACGAGCACCACGACGCCGACCAGGTCCGCCTCTACCTGGAGGAGACTTTCAGCTTCCGCGTAGCCACCCCCGAGGCCGCCGTCACCCTCACCTAAACGTCCCCGGGGCGCTAGGGGCGCGCGGGCTCGGTGACGGCCTCGACGTCGAGGCTGGGCAGCAGGCGCTCGAGCCAGGCGGGGATCCACCAGTTGCGGGCGCCCAGGAGCTGCATCACGGCTGGGACGAGGACCATGCGGACAACCGTGGCGTCGAGGAAGATCGCCGCCGCCAGGCCGACCCCGAAGAGCTTCAGGAAGACTTCCTGGGAGGCGACGAAGGCGAGAAAGACGACGACCATGATCGCCGCCGCCGCGGTGATCACCCGCGCCGTCTTCGCCAGGCCGTCGGCGACCGCGCGCCGGGTGTCGCCGTCCTTCGCGTACTCCTCGCGGATGCGCGAGATCAGGAAGACCTCGTAGTCCATCGAGAGGCCGAAGAGGATCGCGAACATCATCACCGGCATGAACGGCGCGATCGGCACTTCGTGATCGATGCCGATCAGTTCGCCGACTGCGCCGCCCTTGGCGACCAGGGTCATCACCCCATAGGCGGCGCTCACCGAGAGCAGGTTCATGATCGCCGCCTTGAGCGAGATCAGCGGCGAGTGGAAGGCGATCAGCAGCAGCAGGAAGGAGAGGCCGACGACGCCGACGATGAAGATCGGCATGCGGCCCTTGATGTATTCGCTCTGGTCCTCGAGCGCCGGCACGACGCCGCCGACGTAGGTCCTTGTCTGCGAGCCTTCCAACTCTTCGGGCAAGACCGTGTCGCGCAGGTGGCGGACCAGGTCGGTGGTCGCCGCATCCTGCGGCGAGGTGGTCGGGATAACGGTGAGCACCGCCGCGTCGCCACTCGGGTTGACACGGGGCGCCGCCACGTAGGCGATCCCATCTTCCCCGCGCAGGCGGGCGGCGAGGGAGCTCATTTCGCTCCTCCCCCGCGGGCCGTCCAGTTCGGCGGCGATCACCAGCGGGCCGTTGGCGCCCGGGCCGAACCCCTGGCTGATCAGGTCGTAGGCCTGGCGGGTCATCGTGTCCGTGGGGTCGTTGCCGGCGTCGGGGAAGCCGAGCCGCATGCCGAGCGCCGGTGCCGCCAGCGCCAGCAGCAGCGCCGTCGCGGCGATCGCCGCCGTCCACGGCCGGCGCTGCACCGCGTGGCTCCAGCGCGCCGCGAGCGATTCCTCGCCGGTCTCCGTTTTCGTCGCGCGGCCGAGGAAGGGGATGCGCAGGCGATCGACGTTGGGGCCGAGGTAGGCGAGCAGCGCCGGCAGCAGGGTGATCGAGGCGAACATCATCACCAGCACCGCGAGCGAGGCCGAGATCGCCACTCCGTACATGTACGGGAGGGCGGTGAGGAAGAGTCCGAGCACCGCGATCACCACCGTGCAGCCGGCGATGATCACGCTGCGCCCGGCGGTGGTCACTGCCTCGATCACCGCGTCGTGGCGGTTCTTGCCGGTCTTCATCGCGGTGCGGAAGCGGGTGAGGACGAGCAGCGAGTAGTCGATGCCGACGCCGATCCCGATCAGGCCGGAGACCGCCGTGGTCCAGTTGGGCACGTCGATCACGTTGGCGAGCAGGACGATCAGGCCGGCGGAGGAGATGCCGAGGCCGACCAGGGCGATCGCCAGCGGCAGGCCGACGGCGACCAGCGAGCCGAAGGCGATCAAGAGCACGATCGCCGCGCCGAGGAAGCCGATGCCCTCGGGGCTAGCGCCTTCCTGGGCGGTGTAGATCGGTTCGCCGCCGAGCTTGATCTCGAGGCTGCCGGAGCTGTTCGCTTCGGCCGCGTCGATCAGCCGTTCGCCGTCTTCCTTCGGCACGTCCCAGCCCTGCCTGGTCAGCGGCAGGGTGGTCGTGGCGATCGTGCCGTCCTTGGAGACGCGCACCGCGGCGGGCGGTTCGAGGTCTTCGATCTTGCGCGCCTCGGCGAAGAAGGCGGCGATGCCGCGCTTCGCGGCGGGGCTGGAGACGCCGGCCGGGTCCTTCCAGACGACGTAGATTTCCTGCCCCGAGTAGCCGCCGAAGGCGCGCTGGGTGAGTTCGGTGGCGGCCTTCGATTCCGATCCCGGCGTGTTGTAGTCGGCGTGGTAGTCGCCGGCCAGGGAGGAGCCGAGGCCGATGATCGCGACCGCGGCGACGATCCAGGCGAGGACGACGGTGCCGCGGCGGCGGTAGATGAAGTCGCCGAGGCGGGCGAGACGACGGGTCATTCGGGATCCCCTTTCAAGGTCTCGAAGTTCGTTACAAAATGGAAAGGTTCAGGTTTAGAATGGTTTCTAGCAGAAATGGCTCCGTGTAGTCTGCCGAACGTGGCGCGCCACTCCACCGCATACCTGCCGAGCGAGGCCGGCCGGTTGTGACAAGCCCGATCGAAGGCGACAAGGCGCCCTCGACGCTCACCTTCCTGCTCTCGCAGGTAGGGGCCCACGTGGCGATGCGCTTCGCCCAGCGGATCGGCGAGCTGGACCTGCACCCGCCGCAGTTCCGGGTGATGAACGCGGTCGACGCCGCCGAAGGCCAGTCCCAGCAGGCGATCGCCGAGGCGATCGGCGCCCCGGCCAGCCGCATGGTGGCGATCGTCGACGAGCTCGAGCAGCGCGGCCTGGTCGAACGCCGCCCCGACCCCGGCGACCGCCGTGTGCGCGCCCTGCACCTGACCGGCGACGGCCACGAGCTGCTCGGCCGCGGCCGCAAGATCGCCCTCGAATGCGAAGACGAGATCGCCGGCGGCATGAGCCGCGCCGACCGCGACCGCCTCGTCGCCCTCCTGCAGAAGCTGGTCGACGCCCAGGAGATCGGCGCCGGCGTGCACCCGGGGCTGCGCGAGTAGTCCTTACGGCGCTCCGATACCTTCCCAAGCCCAACAGGAAGAAGGCTCCGATGGCACACATGGGTGGTACGGCAAGCGCCGAGATCGAGGCGCCGATCGACGAGGTCTGGACCCTGGTCGAGGACGTCTCGATCGCGCCGGAGTGGCAGGGCGGGTTGGTTGCGATCACACCGCTGGAGCGAGACGACGCCGGGCGTCCGACCCTGGTCGAGAGCGAGAGCGACATCAAGGTCAGGCACATCAAGACCGAGGTGCGCTTCAGCTACGAGCCGCCCACCCGCCTTTCCTGGACGCAGGAGAAGGGCGACCTCAAGTCGGTTGAGGGCAGCTGGGACCTGGAGGACCTGGGAGGGGACCGGACCCGGGCGACCTACACGCTCGACGGCGATCCCGGCCGCGTGCTCGGCATGGTGATCCGCGGCCCGGTCGAGGCCGCCGCGCGGGCGATGCTGGTCAACGCCCGCCCAGGAGAGCTGAAGGCGCGCATCGAGGGTGACTGAGCTCATCCCGCCAGCGTCTCCGGCAGCCCCAGCCGCTCGAAGGCCTCGCTCTCGGGATCCCAGCTGTAGAAGGCGAGCGCCTCCTGGCCGCTGGCGCGGACCCGCAGGGCGCGCCAGCGCCACTGGCCGGAGAGCGGCCAGCCGGCGAGGAAGGCGCCGATCGCCTCGTGGCTCTCGACCGTCTCGCGCACGGCCTCGTCGCCGAGCCCTGGTCGGGGTAGGGCTCGATCCAGACGCTCTCCAGCAGCGGTTCGCCCGGACCGGCGGCCGGGTCGGCCGGCGGAAACTCGACCGGCAGCACGCGCTTCGGCCGCCGCTCGATCGCGTCGAGGCTGGCGTTGCTGGCGATCCGGTAGAGCCAGGAGCGCAGCGAGCTGCGGCCCTCGAAGCGGGCCAGCCCGCGCCAGGCGCGCAGCATCGCCTCCTGCAGGGCGTCCTCGTCACCGCCGCGCGCCGCCGCGAGCAGATCGGTCACGCCGTTCAGCTCCGCTCGACGATCAGCAGCCGGTTGCCGTCCTGGTCGCGGAAGAAGAACATCGGCGGCACCGGGCCGCCCATGCGCATCACCTCCGCGTCGACGTCGACGCCGCGCCCGCGCAGGCTGGCGTGGTCGGCGTCGATGTCGGTGCTGTCGAAGGCGATGCGGGACTCAATCCCGGCCTGCTGGCCCTCCATCGGCTGGACCAGCGCCACGGTCGTCGCCGCGCCGGGGGGCGCCACTTCGACCCAGCGGTTGCCGTCGCCGAAGGGGATGTCGGCGCGCTTCTCGAAGCCGAGCTTCTCTTCGTAGAACTCGATCGCCCGGTCCTGGTCGCTGACCGGCACCATCACCGTCGCCACCTGTCCAATGGTCGTCACTTTGGTCACTTTTCCACCTCGTAGGTAAGGACGGCGATGCCCTCGCCGACCGTTTTCGACCCCACCATTCGCAGGGTCTTCTTATCGCTGCTCTCGGCGAAGAGGCGCTTGCCCTTGCCGAGCACGACCGGGAAGACCATCAGCCGCAGCTCGTCGAGCAGGTCGTGCTCGAGCAGCCCCTGGGCCAGCCGGGCGCTGCCTGCGACGAGGATCACTCCGTCGACCTCGTCTTTCAACTTGCCGATCTCCCCGACGAAGTCGCCGCTGAGCACGGTCGTGTTCTCCCACTCCGCCTCGGCGAGGGTCGAGGAGAAGACGTACTTCGGCATCGAGTTCATCTTCTCGGCGAACCCCGCCTCGTCTTCCATCGAGGGCCAGGCGGCGGCGAACCCTTCGTAGGTCACCCGCCCCAGCAGCTGCGCCTCGGCCTCGATCAACTCGTCGTACTTGAACTTGTCCCCGTCGTCGCCGCGGTCAAACGCGAAGGTCCACCCCCCGTGCTCGTACCCCTCGGCCCCGCCGGGGTCCTCCATCACCCCGTCCAGGGAGACGAACTCCGTAACCACGATCTTGCCCATCGCTCGCTCCTTCCAAGTTGACGTTGTCAGAGGCTATGACCGGGGCGGCGCCGTGGATTCATCGGTCTGATAGGTACGAAGAAGGAATGACTTAGGTACGACAGATGCGAAATTGAATTAGAGTGGCGCGCCTCGATGGCGAGTGGGGAGCGCTGGGCAGCGAGGAGGGCGATGCGCGTGGCTTTGGCCGCGGCCGCTCTCCTCTGGGCGCTGGCTTTCGGCCTTGCGGGGCAGGCGCGTGCGGTGGACCTGAACGTGGCGCTGAGCGAAGCCGAAGCGAGCGTCGCGAGCTCGGAAGCCGACGTCGCCCAGGCCGAAGCGGAGCTGGCGCCGGCACGCGCCCGGTACGAAACGAGCGTTCGCCGCGCCGCCCCCGCCGACCGGGCCGCCGCGAGCGCCCAGCGGCAAACGCGCCGCACGAAGGCGGGCCTGGTCGCGGCCCGGCAGCAAGCGCAGGGCCGGATTGCCGCGATCGAAGCGGACCACGCGCAGGCGGTCGAAGACCACGACGAAGAAGTGAGGGCCTGGATCGCCTTCGGGCTTGCCGCGCTGGTCGCGGCGGCGATCGCGCTCGGGTGGGGCTTGATCCGCGACAGCGGCCCGGCCGCCTGGCTCGCCGACCGGCCGACCGGTCAGGTGGTCGGCCTCAGCGTCTTCGGCGGCATTCTCGCGCTGATCGTCGGCGGGGTGATGTTCGGCGCCGACGGCGTGGTGGGCGTGATCGGCGGCCTGCTCGCGCTGCTCGCCTTCGTCCTGCCCAGCGCTGTCCTTCTGGCGAGGCACTCGGCTTCTGTGCGGGCCGGCAAGTCCAAGCCGCTGACCGGCCGCGAGCGTCTGCCGGAATGGGTGCCGCAGGCGGTGGCAGGCGTGGCGGCGGCGCTCTTCCTCGTCGGCATGGGCTCGGCGGTCTTCGCGGGAGAGCCGCAGGAAGTCGCGGTGCCGGCGCGGCTGGCGAGCGCGGCCGCGCCGAGCGCCCTCGCCGGCCCGGCGCTGGCTCGGGCCGAACGGCGGGCGGCTGCCCTGGGCCGGCGGGCGGCGCGCCTGGATGCGGTTCGTGCCGCGGCTCGCCGGGAAGTCGAAGGGCCGCGCGGCCGGCTGCATCGGGCCGAACAGCGGCTGGCGAGCGCCAAGCGCGACGTAGACCATTACGAAACTCGCATCGCCGTCCTCATCGAACGCGAACACAGGAAGATCGAAGAGGAAGAACGCTTAGCGGCGAAGGCAGAGGAAGAAGAATTAGCGACCGAAGGCCCGGAATGCGACCCCAACTATGTTGGCGCCTGCCTCGATCCCAACGCCTCCGACTATGACTGCGCCGGCGGTAGCGGTAATGGCCCCGAGTACACCGGTCCGGTCCAGGTCGTCGGCGTCGACCACTACGGCCTCGATGCCGACGGCGACGGCTACGCCTGCGAGGAATAGAGATCTGATCTTCTACGGGGATGACCAACGTCGTCCTCTTCCTGCACATCTGCGGCGCGCTGGCGTTCGTCGCCGGGATCGTGGTCGCGGGCGTGGCGTTCGAGGCGGCGCGGCGGCGAGAGGACGCGGGGGAGATCGCGCTGCTGCTCGGGCTGACGCGGTCGGGAGTCGCCTTTGTCGGGATCGGCGCCCTGCTGATCCTCGGCTGCGGCCTCTGGCTGGTCGGCCTCGAGGACGACGTCGGCTACGGCAGCGGCTGGGTCGACGCCGCTCTCGCCCTCTTCGTCGTGGCGACGGTCCTCGGCGGCCTCGCCGGACAGCGCCCGAAGCAGGCGCGCCTGCTCGCGGCGCAGCTGGCCCGCGACAGCCGACCCCCGACCCCCGAGCTGCGCGCCCTGCTCGACGACCCGCTCTCCCGCGCCGCCAACTACGCCTCCGCCGCCCTCGTCGTCGCGATCCTGGCGCTAATGGTCTTCAAGCCGTAGGGCCCGCCGCGTCCTACCCCCACGACCCCTCGGACATCGGCCGGAAGCTGGTCGTCAGGATGCGCATGTTGCGAGGGCGGGTGAAGCCGACCTGACCGAACTTCGATGCGTTGTAGACGGACTCGCCGGGGAAGGCGCGCAGGCCGGCGACGCTGGCCAGCGAGAGCAGCCCGACCGACGCCCCCGCCTCGTGCGCGCCCGCGCCACCGCCCGCGAGGCCCTGAAGGCGCGGGGGCGTCGAGTTCCAGGGCGAGATCTTCGACACCGGCGTTTGCCACAGGGCCTTCTTCGCCGACCCCGACGGCAACGCCCTGATGCTCCACCACCTCTACGCGCCGCGCCAGACGACTGGCTGAAGCCGCTATTCGAGCGGCGTCTGACTTTCTTTCCGCGCTTCGGTCGGGGTCCCCGGGAGCTTCTTGACGACGTTGCTGGTGATGTGGGGGAAGACGTATCTCCTATACGTCTCGCCGCCATTGGCCGAGACGTCCATCTCCATCAACACAGTCTGGTTGTAGAGCAGGTAGTCGAAGCTGCCGGAGGTCTTCGCGTTGGGGTCTTTCGAGAGCAGCCAGTAGTCGGCGTAGTAACCGGTGACCTCGGACTTGCGTTCCTCGAAGGGGATGTTCGTGACGACGCCCCTGCCACCCGGCAGTGGAAGGGTGGTCACCCGCCAGTGCATGTGCACGGCGGGTTTGATGGTCTCGACCGCGACCTGGAGCGGGAAGTTCGGGTTCAGCGTCCAAGCCACATTCGGGTTCTCGAAGTCGCCCGGTTCGTCGAGCGTCTCCGCGTATGGGTCGTAGAACGGGTGAGTGGCCACGTCCAGCGCCCGACCGGCGAACTGATCCGCCTCTTCGGGGTACGGGACGAGCTGGTCGGGGATCGTCGGAGCCCCCTTCAACACGGTGTTGGCGGTCAGACCTTTCTTGTCGGGGTTGAATTTACCCTGGTCGTTGAGGTCGATGCTGCCGAGTGCCAGCACCGAGTTGCCGTGCGGCACGGCGATCTGCTTGGCGATCGTGACTGCCGGCGGCTGCCTGACCACCTGCCCGTCTTTGATCTTCGCTTCTCCGTATGGGCCAAGGTTCTGGGCTTCGCTGCCCAGGTGAAGCCAGGAGCCGTTCTCGAGGTGGACGATCTTGTCTTTCTGAGGTCCCTCGGCGAAGCGGACCTGCTGTTCGTAGAAGACCGCGTGGGCGAACTGGGTGTAGCGGCCGCCGCGGTTGGGAGCACCGGCGACGACGGCCACCGCGCCGGGATCCTGCTGGTTGGCAGGGTCTTCCTTGCCTGACGTGCCGTTGAAGCGGATCGTCTCGGTGAAGGCGAAGTTCTTGAGGACGAATCCGCCGTAGTGGGTGCCGCCCTGCTGCGCTTTGCGCGGCTGCTCCTCGAGCTGGGGCAGGGGCATGACGTTGAACGAGAGCGGCATGCCTTCGTGTGTCAGCTCGTCGTCGTTCTGCCAGGTTCCGATCAGGCGCTGCTGAAACTCGGCGAGATCCTCAGCGGGGACTGCGTATGGCATGGGGCCTCCCTATCGACCTTTGCTTGGCGATGAACACTTTTCCGCGCACTCCACTATTGCTCAACGAGCGTAGCGAAGTTCAAATAATCCTGTTAGGTGGCGAGATCGAGGCGACCAAGGCCTGAGGGGACTGGGATTGGCGTCCACTTCGACTCGCGATCCGGGTTTGTGGGTGTCAGACTCCCCGTTGTGAGCGGTCGCGTCCACAGAGGTTTGTCGGCCTTATTCGCGGTGCTCGGCGCCGCGCTGCTCTGCGCGGCGCCGGCCGGCGCGGCGGAACCGCAGCTGATCGGGCAGGTGGGCGGATCCGGCGCCGTCGGCGGCTGCACTTGCTCTGCGTTCCAGCGGACCACCGGCGGGGGCTCCAGCTACACCTTTCCCTACAGCGGCATATTGACCAAAGTCAGGGTCTTCGTCGGGGAAGAAACCCAAGCCGGCGACACGGTCCAGGCGCGGACCTTCAGGGTCCTCGGCCCGTTGAGCGCTTCGGTGATCGACGGCGGTGAAGCGCACTCCCTCTCCGGCCTGCCGCTCAAAGCGCCGAGCACCTTCGTCGACCGCATCCCGGCCACCGCCGGCGATCTGCTCGGCGCTCGCTTCGCCGTCAACTCATTGCTTGGCGAGACGTCGCGCTACTTCACGACGGCCTCGGCGACCGATGCCGTGAGCTTCGGGGCGGTGACCGTCGATCCCGCCATCGGAAGCTCATTCTCGACGTCCGACACGAGCAACGCCCGGGTCAACATCGGAGCGGTGCTCGAGCCCGACGAAGATGGCGACGGCTACGGCGACGCCTCCCAGGACCTCTGCCCGGGCTCGCCGACCGCGATCTCGGCCTGCTCGGGGACGCTCTTCGGCAGCAACCTGCAGGGCGAACGCTCAACTCCACCGTCCGGCTGCGGCGCCGGCGGCTGCATGCGGATCCAGAAGACGCTGGGCGGGGTCTCCACCGCGGCGCCATCCGACGGTGTCGTCGTCCGCTGGAGGGTGCTGGACGGAGACATGGGCACCTACCGCGCCCGCGTCGTGGCTCCCAACCCCGCGGCCAGCGGCGGCGCCTTTCACGGCTATACGGTCCTGCATTCCAGCGCGGCAGAGAGCGTGACCGCCCCCGCTCAGCCGCTCTTCTCGAAGATCTCCACCTTCCAGACCCGGCTGCCGATACCGGCCGGGGCTTTCGTCGGCCTGTCGGTGCCGAGCTTCAGCAACCAGGGATTCCAGGCAAGCGGCGGCGCGGCGGTTTACGACGAACCGAATGACGGTGGCGACGGAATCACCGTCTCGGGGATCTCGCACAACGGCACGATCCTCTACGACGCCGACATCGAGCCCGACGCCGACCACGATGGCTACGGCGATATCAGCCAGGACGAATGCCCGAGCGACGCCTCCACGCAGGGGCCTTGCCAGTCACCCGCGGCCGCGCCAGCCGCGGCCGGCGACGACGTCGCCTCGACGCCTTCGATCAGCGGCTTCAAGGCAACGCCGAGGTCATTCCGCGTGAAGCCGGGAGGCGCGGTGGTGTCGCGCGGTCCACGCCGGGACGACGCTGCGGCTGAATTTGTCCGAGGCGGCGACGGTCACCTTCAAGCTCAAAGCGAGCTCATCCTGCAGGCCGACGAGGGCAAGGCGCTGCCCGAAGGGGTCGCCCCGGATTCCTCCCTTCAGGCGCAGCCTGCACAAGGGCAAGAACGCGATCCCATACTCGGGCCGATACGCGAAGCCCGGTCAGAAGCCAAAGAACCTCAAGCCAGGCGCCTACCGGATCACGGCATTCGCGACCACCGATACGGGCAAGGCAAGCGCCCCCGCCCGCACTTCGTTCCTCGTTCGTCCTTAGCGCCTGCTCGCTCTCGATGGTGACCAGACTCCTCCGACGGCCCCTGACGAGCGGCCACAGGGCGTCGAGTGCGGCGCGGCCCACTCCACCCCCCGTGCGCCGCCATCGCTCCTACTACCTGGTCGCGGGGATGGCTCTCGACCAAGAGCTCGAACGGCTGCGGGCCCTGCCGGTCTTTGCCGACGGGCCGCTCGCGAAGCGTAAACCCGCGTTCAAGGTGCGACGCGCCCGCAAGCGCCCAAACCGTCTTGGCTTCGCGGTCCCCGCCGAGTTCCGCATCTCCGTCACCGCCTACCCCGGAATCCGCCCAGGCGATATCCAAGAGACGCTCATCCACGAGCTGGTCCACCTGCACCTGGGTCGCTCCGCCGAGCCCCACGCCTGGCATGGTCGGACCTTTAAGCAGACCCTCGCAACGGCAATGATGGAGGCCTACGGAATCGCCATCCGTCCTCCATCGAGCACCCGCCACGGCACCTACGCCGACGCGATCGAGCACGCAAGGGCCAGGTCGCCTGAAGATTGACGGAGGGGTGGATCTTCTCGCCGCGCTCGAGCGTGGCGACGAACTTGTGCAGCCGCCGCTCGCGCGGGAGGGTGATGTGAATCGTCGCCGGGTGGACATCGCTCAGCTCATAGAGGTCCAGCGCCGTCTCGCGGGAGAGGATGCCGAGCGCCCCGCGCGGCCAGAAGGTCGCCTCCATGCAGGGTCGAGGCGGCGCCGAGCTAAGTCCCAACCTCCCCGCCGGCGCCACCCTCTGCAACACCTCAATGTTCAACGGCACGCTCGCCAACCCCCAGCCAGCGACTCCACGGCAGGACGGCGCTCGGGGGATATCTTGCCCAGGTGATCGCGCGAGCCGGTATGGCACTGAGGACCGGCCTGCGCGCCCTCGGGGAGGATCTTGAGAATTCGGACGCTGGGAGGCTCGGCGTCGCCACCGCGACTACCTCGTTCGCGACGTGGTGCTTCACGATCGCCCTCGGGGTCTACGGCTTCGACGCCCACGGCGCGGCGGGGGTCGGGATCGTCGCCCTGGTCCGCTTCCTGCCGGCGGCGCTCGTCTCACCGCTGGTCGCCCCGCTGATCGATCGCTTCCCGCGGCGCTCGGTGATGCTGACCAGCGCCGTCGCGGTCTCGCTCGTGCTCTGCGGCGCGGCCTGCGCCACGGCGCTCGACGCTCCCCACGCGGTGGTCTTCGCCTTCCCGGCGCTCTTCGCGATCGCGATCTGCGGCTACGCGCCCGCCCACGCGGCGCTGACCCCGTCCCTGGTCGAGACCCCGCAGCAACTCTCGGCCGCCAACGTCACCCACAGCGTCATGGAAAACGCCGGCGCGCTGCTGGCCGCGCTCGTCGCCGGCCTCCTCCTGCACCCGACCTCGCCGGCCTTCGTGATCGGCGCCGCCGCGGTGGCCGCGCTCGCCACCTGCGTTCTGGTCCGCGGCGTTCACCACGACAGCCGCCCCGAATACGTCGCCGAGGAGGACGAGGTCGCGGGGGCCTTCCGCGAGGTCACCCGCGGTTTCCGGGCGCTCTTCTTCCACCCGGCGCTGCGCCTCGCCTCGATGGTCGTGCTGCTGCTCTTCTTCTTCGAGGGCTTCGCCGACGTGATGGTCGTGATCGTGGCCCTGGAGCTGCTTCACCTCAACGACGGCGCGGTCGGCTTCCTCAACGCGACCTGGGGAATCGGCGCGGTGCTCGGGGCTGGGGCGCTGACGCTGCTCTTCGGCCGCGGCCGGCTGGTGCTGGCGATCGCCGGCGGCAGCCTGCTGCTCGGCCTGGCGACGATGCTGCCGGGGATCGTCTCGACGCCGGCGACCGCCTACCTCGGCTGGCTTGGAATCGGGATCGGGTTCGTCTGCGTCGAGGTCGCCTCGAAGACGCTCTTGCAGCGGCTCGGCTCCGACGAGACCCTGGGCCGGGTGATCGGCTCGCTCGAGTCGGGGCGCCAGGCGGCGATGGCCCTGGGCACGATCGGCGCTGTCCTCCTGGTCGAACTGCTGCACCCCGCCGGAGCGCTGATCGCCCTCGGCGCCCTGCTTCCGGTCGTCGTCACCCTCTGCTGGACTCGCCTGCGCGCCCACGAGATCGGCGCGCCGGTCGCCGAGGAGCACTACCGGTTGCTGCGCGGCAACTCGATCTTCAGGCCGCTGCCGCTGGCGACCCTGGAGCGACTGATCCACGACCTCGAGCCGGTCGAGGTGCCCGCCGGCAAGGACGTGATCGTCCAGGGCGAGGCCGGCGATCGCTTCTTCCTGATCGAGGCGGGCCAGGTCGAGGTCTTCGAAGACGGCGTCTTTCGCCGCAACGAGGGTCCGGGCGAATCCTTTGGCGAGATCGCCCTGCTGCACGACGTGGCGCGGACGGCGACCGTGCGAACGACCGAGGAGACCCGGCTGCTCTCCTTGGAGCGCGACCAGTTCCTGCTCGCCGTGACCGGGCATCGTCGCAGCCACCAGCTGGCTCGCGCGGTCGTCGATGAGCGCTGGACCTCCGAACCCTCGACGGCGGCGGCCCCCGAGTGAGCGTTCTGCGCGAGCTGAGACGCCGGCGCGAACTGGCGATCCTGCTCGTCGTCCTGTTCAGCGCCGCGATCGCGGTCGTCGCCTACGCGACAGACCTGACCCGCAGCCTCGAGTTGCAGAGCGTCGACGCCCGCTTCTCGATTCGCGGGACCCAGGCGACCCCCGACGACGTCGTCGTGGTCGGCGTCGACGACCGCACCTTCAGCGAACTGGGGGTCCAGTGGCCGTTTCCGCGCTCGCTCCACGCCCGGGTGATCGAACGCCTGCGCGAAGCGGGGGCGAAGGCGATCGGCGTCGACATCCAGTTCACCGAGCCGACCACGCCGCGCCAGGACGAAGCTCTGCTCGACGCGGTCGAACGCGCCGGCGGCGTGGTCCTCTCGACCACGGAAACGAACGCCCGCGGCGAAAGCCGGATCTTCGGCGGCGAAGAAGTGGTGCGCGAAGTCGGCGCCCGCGCCGCCAACACGGTGGTGGTCCCCGAACCGGGCGGCAAGATCCGCAAGCTGAGCTACGCGGTCGACGGCCTGGTCAGCTTCCCGGTCGCGCTCGCCGAGGCGAGCGGCGGCGAAGCGATCGATCCCGCCGAGATGGAAGGCGATGGTGAAGCGTGGATCGACTATCGCGGCCCGCCCGGGACGCTCGCCGACTACTCCTACTCGCGGGTACTGCGCGGCAAGGTGCCGGCCTCGGCCTTCCGCGGCAAGACCGTGGTCGTCGGCGCCACGGCGCCCTCGCTGCAGGACGTGCACGCGACCTCGACCACCCATGACGAACTGATGTCCGGTCCCGAAATCCAGGCGAGCGCGGCCTGGACCGCCGAGCACGGCTTCCCGCTCAGCTCATCGAGCGCGGTCATCGACCTGATGCTGATCCTGTTGCTGGCGGCGGCCCCGGCCGCGGCGACGCTGCGAGTCTCGGCGGTTCCGGCCCTGCTCTTCGCGGTCGGGCTCGCGGCCGTCTACGCGCTCGCCGCCCAGCTCGCCTTCGACTCCGGCGTCGTGCTGCCGGTCGTCTATCCGATGCTGGCGCTGGGCCTCTCCGCCCTTGGCGCGCTCGCGGTCAACTACGTGATCAACGCGTTCGAGCGCCAGCACGTGCACTCGACCTTCGCCCGCTTCGTCCCGGCGGCGGTGGTCAGCGAAGTGCTGGCGCGCACCGATGAGGACCTGCGCCTCGGCGGGGTGCGGCGCGAGACGACGGTGCTCTTCAGCGACCTGCGCGGCTTCACCAGCTTCTCGGAGCAACTGCCGCCCGACACGGTGATCGGCGTGCTGAACCGCTACCTCGGCGAGATGAGCGACGCGATCATGGACCACGGCGGCACCCTGGTCGCCTTCATGGGCGACGGGATCATGGCCGTCTTCGGCGCCCCGCTCGAGCAGCCCGACCACGCCGACCGGGCGGTGGCGGCAGCGCGGGAGATGCTCGAAGTGAGGCTGCCGCGCTTCAACGAGTGGATGGAAGAGGCGGGGATGGACCGCGGCTTCGACATGGGCGTCGGCCTCAACACGGGGATGGTGATGAGCGGCCAGGTGGGCTCCGCGCGTCGGGTCGAGTACACGGCGATCGGCGACACGACCAACACCGCGGCCCGCCTCGAGGGGATGACTAAAGGCACCGACCACCAGATCTTCATCGCCGAATCGACCCGGCTGGCGCTGCGTGAGGCGGTGGTGGACATGGAGCTGGTCGGCGAGCACGAGGTTCGCGGCCGCACCCACGCGATCACCGTCTGGACGCTGCCGACGCGGGCGACGGAGGCGGGGTCAGGCGACGACGAGCAGGGCGGTGCCGAAGAGGAAGAGCACGTGAAAGGCCTGGTCGACGGCGATTCGCAGGCCCAGTGAGGAGCTCGCCAGTCCCTTGACCCTGGTCATGTAGGCGTCGAGCAGGCGGCGGTCGTCCTGGATCGCGTGGGGGACCGCGATCGCCAGCGCGATCGCGACCGCCCGGGCGGCGTCGGCTTCGATCCCGATCCAGACGAGGGCGGGCAGGAAGGCGACCATGTAGGTGAGGACGTGCTGGGCGAGCGCGCGGCGGTGCAGCGGGTCCGGGCCGAGGCCGTTTTCCTTGTTGGCGGCCTGCCAATCGGTCTGCAGGAGGAAGTCGCCGACCAGGTGTGAGACGACGAGGACGGCGAAGACTTCGACCCAGTTCACAACGCCCGCCCCTCGGTCGCGCTCATGCCGAGCAGGCTATGTGACCCAGCGGCTGCTTGGCCGATTGGACAAGCATTCAGGTCGAAGTTTGTACCTAAGGTTCTGCCACTCCACAGCCGAATGGATAAGGTTTCCAATCCTGATGTCCGGAAAGTCTGCTACGGCGGCTCTGCTAGCGCTGGTCGTCGTGTTGGCGCTGCCAAGCGGCGCATCGGCTTGGGCCACGAACACGAGGATCACCTCCGGTCCGAGCGGGACGGTCACCAACGGGTCGGCCACCTTCACCTTCACCTCGCCGGAGGGCCACGGCTTCCAGTGCCGGCTCGACGACTCCGAGTGGGCGCCCTGCGGCTCGCCGCAGACCTATGAAGGGCTCGCCGACGGGCGGCACACCTTCAAGGTCCGGGCCCTGAACTGGGCCGGCCACCCGGATCCGACGCCCGCGTGCTGGAGCTTCTTCGTCGAAACCTTCGCTCCCGACCCGCCGGAGACGACGATCCTCTCCGGGCCGAGCGGGACGATCGCCGACGACTTCGCGATCTTCGCCTTCGAATCCGACCAGCCCGGAAGCTTCGAATGCCGCCTCGACTCCGCCGAAGAACCGGCCTGGACGGCTTGCGAATCGCCCCAGCTCTACGCGGACCTCGTCAACGGCGAACACAGCTTCGAAGTGCGGGCGGTGAACGAAAGCGACGAACCGGATCCGTCCCCGGCGAGCGCGAGCTTCGTCGTCGCCATCCCCCAGCCGGTGTTGGCGGAGGCCGGCCGACCGCAACCGGAAGCCGGAAAGACCTTCAACGTGGAACCGGTCGCCGGCACGATCGAATTGCAGTGTCCGGGCGAAAGCGAGTACTCGCGGCTCACCTCCTTCAAGCAGGTGCCGATGGGGTGCCTGGTCAACACCCGCCACGGCACCATCGCCCTGGCCTCATCCAAGGGCTCTTCCGGCGAATTGCAGAACGCCGACTTCTGGGGTGGCGTCTTCGTCGTCGGCCAGAACGAAGGCGACAACCAACAGGTCGAACTGAAGCTTGCCGGCAAGCGGATGTGTGAGAAACGCAACCCCCGAACCGATCGCTCGGTTGCGCGCTCGAGCCGCTCGCGGAGCGGCGGGCGCCGGGCCTGGGGGAGCGGCAAAGGCAACTACACGACCAGCGGCAGCTACGGCTCAGCCACCGTGCGCGGCACCACCTGGCTGGTGGTCGACCGCTGCAACGCTTCGACGCTGATCAAGGTGGCGGAGGGGACGGTCTGGGCGCGAGACTTCCTCACCGGTAAGACGGTGGTCCTCACCGAAGGTGAGCAGTACATCGCCAAAGCGCCGATTCCCCGCCTCAATCCGAAGAAATTCCCGTGAGGCGGGCGTTGCGGACAGCGCTTGCGGTAGCGGTCCTGTTCGGCCTCCTTGCCGTGCCCGCCCAGGCGGGTGAGAAGCTGACGATCCGCGACGCCCGCGCGCGCGCCGCCAAGTACGCGGACTCCACCTGCAAGCACGACAGCAGCTGCGCCAAAGCCGGCGTCCGGAACTGCAGCCGCGACAGCGACCGCGTCGTCTTCTGCCGGATCTTCGACCACCGCAAGACCGACGAGCAGGGAAACTTCCTCTGTACCCGTCTGGTCCGTCTCTCTCTGAAGCCAAAGACCGGGAAGGTCCCGGTGACCGGCGTCAGCGACTGGAGCTGCTGAGCCCCAACTCGATTTGCGCGCGCGGCGCACCTGGATAGCCTCGCGAGCTGACGGTCGCGTCAAGGCCCCGATGGGCAGCGAGCGGCCACGCCCGGTAATTCGCTGCCCTTTACGTTAGAGTAAAGCTATGCCACGCATCTCCAGCAAGCACCAGGTCACCCTGCCGGTCGAGAGCCTCGAGGCGGCCGGCCTGCGGCCCGGAGACGACGTGGTGATCGAGGCCGAGGGAGCAGACCGGATCGTCGTGCATCGGGCGGCACCGGATGTGGCATCCGCGCTCGGCGTCTTCGACGGTCTCTACGGGCACGACTACCTCGAGAAGCTGCGCTCCGAAGAGCGCGGCTGAACACCGGCGTGGCGACCTGCGTTCTCGACACCGACGTCGTGATCGCGGCGCTCGACCGTGCCGATGCGCATCATGCCGCCGCCGCGGCAGCCTTCGAACGGTTCATCGTCGGGAAAACGGAGCTTGTGATCTGCACGGTCAACTATGCCGAGGCCCTGGTGCGCCCGGCCGAGGACGAGCGCAGCCTTCGTGTCGCCGTCGACGCGATTGCGTCGCTCGGTATCCGCACGTCATCGCCCGACGCCGCCCTGGCTCGCGTTGCGGCACGGCGTCGCGCCCTTGGCATCAGCCTTGCCGACGGCTTCGCGCTCGCGACCGCCGAGCGGGTTGGCGCCGACCTGGCCAGCTTCGACCAGCGGGTGCGTCGCGCACTCAAGAGCGTTGACGTGCGTCTCAGCTCGACGTTGAGGAACTGAGCAGAGACGCCAGGCGAATGGGCCCGACCGGACGGCATTTGAACCAAGGGCTCCGCAATCGAATCAAGGCGCTGCATGGCGGCGCCTCTATCGGTCGTCGTCCGGCGGCCTGAAACCGACCGGGCGCTTCAGCCGCTGCCTCGGCCTCATCCAGCTGAAACATGAAGTCCGTCGGTCATCAGAGTTGCGGCCCATCTGCGCGCGCCAGTTGGGCGGTGCTCTGGGCGTCGTCGGCAATCCGCTCAATGACCGCCCCGACCAGCTCGGTCGCCGCCCGGCAGGCCTCCTCTCCGATCGCCTCTACCACTCGGCTGGCACTTGCTGTCAGCAGCTCGCGGATACCTTCGGCTCCTCCCCCACCAGGGAGCGCATCCGCCGGCAGGTCCATCAACGTCTGGAGCACGAAGTCGACCGCAACCACGGCGCCCATCAGCTCCTCGATCAACTCTCCGGATGCGGCGCGAACTCCTGACTCGGGCGTGGTCACCACTGGCCAAGGGCCAGTGGCGCGGAATCACTCCCCCCTGTGGACGGATGGCCCATGGAAGCGACAGCCCGGCATCAGTGGTCTGACCGAAGTGGGCCGAAGTGGAGCTAGGCGGACGGCATTTGAACCCCGGCGCGGCAGACGTGATCAGGCGCCTGCATGGGGAGCTGTAGCCGATCCAGGTTGCCTTTTTGTCATCGGCAGCCACTCGGGATCCTTCCTCAAAACGAAATCTGTCCGTTAATGTCGTACACTAATGTACGGTGAATCCGTTCAACTATCAAGGCCCGGTCGGTCCCGCCCATCTGATCGACCGCCGCTCCGAGCTCGATGACCTGCAGCGAGCCGCTGCTGACCGAGTTGCCGTCCGCCTCGCGGCTCCGCGCCGCTTCGGCAAGAGCAGCCTGCTGGACGCCCACATCTTCGCAATGCGCGAAGCGGGGCATCGCGCGGTGCGCGTCGACTTCTCCAAGGTCGCGACGCTGGGCGACGTGGCGGCGCGCGTCGCGGGCTCCTTCAGCGACCTGCCAAACGATCCGGGGCGCAGCGTTCGCCGCTGGGCGACGCGCCTCGAAGTCGGCGCCTCGGTCGCTGGGCTCGGAGTTAGCGTGGCCGCGCGGCGGCCGCGCCCACCCGCAGACGAGGCGCGCGCCGCACTTCTCGAGCTGCTCGATGTCCCTCAGGCACTGCATCAAGCGGATGGCGGGCTTACCGTCGTCTGCTTCGATGAGTTCCAGGACGTCCTCATCGCCGATGACGCGCTCGACGGCCTGATGCGTTCCGTGATCCAGCATCACGGCAAGGCTGCGGCATATGTCTTTGCCGGAAGCCAGCCGTCGCTCATGCATGCGCTCTTTGCGGAGCACGAGCGGCCCTTCTACGGCCAGGCTCGCCCGCTCGAGCTTCCCACCCTGCCCATCGCCGAGGCCGCGCACGACATTGAGGCTCTGCTCGTCGCCAACGAGCTCGACCCCGGCCGCGCCGTCGACGAGTTGCTCGCCTACACAGGTGGGCATCCGCAGCGCACGATCTTGCTTGCCCACCATCTTTACAACCTGCTCGAGCGGCAGCCAGACCATTCGGACCCCGCGCCTGCGGCGCTTGAGCTGGCGCTCGCGGAGACCCAAGACGCACACCAGGCGCTGTGGGACGGCCTCAACAGGAACGAACGCCTGGTCCTGCTCGCGGTGGGCGACGGCCAAGCCCCTACAGGCAGTGTTGTCGCAAGTGAGCACCGCGTCCCGCGTTCCACGCTTCAAGAGGCACTCAAACGGCTGCTTGCCGATGAACGTCACGTCAAGCGCGACGCGGACGGCAAGCCGCATCTGCTCGACCCCCTGTTGGCCGAGTGGCTCAAGCGCCGTTGAATCGCCTCAGTTGCCACGGGAGATAACTCAGTCGGGACCTGCGAGTGGAGCTAGGCGGATTCGAACCGCCGACCTCCTGATTGCGAACCAGGCGCTCTGCCAGCTGAGCTATAGCCCCAAGGGGACGGCGAGCCAGTTGTCGGTGAGGCACGCCGAGTGTTTCGACGATTCTACCGAGGGCGGCCAAGGGGGTGGGAATCCAGCGGCCACTCTCGCCGCGGTGACTCTGCGGCCGGCCGGCTGGAGGCCTTCGGGCATCTCGAGGCTTGAGATCCACGCCCGGGACTTGCGGAGGGCCCCAGATTCACATAAGGGGCGGTTATCGGGCGTGGTCAGCCTGACTACAAGGCAGTCTTCGACCCTAGAGACGAATGTCTCCCGACCGGGTAATCACGCGAGCTCAGCTAGACCTTGGGAAGGGCTCAACGGGCTGTCAGTGAATTTCACTGGATCGGAGCCCTCGTCCTCGAAGCCCCATGCTTCGAGTTGCTTAGCGAGATCAAGCGCGGCGACGCCTGCCTCGATGATGATCCTCGGAAGATCTCGCGTGGAAAGTGAGTGCTCAAGATCCAAGGGGGCCTCAAGCAGCATCGGGTTCACCCCGGCTGCAAGGAGACGACCAGCATCCTCTCGGTCAATCGCATCCCAAAGAGTGGAGATTGCGGGAATATCGCCAGCCTCGTCCAAGGCCGAGAATGGGAACCACCGTTTCAGGCTTCTCGCCGACGATTCAGTCGTCTGCGAAACGGCACGCAGTGCGTAAGAAGTGAGAAGAGCCTGGGTTCGAGCTTCCTCGAAGCGGACCTCCGCCATTTCATGTGCGTTGTCGTCACGATCAATTTGTTCTGCCGCTCCCAAGGCTTTCTCAAGTGCCTCGATGGTGGCTCCAAGCCGCACACCAGACTCCTCTATCTGGCCTATTAGTGTCGGAAAGCTGAAAAGGTATGGGTCGCTATAGGGCTCAAATCTATGTGGCGATATGTAGCTGGGGATGAGCTGGAGAGCATCGATTCGTCGTTCAGGGAGTCGCACGGGATACTGGTAGTCCTCCCGTGGAGGATCTTCTCGCCCCCACTGCGCTCGCAGCCTTCGGCACGGGAATCAGAGGCTTTCGGAATGGCGACCGCATTATGGAGAACCTCGACCCCGGTCATAGAGATCGAGCCAGGCCAAAGTTATATAGGAACGCTTGCGGTATTGTGCTCCGCGATGAACGGTCGCTCTTGGGATAACTAGGAATTATCGGCAGTGGGGAGCAGGGTCGCCACCCTGATTCGTCCGGTCGACCTGGCGCTGGCAGTACTCAAGATCGCGCTGGTGCCAATCGTCGCGCTCGCGCTCGGCCTGCCGGCGATCAAGTCGCTCGCGGTCTCCTCTGACCCGACCCTGCAGGAAGTCCTCCTCAAGCTGATCGGGCCGATGGTCGCCCTCGTCTACATCCTGTTGTTGAAAGCGGACGCGGTCAACGGCGTCCTCGACCGTATGATCGCCAGACTGCGTAGATGGGTTGCGACCTCCTGCAACCATGAGTACCTCGCCCTTCACCACGATCGCCACATCGCCTGTCGACTGACGCCGAGTGTGTTCAGGGCGCCGGTGCTCGACTACAGAGATCAGGACGACGCGCTGAAGGCGCTTGCCGGCGCCTGCGGGAACACAGAGCGGGGACAGTTCTGGTTCATCGAAGGGGAGAGTGGTACGGGCAAGACCCGCGCGGCTCTCCGCCTCGTGCAGAGGCTGGTCCGCGATCCGAAACTGTTCGAGCTGGGAGGGCGATGCTTTCTCTATGACTTCAGCTACTCGGAAGCGATCCAGCAGGAGCTCGCAAGGCAGCTCGGTACCTCCCGGCACGACGACGCCGTTCTCCTTGTCGACAACTTCCAACTTGTCGACCCCAAGCTGCTGAAGAGCCTGACCAAGAGGTTCGTCCAGGACGCAGACGCGGCGACCGAGCGGCTGGTGGTCTTTCTGGCCCGGGAGTCGGCGGCATGGAACCTCAGTCCGGGTCAGGATGTCCGGTTGCTCGCCGAGGCGAAAGCCGGTCGGCGCCACGAGAGACTTGAGGGGCCGGGCTCCGTCGGGCTGGCCACCGAGGTGTCGACATACAACGCCGAGGCAGCGGATCTGATCCGCAAACTCGAGGTGGACGGCTTTGCCACTGCTGCGGGACTCCACCTCGCCCAGGTGATCGCGCGCAATCACGGGCTCCCGTCCGAGGTCGTAGATGCCGCCCACCTGCTGACGGGCAACGCCGACAGGGTGGACCCCGAGAAGACCCGGATCTTCGCCCTGCTGGCGGCCGTATCGATGCATCGCGGCGCCTTCTCGCGGCGCTCGCTTTGGCGTGCGATACGGATCGCCGCTCGCGAGTCCGACGGTCCGACGATCGCAGTGGCGGTCAGGCTGGCACTCGCCTTCCGGGCACTTCAGAGAGTCGGGCTGGTGCCGAAGATCCACGTGGACACGACCCGTTTCATCTTCCACGAGGACATCGCAAGGCAGTGCATCGACCAGCTCCACAGAGACCCGACCTTCATGTCGGTCTTTCTGGCCGTCGGCGCCGAGCGGCTTCGCCGCCTAGACGGCGAGAAAAACGCCATGCGCGCCTGGCTCGTCGCTGTCGAGATCGGTGATCAGAAGGCGCTGGCCGCAAAGTTCGATCCGGCGCTCCTGGCGGGTTCCTACCAGCGCATGCGGGCCTGTCTCGAAAGGGCCAGGGACCACTACGAGTTCAACGGCTCGACCCTCCTGCAACTCGGGATCCTCCTCGACCGCGCCGGACGCTTCGGTGAGTCTCAGGCGCTGTTTGCGGACGGGGTCGACCTGGACGGGGACTCCTCCGCAGAACTGGCCGTGATCCTCGCCGCCAGCCGTCTGGAGGCTCGTCACCAGGACGACTACTCCACCGACCTCGACGTCCTCGTCAACGACCGCGATCGCTTCGTCGCGATCGTTGGCGAGTACTGGGGGCTGCACATTTCTGCGCACCGGGGCAGCTTCGAGCCGTGGCGTCTGCTGGTCCTCGCCGCCGAGGGGTTCAAGTGCATGGGACATGGCGCCGGCCACTGGCGCTGGTACTCGCTCGGGCGGATCTACTTCGATGCGCTGCGCCATCTCTATCTCTCTGGTGTCACCGACGCCGCAGCGTACGTGGCGCCGGAGCACCAGAAGCTGTGCACGCAGCTCAGCGAGAAGCTGCCGACCTATGAGGCCCTGCGGGTTCTGTACACCGAAGCGCACATGGTCGCGCACGTCTTCCTGCCGAGTCTCGCGATCTTCGGTGAACGAATCTCGCGCGGTGATGCGGCGCATGTCGACCTCGAGCCGGAGGAGGTCGAGACGGTCGAGAGCCTGATCGTAACCGCCCAGCGCCTCTACCGCCGTGCCCGCGAAGAGTTCGGCTTCTACGGGGACCGGGAGGAGAAATACCTCGGGGCGGAAGCCCTCAACGCGCAGATGATCGAGCGGGATGCAGACCTCGATGCCATCGATGAGCCTCTGAACGAGTACGAAGACTTCATCGTCGGCGGGGCGCAGAACATGCTGGCCAGCTATCCCCACCTCTACCGCTTCCGGCGCGAGATGCTTCGTTACTACAACTCCATCCTCGACCCCGAGCCCTCCCCGGTGGACAGCCTCACATATCTTCGGCAGGCCGCCGATCACCTGGATTGCGTGCTAACCCTGGACCGCGCGGTCGAAAACAGGTACGGCGAGCACAGGGCGGAGCTGCTGATGCTCCTCCATCGCAGCGTCGAAACCCGAACCGAGCTGAACGAAGCCGATCTGGCTGAGCTGGAGAGCCGCGCCGAGCGCGATGGCTACGGCTTCGAGCAGAGACTGCTACGCCATCTCGCCGACAATCCTCCCTCGCCGCTCGAAATCAGGGAGATCTTCCGCTTCTACCCGTTCGTCAACCAGTAGCGGCCGGGGAGGATCGCCTTGGCTGCGGCCCCCTCGGCGAGCCGCTCGACCCGTGCGCGGAGTGCGGGCCCGCCATCGCCTTCGGAGCTGGCCGCGATCAAGTTGGCCAGCTCAACGGCATGGTCGACGTCGATCCCCGCCACCGCTGAGTGGGTGGTGCCGAGACGCAGACCGTAGCCGAGCCCGTACGGCAGCTTGCGGTAGTTGGTGAGGATCCTGGATGCGGCCAGCTGCTGGTACTGCCGGTAGGCATCCTCCTCGCCGTCGGCCTCGATCCAGATGTGATGGGTCTCGGGCCAGGCGACCTCTCCCTGGCGGGAGCGGTCGACCACGGGAACGCCAGTCTTGCGTAGTGCACCCTCGAGCGCGACGGCGGTCGCCAGCATCCGCGTGCAGTAGCACTCGAGCCACTGATCTCGAAGCAGGGCGAGGCCGACGAGGTAGGTGTTCTCCGCGTGCGAACTGGAGACCAGGGTCGAGAGGCCCTTGACGAGCTTCTGCCACACCTCGTCACGATCACGGGTCACGACCCCGGCCTTCTGGGGCCCGGGCAGGCTCTTGTGCAGCGAGAACAGCATCAGGTCGAAGCCCCAGTCCAGAGGGTTTGCGTAGACGCCGGTGAGGATCTGCGTGAGATACTGCGACGCATCGAACAGCTTGGTCGGCCCCTCCAAGCCGCCGATGAAAGAGAAGTCCTCGTACCGCAGTCCCTCGCTGCGGTCGACGAAGATGAACTCCGGCCGGCGCTGCTCGACCAGCTCCACGGTGGCGGCGCGATCGACCTGGAGACCCTCGTGGTCGACCGGGATATCCACCGTGCGCAGCCCCAGGCGCTCGAGGATCGCGTGCGTGCTGAAATGCCCGCCTGCTTCCTCGGGCAGCACCATCACGGACTGGCCGATCCTGCTGATGCTCATGAACACGGCGGTGTGCGCGTGGAGGCCGGCGAGCAGCCGCAGTGAGCCATCCGCGGCGCCCAGCTTGTCGGCGAGCAGGCGGTGGATCCCCGCGATGTCCTCGATCGCGGCGTCGCGCCCACCGAAGAGAATCTTCGCGTTGCGCTTTGCCGCATCGTCGCGGAGCTTGTCGGTCAGGTACAGACCGTGCAGGAACCCGGTGTGCTCCCGGTCGGCGAGGATGAACGGGAGGCTGTCCACGGGGGTAAGGACGATCGACCGGCCCAACTCTTCCCGTTGTTCGGCGAGCGAGCTGAGCAGCGCCTCACGATCGATCCCCACTGCCGATAATTCCTAGTTATCGCGCCTGAACGAACCTCCCGAGGACGTCTGCATCCGAGACAACGCGGCGCAGAGCGCGGTCTGAGACGTGGGTATAGATCTCTGTTGTGCTGAGGCTGGCGTGGCCGAGGAGGCGCTGGATGTAGCGGATGTCGACGCCGGCCTCGATCAATTGGGTGGCGGCCGTGTGACGCAGCATGTGGGGGGTCACGTGCTTGTCGAGGCCCGCGGCACGGGCCGCTTTGGCAAGGCGGGATCGCATTGCTGGAGGGGTGAGTGGGTCGTAGTGAAGGTTGAAGAGCAGATGGGGGTGGTCGAGGTCGAGCGAGGAGCGCGCTTCGATATAGGCGCTCGTGAGGCTCGCGATCCAGTCGTTCGTGAGGAAGACCTGTCGCTCGCGACGCCCCTTGCCAACCAGCCGTAATGCTCTGCCTGGCAGATCGATGTCGTGGCACCTGATGCTCACGCTCTCGTTGACCCGGATCCCGGTGGCGACCATGAGCGAGACAGCGAGAAGGGTCGTCGACTCATGGGGTCTTTCTTCAACAGCTCGGCTGTCGGGTTCCGCGCTGGAGTTGACTCCAGCCGCCAGGGCGAGGAACCCCATCAGGCGGTCGAGTTCGTGAGCGGGAAGGGTCCGGGGGAGCCTGCGGGGTCGGCCCAGGGCAAGGCTCGTGCCGCTCCACGGGTCATCGACAAGAAGACCCTGAGAGAGCATCCAGCGACAGAAACCACGTAAGGCCGACGCCCGCCTCTTTAGTGAAGCCGGCGCGAGCTCGTTGCCCTTCAGCTGCTCGATGAAAGAGAGCACGTCCTCTCGGTCGATCTTCGCCGCAGCGAAGTCAGCCCCCAGGTACCGCTGGAAGCAAGCAAGGTCTGCGTCGTAGGCGCGGATGGTGTGCGGCGACAGGTCCCGCGTCGCGAGCAGCCAGCGTATGTAGCGCCCACGGGCTTGGTCTATCTGCATCGATCCATCGGTTCCTGGCAATGCGAACCAGCTCGTTTATCTCGGCAGGGCAATGGCTACCTGGACCCGCGGGATAACTCCTGCGCGCCAGATGTTGATATCATTGCTATCGCAATGGCACAACTTCTGGTCCGTGACATTGAGGGCGGTGTCGTGCGCGAGCTGAAGATTCGCGCTGCTCAGCATGGCCGTTCCGCCGAGGAGGAGCATCGGCAGATCCTGCGCGAGGCGCTGCGACCCCCGGGATCAGCCAAGTCCCTCAAGGAGCTCTTGCTGGAGATGCCAGATGTCGGCGAGGACAGGGACTTCAAGCGGCCCGCGGATCGCGGTCGCCCGGTCGAGCTTTGAGCTACCTGCTCGATACCAACGTCATCTCGGAGCTGCGCAAGGGCGAGCGAGCCAACCCGAGCGTTGTCTCCTGGTTCGCGGACATCGCCGACGAGGAGATCTTCCTCAGCGCTCTGACGATCGGAGAGATCCGACGCGGGGTCGAGAGTGTGCGTCGCCGTGATCCCGACTCGGCGGCCGCACTGGACAGCTGGCTCTCCCGCCTGAGCGAGGCCCACCGTGACCGGATCGTCCCGGTCGACCGCCCGATCGCGGAGGAGTGGGGCAGGATGAACGTGCCCGACCCGCTACCCGTCGTCGACGGCCTGCTGGCCGCGACAGCAAGGATCCTGGGCCTGACGCTGGTCACCCGCAACACGGCTGACGTCGAGGGCACGGGCATTGAGCTGCTCGATCCGTTCTCCGATGAGGCTGTCTGATCCGGCCGGGTCAGCCCGGCTTCAGAAAGCCTCGGTTCGTTCAGGCACTCGCCTTCAGGAGTGCCTGAAACGGCTTGAATCACCCCGAATCGGGGCATATCGCCGGGAAATTAGTCATCGGCAGGCACTCTCAAAATACGGCTCTATTGACGTTTCCGTGGGTCACCGTTACGTGACCCACGGAAACGTCAATAGAGCCCCAAAAGTCAGGCGGGCAAAGGAATCAAGAGACGGCATTTCCCACGGGACTATTGATGACCCCGACGACCTGCCAACTGCGGACTCCTTCGCGTAGCGGACGGCGGGAACCAGCAGCTTGGCGACGGTCTCGTTGTCGAGGTTCTCCTCGGGCTGGTCGATGATCAGCGGCGTGTCGTCCTTGTCGATCAGCAGATAGACATCGAGAACTACAACCAGACCGCCAAGCGGTTCAAGTGGACTTACACGGGGAAGGTGCTGACGGTATGAACCAACGAATTAAGCGGAAGGGCCACTAGTCGGGTCCAAACCTATGATTGCGTTGAGAAGTATCTCGGCCTTATCATCTTGCGTGCCTGTAAGGGGTTCGCGGGTAGTCGTAGACGTCATGCTTTCCCTCAACGCGCAGACATTCGCCGTTGACGGTTTGGGCGGGGCTCGGATAGATGACTTCGTCCTCGTTGTCGAGAGGGACGTGGAACTTGCCGACGGCTAGTGGTTCGTGGCCATCGAACAAGGCGGCGCGGTAGCCCTCTTCGGGTCGCAGTCCGCGGAAGCGGACTTCGCTGTACGCCGCCCCGGTGACCGGCAGCGATGCGGCGCGTTCGAGGTGGCCGTCCCATGTCCACACCTTTGCGGTTAGCAGCCTCAGGGCGCTGGGAGCCGCGACCCGTCGCCAGAAGGCCAGCCCAGTCGGATGCTTGGCGGGGCCGGTGACATCCATGCGCCAGATATTGGCTCCACGAATCGGCATCGAGATCGCCACCGGGGAGGTGTGCTTTCCGCCGGGTTCAGAGTTGACTTCGAGCTGGACGTCAGACGGGTGCGGTCTTTCTCCTTCCTTCGGCAGCTCGTGGCAGAACTCCAGGGCGCGTTTTAGCAGCGGCGTTCGCTCTTTGAGCTGGGCCTGTTCGGCCGCGCGCGAGAAGTCGGCGAAGGCCGTCAGCGTCGTCGCGCCGCGGGCGGGGAGGGCGAGCGGTAGCGAGTGGGCGTCTTCGAGCGGCTCGTCGCCGAGGCTGACGGCGTCGGTCTTGGCGCCGTTGTTGGGCAGGAAGCTCGTCACCGGCGCGAGGGGCCCGCCACCGACGGCGAGCGTCATCGACTTGACGATGACGGGCCGCAGACTCTCGTTGCTCAGCGACACCCGGATCGCGTAGCCGACCGGAGTCGAGCCGAACGGATTGGTCGAGGCAACGGCTCGCAGATCGACCTTCGTGGTTTCGTGGTGCGCGAGGTAACTGAGATAGAAGGCGCCGAGCGAGATGAGAAGGCCGGCGATGCCCGTGGCCGCGCCGATCTTCGCAAGGCGTGTGGACCCCGAGTCGTCGCTGCCCGTCATTCGCCGCGAGCTTAACGGCACGAAGGGCCACAATGAGATCCTCATCGAGGTGCAGCGAGTGGTCAGTCACAGTGAGTTGCTGCACCGGGGGGGCGGATCGCGTAACGCTTTTCGCGTCGGCTACCAATAAGGGACATGGAGACGCAGAGCGCCTTGTCGCGGCCGAGCACGCTTGGCCGCCACCTTTCCGTGGTCGCGGCGCAGCAGCGCGGCGTCGGCCCTGAGCAGCTTCGCTGGATCGGCGCCGATCCCGACATCTTCGAGGCCTTCTATCGGGAGCAGGTCGAGGACGTGCAGCGGTTTGTCGCGCGGCGCGTCGGCGAGCGGGAGCGGGCGGCCGACCTGACGGCCGAGATCTTCCTCGCGGCAATCGAGTCGGCGGACGGCTACCGACCGGGCGATGGCACGCCAAGGGCCTGGCTTTACGGAATCGCCCGCGTGGTGATCGCCAACGACGCTCGCCGCCGCCAGGCCGAGCGCGCGCGGGAGGATCGCTGGCGGGGCAGCGCCCTGCTCGACTCCGACGACGCGGCGCGGATCGACGCGCGCCTCGACGCCGCCGCCCGTTCGCGCGATCTCTACGCGGCGATGGATCGGCTTCCCGAGACCGAGCGCGCGGTGCTGGAGCTCGTCGCGCTCGACGAGCTCACGGTCGCCGAGGCCGCGTCCGCGGCCGGGCTGCGTCCGGTGACCGCCCGCGTGCGCCTGCACCGGGCGCGGCGCAAGCTGCGCGCCGAGTTGGAGGCCGCCAAGCAACCGCCCCAGCGAAAGGAGGGACGTCGATGAGCGAGCAACCGACACGAGACAACGATTTCGAGGAGCGGCTTCTCGACCGACTGAAGGCCGTCGTCGCCGAGCGTGACGCGGCCGAGGCCGGCTCCAGGGCGTCTGCGCCCGGTCCCTCCGGGCCGCCGTGGCGCCGGCCGGCGCGCCTCGCGCTCGGCGCCGTCGCGGCGCTCGCCGTGGCCGCGCTCGTCTTCGTCTTCAGCTCCGGGGGCGACAACCCATCCAAAGCCTTCGCCGTCGAACCGCGGCAGGGCGGTGGCGTGACGATCAAGGTCTTCAACCTCGAAGACGCCGCTGGCCTGGAAAAAGCCCTGGAAGACGTCGGGATCAAGGCGCAGGTGAGCTGGCTGCCGGCGGGGACGACCTGCCGCCAGGCGCGCTTCAAGCCATCGACGGTGAAGACCTCCCTGGGCGGGTCGATCGGCGGGATGACGATCGGCGGCCCGGCTCCGGCGCTGACCATCGGTGTGATCAGCGCTCGGCAGTACCGCAAGCGCTGGCGCGAATACAGGCGGGGCGAGATCTCCGCGGCCGAATACCGCGAGTCGTCCCCGAACCTGAGCCTGGACCCGGCGTCGTTTCGTCCCGACCAGAGCGTGGTCCTCTTCGGGTCGGCGCGCCCCTACGGCGGCGACCCTGAAGGTGGCTACGAAGCCCACATCGCGATTGCCGAAGGGCCGGTCGAACCGTGCAGGCCGGTCACGGCGCCGGCGGGAAGTATCGGCGCGATCACGCTTCCCCGGGGCGGCCGGGGAGAAGCCGGCCAGGCCGCCCCCGGCCCCGGGCAGTTCCTCTACACGAAGACGAAGGCGGTTCAGCTGGAGGGCTGGCTCCCGAGGGGCCACTGGAAGGGGTCGAAGGCAAAGCCCAGGCACTTCGTGCCGACCAACGACCCGAGCGCCCGCCACGCCCTCGTGCCGACCACCAAGGAAGTCTGGACGGCCTCCGACGGGAGGACGCGCGTCCGCGAAACCCTCGGCCGGGTCGCTTTCCTGAAGAGCGCCGACCAGGGGCGCTGGGAAGAAGCGGGCTCGCCGGCGCCGTTCGAATATGACCCCAGCGAACACCATGTGCGCCGCGAAGACGGCAGCCTCGTCAAGGAATACGCCTCCCGCGACTGGCGCGGTCGTCATGCGTTCGTCAACGTCCCGAAGCTGGCCAAGGCGCCGACCGAACCCGAAGCGCTGCGCCTGGCGATCGAACGCCGTCCCTCGGCGAGCTCGCCGGTCGACCCCTCGCCGGCCGACACGCAGAGGGGCGCCACGACGGCCGAACGGCTCTTCGAAATCCTCACCGAACCGATCACGAGCTCGGCCCTACGCGCGGCTGCCTTCAAGGCGCTCGCTGAAATACCGGGCATCGGGGTCGAGCACGGCGTCACCGACGTCGCCGGGCGCCGCGGCGACGCGCTGCCCTGGGTCCGCGAACGCGGATTCGGCCGCGAGCTGATCTTCGACCCGCACACGTCCAAGCTCCTCGCCCAGGCCGAAATGATCTTTGGCCCGCCCTCCACAGGCGAATACGGCGTTCCGGCGGGGACCGTCTTCCGCGAGACCGCCTACCTGCGGTCAGGGATCGTCGGCTCCACGCACGAGCGGCCTACTGGGTAGCGAACGAGCTGGGAGGATCGTCCCAGGGCTCTCGCAACGCCGACGCTAACCGCATAGGCTTTAGGTTCCCGGCGAGGGACGCGACTCATGGGCATTCTCGACGAGGCGATACGCGAGCATCTGGAATTGAAGCGGGCGCATGGCGCCGGCGATAACGAGCTGAAGCAGCTCGAGGACGAGGCGTTCGGCCAGGCGGAGCGGCCCGGGGACGAGGTCGCGGACCCGTTCGCCGAGGCGCCGACCGAATTCATGACGCAGCCCGAGGCCGGCGACGAGCCGGCGGCCCGGCGGGAGCCGACGATCGCCGACCTGCAGGAGCCGCCTCCCCCGCCCGAGCCCGCGGCCGAGGCGCCCGCTGCGGTCGACGAGGCGCCCGCCGAGGAGGAGCAGCCGGCGATGGAGCACGAGATCGTTGCTGAGCCCCCGGCGGCCGAGGAGGAGATCGAGCCGTCCGGCCCGTCCACCGAGGAACGCCAGGCGATCGCCGAACAGCCGACCGAGATGTTCGACGTCGAGGAGGAGCTCGGCTCGCCGAACCCGACCGACGAGGAGATCCTCGAAGAGGAGATCGCCGAGCCGCGGCTGGCGCCGACCGACCCGCTCGCCGGGCTCGAGGAGGGCGAAGAGGCCGAGGTTACGATCGAGGGTCCGGCGCCCGACGACGACGAGGAGTACGACGACGAGGACGACGCCTTCTGGAACGAGCAGCGGCTCTCCGACGAACTGGATCAGGCGCTGGAGGCGCCGCCGCGCGAGGTCGAAGTGGAGGCGCCGGAGCCTGAGGACGAGGAAGAGGCCGAGATCGAAGTGGATCTCGCGGACGACGAGCCGGAGTCCGACGAATACGAGGCGCCCGAGCCCGCCGAGGAGCCCGAGTCGACCGAAGAGGCTGAGGCCGCGCACGCCGACGAGGACGTGCTCGAGGAGACCCCCGAGTTCCTCGAGGAGTCGCCCGAGGACGACCAGCTCTGGTTCGAGCAGAAGCCCCCCAAGGACTTCGACTTCGACGACTGAGCGACCGTTGACGGTCACTCATCTGTCACCGCCTACACTCTCAACCGCGGGGCCATAGCTCAGCTGGCAGAGCGCCGCCTTTGCAAGGCGGAGGTCGCCGGTTCGATCCCGGCTGGCTCCATTCGCACTCGGCTACGGTCGAAGGTCTTGGACCTCGCAGGGCAGGCTTTCCACCCGATCGATGATCTCCGGGTCACCGGTCAATAGCACCGCGCCCTCAGAGGCAGCAAGCGCGACCGCGAAACAGTCAGCCAGCGCCATCGGGTAGGAGGCCTCTAGATTCGCCGCCGCTCTCATCGCCGAGACACCGGGGAGATGCTCGGTGATCCGAGGGCGGAGTTCCTCAAGCACGCGGTCCGCCTCTTCCTTGCCGTGGTCCCGGCTGGTTCGATAGTGGACCTCAACCAGATTGATCCAACTCATCGCCGGGCGTTCCCGACCCAGAATCTCATCGACCAAATCTGCCGCTGGCTTGTCTCCGTCGAGCCAGGACAGAACAGGCCAGGAATCCAGGCAAAAAGGCAAGGGCTACCGGGGCTCTTTTCTGCGATCTTCAAGTAGCCGCGCCGCCATGCCGCTACCAGCGAATCTTCCGCGCAGCGTAGAACTAGGGGTGGCCCGCCGCACGACGACCCCATCGTCAATGGGCTCAAAGGAAACGTCCGAGCCTGGCCCAAGCCCTGCGCGTTCGCGGAGCTCCTTGGGGATCACCACTTGGCCCTTGGCGCCTATTCGCTGAGTCATACGATCTCAGTATAACTCACGCAGTCCCTGGTGTACTGCGGATCGCTGCTACTACGTACCGGCCGTGGAGTTGGGCAAAGGGCGAGACGCAACCATTCGAAATTCGAGCTAGCCGGCCAGCGCCCGCTCGGGCAGGTTCTGGTCGGCGTGGTAGCTGCTGCGCACCAGCGGGCCCGCCGCCACCGACTCGAAGCCCAGCTCGTAGGCCGCCCTCTCCAGCGCCTCGAACTCCTCCGGGTGCCAGTAGCGGACCACCGGCAGGTGGTTCTCGGTGGGGCGCAGGTACTGGCCGACGGTGAGCACCTGGACGCGGTGCTCGCGCAGGATGCCGAACGTCTCGACCATCTCCTCGAAGGACTCGCCGAGGCCGACCATCAGCCCCGACTTGGTGACGACCCGCTCGCCGCCCATCTCCTTGGCCATCTTCAGCACCCGCGCCGAGCGCAGGAACTTGGAGCCGCGCCGCGCCACCGGGTAGAGCCGCGGCACCGTCTCGACGTTGTGGTTGAAGACGTCGGGGCGCTCGTGGATCACCTTGGCCAGCGGCATCTCCTGGCCGCGGAAGTCGGGGGTGAGGATCTCGACCTTGCAGCCCGGGGCCTGCATGCGGATCGAGCGGATCACGCCGACGAAGGCGCTCGCTCCGTAGTCGGGCAGGTCGTCGCGGTCGACCGAGGTGACGACCGCGTGCCGCAGCCCCATCCGCTTCACCTGGTTGGCGACGCGCAGCGGCTCCAGCGGGTCGTTCCAGGTCGGCACGCCGGTCTGCACGTTGCAGAAGCCGCAGCGGCGGGTGCAGACGTCGCCGAGGATCATGAAGGTCGCCGTGCCGCGCTCCCAGCACTCGCCGACGTTGGGGCAGTTGGCCTCCTCGCAGACCGTGTGCAGGTTCTCGCTGCCGATCATCGACTTCAGCCGCCGGTAGGTCGGTCCGCCCGGCGCCGGCACCTTCAGCCAGGGCGGCTTGCGGGCGCGCCGGAAGGGAACGGCGCCCTCGGCCGCGGCGGTGCCGCCCGGCTTGGCGCGCGAGCGGGTGACGTGAACCCGCTCGGCGGGCGCGCCCGGCTCCGCGGTCGTCGTCTCGATCGGGGCGCTCACGGGACGCCGAGCCTAGCGCTGTCGAGTCCCAGGGCCTCGGGCGGCGTCGCCACGGGCGCCCGCTCGAAGACGTCGCTGAAGTGGTCGGCGACCGCGGTGGCGAAGCCGCCGACGCTCAGCTCGGCGCCGAGCTCGCGGCTCAGCGAGGTCACCTGGCAGCCCTCGATCCCGCAGGGCACCACCCACTCGAAGGGCCGCAGGTCGTTGCTGACGTTGACCGCCAGGCCGTGCGTGGTGACGCCGCGGCTGACGTGCACGCCGATCGAGCCGATCTTGCGCGCCTCGCGCGCGCCGTTGCCGCTGCCCGGCCGCTCGCCCGCCGTCCAGACCCCGGTCAGGCCCTCGATCGGCCCAGCCTCGACCCCGTGCTCGCCGAGCGCGGAGATCGCCACCCGCTCCAGGCGCCGCACGTACTCGTGCACGTCGTCGCCGTAGCGCCGCAGGTCGACGATCGGGTAGGCGACCAGCTGCCCCGGTCCGTGGTAGGTGACCCGCCCGCCGCGGTCGGTGTCGCGCACCTCGATTCCCTGCATCGCGTACCACTCGGTCGCCATCGGCAGCTCCGCGTCGCTGGAGCGGCGGCCGCGGGTGAAGACCGGCGGGTGCTCGAGCAGCAGCAGCACGTCGGGGATCTCCCCATCCTGGCGGGCGTCGCAGAGCCAGCGCTGCGCGGCGGCGGCCTCGTCGTAGGCGACCAGGCCGCAGCGGATCACGAGGACTTCTTCACTCATCGTTGAAATCGTTGCACGCCGCGTCCCTATCCTTTTCCTGCCCCCATGGTCCAGTCAAAGCCCCTCCGCCCGGATTGGCTTCCGGCCGTCGCCCTCTCCGCGGCGCTCGCGCTCGCGATGCTGGCCTGGAACCCGCGGGTCGGCGACCTGGCGGCACAGGTCTTCCGCGCCGAGCTCTTCCAGCACGCCGGCCTGGCGATCTGGAACGGCAGCTGGTACGGCGGCCACTACACGCTCACCTACAGCGTCCTCTTCCCGCCACTCGCCTCGCTGCTCGGCGTGCAGGTGGTCGGCCTGCTCGCGGTCGTCGCTTGCTCCTACTTCTTCGACCGCCTGGTGCGCGACCGCTGGGGCGAGCCGGCGCGCTGGGCTACCCTCTGGTTCGCCGCCGGGGTGGTGACGCTGCTCGCCGACGGCCAGCTCACCTTCGCCCTCGGCGTCGCCACCGGCCTCGCCTCGCTGCGCGCCCTGCAGCTCGGGCGGGGGAAGCTGGCGCTCGCCGCCGCCGCCGCCTGCGCCCTCTCCAGCCCGGTCGCCGCCGCCTTCCTCGCCGGCGTCGTGCTGCTCGGCGCGCTGGAGCGAGGCCGGCCCTTCAACCGCGTGGCGGTGGGCGCCGCGGGCCTCGCCCTTGCCCTGGTCGTCCTGCCCAACCTCGCCTTCCCCGAGCCGGGCCAGTTCCCCTTCGCCTTCTCCTCCTACATCGCGATTCCGCTCTGGTGCGGCGGCGCCCTCTTCGTCACCCGCGGCCTCGGCGGCGAGGAGCGCCAGCTGCGCCTCGTGCTGGTCGGCTACTTGCTCGCCTCGACCGCCCTCTGGCTGGCGCCCAACCCGCTCGGCGGCAACGCGGTGCGGCTCGGGGCGCTGTTCGGCGGCCCGGTGCTCGCCGCCGTGCTGCTCGCCCGCCGGCCGCGCCTCGGCGGGTTCGCCGCGGCGATGCTGGCGATCACCCTGGCCGGCGGCCTCTACTGGCAGGTGACGGCGAGCGTCAGCCAGATAGCGCGCAGCGTCGGCGACCCGTCGACCTCTCCCAGCTACTTCCAGCCGGTGGCCCACTGGCTGCGCGCCCACGGCGGTCCCGGCGTGCGGGTCGAGGTGCCGCCTACCGCCAACCACTGGGAGTCCGCCTACCTGGCGAACCAGTTCGAGCTGGCCCGCGGCTGGCTGCGCCAGCTGGACACGACGCGCGACGACATCTTCTATGAAGACGACGGGACGCTCACCGCCGCGGCCTACCGTGACTGGCTGCGCCGCAACGCGATCTCCTTCATCGCCCTGCCCGACGCCGAACTCGACTACTCCTCGGTCGCCGAGCGCCGGCTGATCCTCTCCAACCCGCCCTACCTGAAGCTGCTCTGGACCTCGCCCCACTGGCGGCTTTACGGGGTGCGGAATCCCGAACCGCTGGTCGAGCCGATCGGCGCGGCGGCGGCGCGCACCCTCTGGGTCGGCCGGCAGGGCTTCCGCCTCGACGTCTCCCATCCCGGCGAATTCCTCGTCCGCGTCAACTTCACCCCCTACTGGTCGATCTCCCGCGGCGCCGGCTGCCTGGTCCGCCACGGCGAGTGGACCGTCGCCCGCGCCTACCACCCCGGCATCCTCCGCGTCTCCGCCGACTTCTCCCTGGGCCGCGCCTGGGATGCGGTCACCGGCGCTCCCAAGACCTGCTGACCTGCCCCCGCCGCCGTGGGTGCAACGTCTTTCGGTGGTATCTCATCCGCAACGCGTTACGCCCCGGCGACATCCACGGACCCGCACCTGGGTGCAACGTTTTGTTCGCCTATATCGTCCGGAAAACGTTGCACCCGATGGGGCTGGATGCGCTGGTTACAGTGCCAGCGCGAGGGGCTCTTCGAGCAAGGTCCGGATCCGGGTTAGGAACTCGGCGGCTTGGGCGCCGTAGAGGATGCGGTGGTCGCAGGCGAGGTTGACGCGCATCAGGTGGGCGGTGGCCTGCTGGCCGTCGCGGACGACGGGGCGCTCGGCGATCGCGCCGACGGCGAGGATCGCCGCTTGCGGTGGGTTGATCACCGCGGCGAAGCTGTCGATGCCGAACATCCCCAGGTTGGAGACGGTGAAGGTGGCCCCGGAGAGCTCGGGCGGGGTGATCTGCCCGTCGCGCACCCGCTGCGCCAGCGCCCGCGAATCGGTGGCGATCTGCCGCAGGTTCTTCTGATCGGCGTCGAAGACGGTGGGAACGACCAGCGCGTCGCGCGCCGCGACCGCCACCCCGACGTTCACCCGCGAGTAAAGCTCGAATCGCCCGTCGCGGTACGCCCCGTTCGCCCGCGGATGCTCCCGCAGCGCCAGCGCACAGGCCTTGACCACCATGTCGTTGAACGAGGGCACGACATCACCCTCCTTCGCCCCGGCCTTGATCTGCCCGCGAGCGGCGACGAGGCGACTCATGTCCACCTCGGCCTCCAGGTAAAAGTGCGGCGCCGTCGCCTTCGACTCGGCCATCCGCCGGGACACGGTCGACTGAAGCTTGGTCGGGTCCTCGTAGCTGACGGTCCCCTTGGCGGTTTCGGGAGACGGAGTCCCGGGACCATGCGGTGGGCCCGCGGGTCCTGTCGCTGCAGGGGACCCACCGCCCCTTCCGGTAGCTGAAGCTTCCTCAGGGGCGGTCCCCCCTACAGCGCCACCCGCGCCAGACGCCGCTTGTTCGACGTCCGCCTTGACGATGCGACCACCGGGCCCCGAACCGGAGATCCCAGACAGATCGAGTCCCTGCTCCCGAGCGATGCGACGCGCAACCGGAGACGCCTTCGTTCGACCGTCTTCGGCCGTAGCTCGGGAGGGCTCATTGGTCGCCGGTTGAGCCATCCGTGCCGGTGCATTGATCGCTTTCGGTTCTGGCACCGGCTCCTCAGCTGTGGGAGCTTGGTCGACTGCACCGTTCTCACTCCCAATCCGAGCGATCACAGCTCCGATCGGCAGCGTCTCCCCCTCCTGCGCCACAAGCTCTTCCAAGGTCCCCGCCACATCTGATTCATAGGCCATGTTCGCCTTGTCCGTCTCGATCTCGACAAGCTCATCCCCCACCGCCACCTCGTCGCCAACCTGCTTGAGCCATTGGAGAATCGTCCCCTCCTCCATCGAGTCGGACAACCGCGGCATGACCACCTCAGCCATGAGCGTCAGCTCCTCGCTGTCGACCCTGGGGCGTCGCTATGCGGAGGTTCCTCGCGGGGGGTGGCGCGGATTTGGGGGACCACCCTGAGGAAGCTTTAGCTACCGGAAGGGTGGTGGAACCAAATCCGTGACAGGACCCGCCGCGCGACCGCGCCATCACAGCGTCCCCTCCAGTGTGGCCAGGGCCGCGCTCACCACATGCTCAGTGTGAGGCATCGCCGCCTGCTCCAACCGCTTCGAGTAAGGCATGTGCACGTCCGCGCCGGTGACCCGCTGCACCGGGGCGTCGAGGTGATCGAAGGCCTGCTCGGTTATCAGCGTCGCCAGGTTCGCCCCGACCCCGCCGTGCGGCCAGCCCTCCTCGACGATCACCGCGCGGTTGGTCTTGCGCACCGAGGCGAGGATCGTGTCGAGGTCGAGCGGGCGCAGCGTGCGGGGGTCGATCACCTCGGCCTCGACCCCGTGCTCGGCGGCGAGCACCTGCGCCGCGTCCGCGGCGACGTGCGCCATCTTGAGGATGCCGACGATCGTCACGTCGCTGCCCTCGCGCCGCACGGCGGCCTCGCCGAAGCGCAGCGTCTCCCCATCGCCGTCGTCGGGGACCTCGCCGCGCCTCCCGTAGAGGCTCTCGTGCTCGATGAAGATAACCGGGTTGTCGTCGCGGATCGCCGCCTTGAGCAGCGCCTTGCCATCGGCCGGCGTCGAGGGGCAGGCGACCAGCAGGCCGGGCACCTGGAGGAAGAGCGCCTCGAAGCTGTGTGAGTGGGTCGGCCCGAGCTGGTGGCCGCCGCCACCCGGCATCCGCACGACCATCGGCACCCGCGCCTGGCCGTTGAACATGTATGGGATCGCGGCGGCGTGGTTGACGATCTGATCGAGCGCCAGCAGGGCGAAGTTGACGGTCATCAGCTCGACCACCGGGCGCAGGCCGCCCATCGCCGCGCCGACCCCCATGCCGACGATCGTGTTCTCGGAGATCGGCGTGTCGCGCACGCGCCGCTCGCCGAACTCCTCGAGCAGCCCTTCGGTCACCTTGAACGCCCCCTGGAAGACCGCCACGTCCTCGCCGATCACCAGCACCGCCTCGTCGCGGCGCATCTCCTCCGCCATCGCGTCGCGCAGCGCCTGTCGCATCCGCAGTTCAGCCATCAGCCGCGCCGCTCCTCGACCTCTTCGGCGACCTCCGGCTCGATTCCCTCCTGGGCGTCGCCGTGGGTCGCGGGGTTGGGACGCGGGCCGCCGTCCTCCCGCTCCGCGTAGGCGGCGCCCGCCTCGGCCAGCTCGCGCGCGGCCGCCGGCATTTCGCCCTCGTGCTCGCCGCGGTGCGGCTCGGGGCTGCGCTCGTCGACCGCGTACCAGGCTTCGCTGTCGAGCACGTAGAGGTTCTCGTAAAGCGTGTCGAGCGGCGGCTCGGCCGAGGCCTCGGCGAACTCGACCGCGGCCAGCACCGTCTCCTCGGCCTTCGCGCGCACCGCGGCCACCTCGCGCTCGCCCAGCACGCCGGCCTCGACGCAGCGCCGCGCGAAGCTCTCGATCGGGTCCCTCTCGCGCCACTCGTCGACCTCCTCGCGCTCGCGGTAGACCTCGGGGTCGGCGGCGGAGTGGCCGCGGTAGCGGTAGGTGAAGGCCTCGATCAGGGTTGGGCGCCGCTCCTCGCGCGCCAGCCGCACTCCCTCGGCCACCGCCTCGCGCACCGCCAGCACGTCCATCCCATCGATCCGCCGTCCCGGCACGCCGTAGCCCTCGGCCTTCTTCGAGAGGTCGGTTTGCGCCGAGTGACGCTCGACCGCGGTGCCCATCCCGTAGAGATTGTTCTCGACCAGGAAGAGCACCGGCAGGCTCCAGAGCGCCGCCAGGTTCATCGTCTCGCCGAAGTTGCCGGCGTTGGAGGCGCCGTCGCCGAACATGCAGACCGTTACCGCGTCTTCGCCCTTGTAGTCGGCGGAGAGCGCCAGGCCGGCCGCGATCGGCAGGTTGCCGCCGACGATCCCGTAGCCGCCCATGAAGCGGCGCTCGGCGTCGAAGATGTGCATCGAGCCGCCGCGCCCGCCGCTGGTGCCGTCGACCCGGCCGAAGAGCTCGGCCATCACCCGCTTCGGGTCGGTGCCGCGGGAGATCGCGTGGCCGTGGGTGCGGTAGGTGCCGATCAGGTAGTCCTCCCCGCGCATCACCGAGGTGGTGCCGACGATCGTCGCCTCCTCGCCGATAGCAAGGTGGAGGAAGCCCCCGGCCCTGGCCCGCTGGTACTGGCGCCCCGCCTCCTCCTCGAAGCGGCGGATCAGCGCCATGCGGGCGAGGAGCTCATAACAGGTGGCGGCGTCGGGCAAATCTGCCATTGCAGCCACCTTAGCTAGCCGCGGCGACCGCCTCCTCGAGTCTGTCGTCCCCCCAGAAGACCTGCTCGCCGACGAGCAGCGAGGGGACGCCGGTCACGCCGAGGTCGCCCGCCCGTTCGGTGGCCTCGAGCAGGGCGCCCTTCACCGCTTCGGTCTGCGCCGCCTTGAGCACGGCTTTGGGATGGAGCTCGCAGGCGGCGGCGGCGATCAGCACGTTGTCGGGCTCGCTCAGGTCGCGCCCGGCGGCGAAGGCCTGACGGAAGCCGGCGAGGGCGAAGGAGACCGTGCGCCCGGTCTGCTTGGCGAAGGTCGCCGCGCGCATCGCGAAGAGCGTGTTGCCGGGCCAGGGCTCGGGCCAGATGAGTGGCGCCAGCCCGTACCCGGAGGCCCGCCGCTCGACCTCGGCGATCCCCTCGTTCCGTCCCGGCCCGTTCGCCCACGAGTCTCGCCCGAAGCGCCGGAAGAGCCCGCCGAGCAGGATCGGCTGCCACTCCGGCTGCTCCAATCCGGCTTCGGTGAACAACCCACTGACCCGCTCCGCGGTCAGGTACGCGTAGGGCGAGCCGAGGTCGAAGTAGAAGCTGACGGGGGGACGAGTCTCAGCCACGCAATGACTCTATGCCGACCGATTCTTAGCGCTGCGTGACGTACGTCTCAGGCGTGGATCGCCCAGCGGTCGACCGCGCGCGCGGCTTCCGGGATCGCCTCGGAGATCGTCGGGTGGGGGTGGACGATCTGGGTCAGCTCCTGGTAGCCGCCCTCGAGCGCCATCGTCGCGACCAGCTCGGCGATCATGTCGCAGGCGCGGTTGCCGACGATGTGGGCGCCGAGCAGCTCGCCGTACTTGGTGTCGACGACGAGCTTGACCAGGCCGTCTTTGTCGTCGTAGACGGTGGCCCCGCCGACCCCGCCGAGCTTCTGCTTGCCGACCTTGACGTCGTGTCCGGCCTCCTTCGCCGCCGCCTCGGTGAGGCCGACGCTGGCGACCTGCGGGTGGCAGAAGGTTGCTCCGGCGACGAGGTTCTGGTCCACCGGGTGGGCGGCCTCGCCGGCCGCGTGCTCGGCGGCGACGATGCCCTCCTCGGAGGCCTTGTGGGCGAGCGCCTTGGCGTTGACGAGGTCGCCGATCGCGTAGACCTTCGGGTTTGAGGTGCGCTGGTAGGGGTCGACCTTGACCTTGCCCCTCTCGGTCAGCTCGACCCCGGCGCCGTCGAGCCCGAGTCCCTCGATGTCGGGCGCGCGGCCGCCGGCGATGCAGAGGTAGTCGACTTCGATCGTCTCGCCACCGTAGCTGAGCTTGACCGAGCTGTCGCCGGCCTCGACGTCCTTCACCGGAGTGCCGGTCGAGATCGTGATGTTCTGCTTCTTGAAGGCGCGCTCGACCACCCGGGCCATGTCCTTGTCCTCGGCCGGGAGGATCTGGTCGAGCATCTCGATCAGCACCACCTCGGTGCCGAAGCGCCCGTAGGCGGAGGCGATCTCACAGCCCGACGCGCCGGCGCCGGCGACGGCGATCTTCCGCGGCTGCTCGGGCAGCGACCAGGCGCCCCAGGTGTCGACGACGCGCCCGCCGAACTCGACCCCGGGGATCGGCAGCGCGACGGAGCCCGTCGCCACGATCACCGTGCCCGCCTCGTAGACCGCGTCGCCGACCTTGACGTTGGCCTCGGGGGTGAGTGAGCCGGTGCCCTCGATCAGCGCGATCTTGTTCTTGTCCCAGAGCATCCTCACGCCGCTGGAAAGCGACTCGGAGACTGAGGCGCGGCGCTTGCCCAGCGCCTCCCAGTCGATCGAGACGTCCTTGGCGACGACGCCGAGCTCGGCCCCCTCGCGCGCCTGCTCGTAGATCTCCGCCGTGCGCAACACGGTCTTGGCCGGGATGCAGGCGTAGTTGAGGCAGCGTCCGCCGGCCTTGTCGCGCTCGACCACAGCGGTTTTCTTGCCCAGCTGGGCGGCGCGGATCGCGGCCACATAGCCGCCCGGGCCCCCGCCGATGACGATCACGTCGAAGGAATCTGCCACGGCTTGCCAGCCTATAGAACGGGCAGTCTCTACTCGCGCGTGGGCATCTGGATGCGGGCCATCGCCTTGACCATGAAGTAGAAGAAGCCGCCGGCGACGGCGAGCAGCAGCCCGGTGCCGAGGAACTGGGGCAACGACGAGGCGCCGACGACCAGGCCGAAGAAGGCGCTGAAGATCAGCAGGACGAGGATCAGCTGGAAGCCGAGCACGGCCCAGTAACGGGCGCGCCACATGCCCCAGGCCATCAGGCCCATCAGCAGGGCCGGCACCACCACCTGAGCGAGCGGCGGTTTGGCGCCGTTGACCTCGCCGCCGGCCAGGTAGGCGACGAGGATCGAGGCCGCGATCAGGCTGGAGACGACCGCGCCGACCGTCACCACCAGTGGCCGCTCGCCCTCGGCCAGCGGCTCGAGCGCCGCGCGCGCTTCGCGGTTGCGCACCTCAGCCTTGGCGTAGCCGCGCTCCATCCGCTCGCGCGGCGTCGGCGAGGCGTCGCGCTGCTTGCGCTTGCGCGGCTGGTCAGGCACCGGGCGCCGCCTCCCCAAGCGGGGCGAATGCGGCGCGCAGCTCTTCGGCGGCCGCGGTCGGGTCGGCGGCGTCGCGGATCGCCCGTACGACGCAGAGCCGTCGCGCGCCGGCCTCGATCACCTCGGCCGCGTTGGACGGGTCGATGCCGCCGATCGCGAAGAAGGGGTGCGGGGCGGAGGCGGCCGCGTGGCGGATCAGGCCGAGGCCGACCGCCGGCCGACCTTCCTTGGTCGGCGTCTCCCAGATCGGCCCGGCGCTGACGTAATCGACGGGCGCCCCGGCCGAGGCCGCCAGCTGCTCCTCCGAGTGGGTCGAGAGTCCGACGATCGCCTCCGGTCCGAGCAGCTCGCGCACCGCCGCCGGCGCCATGTCGTCCTGGCCGACGTGCACCCCGTCGGCGTCGCAGGCGCGCGCCAGGTCTGGGTCGTCGTTGACGATGAAGAGGGCGCTGTGGTTGTCGCAGACACGGCGAAAGGTCTTCGCCGCGCGCTCGATCTCCCGCCGCGGCAGGCTCTTCTCGCGCAGCTGGACGATGTCGACCCCACCGCGCAGCGCCGCCGCCAGCAGCGCTTCCGGATCCTCGCCCCGCGGCCGTGCCTCGCAGCAGAGGTAGAGCCGCGCCGTGCGCAGCCGCTCGCGCCGCAGCGGCCCCTCGCTCTCGGGTGGTGACCAGCTCACCCACCGATTATCGCCCAGCGCCCTCCGCCATCCGGGGACGTGCCGCACTTTAGGGGTCACCGGTGGTACTTAAAGTGCGGCACGTCCCCGGGCAACCGGGGCGGAGGGGTAGCATCGGTGGGGTACGGGAGCCCGCGAGGGCTGAGAGGGCGGCAACGAGGCCGCCGACCGTCTGGACCTGATCCGGGTAATGCCGGCGGAGGCAAGCTTTGACCGAGAGAAGCAGTCATGACGTGGTTGTTGTCGGGGGCGGAATCGTCGGGCTCTGCTGCGCTTGGAGGACGGCGCAGCGCGGAGCGCGCGTGATCGTTCTGGAGCGGGACGAGCCACCCGCCGGGGCGACGCGGGTTGCCGCCGGGATGCTGGCCCCGGTCGGCGAGTTGGCCTTCGGCGAGCCCGAGTTGCTGAAGATCACCCTGGCAGCCGCCGAGCGCTACCCAGGGTTCGTCGCCGAGCTCGAGGCAGCCGGCGGCCTCGTTACCGGCTACGCGCGCCACGGCGCGCTGCACATCGCGCTTGACCGCGACGAGGCGGCCGAGCTGCGCCGCGTCCACGACCTGCAGCGCACACTAGGCCTCGGCGCCGAGTGGTTGCCGCCGCGCCGCTGCCGCGACCTGGAGCCGGGGCTGACGCCCTCCTTCAACGGCGGCGTGCACGCTCCTGATGAGGCGGCGATCGACCCGCGCGCCGTGGCCGCGGCCCTGCTCAGGGCGCTCGCCGACCAGGGGGTCGAGGTGCGCTCCGGCGTCGAGATCGCAGAGGCGCTGATCGACGACGGGTCGATCGAGGGGGTTCGCACGGCGACCGACGAGGAGCTGCGCGCCGACACCGTCGTCCTCGCTTCCGGCGCCTGGTCCGGCGTCGCCGAGTGGCTGCCACCGGAGGCCCGCCCACCGGTGCGTCCCGTCAAGGGTCAGATCCTCGAGCTGCGCGCCCTCGACGGCGAGGCGCCCTGCGAGCGCATCCTCGCCTCCGAGCGCGTCTACCTCGTGCCGCGCCCCGACGGTCGCCTGATCGCCGGCGCGACGACCGAGGAGCAGGGGTTCGACGCGACCGTCACGGCGGGTGGCGTCCACGAGCTGCTGCGCGAGGCCTACCGGCTGCTGCCCGACGTCGCCGAGATGGAGCTGGTGGAGGCGATGGCGGGGCTGCGCCCCGGCACCCCGGACAACCTGCCGCTGATCGGCGCCGGCGCCCTCAACGGGCTCGTCCTCGCCTGCGGCCATTACCGCAACGGCATCCTGCTGGCGCCGCTGACGGGCGAGGCCGTGGCCGAGATCCTCACCGGCGGCGAGCCGCCCGAGTCCCTGACGGCGGCCGCTCCGGCCCGCCTCGCCGGGGTGGGAGCGGCGCGATGAGGATCGAGCTGAACGGCGAGCCGCGCGAGCTGTCCGAGGCCGCGACCGTCGCCGACGCGGCCTGCGCCGCGGGAGCGGACGGCGCGGCCCGCGGCGTCGCGATCGCCCTCGACGGCGAGGTCATCCCGCGCGCCGCGTGGGGCTCGACCCCCCTGCCCGAGGGCGCCAAGGTCGAGGTGCTGGCCGCGATCCAGGGCGGCGCCGATGGCTGGGAGCTGGGCGGCCGCGCCTGGACCTCGCGCCTGATCGCCGGCACCGGCGGCTTCCGCTCGCTGGAGCAGATCGAGCGCGCTCTCGAGGCCTCCGGCGCGGAGATCGTCACCGTCGCCCTGCGCCGCATCGACCCCCACGCCAAGGGCTCGGTGCTCGACCTGCTCGACCGTCTCGGCCTCTTCGCCCTGCCCAACACGGCCGGCTGCTACACCGCCCGCGACGCAATCCGCACGGCCCGCCTCGCCCGCGAGGCGTTCGAGACCGACTGGATCAAGCTCGAGGTGATCGGCGACGACCGCACCCTCTTCCCCGACGCGGTCGAGCTGCTCGGCGCCGCCGAGGCCCTGGTCGGCGAGGGCTTCACCGTCCTCCCCTACACCAACGACGACCCGATCCTCGCCCGCCGCCTGGAGGAGGCCGGCTGCGCCGCGGTGATGCCGCTCGGCTCGCCGATCGGCTCCGGCGCCGGCATCCGCAACCCCGCCAACATCGCGATCATCGCCGAGCGCGCCGCGGTCCCGGTCGTCCTCGACGCCGGCATCGGCACCGCCTCCGACGCCGCCCTGGCGATGGAGCTTGGCTGCGATGCGGTGATGGCCGCCAGCTCGATCTTCGGCGCCGCCGACCCCACCGCGATGGCCACCGCCCTGCGCCTCGCGGTCGAGGCCGGCCACGCCGCCCACGCCGCCGGCCGCATCCCCCGCCGCGCCCACGCCGAGGCCTCCACCCCCGAGCGGGGCATGCCCGAGCTTTCCTGACCGGCAGTCCGGCCTCGTCCCCGCCCGTCTACCATGAACCGCCACGCCCCCGTAGCTCAGTTGGTTAGAGCGGCGGCCTTTTAAGCCGCGCGGCGCGGGTTCGAATCCCGCCGGGGGCACTTTGGCCTCTGGCGACGGGAGCAATGGCGCGAGGCGCGACGAGCATCTGCTTCGCGTTCCCTGCGACGTCGAAGAGGAGGACGAGCTTCGCCTCGGTCGCATTCACGACGAGATCGACGCTGCCTTCCACGCGCTGCGCGACGTCGACGACGGCGTGTCCGTCTTCGGCTCCGCGCGGATCGAGGACGGCCACCCCTGGTACGAGCTCTGCCGCGAGACGGCGGCCTGCCTGGTCGGACACGGTTTCAGCGTGATCACGGGGGGCGGTCCCGGCTTGATGGAGGCCGCCAACCGCGGCGCGGCCGAGGCCGGCGGAACCTCGATCGGCCTCAACATCGAGCTGCCGACCGAGCAGCGCACCAACCCGTACGTCAACCGCTCCCTCCGCTTCCACTACTTCTTCGCCCGCAAGCTGATGTTCGTCCGCTATGCCCGCGCCTTCGTGATCATGCCCGGCGGCTTCGGCACTCTCGACGAGCTCTTCGAGAGCCTGACCCTGATCGAGACCCATCGCATCCACCACTTCCCGACGATCCTCGTCGACTCGGCCCACTGGGCCCCGCTGCTCGGCTGGCTCGACCACGTCGAGCGCGACAGCCTGATCTCCCCCGTCGACCGCGATCTCCTGGTTACCGCCGATACGCCCAGCGAGGTCTGCGCCCACGTCGGTCGCGCCAGGATTGCGCAGCGGCAGCTGGCATAGCCGCCCATCAGCGAGGCCGCAGCTCGAGCCGCAGGGCGTCGCCGATCGCGGCGGCCATCCGATCGGGCACCTCCGCCTCATCGGCGTAGTCGAGCCAATCCGCGACGGCCGCCGCGACCTCGTCGACGATCCTCAGCGCCCTGTTTCGCTGCATCGAGACCACCTCTGCGCACTGGAGAAAGTCGTCGATCGCGAAGCCGTCTCGCTTCCCGTTGAGTGACATCTGGTGACGGGCGGTCCACTTGCCGTCGCGCCGGTAGTTGTAGGTGACGTCGAAGGCGGGTGAGAGCGACCACTCGCCGGCCCGGTCCATCAGGAAGGCGATGTTCTTCACGTGGTCGTCCTGGTTGCGGGCGATGACGTTGAACGTCGTGCGCCGGAATTGCTGTTCGACGACGGCCATCGGCAGGCCCAGCTCGCGGATCGTCATCAGCGCCTGCTCGTAGGAGTAGGCGCCGGCTTCGTTGAAGTCGAAATGCCGCAGCGCGCCGAGCGACTGCATGTGCAGCTTGGTGCTGCCGGTGGGACGGTCGAAGCGGCGCGTCATGAAGTGGCGGCGCCCGTTCTCCTCGAACAGCCGGCAGGGGGCCATCTCGACGCCCGCCGCGGCGGCCATGCGGGAGTAGGCGAACTCGATCGCGCCGTAGCCTTCCGGATCGTTGAAGCGCTCCCTGTCGCGGTTTGCCTTGACGCCGTCGAACTTCAGCAGCCAGTGCTCGAAGCCGGGGTTGGCCGCGACCTGCCCGGACCGTACCTCGTTCGTCTCCGGGTTCCAGGCGATCGTCGCCTTCGCCCGTGCCCCGCCGGCGGACATCCCGACGCTGAGGATCTCGAGCAGACCGGCCTCCTCCTTGCCCGGCGCGAGCGACGTCTCGAAGCCGTCGCGCTCGGCGAGGATCCGCGAGGCCAGCTCGACCAGCTCGCCGACCTGGATGTCCTCGTCGACGCTCGGTTCGGGTCCCTTGACCGGCGAGAACTCGAGCGCCCCCGAGCCCCGCTGCCCCATGTAGCAGAGCCGCTCGACCGGATTCGCGCTCTCCGGTTTGCGCCCCTGGCGCGCCAGCCAGGCATTGATCAGGGCGTTGCCGTAGCGGTCGGGCAGCGAGTCGGCCAACATGCCGGGCAGCCCGTGGAAGGAGCGGTAGGGGAGCTCCGGGAACGAGTAGGGCTCGGGCCGCAGCGGCATCGCCAGGGGCGAGACCTGGATGCCGCTGGCGGCGAACTCCGGCGCGTACTGGAAGACGGCGGCTTGCTCTCCCGGTTCGAGGGAGACGGCGCCGATCGCACGGCCCCAGAGCAGAACCTCGGCGTCTTCACTCATCCGGTCCCGTCGGTTGGCGGCTCATCGCCCCAGCGCCACGGCCCCTTTTCCTCGGCTCCCGGCTCGACCCTGGGGGATCGTGCGCGCCGGCGTCGCCGTCCTTGGAGGCGAATCCTCTCGATCGGGCTGGGGAGCGGTTCCGGCAGCAGTTGGTCGAATGCCTCCAATCGCCCCAGCGCACGCAGGACCCGGATGAGGCTGGTGGACTTCACCGGCTCGCCCGCCTCCAGCCGCTCGACGGTGGCCTTCGAAACCCCCGCCTCGATCGCCAGCCGCTCCTGGCTCAGGTTCCGCTCCAGCCTGGTTCGGGCAAGGCGCTCGCCCAGCTCCTTGAGAACAGCGGCGTCGCTGAGACTGGCTTCTATCTTCATAATTCAGCTCAACTGATGAATTAGAATGGTATTCAGGACTATCTCTGCAGATAAGCAGATTAAGAATAGCATCTGAAATTAAGACGGAATTGCTAATTCAGCTTAACTGATGATTTAAGCTGAAAATTAGCGATAACTCTGCAGATAAGCAGATTAAGAATCAGTGCCGGAAGTGACGGTGCTTGGTGAAGACCATCGTCACGCCGGCGGCCTCGCAGGCCTCGATCACCTCGGCGTCGCGCTTTGAGCCGCCGGGCTGGATCACGGCGGTGGAGCCGGCCTCGATCGCCAGCTCTGGGCCGTCGGCGAAGGGGAAGAAGGCGTCGGAGGCGACCGCCGAGTCGGCGAGCAGGGCCTCGGCGGCCTCGCCGCGGGACTCGCGGCACTTCTCGACCGCGAGGCGGACCGAGTCGACGCGGCTCATCTGGCCGGCACCGATGCCGAGGGTCGCGCCGTTCTTGGCGATCACGATCGCGTTGGAGCGGACGTGGCGGACGACGGTCCAGGCGAAGCACATGTCGTCCCACTGCTGGTCGGTCGGCTGGTTGCCGGTCACCACCTCCATCAGCTCGCGCGGCTCGGGGTCGCCGTCGCGGTCCTGGATCAACAGCCCGCCGAGCACCCGTTTGACGTCGCGTTCGCTCGGGTCGCGCTGGCGGCGCTCCTCCTCACAGAGGATGCGGATCGCCTCCTTCTGCTGCAGGACGCCGAGCGCCCCGTGCTGGTATTCGGGCGCGATCAGCACCTCGACGAAGTTCTTATGCAGCTCCCCGGCGAGCTCCTCGGAGACCGGCCGGTTGAAGGCGATCACCGCGCCGAAGGCCGACATCGGGTCGCAGGCCAGCGCCTTCTCGTAGGCCTCCAGCGCGTCGGTGCCGATCGCCACCCCGCAGGGGTTGTTGTGCTTGACGATCGCGCAGGCGGGCTGGTCGAAGTCCTCGACCAGGCGGCGCGCCGAGTCGAGGTCGAGCACGTTGTTGAAGGAGAGCGCCCTGCCGTGCAGCTTCGCGACCCGCGAGAGGATGTGGCTGCGCACCCCCGCTTCCGCGTACAAAGCGCCGCGCTGATGCGGGTTCTCGCCGTAGGCGAGGTCGAGCACCTTCTCGTAGGCGACCGCGAGGTGCTCGGGGAAGTCCTCGTAGGACTCCGAGAACCAGCGGCTGATCGCCGCGTCGTAGCGCGCCGTCTGGGCGAAGGCCTCGTTGGCGAGCCAGTGGCGCGTCGGGGCGGAGACCTCGCCGCCCGACTCCTCCAGCTCGGCCAGCAGCGCGTCGTAGGACTCGGGTTTGACCACCACGGCGACGCCGTCGTGGTTCTTGGCGGCGGCGCGGATCATCGTCGGCCCGCCGATGTCGATGTTCTCGACTGCGACCTCGGGCGCCACGTCGTGCCCGGACACCGTCTCCTCGAAGGGGTAGAGGTTGACGCAGACGAGGTCGATCGGCTCGATCCCCTCGCGCTCCAGCGTCGCCGTGTGCTCGGGGTCGCCGCGCCGCGCCAGCAGCGCCGCGTGCAGCCGCGGGTGCAGCGTCTTCACCCGGCCGCCGAGGATCTCCTCCTGGCCGGTGAACTCGGAGACGTCGGTCACCTCCAGCCCGGCCTCGCGCAGCGCCGCCGCGGTGCCGCCGGTGGAGAGGATCTCGACTCCGAGCCCGGCCAGGCCGCGGGCGAAGTCCGCCACGCCGGTCTTGTCGGAGACCGAGATCAGCGCTCGGCGCACCTTGACCGCCCCGTTGCTTACGGCTACTGCCTGGGTGTCTGCGGGAGCCTCACTCATCGACGACGACCGCCTGCCGGTCGTGGTCGCCGATCCTAACCCGGCCCGCCGCGATCATGCGGATCGCCTCCGGGTAGAGCTCGTGCTCGACCGCGTGGATCGCCCGCTCCAGCGCCGCCCGGTCGCGGTCGGCGGGGACCTCGACCCGCCGCTGGAGGATCACCGGCCCGGTGTCGACCCCCTCGTCGACGAAGTGCACGGTCACGCCGGTGACGTCGACCTCCGCCGCCAGCGCCTGACCGATCGCGTCGAGTCCGGGGAAGGCCGGCAGCATCGCCGGGTGGACGTTGACGATCCGGTTGCGGAAGCGGGCGACGAAGGGCGCGCCGAGCAGCTGCATGTAGCCGGCGAGGACGACGAGGTCAGCGCCCAGTCCCTCGATCCACTCGGCCATCGCCGCGTCGCGGGCCTCGCGGCCGGCGTACTCGGACGTGGGGAAGACCCGCGTCTCGACCCCAGCCTCCTCCGCCCGCTTCAGCGCCCGCGCCCGCCGCTTGTCAGAGCCAACCCCGACGACCTCGATCCCACCTCGCCGGTGCAGCCGGTCGAGGACCGCCTGCAAGTTGGACCCCGTCCCGGAGGCGAGAACCACGAGCTTGAAACTGCCGGTCACGGCCGGGACGCTAGCCGCTGGCGGGAACGACCGCTATGTCCTTCTCCAGCGCGAACTTGCCGTTGGCATCCTCGGGGTCACCGAGCGGATACCGGCCGCTGAAGCAGGCGTCGCAGTGGTCCTCGGGCGGGGTGCCGACCGCCTCGTAGACGCCCGCCAGCGAAAGGTAGGCGAGCGAGTCACACTCGAGCTCGTCGGCGATCTCTTCGATGGTCCGCCCGTGGGCGATCATCTCCTCGCGGGTCGACATGTCGACCCCGTAGTGGCAGGGGTTGCGGATCGGCGGCGCCGAGATCCGCATGTGCACCTCGGCGGCGCCGGCGTCGCGCAGCATGCCGACGATCTGCCGCGTCGTGTTGCCGCGCACGATCGAGTCGTCGACGACCACGATCCGCTTGCCGGCGACGATCTCCGGCAGCGGGTTGAACTTCAGCCGCAGGCCGTGCTTGCGCAGCTCCTGGCCGGGCTGGATGAAGGTCCGCGCCACGTAGCGGTTCTTGATCAGGCCGTCGTCGCGCGGCAGTCCCGAGGCGCGCGCGAACCCGGCCGCCGCCGGGTTGCCCGAGTCCGGCACCGAGATCACCAGGTCGGCCTCGACCGGCGCCTCGCGCCAGAGGATCTCGCCCATCCGGCCGCGCACCTGCTGCAGCACCTTGCCCTCGAGGCGGCTGTCCGGGCGGGAGAAGTAGATGTGCTCGAAGACGCAGCGCGCCGGCCGCTCGGCGCGCACCACCTGGCGCGTCTCCAGGCCGCGCTCGGTCAGCGAGACCATCTCGCCCGGGTGCACTTCGCGCAGCAGCTCGGCGCCGATGATGTCGAAGGCGCAGCTCTCCGAGGCGACGACGAAGCGGTCGTCGAGGCGGCCCAGCGAGAGGGGCCGCACCCCGTGCGGGTCGCGGAAGGCGACGATCGCCCGCTTGGTCATCACAACTGTCGAGTAGGCGCCCTCGAGCCGCGGCATCACCTCGGTGACCGCGTCCTCGATCAGCTTGCCCTCGTTTGAGGAGAGCAGCGCCGCGATGATCTCCGAGTCCGAGGTGCCGCGGAAGGCGATTCCGGCCTCCTTCAGCTCGCTCCAGAGCTCGACCGCGTTGGTCAGGTTGCCGTTGTGGGCGAGCGCCAGCTCGCGGCCGTCGTCGCGCCAGACCGGCTGAGCGTTCTCCCAGGAGCCGCCGCCGGTGGTCGAGTAGCGCACGTGGCCGATCGCCATGTCGCCCTCCAGCGCCCGCAGCTTCTCCTCGTCGAAGACTTGGGAGACCAGCCCCGAGTCGCGCAGCGTGGTGATGTGCCCGCCCTCGCAGGTGGCGATCCCGGCCGACTCCTGACCGCGGTGTTGCAACGCGAAGAGGCCGAAGTAGGCGAGCCGGGAGACGTCGTGCCCCGGTGCGTATACGCCGAACACCCCGCATTCCTCGCGCGGGCCCTCGCGATCTATCGGCTGCCCCAGGGGCGGAGTCAAAGCGCGCTTTCCTCGCGGTAGGGAAGGACGTGACGCGCAGGCGGACTGCTGCCTACCTGCGCAGGGTAGCAGCGCCCCGCGGCGCCGGTTAGTGGCTTCGTTTCCAGCCGTGCAGGCGCGGCTTGAGGACCTCGGTCGTCGGCGCGCCCGCCAGGTTCGCCGCGGTGACGGTGATCCGCGTGCGGATCGACTCCTTCGGCGTGAGCCTGCGCAAGCGGCGCTTGACTGCTTTCGAGTAGCGGATCGGGAAGCGCGTCGGTTGGCCCGCCACGAGCGTATTTGTGCCCCCGTACAGCGGCACGATCAGGTTCCTCTTGCCGAGATCCTTACGTTTTGGCTTGAACCCCCACATCGCCTGTCCGTAGACGGTGACTTCGGTCCCCATGCTCGCCGTCACCGCGATCCAGAGTCGCTTTCGCTTGTGCACTGCGCCGGCTTGAAGCCCGACCACCGGGCACGCTTCGTGGTAAGCAGCGCTCTGCGGGCAGCCGTCCTGGGTCTCGTCGCCGTAGCCGTCTCCGTCCGCGTCGGGCTCGACCGTGGCGACGACGGGGAGCCTCGTTTCGGTGACTTCCGCGAATGCGGGGTCGGAGTCGATCGGGCTGTCTTCCGCGTTCACCCCGACGACGTCGCCCGGACCCCCTTCGCAGAAGAGGATGAAAGGCGCCCCGTAGACGCCGACGCGATCGCCCGCCTGCACGGGGATCCGTGCGCCGGCGACGTTTTCTTCGGCGCTCATCGATTGCGGGTCGCTTTCGGCGACGACCTGGAACGCGGAGGGGCCGGTGGGGCGGAAGACCTTCAACCTCTCTTCGGCGGCTGCGCCGGGGGCTACCACGTCGACCCGCCAGCGGGTAATGACTCCGGCTGAGGGACTGGCGAGCGGCAACGCGTTGGGCGTCGCTTCGGTCAACTGGAGCGCCGTGCCGGTGGGGAACCCCGCTTCGGCTTTGCATGCGTTGCCAATTTCGGTCGCGGCCGAGGCGGACGCCGTGCCGAACAGCGAGATCGCGGCTGCCAAGCCTAGCGCCACCACTCTGCGTCGAATCCTCATACGTTGCAGGCTAGGCCACCTTGCCGGTGCCTTCAAGCGTTCAGGCCGTTTCGTCCAGCAAGCGGTCCAACGCCTGCCCCAGCCCCCCGATCGCCGAGTCGAGCGGCTCGGTGCTGCCGGCGGCGCGGGCGCGGATCAGGGCGCCCTCGACGGTGGAAACGACGAGCCCTGCGAAGGCCTCGGCGTCGCGGCGGTTGACTCCTTCGTCGAGCAGAGAGGCGGCGATCGGGCCTTCCCAGCTGCGGAAGGCGGCCGTCGCGGCGGCGGCCAGCTCGGGGTCCTCGGGGCGGGCGAGGGCGGCGGCGGCGACCGGGCAGCCGATCCGCTCGGGGTTGTCCTTGACCCGCCGCCGGAAGATCTCGCCGAAGCGCTCCAGCGTGCCGCGCAGGCCGCGCTCCTCCAGCGAGCGCTCGATCAGGCCGCGGATCTCCTCGCCCTCGAGCGCTGCCGCCTCGGCGGCTAGCTGGCGCTTGCCACCGGGGAAGTGGTGGTAGATCGAGCCGCGCGGCGCCTTGCCGCGCTCGGCCACGTCGCGCAGCTCCATGCCCGCGTAGCCCTTCTCGGCGAGCAGCTCGCGGGCGCCCTGCAGCAGCAGGGCGCGGCCGTCGCGGCGCTTGCTCTCCCGCGGCTCCCCATCGGCGATCCTGGATATGCCCACCGTCATAGTCTATAGTCACCGCCGATGTATGACCGTGGTCATAGAGGGATCGTGGCGATCGCCTGCGCCGGGGCATTCCTCGCCTTCCTCGACACGACGATCGTCAACATCGCCTTCCCCGACATCTCGCGCTCCTTCGCGGCCTCGGGGCGCGACGCGCTCTCCTGGGTGCTCGACGGCTACTTCGTCGTGATCGCCGCGCTGCTGGTGCCGGCGGGCGGGCTGGCCGACCGCTTCGGCCACAAGCGGGTCTTCCTGCTTGGCGTCGCCGGCTTCACCGTCGCCAGCGGCCTCTGCGCGGCGGCTCCCTCGCTGCCCTTCCTGATTGGCTTTCGAGTTGTGCAAGGGATCGGGGCGGCGTTGATCGCGCCGACCTCGCTGGCGCTCGTCCTCGACGCCTTCCCCGCGGAGAAGCGGGCGACCGGCGTCGGCATCTGGGGCGCCGCCGCGGCGGCTGCCGCAGCAGTCGGCCCGACCCTCGGCGGCGCGCTGGTCGTGCTCGCGGACTGGCGCCTCGTCTTCCTCGTCAACCTGCCGCTCGGCGCCGCCGTGGTCGCATTCGGCCGCGCCCGCCTGCGGGAGCGCCCGCAGCTCGACAGCCGCCTGCCCGACCTGCCCGGCGCCCTGCTGTTGGCGCTCAGCCTCGCTCTGGTGACGCTGGCGATCGTCGAGGGCAACGACTGGGGCTGGGCGGCGACCCCGACTCTGGCCTGCTTCGCCGCCTCCGCCGCGCTGCTCGCCGGCGTCGTCCGGCGCAGCACCCGCCACCCACGGCCGATCGTCGAGCCGGCGCTCTTCGCCGACCGCGCCTTCCGCCTCGGCAACCTCGGCACCCTGCTCTTCGCCGCCGCCTTCTTCTCGCTGATCCTCGGCAACGTCCTCTTCCTCACCGGCGTCTGGGGTTACACCGTGCTGCAGGCCGGCGCCGCCACCCTGCCCGGCCCGACGCTCTCGACCGTCTTCGCCGGTCCGGCCGGCAAGCTCGCCGACCGCTTCGGCCAGCGCGCCGTGGTCGTCCCCGGCACCCTCTTCTTCGCGGCCGGCGTGATGGTTCTGCGCTCGGCCGGCGCCACGCCCGACTGGCTCGGCCTCTGGCTGCCGGGCGCCTGCCTCACCGGCATCGGCATCGGACTCGCCTTCCCGACCCTCGGCTCAGCCGCCGTCCGCGACGTCCCCGACGACCGCTTCGCCACCGCCAGCGCCGTCAACGCCGCCTTCCGCCAGATCGGCGCCGTCCTCGGCACCGCGATCCTCGTCGCCATAGTCGGCGAACCGGCAACCCTCGCCGACGCCCTCAGCGTCTCCAACGACGCCTACCTATTCAGCGTGATCGCCGCGCTGGTCTCGGGGGCGGTACTGCTGGCTCTGCGGCCGCTGGGTGCGCCAGACGCAATCGGCGATGTCGGGGGCGAGGCAACGGTAGCCGACGGCGTATCCGCCGCCGGCTATGAGATTGCTTCCAGCGGACGGTAGCCGCCTCTATTTCTTGGGTGCGGCGGGGGAGGTTTCTTCGATCGCTGTTTCCACCTGGCTCTGCACTTCGCTCGAGACTTTGTCCGCAGCTTGAGTGCTTGCTTCTTCAGCGGCGCCGCTAGCGGCGGTTTCGGCAGCTTGGTTCGCAAACAAGCTGCCGACCCCGCCGGCGGCCAGCAGGCCGAAGAGAACCCCGACGACGGCGAAGACCTGTTTCGCGACATCAACGTCCGTGCCTTTTTTCAAGGCCATGTAGACCAGTGCCGCGCCCACGACCAGCACGCATATGGAAAGGACGAGAGTGGGGATCGTCGAGCAGCGCTGCTACGGCCCCAGCGCGCCGATCGGGATGACGTGGACGCCGCCTTCGCGACGGTAGCCGTAGCCGCTGCCGATGATCACTCCCAGCGCGGCCGGGGGGCCGCACCTGGAGGTGTCGATCCGCTTGGCGAACTTGTGCAGGTTGGCGCAGGCCTCGTCGACTTTGTGGAAGCCGAGCTTCACCTCGAAGGCGGCCCAGCGGCCGTCGCGGCATTCGACGATCGCGTCCACCTCGAGCCCGTCGCTGTCGCGGTAGTGGAGGACTTCGGCGCCAGCCGCCTGGGCATAGACGCGCAAGTCGCGGATCACCATCGACTCGAAGAGCAGGCCGAGGGCTTTGAGATCGCGGACCAGACGCTCGGGACCGCTGCCCATCGCGGCGACCGCGAGCGAGGGGTCGACGAAGTGGAGCTTCGATGCCTTGCGCACGGTGTGACTGGTACGCAGGTGAACGCCCCAGGCGGGCTGGTCCTCGACGATCATCAGCCGTCTCAGCGCATCGAGATAGTCGTCGGCAGTTTCGTGCTTGAGCGGTCCCTCTCTGCCACCCGCATCGCGGGCGAGGGTGGATACCGATGCCTGGGTCGAGACATTGCGGCCGATGCTTCGCAGCAGGCGGCCGACCTTGACGGGGTCGCGCCGCACCCCGCTGACCGTTCTGACATCAACCCGCCCTATCTCCTCGAGGTATCGCCTTGCGGCCGTGAGCGCCCGCTCTTTGGGTTGCTCCAGGAAGCCCGGCCATCCCCCAATCGAAATCTCGTCCGCGAGTTCCGGAACTGTCAGCTTCGCCTCCGGCGACCCTTCCTTACCGCCGGCGAGTAGGCCGGCAAGAGAGATGCGACCACTGCTCGTGCCCTTCTCGAAAAGCGTCAACGGTCGCATCCGCAGGCGGGTTAGCCGTCCAGCCCCCGAGTGGCGAGTGATCTCGTCAGCCGGGATCGTCGAGCCAGTGAGGATGAACTGGCCAGGGTCGCCGTGCTCGTCTATCGCTCGCCGCACGTGGTTCCAGAGCTCAGGTGCGAGGTGCCACTCGTCGATCAGTCGCGGAGTCGGCCCGTCAAGCACGAATGCAGGTTCAAGCGCTGCCGCCTCTCGCGCTTTGGCGTCGACGTCGAGGCGAACTTCGCTTGCGGCTGCGTGCTGAGCGGTCATTGTCTTGCCGCATGCCTTTGGACCCTCGATAACGGCTGCCCCAATAGCTGCCAAATCGTCTGCCAACCCGCTATCCACTATCCGCTTTATATAGGGCATTGGGAGATGCTAGCAGCAAAAAAACTAGAAATATAACGGTAAAAATATAAGAAGTTCAGCAGGCAGAATAGAAGGATTTCAACCGGCAAAATATCCGCTGCTCAACCGGGGAAATATGCCGCTGGGCTCAGGTGCCTTCGCGCTCGACCTGCGCCGCGAGCGAGTGCCAGGCTCTCTTGGCGGCGTCGAGGCTGACGGTGAGGCTGCGGTCGCCGGCGGCGATCTCGAGGGTGGGGCCTCCGGTCTCGCCGAGGATCGTCGCGCCAAGGGCTTCGAGGGCGGCGCGGTCGCCGCTGAGCAGGAAGCCGCCGGGGCCCTCGCCGAAGAGGGCCTCCTCGGGGGAGCAGCCGCGTTCGCGCAGGGGCTGGAGGTCGACGCGGCAGCCGATGCCGGCGCCGATCGCGGACTCGGCCAGGGCGCAGGCGAGGCCGCCATCGCTGAGGTCGTGGGCCGAGGAGAGCTTGCCGGCGCGGACGGCGTCGCGAACCGTCGCGCAGGACGCGGCGACGGCGGCGATGTCCGGCTCGGGCAACCCGGTGTCCAGCTCGCCGCGCAGCTTTGTCAGCTCGGAGCCGGCGAGGCTCGGTTCGAAGGGGCCGAGCAGGCCGATCGCCTCGCCCTCGCCGGCCAGGGCGCTGCCGCGGGTCTCCGCCGGGTCGGGCAGCTCGCCGACCATGCCGACCACCGGGGTCGGGTAGATCGGCCCGTCCGGTCCCTCGTTGTAGAGGGAGACGTTGCCGCCGACAACCGGCACGCCGAGCGCCTCGCAGGCCTCCGCCAGGCCGCTCACCGCGCGGTCGAGCTGCCAGGCCGGGGCCGGTTTCTCGGGGTTGCCGAAGTTGAGGCAGTTGGTCAGGCCGAGCGGTTCGGCGCCGACGCAGGCGAGGTTCTGGGCGCACTCGAGCACCGCCTCGACCGTTCCGGCGTGCGGGTCGCAGGCGACCCGCCGACCGTTGCCGTCGATCGAGACGGCGATCGCCTTGCCGGCCTCGGGGATCTGCAGCACCGCTGCGTCGGCGGACTCGGGCCGGCGCACCGTGCGCGAGCCGACCACCGAGTCGTACTGTTCGAAGGCCCAGCGCTTGGAGGCGACGCTCGGAGAGCCGAGCAGGGCGAGCAGCTCCTCCTCGCTGTCGGCGTCCTCGCGCAGCGTCGCCCGGTTGCCATAGATCCAGCCCCCCGGCTCGGCTGGCTCGAGGTCGTACAGCGGGCAGCCGTCGACCAGCGCCTCGACCGGCATCTCGCCGACGACCTCGGCGCCGCGCAGGATCCGGATCTGGCCTGAATCGGTGACCGTGCCGATCTCCGCCGAGCCGGTCTGCCATTTCTCGCAGACGGCGATCACCTCGGCCACCTTCGCCGGCTCGACCACGGCCAGCATCCGCTCCTGCGACTCGGAGACCATGATCTCGAAGGGCTCCATGTCGGCCTCGCGCAGCGGCACCTTGGCCAGGTCGAGGTCGATGCCGACCCCGCCGGCCGAGGCCATCTCCCCGGCCGAGGAGGTCAGCCCCGCCGCCCCCAGGTCCTGCAACGAGACCAGCAGCCCCATCCCCAGCAGCTCCAGGCAGCACTCGAGCAGCTTCGACTCCTCGAAGGGGTCGCCGATCTGCACGGTCGGCCGCTTCGCCTCGTCGCCCTCGCCGAGCTCGGCCGAGGCGAGCACCGAGGCGCCGCCGATCCCGTCGCGCCCGGTTGAGGCGCCCATCAGGACGACCGCGTTGCCGACGCCCGCTGCGGCGGCCCGCACCATGTCCTCGGTTTTCGCGATCCCGACGCACATCGCGTTGACCAGGCAGTTGTGCTCGTAGGGCGCCTCGAAGTAGATCTCGCCGCCGACGTTGGGCACGCCGATCGAGTTGCCGTAGTGGCCGATGCCGCGCACCGCCCCGTCGAGCAGGTGGCGCGAGCGCACCGAGTCGAGCTCGCCGAAGCGCAGCGAGTCGAGGATCGCGATCGGCCGCGCGCCGAGCGCGAAGACGTCGCGCAGGATGCCGCCGACCCCCGTCGCCGCCCCCTGGAAGGGCTCGACCGCGCTCGGATGGTTGTGGGACTCGACCTTGAAGGCGACCGCGTAGCCGTTGCCGACGTCGACCGCGCCGGCGTTCTCGCCCGGCCCCATCACCACCCGCTCGCCCTCGGTCGGCAGCCGCCGCAGCAGCTTGCGCGAGTGCTTGTAGGCGCAGTGCTCGGACCAGAGCAGGCTGAACATCGCCAGCTCGACGTCGTTCGGCTCGCGGCCGAGCTTCTCGACGATCAGCTCGAACTCGGAGTCGGTCAGCCCCAGCTCGCGATGCTTGGCGGTATCCACCGTCACGCGGCGACCCCCGCCGCGCCGACCGCTTCGAAGACCCGCAGCCCGTCGGTCGATCCGGTCAGGGGGTCGACGGCGTGCTCGGGATGCGGCATCAGGCCGAGCACGTTCCCGGCCTCGTTGCGGACCCCGGCGATGTCCCGCGCCGAGCCGTTCGGGTTCTCCCCGGGCGCGTAGCGATACGCAACCTGCCCCCGCGCCTCCAGCGCATCGAGCACCCCCTCCGGCGCCCAGTAGCGCCCTTCCCCGTGCTTCGCCGGAATCGACAGCGTGGGCTGACGGGCCGATATGTCAAGGATGCCTTGACTTTTCGTCCCGTCGGCCTCGATCAGGGTGAGTTGGCGGCAGGTGAAGCGGAGGTTGGCGTTGAGGAGGAGGGCGCCGGGGAGGAGACCGGCCTCGCAGAGGACCTGGAAGCCGTTGCAGATGCCGAGCACCGGTCCGCCCGCCGCGGCGAACTCGCTCACCGCTTCCATCGCCGGAGAGAAGCGGGCGATCGCGCCGGCGCGCAGGTAGTCGCCGTAGGAGAAGCCGCCCGGAACGACGACCGCGTCGATCCCCGCCAGGTCGCGCTCCTCGTGCCAGACGAGCCGCGCCTCGGCGCCGGTCCGTTCGCAGGCGCGCACGGCGTCCCGCTCGTCGCAGGAGCCGGGGAACTGGAGCACTCCCCAGCGCATCAGAGCTGCTCTATCTCGTAGTCCTCGATCAGCGGGTTGGCGAGCAGCTTCTCGCAGAGCTCGCCGAGCCGCGCCGGGTCCTCGGCCTCGAGCTCGACCATGCGGCCGACGCGCACGTGCCCGACTCCCTCGAAGCCGAGCGCCGGCAGCGCCCGCTCCACCGCCTTGCCCTGCGGGTCGAGGATCCCCTCCTTCGGCCGGATCAGCACCCGGGCCTTCGCCACTAGAAGGTGCGCTCCGTGATCCGCTCGTAGGCCTCGATGTACTTGGCCCGCGTCTGCTCGACCACGTCGGGCGGGATCTCCGGCGCCGGCGGCGTCTTGTCCCAGCCGCTCTCGGTTGCCCAGTCGCGCACGAACTGCTTGTCGAAGGAGGGCTGCGTCCTGCCGGGCTCGTAGCGGTCGGCCGGCCAGAAGCGCGAGGAGTCGGGAGTCAGCACCTCGTCGGCGAGCACGATCTCCGCCCCCGCGTGGCGGCCGAACTCGAACTTGGTGTCGGCGAGGACGATCCCCCGCTCGGCCGCGTGCTCGGCGCCGCGGCGGTAGACCTCGATCGAGACTCGCCGCAGCTCTTCCATCAGCGCCCGGTCGCCGACGATCTCCGCGGCCCGGTCGAAGTCGACGTTCTCGTCGTGGTCGCCGATCTCGGCCTTGGTCGCCGGGGTGAAGATCGGCTCGGGCAGCTTGTCGGACTCGCGCAGCCCCGCCGGCAACTCGATCCCACAGACCGCGCCGCCGTTCTTGTATTCCTTCCATCCCGATCCCGAGAGGTACCCCCGCACGACGCACTCGACCGGGTACATCTCGAGGCGCCGCACCCGCATCGCCCGTTCCGCCACCTCTTCCGGCACGTCGGCCGAGACGAAGTGGTTGGGGACGATGTCCCCGGTCAGCTCGAACCAGAATTCGGAGATCCGGTTGAGCACCTTGCCCTTGTCGGTGATCGGCGTCGGCATCACCACGTCGTAGATCGAGATCCGGTCGGAGGCGACCATCAAGAGGTCGTCCTCCCACTCGTAGATCTCACGAACCTTTCCGGACGAGTGCAGCTTCAGATCGACGATGGCTGGCATGGCCGCGATGCTAGCGGGGAGCGCGGCGCAGCTGAACCGAGCCTTCACATTGGCCAGACAGCCAGTGTGCGATCCTTGCCGCCGTGGCACTGCCCCCCGAACCGAAGAGCTCGCCGCTCATGCAGACGCTGCGCTGGAGCTTCCGGCCGCTGCCCTTCATGCAGGAGTGCCGTGAGCGCTACGGAGACGCCTTCAGCGTCAAATTCGCCACCTTCGAGCGGCCGATGGTGATGATCTCCGACCCGGCCGCGATCAAGGCCCTGTACACGGAGCGCTCGCACGGCCTGCCGCCCGGCCGCGAGGTCGTGCTGACCCCGATCGTCGGCCCCCACTCGTTGTTGGTAATCGAGGGCACCGACCATCTCGCCCACCGCAAGCTGATGCTGCCGCCCTTCCACGGCGAGCGGATGCGCTCCTACGAGCCGCTGCTCGAAGAGATCGTCGACCGCGAGATCGACTCCTGGCCGCTGGGCGACCAGTTTGCGATCCACCCGCGCATGCAGGCGATCACCCTCGAGGCGATCCTGCGCGTTGTCTTCGGCGTCGCCGAGGGCGAGCGGCTGGAGCGCCTGCGCGGCATGTTGACCAGGCTGCTGGAGGAGACCGCCTCCCCCTTTGGCCAGCTGATCGGCCTCGCCAGCCGCCGCTTCGGCGGCCGCGGCCCGTGGGCCAAATTCGAGGCCCAGCTGAAGGCCGTCGACGAGCTGCTCTACGCCGAGATCGCCGAGCATCGCGCCCGCGGCGGTTTCGAGGAGCGCGACGACATGCTCTCGCTGATGATGCAGGCCCGCTTCGAGGACGGCTCGGAGATGAGCGACGAGGACCTGCGCGACCAGTTGATGACGCTGCTGCTCGCCGGCCACGAGACGACCGCGACCGCGCTGGCCTGGACCTTCGACCTGCTGCTCCGCCACCCGCTGTCGCTCGGCCACCTGCGCGACTCGCTTGCCGAGGGGGACGACGAGTACCTGCGGGCGACGATCTCCGAGTCGCTGCGCTTGCGCCCGGTCGTGCCGCTCGCCGGGCGCCGCCTCAGCGTCGACCTCGAGACCGACGACCTCCACCTGCCGGCCGGCACCGACGTCACCCCCGCGATCTGGCTCGCCCACACCCGCGCCGAGGCCTACCCCGAGCCCTTCGCCTTCCGCCCCGAGCGCTTCCTCGACGAACCCCCCGACACGTACTCCTGGATCCCCTTCGGCGGCAGTATCCGCCGCTGCATCGGCGCCGCCTTCGCCGAGTTCGAGATGCGCATCGTCCTGCGCGAGGTCCTCACCCGCTGCGAGCTCCACAAGGCCAATCCCGCCCCCGAGAAGATCGGCCGCCGCAACATCACGATCTCCCCCCGCGCCGGCACCCCGGTGGTCCTAACGAGCCGCCACCCAGCGCAAGAGCGCGAGCTGCTGCCCGCCTGACGGGGACGTGCCGTAACTTGCGTACCTATACGGGCCGCTAACTTGCGGCACGTGCCGCCGGGTGCTCCTTCGCCCAGCGCGCAATCGTGCTCGAGCCGGAGACGACCTCGCCGTCGTCGAGCACCAGGATCGGCACCTCGTTGGTGCCGCTCAGCTTCTTCACCTCGGCCCGATCGGCGTCGCGGCTACCCCATGTCCAGGGCATCATCCGGTACCCGCCGACCACCTTCAGCTCGTACTCGTACCCCGCCGCGTCGAGCGCCTTGCCAGCCTTGGCGCACGGATGCAGCGCCGCCGGCCCGCTCGTCTTCTGCCCACAGGTGTAGAGGATCATCCGCGGAGAAGCCTAGTCGAGGACCCATTGGTCGGATGCTACGATCGTCGCACCATCGTAGAAGTCGCTACAAGAGAGCTGCGGAACAGAACCGCCGACCTGCTCAAGCGGGTCGAGGCGGGCGAGAGCATCGTGATCACCGTGCGCGGCAAGCCGGTCGCCGATTTGGTCCCCCATCAGCCGGAGGGCCCGCGTTGGCTGGGGCCCGATGAAGTGATGGAGATCGTGACCAAGTCCTCGGCCGATCCGGGCCTGCGCGACGATCTCAGGCGGCTCGATGAAACCACCGACGAAGACCGCCTCAATTGGCTGTGGTGAGCGAGAAGCGAGCAACTCGCGGCTTGCTGGATACCTCGATCTTCGTTGCGCTGGAGGGAGATCGTGCTGTGAGGCGGGAGCTGCTTCCACAGGAGAGCGCGATCTCGATCGTGACCCGGGCCGAGTTGCGAGTCGGTGTCCTCCTTGCGGAGGACATCGAGAGCCGGGACCTTCGAATCGCCACATTTGAGGCATCCCGTCGCTTCGCCACGCTGCCCGTCGACGACGAGGTGGCCCGGGCTTGGTCGCAAATGCGGTCCTACCTTGCGGCATCGGGGGCGCGAGTCCGCGTGAATGACATGTGGATCGCCGCAACTGCAGCGGCCCACGAAATCCCGGTGGTAACCCAGGACGGCGACTTCGACGCCCTCAACGGCGTCGCCGGCCTGACCGTGATCCCGGTCTAATCGCGCAGCGCTTCCAACCGCTCGAACACGGCCGGCACGTGGGTCAGGTAGGCGTTGTAGTCGAAGACCGCGTCGAGGTCGAGTTCCGGCGCTGCTTCCGCGAGCAGGTCGCGGAAGGGGGTGGCCGTATCCCAGGCCTGCTGGGCGTTTTCCTGGACGACGCGGTAGGCGTCGTCGCGGGTCAGGCCGGACTCGACCAGGGCGGTGAGGGCGCGCTGGCTGAAGAGGGCGCCGTGGGTCAGTTCGAGGTTCTCGCGCATGCGGTCGGTGCGCACGTTCATGCCGGTCGCCACCTTCGCCGCCAGGTCCTGCATGTAGTCGAGGCCGATCGTCGCGTCGGGGAGGATCACTCGCTCGGCGCCGGAGTGGGAGATGTCGCGCTCGTGCCAGAGGGCGACGTTCTCGAGGCCGGTTTGGGCGTAGCCGCGCAGGACGCGGGCCAGGCCGGTTATCCGCTCGGTGCGGATCGGGTTGCGCTTGTGCGGCATCGCCGAGGAGCCCTTCTGCCGGCCGGAGGCGAAGGGCTCCTCGACCTCGCGCACCTCCGTGCGCTGCAGGTTTCGCACCTCGGTGGCGAAGCGCTCCAGGCCGGCGCCGGCGATCGCGATCGCCGAGGTGAGCACCGCGTGGCGGTCGCGGGGGATCACCTGCGTCGCCACGTCCTCGCGCTCCAGCCCCAGCCGCTCCATGACCCGCGCCTCGACCGCGGGCGGCACCGAGGCGTAGGTCCCGACCGCGCCCGAGAGCTTGCCGAAGCGCAGCTGCTCGAAGGCGTCGGCGAGGCGTGCCAGGTTGCGGTCCGCCTCGAAGGCGAAGCCGGCGAGGCGCAGGCCGAAGGTCGTCGGCTCGGCGTGCACCCCGTGGGTTCGCCCGACGCAAAGGGTGTCTCGGTGTTCCAGCGCTTGCTCTATCAGCGCATCGCGGTACGCCCGCGCACTGGCCGCAACGATCTCACCGACCTCGTGCAGCTGCACCGCAAGCGCCGTGTCGAGAACGTCCGAAGACGTCAGTCCGTAATGGATCCAGCGGCCGTGCTCGCCGACGCTCGCCGCGACGACGTCGACGAAGGCCGCCACGTCGTGGTCGGTCACCTTCTCCCGCTCTTCGACCGCCTCGACCGTGAAAGCGGCGTTGGCCCGCGCCGCCTCGGCGGCCTCGCGCGGCACCGCGCCCTCCTCCGCCCAAGCCTCGGTAGCGGCCAACTCGACCTCGAGCCAACACTCCAGCTTTCGCTGCGCCGACCAAGCTTCCCCAATCTCCGGCCGCGTGTATCTGGCGATCACCTGACAACTCCTCTCGCGCGCGCCTGGAGCTTTCGCGTCATGCGTTGATGATCCGCGCCGCCAAGATGCCGGCGTTCTTCGCCCCGTCGATCGCCACGCAGGCGACCGGGATGCCCGGCGGCATCTGCACCGCGGAGAGCAGCGCGTCGAGCCCGCCGAGGCTCTTGCCGAGGATCGGCACGCCGATCACCGGCAGGTCGCTGTGCGCGGCGGCGACCCCGGGCAGCGCCGCCGACATCCCAGCCCCGGCGATGATCACCTTCAGGCCCCTCATCCTTGCGTTGGTGCAGTACTCGCGGACCAGCTCCGGGTCGCGGTGGGCGCTCATCACCCGCACCTCGTAGCGGATGCCGGCCGCGTGCAGCGCCGCGCCGGCCGGCTGCATCTTCGGCTTGTCGTTCTTCGAGCCCATGATGATCCCGACCAGGGGCTCGTCGACTTCGATCTCCTCGAACGCCTCCTCGACCGCCGGCATCGCCGTCGCGTCGGTGGGCTGGGGCTCCTCTGAGATCTCGCTCATCTGGTCCTCTCTGGGTCGCTGGCTGGAAAGGCCGCTCTCGCGGCGATGTCGGATCGCATCTGCATTCCGTCGAACTCGATCCGGCGGGCCGCATCGTACGCGCGCTCGCGCGCCTCAGCGGCGCTCGCCCCAAGCGCGGTCACGTTGAGCACGCGGCCGCCGGCGGTGACGATCTCGCCGTCGCGCCGCGCGGTGCCGGCGTGGGTGACCTCCGCCAGCTCGGCGGCCGCGTCCAGGCCACGGATCGCGTCCCCCTTGGAGGAGGACTCGGGGTAGCCGGCGGAGGCGAGCACCACCGTCACCGCCCAGTCCTCGGCGAACTCGGCTTCGACTCCGGCCAGGCCGCCCGGCTCGCGCGCCGCCAGGCAGAGATCGACCAGGTCCGAGCGCAGCCGCGGCAGCGCCGCCTGCGTCTCCGGATCGCCAAAGCGGGCGTTGAACTCGAGCACCCTGGGACCCTCGGCGGTCATCATCAGGCCTGCGTAGAGGACACCGTGGAAGGGCACCCCGCGGGCCGCCATCGCGGCGACCGCCGGGCGGTGCACCGCCTCGACGATCTCCTCGACCTCGGCCGCGCCGATCCCCGGCACCGGCGAGTAGCTACCCATGCCACCGGTGTTTGGCCCCTCGTCGCCGTCGAAGATCCGCTTGTAGTCCTGAGCCGGCGCCAGCGGCACCACGTTCTCGCCGTCGCAGAGGGCCAGCAGCGAGAGCTCTTCGCCCTCGAGGAACTCCTCCAGCACCACGGTCGTCTCGCCGAAGCGCCGCTCGGTGAAGAAGACGTCGACCGCGGCCCGCGCCTCGGCCTCGTCGGCGCAGACGATCACGCCCTTGCCGGCCGCCAGGCCATCGGCCTTGAGGACCGTCGGGTAGGGAGCGCCGGCCAGCGCCGCGATCGCCTCCTCACGACTGGTCAAGAGGACGTGGCCGGCGGTCGGCACGCCCGCCTCGCGCATCAGCTCCTTGGCGAAGGCCTTCGAGCCCTCCAGCTCGGCCGCCGCTCGGCTCGGGCCGAAGGCGGGCACGCCGGCCTGCTCGAGCGTGTCGACGACGCCGGCGACCAGCGCCGCCTCGGGCCCGACCACGACCAGGTCGACGCCGCGCTCACGGGCAACGGCGACGATCGCGCCGACGTCGTCGGCCGCTACCTCCGGCAGGCACTCGGCGTCGGCCTCGATGCCGGCGTTGCCGGGAGCGCAGAGCAGTTCGGGCGCGTGGACGGAGCGCGCCAGCGCCCGCACGATCGCGTGCTCGCGCCCGCCCCCGCCGACGACCAGGATCTTCAACCGACTAGAGCGAGCTCGCCAGCTCGTCGGTGGACATCGCGGTCAGCGTCTGGCTGGTCATCGTCCCGCGCGAGCCGAGCTCGATCGAGACCTTGGCCATCGTCTGCTCGTCGGGCGCCTCGACCACGGTGACGAAGTCGTACTGGCCAAGCGTCGCGTACTGAGCCACGACCTTGGCCCCAATCTGCTCGACCTCCTTATTGACCTCCGCAACCCTCCCAGGGTTGTTCTTGAGCGTCTTAACACCCTCGGCAGTGAGATTGGTAAGCATCAGATAAGTAGGCATCGCGGTCTCCTTTTCGGACTGGACTTCGAGCCTACGTTACCGCCGGAGCGGGGGGCCGGGGGTCCCTCTCCAGGAACTCCCGCGAAGCGGCCTGGAGAGGGACCCCCGGCCCCCCGCCCGACGCGCGCGGCTCAGTACCCAGCCGGATGCCGGACCACGAAGCCTTCCGGGTAAGGAGGCTCGGGATGCCACCTGGGGCCGCTGCCCTGTGCGTCGCCGACCGTGTCCCAGCGCAGCCCGGCGATCTCGGCGTAGGTGTGGGTCGGGCTGGCGTAGATCGTGATCCAGCGCCCCGGGCCCGGTTCGCCGTAGCTCTCCAGCGCACCCGAGGTGAGCGGCGTGTCGAGCAGGCCGGCACCGTAGAGGGCGAAGCTGACCGCGCCGGAGCAGTCGTACCCGGCCGAGTACCAGGAGCCGTGGCCGCCGCCCCAGATGTATGGCGTGGTGGCGATCGAGTTGGCGGCCGAGATCGCGGCCTTGACCGCGGCCGGCGCGTCCTGCGGGGCGCTGGCGAAGTTGCCGGAGAGGACGGCCGTCTGTCCGGGCGTTTCGAGGCCGGATTCGAGCGGGGCGACGCGCCAGTTGACGTAGCCGACCTTGCAGCCGCCTTCGATTTCTTCGGCGCTGGCGAGCACCGCCTGCACGTACCACTCGGCCTGGTTGTGGGCGAAGAGGCCGGCCCGCAGGCTGCCCTTCGCCCAGATCATGCGCGCCAGGGTGGCCGCGGAATCGGCTGGGTCGGCGCGGCGGATGTGGCCGTCTTCGTCGCCGTCGACGGCGTAGGCAGCCCACTCGCTGGGTTCGAGACCGAGCGGTCCGCTTTCTTCCAGCTGCGCCTTGCTCATCCCGCGGCCGAAGCTCGACTCGAGCCGCGCCACCGCGGCCAGCGCCCAGACGCCACGCCGGCCGAGTTCGTAGCGACCGGCGGCGTCCTCGAAGGCTTCCATGTACTCGGCGGGGATCTGGTCGCGCCATGCCAGCGCCGGCTGGCAGCTGAGCGTCTGCAGCTTCGGCGTCAGCGCCGAGCTGTCCGCGCCGCCGCCCAGCATGCCGTAGCACGAGGCGTTGGCCAGAACCTCGGACACGTACCAGCCAGCGTGGTTGTAGGCGAAGATCGCGCTGTAGGTGTCGGTCGGCATGCCCGCCGCCCGGAGGTAACGGGCGGCGCCGAAGATCGCGTCTTCGGGGTTGTAGGGGTCGGCGACCCCGTCGCCGTTGGCATCGACGCCCCAGGTTTCCCAGGTCGAGGGCAGAAACTGCATCCAACCGATCGCGCCCGCCGAGGACGGTCCCATGTTGGTGCCGAAGGCGCTCTCGATGCCGTTGATCGAAGCAAGCACCGAGGCGCCCTGCGGGCCGAGGCCGTAGGCGTTCGCCGCCCGGTTGTAGACCGGGATCAGGACGGGCGGCACACCGAGTCCGGCGCAGCTCGAGCTGGGGATCGAGGGGATCGAGAAGGCTTCGGCCGGGGTCGGGCTCGCCGGCACCGCCGCCGCGGGTTCTTCCTGTTCGCCTTCGGGCGCCGCCGCATTCTTGCCGGCGGAGGTGCCGCCGCTGGGCTGCGGCTTGGTTGGCGGCGCTTCCGGCGGGGCGAGCGTTTCGCCCTGTTCGAGCGGTGGTGCCGCGGGGGCGGAGAGCGGTTCGGCCGGCTGGGCCGGGGTGCTGGTGGTGGCTGGAGCGGACGGCGTTTCGGCTTCGGCAGCCAACGCGGACGGCGCCGTCAGCGCCGCGCCGATCGCGGCGAGGGCGAGTGTGTTGCGCAGCCGTCCCATCAGCCGAGCACGTCCGTCACTTGCCATTCATGGGAGGTCGGATCGCGTTCCATCTCGATGCGCAGCTCGCTGGTAACGCCGACGCGCAGCAGGGAGACGCTCACCGTGTAGGTGTCGCCGACCTTTGGCCCCGGAACGATGTTCAGCACCTTTGCCCGCGGCACCTTGACGTTTGCCGGCAGTCGCGGGGGGCGGTGCAGGAGGGAGCGGGCCAGCTCCGGGGTCGCCGTGGTCGCGAACGCGGTCCGCACCCCCTTGTCGACCTGGCCGGTCTCGAAGTGGACGAAGGCCCCGGCGAAGCGGTGGGCGACCTGCGTCGCGACGGGCCCTACGGCGACGACTTTCGCGCTTGCGTCGGCGGACGAAGTGGACGAGGTCGTGGCCTTGGCTTCGCTGGTCGCGCCGGTGCCGGTGGCCGTCGCTTCGATGGCTTCGTCGGCAGCGGCAGGCGCCGCGGCGACGGCCTTGCCGGCGCCGACTTTGTCTTTCGGGGTGAAGTCGGGTGGCGCTCCGTGCAGGACCGGTTCCGCCTGCGCCGTCTCCTTTTGCGGGGCTGGGGGCGTGATTGATACGGGCGCGGGCGTCGCTCTCCGAGCCTCGATCGCGGTGGTGCCGGCGCTGCCGCCGCCGGAGGCGAGGACGAGACCGAGCACGCCGGCGCCGACGGCGAGCAGAGCGAGCGCCGCTGCCCCGCCGGTCCGCAGCTCGCTGCTCCAGCCCGCGGTGCGCTTCTGCAGCGGCCACACCGCCGCCCGCTCGACCGCCCAGGCGACCCGCTCGAAGGGCCAGCGGACGACCTCGAAGACACCCCGCAGCAGATCGGCTCCTCCCCAGACGACCCGGTCCTCGACAGCCCAGCTGGCGCGCGACAGCGCGGGGCGCACCCTGGGCTTGCGCCCGGCATTCGGTTTGCTGCGTCGGATCATCTTTTGGAGGCTCCGAAGCTTACGTCGGATTCCCGTTCCGATTCCTGTAATTCGGCGCATGGATTGCGCTTCCCATTTGGCCTCCACGTCCCCATCCCAACACCATTCTGCGGCATCTGTCTAACCGCTTCGTAAACGAGTGCCGTAAACAGGGCCGGTCACGGGGAGAGCGAGGACAGTGGATGCTTGCGCCGCATGAAATCGCCAAAGTGAGGCACGGTGAAGTCGACCTGCCCATGATCGGGGCTGTAGATCAAACCCTTGTCGATCAGGGTCTGGCGGACGGGGCTCGCCGAGGTGACGGTCTTCCACCGACCCTTCTCCGCGACTCGGCTGGATGTGAGCGGACCGTCTCCAAGGTCTGCCATCGCGGCGAGATACCTGCGTCCTGCCTGAGTTGCTCGCGCGAAGCGGGTCTCGAAGAAGTCGCGGTCGAGTTCGTCGCGTGCGGGGCCGGCGGCTTTCTGGATATCGCGGGCGCGGATCACGTCGCCCTCGGGGGCGGTATTCCAAGCCTGAAGACCGTAGGCCTGGAGGAAGTACGGGTAGCACTCAGATAGTTCGAGGATCGCATCGACCGCGCGCTCCTCGTAGTGAACCGGCTGGTCGGGGATTGCGTTTTCGGCAGGTCGCTCGATCGCGCGTCGGGCTGATCTCTCATCCAGCGCTCCTAGATCTGGGTAGACGAAGAGGCGCTCCGCGTAGGACTTGGCCTCGGCAAGGCGTGCAGGCAGGATCGGTAGGCCGGCCCCAACCACGGCGACCGGCAGGCGGTCCTGGCTGGCGCGATGAGCGGCTGCGCAGAGTGCCTCGAGTTCGCCGCGACCAAGAAGCTGCATCTCGTCGATCAGGAAGACAATGCCGGTGTCGTTGGCTTGGGCAGCCCCTCCGATCTCGGCAAAGAGCCCGATCGCGTCTCGCTCCAGGTCGCTCCCGACCGATTCCCCCAGGGCCGCCTCGAGATCGAGCGAAAACTCAAGTCCCCCGCTGTCGGTCGTTCGCAGGGTGAATGCCTTGACGAAGCGCGCAGCACGCAAGAGAGCCTCCTTCGCGCCGCCCCTGGCGCCAATTTGTCGCAGGGCATTGCCTGTCATCGCGGCCAGCTCGGCGCGAAGGTCGATCCCGCTCGTTGCCTCCAGCCTGCCAACGCCCCAGCCGCGGTCACCTGCGTTGTCGGCGAATTCGCGCATCAGCACCGTCTTGCCAACCCCGCGCAGGCCCTTGATCACAATGCCACGATCGCCACGACCTACTTTAAGCCGGTCGAGAAGCTGGTTGAAGCGCCTCAGCTCGGGCTCTCGCCCGGCCAGCTCGGGAGGCGGGCTTCCCGCCCCGGGTGCATAGGGGTTGCTCAGCTCGTCCATGCTTTATTTGAATTTATAGCAAACTTTGCTATAAAGCCATATAAAGACTAGGCGACGCTTGTCTCTACCTCGGCCGCCTTCTCGAACCGCAGCTCCCCGTCCGCGGCGTCCACGCGCACCGTGTCGCCTTCGCGGAACTCTCCCTCAAGCAGGGCCAGGGCCAGCTTGTCGACCAGTTGCTTCTGGATCACCCGCTTCAGCGGCCGCGCCCCGTAGACCGGGTCGTAGCCGAGGTTGCCGAGCAGCGTGCGGGCCTCGTCGCTCAGCTCGACTTCGATCCCGCGCTCGCGCACCCGGCCAACCAGGAGGTCGACCTGGAGCTCAACGATGCGGCCGATGTCCTGCTTGGAGAGGCGGTGGAAAATCACCGTGTCGTCGATCCGGTTGAGGAACTCGGGCTTGAAGGTGGCGGCGAGGACCTCTTCGATCTGCTCGCGGATCTTCTCGTCGACCTGCTCGGCGACGATCCGGTCGCTGCCGACGTTGGAGGTCATGATCAGCACCGTGTTGGTGAAGCTGACCGTACGGCCCTGGCCGTCGGTGAGCCGGCCGTCGTCCATGATCTGCAGCAGGGTGTTGAAGACGTCGGGGTGGGCCTTCTCGATCTCGTCGAGCAGGACCACGGCGTAGGGCCGGCGCCGCACCGCCTCGGTCAGCTGGCCGCCCTCCTCGTAGCCGACGTAGCCGGGCGGCGCGCCGATCAGCCGGGCCACCGTGTGCTTCTCCATGTACTCGGACATGTCGAGGCGGATGATCGCTTGCTCGGAGTCGAACATCAGCTCGGTCAAACTCTTGGCGAGCTCGGTCTTGCCGACCCCGGTCGGGCCGAGGAAGAGGAAGCTGCCGATCGGCCGGTTGGGATCGGAGAGGCCGGCGCGGGAGCGGCGCAATGCGTTGGAGACCGCCTCGATCGCCTCGTCCTGGCCGATCACCCGCTCGTGCAGGCGCTGCTCCATCTGAATCAGCTTCTCGACCTCGCCCTCCATCAGGCGGCTGACCGGGATCCCGGTCCACTTGGCGACGACCTCGGCGACGTCCTCCTCGGTCACCTCGTCGGCCAGCATCGAGGCGCCGCCGGCGTGCAGCTCGGCGATCCGCTCCTCCTGCTCGGCGACCGCCTTCTCCAGCTCCGGGATCTCGCCGTAGCGCAGCTTGGCGGCGCGCTCGAGGTCGGCCTCGCGCTCGGCCCGCTCGGCCTCGCGGCCGGCCTCCTCGAGCCGGACCTTGGCCTCGTTGATCGAGTCGATCGCGTCCTTCTCGTTCTGCCAGCGGGCGTTCATCTCGTTGAAGCTCTCGTTGAGCTCGGCGAGGTCGGCCTCCAGTGCCTCCAGCCGCGCCTTGGACGCGTCGTCGGTCTCCTTTTTCATCGCCGCCCGCTCGATCTCGAGCTGCTGGATGCGGCGCTTCACCTCGTCGATCTCGGTCGGCATCGAGTCGATCTCGATCTTCAGCCGTGAGGCGGCCTCGTCGATCAGGTCGATCGCCTTGTCGGGCAAGAAGCGGTCGGCGATGTAGCGCTCCGAGAGCGTCGCCGCGGCGACGATCGCCGAGTCGGTGATGCGGACGCCGTGGTGTTCCTCGTAGCGGCCCTTGAGCCCGCGCAGGATCGCGATCGTGTCGTTGATGTCGGGCTCGCCGACGAGCACCGGCTGGAAGCGCCGCTCCAGCGCCGCGTCCCTCTCGATGTGCTTGCGGTACTCGTCGAGGGTCGTCGCCCCGACCGCGCGCAGTTCGCCGCGGGCCAGCATCGGCTTCAAGAGGTTGGCCGCGTCGACCGCGCCTTCGGCGGCGCCGGCACCGACGATCGTGTGCAGCTCGTCGAGGAAGAGGACGATCTGGCCGGCCGCCTCCTGGACCTCGGTCAACACCGCTTTCAGTCGCTCCTCGAACTCGCCGCGGTATTTCGAGCCGGCCAGCAGCGAGCCGATGTCGAGCGCGATCACGCGCCGGTCGCGCAGGCTCTCGGGCACGTCGCCGTCGACGATCCGCTGCGCCAGGCCCTCGACGATCGCGGTCTTGCCGACGCCGGGGTCGCCGATCAGCACCGGGTTGTTCTTGGTCCGCCGCGAAAGCACCTGGACGACGCGGCGGATCTCCTCGTCGCGACCGATCACGGGGTCGAGCTTTGTCGCCCTGGCCGCGGCGGTGAGGTCGCGGCCGAATTTCTCCAGCGCCTGGACACTGTCCTCGGGGTTGGGCGAGGTCACCTTGTGCGGCCCGCGCACCTCGGCCACGGCCTGCTCCAGCGAGCCACGGTCGGGAAGCAGGTCGGCGACGCCGGAGGCCGAGTCGGTCAATGCCAGCAGCACGTGCTCGGTCGAGATGTACTCATCGCCGAGCTTGGCCATCTCCTGCTCGGCCCGCTGCAGGGTCGCGACGAGGGCGGAGGAGGGGCGAACCTCGGCGGTCTCGCTCAGCTTCGGCAGCTCCTCGACCGCCGCCACCGCGCGGCTGACGATCGCGTTCGGATCGGCGCCGAGCTTCTGCAGGATCGGCACGACCAGCCCGTCCTCTTGCCGCAGCAGGGCCACCAGGACGTGGGCGGGAGTCACCTCCGGGTTCTTGCGCTCGGCGGCGAGCGCTTGCGCGGCAGCCACCGCTTCCTGCGACTTGACGGTGAACCTATCCGGTTGCATCGGCGCCTCCCTCCAGTTCTCTCAGCCTGCGCTCCAGCTCGAGCACCCTCTCGACGCCGGCCAGGTTCAGGCCTTCCGCGGTCAGCCGCTGGATCCGGTGCAGGCGCTCGACGTCGCGCTGCGAGTAGAGGCGGGTGTTCTTCGGCGAGCGCTTGGGTTGGATCAGGCCGCGCGCCTCGTACATGCGCAGCGTCTGCGGGTGCATGTGGGCCAGCTCGGCGGCGACCGAGATCATGAAGACGCCCCGGTCGGAGTCGACCGAGATCTCGATCCGTTGGCGCCGGACGCTCATCCTCCCGCCTTCGCCAGCAGCTCGGCTCGGGGGCTGGCCCCGTTGAAGGCCTCGGCGAGCTTGTCGGCGGCCTCGCGCTGCTCCTCGGTCAGCTCCCGCGGCAGCTCGATCTCCAGCCGGTAGCGGATGTCGCCGTTGCCGCGGCCCTTCGGCTTCGGCGCTCCCTCGCCTTTGAGGCGCTGGATCGAGCCGTGCTTCGTCCCCGGACCGACCTTGATCTTCTTCGTCCCGCTCAGGGTCGGCACCTCGATCGTCGCCCCGCGCAGCGCCTCGACGATCGTGATCGGCACCGTCACCTCGAGGTTGCCGCCGTCGAGCCGCTTGAAGACCGGCGAGGCGGCGACCCGGGTGACGACGAAGAGGTCGCCGGGCGGCCCGCCGCGCCGGCCTGCCTCGCCCTTGCCGGCGAGCCGGATGCGAGCGCCGTTCTTGACCCCGGCTGGGATCTTCACCTTGTAGCGCTTGGTCTGCTGGGTGACGCCGGAGCCGGCGCAGGTGGGGCATGGCTCCTCGATGATCTGGCCGGCCCCGCCGCACTGCGGACAGGGCTGGCTGATCGAGAAGAAGCCCTGGCTCTGGGCGTCGATCCCACGCCCTTCGCAGCGCGGGCAGGTGACCGGGCTGGTCCCGGGCTTGGCGCCGTTGCCGTGGCAGGTTGGGCAGCGTTCGGCCTTCGGCACGGTGACCTGGACCTGGGCGCCGTTGACCGCCTGGTCGAAGCTGAGCGCGATCTCGGTTTCCAGGTCGCGGCCGCGTTCCCCCCGCGGCTGCGCCGCGCCGCCGCCCCCGCCGCGACCGAAGAGGTTGGAGAAGATGTCGCTGACGTCGAAGCCACCGGCGCCCGGCCCGCCGGCCCCGAACGGCCCAGCGCCCCCGGGCGCACCGCCGAACCCGGCGAAGGAGCCGCCCGCGTCGTACTCCTTGCGCTTCTCCGGGTCGGAGAGCGTGTCGTAGGCCCCCTGGACCTCCTTGAAGCGCTCCTCGGCTTTTGGATCGTCGGGGTTGCGGTCAGGGTGGTATTTGCGCACCAGCTTCCGATGCGCCTTCTTGATCTCCTCCTCCGAGGCTCCTTTCGGGACGCCCAAGACCTTGTAGAGATCCTCAGCCAACTACTCGCTCACCACCACACGAGCCGGCCGCACCAGCTGCTCGCCGAGCCGGTAGCCCTTCTGCATCGTCTCGACAACCACGCCCGACTCGACCCCGTCGGCCGGCACCGTGGAGAGCGCCTCATGCGCCATCGGATCGAACTTCTCCCCCTTGGGATCGACGGCTTCGACCCCATTGCGGCTCAGCGAGTCCCGCAAGCTCCGGAAAACAAGCAGCACCCCATGCGACAACCCATCCTCCGAGTCCCCCTCCGGATCAAGCCCCGCCGCCTGAATAGCGCGCTCCAGATCGTCGAGCACCGGCACCACGTCCCTGAGAAGCTCACCCTTCCCACGCGCGGCCGCCGCCTGAACCTCTGAGCTCATCCGCTTGCGGTAGTTCTCGAAGTCAGCCTTCGTCCGCTTGGCAAGCTCCAGATACTCGTCCCGCTCCCGCTGGGTGTCAGCAAGCAGCGCATCCAAATCGCGCTCGACGTCGTCTGCCCGACCCGCCTCACCCGCGGGTGGCGGCGAAGGGGGGACCACCCCCGAGGACGCTTTAGCGACCGGAGGGGGTGGTGGGTCCCCTGCGCCGACAGGACCCGCGGATGAGCCGCTTCGTCCCTGACCGTCGTGGGCCTCGGTCACGACTCGTCGCCCTCGTCGACGACCTCGGCCTCGACCACTTCCTCCTCGTCGCCAGCCGACCCCTCCGGCTCGCCACCGTCAGCCGACTGCGCCTGGGCCGCCTCGGCCTGGGCCGCTTCGTAGATCTGCTGTGAGACCTTCTGGAAGGCCGCGGTCAGCGCCTCGGTCTTGGCGTTGATCTCCTCGGCGCTCTCGGACTCGAGCACGCCGCGCACGTCCTTGATCGCCGCCTCGATCTCCTCCTTGGCGGCGGAGTCGACTTTGTCGCCCAGCTCCTCGAGCTGTTTCTCGGACTGGTAGGCGGCGTTCTCGGCGAGGTTGCGGGCCTCGGCCAGCTCGCGCTGCTTCTTGTCCTCCTCGGCGTGGGACTCGGCGTCGGAGACCATGCCCTGGATTTCCTCGTCGGTGAGCCCGGAGCCCGACTGGATCTCGATTTTCTGCTCTTTGCCGGTGCCCAGGTCTTTCGCCGTGACGTGGATGATGCCGTTGGCGTCGATGTCGAAGGTGACCTCGATCTGCGGCATGCCGCGCGGCGCGGGGGGGATGCCGGTGAGCTGGAACTTGCCCAGGCTCTTGTTGCCGCCGGCCATCTCGCGCTCGCCCTGGAGGACGTGGATCTCGACCGATGGCTGGTTGTCGTCGGCGGTCGAGAAGGTCTCCGACTTCTTGGTCGGGATCGTCGTGTTGCGCTCGATCAGCTTCGTCATCACGCCGCCTTTGGTCTCGATGCCGAGGGTCAGCGGGGTGACGTCGAGCAGCAGCACGTCCTTGACGTCGCCGGCCAGCACGCCCGCCTGGATCGCGGCGCCGACGGCGACGACCTCGTCCGGGTTGACCCCCTGGTGCGGGTCCTTGCCGGTCAGCTCCTTGACCTTCTCGCGGACCGCCGGCATGCGGGTCATGCCGCCGACCAGGACGACGTGGTCGATCTCCGCCCCGGCGTCGCCGAGCGCCCGTTTGACCGGGCCGACGACGCGCTCGAGCAGCTCGCCGGTCAGCTCGTTCAGCTTCGAGCGGGTCAGCTTCATGTCGAGGTGCTTGGGCTGGCCCTCGACCGCGGTGATGAAGGGCAGGTTGATCTGGGTCTCCTGCGCCGAGGAGAGCTCGATCTTCGCCTTCTCGGCGGCCTCGTAGAGGCGCTGCAGCGAGTTCTTGTCGGCGGCAAGGTCGACTCCCTGGTCCTTCTTGAACTCGGCGACCAGCCACTCGACGATCGCCTTGTCCCAGTTGTCGCCGCCCAGGTGGTTGTCGCCGGCGGTCGCCTTCACCTCGAAGACGCCGTCGCCGATTTCCAGCACCGAGACGTCGAAGGTGCCGCCGCCGAGGTCGAAGACGAGGATCGTGTGGTCGGCCGTCTCCTTGTCGAGCCCGTAGGCGAGTGAGGCGGCGGTCGGCTCGTTGATGATCCGCTTGACCTCGAGCCCGGCGATTTTCCCGGCGTCCTTGGTGGCCTGGCGCTGGTCGTCGTTGAAGTAGGCCGGGACGGTGATCACGACGCTGTCGACGGTCTCGCCGAGCTTCGCTTCGGCGTCGGCCTTCAGCTTCTGGAGGATCATCGCGCTGATCTCCGGCGGGCTGTACTGCTTGCCGCGCACGTCGACGCGCACGTCGCCGTTGGGGCCGGCCTCGACCTCATAGGGGACGATCGTCTCCTCCTCCTTGACTTCGGCCTCCTTGCGGCCCATGAAGCGCTTGATCGAGAAGATCGTGTTCTCGGGGTTCATCACCGCCTGGCGCTTGGCCACCGTGCCGACGAGGCGATCGCCGGACTCGGTGAAGGCGACCACCGACGGGGTGGTGCGCCCGCCCTCGGCGTTCTCGAGGACGGTTGGCTCGCCGCCCTCCAGCACGGCGACGCAGGAGTTGGTCGTGCCCAGATCGATCCCGATCGTCTTACCCACTATTCAGTACCTCCAAGTTCGTCATGGCTACGGGAGAGCCTATTTGAGTGCCGCCTAAGAAATCTAAGCGCGAGTATGGCAGATTCTTCATCAGATGCAAATCGTCGCGCGTATAGTGGTTTGCGGGTGTTGGAGGCGCCTCAACGACTCGACTCGCCGGTTCGCGGCGGGTCGCCAACGAAGAGGAGCCGATGTGAACCGCATTCAACTCAGAAACCGGCGACCGGCGACGCTGCTCGTGTTCGCCGCCGCGCTGATCTTCGCCCTGCTTCCGCTCAACTCCGCGGCGGCACACCAAGGTCAACGCGGCAGATCTCACCACCCTCAGCGTCACCCCGGTTACGGCCAGCAACAGGGCCCCGCGCACCACGGCCATCACGGCAAGGGGCACGGTCACGGCAAGCGCGACCTGACGGTCATGACCCAGAACCTCTATCTGGGTTCCAGCCTCAACCCGGCGCTGGAAGCGACGACCCCGGAAGCATTCGTCGAAGCCGTCGCGCGGATCTACGCGACCGTGCAGTACACGAACTTCCCCCAGCGCGCCGAAGCGATCGCCAACGAGGTCGAGGAAAACGAACCGGACCTGATCGGCCTGCAGGAGGTCACCAAGTGGACGACAGCCGGCTTGAACCCGCCCGCCGGCTACGACTTCCTCGCCATCCTGGAAAGCGATCTCGAAGCCCGCGGGCTGCACTACACGGCAGCGTCGATATCGCACAACGCGAACATCGGCCCGGCGCCGCTCGTCTCGTCAACGTGCCCGGTCGTGGCGGAACAGTTCACCTGCTCCGTGCAGCTTGAAGACCGCGACGTGATCCTGGTCAACGACGAAACGCCGGGACTGACCTGGAGCAACCCGCAAAGCGGGCGCTACGCCACCCAGCAGGCGATCGAATCGCCGGTCGGCCCGCTCTCGTTCGACCGCGGCTGGGCCAGCATCGACGCGAAGCTGAAGCAGCAGCCGTTCCGCTTCGTCGACACCCACCTCGAAACCGAGGAATCGCCGCTCGTACAGGAGACGCAGGCGTCGGAATTCCTTGCCGGCCCGGCCAAAGGCGGGACGATCGTCGCAACCGGCGATTTCAACTCCGCCTCGGATGGCTCGACGACCACCTCCTACGCGCAGGTCACCGCGCCCGGCAAGTTCCGCGACAGCTGGAACGAGAAACTGCTCGGGCCCGGCAACTCGTGCTGCCAGGAGTCGAACACCCCGCCGCTCGCGCCCGGGGCGCTGAACAACCAGGTCTCGACCCTGCGCACCCGGATCGACCTGATCCTCAGCCGCGGCGCCGCCCGCTCAGATGGAGATGACGCCCACCTGATCGGCGACACCCCGTTCCAGGCAACCCCGCCCTTCTGGCCCTCCGACCACGCCGGTGTCGTGAGCATGCTGAGGCTCAACTAAGAAGCTCAAAGCCAAAGCCAGGTCCCCCTCCCGGGGACCTGGCGCCGCCGCTCAGCTGTCGCCGGCGGTGTGGGCGACGAATTCGGCGACTTCTTTCGCCTGCTCTTCGTTGAGGATGCCGCCCGGCATCCGGCCCGGGGTGGTGCTGCTGTCGACGCCGTTTTCGACCGCGTTGAGGACGCGACCTTCGGTCGCCTTGATCGTCGAGGCGGCGGTCGGCCCTTCGGGCGGGCCGTTGGGCGCCAGCAGTTCGTCGAGATTCGGCGCGTAGTTGCCGTCGGTGCCCGCCGCGTAGAGCGTGTGGCAGGTGCCGCAGTTGGTCTCGAAGAGGCTCTGGCCGGACTTCAGATTGGCCGACACGTCCTGGGCGCCGGTGGCGGCGTCGCCGTCCGAGCGGAAGGCCAGCCAGGGGATGACGACGGCGAGAACGAGGACCAGCAGGCCGAAGGCGATGAAGGTGTTTCTCCTCATTTGCGCCCGGCACGGTACCAGGGACACATCCGGCGCAGCGCGCACTCGCCGCAGCGCGGTTTCGGCCGGCAGACCTCGCGCCCGTGGCGGATCAGGTTCATGTGCAACTCGTAGGCATCCGCCGGGTCGACCACGGCCATCATCTCGTCGTGGGCGCGCTCGAACGAGGCCTTCTCCGGGAAGAGCCCGAGTCGCCCGCCGACCCGGTGGACGTGGACGTCGACCGGGATCTCGGGGATGCCCCAGGTGAACAGCAGCACGCAGGCGGCGGTTTTGCGGCCGACGCCGGGCAGCGAGTCCAGGTAGGCCATCGACTCGGCCGGCGCCGCCGTCTCGGTCCAGTCGAGGTCGGGATGCTCGCCGAGCTGCTCGAGGATCGCCTGGATCCGCGGTGCCTTCGACTTGCCCAGGCCGCCGGGCCGGATCGCCTCCTCGACCGCCGAGACCGGCGCGTCGCGCACCTCCTCCCAGGTCGGGAAGCGCTCGCGCAGGGCGGCGAAGGCCCGGTCGCGGTTGCGGTCGTTGGTGTGCTGGGAGAGCACCGTCTTGATCAGCTCGGCGATCGGCTGCCCGTGCGGCTCGCACGCCGGCTGCCCGTAGATCTCGCGCAGCCGGTCGCGGATCGTCCGTACCCGCCGCTTTTCCGGTCGCCTCCAACTCACCGCCGGGAAGCTATAGCGCTGCCGTTAACCGGCGAATTACAATTGGCCGTTCCGTGTCTCGCGCGTTCGCCCGCATCGGTCAGAAGCTGCCCCAGGGCTGGGGCGACGCGGGGCGCCAGCTGGCGATCCTCGTCCTCGTCGATGTCGCCTACGAGCTGGTCCGCGGGATCGCCGACGGGCAGCGCTCCGAGGCGATCGCCCACGGCCAGCAGGTGATCGATTTCGAGCGCTCCGCGCACACTCTCTTCGAGCCGAGCCTGCAGGCCTTCTTCCTGCCCGCCCACTGGCTGATCGACGTCGCCAACCAGCTCTACCTCAATGCCCAGTTCTCGATCGCGCTCGGCTTCCTGGTCTGGCTCTACCTCTTCCGCAACGAGTCCTATTACTTCGTGCGCAACATGTTCGTCGTCTCGATGGGCTTCGCCCTGGTCGGCTACACGCTCTTCCCGACCGCGCCGCCGCGGATGTTCCCCCAGAACGGCTTCGTCGACACGATCGTCGACTTCTCCAACGTCAACCACGACTCCTCGCTGGCGAAGATCTTCATCAACCCCTACGCCGCGGTGCCGAGCATGCACTGCGCCTTCGCGGCGATGATCGGCGTCACCGGCGTCCGCGTCTGCCGCCACTGGTGGTCGCGGGCCTGGTGGGCCGCCTGGCCGCTGCTGATCGCCTGGGTCGTGATCGTCACCGCCAACCACTACTGGGTCGACGTGGCGCTCGGCTGGTCGGTCGCCGGCGCCTCGGCCCTCGTCGCTCACCGCCTGCTCGCCCGCGCCCGGCCGCACGCCTGGGCCTGGGGCCGGCCCGCGCGCAGCCCGGCCGAGGCCGAGGCCTAGCCGCGGCGCGCGTTAGGCTCAGGCCCGATGGATTCACCTGCCCCCCCGCGGGCGCCCGGCGGCAGCCGCCGCAACGGTCGTCAGGCCCGCAACGGACAGGAGCTGCGCGCCTACGCCCGCGAGCGCCTGATCGAGTCGCGGCTGACGCCCAACGCGATCTCAGTCGCCGGCCTGATCGGCAACCTGATCGCCGCCGTCCTCGTCACCCAGCGCCTCTTCTTCCTCGCCGGGGTCGCCTTCGTGCTCGGCTCGGTGATGGACACGCTCGACGGGCGCTACTCGCGCATGTCGGGCAAGGGGACGCTGTTCGGCGCCTTCCTCGACTCGACCCTCGACCGGATCGAGGAGGGGGTCGTGCTCGCCGCGGTCGCCGGCTACTTCGCCGCGACAGGCCAGGACTTCGCCGCTGCGATGTGCGTGGTTGCGGTGCTCGGCTCGCTGATGGTCTCCTACACGCGCGCCCGCGCCGAGGCGCTGGGGGTGGAATGCAAGGTCGGCTTGGCTACCCGCCCGGTCAGGGTGGTGATACTTTCGATTGGCCTGATCTTCGCCAAGGGCGCCGGGCTCGGCGATTTCGAGCTGCTGGCCCCGGCGGTCTACGTGATCGCGGCGCTGACCATCGTCACCACGATCCAGCGCGTATGGCATGTCCGAAACCAGCTCTCCAGCGACTCAGCCCCCCCACCAGACCTGTAACCAGCCGCGCGCCCGGGCGTAACTTGCCACCTAGCCCGATCGAGGAAGGACTTCGAATTACATGAGTGAGACCAACGGAGCAAACGGCAGCGGCAACGGCGCCGCCCGCACGGACGAGAGGGTCCGCGTCGCGATCGTCGGCGTCGGCAACTGCGCCAACTCCTTCATCCAGGGCGTCCAGTACTACAAGGACGCCGACCCGGCCGACGAAGTGCCGGGCCTGATGCACGTCGACCTCGGCGGCTACCACGTCCGCGACGTCGAGTTCGTCGCCGCCTTCGACATCGACGCCGAGAAGGTCGGCAAGGACCTCTCCGAGGCGATCTGGTCGGGTCAGAACGACACGATCAAGTTCGCCGACGTGCCGGAGCTCGGCGTCAAGGTCGAGCGCGGCATGACCCACGACGGCCTCGGCAAGTACCTCAAGCAGAAGATCACCAAGGCGCCGGGAGAGACCGCCGACATCGTCGGCATCCTCAAGGAGACCCGCGCGGACGTGCTCGTCTGCTACCTGCCGGTCGGCTCCGAGCAGGCGACCAAGTGGTACGTCGAGCAGGCGCTCAAGGCCGGCGTCGGCTTCGTCAACTGCCTGCCGGTCTTCATCGCTCGCGAGGACTACTGGGACCGGCGCTTCGAGGAGGCCGGCCTGCCGATCATCGGCGACGACATCAAGTCCCAGGTCGGGGCGACGATCGTCCACCGCTCGCTGGCGCGGCTCTTCCACGACCGCGGCGTGCGCATGGAGCGCACCTCGCAGCTCAACGTCGGCGGCAACATGGACTTCTTCAACATGCTCGAGCGCGAGCGGCTCGACTCGAAGAAGATCTCGAAGACCAACGCGGTCACCTCGATCATGGGCCACGAGCTGCCCGAGGAGGACGTCCACGTCGGGCCGTCGGACTACGTCGCCTGGCTGACCGACCGCAAGTGGGCGCACATCCGGCTCGAGGGCAAGGCCTTCGGCGACGTGCCGCTCAACGTCGAGCTGAAGCTCGAGGTCTGGGACTCCCCCAACTCGGCGGGCGTCGTGATCGACGCCGTGCGGATCGTCAAGCTGGCGCTCAACAACGGCATCGCCGGTCAGCTCGACGGGCCCTCCAGCTACCTGATGAAGTCCCCGCACTCGCAGCGCCCCGACGACGAGGCGCGCGAGCAGACCGAGGAGTTCATCGCCGCCAACGCCCGGGCCAAGACGCAGACGCAGGTTGTTGCCGGCTCCTGAGCGCCTCTCGATAGTCCAGGTAACGCCCTACCGGCGTACGACTCGCAACGCCGTCAACGAGTTCGTCGAGCGCGTCTCAGACGAGCTCGAGCGGCGCGGGCACGACGTGCGCGTCGCCGGGATCGGCGACCAGGTCAAAAAGGTGCTGCGCTCCGTCCGTCCGGACGTCGTCCACGTCCACGAGCCCTTTGCGCCGCGCGTCTCCTCCAATGCGCTGCGCCACTCCTCCTCGCTCAACGTCGCCACCTTCCACGCGCCGCAGGAGCGCGTGCTCTCCACCCAGGTGGCGCGGCCGCTGGTCGAGGTCTTCTTTGGCCGGCTCGACGCGCGCACGGTGACCAGCGAGGAGACCGGGCGGTTGCTGGAGCGCTACTTCCCGGCCTCCTACGAGCTGGTCGAGCCGGGGGGCGAGGGGCGCGACTGGGCCGCCGTCGCCGCCGAGCTGGAGGCGATCTATCTGCGGCTCGCGGCGCGCCGCCACGACCCCGCCGGCGACCCGGAGGTGCGGCGGCGGATCGCCCGGCGGCCGCTGGTCGAGATCGACCTGCACATGCACACCGACCACTCGCCCGATTGTGCGACGCCGGTCGAGGTGCTGCTCGAGACGGCCCGTGACCGCGGCCTCGGGGCGATCGCGATCACCGACCACAACGAGGTCTCGGGCGCGCTGGAGGCGCGGCGGATCGCCGAGGGGATGGACGACCTGACGGTGATCGTCGGCGAGGAGGTGAAGACCGCCGAGCAGGGCGAGGTGATCGGCCTCTTCCTAGAGGAGAAGATCCCGCGCGGGATGACGATGGCCGAGACGATCGCCGCGATTCGCGCCCAGGGCGGCCTGGTCTACGTTCCGCACCCCTTCGACCGCTTCCACTCGGTGCCCGATTACGAGCACCTGCTGGACATCGTCGAGGAGATCGACGTGCTCGAGGTCTTCAACCCGCGGGTGGCGTTGACCGCCTTCAACGAGGAGGCCGAGCGCTTCGCCGGCAAGTACCGGATCGTGCCGGGGGCGGGCTCCGACAGCCACGTCGCGCAAGGCCTGGGCAGCGTGAGGATCCGGGTCCACGACTTCGAGGGGCCGGCCGAGTTCCTCGAGGCGATGCGCGACGCCGACATAACCCGCAAGCACAAGAACCTCGTCTACGTGCAGGCGCTGAAGCTGCTGCAGACGACGGGCCGGCCGAAGGCGCCGAAGCGCAGCGTGCCGAACGCGAAGCCGGTGCGGGGCGGGCGGCCGCGGAAGCGTCGCTCGGCGAGCAAGAGCTGATGCAGGCGCGGCGCGCGAGAGGAGCCGAGGCCGCCTCGTCAAAGAGAGCGCCCAGCGTGCCGAAGACCGACGACGAGATCAGGGAGAAGTACCTCGAGCGAGCGATCCGCGAGCTCAATCAGCTGAGCCACGAGCTGCAGGCCTGCCCGCACTGCCCACGCGGCAAGCTGATGCCGGTGCTCGGCTCCGGCCACCCGCAGGCCGACGTCTTCATGCTCAAGCACGCGCCCGCCGCGGCGGAGATCGAAGAGGGCGTCGCCTTCTACGGTCGCGCCGGCAACGCCCTGATGAAGAGCTTCAAGCGGCTCGGGATCGACCCGATCGTCGTCTACGGGACGCTCTGCGTGAAGTGCCCGATTGCGGAGCCCGACCTCGCCGCCGAGCCCTGCCTGCACCGCGTCGTCGAAGAGATCGCGATCGTCCAGCCGAAGATCCTCGTCGTCATGGGCGAGCCGGCGCTGCGCGTCCTCAACGGCCTCCAGGTTCCGCTCTCGCGCCAGATCGAGCAGCGCGAGGGCGAGGTCCAGGCCTTCACGCCCACGGTCGACGCCCTCTACACGCCGGACATCGACGAATGCCTCGACGAAGAGGGAGCCAAGGCGCGGTTCTGGCGAGCGTTCAAGACGCTCGGCACCTGGTACGAGGACCTCCCGCCGTACTGAGCGGGGTGGCTGGGGAGGGGCGAGGGTGCCCCCGTCCCTCCTACGGGGCCGCTGCGGCGGCGACGTTCTGCATCGCCTCGGCGGTGGCGGAAGCTAGGCCGCGAACCACGATGGTGTCGAGAGCTACGTAGGCGGCCAGCTCCTTTTGCGCAGCTTCCCGATTCGCAGCGGCTACGCCAACGGTGCCCTCGGGCTCTTCGAGGCGGGTGAAGTGGTTGCGGTAGCCGTCGTGGAGGTCGCGGTAGAAGGACTCCTCCTTGGCGAGGCGAGCGGCGGCGTCGGGACCGACGGCGGTGCGGACGTAGCCGAAGACCGGGGGCGTATCGCGGCCTGCCTCGCTGGCGCCGGCTTCGACCTGGGTGCGGGCGCCGGCGGCGAACTCGGGGGTCATCCAGTTGAAGAAGGCGCCGTCGTAGGCGGAGCCGGCGAGGGCGCACATCTTGGGCCCCATCGCGGCGAGGACAAGGCGCGCGCCGGGCAGGCGCTCGCGCAGCTCGGGCAGCGCCTCGCGCATCCGGGTCAGGGGCTTCTCGGCAAAGCCGGCGCCGACTCCCAGCCAGAGGCGCGCCGGGTCGAGGCCGAGTCGCTCGATGTCGGCGGCGATCGTCGCCGGCGGCGTGCGGTCGAGCGCGATCACGGCGACGCCCAGGTCGACGCCCGGCGCCGCAGTGCCGAACTCGACCAGCGTCTCGAGGCCTTTTGCGCCCGGATGGTCGTTCGACCAGATCGAGTCGTAGCCCAGCTCCGCGCAGCGCTCGGCCAGCGGTCGCGCCACCTCCGGATCGAGCCCGGCGGCGACGCCGAAGCCGCGGCTCACGCGGATTTCTCCAGCAGCGCCACGCACTCGATGTGCGGGGTCTGGGGGAACATGTCGACCGGCTTCACGCGGCGCAGGGTATAGCCCGCCTCGACCATCTGGGCGGCGTTGGGGGCGAGCGTGGTCGGGTTGCAGGAGACGTAGACGATTCGCTTCGCCTCGCACTCGAGCACCCGGCGGACGATCTTCTGCGAGAGGCCGGCGCGGGGCGGGTCGATCACCACCACGTCGGGTTTGCCGGCCTTCTCGATCAGCGGGCGCACGCCGGTGCGGGCGCTGCCCGCGATGAAGTGGGCGTTCTCGATTCGGTTGGCGGCGGCGTTGCGCTCGGCGTCGGCGATCGCCTCGGGGACGATCTCGACCCCCCAGACCTCGCCGGCCCGCTTGGCCATCGTCAGCCCGATCGTGCCGATCCCGCAGTAGAGGTCGAAGACCCGCTCACTCCCGCTCAGCCCGGCGTACTCAGTGGCGACCGAGTAGAGGCGCTCGGCCATCTCGGTGTTGGTCTGGAAGAAGGCGCTGTGCGACATCTCCAGCTTCAGGCCGAAGAGCTCCTCGCGCAGGCGCTCCTCGCCGAGCGCGCCGGTGGGGCCGTCGGTGCCGCCGGAGTCCCCCTCGATCGCGGTGTGCAGGTCGACGGGCGGTTTGGGGAAGCGGGCGGCGGAGGTGACCAGGCGGGTCTGGATCTGCCCGGTGCGCCAGCCCTCGCGGACGACCAGGTTGCGCAGCACGCCGCGCCGCGCCCGCGCGTCATAGGAGGGGACCGACTCGCGCCGCACCCACTCGCGGACGGCGTTGCGCGCGGCGTTGCCGCGCTCGGAGGCCAGGTGGCAGTCCTCGACGTCGACCACCAGGTCCCAGCGGCCGCGCGCGTGGAAGCCGAGGATCGACTCTCCGTCGCGCTCGCCGAAGGAGTACTCGAGCTTGTTGCGGTAGCGCCAGCGCTCCAACGCCGGCTCGATCTCCTCCAGCTCGAAGCCGTCGAGGCCCCCGATCCGGCGCAGCGCCTCGTCGACCTGTTGACGCTTCTGAGTCAGCTGGCTCTCGTAGGCGAGGCCCTGCCAGGGCGCTCCCGGGCAGGGCTCCCCTTCGTGCACGCAGACGTCGGCGATCCGCTCGGCGCCCGGTTGCAGCAGTTCGACCGTGCGCGCCTCGGCGAAGCGCTTCTTCGCTTTGGTGATCTCGGCCCGGACCCGGTCGCCGGGCAGGGCGCCGGCGACGAAGACGACAAGCCCCTCGCTGCGCGCCACGCCACGCCCTCCCTGGGCGAGCGATTCGATCTCGACCTCGAGCTGCTCGCCCCGGCGCGGGCGCGATGCCGGCCCGGCGCCGGTGGCGTGCTCCATCTAGCTGAGTTTCTTGCGGGCGCTCCGCGCCGCCTGGGTCGCCTGTTTGCGCACCGGCTCGGCCCGGCCGCCGACCTCGCGGCGCGCCTGCTTGATCAGCCGTTCGAGTTCCTTGAGCAGCGAGTCGGTCTGACGGCGGCCCTTCTTGACCAGGTCGGAGAGCATTTTCTCGGCGTCGCCGCGGGTCATGCGGCCGCGTTTGACCGCATCGTCGACAACCTCCTGCAGCCGGTCGCGGCTCACGGTGACGTTGCGTTCGAGGCTCTCGCGGAACTGCTCGACGCTCTTGTCGAGGCCGGTCACCGAGCCGCCGCGCGCGGCCGGTTTCCTTTTCGGCGCTTTCGCTTTGGCTTTGCTCTGTTTCGGAGCTTTCTTGGCGGCGGCTTTTTTCGGAGCTTTTTTCGCTTTCGGTTTTTTCGTCGCTTTGCCGGTGGACTGTTTTTTCGCCGCCATGTGCGTGTGCCTCCTGGGTCGTTTGCGCCGGGCCTACGGTGCTTGGTGACGGGACTTCACGTCTGACTATCTCATTCCTGCTCGGCTAACCGCCGGCGGTCGTCTCGAAACGCCCCCCGACCGGCGCGTGGTCGGAGAGGCGCAGCGCCAGCCCCTCGCGGCGCAGCTCACGGGCGCGGGCCGGCCAGGGGGCTGAAGCCGCTGCTCGCCGCAGGCCACGCGAGAGCAGGTGGTCGATCGCCCAGGGCGCGGTGACGCCGTCCAAGCCGAAGCTGTCGCGCAGCGCTTCGAACGCGGCGACATCTTCCGCCGGGCGCAGGTTGAGATCGCCGCCGAAGAGCAGCGGCGTCTCGCCCGCCCAGGTCGTCGCCACCTCGGCCGCGCGCAGCATGTCCTCCGCTGCCATCGCCGGGCGGTCGTTGGTCGCGTGCAGGTTGGCGACGCAGAGCCCGCCGGCGGTTCGGGTGAGTGCCATCGCCCGCCGCTCCGGGCGCCCGGTGTGAATTGCCGCCTCCCGCCGCTCCACGACCCCGCCACGCACCAGGGTGACGTTCGAGCCGCCCTCGCCGGAGGCGATCAGGTCGGGGTTGAGGCGCGCGGCGGCGGCGCGCAGCGGGCCGAGCGAGTTGCGCGAGGTGAGCGCCCGGTGCGCCTCGGCGCCGCTGGCGCGGGCCAGGGGAGCGGCGAAGCGGGGCGGGCACTCCTGCAGCAGGGCGACGTCCCACTCGGCGTTCGCCAGGACCTCGGCGAACTCGGCGAGCAGGTCGCGGTTGACCTGCAGGTGGGTGGTGTTGCGCTCGGTGACCCGCAGCAGGCGCGAGCGCCAGGTGAAGAGGCCGGGGTCGGGGGGGAAGTCGCGCCCGTGGAAGAGGTTCCAGGTGACGGCGGTGAATTCCACCGCCGTAGTATCCGGTGCTTGGCGAAGCGGGACTTCCTCACGGGCGAAGAGCTGGGCGCCTTCGAGCTGGGCAAGCTGCTCGACCGCGCCGCGGCGCTGAAGGCGGGCCGGGCCGAGCGTCTGGGCGCCGAGTCGCTCGCCGGGCGCAGCATCGCGCTCGTCTTCCAGAAGCCCTCGACCCGCACGCGGATCTCCTTCGAGGTGGGGGTCGCCGAGCTCGGCGCGACCCCGATCGTCCTTCGCGGCGACGAAATGCAGGTCTCGCGCGGCGAGTCGGTCGGCGACACGGCCCGGGTGCTCTCGCGCTACGTCGACGCGATCGTGATCCGCTCCGGATCGCACGAGGCGGTCGTCGAGCTCGCCGACGCGGCGGAGGTGCCGGTCGTCAACGCGCTGACGCCGCTGCACCATCCCTGCCAGGCGCTCGCCGACCTGCTCACCATGCGCGAGCGCTGTGGCGATCTCGGCGGACGGCGGCTCGCCTACGTCGGCGACGGAAACAACGTCGCCCGCTCATTGGCGATCGTCGGCGAGCTGGCGGACCTCGAAGTGGTGGTCGCCGCGCCGCCTGGCTACCAGCTGGAGGAGGGCCACGGCGCGAAGCTGTCCGGCGACCCGCGCGACGCGGCCGCTGGCGCCGACGCGCTCTACACGGACGTCTGGGTCAGCATGGGCGACGAGGCCGAGGCCGAGCGCCGCCGCGCCGACCTCGGTCCCTTCCGGGTCGACGCCGATCTGCTCGCCGCGGCCCGCGACGATGCGATCGTCCTGCACTGCCTGCCGGCGCACCCGGGCGAGGAGATCACCGCCGAGGTGCTCTATGGCGAGCGCTCCGCCGTCTGGGACCAGGCAGAGAACCGCCTGCACACCCAGAAGGCGCTGCTGGAGATGCTGCTCGCCGGCTGAGCCGTGTACCCGGAGATCCACATCGGGCCGCTCACCCTGCAGACCTTCGGCCTGATGTTCGCGCTTGCCTTCCTCGCCGCCGGGGCGCTGATCGCCAAGCGGCTGAAGGAGACCGGCAAGCCGGTCGACTGGGCGTATGAGATGTGCTTCTCGGCGCTGCTCGGCGGCCTGGTCGGCTCGCGCGTCTACTTCGTCGTGCAGAACTTCGACAGCGTCAAGGGCGACCTGCTCGGCAACCTCTTCGGCGGCTCGGGGCTGGTCTGGTACGGCGGCGCGATCGGAGGGGCGCTCGCGGTGCTCGCCTGGGCCGGGTATCGTCGCTTCCTCGGGCTCGCCCTGCTCGACCTCGCCGCCCCCGCTCTGGCGCTGGGCTACGCGATCGGCCGCTGCGGCTGCCAGCTCTCCGGCGACGGCGACTACGGCAAGCCCTGGAACGGCCCCTGGGCGATGTCCTACCCGCACGGCACGGTGCCCACCGAGCGCACCGTGCACCCGACCCCGGTCTACGAGACGCTGGCGATGGGACTTGGCGCCTGGATGCTCTGGCAGATGCGCGACAGGTTCCGGACGGGGGTGCTCTTCGCGATCTACCTGCTCTACGCGGGGGCCGAGCGCTTCCTGGTCGAGTTCCTGCGCCGCAACCACCACGTCGTCCTGGGACTGACCGCGGCCCAGCTCGAGAGCCTGGGGATGATGGTGGCCGGTGCCGTCTGGATCGTTGCGGTGCGGCGGCGACACGGTACGCTTTCGGCGATGGCCGCCACCAAGACGATCCAGCCCCTTCCGGGCTCGTAACGGTGGCAGCCCAGACGGAAGGCGCGCCGCCGCAGGTGAGCGCCGCCGAGATCATCAAGCAGTCCGCCGAATCGATCGCCGCCGCCGGTTGCGGAACCCCCGACGCCGACGCCACCGCGCTCGTCGCCAAGGTGCTGGCGATGCCGGTCGAGGATTTAGAGCGCGACGGTGCGACCGAGGTGACGGCAGATGCACGGGCGGAGGTCGAACGGCTCGTCGCCCGGCGCAGCGAGCGCGAGCCGCTCGAGTACATCCTTGGGGCCACCCGCTTCCGCGGGATTGAGATCGGCGTCGACGAGCGGGTGCTGATTCCGCGCCGGGAGACCGAGCTGCTGGTTGAGATCGGCGCCGAGCTGCCGCGGGGGGCGCGGGTGCACGAGGTCGGCACCGGCTCGGGTGCGATCGCCCTGGCGCTGCTCAGCGAGCGACCCGACCTGCGCGTCACCGCCTCCGACCTCTCGCCCGAGGCGGCGGAGAAAGCTCGCGAGAACGCGGCACGACTCGGCATCCCGCTCGAGGTGACGGTGACGGCGGGGATCCCAAACCACGTCGAGGACGTCGACCTGCTGATCGCCAACCTTCCCTACATCACCGACACCTCGATCGACGAGCGCTCGCCGGAGATCCGCCGCGAGCCGGAGATCGCCGTGCTCGGCGAGAGCGGCGCCGACGGGCTCGGCGTGATCCGCGGTCTGATCGCCGAAACGCCAAGCGGTTGGCGGATGGCGCTCGAGCACGACACCCACCACGGCCCGGCGATGCGCGAGCTGCTGCGCGAGGCGGAGACGCGCACCGACTACCGCGGCGACGAGCGGGTCACGGTCGGCACCGCGCGATGAGCGACGGGGCCCCCGCGAAGGCCGAGCCTTCGGAGGGCTCCCCCGCGAAGGTCCGGCGAGAGAAGCTGGAGCGCCTGCGGGCGGAAGGGGTCGACCCCTTTCCCCATGAGGGCTTTCCAGACCGCGACAAGATCGCCGCGATCCTCGCCGCACACGACCCCGAGCAGCTCGGCGAGGGCACGCATTCCGAGCTCGCATACCGGATCGCCGGGCGCCTGGTCGGCCGCCGCGGACACGGCAAGACGATCTTCCTCGACGTCCGCGACCTGACTGGGACGATCCAGGCCTACGCGCGCGTCGATGCGCTCGGCGAGGAGGCGTTTGGCCGCATCGACGCGCTCGACATCGGCGACGCGGTCGGGATCGAGGGCGACGTTCACGTGACCAAGCGCGGGCAGCTGGCGCTGGCGGTGCGCGAGTGCACGATGCTGGGCAAGGCGCTGCGCGACCCGCCGGACCTCTTCCACGGGATCTCCGACGTCGAGGTCCGATACCGCCAGCGCGAGCTCGACCTGATGGCGAACGAGCGCTCGCGCGAGGTCTTCGCGATGCGGGCGCAACTGGTCGCGGCGATCCGCGGCTACCTGAACGAGCGCGACTTCGTCGAGGTCGAAACGCCGATCCTGCAGACCCTTGCCGGCGGCGCCGCGGCCCGCCCGTTCGCCACCCACCACCATGCGCTCAACCGCGAACTCTTCCTGCGCACCGCGACCGAGCTCTATCTGAAGCGGGCGATCGTCGGCGGCTTCGAGAACGTCTACGAGCTGAGCCGGTTCTTCCGCAACGAGGGCATCTCGCCCAAACACAACCCCGAGTTCACGATGCTCGAGTGGTTCCTCAGCTGCGCCGGCTACGAGGGGGTGATGGCCTTTGCCGAGGAGATGCTCTCGGCCGTGGTCGAGCAGGTGCTGGGCACGACGGTAGTCGAGCGCGACGGCGAGAAGATCGACTTCAAGGCACCGTGGAAGCGAATCACCCTGCAGGACGCGATCCGCGAGGAGACCGGCGTCGACATCCTCACCGCGAGCCGCGACGAGTTGATCGCGCTGCTCGAGGACGACGCTCCCCCAGAGGCGGACTGGGCCTGGATCGTCGACGAGATTCAGGGCAAGCTGATCGAGCCGAAGCTGATCCAGCCCACCTTCCTCGTCGACCTGCCGCGCGAACTATGGCCGACGGTGAAGCCGGTCGCCGAGCACCCGGAGTTACTGGGCGAGGCCTTCGACGGGGTCGTCGACGGGATGGAGATCATCGGCGGCGGCACCGACACCAACGACGCGGACATGCAGCGCGAGAACTTCGTCCGCCAGCGCCAGCGCCGCCACCCCGAGAGCGAGGAGGCGCCCTATCCAAGCGACGACGAGTTCGTGCGGGCGCTCGAGTACGGCTCGCTGCCGGCGGGTGGCTCGGGCATCGGCATCGACCGCCTGACGATGATCCTCGCCGGCGCCGAGAACCTGCGCGACGTGATCCTCTTCCCCTCGATGCGCCCGCCCCAGGACTGACCGCCGACGGCCCGTCGGCCCCCGGGTTGCCGCTAGCCGACCGTGGCGCCGGTGCCGTCCTCGCGGGCGCAGAGCCAGGCGAAGAGGGCGATGGCGACCAGGGCCCCGAGCCAGTGCAGTCCGACCAGCACGAAGAGGGCGCTGACGACGCCGGCGAGCACCGCGCGCAGCAGGGTCGGCGGCGGCTCGAGTCCAACCACCCGCGCTGTCACCCAGGCGCAGCCGAGCCAGGACAGCGGCCCGACCAGCCAACCCCAGCTTTCGAAGAAGCCGTGCGAGAGGACGATCGCCAGCACGATCGAGAGCACCGCCACGGCAATCAGCTGCACCACCGCCACTCGCCAGAAGACTTCGAATCTCACGCCACGCATTCTTCCACCTGCGGCACCGCGCTCCAATCGCTCCCGTCGTGTTCCATAATCAAGAGCGGCCTGGGCGGTTAGCTCAGTTGGGAGAGCGCCTGCCTTACAAGGAGGGGGTCACTGGTTCGAGCCCAGTACCGCCCATGGCGGGAAGTTGCTGCTAATTGGTGGGTTCCTGATCGGGAGAGGCAGCTGGTATCGCTCGGTAGCGCGCTCCGTTTCGGGCACGAGTGCCCGAAATCGCGGCGATTGCTGTGGATCGACGCCGATTCGCGCCGATTCGGACTCGCTTTCGAGGGCGAGCGGAGCTACGGTCCGCCACCCAAGACATATGGCCCCGGCGACGCGCCAACGCCCCGGGGCCTGGCACCGAAGAAACAGCTTCGATGCACGACCGATTCTCCCAGAGCACTTCGCGTGCCGGTGGAGAGGTGGGCCTGATCTGAGCGCTCTTCGGTGTCCCGACCGGAAGGAGGGGCGCCATGCCCGACATCACCGCAACGATCGACCGCCACCAGCGCGACGGTCTCTACGAGATGGTCCGTAACCACCTCGGCTCTGTAGGCGATCTCTGGCACGCGCTGGAGTACGACAAGGATTTCGCCAAGGCCGAGCGGCTTGGCCTGGAGTTCGGCGAAGACTTCCGCCTGCTCGACGACATCGGCTGGAAGGAGAAAGACGACCGCGAGTCCTTCGACCTGACCATGCCGCCGCATGACCTGATGGAAGTGCTGAAGCGCCTGCACGGCGAAGCCGAAGCGGTGCTTCTGGAATCGGGCACCGAGCGCGAGTCGCGAGAGGCCGACGTCGAGACCAACGCTCGCTTCCAGCTCGGCCTCGACGCCTGCGAGGAAGTGCTCGTCGACCTGGACGACCGAGAGGGCGGGCGAGCATGACCGCCGCGAAGAAGCGTCTCCGCCCCGGAGAGCTGGACGATCAGGTGCTCGCCTACATGCGCAAGCACTGCGACGACCCGCTGACCGCGAGCGCGATCGGCAAGGGCATCGGCCGCTCCTCCGGCGCCATCGCCAACTGCCTCGCCAGGCTGGCGAAGGAGAAGAAGGTGCGCCAGGCCAAGCGCAAGCCGCGTGCCTATGTCGTCAGGGAGGTGAAGTAGCCATGTGCGGGCAATGCGGAGGACAGCGCGGTCGCCGGCTCTTCTCCGAACAGACTCCGCCGGGGCTCAACTACGCGGTCGTGACGGGGAAGCTGCTCGATGACCCCAGGCAGGGCGGCGGTCCGGGTGGCACTCCGATCCTCATCATGCGGATCGAGTTCCCGGTAGCCGACCCCGAACACCCGCGGCTGCTCTGGACCTACGCCAGCTATGAAGTCGAGGTGCCCGGCGACGTTGGGGGGCGCCGCGTCGAAGAGTTGAGAAAGGGTGCTCCCGTGCTTGTGGCGGGCAAGCTCAGCGAACGCTGCTCACTGGAGGATGGTCATGCGAGTTGCAGCGGCGCCCTCGTCGCCAACCTGATCCACCCCGGCCCGTTGCCTGAGCAGTTGGCCGACTCGCCCGGCGCGAGGTACATGCCATGACGCCACGCGCCCCGACCTCCGCACCGCCGACGCCGGAGATGAAAGTTCGCTTCGGAGAGAACCTGGCCCGCCATCGCAATCACGCCGATATCTCCCAAGAGGAGCTGGGCTTCCGTGCCTCGATCCATCGCACCGAGGTCGGTCTGCTCGAGCGAGGCGAACGCATCCCGCGTGTCGACACCGCGCTGCGGATCGCCGGCAGCCTCGGAGTTCCGCTGGACGATCTCGTCGCCGGCCTGGAGTGGCGCCCCGGTTACGAGATCGTCGTGCCGGGCTCGTGGGAGATCGTCGAGCGAAACGGCCGGGCGCAGGGCAGCCCCGACGAACCTCCCGTCGAGAGCCCCGCGCCGGCCGAGACCTCGGGCGACTCCCAATGACCGCGGGCTCGCGCTCCAAGACCCCGTTCCCCTTCCAAGCCCTCGCCCGCTTCGCAGACAACCTCTACCGCGCCCGCGAGCTCGCTGGCCTCGACCAGAAAGAGGCAGCGAAGCGCGCCGCCCTAGCCCGCTCCAAGCTCGACAAGATCGAGGGCGGCGAATACATCCCAAGCCTCGACGTCCTCATCCGCCTCGCCGGCACCTACTCGACCTCAGTGGGCGATCTCGTCAACGGCGTCACTTGGCGCTCCGGCTGGGTCGAGCACTCCGGGCCGGCAGAGTATGTCGTCTCGGACGACGAACCCCGACCGACAATCTAGCCATAGCAAATGGCATGAACTCGGGGATCGGCCTTGATGCTCGGCGGTGCATTGCTCTCGCTATCCACGCGGGAGCAGCAACCTGAACGGTCGGCCCCGAAGTGGTGTCCGTCGGCGAGGCGTTTGGGTCCCGGCACTTGGTCGGCAAGGGCGTGGTCCCTGCGCAGACGGACAGCTATTTCAACCTGGCTGGACGCTGTGTTCGCGCGGACGGAGGCCGAACCGCTGGTGGCTCAGGTCGTCGAGTTCAGTTCGCCCTCGCGGAATCCGCGCGGACAAGAGTGGCTAGCGCCGAGCCCAGATTGGGTTCGGGCCCCGAAGGCGGCGACGTTGCTGGCCGCCCCGCCCAGTCCACCAAATGTATGGTGTCCCGGAGCGCCTTCGTTTCGCGCGGCAGAAGGAACTTCTTCTCCTCAACAGCGCACGGCCGCTCGCCTACCGGAACCGCCGCGATGATCCGCCCCCCATACAGCCAGTTGCGCAAGTGGTAGGTCAATTGTGCGTCGTGGTCTGCCAGGCTCGTGCCTGGCGTGCCGCGGAATAGTGTCTCGCGTCGGAACGTCTGCCCGTCCGCGGCGATCCATACGTCCATGTACCCCCTGGTCGTAGTCCGTATGTCGCATCCTTCGTGGATCTCAAATGGCATCGCATTTCGCACGAGCCAGGCGTGCTGGTGAAAGATCTCCTCCCCGAACTTGAGCACCCCGCGACCAGGTCCGCCGGACCACCACGCCTTGACGGCAACGACGTCATGTGACGGGGGTCCGAAAGTCCCCGCAGACGAAAGGCGTCGCCAGGTGGCGTCAACGGCATCCTTCCACGCGACCGCGGGGGCCTTCAAATGCTGCGGGTGGGAAAGGCTGTAAGTGCCGGCGTCGAGAAGATCAGCAATCTGTCGAAGGTCGGTTGCGTTCAGGAGTGCTTCCGCTCCGCCGACAGGCACCCCAGCCTCGCAGGCCTGACAGCGACGGCGTTGGATCTCAGATCGATATACGTTGGCGAGTCCGACCCTGTAACCCGTCGGGACTTCAACTACCTCCGATTCAACATGGGCGTCGCACATCGGCCTTTGGCACTGCGGGCAGGTGAAGTACGAAGGCCGGCCGCAGTCGTAACAGCCATCCATTGCAGCGCAGTCTACGTGCGTCATCGAACCAAGCAAGACCCTCGTCCTCGATCGGCGCTGGCCCCGCGGCCACGCGTGTCGACCCGGTACACCGGCGCAGCCGCTTCGCGAGCGCAATGCGGCTGGGCTTCCCGGCAGAGCGCTCTCTACTGCTCTCAGGCGAGAGTAGGACGCCGGGGTGCGGTGTACGGGACAGGTTTTGGCGACACGCCGGAGTCTCCGATCCGCTGTAGGCCCCCCGACCCTTACCCACTCATTACGCGCATCGCTCCATCATCGAAAGCAGCTGTCCGTACGGAGACGTGCCGCCCAGCACGTCTCTGTTGGACTCGAGGAAGGACAGGGGAACCTTGCAATCGGCTCCTTGGTCGACCAGGTATTCGATCACCGGGAGGTTTACTCGCGGGGGGACGGAATCGGTTTCGCGCTGGACGATCCAGAACAAGAGCGAGCCGACAAACACCCCTCCTGAGTAGCCACCCGTGTAGCCCTTCGGGGTGAGATCCGTTTCGAAGATCAAGGGCAGGAAGCCTTCCGTGAGTTTGTCCATGATGAAGCTGTCTTGCAGTTCTTCGTCGACCTGGAACCCGGCGGCGTAAAAGGTCTTCAGCAAGGCGATCGGGTCGCCGTTCTGGGGGACGCCCTGAAACCCGAAGATGATCGCGCTCGTGCCATCGTGAAGCGTCGTGGCGCTCAGCCCCGACTTGAGATAAAGGGCGACGACGCTGGTGTTGCGTTCGACGATCGCTTCGACGAAGCCTTCCTCGGACCACGATCCGGTGAGCTTCACAATTCGTGCTCGGGGGTTGCGGCTCAAGCCGTCCTTCGCGGTGGTGATCTTGAGCGAGCAGTCGACATTGCCGCTGAAGCCGCCGAAGTTGGCGTCGCTACACGTGGAATTTCCGTTGGCCTTGCTCTTGTCCTGGACCACGGTCGTCGAGTGCCCCCCCTCGCCTTGGCCGAAGACGAAGTAGACGATCGTCGCTGCGACGACGCTCGCGATGATACCGCCGACAATCGTGGTGCCGAGCTTGCTGTTCACCCGCCTTCTGATTCGCCCCAAAAGAGTCGGTACGGGCGTCTTCCGGTGCTCGACCATCTTGAAAGCCTACGGTGCTTCACTCGCGCGGGCCCCTACCGGCGCCAGTTCGGTAGCAGGGAATCAGCGTCTGCCAGATCGGCGACTCTTTAGTCGCAGTCGGCAGGCGCTGGCAGTGCGCATCGGTGCTACTCGGACGTCAACTCTCAGACCGAATAGAGCCACAGACGCTGCTGCTCTGCACGATTTGCAAGCACAGACCGAGGCCCGCTCGTGACTCACTCGGACGAGATTCAAGAGCCAATCGTCGATGGAACTCTATGGCGACAACTCGGAGGCGAGCATATCCCTGATCGTGCCTTCGGCGATGCCCGGCAAGTCTCGGGTTGGAATACTCCTGACCTGGGCCATCATCCGGGCGTGATCTCCGGCAGCACGCGTCGCCTTCTTCAATGCCTTGTCGTTTCCCAACTCGCCTGCGGCGACGGCGAACGCCTCCCTGAGTTGTTTGCTGAAGTGCTGGCCGTGGACCACTTCGTCCGCCGTGCCCGGTGGCAGCTCGCCGAAGGCCTGTTGGGCAACCACTCCGCCGATGAACTCGGATTCCTTCTTGAGTTGCTTGACAGCAGGACTATCGAACAATCCCATTGTGTGCCTCCACGCTCGCGCTCACCCGTCACAGGGTCTCAGAAATGCCCGATCTGAACCGCCCCGGCTTTCTTGGAGACGCTTTTCATTGGGGACTCAACTCCGCCAGGTAGTTCGCCTCGAACTCAACGGGCGGGATATCACCGCAGGCTCCATGGAGCCTGCGGTGATTGAACCAGTCGACCCAGGTAAGGGTCGCCAGCTCGACGTCGGAGACCGTCTTCCACGGCCCCCTCGGCTCGATCATCTCGGTCTTGAAGAGGCCGATAGTCGTCTCGGCCAGGGCGTTGTCGTAAGCGTCGCCGACCGAGCCGACCGAGGGATCGACGCCGGCCTCGATCAGCCGGCGAGTGAAGGAGAAGCTGGTGTATTGACTGCCGGCATCGGAGTGGTGAATGAGCCCGGCCTTCACCGGGGAGCCCTCGTGGTCGCGTGACCAAAGCGCCATCTCGATCGTGTCGAGGACGAGCTCGGTCTTCATCGAGCGGGCAGCGCGCCAGCCGACGATCCGGCGGCTGAAGACGTCGATCACAAAGGCGACATAAGCGGTCGCCTCCCAGGCCGCCACGTAGGTGAAGTCGGCGACCCAGAGCTGGTTGGGGGCGGTCGCGGTGAAGTCACGGTCGACGAGGTCAGGGGCGCGTTCAGCCTCGTTGTCTGGGAAAGTCGTGCGGACCCTCTTGCCGCCCCTGATCGCTCCTCTGAGGCCCTCTGCCCGCATCAGGCGCTCGACCTGACAGCGAGGGGCGGCGATGCCCTCGCGACCCAACTGCCGCCAGGTCTTCTCGGCGCCGTAGACCGAGAGGTTCTCCTCGTGGACCCTGCGGATCTCGGGGAGGAGCTCGCGGTCGCGAAGAGCGCGAGCGCAGGGGTTGCGCTCGCGCTCCTTGCGCGCGTAGTAGGTCGAGGGGGCGAACTGCAGGGCTCTGCAGATCGGCTCGACCCCGAATCGGTCGCGGTGGGCGTCGATGAAGAGGCTCATCTCCTCGGCATCGGCGGGTCGAGCTCCCGCGCGAAAAAAGCCGAGGCAGCCTTGAGGATCTCGTTGGCCCGGCGCAGCTCCTTGTTCTCGCGCTCGAGCTCCTTGATCCTGACCAGCTCCTCGCTTCTCGGGCCCGGCTTCAGGCCGCGGTCGCGTTCGGCCTGGCGGACCCAGTTGCGAAGCGTCTCGGCCGCCATCCCGAACTTGGACGCGATCGCGACCATCGCTGCCCATTGCGAGCGGTGCTCGCCCTGGTGCTCGAGCACCAGGGCGACGGCCCGCTCCCTGACCTCAGGCGGGTACCTCCGATTTCTTGACATGACCTCATCCTCTCAGGGGATTTGGTCTCCATCGAAGCCGGGGCGGTTCATTGGGAGTTGCCCTGAAAATTGCGAAGTGTTGAAAGATGTGCGCCATGTCGCGTGTATTCATCAGCTACGCCCACGAGTCCGACGAACAGCGGGAGCGAGTAGCGGTACTTGCCCGGCGCCTGCGGAGGGAAGGCGTAGACGCCTGGATCGATCAGTTCGTCGAAGACGACCCTCCGTATTGGCCGACCTGGATGCAGGACCAGATCGAGCAGGCTGACTATGTCCTCTGCGTCGTATCTCAGAGTTTTGAGGAGCGGTTCGAATCGAAGGAGCGAATGGAGAAGGGGAAAGGGGTCAACTGGGAGGGACTGGTGATGACGGAGGCCGCCTACGCCGACCTTCCTCAGGCCCACCGGAAGTTCATCGTCGTTGCTTTCGACACCGCCGACCTTCAGCACATTCCGCGCGTCCTGCTCGGAGCGGGCCGCACGGCGTACCTCCTCTATGACTACTACCACCAGCTCTACCGCCGGATCACGGGCCAAGGGCAGAAGGCCCCACCCCTCGGCGAGATTAGGCAGCTAGAGGAGGGGGTCCCGGCAGAGCCGACTCCGGAGCTAAATGTCCACTCGCGGCCGCCCTTCGTTCCCCTGCGCTTCCTCGACCGCGTCCGCGAGAGCGGCCTGCTGCGGGAGGCGATTCAGCACGCCCATGGCGGGTGCATCCTAGTCACTGGCCGGCCCGGCATCGGAAAGACGGCCGTGGTGAGCCGCCTGCTTCAGGACTTGGAAGCGGGGCTCCCGTGTGGTCCGATCGAGTTCGCCTACGTCTCGGCGCAAGGTTCGATTCCTGTCAGCCCCGACCTGCTGCGCACGCATCTGCGTCCCGCTAGATCCGCGAGCGACACCCTTCCCCCCTCTGGCAAGACGATCCTCGTCCTCGACCAAGCCGAGCTGCTGCTCGATGAAGATGGCGACTGGAAGTTGGCCGAGATGGGCGCATTCCTTTCGGAGCTGGCAGAGCGCCGGCTCTTCCACCTCATCCTCCTCTCCCGGCGGATCCCCTCACCGGAGGTTCTTGCCGCTCTCCCGCACAAGCGGATCGCGATGACGGACGGGCTGCCGGCTGAGGACGCTCGGCAGCTACTGCTCGACGCGGATCGCGAATGCCAGCTTGGGCTGGCTGATGCACCCGCCGTCATCGAAGCGTTCCTTGAGCAGGCCAATGGGAACCCGCGCGCCCTGGAGCTGATCGCCGCCGCCCTTGTCGCCGACCCCATGCTTGAACCGCAACGCCTCGCCGAGGACCTGGCTGCGGTTTCCGACATCGGCGCCGAGCTCCTCGGCGACTCGTACCAGGCGTTGAGCAAGTTCGCCCATGAGATCGTCTCCATCCTCGCCATCGCCCGCAGCTCAATGCCGATCGATGTGTTGCGGGGAGTCGTCGCCGACGACACTGAACTCGAGCACTGCTTGCGCAAGCTTGCCAGTCAAGAGATCGTCAAGTACGACCGGGTCAACCGGCGTGTGCGCCTCGACCCCTTCGACGTGAGCTACGTGGTGCACCAGCTTGAGCCCGAGGAGATACTCGGCTTGCATCATCGCATCGCCAAGGCTGCGGCCTCGATAGTCGACGAGGGGGGGCTCACGGAGGTTGAGGCTGACACCTGGGCGATTGCAGTCGTGGAGCACTACCTAGCCGCTGACGAGCCTGCCGAGGCCGCCGCTGAGCTCAATCTCTTCCAGGTGAGGATTTTGGAGCGACATGGCCTCTATGACCAACTGGTCCGCCTGCGCGAGCGCTTCAGGGGAGAGGAGCGGGAGGACCCCATGAACAGGGTCTTGCTCCTGCGAGTGCTGAGCCTGCAGGGTGATTTCGATCGAGCGCGTCAGCTGGTGGAGGCATCGGATTCGTTCGTGCGCGAAAGGGGCGATAATGAGATGGTCGCTCGTTGGGAGCTTGAGGTCGGCAGTATTGAGCGCGACACGGGCAAGGGTGACATCGCGCTCGAGTGCTTTCGCCGAGTCTTCAATGGCAAGGCATCCGCTCGAACCTACGCCCGTGCGCTAACCGCCGCAGCTCAACTCGTACGCCGTCAAGGAGACCTCGATCAGTCGAAGGCCTGGCTAGACCAGGCGCTCAAGCGACTTTCCATGATCGAGCAGCACGAATACATGGACCAGCAGGCCGAAGCGCTGGCGCTACACCAGCTCGCCATGATCGCTCGCTTTCGCCGCCGACAGGCAGAGGCGGTGGCGCTGCTTGCCCGTTCGACAGCCGTCTCCGAAGCTGCGGAGGACCGCGGCGGGCTCGCCTATCGCAGATGCCTCCGCGCGGCGCTTGACTCCGACAGCTTCGAGATCACTGACGCGAGGGCGGCGCTCCACCTGGCGCTCGCGAGCTATGACGAGATAGGGGACAAGTGGGGAGCGGCAGCGGCAACTGCGGCGCTCGCCGCTCTCGAGGCGGACAGCGGTAACTATGAGGCGGCGACGGAGCATGCGGCCGCCGCGGGAGATCTCGCTCGGGAGACGGGCAACATACGCGTCCTCGGCCTCCTGCCGGCAGCGCGTCTGCACGTCGAGCGCCGGAGTGGGACTCTTCGCCCAGAGACGCGCGGCCTTGTCGTTCGTGGCCAGCGCTTCCTCGCTGCGAACGGTTATGAGCTTTACGCGCGGCGATTGGAAATCGACCTGCTTCTGCATGACTTCGTCGTGGGCGCCGTCGACACGGCGACACTCCGGACGGGCGCTCCCGCACCGCTGGAGTTCGATGAGCGAGAGGGACTTGACGACAACGTCGACTTCCTCCTCGCGCTTTGCCGGCCGCTGGCCGTCTTCGCACCTTTGACCGGTCAACTGCCGGAAGGTATTGCGACCGACGTGGCGATGGTTCTGAAGGCCTGATGTGAGCGAAGTCGGATCGCCATCGCTGGGGGGCGTGGTCAGCGACTGCCTCAAGCCCCGGCAGATCGTCTCGCTGCCGGGTCCGGTCAGGAGCCGCCTGGGGTTGGGAGCTTCAACGCACCCGCGCGCCGACTATCTGGAGGCGGCGACGGAGTGGCTTGCCGATCGTTCCTCGCGCCCGCTGCGCAGTTGCGGAGGGGAGGAGGTTATTTACCAGGCTTTCCTGGGCCCCTTCCTCGGCTTCGATGGAGAGAGCGGCACCTTTTGCAGTCTTATCTGCCACCTGCCTTTCCTGCTCGAGGATCTGCGGGCGACCACGATCCTGTTGCTACCGATCTTGCGCCGCGGCACGGCGCGGAAGAAGGGCGGTACGGGCTCCCCTTTCGCTGTGTCGGACCCTCTGAGCTTGGACCCCTCGGTTAGCGGGCTCTCGCCCGAAGCCCCCGTTGATGCGGCTTGGGAGGCGCTGGTCGGCGAATGTCGGCGCATTGGGGTCCGCTTGGGGATGATTGTGCCTCTCGCGACCATCTCGATAGATGCTCCTGTGATCCGCAGGTCTCCCGATCTAGTCCACTGGTGGGTGGCGGAGCCGACAGAGCTGCTGACCGGCGAGCCGGCAAACGACCGCTCGCCGGGCCCCGGTTCGGGAGCGTGGAAGGTGGAGGCGGTTCCAGCCCCCAGGGCGCTGCACCGCTTCACCGCGCCGCCCGCGTCTGAAGAGATCGACCAGATCGCTTGCGGGGAGGACAGCCTTTATGTCGCTCAAGACAGCAACGGTCGGAGGCTCTCCGTTGCGAACGCTTATCCCGACCCGGTGGTGGAGGATGCGACCACCTACGCTTGGCAGGACGTCGCCGCCGTGCGGTTTGCCAATGTCGCGGCGCCGATTTCATACGGGGACGGACGGTCGTCATCCCAGACTGCTCCTAACCCCGTCGCCGTCGATTTCGTGCGTGATGTGGTCCGCCACCGGGTTGCCTGCGACGGCGGTGTGCTGCTAGCCGATGTCAGCTCGGCTATTCCGAGCGAGGCACTTACCCAAACTGTCCCACCGTACCCGGAGACGATGCTCGTTGCCGAGCAACTCTGGGAGTTCAGAGACCGCGAGCCGTTTGAGTTTGTTAGCGGACCACTGATCCCATGCGTTGCCGCCCATTCCCGCGCGCCGGGCGTACTGGCGGAGTCGCTCGCCTATCACCTCGACCTGCTAGCGCAGACTTCCGATGCAAGCTTTTTCTTCGCCGGCGTGGCGAACCATGACAGCGTGCCGTGTCCCAGCCGCTTGGCGCGCGCGTTGCTAATGCTCTTCTGCCTGCTACCTCGATCGGTGCCGTTCCTGTACAGCGGAACGGAGTCTGCCTGCCAGGTGCCGACGAACATGGAGTTCGGAGAGCTGGCTGGCCAGCCGCGCCCGTTTGAGCAGGACCTCCTCCTTTTTACGCAAGACCCAGTTGTTGTTGACGCCGAGGGGTTAGGGCAATTCAAGAGATTCTGGCAAGACTTGCTGCATCTACGCGAAGAGCTTGGAACGGCGAACGAGGAGCCTACGTCGATCAGCGGGGTGGCCCGTGACGAGCTTGTCGTATCAGCTCGAATTGGGGATGTTGTAGCCATCGTGAATTGCGATCCGAGCAGCGCCCAGCGGGTAAGGATCGAGAACCTTTCCGCCAGAGACGACATGGGAGTCGTCGCAAGCGATCGCTTTCGCATCAGCAGTGGCAGTCTCGAAATGCCGGCCATTTCCACGACCTTGGTTGCGCCACGCTCCCGCATGCACCGCAGCGGGCCTTCCTTCGCTGTAGGCCGGCTTGAGCGAGACTAGACTTGACGAGCGCGAGGCGCCCCCGTGCCGTGGCAGGCAAACCGTATGCCAACCTCTGGTGCAGGCCGACCAGTGAGTCGGGCCCGCAAAGCCGTGAAACTCAGTTCTGCTATTCGGCATGACATGCGCGCCCCGCGGCCCCGGCAGACCCGCTTCGGGCACCGTTAGGTACTCTTCCGTCTCCGGTCGAGCCAAGGGACCTCTCCGGACCAAAGTACGCGAGCCATCAAATGGGGGAAGAGACATGGGTGAAAAGTCGGTCGAGTTTCAGACTTCACTGAGCGTGAAGGAGTGCGGTTTGCGCCTCAAGTCCGGAATCGAGAATGGCCGTGGAGCAAGCGCGTGGATTGGTGGCGTGACCGCTAAGTTGATTGGGGGAGAGACCCTCAGTTGGTACACGCCCCAGGACGACTCTCCTTTTGCGGCGTTGGACGATGATCCGCCGATGTTCAGCATCGGAGTGGGCGTGCCAAAGGCGTATGGCGCCCATCAGAATGGATCCAATGTCCACATGTACGTGTGGGACCGAGGAAGCCATCGGGATGTGGCGCTTTGGGCGCACCACTCGCTTACGGGTGGCTCCCACGCGACGAAACTGCTCGAAGTTGCTCGCGCTTCGATTGAGGCGCCGGCGTAGGTGTGGGGTTTCTTCTCGCGCTCGAAGCGAGTGCCGATTTAGAGTTTCGATCACTGTAGTGAGCACATGCCCCCGACATAAAGGTCGATCGCGAAGTCGGGCACACGAGTGGAGGCCACCGAGATGAGCTTGTTTCAGCGACGACCCAAGATGATCGTGCCGGGGGAGATCTTGGCTTTGCTTCCTGCGTATGGCGACGCGGTGCTCAGCGCGCGTGCTGCGGGTCAACCAGTGACCGATCCCCGGTTTGACTGGAGCGCGTTCATCGGGCCTGTGCATACGCCGCTGATGCTGGATGATCGCGGTCAGGTCATCGGAGAGCTGTACGACGCGGCAGTCAACGCCGAGAATCGAGAAAAGGCGACCGTTGGCGCCTATTCTCTGCTCGCGGAGTTCAACCCCGAACTGGAAGACCCACGATTCCTGGGCCTCTACGACGACGCACTGGAGTACATGCACGCGGCTGGATTCTCAAGCGGGCACCTCACGCGCTTTGAGGCCGATCGCTGGATAGCGACGCATGGAGATCTGCGCTCGAGCTTCGACGGAATCGTCGAGGTTCAGGTGCCCGACCCTGCCGTATTGCCCTCCGTGAAGCCGCTGGAGGCGGGAGGCTCCCGGATGCTCGCGCTCACCGAGCCACTGCCGAACGGCAATGCCTTCTTCGCCGAACATCAACCAGACGGGACGTATATCGTCTACTCGGAGCGGCAGCGGAGCGTCGATGATCCGACCCGGTCTCGATACGACGAGAGCCAGCTCGGCACGTTCGATTCGCTTGAGGGACTGCTCCGTGCGCTGGGGGAGATGTTCGGCACGGCGCCGCATTGGTCTGACGAGGATCTCGAGCCTTACTTTCCGCACCGTCGGGCATAGGCAGCGGGTCTTCACTCGCGTGCATTCAGAAGTGGCCGACTGCGGCCGCCTGCCGAGCCTCTTCTCCCGTTGGCGCGTGCGCCACACCGGTCTTCGGATCGATCAGGATGGCTCCGACGCCGCTATCGACGGCAACCCCCATCGCATAGGAGTGGTGCTGACCGAGTGGCGTGGCCCGCCCATCTGGGCCCCAGCCGTTGGCCTCGATGGTGGCCACAACCCAATGTGCCAGCCTGGCGGCGGGATCACCCAGTTTGTATTTCTTCCATACGTCATAGGTCAGATCTGAAACGGCATAAAGGATCAGCTTGCGCCACCCCGGCGGCGCCTCCGGCGACAGTCCTTCGAATGCTTTGACGCCAAGCAGGCAGGCCGCGACGACAGCCTCTCCATCGTTGCGGGCCAGCTCCTGGTCGGCCATGAAGAAGGCCTTGATGAGCTCATCGTCCGCTTCGGTCAATCCGTCCTGGGAATAAACAACGCGGTCGTCTTCATGGCTTGAGATGGCGCGAACGTCGACGTCCTCTTGAATCGGGATCTCGGCTGGCGGGCTTTCGTCGACCGCTGGCAGGTCCCCGATCGCCGTCCATCTCTCGCGCAGATCCTTGGAGAAGAGCTCGGGTGGCACTGATGGAATCCCTTCCTTCGCGCTGTCTATCCAGGTTTGGACGCGAGGGTGGCCGAACCGCTTGGCGAGGGTCGCGAGGTGCATCAGCGCTATCAAGCGTGCCGGGCCGGCGTCGTTCGCGGTAGTCGGCTCTCCCGTGTCGAAGGTGCGCTCGTCGAAAGGGGGATCGAGCAGACCGGCGTCAAACAGCTGCTCTCCCAGGCGGAGGAAGACACGTTCTGCTGCCGCCCCGTTGCTGATCCACGGCTCTGGAAACCCAAGCCGGCCGATGCGCCGAGATGGTTCGCGTCCTGCAGCGTCATCAAGCTCGCAGGCGCGCCAATCTACTGCGAGGCCAAGTGCATTGGAGACGTCGAATTCGCCGAACTCCTGCTCCGCCCAGTTGAACACATCCATGCCGCCGCCTGCGTCCGGGCACTCCGCGATCAGTTGCGCGTAGTAGCGATCAAAGTCGGCGCCATAGTTGTCCGGGTCGAGCTGCACTCCCCAGCGGCTGTAGCGTCCGCGATGCGCGTCAAAGATGGCCATGAACATTCGCCGGCGCTCCGCTGGGTCTTGCCAGCTGAGAAGGAAATGGTCGTCTTCGTCTGGTGCCAGGAAGAAAACTGAGTGCCCGAAGATCTCGTCGTCCTCGGCAACGTCGCTGTAATCGGCGAGAGCAACCGAACGCGGGTTGCGTTGGGACGCTCCGAAGAAGCCTTTCTTCTGCATCGGAACCAGGACTACGGTCTTCCTGAGAAGGACCACCAGGACATCCTCGGGTCCCTGGGTTTCGTTGCCCCATTGAGCGCGGCTTATCTCGAGCAGGCCCCCATCGCTTCCTCCTGCTGCGGTCCAGGCGGCTTGCAGCTGCGCCACGGTCTGAGACGAGGGAGGCAACATTCCCGCCCTCTCGAAGACCGCCGAAATTTCGGGGCTGGTTAGATCGATGTTTACAGTCTTGCCTCCTTCGGTGGGCATATCGTGAGTGCCGGTTTCGAGCTGCGCTTCGACTTGCTTGATCAGCTTCTTCGTGCGATGTCCGGTGAAGGCCACGGTCCTAACGGCGTCGGTGGTGGCGCCCTTACGGGCATCGCCGATCGCGCTGCGAGCGTCCCAGAGCGCCTTGGTGATCGATCGCTTGGTGAGCGTCTCAGGCATTTGCGCCGTCGTTTGCTCACGGATCCTGCTCGCTAGGATTCCGGCAACAGGTGGCTCCCCGGCCATGGCGTTCTGTGCCGTCTCGGGGTTGTCGGTTACCCCCCACAGCACGAGCATGTGCGCACCGATCTGCTCGTCGCTCAGACTCAGGCCCTTCAAGGCGGCGACATCGCAGAACGTTGCGGTTTCGCAGTAGAGGTCGGCGAGCTGATTCGCGACGCCGACGAGTGGGCCGGCCCCGAACGACATCAGCCCAAGGCGTCTTCGACGCTTGCGGGCAGACACATAGAGGTCCCTCGCGCCATGGTCTTCGCGTTGGTTGTCATCGCGCACTGCTTGAACGAGGACTAGAAGAAAGCGCTCGACGCTGAGCTGCTGTTCGTCGTTGTCCGCGAAGATCACCCGGATTCCGCGCAAGCCCTCCCCCGCGATCTGTCCCGGAGCGGAAGCCGCGGCCTTTCGAGCGCTCTCGCCAAGGCGGCCAGCGTTTTCTTCCAGGCGATCTCTCCACCCCATAACCACGCAAAACTATCTAAGCGTAACGTTTGTCGTCGTGCTCCCAACGACCTGGGCTGTCTTGCGAGCCTGCCGTGAGGTCGCGCGACGACGCGAAACAGCGGACGCGGTAGGCCCGAATCTAAAAGTTTCCTAACGGATATGTGCGTGGATTAGCGGGGATACGCGGGGATTACGGGTGGCGGGATAGGTCGGTTTGACTCCTCATGGTCACGGAGCTACTTAGGTGACTATGAAAATTTTTCAGCCTCATCTCATCGCACGTCCCGTCGTAGGTCCAAACGCACATCCGAACGCTGCAACTCGCTCCCCGAAAGGCGCAATCGCGCCACGGGTCGGCGACTGCGGCGTTCGCGTTTTGCCGACATCCCTGTGTCACATCGAGGTCGGATCATGAAGGGCCTCGATCCACACGATCCCCGACCGATGCTGGTGATCTTCGCCGGCACTCTTCTCATCGCCGCCTGGAGCGTGCTATCGAGCATCACCCTCGATGGGGTCCTCGCACTCGCTGAGCCGCTCGCACCCCTCGCGCTCGGTGCACTCGCTATCGCCTCGGCGCTGGCTATGCAGCGGCTTCTCTCCACCAACCGCACGCTTCGCGACCGTCGCACTGTGGCCGTTGTGCCGGCCGATGAGTTCGACCCGGGGTCCGACGAGGTGCTGCGCTTCGCAGCCGAACTCGGCGCCACCGAGCGCAGGGTGCTGGGCTGGGTCGACCGCCGCGCGAGCGCCGTCCGGGTGACTCTCACCGGCGATGCCGAGGGGCGACTCGTCTACCTGATGAGCGCCCCCGAGCGCGCGTTCAAGTTCCTGCGTGGCGCGCTCGCCACCTACGAGGGCATCGAGCTGCGCGATCCCGAGGAGGTGCTCGGCAAGCGCCCCGAAGGGAGAGACCTGGCGACCGCTCGCACCGAGCTGGTCCTCGGCCGAAAGGGCCTTGAGCCGCTGGCCCGCCTGTCGCTCGACCCCGATCCGTTGCGTCCCTTCGCCGCAGCCCTGGAGGCGCTTCGTGCCGAGGCCGGTGAGGGACTCAGCATCTGCATCGACCTGTTGCCCGCCACCGGCCGGCGGCGCACGAGTCTGCGCCGCGGCCTGCAGCGCCAGGCGCGTCGTCGCTACGGCGAACCTCGCACCCTTCGCGAACGGCTCGACGGCCCACAGCGGGACAGAGGTCGTCCCGGTCCCGACCAGTTGCTCGAGCAGCGGATGATCAACGAGGCGCTAGACGCGAAACTGCGCGAGTCCGGAGCGCTGTTTGAGGCGCAGGTCCTGATCCGCTGCCGAGCCGTGAACCGGGCCGGCGCCAAGGCGGCGATGCAGCGCGTGCTCGGAGGGTTTGAGATCTTCGGCGCGCAGAACTGGTTCCGCGCCCGCGGCGTCTCGATTCTCGGCCTCGCCTTCTTCGGCTCGGACCGGCTGCCGCTGCGAAGGAGCTTCGACCGTCGCATGGACAGCGGTCGCTTCCGCCCGGGCCGGCAGATGACCCTCACCGCCAGCGAGCTGGCCGGCTTCCTGAAGCCGCCGAACGTCCACTGCAACGCCGACAATGTCGTCCGCGCCGGGACCCTGCTGGGCGCCCCGCCGAAGTTGCCGACCTTCGAGAAGGACAAGGCGGACCTGATTCCACTGGGTCGGATCGGTTCCAACGGCAACGGGCGGATCGTCGGCGTGCGCACCGCCGACACCTTCTTCTCCTACATCGCCGGGCGCTCGCGCTACGGCAAGACCGAGCTGGCCGTCGCCCAGTTCGTCCACATTGTCCGCTCCGGCCACGGCGGCCTCTTCCTCGATCCTCACGGTGACGCGCTGACGCGGATCAGGCCCTATCTGCGCGAGCCGGAGCTGCGCCGCAAGGTGGTCGAAATCGACCTCGGCCCGGGCAGCCCATCGGCCCTGCCTGGGTGGAACCTCTTCGAGCTGGGCGGTGGCGGCGACGGCGAGGAGCGGGTCGAGGCGATCGTCGATGCCTTCTCCACGGCGCTGGAGTGGGGCGAGCGATCGACGCGCGCCATCAACCTCACCACCCAAGCCGCCACCGCGCTGGTCTCGATAGCCAAGGTGTTGCCCGACGAGCTGGCGCCGACGATCTTCCAACTCCCAACGCTGCTCTCCGACAAGCGCTGGCGCGCGGCCGCCATGCCCTTCCTGCCGCGCGCCTCTCAGCGCTTCTGGGAGCACCGCTTCCCGCTGCTCGCCGCCGAGGCGGTTACGCCGCTGACGAACATGGTCGACCGGCTGCGCGCCTTTCCCTCGACCACGACGTTGCTCGGCCAGAGCGAGAGCACCTACCGGGTGCGCAAGGCGATGGACGAGGGCCAGATCGTCCTCGTCTGTCCCGGCTCGGGCGGTGCGCTCGACCGGCTGATCGCCAACCTGATCGTCTTCGATCTGCTGCACTCGGCACGGGGTCGGGCGGAGCTGGCGCCCGGCAGGCGCAAGCCCTTCTGGGTCTTCCTCGATGAGGTGCAGAGCTTCGACGCCGGCCGCTCCGGCAGCCTTGCCGGCCTGCTCGAGCAGAGCGCCAAGTTCGGGCTGCGCGCGGTGTTGCTCAACCAGAACCCCGAGCGGCTGAGCCCGCAGACGCTGAACGCACTCACGACCAATCGCTCCCACCTGCTGACGACCGCGCTCAACTCCCACGCGGCTGCGCTGTTGACCAAAGAGTGGGGTGGGGAGCTGAACAGCACCGTGATGGCGAGGCTGCCGCGCTTCCGCTTCATCGCCCAGGTGACCCACGAAGGCGACCTCAGTCGGCCCTTCGCGTTGCAGGGGATCAGGGTCGAGGACGTCCACTCGGCGCCCAGGTTTGGTCGGGAAGCCGTGGTGCCTGAAGCCGCACCGCGCACCAAGGCCGCGCAGGTGATCGAGCACCTCGAAACGCTCGACGATCGCATCCAGGCCCACCTGGAAGGGCTCGATCCGCCCTCGGCGCCGCAACCCGGCGGTGGCGACAAGGGCGGACCCTCGGACGATCCCTTCTGGCTCGACGGAGGAAGCGATGGCGACTGAAACGATCCGCCGCCGGGAGACTGAGCTGCCGGAAACGGCGGGTGAGGTCGTCGCCTCGCTCGCCCAGCACCGCGTTCTCTGCACGGCGCAGGTTCGGGCCATCCACTTCCCGGACAACCGCATCCGCTGGACCCAGAGCGTGCTCGCCCGGCTACGAGACGCGGGGCTCGTCGAGTCCGTCCAGCCGCCGCGCACCGGCCGGCGCCTCTGGTTCGCCACCGAGCGCGGGGTGCGGATGGCCCGCGAGGCGCACGCCTTGGAAGCGATGTCGCGCCCGCTGGAGGGCAGCGAGGTGGCCGGCCAGCTGCAGGCGCACACGCTCGCGGTCAACGACGCCGGCATCTGCTTCCTGCGGGCGGCGCGGGAGCGGGACGATGAGTTCGGGCCGCTCTCCTGGCGCCACGAGGTTGCTCACCGGCTCTCGCGCGGCCGGGGCCGGCGACGGCGGACGCTGATCGCCGATGCGGTGCTGACCTACCTGCGCGGCGAGGGCGGGCGCGTCGCGCTCGAGCAGCGCTTCCTCGAGCTCGACCGCGCCACCCTCTCGGTCGATCGCCTCGTCGCCGAGCTGACCGCCTACGCGGAGCTGTACCGGGCGGCGGGTGGCGATGGCGAGCCGACTTGGCGCACGTACTACCCGCGCTTCCCAGCCGTTCACTGCGTGCTCGCCGGGGCTCCGCGGGCCGCCCTGGAACGACGCCGAAAGAGCGTGATCGCGCTACTGCGGAGTAACCCGCTGGTCGCCCGCACCCGCGAGGTGCGGATTTCGATCTGCCTGCTGGAGGACTTGGAGGAGCACGGGCCGTTCGCGCCGATCTTCGTCGGAGCCGGCGATTCCGGCAAGGAGGTCGACTGGCTTGGGAAGGCGCCACGGAAGAAGCGGGAGGGGGACTGAAGTGTCGGTCCACGACGTGAAGCTCACGCCGAGCGAGATCGACGCGATCGTGAGTCGAGTCGCCGAGCTCCTGCAGTCGAGGCGCACGGCACGCCCTGCGCGACCGCGGCCCAGGTTGGTGACCGCAGCCGAAGTCGCGCGGTGGTGCGGCGTCGAGCGCTCGTGGGTCTATGCCCACGCCGAGGAGCTGGGCGCCCGCAAGATCGGCACCGGCGAGCGCCCGCGGCTGCGCTTCGATCTCGCCGAAGTGAGCGAGCGGATCGCCGCGTTGAGCAGCTCGCAAACCGGCTCTGGACTGGGGTCTACGGCGATTGCCGCCGATCCACGCGGTCGCTCGCATTCACCGCGACGGAGAGGTATTGTCGTCGGGCAAAACAAAACGACCGGGCGGCGCGCAAACGCCCCCGGCCCGGCGCCGAAGATATGAGCTTCGACGCGATGATCAGCCTAGCGGCGACCTGTGTGCCCGGCGCCGCACGGCGTCCGCGCCAGCCATGTCTCCGGTGCCTCGAACCAGGAGGTGATCGGAATGGCTCGTAGATCGGAAGGCCAGGTGGTGGAGCGCCACTGGAAGAGCGGGCGCGGCTATGCGCTTCGCTTCCGCGCCTACGGCGAGCGCCAGTACCTGACGCTCGGGCTGGAGACCGAAGGCTGGGACCGCAACCGCGCCGAGGAAGAGCTTGCGAACGTGATGGCCGACGTGCGGCGCGGCCTCTGGACTCCGCCGACGCGGCGGCACCATGTCGAAGAGCGAAGTCAGGGCGGCGATGGCGAGCTGCTCTTCGGCCCCTTCGCGCGGCGGGTGGTCGCCCAGCGGGAGGGCGAGGTGAGCGCCAGCTATTACCGGATCATGCACTGGGGCCTTTCGCACCTGCTGCCGTACTTCGCGGACTGGTCGCTCGCCGAGATCGACGTGGAAGCTGTCGATGCCTACCGCGCCTTCAAGGTCGAAGAGTCGGAGTCGATCCGACGGGCGATCGAACGTCGCAAGCCCAAGCTCGACGAGCATGGCCGTCCGCGCCGCCCGCTCAACGCCACCTCGATCAACAAGACGCTGAAGCTGCTGCAGTGGGTGCTCTCGATCGCGGTCGAGTACGAGCACATCGACCGCAACCCTGCCGAAGGACGACGGCGTCGGCTGCCCGAGCCCAAGCACGCTCCCGTCCACCTCGACACCGTCGAGCAGATCCAGGCGCTGCTCGACGCCTGCGCCCTGCTCGACCGCAGCCCGAAGCGGCGCTCGGAGGGCCGGGTGGCGGTCATCTCCACGCTCCTCTTCGCCGGCCCGCGTGCCGAAGAGCTCTGCAACCTGCTCTGGCGCGATGTCGATCTCGCCAACGGGCGCATCCACATCGGCCGCTCCAAGACCCAGGCCGGCCTGCGCGAGATCGACCTCCTGCCGGTCCTGCGCGACACCCTCGCTACCCACAAGGCGAACGCCTACCGCTCCGATCCCGATGACCTCGTCTTCCCGACCGCGACCGGCGGGCGCCGCGACCGCAACAACCTGCGAAGCCGCACCCTGGGCCTGGCCATCAAGCACGCCGACGAGCTGCTTGCAAAGCGTGGCCAGCCCTCGCTGCCACGAGGCCTCACGACCCACAAGCTGCGCCACACCTTCGCCTCGATCCTGGTCGCCACCGGCGAGGACCCCGCCTCGGTGATGGCCCAGCTCGGCCACGCCCATCCGGCCTTCACCCTGCGCGTCTACACCCACCTGATGCGTCGCGGCAAGGATGAGCGAGCCCGCCTGAAGGCACTGGTGCAGGGCGAAGGGACCGAGGCGATGACGATCGAGTCGCTGGCTGCGGAGAAGGCAGGATCATGACCTCGGCAATCGGAGTCGCGATCCTCGTAGTTGCCGGCATCTGGCTCTTCGGCAGCCTTGTGGCACGTTGGGCTGGCGTCCTGCTCGTCATCGCCGGTTCGGCAGCGCTCGCCAGCACCGGCGACGCCAACGGGCTCCTGCTCATCACACTCGGCGCCGCGCTCTGGCTGGCGGGCCACTTGCTCCACCGAATACGACGCGGTGCGTGGAAGAGCGCGCTGGCGGAACGCGTTTTGCAGCGGTAGCGTCCTGCGTATGAGCCAGGCTCGAGGAAACAACCGATCCGATGCGTCACGCCGTTTTTCCAGTCGTTCCGGTGTCTCGCTCAACCAGCTCTTGAAGGGCGCTGATCGGATTCGCAAGAGTCGATCTCTTCCCGGCGGTTCTCCCAGTGCCGCCAGGCTGATCCGAGAGGACCGCAACCGCTAACGCCAGCCGTGCCGGCCCGGAAGCCCAGCCCGATGCGGGCTATCCTCTCTCAGAATCCCCAAATCCGGGCGGTTAGCTCAGCTGGGAGAGCACCTGCTTTACAAGCAGGGGGTCGGCGGTTCGAGCCCGTCACCGCCCATCGCTGGAAGCACTCGGCGCTCAACGGCTCGGAAGAGCGCGCTTGCTTGAGCGTTACCTCGTTGGCTTGCTGGCCTCGCATGCTTGCCGATGAACCCGAACCGTGATGGAGTCCAAGCGTTGAGGGCTTGTCATGACTCCTCACCGGATTCCAAGATCCGATCTTGGGCGAGCGTTTGGATCGGCACCTTAATTTCCTCGCCTATCCACTGCGCAAGCTTTTTTGCTCGGCTAGTCTCGCGTGGCTTTAGTTCGCCAACTTCCAGCTCCTCAAGTTGCTCGGCATAGGCCCTTGCAATGCCGACCGGCGAGGGCTTTTCCTCTAGCCCAGCAATCTCCTTCGCCTCCTCCCGAGTCCATTCAGCAAGGCCAATCGGTTCAGAGTCACCGAAACGTGCCGCAAAGGATGCCCTGAGCTCCTCTTGCTTATTCGAACCAAGGTTGCATAGGTCAGTTAGATATCCAACCACTGCCTCTAGATAGAGCCGCTTGGCCGCCGGCAAGTGATCCTCGGTCGTGGTGTTAGCGGGAGAGAGCTCCTTCGCCGCGATCCGATGCTCCTTGATCAGCGACTTTGCGGCCTTCAATCTTGCTTTTCCGCCCTTGTCACCATCGACTAGCAGTCCCAGCGTTGGTCGGGCGCTTGCAGGTATGCCGTCGGTCAAGATCCGGATCAGTGCACCGGTGTTCGCACTATCCCCCGTAGGGATCACTGAGAAGCGATTGAGGTCAAGGTCGAGATGGCCGTCAGCGATCAGTCTTCGCAGAATCGCGGTCACGTAGATGGCATCAGAATCGCCCTCTACTAGCAATACGTGTGGGGCAAAAAGTACGGTGCCCGCAAGTGAAAACCCAAGCGCCGCCAACGCCGTGCGCCAGCGGCTTACGTAGGGCTTTGAGTCCAGCTCCGTTCCGGCTTTGGTGCGCATTAGCAGTCGATGGCGCGTCGGATAATTCTGGTTGGCAAGGAAAATCGAGTGGGTGGTATAGAGGACTTGGTTAGTCTCGCTGAGGGTCTCCATCACCTGGATGAGGTCTCGCTGTCCATCGGGATGTAGATGGATGCCCGGCTCGTCGAACAACCATAGGTAACTACTTGCTGGCGATTCACACTGCATCGCATGTAGGACCGTCTTTAGCGCAAAGAAATGGGTAAAGCCGCCAGATCGCTGGGACGGCTTAGTGAATCGAGTCGAGACGGACGGATCCTTGATTTCGAGCGCAATCCGACTCCGCTTTGAATCATGAGCCAACTGGAAGGTAAGGTGGCTCCCCTGCGACCAGCTTGCGCACAGGGTTTCGTTGAGCTTCTCCGATGCGGTTTCCAGACGCATCCGGCTGTGCGAATCCTGGGTAAAAATCCAATCCCACTCATCCTCCGTAATTCCGGCGTAGAGAAAGATCCCTCGCATAAAGGTGCTCTGGTCACCTCTCAGCTGTGAGGCTGAAACGTCGTCCGGAAGGTGGTCGTCGGGCTGTACGAGTTCGACTCGTGGAAGTCGCGCCTTGACCAACTCCTCTACCGCCTCGACCTCGATCTCTTCACAAGATTCGATTTCGAGGGGCCCTTTTAGGCCGGTCCTTTCGACGACTATCTGGTCTGGTGCTTCGCGTGCCTTTGTCAGAGACGCCATCGGCAGGTCGAGCTCCCGCGCCGCTTGATCGCCATTGGCGACACGCGCCAAGGCATCTGCTGCGGCCCGTTCTCGTTTGGCGGCTCTGAGTGCCTTTTGATTTTCTTCGCGGGCCGCCTTCTCGTCGGCTTGTGCAGCCTGAAGTTCGGATTCTGCCTCCGTGCGCGCAGGCTCCTCTGCCCCGTCCGAGAGTTCATCGACCCGTGCCTGCGCACTCCGAACTTTTGCGGCACTTTTTTTCAATGCCTTCGAGGCACCTTCAGCCACTCTCCCAGCTTCGTCGGCCAGTTTCTCGACGTAGTCATCCGCGAGTTCGCCAAGTTCCCGCAGCGCCCCTGCTTGCCGCTGTCGCGCTTCGGAAAGCGAAAGCGCCAGACTCGCGCGTGCGATTCGAGGTTCGAGTGTTTCCTTTGCCTGCTTGGTTTGGTCTAGGTCCGCTTTCGCCTTCTGCAAAGTCTGCTGTGCGGCTGCATATGAGTTTTTTGCCTCTTGGTTTTCCGGTTCGGCCACGGAATCCTCACGGGCTTCGTTGGCGGATGCGGATGCGGTCTCTAGTGCTTCCGTTGCTTGCTCGACTTTCTTCTCGGCTTCCCCCATCAAGTCGGCAATCTCGCTGATATCTCCTTCAACTGCCACGCATCGCTCTGTCCCCGCAGAAGCCAGCCGCTGCGCGATGTCTAGTCGTTCGAGCTCTTTGCGCTCCTCTGGGGACATTTGCAGCGTGTACCTAATCGCCGGAAACTCGGCGTCGTTTTTGGCACGATCCCAATTGAGATCATCCGGTTCAAAGCTCCGCTCGCGATTCAAGAACCCGAGTGCGTCGAGGAAATTGGTCTTCCCGTGGTCGTTCGCTCCGAGTAGCACCGTGACACGTGGATCAATGACCATCTCGAGCTTTTTTCCGATTGAACGGAAGCCCTCAATTGAGATTTTCACTAGCTGCATGTGCCTGATCCTATCCCGTGCCTTGGAGAAAGCTGGCTCTACTGCGGCGTCACCTCGTAGCCGTACATCTCTCCGCGCCGACGGTAAGCAGCCTCGCCGCCCTCGAGGATCTCGCAGGCCCGCTTGCGAGTCTCAGGGGCGTCGACTGCCCCGACGTCCTTGATGTGGCCTGCGCCGCCGTATCCCTGCATCGGCACGATCTGCTCCGCATCGCCAAGCACCGCGATGTTGGCGTTGTGGGTCGCGATTATCACCTGTCGGGTCTCCTTTACGCGCCGTAGTACTGCCACCACCGTGCGAGCGATGAACTGGCTGTCGAGATGGTCCTCGGGCTGGTCGATGATCAGCGGCGTCTGCTCGGATGAGAAGAGCAGCGCACCGAGCAGAATCGAGGCCTTCTGTCCGAAGGAGAGGTTTTCGAAGCGGACCGTCTGCGCGCTCTCACCGAAGGTCGTCAGCGTAATCTCTGGCAGATCGTCCCGGGTCAGCTGCTCTAGCACCGCCGCCTCGGGCTGTCCGATCGCCGCCAGGAATTCCGCCGCTTCGTCGAGGCCCGCGAAGAACGGCCTTTGCTCGGGGTCCCTCAACGCCAGCAGCTTGGCGCTGTCGCTTCTCCTGATCGCCGTGGCCAGCTCGATCGGGTCGATCGCACGGCAGAACTCGGTCAGTCGCAGGTTCTGAAAGAAGCGGTTGCCGATCGACTCCCTTATTCGTTCGAAGTACTCCTCGCTCAGGGCACCCTCCCTGAAGCCGAGCTTCACCTTGAAGTCCTCGAAGGCGTTGTTCAGCTTCCCGGTCAGCTCCCGCATTGCCTCTCTGCGCAGCTGGTAGCGGCGCGACTGGGCGGCGCGGTAGGCACCGAGGAGCTCTCGGCGCTCCACCTGCTTCTCCTTCAGTTCGGAAACCTGGCTCTCGGCTTCGCGAATCGCTGTTAGCTGCTTACTCTCAGCCGCGGTCAGTCGGTTCATCGTTCCCAGGTCGGGCTCAATTCCCTGCTTGCGCAGCTCGTCGAGTATCTCCTGCACCTTCGCCTCGATCCGCTGGTCCCGCGTCTTCCAGGTCTCGAAGCGGCTGGCAAGCTGGGGGCGGGCTGCCGCCAGCTTGGCCAACATTTCCTCCTTCGCGTTTTCCAACGCCGTGGCAAGCGCCACGAGCTCGGCGATCAAACCGAGGTCGTCGTTCTCGCCGTTGAGCAGGGCTCCACTCGGCGTCGTTGCCAGGTCGACCTCTGCCGCCGCTGCCGTCTCCTGCGGCTTCAGTGAGACGTCGACTGACTCGATCGCGTCGCCGATCTGACCCACCCGTTCTTCCAGCTCCCCTCGCAGCCGCCGCTCGCGCTGCAGCTTCTGGCGCCACTGCAGCGCGGTCTTCAGATTCGACTCTCCCAGTGCTTTCAGCTTGGCTCGGGTCTCAGCCAGCTTCCTTTCGGCCTCCGCTTTGCGTTTCGGCGCTGCGGCCAGGGGGGCGATTGCCGCGGCGCTTGCCCCGAGGCGCTCGGCGAGATCTGTTAGCTCGTCCCTCACCTCCTGTAGGTCGACGAACTGATCCAAGAAGGCAAGCAGCGGCCGCGGTTCGCTCGGATAGCCGCGGATGATCGATGCGACGCGGTCCTGCCCGTAGCCCTCGATCGCCACGCGGGTCTCCGTTGCTCCCGCCCCGCTCAGCTCATAGGTCGTCTTCTCGCTGTCGCGCTTGAGGTGGTGCGTCGCGCCGTACTCGTCGCGGTAGACGAGCTGCACCGTTTCAGGGCAGTTCGGCTCCCCGTCGATCTCACTGGACGTGGAGAGGCAAGCTGCTCGCACGCTCTCAAGCGCGGTTGACTTTCCTGCTCCCCGCCCACCGATCAGGCACGTCAGGTTCGGGCTGAAGGCGATCTCACGGTTGTCGAGGAAGCCCCCGATGAAACGCGCGCCCACGATGCGCGGGTAGCTGCCCGCTACCTCGGCCTCCAGCTTGATCCGCGCGTCGGGGTCGGCAAGCGCGGTCCTGAAGGCCGCGAAGCCCGGCTCCGACATCTTGATCCGAGTCACCCTGTCTTGGCCCTCTCGGTCGCGGCCGATCTGGGCCGGCGAGTGCGCGTCGGAGAAGAGCAGCTTCGCTGGGCCGCCCGCGCCCCCCTCTCCCAGCGCCTCTGCTCGTTTCTCCAGCAATGCCCGTCGTTGCTCTGAGCCGGCACCTTGGTCTTGCGCCGAGTAGAGCTCGATCTCGTCGGGCTCGTCGATCTCCACCGCCACCAGCGCCGGGCTGGTGATGATCGCCTGCCTCGACTGGGCGCTAACCCGCCCCTCGAAGCCGGTGTTGGCGCGCGCGATGTGAGCCGGTACTGCTAGTCCCCCGGCGGCTTTCACTTCCGTCAGGAGGGCGTGGATCGGGGTAAGGACGTGTCGGTCTACCGTTGGCGAGCCCTCGACGAACTCCAGCCTCGCGAACCAGCGCCGAAAGCCGTCGAGATCCTCGGGCGGGAAGTAGACGAGGACGTGTCCCTCGGCGCTCGTCAGCTCCACGCCAGGGAAGGCGATCAAGTCTTCTTTAGGCGCCAGCTCTAGCAGCGGCTCGACCGAGTCGATCGCATTGTGGTCGGTGATTGCGATCAGATCGAGATCGCGTTCCCGCGCTCCCTTCACAATGCCCGCCACGCTCATCTCGGGATCCGTCACGTCTGCCGAGACCCCGAAGCTGTGGATGTGCAGGTCGGCGCGGAAGAACCGCGCCCCGGCCGAAAGATGGTCGAAGCCCGCGAATGGCTCCTTCGGCTCGTCCTCCTCCTCTGGGTTCACGCGCCCAGTATGTACAGGCGCAATGCCACGGATGCGGTGGCTTTCGCGCATTTTGCGGTACCCAATGGGTTTGCTAAAGGGACTACCGCAGCTATTAGGCAATTGCTTGAGCCAATCGCTAACGATTCCGGCTACGCTTCCGATAAAAGCTACAAGTCAAATAGCAATTACAGAACCGCTAATTGCTACGATTAGGAAAGCGATTACGGAACCGGATAGGAGCACCGATGGCTGTAGCAGCACCGCCTCGCCCCTCGACGATCACGATCAAGGACGCAGCCAAGAGGCTGGGGGTCCACGAGAACACGATCCGCAACTGGATCGACCGTCAGATCCTTGGCTCCTACCGCTTGCCGAGCGGACAGCGGCGGCTGCCGCTCTCTGAGGTCGACCGCGTCGAGGAGGAGATCTTTGGCGTCCCGACGTCTCTTCCCGAGGTCGAGACGACCAAGGCGCCACAGGCCAAGGCGGCCGAGCCGCTCACCGGCAAGCTTCCCTAGCCTCGGGCGGTGGATGGTCGCCGTTGGTGGGCATATATTGGCCCGCCATGCCACCGATCGACCCGACCGAGTATTACGCCGAGCGCGATGTCGAGCACTCCGCGCAGGGAGACATTCACCTCGACCTTTCATTCGCCGTGGCGACCGTGGCTGGAGAGGACGCGCCCCCGCGGGGAGCCCGCAAGCGCCCAGGCGACGAGGATGGCGACGTAGCCATTCGCCCTCCGCTGCTGGCGCCGGGGATCGTCTGCAGCTACACCTGCGGCTTCACGGCCCAGCCGCCAGGCCAGCGGGGCTACTCCCATCCCTTCCGTCTCGTGGCACCGATCATGAGCCTCACCGCCTTGAAGGCGCTCGGCGTCAAGGCAAACGAGTTGCGCAAGCTGAAGGACTCAGGCTTCCTGCAGGGCTTGATGTATCTGCCTCAGACCGATCAGCTGCGACTCGATGAGCCGGTCGATGACGAGGAGTTCGAAGGCGACGCAGCTGCGCTTCTCTACAGGCCAGCGCTCGTCACGCAGGCTCTCTTGGATCGGCGCGAGCGAGCGCATCGGCTCAGCGAGCCGGCTCAGCGAGTTCTGATCGCCGCTCTGACGCAGAGCGTCTCGCCCAACCGCTTCGATCCGTTTGACGAGGCGCTGCGGGCACCCGATTTGTCAGATAGCTGGAGCGGATAGCACCGAAGGCAGTCGCAAAAGTACAGGGCGTTTTCGCAGAAATCACGAAATCTGCCTATGCAAACCAGGGGCTATGCGCCAGGCACGCACTACGTCGTCGGCCTTCGGAGCGTCGAGTCTCAGGCGGCCTCGTCGTCGCGCCGGTAGCGCACCACGCCCGGCAGGTCGCGGGTGCTGATCGGTCCGGAATGGCTGGCGAGCCGGTCGTCGCGTTGCGGTAGGAGCAGGACGGCATGTCCCTGGGGGCCGTCGTCGAAGCTCGTGTTCGGCTCGGGCTCCCAGGCGAGGACGGGATATACGCCCAGCCGTTCCGGCGCCGCATCGAGCGGTTCGATCCAGATCTCGGCGACCCAGCCGGGTTGAGCGGGGATCGGATCGGCGACAGCGTCGATCAGCAGCGCCTCGAGCCGGCCGTACTGCGTCTCGATCGTGCTGTCGGGATGAAAGTCGACGAGGTACGGGTCGTCGCCGCTGAGCAGCAGGACGCGCGGTCGCTCCCTCCCGTCGGAGTCGGGCTGCGCATAGTCGACCACCGGCAGCCGGACCGTCCCTGCCGGATGCCCGTCCTTGTCGAAGAACTCGTAGGTCGCAAGCAGGCGAATCGCCATCGCGGTCGCGATGCTACTGCGGACAGTAGAGTCGCTACGAATCGGCGGGGAGGACCGTGAAGGCCTCACCGCGCAATGGCGTCATCGCCCGGAAGGCGCGCTCGTCGAAGCTGGCGATCCGGTCTGTCCCATGCCGGTCGGCCAGCACTGCAAGCGAGGCGTCGGCAAGGCCCAGCTCGAGGTCGCGGTAGCGACGCGCCAGGTCGCGGGCCGCTCCCAGCTCTTTGCGATCGAGGCAATCGACGACGAAGGTGCCCGCCGCGAGGTCATCGAGGAAGGCGAGCTCGACGTCGACACCGAGCCGGGTGAGGATCAGGTAGTCGGCCTCGGCGACCGTCACCTGCGAGGTGACGAGCTGCCCTCGCTCGCCTTCGAACAGCGCGACGACCGCCTCGTGCTCGGGGTCGTCGGCATCGGCCTGTGCGAAGAGCGTGCCGGCATCGACGATCAGAGTCATCGAGGGTGCCGGCCCCGAGCCTTGCGGTAGAGCTCGTCGGCATCCCAGCGCCGGTCCCCGCCGCCACCGCTGCGCCCCCTCCCCATGCTGCGGAAGGTGCGCGGCGGCGCCTCGGATAGCACCCGCTCCACGCCCTCCCGGATCAGCTCGGCCTGGCTGCGACCGCTGGTCGTCGCCAACCGGCCGAGGCGCTCAGCCTGGGAATCGTCGATGTAGACCGTGGTCTTGTGCATATACGTATGGTACCAGCTAGGTGGTAGGTGAGCCTCGGCGAGTCAAGTCGCGAGTTGTGGGTGAACGGAGACTCGCCGGCACTTCTCATCGCTCCAGGACCGCCACCTCGCTTCGGCTCGGCCCGCTCGTATGGCCACTCCGCTCGTCGGTCAGGCAGCCTCAGGCAGTCGGCTTGCCTGCTGGCAGGCGCGCATCGTGGAGAACTCCTCAAGCGAAACGACTACGGCCCTCATTTGCCCGTGCTTGGTGAGCACGAACTTCTCTGCGGCGCCGCTTTCCAAGCTCTCGATCAGCTTCCCCAGCTCCCGCGTCGCATCGCGAACCGTCCGCAGCTCATCGTTGGAAACCTCGACTCGTCCCATCCGCCCCTCCATCGTCGTCATGCGGGTTGAAATCCATGGGCGCGACGTTAGTCCGCCGATAAGACGGCATCTCGGCGTCGATCAAAGCGCCAGCTTTTCTGTCCGACAAGTCGCGGATACTTTGCCCGTGCTGCGGGAAGAATGCGCAACCGAGGAGGCGTGAATGGCAGATCGACGGTCAGGTAAGGGCCCCTACGTGCCCGACGAGGGCGGCGGCAAGCAGCCGCGCAGCCGGACGAAAAAAGGCAACTGGCGCAAGAAGCGCAGCGATGTCGGGAAACGGCACAAGCGATAAACACGATCGAAATCTTCAAGGAGGCCCAACATGACCCTTACGGCAATCAGTGCCCCAGCAGCAGACGAGGCGTTCACCTCTCTCGACGTCTTGCTCGACCTGAGCGACGTGCGGATGAAGCTAGCCGACGTCGACGAGGGCCCCGGCCTCGACGAGGCGCAGATCGATCTGATGGAGGGCGAGTACCGCAAGTTTCTCGCCCTCCAGCTCGCCCATCCCCAGGCGACGATCGTCCCCTGCAAGATCGTCGACGAGATCTGGCACCGCCACATCCTTGACACGGCCGCTTACCGCCGCGACTGCGAGGCGATCTTCGGTCGCTTCGTTGACCACTACCCCTACTTCGGCATGCGCAGCGAGGTCGAAGCGGAGGAACTGAACGACGCCTACGTCGGGACCCTCGGTCTCTACCGTGACGCCTTCGGCGAGCCGCCACCCGACACCTGGGTCTCCGAGGACCCGGCTCGCTGCCGTAAGCCAACCTGCCGCAGGTGAGCTGCCGCTGATCGTCGCCGGCGCGTTTCGGGCACTCGTGCCCAGGAGTGCCCGAAACGGCGCAAATCGGCGCATATCCCCGCGCATTCGGCACGGATCGCAGTCCCGGCGGAGCCCATGAATCCCCTGCACACAGCGCGGTTCCAGCCGCTCTCCTACAATCCACCAGAGCGCCTTACAAGCAGGAGGTCACTGGTTCGAGCCCGGTACCGCCCATTGCCTCACCGAGGATGGAGTCGTGCGAACTTAACATGATTTCGTGACACATTCGCTATCGTGGGCGGTCGGGAAAACGGGAGGGATTGGATGAAGAGGAAGGTCGTTGCAGTCGTCGGCATCGCATTGCTCGCCGTGGTCGCCACCGCGGCCGCAAGTTCGTTCCATCAGCACATCGTGATCGGCAACCTGGTGCTCGACGCGGAAGGCGGGTTCTCCCCGAACACGCTGCCGAAGCACAAAAACGCGCCGATCACCGCCTACGGCGGGGGCAAACTCTCGACCGTCTCGGGCAACCTGCCGCCGCTGATCGACACCTTCGTGCTCGAATTCGACAAGCACGGCGCGCTTGACACGACCGGCCTGCCGGTCTGCAAGCGGAGCAAGCTGGTCGCCACCGACGTCGCTGCGGCGCGGCGTGCCTGTGGCGACGCGATCGTCGGCGAGGGCTTCGGCAACGCAGTGGTGGCGCTCCCCGAACAGAGGCCGCTCAAGGTCGGCTCGCCGATCACCCTCTTCAACGGGCCGAAGAAGGGGCACTTCGACACGATCATCGCCCACGCCTTCCTCAACGTTCCCGCGCCAGCGACCTTCATCGTCCCGGTGGTGATCGAAAAAATCCACAAGGGCGTCTACGGCTACCGGGTCAAAGTGAAAATCCCGAAGATCGCCGGCGGCTATGGCCACCCGGTGTCCGGCTCGTCCAAAGTCGGCCGCAAATGGACCTTCAAGGGCAAGCAGCACAGCTACATCAACGCCCGCTGCGAAACCGGACGCTTTCAGGTGCGTGGAACCTTCAGCTTCAAACCCGCACGGGAACCGACGCCCGAAGAAGTGGCCGAAGCGAACACCGTGATCCACGCCAGCTTCCTCCTTCCCTGCAAGGCGCGGGGCTAGGACGGAGCGAGCGATGAGGCCGAGGGTCATGAGCCGACGCGTCAGACTCCTGATTCTCTGCCTGGTGGCGCTCAGCGCGCTCACGGCCGGGATGGCCGTCGCGGCGCACCACAAGAAGAGCAAGAAGGTCGACCGGGTGGAACTGCGCGCCGGCGACCTGATTGTCGTCGGGCACGGGGGCTTCAGGCCCGAAACGCTGCCCAAGCACCACGACGCGCCGATCACGATCTACGGCGGTGGCAAGCTCTCGACCGTCTCCGGCGAACTGCCGCCGATCCTCGAAACGATCACCTTCGAACTCGACAAGCACGGGCACCCAGACACGACCGGCCTGGAAGTTTGCACGGCCGGCAAGCTGCAGGCGACCGACGTCCCGGCGGCGCGCCGGGCCTGCCCCAACGCGATCGTCGGCAAGGGCTACGGCACCGCGACGGTGGCCTTTCCCGAACAGCGCCCCTTCCCGGTCTCCTCGCCGATCACGCTCTTCAACGGGCCGAAGGTGCATGGCTTCGACAGTGTGCTCGCCCACGCGTACACGACGGTCCCGACGCCGACCACCTTCATCGTCCCGATCGTGATCGAAAAAATCCACCACGGCGTCTACGGATATCGCGTCAAAGCGCGGATTCCGAGGATCGCCGGCGGCTACGGCCACCCGGTTTCCGGCCATATCACCGTCAGCCGCAAATGGACCTTCAAGGGCAAGAAGCACAGCTACGTCAACGCCCGCTGCGAAACCGGGCGCCTGCAGGCGAGGGGCGAATTCACCTTCAACGACGGCACCGTCCTGAGGGGCAGCTTCCTGCGCCCCTGCAAGGTCCGCAAGTAAGCGGGCGCTCAGCCGCGCCTTCCCTTAACAAACCCTTGCGTTTACGCCGCTATCGTTCCCCCCGGGAATCTGAAGAGGGGGGGGACTTGGTGCGGACAAAGATCTTTGCGGTGACCCTGGCGGGCCTGCTTGTGCTTGCGGCCGGGGCGACGGCGTTCAAGAACAGCGAACGGATCGAACTGCGCGCCGGCAACCTGATCGTCATCGGCCACGGCGGCTTCCGCCCGGAAACCCTGCCCAGACACCACGATGCGCCGATCGTCTTCTTCGGCGGCGGCAAGCTTTCCACGGTGTCCGGCGAAGTGCCGCCCATCCTGGAAGACATCGATCTCGAATACGACCGCCAGGGCTCGGTCGACACGACCGGGTTGCCGGTCTGCGCCTACAACCAGCTCGTGGCCACCGACGTGCAGGAGGCACGACGAGCCTGCGGCGACGCGATAGTCGGCCGCGGCTCCGGTACGGCGACCGTCGTCTTCCCCGAACAAAAGCCTTTCGCGGCCAACTCGCCGATCACGATCTTCAACGCACCGAAGGAGCACGGTCTCGACACCGTCTGGGTCCATGCCCACCTGGAAGTGCCAAGTCCGAGCACGATCCTCTTCCGCGTCGTGATCGAACGGATCCACAACGGCCTCTACGCCTACCGGACCGACGCGAAGATCCCCAAACTCGTCAACGGCTACGGTCACCCGACCTCGGGCTTCATCCGCATCGGCCGCAAATGGACCTTCAAGGGCAAGCAGCACAGCTACGTCAACGCCCGCTGCGAAACCGGTCACCTGCAGCTGCGCGGGAAATTCAAGTTCAAAGACGGGACGCTGCTGACCGGCACCTTCGCCAAACAGTGCAAGGTGCGCGAATAGCGCTCAGCGGAGCCGCGCGCGGAGCCGTTGCCAGAGCGAGGGCGGCCGCGGCTGGGTTCGGCGCCACTCCTCCTCGGTAGGCAGGCGTCCGGCCCGGCGCTCGGCCAGCACGCAAGCGGTGTGAGCGTGGCGACGCCGGTCGCTGTCGCCTTCGGGCGTAATCAGCATGTGCTCGCTGAGCGCCGGCAGGTGGTTGCCGCAGAACGGGCAGCGGTAGGTGGTCGGCTTGCGGTTCTGGGCCGGGCGCATCGTCCACCAGCGGACCGGCTCGCGGGGGGCGGGCCGGCGTTTGGCCATCGGCTCAGGCGCCGACGCGCAGTTGCGGGGTGCGGGTGCCGCCGCGCTGACGCTCGGTCCTGCTGACCACGTCGAAGAAGACGTCGTTGCGGCCACGGCGCATGCGGCGCGGGAAGAGGTGGCGGGCGCGGCGGTGGGCAGCGGTCATCGCCCGGAAGCCGGCTTCGTGGGCGGCGCTCCAGGGGATGCCGAAGATCTCCCGCACGCGTGGCGGCAGGGTGCCCTTGATCACGTGGTTCTGGACGGCGATGTTGCCCCGGGCCGCCGCCGGCACCGGCTGGCGGAAGGCAACCAGGGGCGCCATCTCGAGGCCGTGCTCGGTCGCCTGCAGGTCGGGCGAGGCGAGTCGCTCCTCCCACCAGGCGCTGAACTCGCGGTAGCTGGCCGGGACGTCGCTGCGCGGCAGGCCGAAGAGCTCGCCGAAGCGCACGTAGTCCTGCCAGAGGCTCTCGCGCTCCTCGGCGCTCAGCGGCCGCACCATCGTCTCGTACATCGCCCGGCCGGAGTCGGCGATCACCGCCAGGGTCCAGAGCATCAGCTCGGGGTCGAAGGCCGAGTAAGCGGCCCCCGCCGGGTGCGTGCCGGCCGCCTCGGGCAGGGTGCCCTCCACGCGTTCGTGCAGGCGGTGGACCGCGGCAAGCGCCTCGTCGGCTTCCTCGCGGGTGCCGAGCAGGATCGTCTCCTGCATCTTCGCCGTGCGAGCGAGGCGCTGGAAGGGCCGGTCGGCGGAGCGGGTGCTGAGCATCGTGCCGGTGTAGGTGAGCGGCTCGAGCGCGCCGATCAGCAGCGCCCGCTGGCCGTAGAGCAGGCCGACCGAGCGCTCGCCGTGGACCCGCCGCGCTACAGAGCGGCCGGGGGGGAAGTAGTGGGAGTCGTCTCCTCGTTGGGCCACGGCTCCACCGATGCTAGCTCGTGGGCGGCGAAGATCTCGTCGAGGTCCTCGCGGGTCAGCGTCTCGCGCTCGAGCGCGTTGGCCGCCAGGTCGTCGAGGCACTTGCGGTTCTCGGCGAGCAGCAGTCGGGCGCGGCGGTGGGCCTCGCGGGCGAGCATCATCGCCGCCAGGTCGACATCGCGACGGGTGCGGTCGGAGAGCGCGTAGTCGCCGGTCGGCAGGGCGATCGGCGGCGCCCCGCCGGCGTCGATTGCCACCCCCATGCCGAACTCGCCGACCATCTGCTTGCAGACCGCGTGCACGCGGGAGAGGTCGTCGACGGCGCCGGAGTAGGAGTCGCCCAGCACCTCCTCCTCGGCGGCGCGGCCGCCCAGCAGGGTGACGATCTCGTCGAGCAGCTCGTCGCGCGACTTCAGGTAGGTGTCCTCCTCGGGCGAGTGGGCGACGAAGCCGAGCGCCGGGCCGCGCGGCACGATGCTGAGGATCTCCGGCGGGTCGAGGCCGAGCAGGTGCCGGCAGAGCGCGTGGCCGGCCTCGTGGTAGGCGACGATCCGCCGCTCCTTGGCGTTCAGGCGGCGGGCCTGCTGGGAGCCGACCGACTGGCGCAGCAGCGCCTCGTCGAGGTCCTCGCGGGCGATCGCCTGGCGCTCGGCGCGACCGGCGATGATCGCCGCCTCGTTGAGAGCGTTGGCGAGCTGGGCGCCGGTCATCCCGGTCGTCTTGCGGGCGACGTCGGTGAGGTCGAGGTCGGGTCCGAGCGGCTTGCCCTTGGCGTGGGAGCGGAGGATCGCCTCGCGGCCGTTGCGGTCCGGCGGCGAGACCAGCACCTGGCGGTCGAAGCGGCCGGGGCGCAGCAGCGCGTGGTCGAGCTTGTCGACGTGGTTGGAGGCGGCGATGACGATCACCGTGCCGGGGTCGCGCTCGAACCCGTCGAGCTCGACCAGCAGCTGGTTGAGCGCCTGCTCGCGCTCGCTCGAGCCGCCGTCGCCGCCTCCGCCGCGCGCCCCCCCCACGGCATCGAGCTCGTCGATGAAGATCACCGCCCGTCCCGACTTGCGTGCCTCCTTGAACAGCCGCCGGATCCTGGCGGCACCCCTCCCGACGAACATCTCCACGAAGCTCGATCCCGAAGCGGCGAAGAAGTCGACGCCGGCCTGGGCGGCGACCGCCCTCGCCAGCATCGTCTTGCCGGTCCCGGGCGGGCCGAAGAGCAGCACCCCGCGCGGCGGCTGGGCGCCGAGGGCGGCGAAGCGGTCCGGGTCGCGCAGCCACTCGGCGACGTCCATCAGCTCGTCCTTGGCCGCGTCGACCCCCTGGACCTCGTCCCAGAGCACCGGCTCGGTGCGGCTCGCCTTCACCGTCTCGGGCTTGGTCGAGCCCACCGTGCTGCGCATCAGGCGCAGGAAGACGAAGAGCAGGCCAGCCATGAAGACCACCCCGAAGACCGGGTACCAGTTGAAGAAGAAGCTCTGAATTTCAGTCGCCATCGTTAGAGGTAACGAGGCAGTGTGGGGGGAACGCGCACCAGCTCCAATCGCATATGCGTCCAGCGGGCTGTTCTGGGTTAGAGCTCCCGCGGCACGATGACCCCAGTTTGCAGCGCCTTTTGGGCGAGCGCGACGCGCTTGCGGTTCTGCGGCAGATCCTCGAGTTCGAGCTTCTCGAAGAGGGCGCGCATGTGGGTCTTGATCGCGTCGACGCTGAGCTGGAGCTCGGCGGCGATTGCTTGGTTGGTCGGCGGGGTGGCGAAGGCCGAGCCGTCCTTGAACGGCCGACAGAGGGCGACGAGGACGCGGCGCTGGCCGGGGGAGATCGTCGCTCCGAGGGGAGTCTCGGTGGCGATGACCGTCGCTTCGGGGGCGCTCGTGCCGCCTTCGCCGGGGCGGCGGTAGAGGACGCGGGTGCGGCCGAAGCGCAGCGTCTCGCCATCGCGCAGGCGACGCCGTCCGTGAACGCGTTCCTCGCCGACGAAGGAGCCGTTGCGCGAGAGGCCGTCGTCGAGCAGCGTGCACTCGCCGCCGACGACCTCGATCTGGGCGTGCAGGGCGGAGACCTCGGCGTCCCACTCGAGCCGCAAGCTCGCGGCCTCGCCGCGTCCCACCCAGAGCTCCTTCGTCCCGTCCTCGACGACCAGGATGCGCTGCTCCCCCTCGCCATCGCGGTAGACGAGGAAGGGCCTGCCGTCGCGCTCGGCCTCGATCTGGGCCTTCAGCTCCGGGGCGCTGGTCTGACGCGGCTCGCCGCTCACGACGCCGATCCTACGTCCGCCGCCGCGCTCCGGTGCGCCTTATCCCCTCGGTAGGGGGAAACGGCGCACCGGAAGCGACCTGGGGGAGTGGGGGGGGGTGAGCGAGTCCACCCCTTGGGTCCCTGTGAGGAAGGGCGGTCGCGGGCGAAGCTGATCCCACGAAGCACTTACCGCTCGGTCCCACCTTCCCAACGCAAAGGAGACTCAGATGACACGCAAGACCACCACCCCGAAGATCGCCGTCCGCGCCGGCTTTGCCGCCGCCCTCGCCGTCTTGGCGCTGGCCCTCGTTCCGGCCGCCGGCATCGCGAAGGCGCCGGCCCGCTTCGGCGCCATGCTCAACTCGCGGGTGCAGCCCTCCAACTCGCTGCCCGGCCTGACGTGCAACGGCCCCGAAACCCCGCTGGAACCCTGCACGATGGTCCTCAACGACGCTTACGGCCGCCCCAATGGCGGTGAGGTCGCGCCGAAGACGGGGACGATCCGCAAGATCCGCCTGATCGCCGGCGGCCCGGGCAGCTTCCGCCTGATGGCGGTCAAGAAGATCAACGGCACCGACGCGATCGCCAAGCGCTACGGGCAGCGGATCAGCTACCGCGGCCAGAACGAAGCAGCCGAAGAAGAAGGCGACTACAACGTCGAGTCTTTCCCGGTCGAGATGAAGATCAAGAAGGGCGAGCAGCTGGCCCTGCGCGGCAGCATCACCTCGATGATCCGCTGCTCCTCGGGCGGCCCCAACACCCTGATCTACACCCCGCCCCTCTTCCTCGGCGGCTACTTCACCCCCGCCAGCCACACCGACGGCTGCTGGCTCCTGATGGAAGCCCTGATCCGCTAACCCCCGGGTCTCACGGGGACGTGCCGCAATTTGAGTACCTATACGGTCCTCTAAGTTGCGGCACGTCCCCGGTCAGCGTTCGACCTGGGAGCCGCCGACGATCGCCTCGGTGCCGTCGTCTCCGAAGACGATCCAGGCCTTATTGCCGCCGTCGTAGTCCGGTGCCCAGAGCTTCAGCGTCGCCGGGCGACCCCAGACCGTGACCTCCTGATCGCCGGTCTGGGCTTCTTTGCGCCAGATCCGCACGAAGGGATTGGACTCGCGCTCGTCCCCGATCGTCGTTGGCTCGCGGTGGCCGGGGTGGACGACGGTTTCGGGCGGCAGTTCCAGGAGGCGCAGCACGGACGCCTTCAGGTCGGCGAAGCCACTCGCCCCGGGGGCCATCGTGCCGCCGACCGTGCCCTTGAAGAGGACGTCGGCGGTGAAGACGTCGGTGCCGTTGACGAGGAAGGCGAGGTGGCCGGCGGCGTGGCCGGGCGTCGAGATCGCCTTGACCTCGAGCCCGCCGGTGGTGAGCGTCTCGCCGTCGGCGATCGTCTGCGCGATCTCCTCGTCGAGTTCGGCGGCGGCCTCGACGGCGGCGACCATCGGCACGCCGCCGAGCTTGCGCTGTGCCTCGGCGAGGCCGGCGACGTGGTCGAGGTGGGGGTGGGTGATGAGGATGTGGGTGATCTCGATCCCGTCGCGCTCGGCCCGCTCGAGCAGCGGCCCGAGGTCGTCGTTGCCGTCGATCAGCACTCCCGTGCCGCCGGCTTCGTCGGCGACGAGGTAGGCGTTGGACAGCCATTGGGGATTCTCGGTTCTCTCGATGATCATCGGCGGAGTATCGCGGCTCAGCCGTAGGGCCGGTAGAGCATTCGTTGGCCGAGCAGGTCGGTGACCGTGGCGAACGAGTAGCCGCGGGCGCGCAGCGTGTCGATGATCCGCGGCAGCGCCGCCAGCGTCTCGCCGCGCGGGCCGCCACCGTCGTGCATGAGGATGATCGAGCCCCGCTGGGCGGCGCCGACGATCCGGCTGTAGATCGCGCCGCTGCCGGGGGTCGACCAGTCGGTCGGGTCGACGTCCCAGGTGATCGTCCGCAGGCCGAGGCTGCCGGCGGTTGCGATCACCGAGGGGTTCAGTGCGCCGCCGGGCGGGCGGAAGAGGCAGGGTCGAAAGTGAGTGTAGGCGGCGATCCGTTCGGCGGCGCCGGCGATCTCGCCGTAGCCGGGGTATTCGGCGTGGGTCATCGTGTGGTCGCCGATCTCGTCGCCTTCGCTGAGGATGCGGCGCATCGTCGACCCGCGGCCGGGCATCTCGATGCCGATCTCGAAGAAGGTGGCCGGGACGTGCTTTTCGCGCAGCACATCGAGGAAGGCGGGCGTGTAGTCGCTCGGCCCGTCGTCGAAGGTGAGGGCGACGACCTTGCGGTCGCGCGGCCCGTTGGTGAGCAGGCCCGCGCCGCCGCCGGTGCAACCGACCGGGCGCACCGGGCGCAGACGGAAACGGTTGGCGCCTCGCGCCGGAAGGGTATGGACGCACGCAGCGCCGCCGGCCGCCCCGCAGCCGCCGAGGCTGGCGAGGACCCGCCAGCCGTAGCGGTGCGGGGAGAGCCCAGCCGCCGCCGGGACCACGGCCAGCACCAGCTTCTGCGGCTGCGGCCGCTTCAGCTTCGCCGACACGTCCTTCGCTCGCTTCACCCCGCCGGCGGCGTTGAGGACCTCCAGGCCCGCGCGACTGCGCCCGTCGCTGCCGCCGACGCAGAGCCGCCGTCCGCCGCCGCGCCCGGCCCGGCGCAGCTCCAGACAGAGGTAGTTGGAGTCGCTCCGGCCCGGCTGTCGGTTGAGGCCTGCGAGGTCCACCGGACGGGAGGTGCGCAGGCTGAAGACGAGCCGCCGACCGGCCTGGGAGAGCTGGGCGCGAACGAGGCTGGGCGGGGCGGCGGCCGGGGCCGGGCGGGCCGCCGCGCAGGGCACGAGGGTCGCCCCGGCGAGGGCGGCGGTGCACAGGATCTTGCGAGATGTGGAGATGGCGAGGATCCGGCCGAGCGATTCGGAAGAGGCGTCCATACTAGGCCCGCGTGTCCGCGACAGAACAGGCGCAGTCCCCGAACGCTCGTGCGCGGTTTGGGTACGGCAATGGTATGGCGAAAGCTTTTCCAGCAGCCCGATGACCGCTACCGTGTCCGCAGTTGACGTGAGGACCCCACTCTCCGCGGCTCCGAGTTTCCGCTCCGCCGTCTTCACGATCGTCTGCCTTGCAATGGCCCTCGCCGCCTCGATGACAGCCCCTGCCTGCGCGCTTCCGGGTGGAGCCGGACAGTTCGCCGACCCAGTGGACGAACCCGAAGCGCCCGCCACGGAAACGGCATTCGACCGCCAGGGCATGTGGGTCTGGTACGTCGACCGCTCCGAAGGCGGCAGCGTGCCGCGCATCCTCTCCCGCGCGCGCCGCGCCGGGATCGGCACCGTCTACGTCAAGGCCGGCGACGGCGGCGACCCTTGGAGCCAGTTCAGTCCGGGCCTGGTCGAAGCGCTGCACCAGGGCGGGCTGAGCGTCTGCGCCTGGCAGTTCGTCTACGGCGCGCGGCCGCTGGCCGAGGCCCGGGTCGGCGCCGCCGCCGTCCGCAAGGGCGCCGACTGCCTGGCGATCGACGCCGAGAGCGACTACGAAGGGCGCTACGCAGCCGCTGACCGCTACGTCCGCGCCCTGCGCGCCCGCATCGGCGACGAATTCCCGCTCTCGCTCGCCGGCTTCCCCTACGTCGATTACCACCCGGCCTTCCCCTACTCGGTCTTCTTCGGGCCCGAAGGCGCGACCGCCAACCAGCCACAGATGTACTGGAAGGCGATCGGCACCTCGGTGCGTGCCGCCTTCGAGCACACCTATCTGTTCAACCGGCTCTGGGCGCGCCCGATCTACCCGATCGGCCAGACCTACGAAGATCCCGGCCCGCGCCAGGTGCTGCGCTTTCGCCGCCTCGCGGCCAGCTACGGCGGTCAGCCACCGAGCTGGTGGGACTGGCAGGAGACGAGCCCCGGCGCTTGGGGTGCTCTGGGCGCGACCGCCGAACCGCTGGGCGCCTACCAGCCGGTCGCCTCCCAGCCGCTGCTGAAGCGCGGCAGCCGCGGCGACCTCGTCGTCTGGGCGCAGGAGCACCTGGTCGGAGCCGGCGCCCAGCTTCCCGTCAGCGGCTTCTTCGGCCCGCGGACCTACGCCGCGGTGCGCGCCTTCCAGCTCTCCCAAGGCCTGCTCCCCAACGGCGCGATCGAAGACTCCACCTGGTCGGCCCTGCTCGGGGTCGAACCCTTGCGCCCGCGCTGGTCGGGGCGGCGCGCGCGAAAGCGGCGCGGCGCGGTCGTCAGCCGCGCGCTCCCGGCCAACCGCCCCGCCTCCGCCTCGCTCTCCGCCAAGGCCTACGAGATAGATCCGGGTCCCGCTCCGTGAGCCGGCGCCCGGCGGGGGCGCTTGCGGGCATAGCCATGATCTTGACCGTCCTCCTGGCAGCGCCGGGAGGAGCGGTCGCCAGACGTCCCAAGCCTGGCGTCTCGCTCGAGGTGCCGCGGCCGGCGGTACCGATGCGGGACGTCGTATGGGGCGAGCCAGGCGCTGTGTCGGCGCGGATTTCGGCATCCGCGTCGGCGCAGCGCTACTCGATCGACGACGGCAGCGAAGCGACGATCGCGGTCGAGGTGACGGCGGCCTGCCAGGCGAGCTGTCAGATCACCGACCCGCAGCGAATCGCCGACTTCATCGGCACCCTGATCCACGGCTCCGAGGTGAGCCTGCTCACGGTCCAGCTCGACACCGAATACCAGCTCGGCTTCGACTGCGGCTTCGGCGCCGAGGCCTGCTATTTCAGCGGCGAAAACAAGATCGTGATCGGCGGCTACGAAGAGGCCGACAGCGAAGGCGCGACCTTCGAATTCGTTCTGGCCCACGAGTACGGGCACCACGTCGCCCAGCACCGCCGCATGCCTGCGCCCTTCGGCAGCGCGATCGACTGGGGGACCGAGCGCTGGGCCAGCGTCGACCACGTCTGCCAGGGCGAGCGGCGCGGACGCTTCTATCCCGGCGACGAGGGCACCCATTACTACGAGGACCCCGGCGAGGCCTTCGCCGAGTCCTTTGCCCATTACCGCTTCCCCAACCTCCCGGTGCCCTGGGGCTACGCGCCGGCGCTGCAGCCGACGCCGGCCGCCTTCCGCGCGATCCGGGAGGACACGCTAGAGCCCTGGCAGGGGCGGACCAGCATCACGCTGTCCGGGCACGTTCCGGCCAGGGGGGAGGGCGCAGCCGTCGAGACCCTGCATACGCCGCTCGACGGCACGGTCAGTTTGCGCCCCGACAGCCTGCGCAGGCACGGCTACGAGCTGGCCCTTCGTAGCCGTGCCGGCAGGCTGCTTCGCCGTTCCAGCATCGGGGTCGGCCCCCACCACGAACTCGACTACACCGTCTGTGGCCAGCCCCGCCTGCACCTCGTGATCACCTCGACCAGCCGCCACGGCGGCCCCTTCCGGCTCCAAATCCAGCGACCCTGAAATACTTCGGGAGGGCGGCCACCCGCCCATCCCCTGGGGGCGTAGCTCAGTTGGTTAGAGCGCCGGCCTGTCACGCCGGAGGTCGCGGGTTCGAGTCCCGTCGCTCCCGTGTCTCGAAGTGCCTGCATTTGAGCGGCTCCGGGGCTTGTTCCCGGCCACTACTCGCCCTCGAACTCCAGCTTGCCTACTGGCACTGGTGCCTCAATCAGACCCTCCTGGCTCCCAGTACGAGTCCGAATGAGATGCCGCCCACCACCAGTGCGAGCACGCCGAGGGTTGCAGAGCCAAACAGGAAGCTGAGGGTGGACAGGATCAGCGTGGCTCCAGCGATGGCAGGCTCCAGGGAAGCCGGGTCGCCCCGCCCGGGTTTCACGAGGGCTCCCGCTTGGCTTTCGTCCGTCCGGACTTTGTCTTGCGCCGTTTCCTCTTCGTGATCGGGGCCGGTCCCTTCCAGAATTTCGGCTGGGCGCTCGACGCCTTGCCGTTGGGACCAAACGGGGGGAGCAGTTGGTAGTGGTAGACATCGGCGAAACCGACTGGGGACTCCGGGTCGCGGCGACGATGACGCTCGCGGTGAAGGAGCCCTCTGTTCCTTAGCTCTGCTAGGCCGCGCTGCCCGCTCGTCGCAGAGATGCCGTACCACTCAGCTAGCTTGTTGTACGGCAGAGTAAACCCGTCACCGTGGCTGAGAGCGACCAGAAGCATAGCCTTCGCGGGCAGGGTGAGTTCTTGATGCCAGCCCTGCCGCCAGTACTCGTAGGGGAGCTTGAAGTATCCGGGAGGGCCAAGCAGATCCAGACAGCACCAACAGCAGATCACCAGTAACAGCGCCCAAGTCGGTGGTCGCCCGACCTCGAGGAACCTGATCGGATGAGCGATTAGGTTGGCGCGAGACAGGGCGGCGGAGATGCGAATTCAGGAACCGCGCTCCACCGGAATTCTAGGATTTGCTCCCGCTCCGGTCAAGAGAGTCGATCTTGACCCCGTTGCCTGGTTCCGTTGGCGGCTCCTTTCGCAATAGCCACCCGAGACGCGTCTGAGGCTTCATTCCAGTTACGTCGGTGTAGACCCGCAGCGTCATGCGCGGGTCGCGGTGGCCCATCGGCGCGGCTGTGATCGCTGGGTGCTCGCCCAGCTCGGCGCGCAGGGCAGCGTAGGTCCGGCGCAGCGAATGGAACGTGATTCCGTCCGGTATCGGTGGCCGCCCTTCGGCGGCAAGCTGCTCGCTTGCCCGTTTGACCGCTGCGTAGAGGATGCGAGTGCGCACGGTGTTGCGCTCGCGTGGCTTCTCGCGGATGCGGCCTGAGAAGACGAAATCGTCCGGCTCGGTCCACTCGGCGGCGTCCTTGTGCTCGCGGAGGAGCTGCACAAGCTCCGGCTCCAAGACGACCTGGCGGACGCCGGCGGGAGTTTTGGAGGCGGCGACGTTGAGCAGGCCGTCACGCAGGTTGAGATCGCGCCAGCGCAGGTTGGTCAACTCGGAGATGCGCAGTCCCCCGGCCATGATCGCGGTGGCGAGCAGCGTTCGGTGCGGCCCGGCAGCTCGGAGAAGTGCCTGGACTTGCTCGCCCGTGAGCCGAGTCCGCTTCGGCTCGGCCTCCTTCAACTTCTCCACCTTGGTCTTGACCGGGTTGTAGTCGATCAGGTCGTAGCGGACGGTCGCGTCGAGAATCTGCCCGAGCCGCGTCAGCGTCTTGTTGATCGTCCGGTTGGACAGCGGGCGCTCAACCAGTTCCTGCTCGCGCTCGCGCACCTTGGCGGCCTTGTAGCGGTCAACCTCCTGGGCGGTTATCTCGGTCAGGCGGTGGTCCTTGAAGAAGGGCAGCAGGTGGTGAGTCAGCTGGCGAAGCTGACCGCCAAGTTCGAGCAGTAGCCGCCGCCGACGTTGGCTGGGTGCTCAGCAGGCTCGATCCGGGGACGCGTCGAATACAGTCAACGCATGAAGTTGCCTCGTGGGGCATATCCGGCTGATCGTGCCGCCGCCTTGTCCGGCGTCCCGATCTCAACCGTCCATTACTGGGCCAGGAAGGAGATCCTCGTTCCTTCGGTCTCGCCTGAGCGGGTAAAGCTCTGGTCGTATCCCGATCTCATGGGACTCCGGATCATCTACTGGTTGCGACACGCGAAGACCGGGCACGACGGGCAGGCGGTGCCTGCCAGCACCATGCCGATGGTGAAGGCGGTTCTCGATCAGCTCGCGGAGTTGGACCTTGCGCTCTGGTCCGAGGACCATGGACCGCGCGTCCGCGTTGACCTCGCGGGGAAGATCCTCGTCACTGGCGCGCCCCACCCCGAGGATGCCTCGGGGCAGGCCGTGCTGGCCGGAAGCGGCGAACTCGATGTGTTGGAGCCCTTCCCGACCAAGCAGGGCAAGGGGCCGCATCTGGTCCACCCGCGCCCGATGCTCCGAATCGTCCCCGGCAAGCTGGGCGGCTCACCCCATGTTGTCCATACCCGGCTTGAGTCACGAGCACTTGGCGCCCTTGCGCAGCGAGGCATGGACACCGCGAAGATCTACAAGCTGTATCCGCGCTTCAGCAAGGCCGCGATCCGCCAGGCGATTGATCTTGAGGCACAGCTAGAGCAAAACCTTCATCCGGTTGCCGCATGAGTCAATGGCTCGGCTATTCGCCCTCGACCACAATTTCCCCGAGCCGATTGTTGAGGTTCTGAGCGAAGTTCAAGAAGGCAGCGGGGACGCGGATCTGGTTTCTGTCAGCGATATCGACCCCCGCATGGCGGATCTCGATGACTGGCAGATCATGCTTGCCCTTCATCATCACGAGCGGCCGTGGGATGGCCTGATCACGACTGATAGCTCGATCCTCAACCAGCCTCCCGAGCTGGCCGTGCTTCTACAGACGAAGCTCACGCTGATCGTGGCGATGGCAGCAGGGGACGACCCGATCAAGGCGACCGGCCTGCTCTTTGCCTATCTCGGCGGCATCTGCAATCGCACCGATCCCGATATCTCGCAGGTATGGAAGCTCAGGGCGGCAAGCCGCGCGGCGGACAGGCCCTGGGATGACCTGAAACGAGCCGCCGACCATCAGCACCGCAACGTCGAAGACCTCTGGCAGGAAAATCGACTCAGCGAGAAAGAACTTGCTGCCGATCCTCTCGCGGAGGAAGGCTGATCCGAGGGTCTGACTTTTCGGGCACGACGACCAGCGAGCCGTCCGGGTGCTCCTCGGTCACGATGTACCAGCCCGTGCGTCCATCGCTCAGTTCGACGCCTTCGATCTCCTGGCACGGATCGCGGTCGACCCCGACAACTACGAGCGCTACCCGGATGGAACCGTCCTAATCCCGGCCGATTCCCCAGACACAGCGCTGCTGCTTTCCCGTTCACTGGCGAAGCGCAGGCCGACGGTCCTGGTGTTGCCCGACGGGGCCGTCTCCATCCGCGCGGGATACAGGGCGAAACGCAGCCGGTCAGGATTCTCCTGTCACGCCGGAAGTCGCGGGTTCCTGCCCCGTCGCTCCCGCTATTGGGACTACTTCCACCCCGATACGCGCGCGGCCTGCTCAATCCAGGCGGTCATCTCTGCCACTTGCGCCTCCTCCAGGGTCCTGACCTTGACGTAGCGGCTGCGGTTGGTGTCCCCGAGCGGTGGCGGCGAGTCGAAATCCGCGCCGCCAAGGAAGACCACGTTCACCGAGACGTCGTAGGCGGCTATTTCGATGATCCACCCGAGGTCTGGCAGCCCGTAGAAGGGCCTCTTCCACTTCACGGCGTACCGAAGGTCGGGGATCCTCTCGCGGATCTGTTCGTCCAGTGACTCGACGATCGGGTGCAGGTCCGGCATCACCCGCGAGATCCAGTGCTCGACGTCGCCGTGGCCGTCCGCAGGCAACGGTGGTTTGCGAGCGGAGTTTGACTTTCGCTGCATTGCCATTTCAAGTCCCTTGACCATGTTCCCACGCCCGGTGCTCGCTGGCCAGTCGCCCGACACGAGTGTCAGGGGAATTCATCCAGCTGCTGCCGGCTCGCGCCTCCCCAGACACGTTCGCAAACGACCTCGCCTTCGCGGTCGAGCGGCTCGTCAGTCCCATCGCCCAGCTCGGCTGGACGGCGCTCGTGGCGTTGCTCGCCCTCTGGCTGCGCCGTCCGGCGCGTGCGGCTCTCGCCGTGGCCGAGGTCGCGGGGACGGCGATTCTCGTGCAGCTGCTGAAGATCGCCCTCGCCTTCCTGCTCGTCGCGCCGCGCTCCCGTCGCCTTTTCGCTGTTCGAGCCCTCCCAATCCGCGGAACCGGACCGCGACGAGCTGCACCCGAACGACGACGGCGTCTTCGACGTCACCCATTCGGGGCTTGTCTATCCGCACCGGCCCCCTGGACTCGCGCCGGAGGAGAGGGCGGCGGGCCGTCGAACAGGGCCGCGACCGTTGTCGCTCCGCGCGTAAGGCGCGGGATTCGAGGGAGGCTGGAGAGAGATGAAGAAGGTCCGACCGCTTGCGTTGCTCGTTGCCCTGACTACCGTCGTGCTGGCTGCGCCGGCTGCCGCGCGGGCGGCCGACACGATCTACTGGGCGAACATGGATGCCGACACGGTCTCGTTCGCGACGCTGGACGGGGCGCAGGGCGGGGACCTTGCGACGAACGTCGAATCGGCGAGCGGGCTCGCAATCGACTCTGCGACGGGCAGGCTCTACTACGTGAGCGAATCGGAAGACCGGATCGGCTACGTCAACCTCGATGGCAGCGGTGGCGGCAACCTCGACATCGGCGGCGCGCCAATCGACGGCGCGGAGGGACTGGCGATCGACCCGGCGGCTCGGATCATCTACTGGGCCAACTACAGGAAGGCAGGCCTTGAAGGCCTCGGCGAAACGATTGGCTTCGCGAGGCTTGACGGCTCAGGTGGCGGCACGCTCAACACGACCGGTGCGACCGTTGAAGGCCCGTCGGGACTGACGGTGGACCCTGAAGCGGGCCGGATCTACTGGGCGAACTTCTTCAAGGAAGGTTTCTACGGTGACGGCGAAACGATTGGCTTCGCCAACCTGGACGGCTCCGGCGGCGGGGACCTTGCCACGCCTGGCGCCACGCCGACGGGCCCGGCTGGAGTCGCGATCGATCCCGGGTCCGGGCGGATCTTCTGGACCAACTTCGAGGCGAGCACGATTGGCTACGCCAACCTGAACGGCTCGGGCAGCGGCGAACTGCCGGTGCCTGGCGGCGCAAGCGACGCGCCGTGGGGACTGGCGATCGATTCGGGGGCGGGGAAGCTCTACTGGGCAAACGCCGGGACCGACAGCCTCGAGGTCTCCGGCCTCGACGGCGCCGGTGCGGCGCTGCTGGCGACTCCGAGCGTCGCTCCCGACTATCCCAACTCCCCGGTCCTGCTGGAGGAACCGGTCGGTCAAGGTCTGCCGGGCATCGGTGGCGGCCAGGGACTCGGCAGCGCGCTCACCTGCTCGCAGGGTGCCTGGGCCGGCGACCAGATCGGCGCCTTCCTCTACCGCGCGCCGCAGAGCTACGCCTACCAGTGGAGCTTGAACGGCGCTCCGATCGCCGGCGCCACGAGCAGCACCGTCACGGCGTCCGCCGCCGGCGAATACCGCTGCAGTGTCACTGCCTCCAACCACGCCGGCGCCAAGACTCAGACAAGCGACCCTCACGGGATCGTGATTGGCACGGCTCACGTCGCGAGAGTCGCCAAGGTCAGAAAGGGCAGGGCGCTGATGAAGTTGCGTTGCGGCCCGCTTGCTTGCGTCGGCGAGGTCAAGCTCACCTACAGGCGGAAGTCCCACAAATGGACGTTCGGCAAGGCGAGTTTCAAGCTCGCCGCCGGCGAGTCCAAGGTGGTTCGCGTCAAGCTCCGCGGCAAGGCAAAGAAGCTCCTCGCCGAGTCCAAGAACGGGCGCCTCAAGGTGGGGGCGAGCGGCGCCGGTGTCACCGCCCGCAAGCTCGTGCTGAAGCTGCCCTGAGCGACGTAGCGGGCGATGCTATAGCCCTGGCCGAACAGCTCGTGGGTCGTGACCAGTCGGGCCAGGCGCCCGTTGCCATCGGCAACCGGATGGATGGCGAGCAGGTCGGAGGAACTCGGTTTGCTCGGGTGGCGGCGGGGTGAAGATGATTTCCCGTCGCCCGCTCTCACAGGAGACGATCAGGTTCTGGTCGCCCTTGGTTTCGTAGGCCGATTCAGCGTAGGATCGAGTTGTGGAGTTGGGCGGCGATGCGAAGGCGGTACTGCTGGCCGCGGCGCTGATGTTCCTCTGGGCGCTGCTGCTCGGGGTGATGAAGTTTCGCCAGATGGATGCCTCCGAGGAGGGGGTGGCGCACCCTTATACGGACATCGCGCACCGGGCGGCGCTGCTCTACAGCTTCGCTCTGCTGCTGGTGGCGACCTTCGTCGAGCTCAGCGGCTGGAGCGCGCTGGTCAATCTGCTGGCGGCCGGGGCGATGGCCTTCTACTTCTATGCCGCGGTCTTCGGCTACATGGTGCACGGCTGGAGGCGCGACACCGACAACCAGTTCCGCGATCCCGTTCGCGGCACACGCGCGTTCATGGCGGCCCTGATCGTCGCCGAGATCGGCGGCTGGCTGGTGTTGATCGCCGGCTTCCTCGACGCGCAGATCTTCTGACGCCCGCGGCTCAGCCGCTGACCACGCAGTCCTTGGCGTCGGTCATCTTCGTCGGGCCGGTGTTGGGGAAGGATTCGAGCAGGGCGTCGGCGATCAGGCGGCTGCGGGCGGCGTAGCCTTCGGAGGTGAAGTGGATGCCGTCGGGGATGAACCATTTGTCCTTGACGTCGGCGGCCCAGTTGTAGATGCGCATGTTTGGGTAGCGGTTGCAGGCGTCGAGCAGGGCTTCGTCCCAGGACTTCATGTTCGTCTCGGCATAGGGGCCGCTGGTCACCAGCGACTTGACGTTCACCCACATCACCGGTTCGTCGCCGATCGTCGACATCATGCTGGCGATCCGGTCGTCGTAGGTGAAGTTGGAGCCGGCGGCGACGTTGGCCGCCTCGTTGGTGCCCATCGCGATCACCCAGCAGCCTTCGAAGCCTTCGTTCTTCCACGCTTCCGCCACTTCCTGGGCGTTCGGTTCCCCTTCGAAGTTCTCGTAGATCGAACGCGCGCCGGCCACCTCCAGGTGCGACGTGGTGGCGCCGACCCGGGCGTACTGGGAGCTGATCAGGTCCTTCGGGTTGGGCAGGTATTCGGAGGAGACGAGGCCCTCTGAGGTCGAGTCGCCGATGTGGACGACTCCCTTGCACGAGGTGGCCAGCGGCTTGCGCTTGACGTTCTTCGCGGTGATCGTCTTCGCCACCGGTTCGGCGCCGATCGCGCTGGAGCTGTTGGAGACGCCGACCCCGGCGAGGCCGGCGATCGCCGCGAGCAGCACGACGGCGACGCCCCCGACCAGCGCCCAGGCCGGCCGCGATAGTCGCTCGACCCGCAGGTCTCCCGCTTTCCAGCGCGCCCACAGCCGTCCCAGGGCTCCGTGGCGGATCGGGTTCTCGACGTAGCGCCAGGAGAGCTCCGCCACGACCCCGATCGCCGCCACCTGGAGGATCGCCCGCGGCAGGCTCGAGCCGTGCGCCACCTGCGGCGAGGTGAGGACGATGATCGGCAGCGTCCAGAGGTAGATCCCGTAGGAGCGTTCGCCGATCCAGCGCATCGGCCGGCAGCCGACGATCGGGCCGAGGCGCGAGGCCGGGTGGGCGAATGCGGCGACCGAGAGCGCCGTGCCCAACGCCAGCAGGGCAAAGCCGCCGCGATAGATGAAGGGCGAGAACTCGGTCGAGCGCCAGAACATCACGCCGATCACGATGAGCCCCGCCAGCCCGGCCGCGTCGATCGTCGTCCGCGCCTGCGGCGTCACCCGGCCGGTGAGCCGGCGGCTGGGCCAGACCATCGCCAGCGCCGCGCCGACCAGCAGCTCCAACGCCCGCGTGTCGGTGCCGTAGTAGACCCGCGACGGGTCGAGCGTCGGGTGGTAGAGGACCGCCATCAGGATGCCCGAGGCGAGCGCCGCGAGCAGGGCCAGAGCCGCGAGCCGAGGGCGCGGGCCGGGGTGACGCAGCGGTTCGGGGATGAGGTGCATCCCTGCCAGCAGCAGGAAGGGCCAGAAGATGTAGAACTGCTCCTCGACCGAGAGCGACCAGAGGTGGTTGAGCGGCGAGGGCGCCGCGAAGCGGTCGAAGTAGGAGACGTGGTGGAAGATCAGCCACCAGTTGTTGAAGTAGCCGACCGCGCTGAGCACCGCGGTGCGGAAGTCGGCCGGCTGGTGCGGACCGATCACCGTCACCCAGGCGGTCACCACGATCAGCATCAGGAAGAGGCCGGGCAGCAGGCGCCGGGCGCGGGCCAGCCAGAAGCCGAGCAGCTTGATCCCGCCGCGGTTGACCTGGTTGAGCAGGATGTCGGTGATCAGGTAGCCGCTGAGGGTGAAGAAGACGCCGACGCCGAGCAGGCCGCCTTCGGCCCAGCTGAATTTGAGGTGGTACAGGACGACGCCGAGCACGGCGATAGCGCGCAGGCCGTCGAGGCCCGGCATGTAGCGGCGGCTGCTCTGTACTGGTTCAGGCATCGCCGGGGAACCGGATCGAGAAGAGCGCCATCGCCGCGGCGAGCCCGGGCGCGCGCCACACGACCCGCGCCCCGAGCGCGCGGGCGAGGCCGGTGGCGACGGCGCCGACCAGCTGCGCCTCGCGCCGAGCCAGCTTGCGCGCCGGCGGCAGGTGCGGCGCCGATTCGAGCGCGGCCCGGCCCGGCGTCGCCGTCGCGATGCCGAGGCAGGCCTTGACGCCACGGGCGATCAGCCGCGCTCGCAGTTCGGCGCCGGCGGGGATTGGGTGCAGGTCGTCGGCCTGCATCAGCTCAGGGTGGGTCGCCTCGGCGGTCGCCCAATCCGGCACCTGCGTGCCCGGCCGCGAGGCCGCGAAGGCCTCGACGACCCTGTTCTTGCCCGTGCTGTCGATCCCGTTCACGGTAAGGCCGTGGATGGTCGGCACCACCATGCAGCGGTCGCCGATCGCGGCGGCGACCTTCTGGAGGTTTCCGGCGAGGATCTGAGGATACGCCGGGTTGTCGTTGGTCCCGGCGTCGAAGACGATCACCGATTGCGAGGGGTCGTAGCTTTCCCGGAAGAGGTCGTAGATCTGGTAGCTGTTGGATCCGCCCACGGCATTGATGGTGAGCGGCACGCCGGGCAGATAGCGCTGCAGGTAGGGCGAGGTCAGTTCCTCGAGGCTGTCGCCGACGACCAGCACGCCCCCGCTGCCGCCCGCTCGCGCCGAGGGAGCGACGGCGAGCACAAGCATCGCCGCCAGGGTCGCGAGCCTGCGCACTCTCGGCATCCAGCGAATTTCTACACTACGCCGATGCGCCCCGGAGCAGCGGCGATCGCCTGCGCCCTGCTGTGCCTGGCGCCAGTGCTCAGCTCCTGTGGCGGCGGGGACATCACCGCCACCGGCTCCCCACCGCAGCCGTCCTCGGCGGCCGGCGTTGAACGCCCCGCGCCCCGCGGCTCCTGCAACTCCCAGCTCGGCGGCTTCGTGGCCTCGCTGGCCACGCTCCGCAGCAACCTCTCCCGAGGCCTCAGCTACACCGAATACCTCCCAGAAGTCCGCCACGTCCGCGTCGCCTACCGAGCCATCAAACCCCGCGAGCTCGACGCCTCCTGCCTCCTCCTCGCCGGAGGCCCCGCCGAGCGAGCCTTCAACCTCTACATCGACGCCGCGAATGTCTGGGGCGAATGCTTGACGACCGTCGGCTGCGGCACGGCTTCGATCGAAGCCGTGCTTCAACGCAAGTGGAGCCGGGCCTCGAATCAGCTCAGCGGGGCTCGCCGAGCGATGTAGACCGCCTTCGTGTGGTTCTCCACGTCCAGCGGCTGCACCGGGATCCCGTCGAGCCCGTGCCCGTAGACGTCGAGGCACTCCAACCCGGCGCCCTCGAGCGCGGCGATCACCTCCGCTTCGGTGAAGTGCCGCTGCCGATGGTAAATCGGCGGCGGGCTCTCGCTGCCGTCCTCGAAGCTCACCTCTAGCCTCGATTCAGAGATTGAGCTGGGCGCCACGTCGGGCGCCGCCAGGCCGTGCCAGGTGAGCCGCCGGCCGCCGCGCTCGACGACGCTGGTTTCGGCGAAGAAGGTGCGGTAGGCGAGCAGCTCGTTGACGTCGAAGAGCAGCAGACCGGTCGTCGCCATGTTGCGCCGCATCCCGGCCAGGGCCCGTTTGAGTTCCTCGGTGCTGAGCAGGTAGTTGATTGCGTCGTCGAGCGCCCAGACCAGGTCGAACTCGCCGAAGACGGGCAGCTCGAGCATGTCGGCCACCACCAGCGTCGCCCGCTCGCCGGCCTTCGCCCGTGCCAGCTCGACCATTGCCGGCGAGATGTCGCAGCCGGTCGCCTGCCAGCCGCGCGGCAGCATCGGCAGGAAGCTCTTGCCGGTGCCGCAGGCGACGTCGAGGAGCCGCTTTCCCTGCAGGCCGCGCCGCTCCAGCGCCACCATCAGATCGGTCAGCCACCCCTCGTAGTCGTGGTGGGCGGTGAAGTCGTCGTAGACGGGAGCCATTCCCTCGTAGGCGCGCTCCGCCCACTCCGCCCCGGTGCCATCTGCCCCGCTTACCCCCATGGAATGTGAGACCTAGTCAAGGTTAAAAAAGTTTCAGCGTTAAAATTCACCTGTTTGGTTTTAGAAGTAGTACGGTCGAGCAATCAACGTTTCGACTAGTGGAAGATCAGGCTCGGACGACGGCTGGGAGTGGGAGAAGGCGCACCGGTTCTGCGTGCGCATGGCCTATCACTATGCCCGTCATCCAGGCGAAGCCGAAGACATCGCGCAGGACGCCCTGTTGCGCGCCTGGCGCCGGCGCTCCACCCTCCGCGACAGCTCGCGGCGGGAGGAGTGGCTGGGGACGATCGTTCGCAATGAGGCCTACCGGCAGCGCTCCCGGGTGCGGCCCGACCCGGTGGAGGAGGTGGAGACCCTCGAGGGCGAAGAGGACGAGGGCATCCTCTCGACGGTCGAGCGCGCCGACCTGCACGCCGCGCTCGACCGGCTCGACGCGCGCGACAGGGAGCTGATCCAGCTGCGCTACGACGAGGACCTGACCCAGGAGGCGATCGCCCGACGCCTGGGCCTGCCCGACGGCACGGTCAAGGTGCGGCTCCACCGCGCCCGGCACAAGCTGCGCTGCGAGATGCGGGCGGCGCCGGCGTCCTAGGCGGCGCGGGCGGTGCGGCGCATCTCCTCGGCAGCGGCGCTCGGCCCGATGTAGGGGACGAGCATCGCGAAGACCAGGTCGGGAAGCAGCTCCGGCAACTGCTCGGCGCGGCCGGCCAGCAGCTCGTCGAAGATCAGGCCCGAGACCGCTCCGGCCGAGAGCAGCGAGATGTTCTCCGGCAATTCGCTGCTGCCGGAGAGCTCGCGGCCGTCCTCCAGGTACTGGGTGAAGCGGGCGACCGCGTTCCAGTGGCGCTGGCGGGCGTCGGCCCCGGCGGCGGCGACCTCGACCACAGCCGTGCGCGCCAGCTCGGGGTCGAGCGCGAAGAGCTGCACGATCGTCTCCAGGCCCTTCTCGACCCGCTCCAGCCACGGCTCGGTGCCGTTGCACTTGGCGACGACCTCGGCGAAGACCTGCTCGACCAGCATGTCGTAGGCGGCGAGGAAGCACTCGTGCTTGTCCTCGAAGTGCTTGTAGAAGGTGGTGCGGGAGGTGCCCGCCTCGTCGATCACGTCGGCGACCGAGGTTTCCTTGTATCCCTTGCGCCCGACCACGCGGATCATCGCCGCGAGGATGAGGTCACGCCTCGATTCGGATGCCATCAGCCCGTCCCAGGTAGGTTGAAAACTCCGGAGTACCTTCATCATAGCGGCTCGGTGTACGGATACGTTTATCTACTCGTCTCGCCCACCTCCCTGGCAGCCGCTGCTGGGCCGATATACGGGACCAGCGTCGCAAAAAGGGCGTCCGAAAGCAAATCAGGCAAATCCTCCGCGCGTTCCTCAGCCAGCTCGTCGGCGATCAGGCCGGCTACCGCGCCGATCGCCATCCGCGAGGTGTTGGCAGGCAGGCCGCGGCCGCCGGGGGCGTAGTCGCGGCCCTCGTCGAAGAACGGCGTCAGCCGTTGCAGCGCCGCGCGATGGCGGCGCTGGGCCGCCGGCCCGGCGGCGCCCACGTCGACCAGCGTCAGGCGCGCCACGTCCGGTTCGGCGGCGAGCGCCTCGAGCAGCGCGGCGAGGCCGGCCCGCGCTCGCCGCGGCCAGCCCTCCTCCGCCTCGAAGGCCGCCGAGACGCGCCGCACCAGAAGATCGGCACCGTGGTCGTAGGCGGCGAGGAAGCAGGCCTCCTTGTCCTCGAAGAGGTCGTAGAAGGTGGTTCGGGAGACGCCCGCGTCGCGGGTCAGGTCGGCGATCGTCATTGCCTCGTAGCCTTTCTCCGCCGCGACCCGGACCGCGGCGTCGAGCAGGCGCTCGCGCTGGGAGCGGGCGATCACCTCGGGCGGCAGCCGGTGTCGGCCACGCGGCGGTCGCCAGCGCTCGCGTCGTCCACTCCCCGGCCGCTGAGCCATTCGCCTGCCCTAGCGGCCCGCTTGCGGGATCGCCTGCTCGGCCTCGCGCGATTGCCGCAGCGCCTCCTCCTGGCCGAGGTAGGGCACGGTGGTGATGTAGACGACGTCGGGCAGCAGCTCCGGCAGGCGCGCCGTGTTGCCCGCGAGGATCTGGCCGACGATCAGCGACTCGGCGGCGGAGAGTGCGGCGCGTCCCGCGCTGGAGGGGATCGCCGTTTCCTCCACCGGGTCGTCGCGGCCGCGTTCGAGCAGCGACTGCAGGACGCGCTTGCCTGAGGCGTAGAGCTCGAAGGCGCGCTCACCGGAGGCGGGTGCCTCGACCAGCGCCATGCGGGCGAAGGTCGGCCGGCTGGCAAGCAGCTCGAGGAAGGCGGCGGCGGCGTCGCGGACCATCGTCGCCCACGGCTTGTCGGGCGAGTAGACGGCGACGATGCGGCCCATCGCGTCGGCGAGCGAGAGCTCCATCGCCGCACCGAAGCAGTCCTCCTTGCCCTTGAAGAGCTCGTAGAAGGTGGCGCGGGAGACGCCGGCGCCCTCGCAGACGTCGGCGATCGTGGTCGCGCCGTAGCCCTTCTTCGCGCAGCTGCGGGCCATCGCGTTGAGCAGCCGTTCGCGCTGGGAGTGCTCGACCAGCGGCTCGGGGAGTTGCTCGAGGCCGGCGGGAAGGCGCTCATCCTCGATCACTGTGGGCAGGTCCCGGGGCGAGGCCGGGGATCCGCTGCCGGTGCGGGCTGTCGACGGCAAGTCGGCTCTCCTGAGGCAGACGAAAACTTAGGTAAACGCGATTGTACACCCCGAGGGGGCTCTGTGGACGATCGGGTACCGATTTAACAATCGGACGATCCGCTGGGAATGCGAATGGGATCGGGCCCTGTACACGCGGGCGAGAGCGGCGGCGAGAACTTCAGACGCCGGTACAAGCAGGTTTCGCCCGCCCCCGACGACCATTTGAACATGGAGCCTGCCGTACGACAGATCGTGGCCTTCGGTGGCGGCGGCTTCTCGATGGAGTCGGGCAACCCGCTGCTCGACGACTACGTGCTCGGACTCTGCGGGAGCGAGCGGCCGCGGGTCTGCTTCCTGCCCTCCGCCAGCGGCGACGCCGACCACTACGTGGTGCGCTTTTACCGCGCCTTCCCGGCCGACCGCTGCGAGGCCAGCCACATCTCGCTCTTCCGCCGCGAGCAGGGACCCGAGGACCTGCGCGAGCACCTGCTCTCCCAGGACCTGATCTACGTCGGCGGCGGCAGCGTGATCAGCCTGCTCGGCGTCTGGCGGGCGCACGGGATCGACGCGATCCTGCGCGAGGCCTGGGAGGCGGGCGTCGTCCTCGGCGGCCTCTCGGCCGGCTCGCTGTGCTGGTTCGACCAGGCGGTGACCGGGTTCCACGGCGCACCGCGCCGGGTCGCGGGACTCGGCCTGCTGCCGTTCAGCAACTGCGTCCACTACGAGCCGACTTCGGAGCGGCGCTTCGCCTACCACCAGATGCTGCGCGAGGGGATGCGGGCCGGCTACGCGGCGGAGGACGGCGCCGCGCTGCACTTCGTCGGCGAGGAGCTGAGCGGGGTCGTCGCCTCGCGCCCGGCGGCGCGCGGCTACCGGCTCGACGTGGTCGGCGAACGGGTGATCGAGATGCGGCTGGCGACCGCCTATCTCGGCGACGCCACGCCGGTGACGCGGCTGCCGGGCGCCGGCTCCTCCTCGCTCTCGTCGGCCTCGGCGGCTTAGCGCCGATGGTTTCCCGGATCCTCGCCCTCGGCGGTCACGACTTCACTTCCCGCCCGCCGGACCGCGCGGTCAGCGAGCTGCTTCTGCGCCTCGCCACCGAGCGGGCCGGGGGGCGGCCGAAGATCTGCATCCTGCCGACCGCCAGCGGCGACACTTCCGAGCAGATCGGCCGCTTCTACGCCGCCTTCGGCGAGCGCCCCTGCGTGCCGTCCGACCTCTCGCTCTTCCGCCTCGGCCGGCGGCCGATGGCGCTGCGCGATCACCTGCTCGAACAGGACCTGATCTACGTCGGCGGCGGCAGCATGGTCAACCTGCTCGCGGTCTGGGAGGCGCACGAGCTGAGCTCGATCCTCAGCCTCGCCTGGCGCGAGGGCATCGTCCTCGCCGGCCAGAGCGCCGGCGCGATGTGCTGGTTCGAGACCGGCGTCACCAAGTCCTCGGGCAAGCCCGAGGTCGAGGCTGGCCTCGGCCTGCTCGGCGGCAGCCTTTGCGTCCACTACAACAACGAGCCCGAGCGCCGGGCCGCCTACCTCGAGGCCGTCTCCAACGGCATGCCCGATGGCTACGGCCTCGACGACTACGCCGGTCTGATCTGGGAAGGCCCCGGCCCCCCCTCAGCGGTCACAGCCCGCCGAGGCGCCCGCGCCTACCGCGTGACGAGCACCGACACAGGCGTGGTCGAGTCGCCCCTGCCCGCAAGGTTCCTCCCCGCCCCCGCACCTGCGGCTCTACGCGAGGACATAGCCGAGTTCCGCCGGATCAAAAGCATGCGCAAGCGGGCGGGGTGGCTTGGGTAGAGAGGACGAAATCCCACCCACTGTGTGAAATACCGGATTAATCATGAGTAGAGTGGACCGCCATAGTGATCGTTCCGATCGCGATTGTCCTCGGAGCATTCCTAATCTTCGCCCCTCGCGGCGCAGGTCCGGTGCCGCCGCCGGTCACGCAGCCAGTTGCCGATCCGCAGCAGGCCAAGACGCTCGCCGGAGGCTACGAGCCTACCCTCGTGCTCGAACGCCAGGACGGGTTTTGGCCGGTTTCAGTGGAGGCGATCGACGGCCTCCCGCCCGCCGAAGAACGTCCCTGCCTGGCGCTGCGCAAAGGCGCTGAGTGCAAGCGCATCGCGATCGAGCACCTGCCTTGGGATCGGGGCCCTCGCAGCGCCTTCGTCGACTACCCGGCCGGCAACGCCGATCCCGACGCAGAGCGCCGCTCGTTTGGCGTCGCGCTCGGCGGCGAAGCGCCGGCCACCGGCGCCCAGCTCTACTACTACGTGACCGGGCGCAGCCGGCAGCGGCCGGTGACGCTGCAGTATTGGTTCTATTACCCCTTCAACTACTTGGCGGTGCGCCGCCATGGCGTCGACCTCGCGGACATCGACCTTCACGAGGGCGACTTCGAGGGTCTCGCGATGCTGCTTTCGGCGAGGACTCAGCGGCCTGTTTACGTCTGGATGCCGAGGCACGCCGAAGAGGGCGAGCGCTTCACCTGGGAAGAGGGCGACCTACACCGCCACGGAAGGCACCCGGTCGGCTTCGTCGCAAGGGGCAGCCACGCGACCTACGAATCGTGTGGCCGCAAGTTCCGCACGGTCGAAGCCGACACCAACCTGGGCCTCTTCCACGTGAAGGTCATCGACGTCCCCGATGATCACGTCTCCTGTGCGCCGCCGGACCGCTATCGCCTGCACGCCGGTCTGCCCCTCGTGAACCTCGCGCGCACCTGGTGGGGATGTTGGCCGGGACACTTCGGCAACGCCCCCGACCTCGGCGAGGTACCGATCTTCGGTCAGCTGCTCGAGCAGATCGACGCCAACGGACCGCAGTCACCGCTCTTCCAGCAGAAGTTCGACGAGGACCATCCGAGCCCCTGCGCCAAGGTAAGCGCTCCGGCGCCGCCAGTAGGCGCTAGGGAGGTTCTCCCCGATCCAAAAACGGCCCGCGCTCTCGGGGTTGCGGGCGGCAGGCTCGACTCGCTCTTTGAAGACTGCGAAGAATGGTTCCAGCGCCCGCCGGAAGGCAGCTATCTCGTCGCCTGTGATCCGGTCCGGCTACGCTCGTTCTTCGCCTCTGGTCTCGAACGCGCAGGCCATCAGCGGCTAAAGATCTGGGGAGACCCACCTCCGCGGGGCCCCGGAATCCCCGCCGTCTTTCAGGCGCCCCGTCCCGGCGCGGTCGACGAAGCGACGATCGGCACCCGCGAGAGTGCCCACCCCAGGGTCTACGCGGCCGTTCGTGACGGCAACATGCTGCACACGGCCGAATTTCCCCGGTTTGAGATGCGCGCTGGGGAGCGGTTGCGCCTGCGGCGCCCCTCCGAAAGGCACTGGCTGCTGGTCGACGCGGACAGCGGGGCGCGGGTCGTCCGGGCGCCGGTGGAGACCGGTGAAGCGGCGAAACCGCCAAAGGCGCCGACAAGGTTGACCGCGGTGCGTCGTGGGGGCGTGGTCGAGGTCAGCTTCACCGCTGGCACGGACCGAGCAATACACCTGTTCGTGGTGGCCGGCAGCCATCGCTACGAACTGCACCCCCTGGGGGCCACGAGAGGCAACCCGAGCGGCCAGTTCGAGCTGGAGCTCCGGGACCCCGAGGCACGTCTGCGCTTCGTGCGCGCGGTGGCTAGCCACGACGGTGTGCCAGCCACCAGTCCGGTCATCGCGATTGCTTCGCAAGCCCCTTGAGGCGGTGGCTGGTCCTTCTTCGGCCAACCGAACTCCTCGATTCAGCTACTTTGCGCTGGACCCCCACCTCAAGGAGATTTGGATGCCCGAGAAAAGCTTCGCCGATGCGCTGAACGAGCAGATCGCCAACGAGTTCGCTGCTTCGCAGCAGTACGTGGGGATGGCGGTCTACTACGACGCGGAAACGCTCCCTCGCCTGGCCGCCTTTTTCTACAGGCAGGCGCTGGAGGAGCGCGAGCACGCGATGATGATGGTCCAGTACCTGCTTGACGTGGGCGAGGAGGTCCACATCCCGGACATCAAGGCGCAGGCGACGAGCTACTCGGACGGCGTCACGCCGGTGCAGAAGGCGCTCGAGCAGGAGAAGCGCGTCGGCGAGGAGATCTTCGCCCTCTTCGAGCTCGCCCGCGAGGTCAAGGACTACCGAGCCGAGCAGTTCATGCAGTGGTTCGTCAAGGAGCAGGTCGAGGAGGTCGCGCTGATGGGCGACCTGCTCAACGTGGTCGAGCGCGCCAAGGACAACCTCCTCCTCGCCGAGGACTACATAGCTCGCGAGAACCCAGGTGCCGAGTCAGCCGATCCCACCGCTCCCCCCGCCGCGGGAATGGGCGAGTAACGAGCTTCTGAAGAGGGACCGTCCCTCACCCACGCCCGTCGTCCCACCGAAACCCCGTCGCGCTGAGGCGCGGTTCCAGCGGGCTGACCGGCAGCCCCGCCGGCGGCTCCGGTTCGTTGTAGCCGCGCGGCGCGGTGTCGTTGGGGGTGTCGGGGTGGAAGAGGGAGGCGAGGGCCTGGATATGGCCACGGCCCACGCCCAACTCCCACTGGCCGCCGCCGTAGGCGCCGATGCCCTCGGCGGCGCAGTAGTCGTAGGCGTCGCAGAGTTCCTTGAGGCTGCCGACGCGGGAGGGCTTGATGTTGACCATCCGCGGCTTCCAGGGCAGCGCCTCGATGTCGGCGATCGAGTGGATCGGGGCGTCCCAGGTGAGGCGGTCGCGGACCGGCTCGAGGATCGGACGGGTCTCGTCGTTGACGTCTGGGTCCTCGAGCCAGGCGTCGGGGAAGGCCTCGATCAGCTTTGCGTACAGCTCGGGGTCGGTCTCGACGTCGACCACGGTGCCCTTGTAGAAGCCCTTCAGGTCCAGCGAGTCGACCGCGCCGGTCTCGACCAGCTCGGCGATCAGCTCGTCGGTCCAGTCGTTGGTCGGGTCGAGCTTGAAGCGCAGGCCGGGGTAGCGGTCGAGCTTGCGGCGCAGTGTGTCGATCGTCGAGGGCTTGTCCTCGCCCGGTGAGAGCCGCATCGAGCAGACAAAGATGACCGGCTGTGGCTCGCGGCCGATCGCCTCGGCCAGGCCCTTGCCCGCCTGGCGCAGCGCCAGGTCGAGCGCCGCCGACTCGAAGGCCCAGCGTCGGTAGAGCCTCGAGACGTCGCGCTGCGGCTCGGCCGGGAAGGTGTCCTCCTCCGCCATCAGCGCGCAGAACTCGCCCAAGCTTGAGAAGCCTGTGATGTCGAGGAAAGCTCCCCGGTCCTGGAAGGCGATGTGATCAACGGGGTCGTAGGTCACGTCCTCCCCCAGCCCGTCGCAGCCACCGCCCCACATGTGAATCACCGTGCTGAGGCGTTCGAAGCCTGGCAGCTGCAGCTCAAGCGGTTGAAGCTCGTAGCCCTCGATCTCCAGCGGCAACTCGGCCAGGGCGTCAAAGGTTGGCATGGGAGCGGAGTGTATGGGCTCCCTGGCAGACTCGGGTTCGTGAAGCACGACGCTCAGGGGTATTGGCTTGATGAGGCGCCAGAGGTGGAGGTGGCTCCGGAGCTTGCAGGTGAGCGAAGCGCGGATGTCGTTGTCGTGGGAGGTGGGTACACCGGGATGTGGGCCGCCTGGCATGTCAAGCAGCTCGAGCCGGAGGCTCGGGTTGTGGTGCTCGAGAAGGGTCGGTGTGGGTACGGGCCCAGTGGGCGAAATGGGGGGTTCTGCAATGTCATGTGGTTCTCGCTGCCGAACATGCGGGAGCGGTGGGGGGAAGACGATGCGCTGGCGGTGGCTCGGGCGGCGGAGGAGGCTGTGGCGGGGATTGGGGAGTTCTGCGAGGCGGAGGGGGTTGACGCTTGGTACCGGCATGGGGGGTATTTGCAGGTCTCTACGGCCGAGGCGCACGACGCCGTTTGGTGTGAGGCGCTGGACGCCTGCCGGGAGCTTGGGGTGGGGGATGCGATCCAGGCGCTTTCGGCGGAGCAGGTGGGGGAGCGCTGCGCTTCGCCGGCGTTTCGGGGCGCTGCGTTCTATCCGAACTCGGCGACCGTGCAGCCGGCGCGGCTGGCGTTGGGGTTGCGGGGGCGGCTGCGGGCGCGGGGGGTCGAGGTCTACGAGCGCTCGCCGGTCACCCGGTTGGAGGGCTTGTCGCACGGCGTCGAGGCCCATACGGCGCGCGGAGTCGTGCGGGCCGGTTCGGCGGTCCTCGGGATCGGCGCCGCCGCGAAGGCGTCAGACGGGCCGCTTCGCGACAACCTCACCGTCGCCTCCTCCCACATCGTCCTCACCGAGCCGGTGCCGGAGCTGCTCGAGGAGATCGGCTGGACCGGGGGTGAGTGCATCACCGACAGCCGCGCCCTGATCGACTACTTCCGCACGACCCCCGACGGCCGCATCGCCTTCGGCTGGGGCGGCGGCCGCATAGCGATGGGCGCCCGCCTCCACGGCCGGGCTGAGCTGGATGCGCGGGTAGCCGCCGAAGCGGCGGAGCACCTCTGGGCCTACTTCCCCGGCCTGGAGGGCAAGTCCCTGACCCACGCCTGGGGCGGCCCGATCGACGCCTCCCCGACCCACCTGCCCCTCGTCCTCCCCCTGCGCGGCAACCGAGCCTTCTGTGCGGCCGGCTACACCGGCAACGGCGTCGGCCCTTCCCACATGGTCGGCCGCACCCTCGCCTCACTGGCCCTCGACCGGCGCGACGACCACTCTCGCCTGGCCTTCGTTGACCCAACCCCGCAAGAGGTTCCCCCCGAGCCTTTCCATTGGCTCGGCGGCGAGCTGATCCGCACAGGCATCATGCGCAAGGAGAACGCCGAGCTAGAAGGCCGCGATCCGGACCCGATCAGCTCTCTCGTCGCCAAGCTCCCGCAGCTGATCGGCTTTCACATCGGTCGATGAAGAGCACCACCCGCCCCCTACCACCGACTGGTGATGACCTTCTCGCGCGTGTAGAAGCGCACTGCGTCGGTGCCGTTGGCGTGCAGGTCGCCGTCTATGGAGTCCTTCCAGCCTGAGAACGGGAACCAGGCGACCGGGGCCGGGACGCCGACGTTGACGCCGAGCATCCCGGCCTGAGCCTCGTAGCGGTACTGCCGGGCTGCCGCTCCCGACTGGGTGAAGATGGCGCCGGCGTTGCCGTAACGGGAGGCGTTGAGGAACTCGAGCGCGGCGTCCAGGTCGTCGACCTCGATCACGGTGAGCAGGGGGCCGAAGAGCTCGTCGCGGGCCAGCTCTGAATCGCGGTCGGTGACGGCGGCGATGGTCGGCCCAAGGAAGGTCCCAGCCGCACCGGTGTCGCCGCGGCCGTCGAGGAGCAGATCCGCACCATTCGTCTCGGCCCTGCCGATCGCCTCGGCGACCTTGTCGCGGGCCGCGGCCGAGACCATCGGGCATACGTCGGTGGCCGGGTCGTTGCCGGGTCCGACCTTGAGCTTGGATGCTGACGCCACCACCGCGTCGCGGACCTCGGTGCGCCGCGCCTTGTCGCCAACGGTCACGCAGACCGAGCCGGCCAGGCAGCGTTGTCCCGCAGCCCCGAAGGCGGAGCCCATGATCGCTGGCATCGCCTGGTCGAGGTCGGCGTCGGGCATCACGACGAGCGAGTTCTTGGCGCCGCCGAGGGCCTGGAAGCGCTTGCCGGTCCGCACCGCGCCTTCGGCGACGATGCGCGCCGTCTCGGCGCGGCCGACGAAGGAGATCGCGTCGATGCCGGGGTCCTCGAGGATCGCGGCGACCGCCTCGCGGCCGCCGTGGACGAGGTTGACGACGCCGGGCGGGATCTCCTCGACCGCATCGACGATCTCCATGATCAGCGCCGCCGGTCGCGGGTCCTGCTCTGAGGGCTTGAGGATGAACGAGTTGCCACAGGCGATCGCGTAGGGCAGGAACCAGAGCGGGATCATCGCCGGGAAGTTGAAAGGCGTGATCGCCGCAACCACCCCAACCGGCTGCCGCACCATCTCCACGTCCACGCCGGCCGCAACCCCCTCCAACACCTCCCCCTTCAGCAAATGAGGAATCGCAGCCGCCGACTCAACAGACTCAATCCCCCTACCCACCTCCCCATCGGCGTCTTCCAGGGTCTTCCCCATGTCAGCCGTAACAAGCCCCACAAGCTCCTCCCGCCTTTCGAGCAGGCCCTCGCGCAGCGCCAACACCGCCCGAGCCCGCCGCTGCGGCGCAACGTCCCGCCACCCTCTCTGCGCCTCGCGCGCCGCTGCCACGGCTTCGCGCACCTCAAGCTCCCCCGAAAGCGGAACGGAAGCAACCACCTCGCCCGTAGCCGGATCCACGTCCGCAAGCTCTCCCAAGGAGCGGTCGGCTTCCCGCCAGGCTCCGCCGATGTAATTGCGCAAGGTCATGGGTGTGAGCTCAGGGAGTGTCCCCGCACCCCCTACGCCGCCTCGGCTGCGCCAATACCAACCACCGGCACAACCTCCTGTTCGGGTCTCACAGCCGCCATCCTCTCCGCCCTCCGCTGCTGCAGCACCGTGAGCCCCATCGCCACCACGGTCACGCCAAAGAGGATCATCGCGATCACGTTGACCTCGACCGGGATGCCGCGCTGGGCGGCGCCGTAGATGTAGAGCGGGAAGGTCACGGTCGTGCCCGAGTTGAAATTGGAGATCACGAAGTCGTCGATCGAGAGGGCGAAGGCGAGCAGGGCGCCGCCGAGGATGCCGGGCATGATCAGCGGCAGGGTCACCAGGCGGAAGGTCTGCAGCGGGCTGGCGCCGAGGTCCTGCGCGGCCTCCTCGAGGTTGCGGTCGAAGCCGATCAGGCGCGAGCGCACGACGACGACGACGAAGCTGATGCAGAACATCACGTGGGCGATCAGCAGTGTCTGGAAGCCGAGGCTGGGGGTGCTGAGGATGATGAAGAAGGAGAGCAGCGAGGCGCCCATGACGATCTCAGGCGTCGCCATCGGCACGACGATCAGCAGGTTCGCCAGGCGCCTGCCATGGAACTTGTGACGGACCAGGCCGATCGCCATCACCGTCCCGATCGCGGTCGAGATCATGGTCGCCAGCAGCGCCAGCCTGAGGCTGGTGAAGAGAGCTGAGTTGAGTTCGGGAATGCCGAAGGCGTTCTGCCAGTGCTTGAGCGTGAAGCCGACCCAGGTGAAGTTGAACTTGCCGGCCGGGTCGTTGAAGGAGAAGACGAAGATCACCGCGATCGGGATCAGCATGTAGGCGACCACCAGGCCGGCGACGATGTTGACCGCGTGCTCGCGCAGCCAGCGCCAGGCGCCCCTCACGGCAGCTCCTCCCCCATCAGCGACTCCGAGCCGGCGAAGCGGATGTAGACGATCACCACGGTCATGATCAGAGCCATCAGCACGAAGGAGAGCGCGGCCGCGGCCGGGTAGTCGAGCTGGGTCTTGAAGAGCGACTGGATCACGTTGCCGATCATCTGGTTGCCGGCGCCGCCGAGGAACTGGGCGTTGACGTAGTCGCCGGTCGCCGGGATGAAGGTGAGCAGGGTTCCGGCGACGATTCCTGGCGCCGAGAGCGGCAGCGTCACCCGTAGGAAGGCTTGGCGCGAGGACGCGTAAAGATCCTTGGCGGCCTCGATCAGGCGCTCGTCGATCTGCTCGAGGCTGGCGTAGATCGGCAGGACCATGAAGGGCAGGTAGTTGTAGGTGAGGCCGGCGATCACCGCCGGGCCGGTGGCGAGGATGTGGCCGCTAGGCGCCAGGCCGATCGCGTGGAGGAATTCGGTCACCGGGCTTTCGTCGGCGAGGATCGTCTCCCAGGCGAGGGTGCGGATCAGGTAGGTGGTGAAGAAGGGCGCGACCACGGCGAAGAGCAGCGCGTTGCGCCACTTCCCGGCGCGGAAGGCGATCGTGTAGGCGAGCGGGTAAGCGACCGCCAGGCAGATCAGCGTGGCCAGACCCGAGTAGAGGAACGAGCGCACGAACTGGGTGTCGTAGAGCGAGAGCGCATCGGAGTAGTTGCCCCAGTTCCAGCTGAAGCTGAGGCTGCCGACGACGCCCGACTCGAGCGAGAGGTACCCCATGTAGAAGAGGGGTACGACGAAGAAGAGCAGCAGCCAGATCGTCCCCGGCCCGAGCAGGAGGTAGGGGACGATCCGGCGCCGCTCGCTCATCTCAGCCGTTGAGGACCGCGTTCCAGGCCCGCGTCACGGGCTCTTCGTCTTCCGCGGAGAGCTGCGCCTGGGTGAAGCAGCCCTTGGTGAATGCCGCGCTGGGGAAGATCAGATCGCTTTCCGCCAGTTCGGGTTCGGTCTTTTCGAAGATCCGCTGCACGCCTTCGACCGGCGTCACGTAGTTGACGTATTCGGCGATCTTCGCCTGGTTCTTGGGCACGTAGACGTAGTTCATCCATGCCTCGGCCGCGGTCGGGTTCGGCGCTCCGACCGGGATCACCATGTTGTCCGACCAGAGGCTGCATCCCTGCGTCGGCATGCGGAATTCGATGTTTGGGTTTTCCGCCTGCAGCTGCACCGCGTCACCCGACCAGCCGATCGCCGCCACCACGTCGCCGCTGCTCAGGTCGCGCGTGTAGTCGTTGCCGGTGAAGCGACGGATCTGCCCCGATTCGACCGCGCCCTTGATTTTCTCGATCGCCGTCATCCAGTCAGCTTCGGTCGCTTCTTCGGGATTGACCCCTTCGCAGGACATCACCAGCGGGACGGTTTCGCGCAGTTCGCTGAGGAAGTCGACCTTGCCTTTGTACTGGGGATCGAAGAGGTCGCAGATCGAGTGCACTTCGGGCGCCAGGTCGGTGCGCACCACCAGCCCACCCATGCCGCTCTGCCAGGGCACGCTGAACTCGCGGTTGGGGTCGAAGCCCGGATGACGCAGGGGCTGGACCAGGTTCCTCTCCACGTTCGGGATTCCTGACTTGTCGACCGTCTGCAGGTAGCCGAGGTCGTGCATCTTCTTCGCCATCCAGTCGGTGACGACGAAGAGGCTGCGCCCGCCGCTTTCGCCGTTTTCCAGCAGCGGCTGCACCTTGCCGAAGAATTCGGCGTTGTCGTTGACGTCTTCGATGTACTTGACGCCGATCCCGGTCGCCTTCTCGAAGTTAGCGACCGTGCCATTGCTGCCCGGGTCGATGTAGAGCGGCCAGTTGGAGATCGTCAGCTTGCCGGAGGGCTTGCCTTCGACGGTCACCGTTCCGCCTTCTCCACCTCCACCGCTTCCGCAAGCCGCCAGGCCCAGCGCCGCTACGACCGAGGCGACCGCGACGGCGATCGCCGTGACCCGCCTGCTCTTGGGTTTCCGCTCCATCGTCCTCATCCTCTCTTCGTTGTTTGAAGCTCGCTTGCGCTTCCGGCCGCGTCCCGCTCTCCCGCCCCGCTACCCTGAGAGGAGCGCACCAGGTGCATGTGCCCGGGCTCCCAACTCAGCTCCACCCGGGCGCCGCCGCCGGGCAGCCCCTGGCGTTGCTCCTCGTCGGCGTTGGGGATCAGGACGGTCATTCGCACCTCGTCGCCCAGGTCGACCGCGATCTGGGTCGAGGTGCCGAGGTAGAGCGAGCTCTCGACCACGCCCTCGACCCGCGGCAGCCCGTTTGGGCTGACCTCCTGCCCGCCGATCGTCGCCACCCGCAGCTTCTCCGGCCGCACCACCGCGTGACAGCGCTCGCCGGTGACCAGGCCGTCGGTGCTCGCTCGCACGGTCGGCCCCTGGTCCAGCTTCACCTCGCCCGCGCCCGCCACCGTCGCCGGCATCAGGTTGGAGACGCCGATGAAACCGGCGACGAAGGTCGTCGCGGGGCGCTCGTAGACCTCCTCCGGCGTGCCGACCTGCTCGACCCGGCCGCGGTTCATCACCGCGATCCGGTCGCTCATCGTCAGCGCCTCCTCCTGGTCGTGGGTGACGTAGACGAAGGTGATCCCGACCTCGCGCTGGATCCGCTTCAGCTCGATCTGGAGGCCCTTGCGCAGCTTCAGGTCGAGCGCTCCGAGCGGCTCGTCGAGCAGCAGCACCTTGGGCAGGTTGACCAGCGCCCGGGCCAGCGCCACGCGCTGCTGCATACCGCCGGAGAGCTGGGACGGACGGCGCTTCGCCTCGGCGGCGAGCCCCACCCGATCGAGCTCGGCGGCGACGCGTTCGGCGATCTCGCCCTTCGCGATCCGCTTGCGCCGCAGGCCGAAGCCGACGTTGTCCTCGACGCTGAGGTGGGGGAAGAGGGCGTAGCTCTGAAAGACGGTGTTGGTCGGTCGGCGATGCGGCGGCTCCTCCGCTACGTCCGTGCCCTCGATCCGGATCTCGCCCTGGCTGGGCCGCTCGAAGCCGGCGATCATGCGCAGCGTCGTCGTCTTGCCGCAGCCGCTGGGCCCGAGCAGGGTGAAGAATTCGCCGCGGCCGAAGCTGAGGTTCAGGTCATCGACGGCGACCAAATCGCCGAAACGCTTGGTCACATTGAACAACTCGACGCTTTGTACAGCTGACCCCATTCCCTCCTCCTAACACAGACGCCAGATTGGAGTCCCATATGACGGTACCGCTACGTCTTGGCGGGCACCACCAAAACTGGGGATGCGCTCATGTGCAGGAGCTTGTTCGGCGTTGAGCCAAGGATCATCCCCTTGAGGGGAGGGTCGCCATAGCTGCCGACGACGATCATCCGCGCACCGCGCGCCTCGGCCGTCGCGACCAGCGCCTCGGCGGGCTTGCTCGCCACCATTGCCACCTCCACCTCGACCCCGCTGTCGGCGGCCCGGGCGCGGGCCTCCTCGGTCAGCTTGACGCCGAGTTCCTCGATCGCCTCCTCGTGTTCGACGATCTCCCCGCCCCAGAGCCCCGGCGGCGCGTAGCCGAAGACGACGACGATCTTGTCGCCGAGGCCTTTGGCGAGGCGCAGCGCTTCGTCGAGTGCCGCCTTGCCGCACTCCGAGCCGTCGTAGCCGACAACGATCTCACCCATCTCAGCTGCCCTCCCCCGAGCGGGCGATCGGCACCGGCTCGAGCTCCGCTTCGCCCTCGAGGAAGCCGGCCGGCGCGACCTCCGGCCGGCGTCTGAAGAAGCTCGGCACCTTGCGCCACTGGACGAACATCAGGATCACGCCGAGCAGAATGAAGAAGGCGGCGATCAGCAGCGGCGGTCCGACCCCCAGCCAGGAGTTGCCCGATTCCGAGTTGGCCGGGTCGGAGAGTTCGATCGCGTTCTTGATCAGCAGGTAGAAGAGGATCACGCCGCCGAGCAGCGGTCCCAGCCCGACGAAGAAGAAGTTCTTGACGCTGCGCAGCAGCTCGCGGCGGTAGTAGATCGCGCAGGCGAACCCGGTCAGCCCGATGTAGAAGGCGATCATCAGGCCGAGCGCCGCCAGCGAGTCGTAGAGGATGTCTTCGCTGACCAGCGTCAGGCTCACGTACCAGAGGATCGAAGCCGCCCCCATCGCCACGGTCGAGACGTGCGGGGTGAGGAAGCGCGGATGAACCCTGCCGAGGCTCTCGGGCAGGGCGTGGGCGCGCGCCATCGAGAGCGTCGTGCGCGCCGTCGGCAGGATCGTCGTCTGAGTCGAGGCGGCTGCCGAGGTGAGCACGGCGATGATCAACAGCTTGTCGAGCGGTGAGCCGAAGACTTCGGTGCCGAGCGAGCTGAAGATGTTTTCCTGGTTGGCGACCAGGCCTTCGACGCCGGCGTACGCCTGGGCGGCCACGGCGACGACTATGTAGACGGCGAGCAGGATCACCGTGCTGATCACCGTCGCCCTGCCCGGGGCCTCGCCGGGATCCTCGGTCTCCTCGTTGACGGTCGCGGTCGTGTCCCAGCCCCAGTAGATGAAGACCGCCAGCAGCATCCCCGCCGAGATCTCGCTGGGGCTGAGGCTGAACGGGTTGATCCAGGAGAGGCTCGGGTCGACCGAGCCGCTCGGCGCGCTGCCGGCGTAGACCTTGACCAAGGCAACCACCGCGAAGGCGGCCAGGGTGACGATCTCCGCCGCCAGCAGCCCAACCTGGGTGCGGGCCGAAAGCTCGATCCCGATCAGCACGATCGCGGTCATGATCACGATCCAGAGCACGCCGACCGCGGTGACCGCCGCGGTCGATTCCGCCGCCGCCGTCCAGCCGAACAGTTCGAAGGTGTAGAGGCCGGCGATCTGGGCCAGGTTGGCCATCACGATCACGTCGGCGACGACGATCACCCAGCCGGTGATCCAGCCCAGCTGCGGTCCCATCGCCTTGGTCACCCAGGAGAAGCTGGTGCCGCAGTCCGGGTCGGCCTTGTTCATGTAGTAGTAGCCGGCGGCGACGAGGAACATCGGCACGAAGCTGATCAGCAGGATCGCCGGCGACTTCAGGGCGACGGCGGCGGCGATGAAGCCGAGCGTCGCGGCGAGGCTGTAGCCCGGCGCGGTCGAGGCGACGCCGATCACGACGCTGGAGACGAACCCGATGGCGTTCTTCTTCAGTCCCTTGTCCGCAACGATGAGCCGAAGGTAGTCCTGGGCGACACCTCGCACAAGTTGCAGATGTCCCAAAAGCCCCGCCGCGCTTTGTACAGTTGGTACAAGGCTTGGCCACATAATTGCCCAGCCGAACATTGCGAGTGCGCTATACCAGTTCTAGCGTTGTCCACCGTGTCGAAGCTTGAGGAGGAGAGATAGATGGCCGTAGCCTCACGACCCGACTTGGAGAAGGCGCTGAGCGGAGACCTGCAGGAGACCGCCCGTCGCCACCTCTGGATGCACTTCTCGCGGATGGGCTCCTACGGCCCCGACCACGAGATCCCGATCATCGCCCGGGCCGAGGGCTGCTACGTCTACGACGACCACGGCAACCGCTACCTCGACGGCCTCTCCGGGCTGTTCTGCGTCAACGCCGGCCACGGTCGCACCGAGCTCGGCGAAGCCGCTGCGCGCCAGGTCTCCGAGCTCGACTTCTACACCTTGTGGAGCTACGCCCACCCGCGCGCGATCGAGCTCGCCGCGCGGATCGCCGACCTCGCCCCCGGCGACCTCAACCGCGTCTTCTTCACCTCGGGCGGCTCGGAGGCGGTGGAGTCGGCGCTGAAGCTGGCGCGCAACTACCACCGGCTGCTCGGCAAGGGCCAGAAGCACAAGGTGATCGCCCGCGAGATCGCCTACCACGGCACCTCGCTGGGGGCGCTCTCGGCGACCGGGATCACCGAGCTGCGGGCGCAGTTCGAGCCGCTGACGCCCGGTGGCTGCCACGTCCCCAACACCAACCTCTACCGCTGGCCGGAGGACCGCCACCCGCTCTGGGCGGCGACCGCGATCGAGGAGCGGATCCAGTTCGAGGGGCCGGAGACGGTCGCCGCGGTGATCCTCGAGCCCGTGCAGAACGCCGGCGGCTGCTTCGTCCCGCCGGAGGGCTACTTCGAGCGGGTGCGCGAGATCTGCGACCGCTACGACGTGCTGATGATCTCCGACGAGGTGATCTGCGCCTGGGGCCGGCTCGGTCATTACTTCGGCTGCGAACGCTTCGGCTACGTCCCCGACATCGTCACCGTCGCCAAGGCGCTGACCTCGGCCTACGCGCCGATGGGCGCGCTGATCGCCTCCGACGCGGTCGCCGCCCCGTTCCTCGAAGACGAGACCACCTCCTTCGCCCACGGCTTCACCTTCGCCGGCCACCCGATCGCCTCGGCGATCGCGATGGCCAACCTCGACGTCTTCGAGCGCGAGGACCTCTGCGGCCACGTGCTCGCCAAGGAAGGTGAGTTCCGCCAGATGCTGGAGACGCTGCACGACATCCCGATCGTCGGCGACGTGCGCGGCGCCGGCTACTTCCAGGCGATCGAGCTGGTCAAGGACCGCGAGACCAAGGAGAGCTTCAGCGACGAGGAGTCCGAGGACCTGCTGCGCGGCTTCCTCTCCGCCGAGCTCTACAAGCGCGGACTGATCTGCCGCGCCGACGACCGCGGCGACCCCGTCGTGCAGCTTGCGCCGCCGCTGATCGCCGACACCGAGCAGTTCGAAGAGATCCACGACGTCCTGCACGGCGTGCTCACCGAGGCCTGGGAGCGGGTCAGACGGTAGGCGGCGCCGTGCTCACCGTCCAAAGTCTGCTCGACGAACTGGAGCTCGAGCTCGTCGCGGGTGCCGACGCCGCCAAAGCGCCGGTCCGCTGGGTCCATATCTCCGAGCTCGAGGACCCGACCCCGTGGCTCTCCGGCGGCGAGTTGATGCTGACCACGGGCATCCCGCTCGACAGCGCCGCCAAGCAACGGGCCTTCGTCAAGCGGCTCGCCGACCACAACCTCGCGGGGCTCGGCTTCGGCGCCGGGTTCAACCACGAGAAGCTGCCCAAAGCGATGGTCGAAGAGGCGCGCAAACGCGACTTCCCGCTCTTCGAAGTGCCCTACTCGACCCCGTTCATCGCGATCACCGAGAAGGCCTTCGCCCGCCTCGTCAACGAGCAGTACGAGGTGCTGCAGCGCGGCATCGCCGTGCAACGGCGGTTGGAGCGGCTGGTGCTCGAAGAGCGCGGCCTGGAGGAGATCGTGGCGACGATCGCCTCGGCCGTGGGCGGCACCGTGGCGATTCTCGGCGGCCGCGGCGAGCGGCTCGCCGGGCGCGGCTTTCGCCGCCAACTCTCGGCCGAGGCGGTCAAGGCGATCCGCGACGAAGCGCTCGCCCACACAGCCGACGGGCACGCCTTCGTCCCCTCCCACCCGGCGGTCGCCGGCCGCGCCCTTGCCCATCCGGTGATCTCACCCGGCGGCGGGCCGCCCCAGGCCTGGGTGGTGATCGTCCGTGACTCGGGCGGGCTCGGCGACTTCGAGCGGCTGATCCTGCAGCAGGCGGTCGCCGTCGTGGCGCTCGAGTTGATGCGCCGCCGCGTCGCCCGTGAGACCGAGCGGCGGCTGGCCGGCGACGTGCTCGCCGGGGCGCTCGGCGGGCGGCTGGAGCCGAGCGAGTTGCGCCGCCGTCTGGAGCCGTTCGGGATCGGCGAGGAGGCCGCGGTCCTGGTCTTCGCCCTTGACGATCCGGCCGCCGCCGAGCCGGTGCTGGAGCGGGCGCTCGCCGCCGACGCCTGCCCCGCGGTCGTCGCGCCGCACGCCAGCGGTCGCCGCGAGCTGCTCTGCGCCGTGGTCGACGCGGCGGACCGCGACCCGGTCGACCTCGCCACCGACGCGCGCAAAGCGCTGATGGTCGATCGCGGCATGGTCCGCGCCGCCGCCAGCCGCCCGGCGCCGCCCGAGCAGCTGCGCCACTCCTTCCACGAGGCGCGCTGCGCCCTGGAGGCAACCGCGATCGGCAACGGCACGGCTCCCGAGGTGGCCTCCTGGCGCGACCTCGGCGCCTTCACCCTGCTGCTCTCGATTCAGGACGACGAGGCGCTGAAGCTCTACTGCGACAGCGTGCTCGGCCCGATCGAGGAGGGCGACGAGGAGTACGGCGGAGAGTTGCTGCGCTCGCTCGAGGCCTTCATCGAGCAGAACGGCCAGTGGGAGAAAGCGGCGCGCGAGGTCTACTGCCACCGTCACACGCTGCGCTACCGGATGCGCAAAGTCGAGGAGCTGACCGGGCGCGACCTCTCGCGCGCCCACGACCGGATCGAGTTCTGGTTGGCGCTGCGGGCGCGGGAGCTGGTCGCGTGAGGGTCGGCGTCCCGGCCGAGATCAAGCCCGACGAGTACCGGGTCGCGATCACGCCGGCCGGGGTGCGTGAGATGGCCGTGCACGGCCACGAGGTTCTGATCGAGGCGGGCGCCGGCGAGGGCTCGGCGATCGCCGACGCCGACTTCGAGGCGCAGGGCGCGCGCATCGTGTCCGACGCCGCCGCGGTGTTCGGCGAAGCCGAGATGGTGCTCAAGGTGAAGGAGCCGCAGCCTGCCGAGGTCGAGATGCTGCGCCCCGGCCAGCTGCTCTTCACCTACCTGCACCTGGCGCCCGACCCCGAGCTGACCCGCGGCCTCCGCGGCTCGGGCGCCACCTGCGTCGCCTATGAGACGGTCGAGGACTCCCACGGCCGGCTGCCGCTGCTGGCGCCGATGAGCGAGATCGCCGGCAAGATCGCCGCCCAGGCCGGCGCCTTCATGCTGGAGAAGCCAATGGGTGGACGCGGCATCCTGCTCGGCGGCGTGCCCGGCGTCGCCGCCGCCAACGTGATCGTGATCGGCGGCGGCGTGGTCGGCATGAACGCCGCCTTCGTCGCGATCGGGATGGGCGCCGATGTCTTCGTCTTCGACAAGTCGATCGACCGGCTGCGCGAGCTCGAGGTCGACTTCGCCGGCAGCTGCTCGACCGTCTACTCGACCACGCTGGCGATCGAGGAGATGCTGCCCCGCGCCGACCTGGTGATCGGCGCCGTTCTCGTGCACGGCGCTCGCGCGCCCTTCGTCGTGCGCCGCGAGCAGCTGGCGCCGATGAAGCCGGGGGCGGTGCTGGTCGACGTGGCGATCGACCAGGGTGGCTGTTTTGAGACCTCGCGGCCGACCACGCACCACGAGCCGACCTTCGAGGTCGACGGGATCACCCACTACTGCGTCGCCAATATGCCCGGCGCGGTGCCGATCACCTCGACCCACGCGCTGACCAACGCGACCATGCCTTACGCGATCGCGCTCGCCGACCGCGGCGTCGCCGAAGCGATCCGCCGCGACCCCGGCCTGCGCCCTGGCGTAAACGTGGCCGGCGGCGCGGTCACCCACCCGGCCGTGGCGGAGGGAGTGGGCGAGGAGCACGTACCGGTCGAGGAAGCCCTCGGCCTCGACCAGAAGGAGAGGGAGAAGAGCAGATGAGCACCTACGCGGTCGTCAACCCCGCTACCGGCGAGAAGGTCAAGGAGTACCCGCAGATCAGCGACGCCGATCTGCGCGCAGCGATCGAGCGGGCCGACGCGGCCTACAGGAGCTGGACCGGTTCCTCCACCGTGGCCGAGCGAGCGACGCTGATCCGCAGGGTCGCCGAACTGCACGGCGAGCGGCGGGAGAAGCTGGCCGAGATCATCGTCCGCGAGATGGGCAAGCCGGTCGAGCAGGCGCTCGGCGAGGTCGACTTCACGGCCGAAATCTACGCCTACTACGCCGACCACGGCGAGGAGCTGATGGCGGACGAGCCGATTTCCCTGCTCGATGGCGAGGGCACGGCGCTGGTCCGCCGCAGCCCCTTCGGCGTCCTGCTCGGGATCATGCCCTGGAACTTTCCCTACTACCAGGTGGCCCGCTTTGCCGGCCCGAATCTGGCAATCGGCAACCCGATCCTGCTCAAGCACGCGCCCCAGTGCCCGGAATCGGCCGAGGCGATGCAGCAAATCTTTGACGACGCCGGCTTCCCGGAGGGGACCTACGAGAACGTCTACGCCAGCAACGAGCAGATCGAGTGGGCGATCGCCGACCCCCGGGTCCACGGCGTCTCGGTCACCGGCTCCGAGCGGGCCGGCGCCGCGGTCGCCGAGATCGCCGGCCGCAACCTGACGAAGGTCGTGCTCGAGCTGGGCGGCTCGGACCCGTTCATCCTGCTGGGCTCCGACGACCTCGAGGCGGCGGCGACGGCGGCCGCCGAAGCGCGGCTCGACAACGCCGGCCAGTCCTGCAACGCGGCCAAGCGCTTCATCGTCGTCGACGAGCTCTACGACGAGTTCCTGGAGAAGTTCAAGGCGATCCTGGTCGCTTCCACGACCGGCGACCCAACCGCCGAGGACACCGAGATCGGCCCGCTCTCCTCCGAGGCCGCCGCCGACCGGCTCGAGGACCAGGTCAAGCGGGCGGTCGAGGCCGGTGCCGAGGTCGTCGTCGGCGGTGGCCGCGAAGGCAACTTCTTCGAACCGACGATCCTCGCCGGGGTCGAGCCGGGCGCCGACGCCTCCCAGGAAGAGTTCTTCGGCCCGGTCGCCCAGGTCTACCGGGTCGGCTCCGAGGAGGAGGCGGTCGAGCTCGCCAACCAGACTCCGTTCGGGCTCGGCTCCTACGTGATGACGACCGACAGCGAGCAGGCCGAGCGGGTCGCCGACCGGATCGAAGCCGGGATGGTCTACGTCAATCTGGTCGGGGCCGACAGCCCGGAGCTGCCGTTCGGCGGCTTCAAGCGCTCGGGCTTCGGCCGCGAGCTGGGCCGCTACGGCGCCGACGAGTTCGTCAACAAGAAGCTGATCCGCAGCGCCTGAGCACGTCGGCCGAAGGCCCGAATAGGGTGCCGTCCAAGTGGGCACCACAACTTCACGGCGCGGCAGCCGTTTAGGCGGGCAGCGATGAGGAAGCTTCTCCTACCGCTGACCCTCGCCTTCCTGCTGGCGTCCTCCCTCGCCGTGGCCGCGGCATCGGAAGAAGACGTGCCGCGCTGCCACGGAAGGCAGGCGACGATCGTCGGCACCGAAGGCGACGACGTGCTGCACGGCACGCCCGAACGCGACGTGATCTGGGGTGGCGGGGGCGACGATGAAATCTTCGGCAGCCTCGGCAATGACCTGATCTGCGGCGGCCCCGGCTCGGACCTGATCCACGGCGGCCGCGGCAACGACGTGGTCGACGGCGGCCCCGGCAACTACGACCGGGTTTACGGCGACCTCGGCGACGACAAGGTGATGGGCGGTCCGGGGAACCACGACCAGGTGTCCGGCGGGCTCGGCATCGACACGCTCAACGGCGGCCCGGGCAACTACGACCTGGTCGACGGCGACTACGGCTACGACCGCATGGACGGTGGCCCCGGCCACGGCGACATCGCCTCCTTCGCCACTGACGTCAGCGCCCCGAAGAACGGCGGCGTCTGGGCGTCGCTCGCGAAGCACCGCGCCTACGGCGACGGGCACGACCGGCTCTTCCGCTTCGAAGACCTCGAAGGCTCGCCCTTCGACGACACGCTGATCGGCGACGGGAAAGACAACGTCATCGACGGTGGCGCCGGTAACGACACGATCCAGGGAGGCGGCGGCCACGACACGCTCGCCGGTGGGCCGGGGACCGACCGCTGCCTCGGGGCCAAGGGCCACACGTCGTCCTGCGGGCGCGAAAAGAAGCTGAACGCCTCGGCCTACGTGGAACTCGACAAGCCGATCGGCTTCGGCGCGGGCGAGGGCGCCGGCCTCAACCTGGTCGGCGGCGGCGGGCCCGACCACTTCGTCGTCTCCTTCGACGAAGCGAGCTCGACCTTCGGCGTGACCGCTCAGAAGGGGATCGCGGTAGGTCCCGGCTGCGCCCACGTCAGCCCCGTGCAGGCGTCCTGCGCGGTCGACGGCCCGGCGCGCTGGTTCGTGGCCGACCTCGGTCCCGGCAGCGACAGCCTCAGCGTCGAAGGCTCGCTGGGGGGCGCCCAGTTCGTGCGCCTCGCCGGCGGCCCCGGCGACGACACGATCCACGGCGGGCCCGAGGACGACCTGATCGAGGGCGGCTCCGGCGCCGACAGGCTCTACGGCGAGGGCGGCGCCGACGGGATCGTCGGCAGCCGGCCCGGCCCGACCTATATCTACGGTGGACCGGGGGGCGATCTGCTCGCCGCCGGCGGCGGCTGCGCCGGCGGCGCCCTGGTCGGCGGCCCGGGGCGGGACGACGCCTCCTTCGCCGAGACGCCCGCGCATCCCGGCATCCTGCACGTCTCGTTCGCGGTCCACGCGGCCTGGATCGACGCGATTCCCGGTTGCCACAAAGTCCACCTCTCGCCGACCGACGAGGATATGGAGGGCTCCTTCGACAACGACGTCCTGGTCGGCGACGGCGGGCCCAACGCGATGCTCGGCCAGCCCGGCCAGGATCGCTTCTACGGCGGCGGCGGCGAAGACACGATCGACGCCCGCGACGGCGTCCGCGACCTCTCGATCCAGTGCGGCCGGGGGTATGTGGCGAATTCGGGCGCCGTCCACGGCAAGCCCGAAGGCCGCGCCCTCACGGACCCCTTTGACCCCGCCCCGGTGCTCTGCGAAGCCGAAAAGCACGGCCACCCGGTCCCCGGCCTGGGCCACACCGACAACCCGTAGCGCCGCCTAACGCCCGCGGGCGTCGCCGTTGGCGACGGCGCAGGCTTGCTCGGCGCCGATGAAGGGGGCGAGGATCACGTAGGTGGCCAGCGGGGCGATCTCGGGCATCGTCTCGGCGCCGCCTCGCTTGATCTGGTCGTAGATCAGCGAGTAGATCGCGCCGCCGATCGCCTCGGCGGCGACGGGGGGAACGTCTGGGTTGCGTTCGTAGCCGGAGTTGAGCAGCGCCTGCATTCCTTCGATCACCTGGTCGCGCTGGGCCAGGGCTCGCTTGCCGGCGGCGTAGATGTCGACCGCGCCCAGGGTCGTGTACTCGGGCTCGGCGGCGGCGAAGGCGAACATCGAGCCGATCGCCGAGCGGACCGCCTGCGGCCAATCGCCCGCCCGCCTGAAGGCGGGCAGCGTCGTCGCCAGCATCTGCGCGGAACCGCTGTCGATCGCCGCCAGCATCGCCTCCTCCTTGTCGGGGAAGTTGGCGTAGAAGGTGGAGAGGGAGATCGAAGCGCGCGAGGCGATATCGCCGACGGTCATCGCCTGGTAGCCCTTCTCGGCGACCACCGCGGCCAGGGCGCGCAGAATCCGCTCGGCCTGGTCGTACCCGTTCGGACCTCCCGCCGCGGCCGGTCGACTGCGCGGGCGGCGCAGCGGCTGGGGCGGGGTCTCGTAGGAGATCGCCCACTCCCAAAGCTGCGGCTCGAGCTCGCGCAGCTGATCCTGGTCGCCGCGGTAGAGGCGCGTGTGCATCACCTTGCGCAGCCCACCGACGACGGCGCGGACGACCTCGGGGGGCATGCCCTCGTGGCTCGCCATCTCCTCATAGCTGGCGGCGACGAACGCCTGGAAGGCGTCGATCGCCCGGTCGAACTGCTCGATTGCCGGCTGTCCGGCGGCGAAGACGTCGACGAAGCACATCCGCGCGGCGGATGGCTGGTCGACGATGCGCTCGATCAGCGCGTCGAGCACTTGACGGGCGCGCGCCTCGCCGTGAGGCCGGCTGTCGCCCTCGACGATCTCCCGAACGGTCGGCTCGAGGAAGGCGTCCACTGCCGCCAGCAGGCAGGCCTGCTTGTCGCTGAAGTGCTCGTAGAAGGCGCTGCGCGAGACGCCGGAGAGGTCGAGCAGGTCCTCGACCCTGGTTGCCTCGTAGCCCTTCTCGGCGACGATCGCGACCAGCGCCGCGAAGAGCCGTTCGCGCTGGTTGCGGGCCACCTCCTTGGCCGGCAGCCGCTGCCCCGGGCGCAGCTGGCGGTCGCGCAGCGTGTCGGAGTTGCCCCACGGCGTTCTCACGGCGGCCGGACGATACTCGGCCACCTCGTCGCTTCCGGCTTTTGCAGTTGCCTCTGTAACGGGAGTAATGGTACGTCCGATTCTTTTGGAACGCAAGTGTTTGGACCAGATTTGACCCGATTTTTAGGCCTGTAAAAGGCGCAAATGGCTGAAATTGGGCGCCTGAGCCCGACGATCTGGCACCACCGACTTGATTTTCCAGTAGGACTGTGTTTCTATGTTTCAAGCGATCGCAAGACGCAGCGGCGCCGGTTCCCTGCCGGCGACCCCCCTGCCGCCGGTTCCCCTTCCGGCGGCGACCGACAAACATTGGCCCGGATCGGCCCCTCCCAAGCCGGTCCGGGCCGTTTGTTTCCCGCGGGCGTCAACTACGCTTCAAGGGATGGTCCGGAAGCCGAGCGAGGATGAGGCGGCGGCGATCGCCGCGGCGATTGAGCGCTTTGTTGCGGACACGGCTCCGGCGAGCGGTGGCGAAGGGGAGAAGCTCGGGGCGTGGCAGCGGGCGGCGCTGCTCGAGGGAGTTAGCGCGAAGGGCACTGTCAAGGATTCAGAAGGAGGAGAGAGATGGCTGTCGTGAAGATCATCGAGCTGGTTGGCAGCTCGAAGACGTCCACCGACGATGCGGCCCGGCAGGCCCTGGCCCAAGCGCAGGGCACGCTGCGAAACGTGCGGGCAGTGGACATCGTCTCGACCGGGATTCGCGGCGAGAACCTGGACGAATACCGCGCGCACGTGCGGGTCGCGTTCCTGATCGAGGGGACTGACGTCGACTGACGGCGTATGGGCGTGGGTGAGGGCCGAGTGCCTCTCCCGAAACGCTCGGCGGGAGCCTCGCTGGAGTGTTTCGGGAGAGGCACTCGGCCCTCTTTCAAGCTTCGCCGCGCGGGCGGTCGCTAGATTCCGGCTCATGACTGACGAGATACGTGAGGTTTCGCGCGGCGAGGCTGAAGAGCTTTTGGGGGATGGGGCGCAATTGGTTGACGTGCGCGCGGAGCATGAGTGGGGGATGGGCCGGATTCCAGGGGCCAAGCACGTTCCCCTGGCGGAGCTTTCGGAGCGGGTTGGGGAGCTTGACCGGGAGCGGGCCGTGGTCTTCTACTGCCGTGGGGGCAACCGGTCGACGATGGCTGTCGAGGCGCTGGCGGCCGAGGGGTTCGACGCGGTGAAGCTCAGCGAGGGGATCGTTGGCTGGGCCGAAGCCGGACAGCCGCTCGAGCCGGAGGATGGTCGAGTGGCCGAGTCGGGCGAGGCGGCGACCATTCTCCACGCCGAGAAGCGCCTGCCTCCACGCTAAATACCCTAATCCCTGTCAGGTTTTGCTATTTTCCTCCGCATGGAGGCAGCCGTAGACGAGCGCAAGGTGCAGCAGGGCAAGGGCAGGACCGGGACCCTTGAGAACCCCGAGACCTACGACAACGTCCCGGGCCACATCATCCCGATCATCGAGCGTGAGTTCGACGACTTCGACGGTGAGGCCGAGGAGTTCCTCGCCGGCAACCGCCCCGAAGACGAGTTCATCGGCTTCCGCCTCAAACAGGGCGTCTACGGGCAGCGCCAGCCCGACGTGCAGATGGTCCGGGTCAAGCTCCCCTTCGGTGGGGTCACCCCCGAGCAGATGGAGGCCTTCGCCGACGTGGTCGAGAAGTGGGCGCCGCTCGAAAAGGGCCACATCACCACCCGCCAGAACGTCCAGATCCACCACGTGCCGCTGCGCGACATGGAGTCGCTGATCCGCGAAATCTCCAAGGTCGGCCTCTCCTCGCGCGAGGGCTGCGGAAACACGGTGCGCAACGTCACCGGCGACCCCTGGGCCGGGGTCCACCCCGACGAGATCTTCGACCCGACGCCCTACGCCGGCGCCTACGCCCGCTACTTCGTCCGCCACCCGACGACCCAGCTGATGCCGCGCAAGATCAAGACTGCCTTCACCGGCTCCGACGCCGACCGGGCGATCACCGGCATCCACGATGTCGCCTTCATCTCGCGCGAACGCGACGGGGTGCGCGGCTTCGAGATCCGGGTCGGCGGCGGCACCTCGATCATGGCCCGCGTCGCGCCGACCCTGTACGACTTCGTCGAGGCCGACAACGGCGACTACCTCAAGGTCTCCGAGGCCGTGCTGCGTATCTTCGACCGCCAGGAGTGGCTGCGCGTCAACCGCGCCCGCGCCCGGATCAAGGTGCTGGTCGACAAGATCGGCATCGACGCCCTCCGCGAGCAGGTCGACGAGGAGCTCGAGGGCGACTGGGTCGAGGAGCGCGAGTTCGACGCCGAGCTGGTCGAGCGGCTGCGCTTCGACGACGACGAGCAGGCCAAGGCGCCGTCGGTCCCGCGAGCCACCGCCTCGCCAAACGGCGACCGTTCCGAGTTCGACCGCTTCGTCGAAGGCAACGTTCAGGCCCAGCGCCAGGAGGGCTTCTCGGCGATCGAGGTGAAGATCTACCGCGGCGACCTGACGCCGGAGCAGTTCCGCGGCCTGGCCGCGATCATGCGCGAGCACACCGGCGGTTACGCGCGCAGCACCGTGCAGCAGAACCTGGTCCTGCGCTGGGTCCGTGACGAGGCGCTCTACGACGTCTGGCAGCGGCTCACCGAGCTTGGCCTCGGCGAGGCCGGCGCGCGCGAGATCACCGACGTGGTCAGCTGCCCCGGCACCGACAGCTGCAAGATGGGGATTACCAGCTCGATGGGCCTCAACCAGGCAATCAAGGAGCGGCTCGAGCAGATGGACGTGCGCGACGGGCTGACCCGGCGCATCCACATCAAGATGAGCGGCTGCCCGAACGGCTGCAGCCAGCACCACATCGCCAACATCGGTTTCTACGGCGCCTCGCTGAAGGTCGGCGGGCGCCCGGTCCCGGCTTACATCCCGCACATCGGCGGCAACTACGAGGGCGGCGAGGTCGTCTTCGGCACGCGGCTCAAATCGCGCCTGCCCGCCAAGCGGGTGCCCGAGGCGGTCGAGCGCTGGGTGCGGATGTATGAGGCCGAGCGCGACGGCGCGGCGGAGGAGTTCAACCCCTTCGCCGAGCGGGTCGGCGCGGCGCGCTTCGAAGAAGAGGTCAAGGACCTGACGATGCCGGCCGAGTTCAGCCTCGAGACGATGCAGCAGTTCATCGACTGGAGCCGCTCCAGCCCCTACAAAGTGGAGCGGGGCGAGGGCGAGTGTGCGATATGAACCCGGTTGCCGAGCCGCCGACGATCTCCGACCCGGAGGCGATCGCCGCTGAGCTCGAGGACCGCAGCGCCGAGCAGGCGATGGAGTGGATGTTCGAGACCTTCGGCGAGAGTCATTACATCGCCTGCTCCTTCCAGAAAACCAGCTCGGTCACCGCGCACATCGCCGCCAAGGTCAACCCCCATGCGCGTTTCTTCTACCTCGACACCGACGTGCTCTTCCCCGAGACCTATGAGACCCGCGACCGGCTCGCCGAGGCGCTCGGCGTGAAGTTCGACCGCTTCCACAACATCAGCCTGGAGGAGCAGGCCGCGAAGCACGGCGACGAGCTCTGGAAGCGCGACGCCGATGCCTGCTGCGGGCTGCGCAAGGTCGAGCCGATGCGCCGCGCGCTCTCTTCCGTAGACTGCTGGCTCGCCGGTGTCCGCCGCGAGGACTCCGAAAGCCGCGCCAAGACCCCCAAGTTCGCCTGGGACAAGCGCTTCGAGCTGTGGAAGCTGAACCCGATCGCGGACTGGACCGAGCGCGACGTCTGGAACTACATCCATGAGCACGACCTCCCGTACAACCCGCTCCACGACCACGGCTACCCGTCGATCGGGTGCACCCACTGCACCAAGCCGGTTGGTCCGGGCGGATCGCCCCGCGAAGGCCGCTGGGCGGGCCTCGAGAAGACCGAGTGCGGGATCAACTAGGGCGGCCCGCAATGCAGCGGCGATAACCCGTCCGTAACCTCAGCCCCCGACCGAATAGTGAGATTCCCCGCATGAGCGAGACGATGACCGAGCTTTCCTTGACCCTTTCCGAGCGCCACACGGCCGACTTCGAGATGATCGGCAACGGCGGCTTCGCGCCGCTGACCGGCTTCCAGGGCTCCGCCGACTGGGAGCGCGTCTGTTCTGAGATGCGCACCGCCGACGGCGCCTACTGGCCGATCCCGATCACCCTGGCGACCGACCTCGAGTGCGAGGTCGGCGACGTCGTCGCCCTGAAGAGCGACGAAGGCAAGCCGCTGGGCCGGATCACGGTCGAGGAGATCTTCGAGCGCGACGTCGAGCGCGAGGCCGAGTCTGTCTATCTGACCACCGACGGGGAGCACCCGGGGGTCGCCGCGATCCGCGAGGAGGGCGCCCGCTGCATCGCCGGGCCGGTCGAGGTCGACGCGCTGCCCGACCACGAGGACGCCTTCATGCGCCGCTACCTGACCGCGCCCGAGACCAAGGCCGAGTTCGAGAAGCGCGGCTGGAAGCGGATCGTCGCCTTCCAGACCCGCAACCCGATCCACCGCGCCCACGAGTACCTGACCAAGGCCGCGCTGGAGACCTGCGACGGGCTCTTCATCCAGCCGCTGATCGGCAAGACCAAGGCCGGTGACATCCCCGCCGACGTGCGCATGCGCTGCTACGAGGTGCTGATGGAGAACTACTACCCCAACGACCGGGTGATGCTCGGCGTGAAGCCGGCCAAGATGCACTACGCCGGCCCGCGCGAGGCGGTCCTGCACGCGATCGTCCGCCGCAACTACGGCGCCACCCACTTCATCGTCGGCCGCGACCACGCCGGCGTCGGCGACTACTACGGCACCTACGACGCGCAGAAGATCTTCAACGAGATCGACATCGCCGAGCTGGGCATCGAACCGCTCTTCTTCGAGCACTCCTTCTGGTGCAACGAGTGCGAGGGAATGGCCTCGGGCAAGACCTGCCCGCACGACTCCGACGCGCACGTGTTCCTCAGTGGCACCAAGGTGCGCGAGATGCTCGGCAACGGCGAAAGGCCGCCGCAGGAGTTCTCGCGCAACGAGGTGGCCGACATCCTTATCGACGCTTACAAGGAGGACTGACGTAACGATGGCTGGTGAGAAGGGATTCACCCTCTGGTTCACCGGGCTCTCCGGAGCCGGCAAGACGACGATCTCGAGGCTGCTCGAGGGTCACCTGCGCGAGCGCGGCTCGAAGCTGGAGATCCTCGACGGCGACGTGGTGCGCGAGAACCTCTCCAAGGGGCTCGGCTTCTCCAAGGAGGACCGCGACACCAACATCCGCCGGATCGCCTTCGTCGCCGACCTGCTCAGCCGCAACGGCGTGCCGGTGATCACCGCGGCGATCTCGCCCTACGCCGAGATCCGCGCCGAGGCGCGCGAGACGATGGGCGAGCGCTTCATCGAGGTCTACGTCAAGGCCTCGGTCGACACCTGCGCCGAGCGCGACGTCAAGGGCCTCTACGCGAAGGCCTTCGCTGGCGAGATCAAGGAATTCACCGGCGTCTCCGACCCCTACGAGGCCCCGGACAACCCGGAGGTCGTCTGTGACACCGAAGGCGAAACGGCCGAGGAGTCGGCGCAGAAGCTGATCGAGTACCTCGAGTCGCGGGACCTGATCCCGGCGCACGCGGTTACGGCTTAGTTCGGTACGTGGTTGGGGGGCCGGGACCCCTTCTCAAAACGCTCGCCGGGAGGCTCGCTTGAGTGTTTTGAGAAGGGGTCCCGGCCCCCCTTTCAGGGACGGGTGAGCCGGCCCGCGGGCGCCGGTCTTTGCGCGTCAGCTTTGCTGCTCGTGGAGCTTGGCGCAGAGGTCGGGGAGGGGGATGGCTTCGACTTGCTCCGTGAGCCGGAAGCGCTCTTGGCCGGGGTAGACGATGAAGCTCTTTTTTGGCTTGATGTCTTCGAGGGCTGAGCGCATGCCGCGTTCTACCTTGGGGACGAGGGTTCGCTTGATCTCTATTGCCCAGACTTCGCCGCTGGGCCAGTCGAGGACGAGGTCGATCTCGGCGCCGCCGCTAGTCCGGTAGAAGCTTGGGATGGCCTGATCGCCGAGTATCGCCAGGAGGTTCTCGATGACCATGCCCTCCCAACTGGCGCCGACCACCGGGTGGCCGAGGAGGGCCTCTTTGTCCGGCAGGCCCAGCAGGGCGTGCACCAGGCCGCTGTCGCGGACGTAGACCTTGGGGGAGCGGACGAGGCGCTTGCCGACGTTGACCAAGCGAGGGGTCAGGCGGCGTACGAGCAGTAGATCGACGAGCAAATCGACGTAGTGGGCGATGGTCGGGCTGCTGAGGCCGAGATTGCGGGCGAGTTGAGAGACGTTCAACAGGCCGCCCTGGTTGTGGGCGAGCATCGTCCAGAGGCGCCGCAGCGTCTCGGCTGGGACGCGTTGGCCAAATTGGGCGATGTCGCGCTCCAGGTAGGTGCGGATGAAGTCACGACGCCAGCCGAGGCTGATTGCCTCGTCGGCCGCAAGGAAGCTGTCTGGGAATCCGCCGCGCACCCAGAGGTCGTCGAGGCGCTCGGCGCCGAGCTCGGTCGCGTCGAACGGCGAGAGCTCTACGAAGGCGATTCGTCCGGCGAGCGTCTCGCCGGATTGCGCGAGCAGGTTTATGCCGGCGGAGCCCAGGAGAAGAAAGCGGCCGGTGCCGCGCCCTTCCCGGCGCCCCGCGTCGATTACGCCGCGCAGGATCCCGAACAGTCCCGGCAGTCGGTGAATCTCATCGAGAACGACCAGTTCGTCGGCATGGTCGGCGAAGTACAGCTCCGGTTGGTCGAGGCGCCCCCAGTCGGTTGGAGATTCGAGGTCGAGGTACGTCGCTTGTCGACTTGCGGCCGTTTCAACGGCGACCGTGGTCTTGCCGACCTGGCGTGGCCCGACCAATGCGACAGCAGGGGAGCGGTCGAGTCTGGATGCGAGTTCCGGGACAATTCGCCGGAGAATCATCCTTGTAATTCTAAAGTCTAACTTTAAATTTGCAAGGATGATTGGCTATGGGCGCGCTGGAACTTTGGGGCGGCCTAGACCGTAGGTGTCGTAGTCGCCGAACTTCGAGAAGGTCTTGTGGGTCGGGCCGTGGTAGTCGCTCGAGGCGGTGGGGACCAGGTTGAGCTCGCGGCAGAGGTCGAGCAGGTGCTTGGTCTGCTCTTCGGTGTGGGTCGGGTAGAAGGCCTCCACGCCGTCGGGGCGCAGGGAGCGGATCAGGTCCTCAACCTCATTCGGATCTTCGATGTCCCAGTAGGGGTGGGCGATCACGGCTGTGCCGCCGGCCCCGTGGATGATCTGGATCGCCTGTTCGGCGGTGGGCCAGCGGCGGGGGACGAAAGCCTTGGCGCCGGGGACGAGGTACTCCTCGAAGAAGGGGCCGAGGTCGCCGCTCGCGCCGGCCGCGCGGGCGATGTGGGGGCGGCCGATCGAGAGCGCGTCGCCGGCCTCGCGGATCGCGTCCTCGAGCGTCACTTCGAAGCCCCAGCCGCGCAGCCGCTCGATGATCTCCCCGGCCCGGTTGACCCGTTCCTGCTGAGCCCGCTCGCAAGCCGGCGCGATCTTCTCGAGGTCGACCCGGTAGCCGCAGACGTGCAGGTCTTCGGCGTACTCGTGCACGCACGACATCTCGATCGCCGGCACCAGCTCGATCCCGAATTTCTCGGCGGCGGCAGCCGCCTCGGGCACCCCGGAGACCGCGTCGTGATCGGTGAGAGCCAGCGTCGTTACTCCCGCCTCCCAAGCCTGGGCAACCACTTCCGCGGGAGCCAGCTGCCCGTCGGAAACGGTCGAATGACTCTGAAGCTCAATCAGCATCGGCCGCGCAGCCTAGCCGCAAGCGCTGCGGCCCGTAATGTGTTCGGAACAATTAGTTGGGCGTCAGCCGAACAACTTTAGAATTTGTTCGGTACAATTAACATGTGCCTCAGCCAAACAAAAATAAGCCGGGTCGTCCTTCTCGCGCGGATCTCTACAAGAGGCTTCGGATCCAGATTGGCGAGCTTCGCGAGAAGTTGGGGGGCCTCCCGTCGCCCGAGGAGGCTGAAGGCATATGGCGCGGGATCTGGCTGGAGGAGGCGCATCACTCAACCGCGATCGAGGGCAACACGCTTGTGCTCAAACAGGTCGAGCAGCTGCTCTCCGAGGGTCGGGCAGTTGGCAATAAGGAGTTGAGCGAATATCTGGAGGTTCGCGGGTACGCGGACGCCGCCGATTGGGTGTACGGGCATGGGGTTCGGCCGGGCGAGTGGCGGAGCGGGAAGACGATCACCCTGGCCGAGGTACGGCAGGTGCATACGCTCGCGATGACGCCTGTCTGGGACGTGGCTCCCCACCCGCAGGCTTCGCCACGGGAGCGTCCGGGATCGTTTCGCGAGCACGACATCGAGCCGTTTCCGAAAGGGATGCGACCGCCGGACTGGACCGAGGTTCCGGTGCTGATTCGCGACTGGATTGCCGATGCCCAGGCTGTTAGGACAGTGGATGAGGCGGCCCTGGTCGAGGCCTTGGCCGAGCTGCACGTTCGCTTCGAGCAGATTCATCCTTTCCTCGACGGCAACGGTCGGACCGGACGATTGCTCCTCAACCTCCTGTTGGTTCGGCTTGGCTATCCGCCGGCGATCATCTACAAGGGCGATCGTGCGCGTTACCTGAGCGCCCTGAGAAGGGCGGACGCGGGCGATTGCGCTCCCCTCGGCGAGTTCCTGGCCCGCGCAATCCTCGACAACCTCTACAAGTTCGTCGTCCCGGCCATCGCAGGCCCGGCGCGTCTCGTCCCGCTCCAGGCCCTGGCCACCCAGGACCTGAGCGCCAACGCCCTCCGCGTAGCCGCCGTCCGCGGCCGCCTCAAGGCAACCAAGGGCCCAGACGGAGCCTGGCGCAGCTCCACTGCCTGGGTAGACGAGTACATCGTCAGCCGCTACAAGCGCTGACCCAAACAAGCAATTGCCACAGGACGACCCGGATCGCGATCCAAGGTTCGCCCACGGTCAACTGGCGTGACGGTCGCCGCAATTCCTTAGGAGCTGCTGTCTGACGAACATGGCCGCGACATGAATAGACTGCGCCGCCGTGTTCCAGAAGGTCCTGATCGCCAACCGCGGGGAGATCGCGATTCGCGTCGCCCGCACGCTGAAGGAGATGGGCATCGGCTCGGTCGCCGTCTACTCGGAGATCGACCGTGAGGCGCCGCACGTGCGCGAGGCCGACGAGGCCTTCCTGATCGGCCCGGCGGTGCCGGCGGAGAGCTACCTGAACATCCTCAAGATCATCGACACGGCCAAGGAGGCGGGCGCCGAGGCGATCCACCCGGGCTACGGATTCCTCGCCGAGAACGCCGACTTCGCCCGCGCCTGCTCCGAGGCGGGGATCGTCTGGATCGGGCCGCCGCCGGAGGCGATCGAAGCGATGGGCTCGAAGACCCGGGCGCGCGAGATCATGGCCGAGGCGGGGGTGCCGATCGTGCCCGGCGCGACCGAGGCGGCACCCGATGTCGAGGCGGCCCGCAAGCAGGCCGATGAAGCCGGCTACCCGGTCGCCTGCAAGGCGGCGGGAGGCGGTGGCGGCAAGGGCTTCCGCGTCGCGATGACCCCCGATGACCTGCAGGAGGCATACGAAGGCTCGGCTCGCGAAGGCGAGAAGTTCTTCTCCGACTCGCGCGTCTACGTCGAGCGCTACCTCGAGGACCCGCGCCACGTCGAGGTCCAGGTCCTCGCCGACGGCCACGGCAACGTGATCCACCTCGGCGAGCGCGACTGCTCGGTGCAGCGCCGCCATCAGAAGGTGATCGAGGAGGCCCCCGGGCCGCACGTCGACGCCGAGATGCGCGAGCGGATCGGCAGGATCGCCACCGACGCCGCCGCCGCCGTCGGCTACCGCGGGGCCGGCACGGTCGAGGGGATGCAGGTCGGCGACGAGTACTTCTTCCTCGAGATGAACACGCGGGTGCAGGTCGAGCACTGCGTGACCGAGATGGTCAGCGGCATCGACATCGTCCGTGAGCAGGTGCTGGTCGCCGCCGGCGAGCCGCTCTCTGTCGCCCAGGAGGAGGTCGAGCTGCGCGGCTGGTCGATCGAGTGCCGGATCAACGCCGAGGCGGCCCACAAGAACTTCGCTCCCGCGCCGGGGGCCGTCACCTCCTATCGCGAGCCCGCCGGTCCCGGCGTGCGCGTCGACTCCGGAGTCGAGGCCGGCTCTGAGGTGACGCCGATGTACGACCCGATGGTCGCCAAGCTGATCGTCTGGGACGTCGACCGCGAGCACGCCACGCGGCGCATGCTGCGCGCCCTCGACGAGTACGAGGTCGGCGGCCTGACCACGCTGATCCCCTTCCACAAGGCGCTGCTCGCCAGCGAGCAGTGGTCAAAGGGGGAGACCTGCCGTGACTTGATGGAGGACCGCGAGTGGCTGAAGACGACCGCGCCCGAGGACGCCGCGCCGCCGGCGCCGGCTGAGGGCGCCGCCGAGCTCGTCGCTCGCGACTACAAGGTCGAGGTCTCGGGCAAGCTCTTCGAGGTCAAGGTGCTGGGCGAGGCGATCGCCGGCGGCGGCGCGCCCGCGGCCGGTGGCAAGCAGCCGCCCAAGCGCGAGCGCAAGGCCGGCGGTGGCGCCGCGGCGTCCAGCGAGGCGCTGCCCTCGCCGCTGCAGGGCACGGTGCTCAAAGTCGCGGTCGAGGAGGGCGCCACGGTCGAGGAGGGCGATCTGATCTGCGTGATCGAGGCGATGAAGATGGAGAACGAGATCGCCGCCCACCGCTCCGGCAAGGTCACCGCCCTCAACGTCGAGCAGGGCGCCGCCGTCTCGAGCGGCGACGTGCTGGCGAAGATCGAGTAGACCGCGCCCCCTCCCTAAACTCGGAAGCCCATGGGCCAAGCCACGGGCGCGACGAAGACCGAGGGAATGACCTGGATCGAGGGCGGCGGCTTTCGCATGGGCAGCGAGAGCTTCTACCGCGAGGAGAGCCCGGTGCGCAGGGTCGACGTCGACGGGTTCTGGATCGACCCCCACCCGGTGACAGTGCAGCAGTTTCGCCATTTCGTCAGGGAGACGAAGTACGTGACGATCGCCGAGCGCCGTCCCGACCCGGCCGACTACCCGGGCATCGACCCGCGCCTGCTCGTCGCCGGCTCGCTCGTCTTCACGCCGACCGCCGGTCCGGTGCCGCTGAGCGACTTCAGGGCCTGGTGGCGGTTCGCACCCGGGGCCAACTGGCGCCGCCCGGAGGGGCCGGGCAGTGACGTCCGCGGCCGCGAGCGCCACCCGGTGGTCCACGTCGGCAACGAGGACGCCGTCGCCTACGCGGCTTGGGCCGGCAAGCAGCTGCCGACCGAGGCGGAGTGGGAGTTCGCCGCTCGCGGCGGTCTCGACGGGGCGCCCTTCACCTGGGGCGAGGACGACCACGACCGCGAGCGCCCGCTGGCCAACACCTGGCAGGGGCGCTTCCCCTGGGAGAACCTCGGAGCGCTGGGCCACCGTGGCACCTCGCCGGTCGGCGCCTTCCCGCCCAACGGCTATGGCCTGCATGACATGGCGGGCAACGTCTGGGAGTGGACGTCGGACTACTACGCGCCCGACCACGCCGGCGAGGCGGCGAGCCCGTGCTGCACGCCGCGCAATCCGCGGGTCGATTCGCCTGAGCGCAGCTATGACGCGGCGCAGCCTCAGTCGCGTATCCCGCGCAAGGTGATCAAGGGCGGCTCGCACCTATGCTCGCCGAGCTACTGCCTGCGCTACCGGCCCGCGGCCCGCCAGGGCGAGACGCTCGACACATCCACCAGCCACATCGGTTTCCGCTGCGTGGTCCGCGCCGCCTGAGGCGCTGCGCCGGCCCTCAGCCGCCCTGGTGCTTTTTTTCCTTGCGTTCCCGTTCCCGCTGTTCGCGTTCGTGTTCGCGCTTCAGCTTGAGCTGCTGTTCGCGGGTCAGGGGCAGTTTCGCCGACGGTTCCCGGCAGATGAGGCCCACGCAGGTCTCAAGGCGCACCAGTTCGTTATGCAGGAAGTTGCGGATCGGGAAGAGGTTGGGTTCGCGCACCCGGTTGTTGAGCTCGTAGGGGTCGGTCGTGATGTCGTAGAGCTCCTTCTCGCCGTCCGGCCATTCGATGTACTTGTATGGGCCGAGCCTGATTCCGTAGTAGTTCCTCGGGGGCGCGATGATCGAGGCGCTGGCGCCCTTTCCCGCCTTGCTGCTGCTCGCCGCCGCGGCGGTTGCTGAGCTGCCGGTGCCTTCGTCTTCGACGTCGTTGGTCTGTACGAAGGACTCGAAGAGGACCGGGCGGCGGGTGCGCAGCGACGTGTCCTGCGCGAACGGGAAGAGCGAGCGGCCATCGAGGCTCTTGTGGGGGTCGACGCCGGCAAGTTCGAGCACGGTGGGCGCGATATCGATGTTGGCCGCCAGCTCGCCGGTTTCGCCGCCCGCTTTGATCCCCGGACCGCGGATCAGCAACGGCAGGTGGGTGGAGGGCTCGTAGGCGAGGAACTTGCCGCCGATCAGGCGGTGCTCGCCGAAGAAGAATCCGTTGTCGGAGGTGAAGATGATGTAGGTGTTGCGCAGGCGATGCAGGGAGCCGAGCGTGTCGACGATCTGCTTGACGCCGTCGTCGACTCCGCGCAGCGCCTCCAGGCACTTGTCGTAATAGACGCGGTAGGTGTGCAGTTCGCTCGGCGAGAGGTACGGAGCGTCGCGGATGAAGCTCGGCTTGTCGTTGACGTTGCCCTCATCGAGCCCCTGCGCCCGGCTGTGGGGCAGCGGCGTTCCGGCGAACCAGTTGTAGTAGCGGGGCGGCGGCTCGGGGCCGGCGGGCCGGCGGAAGTCGCCGTGTGGAGTGGAGTAGTCGAACTGCAGGTAGAAGGGTTCTTCGGACGGAGTGTTGCGCAGCTCTTCGGTCGCGAAATTATCGAGGACGTCCGTCTGGTAGTAGCAAGGCTTGCCGTTGAGCGGCGCGAAGGGACAGCCGAGATCGTCGCGTTCGCCGTATTCGCGAGTCGCCCAGCTGCCCGAGTCTCCATAGGGCCCTTCCACCGCTCCGTTGTTATTGAGCGTGTACCCGTAGAAGTAGTGGTCGGCGTCGGCGTTGAGCACCGAGTGCCAGGAGCTCCAGCCGGGCGGCACTTCGGTGGGGCTGCCGGGCGGTTCGCCGTAGCCGTTGAGGAACTTGCCGATGTGGATGGTGCGGTAGCCGGCGCCCTGCAACCAGGTGGCGAGGTTCTGGTTGTAGGCGCCACGCGAGGCGAAGCCGGAGTAGCCGCCGTCGGGCTGGACATTGCCGCGGTCGTTGTTGTTGTGCGCGTAGCGGCCGGTCAGCAGGCTGACGCGCGAGGGAGCGCAGAGCGAGTAGGAGGCGTAGTAGCGGTTGAAGGTCACGCCGCGTTTGGCGATCAGGTCCAGCGTGTTGGGCATCGCGCGCAGCAGCCCGCCGCCGACCCCGAGGCGGGCCGCGTAGAGCTCGTCGAGCGTCTGGTCGTCCGTCTGGATGACGACGAAGCTGGGCCGGGGTCGGGCGTCGACGAAGGCCTTCGCCCTGCCCGCGACCAGGGCGAAGAGGACGAGCAGCGTCAGGCCGGCGATTGCGATCGTCAGCCGAGCGTGGGCGCGGATGTGGGTCCCTTGCAGCCTGGTCATGTCGGTTGGGGCGGCCCCAAGTTCGAAACCGGCGCCCCCCGGGAGAGTTGCGGCGGGGAACGCTAGAGATCGCTCAGGACGCGCCGAGCTTTTTCGCGGCGTCGCGGAAGTTCTTCACGGTGGCGCTGGGAGCCTTGCGGCCTTCGAGCTTCTCGTCGTGGCGGTTGACCCAGATCACCGGCACGTTCATTTTCAGCAGCGGGGCGACGTCGTTGGTGTAGTTGCAGCCGATGTGGAGCCAGCCTTTCTTGCCGCCGATGCGGCGCGCCGCCTCTTTGAAGTGGACCGGGTCGGGCTTGTAGCTGCGCACCTGCTGGGCGGTGACGACGAGGTCAAGTTCGGTGCGCAGGTGACGGCGCGAGATGCCGAGCATTTTGTCGTCGATGTTGGAGACGATGCCGATCTCGTAGCGTTTGCCGAGCCGGTCCATCGCCGCGTTGGCCTCGCGGAACGGCAGCCAGTAGGCGACGCTGTCGGGCAGGAACTGCGCCCGCGAGGGCTCGATCTCCCAGCCCAGCTCTCCGGCCACCTTGACGATCGTGCGGCGCAGGACCTCCGCGTAGAGCTCGTAGGAGCCGGCCATGATTTCCGCCTGCACTTCCATGAAGCGGGCGAGGAAGGGCTCCTCGCTGAAGCTGAAGCCGTCTTTCTCGGCCTCTTTCTTGCAGGCGTCGATGATGCCTTTCTCCCAGTCGATCAGGGTGCCGTAGCAATCGGCGGTCACCCATTTGATGGTTTTCAGCGCTGGGAGGGGCATCGCGAGCGCGGCATGTTATGCGAAGCGCCCACCCGCGCGGCGTCCGGCTTGCCCTCTCCGTTAGGCTGCCGCCCCGCGCCAGCGCGGCGCGCCCCGAAATCCATGGACCTCCTCGAGTATCAGGGCAAGCAGCTCTTCGACAAGCACGGCATCGCCGTGCCCAGCGGCGAGGTCGCCGCCGGCGTCGAGGACGCGGTCGCGGCGGCGGAGCGGATCGGCTACCCGTGCGCGATCAAGGCCCAGGTGCTGATCGGCGGTCGCGGCAAGGCGGGCGGCATCAAGATCGCCGCCGACGCCGCGGAGGCGCGCGCTCACGCTGAGGCGATTCTCGGCATGGACATCGTCGGCCCGCACGGCGAGGGGCCCTTCCGGGTGGATCAGGTCTGGGTCGAGGGCGGCTCCGACATCGCCTCCGAGTACTACGCCTCGGTGATCCTCGACCGCGGCGAGAAGCGGCTGCTGGCGATGGTCTCCGCCAAGGGCGGGATGGACATCGAGGCGGTCGCCGAGGAGGACCCCGAGGCGCTGGTCAAGAGCCACATCGACCCGACCCGGCCCTTCACGGCGGAGTCGGCGCGGCCGATCGTCGAGCACGCCGGCCTCGACGAGGACGTGCGCGAGCAGGTCGCCGAGGTGCTCGCCAAGCTCGCCGAGGTGGCGGCCGCGGAGGACGCGACGCTGATCGAGGTCAACCCGCTGATCGTCACCGCCGGCCGCGAGGTCGTGGCGCTCGACGCCAAGGTGACGATCGACGGCAACGCGGTCTACCGCCACGAGGACCTGGCCGCCGTCGCCGACACGGCCGAGGATCCGCAGGAGGCGATGGCCAAGGAGAAGGGCCTCACCTACGTCAAGCTCGACGGCAACGTCGGCATCCTCGCCAACGGCGCCGGCCTCTGCATGTCGACCCTCGACGTCGTCGCCCAAGCAGGCGGCGCACCGGCCAACTTCCTCGACGCGGGCGGCGGCTCCAAGGCGGAGGCGATCGTCGACGCGCTGACCGTAATCACCTCCGATGAGAAGGTCACCGCGATCCTCTTCAACATCTTCGGCGGGATCACCCGCTGCGACGAGATCGCCAAGGGCATCGTCACCGCCTCGCGGCAGATGAACCTAAAGCTGCCGCTGGTCGTGCGGCTCGATGGCACCAACTCCGAGGAGGGCCTGAAGATCCTCGCCGAGGCCGACCTGCCCAACCTGCACCAGGAGACGACGATGCTCGACGCCGCCCGGCGCGTGGTCGAGCTGGCCGGGGGAGCGGCATGAGCATCATCGTCGACAAGGAGACGAAGCTCGTGGTCTCCGGCCTGACCGGCCGCGAGGGTTCCTTCCACGGGCTGCGCAACCAGGCCTACGGGACCTACCTGGCGGCCGGCGTGACGCCCGGCAAGGGAGGCCAGGACGTCGAGGGCGTGCCGATCTTCGACTCGATCTCCGAAGCGGTCGAGGAGCGCCGCGCCAACACATCGATGATCTTCGTGCCGGCGCGCTTCGCGGCGCCGGCGATCGACGAGGCGATCGAGTCCGGCGTCGAGACGGTGATCGCGATCACCGAGGGCATCCCGGTGCTCGACATGCTGAAGACCTACTGGAAGGCGAAGGAGGCCGGGGTGCGGCTGATCGGGCCGAACTGCCCCGGCGTGCTTTCCCCCGGCAAGGCCAACGTCGGCATCATCCCCGCCCAGTTCTTCGACCCGGGCCCGATCGGGGTCGTCTCCAAGTCGGGCACGCTGACCTACCAGATCGGCAACGAGCTGAAGCAGGCGGGGACGGGGAACTCCTCGATCGTCGGCATCGGCGGCGACCCGATCATCGGCTCGGACTTCATCGACATCCTGACGTTGTACGAGGCCGATCCCGAGACCGAGCTGATCGTGATGGTCGGCGAGATCGGCGGCGACGCCGAGGAGCGCGCCGCCGAGTTCATCGCCGCCGAGATCTCCAAGCCGGTCGTCGCCTACATCGCCGGCTTCACCGCGCCGCCCGGCAAGCAGATGGGCCACGCCGGGGCGATCATCTCCGGCTCCTCGGGCACGGCCCAGGCGAAGAAGGACGCGCTCGAAGCGAAGGGCGTGCGGGTCGGCGAAAGCCCGACCGAGACGGCCAGGATCGCCGTCGAAGTCCTGCGCGGCTAGCCGTTGCTAGGCTCGCTCGACGATGGCAGCTGAGACGATCTCGTTTGCCCGCGGTGCCCCCAGCGCCGACATCCTGCCGCGTGAGGCGGTGGCCGAGGCGGCCGCGGCGGCGCTTGCGCAGGACTGGGAAAGGGCGCTCTCCTACGGGACCGGGATCGGGCATCCGGGGCTCTGCGCCTGGGTCGCCGAGCGCCACGGGGGGGTCGAGGCCGGGCAGGTGATGGTCGCCAATGGGTCGCTGGAGGCGGGATGGATGCTGTTCGAGCACCTGCTGGAGCCGGGCGACCGAGTGATCGTCGAGCAGCCGACCTACGACCGCACGCTGCTGATGCTGCAGCGGCTCGGGGTTGAGCTGGTGCCGGTGCGGCTCGAGGCCGATGGGCTCGATCTCGGTGAGGTGGAAGCGGCGCTTGCCCAGGGGCCGGTCAAGCTCGCCCACGTGATCCCCAACTTCCACAATCCGGCGGGCTGCACGCTCTCGGCCGAGAAGCGGGTGCGGCTGGTCGAGCTGGCCACCGAGCACGGCTTCTGGATCTTCGAGGACGACCCTTACCGGGAGCTGCCCTTCGAGGGCGAGGCGCTGCAGACGATGCTCTCGATCGACGAGGCCGAACGGGTGGTCCACGCCTCCTCCTTCTCCAAGACCGTCAGCCCCGGGGTGCGGGTCGGCTACCTGGCCGGGCCGGAGGCGGAGATCGCGAAGCTGGCCAAGCGCGCCAACGAGACCTACATCTCGCCAAACATGCTGGCCGAGGCCGTGGTGCTCGAGCTCTGCGAATCGGGCGGGCTCGACCGCAACATCGAGTTCGTCAAGGGGGCGCTGCGCGACCGCCGCGACGCCCTGGTCGGGGCGCTGCGCGAGCAGATTCCCGAGGCCGAATTCGTCGTCCCCGGCGGCGGCTACTTCCTCTGGCTCGACCTCGCCGAGGGCACCGACACGACGGTCCTGCTCGCCGAGGCCAAGGGCGAGGGCGTCGCCTTCGTCGCCGGCCCCGACTTCATGATCGAGGGTGGCGACAACAGCCTGCGCCTCTCCTTCGCCAGCGTGCCGCCGGAGCGGATCTCCGAGGGCGTGGCACGGATCGCCCGGGCGCTGGAGCGCGTCCGCGCGGGCTCGCCCGCCTGAGCGACCTACTCAGCGGCCGTAGCGGTCGCCGCTGGAGGAGAGGACGAGCTGGTCCGGGATCGTCGCGCGGGGGGGCGGCGCCGGGTCGGCGCGGACCGAGACGGTTTCGGCGACGCTGCGCGAGACGCGGTGGCTGCCCTCGGCGGAGACGATCGTCACGCCCTCCTCGCCGGAGCTCTCGACCGTGCCCTCGAGGCCCGGGTAGAGGCCGGCGTCCTTGAGGTAGTGGAGCAGCTCCTCGGCCTCGTTCTCGAAGCGCAGCACGTGGACGCCGGCGCCGGGCTCGACGTCGGCGAGCAGCGCGCCCGGCTCGCGAATGCCCTCGACGATCGGGTGGCCGTGTGGGCAGGTGGTCGCGTCGCCGATCGCCGCCCGCATGCGCTCCTCGAGCACTGGCGACATCGCATGCTCGATCCGCTCCGCCTCCTCGTGCACCTCGTCCCAGGGGATGCCGAGCACGTCGGTAAGGAAGCGCTCGATCATCCGGTGGCGGCGGACGATGTGGCTGGCATGCTCGCGGCCGGACGGGGTGAATTCGAGCGACTTGTCCGGCTTGCGCTCGACGTAGCCGTCGTCGATCAGGCGGCCGATCATCTCGTGCACGGTCGGCGGCGAGAGCTGCATCGCGCGGGCGATGTTCGCCCCGGTCATCGGCAGCCCGGCCTCCTCCAGCCAGAACATGATCTCCAGGTACTCCTGCTCGGCAACGGTCGCGGTCTCCGGCGACAAGGGCGCTCCTTCGAGGGTCGAGTGGCGGAGTTCCGATACTACCGGAGCACCTTTGGCTTCCAAAGTGCAGGAAAATGCACTTGTTAGCTTTTACATGCACTATGATGCACCATCATGGCCAGCTCGCACGTTCTCTCTCCTTACGCCCAGGAGGCGGCTCAGCTGCTCGGCGAGCAGATTCGGATCGCTCGTCGCGAGCGTCGCTGGTCGCAGCGCGAGCTGGCCGAGCGGGCCGGTATCTCCTCCCGCACCCTGATCAAGGTCGAGCGGGGAGACGCCACCGTCGCGCTGGGCACCGCCTTCGAGCTCGCCGCCCTCACCGGCGTGCCGCTCTTCCATGCCGAGCGCTCGCGCCTGACCCTCGACCTCGATCGGGCCCGCGCCCGCGGCGCACTGCTGCCCGAGAGCGTGCGTCGCCGGGGGGAGGAGTTGAAGGATGAGTTCTGAGGCGCGGCGCTCGCCGAGCGAGGCCTACCTCTGGGTCTGGCTGCCGGGCGCGACGCAGCCAGTGGTTGCCGGCCGGGTCTCGGTCGCCGGGGACCTGGTCGACTTCAACTACGGGCGCAGCTACCTCGCACGCGAGGATGCGGTCCCGCTCTACCTGCCGGAGCTGCCGCTGCAAGCAGGCTTGATCCACCCGCCCGACGGGATGACGATGGCCGGCTGCCTGGACGACGCGATGCCGGACGCCTGGGGACGGCGAGTGGTGATGCACCACCTGCTCGGCGATCGGGCCGAGTTGGCCGATCCGGCCGTGCTCGATCCGCTCACCTACATGCTCGAGTCGGGCTCCGACCGGATCGGGGCGTTCGATTTCCAGGCCTCGTCGGAGACCTACGTCAATCGCGATGACGGCGGCGCTTCGCTCGAGGAGCTGCAGGAAGCGGCGGACATGGTCGACGAGGGCCGCCGGCTCTCGCCGGGCTTGGATCGCGCCCTGATGCACGGCAGCTCGATCGGCGGCGCCCGTCCCAAGGCGCTGCTCGCCGACGGCGAGCGCAAGCTGATCGCCAAGTTCTCCTCGACGACCGACACCTACGCCGTCGTCAAGGGCGAGTTCCTGGCGATGGAGCTGGCGCGGCGGATCGGCCTCGACGTCGCGGGCGTCGAGCTGACCAGCGCGCTCGGCAAAGACGTCCTCCTGGTCGAGCGCTTCGACCGGGTCCGCGCCGACGACGGTGGCGAGCGCAGGCTGGCGGTGGTCTCGGCCCTGACCATGCTCGAGCTCGACGACTTCCTCGGCGGGCGCTACGCGAGCTACGCCGATCTGGCCCAGCTGATTCGCGAGCGCTTCAACGCCCCGGCGGCGACCCTGCGCGAGCTCTTCGCCCGCATCGTCTTCAACATCCTCACCGGCAACACCGACGATCACGCGCGCAACCACTCCGCCTTCTGGGACGGCGAGATGCTGACCCTGACCCCCGCCTACGACATCTGCCCGTCTCCGCGTAGCGGTGGCGAGGCCTCGCAGGCGATGGCGATCGCCCCGGGTGGCAACCGAATGAGCCAGGTGAGGGCATGCGTCGAGGCGGCGAGCACTTACCTGCTCAGCGAGTCGGAGGCGCGCGAGATCGTCGACCACCAGGTCGGTGCGATCGAGGCGGAGTGGGAGCAGTCCTGCGAGGCGGCGCGGCTGAGCGAGGTCGAGCGCGCCTACTTCTGGCGCCGGCAGTTCCTCAACGCCTACGCCCTCGAGGGCTACCGGTAGCTCAACGTCGCTCCATCAGGGTGGAGACGACGGCCTCGTAGAAGCCGTCGCCCATCGCGCTCTCGGTGACCGTGGCGTTGTCCCAGGCGGGGAGGCCGGCGCGCAGGCCGGGGTCGCGCTCGGGGCCGTTGGCGACGACGAAGAAGCGGCCGACAGCGGCGGCGACCTCGAGGTCCTCGACCGAGTCGCCGACGGCGATGCACTCGGCCGGGTCGTAGCCGCGGGCGCGGGCGTGGGCGGCGACGGCGCCCGCCTTGCTGACCAGCTTGGGGACCAGGTGGTAGGCGTGGGTGGGGCCGTCGACGGCGGGCATCTCGCGGCCGATCGCGCCGTTGTCGAGCAGGCGCAGGTCGTCGTGGCCCTCGGCCTCCAGCACCCGGTTGGCCTCCTCGACGTCGACCTTGCCGCGGAAGAGGTGGGAGAGGACCCGGCCGGAGTGCCAGGGGGCGTGGTACTCGAGCCGCCCGTCGAAGTGGGCGAAGAGCAGCTTGGGGATGCCGCGCGCCTCGATCTTCTCGTAGACCGTGCCGTCCTCGTCGGGGACCAGATCGCCGGTCAGCAGCGTCGTCTCGCCCTCGATCGCGAAGGCGCAGCCGGCCTCGTAGATGTAGGAGGTCTGGCCCATCAGGCGGGCGGCCTCGTGGACCTGGGGCTCGCGCCGGCCAGACATGATCACGACCTCGACCCCGGCCCGGTGGCAGGCCTCCAGGCCGCGCGCTTGGGCCAGCGAGAAGCCCCCCTCGGCGTCGCGGAAGAGCGAGGAGCCGTGGCCGAGCAGGGTGCCGTCGAGGTCGGTGTAGACGCAGCGCAGGGGCATCGGTGGGGCCGTTACCGTAGCCGGATGATCTGGCGCCTCGCCGGCAGCACGCTCGACCTGGCCCAGCCGCTCGGTGCCGGGATCGTCAACGTGACCGCCGACTCGATGTTCGAGGGGGCGCGCAGCGGCACGCCGGAGCGGGCGGTGGCTGACGGGCTGGCGTTGGTCGAGGCCGGGTTCGAGATGCTCGACGTCGGCGCGGTGGCGGCGAAAGTCGGGCCGCCGGTTCCGGCCGAGATCGAGGCGGCGGCGCTGGTGCCGGCGGTCGCTGGGCTGGCGCGGACCGGGGTGCCGGTGACCGTCGACACCTTCTCGGTCGAGGTGGCGCGGGCGGGCCTGGAGGCTGGCGCGGTGGCGGTCAACGACATCTCCGGCGGCAGCGACGAGATGTTCGAGCTGGTCGCGGAAGCGGGGTGCGGCTACGTGCTGATGCACATCGAGGGGCCGCCGAGGGTCGACCGGCCGGCGCCCGAGTACGGCGACGTGGTTCAACACATGGTCGAGTGGTTCGGGGGGCGAATCGAGCGGGCCCGGGCCCTTGGGGTGTCCGAGGAGCAGATCGCGATCGACCCCGGACTCGACTTCGACCTGAGCACCGAGCAGGACCTGGAGGTCCTGCGCCGTCTGCCCGAGCTCGCGGCGCTCGGTCGCCCGCTCTACGTCTCGCTCTCGCGCAAGGACTTCATCGGCGCCGTGCTCGCCGGCTCGTGGGAGGAGCGCCGGCCGGCGAGGGACCGCGAGTGGGGCACGGTTGCGGCGGTTGCCCTGGCGGTACGCGGCGGCGCCGACGTCCTCCGCATCCACGACGCGACCTCCCTCCAAGCCACGCGAGTCGCCGCCGCGATCCGAGCCGCCGACGGGCCGATATGTCAAGACATACTTGACATATCGGCCCGTCGGCCCCCGGGGTCGGCCTGATGGCCAAGAGCCTGCTCCAGACGCCCTGGTCGATTGCGCTCGATCCGGCGCGGCGGGATGGGCGGATCGTCGCCGAGGCTGGTGAGGAGGCGCGGGAGGCGAAGACGGTGGCGTTGCCGCGCTCGCTCGATCCGGGCCTGGTCGAAGCGCTGAAGCGGCGCGGGGTGGAGCGGCTTTACTCGCACCAGCGCGAGGCGCTCAAGGCGGCTGCGAGCTCCAACCTGGCGATCACCAGCGGCACGGCCTCGGGCAAGAGCCTCGCCTTCAACCTGCCGGTGCTCGACGGGATCGCGCGCGACGCCAAGCGCCGGGCGCTCTACCTCTACCCGACCAAGGCGCTCGCCCAGGACCAGGCACGCGGCCTCGCCGCCCTGCGTCCGCCGAACCTGCGCGAGGCGATCTACGACGGCGACACGCCGCGCGAGGAGCGCCCGGCGATCCGCCGCCGCAGCAACCTCGTCCTCACCAATCCCGACATGCTGCACGTCGGCGTCCTGCCCAACCACAAGAGTTGGGGCGACTTCCTCGCCAACCTCGGCTGGGTGGTGGTCGACGAGGCGCACACCTACCGCGGCGTCTTCGGTTCGCACGTCGCCAACGTGCTGCGCAGGCTGCGGCGGCTGGCGCGCGCCTACGGTTCGGAGCCGCGCTTCCTGCTCGCCTCGGCGACGATCGCCAACCCGGTCGGGCTGGCCGAGGAGCTGGTTGGAACGCCCTTCGAGCTGATCGACGACGACGGCGCCCCGCGCGCCGGGCGCGAGATCGCGATCTGGAACCCGCCGCTGATCGACAAGGCGACCGGAACGCGACGCTCGGCCCTCGGCGAGGCCGCCGACCTGCTCGCCGAGCTGGTCTCCCAGGGAGTGCGCACGATCTGCTTCCTCAAGAGCCGCCGCGGGATCGAGCTGATTCAGCGCTTCGCCCGCGAATCGCTGCAGGCGCGCGGCAAGCCCGATCTCGCGGCGCGGATCGCCCCCTACCGCGGCGGCTACACGCCGCAGCAGCGGCGCGAGATCGAGGCGCGGCTCTCCTCCGGCGAGCTGCTCGCCGTGGTCGCCACCGACGCGCTGGAGCTGGGGATCGACGTCGGCGAGCTCGACGCGGCGATCTGCGTCACCTTCCCGGGCACGGTAGCCAGCCTGCGCCAGATGTGGGGGCGGGCGGGGCGGCGGCGGCGCGGGCTGGCGGTCTACGTCGCCGGCCAGGACGCGCTCGACCAGTTCTTCTGCCGCCACCCGGACGAGTTCATCGGGCGGCCGGTGGAGGCGGCGATCCTCGACCACGCCAGCGAGCAGATCGCCGCGCGGCACATGGTCGCGGCGGCTTACGAGTTGCCGCTCGGCGAGGACGACGGGGACGTTCTCGGGCCGGAGTGGCGCGAGCGGGCGGAGCGGCTGGTGCAGGCCGGGCAGCTGCGGCGGGCCGGCGGCCGGATGATGCCGCGTTCGAGCGAGTTCGTCGCATCGAAGATCCCGCTGCGCTCGGCGTCCGCCGACTCGGTGGCGGTGATCGAGCGCGAGTCGGGCGAGATGCTCGGCCTGGTCGAGGCCGAGCGCGCCTTCACCACGATCCACCCCGGCGCGATCTACCTCCACCTCGGCCGCTCTTACGAGGTCGAGCAGCTCGACGTCGAGGGGCGGCGGGCGGTCGTCTCCTCGTTCGATGGCGACTGGTACACGCGGCCGAAGAAGGAGACCGAGATCCACATCGAGCGGCTGCGCGAGCAGCGCACCACCTCGGGGGTGGAGCTGCACTTCGGCGAGGTCTCGGTCACCGAGCAGGTGATCGCCTACCAGCGGGTCTCGATCTCCGACCAGGAGCCGTTCGACATCGTCGCGCTGGAGCTGCCCGAGCAGCAGTTCGCCACCCAGGCGCTCTGGTACGTGCTGCCCGAACGGCTCAGCGGGGCGCTGCCGCCCGACGTCCTGCTCGGCGCCCTGCACGCCACCGAGCACGGCCAGATCGCGGTGTTGCCGCTGATCGCGATGTGCGACCGCTGGGACATCGGCGGCCTATCGACCAACGTCCACTTCCAGACCGGCCGCTCGACGATCTTCATTTACGACGGTCATCCCGGCGGGGTGGGGATCACTTTGCGCGGCTACGAGCAGTTCGAGCGCCTGCTGGGCGACGCCGAGCGGCTGATCGCCGAGTGCCCCTGCGAGTTCGGCTGCCCCTCCTGCGTGCAGAGCCCCAAGTGCGGCAACCTCAACGAACCGCTGCACAAGGCCGGCGCGCTGGAGCTGATGCGGACGATGAAGGGAGCCCAGTGACGGGAGGGGGCGGGGTTCGCCGTCACGAACAGCGGGGAGGTTCCGTCGAACCCCACCCCCTCCCGTCCGAGCGGGCGCGTCAGGTCGCCGTCATCGGCGCCGGCGGCGCTGAGCTTGGGTCGGAGGCGGGGCGGCTGGCCGAGGAGGTCGGACGACTGCTCGCCCGCGAAGGTGTGACCGTGGTCTGCGGTGGCCTGGGCGGCGTGATGGAGGCGGCCTGCAGGGGAGCGACCGAGGCCGGTGGGACCGCGATCGGGATCGTGCCGGGGCACGATTCCGGCGAAGCGAACATGTTCTGCACCCACGTCGTCGCCGCCGGCATCGGGCACGCGCGCAACCTCGCCGTCGTCGCCTCCGGCGAGGCCGTGATCGCGATCGGCGGCGAGTGGGGGACGCTCTCGGAGATCGGCTTCGCCCGCGCGATCGACCGCCCGGTGATCGCCCTGTGCAGCTGGTCCCTCAGCGGTCGCGAGAAGATGGAGGACGCTCCGGGCTTCGTGCCCGCCGAATCGGCTCGCGAGGCGGTCGAGTTGGCTCTGGAGCTGATCTAGATGGCCGACCACGGCGACGCGATCCGCGCCGAGTTCACCCACCAGTCCTCGTCCTTCGGGAGGGCTGCGGTGATGACCTCGGCCGAGACGCTCGGCGCGCTGGTCGAGATCGTGCCGGAGGACGCCGCCGGCGCGTGGGTCGACCTCGCCTGCGGCCCGGGCCTGGTGACGCGGGCCGTCGCCGGCCGGGTCGGCTCCGTGCTCGGCCTCGACCTGACCCCGGCGATGGTCGAGGAGGCGAAGCGACGCGCCGAGGAGGAGGGCGTCGCCAACGTCGAGTTCTCGGTCGCCGACGCGACGGCGACCGAGCTCCCGGAGGCCTCCTTCGACGGGGCGATCACCCGGCTCAGCCTGCACCACATCCCTGGCCCCGCGAGGGTTGTCGCCGAGATGGCGCGGCTGGTGCGGCCGGGAGGTTGCGTCGTGATCGGTGACATCGCCGCGGACATGGATGGCGAAGCCGTGGCCTGGCGCGAGGAGATCGAGCGCCTGCGCGACCCCTCGCACTGGGCCTGCGTCACCCCCGGGCGCCTGCGGGCGATGGGGGAGGCGGCGGGCTTGGCGCTCGAGAGCGAGCGCCTCGTCCCGATCGAGATCGACTACGAGGAGTGGCTGGAGCGCGGCTCGGGTGGGCCGGCGGCCGCCCGGCTGATCGACGAGCTCCTCGCCCTGCAACCGGAGAGCGCCGAGGCCTTCCGCGTCGAGGGCGCCCCCGGCGCCCGTCGCCTCCACCAGCGCTACTGGCTGGCCCGCTGGCGCCGTCCGGCCTGAGCGGGGTCAGAACCGCCCGCCGTTCGGCTGGGTCCGGGCTCCGGCCACAGTTCGCGCAGGGCGAGGATCGCGAAGGCGTGCGACCAGGCGAGGGGGGTGGTTGAGGTCGGGACGCCGGTGCGGGCGTCGACGCGCTCGGGGAGGAGGCCGGTGGGGGTGGCGTCGCGACGCAGCTCGGCCGTCAGATGAAGCGCGGCACGGCGCTCGCGGTGGGCGAGCCGCGTCGCGCCGCGTCGCCGGTCCCGTTGCGCCAGCGCCGCGAGGCTCCAGGCTGCCCACGCGGTCGGGGCTGTCCAGGGGTCGTTTCCTCCGCTCCAGTTCTGGGACGGGACGATGCCGTAGCGCCCGCTTTCCGCGGTCAGCCGCAGCAGCGTGCGACGAGCGGCGGGGCGGAGTCCGGGCTGGGTGAACGGCCGCACGGCCCAGGCAGCGGCGGAGTCGATTCCCGACGAGGGATCGCCTGCCTCCCTCACGAGCTCTCCCGCGGCTTCGAAGTTCCGCCGGATCGCGTCAGCCCGCAGTCGCCGAGCCGAGAGTTCGCCTGCCGATGTGCCCTTCGGCTCGGCGGCCGCGGCCGCCAGCGCGTCCCCTAGGTAGTCCCCCGCCGCGCCCTCCTGGTAGTCGGCGCGTCCTTCCCAGGCAAAGGGCGCCGGCCTGGCCCGCAGCCCGGCGCCGCGCGCCGCGACTGCCACCCACCCCGCCGCGTCCCCCTGCGCCACCCGCCCCTCGACCGGCGTCCCGTCGGCGTGGAAGCGCGCCGCCGCGCCCAGGTCGAGCCCGAGCAGGAAGCGAGCGACCCGCCTCGCCTCGCCGCGGTAGCCGGCCGCGGCGAAGGCGAGCGCAGCGGTCGAGGCGTCGCGCGGCCAAACGTAGTCCCAGCCCGGGCGCGCTCCCGCGAGGACCGCGCCGTCGGGCCTCGTCAGGCCGCGCAGGACGAGCAGCGAGCGCCGGTACATCCGCTGCGCCCAGGCTGGCGCGCCGGCGCCGAGCGAGCGCGCCCGCTCCAGCCAGCGCGGCGCGGCGCCGACCGCCCGGGCGTCGCCGAGCGAGCGCACGCTGACGTCCCGCACGGTCCCGTAGCGATCCACCGTGCGCAGCTCGTTGCGGTCGAGCAGGTACCGCTGCCGCATGGAATCGGCGCGCGAGCCGCCGGAGACCAGGGCCGCGCCGAGCCCGAGCAACGCCACCAGCACCAGCGCGGTCCGCATACTGTGCGAGCGTGACAGACGGGGAGCAGCGCGGCTGGCCGGTGGTGATCGCTTACGCCGCGGTCTGCGCCGGCACGCAGCTGCTTCCGCCCGGCGCTTGCCGGGGCTGGCGCGCTGATGGCGGCCGGCGGGCTGGTTCGCCTCGGCGGGCAGGCGTTCGCCTGGGCGATGGCCGGCCAGCTGATGATCGCCGTCGCCCAGCCGGTCGTGCTCAGCGCGATGGGCAAGCTCGCGGGGGAGTACCTGCCGGTCGAGCGGCGCTCGGGGTCCCGGCCGCCCTGGCGCTCGCCTTGACCCTGCGCCGGCCGGGACCGGCGGGCGACGACGCCGAGCACGCGGCGATCGAGGGCGGCGCCGTGCGAGCGCTCTGGGCGCTGCCGCAGATGCGCGCGATGTGCGGCCTGGTCTTCGTCGGCTTCGGCGTCTTCGTCGCCCTGACCACCTGGCTGCAGACCCTGCTGCACCCCTCGGGCGTCTCCGAACAGGCGGCGGGGGCGCTGCTAGTCGGGATGCTCGTCGCCGGGATGATCGGCAGCGCCGTCCTGCCGCCCGTCCTCGCCCGCCGCGGCGCCGAGCCGGCCTTCATGCGCGCCGCGATCCTGGTCAGCGCCGCCGGCTGCCTCGCCCTTGCGGCCTTCACGCCGCTCGGCGTCCGCGCCGCCGTGCTCGCCGCGATGGGCTTCGTCCTGCTCCCCGCACTGCCCGTGATCGTCGCCCTCGCCGAGCGCCTCGCCGGCCGCGCGGCCGGCACCGCCGGCGCGATCGTCTGGCTGGCCGGCAACCTCGGCGGCCTGGTCGTCGCCCTCGTTGTCCAGGCCCTCGTCGACGACCCGACGGCCGCCGTCGTGGTCATGGCAGCTGTCGTCCTCGCCGGCCTCCCCCTCGCAGCCCGCTTCCCAGCCACCGCGGCCCTGGCCAACGCCCCCCAAGCCTCCGCCGATACGATTGGAGCCGAGGCGAGGTAGCTCAGTTGGTAGAGCACACGACTGAAAATCGTGGTGTCGTGGGTTCGATTCCCACCCTCGCCATTCAGCTTTCCCTGCACGTCGGCGGTTTTCGGCGGTGATCGCGGAGCTGGCGATTCGGCGATTTCGGGGTCTGGAGTCCAATATAGAGTCCAAAATCCATCGAGCGATCCACCTGTACCGCCGGTTTCGGGTCGACTGGCGGACGAAGATCTCTTTACCTGCGACCCGTCGGGACCGCGGACAGCGGGGTCCGGCCGGATATGCAAAACAGGCTTGCACGTGGCTAGAGAGATGGGCCTACGGGCTGATGCCGTCAACGTTGTTCAGCGATTCTTTGTGGAGCTTGGCACCTGAGCGTGACACGGCCGAGCGAATCGACGGTGGATCGCTTCAGGGAGATGCAGGACTAGAACGAAGGCGCTACGCTCAGGCCCTTGCCCAAGAATGGGGGATCAAACTTGGAGGGTTCGTCGGATGCCACCGAGGAAGACCTCAAAAGATGGGAGGACTTGGCAGCCACCGGTTGGGATTACACCGCCCAGCAGATGTGGTTCCATAGTTCGATTCTCTTTCCGACAATAACCGACATTCTTCGATGTCGCCAGCCTGCGACTCTCCTGGATTTCGGATGCGGTAGGGGTCATCTCAGTGCTTATCTGCGTTGGCATGGCTTCCAGGTTGATCAGTATGACCCAGTGCCAGGTATGTTGCGCCAGGATGGCTCCGGGAACGTCTATACGCAATTGAGCGCGATTCGGTCTTCGAGCTATGACGGCGTGATCGGCAACCTTGTTCTAAGTGCGGTTGCCGACTTGGATTCAACGCTCCAATCCATGGTGAAGCTCTTGACTCCTGGCGGGTATCTCCTCATCACTATTCCCCATCCGGTGTTCGGTCTGGTCGATGCGCTCCACACTACGACCGAACGTAGCTGGAACACCAAGTGTGAGCATCCTACGCTAGATAATCTCGCTCGCTACTTTGGTGGCGGCGTGCAGCAAGTTAGCTGGTCTGGAGCCCACCCAGCGACTTTCCTGTACCACCGCTCGATTTCTGAGTACGCCGCCGCGTTGGACTCAGCGGGAATGACAATCAGCGGACTACTTGAGCCGCGACCCATTGACTCTGCGCCCGAGCAGGGAGGATTGAAGCAGCTGTTCTCTACGGTTCCTGCATTCATGGTGTTCTGTGGTGAGGAGAAAGAATAGGTATGACGCATCGGTCGCCCATCACGCAGAACGTGCGAAATGTGGTGCATGCTCGCCAGAGCGGGCGTTGTGCTCTTTGTGTGGAGGAATATCCACTGCACGTTCATCACATTCGTCCTGTTGCTGATGGCGGCTCAAACGAGCCAGATAACCTCGTGCTTCTCTGCGCCAATCATCACGCGTTGGCCGATCTCGCAATCCTTCCCCCGAGTCTGCTCAGGCGATATCGCGATGCATCAGGAGAGAGGCCGGAGCTTCCAGGTAATGCAATCTCTCTGTACGAGCTTCGAGCGACCCTACTAGCACAGTGTCTTTTTGAAGGGCTCGACGCAAAGGCATATGCATCTGCTGCGAATCTCGTGTCGAGGCTGCGGCGATTGCGAGGTGAGCGTTTTCGGAAGATCTGCCTCGAACTGCTCGACGCCATGCTTGCTTCTCTGGCGTTGCATGACCCACATGGAGTGAGTGCTGAGGCAGTGAGACTGCGTAAGCAATTCGACTTGGTCCGCGACGACATGAGCGACCATGAGTCCCTGTTCATGGCCGCTCGCGTCGAGCATCACTCAGGGTTGCTTCTCCACGCCGAAGGGCAGTACGAAGATGCCCTAGACAGATACGCATCAGCGCGGACGGCGCTATCGGGCCTTGAGCCCCGAGACGATGTCGTAGGGGAGCTGCGGACCATCGCTGTTCACGAGAGCAGCGCCCACCATCTTGATGGCGACTCTGACCGCGGCAGAGAGATCGCTGATCGAGTGCTCGTTGAGGACGCATCAGACTACGCTGGCGGCTTCGCAGCAATCAAGCTAGCCGAGCATAGGGCTGTCCGCGAAGAAACGGAGGAGGCGCTTGGCCAACTCACCAAAGCGCTTCAGACTCCCGAGGCGAACCGACCCTTGCTTCGTGTCATGGTACTTAAGGGGTTGGCAACGCTTCATGATCGGGAGGGATCGAAGGCAGAGACGCTCGCTTGCGCTACCGCAGCCCTGCTCCTATGCCAGCAGTATGGTCTTCGCTACCAAGCCAACCAACTTCTTGAGCGGCTAGGAGCCGAGGGTAAAGAGGCAGCCGAGCTCGCCCGATATGAGGACGCGGATTGTTTTCCAGGGCGCCTGCGGCAGACAGACCAAGGCGGGTAATTCCCATGCGGAATCGGGTGCACGCAGTTGGCGTCATGTTTGAGGACGAGCGCGGGCGCGTGCTAGTTCTGTGCCGCCATCCCAAGAGTCACGAAGGGGGAAAATGGGGCCTACCTGGCGGGAGCCTCGAGCCGGGTGAGAGGCCAATGGCGGCAGCCGCTCGCGAGGTCTTCGAGGAGATTCGGCATCTAGTTTCTCCGAAAAATCTGGAGCCGTTGCGTAAGTACACCTGGCACTGGGATGACAAAGATGTGACTTTTGAGGTATTCAAGGTACAAGTCATTGGCTCGAATCTTCATATTGAGCTCAATCTCTCGGAGAGTACGGCGTTCATGTGGGAGAGCGTGGATCGCTTGGTACAACGGGGCGACCTAATGAAAGGGCTTTACCCAATCCTTCGCGACGAGTACGATGTCTCACAGTGAGACATGCATGGGATGTCGGCTCTTGGCACGAGCTAGGAACGAACATGCCCGAGGTTGATCGAGCGCAAGTCAGGCGCGCGTCGAATGCCCGTCAGTGTCGAGTTGGTGATCGGCTCGTAGCTCTTCGCGTGCTTGCCGCACAAGGCGGTCGAAGGCGGTGCCGTGGGAGCGTTTGACTCGTTGCTGTAGCTGGGCGTAGACGTCAAGGGTCATCTTCGAGTCGGCGTGTCCGACCTGGCTCATCACCCAGAGGACGTCGAAGTTGTTGGCGAGCAGGGCGATCGAGATGTAGGTGCGACGGAGGGTGTGGGGCGTGACGTGGGGCAGGGGAGGCAGGCCTCGTCCGGCCATTCGCTCGCTGGCGAGCGCCGCCGCTTCGCCGACGATTTTGGCGGCGCGCTGGCGCGATAGCTGGCCGCCACGGCTGTTGGGGAAGGCCCAGGCGTCCGGCCCGGCGGGGCGCTCCGCCCGACGCAGGCGGTCGAGGTGCATGACGAGCTGCTCGACGAGGTCGGGACTGACCTGAACCTCGCGCACGCCGGCCTCGGTCTTCGCGTCGGGGATTCTGGAGGCGGGCGCCGCCGGGATCGTGCAGGCGCAGGTGCCCGATCCGGATGTCGCACAGCTCGCCAATCCGCACGCCCGATCGGCCCAGGGTGGTGAGGATCGCGCGCCGGCCCATGTAGGGGCTCGGCCGCACGCCGAGGCGCTCCAGGTGGTGGCTGACCGTCGACTTGGCGATGCCGAGCTGGGCGGCGATCCGGCTCGGCGGCGTGCCGGCGGCAAGCAGCTCGGCGACCTTGGCGCGGGTCGAGTCCGGCTTCCGATCGACGCCCGGGTCCAGCCGGCGTAGGAGCGGCGCCTCCTGCGATCCCGCCGCGTCCTCGACACTGGCCAGCTCGTCGATCTCCAAGAAGGTCCGCTTCGGCTTCGGCACGCGGACGCGCATGCGGCGCCCGCGGGCGGGGTTGTGGTCGATGTGCCCGTCCTCCATCGCCTCGTCGAGGATCGTCGCCAGGGCGGTCAGCACCTTCTTCATCGAGGGCGGTCCGAGCGGCCGCCGGGGTCGGCCCTGCCGGTCGCGCAGCACGGCGCCCGAGGCGATCACCTCGCGCAGCTCCTTGGCGTCGCGCAGCAGCTTCGCCTTGAAGGCAAGGCAGAGCCTGCGGTCGATTTGGTCGAGCCGGTACTTCCCGAAGAACGGCAGGAGGTAAAGGCGCAGGCGCCAGCTGTAGTCCTTGCAGGTGCTTTCCGAGAGCGGCTTGTCGCCGAGGACCCCGTCGCGCTTGGCATCGAACCAGTCCCTCGCGTAGGCCTCGAAGGTAGGCACTGCCGCGGGCTCCTCAGCGACCCTGCCGCGGTGCGGCGGCTCGGCCGGCTCCCAGACCCCCGCCCTCGCTCGCGTGACGAGGTTCTCCAGCTCGACGCGGGCGGTGCGCTCGTTCCAGCCCCCGCCACAGCCGCAATCGCAGTCGCGGCGCTCGTGCAGGTAGACATCCGCGCGGCGGCCGCGGGCACGGAAGCGCAGCCGGAAGGTGAGCGTGCCATCGACGAGCTTGCGGGTGAGAAGGCTGCCTTTGGCCGGGCGAGCCATCGCTACCGCTCGCCTCCCTGAATGCGATCTGGATTGATGCTGGCGTCCATCGCCGAGGCCTCCTGTCTGCTGGCTCGACGACATTAGCTCCGCGCGGCCCCCCTCTCCAGTCGTCGCGGAATCTCCTCCAGGTCGAAGCGCAGCCGCCCGTTCGGGCCGCCCAGCCGGACGGCGCCCAGCTCGCTCGCGTGGTCGTAGACCCAGTCGCGTTCGACGCCGAGCACGCGGGCCACTGTGGCGGCGTCGACGTAGCGCATGGCTTGCGGCGCCCGCCCCGCAGAGTCCGCGATCAGCTCGGCGACGCGGCCGGCGATTGCCTCGATGTCGTCGCGGTCGAGCTTCATTCTGCCGCCTGCCCCAGCCAGTCGACCGGTGTCTGCGGCCGGCGCAGCTCGCGGAAGATCGGGACGAAGGGGCTGCGCGAGACGAGGTCGTCGAGCGAGCAGATCGAGAGCGACACTTCGGTCGCGCTCGCCAGGTCGGCGTCCTCGGCCAGCAGCTCCAGCGCGACGTCCCGCCGCCGCTCGGCCCGCTCGGGCGGCAGCCCGGCAATGACGACGATCACCGCCGGGAAGACGGGGTAGAGCTTCGCCCAGGCGGGCTCGGGCTCCTCGAGTGGGTCCGTCGCCGGGACCGTCCGGTGGTAGAGGCGCGCGTAGCGGGCGAGCTGGTCAGCGAGGCGCTCGGCGCCCATCGTCGCCCGGTCCAGCTCGACGAAGCGGTAGTGGAAGCTCACGTCCCCGTCCGGCTCGTTCCGGCAATAGGTCAGCAGCGCGTCGGCGATCAGCAGCTCCGCGCGCCGCTGGCCGGGCGGGCGGCCGAGCGAATGGACGACCTCGTGACGCCAGGCGAGCGGCCCGCACTCGTCGCCTCGGTCCCGCGCCGCCCGCACGAAGGCCAGTCCGACCTCGTTCACCGCCAGCGTGTGCGACTGCAGCGGCCCCGCGGCCTGCTCGGGGGAAATCGCTTTGCGGCGTCCCCCGTCGCCGCCCACGATCGGCTCGATCGTCGACACGCCGCGGGGGGTCAGGTGCCAGAGGCCGAGCCCACCCGGCGTTCGCGCTGCGTCCGCCAGGCCGGACTCCCGCAGCCGGTCAAGCAGAAGCTGCGTCCAGCGCAGCGAGCTTCGCGGCGTGTAAAGGGCGTGCAGCTGGGCGGTGGAGAGCAGGCGGTGGCGGTCGAGGCCTTCCAGCATCCCGACCGCCGCCGCGCCGAGGCGCGGCGGCGGCTTGCGGGTCTTCGCAGGGCCGCTCAACGCTGGCCTTGCTCCTTCTCGCTCCGCTTGCCGAGGGTGTGTGATCCACGCCCGTTCCCCGCGCTTCGCCGGGTCCGCCTGCGACCGGACTTCTCCCGCAGGTGGCGGAGGATCTCCTGGTCGTGCTTCTTCAGGTCGGCCACCGTTTGGGCGCAGGGGCGGCGGCCGTTCGTGGCGTCGACGATCACGTCGAGCTCCGCCAGGCGCCCGGTGTCTGCTTTTTCGGGGAAGAGCTCCTCTACCGGCACGCCGCGCAGCAGGAAGGGCGAGCTGACCCGGTAGTTCAGCGTCACCGAGGCACAGAACGAGTAGCGCGGTAGGGCGGCGATCGTCTGCGGCTCGACCTGTCCCGGCCATTCGCGCGCCAGCAGGCCGGCCGACTTGGTGCCGAGCGCGGTCGTCAGCAGGTGGGAGCGATTGGCGGTGATTGCGCTCAGCGTCCTGGCGGTGAGCCGGTCGGGGCTTTGGTTGAAGAGCAGCGCCCGCACGCCGTACTTGGCGCTCTGCTCCAGCAGCGCCGCCAGGTTCCCCGAGGAGGCGCCGTCGTAGGTCTGCACCTCGTCGAGGAAGACGTAGAAGGGCCGGCGCTCCTCGGGAGGCATCGTGGCCCGGCTTCGCGCCGCGTGCAGCAGGTCGTAGACGAGGAAGTTGGCGACCAGGCGGTCGCGCACCGACCCCTGCCCCGGGCAGGCGAGGACGATCTTCCCCTCATCCATCGCGGCGCGCACGTCGTAGCTGGAGGTCGGCGAGCCGAGCAGGGCCGCCACCTCCGGCGAGACCCGTAGGCGGTCGATCATGTTGGTGACCGGCGTGATCGCGTCGCTCGCCAGGCGCGGGAAGCGCTCGGCGAAGAAGGCGCGGGTCGGCTGGGAGGCGAACCGCATGACGGCGCCCCGCCACTCCTCGTTGCCGAGCAGAGTCGGCACCTGGAATATGGTCGGCGCGAGCCTCGGCGGTAGCTCTCGCGCCAGCTCGCTGAGCGCAAACGCCGCCTGGGTGATCAGGTTGAGCGCGCGGGTGTTGGTCTCGTCCCAGCGCAGCGCCGAGGCGAAGGAGTCGACCAGCGCGTCGACTCGCTCGAGCGCGCGCTCCTCGGGCTTGCCGGCCAGCGCGAACAGGTTCCAGCCCGGCTGGCGCTGGGTGTCGGCGAGGTTGATCTCCACCACCCGCTCGGCCAGCTCCTTGTCGGTCAGATAGGGCTTGATCTTTTCCAGGGCGTCGGAGTGGGGATCGAGGAAGAGGCAGCCGTGGCCGCTCCTTGCCAGGTGCAGGAACTGGCCGATCGCCGACTCGGTCTTGCCGTAGCGGGTGCGCCCGGCGGTGTAGGCGAAGAAGGTGTCGGCGAGGGGGGCGCCGACCAGCCGGTCGCGGCCGTCCTCGTTCACCTTGCCCAGCGGCAGCAGGTCGGGCTGGCCGGCGAAGGTCGGCAGCCCCGGCGGCGGCGGGGGCAGCAGCACGTCCGTGCGCGCGACGTTGGCCGCCGCGCATTTGACGGTCGGGGGCTTCAGCAGCCCGGCAATCTCGCTCGCCGTGACCAGCCGCTTGCGCGCCGGGGCGAACAGGCCGCTTCGCAGTCGCCGCTCGAAGCTCCGACGCCGCCAGCGGGCGTCGGCGCCGGAGAAGACCGCGCCGCCGACGCTGAGGCCCGAGACGCGGAAGTGGTTCTCCCCGGCGAAGCCGTCGAAGGCGGCGAGGATTCCCTCCAGGCGCAGCTTGGCCGTGCCCGGGTCGGGCGAGGACGTCTGGATCAGCACCTGTGGACAGAACATCGGCTCGGCACGGCCGAGCTTGTTGCGAAGGGCGCTCTGGGCGACTTGGCGGTCGACCAGATCGGCCGGCAGGACGGGTCCGCTCTCGGAGACGCCGAGCATTTCTTGCATTGAGGCGCGTTCGCGCGCGGAGCGCTGTTCGCGGCGCACGCGGCGCAGCAGCTTGCGCCGCACCCGGCGGCGGCCCGTTGGGGTGATCGCCAGCAGGTCGAGGCAGACGACGGCGCTCTCGGCGGCCTTCGGCCGCAGCCCCGAGAGGGCGCGGGCGAAGCCGGTGAGCGGGTCGGGGTCGAGCCCGGCGTCGCGCAGCGGCTCGTGGCTCGGCCGCGCCAGCACCAGCTCGGCGCGAGCGACCTCGAGCGGCGGGCCGCTGGACGCGTCGTCCGGGGGCACGGGGCCGAGTGGGACCTCGCGCAGCTCGAGGCCGCCGGCGTAGGCGCCGGCGGTGGTGTGCAGCGCGTACAGGGCGTGCCTCGGCAGCTCGAGCGTGTAGCGGAGACAGCCCCTCTCGTCGGTGTCGAGGCGGACTCGCACCGCGTATGCGGGAGCGAGCAGCGCGCCGCCGATCGAGAGGCGCGAGCGCGCCAGTCCGGCGGCGAAGCGGACGACGGCCTCGACGCCGGGGTCGAAGGAGCCCGCTGGCACGAGCTGGACCGCCACGCGGCGGGACAGCGCGCGCCGGATGGCGAGCGATCGGGCGACGGCGAGCAGCGCCAGCGCTGCGAGGACGCCGATCGCGGCGAGGATCGCGACCGGGTTGGTCACGGCGCGCTGCGCCGCAGCGAGCCAGTGGCCGGCCTCGTTTGCGACCACGAGGATGGCGACGACCGCGGCGAGGGTGACCATCGCCGCGGCGTCCTTTGGGTTAGTCGGCTTCATGTTCATTTGTTCCTCCGTTTCGGGATAGATGTCTGCGGGTTGGCTGGGCGTCGATCGCCGCCCCGTCGCCGTTTGAGGCGAGCGGGGCCGCCCGCGCGACGAAGCGCAGAGCGATGCGCAGGACGAAGCGCGGAACGAGCGCGAGGTCCGGCGCAGGGATGGGCGCCGGGTAGCACCGGTCACCGCTGGGCGAACCCGCGGGAACTTGACGGGCGGATCGCCTGTGCTTCGGAAAAGGCCCACGTACTACAGAGCAGGCAGCAGCGAAAGTGGACAGCGATTCGCGGCGATCTTTAGATTCGGTGCCCACATAACTACAGAGGGACGAGCGGCGAAAGTGGACCCCTCGATTCCACGCTCTCTCTACGGCTCTCATGCCTAACAGGGCAAGAAGCCGCCAAAGTGGTCCCCCCTGAAACCCCCTTGTGTGACGAATCCGACATTTCTCCCCGGGCCGGATCGGGAGCCGCGGCGGTCCTACGGAGAGGCGATCTCGTTCTCGGAGACGAGGTACTCCGCGGGCCCGGAATGCTCGACCCAGCCGGGGCGCCAGGTGACGCCGCTGACGAGGTCCCCGACCGAGGTCGAGTAGGTGCCGGCGAGGCGGATCAGGACGTCGAGGGTGGGGATGTACTCGCCATTCTCGATCTTGTCGAGGCGGGAGCGGGCAACCGCGGCGCGCTTGGCGGCCTCCTTCTGGTCGAGGCCCGACAGCTCGCGAGCGCGATAGAGGTTGTCCGCGAACCTCGCGAGCGCCTTGAACGGGAACGGCGTCTTCGAGCGCGAGCCGGCGGTCATCGCGAGCCGTTCGGCATCTCGGCCGTGGCGTAGTGATCCACAGAGTTCTCCCCGGTGACCTCGGCGGCATCGCCGTCTCGGCCGACCACCTCCCACGACCCCGGCACGACGATCTCGTAGCCGGGCCGCCACTCCAGCCCGGCGACGAGATCGCCAAGCGGCACACCGAGGCTGCCGGCGATCCGCAGCGCCGTGTCGACGCGCGGCATCCGCTCGCCGCGCTCCAGCAGACTGACCTCGGTGCGATGGATCGAGGCGCGGAAGCTCAGCTCTTCCTGGGAGACATCGGCGCCCTCCCGGCAGCGAGCCAGGTTCTCGCCGAAGCGGACTTTCATCTCCGGCGTCGGCGGCGCCGAGGTCGGGGCGCGGCGAGTCACGGCATGTACCTTGCGCCGAGAGGCCCGCCCGGCTGCTCTGGCGGCGGGCCGGGGTGGATCAGGTTGGCGACGATCGTCCCGCGGCAGCTCGCGCGGCCGTCCTCCAGCGAGCAGCGCTCGCTGAGCCGTCCCGCGACCAGCACCGGAGCGCCCTTCCTCAGCTCTTCGACGTGTCGCCCGCCCACATCGCCGGGCACCTCGACCTCATAGGTGGCATAGGTCCAGAGCAGCCTCGGATGCTCGGGGTCGGCGACCGGGAACTCGATCTCCATGACGAGGACCGGGGTGCCGCCTGGACCGCCGCCCTCTCTTGGGTCGTCGAGCAACGTGCCGGTCACGACCGCGTAGTTGAGCCCGGGCGGCGTCTGCTCGGGGAAGAGCTTGCGCCGCCCGGTCCGTTCACCGCATCGCCGGCACATCGCTACTTCGCCTCCGTGACGACGAAGGCGCGCGGCCGTTTCTTGGCCTGCCGCACCTTCTTTTCCTTCGCCAGCCGCGCGAGGCAGTTGGCGACGGCACCGGCCGAACGCTCGATCCCCTTGCCGATCGCGGTGGCGGTAAGAGGGCCATCGCCGTTGTGCTCGGCCAGGTAGGACAGGACGAGGCCGTCCAGTTCGCCGGGGCGCAGGCGCTTCGTCTTCGCCGCGCTCACGCTCGCTCACCCTCTCGCTCGTCGAGGTCGACGAGTACTTCCTCGCAGGCGTCGAGGCCGAGCTGGAAGCGGGCGTCGGTCTCGGCGTCGGCCTCTTTGGATTCGCGCTCGGTGCCGGACTCAAGCAGCACCTTTTCGGCTTCGCCGTGCAGGCGCTTCAGCACTTCCATCAGGTCGTGGATCGGCATCGTCAGCTCGAACGCCTCCCGATTGTCCTTTGGCTGCCAGCCGATGTCAGCCAGCAGGTGGAAGTCTTCGCCGAACTCGATGCCGAGCCGCTCGGCCCTGGCGAAGTCCTCGTTCTCCTCCAGCGCGATCCAGACGTCGCCGATCGCGCCGAGGTGGTTGCGGATCAGCTCGTAGAGACCGTCGCGCTGGTCGCGGTCGATCGTCGCGGTGATGCTGGGCATGGCGCCCCCTTTCGGTAGGGCACCGAAGAGCCGCCTCAGATCAGGGCCGTCGATCTACCCGAGCACCCGAAGTGCTCTGGGAGAATCGGTCGCGCATCGAAGGAGGGTTCTTCGGTGCCAGGCCCCGGGGCGTTTGCGCGCCGCCGGGGCCATATGTCTTGGTCGGGGCTGAAAATAGCTCTGCTGCGGCGAGGAAGCGAGCCGATTGGCGGGGATGCGCGAAATTCATCGGGATGCCGCAGCCAGCCGAAATTGCCGCCGACACGAGGTACCTTGGGCGCGTGGCCAAGGTCATCGGAAAGCGGCCGGACGGCACTGCCGTCGTTCTTGTGTCGGCGACTGACGCTGTGGCGCTGGAAGTCGGCATCTCCGTTGATGTGCGGCTGTCTGGCGTAGGTGGGGCTCTGCGATGGCCTATTCGGTGCCTTGGGGAGCAAGTGCCCGCTGTTCGAGATTGAGGAAGTCAGGGCCGCGCGCCGCGAGCTGAGGAGCAAGACAGGAGCACCTCCACTGCGCATGAACTAGCCTTCTCGCCTGTGCAAGCACCCGTTCCACTCAACCCTGAAAGCTATCCCTGATGCCGCCGCTGGACATCGTTCGCACGACCTATCGCGTCAGCGACTTTGTGTCATGGCAGAGGGCGGGTGCCCTTGAACTAAGCCCGAGCTTTCAGAGACGGTCGGTTTGGCGGCCGATAGAGAAGTCGTACCTGGTGGATACGGTAGTTCGCGGGTTTCCAATGCCCGTAATTTTTCTTCGCGATACTGCCTCTGGGTTGGATCAGTTGGAGCCCGCCCGGCAGGTGGTTGATGGGCAGCAGCGTATTCGCACCCTTCTCGGTTTCATCTCTCGTGACCTTCTACCCGACTTTGACGAGCGGGACGAGTTTACGGTTCGCCGTTCTCACAACTCTGAGGTTGCGGGTAAGCGTTTTGATGAGCTCCCGGAAGAGATCCGTCACCGCATCTTGAACTACGAGTTCAGCGTAGATGTATTCCGGTCTGATACCGATGACCGCGAGATCCTCCAGATCTTTGCCCGAATGAATGCCACCGGGGTCAAGCTTAAGCCTCAAGAGCTTCGCAACGCCGAATTCATCGGGGAATTCAAGGCACTCATGTACCGATTGGCAGCGGAGCAACTACCGAGATGGCGTGAATGGCGCATTTTCTCCGAGCAGGATATTGCGCGAATGGAGGAGGTAGAACTCACTAGTGAGCTGGTTCTGCTCATGGTGCGAGGTTCAATCAGTGGCCGAGATCAAGGCGCACTCAACGCTATCTATCGCGCTAATGAGGAGGCTTTTCCACCTGCGAAAGAGGTGGCGCGCCGCTTCCGGTTCGTGATGGACTCTATCGACGAGAAGTTGGGCGATGTCTTGCCCGACACGGCATTTACTCGCAAGACGCTTACTTATTCACTCCTAGCTGCGATCTACGGCCAGCACTATGGGATCGGGAGCGAGCTGGTTAAAGCGCGTCCGAAGAAAATTCCGGCGGCAAAGATGCAGTGGATTGCCAAGGCTGGACGCGAGATCAAGGAACAGACGGCTCCGGAAGAGCTCTTGGAACAGCTCAGTCGGCGCACGACGCATCCGGCGACCCGTGCTGCGTTGGTCGAGTTCCTCACCACACCTGCCTGACGCGAGGCGAATGCCGCGTTCGCCTCAAAATGACTTGATTGCCAGGCTTCGCACCACTGAGGCAACTCGCATTAAGGTCGAGTTACTCGTCGCCTCTAGTTCGATGACTCGCCGAGAGGCAGAGCGAGTTTACGAGGGCCTGTTCATGCGGGCGATTACGACGCTTGAGGCGTTCTTGGAGGAGCTGTTTTTTCTAACTGTGCTCGGTCAAAGCGGGCACCCGCGAGCGCGGGCCTTTCCTCGTGCTCAGTTTCGCTCACGCGCTGTACTGTCTGAGTTTGTGTTGGGTGGCCGAGACTACGTCGATTGGCTTCCGTACCGGGCGACGGAGGATCGGGCATCCGTGTATTTGCGAAAAGGCCGGCCTTTCAGCGAACTGAGCGAAGGGCAGAAGTCGAAAATCCGGCAATGGCACCTGACCCGGAATGCAATTGCTCATCCAGGACGGCACGCCCAGGGCCAGTTTCGAAGCAAGGTCATCGGTGGGATGACCTTGCTTCCCCATGAAAAGACCCCAGCGGGCTTCCTTCGCTCGATGCTGCGTCCCAATCTGAGACGGTTTGAGTCGATTCTTGGTGAAATGCAGAAGATTGGTGTGGACCTTTCCTAAGCCCCGAACCCGGTGACGTCAGGCGATTCGTTGGCTGACTGTCAACCCCAAATGCAAGAGCGAATAGACAAAAGACGAAAGCGCGCCTTGGGAAGGCTGTCAAGCGTCAAGGAGCAGGTCGTGCGGGCGTGGAATCTCCGGGTTGACCAGCGTGTTTCGGTTGTGGCTGGGAGCATCCTTATCGTTCTCGGCCTCGGCTCGGCGACGGCCTCGATACACGTGCGGCTCGGGTTCTATGCCGTAGTGGCGCAGATGATTCCGGTGTTGATGCTGGTTGCTGCGGTGGAGGGTCGTTACTTCCGCGAGCATGACGAGGCGCCACCGTTCGACCGCTTCGTCAAACGTGGATTCTGGCTCGCGGGGCTTGTCGGTCTCGGGGCCGCCTTGGCGGTTGTGGCACGAGGCCACGACTCGCTGATCTTGCGGGGTTCGGTGATCTATGCCCTCGTTTTGGTCGGGGTGCTTGTCAGTGTCTATGCGATCTATGGACCTGCCAGGACTCCGCCTGGCTAGGACCATCGCATGGAAACCTCAGCTGTGCTCAGCGACGGCGCTGCGCTAGGTCAGAGCCCGCGACGCGCTTGGCAGCCTTGGAGGCTGATCCCGAGCGCAGGATTCTCGCTGCATTCGAAGCGGCGACAGCGCTGGTACGGCGAGTGTTGCCGACCTGTGACAGGTCAGACCCGGCGGCGCTGCGAGCGGCTTTCGAGACCGTGGACGAGCGCAAGATGCGACCAGCGGCGGAGGCCGCCCGAGGGCTGGTCTGTGGTGATCTTCTGATTCGAGCCATCATGAATCTCCGGTTTTTGTTGGGCGTGTGAAACGATCATATGTTCGGGTGCGGACGGGCTGGGCGCTTCGCCACGAACTCGTCGTGGCTGATGCGAGTATCAGCGATAGCCGTCCTTGAATTCCTCGGAGAGCCGGGTCACTTCGTCGAGCTTCTCTCGACGGGTCTGCTTGGAGGGGCGCTGGAGACCTGATTGAGCGCAGGTCTTCAGCAGATCGTCGACGTAGCCGTAGGCGTCGGCGGCGATGGCGTCTGGGTCCTTTCCGGCGTCGCCTTCAAACTCGGCGACGCGTCGGGGGCCGATGGTCTCGGTGTCGGCGAAGTCTCGGGCGAGGCGATCGAGGGCGTGTTCGACAACTTTGCTGTTGCTCTCGGCATGTTGCTCCAGACGCTTGGCTATGTCTGCGACGCCTCCGGGCCATCGCCTCAGCACGTAAATGAAGTCGAAGGCATCCTTCGGCTCGGCGCGGTCGCCGAAAGCGAGCGCCTTGAGGACGACGAAGGTGGCTGGTCCGCAGACCGGCACCGTGCGCTCCACCTTCTCGCCCTTCAAGGTGTGGCCTGCGATGTCGATCTCCTGGCGCTCGTATGCGGCGAGTTCCAGGCCGGGCGCGATCAGCGCGGCGAGGTCGCCTTCCAGGGGCTGGATGCTGCCGCCCCGTTCGGCGCCCGGGATCGGCGGCAGCAAGAAGTCGATCGTGACGTCGAGGTCGTCGAGCTTCCAACGCTGCGGGGTCGGATTCCCCTGCTCGTTGCGGTCGGGTCCGAAGTCCTCCCGTCGCAGTCGCTCGCCGATCTCGGTGTACTGCTTGTCATCGAGCAGGGCGATCGCCAGGCCGATGTCGAGATCGTTCGTACCGGGGTGGCCGGTGCCCGTCTCGGGGTCGGGGCCGAACTCGCGGTCGATCAGGAGGCTCGGCACCAGTCCGCCGACGATGCAGAGGCGGTCCATCAGGGCGCCGAGGGTCACGGCGACGGTGAGGCACGCCGCCTCGACCTGTTCAGTCTCCTCGCGGCTGTAGCCGCTGAGGTGTCTGGGCTTATCGGGTGCGGCCATGCCAATCCAGGTGGTGATCTCGGAGATGCTGCGCGGCCTCCGCGGCCCGCTCGGGGAGGTGGAGGAGGTCAAGGTACGCCTGCACGGTCGAGACGCAGCGCAGCTCATCGCATTCCTGCTCGCCGGCGAAGACCCCGATGTCATCCGGGCCGAGGATCTGTACGTTGGCTCCTTTGGACCCTTGGCGGATGTCAAGCCGCTCGACGACCTCCCTCGGATCTCCGTCTACGTAGACCGTGATCAACCTGAAGCGCGCGAAGTGATCGATCGCCCAGGCCGCGGGCAGGCCGGTGAAGGCATGCGCGATCCGTCGTTTGGTCAGGTTCTCGGAGAGCCTGCGAGCAACGAAGATTCCGTCGCCGCTGACGTGGCCCGCGATCGTGTCGTGGCGATCGAAGCGGTACGCGTGCGCCCAGGCGTCAAGAAGAAGATTGGGGTCCCGGGGGCGCAGCTCCTTGTCGCGACGCTCGAGCAGGGCCGCCTCGTCAAGCCGACCGACGATGCGCGAGACGTTGCCGTCGTCCAGTTGCGTCGCGGCGACGAGGTCTCGCTGACGCCACCAACGCTCGGGTTCAAGCAGGAGCTCCCGCGAGATCCGGGCGCTCTTCGGCGCGAAGGGCGAGGAGGGGCGCCCTCCGGTGCGCAGCTCATTCGGTTTGCCCCGCACCCATATCCTCAGGCCTTCGCCTCGGATGCTGGCGTTGCCCGAAAGGTCGATCCAGTTCACGGCCGCCCGCTCCGCGGTTTCGCCGCCCGCCTCCGACATGTAGGGAACGACGAGGATCGGGATCGCGTCCGGGTCAGCGTCAGCGAAAGCCCTCAGTTGCTTTGCGGCTCGATCCACCTGGCCGGGACCGCTCGATCCCTTGACCTCGAACAGCCATCGCCGGCCCTTCGTGTCTTGGGCTGAGAAGTCGACGCCTGAGTCTGCCGGGGAGGTCTCGGTCGCCAGCTCTAGATCGGGCTCGTCGAGTAGCTCCGCGAGGAGGCCGGGAATCCGGCGAACGGCGTCTCGTTCAAGGGATTTCGCGCTAGCTTGCATGGGTCATGCCTCGATTCCTTGTGCCAGCAGTTTCCTGCGTAAATACAGGAACCTGCGAAATGTAGCAGGAAGGGGGATTTACGCAGGAAATGCAAGCGGGAGGAGCAAAACGGCCTGAGCCGCCGGCCCTCCCCTATTTGGACTCCAGCTGCCCGTGGAGTCCAAATCCGCTCCGATCCGCCCGAATCCGCCGGTATGGAGGAGTCGCTTGCCGGACCGCAAACCGCATGGACAAGCCATTCCTGCCAGCCGGCCATGATCTGGTCGACTTCGGCTCGAACGCGGGCTCGAGCTTCCAGTCTGTCTACCCCGCCCATCAGCAGCTCGTCGTAGGGCGTGTCGACGTGTCGAACGGCGGCGGCTACGGCGAGGTTCAGCGCCTCCGGGTTGAGATCGCGCCCGGCAGCGCTTCGGCCGATGCGCCCGCTGCCTCGCGTGAAGGCGTGGTGGGCGATCTCCTCGGCTCGATCCTTCGGACAGCCGGGGTAGTGGCGCAGGATCTCGGCCATCGCCCGCTTCTCGAGTGCCGCGTCTGCCTCAGCCCGGCGCTCCCCTTCGCGCAGCTTGCGCCGCGCTCGCGACTCCTCGTCCGCCAGGCATTCGCGCTCGGCGCGGTTGAGCGCATCCTCCTCGATCAAGACACCCTGCCGCTCGTACCGGCGCCGGGATCGGCTGAAGCGCACGACCACCGTCGAGAGGAGGCTTGCCTTTTTCGCCCGGCGCGTGAGCGCGGCGTCGCCGGCCGGCAGGTAGACGAGATGGTCGAGGTCGGCGCAGCTCAGGCAGAGGGGACCAGCATCGTCCATCGTCAGGAGATCGCCGCTGCCGGAGCACTCTGCACAGGTCCAGCTCTTCAGCGGCGAGATCGCCACCAGGTCCTGCGCCTTGTCGCCTCGCTTCGCGGCTCCTTCGGCCTTCGCCGTCATATCGGTCTTGTGTAGCGGATCGCCACGGTTGCGCGCAACAGGGAGTCGTCGACGTCAGCCGCGCCGTGGGGCAGAATCGCCGGTCGTGAGCACCATCGCCAAGCTTCTCGACGAGCAGAACCTGCGCCGCCTGGCCGGCGGTCGCTCCTTCGAACGCGGTGTCGATTACGCGGCCTCCGGCCAGGTCGCCCGCCTGACTTGCAGCGAGACGAGCGTCGAGGCCAGCGTGCAGGGCGCCCATCGCTACCGGGTCGAGCTGTGGCAGGAGGACGGTGAGCTGCGAGCGCGATGCAGCTGTCCGATGGGCGCCGGTGGCGCCTTCTGCAAGCACTGCGTCGCGACCGGCCTGGCCGCGCTCGAGGCGGGTGAGGACGCACCGACGCCGATCTCGATCGACGACGTGCGGGCTCACCTCGGCTCGCTGAAGAAGAAGGAGCTGGTCGAGCTGCTGATCGAGGAGGCGCGCGAGGACGAGCGGCTTTTCGACCGGCTGCGGCTGCACGTCGCCACGAGCGAGGACGGCATCGACATGGGATCGTTCCGCGACGCGATCGACCGCGCTGTCGACCCGGGCGGCTTCATCAGCTACGCCGAGGCCTACGACTACTCCCGCACCCTCGATGAGACGATCACTTCGCTGCGAGCCGTTCTCACCGCCGGTCACGCGGCCGAGGGGGTGGAGCTGATCGAGCACTGTTGCGCGGCGATCGAACGCACGGGCGGCCGGATGGACGACTCCGACGGTCACCTCAGCATCGCCTTCGACAGCCTCCAGCGCCTCCATCGCGAGGCCTGCGAGCAGGCCGACTTCACGCCGACGCAGCTCGCCGAGCGGCTCTTCGAGCAGATGATGGCGAGCGACTACGAGCTCTTCTACGACGCCGCCGAGGTGTACGCGCCGCTGCTGGGGGAGCCGGGCCGGCGCCGCTACGCGGAGCTGGTGCGGGCCGAGTGGGAGCGCCTGCCGGCGCTGCGCCCCGGGGACGATCGCCGCGCAAAGCAGGCGTTTCCGATTCTCATCGGTGACGACGACGAGTACTCCGAACGCAGCAAGCGCTTTCGGATCACCTACGTGATGAAGCTCTTGGCGAAGCAGTCCGGCGACCCGGACGAGCTGGCCGGCGTGCTCTCCCACGATCTCTCCTCCCCCTACTCCTTCCTCGCCATCGCCGAGGTCTACGCCGAGGCCGGCCGCGACGACGACGCGATCGAGTGGGCGGAGCGGGGAGTGGAGGCGTTCCCCGAGCGCGGCGACTCTCGCCTCCTCACCTTCCTCGCCGCGGCTCGGCGCAAGCGCGGCGAGCACGAGCTGGCGGCGGAGCTGATGTGGGGCCTGTACGAAGCTCATCCCGGTCTCAGCTACTTCGAGAAGCTCAAGCCGTACGCGGAAGAGGCCGGGACGTGGGATGAGGTGCGCGGTCGTGCTCTTGATGTCCTGCGTGAGCGGATCGTCGCCGCCCAAGACGAGCGCCGCGCGCGTGGATACGGCTGGTCCCACCTCGATGCGACCGAGCTCGTCCGCATCCGCCTCTGGGAGGGGGACGTGGACGCTGCCCTCGCCGACGCGCGGGAGGGTGGTTGCCGGCAGGAGGTCTGGCTGGCGCTGGCCGAAGCTCTCGAGGAGGTCGAGCCCTGGGAGGCGATGATCATCTACCGCGAGCAGGTCGAGCCGACGATCGAACGCAAGCGCAAGGCCGATTACCGCGAAGCCACCGACCTGCTCGCCAAGGTTCGGGACCTGATGGACCACACCGGGCACGGGGATGAGTTCCCGGCCTACCTCGAGGAGGTTCGGGAAAAGCACAGGCGCAAGCGCAACCTGATGAAGCTCCTTCCCGAGCTGGAAGACCTCCGGTAGTAGAGGCGGCCGGTTCGACCGCCGCTACGGAGATTCGAACCGCTACCAGATCACCCGCTCGCCGATCGCTCCTTGGATGTCTTCGTCGGCGCTGACGAGCGGCAGGTCCAGCGTCAGCGCAGTTGCCGCGATGATGCGGTCGAAGGGGTCAGGAACCTTCTCCCTGGGAATCGCCCCCATCTGGTCGATCACCCGCAGGTCAAGCGGCACGACGGCAAAGGCATCGCCGTCGACGATCGATCGAGCATTGCAGAACGCCTGCTCCGAGAGACGGCCAGAGTCAACCAGGTAGCGCAGATCGAGGAAGGAGCCGATCGAGACATGGAGCGTCTTGGCCACCAGTGCCTGGTCGATGGCGTCAGCACCGCTCTGAGAGCGCTCGCGCAGGTTGTCCCTCAGCATCCACAGCAGAGCGTGGGTATCAACGACGACGCCAGCCACGAACGGTACTTACTCGGTCTTGCCGAGCAGCGCGTCTTGACGGGCCGCCTTGATGTCGGCGATCTCGATCGGCGGAATCTCGTCGGCGAGCGCCCCGACGGGCCAGGTTTGACCCTGGCCGTTGCCAGCAGGCTTGAGCAGAACATCAACCGCAGTTCCAACCTCCAGCTCAGAGGCATCGGCCGCCGGCACGATGACGACGATGGTCCCGTCCGGACGCTTCTCGATCACCTTGGCCATGCGCCAAGGGTACCGCGTGCCACGACGCCGTCCATTGGGCTGAAGGATTGGCGGTCGCGAACCGCCTGGCAAGGCTCAGCCCTCCGGTTGCTCTCAAGCTCAGACAACGAGGCTCCTACCTCATCGCCATTTGGACTCCAACGGCCCGTGGAGTCCAGAATCCGCCCCGATCCGCCCGAATCCGCTGGCATTGGCGAATCTCCGACCGGGCCACAAACCGCATGGTCAAGCCATTTGCGGGCACCTCAGCCACCCGTCTCGCGTCGCTGAAAATCGTGGTGTCGCCGGTTCGGTTCCGGCTGTCGCCACGACGGTGCTCAGAGCGTGGACGGCTCGGAGCCCGACACGGCGTGGGCGAGGCGGGCGTGAATCTCGACGGCGCGCTCGGGGGTCATGATCGGGCGGCGGCGCGAGAAGTATTGCTGAAGCATGCGGGCGGGGATGATCGTGACGCCGTCCCGGCGAGCTGGGACGGAACCGACCAGCCAGGCGCGGCTGAAGACGAGCAGGGCCTGCGTCTCCAGACCGGTGATCCGTTCGATCAGCTTCTTCTCGGCGTAGGCCTGCTTCAGCATGCGCGGGTTGATGCGGTCGACGGCGATCTTGCCGGGATGGCTCTTGGTCTCGACGGTGAAGACGCCGCCGGGGCCGATCAGCACGTGGTCGACGTCGCCGCGTCCCAGCGAGACGCCGTGCAGGGTAAGCCAGCCGTCGGCCTCCAGGCCGGCCAGGACCTGGCCCACTTCGCGCTCGCCGTTGGCGCCGCGCAGCCAGCGATCGGCCCTTGGCGCGTAGTAGCGATCCGCGGCGATCGTCACCCCGATCGCGGCCAGGGCGAGAAACGCCAGGGGTGGCCCTGAGAGGCCGAGCCAAAACGCACCGGCCAGAACGAGGACTGCCGATCCAATGACCGCGATTGCCTGGGTGCTGATCGCCCGCACCTGCGAGAGGGCGTGTTCGCCAGGCGCGCGATACGCGTCGGTCTGTTCCCCGCCTGTCACGGACTACCTGATCGGCGACCTCGGGCGTACCTTTAGCGCCGCACGGCACTCGTCGGCGTAAGTCGGGGAATTACGGATGCAATCGGCTGGGGGCAAGCGCATTATCGAAGCCAATGGCCTCGCCGACCCGACACGCGATGCCGGCCGCGGACGCGGCCTGGCTGCACATGGACCGCGACACCAACCCGATGGTGGTCAACTCGCTCTCGCTGCTGGGTGGGGTGCCCAGTTACGACGCGATCGCCGAGTTGCTGGAGGAGCGGCTGGTTGGGCGCTTTCCGCGCTTTGGCCAGCGAGTGGTCGATCCGTTTGGGCGGCGGCCGGCGTTCGAGGACGATCCCAACTTCGAGGTCGGGGCGCACCTGCACCGGCTGGCGCTGCCGGCGCCGGGCGACCGAGCCGCCCTCGAGGCGCTGGTCGGCGACCTGGTCACGGCGCCGCTCGATCCCAACGGCCCGCTCTGGCACGTCTACCTGATCGAGGGCTATGAGGGGGGCCGTGCCGCGGTGCTCTGGCGCATCCACCACTGCATCGCCGACGGGATCGCGCTCTCGCAGGTGATGCTCTCGATCACCGACGAGGTCGAGCCGGATCTGGGTCCGCCCTCGCCCGGCGGCGACAGCGACGGCGCGATGCGGCGCCTGGCCGGCGTCCCCGGCAAGGCGGTCGCCGCGGGCCGGCGCCTCGGCGGCGCGGTCGTCCACGAGGGGATGCAGACGCTCGCCCACCCCGACCACCTGCGTGAGCTGGCCGGCGCCGCGCGGCGCGAAGCCTCGACCGCCGCCAAGCTGCTCAGCGCTCCGGCCGACGCCGAGACCGACCTGCGCGCCCCGCTCGCCGGCGTTCGCCGCGTCGCCTGGTCCGCGCCGTTCGAGCTCGCCGCGATCAAGGAGGCCGGGCACCGCCGTCGGGTGACGATCAACGACACGCTGCTCACTGCGCTGGCGGCGTCCCTGCGCGAGACGCTCGACGGTGGAGACGGCGTGCCGGAGGAGATCCACGCGATGGTCCCCTTCAACCTGCGCTCGCCCGACGAGCCGGTGCCCGCCGAGCTGGGCAACGAGTTCGCCCTGATCCTGCTCGAGCTGCCGATCGGCGACATCGCCCCGGCCGAGCGCCTGCGCGAGGTCAGCAGCCGCATGGAGGCGATCAAGCGCTCCAACGAGGCGCCGCTCGCCTACGGCCTGGTCGGCGCGATGGGCTTCGCGCCCCCCTGGGTCGAGGACCGGCTGATCGGCTTCTTCACCGAGAAGGCGAGCCTCGTGGTCACCAACGTTCCGGGACCCCGCCAGCGACTCAGCTTCGCCGGCGTCCCGATCGAGGGAGTGCTCGTCTGGGCGCCCTGCTCGGGCAGCCTCGGGATGACGGTCAGCATCTTCAGCTACGCCGGCGAGGTGACCGTCGGCTTCATGGTCGACACGGCCCTGCTGCCCGATCCAACCCCCCTCGCCCGGGCCTACGAGCGCGAGCTCGCCCGGCTGCTCGACGGACGTGCCGTCCTTTAGCGGCCCCTATAGGTACATAAAGAGCGGCACGTCCCCGTCAGGGGGTTGGCGAGGCGAGGAAGCCGTCGGGCTCGGAGACCACCGTGTTGAGGAGATCGCCGATCCGCTCGATCTCGACGCGCACGGTCTGGCCGACGTGGAGGAGGTTGTCGCGGATCGGCTGGCGGCCGAGGCCGACGCCGGAGGGGGTGCCGGTGGCGATCACGTCGCCGGGCTCCAGGGTGAAGGCTTCGGAGAGGTGGGAGACCTGCTGGAAGCAGTCGAAGACCATCTCGGCGGTGCTCGCGTCCTGGCGCAGCTCGTCGCCGACCCAGCAGCGAATGCGCAGGTCCTGCGGGTCGCCGAGCTCATCCGGCGTCACCAGCCAGGGCCCGAGCGGACCGTGGGTGTCGAAGGACTTGCCGATCGTCATCGTCTGCGCCCTTCCCTGCCAGTCGCGCACGCTGACGTCGTTGGCGCAGGTGTAGCCGGCGATCGCCTCATGGGCGCGCTCCACCGGGACATGGCGGCAGCGCTTGCCGATCACGATCGCCAGCTCGGCCTCGTAGTCGAGGAAGGTCGAGACCTTGGGCATATGAACGTCGGCGCCCGGTCCCACCACGCAGGTCACCTGCTTGTTGAAGAAGACCGGAACCTCGGGCGCCTCCATGCCCATCTCGGCGATGTGGTCGGCGTAGTTGAGTGCGATCGCCAGGTACTTGCGCGGTGTCGCCGGCGCCAGCAGCCGCGCCTCGGCGAGCGGCAGCCGCGGCGCGCTCTCAGCCAGGCGCCTCAGACCCTCCTGCCCAAGCGCCTCGAGCGCCCGCGCCGGTTCCTGCGGCGCCCCGCTCGCCGAGAGGTCGACGATCTCCTCGCCCACGAAGATTCCAAGCGCCCCCGCGCCCCCGGCGGTCTCGAATCGACAGAGCCTCATCGGAGCGGACTCTGCCAGATCTCGATTCGCCTCATGGTCCCAGGGGTGCTATGACTGAGGCCGCTCGGCGCGATCGAACCGAATGGAGGATGGATGAGCCCCGATCTAGAGGAGTACCGCGAGCAGAGCCTGCAGACCTGGGGCCAGATGGCGCCCGGTTGGGAGGAGCGCAACGAGTGGATGACCGACCTGACGGGCCTGGTCAACGAGTGGATCGTGAGCCAGATCGATCCCCAGCCAGGCCAGACGATTCTCGACATCGCCGCCGGTCCGGGCGACCTCGGCTTCAGGGTTGCCGAGCGGGTCGGTCCGGAGGGTTCGGTGCTTTCGACCGACTTCGCCCCCGAGATGGTCGAGGTGGCGCGGCGCATCGGGTCCGCACGCGGTCTCGGAAACGTCGAGTTCAGGATTCTCAACGCGGAGCAAATGGACCTGGACGACGACAGCGTCGATGCGGTCGTGTGCCGTTGGGGCTACATGCTGATGGCCGACCCGGCGGCGGCGCTGCGCGAGACCAGGCGCGTGCTGCGCGACGGCGGCTCCCTGGGCTGCGCCGTGTGGGCGGCCCCCGATCGCAATCCCTGGGCCGCGATCCCCGCGATGACGATCGTCGGACGCGGTCACATGCCGCCGCCCGAGCCCGGCGGGCCGGGGATCTTCGCGATGTCCGATCCGGAGCTTGTCCGTTCGCTGATCGCCGAGGCCGGCTTCGGCGAGCCCCGGCTCGAGGAGATCGCCTTCGACTTTCGCTACAAGGACTTCGACGAGTTCTGGGACATCTTGATCAGGATCGCCGGCCCGATTGCCCGGGTGCTCAAGTCGCTTCCGGATGCCGAGCGCCAGGCAACTCGCGACGCGATCGAGGAGGCCATCGCCCCCTTCCGCGCCGAGGACGGCACGTACGTGACCCCGGCGCTCTGCTGGGGTGCGGTCGCGCGCTGACGACCTTTTCCTCGCCAAACATCGAAAAGAAACTATTCTGTTTTTGCATACTAATTACTAATCGAGTAAGTATTCCGCTCCAGTGGCGACCAGTGCTCGGGAGGCAGGGGCGGCGAGGCCGGGTGTGCGACCGGAGTTCCGGCAGCTCCTCAGCGCGACACTCTGGCAACCAGGGGAGGAGCCGAAGGCGTGCGAGCCACCTGCTTCTCCGCCGGATGGCGGAATTCGGTGGTTTGACGTGGCGCCGACCGCAACGCTCGACGGGCTGCTCGATCTGCTCGGGCACTGCTGTCCGGGGCTGGAAGAGGAGATGCTCGCCGACCTCCTCTGTCCCGACGACGTTCCCGAGGGGCGCAGCTGGCACGACGGCTCCGTGCGGCTGGCGTCGAGCTTCGCCGTCTATGCGCCGGAGGCGCGGGGGAACGGGGGCTTGACGCCGGTCTACACACCTTCGGCGGATGCTTTCTACGAGGCGGTGGAGTTGCTGGCCGGCGATCGCTGGCTGATAACTCGTTGGCACGATGCCTGCCTGTACCGCGGTTCCCGGCTGGTCGAAGACGGCTCGCCCCCGGTGTCTCGCGACGGGTTGAGGTCGGCGGTCGCCAAACGCTGGGCCGGGCAAAGAGACGGCAACGCGGGTGACCTTGGCGTGATGGTGATGCACGAGCTATCGCTCACCTATGCACCCACGCACCGGCGCTTCCTGGCGGCCCTGGAGGAGTGGGAGCTGGCGCTCTACGAGAAGGGAGGGCGTAAGCGGGGCGTCGGCTCCGAGGAGGAGGGCCGCCTCCACGATCTCTGGGGCGCCCGCGCGCGGCTGCGGGAATGGCTGAATCCCCTGAACGTACCGGGCCTGCGCGCCGATCTGGGCAAGGCGTGGCTACCGGGGACGGATCACGACGCGGCGATCGAGGTCGATAAGCGCGTCGATAAAGCCCTCGCCGCGCTGTCGAAGCTCGGCGAAACGTTGCGTAGCTCCTTCCAACTGATCCACATCGAGAAGACCGAAGCGCAGCGCGAACGCAACGAGCGAATGCAGCGAGACCTGGGTTTCCTCGCCACCGGCTTCTTGGTCCCCACTCTGGTGGTGGGTTTCTACGGCGCGAATACGTGGATTCCGGGAGAGCATCGCCACTGGGGGTTCTTGGGGATGGTCCTGGTGATGATCGTCCTCACCGCGGTGGTCTCATGGGCGCTTCGCAGGATGCTTGACGCTAATCGCTGAGCTCGCCGATCAGCTCGACCACGCGCCGCTCGATCCCGTCGCGGGTGCGGCGGACCCCCTCGTTGATGAACGTAGAGAAATTGATATTGAGAAAAATCGGCTTATTTTCTAAACAATCCGCTACGCTGCTTGGCCATGGCGGGCGTGGCCGAGAGCAGCAAGCTGATTGACGGGATCGTGCGGTTGCGCCGCGCGGAGCGGATCCCCGAGGCCGCCCAAGACGTGGCGCCGGTGCGCCGCGATCTCGAATCGCGACTCGGCCCGACGCTCTCGCGCTCGCGTGCGGCCCACGTTCTCGGCGTCAGCCAGACGGCGCTCGATCGCTGGGTCGCCGCGCGTCAGGTCCCGATTGTCTTGACACCGCATGGGCGGCGCGAGGTGCCGCGACAGTTCGTGATCGAGTTGCGCGAGTCGATCGACGAGCTGTTGCGCGAGGGCAAGCATCGTCACCTCCTGGCCGAGGCGCTTAAGCGGCGCCGGGAGGCCGCGGCAAAGGCCGGCGATTCAAGCGCCGACCGTATGGGGCGGCGGACATCCGACGGTCATCGCACTGCCGAGCGCCGAGCACTTGCCTATCACCGTCTGATCGCGGAGCGCCTCGATGAGGGGATGGTCGAAGAGGCGAGGGAGAGGATTGAGCGGCTAGCCGCCGATGGCCACCTCCATTCCCGTTACGCGGAACACTGGCGGGAACTGCTTGCCAGGTCGGTTGACGAGATCGCCGCGGCGATCTCCGCCGACACGCAGGAAGGCAACGACCTGCGCCAGAACAGCCCCTTCGCCGGGGTGCTCAACGAGCAGGAGCGGCGGCGGATCATCGAGACCGTCAGGTAAGGAGCGGAGGCTTGCGCCGGGCTGAGCTCGAGCACGTCCTGCGCGCCGCCGCCGCGGTAACCGAAGATGCCGAGATCGTGGTGGTCGGCAGCCAGGCGATCCTCGGCCAGTTCCCGGACGCGCCGGAGGCGCTCCTCGTCTCGCGCGAGGCCGACGTCTATCCCCGCAACCATCCCGAGCGGGCAGACGAGATCGACGGCAGTCTCGGCGACGGCTCCTACTTTGACTCGACCTTCGGGTACTACGCCCGCGCCGTCGGCCCCGAGACCGCGACGCTGCCGGCGGGTTGGGAGCAGCGGCTGGTGTCGGTCAGCAACGAGAACACCGGCGGGGCTACCGGCTTCTGTCTCGAGGTAAACGACCTGGTGCTCTCCAAGTGCGTCGCCGGTCGGCGGCGCGACTGGGAGTTCGCCGAGGACGCGCTCCGCCACGGGCTCGCCGAGGCGGCGGAGCTGCGACGCCGTGTCCCGGAATTGCCGCTTGACGCCGACGACCTCCACGAGGTCGCGCGGGTTATGGAGGGAGTCATCGCCCGCGTCGAATCGAAGGGGACATGACGCTTCCGAGGATCGATAGGCGCGAGCTGCTGGCGATCTACGCCGGCGGGGTGCTCGGGGCGCTGGGCCGGGTCGGGCTGGCGCAGGCGGCGCCGTATGGGGCGGGGAGCTGGCCCTGGGCGACCTTCGCGGCCAACATGGTCGGGGCGCTGCTGCTCGGCTACTTCGTAACCCGGCTGCAGGAGCGGCTGCCGCCCTCGAGCTACCGGCGGCCGCTGCTCGGCACCGGGCTTTGCGGGGCGCTGACCACCTTCGCCACCCTGCAGCTGGAGCTGTTCACGATGATCGACACGGGGCACCTGGCGTTGGCGATCGGCTACGTCGCCGCGACGCTCGCCGGCGGCTTCGCCTGCGTCCATCTGGCGACCGCGGCCGTGCGCCGCACGAGGACGGCGCGGTGACGGCGCCGGCCTGGGCAGCGGTGGCGGCGCTCGGCGGGCTCGCCGCGCTGGCTCGCTTCCTGCTCGACGCCGCGGTCGCCGAGCGTGCCGCGGGGCCCTTCCCGGCCGGCACCCTGGCGGTCAACCTGAGCGGCGCCGCGCTGCTCGGCGTGCTGGCCGGCGCCGCCCTGCACGGGGTGGCGCTGACGATCGTCGCCGGCGGCGGCCTCGGCTCCTACACGACCTTCTCGACCTGGATGTTCGAGTCCCAGCGCCTCGGCGAGGCCGGCCGCGCTCACCTGCTCTGGCTCAACATCGGCCTCTCGCTCTCCGCCGGCCTGGCGGCGATCACCCTGGGACACTGGCTCGGAGGCGCCCTATGAGCTTCCGGTGTTCCTTTGCCCCGCATATCCCGGAAAACGCGCACCGGAACGGCGCAGGATGACTCCCGACGCCCTCAAGCTGACCTTCTACTTTGGTGAGCACGACCGCCACGGCGGCCGCCTCCTCTCCGACGCGGTGCTCGACCTCTTCGAGCGCCGGCGGCTTGCCACCGGCATCCTGCTGCGCGGGGCCGAGGGCTTCGGCGCCGGCCAGCGCCTGCAGACCGACCGCCTGCTCTCGCTCTCCGAGGACCTGCCGCTGGTCGCGGTCGCGGTCGACCGCCGCGAGCGGATCGAGGCCGTCGTCCCCGAGCTGGTCGAGATCGCCGGCGACGGCCTGCTCACCCTGGAGCGCGCTCGCTTCGCCGCCGCCGACCACCAGCCCGGCCATGAGCCCCACGAGGAGGTCAAACTCACCGTCTACACCGGCCGCGGACAGCGGCTCGGGGGGACGCCGGCGCACATCTCGGTGGTCGCCGCCCTGCACCGCCACGGCGTCGCCGGCGCCACGGTCCTGATCGGCGTCGACGGCGTCGCCGCGGGACGCCGCCTGCGCGCCCGCTTCCTCGGCGCCAACGCCTGGGTGCCGGCGATGACGGTCGCGGTCGGCGAGCGCGAGCGGATTGCCGCCGCGCTGGCGGAGCTGAACGAGCCGCTGGAAGGGCCGCTGGCGACGCTTGAGGCGATCCGCGTCTGCCGCCGCGACGGCCGGGCGCTGGCCCGCCCGCGCCCGGTGCCGCCCGCAGGCGACGGCCTCGACGTATGGACCAAGCTGATGGTCTACTGCTCGGAGCGCTCCGAGCATCGCGGTCAGGCGCTGCACCTGGAGCTGATCCGCCGCCTGCGCGCCGAGGGCGCCGCCGGGGCGACGGCGCTGCGCGGCGCCTGGGGGTACCACGGCGACCACGCGCCCCACGGCGACCGCCTGCTCGCCCTGCGCCGTCACGTGCCGGTCGTCACCGCGATCGTCGACACCCCGGAGCGCTCCGAGCGCTGGTTCGAGATCGCCTCCGAGCTGACCGAGGAGACGGGACTGCTCACCGCTGAGACGGTGCCGGCGTTGCGAATCAGCGGGCCGGGCGGACACACCGAGGGCGGCCTGCGCCTCGCCGCCCCGCTCACCTGACCCGTCCGGCCCCGGCACTACTTTGGATCGCGGATGGAGCAGCAGGCGCTCACCGACACCCTGATCGCGGCGAGGGTGCCCCTTGCCAAGCTGGAGGACGGGCAGCTGGTCGGCGACGTCTACGCCGTCCGCGAGCGGGAGTTGCGGCGCAAGCGCAACGGCGAGCCGTGGCTGCGGCTGCTGCTCGGCGACGCCGGCGGCAGCTGCGAGGCGGTCTCCTGGGAGGACGCCGAGGCGCTCTACGCGCTCGCCGTCCCCGGCACACCGCTCCACGTCTCCGGCCACTTCGAGGTCAGCGACCGCTGGGGCTCGAAGATCAAGCTCACCGGGCTGCGCGAGGCGACCGACGACGAGTACCGGTCCGAGGATCTCGCCGCCGAGTCGGAGGTCTCCTTCGAGCGCCTCGAGAGCGACCTGCGCGAGCTGCTGGCCACGGTGCAGGATCGCCAGCTGCGCTACCTGCTCGAGCGCTTCTTCGGCGAGGACTCCGAGATCTGGGCCCGCTTCCGCGACGCGCCGGCGGCGAAGGTCTACCACCAGGCCTACCGCCACGGCCTGCTCGAGCACACGGTCTCGGTTGCCAACGCGGTCAGCGCCGCCGCCGGCTTCTTCCCCGGCATCGACCGCGACGTCGCCGTCGCCGGCGCGCTCCTGCACGACATCGGCAAGACCGAGGCCTACAACGACGACCCGCTGGCGATCGACCTCACCGACGCCGGCCGCCTGCAGGGCGAGATCCCGCTCGGCTACTACAAGGTGCGCCGCGAGATTGAGGAGATCCCCGCCTTTGACCCGGCCCTCGCCCAGGCCGTCCTGCACATCATCCTCGCCCACCACGGCTCGCTCGAGCACGGCTCGCCGGTCGTCCCGGCCACCCGCGAGGCGGTGCTCGTCCACATGATCGACAACCTGGGTGGCCGCCTCGGCAGCTTCGACCGCCTGGAGCGCGCCCTGCCCGCCGGCGAGTCCTGGTCGGGTTTCGACCGCGCTCTCTCCGGCTCGGCTTTCTTCGGCGGCCGCGCCGCCGCCTGAGCGCCCCCCGCCCCGGAAAGCGCCAAATTGCGGCTCCGCGGGCGCCCCTGCGGGAGGCCGCAAGGGCGCCGCGACTATCCTGCGAGCCGTGGCGAAGGACACCGAGAAGCTGATTCGACAGCTCTCGCTGATCTCGTTCCTGATGGCTCAGGGGAGGCCGGTTTCGGCGCTCGAGATCAAGCGCGAGGTCGAGGGCTACAGCGACATGAACGATGACGCCTTCGCGCGCCGCTTCTACGCCGACCGCGCCGAGTTGGAGAGTCTCGGCATCCAGCTCGGGGTCGAGAAGCCGGGCGAGGGCTTCTTCGAGGCCGAGCTCTACTCGCTGCCGCCGGAGAACTTCTACCTCGACGCGATCGAGTTCCGCGACGACGAGCTGGCGGCGCTGAGCACCGCGCTCTCGCTGCTCTCCGAAGGCGAATTCGCTTATGCCGAGCCGCTGCGGCTCGCCCTGCAGCAGGTCGCCTGGGGGCACCCGAACCCGCTCGAGGAGGGCGGCCGCGCCCCGGTCGAGATGGCGATGACCGCCTCCGCCGGCGGCCGCGACCTCTCCCAGCGGCTCTCCAAGATCGAGACCGCGATCTCGCGCCGCAAGACGATCGAGTTCACCTACTACACGATGGAGCGCGACGACACGGAGAAGCGCAAGGTCGACCCCTTCCACCTGGTGTTCCGCGGCGGGCAGTTCTATTTGATCGGCTACGCGCACGAGCGCGAGGCGGTGCGCGTCTTCCGCCTCTCCCGGATCCAGGGCAAGGTCGGCTACGCCTCCAAGGCCGAGCACGACTTCTCGCCGCCCGAGGACTTCGACCGCCGCGACTACGGCCAGCGCGCCGACTGGCAGCTGGGCGAGATCCGCGGCACCGCGACGATCTTCGTCCGCGACCGGATCGCCTGGCTGGTGGAGCGCGACTTCGGCGCCTTCGGGACCCTGCGCCCGGCCAAGAAGGCCGACGGGGCGCCCGGCAAAGGGACGGTCTTCGAGACCGACTACGCCTCGCCGCGCGAGCTGATCGCCTGGGTGCTGCGCTGGCGCCAGAACGTGCGGGTGCTCGGCCCCGAGGAGCTGCGCGGGGAGGCCGAGAGCCGCCTCGGCCTGCTCCACGACCGCCACGAAAACGGCTTCGAGCCGGCGGAGATCGTCGACCGCCCGCTGCGCGACGTGCCCAAGCGGACCCGTTCCAACGGCCGCGGAGAGGCCGCGATCCGGCCCGAGCGCTTCGCCCGCCTGGTCACCCTCGCCGGCCTCTTGATCGACTCGGCGAAGCGCGGCGAGCGGCTCGGCGTCGCCGACCTGCGCCGGCGGCTCGAACTGACCGACGAGGAGCTCCAGGAGGACATCGATCTGCTCAACGTCGTCAACTTCGGCGGCGGCACGTACGTGCTCTACGCCGAAATCGTCGGCGACGAGGTCGAGGTCGACACCGAGCCCTATGGCGACAACTTCGCCCGCCCGGCGCGGCTGCTGCCGCTCGAGGCCAAGGCGCTGATCGCCGCGATCGACCTCTTCGGCGAACACCTGCCGCAGACCGGCCTGCAGAGCGCCCGCGCCAAGATCGTCGAGGCGCTTGGCCACGACCCCTCCGAGGAGGGCCTGGAGATCGCCGCCGGCAGCGGGGGCGACGCCGAGGTCGCCCGCGTCGTCAATGAGGCGATCGGCGCCAGTCGCGTGCTCGAGATCCAGTACTACAAGGAGAACGAGGACCAGTTCACCAAACGGGCGGTCGAGCCCTACCGCTTGGAGAACGGCAAAGAGGGCTGGTACGTCGAGTGCTTCGACCTGACCAAAGGCGGCATCCGCCACTTCAAGCTCGACCGGGTCAAGGAGGCGACGCTCTCCGGCGAGACCTTCGAGCCGCGCCCGGAGGTCGAGGAGCTGGCCGGGGTCGAGGGCTGGATGACGCACGGCGAGGTGCCGACCGCCCACGTCGCCCGCGTCTGGGTCTCGCCCGAGCGCGCCCGCTGGCTGCGCGAGGAGCGCACCGTGGTCGAGGAGCTCGCCGACGGCGCCGTCGTCGTCGAGCTGCCCTACGCCGGGACCTCCTGGCTGGTGCGCGAGATCCTGCGCGGCGCCGGCGACCTGGTCGTGCTGGAGCCCGAGGACGCCCGCGCCGCGATCGCCAAGGAAGTCGCAAACTGAATCAAGCGTCGGTTTTCCATGTATGACAGGGGAAATCGACGCTTGATTGGCTAAAGACGTGACCGACGCGGCGCCCGGACACCCGGAGATCCTACGGATCGTCGCGCCCAACCCGGGGCCGATGACGCTGGCGGGGACTAACACCTACCTGTACGGGTCGGGACCGTGCGCGGTGATCGACCCGGGGCCGGATGTCGCTTCGCACCTCGACGCGATTCGCGCCGCCGCAGAGGAGCGGGGCGGGATCGGGGTCGTGATTCTCACCCACGGTCACGGCGACCACGCGGACGGGGCCGGGCGGCTCGGCGCCGGGGTCATCCGCCCGGACGACGGCGAGGACCACGGCGGGCTGCGCGCCGTCGCCACCCCCGGCCACGCCCCCGACCACGTCTGCCTGCTGACGGGCGACGGCGTCTGCTTCAGCGGCGACCTGGTGCTCGGCGAGGGCTCCACCTTCGTCCCGCCCGACGGCGGCTCGCTCGCCTCCTACATGGACTCGCTGCGCCGCATGCAATCCGAGCCGCTGGAGCTGATCTGCCCGGGCCACGGGCCCTGGATCACCGACCCGGCGGCGAAGCTGGCCGAGTACGTCGAGCACCGCGAGATGCGCGAGCGCCGCCTGCTCGCCGCCCTGGAGCACGGGGAGCGTTCGCCCGAGGCCCTGCTCGACGCGGCCTGGAGCGATGTCCCGGCCGCGATGCGCCCCGCCGCGGCGCTGGTCATGCAGGCCCACCTCGACAAGCTCGAGGCCGAAGGCCGCCTGCCTGGCTGAGCAGCCAGTACCCTTGCCGGATGAGCGGGAAGGCAGCGCGCGCGGGGTTGATCGCGGGAGCGGCCGGCACCGGAATCGCCGCCGCGAGCACGGCGGCGGCCTGGCACTGGCTGGCGCGGCGGCCGCTGCCCAAGCAGGAGGGAGCGATCGAGCTCGAGGGGCTGGAGGGGCCGGTCAAGGTGCGGCGCGACCGCTGGGGCGTCCCGCACATCGAGGCGCAGCGCCCTACGGACCTCTGGTTCGCGCAGGGCTTCGTCCACGGCCAGGAACGCCTCTTCCAGATGGACTTCTACCGGCGCGCGGTCCGCGGTCGGGTCTCGGAGTTCGCCGGACCCGAGGGCCTGCCGGTCGACCGGCTGATGAGGACGCTCGGCATCCGCCGGGCCGCCGCGCGCGAGGCGGAGGCGCTCGACCCGGCGCTGCGCGACGAGGTGCTCGGGCCGTTCTGCGCAGGCGTCAACGCGGCCGCCGCGAGTGCCAAGGCGCTTCCCTTCGAGATGCAGCTGCTGCGACTGGAGTGGCAGCCGTGGCGGCCGGTCGACATCCTCAGCCTCGGCAAGCTGCTCGCCTTCGGCCTCTCGACCAACTGGGAGAGCGAGCTGCTGCGCGCCGACATGGCCCGTGCCCTCGGCCCGGAGCTGGCCGCCCGCCTCGACCCGACCTACCCCGCCGACAACCCGATCGTCACCCAGGAGGCCTGGTCGGGCGACGGGCTCTCGATGGTCGAGCAGATCGACGCGGTGCGCCGCTCGGTGGGCTTCGCCGCGGAGGCGAGCGGCTCGAACAACTGGGCGGTCTCGGGCAGGCTAAGCGCCAGCGGCACCCCGCTGATCGCCGGAGATCCGCACCTGCCGCCGAGCATGCCCGGCATCTGGTTCCAGGTCGGCCTGACGCTCGGCGACCGCTTCGTGCGCGGCGCCTCGCCGCCCGGCCTGCCCGGCGTCTACATGGGCCAGAGCAACGACGTCTGCTGGACCTTCACCAACGTGATGGCCGACGTCGAGGACCTCTTCATCGAGCGGATCGAGGGCGATCGCTACCTCTTCGAAGACGAGTGGCGCCCGCTCGAGATCGTGCGCGAGGAGATCGCGGTCAAGGGCCGCGCCCCCGAGGTGCTCGACGTGCGCATCACCCACCACGGGCCGATCGTCAACGAGGCGCTCGGCGCCGACGAGAGCGAGCCGCTCGCCCTGCGCTGGCTGACGCTTGACGCGCCGACCACCTTCCGGGGCGCCTACGACCTGCACTCGGTCTCCTCCGGCCCGGAGCTTGTGGAGATGCTCGCCGGCCACACCTCGCCCGCCTCCAACCTGATCTGGGCCGATCGCCACGGCTCGATCGGGTACAAGCTGATCGGCCGCCTGCCGCTGCGCCGCGAGGGCTGCCCCGACCTGCCCAAGCCCGGCTGGACCGGAGAGTTCGAGTGGGAGGGGACGGTCCCCTACGCGGAGCTGCCCGAGGTCGTCGACCCCGAGAGCGGCTTCCTGGTCACCGCCAACAACCGGATCGTCGGCGACGACTACCCGCATCACATCACCAGCGAGTGGCTCGACGGCTTCCGCGCCAAGCGGATCGAACAGCTGTTGCGGGCGAGCGACGAGCACACGATCGAGGGCTTCGAGGCGATGCAGTCCGACAACCTCTCGCTGCCGGGGCTGGAGGCGGCGCGGCGCCTCGGCCGGCTGACCGCCGAGGGCCAGCGCGAGACGAGCGCGATCGAGCGGCTGCGCAGCTGGGACGGCCGCCTCGATCCCGACTCGATCGCCGGCACGATCTACCAGGCCTTCCTGCTGCGCCTCGCGCGTGAGGTGGCGCGCGCCGCGATCGGCGACCGCGACCTCTCCGAGCGCTGGCTCGACCGTGCCGACAACGGCTTCACCCCCCACGTCACCTCGCCCTGGCGCTGGCACTCCCACCTGATGGGCCTCTGGGAAGAGGGCGACGAGGAGCTGATCGGCCGCCCCTGGGACGAGCTGGCGCTGGAGGCGCTGAGCGGCGCCCTCGACGACCTCACCGACCGCTTCGGCCCCGACCCCGAGGCCTGGCGTTGGGGTCAGGTGCACGAGATGGAGTTCCCCCACCCGCTGGGCGAGGCCAACCCACTGCTGCGCCGGCTGCTCAACCGCAGCCTCCGGGCGGGCGGGGCGCAGGAGACCGTGAGCCAGATCGCCTACGACCCCAACCACCCATACAAGGCCGTCTGGGCGCCGAGCTGGCGGATGGTCGCCGAACCGGCCGCGCCCGAGCGCTCGCGCTGGCAGATGTTCACCGGCCAGTCCGGTCACCCCGCCAGCCGCCACTACGACGACCTGCAGGAGGACTGGCTGCACGGCCGCACCCAGCCGATGGCCGGCGAGGGTCCGTGGCGAGAGCTCGACCTCGTCCCCGCCTGAGTCCCGGCGTAAAAGTTGATGCAGTTCGCGGCGGGCGAGGCCGAAACGTTTGGGCCCTGCGATGGTTGGTCGGGTATGCGCCTGCTCCGTCCAGCCCTGGCGTGCGTCGCGCTGCTTGCGCTGACCGCCGCGCCCGCCTCGGCGCGGACCGTCCACTTCGGCGGCCGCGCGGTCGGCGTGCCCTCGGGCTGGTCGGTCTACCGCCTGGCCCAGCACCCCCACATGTGCGTGCGGCTCGACCGGCGCGCCGTCTACCTGGGGACCCCGGCCGCCAACCAGCGCTGCCCGTCGAGCGCGATCGGGCGCCGGCGGGCGATCCTGGTCGAACCGCCCGGGGCTCGCAGCCGTGCCGCGACCAGCGCCCTTGCCGCTCCGGCGCCGGCGCCGGTCTCGGGTGGCTCCGACGAATACACCGGCCTCGGCTTCGACGCCTGCGCGACCCCCTCGGCGCGGACGATGCGCGCCTGGGCCTCCTCGCCCTACCGCGCGATCGGCGTCTACATCGGCGGCGCCAACCGCGCCTGCTCGCAGCCCAACCTGACCCCGGAATGGGTCGAAGAACAGGTCGCGGCCGGCTGGCACCCGATCCCAACCTACGTCGGCCTGCAGGCGCCGACCAGCAGCTGCGGCAGCTGCGCCAAGCTCAGTTCGAGCAGCGGCCGGGCCGCCGCCCAGGGGACCGAAGCCGCCGAAGACGCGGTCGAAGAGGCGGCCGCCGTCGGCATGGGCCCGGGCAGCCCGATCTACTTCGACATGGAGGCCTACACGCGCACGACCAGCGCCACCGGAGCGACGCTCAGCTTCCTCGCCGCCTGGACCGAGCAGCTGCACTCCGCCGGCTACGTCTCCGGCGCCTACAGCTCCAGCTCCTCGGGGATCGCCGACCTCGGCCGCGCCGTCGGCTACCTCCTGCCCGACGACGTCTGGACCGCCAACTGGAACGGCGCCCAGAACGTCCTCGACCCCTACCTGCCGTCGACCGCCTGGGCCTCGCACGACCGCATCCACCAGTACCGCGGCGGCCATAACGAGACCTATGGCCTGATGACGATCAACATCGACGGCGACTACGTCGAAGGCGCGACGGTCGGCAGCGCGGTCGCCGGCGAGCGCCCCGCCCTGCCGCCGCTGACCGTCGCGCACGTCAAGCCCGAAGGCCGGACGGTGCGCGTCTGGGTGCGCTGCGGCTGGCCCGAAGGCGAAGAATGCCCCGGCCGGATCGTCCTCCGCACCCACGCCCGCCTGCCGCTGCGCGTGCCGCGGGGCGCCGCGCACGTCAGGGCCCGGGTCGTGAGGCTCTCGGTCGGCAAGCACCTCTTCCATTTGACGGGCGGCAGCTCGCATTCGTTCCGCGTCGCCCTCGACACCCGCGGCCGGGCGCTCTTCGAACGGCGCGGGTTCGTCAAGGCGCAGATGCTGGTCGCGATCCCCGGCGCCCGCAAGACGCTCGCGCTGAAACTCAGCCGCTCTCGCTAGCGGCCCTCACCGCGCCTCTCTAAAGTTATCTGGGGTTATGCGTTGTCGCGTATAACTCGATATAACCCCTTAGAACATGGACGCGATAGAGAACCCCTATGCACCGGGTGCCGGCTCGCGACCGCCGGAGCTGGCCGGACGAGGAGTGGAGATCGAGCAGTTCAATGTCCTCCTCGGCCGCTTGAAGCGAGGGGCGGCCGAGCAGAGCATCGTCGCAAGGGGATTGCGAGGAGTGGGCAAGACCGCCCTGCTCAACACGTTCGAGGACCAGGCAGAGGCGGCCGGCTTCCTCACCAGCTACCACGAGCTCACACCCGACACTAATCTCGTCGGCGAGCTTGTTCGCGACGCGGAACGGTGCCTCGAGCGATTGAGCATTGGGATGGGCTTGAGGAAGCGACTTCGTGAAGTCCTCGGACAACTGAAGACGATCAGATTGACCGGACCGGAAGGCTTCGGACTCGCCGTAGACCTCGGCGGTGCAGACGAGGGGACGATCACCGCCGACCTGACGGATCTCTTCCTGCAACTGGGGTCGGCTGCTCAGGAGAAGGGGACAGGGTTCGCGGTCTTCCTGGACGAGTTGCAATTCGTCGACGAAATTCACTACCGGGCGCTGATCAGCGCCCTCCATCGTGCTGTGCAAAAACAGCTCCCGATCGCGGTGGCAGCAGCCGGTCTGCCACAGATTCCCTTGCTCACCGGAGAGGCGCGATCGTACGCGGAGCGCCTGTTCGACTTTCTGACAATTGACAATCTCGACGATTCGGCCGCCGCCATGGCCTTCGCCGAGCCGGCTAGGCGCCGTGGTGTCGAGTATTCGGAGAAGGCCCTGGGCAAGGCGCTTGAGTGGACCGCTGGGTACCCGTTCTACATCCAGCAGCTGGGCAAGCACGCATGGAATCTCGCCTCGGACTCTCCAATCACCGTCGCCGACATCGACCGTGCCATTCCTGCCGCTCAAGATGCGCTCGACAAGAGCATCTATGAGGTCCGGGTCCAACGGGCCACTGAGCGCGAGCGCCTATACATGCGCGCGATGGCTGAGCTTGGAGCCGGCCCCTATCGCTCCGGGCGAGTAGCCGAAGAAGCCGGCCTGTCGGTAACGGGAGCGTCGCCGATTCGTCAACAGCTGATGACCAAGGGTTTCATTTACGCGACCGAGGACTACGGCTTTGTCGACTTCACGGTGCCGCGGTTCGCCGAGTTCATGCAGCGCTATATGCAATGTCAGGAGCCTGACGGCTGAGCCGCCGCCCGCTCCTCGCTGGGGCCGGAGAAGTTGCGGACCAACTCGACGATCTGCGCTGGCGCCTTCTCGGGGGAGCCGGAGTCGAATGGGGGGTCGGGGTCGTACTCGAGGCCCAGCTGCACCGCCTGCGCCATCTCCGGCCCGGCCTCGCGGGCGACCAGGTGGAGGGCCATGTCGAGGCCGGCGGTGACGCCCGCCGCGGTGAGCAGCTTGCCGTCCTCGACGTAGCGGCCGCCGACCGGGTCGGCGCCGTATTCGGCGAGTCGGTCGAGGAAGAGCCAGTTGCTGGTCGCCCGCTTGCCCTCGAGCAGGCCGGCGGCGCCGAGCATCAGCGAGCCGGTGCAGACCGAGGTCGTCCAGCGCGTGCCGGCGTCGATCTCGCGCAGCCAGTCGAGGACGCGCTCGTCGCCGAGCAGGGGGCGGTTGCCCTCGCCGCCGGGGACGAGCACGGCGTCGGCCTCGGTCAGCTCCTCGAGGGTGTGGTCGACGCTCAGCCCGAGGCCTCCTTCGGCGCGGATCGGGCCCTTCTCGAGGCCGACGAAGCTCACCTCCCATCCGGGAACGGAGCGAAGGACCTCGTAGGGGCCGATCGCGTCGAGGGCGGCGAGCTTGGGGAAGATGAGGATCGCTGTCTTCATGGGTTGAGGATCGCGGCGATCGCGGCCCGCGTCGAGTGGCAGGATTGCCAATGTTCGATAGATTGCTGCCATGCACCGCGTTGCCGCCCTTTGCCTCGACGGCGTCGTCGCCTTCGACCTGGCGATCCCGGCCCAGGCCTTCACGCTCGCCGCGCACTACGAGTTCTCGAGCTGCTCGATCGGCGGGGAGGAAGTGCGGACGACCACGGGCTTCTCGGTGCGGCCAGACTCGGGACTCGAGGCGCTGGAGGCCGCCGACACGGTTGTCGTCCCCGCCTACCTCGACCTCTTCTCGCCGCCGCCCGGCGAGGCGATTGAGGCGCTGCGGGCCGCCGCGGGGCGCGGCGCCCGCGTCCTCTCGGTCTGCAGCGGGGCCTTCGCCCTCGCCCACGCCGGCCTGCTCGACGGCCGTCGCGCCACCACGCACTGGGCCTTCGCCGAGGAGCTGGCGAAGCGCTTTCCGGCGATCGAGGTCGACGCCGCCGCCCTCTACGTCGACGAGGGCCAGGTGATGACCTCGGCCGGGCTCAGCGCCGGGATCGACCTCTGCCTGCACGTGATCCGCAAGGACTGCGGCGCCGCGGTAGGGGAGCGGGTCGCCCGCCACATGGTCGCCGCGCCCCACCGCGAGGGCGGCCAGGCCCAGTTCATCGAGCGTCCCGACCCGCCGCTGGAAGGAGCTGCCACATCCCTGGAGCCGACCCGCCGCTGGGCGGCCGAACGGCTGGAGGAGGCCCTCGACGTCGCCGCGATGGCCCGCCACGCCCGGGTCAGTCCCCGCACCTTCGCCCGGCGGTTCCGCGAGGAGACCGCTACTACGCCGCTGCAGTGGCTGCTGGCCCAGCGCGTGCTCGAGGCACGCCGCCTGCTGGAGGAGACCGACCTGCCGATCGACGCGGTCGCCTGGCGCGCCGGCTTCGGCACCGCCGCCTCCCTGCGCGACCACTTCCGCCGGGCCACGGCAACCACCCCGACCGCCTACCGCCGCTCGTTCAGCCCCGTCGCGGCCTGAGGCGCCGGTTCAGCCCCAGGTTGCGAGGGGGAGGTGCTTGAGGATCGTGCGGTCTGCGGTCAGGAGTGGGACGTCAGCGACGACCGCGTGGCCGGCGATCATGCGGTCGAAGGGATCGCGAGTCCAGGCAAGTCCAGCCGCTGCCTGCGCGACATCTGCGAAGGGCACATCCGCGATTCGCAGCCCGATCGTCCTCCGAAGCGCCGAGAGGGGCGCAGCGGCCGGCTCGGTCACCCGCCTGACTTCGTAGAGGTAGGTCAACTCGACTTCGACCATCGGTGAGACGAACGGAGCCTCGGATTCGATCAGCCTGCGAACAGGGCTGGGAATCCGCCGATCGGCGCCCTCGTACAGCCAGCCCACGACATGGGTGTCAAGAAGGATCAGGGTTCCACTCCGAGGACCAGTCCATGTGGATCAGCTCGTCGGGGTCGCCGACGATGAACCCCTCGCGGCGCGGCAGGCGGTCCCAGATCGACTGCTCCTGCTTGGGAGCGATCACCAAGACCTTGCCGTTGCGCTCGATCTCCAGCGGCTGGCCGGTCTCGAGGACTTCGTCCAGCAGCCGATAGACGTTGGCGCGCAGTTTCGATGCGGTGATGGCCAAGGCGAGCTCCTCGCTGATCGTACGTACGAAAGAGGTTGAAGACGTACGTACGTTACCAGCGGATGAGGTCGGGCTGGCGATTTGCGCTTGTGCAGCCATCGACGACGACGCTACCGAGCCTCGATTCACGCGTGGCGCACAAAATGGAAAAAGTCTGTGACGAAAGACGATCGAGACGCGCCCGGAGGCCAGGCCACGGCGCCGGACCGTAGAGTCCCGGCGGTGAGCCGGCGCGACCAGATCACGCTCAGCGAGGCGGAGCTGCTCGAGCTGCTCGACGGGGAGCGGATCGCGGTGGTCACCAGCCACGGGCCGCGCGGCTGGCCGCACTCGATGCCGATGTGGTTCGTGCCGCGCGAGGGGGAGGTCTGGATCTGGACCTACGCCAAGTCGCAGAAGGTGCGCAACCTCGAACGCGACCCGCGGGCGACGGTCCTGGTCGAGGCCGGCCACGAGTACGGGGAGCTGCGCGGCGCGATGATCGAGGCCGAGGCGGAGATCCACCGCGATCCGGCGACCGTCCTTGGCTTCGCCGAAGAGCTGACCCTGCGTTACGCCGAGGGCATCTCCTCGATTGAGGGCGACGCCAAGGCAGCGCTTGAAGCGCAGGCGCCGAAGCGGGTCGCGATCCACTTCCGTCCGCGCCGCGTCGCCACATGGGACCACCGCAAGCTGGGCGGGACGTATTGAGCACCCGGGGTCCCGCCTGGCTGATCCTGCCGACCTACAACGAGGCCGGCAACATCGAGCGGTTGGTGGGCGAGGCGCGGGCGCAGCTGCCCGGCTCGGCGCGGGTGCTGATCGTCGACGACGGCTCGCCCGACGGCACCGGCGAGATCGCCGACCGCCTCGCCGGCGCGGACCCGTCGATCGCGGTCCTGCACCGGCCGCGCAAGGAAGGCCTTGGCCCCGCCTACATCGCCGGCTTCCGCCACGCGCTCGCCGAGGGCGCCGGCTTCGCGATCGAGATGGACTCCGACTTCTCCCACGATCCCTCATACCTCCCGGCACTGCTGCGGGCCGCCGAGGACGCCGACCTGGCGATCGGCTCGCGCTACGTCGCCGGCGGCGGCACCTCCGATTGGGGCCTGCCGCGGCGGGTGATCAGCCGCGGCGGCAGCGCCTACGCGCGGCTCGTGCTGGGCCTCGCGGTCAGGGACCTGACGGGAGGCTTCAAGTGCTTCCGACGGGAGGTGCTCGAGGCGATCGACCTCGACTCGATCGGGTCGCGCGGCTACGCCTTCCAGGTCGAGATGACCTACCGGGCGATCCAGCAGGGGTTCAGCGTGGTCGAGGTGCCGATCGTCTTCCGCGACCGCCAGGTGGGCAGCTCGAAGATGGACCGGTCGATCGTCGCCGAGGCGATCTGGCGCGTCCCGTTGCTGCGCCTGCGGCCCAGGAACGCGCGCCGCCGGGCGGGGCCCGGGCGACAGACGACGACCCGTTAACGTCCCGGCGCCACAAACGTCGTCCGGGCGTGTTAGGAAGTACTCCCAACTCGCCTCGCCGCCCACCGCACCGTGCCCAGACTCGCCAAGACCACGATCCCGCTGCTGGCCCTTGTCGCCGCCCTGCTCGTGCCCGCCGCCGCGCAGGCCCTGCCGCGCTCCTTTTTCGGGATCGCCCCGCAGACCCCGCTGACCGAAACCGACGCCTCCTACATGAAGGCGGGTGGCATCGGCAGCATCCGCACGCCCTTCACCTGGGCGGCGATCCAGCCGACGGAAACCGGCGCCTACGACTGGAGCAGCACCGACCCGGTGGTCGAAGTCGCCGCCCGCCACGGCTTCACCGTGCTCCCCTTTCTCTACTCGACGCCCCCCTGGCTGACCGCCAAGGCGACCACGCTGCCGGTCGAGAACGGGGGCGAGAAGCGGGCCTGGAAGGCGTTCGTCGAAGCCGCGGTCGAGCGCTACGGCCCAGGCGGGACGTTCTGGGCCGAACACGGATCGCGCGCCCCGGCCGACCGGCGCCTGCCGCAGAGGCCGATCCGCACCTGGCAGATCTGGAACGAGGCCAACTTCTTCTACTTCGCCTTCCCGGTCTCGCCGAGCGACTACGCCAAGACCCTGAAGATCGCCCACGGCGCGGTGAAGTCGGCCGACCCCGGGGCCAAGGTCCTGCTCAGCGGCCTCTTCGGCAAGCCCGATGAGGGCGGCAGGCGGGGCATGCCGGCGGCGGCCTTCCTGAAGGCGCTCTACCGCGTGCCGGGGATCAAGGCCGACTTCGATGGCGTCGCCCTGCACCCCTACGCCTTCCACGTCGACGACCTCGAAGCGCTGGTCGAAGGCATGCGCGAAGTCGTGGTCCGCAACCACGACCGCGGCGCCGGCCTCTACATCACCGAGATGGGCTGGGGCTCGCAGAACGACCCCAGCGTGGTCGCCTTCGAGCAGGGCATCGCCGGCCAGGCGCGCGAACTGCGCAAGGCCTACCGCTTCCTGATCGCCAACCGCCTCCAGCTCAACCTGAAGAGCACCTACTGGTACTCGTGGAAGGACAACCCCGACTACACCGAATGCAGCTTCTGCGACTCGGTCGGCCTCTTCCGCGCCGGCGCCGGCTTCCACCCGAAGCCGGCCTGGAGGGCCTTCGTCCAGATCACCCACGGGCGCGCACGGCCGTAGCGTGAGCTGGCGCCGGGCCGGCGGGGGCCGACTTTGAGCCCGCTCGAGGCGGTCGCGCGCCTCTGGCAGCGTCGCTCGGTGCGACTTGCGGCGACCGCGCTGGCATTCGCCGCGGTCACGGTGGTGACCGTGCTGATCGCCCACCCGCGGATCTTCACCGGCTTCGCCAGCTACGACGACGAGGGCTACATGCTCACGGCCCTCAAGGGCTTCGTCAATCACGGCCACCTCTACGACCGCGTCTTCACCCAGTACGGGCCCTTCTACTACGAGTTCTGGGGGGGAATCTTCTCGACCTTCGGCATTGCCGTCACCCACGACGCTGGGCGCACGGCGACGATGATCGCCTGGGTCGTTTCCAGTCTCGTTCTCGGCCTGGCGGCGGCGCGGATCACCGCCAGCGTCCTTCTCGGTCTCGCCGTCCAGATGCTGAGCTTCTCCGCCCTGCAGGTGCTCTGCAACGAGCCGATGCACCCGGGCGGGATCATCTGCCTGCTGCTGGCGGCGCTCGTGGCGATCGCGGCGCTGATCCGGGCCCGCCCCGCCCCCTACGCGATGGGGGTACTCGGCGCCGCGGTGGCGGCCCTGCTGCTGGTCAAGATCAACCTCGGCGCCTTCGCGATCGCCTCGCTCGCCCTCGCCTGCGTGGTCAGCTACCCGCGATTGCAGAGCCTGCGCTGGTTGCGGCCGCTGGTCGAGGGCGGCTTCGTCGCCATCCCCTTCGTGCTCATGCGCAGCGACCTCGGCGAAGGCTGGGCGAGGCACTACGCCCTGCACGTGGCGGCGGCGGCGCTGGCGGTGGTGATCGCTCTGCGGGCGCGCGAGCGCGAGCGGCGCGACGACGAGGAGCTCGCCTGGCTGATCGGCGGCTTCGTCGTGATGGCGCTGGTGGTGTGCGTGGCGATCGTCGGCGCCGGGACCAGCGTCAGCGGCCTGATCGACGGGGTGATCCGCCAGCCGCTGCGGCAGGCCGGAGCCTTCACGATTCCGATGCAGCTCTCGCGACGGCTCTACGCGCTCGACCTGCTGGCGCTCGCCGCGGCCGGCGCCTACTGGTACGCAAGTCGGCGACGCCAAGGCCCAGCGGCGGGACCCTGGCTTGCCACCACCTCGCTCTTCAGCATCGGGGTGGGCGTCTTCATGGCGCTTTCGGTGATCGGCAAGGCGCTGCCCTTCGATGCCGGCCAACTCCCGGGTTACCCGCTCAGCTTCCTTCCCTTCGCCTGGGTTGCGCTGATCGGCCCCTCGCCCGGCGACCGGCCGAACGCGGCCTTTGCCCGCCTGCTGCTGCCGCTGCTCGCCGTGCTGCAGGCGCTGCACGCCTACCCGGTCGCCGGCAGCCAGACCCTATGGTCCGCGGTCCTGCTGATTCCGGTCGGGGCGATCTGCGTCGCCAGCGGCGTCCGCGGCCTCGCGGCCTCGGTGACCGAGGCCGGCGATCGCCGGGCGTTGGCCGGGTTCGGCGTGATCCTCGCCGTCGCTCTCCTTTGGTTTGTCGGCAACGCCACCCTCCGCGAACCACTGCGCGACGCTCCCGCCGCCTACGAGGGCCAGGTCTCGTTGGGGTTGCCCGGCGCCCAGAAGATTCACGTCAACCCCGAAGAAGCCGCGCTTTACCGCCAGGTGTCGGCGTCGATCCGCGACAACTGCGGCGCTCTCGTGATGCTTCCGGGCATGGACAGCTTCTACCTCTGGACGGAACAGGAACCGCCCACCGGGTATACAGCGACCGGATGGCCGACCCTCTTCGACGACGCCCACCAGCAGCGGGTGATCGAAGACACGCGCTCGATCCCCGATCTCTGCTTGCTGAAGAACGTGCCCTTGGCCGCGGGCTGGGGCAACGGCAAGATTCCCCGCGGCCCGCTGATCGACTATCTCAATCGCGGCTTCGTCCCGATCGTCAAGATCGGCGACTACGCGCTGCTGCGCCGCGACTCGCCGGGCCGCTCGTGAGAATGGTCGAAGCTCGCCCGTGAGCACCTGGATCTTCACACCCGTCTACCGCGACAGCCGCTCGTTTCGCATCCTCCGCGAGCGGCTACTCGAGGTCCTTGCCGCGTCGGACGCGATGCCCCCCGGTCCCGTGCGCTTCGTGGTCATCGACGACACCGCCGGCCAGGATCCCGAGGCCGCAGCGCTGGGCGAGCTTGACGACGTCGCGATCCTGCAGCCGCCGTTCAACCTCGGCCACCAGCGGGCGCTCGTCTACGCGCTGCGCAAGACCCTGCCGTCGATAGCCGACGACGACGCGGTGGTCACGCTCGACGCCGACGGCGAGGATCGACCCGAGGACATGCCGCGCCTGCTCGCCGCGCTCGCCGCCGCACCGCCACCGCCGCCCGTGGTCCTCGCGCTGCGCACCAAGCGCCGCGAGTCGCTCAGCTTCAAGCTCTTCTACCGCGGCTTCCGCCTGCTCTTCCGGACGCTCACGGGGACCACGGTGCGCTCCGGCAACTTCGCCGCGATGTCCGGCGCGACCGCGCGCCGGGCGCTCCTGCACCCGACCTTCGACCTCTCCTACTCCTCAGCGATCCTCGCCCTCGACCTGCCGATCGCCTACGTGCCCTGCGAGCGCGGCGAGCGTTACGAGGGGCGCTCGAAGATGACCTACGGCAAGCTGGCGATGCACGGCCTGCGGATGCTGATGCCGTTCACCGACCGGATCGCGATCCGTGCCCTCGGTGCCTTCGTCTTCTTCGGTGTGTTCGGCGCCGCGCTGGCCCTGGTCGTCTTCTGCCTGAAGATCTTCACCTCCTCCTCGATCCCAGGCTGGACCAGCTACATCGCGCTCGGGGCGCTGATCGTCTCGCTCGTCGCGCTCGGCAACTTCGTCAGCCTCTTCGTCCTCTTCTCGCAGACCCGGGCGGTCTCGCTTGCCAACATCGAGGAGCTGAGCCCGGAGCCGTGAAGGCCAACGGAGAGCTGCTCGCGGGCCTCGTCGCCCACCTGATCCTGGTCGGCGCCCCCGGCATCGCCGCCACCCTCTACGCGGTGCGGCGCGGGGTCAAGGACCTGCCCCTGCTGCTCGGCATCGGCCTGGTCGGCTCGGGCGCGACGGCTCTCGTCGCCTTCTTCAGTTACTACGCCGACTCGTTCGTCGGCCAGACCTGGGACTTCTTCCTCTTCTTCGGCTCGCTGCTGCTGATCGTCTGGTGCTGGCGCGGGGGGCTCGATCGCGGGGTGCTGCGCCAGCTGCGGACGCCGCTGCTGCTCTGGATCGCTGGCAGCGTCTTCGTCGTCTTCCTCGGCTTCCTCCACGGTGGCACCGACAACGCGGTGACGATGTCCTCATTCCGCTTCTCCGCGCAGCTGCCCTCCGACAACGACATGCCGCGCTACTTCGCCGAACAGTTCGCCGCCCACGGCCACAGCCACCCTCTGCCGGTCTACCCCGGCGGCTGGCTCTCGAGCGATCGCCCGCCGCTGCAGATTGGCTACGTGCTCGCCGAGCGTGGCTTCCTCAACAGCCCACAGGGCCTGCACTACGAGATCCTCGCGGTGATCGTCCAGGCGCTCTGGATCGTCGCGATGTGGGCGGTCCTGGTGGCCGCCCGGCTGCGGCCGCGGACCCGGGCGCTGGCGATGGTCGCGGCGATGGTCAGCGACATCGCCCTCGTCCACGGCTTCTTCGTCTGGCCGAAGCTGATCGCCGCGGCCTTCGTTCTGGCCGCCTTCGCGATCCTGATCTCGCCTGGCTGGGACCGCAACCGCCGCGACCCGCGCGTCGCGGCGCTGGTCGGCGCCCTGCTGGCGCTGGCGATGCTCTCGCACGGCTCCAGCATCTTCGGCGTGATTCCCCTGGTCCTCCTCGCCTTCTGGCGGGGGCTGCCGAGCTGGCGCTGGGTCGGGGCCGCGATTCTCGGCGGCCTTGCCCTGATGGGACCCTGGGTCGCCTACCAGCACTACGCCGACCCGCCCGGCAACCGGCTGATCAAGTGGCAGCTCGGTGGCGATATCGAAATCGACTCGAAAGGGACGCTCGAAGCGATCGAGGACGGCTACAGCGAAGTCGGCTTCGACGGGGCGCTCAGCTTGAAGGAGGAAAACTTCGGCGAAATGATCGGCTGGCCGCGCGGCAAGGAAGAATACGAAGGCGCGATCGACGCCCTCGAAGAAGGCAAGCCGGGGATCGCCGCGGCGAAGGTCCGCGGATTGCGCTTCTTCTCACTGCTGCCCTTCCTCGGCATCCTGCTGATCGCGCCCCTGGCGATGATCCTGGCCCTGCTGCGGCGCGTCCGTCGCAACGAGGAGGAGTGGCGCTTTGCCCTGGCCTGCTTCGCCTTCCTCGTCATCGCCTGTATCTGCTGGGGCCTGCTGCTATTCGGCACGCCGGAGTCGCGGACGACGATTCACGTCGGCAGCCTGGCGGTGCCGCTGCTCGGGCTGGTCGGCTGCGTCGCCGGCCTGCGCGCCTGCTTCCCGCGCTTCGCGAACTGGGTCGTCGGCCTCAACGTGCTGATGGTCCTGGTGCTGTACACGCCATCGCTCGAACCGGACCCTGGCACCAGCTACTCGCCGATCGCCGCGATGCTCGCGTTCGCCAGCTTGGCCGCCTTCATCTACCTGGCATTCCGCGGCACCAATATTGTGCCGCCGGATGCCCCCGTCGCCGCCGAGGATCGCGCGCCTGCACAGCCTGCGCTCCAGGCTCGATAGCTCCCTCTTTCCAGGGGACTCGGGCGACGGTCTCGGCCTTGGCCGGGGAGAGGCCGCAATTCTCGTCGTCGCCCTCCTTGCCCTCCTCACCGTCCTCGGCCTGCTGCGTCTCGGTTGGTCCGCCTCGCTCGACACGGTCTGGGCTGAGGACGGGCCGGTCTACCTGCAGGCGGCGCTGACCGAGGGCTTCTTTCATGCCCTCGTCACGCCTTACGCCGGTTATCTGGTCGTCGTCCCGCACCTGATCGCCGAGGTGGCGACGCTTGTGCCGCTGCGCTACGCGCCGGCCGCGATCTCGATCGTCTCCGCTCTTTTTGCGGCGCTCAGCGGCCTCGCGGTCTGGGTCGCCAGCGGTGGTCACGTCCGCGACCCGTACCTGCGCGGTGGCCTCGCCCTCGCCACGGTATTCGCGGCGTCGGCCGGGCAGGAGGTGCTCGATTCGGCCGCCTACGTGCCCTGGTACATGCTGATCGGGACGTTCTGGCTGCTCTTTTGGCGGCCGCGGACGTTGAGCGGGGCCCTCGCCGGTGGCCTCTTTGTCCTCGCCACCGGGCTCAGCACCCCCGGGGTCTGGTTCTTCGCGCCGGTGGCGGCGCTGCGGGCGCTCGCGATCCGCGACGCGCGCGACGGCATCGTGCTCGGCGGCTTCGCGCTGGGGGCCGCCGTGCAGGTGCCGGTGGTGCTCGGCCAGGAACAGGGAGCGCCGCTTTGGACGTCGCATATCTGGATCGCCTACCTGCAACGCGTCCTCGATGGAGGGATCTTGGGCCAGCGGCTGGGCGGCAATCTCTGGGAGCAGCTCGGCTGGGTGTTCTTGGTCGCGCTCTGCCTCGTTCTCCTCGTGGGTCTCGTCATCGCCTTCGCGCGCTCGCGGCCGAGTGCCCGCTGGTTCGCGGCGGTCGCGATTCCGACCTCGGTGGCGATGTTCTTCGTCTCCGTCTACCAGCGCACCGTCGGCGACAACATCTTCTGGTCGGCGGGCAGTTCGGGTGGCACCGCCAGCCGCTATGTGATGGTGCCGGCGCTATTGCTGATCGGCGCCTGCGTCGTCTTTGTCGACGACGCAGTAAGGGAGCGCCGCGGTCGCGGTCGCACGCTGGCGGTGGCCGGGACCGTTGCCGTGCTGATGCTCGCGGTGGCGACTTCCTTCGACATGCGCAGCTGGCAGGATCGGGGCGCCGTGTCGTGGGAGGGCTCCCTGCACGCCGCCGCGGACAAGTGCCTTGCCAAGCACGAAGAAGTGGCCGGGATCGCGACCACGCCCTACCCATTCGGGGTCCAGATACCTTGCGAACGGGTCGCCTCTTTCGCCAGCCAGACCCCCGCCGGTCACTGACGCCGACGAATTGGAGAGGATGGGACCGATGAACCGAGTGCTGATCACCGGTGGGGCGGGATTCGTTGGCTCCAACCTTGCCGTCTCGCTGGCCGGCCGCCACCCGGATTGGGAGGTCGTCGCCCTCGACAACCTTTACCGCCGCGGCTCGGAACTTAATCTGCCGCGCCTCGAGGAGGCTGGGGTCGAGTTCGTCAAGGGCGACGTGCGCGAGCCCGACGACCTCATGCGGCTGGGAGAGATCTCGGCGCTGATCGAGTGCTCGGCCGAGCCCTCGGTGATGAGCGGCGTCGACGGCGACACCGGCTACCTCGTCCACACCAACCTGACCGGCGCCTACAACTGCCTCGAGCTGGCGCGGCGCGACGGCGCCTTCGTCGTCTTCCTCTCAACCAGCCGCGTCTACCCGGTGGCCCCGCAGCTCGAGCTGCGCCTCGACGAGGCGCCGACCCGCTTCGAGCTCGCCCCCGAGCAGGAGGTCGCGGGCGTCTCCCCGGCGGGGATCTCCGAGCGATTCCCGCTCGAGGGCGCCCGCACGCTCTACGGGGCGACCAAGCTCGCCGCCGAGCTGCTGATCGAGGAGTATCGGGCCGGGCTCGGGGTGCCGGCGGTGATCGACCGCTGCGGGGTGATCGCCGGCCCCTGGCAGATGGGCAAGGTCGACCAGGGGGTATTCACCCACTGGATGCTCGCCCACCACTTCGGCAACCCGCTCAAGTACATCGGCTACGGGGGAACCGGCAAGCAGGTGCGCGACCTGCTCCACGTCGAGGACCTCGTCGACCTGGTCGAGCGCCAGCTGCTCGACCAGGCCTCCTGGGATGGGCGCACGGTCAACGTCGGCGGCGGCCGCGAGTGCAGCCTCTCGCTCCTGGAGACGACCGAGATCTGCCGGCGGCTGACCGGCAACGAGGTGCCGATCGAGCCGGTCGCGAAGACGCGCACCGGGGACGTGCCGATATACCTTTCGGACTGCACAAAGCTCTTTGGCCTGGACGAGTGGCGCCCCCGGCGCAGCGCCGAGCAGGTCCTCACCGACATCCACACCTGGATCGTCGCGGACGAGGACCGGATCGCCCAGGCTCTCAACATCGCCGCCACGGCGGAGGAAGGGAGATAGACGGATGCCGGTTGCGATCGTCACTGGATCTGGGGGTCTGATTGGCTCCGAGGCCGTGGAACACCTCGTGCGCGAGGGCTTCGACGTCGTCGGCATCGAGAACGACATGCGGGCCAGCTTCTTCGGTCCGGAGTCCTCAACGTCGCACATCACCGAGCGGCTGGTCGAGGCGCACCCGGCCGAGTTCCGCTGGATCGACGCCGACATTCGCGACGCCGAGGCGATTGAGCGGGTCTTCGGCGAGCACGCCGGCCGGATCGAGCTGGTCATCCACACGGCCGCGCAGCCCTCGCACGACTGGGCGGCGAGCGATCCACAGACCGATTTCGGCGTCAACGCGAACGGCACCCTCAACCTGCTCGAGGCGGCTCGGGCGCACTGCCGTGAGGCACCCTTCATCTTCTGCTCGACCAACAAGGTCTACGGCGACACGCCGAACCGCCTACCGCTGGAGGAACTGGAGAAGCGGCTGGAGCTGCCCGAGTCCCACCCCTTCCACAAAGGCATCGACACCTCGATGTCGATCGACTCCTCGACCCACTCGCTCTTCGGCGTCTCCAAGGCGGCGGCCGACCTGCTGGTCCAGGAGTACGGCCGCTACTTCGATATGCCGACCGTCGCCTTCCGCGGCGGCTGCCTGACCGGGCCGCAGCACGCCGGCGCCAAGCTGCACGGCTTCCTCGCCTACCTGATGAAGTGCACGGTCACCGGCACCCCGTACACGGTCTTCGGCTACGCCGGCAAGCAGGTGCGCGACAACATCCACAGCGCTGACCTGATCGCCGCCTTCGACGCCTACCGCCGCGCCCCGCGCCCCGCAGCCGTCTACAACATCGGCGGCGGGCGCTTCAGCAACTGCTCGATGCTGGAGGCGATCGGGATCTGCGAGCGGGTCGCCGGGCGCGAGCTGCAGTGGGAGATGGGCGAGGAGCCGAGGATCGGCGACCACCGCTGGTGGATCTCCGACCTGGCCCCGTTCGAAGCCGATTACCCCGAGTGGGGGCTGCGCTACGGGATCGAGGAGATCCTCACCGAGATGCACGAGCAAAACGTCGAGCGCTGGAGCGCGGCGCCCGCATGAAGCTCTCGGTGGTGATGCCGGCCCAGAACGAGGAGGGATCGGTCGGGGCGACGGTCGAAGGCGTCGCCGCGACCCTGGATCGCGAGGGAATCGACTACGAGATCGTCGTCGTAAACGACGACTCCGAAGACTCGACCGAAGCGGTTGTCGCCGCGATCGGCGCCGAGAACCCCCGCGTGCGCGTCCACCGCTCGCACCTCGAACGAGGCTTCGGCAACGCGATCCGGGCGGGCCTCGACGTCTTCGAGGGGGACGCCGTGGCGATCGTCATGGCCGACGCCTCCGACGATCCTGAGGACCTGGTGATGTACCACCGCGTCCTCGAAGACGGCTGGGACTGCGCCTTCGGCTCCCGTTTCATGCCCGGTGCCCAGATCCATGACTACCCGCGCCTCAAGTACATCTTCAACCGGCTCGCCAATCAGTTCATTCGCGTCCTCTTCCGCCACCGCTACAACGACACGACTAACGCCTTTAAGGCCTACCGTCGCGAGGTCATCGAGACAATCCAGCCCCTTCTCTCCAAGCACTTCAACCTCACCGTTGAGATGCCTCTCAAGGCGATCGTCCGTGGCCACTCTTACAAGGTGATCCCCACCAACTGGACCAATCGCACCACCGGCGAGGCGAAGCTGGCGATGAAGGAGATGGGCAGCCGCTACCTCTTCATCGTGCTCTACGTCTGGCTTGAGGCGACGCTCAGCCGCGGCGACTATCTGGTCAGCGATTCGGGTCCTTCGCCGCAACGGCGGCGGCCTCCCCCCGGGACTGAATCGCCTAAGCGCTCTCGCTGGCACTGGTCGATACCGGCCGTCGGCATCCTCTTCCTGCTGGCACATTCGCAAGCGACTGGGGCAACCACTACTGGCTGGTCTACATGCAGGAGCTCGACATCAGGACCCTGCATGACCCCAGCATCTACCTGCAGTCGACGCTTGGTGCGTTCTATCCCTACTACGCCTTCTACGGTGGCACCTTCTACGCGGTCACAGGCCCGATCGCCGACCTCTTCAACACCGAAGTGGCGGTGATTGCGGCCTACGCGGGAGCGATCGCGGCCAATTACCTGGGCTGGACCGATGAACGGGGTCCGGTCAGTCGGCCTCGTCCTCCTCACCGGCAGCCACGCGCTCTCGATGGGGTCGTCTTCTGGCGGCTGCTCGTACCCCGCGAGCGATTCCAGCTACCGCGTGGCGTATCCACCCGGCCCGGCCGGCACGGCGCAGACGAACATCGCCACCGGCAGCTACTTCGTCTACGTCTCGGGGGCGACCCCGGTCGGCCGCAGCGAAGCCGGGCAGATGGTCGTTCGCCTCCCCGCCTCCCTGCCCCCCCGATGCGGCCGCGGACGGTCCTCGTGAGCGCCAAGGAAAGCGCCGCGGTGGTCCGTTAGCCGCTGGCTCAGCGTCGCCGCGCTGCTCATCGGCCTTGGCGGGCTGGTCGGCTACGCCGTCGTCCGCAGGCGAGCCCTCCGGAGACCGGGCTCAAACCGACGAGAAGGCGCGAAAGCTTCGTAATCGCGGAAAATGCCTTTTAGTAAAGGCAGCACATTTCAAAATCTGAGTTCCGATATAGGCAGCACAGCACCGAGGTGCCTGGGTCGAGCCGGACCGCGAGCTCGACGCAGCTACCCGAGCAAGCGCGGTGGTTTCAATCGCCCTGCAAGGCGTCGGGCGGTGGCGGCAAGACCGGTTGAATCCTCAATCGGCGACGCGGCTTCGATGATCTTCTCGACGCCGTCGGGGTAGACGAGAACGACCGGCAGTCCCTCGCGCGCGTTGCGCACCAATGCCGACCCGGCGAACGGAGCCTCTGCATCAATGAAGATCGCACCCTGTGGGTAGCGGCCAGTTCCCTCAAGCGCGGCCTTGAAGCGCTCGAAGGTCAGATCCGCTGGGTCGACGCTGCCTTCCGTTTTCAACTCCGACGCCATCCTTCGATCATCTCCTGGTAGCCCGCGCGGACTTGCTGTAGGGCAATGTTATACCCGTCGCTCGCCGTGGCCCCATCGGTCTTCTCCCCGTCCTGCTTGACCCCTGCCCGCGTGTAGCGGTGCATGTGCGACACGCCCAGATGGTTGTCGTAGACGCGAACGGTCCGCCACTCGCCTTCCTCACGGGTGAGCAGGACAACTGAGTAGCGGGTGACCTCGCCATGCTCTGTGACCAGTTCGGCAACGATCTCCGCGTCGTGAGCAAGCAGATATCGGAAATGCGCCTCAGGCATCGGAACCGGCTGGCAAGGCTAGTCCTACGACTGGCGTAGGCGCTTCTTCGGGTTCGCCCTTGCTGCGCAACCGGTTCGCGGCCAACAAGTTCCACTTTTAAGTAGGAGACGGCTCAATCAGGTCGGCCTGAGACAGTAGATTCCCTCGTACCGCGATAAAAACTATTTTGGGCTTGGAGGAGGACGGGAGACCTGGGCTCGGTGGGGGGAACGTGCGACGCGAGGCCGCCAGCGACGTCGGCAAGGGCAGCAGCAGTGCGCGGCTCGAGCTTTCGAGCCGTCTCAGGGACCGCTGGGAGGAGATCGAGAGCGAGACGCTGATTCGCGTGCAGGCGCTCTCCGAGCCGGGGGCGCCGGACGACGTCGACTATCTGGACGGCTTGCGAAGTGCGATGTCCGCGGCGCTCGACTACGGATTCGAGGTGCTCGAATCCGACTCCGACTCCGCGACACCGCTCCCGCTCGTCCTGTTCACGCAGGCCCGCATGGCCGCCCGTTCCGGCGTCAGCCTCAAGACCGTCATTCGCCGTTACAACGCCGGCCACTTCCTTCTCGGCAGCTTCCTCGCCCAGGAGGCGCGCGACCTGCTGGACCGCGAAGAGCTGGGCCAACTCCAACGTACCCAGGAGCTCGCCTTCAATCGCCTTCTGGATGCCGTCGTCGACGAGCACACCCGGGAGCTGAGGAGTCGCCCCGTTACGCCCGAGGAGCGCCTTGCCGCCCGTATCGAAAGGCTAATCAACGGGGAGTTCGTCGACATCTCGGACCTTCGCTACGACATCGACGGCTGTCACCTCGCGATGGTCGGCGCCGGGGCCGCGGGTGGGGAGATGGTCAAGCGGCTGAGCCCCGGCATAGACGCCGGCCTGCTGCTTGCCCCCCGCGGAGACGTCGTCTGGGCATGGCTCGGCAGCCGCCAAGCGCTCAACCCCGACCAGGTGCTTCGCCACTTCTCGAAATCGTGGCCCTCCAACCTCTCCCTGGCCCTGGGAGAGCCCGGGTGGGGACCGACGGGGTGGCGATTAAGCCACCACCAGGCCCGCGCGGCGATCCCGATCGCGGTGCGCAGCTCGGAGCCAATCGTCCGCTACGCCGACGTCGCCCTCCTCAGCGCAGCCCTTCGCGACGAGATCCTTGCCGGATCGCTCCACCAGACCTTCCTGCAACCGCTGGAAAACGAGCGAGACGGCGGCGCCAATCTGCGCGACACGCTACGCGCCTACTTCGCCGCCGATCGTTACGCGTCCACGGCCGCTGAGACCCTCGGCATCAGCCGCCAGACCGTCAACAGCCGCCTCAGAACCGTTGAGCGGACCCTTGGCCGGCGAATCGACCAATGCGCTCCCGAGCTCCAGACCGCCCTGCGGCTCGAAGACCTCGGCCACCCTCGGCACAGGGTCTCGGCCCGCAGCTTCAACTAAACCCGGTCGCCTTCCACCTGTCGCGTGCGCTGAGCAAATGGAGCTAGACGCGCGCGCCCCCGCCAATGAAGGTCTCGCCTCGGAGAAACCGACCGACTGGCAAGGGGGACGAAGTGAAGCACGCATTCAGGGAGCAGCAGCTCAATCGTAGGACCCCCTCGAGGTCCCGCTGGCCCGTCGGCCTCTTGGCAACCGTTCTGGCGTGCGCCTTCTGCCTCTCCGGATCCTTCGTGTCGACCGCATCCGCCCTGACGATCGGCCTGAGCTTCAGTTCGAACGACACCGGTGAGGAGACCTGGGAATCGATCGAACACTCCGGCGCCGACCTCTACCGGATGAACATCACCTGGAGCAACGTGTCCGACCAGGGTAACTGGCGGGAATCGTCGGCATGGCAGCACAGCTATGACCCGATCTTCGAACAGGCGGCGAAACACGGCGTAACGATCCTCGCCGACATTTACGGCCGTGACAAGAACGAACCCGTCCATCAGTTCTATCTACCCGAAGAATCCGCCAAGTTCAAAGAATTTCAGGAATTCGCCTGGACTGTCGTTCAGCGTTACGGCCGTGGTGGCACCTTCTGGTCGTCCCACTCAAGCCTCCCCTACCACCCGGTTACCGATTGGGAGGTGTGGAACGAGCCCAATCTTCAGCTCAACAATCCCGGCGAAAAAGTGCTGCCGCAGAAGTACGCGGAATTCCTGGTCGCGACCTCGGGCACGATCAAAACGGCACAGAACGAAGTCCGCAAAGCGGGGGAACCCAACGACATGAAGGTCTTGCACGGCGGCCTCTATCAGCCAGGGGGAACCAGCGTATGGACCTTCATTGAAAGCGCCCACAAAGTAGCTGGCTACAGCTCCTCGTTCGATGGTCTAAGCCTTCACCCGTACTCTTTCAGCGGCAACGAATCGGAAAAGCTCGCCGGTGTGGAACAGGACATCGGCATCGCGAATGCCGCGTTGAGCGAATTCGTTGGTAGCAAGTCCATGTGGATAACCGAGTTGGGCTGGCCGACGGAAGGAACGGAAGTGCCCAGCGGAAGCCCGGTCAGCGAAAGCGAACAGGCGAGCCTGCTGACCAAATCCTTTGATTGGATCAAGGCGCACACTGGAACCTACTCCATCGAACTTGCGACCTGGTACTTCTACAAGGATCTAGATGAAGACCCGGCCACGAAGTGGGATCGCCATTGCGGTCTGCGCGGGGCGGCCGGGGGCTATAAGCCATCCTGGTGGGCGTACCAGCAAGAGGCAGGAGCGACACCATGGCCAGCGCCTACGACATCTACCGATGGTGCTAACGAAGTCACCGAAACCAAAGCGACTCTCCGAGGCCACGTAAACCCCAATTCTGCGACGACGTCTTATCACTTCGAATACGGGTCCACTCAGGCTTATGGTGCGTCGAGCCCTGTGCCGGACGGTAGCGTTGGCGCAGGCAGTACCTCTCAGGAAGTGAGTACTGTGATCAATGGTCTGGAACCTAACATTCGCTACCACGCGCGCCTTGTGGCTACGAACAAAGCGGGAACAAGCTATGGCGACGATCGCACTTTTACAACGGGTCTTAAATGGACTCTTCGCAACGCAAATAGCGGTGGCAGTCCAGATGTGTCGTTCTGGTTCGGATCGCCTAGCGCCACCCGCGTCACGGGAGACTGGAACGGCGACGGAGTCGTAACTCCAGGCACCTACGATCCGAGCACCGGGACCTGGAAGCTCCGCAACAGCAACAGCACCGGCGGGGCCAACATCGAAATCCAGTACGGAGGAGGCCCATGGACCACTCCCGTGGTCGGGGATTGGGACGGCAACGGGACGGATACGATCGGTCTCTACAACCCGAGCACCGGGGAATGGCGCCTGCGTAACAAAAACAGCGCCGGCGGGGCAGAAGTCGAATTCCAGTACGGCGGCGGTGTGTGGACGGCCGTGACCGGCGACTGGGACGGGAACGGAACCACGACGATCGGCGTCTATGAACCGGCTGTCGGCACTTGGCGCCTGCGCAACAAAAACAGTGGCGGCGGCGCCGAAGTGGAATTCCAGTACGGCGGTGGCCCTTGGAAGGGCCTCACGGGCGACTGGGACGGGAACGGCACCACGACAATCGGCCTCTATGAACCGGCTGTCGGGACCTGGCGCCTGCGCAACAAAAACAGCGGCGGTGGAGCCGAAGTCGAATTCCAGTACGGAGGCGGTCCTTGGAGCGCCGTGGTCGGCGACTGGGACGGCAATGGGACTACGACGGCGGGGGGGATCAATCCAGAAGCAGAAACAGATGTCGAATGGAGTGTGCGGAATTCGAATAGCTCGGGTCTAAATGTCTCTGCATTCTTCGGTGCTGCGAAAGTCACCCGCGTCACCGGCGACTGGAATGGCGATGGAGTCGTAACTCCAGGCACCTACGATCCGAGCACCGGGACCTGGAAGCTCCGCAACAGCAACAGCACCGGCGGGGCCAACATCGAATTCCAGTACGGAGGAGGCCCATGGACCACTCCCGTGGTCGGGGATTGGGACGGCAACGGGACGGATACGATCGGTCTCTACAACCCGAGCACCGGGGAATGGCGCCTGCGTAACAAAAACAGCGCCGGCGGGGCAGAAGTCGAATTCCAGTACGGCGGCGGTGTGTGGACGGCCGTGACCGGCGACTGGGACGGGAACGGAACCACGACGATCGGCGTCTATGAACCGGCTGTCGGCACTTGGCGCCTGCGCAACAAAAACAGTGGCGGCGGCGCCGAAGTGGAATTCCAGTACGGCGGTGGCCCTTGGAAGGGCCTCACGGGCGACTGGGACGGGAACGGCACCACGACAATCGGCCTCTATGAACCGGCTGTCGGGACCTGGCGCCTGCGCAACAAAAACAGCGGCGGTGGAGCCGAAGTCGAATTCCAGTACGGAGGCGGTCCTTGGAGCGCCGTGGTCGGCGACTGGGACGGCAATGGGACTACGACGGCGGGAGTGGTGCGTGCTGTTGGTTCCGAAACTCAATGGGTATTGCGAAATGAAAATACTTCGAGCAGTCCCGACCTCGGTCCCGATCTGGCGTTCAACTTCGGTTCCCCCGGATCAGTGCGCGTCACGGGAGACTGGAACGGCGACGGAGTCGTAACTCCAGGCACCTACGATCCGAGCACCGGGACCTGGAAGCTCCGCAACAGCAACAGCACCGGCGGGGCCAACATCGAATTCCAGTACGGAGGAGGCCCATGGACCACTCCCGTGGTCGGGGATTGGGACGGCAACGGGACGGATACGATCGGTCTCTACAACCCGAGCACCGGAGAATGGGCGCTGAGGAACTCAAACAGCGCGGGCGGGGCGAACATCCAGTTCCAATACGGCGGTGGCTCATGGACGGCCGTCACCGGGGACTGGGATGGCAACGGCACCACGACGATCGGCGTCTATGAACCGGCTGTCGGCACTTGGCGCCTGCGCAACAAAAACAGTGGCGGCGGCGCCGAAGTGGAATTCCAGTACGGCGGTGGCCCTTGGAAGGGCCTCACGGGCGACTGGGACGGGAACGGCACCACGACAATCGGCCTCTATGAACCGGCTGTCGGGACCTGGCGCCTGCGCAACAAAAACAGCGGCGGTGGAGCCGAAGTCGAATTCCAGTACGGAGGCGGTCCTTGGAGCGCCGTGGTCGGCGACTGGGACGGCAATGGGACTACGACGGCGGGGCTAGTTCGACACTGACTATGGAAGCGGCACCCACGTTAGCTAGGTGGGATCCGGCATAGGGACCAACGGCAAGCGGTGGCGAGAGAAGCGCTCAGCCGGGACGGACTGCGCGGAAGTAGCCGTTGATTGTGGCGAACTCGCCGGGCGGGCCGCCGGCCTGCCCGAAGTCGTCGGTGACCTCGAAGCCGGCCGCCTCGAGCATCGACCGCATCGCCAGGGGTCCCGGAACCCACCACCAGGTTCGATCGCCGTAGTAGGCGCGGGGGACGAAGCGCACCAACTCGGCCAGGGTCGGGTCGGCCAGCATCATTGAGCCGAACAGGAGGGTGCCCCCCGGCTTGGTCATCTCGTACAGCTTGAGGAGCAGTTCGAGCGGGTTGAGCTCGTGGTAGAGGACTCCGTGACAGTGGACCAGATCGAAGCGGTCGTGGGTCGCGGGGTCGAGCGCCTGCCAGCCGATCTGCTGCAGGTCAACTCCGGTCCTGTAGATCGACTCCAGGAAACGGGCTTGCTCGATGAAGCCGAAGGGCTCGCAAGCGAGGACGTAGTCGGGATTGCGCAGGCTGAACATGAAGGGGTCATAGCCCGCGTTCGAGCCAACGTCCAACACCCGTGAACCGACAAGGTCGGTGGGAACCTCAGCCTCGAGATTGAGCCAACGCAGATCATTGCGCCAAGCGCCGCCGACGACGAGGTCGTCGGCGAGCAGGAACGGTCCTTGCAGCCAAGGCTCGAGCTCGTCGACCTGCTTCAGCAGACGCTCCTTATCGTCTTCGGACAACTGCTTTGGGAGGTCGCTCGCGAAGCGAGGGAGGCTGGTCGGGTCGATCTCACCCTCCACGACGAGCTTGGCGCTGCCGAAGCGGCGTTTTACCGTCGCGCGAAGGGGGGCCATTGCGTCGCTCACGTCGTGCTCCCAATATAGGCCTGGCGGCCTAGCGGCGGACCGCCCAGCGTCCAAAGCCGTTTGGGTTGGGATTGACCAGGCGAAGCGCAAGTCGGCCGGCGCGCCGTCCGCGAGACTCGGGTTGGGGATTGTGACGGTCGAGCCGCCAGGCGCCCTTCAGCGTGTCGTGCCAGCAGAGACTCAGCTCGGGGTGCTCTCGTGCCCAGCGCAGAGCTGCGGCACGCTCGGCGCGGCGGCGACCGTCGTCGAGCAGGACGACCGCGTCTTTCGCCAGGTGAGGTCCGAGGACCTCAATTGCCGGCCAGCGCGACCAGGTCGAGGTCACCGGCGGTCCATCCACGATCAGCAGCGCGATCGGCTCGTCTGGGAGCGCCGCGCGCAGCGTCTCCACGGCGTACCAGTCGGTGGTGGTGCCGGCGAAGTCCTGGTTTTGCAGGGGCGCTACGACGATCTCGGCCTGCTTGTGAGCGTCGGTGAGCATCGCCCTCGTCTGCTCCGCGAAATCGGGATCGTGGTCGATGCTGACAAGCCGACCATCGCCGCGCTCGGCCAGCATCGAGGCGATCAACAGCGTCGACAAGCCGGACCCGAGCTCGACGATCAGGCCCTTGCGTCGCGTCCACGGCCCAGTTTCCGAGTGCGGTCAGGTGGCGCCCGAGATGCGGCGTAAGAGTCGCCAGATCCTCGTTGTCGCGCAGTAGACGCTCGGTGGCCGCGGCTTCGGCCCGGGCATTGCGGACAAGTGCCCCTGCCGCAATGCCGGCGAGTACACCCTCGCGAGACCGGCGCAGGAGGCTCCCGGTTGCGGCGACGGCGAGGCCGGTGATGGCGGCGCGGGCGACCGGGGCGCTGCGAGCTTCCCGCAGGCGCTCGCCGAGTTCGCGCCGGTGCCGCTCGCTGCCGATCACGGCGCCGAGCTCGCCGGCTCGCGTTCGGTGCGGATCGCGCGCAGGGCGATCCGCGAATCGACGCGCTCATCGGGCTGCCCGATCCAGCGCTCGACGTCGAAGCCCGCGACTTCCACCATCCAGCGCAGGGTGAGGCGCCCCGGCAGCCAGCCAACGCCCGAGGTTGCCGCAGGGAGGAAGCGGGTCAGAGTGGAGTGCGCCTCCTGCTCGAGGATCTCGGATTCGAGAAGCAAGGTCGCTTCTGGCGCGGCCAACCACCAGAGGTCGGCGAGCGTCGCCACGGGATGCGGCCTGGAGGCGAAGGGTTCGCGGCAGAGAATCAGGTCGAATGTACCCTCGCATTTCTCCCGCAGCTCGGCAGGCGCATCGGTCGCTATGAGTTCCTGCACATGCTGGTCGGCGAGTTTCACTGTTCCGGACCCATCCGCTCCAGGCGGGACCAGCTCGAGCACCCGCAGTCCGGTGAGGATCTTGGGCAGCTCCTGCTCGATCACCATGAGCGCGGCACCGCCCCGAATCGTCGCGCCCACGGGATCGGAAGCTGTCGCTGGTCGAGGTTGCCGGTGAGCGGCGCCTCAAGGCGCAGGTAGCCGAGCAGGGCGGGAGCGACGTAACCGAGGTGGGCAGAATCCTGAGAAGAGCGGGAGAGCAGCTGGTCGCCCGTGACTGGGTGGTAGGCGGTATAGAGTGGCGTCAATCCGGGCCGCGCCGCCTCGAAGAGCCAGCCAGCAGGCGGTCCTTCGGGTTGGGCAGCTGGGAACCGACGTCGCCGTGCCTGGACAGCGGCGATCGAGAGACGACGCACGGCTGCCTTGGCCTGAACCCCGCGTGAAGCCAGTCCGCGCCATGCAGCTGGCTCAAGCGTCCAGCGCGCTGCAGTCGTGGCGCCTGACCAGACGGTTGGCGCGACGTGGCGGTCGGTAACCACACAGTCGTTGACGATCCAGAGCGGAATCGATCCCTGTATCCCGGATTCGGCCAGGGCCCCGAGCTCACCGACAGATTCACCCACGGGTAGTGAGCCGACAGCGTAGCGGTGGCGACGCGCGACCAGGTCGATCGACATCGCCAGGCCGAGCAACCCGTCTCCTCGCTGCGACGAGGGGGCCTCGCGCGGCTTCAGCGGGAAAGGGTCGATGCAGCCGAGCGCTTCGATCACGTCCACCTCGTCGAGGATCGGGTCTTCAGGGAGGGTCACGAGCAGCGGTTGCTTGGTGGCTCGGTGTACGGCGACGGCAAGCACGTCCAGGCCAGGCAGGTGGGCGAGCTCGGCGTATCCGAGTTCCTCGGCGTCCTCGGGCAGCTTCTCCCACTCGCCGCGCGGAATCGCCTGGTACTGGTCGCCGATCCGCACCACCCGCGCTGTTCCCTCGAGGCTGGTGCTGCGCAGGGTGCCCAGGTGATGCTCCGGTACGTAGCCAACCGGTTCAGGCCCGCTGGTGACGATTCTCCGGTTTCCGTCGAGCTCGCGGTAGCGAATCGCCAGCGAGGAAAGCGGCGGAATCCAGGTTGGCGTGTCCTTCCAGCGCGGAACCTCGTAAGCGCCCGTCCCAGGCAGCAGTGGCTGTGCACCGGGATGCAGTCCGAAGGGGTCCGTCGCGACGGCATCGCTGGCCGGCAGTTCAGCCCAGCCCCCGCTTGGATTCGCCTGCGGGAGGGTGGGCGAATCCCAGTGGCGCCACTCGACCGTGCAGCCGCTGCCGCCCCACAGGCGAGCCAGGCCACCGATCGGGTCGGCCGGGTCGGTGTGCAGGCCGTGGGGCAGATACACCTCTTCAGTGCGTCGCCAGATCACCGTGTGGGGGGCGGACGCGGGCATCTCCCCGGCCCCAAACGGCGTGAAGGGAAACACGGACTCGCCACCGTCGGCAAGCACGATCGCCCCGAGCTCGGGAGCGACGGCGAAGCGGCGCAGGACCTTGGCGGTGAAGGCGGGATCGGCGAGCAGCGAACTGGCGTCGCCGGCGCTGACCGCGACGAAGGCGCCTCGCGCCACCTCGAGGCCCTGATTCAAGGCCTCGAACGGGGTGTGGGCAAGCGCGGCGGGGATTCTCCGGACAACAGGGAGGCCCCCTCCCGTTGGCAGGTGGCCGTCGAAGCGGGCGATCAGCTCGACGTCTAGGCAGCGTTGCGCCTGGAACGCGACCCTGGTCTCCCGGTTTGGCTCCGCCTCTGGGTCGATCGGCAGCAGCGGAACGACTGAAAGCGCCGGGGACTCCTCTGCCTTGATCTCCTCCTCCCGCCCCTTGAATGGGGAGATTTCGGCGAGCAGCTCGTCGAACAGCTCCGGCGAGTGATCGACCACGTCGGAGCGGTTGAAGCCCCACTTGCGGTAGCGGACGGTCGGAGTCCGGGCGGCCTCGCCGCGCACGCCTCGCGAGGCAAGTCGCAGGGCGAACTCCCAGTCCTCGTGGCCGAGCTTGATGTTCTCCGCGTAGCGCTCGCCGGCCTCGAAGATCTGGCGGTCGAGTAGCGAGCAGGTGTCGCAGAAGTTGCCGTGCAGGAGCGTATGGAGGTTGTATTCGGGCACCTCGTAGTAGTCCTCGCGGTTGCCGAAGAACTGCAGGTTTGGGTAGATGAAGCCGATCTCCTCACCCGCAACCGAAAGCTGTTCGACCAGTTGCTCTACGGCATTTGGGACGAGCACGTTGTCGGAGTCGACCGGGAGTATGTAGCGGCCGTGGCTGCGGTTGATGCCAACGTTGCGCGCATGGCTCGGCCCGCGGTTCTCCTCAAGCCGGATCACAAGTACGTCGCGGTCGGATTCGAGCTTCTTCAGCTCTACCTCTGCGTCGGACTGGGTCGAGGCGTCGTCAATCACGATGATCTCGATCTCGGGGTAGGTTTGCGCGCGAACCGACTCGACGCATTCCTCCAGGAAGTTGGCCTGATTGAAGTGAGGAATGAGGACCGAGACGAGTGGGGTGCCGCGGACGGGTCGGTCGCGGAAGCGGATCGGCTCGGGCAGGTTCGGTTGGGCCTGCCGGTCGACCGGCTTGTGAGACACCGCCAGCTCCTCGTAGAGCTCGGCATGCTCGGCCGCCATTCGTTGCAAGGAGAAACGCTCGCGAGCGGCCTCGCGCAGCGCCGGATCGGCGAGTCCGCCGTTCCGCCGTCTCCCGGCGAGCGCTGCCAGTGCCCCCGCATACTCCTCGGCCGAGTCGCGCTGTCGAACCAGCCCCTCGTACTCCTCCCCGAGCAGCTCCACATTTCCGGGCAGAGCTGGCGCGACCACCGGAAGCCCCATTGCCATCGCCTCGAAGACCACCGCCGGGATGCCCTCGAAGATGCTGGTCAACAACACGGCGTCCGACGCTGCATACCAGCGCTGGGGAGTCGCGGTGGGCGGGTGGATTGCGATCTCGTCCTCGAGGCTCAGCTCCGCTATTCGCTCGCGAACCTCGCCTTCCAGCTCGCCCTCTCCGAGCACGTGGAAGCGGAAGCGCGTGCCGGTCTGCCGCAGCGCGTTCGCAACCTCGACCATGAGCACCGGGTCCTTCTGCGCCGTCAGTCGAGCCGGGAAGAGTACGTTCATGCGGTCCGCTGGCAGGCCCTCGATGGGCTCGGCGTGCTCGGGAGAGAATTCCTCCTCAGCATCGACGCCGATGTAGATGACGCGGATCTTCTCGCGGGGTATGCCGTACTCGGTGACCGCCCCGGCGAGGTGCTGGTTGGAGACCGAGAAGCAGTCGACCAGGTTGCCATAGCGAGTGGTGACGTAGCGCACATATCCGGAGCGATCGGCCTCCTCCACGTGCAGCTGGACGACCACGCCGGGGGGATTCGACAGACAGGTGAGGTCGGGCAGCAGGTCGAAGCCCAGCCGCGAATTCATCAGGTGCAGAACCTGCACTCGGCGCGACTGCAGGAAGTCGAGGATGAAGCCCGGCATCTCCTCGGCGGGCATCAGGTCCGGCAGAACCCAGATCTCCTCGGCGAACTCCGCGACCTCGCCGAGTCGCCGGTTGGGCGAGGGCTGGGTGGTGATCAGTGAAGGCGCGAAGCGATCGAGGTCGACGCTGCGGAACCAGTCGATCGTGTTCTTGTCGGTGCCTCCGATGTCGATCCAGGGGGCGAGATACGCGATCGGGGTCCGGTCGGTCCGCGAGGCGGCCCTCGACTGAAACAGGCCAGCCTCGTCGCCAGTCTCCGCTGCGGGGCCAAGTCGCACCGGGGCAGGATATCGACGGGCCTTGGTCATCCGGGGTCGGCTTATACCCTGCGGACGTGGCTCACGGCTCGCTTCTCGACGTCCCGGCAAACGATTTCGCTCGTCAATGGGACGAAGTGCGCGACGACGCCCTGGCGGCGGTCGATCGCGTGGGGCGCAGCGGATGGTTGGTCCTCGGCGAGGAGGTACGGCAGTTTGAGAGCGAGTTCGCTCGGTGGTGGGGGGCACCGCATGCGGTCGGCGTTGCGAGCGGTCTCGACGCGCTCGAGATAGGTTTGCGCTGCGCTGGCATCGACGGTGGCGCCAGGGTGCTGACGACCCCGCTCTCGGCTTTTGCGACGACGCTGGCCATTCTCCGTGCCGGTTGCGAGCCGGTCTGGTGCGACGTCGATGAATCCGGTGGCTTGAACCTCGACCTTGCGGAGCGGGCACTTAGCGAGGACCCCTCGATACGCGCTGTGATGCCGGTCCACCTGTATGGCCACCCCCTTGATCCCGGCCGGCTGGAGGGCCTCGCGGCGGCGTACGACGTGACCGTGATCGAGGACTGCGCTCAGTCGGCCGGAGCGCATCGCGACGGTAGGTCCACGGGTTGCGCAGGAGCCGTCGCCGCCACGAGCCTCTACCCGACGAAGAACCTCGGCGCCCTGGGTGACGGGGGCGTGGTACTCCTCTTCGATCCGGTCCTCGCCGAGAGGGCCCGTTCCCTTCGCAACTATGGCCAGGTTGCCCAGTACGAGCATGCCGAGATGGGCCTCAACAGTCGACTTGATGAGGTGCAGGCGGCGGTACTTCGCTCTGCTCTGCTGCCGCGTCTCAATCGGGCTCTCTCCAGACGCCAGCAGGTAGCCGCTTGCTACCTGGAGGCACTTGGGGATGGACCGCTGCGTCCCCTCGAGCCCTCGGCGGGAACCTCCGCTCGGCATTTGTTCCCGGTGGAGGTGATCGACGGAGACCCCGCTGAGGTGAGAGAGCGGCTGCGTCGGCGGGGGATTGCCGTGGGCCGTCACTACCCGACGCTGTGTCCGGACCAGGCCGCCGTTGACGGGCTCGGTGTTCGAATCGGAGGCCTCCCCGTGGCGCGACGTCTGGCTGACCGGCTGATCTCGCTGCCCATCCACGCCTACCTCGATGATCGCGAGGTGGAGGCGGTGGTCGACGCCTGCCGAGAGGCGCTGCCTTGAGCACGCTGAACTCACTCATCGTCCCCGTTTATGGGAACAGCGATGCGATCGCAGCCTTGATCGAGTCGGTGAAGGTCGTCGAGGCCAGTGTCGAGGGCGACCTGGAGACGATCTTCGTCGTCGACGGCAGCCCCGACGATTCGCGCGAGAAGCTGCTTGTCGAGCTTGGCCCCGCCGGGCTCTCCGCACGCGTGGTCGAGCACTCGCGCAACTTCGGTTCCTTTGCGGCTATTCGCACCGGTCTGAGCCTTGCCTCCGGGAGTCGGATCGCGGTGATGGCGGCCGACGGCCAGGAGCCGCCATCCCTCATCGTCGAGTTCCTTCGTGGCCTAGAGACGGGTGACGTCGACATTCTCGTCGGTCAGCGCACGAGCCGCGACGATCGAGGTGATCTGTTTTCGAACGTCTATTGGCGTTTGTACAGGCGCTTTGTCATGCGCGAGATCCCCGCGGGGGGAGCCGATGTTTTCGCCTGTACGGCCGACGTCCGTGATGTGATCTGCTCGCTCGAGCCGGCGCACACGTCCTTGGTGGCCCAGCTCTTCTGGGTCGGATTCAGGCGCCGGTTGGTTTCCTACGAGCGCCTCCCCAGCGACAACCCGAGCGGCTGGACGCTGCGGCGAAAGCTGCGCTACCTGAGCGACAGCGTCTTCGCCTTCACCGATCTGCCGGTGCGGATCCTCTGGATGGTTGGCCTGCTGGGCCTCGCCGTAGGGGGGGCGATCGGGGGCTTGGCGCTGGTCGCGAAGCTTCTCCACGCGGTCGACGTTCCCGGGTACACGGCGACGATCCTGGTCATCGTCCTGTTCGGGAGCCTCAATATGGTCGGTCTCGGCATCATCGGCTCTTACGTCTGGCGGGCTTATGAGGCGACGAAGGAGCGTCCGGGGGCGATCATCCGGGGTGCGGTTGAGTTTCCGCGGAGGGAGTCATGACAAGTGAGGTGTTTCTTCACGAGAAGGGCCTCTGCGAGAGCAGCGAAGTTGGGCCCGGGACGCGGATCTGGGCGTTTGCGCACGTTCTCGAGGGGGCCCGGATCGGCGCCGACTGCAACATCTGTGATGGCGTCTTTATCGAGGGCGGCGCGGTGGTTGGCGACCGGGTCACGGTCAAGTGCGGAGTCCAGCTTTGGACTGGAGTCGAGCTGGAGGACGACGTCTTCGTAGGCCCGAACGCGACCTTCACGAACGATCCGTTGCCGCGCAGCAAGCAGTGGCTTGACGACTATCCACGCACGATCGTCTGTCGCGGCGCCTCAATCGGTGCAAACGCCACGATATTGCCGGGACTCGAAATCGGGACGGGGGCGATGGTCGGCGCCGGCGCGGTCGTGACCAGGTCGGTGCCACCACATGCGGTGGTCGTAGGGAATCCGGCGAGGATTCGGGGCTATGTGGACTCGGCGACCGAAACCGGAGAGGCCATTCTTCCGCCTGCGTCAGGTGCCGAGTTGAAGCCCCTGGGCGTCGGGGGTGTGCACCTGCAAAGGTTCGCAGCGTTCTCGGATCTCCGGGGAAAGCTCACTGCCGGCGAACTTCAGACGACGGCGATCCCCTTTAGCCCAAAGCGTTGGTTTCTCGTTTATGGCGTTCCCAGCCGGGAGATTCGCGGGGAGCATGCCCACCGCGAGTGCCACCAGTTCCTCGTCTGTGTCCACGGCAGCCTTCACGTCGCCGTTGACGATGGCAACAACCGTGCTGAAGTCATCCTCGACGACCCCACGATCGGAATCTATATCCCACCCGGTGTTTGGGGCAGTCAGTTCCGCTACGACGAGGACGCTGTTCTCCTCGTGCTGGCGTCGCACCCGTACGATTCCGACGATTACATCCGCGACTATGGCTCTTTCTTGGCGGAGAGGGATGCATTCACGGTGGAGGTTGAGGGTGTTGACGGCACGTGAGCGCGGAGGACCGCGAGGTGGCGACAAGCATGGAGGTAGATCGCCGGCCTAGACGCCGAGCGTCGACGAGGTCGGCAATCCGGCGAAGCTTGTCCGGGTATGCGGCCTCCAAAGATTGGTGGTGGCCCTTTTGGGGCGTGCTAGGCGCCGCAGTCCTGCTGCGAATCGCCGTTATGGCTTTCTACACCCCAGCGGTGTTCAACTATTACGGTGGAGACTCCGCACGCTACATGCATCTTGGTTTCGTTGGCATCAACGGTGTGTTCGGTGACAATGCGATGCCTGCAGGCTACCCGGTGTTCCTGGCGAGCCTTCGCCATCTCGACTCGTGGTTGCCACTGACGATAGGAAGCCAGCACCTATTCGGCCTTATCGGAGCCTGCCTTCTATACGCAGCGGTCCGAACGGCGGGCGCGACCCGCTGGGCAGCGCTTCTGCCACTCATTGTGGTGGGTCTATCAGGGGACGAGTTGTTCATCGAGCACGGAATCCTCACGGAGGCTCTTTGGCTACCCATCCTTGCATTGGCTCTGTACCTGACGGCACGGTCGATCACTGCGCAAGTTCCAAGGTGGTGGCTGATCGCTGGCGGAGCAATGCTAGGTGCGTCGGCCCTTGTGAGAAGCGTGTCGGATGTTCTGCCGATTGTGGTTGCGATGTGGGCGGCGGCGACGTTGCCCGGCACGGCGGGTGTTCGACTGAAGAATAGTGCGTCCATTCTGTTTCCGGCGATTGCGGTGATCGGTGCATATGCCGTCGTCGCTGGTCCCATCTCCGGCGGTTATACCGGACTCTTCGAGGACAGTGGTCTGTCCCTATACGGACGTGTGGGGCAATTTGCGGACTGCAACAAGTTCAGTCCACCACCCGGCACCGCGCCGCTGTGTAGTGATATCCCGACCGAGGAGAGAGCCGGTCCCTTCTACTGGACGTTCTCCTCCGAAAGCCCAATCTACTCCAAACTTCATGCCGACATCCACAACCGTCACGACCAACAGCTTCTTTCAAGCTTTGCCAAATCCGCAATTGTTCACCAGCCGGTTGAATATGCCTGGGCGGTGGTACGCGACTTCGCCAGGTTCTTCTTTCCCCACACGGGAAACCCGCGACCCGATAGCGGCGTCGACGAAAGAGGCATGTCCTTCGAAAGCACTGCCTCCACGGCCCAAGCGGTAAGTCCCGAAGGCTTGGCGCATGAGTACTCTGAGGCTTATACAGGGGTCGGCAATGGAGTGGCTAGCACTAGCGCAAGGGTCGCATTTGGCGGGTATCAAGAATTTTTCCGGGTCAACGGACCGATGTTGGCTGCCCTAATCGGTTTGACACTCACAGGGCTGTGCATGGGTCGAGGAGCGCTGCGGTATGGAGCTTCTCTATTCTTGGTCACTGGGCTTGTCCTCCTCGTCATCCCCCCGATGTTCTCTTCCTACGATGTGCGGTACTCGATACCGTCGATCAACCTCTTCTCGGCCGGTGCTGCTTTTGGAGCGACGGTGATCGCTGGTCGGTTCGCGGGAGCGAGGTCCGGGCTCCGAGTTGAGGGCGGCAAGCGAAGCCGTGAGTGAGGCACGCATTCGCGGCGCCTGGACGTCACCGGGGGCGTGCGGCCAGGTCGGCGGCAATGAAAACAGCGTTGACACGACGCAGATGGGGTGCTCCGATTGTCCACTCACGCATCTGCTCGTATATGCCGAAGAGGCGAAAATCCCTCGCTTGCAGATAGTTTCTCAGCGTCTCGAATGGAACATGGGTGCGATTCTCGGGGCTGAATCCGGACTCTACCTCGACCACCTTGACAGACCCTGAGCGGAGCGATCGCTCAGAGCCTTCTAGCACCCGTAGGTCGTGACCCTCTGTGTCGAGCTTGAGGTAGTCGATTCGATCGATGCCCCTGTCTTCGACGAATCGATCGAGAGTCTGCATCTCGATGAGCTCCATCCGCGTCGATGAAAGCTCGCGAACGAACGGAGAGGGGCTCAGCGAGGCGAGGGTCGTGTCCTCGCCAGGAACCGCCATCTCACGCCGTCCCGGACAGCTGCCAAGCGCGAGTGCGAGGCATTCGACCCGAGCATCGCCAGAGAAGCGCTCTGCAAGCGCAGCGAAAGTGGACGGGACCGGCTCGAAGGAGAAGATGGTTGCGAGCGGAAACTCGGTCAGATAGGTCGCTGCCGACTCTCCGCGGTTTGCGCCCACATCGAAGACCACGCGCGGAGAGAACTCAGCCAGTTCGGAACGCAGGTCGAAGAAGGGGTCCAAACCTCTCGGGAGCAAATCGAGGTCGATGATTCGGACCCTCGCCAACCGTTCGATCGCCGACCGGAAAGGTGCTTGGCGTCGCTGCTTCATCCAACGAGCAAGCCCGCGCCGGTCTGGGCCTCCGCTGCCGCGCCAAGTTGCACCGGGGGCAGGATAGCGATGGAGGTGGGATGCGTCGGTTGGCCCTCGCGAGGGCGGTCAGGCGCGGAATTCGAGCTGGCGCAGGGGAGCGGACTCCTCGCCGGCCAGCGCCAACGCGGCTGCGTGTCCCGGACCAGGGTCGAGGGTGAGCACGCTCACGGGGGTCTCCGCGGGCTGTGGTCCGCTCAGCCCGACGCCGAGGCACTTGGCAATCGCCTCGCGTCTTGTCCAGGCGGCGTAGAAGAGCCGGGGGCGCTCTTCGGGGCCGGCGGCGCGCACGGCTTCAGCGCTCGCCTTGTCCAGTCCGATTCGGGCCAGCTCGGCGAATCGACGCCCGGGGTCGATTCGCTCGACGTCGATCCCGACCTCGCGCTCGGCGCTGAGCGCGACCAGGGCGAGATCGCCCGAGTGGCTGAGGTTGAAGCGCAGCGGCACCGGATCGAGGTCGAGCTCGGGCTTGCCGTGCGGTCCGAATCGCAGGCGCACGTCGCCGGGCTCGGCGTCGAGGTGGCGGGCGAGGATCGTGCGCAGCGCGGCGCGGGCGGCGATCCAGCGTCTTTGCCTGGCTGGGGTTCGGATCTGAGCCGCGCGCTCGCGCTCCTCCCTTGTCAGCAGAGTGGCGTCGCCCTCGGCCTCGCCGAGCTCGATTCGCCAGACGTGCGCCTCGCCTGGCGCCGGTAGGGCCGGCGACTCAGCCACCCAGGGCCTCGGCGATGCGCTCCTCGAGGCAGGCGGCGAGGTCGGCGACGCCGGGCTCGCGCAGCATCTCGATGTGGCCGTGGGGGAGCTCGAAGCGGCGGACGCCGTCGCGGGCGCGTGCCTCCCAGCCGAGGTAGGAGGACTTCTCGCGGAACTCCTCGCTGGAGATCAGCACGATCTCGCCTGGCCAGGGGTCGGCCCGGTAGCCCGCCCTTGCCCGGCGGGCCGCTGCGAGCGCGCGCTGGATCGTGCGCTCTCCGGCGCCGGGCAGCGGTCGGCGAAGTCGCGTTTCGAGGCGGCGGATCGCCTCGAGCTTCGCTTCGCGCGAGGCGCCGGCAAGACGCCGCGAGCCGGCGTCCCACGCGCGGCCGGCCGCCTGCCGTGCGGGCCGCAGCGCCAGGCCGAGGCGCCGCCCCCGTGGCAGGCGCGCCTGCGGCGGAGGCAACAGGCCCGGCGCCAGCCCCTCTTCGACGCCGTGTTCCCACGCCCAGGCCAGCAGCGCCGCGGCGCTCTGGCCGAGCGGGTCGGGGAAGGCGGCCCGCAGGTCCTCGCGCTGCGCGGCGGCAACCAGATACCGGTTGATTCCGTTTGCGCCGACCCGTTCCAACAGGTGCTCGCGCAGCGTGCGCCAGCCCTCTGGCGCCAGCGGATCTGCCGGTTGCCTGCCCCGTCCTCCCAGGCGGTCGCCATCGCCCAGTCCCAGCTGCGCCCGTCTGCCGTGCGACAGCGCGGCGAGGGCGTCGGCAGCAGCAGCTCCGGCGCCAGCTCCTCGAGGGCGTCGGTCCAGGCGAACGCGGCAAGCGCAGGAGCATCGGCGCCGAGCGGCTCCGGGAAGGCGCGCTGCAGGTCGGCTCGCCAGTGCCAGAGCTCGAGCGCGTAGCGGGAGACGCCTGGGGCGGCGGGCTCGCGCAGCCATGCGGCGAGCCCGGCTCCGCCGCCGTTCGCCTCGGGATCTGGCACAGGCTCGCCCGCGGCGAGCGCCCGCAGCCGCGCGGTCTCCATCATCGGGTCGTATGGCAGGCGCGGTCGGAGCTCAGCCGGCTTGGCGGCCGGAGGGCTCGAGTCAAGCGCCACCAGCAGTGGCGCATCCTCACCCGCGGCGTGCAGCTGCTGGGCGATCTCGTAGGCGACGGTGGCGCCGTTGCAGCGACCGGCCAGCAGGTAGGGGCCGTGGGGCTGCACACGGCGGATCGCTTCCAGGTAGCGGGTCGCCATCTCGGCGACTCCGCGGTCGAGCGGCCGGCGGCCGTCGAGACCGCTTGGCTGCAGACCGTAGAGCGGTTGCTCGGCTGAGACGTGACGGGCGAGTGGCCCGAAGCCGACGATGTTGCCGTCGCCGGCGGCGATCACGAACAGCGGTGGGCGGCCGCCGGTTGGCTTGAGCGGCACCAGGCTGTCCCAGTGAGTCGCGGGAGCGTCGCTGCCTAGGCTCGCCGCGAGCCGGCGCGGGGTCGGCGCCTCGAAGATCAGCGCCAAAGGCAGGCGACGGCGCCCGAGCCGTTCGAGCTCGGCGAACAGCTCGACCGCGAGCAGCGAGTGGCCGCCGAGGGCGAAGAAGTCGTCCTCGGGGCCGACTCCGGTGACGCCGAGCACCGCTTCGAAGCGCCGGATCACCCGCCGCTCGGCCTCGCTTGCCGGTGCCCCGGCATCGGCCTGTGCCAGGTGCTCGTCGCCAGGGTCGGGCAGACGCCCACGGTCGACCTTGCCGTTGGCGTTGAGCGGCAGCTCCGGCAGCTCAATCCAGGCCGTCGGGACCATCGCCGCCGGCAGCCGAGCTGTCAGATGGGCGCGCAGCTCCTGGCGGCTGGGCGCCGCGATGCCTTCCGCAGCCACCAGGTGGGCCGCCAGGGCGACGTCCCCGGATGAGCCTTCGAAGGGCACGACGACGGCGTCGGCGACCCCAGGATGGGCCCGCAGCGCCTGCTCGATTTCCGCCGGCTCGACCCGAAAGCCGCGCAGCTTGAGCTGGCGGTCGGCGCGCCCGACGAACTCGAGCGCGCCGTCGGCGCGGCGGTGGACGAGGTCGCCGGTCAGGTAGCGGCGCTCGCCGGGGCGCTCGGGATCGGGTTGGAAGCGTTCTGCGGTCAGGCCGGGATCGCCGCGATATCCACGGCTGACGCCGTCACCGCCGATCGCCAGCTCGCCGATCGCCCCGATCGGCAGCTCGCGCCCGGCTGGGTCGAGCACCCGGCAGCTGGTCGCCTGGATCGGCCTGCCGATCGGCACCGCAGTCCCGACTTCGTCGCCCGGACGCAGGTCATGCGTGGTCGCGTAGGTGGTGGTCTCGGTTGGCCCGTAGCCGTTCGTCAGCCGCGCGCCGGGGGCCATCGCGGCAAGCGCGCGGCGGGCATGGGCGGGGGAGAGAACGTCCCCACCCGGGATGACCTGGCGCAGCGCGGCGAGGCAGTCGGGCCGCCGCTCGACCACCTGGTTGAAGAGGCCGGTGGCGATACAGGCGACGTTGATGCCGTCGCGTTCGATCGCGCCGGCGATCGAGTCGGGAGTGGGCTGCTCCGCGAGACAGGCGATCGTGCCGCCGTTGGCCAGCGGCCCCCAGATCTCGAAGGTGGCGGCGTCGAAGCCAGGCGAGGCGCCGTGCAGCATCACCGTGCCCGGGCCCTGCTCGCAGAACTCCGGCTCATCGACCAATCGCACCACGTTGCGGTGGGTCACCTCGACCCCCTTGGGCGCGCCGGTCGAGCCGGAGGTGTAGATGACGTAGGCAAGGTCGTCCGGTGCGAGATCGTCAGAAGGCGCGAGCTTTCGCTCGCCGCAGCCGGCGATGTCGATCGTCTCGACCTCTGGCGGGAGGGGTCTCTCGACGGCGCCCCTGCTCAGCAGGGTTCGCGCCCCCGCGACGTTCAGCAGCTGCGCGATCCGCGCGTCCGGGAAGCTCGGGTCGAGCGGCACATACGCGGCGCCCGCGAGCAGTGCGCCGAGCTGCGCGATCGGCGCCTCCAGGGAGCGGCCGGTGAGCACGCCGACCCGGTCGCCGCGCTCGACCCCGCGCTCCCGCAGAGCCGTCGCCACCCCGCCGGCACGGGCCAGTAGCTCGGCGTAGTCCAGCCGCCGCTCGCCGTCGATCACCGCCGTCGCCCGCGGATCGCGTTCCCGCTGACGGGTGACGAGGTCCCCGATCGTCGCTTCGCGATCGAAGCCGTCGGCGTTGACGCTCCACGCCCGCAGGCGCGCTCGTTCCTCGGGGTCGATCGGGTCGAGCTCGGAGAGCCGCGCCTCCGGGTTCTCGACGAACTGCTCGAGCAGGTGCAGATGGTGGGCGGCGAGGCGGTGGGCCGTGGCGTCGGTGAAGAGGTCGGAGTGCTCCCAGATGAAGAAGGGCGCGCCGTCGCCATGATCGACGCCGATCACGCTGATGTCGGCCTTGGCGGTGCCGTTGGAGATCGTCTGGACGACGCGGGTCTCGAGGCCTGCCCAGTCCCGATTCCCTGCGGGCGCGTCGTCGAACGAGAACAGCGTCTGCACGAGGGGCGAACGGTCGGGGCGCCGCGCCGGCGCCAGCCGCTCGACGACCCGCTCGAAGGGCACGTCGGAGTTGGCGACGGCGCCGAGGACCACCCCACGCACACGGCGCAGCAGCTCGCGCACGCTGGGGTCGCCGGAGAGGTCGAGGGCCAGCGCGACCGTCGCGACCGTCATGCCGACCAGCCGCTCGGCGGCGGGATCGGTGCGATTGGCGAGCCCGGAGCCGATCTGCATTCGCTCCTCGCCCGAGAGCAGGTTGAGCAGCACAGCGAAGGCCGCGAGGCAGCTCATGAATGAGGTAGCTCCCTCCTCGCCGCCCAGCTCTCGCAGGCGAGCCGCCAGCGTCGGGTCGAGCGGCCGGCGCACCGAGCCGCCGGTGAACGACTCGCGTGGCGGTCGCGGCCGGTCATAGGGCAGCTCGAGCAGCGGGGGATCGGGATCGAGCGTTCGCTGCCAGTACTCGAGCTGCTCGCGTTCCAGCGCGCCGCCGAGGGCGGAGCGCTCCCAACGGGCGAAGTCGCCGAGCTGCACCTCGAGTGCCGGCAGCTCCGCCGAGCGACCTTCGACCCGCGCCGAGTAGAGCTCGGCGAGATCCTCGAGCAGGACCATGAACGACCAGCCGTCGTGGACGGCGTGATGCTCGACGTCGATCAGCGACCAGTGGCGCTCGCCGCGCCGCACCAGGGTCCAGCGCAGCAGCGGCGCTCGCTCGAGGGCGATTCGCGCTCGCACCCGTTCGCGCAGAAGTCGGGTCCAGGCGGTCGGCTCAGCCTCGCGAAGGTCGATCTGCTCGAGCGGTGGAGGCACCCCCTCGTGGACGAGCTGCACCAGCTCCCCGTCGCGCTCTGTGAGCGAGGTGCGCAGCGACTCATGGCGCTCGATCAGGTCGCCCAGCGCGGCCTCCAGGGCAGGCTCGTCGAGTTCGCCGCGCAGGTCGATGAAGCAGGCGAACTGGTAGGAGAGCGAGTCCGGGTTGGCGCGCTCGAAGAGCCAGGCCCGGCGCTGGGCCAGGGTCGCGGGCGCGGGGCCCGGCTCGGCTGAGCGGCGCAGCGGCTCGCGACGCGGCAGGGAAGCGTCCTCGGTCTCGACCAGCGCCGCCAGCGCCCGCGCCGTGCGCGCCTCGAAGACGGCGTCGACGTTCAGGCCGGCGCCGGTGCGCTCGCGCAGCCGGCCGAGCAGCTGGATCGCCAGCAGCGAGTCGGCGCCGAGGGCGAAGAAGTCCTCGTCGGCGCCGACGCGCTCCAGGCCGAGCAGCTCGGCCATCAGCCCGGCGATGGCGCCCACGTCGCCGCCCGCCTCGCCGCTCGCGGCGCTGCGCCGAGGCGCGGGCAGCGCCGCCCGGTCGACCTTGCCGCGCGGCGTCAGGGGCAGCTCCGGCAGCAACTCGATCGTCGCCGGCAGCATGTAGCGGGGCAGGCGCTGGGCCAGGTGGTCCATCAGCGCCTCGGGCCGCGCTTCGCCGCTGCGGACCGCCGCGTAGGCGACGAGCCGCCTATGGCCGGCGACGTCCTCGCGGGCCACGACCGCAGCGTGGCGCACGTCCGGGTGGGCGCCGAGCGCCTGCTCGACTTCCCCCGGCTCGATCCGGTGGCCGGCGATCTTGACCTGGTCGTCGATCCGCCCGAGGAAGAGCAGCTCGCCGTCTGCGCGGCGTCGGACCAGATCGCCCGAGCCGTAGATGCGCGCCCCAGCGCGATCGGAGAAGCGGTCGGGGCGGAAGCGCTCGGCGCTGCGCTCGGGATCGTTGCGGTATCCGCGGCCGACCCCCGGCCCGCCGATCCACAGCTCCCCGTCCTCGCCGTCGGCAGCCGGCTCGCCGTCCCGATCGAGCACGTGCAGCTCGTAGCCGGGCAGGGCGCGACCGATCGGCAGCGGCGAGCCGTCCGGCTCGTCGACCTCGAAGCAGGTGGCGACGATCGAGGTCTCCGTCGGCCCGTAGGCGTTCAGCACCCGCACGTCCGGATGCGCCTCGCGCAGGGCGCTCGCGGCGGCCGGCGACATCACGTCGCCGCCGGCGGCGATGAGGCGCAGGCCGCCGAGCCGCGGCAGCGCGGTGCGCACCACCTGCTCGAAGAGGCCGGCGGCGAAGAAGGCGTAGGTGACGCCGCGCTCGGCGATCAGCTCGCCGACGGCGCGTGGGTCCGGCCGTCCGGCTGGCGCCAGGACGAGGCGGGCGCCTGCCGCGAGGGCGCCAATCGTCTCCAACACCGAGATGTCGAACTCGATCGGCGCCACGCCGAGCACGGCGTCGTCTGGCTCGGGGAGGAGCGGACTGCCCCCCGAGAGCAGCTGCAGCATGTTGGCGTGGGTGATCTCCACCCCCTTGGGCTCGCCGGTCGAGCCGGAGGTGAAGAGCACGTAGGCGAGCTGCCGAGGCTCGACCGTCGGCATCGCGGCCGACTCCGTGTCGACGTTGAGCAGCCGCTCGATATCGAGGGCGCGAGACCCCTCGCTCAGTCGCTTGCGCTCGCTCGGCGCCTCGATCGCCAGCCGAGCGCCCGAGAGCTCGAGCAGCCGTCGGCGCCGCGCCGGCGGCTGCGCGTCGCCGAGCGGCAGGTATGCAGCCCCGGCGCGCAGCGCCCCGAGGAAGGCGCAGACCGCCTGCCGGCCGCGGGGCAGGCAGACCGCCACCGGTTCTTCGGGTTCGATCCCCGCCGCCAGCAGCCCGCTCGCCACCCGGGTGGCGGCCGCGTCGAGCTCGGCGTAGGTGAGCCTTGTCGCTTCGTCCTCGATCGCGACCCTGTCCGGCTGCTCGGAGGCCCGCAGCGCGACCAGCCCGGAAACCGACGCGGTTAGCACCTCGCTGGTCGCTGAGGTGTGCGCCTGGACGGACATTCGACCATTTGAGGCTACCCCGACGAGGGCGGCCCAAGCGAATCGCTGGTCAGCGGCTGAGAGCGTGGCGAGACAGACGCGGACGGCGATCTCGGGCCCAGGCGAAGGCCGAGGTCAGCCGGGGCATGCCGTGGCGCAGGTGGGGGTTGGTGCTCGGGTCGACCGCGATCAGCGGTCGCCAGCGATCGATCAGCTGTTCCTTCTCCCAGTCCTCGACCTCGGAGTCGCGGCTCGAGGACTCGAAGTGGTAGAGGACCGTGTCCGGGTCATAGACGACCCGCAGCCCGGCGGCGTGCAGCTTCAGGCAGTAGTCGGCGTCGTTGTAGTTGAGCGGGAAGGTGGTGGTGAAGCCGCCGACCTGCTCGAAGGCTTCGCGGCTGGTCATCATGCAGGCGCCGGTCACCGCGAGGTAGTTCTGGGCGACGAGGACGTTGTTCGAGTAGCCGCTGAAGGCCCCCGAGAAGCCGCGGTAGGGGTGGCCGGCGTAGCCGCCGTTCTCGAAGAGGATGCCGACGTGCTGGAGGCGGCCGTCCTCCCAGATCAGCCGACCGCCGACCGCGCCCACCTCGGGCAGCTGCGAGTACATGACCAGCCGCTCGATCCACTCGGGCTCGATCACCTCCATGTCGTCGTTGAGCAGCAGCAGGTGCTCGCCCTCGCTGCGCACCGCGCCGTGGTTGATCTTGCTCGAGAAGTTGAAGGGCTTTTCGTAGGGGACGAGGCGCAGGCGCTCGCCGCCGATCTCGCGCAGCTCGGCGGCGATGTCGGGGTCGAACGGCTCGTCGACCACGCAGACGATCTCGTAGTTCTCGTAGGTCGAGGTCTCGACGATGCTGCGCACGCAGTGCGTTACGAGGACGATGTCCTGGTACCGCACCTCACGCGACTGGCCGGCGGTTGGGATCACGATGCTCACCGAGGGCTCGCGCTCGAGCCGCGGGCGAAGGTGATAGACGCCCGGGAACGCCTCGTCGCGCTCGGCCTCGGCGGCCATGCCGATCCGCTCGCACTGCGCCTGGATCGCGCGGGTGCCTGCTTCGAATGCCCAAGGCTTCGCCTCTTCGCCGCCGCCGGCGGCGGAAGTCTCCAAGGTGCGCCAGTGGTAGAGGACGCGTGGCACGTGCAGCACCCGCCGTGCGCGCTCGGTCACGCGCAGCACCAGGTCCCAGTCTTGGGAGCCCTCGAACTCGGCGTGAAAGCCGCCGACCTCCTCGACCAGCGCCCGCCGCAGCACGCTCAGGTGGCAGGTGTACATCTGCGTCCGCATCCGCTCGGGCGACCAGTCGGGCTTGAGGAAGGGGGCGGAGTGGTGGCCGGCGCGGTCGACCTTGTCTTCGTCGGTGTAGACGTAGTCGGCCTCGGGCTCGCCGGCGATCGCCTCGTCCACCGCCGCGAGCGCCGCGGGGTGCAGCATGTCGTCGTGATCGAGCAGGGCGACGAACTCGCCCCGGGCGATCGCCAGCGCGTCGTTGGAGGCGGCGACGATGCCGCCGTTCTCCTCGCGCCGCATGACCCGGACGCGGGGGTCCTCACGCTCGGCCCGAAGCAGGCGCTCGCCCACTTGGGGGGCGGCGGAGCAGTCGTCGACGAGGCAGAGCTCCCAATCGGCGAAGCGCTGCCGGCTGACCGAGCGCAGCATCGCCTCCAGCACGTCAGCCGGCGTTTCGTAGACCGGCGTGAGGATCGAGAACCTGGGCGCCGCCACCGTGCTACTTCCGCCGGCCGCGCAGCGCAGCCCGAGCGGACCAAAGGAAGCCGGGCACCAGCGCACGTATGCGAGCGACGATGCCCAGCAGCCGCGCGGTGCCCGCCTCCATCTCGGCGACGCGCCCACGCAGCACGCCCAGCTCGGCTTCCTTGCCAATCAGCAGATCGCGCAGGCGCAGAACCTCCTCGCGGCTGCGGGCGAGCTCCTCGCGCAGGTCCGCGGCGTCGGTGTCCCCGCTGGCCGCCTGGCCGGATCGGCTCGTGGTGGCCTGCTCTGCCATTGCCGCCGAGTCTATCCCCATGCCTACAGCTCCTCGGCGATTCGCGGCGCGTCGCGATTGAAGATCCAGACCGCGAAGGCGCAGACGCCGAGGAAGATCGCGGCTGCGGGGATCAGGCCGCTGACGCCGCCGACGACGTCCACCGCGGTCGGCGCGTTCGGTTCGATCATCCAGACGCGGACCTGCTCGAAGATCGGCGCCAGCGGGTTGAGGAAGATCAGGTGCTGATAGTTCGAGGGGACCGCTTCGATCGGGTAGAGGATCGGCGAGGCGTAGAAGAGCACCTGGGCAACCACGACCCAGATGATCAGCACGTCGCGGAAGCGCACGTAGAGGACCGAGAGAATCATGCTGGACGCCGAGGTGAGGACGAAGAGAAGCGCCATCGCAACGGGCAGCAAAAGCCAGGTCCAGGTTGGGTCGACTCCCCAGGCGAGGATGAAGATGAAGACGACGACTAGATTGAGACCGAGGTTGAAGAGAGCGGTGATCACCACCGCCAAAGGGATCACGAGGCGCGGGAACTGGGTCTTGCGCACCACTCCCTCCTGGGCGACCACCGAGCTGACCGAGTTCGAGGTCGCTTCCTGGAAGAAGGTGAAGAGGACGATTCCGAGCAGGAGCAGAACCGGGTAGTAGGGAAGGTTGTGGCCGACTTTGAAGACCTTTGTGAAGACGAAGAGCAGGACGCCGAACAACATCAGCGGCCGGATCAGCGACCAGACGTAGCCGAGGACGGTGCCGAAGTAGACGCGCTTGAACTCGGTCACCGACATCAGCCAGAGCAGGTCGAAGAAGCGCCGCCGCCCGCCGCCCAGCGCCGAGGGGCCGCGGACGTCGGTTAGCGGGGCGACTGCCGTCACGGCTCCCTCTGTTCCCCCGACGCTCATCGCGCTCCCGCTTCACGCTCGATCACGGCTTCCGATTCATGAGGAAGGAAGACGATGCCGCGGTCGTTCGGCCCGCCGAAGACGACGAAGTCGATCGCGTTGTGCACGTAGAGGGCGATCCCGCCGCCGAACGCATAGTTGATGCCGCAGTGGACGAAGTAGCGGCCCGGGGCGAGCGGGTTGCCGAGGGTGGAGGATGCCTGCACCCGCTGGCCGACGGCGATCGCGCGCTCCTTTTCGTCACCTTCTCCGACCGGGAAGCCGTACTGGAAGACGCCCACGCCGTCGGCATTGGAGATGACGAAGCCGATGTCGAGGCCGGGCAGGTCGGTCAGCGCCTCCAGCTCCAGCCGCAGCCGGATTTCCTCGCCGTGCTCGATCGTGTTGACGCTCTCGCCGCGCTCGTTCTCGACGTGCGCGTCGAGAACGCGTACATCCGCGCCCTGCTCGGCCTCATCCGTGCCATGGCTCTCGCTGCCGCGCTCGAAGTTGAGCCGCAGGTAGCGGCGGCCGACCTCGGCCGGGTCGCCGACGTGCTGGATCTCGCCGCCGTCGATCAGCATCGCCCGGTCGCAGTATTCCTCGACGCTGGGCATCTCGTGGGTGACCAGGACGATCGTCTTGCCCGCCGCCTTCATCTCGCGGAAGGCATCGGCGCACTTCTGCTGGAAGGCGGCGTCGCCGACGGCGAGCACCTCGTCGATCAGCAGGATGTCGGCGTCGACCTCCATCATCAGCGAGAAGGCGAGCCGCACCAGCATCCCGGAGGAGTAGTTCTTCAGCTTCAGGTCGACGAACTCGGCGAGCTCGGCGAAATCGAGCACCGCGTCGAGCCGGTGTCGGGTCTCCTGCGGGGTGAGTCCCATCATCACGCCGTTGAGGACGACGTTCTCGCGCGCGGTCAACTCGACGTTGAAGCCGACGCCGAGCTCGATGAAGGGGGCAAGGCGCCCGGCCATCCGGATCCTGCCGGCATCGGCGCGGTAGATGCTGGCGAGCAGCTTAAGAAGCGTGCTCTTGCCCGAGCCGTTGCGGCCGACGATGCCGAAGAACTCGCCCTGGCGGATCTCGAAGGAGACGCCGTCGAGGGCGCGCAGCTCGCGATAGTCGCGTGAGGAGAAGGGCCGCACCATGCGCTCCTTCAGCGAGTCGACTCGGTGGGTGGGGATCCGGAAGGACTTCTTCAGGTCCCGCACCTCGATCGCAACGGGCGCCTGGCTGAGGTCGCGCCCGGCCGGGGACCCGGTCTGCTCGGTGCTGCTGGTGGTCTGCGGGGGCATCGGCGGCGGCAAACGGTAATGGTTGCGCCCCCCGGCTGGCTCAGCTGTCAGGCTTTCGCAGCGTGAGCGCAGGGACCTCCGTCGCAGTCGTGATCCCGAGCTGGAACACGCTCGAGCACCTGCCCCGCTGTCTGGAGTCGCTTTCGGCCCAGGAAGTGGAGCTGGAGACGATGGTCGTCGATAACGGCTCGGCCGACGGCTCGCTCGAGTACTTGCGCCGCGAGGGCGTGCCGCACGTGGCGCTGCCCGAGAACGCTGGCTTCGCCGCGGCGGTCAACCTCGGCGTCGCCCGGACCGCGGCGCCGGCGGTGCTAGCGCTCAACGCCGACACCGTGCTCGAGCCCGGGGTCCTAGCGACTCTTCTGGTCGCCCTACAGGAGGACGCGGGGCTCGGTGGCGTGCAGCCGCGGCTCCTGCAGCTCGAGCGCAGCGGGGCGGAGTCTCCCTCGGCTGAGGCCGCGCGCCTCTACAGCGCCGGCCAGGCGCTCACCCGCGACGGCCGCGCGGTCGAGCTGGCGGCCGGAGAGCGGCAGCGCCCCGAGCATCTGCGGCGCCGCGAGATCTTTGGCGTCTGCGGCGCCGCCTGCCTGCTGCGCCGCGAGCTGTTCTCGGAGCTCGGCGGCTATGACGAGTCCTACTTCGCCTTCTACGAGGACGTCGACCTCAACGTCCGCGCGCAGATCGCCGGCTGGCGCTTCGAGTACGTTCCCGAGGCGGTGGTCTGGCACGTCGGCAACGCTTCCTGGAGCGAGGGCTTTAAGCGCCCCGCTGCCGACAACGCCCGCCTCGTCGCCCGCAACCGTCTCGCAACGCAGATCAAGTTCATGCCGCTTTCCGCGGCACCGCGGATCGCCGCGGTCGAGCTCGGCTCGCTTGCCCGGGCCGGCCGTGAGCGCCGCTTCCGGGCGACGGCACGGGGCAAGCTGACCACCTTGGGCTGGTGGCCTCGGCTGCGCGCCGAGCGCCGCCGGCTGCGCGAGGAGGGGGACCCCGAGCTGGCGCGTCACTGGCTGGGGTTGGGAGTGACGGCTTGAGGATCTGTCTGATCGCTCCGCCCGTTTGCGGTAGCGAAGGGGCGGACGGCCGGGCGTACAGCCGGATGGCCGAGCTGCTGGCCGAGCGACACGCGGTGACGGTGGTTCGCGCCGGCGCCCCCGCCGCCGGCACGACGGCCTATCGAGAGATCGTCGCCAAGCCCCGAGCCGAGCTGAAGCAGATCGTCTTCGCCGGGGCCGAGCACCGGCTCTCCGCGGCGGTGATGGAGGCGATCGAGGCGGCCTATGGCGACGGCGGTCCTGACTACGTCGAGATCTGCGACCGGGGCGCCCACGGGTTGGTCCCGCTGATGGCGCGCCGCTGCGGACACCCGCTCTTCGAGGGCACGCTCTTTGGTCTGCGCCTGGTCGGAACGGCAGAGCTCGAAGGTCTGCACGACGGCACGCTGGGGAGCGCCCCGATGCGGCTGCTCAGCGAGCTGGAGCGCTACCAGCTGCGACTGGCGGACCGGCTGCTCTGGCCCGGCGGGGATGCGCTCGACCTCTACCGCCGCTATTACGGCGAGGCGCTGCTCACCGAGGTTCGCATTGGTCTGCCGTCGCCGCTCGCGGCAGGAGCGGGCCCGCCTGGACCCGCCCGAGACCTCGACGGCCCGCTGCGCATCCTCTACGTCGGCGAGCTGCGCCGCAGCGCCGGCGCGATCGACCTCGCCAACGCCTGCCTCCGACTCCCCGTTGACGAGTGGGAGCTGACGATGATCGGCGCCGACACTGCGACGGCGCCCGCCGGCCAATCAGCCGAGCTGGCGATCCGTGAGATGTTCGGCGGCGATCCCCGCCTGACGGTTGAGCCAGAACTTGACGAAGCGGAGCTGGCGGCGCACTTTGAGGAGCACGATCTGCTCGTAGTGCCGCCAACCTTCGCGGTTTGGCCACAGGCGGCGCTGCAGGGCATGGGGGGAGGCCTGCCGATCCTCGCAACCCCGGTCGGGGGCCTGCCGGACCTAGTCGACCACGGGGTTACCGGTTGGCTGACCGAGGACACCGGAACAGAGGCACTCCGTGCTTCGTTGCTGCATCTGATCGAGCGCCCGGAGGAGTTGCAGAAGGTGCGCGCATCGGGCGGAATCCAGCAGCGATTCGCCACCCTCGCCGACCCGGCGCCCCTCTTGGATGGATACGAGCGAATGCTCAGCGAGAGGGACAGGGCGGTGCGGACCCCCCGCCGCGCGGAGGTGCCGCCGCTGGTTAGCGGCGTACTCCCGTACCACCGCAACGCCGCCTTCGTTGAGGAGGCGGTGCGGTCGCTGCTCGAGCAGACCCACACGCGAGTCGAGGCGGTGATCGTCAACGATGGCTCGTTTGAGTCCGAGGACGCGGTTCTTGACCGCTTGGCGACCGACCCCCGGGTCCGGGTCGTGACTCAGCTCAACCGCGGCGAGGCCGTGGCGCGCAATCTGGGTGCGCGCCTCGCCTGCGGAGATTACGTCGTGATGCTAGACGCCGACAACCTGCTGGAGCCGCACTTCGTCAGCCGCGCCCTCGAGGTCTTCGCGCGCGAGCCCGACCTCGCCTACGTCTCCTGCTGGCTGCACTTCATGGGGTCCGACGGCGCCGACGTTTCCGATCCGGCAGCCGGTTACGCTCCCCTTGGGAACTCAGTCGTGCGCGACGACACCAATAACTGGGACGGGGACACCCTCGCTTTGCTGCCCAGGGACGTCTTTACGGAGTTCAGCGAAGGCTTTGACCCGGCCGCGGTGATCTACTCGGACTGGGAGTTCTACCGGCTGCTCCGCGAACGCGATCTCTTCGGCGTGGTGATCCCCGAGATGCTCGCCCGCTACAGGGTCCTGGCCTCCTCGCTGCAGCGCGCCCATGGCAGCGAGTTTCAGCGCCGCGGCTGGGAGGAAGCGCGCGGACGGCGGCAGCTGCGCGCGACGCGTTGGACGGCGGAGGTTTGAGATGGCCGACGAGCTCCCCGATCTCGGCGAGCGCGAAGCGGAGCTACTCCGCATCAATGCCGAACTGGCAGCGGAGATCCGTGCCCTCACCGCCGGCCGAATCACGTCCCCTCGGGCCGCCCCCGGCCCTGCGGCGCGCCGTGTCTCTCGGCTGCACGCCGAGCTCGAGGCTCGCCAGGCCGAGCTCGAGACTGCCGGAAGCGAGATCGAGCACCTCAGGCGCCGCTGCGCCGAGCTCGAGTGGACTGTCGCCGACCGCGCCCAGCACATCGACGAGCTCGACCGCGAGGTGACCAGGCTGCGGAGCGGGATCGGTGGAGTCCTGCGCCGTGCGCGGGCTCGCCTGTTGGGGACCTAACCCCGCCGTCGCCTCCGCATCCGCAGCGCCTCGCGCAGCGAGATATCGAGCAACGCGCCCTTCGGGACTTCGCGCCGCTCGAGCCTGGCGCCGTCGCGCCACCCCCGCAGTCGTCCCGTCAGTCCCTTCGCCGTGCGGTCCATCGCCAGCTGGCCGGCGCAGATCGCGGCCTCGGCGGCGAGGGCGCGGAGGAGTAGGCCCGGGTGGGAGCCGATGCCATAGCGGCGCAGCATGTAGCCGCGGCTCCAGCCGGTGTGGGCGTACTTGGCGCCGCTCGCGGGGCCGAGGCTGGCTGAGTAGGCGTGCAGGGCGCGGGCCTCGCCGGCGAGGCGGCAGCGGCCGCCGACCGCGGCCAGGCGCAGGGCGAGGTCGAGGTCCTCGTAGTAGAGGAAGATCCGCTCGTCGAAGCCGCCGACCGCCTCGAAGGCGGACCGCCGGTAGAGCGCCGCGCCGCCGCTCGGGCCGAGCGGGTCGGGCGCTGTGAGCGCCGCCGCGGCCGGCTCGCCGTGCAGGTAGTCGAAGCCCATCAGGGTGCGGTCGGCGATCACGCCGGCCGAGTCGATCGTCTCCGGCGCCGCCTCCTGGAGCAGCACGCCGGCGACCGAGTCGACGCCCTCGCCGAGTCCCTCGAGCAGCGCCTCGACGAAGCGCGGCTCGGGCGCCGCGTCGTCGTTGAGCAGGATCAGCGGGTCGCCGGGATGCTCGGCGACCCCCCGGTTGAGCGCCGCCCCGAAGCCGAGGTTGCGCTCCAGCGCCAGCACCGTCACCTCGGGGTAGCGCTCGCGCAGCATCTCCACCGAGCCGTCGCCCGATCCGTTGTCGACGACCACCACGTCGACCTCCCGCGTTTGCACCCGCAGCCCCTCCAGCGACCGCCCGACCCGCTCGCGGCCGTTGAAGTTGGGGATGTAAGCGGTGGGCCGCATCTCGCTAGGCTTGCGCCTCGATGGAGTCGCTGAAGGGACTGATCCTCTCAGGCGGAGCCGGCACTCGTCTGCGGCCGATCACGCACACCTCGGCCAAGCAGCTGGTGCCGGTCGCCAACAAGCCGGTGCTCTTCTACGGGATCGAGGCGCTGGTCGACGCGGGCGTGACCGAGATTGGGATCATCATCGCGCCGGAGACCGGCGACGAGATCCGCGAGGCGGCCGGGGACGGGTCCGCCTTCGGCGCCGAGATCACCTACATCGTCCAGGACAAGCCCGCCGGGCTCGCCCACGCGGTGCTCACCGCGGAGGAGTTCATCGGCGGCTCGCCCTTCGTCATGTACCTCGGCGACAACCTGCTCGCCGACGGCCTGCGCGGCCTGGTCGCCACCTTCCGCGCCGAGGAACCCGACGCGCTGATCCTGCTGACCCCGGTCGACGACCCGCAGTCCTACGGGGTCGCAGAGCTTGACGGCGAGCGGATCGTGCGCCTGGTTGAGAAGCCGAAAGACCCGCCCTCGAACCTCGCCCTGGTCGGCGTCTACCTCTTCGCCCCGCCGATCTTCGACGCCGCCCGCGCCCTGGAGCCCTCCTGGCGCGGCGAGCTGGAGATCACCGAGGCGATCCAGAGCCTGATCGAGCAGGGCAAGACGGTGCGCTCCGAGGTCGTAAGCGGCTGGTGGAAGGACACCGGCCAGCTCGCCGACATGCTCGAGGCCAACCGGCTGGTGCTCGAGGAGATCGAGACCCGGATCGAGGGCGAGGTCGACGAGGACTCGCGGGTCGAGGGCCGGGTCGTGGTCGAGAAGGGCGCCCGCCTCGAGCGCTCGGTCGTCCGCGGCCCCGCCGTGATCGGCGCCGGCGCCTGCATCGAGGACGCCTACGTCGGCCCCTACACCTCGATCGGCGAGGAGGTCCATGTGCGCCGCTCCGAAATCGAGCATTCGATCGTCCTCGCCCGCTCCGTGGTCGAGGACCTCGGCACCCGCATGGAGGCCAGCCTCCTCGGCCGCGAAGTCAAGCTGACCCGCAGCGAGGGCATGCCCAAGACCCTGCGCATGCTGGTCGGCGACCGCTCCGAGATCAAGCTGATCTGATCCTTCAGAGCGTCCGAAGGAACGTAAACTAGATTGCTGAGAAGTTGTAAGGCAAGTGGCCGAGAAGTTGTAAAGTAACTAGCCGTGAAGCTGTCTAGTTGCGACCTGAAGCACGTTGGGCCGCGATAGTGCGAGAGCCTTCCTCGTACCTTCCGCGCATCGCCGATCTTGAGCTCGACGAGCTGTTCGAGGAGCTGCCGGCAATCGCCATCGAGGGGCGGGCTGTAGGCAAGACGGCGACCGCGGAACGGCGCGCGGCAACCGTCTATCGCCTCGACGACGAGGATGAACGAACCGTTGCCGAAGCTGATTCTTCGAGGCTGATCTCCGGGGACAAGCCGATCCTGATCGACGAGTGGCAGCGGCTTCCGGCCTCTTGCTGAGCGCGGTGTTGGCTCCCCATCGGTGAGCCTTGCCGAGTTGCTTGATGGCAAACGGCAAAGGGTCGAAGGTCGAACCGAGGTGAACCTCGATCGCTACGTCGAAGAGATTCTCGCCTCCGGCTTTCCGGGGATTCGCGGCCTCTCATCTCCCCAGCGGGAGGCCCAGCTCGACGGCTACCTCGACCACATCGTCGATCGCGATTTCGAGGAGCTCGACCACACGCTGCGCGGGCCGGCGACCCTGCGGCGATGGATGTCCGCATACGCCGCGGCAACCTCCACCACGGCTTCCTTCGAGAGGATCAGGGAGGCGGCCGCCGGCGAGAGGGGAGAGGCGCCGGCCCGGGCCACGGCGCTGCCCTACCGGGATGTCCTGGAGCGGTTGTGGATCCTCGATCCGGTTGAGCCCTGGCTTCCGACGCGCAACCGACTCAGGCGATTGACCGCCCCTGTGAAACACCACCTCGCGGACCCCGCGCTCGCGGCGCGCCTTGTCGGCGCCGACGCCTCGGTGCTGCTGCGAGGGAGAAGCAGCGGCCCAAGCGTGCCTCGCGACGGAACGCTGCTCGGAGCCCTGTTCGAGTCGCTCGCCACGTTGTCGGTGCGGGTCTTTGCACAGCGCGCGGCAGCCCGGACGGCGCACCTGCGTACCTGGGGTGGCGAACACGAGGTCGACCTGATTGTCGAGCGCGGTCAATCGATTGTCGCGATCGAGGTCAAGCTCGGCGCTGTCGTCGACGACCGAGACGTGCGCCACCTGCTCTGGCTGCGCGAGAAGCTGGGAGACGAACTCGCCGACGCTGCTGTGGTGACAACGGGCAGGGAGGCGTACCGGCGCAAGGACGGGATCGCGGTCGTGCCTCTAGCCCTGCTCGGCCCTTGAGCGGCGATAGCCTCCCGTCCTTGGGACGCAAGCGCGCGAACTTGAGATCGTTGGCGAATCGATGAAGGTCCTCGTCACAGGAGCGGGCGGCATGCTCGGCCGCGACGTGATGCTGGCCGCGGGCAACGCCGGGCATGACGTAGTCGGTTTCGGGCACCGGGAGCTGGACATCGCGAACGCCGACGCGCTGGCCGCAAAGTTCGACCTGGAGCGGCCTGACGTGGCGATCAACTGCGCCGCCTGGACCGACGTCGACGGGGCGGAGGAGGCCGAGGAGGCGGCGCTGGCGGTCAACGAGGCGGGCGCCGGAAACGTCGCCGCTGCGGCCGCCGCGGTCGGAGCCAGCGTCCTCTACGTCTCCAGCGACTACGTCTTCGACGGCGCCAAGGGCGCGCCCTACGCTGAGACTGACCAGACCGCGCCGCTCTCGGCCTACGGCCGCACCAAGCTGGCCGGAGAGGAGGCGACCGCGGCGGCCAACAAGCGCCACTTCGTCGTTCGCTCCTCGTGGCTCTTCGGCATCGGCGGCTCCAACTTCGTCGAGACGATGCTGCGGCTCGCCTCGACCCAAAGCGAGGTACTGGTCGTCCGCGACCAGGTCGGCTCGCCGACCTACACCTGGCATCTCGCCTACGGTCTGGTCCGCCTGATCGAGGGGGTCGAGTTCGGCATCCACCACATGGCTGCGGCCGGGGCCTGCTCGTGGTACGACTTCGCCCGCGAGATCTTCGATCAGGCCAAGGTCGAGTGCCGCGTCCTCTCCGCAACCACGGACATGCTCGGCCGACCCGCACCCCGCCCGCCCTACTCCGCCCTCGCCAGCCAGCGCGAGCACGCGATCGAGCTACCCCCCTGGCGCGACGGCCTAGCCGCCTACCTCTCCCAGCGCGCCGCCGAGCGCGAGGCCGCCGCGTAGAAGTTCGAACCGGCGCACCGTTTTCACGCGAAAGTGAAAACTTAGTGTGTCAATTCACATGCATCGCGATTTGGCCGTCATTTCACTGCTAGCGTCACCGGCAGGAGGGCGAAGAAGACGGGTGTCTTCAAGTGATTGACACTCACTCTGTCCGACTAGCATCGGATCCGGTTCGAGTCCGGCGCCCTCCGCAAAAAGATCGCCGGAACGGGCTGAGTCTGGGGCGGGCCGTGGTAACCTAGGCCACGAGTGTCAATCGCTTGCGGGGATAGCTCCCCGCTTCGCCAGACTCGACCCGCTCCGGCGGGTCTTGTCGTTTCAGGATCGCTACCCTTCCGCCCCGTGAAGCTGCTCGTCACCGGCGCCGCCGGATTCATTGGCTCGACCTACGTGCGCCTCGTCGGCGGCGAGCACGAGGTGCGCGTGCTCGACAAGCTGACCTATGCCGGGCGGCGCGAGAACCTGCCGGAGGGGACCGAGCTGGTCGCCGGCGACATCGCCGACCCGGTGGTCGTGCGCGAGGCGATGGAGGGCTGCGAGGCGGTCGTCAACTTTGCCGCCGAGTCGCACGTCGACCGCTCGATCGACGACCAGGACGCCTTCGCCCGCACCCACGTGATCGGCACCGGCACGCTGCTCGACGCGGCCCGCGAGCTCGGCGTCGGCCGCTACTTGCAGGTCTCCACCGACGAGGTCTACGGCTCGATCGACTCCGGTTCCTTCACCGAGACCTCGCCGCTCGACCCGTCCTCGCCCTACTCGGCGACCAAGGCGGCCGGCGACCTGCTCGTCTCCGCCCACTTCCACACCTACGGCACCGAGGCGGTGATCTGCCGCGGCTCCAACAACTACGGCCCGCGCCAGTACCCGGAGAAGCTGATTCCGCTGATCGTGCTGAACGCGGTCCACGGCGACACCCTGCCGGTCTATGGCGACGGCCGCCAGGTCCGCAACTGGCTCTACGTCGAGGACTTCTGCCGTGGCATCCACACGGTGTTGGAGAAGGGCAAGCCCGGCGAGGCCTACAACGTCGGCGGCCCCGACGAGTGCGAGAACATCGAGGTCGTCAAGCGGGTGATCGAGCTGACCGGGGCCGACGAGTCGCTGATCGAGTACGTCACCGACCGCCCCGGCCACGACCGCCGCTACTCGCTCTCCTCGGAGAAGCTCAAGCGCGACCTGGGCTGGGAGGCGCAGGTCCACTTCGCCGAGGGACTGGAGCGCACCGTGCGCTGGTACCGCGAGAACGAGGAGTGGTGGGGGCCGATCCGCTCCGGCGAGTACCGCGAGTACTACGAAAAGCAGTACGGCCGGGCGCTCGGCTGATGCTGAAGCGCCTGCCGACCAAGCTCGAGGGAGTGGTCCTGCTCGAGCCGCGGGTGCACGGCGACGAGCGCGGCTTCATGGTCGAGAGCTACCGCCGCGACCTCTGGGCCGAGCACGGCGTCGAGGTCGAGTTCGTCCAGCACAACCACTCGCGCTCGCGCCAGGGCACCCTGCGCGGGCTGCACTTCCAGACCGAGCCGGGCCAGGCGAAGCTGGTTCGCTGCCCGCGCGGCCGGATCTTCGACGTCGCCGTCGACCTGCGCCGCGACTCGCCCACCTACGGCAAGTGGGAGGGCTACGAGCTCGACGACGAGGCTCACCGTCAGCTCTTCATCCCGGTCGGCTTTGGCCACGGCTTCGCCGTGCTCAGCGAGGTGGCCGACGTCGCCTACCTCTGCTCGAGCACCTACGACCCGGCGACCGAGTCCGGCATCGCCTGGGACGACCCCGCGGTCGGCATCGAGTGGCCAGTTTCCGAGCCGCTTCTCAGCGCGCGCGACCAGGCCGCGCCGACACTCGCCGAGGTCGGCGAGACCCTTCCGTTCTGACGGTGATCGCGCTAAAACGCCACCGGCGATGAGACCTTCGGCTTCGCACAGTGGAAAGCAGGAGTTGCGCGTCACGCTTGTCGGTGGCGGACGACTCGTCGATCTCGAGGTCAACGCGGCCGCTTCGCATACGGTCGGCGAGCTGGCGGCGCGAACGGCGGGACAGATTGACGGTCCCGACGGCTCCGGATTCTGGTGCGAGCGGCGCCAGGCCTTCCTAGACCCTGGGCTGGCGCTGGGTGAATCTGGCATCCGCTGGGGCGATCGGCTCCTGCTGGACGGCGGCCCGCGAGAACCGACGAAGGTCGGGGGCCCGCCGCTGGTTGAGCTGGTTGCTGGCGGGGGGCCGTGCGCGGGACAGCGCTGGGAACTCGGCCGCGGTGCCTACACGCTCGGCCGCGATCCGAGCGCCGACATCCAGATCGACGATCCGTCGATCTCGCGTCATCATCTCGATGTGACCGTCGACGAGAACGGCGTGACGGTCGTGGACGCCGGATCGGCCAATGGCACGGCCATCGACGGAAGGGCTCTGGCTCCGGAGCACCTCCATGCGGTGCGTGAGCAGGACGAGCTCGAGCTGGGGAGGACGATGCTCCGTGCGCGGGCGCTCGTGGCATCGCTTGAACCGGATCTGCGGCTTCGCGACGGTCGGCTTGACTTCAACCGGCCGCCCAGGGTGAGGAAACCGCCGGAGCCGCTCGAACGTGAACTCCCGCCACCGCCGAGCCCGGGCCGGAAAGCACGACTCCCGCTGGCAGCTTCGCTGCTGCCGCTGGCAGCTGGGCTGCTGCTCTTCTTCCTGCTCGACAGTCCCGTGATGCTCGCCATCGCGGGACTGTCGCCCCTGATGGCGATCGGCAGCTACCTGGGCGACCGGCGCGGTGGCAGGCGCACCTTCGCCAAGGCCTCGGAGGAGTTCCGCGAACACGTCGCGGCGGCGATCGCCGAGCTCGACCGCGGCCTAGCCGGGGAGACGGCCGAGAGGCGCGCCGAGCTGCCCGACGCCGGGTCCCTCATCGCCGGGGTGCGAGAGCTGGCGCCCACCCTCTGGGAGCGCCGCCCCGACGATTCCGACTTCCTCGTCCTGCGGGTCGGCGTGGCGGACCTGCCGGCTCGCTGCTCCGTGACGATCGGACGCGGGGGCGACGCCGAGCTGAGGGCCGAGGCCGAGGCGCAGCTCGCCGAGCGCGCGCTCGTCCCCTCCGTGCCTGTCCCGGTTGAGCTGACGAAGGTCGGCGCCGTTGGGCTGACCGGCGACGAGCGGGCCACCGCCGGCCTGGCTCGGTGGATGGTCGCCCAGGCGGCGATCCTGCACAGTCCCGACGACCTCATCATCGCCGCCGCCCTCGCCGAGGAGGCCGCCGCGGAATGGCAGTGGCTGAAGTGGCTCCCCCATCTTCGCCTCGACCGCCTCGGCCTGCTGATTCCGCCGGTGGCGGTGGGGCGAGAAGCCGCTACGGAGATGCTCTCCGAGTTGAGCGAGATGCTGCGCCTGCGAGCCGAGCGGCGGCGGGTCGGCGAATCGGGAACGCGCGGACAGGCACGGGTGATGCTGCTGCTCGACGAGCGCCTCGGCATCGACCGCAGCCTGCTGCGGGCCGTCCTCTCCGATGCCGCCGAGCTTGGGGTGGCCGCGATCTGGCTCGGCCGCGACGTGCGCGACCTGCCGGGACAGGTGGGGGCGATCGTTCAGACGGCGGCAGACCGAGCTGTCCTCGACCTCACCGACGTGGACAGCGGCACGCGCGTTGAGGACGTGAGCGCTGACTCCCTCTCACTCGACCTCGCGCTTGAAGCGTCCCGGCTGCTCGCCCCGCTGCGCGACGTGAGCGAGCGGGGCCGCTCCGCTGACATTCCCCGCCGTGCCGGGCTGCTGGAGATTCTCTCCCTGCTTCCCCCCTCGGCCGCGGCGCTGCGCGAGCGCTGGGAGGCATCCGCCGGGGCGCTGCGGGCGGTCGTCGGCGTCGGCGCCGAGGGGCCGCTCAGCGTCGACTTGCGCACCGAAGGCCCCCATGCCTTGATTGCCGGCACCACCGGATCGGGCAAGAGCGAGCTGTTGCGCACCTTCGTCGCCTCCGCCGCGGCGACCCTGCCCCCGGACCGGCTTGCGTTCCTTCTAGTCGACTACAAGGGAGGTGCCGCCTTCGCCCCCTGCGCCGCGCTTCCACACGTCGTCGACGTGGTCAGTGACCTCGACGAGCACATGGCCGAGCGGGCGCTGGTCTCGCTGGAGGCCGAGCTCAAGCGTCGCGAGAGAACGCTCGCCGACCACGGCGCCAAGGATCTGGTGGAGCTGCAGCGACGGCACCCTGACGCGGCGCCTCCGGTCCTGGTCATCGCGGTCGACGAGTTCGCGAAGCTGCGCGAGGAGATCCCGGAGTTCGTCGACGGAGTCGTCGACATTGCCCAGCGCGGCCGCAGCCTCGGCGTGCACATGGTGCTTGCCGCGCAGACTCTGCGCAACGCCTTCACGCCGGCGATCCGCGCCAACACCAACCTGCGGATCGCCCTGCGCGTGGCAGACGACGCCGAGAGCGAAGACGTGATCGGCAGCCCGCTCGCCGGCCGCATCCCCAGCGGGGAGGGCTCGCTGGGGCGCGCGTTCGTTCGCACCGGGAGCGGCGATGCCGAACTGCGGGAGCTGCAGACCGCCTATGTCAGCGGTCGCAGCGCCGCCGACGAGGGGCTTGAGTTGCGGGTGCTGCCCTTCGGGCTGACCGATCTGGGGCAGCTCATCGGGAGCGGTCCCGATTCGGCGGACAGCGACGCCGACAACGATCTGACCGCCCTCGCGGAAGCGGCCCGGCAGGCACAGGCGGAGATCGGGTTGACCTCACCGCCGCCACCTTGGCTGCCGATGTTGCCCGATGTCCTTGGCCTCGATCAGCTCGAGCCTGCCGAGGCGGCTCCGGGTGCGGCCGCGCTTGGGGTCGTCGACGTCCCGCAGCTCCAGCAACAGGTCCCGTTGACGGTCGATTTGGAGTCAGCCGGCCACGTCGCGGTCTTCGGCAGCGGCGGCAGCGGCAAGACGACCTTTCTCACCAGCACGGCGCTTGCGCTTGCCGGCACGGCGGACCCGGAGCGGCTCTGCATCTATGGACTCGACGCCGGTGGCGGTCACCTCGCGCCGCTCGCGGGGCTGCCCCACTGCGGTGCCGTGGTCAGCGTCGAGGACGAGGAGCGCGTCGAGCGTCTCTTTCGTGAGCTTCTGGGGCGGATCGACCGCCGCGTTGCGGCACGGCGGGTTGCGGGGGAGGCGTCGAGCGCCGCCGACGGCCAGCTCACCGTCCTGTTGCTGGACGACGTCGGCTCGTTCGCGCAGCAGTACGACCGGCCCGGCTCGGGATCTGCGTACGAAAGCCTGCAGCGGGTTCTCTCCAGCGGGCGGAACGCCTCCGTCCACGTGGTGCTCAGCGCCTCACGGCGTGGCGACCTGCCGGCGGCACTCGCCGCCCACGTCGGCGGGCGCTTCGTCCTGCGCCTGCCGACTGAGGACGACATGCGCGGACTCGGCCTCGACGCCAAGGCGATCCGCGGGGCGAAGTTGCCCCCAGGCCGGGGTTTCACGCAGGACAGCCAGGAGTTTCAGGTGGCGGTTCCGGTTGAGGGTGAAGAGCCATTGGCGCTGGCGGAGGCTGTGACTCGCCTTCCAGGCGACGGCAGTGTGGCCGTGCGCCCGATCGAGGTCCTCCCCGGCCGGGTCGGCCGCGACTCGCTGGGCCGGGCCGAGAGCGTCGCGGCCCTGCCCCTGGGAGTCGGGGAGGCGGACCTCGGCGTCACCACCGTGGATCTGAGTGAGATGCACCTGCTGGTCGCCGGCCCCTACCGCAGCGGGCGCAGCACCGCGCTGGCGACGATCGCGACGGGCGTGCGGGAGGCCGAGCCACGGGCCGCGCTGCACCTGCTGGCGCCGCGCCGCAGCCCGTTGCGTGAGCTGGGGTTTTGGGACAGCGTTGCGACCAGCGCCGAAGCATGCGCAGGGAAGATCGAGTCGCTACTGCGCGAAGCCGAGGACGGGACGCTCGAGTCGCGGCCGACCTTCCTGGTGATCGACGACGGCGGCGAACTCGCCGAAGCCACGGTGATCTCCAACCTTGAACGTCTCGTCCGCGTCGGCCGCGACAGTCGCCTGCGGGTGATTGCGTCGGTCGAGAGTGCTGCGGCGCGCGGCATCGGCGTCGGCTGGATACGCGAGTTGCGTCGTGAGGGGCACGGCCTCCTCCTGCAGCCAGACCTTGCGGCCGAGGGAGATCTGCTGGGTGCGCGCCTACCGCGACGCGTGGCCGCTCCGCTCGTGCCCGGGCGCGGCTTTCTGGTTCGGTCGGGTGAGGCCGAACTGGTTCAGGTGGCCGGATGAGCCACACGTTGCGCCGCCCAGCGGAAGGGCGCCCGGGTGGAGGGCGGCGTGATATACGTGCAGCGTTCTTTGACCAATAGACGGTCGTTTCTGTGTCTGCAAAAGGTATGGAGCGACTGAATCGTTGCTTATCGAAAACGTACGTTCTTCAAGGGAGGCGGTTCGAAGTGGCATTCATCAAAGTAACGGCAGAGGAGCTTTCCTCCACGGCGTCCCAGCTCAACACTGCTGCGGCGCAGATCGAGGCCGAGAACAGTCAGGCGATGGCCCAGGTCCAGGCGCTCGTCGGCGCAGGCTGGCAGGGTGCCGCCTCGAGCGCGTTCGACGCGGCTTTCGCACAGTGGAAAACCGGCGCCGACCAGGTGCAGAGCGCGCTGGCGCAGATCAGCTCACAGCTGAACACCGCCGCTGCCTCCTACGACAGCACCGAGCAGAGCGTCGCGTCGTCTTTCGGCGGCTGAGTCGCGCTGAAGCGATAAGCGGTGAGTACGTTCGAGGTCACCCCGGCCGACCTCCAGGGTCTGGCTGGACGGCTCGCTGGATTGCTCGGCGAGCTCGAGCAGGCGCTGAGCGGCGTTCGCATGGATGCCGCCGGCGTCGCTCAGAACCCTCGGCTTGAGAATGCGATCGCCGGCTTTATCGGTGACTGGTCCGGTGGCCTGCACGACCTGCAGACCAAGCTGAGCGAACTTGCCCAGAGGCTGGACGCTGCCGGCGCGGCCTATGAAGGCACCGAGGACGGGCTCGCCGACGGCTTCAAGCCCGTCTAGCGAAGGTATCGATGGCTGAGATATCCATACCCGGCGATCCCGGGGGCCTATCGAGCCTCGCCGCCGAGCTGCGTGCTGCCGCCGATCAGGTCGGCACGGTTCAGGGCCGGGTCTCCGCAAACGGCCTGCACGGCTCGTGGAGCGGTACAGCGGCGCTGGCGTTCCAGGCATCGATCCATCCCCTGCCGGGCGAACTCGGAGAGGTCGCCGCGGTCCTCGAGGAGGCGAGTCGGGCCCTGGCCAGCTTCGCCTCGAGGCTGTCCGAGCTGCAGCAGAAGGCCCACTGGTACGAACGGCAGATCGAAGGGGCCGAGCAGGAACAGAGCGCCGCACAGGCTCGGCAGGAACAGGCGCAGACTGAAGTGGACGCTGCGCGCTTGCGCCACTCCGCGGCAACCGATCCGGCCAGCCTTCACACGGCCAAGCAGGCGGTCGAACTCGGCGAGAGCGCCGTGAGCCGGGCGGTCGCGGATGTCGAGGACACCATTAGCCGGATCGCGAAGCTCGTGGTCGCCCGCGCCGTTCTCCATCGGGAATACGAAGCGGCTGTGAGCGCCTGCTGCAGTGCACTCGAAGTCGCATGTCACTCGAGCCGGAATCCCTTCGGGGGGCTCGGCAAAGCTGTGCTGGGCTTGGTGGCGGGCGTCGACAGAGGCGTAGCGCTCTGGTGGCGGAGCGGTGGCAAGGTGGTTGACGAGGTGGTCGGTGACGGGCACACTCTGATGAGCGTCCTCAGTCACTACTTCAAATCGAAGATGCCGACTGGCAGGTGGCGCGGCCCGGCAGGACGGCTCATTCGCTTTGCGGATCGGCGTGCGGTCAAGTACGCCGGGAAGGGCCTCCGCGTCTTTGCCGTTTTCGGTTCACTCGGCGACATTCGGGAGGCTTTTAACGAGAGCAAAGGCGAGAATTGGCTGGGCCGCGGGTATACGGCGGTCGCTACCGGAGCCGGGGATGCGGCGATGATCATTTGCCTGCCGTTGGCTGGCGCCGACGTGATCACCGACGGTGCTGTCTCGGCGGACTTCAAGGGGTTCGCGCTGATCGGCGGTCACGCTTTCTCGGGAGGCACCGATGGCCTGCTCGCGGCGTATAGGGAGGACACGGCGGACCGTGCCTCGGGGAACTATCTCGGCTTGGCGCGCCACGTCGCCGGCGGTTATGTCGGCGGGACCCTCAAAGGTGCCCTGGCAGGCGACGAACAGTTCGCCAACAACGCGGCAACGGGGAAGTACGGAGGCCTCGTGAAGGGCGTCTCTCAGGCCGAGAGCTTCGTAATTGAACATCCGGGCGACGTCGCTCGTGCAGGCTCTAACTTCGCCACCGGAGCCGCCAAGGGAGCCTGGCATGAGGCCGGCAACTTGCTGGGGAAGCTGTGAACTTCATGGCCGGCGACGCAAATGGCAACATGGATACGGCGTGGCCCGTTCAGCTTGGCGCCAATGAGCTCTCCACTCTTTTCGCGAGCCTCGGGCTTTCCGTTTCACCTTTGAGTCCAGTCGTGCGGCTCGTCAATGGCGAGTCGCCCTCAGCCGGCGAGTCGAGTGCGCGGCGGTCGGCACCGGCTGTCGTGCGAGCACTCGAGGTTCTTGCCCATCCGCGCCAGCTGTTGCTGATGCGCACGATCGCCGGCGGAGAAGAGGAGGTTCGCGGCTTTCTCAATGACGGCGAGGCAGTGATTCGGTTTGACGTGGGCAGCGCCGGCTGTGCGTTTGGAGAACCATGTGATCATGCATCCTTCGCACGGATCCTGCTGTCGCTCGCTGAGGTTCCTGAGCTGGGTTGCGATGAAAGGGGCGTCGTGGTCGGCCGGTCTATGCTCGAGGCTGTCGTCGCCCTTCGCCTTGCCGGTCTATTCGACCTCCCCGACGGGCGGATCGACAGGGGGGCCGCCGAACAGGCTCTGAATGCGGCCTCGGGTGAGGCCGCCGACGCGTTCGAGTTGATCGAAGCACTGGAAGACGACGGCGTGCTCGCTGCCGATGCCTTCTCCGTGGTCGCAAGACGCGAGTGGTTGGACGCTCACCCCTATTTGACGGTTCCCGCCCCAATTTCGATCGAGGCATTTGAGCTTGCAGACATGGCGTCGGACCGTCCCCTCGCAAGGCGACTGGCCGTCCTGGGCAAGAAGCCCGAACGCGTTGTCTTCCTGCCGGCGGTGAGCGCAGAGGCAGTAATGGAGGTGCTCGTCGAGCTCTCACCAGCGACGAGCTCGTCGGTAGCGGATGCGGTCGAGCGGCTACTGGAGCTTCCCCTTGAGCCGCCGGTCGAACCGGTTGCGCAGTTGGACGAGGCTGTTTCCCGTCGGTTTGAGGGTGGATCCGCCGCGAAGTCGGACGACTGGAGTTCGCACACCATGGATCGGCTGGCTGCATTTCGGGAGGGAGAAGGGAACGTGCCCACGGCTCTTCTGGCGCCCCGCGCGACCCTCGAGTTCCTTTCGTGGACGCCCGGGAGCACCGAGCCCCACCGCTCGGTCATCGCTTTGGACCAAACCTCAGCCGTCGAGTGGAAGATGGACGGATCGTTCGTCCACTGGCGCCCTCTGGCGCCAGGCGAAATCGCCGCCAGGGTCAGGGAGTTGACGCCAGCCATCGACGCTCCCGGAGGGGGAGCGGAGAGGGGCACGCTCTCCGCCGCAAATTTCGAGGCGCTAGTCTCCGGCGACTCGGAGGCTAGCTGGTGTTCGGTGTGCACTCGCAAAGGCGCTTCCGGGGGACCGGCGGAGTGCCTGGTGCTGCTTTCGTGCGACTCGGAGGGCCGAACTTGGAGTTGGCGATCCAGCGGCGACACGTTCGTCGCCCGCGCCGTCGGACCCGAGGAGATCTGCGCTGAAGTGCTGGGCGTTCTTGAACCGAAGGACGATGAGGCCGCCCCCGGCAGCGGCAGAGTCGCGGCCCCTCGACGAGACATCGGCGCCTAGCTCGTGAGCACTCCGCCCACACTCCTCAAACCCGGCGACACGATCGCCGGGTTCACCGTCGAAGACCTGATCGGGATCGGCGGGATGGCGACCGTGTACCGGGCGCGGCAGGCGTCGCTGGGGCGATCGGTCGCGTTGAAGGTGCTGGCCCGCCAGTTCACCGGCGACGAGGTGTTTCGCGAGCGATTTCGGCGCGAGGGCATGCACGCGGCTTCGCTAGAGCACCCGAATATCGTGCCGGTGTACGACTCGGGTGAGCAGGACGGACTGCTCTACCTGGCGATGCGCTTGGTGGAAGGCCCGAGCCTGGCCGAACTACTGACCACCCAAGGCCTCACGGCGGACCGGACGATCGAGATCCTGCGCCCGATTGCCGGCGCGCTCGATTGCGCCCACGCCGCCGGGCTGATCCATCGCGACGTCAAGCCTCAGAACATCCTGATCACCAACCAGGGCCATCCCTACCTGGCGGACTTCGGGGTCGCGAAGAGCGCAGACGCGCCGGGGCTCACGGCGACTGGCGGTTTCGTGGGCAGCATCAACTACGCCGCCCCGGAGCAGATCAAGGGATTGACTCTGACGGCCGCGAGCGACGTCTACGCGCTGACCGCGGTTCTCTACCACTGCCTCTCCGGAGACGTTCCGTATCCGAGCGAGTCCGAAGCCGGCGTGATGCACGCCCACCTGCACGAGCCGCCCCCGACGCTGCCCGTGCTCGAGGGAGCGGACAGCGACTTCCACACCGTTTTCGCTCGCGGTATGGCGAAGGATCCGGGTGCCCGCTACGGGCACGCGGGCGACCTCCTGAACGCGGCCGCCCTGTGCGTCAGCCGGATGCCGAGCGCCCGGCGCAAGTCGGTTCCGGCATTTCCCGCTTCGAGCGCGTCCGGCGATGCCTCGAAGGCCGCGGCGGCTCCCGCCGTTGCGGCGGCGGCGCTCACCGAGGCCGATCAGCGGCGTGAGCCGGCCGCGGCCGCGCCCGATCCGCAGCCGCCTTCGTCGCGCCTGCGCTCGCGGCTTCCCCGGATCCGGCGGCCGCACGCGGGAGGCCTCGTCGACCGGCTTCCGAAGCCGCGAGCGGGTGGGCGGATCCGCCGGCCGAGCGGCCGCCTGGTGGCCGCCGTTGGCGCCGGCCTGCTTGGCGTCGCCACCGTGGCTTCTCTTGTCGTCGCGCTTGGCGGGGGAGGGAGTCGTCCCGCTGCCAAGACGGCGCGAGGGGGGGCGGTCGAGCTGAGCTACCGGGAACCCTGGAGAGTTGTCGACGCGGGGGCGTTCGGTCGCCGCTACGGCTTGCGCCTGCGCGCACCGGTCGCCCTGCGTGCCCCTGGGCTGGCGTTGATCGCCGGCCGGCTGGCCAACGGCGCGGCGGTTCCGGGCGGGCTGCCGGCGGCCTTGAGCAAGAACCTCGCCGGCCACCCGATGCGCGGGATGTTGCGGCTGGGACGCATCGAAGCGCTCACCTACGAGGGACGCTCCGCGGGCGGTGGCGCGACCCTGACCATGTACGCCGTGCCCACCGCCTCGGGTGACATCGCCCTGCTCTGCCGCCAGGACTCCGGCGGCGCCGAAGGACGCGGCTCCTGCACCGCCGAGGCGCGCACGCTTCGCGTCGTGGGCCTCAAGCCGGTCCCTCCGGGCGCCGACCCGGCCCTTGCCACCGGTCTACTCGAGGCGCTGCACGGGGCGACTCGCTCGCTGGCCTCCTCGGAGCTGGCCGCCGCGAGCGTTGCCCGGCGCGCCCGGGCTGCCGGGCGAACGGCTGCCGCCTACCTTGTGGCGGCTCACGCCGTCGACCGGCTGCCGGTGGAGCCGCGCGACCGCCACGCCGTCTCGACGCTGGCGGCGTCCCTTCGCACCCAGGCCGGCTCCCTGATCGACCTGAAGCGCGCGGCGCGCGCGCGACGATACGCCGCGTATGCCGACGCCGCGGTTTCGGCTCGCAAGGCCCGCCGCCTGCTGGCCGCCGCGCTCGCGACGCTGCGCCACATGGGGTTTGCCGGCCTCAAGCCGCCGCACACGCTTGCCATCGCGCCGTTGCGCCGGCCGAGGCCCAAGCCGCAGCTCGTCGCCGCGCCACCGCAAGGCTCGAGCTCCGCCGAACCGATCGTCACGGAACCGGAACCGGAACCCGCGGCAGCTCCAGCCCCCGAACCGGCGCCCGCGCCGTCTTCGAGCCCGTCCCACGCGGTGGTCAGCGCGCCAAAGTGACCGTCAGACAATCGACTCATAGGGAATCCATGCCAAACAGCATTCGCAGTGAAGACACGAAGATCCACTGGAGACGGAGCAACATCGTGCGCCGCGCGTCAGTCGTCGCGATCGGGGCGCTTGTCGCGCTTGCTGCCCTGGCGCAGTCGGCAGGCGCGGTTCAGGTCTACGAGTTCGGCCTGCCGGCGGGCAGCAAGCCGCTCTACATCACCGCGGGCCCGGAAGGCAACCTGTGGTTCACCGATCCCGGGACCAATCAGATCGGCAAGATCAGCACCTCGGGGAGCGTCACCGAGTACGGACTGGGACTGACCGCGAATGCCGGCCTGGCCGGGATCACTGCCGGCCCGGACGGCAACGTCTGGTTCACCGAGCGTAAGGGGCACAAGATCGGCCGCATCACGCCCTCCGGTGCGATCACCGAGTTCTCCACCGGTCTGACGGGAACCCCGGACATCTACGGGATCACCAGCGGGCCGGGCTCGGCAGTCTGGTTCACCGAGACTTTCGCCGGCCGCATCGGCATGATCAATCCGGGCACCGGCGTGATCAAAGAGTTCCCGATCCCCGCGGGCACTTACACAACGATCGTGCAAGGGCCCGACGGAAACCTGTGGTACCCGAGCGTCAACAAGGCGACGATCTCGCGGATGACTCCGACTGGCACGGTGAGTGTCTTTGGTCCGCTGCCCGCGAGCGACTGCTCGGTGGGCGCGACCACCCCTTGCCCCTACCCGGAAAGCATCGCCGTGGGTCCCGACGGGAACCTCTGGTTCGACGAGGCGAAGGGCGACGCGATCGGCAGGATCACGCCCACAGGCGGGATCTCGGAGTTCTCCAATGGATTGACCCACAACGCTCACGTCGCCGACCTCGCCTCCGGTTCAGACGGCAACGTTTGGTTCACCGAGAACGCCGCAAATCAGGTCGGGCGGATCGCCCCGGCCGGTGTTGTGACCGAGTTCCACGACGGTCTCAGCGCGGGCGCGCAGCCGTTCGGCATCGCCGCCGGCCCCGATCAGAACCTTTGGGTGGCCGAGCCCGGGTCTGGGAAAATCGCGAGGGTGATCCCGGACGTTCCTCCCGTGGTCCAGACTGGTCCAGCTGGCGCCTCGCGCGCGGCTGCGACCGTGACCGGCACTGTTCGTTCGCGTGGCGCCGAAACCGCATACTACTTCCAGTACGGACCGACTCCAGCGTACGGGCGTACCGGTTCGACGGCATCCAACGGCTCAGGCGACGACGTCCTCCCGGTCAGTTCGAAGCTCACCCGCCACCTTTCTCCCGGGCGCGAATACCACTACCGGATCGTCGCGGTCAACGCCAGTGGCACCAGCTATGGCCAAGATGCGACCTTCATGACGAGGAAGCCGAGCCACAAGCGCAAGCGCGCGAGGGTGACGGTCGGTCCGTTTCAGATGTACTTCTCGGGCTACTCCTTGGGGCACCGCCTGCGTCTCTCGAAGATCGTCGTGATCGGAGTCCATTCCGGCGAGCGGGTCTCTTACGCCTGTGAGCACTGTCACGGCTCACCGAAGCACCGGCGCCTGCGCTCCACCAAGTCGAGAGCGTCGTTTTCGGGCTTGAGATTGGTCGTAGGCGGCGGCTCGAAGGTGCGAGTGCTGGTGACCGGGGTGAATGGAAGCAAACGCGTGAAGGTCTATGGCTTTCGAATCGGTGCGGCGGAATCGAAGCTCCTAGGCCAGCGGTGCTTCGTGGCAAAAAGCCACAAGCCCGTTCGTTGCCCGGCAAAGGCCGGTTCTAAGCCGCACCATCGCCACACTGGCGCTTAGAATCGGCTGGGACGACGCGCGTTGCGATCGCGCTCGTAGTCGCGAAATTGGCTCTGTATTGGCACATTTCGTGCGCCACGCGTGCGCCCCGACCTGTCACGGTCCGAGCCATGCAGACAGCAACAGCCATAGACATGTCCGCCACATGGCCTAATGTGGTGCGCATGTCCAAGATGATCCAGGTCCGCGACGTCCCCGACGAGGTGCACAGGGTGCTCAAGGCCCGTGCTGCCGCCGAGGGGATCTCGCTTTCGGACTACATAAAGCGAGACCTCGAGGAGCTTGCGACCAAGGCGACGATCGAGGACATCGTCGTCAGCGCCCGAGGCCGCGGTGCCCGTGCCAGGGCCCGCGGTGCCCCCCGCATCACCGCTGAGGAGATCGTCGCGGACATTCGAGCCGCCCGAGGCGAGTAGCGACCATGCCCGTCATCGATGCCTCGGTCGTCGTCGCGATCCTGGCCGACGCGGAACAGGTTCCCTGGGCGCAGGCCCAGCTCTCGACCCGGGGCTCGGACGGGGCCCTCTGGGTTCCGCACCTGATCGATGCCGAGGTAGGACATGCCCTGCGCCGGCGCGTTGCCGCCGACCGGCTCGAGGAGGAAGCTGCAGCCGAGGCGCTGCTGGACCTCGCGCAAATGCCGCTCCGTCGCATCGACCACGTCGGCCTGCTCCACCGGGCCTGGGAGCTGCGCCACAACATCAGCTTCTACGACGGTCTTTACGTGGCCCTCGCCGAGATCTTGGAGGTGCCCCTGATGACGCTCGACCGGCGCCTCGCGCGGGCCGTTGGCGACGGCGCTGGCGTGACGGTGCTGGTCCCCGATTAGCGTCCGCGCACGGCGGTGATCGCCAGGCTCGTCGCCAGCTTCGCCCCGATGCCCGCATAGACCGCCGCGTTGACGAGCGGGTTGTGCTCGGGGGCGTCGAAGCGGCGGTAGAAGCGGCCCATGCCGCGGTGGAAGGCGATCTCCTGCCTGGGCCGGCGGCGCTTCGGGCTGGAGCCTCCCTTGACGTGCAGGGCCACCCCGGCCGGCTCGTAGAAGACCTTCCAGCCGGCCTGCCAGAAGCGGCGGCACCAGTCGAGGTCCTCCATGTAGAGCCAGTAGCCCTCGTCGAGCAGGCCGACCTGGCGCACCGCCTCGGCGCGGCAGAGCATGAAGGCTCCGTTGACGGCGTCGACCTCGCCCGGCTCGTCGTCGCCGAGCTGGGTGGCGCGGTACTGGCTGAGCGCCGCGCCCACCCCGTCGCCCCGGCCGACGCCCGTGAAATGGGCGAGGGCGCTGAGCGGAGTGGGGAAGGAGCGCTTGCAGGCGTGGTCGAGCTCGCCCGACTCGGTGACCAGCTTGCAGCCGACCATCCCGATTCGCTCATCGGAGCGCAGCCGCCCCAGCGCCGCGTCGAGCGTTCCCGCGTAGACCTCGGTGTCGGGGTTGAGCAGCAGCACCGCGCCCGCCTCGTTCTCGCGCAGGACGACGTTGTTGGCGGCCGAGAAGCCGATGTTCTCGCGGCGGATCAACCGCACCTCTCCGAACTCGCGCTCGACCATGTCCGGCGTCGCGTCGGGACTGCCGCTGTCGACCACCGTCACCCGCATCGCGCCGCTCGCCGGGTGCTCCGCCAGTGAGCGCAGGCAGCGCCGCAGCAGCCCCTCCGCGCCATGGCTGACGACCACAACCTCCAGCGCCAGCCCCGCTCCGGTGGTCCTTTCCCCCGTCATAGCCGGCAAAAGCGCACCGGAAGCGCTAGTAGGCGCCTTCGCCGCGGACGATTGCCCGCGGCGTGCGCAGCAGGATCGCCAAATCGCCGGCCACGGAGAGGTTGTCGAGGTAGTCGCGCTCCATCGCCAAGCGCTCCTCGAAGGTCAGGTCGCCGCGCCCGTAGACCTGCATCGGCCCGGTCAGCCCTGGCTTGACCGCGAGGCGCAGGCGCTGGCGGTCGTCGTAGAGAGCGACCACGGCCTCCTCCTCGGGCCGCGGGCCGACCAACGACATGTCGCCGCGCAGGACGTTGATCAGCTGCGGCAGCTCGTCGAGGCTGGTGCGGCGCAGCAGCCGGCCGGCGCGGGTGACGCGCGGGTCGTCGAGGATCTTGAAGGAGGGCTCCTCGAGCTTCTCCAGGTCGACCAGCTCGCCCAGCCGCTCCTCCGCGTCGGCGACCATCGTGCGGAACTTGAGCATCGTGAACGGCGCCCCGTCCTTCCCGGCGCGCCGCTGGCGGAAGAAGACCGGCAGCCCCGAGTCGAGCACGATCAGCAGCGCGATCGCCAGCAGCAGCGGCGAGAGCAGCGTCAGCAGGAGGGCGGAGATCAGGAGGTCCATCCCCCGCTTCATAGCCAGGGTCGAGCGCGGCGGGTCGGAGAAGCGGAAGTCGAGCACCGGCAGCTCGGCCAGCCGGTTGAGCTCGATCCCCGGTCCGAGCAGGCCGAAGTGGCGGGGCAGCAGGGTCAGTCCCAGGCCGGCCGCCTTGCACTCCTCGATCAGGTGCTCGGCGTCGCTCTCGCTCATCTCCTGCTCGGTGACGACGACGCGCTCGACCTCGTGCTGGCGCGCGACCCGCGAGATCTCCTCGATCGAGCCGAGCCGCGGCAGCGACGCGCGGCGGTCCTTGTCGCTGGGCGAGGAGAGGTAGCCGACCAGGCGCAGCCGGGTCTCGGGGTGAAGGGAGATCCGCCGCGCGACGACGTCGACGGCCGCCGCCGGTCCGATTACCAGCCCGGTCGCCGTCTCGGCCACCCGGTGCCAGAGCGAGCGCAGCGTCGCGCGCACCGCGAAGCAGCCGACGAACGCCCCGAAGCCGACCAAGACGGCGCTCTGGGCGGAGAGCGGCCCGACCGGACTCAGCGCCAGCAGGCCGTCGATCGCGATCGTGCCCAGGGCGCTGGCCGAGACCAGCGCCGGCAGCTCGTCGAGCGTGCTGTGTCGGATCCGGCGGTGGTCGTTGTCGTAGAGGCCGTGCAGCTTCAGGACCAGGATCCAGGCGGGGATGAAGAGCACCGCCCAGAACAGGGTGCCGACGTCAGTTGTCGAGGTGGTGGCGGTGGCGAGGCAGAGCGCCGCGACGATCGCCAGCCAGTCGCCGGTGGCGAGCAGGCGGCGCAGCAGGGCGCCGCGGCGGCGCGAGTCGTCCGGCCTCCCCGGTCCCTCGGGCCCCGCCGGAGCGGTCCGGCGCCCGCCGGGCGCCAAGCGCTCGGCGGCTTGCTGCTCCCCGCCTGGCGCCTTGGTGCCCATCAGCAGGTCCATTCCCTGCCCCGCAGGCAGCTCTCGAGCGGATTGAGCTCGCGCGCCCGTCTCAGGTCCGCGAGCGCGGCGGCTTCGTTGCCGGCCTCGTGCTCGACCCGCGAGCGCAGGTAGTACCACTGCCAGTTGCGGTCCTCGCGCTCGATCGCGTTTCCGAAGTCTTCGGCGGCGGCTTCGTATTCGCCCTGCTGCTCGGCGAGCAGGCCCAGCTGGACGTAGGGAGAGGCGGCGAAGGGCTCGATCGAGCGCGCCGTGTGGGCGTGGTTGACCGCCGAAGCGAGGTCGCCGCGGGCGGCCGCGGCCTGGCTCGAGTCGATCTCGCGCTGGACCAGCAGCGGTCCGACCAGGGCGATCGCCGCCACCCAGGCCAGTCCCAGGGCGGTCACCGTGAGGCCGAAGCGGCGGCCCTCCGAGGTGCTCTCGCGGCGCGGGTCGGCGGCGATCTGGGCGCAGCGCGCGGCGACGACGGCGCCCGCCGGGAGGAGGAGGAACGCCCCCAGCCCCGGCACCTCCCAGAACCAGTCGAAGGCGGCGCCGACGGCGAAGGCGAGCATCGCCGCCAGCAGCACCGCGTTGCGGTCGCGCTGCGGCTCGGCCGCATCGCGCCAGGCCGCGAACCCGAACCAGAGCAGGCTGCCGATCAGGGCGAGGACGAGGATGCCGCCGACCGCGCCCAGCTCGGCGAATGACTCGAGGTAGAGGGAGTGGGCGTCGTGGACCGGGCTTTCGATCGAGCGGTGCTGGTCCCAGGCGAACTTGTACGTGCCGGCACCGATCCCGAGCACCGGCTTTTCGTCGAAGGCGTCGATCGCGGCGGACCAGAATTCCTTGCGCCCGGTGCCCGAGAGGTCGGAGAAGCGCTGCTGCGGATTCTGCGAGAACTGGATGTCGGAGCCGGAGAACTTGTCCCAGGCCCGGCCGCCGACCGCGGCCAGCGCGACGATCGCCAGCAGGGCCGCGACCAGGGCGAGGCCTTTGAGCACCGCCGGGTTGCGGGAGATGTTCAGCGCCCTGCCGCTCAGCCGGCCCTCGCGCCGCTCCTCCCAGCGCAGCCCCGCGAAGAGCAGCAGCGAAAGTGCGATGCCGCACACAAGGATCAGCAGCACGGTGACGCCCTGGTCGACCGTCGCCTGGGTCGCGTAGTCGTTGGCGAGGTCGCTGCGCGCCTGCACGGCGAGGATCGCCGGCAACGTCCCGAGCGCCCCGATCGCCAGGGTGGCGAGCAGCCAGAGGCGGTCCCTGGAGAGGGCGATCAGACAGCCGCAGGCGACCAACAGGGCGAGCAGCCCGCCGCGCGAGTATGTGAAGTAGAGGGTGAGCAGGACGGCCGGAATCGCGGCGACCGAGGCCCAGCGCAGCGCCGCCCAGGCTCCCCGCCGGCTCGTCCAGAGCAGCAGGGCGACGCCGATGCCCGCGGCCGCCCCGTTGGCGTTCCAGTAGCCAAGTGGGTAGCGCAGGCGCGAGCCGCTGCCAAGCGATTCGGCGGTGCTGAGCACTTGTGGGAGCAGGCGGCTGCCGAGCCCGAGCAGGGCGACCAGCGCCGCGGCAATCGCCAGGCCTTCAGCGAAACGTTGGCGCCTCTCGTCGGTTTGGGCGATCAGGAACGCGGCAAGGAAGAACCCGAGGTAGGTCAGGACCCGGTCCGCCTCGGTCACGCTCAGCTCGACCGACCCCGACCAGAAGGACGAAATTGCGGACAGAAGCGCCAAACCGACGATCAGCCCGCCGGCCCAGTAGAGCGGACGCGCCAGCTTGGCGCCCGCCCCCGCGCCGAACACCAGCAGGGCGACGACCGTCAGCCACGCCCCCAGACCCGCGATGTGACGGGCCGTCACATCGAAGCCGCCGCCCGCGAGGGCGAGGCCGACGACCAGCACCACGGGCGCAAGCAACGCCGCCGTTTGGTCTAACCTTCCGGCGGATGAGCTCCGGGAAGCGCCTCCGCCCGGCCCCGCCAAGGGGCCCCCATGCCTTTGCTTTGATGTCAGTGGTTGCTCTGCTGGCATTGGCTTGCTTTCCGGTTCTCGCTCACGCCGAATGCGAAAGCGCGGGCTGCGTTCAGTACTCCGACCCCATCCCTAGCGCCGGAGGGGGCAACCCGCCGACGCATCATTCGCATCCGAATCAGCAAACCCCGGCAAACGCCTCGAATACCCATAACGGCGGCAACACGGCGCCACCGTCTGAAGGGAAGCACTCGCACGGCTCCGGGGAATCTTCTGAACACGAACCATCTTCGGCGGGTGGTGGGACGAATGGCAACGGTGGCGGCAACGGGCAGGGTAGCCCAGGCGGTGGCTCGAACGGCGGCGGTCAGCCGTCGGTGCAGCCCAACCCCCAGGCCGCGAGTCAGCCGGCGTCGAGCTCCGGTTCCTCCTCGCCCTTGGTCCCGATCCTGATCGCGATCCTCGCCCTGGCGGCGATCTCGGTGGGAGCGGTGATGCTCCGGCAGCGCCGCCAGCGGCAGGGTTCGGCAGCGTCCGGCACAGCCTCTCCGAAGGCAAGCTGATCGTGGTCCGCGACCGGATGCGCCCGCTGCGGCGGGCTCGCACCTCGATAGCCGCGACGGTGCTGGCGCTTGCCATGGCCAGCGCCGCCCCCGGGACGGCGCTGGCCCTGCCGCACGGCTTCTGGGGGGTGTCGCCGCAGGCGACGCCGAGCGTCGAACAGTTCCAGCGCCTGCACCGAGGCGGGGTCGAAAGCGTGCGCATCCCGATGAGCTGGGCCGCGGTCCAGCCCACCCGCGGCGGGACGCCGGACTTCGGCAGCATCGACCCGCTCGTCGCCGGCGCGGCCGCGGCGGGGCTCGAAGTGCTGCCCTTCGCCTATGGCGCCCCGACCTGGGCCGTGCGGGCCGCCGTCGTTCCCGGCTCGCACGGGCTGACCACGGCGCCCCTGACTTTGCCGGTCAAGAACGGCCTGCAGCGCAGCTCTTGGGCGAAGTTCCTCAAGCTGCTCGTCGGTCGCTACGGCCCTCGTGGGTCATTCTGGGCCGAAAACCCCGCCCTGCCCAAGCGCCCGATCCGCATCTGGCAGATCTGGAACGAGCAGAACTTCAAGTACTTCGTCGTGCGGCCCAACCCCGCCGATTACGGCAAGCTGCTGAAGATCTCCTACGGCGCGATCCGCGGCGCCGACCACGGCGCCAAGCTGATCCTCGGCGGCATGTTCGCCGAACCCGGCGAAGCCCGGTACAAGCGCAAGCCGCCGCAGGCCTACTACGCCACCGACTTCCTCGACAAGCTCTACCGCAGCACGCCGGGCATCAAGCGGATGTTCGTCGGCGTGGCCCTGCACCCCTACACGTCCGAATACAAGCGCCTCACGCCGGTGATCGATGAGTTCCGCCAGGTGCTGGCCGAGCACCACGACGCGGGCAAGGGCCTTTGGATCACGGAGATCGGCTGGAGCTCCGAACCGATCTCGCGCCGCGACTCCTTCGCCAAGGGGCCCAGCGGGCAGGTGACGCAGCTGAAGGGCGCGTTCCGGCTCTTCGAGCAAAAGCAGCGCAGTTGGAACCTGAAGCGCGTCTACTGGTTCTCGGTCGACGACGCGCCGGGCAACTGCAACTTCTGCGGCGGCTCCGGCCTCTTCGCCGAAGGCTTCCTGCCGAAGAAGTCCTGGTTCGCCTACGCGCACTTCGCCGGCGGCCGTCCGGGCTGATCGGCGTAAGATCGGTGGCTTGGCCACCGATGCGAAGACGAGCGCGGGATCTGACCCGCTGGCACCCTTCAGCGCCCCGGTAAGGCGCTGGTTCGAGGCCTCCTTCGAGGCGCCGACTCCCGCTCAGGAGGGCGGATGGGAAGCGATTTCCAGCGGCGAGCACGCCCTGATCTGCGCCCCCACCGGCTCCGGCAAGACCCTGGCCGCCTTCCTCTGGGGCATCGACCGCCTAGCCCGCACGGCCGCCGACGGGCCGATATGTCAAGCCCGCCTTGACATATCGGCCCGTCGGCCGGGGACCGGGGTGCGGATTGTTTATGTGTCGCCGTTGAAGGCGCTCTCTTATGACATCGAGCGGAATCTGCGGGCGCCGCTGCGGGGGATCGGGGCCGATATTTCGGTGGGGCTGCGGACCGGGGATACGCCTCAGTCGGAGCGGCGGGCGATGCGCAAAAACCCGCCCGACATCCTGATCACCACCCCCGAGTCCCTCTACCTGATGCTCTCTTCGGGAGCCCGCGAGATCCTCGCCACGACCGAAGCGGTGATAGTCGACGAGATCCACGCGGTCGCCCAGTCGAAGCGGGGCTCCCACCTGGCGCTGACGCTGGAGCGGCTCGAGTGGTTGGTGAGGGACTCGGGGGAGGGGTCTCCGGAGCAACAGCGGGGAGGCTCCGGAGACCCCTCCCCCGAGTCCCCTCTCCAGCGAATCGGCCTGTCGGCCACTCAGCGGCCGTTGGAGCGGATAGCTCGGTTTCTCGTCGGGCCGAAGCGGGAGTGCCGGATCGTCGACGCCGGCATTGCGAAGGAGCTTGACCTCGAGATCGTCGTGCCGGTTGAGGACATGGCTGAGCCTGGGGCTCCAGCTTTTCCCAAAGAAGACGGCAATCCCGCGGAGGGCGAGCCCCAAGCTCATATCCGCTCGATCTGGCCAGCGATTTATCCGAAGCTTCTCGAGCTGGTTCGCGAACACACCTCGACGATCGTCTTCGTCAACAACCGCCGGGCTGCCGAGCGCCTCGCGAAGCGCCTCAACGAGCTCAACGACGACGAGGAGATCGCCCGCGCCCACCACGGGTCGCTATCCCACGAGGAGCGCACCGTGGTGGAGGAGCTGTTGAAGTCGGGGCAGCTGCCGTGCCTGGTCGCGACGTCCTCCCTCGAGCTCGGCATCGACATGGGGGCGGTCGATCTGGTGATCCAGGTCGAGTCGCCGAAGTCGGTCAGCCGCGGGTTGCAACGGGTCGGGCGGGCCGGGCACTCGCTGGGGGAGGTTTCGCGCGGTCGCATCTTCCCCAAGTTCCGCGCCGACCTGCTCGAGTGCGCGGTCGTTGCGCGACGCATGCGGGAAGGGGCGATCGAGGAGACCGTGATCCCTCAGAACCCGCTCGACGTGCTCGCTCAGCAGCTGGTGGCGATGGCGGCGCTGGACGAGTGGGAGATCGACGCGGTCGAGCGCCTCGTCACCGCCTCGGAGCCCTTCCACGAGCTCTCCCGCGAGCAGCTCGAGAACGTGCTCGACATGCTCGACGGCCGCTATCCCTCCGACCGCTTCGCCGAGCTGCGGCCGCGGATCGTCTGGGACCGCACCGCCGGCACCATGCACGGCCGCAAAGGCGCCCGCCAGCTGGTCGTCACCAACGCCGGCACGATCCCCGACCGCGGCCTCTACGGCGTCCACCTGCCCGACGGCCGCCGGGTCGGCGAGCTCGACGAGGAGATGGTCTATGAGGCGCGTCCCGGTCAGACCTTCCTGCTCGGCGCGACCACCTGGCGGATCGAGGAGATCACCCGCGACCGGGTGATCGTCACGCCCGCCCCCGGCGTGCCAGGCGCCGTGCCCTTCTGGAAGGGCGACGGGATCGGCCGCCCGGCCGAGCTGGGCCGGGCGATCGGCGCATTCGCCCGTGAGGCGGTCGGCCGCGACCCGAAGGAGCTGGCGAAGGAGTACGACCTCGACCGGCGCGCCGCCGAGAACCTCGTCGCCTACCTGCGCGAGCAGCAGGCCGCGACCCGCGTCGTCCCCTCCGACGAGACGATCGTGGTCGAGCGCTTCCGCGACGAGATCGGCGACTGGCGCCTCTGCGTGCTCTCGCCCTTCGGTGGCCGGGTACACGCCGCCTGGGGGTTGGCGCTATCGGCCAAGATCCGCGCCGAGCGCGAGCTCGAGGCCGACGCGATCTGGTCCGACGACGGGATCGTCATCCACCTGCCCGACGCCGACGAGCCGCCGCCCGCCGACCTCGTCCTGGTCGAGCCCGACGAGCTCGAGGACCTGGTCGTCGGCGAGCTCTCCGGCTCCGCCCTGTTCGGCTCGCACTTCCGCGAGAACGCCGCCCGCTCCCTGCTGATCCCGCGCGCCTACCCGGGCAAGCGCACGCCGCTCTGGCAGCAGCGCCTCAAGGCGCAGAGCCTGCTCGAGGTGGCGCGCGACTTCCCCCGCTTCCCGGTCGTCCTCGAGACCTACCGCGAGGTGCTGCGCGACGTGCTCGACCTGCCCTCGCTGGCCGGGCTGCTCGCAGACCTGCAATCGCGCAAGCTCAGCCTGGTCGAGGTCGAGACGCCGACCGCCTCGCCGTTCGCTTCCTCGCTGCTCTTCGACTACGTCGCCACCTACATGTACGAGGGGGACACGCCGAACGCCGAGCGGCGCGCCGCGGCGCTCGCTCTCGACCGCGACCTGCTGCGCGAGCTGCTCGGCCAGGAGGAGCTGCGCGAGCTGATCGACCCGGAGGCGCTGGTCGAGGTCGAGGCCCAGCTCCAGCACCGCACCGAGGCGGGCCGCGCCGGCGACCGCGACGGCCTGCAGCAGATCCTGCGCCGGCTCGGCGACCTAACGACCGAGGAGTGCGAGGAGCGGGTCGCCGAGGGCTACTCGGCCGCCTCGATGCTCGAGAAGCTGGCCGCCGAGCGCCGCGTCGCCACCGTGCGGATCGCCGGCGAGGAGCGCTGGATCGCCGCCGAGCAGGCCGGCCTCTACCGCGACGCGCTCGGCGTGCCGCCGCCCCCCGGCCTGCCCGAGAGCTTCCTCGCCGAGCAGCCCGACCCGCTGCTCACCCTGGTCCGCCGCTACGCCCGCACCCACGGTCCCTTCCCGACCGCCCAACTCACCGCCCGCTACGGCGTCGACCCGACCCCGGCGCTGCGCGAGCTGGAGCGAGCCGGGACCCTGGTTCGGGGCGAGCTGCTTCCCGGAGGCCGCGAGCGCGAGTGGTGCGACGCCGATGTCCTGCGCCGCGTGCGCCGCGCCAGCCTCGCCCACCTGCGCCGCGAAGTCGAGCCCGCCGGCCGCGACCGCTTCGCCCGTTTCCTGTCCAGCTGGCAGAACGTCGACGCCCACCGCGCAGCCGGTGCCGGCCCCGACCGCCTGCGCGAGGCGCTTGTCCCGCTGCAGGGCGTCACGCTCACCCCCAAGGTCTGGGAGGCCGACGTGCTGCCGCGCCGGCTCGGTGCCTACTCGCCGACCTGGCTCGACGAACTCTGCACCAGCGGCGAGCTGGTCTGGATCGGCGCCGGCGCCCGGGGGCGCAGCGACGGCCGCGTCGCCCTCTACTTCCGCGACGACGTTCGCCTCGCCGGCCCGCCGCCGGCCAACGCGAAGCTGGAGCTGCCGGAGGGCGAGGTCCACGACGCGATCCGCGAGAGACTCGCCGCCGGTCCCGACTTCTGGCTCGACCTGCTCGCCGACCTCGACCAGCCGGCCGAGGAGCTGCACGCCGCGCTCTGGGACCTGGCCTGGGCGGGCGAGGTGACCAACGACGCCTTCGCACCGCTGCGCGCGCCGCGCCTGCTCGCCGCGCCGCCGCCCGAGCAGCGCGGTCGCCGCTTCGCCCGCCGCCGCGCCGCGGGCGCCGCGATACAGGGCCGTTGGTCGCTGACCGCGCCGCTCTTCGAGAACGCCCCCGCCGCCGGCCCCCGCCTGCGCGCCCAGGCCGAGCTGATGCTCGAGCGCTACGGCATCGTCACCCGCGAGTCGGTGCTCGCCGAGGGCGTCCCCGGCGGCTTCGCCGGCCTCTACGCCGAGCTCGGCAACCTCGAGCTGCTCGGCACCGCCCGCCGCGGCTACTTCGTCGAGGGCCTGGGCGGCGCCCAGTTCGCCCTGCCCGGCGCGGTCGAGCGCCTGCGCTCGCTGCCCGAAGAGAACGACTCCTTCCTGCTGCTCGCCGCCACCGACTCGGCCAACCCCTACGGCGCCTCGCTGCCCTGGCCCAAACCGGCCAGCGGCCGTCGCCCAGCCCGCGCCCCCGGCGCCCACGTCCTGCTCCGCGACGGCGCCCCGCAGCTCTACGTCGAGCGCGGCGGCCGCGGCATCGTCCGCCTCACCGAGCTCGGCGGCGAGGAGCTGGCCGCCGCGGTCGCCGCGCTCGCCGAGGCGGTCGCCGCCGGTCGCCTTCCCAAGCTGGCGATCGAGAAGCTCGACGGCGACCCGGTGATCGGCTCGGGCCAGGAGGACGCCCTGCTCGAGGCCGGCTTCAGCCGCACCCCCCGCAAGCTCGTACTTGCCTAATAAACGATCGATAGATTGGACAATATCGTCTTTAACGTCTAATCTATTGAACATGCCTCGCAATCAGTACCCCCTGCACCCCCAGACCAGGCGCCGCGCTGAGGCGCTCGGCGAGCGCCTGCGACTGGCCCGCATGCGGCGCCGCATGTCACTCGCCGAGCTGGCAAAACGGGTCGGGGTGGCGCGTGGCACGCTGACCAAGCTCGAGCAGGGCGACCTTTCGGTAAGTCTCGGCCTGCTCGCCAGGGTGCTGACCGTGCTTGGCCTTGAAGAGGATCTCGACCGAATCGCCGGCGACGACGAGCTCGGCCAGCGGCTGCGGGACGTCCGCATGACCCGACCGCGCCGCGCCCCGAAGCCCCGCTCCGGATGAATGCCGGACGCGACCAGGTCGTGGTCCACCTCGACGCCGCCGAGCTTGGCGAGCGGCGAGCGGTCGGCGCCCTCAGCCGCGAGCGAGCCGGCACCCAGAGCGTCGTCTCCTTCGCCTACGAGGGGGGATGGATCGCCGCCAACGACTCCTTCCCCCTCGACCCTTCGCTGCCGCTCTACGAGGGCGATCAGTTCACTTCGGACCTGCCGGGGATCCTGGCTGACGCCTCCCCCGATCGCTGGGGCCGCACCCTGCTCGAACGGCGCGAGGCGCTGGCGGCCCGGCGCGAGGAACGCGAGCGGCATCGGCTGGACGAGTGGGACTTCCTGGTCGGAGTCAACGACGAGACGCGGATGGGCGCCCTGCGCCTTGCGAGTTCCGATGGGGGCGCCTATCTCGACGACGAGCCGCTCGCGGTGCCGCCCGCCACGCGCCTGCGAGAGCTCGAGCACTGGGCGAGGGAGGTGGAGCAGGGACTGCCGGACCTCGATGGCGAGGAGGAGCGGTGGATCGCGATGCTGGTCGCCCCCGGCAGCTCGCTGGGCGGCGCCCGGCCTAAGGCGAGCTTCAGCGACGAGGACGGCTCGCTGTGGATCGCCAAGTTCCCCTCTCGCGAGGACCGCTACGACCTCGGCGCCTGGGAGCAGGTCGTTGCCCGTCTCTCCGCCGCGGCGGGGATCGCTGTGCCCGGTTCGAAGCTGTTGAAGCTGGGATCTCCCTACCGGACCCACTGCGCCCGGCGCTTCGACAGGGAGGGTGGCAGCAGGCGCCTCTACGCCTCGGCGATGACCCTCGCCGGACGGCGCGACGGCGAAGAGGGGGCCGGCTACCTGGATGTGGCCCAGGCGATCGAGAGCTTCGGCGATCCCGATGCGATTGAGGCCGACCTCGAGCAGCTCTTCCGGCGCGTCGTCTTCAATGTGCTCGTCTCCAACCACGACGACCACCTGCGCAACCACGGCTTCCTGCGCGAACGATCGGGGTGGCGCCTGGCGCCGGCCTTCGACGTCAACCCCTCGCCTTTCACGGAGGAACACAGCCTCTCGCTCGACGGCGAGGTGCGGGTCCCGGACCTGGATGCGGTTCGCGCGACCGCGCCCCTCTTCCGGCTTCGCGAGGCACGCGTCGCCGAGATCGTCGCGCAGGTCGGGGCGGCGGTGGCGGCGTGGCGGCAGGAGGCGACTGCTGCCGGCTTGCCACGCGATGAGCTCGACCTGATGGCGATCGCCTTCGAGCGGGCGGGCGGATAGGCGTCACGGCGCCGAGGGGGGATAATCGAGCCCATGGAGGACCGAGAGGTGGGGCTGGGGCCGGTCGAGTTGCTGCGCAGCGTGCCGCTCTTCGCCGACCTCGAGGAGGACGAGCTGGAGAACTTCTCGCGGGTCGCGGTCGGCCGCGCCTTCCCGGCGGGGACGCGCGTCTTCCACGAGGGCGATCGCTCCGACGCCTGCTACATCGTCCGCGACGGCAGCTTCCGGGTCACCCGCGAGCACTCCGACGGGCGGGCGATCACGCTCGCCACGCTCGGGCCGGGCGACATCTTCGGCGAGCTGGCGATGCTCGACGGCGAGGTGCGCTCGGCCAGCGTCGAGGCGCTCACCGACGGCGAGCTGCTCGCCCTGCCTGCCGGCGAGGTGCGCGCGCTGCTCACCCGCCACCCGGAGATCACAGTGAAGCTGAACAAGGCCCTGGTGCGCCGCCTGCGCGCCGCCAACGAGCGGATCTCGCGCCAGTCCTTCCAGACCGTGCCCAGTCGGGTCGCCGGCGTCCTCTCCCAGCTGGTCGCCGAGGAGTCGCCGCGGGTAGGCGAGGGCACCGAGGTGACGATCCACATGAACCAGGCCGACCTCGCCCAGCTGGCCGGCACCTCGCGCGAGAGCGTCAGCCGCTTCCTCGCCGACCTCGAGCGGGGCGGCATCGTCCGCCCCGGCCGCGGCCGGGTCACCGTGCTTGAGCCCCAGAAGCTGCGCAACTACATCTTCTGAGCGCGACTCGCGCCCGGCTCAGCAGCTGACCGGCGTGGGGTCCTGGCGATCGCGGCTGGCGCTGTCGTTGCCGGCGCCGCAGTCGATCTTCTTGTCGCGCTGGCCGTCGATCGCTTCGATCGTGTCGTTGCCGCCCTTGCCGATGAAGACGTCCGCCCCGGAGTGGCCGAAGAGGTTGTTGGGGCCGTTGTCGCCGATCAGCACGTCGGGGCCGTCTGACCCCTCGAGGTCCTCGTTGCTGGAAAGCACATGGTCGGGGGTGGCGCAGCCGGGGGGCCCGCCGGTGCCGCCAAGTTCGACCCGCATGTTGGCGTTGGAGCGGCCGTAGGAGACCGTGTCCTCGCCCGGCCCGCCGTCGTAAGTGTGGCCCTGGCAGACCGCGACGGATGACACCAGCAGGTCGTTGCCCGGCCCGCCCTCGAGCACGTCGGCGCCGGGGTCGGCGTACAGGACGTCGCTGCCCGCGTTGCCGATCAGGGTGTCGTGGCCGTCGTCGGGGCCGTTGTAGTTCTCGCCGGCTTCAAGGACGTCGTCGCCGAGACCGCCGCTGAGCGTGTCGGAGCCGGCATTGCCGTTGATGCGGACCTTGACCTGGCGCGGCACGCTTTCGGCGATGCTGATCGAGTCGTCGCCGGGGCCGCCGGTGACCACAACGAGCCCCGTCGCCGTGATCGCCGGGCAGGTGACGACAGTCGTGCCGGCAGCCGAGCTGCAGCCTTCGCCCGGAATCACGGGGCCGTCGTCGGAGACGATCCAGCTACCGTTGAAGGCGACGCCGATGTCGTTCGATCGGCTGTCCCCCTGCACGATCAGGCTCGTGCCGTCGAGGCCCTGGTCGAGGGTGACGAAGGTCGCGTTCGCGGGCGGTTCTTCTTCTACCCCGCAGGAATGTTCCATCGCGAATTCGGCGCACGTGTCGGTGCCCTGGCCGCCGAAGGCTTCGTCTTCGCCGGGGCCGCCGTCGAGTTCGTCGTTGCCGACCCCGCCGTCGATCTTGTTGGCTTCGGCGTCGCCCACGATGTCGTCGCCCTGCGGCGAGCCGACCACGTCCTCGAAGCCGGTCAGGGTGTCGTGGCCGTCGCCTTTCGAGTGGCCGGTCATCAGGTCGACGGTGACGCTGCCGCGCGTGGCGCTGGCGTAGGAGACGATGTCGTTCGTGCCGGGCCCGCCGTCGAGGGTGTCTTCGCCGCTGTCGCCGCGGACGACGTCGCCGTTGCCTTCGCCGCCGTCGGCATGGTCGCTGCCGGCGCCGCCGTAGACGAAGTCGGTGCCCGGCCCGCCTTCGAGCATCGGGTCGTCCCCCGGCCCGCCTTCGATGTGGTCGTCCCCCGGCCCGCCTTCGATTTCGTCGTTGCCCTTGTCGCCGAAGAGCATGTCGTTGCCGGGCCCGCCGTTCTCGTCGTCGCTGCCCTTGTCGCCGCTGAGGTAGTCGTTGCCCGAGCCGCCGAACATTACGTCGGGTCCCTTTTGCCCCAACAGCCGATCGTCGCCGGGGCCGCCGAGCAGCACGTCCTTGCCCTTTTCGCCGATCAGGTCGTCGTTGCCGGCGCCGCCCGCGAGGCGATCGGAGCCGCTGCCGCCGTCGAGCTTGTCGTCGCCCCCTTCGCCGTAGAGCTTGTCGAAGCCCTTGCCGCCGTAGATCTTGTCGTTGCCGGGGCCGCCGCAGATCGTGTCGTTGCCGTTGCTCCCGCCGTAGATCACGTCGTTGCCGCCGCCGCCGTCGATCACGTCGCTGGCGCCCTTGCCGACGATCACGTCGTTGCCGGGCGTGCCGACGATCGTCGCGTGCTTGCCGTGGCAGGTGGCGGCCTGGGCGCTTGCGGCGAAGGCGAGCAGCAGGAACGCGGCGCAGGCCGCTGCCGCGACGAGCATCGGCGCGCGGACTCGGATGTGTGCAAGCCGGGGCACACTCCTCCCATCGACCGTTTCCGACCGATCTTCAGTCCTGGGTCCGACAAAGGTCCAGAAGTTGGTGAGGCGCCCCGGTCAGATACGCTCGCTTTCCCATGCGGGGCGGGATCTACGTTCTCAACTTCTACTCGCCGGTTTTCGTCGACCAGCTCAAGCGCGGTCGCAAGACGGCGACGATCCGGCTCGGCGACAAGAGCAACAAGTACGAGCGCGGCATGGTCGTCTGGATCACGGTCGGTTTCCGCCACAGCCCGCGCGAGAAGATCTTCACCGCGGTGATCGACGACGTCGAGGTGAAGCGGGTCTCCGACCTCTCGCCGCGCGACATCGAGCACGACAACCCCGAGTTCCGGCGCCTCGAGGACGAGATCAACTTCCTCGAACAGATCTACGGCCGCCCGGTTGCCCCCGACGAAACCGTCACCGTGATCCGCTTCTCGCAGATCGTCGAGCCTCCCGGCGCTCACTTTGGCAACGGGGAGACCCCGCACCACAACTAGTGGCGGACTACAGGTTCCTCACCACCTGGCTGCTGGACTCGCCGCGTGAGCCGGTCTGGGCCGCGGTCTACGACCAGGAGCGCTGGCCCGAGTGGTGGCGCGGGGTGGAGGAGGCGACCGAGGTGCGGCACGGCGACGACCGCGAGAGCAGGGTCGATGGGGTCGGCACGGTCTCGCGCATGGTCTGGAAGAGCCTGCTGCCCTACCGGGTCGAGTTCGAGGTGACGACTACGCGGGTCGAGCATCCGCATCTGCTCGAGGGGAACGCCGTGGGGGGGTTGAGCGGCGTCGGCCGCTGGCGCTTCTACGAGCAGGACGGCGTCACCGCGGTGCTATACGAGTGGAACGTCTCGACGACCAAGGCCTGGATGAACCTGCTGGCGCCCGTCGCCCGCCCGGTCTTCGAGTGGAACCACGACTGGGTGATGGCGCGCGGCGGCGAGGGCGTCGCCGGGCTGCTCGGCTGCAGGTTGCTCGCCAGCGGCTGACCGGACGCCGCAACTCGCTATCTTTCCCGTCGTTGGCACTCTCATGCCGAGAGTGCCAATCCAGTTCGAACTTCTGAATACGAATCACCCCTGACCAATACGGAGGTATACGGATGAAGCTGAAGCCCCTCGGGGACCGGCTGATCGTGAAGCCGATCGAAGAGGAGGAGATGACCGCGAGCGGGATCGTCCTCCCAGATACGGCCAAGGAGAAGCCCCAGAAGGGCAAGGTCGTCGCCGTCGGCGACGGCGCGATCAACGAGGACGGCAGTCGCCGGCCGCTCGACTTGAGTGAGGGCGACGAGGTCCTCTACTCCAAGTACGGCGGCACCGAGGTGACCGTCGAGGACGAGGACCTGCTCGTGCTGCGCGAGTCGGACGTTCTCGCCAAGCTCGGCTAGCTCGTCACCATTAGGACTTAGAGAACCAAGGAGGACTGAAATTAGATGGCTCACAAGGAGCTGAAGTTCAGCGAGGAGGCAAGGGGGGCCCTGCAGGCCGGCGTCGACGCAGTCGCCGACGCGGTCAAGGTCACCCTCGGCCCGAAGGGTCGCTACGTCGTGCTCGACAAGAAGTTCGGCGCGCCGACGATCACCAACGACGGCGTCACCATCGCCCGCGAGATCGAGGTCGAGGACGTCTTCGAGAACCAGGGCGCCCAGCTTGTCCGCGAGGTCGCCACGGCGACCAACGACGTGGCCGGCGACGGCACCACGACGGCGACCCTGCTGGCCCAGATCATCGTTCGCCAGGGCCTCAAGAACGTCGCCGCCGGCGCCAACCCGCTGGCTCTGCGCCGCGGGATCGAGAAGGCGGTCGAAGACGTCGTCGAGGACCTGCGCGGCAAGCAGTCCAAGGAGGTCGCCGGCAAGGAGCAGATCGCCCGGGTCGCCGCGATCTCCGCCGCCGACGACGAGATCGGCAACGTGATCGCCGACGCGATCGAGAAGGTCGGCAAGGACGGCGTGGTCAACGTCGAGGAGGGCCAGACCTTCGGAATGGAGCTCGAGTTCACCGAGGGCATGCAGTTCGACAAGGGCTACATCTCGCCCTACATGGTCACCGACCAGGACCGTATGGAGGCCGTGCTCGAGGACCCCTACATCCTCATCGCCAACCAGAAAATCGGCTCCGTGCGGGACATCCTGCCGGTGCTCGAGCAGGTGATGCAGGGCGGCAAGCCGCTGCTGATCGTCGCCGAGGACGTCGAGGGCGAGTGCCTCGCGACCCTGGTCGTCAACAAGCTGCGGGGCACCTTCACCGGCGTCGCGGTCAAGGCCCCGGGCTTCGGCGACCGCCGCAAGCGGATGCTGGAGGACATCGCGACCCTCACCGGCGGTGAGGTGATCACCGAGGAGATGGGCCTCAAGCTCGAGAACACCCAGATCTCCCAGCTCGGCAAAGCGCGTCGCGTCGTCGTCTCCAAGGACACGACGACGGTCATCGACGGTGCAGGCGATGCCGAGGGCATCAAGGGCCGGATCAACCAGATCAAAAACGAGATCGAGAACACCGACTCGGACTTCGATCGGGAGAAGCTCCAGGAGCGGCTCGCCAAGCTGGCCGGAGGCGTTGCCGTGGTCAAGGTCGGCGCCGCCACCGAGACCGAGATGAAGGAGAAGAAGCACCGCGTCGAGGACGCCCTGCAGGCGACCCGCGCGGCGCTCGAGGAGGGCGTCGTGCCCGGCGGCGGTGTGGCCCTGCTCAACGCACAGGCCAACCTCGACCCGGACAAGCTCTCCGAGCCCGACGAGGCGACGGGAGCCCGCATCGTGCACCGCGCGCTGGAGGAGCCGGTCCGCCAGATCGCCGAGAACTCCGGCCTGGAGGGCTCGGTCGTGGTCAACAAGGTCCGCGACCTGAAGACCGGCGAAGGTCTCAACGCGGCCAACGGCGAGTACGGCGACCTGATCGCCGCCGGCGTGATCGACCCGACGATGGTGACCCGTTCGGCGCTGCAGAACGCGGCCTCGATCGCCAAGAACATCCTCGTCACCGAGGCCGTGATCGCCGAGCCGCCCGAGAAGGAAGGCGCCGGCGGTGGCATGCCCGGCGGCGGTATGCCGGACATGGGCGGGATGATGTAACGGACGCCCTGGGCCCTGGCTCGAAAGCCCGGTGCGCACGCCTGACGGCGGCGGACCGGCTCAGGACGGCGTCCTCAGGGGCCCGGATAGCGCCGCTATCCGGGCCCCTTGCGTTCTTGCCCTGATTGGTCCGGCGCTCGGATTCCGAGTGTGTGTCAGAGCGCGTACGCGAATTGGCACACAACCGCGCGTTTCAGCGCACCACACGCGCGCCGAGACCCGACACCCTCTCGCGCATTCCGCTGCCGAGCTTTGGGGTTTGGCAAACCACGCGCCTGACGGGCCAATTGACGTGATTGCCCCACGCAGGCGTGGACGCGCACCTTGTGGGGTCGGAGCTCACCGAGACGGAACTCTGGCACCGAGAGAGCGGACTTCCGTCCAACAGATTCCGTGTGTGACGGTGGCGCGCTGTCTACTCGATCTGGCCGCAACCAGGCCGATCTGGGAGCTCCGCAAGGCGGTATCTGAGGCGGAGGTTCTGCGCATCCTCAACCATCAAGCGGTCAGGTCGCTGATCCGGCGCCACCGTGGTTGCCGCGGGGTTGCCAGGTTGCGGATGGTGATGGACGAGATTCGCCCGGAGACGAAGCGCACGCGCAGTGAGATGGAGCGGGAGTTTCTGCGTGTTTGCCAAAGGGTCGACTTGCCCCGGCCCGAAGTCAACGTTCGGCTGCGGGTTGGCGGGCGAATGCAAAGGCCGGATTTCCTCTGGCGAGACGCGGGCCTCATCCTCGAAGCCGACAGTCGCACCTATCACGACACCGATTCCGCATTCCAGGTCGACCGTAAGCGAGAGCAGCGCTTCCAGCTCGCCGGCTGGCAAGTGTCTCACTGCACGTGGGAGCAAATATTCCAAGCCCCCGGGGCGCTTGCCGAGACCGTCCGCGGCCTCCTGGCCCAAGCCGAACAACGCCGCCGACGGGCAGAGTCGTCGGGTTGGGGCCTTTGGTGCGGTTGAGCGGCGGCAGGCCGATTTCCGCCAGGGTCGCGTCGCTCCCTTCCAGGGTCTGGCCGCCACGCACGATCGTGAAGCGCCGCTCGTCTAATCGTCCCCCAATACATCGGCCATCCTTCTTGGCTCGATTCCAAGCTCTTGCGCGTCGGCGGAGCCGCGCTCGCTGAGCATCGCGACCTCCATCAACTCCGCCTCCTCCCAGGTAGCGAACACGGCCTCGCCGAGGACTTGGCGGAGGGCGATCAGGCCGGTGCGGACGATCGGCAGGGGGAGGTGGACGAGCGGCTTTGGACGGCCGGCAACGCGGCTGACCAAGTCCGACATCTCGTCGTAGCTGAGCGTCTCCGGGCCGGCAAGCTCGTAGCGGCGCTCGCCCGCCCGCGCGAGCGCCGCGACCACGCAGCGGGCGGCGTCCTCGGCCCAGATCGGCTCGAATCTCGCCCGGCCATCGCCGGAGACGGGCAGCACGGGCAGGAAGGAGAAGCGGCGCAGCAGCGTCAGCCACGGATCGGAGTGGTCATAGACGATCGACGGCGCGAATATCGTCGTCTCCAACGACGAGGAGGCAACCGCCCGCTCGGCCAGCCACTTGGCGCGGAAGAAGCGGGTGCGCTGGGCCGCCGAGGCATTGAGCGCGCTGAAGAAGACGAAGCGGCGCACCCCGCTGCGCTCGGCGGCGCGCAGCAGCCGCACGCTGGCCAGCCCGTTCAGCTCCTCGATCCGGTGCGGCGGCTGGTCGCGTATCGTCGCCGCCAGGTGGATGACGGTGTCGACGCCGCGCAGCGCCTGGCGCACCAGGTAGGGGTCCGACATCTCGCCCAGGTCGCCGAGCACGATCTGCACGTCGACGCGGCGTTCTCCGAGGCGACGCGGCTCGCGCACCAGGCAGCGCACGTCCTCGCCGCGCTCCAGCAGTAGCGGCAGCAGCCGCGACCCGACGCTTCCGGTAGCCCCTGTCAGCAACAGCATCGAGTGGCGATGCTAGTCGCCCGTGGCGCTCCGGCGCCGCGCAATCCCTAAAATGTCGGCTCGCCCGTCGGCGGGGGCAAGGAGCCTCCGCTCGCACCGAAACGACGACCCAGGAGAAAGCCTCGTAATGACCTACGTCATCGCCGAGCCGTGCATCGGCCAGAAGGACAACTCGTGCGTTGAGGTCTGTCCCGTCGACTGCATCCACCCGACGCCGGACGAGCCCGACTACGACTCGGTCGAGATGCTCTACATCGACCCGGACGAGTGCATCGACTGCGACGCCTGCGTGGAGGCCTGCCCGGTCGACGCCTGTTTCGCCGAGGATCAGCTGCCGGCCGAGTGGGCCAAGTACGCGGAGATCAACGCGAACTACTACAAGAGCAAGAGCGCGGCCTGACGCGGCGACTCGTTCGTCGAAGCTTCGAACGGGCGGCCGTACGGCCGCCCGTTCTCGTTGTTGGCCCGCGTCAGTCCGCGGCCCGAGTCACGTCCCGCGGCGAGGCGAGGCTGTCGCCGGGCGGACGGCCCGGGCGGCTGCGCTCGAAGGCCATCGCCGCGACCACGGTCGATTTGCCCTCCTTGCCGGCCTCCAGCAGCCGGCCCGCGCTGCTCGCCTCGATCTCCTCGATGCGGGCGTAGGTCTCGGCCTGTAGCCCGGCCACTTCGCGGCGCCCTTCGGCGTCGAGCTCGAGCGAACGCCAGCTCAGCCAGATGTCGTCGTCGGCGTCCAGCTTGGCGTGGTCCAGCGCCGAGAGTCCCTCCGCCATGATCGCCTGCAGGATCAGCGCCGCGAACTCCCGTTTTGTCTCGGGCGGCAGTTCGCGGGCTTCCTCGTCGCTGATGAACGGACGCTCCACGGCGCGGTAGAAGTGCTCGGTCGCGCCGCGCCGCTGGGCGGTGCCGACGAATTCGATGCAGCCCGATTCGGCCAGTTCCTTGATGTGGTGGCCGACCTTGCTGACGCCCTCGTCGATTAACTTGGCAATTTCATTGGGGCTCGCGGTGCCTTCGTTGAGAATCGAGAGAGCCTCGATCCTGATCCGGTGGCCCACCGCGTAGGCGACCGCCTCCTCGATGGTCCTCGTCTGCCCCGTTGTGGTTGTCGTCGTTGGTGCCAACGATCATCCCCTCCAGTCATAAATATTTAAGTGATAAGGAGCGGCGGAGAATAGGGGGTTTCCGCGCCGATCTCCAGTCAAGTTAAGCCGAATCCCAATACTTAGGAAACTCTCAGTATTTCCCCTTGATGCGGCAACGAATCGAGGGGGGGTGAGCGGGGATGAAGATCGTGACGGCAAGCGCGGTCCTGCCGAGCGTGCAGGTCTTCAAGCACAACTAGCCGGCGGCCGGCCCTGGAAGGGCGGCTACTGGACGACCGGGAGCGGCGTGCCGCCGATTGGCGGCGGTTCCGCCGCTGCCGGCGTCGCCTGCAGGACGGGCAGCTCCTGCGGCGTCGCGGCGACGATCCCGCGCGCCGCCTGGCGGATCGCCTGCGCGGCGGGCGAGTCGGGCTCGGCCGTGACCAGTGGAGTGCCGTTGTCGGCATGCTCGCGCAGTGGCTCTGAGAGCGGCACCTTGCCGAGCAGCGGGATGCCGAGCTCGTCGGCGAGCAGCTGTCCGCCGCCCTCGCCGAAGATCGTGAAGCGCTGCCCGTCCGGGGCGGTGAAGCCCGACATGTTCTCGATCGCGCCGAGCAGCTCGAGATCGAACTTGGCGGCCATGTCGGCGGCCCGTTTGGCGACGGTCTGCGCGGCCGGCTGGGGCGTGGTGACGAGCACGAACTTGGCCTGTGGCAGCAGCTGGGCGAGCGTCATCGAGACGTCGCCGGTCCCCGGCGGCAGGTCGAGCAGCAGGTACTCGAGCTCGCCCCAGGCGACGTCCTCGAGGAACTGCTGGATCGCCTTGTGCAGCATCGGTCCGCGCCAGACGACGGCCGAGTTCTCCTCGACGAAGAAGCCGATCGACATCACCTTGACGCCGCCGGCCGCCTCCAGCGGCAGGATCTTGCGCTCGGCGTCGACCTCGGGCTTGCGGTTGACGCCGAGCATGCGCGGGATCGAGTAGCCGTAGACGTCGCAGTCGAGCGCCCCGGCCGCATGCCCTTCGGCGGTCAGTGCCGCGGCCAGGTTGGCGGTCATCGTCGACTTGCCGACGCCGCCCTTGCCCGAGGCGACGCAGATCACGTTCTTCACCTGGGCGAGCGCCCCGGCCGGCAGCTTGCCGCGGCCGAGGGTCTGCTGCAGGCTCGATTTCTCCTCGTCGGAGAGGACGTCGAAGCCGACGGCCACCTCGGTCACTCCCTCCAGCTCCGACACCTGTTTGGCGACGGCCTGTTCGAAGTGGGAGCGGATCGGACAGCCGGCCGTGGTCAGCGAGACGACGACCTCGACCCGGCCGCCCTCCCTGACCTCGATCGAGCGCACCATGCCCAGCTCAACGATCGAGCGGCGCAGCTCGGGGTCGATCACGGCGCGCAGCTTCTCGGTTATCTGATCCTGCGTCGGGAGTGCCATCGGAGCCATTCTCGCAAAGCCGCCGCGGCGGCAGCCGTCCGTCCTTTTTCTCGGTCAAGGGGGGAGAGATTCGCTCGCTGTGCCCTTAGGCCCCCACACGTTGTCGATCTAAGGAGGGGACATGTCGGGTACGCGCGGTGGCATCGGCCGCATCGTGGCGATGGGGGTGGGGCTCGCTCTGGCGCTTCTGCTGTTGGCGGCGAAGGAGGCGACGGCCGCCAAGTACGACGTCGCCCAGTGCGGCTGGCATCTCAATGCCGACGCCGACTGGGTCGACACGACGGGCGGCGCCAAGTTCAGGCAGGACGCCTGGTGCGCGACCCCGGCGGGCTCCGACCCGTTCGACGGCGCCCATATGAAGAGCTTCACCCGCGGCGGCCCGACCGTCTCCGGCACACGCTTCGCGCGCTGGCACTGGCAGGCGCCGCCGACGACCGGCATCACCCGGGTCACCGGCACCTGGTGGCACGCGCTGCACGACGGGATGGAGCAGCGGATCGGGGTCGACAACTCGAGCGGCGGCTTCGACCCCTTCCTGAGCGCCTCCGGCACGGAAACCAACCTGCACGATTTCGTCGCCGGCTTCGCCTCCCCGCAGCCGGGGCTGGAGGACAGGCTGCTCTGCGCTCGCGCCGAAAGCAAGTCCTGCAACATCGAAGCCGACTCCTGGTCGGCGGTGCGAGCGCTGACGATCACGGTCGAGGACGACACCAATCCCGCCGCCGGGGTCAACGGCGATCTGGTGAGCGGCGGCTGGAAGACCGGGCAGCGCGGGATCGGCTTCTGGGGGAACGATGCCGGCGCCGGCGTGCACCTCGGCGAAACGATGCTCGACGGCAACCGCGTTTCGCTCTTCGAGTACGGCTGCGCGAAGGCGCTGATCGGCAGCGAGTGGCGGGCGACGAGGATGCAGCCCTGCCCGACGAACGCCGGCGGCAGCGCCAACGTGGACACGACCCACTTCAGCGACGGGCCGCACCGCCTCGACCATTGTGAGGTCGACTTCGCCGGCAACTCGGCCTGCGTCGCGCCGCTGACCGTGCTGATCGACAACAACCCGCCCGCGCATCCTCGCGGCCTCTCCGTCGGCGGCGGCGAATCCTGGCGCCGCGCCAACGACTTCGACGCGACCTGGGACAACCCCGACCAGGGGCCGGCGAGCGCGATCGGCGGCGCTCGCTGGCGGATCACCGGTCCGGCCGGCTACGACAGCGGCACCAAGTTCGCCAGTGGCCACGACATCCGCGCCCTGCAGAACCTCTTCGTCCCCCACGCCGGCATTTACCAGCTGAGCGTCTGGCTGCGCGACGAAGCCGGCAACGAGGCGTCCTCCTCGGCGGTTTCGGTGCCGTTGCGCTTCGACGACGTGCCTCCCGGAGTCGCCTTCGAGCCGGCGGCGGACGGTGATGCGGTGCCGGAGGAGATCCGCGCCCAGGTGACCGACGCCCACTCCGGCGCGGCGAGCGGCGAGATCTACTACCGCCGGCTCGACGGCGAGAAGTGGGATGAGCTGCCGGCCAAGCTGCAGTCGGGCGATTCCGGCAGCGCCGAGCTGATCGCCCGCCTGCCGACCGACCTCGGTCCCGGCACCTACGTCTTTCGCGCCGACGCGCTCGACCGGGCCGGAAATGCCGCCTCGACCACACGGCGCGCCGACGGCACGCAGATGACCGTGCGCAAGACGGCGGGTGAACCCGTCGCCGGGGTGAATCGAGCCCAACCGGCGGCAGCCGCGGCGGCAGCCGCGCAGGCACGCGCCAAGACCCGGCTCTACGCCCGGCTGCACTGGCGCGGCCGGCGCGGGACCGAGCTCACGGTCCCGTTCCGGGCCGGCGCGATGCTCGGCGGGCGGCTCGTCGATTCCGATGGCGCCGGCCTCGCCGGTCGCGCCCTGCGCATCGTCTCGCGGCCTTCCCGCGGCGCCCTGCGCCGGCGGCGCGTGGACTCGGTGACCACGGGCCGGCACGGCGGCTTCCGGGTCGAGCTGTCGGCCGGCACCTCACGCCGCATCTCGGTCAGCTTTCCCGGGGAGGGTCGCCTCGACGGAGCCGCCCGGGCGCCGCTGACCCTGCGAGTGCGGGGCGGCGTCGCCCTGCGGATCGCTCCGCGGTCCCTGCGAACCGGCGAGGCGGTGCACTTCGCCGGTCGCGTGCGCACCCTCGGCGCGCCCGTGCCGCGCCGCGGCAAGCTGGTCGCGATTCAGTACTACGAGTCGGCGGCGAGGCGCTGGCGGCCGGTGCTCGTCCTGCGCACCGACCACAGCGGCCGCTTCCACGGCAGCTACCGCTTCCGCTACGTCAGTGGCGCGGCCCAGATCAAGCTGCGGGCCGCGGCCCTCGCCGAGGACCGCTGGCCGTATGCGCCCGGTGCCTCTCGCCCGGTTGCGATTCGCGTGACCGGGTAGGGTGGCGCCCATGTCGCAGGCAACGCTTCACACCAACGCCGGGGCGATCGTGCTCGAGCTGCACGATGCCGACGCGCCGAAGACGGTCGAGAACTTCCGCAAACTCGCCGCCGACGGCTTCTACGACGAACTCGTATTCCACCGCGTGATCCCCGACTTCATGATCCAGGGTGGCTGCCCGGAGGGCACCGGGCGCGGCGGTCCCGGCTACGAATTCGAGGACGAGATCAACGAGCACAAGATCGTGCGCGGGGCGCTGGCGATGGCCAATGCCGGCCCCAACACCAACGGCTCGCAGTTCTTCGTCGTGACCACCGAGTCGGCGCCGTGGCTGGACGGCAAGCACACGGTCTTCGGCCAGGTGGTCGAGGGCATGGACGCGGTCGACGCGATCGAGTCGGTCGAGACCGACGCTTCCGATCGGCCGCTGGAGCCGCAGGCGATCGAGCGGGTCGAGCTCGGCGAGTAGGCGGGCGCGTCAGCCCCCGGGCTCTTCTTGGGCGAATTTCGCCCAGAATTCGAGCCAGCGCCGCTCGTGGAATACCCCCGCCTCGAGGGCGAGGCGGGGTCCGGGCGGCATCTCCTCCGCGGCGTTGCGCTGGATCTCTTCGTATTCGGCCAGCTTGCTCTCGTGGGCGGGAAGCTGGGCCCGCGCCATTGCCCCCGGGTCGCCGCCGAAGAAGATCTTCAGCAGGCCAAGGTCGCGCAGCTCGGTCATCTCCGCGGTTGGCTCCTCGCGCCAGGCGCGCAGCGCCTCGCTGCCGCGTTTCGTCAGCTTGTAGTGCCTGCGCCGACGCCCGCCCGTCTCGCGCCGCTCGCTGAGCAGCCCCGCCGCGGTCAGCCGTTCGGGCTCCTTGTAGAGCTGGGCGTGCTGGATCGACCAGAAGTTGCCGAGGCTGATCGCGACCATCTGCTTGAGGTCGTAGGGGGTGGCCTCGCCCGCCGCCTCGAGCAGGCCGAGGACGATGTAGGAGGTGGGCGTCAGGCGGATCTCGGTTGACACGGGCGGTGGCAGATGCTATCTCTTTGACCGTCTACTTTGGACTATAGGAGGAGGAAGCGCGATGGAGGCGACGACGCAGACCGTATCCCGTCCCGGCTATGCGCATGGCCTGGAGACTCTCGACGCGGAGGTCGAGCTCGATTCACTGCCGATCGAGGGCTCGATCCCGGAGTGGCTGACCGGCACCCTGTTGCGCAACGGCCCGGCCAAGTTCGAGGTGGGCGAGCAGCCCTACAAGCACTGGTTCGATGGGCTCGCCATGCTGCACCGCTTCTCCTTCGGCGGCGGTTCGGTCTCCTACGCCAACCGCTTCTTGCGCAGCGATGCCTACAAGGCGGCCGAGCGCGAGGGCAAGATCGCCTACAGCGAGTTCGCCACCGACCCCTGCCGGTCGATCTTCCGCCGCGCGGCGACGCTCTTCCGGCCGAAGATCACCGACAACTGCAACGTCAACCTCACGCGGCTCGGCGACGAGTACGTGGCGATGACCGAGACACCGCTCCCGGTCGCCTTCGATCCCGAGACGCTGGAGACCCTCGGCGTCGCCTTCAAGCCGCCGGGCATCCACGCCACCGCCCATCCTCACCACGATCCTGAGAGGGGCGAGCTGATCGCCTACGTCACCCACTTCGGTCCGCGCAGCGAGTACCGGGTTTTCGGCCAGCGGGACCGCGACAGCCAGCGCCGGATCGCCTCCAAGCGGGTCGGCGAGCCCTCTTACATGCACAGCTTCGCGCTTACCGAGCGCTACGCGGTGCTGGTCGCCTTCCCGCTCGTCGTCAATCCGCTGAGCCTCGCCCTGGCGGGCCGGCCGTTCATCGAGAACTACCGCTGGAAACCGGAGCTGGGCACCCGGGTGCTCGTCTTCGACCGCGAGGAGGGCTCGCTGCGGGGCAGCTACGAGGCCGAGCCGCGCTTCTGCTTCCACCATGTCAACGCCTTCGAGCGCGGCGGCGAGCTGGTGATCGACATGGCCGCCTACGACGACGCGACGATCGTCGACTCGCTCTATCTCGAGCGTCTGCGCACCGCCCCGCCGCCGCCATCGGCCCTGGCGCGGCTGCTGCGTTACCGGGTTGACCTCGATCGCGGCGCGGTCGCCGAGGAGGATCTCAGCGACGTGCCGCTCGAGCTGCCGCGGATCGATTACCGCGAGCGCAACGGGAAGCCCTATCGCTACACCTGGGGCGTCGGCGCGCCCGCCGCGATCGAGGAGGACGAGTTCCTCGATCGCTTGGTCAAGATCGACGTCGAGAGCGGCGCCGCGACCGAATGGCAGGAGCCGGGGGCCTTCCCGGGGGAGCCGGTCTTCGTCCCGGCCCCCGAGCGCGGCGGGCGCGAGGACGGGGGCGTGCTGCTCTCCGTCGTGCTCGACGCCGCGACCGGAAGCTCCTACCTCCTCGTCCTCGACGCCGAGAGCATGGGGGAGCTAGGCCGGGCCCGGGTCCCCCACCACATCCCGTTCGGGTTCCACGGGCAGTACTTCAGCTGAGCCGCCCGCCCGGCCGTGCCCGAAATGCACTTCGGGCAGCACGCGGCGCAGCCAGGCCGGCATGTACCAGGCCGCTCGCCCGGCGAGGCGCAGGAAGACCGGCAGCAGCAACAGGCGCACGAGGAAGGCGTCGAGCAGCACGGCGACGCCGAGGATCACGCCCATCTCCTTGGGCGGCAGCGGCCCGGAGAGGGCGAAGGTGAAGAAGACCGCGACCATCACCGCGCCGGCGGCGAGGATCACCCGGCCGGAATGGGCGAGGCCGCCGACCATCGCCTCGCGTGGATCGCCCGTCTCCTCCCAGTGCTCGCGCGCCGAGGAGAGCAGGAAGACGGTGTAGTCCATCGCGATCGCGAAGATCATCGCGAAGAAGAAGATCGGCCCCCAGGCGTCGAGGAAGCCCTGCGATTCGAAGCCGAGCAGGCTGGAGAGGTGGCCGTCCTGGAAGATCAGCGTGGCGACGCCGAAGGCCGCGGCGGTCGAGAGCAGGTTTGCCAGCACGCCGATCGCGGCGAGGAGGGGGGCCTGGAAGGCGATGAGCAGCAGTAGGAAGCCGAGGCCGAGGACGACGCCGATCGCCAGCGGGGTCTTGGCGGAGAGCGCCGCTTCCAGGTCGTGGTTTTCGGCCGCCGGCCCGCCAACGAGGACGCCGGGCGGCAACTCCGCCCGCAGGCGGTCAAGCGTCGCCCCGAACGCCGTGGTCGAAGGCCCAGCCGTAGGCACCGCTTCCACCAACGCGGCCCCGTCGGCCCCCCTCAACCCTGGCATCACCGCAGCGACCCCAGCGTCCGCCCGCAACACGCGGCTGACGGGCCGATATGTCAAGTCAGCCTTGACATTTCGTCCCGTCAGCCCCGCTGTTGGGGGGATGACGACCTGCAGCGCGCCGGGGGCGCCGGGTCCGAAGGCGGCGCTGACCTGGCGGTAGCCGACTCGGGAGTGATCGCCGCTGGGGACGACCTTGATTGAGGGCATGCCGGTGCGCAGGTTGAAGATCGGCAGGGCGAGGAGGACGAGCGCGACCAGCGCCAGGCCGCCGAAGGCGACCGGGCGGCGCCAAAGCAGTTCGCCCCAGCGGGCGAAGCGCGGCGAGCGGTGATCGCCGCTGTGCGCCCAGGGCAGCGACAGCTTGTCGACGCGCGGGCCGAGCTTGGCCAGCACCGCGGGCAGCAAGGTCAGCGTCGCGGCGAGGACGAAGAGGACCGTGATCATGATCCCCAGCGACATCGAGCGGAAGGCGGGGCTCGGCACCAACATCACCGCGGAGAGCGAGATCAGCACGGTGATCCCCGAGAAGAGCACCGCCTTGCCGGCGGTGTCCATCGTCTCGGCGACCGCGTCGACCGGCGCGCGGTCCTGGCCGAAGAGCGCGTTGCGGAAGCGCATGACGATGAAGAGCGCGTAGTCGATGCCCAGTGCCAGGGCGAACATCAGGGCGAAGTTCATCGCCCAGATCGAGATCGGCGAGATCAGCGTGCCCAGGTAGAGGACGCCGGCCGAGGCGACGAGGCCGGCGATCGTCAGCAGCAGCGGCAGGCCGGCGGCGACCAGGGAGCCGAAGGCGAGCACGAGGATCGCCAGGGTCACCGGCCAGGAGAGCAGCTCGGAGCTGAGCATCGCTTCGCGGTTGGCTTCGTTGAAGTCCGACCACATCCCGGCGGCGCCGGTCAGGTTGGCTTCGACGGCCGGTGCCGCGGCCGCGGCAAGCTCGTTCTTCAAATGGTCGGCGGCGGCGACCATCCCGTTTGCGTCCCTCGCGGCTCCGGCACGGATCACTGCCGTGTGGCCATCGCGGGAGATCGAGAGGCCCGGGCGCGGCGGCGTCACGGCGCTGACCGCCGGGCTCGCGGCGAGGACGCGCTCGGCGCGACGCAGGGTGGCGCGGAACGCGGGCGAGGCCGCGGTCAGCCGGTTCGAGTGGACCGCGACCTGCAGCGAGTAGGCGCCGCCGCCGGCGAAGGCGCGGTCGACCTGCTGTCGCACCGCCACCGACTCCGAGCCGTTGGCCTGCCAGCCTGCGCCCGAGAGGGCGGTCTCGACTCGCGGCGCAAGCACCCCGAGGCCGACGGCGATCACGGCCCAGGCGACGAAGACGGCGCGGCGCCGCTCGGCGGCGAAGCGGCCGAGGCGTCCGATCGGTCCCAAGCCGCTCATCGCGAGCACCCGCGCTGCACGCCGAAGCCGTGTCGCAGGATCAGCGATGCCGGGCAGTCGCCGATCGCGACGAAGAGCAGCTGGTTGAAGGCGACGAACCCGGTCAGCAGCAGAAACCAGGGGCTCACGAGGGCGGCGAGCAGGGCGCTGAGCCCGGTCATCGTCCCCGCCAGCGCGAAGAGGATGCGCTCCAGCGGCCAGTGCCGCGGCGCGGTCGAGGGCTCTCGCTGAGCTGGGTGCGGGGCGGCAACGGTCGGCATCGCTATCCTCCAGGTTGTTGGTTCACCTATTAACAACTTTACAGTTGTGAAACGGTAAGATATCAGAATGATGCAGAGCCCGCTCCAGCCCGACGCCGCTGACCTGATCGCCGGCCGCTTCCGCGCCCTCGCCGATCCGACCCGGCTGCGCATCCTCGACCAGCTGCGGCGCCACGAGGAGCTTTCGGTGGGGGAGCTGACCGAGGCGCTCGGGACCTCGCAGCAGAACGTCTCCAAGCACCTCGGGGCGCTGCGGGCGGAGGGCTTCGTCGCCCGCCGCAAGGCGGGCACCAGCTCGCTCTACCGGATCGCCGACCCGGCGGTGCTCGAGCTCTGCGACGGCCTCTGCGCCGCGATGGAATCCCAGCTGGCGGCGCTTGGCTCGGTGCTAACCGGGTGAGCCCTCGCCGTCACGCCGCTCGCGGCGCCGGCGGATCGCTTCGCCGGGCCGCCAGAGGCTGACCAGGCCGGCGACCAGGGTGACGAGGAAGATCTGCCCGGCCATCATCTCCAGACCAGAGATCATGCGCGCGGGCTGCCCCCCGGGAACGAGGTTGCCGTAGCCGGTGGTGGTCAGCGTCGTGTAGCTGAAGAAGAGGAAGTCAGAGCTGGCCGGGTGCGGGTGGCCTTCGAAGAAGGGGCCGCTCTGCATCCGGTCGATTACTCCGTAGAGGAAGGTGAAGAGGATGCCGAGCACGGTGTAGACGCTGAGCGCGCCGAGGATCGTGCGCGAGCCGACCTCGGGCGCGGTGACCACGCGGCGCAGCACTGCGGCCATCGCCACGGCGAGCAGCGTGACCTGGATCGCCGTGGCGAGGTTGAGCCAGGTCCGGTCGTCGGCCGCCGCGCCGATCGCGGCGAGCAGCACCGCCAGCGCCGCGAGCCACATCACGAACCGCACGAAGCGTCCCCGCGCGTGCGAGCTGACCAGCGCCACCACCGAGGTCGCCCCCGTGGCGATCGTCAGCAGCACCGACGTCCAGCCGCGGTTCTCGACCAGCGAGGCGAGGGTGTAGGTGACGATGACGAGGACGAAGACGAGCCCGAAAGCGTCGCTGGCTCGCTCCGCGTGCCGCAGCCACCGCTCACGCCTGCGCTCGCGGCGCGATGCCGTCTCCATCCCCGCACGTTCGGGCGTCACCCGGCGTTTCCTGCACATTCCGCGTCCCTGATAGACCTCTGGCGTGTCGCAGGAGACCTGGTCAGCCGTCGATGAGTACGTCTCCGGCCTGTTGGCGCCCCACGACGAGGCCCTGGCCGCGGCGCTGCGGGCCAGCGAGGAGGCCGGCCTGCCGGAGATTCAGGTCTCGCCGCCGCAGGGCAAGCTGCTGCAGCTGCTGGCGCAGGCGATCGGGGCGAGCTCGATCCTCGAGTTCGGCACGCTTGGCGGCTACAGCACGATCTGGCTGGCGCGGGCGCTGCCCGAGGGCGGTCGCCTGATCACGCTCGAGGCCGAGGCGCGCAACGCCGCGGTGGCTTCGCCGCGATGGCGCAAAGGCAGCCATCACCCGCCGACATGCCAATCGTCGATGGCTACACCGCCTCCCTCGGGGCGGGGCTGCGTTTGCACCCCGACGCGTCGGTGGGTGATTGCGTGCGGGAAGTTACCCATCGCTTGCGCTCAATCTCTAGCGAATGCGATCGCGTTGGTCTCCCCTCAAACCTCTACCGCGCGGCTCTGGAGACGATGGCTTCCGCCGCGCCGCACATTGCGGTTGACGACGTGCTCTGGACCTGACTCCCGACAGTCAAAAGGAAGAACGATGGCGAAGAACTACAAGAGTCCGGCGGCGAAGAAGATGGCCGAAGCGATGGGCCAGTCGGGTCAACCCGGGCGAAAGCGCTGAGCACTCCCATCGCCTAGCGATTGAGTACGCGACACAGGCCGGTCCGCGTTGCCGGACTCGAATGCAGTTCCGGACGAGCGTTGAGGTGCTCAGGCAGCCCCGTGCGGGTAGCCAGGATCGACATCGCTCGTGGCAGAGTCGATGAAGGCCGACAGGGCAGCTTTCTCGGCAGGCGTTGGCATCGTCGTCATGAGATTAGCTCGCTCCAATTCTCGCTGAACCACTCGATGATCTTCGCCATCGCGTCGTTCGGGTCTGAGGCGTTGAAGGGAGGATCGGACTTAGGCCGCTCGCATGATTTGGCCAGGGCGGGCCGGATGGCAGCGGTTTGCTGAGTGATCGTGGCGCAATCGCACTTCGCGATGGCTCTGTGCCACCGTATGCCACCGCGACGCCGAATTCCGTCGGAGACGACCGGACTCGGCGGCGGCCTGGTTGAGTCTCCGTAAACGGCTCTAGCAAGCCAGATTTAGCTCAGAAAGCGGAGGGGGAGGGATTCGAACCCTCGAGACACCTTTCGATGTCTGCCGGTTTTCAAGACCGGTGCATTCAACCGCTCTGCCACCCCTCCGGAGTAAGCGATTCGTTGATGCTAGACGCAGGGGCTGAGGCGCGTGATCGCTCGGGATGATTGTATTGTCTGCAATGCGTCGATTGCTTCTACTTGCTTCCGCGATGGTCTTCTTCGACGTCGTCTTTTTCTCAGCGATCGCGCCGCTGCTGCCTGGCTATGTCGACGATCTCGGGCTGAGCAAGGCGCAGGCCGGGGTCCTCACCGCCTCGTACGCGGCCGGCACTCTGCTCGCTTCGCTGCCGGCGGGACTGCTCGCCGCGCGTGTCGGCCCGCGCCGCACGGTGATCTCCGGGTTGCTGCTGCTGGGGGTCGCGAGCGTCGCCTTCGGTTTTGCCCACAGCTTCGCGCTGCTCGACGCGTCCCGCTTGATCCAGGGCGGCGCCGGGGCGCTGATCTGGTCGGGGTCGTTGACCTGGCTGATCGGAGTCTTCCCGGTGGAGCGGCGCGGCTCGGTGATCGGCACCGTGCTCGGCACCGCGGTCGCCGGCGCCCTGCTCGGGCCGGCGCTGGGCGCGTTGGCCGCCGGAGTCGGGACCGAGCCGGTCTTCAGCTCCGTGCTCGGCGTGGCTCTCGTGCTCGCGGTGATCGCGGCGCGCACGCCGGAGCCCGAGGCGCCCGAGCGTCAGGCCCTGCGCGAGGTGGCCGAGACGATCTTCAGCCGACCGATCCTCGTCGCCACATCTTTCGTCGCTATCCCCTCAGTGATGTTCGGCGCCGTCGATGTGCTTGCGCCGCTGCAGATCGCCGATCTCGGCGGCGGACACACCTTGATCGCCGGCGGCTTCATCGCTGGAGCGGCGCTGGAGGGAGTGCTTGCACCAGTCACCGGTCGCTTCTCCGATCGCGCCGGGCCGCGCCTGCCGTTCATGGTCGGCCTGTCGATCTGCGCTGTGGCGATGGCGGCGATCGCGGTTGGCGAGGCGATGGGAGTGGTGCTGGCGGGGCTGATGCTGACCTCACTCGGAGGCGGTATCTGCCTCACCCCCGCGCTCACCATGCTTTCCGAGGTTGCCGAGTCCAGTCGCTTGCACCAGGGCTTCGCCGCCGGTCTCTCCAACATGGCGTGGGCTGCGGGGGAGGTGGCGGGCGGATTGGCGGGCGGCGGCGGCGCCAGCTTCGCCGGAAACGCGGCGCCAACTGTCGCGATCATCGCCCTGCTGCTGGGCACCGTCCTCTACGCGGGCTACGTCCTGGCGCCCCCGACCATTCGCGCCGTGGAGGGCTGAGCGAGCTAGGCTCCCCGGCACGATGTCCACGGGCAGTGGCGACCGGAGGGGCGGTTCGGCCTGGCGTAACTGGGCCGGGGACCAGGCCTGCACCCCGTTCGAGCGCCTGCGGCCGGGTGGGCGCGAGGAGCTCGCCGAGGCCGTCGCCGCGGCGGCCGCCGCCGGCCGCAAGGTGAGCATCGCGGCCAGCGGACACTCCTTCACCGAGGCCGCGATGACCGATGGCGGCACGATGATCGACGCGGGTGCGCTCAGCGGCGTGATCGACGCCGATCGCGCGTCGGGCCTGGTCAAGGTCGGCGGCGGCACCGTGCTCGCCCAGCTGAACGAGGAGCTGAGCCGGCTGGGGCTGGCGATGGAGAACCTCGGCGACATCGACCGTCAGACGATCGCCGGGGCGATCTCGACCGGCACGCACGGCACCGGCGCCAGGCTGCGCAACATCTCCTCGCAGGTCGTGGGTATGGAGTTGGTGCTCGGCGATGGCACGGTGCGCGAGCTGGGCGAGGGAGACGGAGACCTGCTGCGCGCGGCGCGCGTCGGCCTCGGAGCCCTCGGCGCGATCTCCGCGGTGACGCTGCGCTGCCTGCCCGCCTTCACCCTGCACCGGGTCGACACCCCGGAGCCGCGGGAGGAGGTGCTCGACGCCTTTCAGGAGCGCGCCGACGCCCACGACCACTTCGAGCTCTTCACCTTCCCCTACGCCGACTCGGCCCTCGTGCTGGAGCGCAACCGCACTGACGGGCCGCCCCGCCCGCGCGGCCGGGGTGCTGCCTTCCTCAACGACATCGTGTTGGAGAACTGGGCGCTGGAGGCGGTCTCGGCGGCCGGCAAGCTGGTGCCGCGGGCGATCCCCTCGCTCTCGCGCTTCGCCGCCTGGCTCGCCTCGGGCAGCACCGCGACCGACCGCAGCGACCGGATCTTCGTCAACGAGCGCCGCGTGCGCTTCACCGAGATGGAGTACGGCGTGCCGCGCGAGCACGGGCCCGAGGCGGCTCGCCGGGTGATCGAGTGGGTGCGCTCCAATCGCTACCCGGTCTTCTTCCCGATCGAGATGCGCGTGACGGCCGGCGACGACGCCCTGCTCAGCCCCTCGCACGAACGCAACACGGCCTACATCGCGGTGCACCAGTACCGCGGGATGGAGTGGCGCCCCTACTTCGAGGCGGTCGAGTCGATCATGAACGAGTACGGCGGCCGGCCCCACTGGGGCAAGCGTCACTTCCAGACCGCGGAGACCCTGGGGGAGCGCTACCCGCGCTGGGCGGCGTTCCAGGCCGCCCGCGACGAGCTCGACCCAGGCCGGGTCTTCGCCAACGAGTACGCCGAACGGGTGCTCGGGTCGTAGCGCGGGCGTAACGCTTTACGGACGAAATAGGCGAACAGCGCGTTACGCACCCGCGCTCAGAGGAACGTCTGGCCCTCGCCCCGATAGGTCGGGACGACATCGACGATCTCCTTGCCCTCGATCAGGTGCAGGGCGTCGAAACGCTCGCAGAGCTCGCCGGCCTTGGCGTGGCGCATGTAGACGCGGTCGCCGATCTGCAGCTCGCCCGCGGGCGCCCCGCTGAGCGGGGTCTGCACCTCGCCGGCGCCCTCCTCCGGGTCGAGCTTCAGCCCGGCGGGCAGCCAGGGGGAGGGCAGGCGCGCGTGGTCGCCGCTGCCCGAGGCGAGGTAGCCGCCGCCCAGCGCGGTGGCGACGCCCGGCGCGGGCTTACGCACCACCGACAGGGCGAACCCCGCGGCCGGGGTGAGGTTGAAGCGACTGTATGAATCGAAGAGGGTGGGGGCGTAGAAGCCCGAGCCCGCGGCGATCTCGGTGACGGCGTCCTCGGCGCCGGTCAGCTCGAGGCTGCCGGTGCCGCCGCCGTTGACTATCTCCAGCTCGGCGAACTCGCGGATCGCGGCGACGACCGCCGCCCGCCGTTCGGCCAGCTCGGCCGCCGAGCGGCGCTGCATCGCGCGGATCGCGGTGCCGCGCAGGCGACGGCCCGGTGGCCGGTCCCCAACCCCGGCGATCTGACCCTCGTAGGCCATCAGCGCCGCGAGCTTCAGCTGCGGGCGGTCCTCGATCTCGCGCGCCAGCGCCACCGCCTGCTCGACTGTGTGCACCGGCGAGCGCTTCGGTCCGACCTTGATTCGGCCGCCCATTGCCCACCAGCCGGCGTCGAGGTCGATGCAGACGCGGACCGGGGCCGCGCCCGCCCCGAGCACCGACTCGATCGCGTCGAGGTGCTCGGCGCAGTCGACCATCACGATCGGCGCCCCCTCGGGGTTGGCGACCGAGCGCAGCGCCAGCTCGCCGAGCGCCCCGGTGTCGGCGGTCGGATATGCGAGCAGCAGGTTCTCGAAGCCCGCCTCGGCCAGCCAGAGCGTCTCCGGCAGGGTGAAGGTCATCAGCCCCCGGTAGCGCTCGTCGCGCGCCAGGATCCGCTCCAGCACGGCCCGGCTGCGCACCGACTTGCTCGCCACGCGGATCGGCTTGCCCGCCGCCCGCCCGAGCATCGCATCGGAGTTCGACCACATCGCGTCGAGGTCGACGAAGGCAAACGGAGCTTCGACCTCCTCGAAGATCGCCTCCAAATCCGCATGCGAGCGGCCCGACATGCCCACGAGACTAGCCGCGCCGCTCCCGGCAAGCTCCTACAATCGACCCGAACGCCCGGAGAGGTGGCCGAGTGGCTGAAGGCACTCGCCTGCTAAGCGAGTAGGGGGCGCAAGCTCTCTCGAGGGTTCGAATCCCTCCCTCTCCGCTCACGCCGGCCCGGCTCAAGCTTGCCGCTGGCCGAGGAGTAGGCCGACCCCCTCGTCGGCGAGGTCTTCGATTAGATCCACCTTGAGTTCCTCGGAGATCCACTTCTTCAACTCGTCGAAGTCGTAGTGATGCATGCCCGAGAGCATGTATTTGGCCCTCTTCTTGCCATGGGGCACGGCGAAGCTCGTCAGGGTTCGGGTTCCCGGCACGTCGCTCACCTTCGTTTTCGCCTGGTACTTGAGGTCGCACGAATCGCGTTGTATTCCCAGTGCGTCGAGCGTGCTCAGGTCCCATTGCCGGGAGGGGTCATCTTCGAGCAGGGCAATCGAGTCCTGGGGGTCGCCAATGTTTGCCTCGATCAGCACAAGATCCCCGGCCAGCATCGCGTTGGAGATGCCGCTGAGAATGGCGGACTCATCAAAGCTGCCGAGCGTGTTGCCGAGCACCGAGAACAGGTTCGGGTTAGATCGATAGCCGGTGATCGTCGCGAAGGCCCTTAGGTTCGTGAAATCGCCGAGCACAGCCTTGCAGCGGAAATCGTCGTGGGCCATGCCGCTTTTCGAGATGCGGCGGATCGTCTCCACGAGCAGGATGTCGCTGATGTCGATCGGGTAGTAGTAGAGGTGCTCGCTTTCGGCCAGGTGCGGGGCGAGCGCCTGCAGCAGCAACTCGTCCTTGCTGCCGTCGCCGCAGCCAAGGCTGATCAGGTCGAGCGCCGCCGTATCGGCCGCCTCGCACGCCAGCTTGGCAAGCAGCGTTCGATTCTTGCGCAGATGCGCCTTCGCCTGTTCGAAGTACTTGTAGTTGTCGGTGCGGCAGAGGCTCAGCCAGTGGCGGCCACCGTCGGGTTGGGCGAACTGGAACTTGGCCGGAACCCTCTCGCCGCGCAGCACGGCTTTTTTCAGTTCGTCGACCGAGTCCCTGGGCTCCAGTACGTAGAGGGCCGAGTCGGCGATTCGCTCCAGGTGTTCCGCATCCCCACGTTCGAAGACGTCCTCGCGGCCAGGGTGGTACCTCAGGCCCTTGAGCTTGATCGCCTCCGCGAGTTCCCGCGAGGGGTTCGCCATCGTCTGGCGGTTGTCGCCGTCCCGTTCGAACGAGATCGTGGTGATGCCGAGTAGGTCGGACAGGATGCGAATCTCCTTGTCCTTGCGGTCGGGCACGAGGATGAACGTGCGATCGCGTCCGAGACGGCCGAACGACATTCCCAGCTCGAAGAGGACGTTGTCGCGGGGGATGGCTTCCTCGTGCCCGCGAATCATCGCGACGTCGGTGGCGCTGAGTATGAATGCTGCGAAGTCGGCTTCCTCGAGGTGTTCTTCGAGCCCGTCGAGTGTGCTCCGGGAGAGCGGCCATGTGCTGGTGGCCCAGCTGCGCACGGTTACCTGGCCTTTGAGATTGAGGCCAACGGCGTCGATCAGTTCCTTGTCCTCATTCGAAGACCCCACGAACATGATCGGCTTGGACACGTTGCTCCCTTCTGGATTGCTCGACGGCGAGAATCTAATGAAGTAACGGAATCGTTGACGTTCTAACCGTGCGAGTCGAGGTGCTTGGCGATGGCGGCGGCGAGGAACTGGGAGATGAGGGGCCGGGCGTCGGACTCGAAATAGCTCCAGTCGCCGTTGGGCGTGACATCGACCAGCGCGGGCTCGCCTCGCTGCGGAAGGACCAGGTCGAAGGTGCAGTAGGAAAACGAAAGGTTTTCGGCGAACTTGCGGAGCGCCTCCGTCAGGTCGCCGGGGAGCTCGTGCCGTCGCGGATCGATGTCGGCGAGGGAGGAGTAGCGGATGTCGACATGGCGCTCGGAAGGGGTGAGCGCCAGAGAGAGCAGCTCGCCAAGGGCGTAGAACACGCGGACCTCGAGCGAAGGCGCGACGTATTCCTGCAGCAGGGAGGGGGTCGGGAGCGCCGTGCCTGGCAGCGCCGCGAGGTCGGAGTCGGATAGGCGCGTGGTGGAAAAATGCCGCTCCGCGTCGATTCGCTCATCCGCGGAGATCGCCTTGGCGACAAGCTCATTCGACGCGTCCCGCGGGAAGCGGACCGGAGTGGAGACGCAGAAGGGTGGAACCGGCAGGCCGGCGCGGGCGGCGCGCAGCAGCAGTGAGAGCTTGTTCGAACCGAGCAGCGTCGCGGTGGGGGAGTTGACCCAGGTGCAGGTGGCGCGCGCCTCCTCGGCAAGGAGTAGACCCTCGATCAGCGAGTCCCACTCGCGCTCGGAGAACTCACGATCTGCCGCTGCGGACAACCGTGAGGAGACGAGTGGGCGGGGCTGGAGCAGCCGCCGGCGGTAGACGACGAGCGGCGCGGCGCGGAGGTCGCTCGCGCTCACCTCGACTCCCGACTGCCTCAACTCGAAGGAGTCCGTGTCCGCGTACGCGGACACGGACTCCTCCTCCACGCCGAAGCGCCACCAGGTGACCGGTCGGTCTCCGTTCAGGCAGGACACCAGACGACCGACGCCGACATCGTCGGCATCGGCGAAGACGAAGACGGCGGGCTCGACCGAAGTCAACCGAACTCAGCCGCTACCGGTTACTACGGCGTCTTCTTCAAAGGCACCGGCGCCGCATAGCGCAAGAACAACGGCTCGCCTTGCTGCTGTGGCGGTGTCAAGTCCCGCGGCGCCGCGGCAGACTGATCGCACACGATAACCCTCCTAGGTCCTGGTCGAAGTACGGTCGAAAAGACGAGTCAGATGATAGTCACAGCGCGGTCGCCTTTATCGCCCGGGTGAAGTCGGTGGTCACCGCCGCCTGCGCACGACGACCCGGCCGCCGTGCGCGGGGATCATCGTCACGTTGCGGTGCAGGGCGCGCTCGGGCTCGGGATCGGCGGCCTCGAGGTCGAGGCGGCGGGCGGTTGCCTCTAGGACGACGCGCATCTCGGCCATCGCCAGGGCGGCGCCGAGGCAGCGGCGGATGCCGCCGCCGAAGGGGATCCACTCATAGGTGCCGGGTTTGCGGCCGCCGAGCCAGCGCTCGGGGCGGAACTCGAAGGGCTCGGGATAGATGTCCTCGCGGTGGTGGACGAGGAGGATGCTCATCCCGATCGCGCTGCCGGAGCGCGCCGCGTACTCGCCGAGCTGCCACGGGACGGTGACGCGCCGGCCGATGAAGGGGACCACCGGCCGCGTGCGCATGCTCTCGACGATCGTCGCCTCGACCTGCTCCTCGGCACCCTCGCCGCCGCGGACCGCCTCGCGCAGCGCCTCATGCGCGTCCGGGTTGCGGACCAGCCGCTCCCAAGCCCAGGACAGCGAGTTGGCGGTCGTCTCGTGGCCGGCGAGGACCAGGGTGAGCAGCTCGTCGCGGACTTCTTTGTCGTTCATCGCCTCGCCGTCCTCGGTCCGCGCCTGGAGCAGTAGCGAGAGGATGTCGCGGCGCTCGCTCAGGTCCTCGTCGGCGCGGCGGGCGCGGATCACGGCGTAGGTGGGCCGGTCGAGAATCTCGACTCCCAGCCGGGTGAGGCCGACCGCCTCTTCGCGGTTGATGTTGATCAATTCGCCGAGCTGGGCGAGGGGCGAGGTCGAAGCGGCGACCAAGTGCTTGACCGTGCTCCTCATCCGTCCCTCGGGGCTGCGCGGCTCCGGCTTGCCCTCGATCCCGAAGATCCCGGCCATGATCACGTCGAGGGTGATCGCCTGCATGCGCGGTGCCAGGGCGAAGGGGCGGTCGAGCGGCCAGCGGTCGATCTCGCGTTCGGTCGCCGTGCGGATCATCTCGGTGTAGCGGTCGATCGCCTCGCCGTGGAAGGGCGGCAGCAGCAGCTTGCGCTGGCGCATGTGGCGGGCGCCGACCGCGGTCAGCACCGACTCGGTGCCGAGGATCGGCCGCAGCGGCGACTCGCCGGTCAGCGAGGGCGCCTGCTCGGGCTTGGCGGTGAAGAGCGAGCGCACGTGGTCAGGGTGGCAGGTGATCACCGGGCCGCCGGGCAGGGTGGAGCGCATGCGAAAGACGTCGCCGTGGCGGCGGCGGGCGCCGAAGACGAACTGGATCTGGCGCTGGGAGAAGCGCAGCACCTGGGCGGCGCGCGGCAGGTCGATGACGGGCGCCTCGGGGAGGGCCGCCGCCTGCTCGGGCTCGAGCGGTCCGGCGGGGGACGGCGGCGCCTCGCCGACGAGACCGGGCGCGGCCGGTTCCTCGGTCTCTGCGGCGCGCTCGGCGACGGGACTGCTCACGGGCCGAATGTTACGCGGATCGGTGTCGTGATTTGCGACATTGGTCACGCTCTACAGTCATAGCCATGCAGCGTGGCAGGCGCACGAAGATCATCGCCACGGTCGGGCCGGCCAGCTGGGACGCCGACGTGCTGACCGAGCTGATCGAGGTCGGCGCCGACGTCCTGCGCCTCAACTTCTCCCACGCCGATCGCGATCGCCATGCGCGCACGGTCGAGGCGATCCGCGCCGCCGCCGAGCGGGTTGGCCGAGAGGTCGCGATTCTCGGCGATCTGCCCGGGCCGAAGCTGCGGATCGGCGAGCTGCGCGGCGACGTCGCCGAGCTGGAGACGGGCATGCACGTGAAGCTGACCCCGCGGGAGGTGGAGGGCGACCGCGAGACGATTCCGGTCACCTGGCCCGGCGTCACCTCGCTGAGCGAGGACGAGCCGGTCTACCTCGCCGACGGCTCGATCCGGCTGCGGGTGCGCGGCGCCGACGACGGCGGGGTCGACTGCGAGGTCGAGGTCGGCGGCACGCTCTCCTCGCACAAGGGGATGAACGTGCCCGGGGTGAGCAGTCCGGCGACCGCCGGCGACCTCGGCTGGGTCGAATTCGCGGTCGAGCAGGGGATCGACATCCTCGCGATCTCCTTCGTCTCCAGCGCCGCCGATCTCGAGCCGGTCGCCGAGCGGCTGCGGGCGCTCGGCTCCGACATCCCGCTCGTCGCCAAGATCGAGAAGCAGCAGGCGGCCGAGAACGCCGAGGAGATCGTCGCGGCGGCGAACGGCGGGATCATGGTGGCGCGCGGCGACCTGGGGATTGAGCTGCCGCTCGCGCGGGTGCCGGTCGTGCAGAAGAAGCTGATCCGGGGGGCGGGGCGGCGCTCCAAGCCGGCGATCACGGCGACCCAGATGCTGGCCTCGATGGTCACCGCGCGGCGGCCGACGCGGGCCGAGGTGACCGACGTCGCCAACGCGATCTACGACGGCACCGACGCGGTGATGCTCTCCGAGGAGACCGCGGTCGGCCAGAACCCGGTCGAGGCGGTGCGGGTGATGGACCAGATCGCGCGCGCGACCGAGCCCGACCTGCCCTACGGCGAGTGGCTCTTCGGCCGCACCGACCAGGCGACCCAGGACGTCGCCGACTCGGTCGCCCAGGGGGCGGTCGGCGCGGTCTACCGGCTCGGCCTGGCGGCGCTGGTGGTGCCGACGACGAGCGGTCGCACGGCGCGCTTGGTCTCCGCCCACCGCCCCAAGGTGCCGGTCCTCGCGGTCTCGCCGCGGATCGAGACGGTGCGCCGCCTCAACCTGCTCTTCGGCGTCACCGCGGTGCTGCAGGCGCAGGAGACCGACGTGCGCGCCCTGCTGCAGGATTGCGCGAGGCTGGCGGCCGAGAACCGGATCGCCGCCTCCGGCGACCTGATCGCGATCACCGCGGGGTTGCCCGAGCAGGAGCTGGGCACGAACCTCTTCGAGGTCCACCGGGTGCCTTGAGCGGCCGGTAGGCTGCGCTCTCGTGTCGATTCGACTGGAACGCGACGAGGGCGGCCTGGCGGTTGCCACCCTGGACAGCCCGCCGCTCAACCTCTTCGACAGGAGGATGTTCGAGGCGCTGACGGCGACGATCGACGCCGTCGAGGCCGAGCCGCCGCGGGCGCTGCTGATTCGGGCCGAGGGCCGTGCCGTCTCCGGCGGGGTCAACGTCGCCGAGTTCGACGGGCTGACGCCGGAGCAGGCGAGCGGTCTCTGGGACGAGCTGATCGGGGCGGTGGAACGGGTCGAAGCGCTGCCGCTGCCGGTCGTCTTCGCCGCCCACGCGCTCACCCTGACGGCTGCCTTCGAGCTGGCGCTCGGCTGCGACCTGATCGTCGCGGCGCGCTCCGCCAAGTTCGGCCTGGTCGAGAAAGTGGTCGGCCTGACGCCCTCGATGGGCGGCACCCAGCGGCTCGCCGAGCGGGCTGGCAGCGGTCGCGCGCGGGAGCTGGTGATGACCGGCGAGCTGTTCGGAGCCGAGGAGCTGGCCGGCTGGGGCGTGGTCAACCGCGTCTTCGGGGACCAGAGCTTCGACGCGTCGGCGCGGGCGCTGGCCGCCGAGCTGGCGGCCGGCCCGACCAAGGCGCACGCGATGACCAAGCTCGTCCTGCGCTGCTTTCGTAAAGGCGGCATCCCGGCCGCCGACGAGGCAATCCGCACCGAGGCTGGGGAGCTCTTCGCCACCGGGGACCTGCAGCGCGCGGTCAAGACCTTCCTCGAACACGGCGGTCCGGGTCACGCCACGTTCGACGGCCGCTGACGGTCCGAGCCCGCGTTCCGGTGCGCCTTTGCCCCGACATTAGGCGGATAAGGCGCACCGGAACGGGATAGGGTCCGCAGACGATGACCGACTTTGACGCCATAGCCAAGGGACTGACCCAGGCCGTGCCCTTCCCGGCGCACCTCGGCGTGGAGATCGTCAGCGTCGGGCCAGGAGAGGCGGTCGCCCGCCTGCCCGAGCGGCAGGAGCTGACCAACCACGTCGGCTCCCAGCACGCCGGCGCCCTCTTCACCGCCGCCGAGACCGCCTCGGGCGCGGCCTTCGTCGGCGCCTTCGCCGAGCGCATGGGGGACGTGACCCCGCTCGCCCGCGCCGCCGAGATCTCCTACGAAAAGATCGCCAAAGGCCCGATCGACGCCAGCGCCCGCCTCGGCGTCCCCGCCGACGAGGCCCTCGCCACCCTCGACGCCGAGGGCAAGGTCGTCTTCCCCTGCGAGATCGAGCTAACCGACGCCGACGGCCAGCGCGTAGCCACCGCCACCGTCCAATGGCACGTCCGCCTCAACAAGCCCGCCAACCCCGCCTAACCGCGCCCAACCCCTAGAATCGCCCTCCGGGCCTCCAAGCCCGCTACCCGCGCCAGTAGCTCAGTTGGATAGAGCGTCGGTCTACGAAACCGAAGGTCACAGGTTCGAATCCTGTCTGGCGCGTTGTGACCGACGAGGGTCTGATCGAAGAGGCCGGTCGCCGGCTTTCCAAGGCCGCCCCCGACGCGGAGGTCGTTCTCTTCGGGTCCCGCGCACGCGGAGATGCCCATGCTGACAGCGATCTGGACCTGGTCGTCATCGAGCCCGACTTCGAGCGTCGCGGCGACGAGTATGTCCGTCTTCGCAAGGAGCTACGCGGCCTTGGGGTGGCGGTCGACCTGATCGTTTACCGCGAGCGCGAGGCAGACGAGTGGCGAGGCGTGCCCGGCACTTTCCTCCACGAGGTGCTGGGTGAGGGCCGTGTCCTCTCGGCAGCCTGACCTCGGGGGCACCGCTCGTGTCCTCGCTCGCAAGGCCGATGAGGACGCCACTGCAGTTCGCGAGTTCGCAGCCAACCCGGAGATAGCCGACGGCATCATTGGCTTCCACGCTCAGCAGGCGGTTGAGAAGTGGCTGAAGGCCGTCACGGCCGCCCGGGGCATCAGGCACAAACCAATCCACGACATTGACCGCCTGATCGAGCTGCTTGAAGAGACCGACCTTGACCTTCCATTCGATCGCGACCGCCTCATCGCCCTGACCCAGTACGCAGTCCCGATGAGATACGAGGAACTTCTCGACGCCGAGCCACTCGATCGAGTCAACGCGGTGGCATTGGTCAACGAAGTCGGCCAGTGGGCCGCGTCTCACATCTAGCTGCGTCGTCGGTGACCGGATCGTGTCACCCAAGACCAGGTACGGCCGCCGTGAGGTCCGCCCACCGGCACCGCTCGCGCGAAGCTGCGCGCCCACCTCGCCGCGCAGCCCGATCAGACTCGACCGCCCTAGCCTCCCCAGCGAAGCAGACGGGCCGCTCGCCCCCGGCAATCTCCGCCGCCGAGTCCTCAAGCCGCTCGCAGAGGAGGTCAACGCCCCCTGGGCCGGCTTCCACACGTTCCGCCACACCTTCGCCTCGCTCCACCTCAGCCAAGGCACCAACCTCCTCCAGCTCAGCCGCGCCCTCGGACACCGCTCGCCCGCCTTCACGCTGACCCGCTATGCGCATCTGCTGCCTGGGGAGGGGGCACCGGCGCTCAGTCTGACTCCATCTTGTTGACCCCGCCAGAACTTCTTGGCAACGGTGATCGACGCGCACTGGGCCCGACCTTGGGCTCTTGAACAGATCAGCCGGGGACTTCACCGGGAATTCCGTCCGCTCGCAATTCGACACTCTTGGCATGTCGAATGGAGTCGTAGCCCCCCCGTCCGTCTGCTTTTTGCCTCCGCCGACAGTCGAGGCGCTCGAGCGGCTGCTGTCCGAGCATGGTGTCTCGGTCGCTTCCTGGGGATCGAATGAGGCGAAGACCACCGACGACCTACTCGACGAGTTGTCGTCCGGCGAGAGCCGACTCCTCGAAGCAGATGGAGGCCTCTGGAGGAACGTCTCGGTCGTGGGAGTGGATGTGTTCTTCATCGATCCCCGGCAAGGGATGCTCCATCTGGTCGAGGCCGAGCAGCGCTTTCGCTCGGGTCGTCGGCGGATTCGCAAACTGCGGACGTCAATAGCCGAGAAGCAGCTGCCAGGTGAGCCGCCCTCTGTGGCGGCACGTCGAGCGATCGAGGAGGAGCTCGGCCTGTCCACGCTCGGCCTAAAGCTGATCGGAAAGGGATCTGAGGTGGTCGAGGAGGACTCCGGTAGTTATCCCGGGCTACATTCCAAAAGAACCCTTACCTACTTCGAGTGCGCGCTTTCAACCGGTCTTTTCAATCCGGCCGGATACGAAGAGCGCCAAGAGGACAAGATGACGTCATTTGCTTGGCAGCCGATCGAGGTCTGCGCCTAGACCGGTTGGCGGTCGCGGTAGGCGCCCAGCACGATCTGGGACCAAGGATCGAAGCGGTCGCTGTCGGCGGCGAGGAGTTGGTCAATCCCTGAGAAGTGCCGATTCCCCGGAATCACCGAGTAGTCGTGGTTGTCGAATCGGCGGTCGAGCTCGACGGTCTCAGCGAGGACCCGTGCCTCGAAAACGAAGCCAAGGTGCCTCCTGCCGAGCTCGGAGCGCGGATCGACAACTACGCCGATGAGACTCAGTTGGGTGCATTGGAGGCCCCCGAACTCCTCGCTTAGCTCCCGTCGCACACAGCGACGCAGTCCCGGGAGCCCGCCCCGCTCGTCGGCATTGACGTGGCCGCCGAAAACCAGCGTCCAACGATCGTCGAGCTCCTTTCTGTTCGCCGACCGCCGTCGCAGACAGACAAGGTCGTCGCCGCATCTGAGGGTGGTATAGGCCACCGCCTGGGTTACGGAAGGGGCGCTCTCGGCAATCGTCCGTGGCAGTACTTCGCCCTGGCCAAGGATGGAAAGCAGTCTGCCGATGTGGGAGTCCTCGTGGAGGAACTGCGGCCGCAGGTAGAACGGCTGCACCAGATGCCTGGGAAGGACGACGAGCTGCTCGTCACTCATCTTCTGCTCTCTGTTCACACAGGTCGAGTATGTCCTTCGCGATCTGAAACGACGTGCCGATCGGGGTAGTGGTGTGGGTTGTGTCTACGGTTGTAACGGGTGGATCGCCTCCGAGCTTCTCCGGGAGCACCTTGTATTGCTCGAGCATGCCGGTGAGCATCTCGTGATTCATTGCTCGACCCTCCCGCTGTGTGAGCTTCGCGTCATTCTCTCGTTCTAGTGAGACTTGGGGCGTACAGGTGAACAAGTAGACCATCGACATCAACTCCCTCCACAAGGGCAGCAGGGCAAAGTTGCGCAGGGTTCTGAAGTCCTTGTCGTCTAGCTGCCCGTCCTCCTGAAGATGGCGCAACCATGCCAGCGAGTCGACCGGCCCGCGATCGAGGATGACGAGGTCGGGCTGCTCGACGTTGTAATACGCGTCGAGGAGTTCTGAGATGGCGTAGTTGAGCGTGAAGCAGTTGAAAGCGACCAGGTTGCGCTTCAGGTGGTACGGCGTCCGCTTGCTGGCGCCCTCGGTGGGCGCTCGCACCTTGAAGTCCATCCGTTTGAAGAAGTGCGAAATTACATCGATCGTGGTCGACTTACCCGACTTCGGGCTGCCGGCAAACTCGATGACTATGGGATCGCGGTCCTTCTCTCGGTAGTGATCGAAGACCTCGCTGGCGCGCTCCTCTAGCTGCCTCAGACTGTCTTCACCTGGCTTTACGCCATCCTGCAGCGCAACGACTGTGGAGCTCACCCTTGGCCTCCCTTATCTCGAATGATCACCGCTATGGGCACTGTCGTCCACGACTCCTGGCGCGCGACGGCGAAGGTCGCCTTTCCATCCACAATCGAGTAGTTCCCAGGACTTACTTCGGTGACGGAGAGAGGGGCCCTTCGCGGCCGCTTGCCGTTCGCCGCACGTCGCATCCGCTTCCGCGCCTCGAACACCGAGCTAGGCTGTGAGTCCAGGGGAGTGCTGACTACGTCGATCGGGACGACAGTTGCGCCTTCCATCTCGAAATACCGCTCGTGATCCTCGGGTAGTGGACCCCGGCCGTCAGTGACGCCGAAATGGAGGCGCTCGCGCAGCCAGATGAAGAACGCCCGATGGGCGCGGGCGTCAGCCGTACCCTTGACGAGGTACTCAGCCCGATCCCATATCGATTGCGACACGTTTGGCTTGCCGATCGACGTCTCGTTCAGTTCCTCCGCCAGCTCGTTCAGGACGTCGACCGCCTCCTCCCGTGTTGTAGGGGGAAAAAGCTGGGTCCGTTCGATTTGCCTGCGCATACGTCCGTATCCGCGCGCCGCCTCGCGGAACTGCTCAGCGCGTTCACTGTGGCGAAGAAAAGTTTGCAACGCGGTGAGCACCGCGGCCAGCGCCGCGACGATGCCCGTGGCGATTCGCCATCCCAATGTGGGATTGGACTGAAGTGTCGCGAATACGCCAGTGGCGACCAGTGCCGAAAGCGTGATCGCGGGGACTCCAAGCCGCAATTCCGCAGCGCCCGCTCGGGTCGTCGCTTCGTTATAGGCCTTGAGCGCTACTCGAGTCCGTGTCAGCCAGTTATTCAGAACCGATTCAATGCCGATTCTCTCTTGAGGGCTGAGATCCATAGGGCGCGCATACTGGCACGTTCCCTAATAGATCTGATCAATTTTTGGAACTTTTGCAATTTCGCCACCGCCCCCCGTTGCTGACGGGGCCACGGCAAGCTCCGGATCGACAGCAGCGGGGTGCGCGTCTAGCTCCCCCGCCGAGCACTGAGTTCGCTAGGCAACAAAACGGAGCAACATGTCCCACAGATTCCCGCCGATCCCAGCGGGACTCGATCCGCCGAAAACAGCTTGAAACTGCGCCCTACGTAGTCCAGCCGAGCCACGGGCTCGGGCTACGAATCTGGACTGTCCAAGCGGGAACCCGAAGGTCGCGCTTCGGAATGGCTTCCGGAGCCTTAAGCAGTTCAGGCGCTGCGCAAAAGTTGTGAGACGACCTCGCCGGGCAGCAGGCCGCGCTCGGTGGCGATTCGCTCTAGACACTTGGCGTCGTCGCCCTCGACACTCACGATGATCGAGAGCTTTGCGTCGGGATTGCCCCTCGTGTATCTCGATCTGATCGGAGTGGGCGCGGTCGATCTCAGCGTCGAAGTCGCCGGGCTGAGGATCTGGGTCTGTCCACGGGTCTTTCGGCGTGTTCACCAATGTGCCCGACGCAGTCAACCCTTGCCGCCCCGCTCGACCTCCGCCTGTTCTTCGATGCGGACTTCGGCTCGGCGATCAGCTCGTCTGCCAAGCTCGCGTCGGGGGCGATGTGGGCGAAAAGGCCACGCAGTCGCCCGGCCGCCGCGCTCCGCTTGTCGACTTGGCGGCGATTGTGTTTTGCGCTCCGCTTCGCCGCGGCGCGCGTCATCCACGCTCCACCGCCATTCTTTGCCCCAGCGTGCTCGGTCTTGATGCGCTCGTAGCCCACGGCTTCTACGATACTTATTGTCTGTGAGAGCGGCGGCGAGGAAGACCTACGGAAAGACGGCCAGCGGCAAGCAAATCACCGACGATCTGATCGACGCCCTCGCCAGGAAGGCGGAGGCGGGATACGAGATTGAGGAGCTGACTGAACCGATGGACATTGCAGAGGCGAAAGCAAGGCTCGACGCGGTTCTTGACGAACTCGCGGAGGCTGGTTTCTCGGTTTGGGGCTGGGACGATGAGACGATCCAGATTGAGCAGCGAAACGGGCCGGGCGCCGAGTGCGCGCCCCGCCACGTGGTGGACGATCGGCAGACCGGGTAGGTGATGGCATTCGGTGTATCGTGTATTGATACTTGATACACTGTCGCCATGGTTAAGGATTCCGACGTCTATGTCCTCAGTGGCCTGCTCGCCAACGATGGGACCTGGAGCTATAGGTCGCTTGCGGATCGCCTTCGTGTTCCGCACCCGGTCGTCCAGCGGGCGCTGGAGCGAGCTAAGGGCGCGGATCTGTATTCGGCGGACCGCCGGGAAGTTCATCTCCCGCACTTCGAGGAGTTCGCGCTGCACGCGCTTCGTTTCGTCGCTCCTGCTCGATTGGGTCCGTTGACGGCGGGCGTGCCAGCGGCCTGGGTAGCGGAGCCGATGGCAGGTGCGATCCGCTCCTCGGGCGATGAGCCGCCTCCGGTCTGGCCTTACGCTCACGGGCGAGTTCGGGGGCAGGCCGTCGAGCCGCTGCACTCTGCTGCACCGGAGGCGGTAGAGAACTGGCCGGAGCTCGGTGAAGTCCTCGCTCTGCTCGACAGCCTCAGGGCCGGAGATGTTCGGGTCCGGTCGGTCGCGGGAGACCTTCTCTCGAAGATGCTGCGGGAGCGATCCTTGGTCGCAGGCCGGTGAGCGCGTTTCAGTTGGAGACCGCGGCGGCGCTTCTCGGGCCTCTGCTCAATGAGGTCGTATTCGTCGGCGGCGCCACGGTTCACCTCTGGATCACCGAGCCCACCGCTCCTCCAACGCGGGCGACGGAAGACGTCGATGTGGTCTGCGAGGTGGCGAGCCGCGTGAAGTACCACCAGCTCGGCGACCGGCTGCGTGAGCGGGGACTTCAGGAGGCGATGGGCGCGCCCGTCATATGTCGGTGGAGGAGCGCCGACCCGCAGCTCGTTCTGGACGTGATGCCGACCGATCCCGACATCCTCGGTTTCTCCAATCCCTGGTACGACGAGGCGATCTCCAGCGCCGTGACGGTCACTCTCGAATCTGGTGCCGAGATACGTGCCGCAGCTCCCCCGGCGCTCGTTGCGACGAAGCTCTGTGCCTGGAAGGGTCGGGGTGACGGCGACCTGCTGCCCAGCCTCGATGTTCACGACGTGCTCACGCTGATCGATGGACGCTCTGAGCTGATCGAGGAAGTCGCGTCCGCAGCACCCGATCTGCGTACCTACATCCGCGACGAGCTCTCCGAGCTTCGCACCGAGGGCTTCTTCAACTACGCGGTTCAAAGTGCCACCACTTCCCACGGTCCGGCGGGAGCCGGTCGCGTCCAGGTCGTCCAAGCCCGGATCGACGAACTCCTCGCCTGACCCTGGGGCAACAAATGGGGCAACATGCCCCACAGATTCCAGCCGATCCCACCGGGACTCGATTCGCCGAAACCCGCTTAAAACCTAGCCCCACGTAGTTCAGCCGAGCCACCGGCTCGGGCTACGAAACCGAAGGTCAACTCTCTTGCTAGCGGAATTGAGCTAGCGGGTTGCGCCCGCCGCGGAGACCGCATTGGGATCGAAGGCGGAGGCATCGTCAAGCTCGAGCCACTCGAGCATCTCCTCACGGTCGTCATGGGAGGGGTCGGCGAGGATCTCCTTCAATTCGGCGTATCCCCATGGGCCGCCGCAGTCCTCTGGCGGGCACGCCCCTTTGGCAGAGACCAGGACTGGGTAGCGGGCATCGGGATCGGCGTCAAGCAGCTTCTCGACGGTGACCTCGTGTTCCCAGTCATCGCCAAAGTCGTAGGTGTAGAGCAGCCGATCTCCGGCATCGCCGAGGAGCTCACCGAGGCTCACCGCTCGCTCGTCGTTGAACCCGAGCTCGGGATCGGGCGACCCGAACCGCTTGGAGCCGCTCTCGAAGACGTGCATGTGGTAGCCCGCCCAGCCGAAGGCGGCGACGATCGCCTCATGCAGGCGGTCGAGACTCATGTCGGTGCGGACCTGAAGGTTCCGCCAGACCGGCGGCTTGGAGACCCCCAAAAGCTTGACCTTGATCTGCGCTACAACCATCGACAGCTCCCTTACCTCTCTTATGTAGTCCGGCGGGGACGGTAATAGGCAGAGCGGCGGATGGCACGGGTGATGCGGTACGATGATGCGCATGACTCGCACCACGGTTGATGTCGATGATCTAGCGCTTGAGGCTGCGCGCCGAGAGCTGGGGACGAAGGGCCTGAGCGAGACGGTCAACGCCGCATTGCGCGAGGCGACGCGGCGGCGGATGCTCCGGGGCTTCGACGTGCGGCGCGACATAGACGGGACTCCCGAGGAGGTTCGGGAAGGGCGGGAGCGGCTCTGAACGCCGCGGCGGCGCCGAGGCCGGTCCAGCTTGACGGCCCGGCGCTCTTTGACACCGGCGTTTGGACGTGGGTGCGGGACCGTCGCTTCCCCCACCTCGCGGAGTGGTTCAACGCCGAGGTCGAGGCGGGGCGGGTGCTGGTCTGCGACCTGGTGGTGCTTGAGCTGACGCGCCTCGCTCCCAATGAGGATCGGGCGCGTAAAGTCGCTGAGCGCCTGGACGCCTTCGAATCTGTGTCGATGCCGAGCAAGCTGTGGCACCGCGCGCGCGAGGTCCAGCTCCTCCTGACCCCCGACGGCGACCATCGCCGCGTCCCGCCCGCCGACTTGCTGCTCGCCGCCGCGGCGGAGGCGGCCGGCGTCCCGCTCATCCACTACGACCGCGACTACGAACGTGTCGCGACCGTCACCGACCTGCAGCACAAGTGGATGGTTGCGGATGGGTCGCTGGCGTAGATCGATTCGCCCAGCTCCCTGCGAAACCGAAGGCCACAAGGTGGGCACGTGACTTCTGATGGTGCATCGGGGCTAGGAAGCAAACAACTTAGCCTTGGCAGCTTCGAACTCAGCATCTGACAAGAGACCGGACCGTCGCATCTCGGCGATCCGCTCTAGCTCGTCCGCGAGTCCTGTCGTATCGGCGGATCGCTCCGCGGTGAGAGCCGGCGACGAACGTTGGGCTTCAAGGTGAGAAGCTTCCGAGTCCAATGCGCTGAGAAGCGGCTGTATTCCTACGTTCCGGAACCTTGGGATTTGCCACCATTCCGAAAGAAGCGCGAAAAAGAGAACTACGGGAATGGGCATAATCATAAGAAGCAGAAGAGCGATGTACAGGGTTGGATACGGGAAGGTAAACGTTTTGGTGAGGACTTTATTATTGAAAAATGTCCTCCGGGTCGTATGGTCATAAATCAGGAAGTAGGGCCCGGATCGCCGGAGCCGCTTGACCGCCCACACGACAGACACGACGTGGCCTGTGCCAATGGCCGCTTCAAAATCGGTTAGTTGGAATGATTCAACGTTGCCTTGGCCATCCTCGAGGAAAAATTGGTCGGTCACTACCACCTTGGTGTTGATCGATCCAGAGACATTCTCGATGCCACTGCCGTCGACCTTTGAGGTTGAGCCAATGGAGCCGGATGTGTAGCTATCGCTTCGCTGATTGACATCGCTGGCAATCCCGGTGATGCTATGGACGGCAAAGTGGCTGAATGGTCTCCGGAAGCGCGATGGGTCGTTTGCATTTAGCCGCAGAGGCGCAAAGGCTCTCGGAAGCCGAAGCAGCATTGGCGCCAGAGCGATGATGCTGATGGTAATCCAGGTTGTCATTTGCTCTCCGCAGCGTGTTTGCTATCAAATAAATCGTAGTGATAAACCTAGCTATCGCCAACGTTGAGGTCAAGGCCCGTTCGACCGAGGAGAGCGACAAAAACGTCCTGGTCACGATCCCGATCAGTCACTTCTGCGAGAAGGCGCGCTGGGCGCTGGATCGGGCCGGGGTGCCGTACCGGGAGCGGGCCCACCTGCAGATCTTCCACCGCTTCGCCGTGCGCCGGGCCGGGGGTGGGACGACGGCGCCCGTCTTCGTGTGGGACGGGCGGGTGCTGGCCGATTCCGCCGACATCCTCGAGGCGGTTGGCGCCCACGGTTCGCCCGCGATCCGGCTCTTTCCCGAGGACCCGCAGGCCGCGGCCGAGGTGCGGGCGTTGGAGCGCGACTTCGACGAACGGCTCGGGCCTGAGGGCCGACGCTGGATGTACTACGAGATGCGTGGCCAGGGCGACCTCGTTCGCGAGTACGGCTGCACCGGGATACCGGATTGGCAGCGGAGGGCGCTGCCGTTCGTCTATCCGCTCGCCGCACGGCTCATCGACCGCTTCCTCGACGTCACGCCAGACACGGCGGCGAGCGCCGAGGAGGTCGTGCGCGAGACCTTCGACCAGGTGGCCGAGCGGCTCTCAGATGGCCGGCTCTACCTCTGCGGCGAGAGCTTCAGCGCCGCCGACCTCACCTTCTCCGCGCTCGCGGCGGCCGTCCTGATGCCGCCCGAGTACGGCGTGCCGCTGCCGCAGCCCGAGGTGCTGCCGGCACGGATGGCGGCGAAGGTGAACGAGCTCCGTTCGCACCCGGCCGGCGCTCACGCGCTGCGGATGTACCGTGAGGAGCGCTGGAGCTAGACGCACGTCGCCGCTGATCGTCGGTGGCACTCGATGCTTCTTCTCGGCCACCAGTCCAAAGGCGGTCTCTGCCGCCAGGCCTTGGGCTAGGGTGGCCGAAATCCGACCGAAGGGGGATCTGAAATGCATCGTCGTCTCGTCCGTCGGCCCTCGCCGGCAATGGTGGTTGCGTTGGTAGCTCTGTTTGTGGCGCTCGGAGGCGCTGCGTACGCGGCGCATCAGCTGCCGCCGAAGAGCGTCGGCTCTACGCAGCTCAAGAACAACTCGGTCACCTCACCCAAGGTCAAGAACCACTCGCTGCTGGCCAAGGACTTCAAGGCAGGCCAGTTGCCGGCCGGCGCCCATGGGGCAAAGGGCGACCCAGGTCCGCGGGGTCCGAAGGGCGACACCGGGCCGCAGGGGCCGGGCGCGACCACGCTGACCTACGATGCGAACGCGAGCGGGAGCCCAAGCCAGACGACCGTCGGCACCGTCCTCAGCGACACCTTCTCGGCCGAATGCTCGATTCCCTCCGCCGGCGAAGCCGAACTGAAGGTCTACGTGATGACGAGCGACGGCTCGCTCAGGTGGGACTACGGCGGCGAGTTCACCGACAACGGCACCTCCAGCACCGCCGCCAACAACGTCGACCTGCCGGCGGGAACGATCACCTCGCCACAGGCCATCGCCAGCGCTTCTGCCGAAGCCGGGGGGAGCAAGTCGAACCACAACTCCCAGGTGGTTCAGCTCGGTCCCGAGCCCGGGTACCTGAACGTGCACAGCACGGCGGAAACCACGACCGGGCCAACCACGGAAAAGTGCCACCTCTCGATCCTGGCGTTCCCGGCCGGTTGAGCGAAGGCGGGTCAAGCCTCTAGGCTCTTCTCATGCCGGTCAAGCTCCACCGCTGTCGCGTCATGTGGGCGAAGGTCGATGCGCATCCGTGCTGGAAGGTGCAGAAGGCGCTCGATGAGCAGGGGGTCGAGTACGAGGTTGTGAAGGGTCCCGTGCGGCCGGGCAAGCGCGACGAGCTGGAGCAGCTGTCCGGGCAGCGCAAGTACCCGACGATTGAGTTCGAGGACGGGCGGGTGTACCGGGAGGAATCGACGGACATGGCGGCGCGGATTCGCGCCGGAAGGCTCTTCGAGCCCTAACGGGTCGGCGGTATACGCTCCGCGCCATGTCAGCGTCGGAGCCAGAGGACGAGCGCGGGAAGCCGACCGGGGCGGGGCGGGTCGGGCGGCTGCACGTGCACATGGAGCTGCTGGCGACGATCCTCTTGGCGATCGCAGCGGTGGCCACGGCTTGGAGCTCGTATCAGTCGGCCCGCTGGAGCGGCGTGCAGGCGATCGACTTCAGCAAGGCGAATGCGGCGCGGGTCGAGTCGACGCGGGCGGCCACGGAAGCCGGGCAGGAGACGCAGGTCGACGTGCTCACCTTCACCCAGTGGGTCGACGCGTACGCGACGAAGGACACGCGGCTCGCCGACTTCTACTTCGCCCGCTTCCGGCCCGAGTTCAAGCCGGCTGTGCACGCCTGGGTGGCGACGCATCCGCTGAAGAACCCGCACGCCCCGCCGACGCCGTTCTCGATGCCCCAGTACAAGCTCGCCAGCAAAGCCGAATCGCACCGGCTGCTGGCCGAAGCGGAACAGGGGACCGCCGAAGCTCGCCAGTCCAACCAGCGCTCCGACAACTACGTCCTCGCCGTCGTCCTCTTCGCCGCCGCCCTCTTCTTCGCCGGCATCAGCACCAAGCTGAAGGAGCCGGGACAGCGCATCACCCTGCTTGCCTTCGGCTACCTGCTCTTCCTCGGCGCGGCGATCTGGGTTGCGACTTTTCCCGTCACGATCTCGGTCTAGCCGGCCCCGGCGGCCTCGCGTCTATTGCAGTAGGTTCTTTTTCGGTATTGCAATGGCGTTCCGGTCCCGGTATTAATTCGCCTGGCCGCCCGATATGGCGTCTCTGTTCGTACCATCCAGTCAAGGCCCTCGGTTGGGGCGAGAGAGGAAGACATGCGGATCAAGGTTCTCGGGGCGCTGGTCGCCGCCACAGCTATTTGCGCGACGATGGCGACGACGGCCGGGGCCGTTGTCACGAACACGCCCGACGGCGGCCGGATCGGGTATCTGCCGCTGAGCCAGGCCGCGTCGCCGAGCGGCGGCGCGCCGATCCACAGCACCGTTCCGACCGGCGAACCACCGCTCGAATGGCACGGCGGGCCCGTGATGCATTCACATGCCGCCTACGCGATCCTCTGGGCGCCGAGCGGCTTCTCCTTCCCCGCCGGCTATGCAGGGGCGATTGAAGCCTTCTTCAAAAACGTCGCCGCGGACAGCGGTAGGTCGACCAACGTGTACTCGGTCGGCGCCCAGTACACCGACGGAACCGGGAATGCCACCTACAGCGACTCCTTCGGCGGCTCCGTCGTCGACACGCACGCCTATCCGACTTCCGGGACCTGCGCTCCCTACACCGGCTTCTTCGGTGTCGAATACACGAGCTGCATCAGCGACCAGAAGATGGCTGCCGAGGTGAATACCGTGGTCACCGAACAGGGCTGGCCGCGGGGGCTCGGCGCCGAGTACTACGTGGTCCTGCCGCCGCACGCCGGGAGCTGCTTCGAAGCGACCGGCACGTCGTGCTTCGATCTCGAATACTGCGCCTACCACAACTACGCGGAATCGGCGAACGTCGTGTACGCCAACATCAGCTACTCCCCTGGGGACGTGCTGGGCTGCGGCGTCGGCGAGTATCCCAACGGCCATTCGAACGGCAACGTGGACGACACCTTGAGCAGTCTCAGTCACGAGGCCAACGAGTCGATCACCGATCCGACGCTGGAAGCCTGGTACGACGAAGAAGGCTACGAGAACGGAGACGAGTGCCGCAACACCCCGTTCGAAGAAGACTATGGCGCACCGCTGGGCGGCTCGACCGGCTCGCTCTTCAACCAGGAAATCGGCAGCGGCCACTACTACCTGCAGCAGGAGTGGAGCAACAACATCGACGACTGCGCTCAGCGCGTCGAAGCGGCGAGCCCGGCGATCTCGGGCCCCAGTCAGCTTGCGCCCGGCCAGTCGGGCAACTTCGACGGCAGCGGCTCGCTCCCCGGCGAAACCGAAATCGTCTCTTACGGCTGGAAATTCAGCGACGGCGCGACCGCCAGCGGAGCATCGGTCTCGCATGCCTTTGCCGCCACCGGCAGCTTCTCGGTGACCCTCACTCTCAAAGACGAATGGGGTCTCCTCTACTCGACGACCAAGCAGGTCGCGGTCGCCCAGCCGTCGACGGGCGGGGGCGGCGAAACAGGTGGGGGCGGTGCGACGACGAGCACGGCGAGCCAGTCATCTTCGGCCACCTCCCAGTCGAGCGGCGGCAGCAGCGGCAAGAAGGCGTTGAAATGCCGCAACGGCTTCCGCAAGACCAAAAAGCACGGCAAAGCCGTCTGCGTCAAGGTCAAATCACACCACCACCGCCACCACCATCACAGGTAGTCGAGATGAAGCAGTTGCGCGGTGCGACGGCGTTGGTGACGGGGGCTTCGGGTGGGATCGGGCGGCAGATCGCGCGGCGGCTCGCCACCGAGGGGATGGACGTGGTGGTCAGCGGGCGGCGCGAGGACGCGCTGGCCGAGGCGGTTGCTGAGTTGCGCGGGCTCGGGGTGAAGGCCGAGGCGGTGCCGGCCGAGCTTGGCGAGCGCGCGCAGGTCGAGTCATTGATCGAGCGCTGCGAGGCGGCGCTCGGGCCGATCGACGTGCTCGTCAACAACGCCGGCATCGAGACCGTCGGCGCCTTCACCGCCTACACCCCCGAGCAGCTCTCGGCGATGGTCGACGTCAACCTCACCGCGCCGATGCTGCTCACGCGCGCCGCCGTCCCCGGGATGCTGGAGCGCGGCCACGGCCACGTCGTCTTCATCTCCTCGCTGGCGGGCAAGTTCGGCCCCGCCTACAACGAGCCCTACGCTGCCACCAAGGCCGGCCTCATCGGCCTCAACCAGTCGCTGCGCGCCGAGTACCGCCGCGCGCCGGTCGGCTTCTCCGTCGTTTGCCCCGGCTTCGTCGCCGGCGACGGCATGTACCAGCGGATGGTCGAAGAAGGGATCAGCTCCAACCGGCTGATGGGCGAGACGACGCTGGAGAAGGTCGCCGCACGGGTCGTCGAGGCGATCCGCGCGGACCGGCCCGAGGTGCTCGAGAGCGGCTCGCCGGTGCGGCCGCTGCTCGCCATCGGCCAGCTCTCGCCGCGGCTCGCCGAGTGGGTGGCCGACCGGATCGGCGCCGCCGAGATCTTCCGCCGCACGGCGGCCCAGCGCGACCGGCTCGGCTAAGCGGCGGCCCGCCCGTCGCCACCGTGCGCCAGACTGCACGCCGATGAGCAGGCTTCGCTTCCAGACCTCAGTCTCACTCGACGGCTTCTCCGCCGGCCCCAACCCGAGCGAGGAACACCCGCTCGGAGAAGGCGGGATGCAGCTGCACGAGTGGGCCTTCAAGCTGGCCGCCTGGCGCCGGCCGCACGGCCGCGATGGGGGAGAGACCAACGCCAGCAGCGCGGTCGTTGAGGCGACGCTCGAGAACGTCGGCGCGACGATCATGGGACGCAAGATGTTCGGCGGCGGGGCCGACGTCGCCCAGCAGTACCTCGCCGCCGGCCTGATCGACGAGATGTTGCTCAACTTCGTGCCGGTGCTGCTCGGCTCGGGCACGCGCCTCTTCGAGAACCTCGGCGACGTCTCCGCGATCGGCCTCGAGCAGGTCTCGGTGGTCGAGGCGCCGGACGTCGCCCACCTCACCTACCGTCGCTCGCGCTAGGGCTCAGACCTCGATCCAGGTGCCCTTTGGGCCGAGGTTGCGGACCGGCGTCGCGCCGACCCGGCTCTCGCAGCCCCATGACTCGTGGATGTGGCCGCACACGGCGAGGCGGGGCGCCTTCACCTCGATCGCGGCGAGCAGCGCCGGGCTGCCGAAGTGGTCGCCGGCGCCGTTGGCGTCGCAGTGGTCCCGCGGGGGCGAGTGCAGGACGAGGACCGCGCCCTCGGGACAGTCGGCGAGCATCGAGGCCGCCGCCTCGTCGTCGAGGTCGAAGCTCCACTCCCACGGCGTGACCGGCACCCCGGCGCCGAGGCCGTAGAACTCGGTCCCGGCGATCGTCGCCCCCTCGCCGTGCAGGACCGTCGCCGCGTCCCAGCCGCCCGCCGCGACGCGCAGCGCCTCGTCGGTCTCGTTGTTGCCGGGCACCAAGACGGTCGGCGTCTCGATCGCGGCCAGCGCGCCGATCGTCTCCTCCAGCCCCTCGTGCACCGAGGCGAAGTCGCCGGCGCCGATCACCACGTCGGCCTCGGCGGCCATCGAGACCAGCTCGGCGGCCTGGCCGAGGTCGCGGTGCAGGTCGCTGAAGGCGAGCAGCTTCACGGCGGACAAGTTAGCTGACGGCCGTGCTGCCATCGCCTCGCCCAAGGCGGCGAGCATCTAAAGTCCGCATACAGAAAGTTTCACAATTGTTACGTTCTGCGAACACTTATGCGTTTGCGTCCCCTACGGTGGGAGCATGGAGGCGATGAGGCAGAGTTGGACCGACGATCGGCTGGACGACATGAGGGATCGCATCGACCAGCGCTTCGACGAGGTCGACCGCCGTTTCGAACAAGTCGACCAGCGCTTCGAACAAGTCGACCAGCGCTTCGAACAGGTCGACCAGCGCTTCGAACAGGTCGACCAGCGGTTCGACCGCCTTGAAACTCGTGTTGAAGCATTGGGCCGCGAAATGAATGCCCGCTTCGACAGCCTGCAGCGCACGATGCTCCTCTTCTCCGGCAGTCTGGTCGTTGCTCTACTCGGTGTGATCGCCACCCACTGGTAGTCGGCCGCTACGCCTCCGCCGGGGTCGTCGGGCGCCGCCGCGGCAGTCGCTCGCGCCAGCGTTTCGCCGGTTCCTCGGCGGCCCGCACGCCGAGGTCGAAGTAGAGCAGCGTGCGGCCGAGGGCGACGTAGGGGACGAGCAGCGAGAAGACGACCGCCCCGATCAGGTTGATCCAGAGCAGCGAGAAGTTGGTGAAGATCAGGGCGAAGCCGAGCACCGGGCCGGCGACGACGCTGAGCGCCCAGAGGAAGCCTGCGACGCGCACCGTGTGCCACCAGCGGCCACGGACCAGGTCGGAGCTGCCGCGGAACGCGTCGCGGATCTTCTTGTCCTCGAAGAGGATCTCCTGCTGGACGAACTGCCAGCCGACGTACTTCCAGATAGCGAAGGGAAGGCCGATCACGGTGATCGCCAGGGCGAACACGGCGACGATCGCCAGCAGCTGACCGCCAACCACGCGCCAGAACCGACGGCGCACGCCGCGCCAGGAGTCGGCGAAGCCCATCCGGCCGGTTTCGACCAGCAGCCGCACGGCCATGATCACCGCGGCGGCGACGATCGCTTCGGCCACCGGCACGCCGAAGGTTTCGATCGTGTCGGCCAGGCCCAGGTGCGCTCCGGACCGCCCCGTGGCGCCGTCGAAGCCGCGGGCGCTGGAGGCGAGCCAGGTCAGGCCCCGCACGGCGCCGACGATCAGCAGGGCGCTGAGCCCGATCGGCACCATCGTCCGCCAGTGCCGCCCGTAGAGCTGGCGCGCGGCTCGCAGCAGCTGGCCGAAGGCGCGCCGCGCCCGCAGTTCGCCGAGGTCGACCGGGCCCCAGCGGGTGACGCCGAAGAAGAGGACGAGCAGCAGGATCGCGCCCGCCACGCTGCCGACCGCCGCCCAGTGCGACTCGGCCTCGAGGTTCATCACGTCGGTGACCGTCGAGACCGCCCCGCAGAAGGCGCTGGTCACCGTGTTTCCCGCCAGCGAGCCGCCGGGCAGGCGCGGGCTGGTGGTCCGCTGCTTTTCCATCCAGGAGAACGGTTCGAGCCATTGCGTCTTCGTCGCCGGCCCGGTCGGGCCGTTGTTGTAGCCCGCCTCCTTCTGGCCCCAGCGGCCGAAGTAGGTGAGCCACTTGTAGCGGCTGCCGACGGTCGGGAAGGTCGGCACCAACACCGGGCGCACCGGCAGGCGGTAGACCGGCGGGCTGGTGTTGTCGCAGCCGACCCCGGAGCCGCCCGAGCCGTTGCCGAGGTAGACGGTCGAGTCGTAGAAGGTCGCGTGCGAGCCGGCCGCCGGGTAGACGATCGGGTGCGTCCCTTCCTTGCTCACCTTCGAGTCGCCCCAGCCGGCCCGCTCGCCCCCGGCGTGCTGGAAGACGATCATTTCGCTCGGTTCTTCGCGCAGCGCCTGCCGTGGCGTATCGCCTTCGAAGGCGATCTGCATCCCCTCCCAGTCGCCCTCGTGCAGGTCGTTGAACTGGTTGAAGTACCAGAAGAACCAGTACTGCAGGGCGAGGCCCGAGCGCCCCACCTGGTGGGCGACGTGGGCGTAGGCGATCGCCGGCGCCTTGCCTTCCTCTTTGAGGCGGGCGAAGTCGCGCGCGTAGACGCAGGTGTCGCCGAGCGGGTTGCCCGGCAGGTTGAGGTGGTAGTTGGCGCCCTTGCCGGCGATCTCGGTCGCGGTTGGCGCCCAGGCGATCCGTTCTTCGCTGCCGTCCGGTTCGAGCCGCGTCAGCTCGACGCCCGGGTTGCCGAGCACCGTCCGCACGCTGGTCGGCTCGTACTGCTCGGCCGAGGTGTCGCAGGGCGGGTCCTGCTGTTCGCGCAGCATCGCGATCGGCGCGTAGCGCTCGGCGAGGCGCTCGGCCGGGGACTTGGCTGCCGCCGCGGCGGGGATCAGGAGCAGGGCGAAGGCAGTGAGAGCGGGCGCCACTCGGCGCGACCGGGCGATCACCCGGCCAACGTACCAGCGGCCGGCTCCTCCGCGACCTCGGCGGCCTTGCCGGTTCGATAGGCTCGCGCCGCTTATGCCTGACGTATTTTGGATAGGGGCCGTCCTCTTCGGGGTGGTCTTCCTGATTGGCGTCTTCTCAGGCGCCCGCTCGCGCTCCTCCAGCGTCGCCACCGGCGCCGCGGTCGGCGCCTACATGGGCCTGATGCTGGCCTTCCCGCTGCTCGCGATCGGCCTCGCGACCAGCTAGCGCCGGCTTCGGCCGTCAGGCGATCTGGGGGCGGCGGACGCGTTGGCGACCGTCGCCGTAGAGGTGGGTCTCGTAGACGATCATCGCCCAGAGCAGGGCGTTGACCACGGCCAGCGCCAGCAGGGCCGGCACCTCGGTCGCCACCGGGACGAGGATCAGCAGCACGATCGCCAGGCCGAGGCGCTGGCGGTTGAGCGTCTGGATGTGCCGGTAGCGGAAGCCGACCAGGCCGAGCAGGTAGACGGCGACGCCGCCGAGCAGGGCAAACGCCGGGACCGCCTGCAGGTGGTCGCCGAAGTGGCCGATCGTCAGCTTCAGGCCGAGCGCGGCGAGGACGATCCCGGCGACCATGATCAGGTGCAGGTAGGAATACGAGTCGCGCGCCATCTCGTTCCGCGCCTTGCCCGGCTCGGCCTCGGCCAGGCGGCGGGCGGAGACGATCGCGACGATGTCGAAGTAGATCCACCACATCGCCGCGGTGAGGGCGACGCCGAGCACCGCCGCGGTCCCGATGCCGAGGTCGAGCGTGTGCTCGGCCCCGACCCCGATCGCGACCACCGACTCGCCGAGGGCGATGATCACGATCAGGCCGTGACGCTCGGCGAAGTGGCCCGGCACCAGTCGCCAGCCCTCCGAGCCGAAGAGGTAGGGGCCGCCCATGTCGAGGAAGAGGGCCAGCGCCCAGAGCGCGCCCTGGGCGAGCCCGTCGAAGAGCGAGGCGCAGGCGAGCAGGACGACGGCGACGAAGGTGCTGACCGCCAGGCCGAGGACCGAGTGGCGCAGGCCGTCGTCGTCGGGGCTGGCGAGGATGAAGAGCCCGATGTGGGCGACGCGCACCGCGCCGTAGATCAGGGCGAAGGCGAGCGCCAGGCTGCCGAAGGCTTCCGGCACGCAGAGCGAGACCAGCAGCAGCGCCGCCATCGCCCCGAACATCACCAGTCGCACCGCCCCCTCCTCGGGGTCGATCACGCTGGTCAGCCAGGAGTACCCGGTCCAGGCCCACCAGAGCATGCCCAGCACGAGCAGCCCCTGCGCCAGCCCCGACCAGGTCGGGTGGTGCGACATCAGCGCCGTGCACTGGGTGATCGCGAGGACGAAGACGAGGTCGAAGAAGAGCTCCAGCGGCGTCACCCGCTCGCCTTCGCGCAGGGTCGCGCTGAGGCGGGAGGGCGTCGCGCTCACGTGTCCTCGGCGGCGAACTCGGCCAGCAGCTGCTGCTCGCGCTCCTTCTTCGGGAAGCCGAAGAAGACCAGCGCGCCACCGAGCAGGATCGCGACGATCCCGGCCAGGTAGGCCCACTCGTCGCCGTGCAGGAAGGAGGCCTTGGCGGCGGCGATGATCTGTTCGGCGTGGCGCGGGTACTGCGAGGCGAGGTCGGCGGCGCTGGAGAAGGACTTGGTCAGCTCGCCTTCGACGCTTTCCGTCACCTTGCTCGATTCGGGCGAGGAGGCGATCGCTTCGCTGGCAGCGGCCGCGTAGCCGGCGGTGAGCAGGGCGCCGAGGATCGACTGCATGATCGCGCCGCCGAGGTCGCGCTGCAGGTCGGCGGTGCCCGACGCCATGCCCGCCCGCTTGACCGGCACCGAGCTGGTCAGCGAGTGCGAGGCCGGCGTGCCGGCGAAGCCGACCCCGATGCCGATGAAGGCGTAGCCGAGCCCCACCTTCCAGTAGGGGATACCTTCCTTCCAGAGCAGCAGCATGGTGAGGAAGCCGAGCACGCAGAAGACGTAGCCGAGCAGCAGCGTGAAGCGGGCGCCGCGCGCCTCGACCAGCTTCGCCGAGCGGGGGGCGACGACGACCATCAGCGCCGCCGCCGGCAGGATCGCCAGGCCCGAGTCGAGGGTCGAGTAGTCGAGCACGTTCTGGAGGAACTGCTGGCCGATGAACATCGCCCCCATCAGCGAGCCGAAGACGATGATCCCGGCGCAGGCCGCCACCCAGAAGGTGCGCCGGCTCGCCACCTCGAGGTCGTAGAGCGGCGAGCGCGCGCGCCGCTGGCGCAGGACGAAGGCGGCGGTCGCGGCCAGCGCGACGACCCCCAGGCCGACCGCCAGCGCCCCCTTGCCCGGCACCGGGGCGAGGTTGATCCCCAGCACCAAGGCGATCACCAGCAGGACGGAGAGGACGCCGCCGAGGTTGTCGACCGGGTCGGAGGTCTCGTTGACGTGGGCCGGCACGTAGCGCCAGGCGAGGAAGAGCGCGAGCGCGGCGAGCGGCAGGGTGACGAGGAAGACCGAGCCCCAGTCGAAGTGCTCGAGCAGGGCGCCGGAGAGCAGCGGCCCGAGCGAGGCGATCGCGCCGCCGATCGCCGACCAGAGCGCGATCGCCCGGGTCCGGGAGTCGCCCGCCCAGAGCGCCGTGATCAACGCCAGCGTGGTCGGGAAGGCCATCCCGGCGGCGACGCCGCCGAGCAGACGGGCGGCGAAGAGGACGCCGATCGAGGGCGCCAGGCCGGCGAGCAGCGAGGCCGGGATCGAGAGCCCCATCCCCAGCAGCAGCATCATCTTGCGGCCGTAACGGTCGCCGAGGGCGCCCAGGTAGAGCACCGAGCCGGCCAGCCCCAGCGAGTAGCCGACCGCGACCAGGTTGAGCGAGGTCTGGCTGGCGTTGAAGGCCTTGCCGATGTCAGGCAGGGCGACGTTGGCGACGGCCAGGTTGAGGTTGGCCACCGCGGCGACGAGGATCAGCGCCGCGAGGACGAGGCCGGCGCGCTTGGGGCTGCTCGATTCCAACGACGTCAACTTACCTTCTGTTCAGGGCGAACTTGCATTTGAGCTTTCTCAAGCGATCCTTAGGACGTGTTAATCCGTCCTCAGGAGGCTCGCTCGATGGCCGCCGAGCGGTATGCGCGACGCACTACCGGCCGCGTTGCCCCCTGGCGACGAGCGCGTCGCGTCGCCCTGCTCGCAGCCGCGATCTGCCTGCTGCCGGCCGCCGGCTCCTGGGTGCGGACGATCACCCGCCCTCACAACGTCGGCGTCGACGTCGCCACGGTCGAGTGGGTTCGCGCGCACGGCGGCAACGGGATCGTCTCCCAGATCGAGAACTGGTACTACACGCTGAACGCGCCCTCGAAGGGCGGACCGCCGCTCAGGTCGCTGCCCAGCGTCGGGGTGAGTGCCGACGTCGCCTCGACCCAATCCGGCAGCGCCGTGAGCTCCCCCTACCGGCCGCCGCGGATCAAGCCGCTGATCCACCCGGCGCTAAAGGGCGAGGGGGTGTGGCGCGCCGCCGCCGCCCACGCGGGCCCCGAGCCGGCGGTGCTGCTCACCACCTTCCGCAGCGACCCCGAATACCCGCAGTTCGTCGCCGGCGTCGCCTGGATCGACTCGCGGCGGACGCACCTCTCCTACGTGCCCGGCCTCGCCGAGCCGCCGGAAATCTCCCACCGCGGTCCGGCCGAGATCCCCTCCGCGCTGCGCCGTCGCGTGGTCGCCACCTTCAACGGCGGCTTCCCGCTGGAAACCTCGAACGCCGGCCTCGTCTACCGCGGCGCGACGGTCGCGCCGATGGTCAACGGGATCGCCACCCTGGTCGAGTACCGCGACGGCCGGATCGACATCGTCCGCTGGGAGCACGGCGAAAACCCCAGCCCGCACGTCTGGTTCGCCAAGCAGAACCTGCCGCCGATCATCTACGGCGGCCAGCTCAACCCCGACCTCAGCGACGGACCGGAATGGGGTGCGACGGTCAACAACGCGGTGCGCGTCTGGCGCTCCGGCCTCGGCATCGACCGCCACGGCAACCTGATCTACGCCGCCGCCAACTACCAGACCGTCGGCTCACTGGCGGAAGTCCTCAAGCGGGCGGGCGCCGTGCGGGCGCTCGAGCTCGACATCAACGAAGACTGGACCAGCTTCATCTCCTACCGCCGGCCCGGCGCCGCCGACCCCTCGAACCTGCTGCCGGAAATGTTCCGGCCCTCGACCCGCTACCTGACGCCCGACGAACGCGACTTCTTCGCCGTCTACCTGCGCCCGGGGAAGGGGTGGAGCGGGTGACGGCGCCGCGGCGCATCTCCCCGGCGGCGCGGGCGCGGCGCGCCCTGCTCGTCGACCTGCTGCTCGCCGCGGCGATCGCGACGCTGGCCCTCTCGCTCGCCGCCGGCCTCGGAGTCGTCGGCTTCTTCGCCCTGCCGCTGCTGCTGATCGGCCTGCTCTGGGTCGGCGCCGAACGCGCCGTGGCCGGGCTGCGCCGCCGCCGGGCCGGGTCTTAGCGGAGGAGTGAGCAGGATCACACGTCGCCGGCACCCTCCTGAGAGGATGGGTACCGATGGCGGAGGAGCGCAAGCGGCCTGAGGCGCCGCGCGGCGAACGGGTCCTGCCGGGCGTCTGGCGGCTGCGGCTGGCGCTGCCCTGGCCAGGGGTCCCGCACGGCAACGTCTGGGCCGTCGCGGCGGACGGCGGGATCGTGCTCTTCGACACCGGGATCGGCGGCAAGGGGCGGATGCGCCAGTTCGACCTCGCCCTGGCCCAGGCCGGCTTCGGCCTCGAGGACGTCAAGCTGCTCGTCTGCACGCACTCGCACACCGACCACTACGGGCTGGCGGCGCCGATCGTCGAGGGCGCCGGCTGCGAGCTCTGGATGCACCCCAAGTGGGAGCACGTGCGGCTGCTCGCCGACGATCCGGCGGCGGCGCTCGAGCAGCGGCTCGAGGTGGCGCGCCAGAGCGGCGTGCCGCTGGCCGGTCTCGAACGCTACCGCGAGCGCAGCGACAACAGCGACAACGGCATCGAGGCGATCGTCGAGCCCGATCGCGACCTCGTGCCGGGGATCGAGGTGGAGACCGACCTCGGCACCTGGCAGGTCTATGAGACCCCCGGCCACGCACCCTCGCACGTCGTCCTGCACCAGCCCGAGCGCAGGCTGATGATCTCCGGCGACCACCTGCTGGGACGCACGGTTCTCTTCTTCGACCACGGCCACAGCCCGGATCCGGTCGGCGAATTCCTGCGCAGCCTCGACCGGGTCGAGCCGCTTGAGGTCGACCTCTGCCTGCCCGGCCACGGGCGGCCGTTCCGCGACCCGAAAGCGAAGATCGCCGAGGCGCGGCGTCAGGTCGCCGAGCTGCTCGACAAGACCCGCGACGCCCTGGCCGAGGGCGAGCGGACCGGCTTTGAGATCGTCGCGGAGATCGTCGGCGCGGAGAACGTCAACACGCCGGTCAGCGCCTGGGTGCTGCAGATCGTCCTCTCCTGTCTCGACCACATGGCGATCGTCGGCGAGGTCGAGAAGGTCGACGGGTCCGACCCGCGGCGCTGGCGCGCCCTATAGCCTTCGGGCGTGGCCAGCTTCACTCTGACGCGCGAGATCTCCGCGCCGGCCGACGTCGTCTTCGAGGTGCTCACCGATCACGCGGGGTACTCGAAGCTGACGCCGTTGCGGCGCTCTGAGCTCGAGCGCGAGGGGAGTCCCGATCCGAATGGGATGGGCGCGATTCGCAAGCTCACCGCGGTCGGCCCGCCGATGCGCGAGGAAGTGATCGCCTTCGAGCGACCCAGCCGCTTCTCCTACACGGTGCTCTCCGGCCTCCCGGTGCGCGATCACGTCGGCACGGTCGAGCTCTCCGAGGATGGCGGCGGCACGAAGATGGTCTACGCGGTGCGCACCCATCCGACGATCCCGGTCGTCGGCTTCGCCGTCGTCGCCGCGGTCAAGCAGGCGATCAAGGGGCTGATCGACGGGGTCGCCAAGGAGTCCGAGCGGCGCGCCGCGGGGGGTTGAGGAGCACCGCGAAAACGCTCCTTGCCGGCCTGTGGGCGCAGGCGGAGTACTTCTGGCACGACCGTCGGCATATCGCAATCTCCCTGATTGTTGTCGGCGTGCTCGTTGTCGCCGGCGCGGGCCTCCTCGCCTACGAGCTGCTCAAGCGGCCGCCCGATATCCACAATCCGAACGCGACCTTCGTGCCGCAGAAGCCGCCCAAGCCGCAGGCCAAGACGGTCAGCTGGCCGATCTTCGGCCTCAACCCGGCCCGCACCCGCTATCTGCCGGCGAAGGGGGTCAAGCCGCCTTACCGGCTGCTCTGGCACTACACCGAGCGGCCGCTGCTCGAGTTCCCGCCGATCTACGTCGGCGGCAAGCTCTACTTCGTCAACAACAACGGCTACGCCTTCGCCCTCGACGCGAACAACGGCAAAGTGCTCTGGGAACGTCGCATCGGTCTGCTCAATGCCTCCTCGCCCGCCTATTACAAGCACCGCCTCTACATCGTCAACCTCGTCCCGGGTCACGTCGTCAAGCTCGATGCGAAGACCGGCAAGGTGCTCTGGAAGCGCTCGCTGCCGGGCCGCGCCGAGTCCTCGCCGCTGGCGATGGACGGCACCGTCTACTTCGGCTGCGAAGACGGCCAGCTCTTCGCCCTCAATACCCGCAACGGCCATACTCGCTGGGCGACCTCGCTGGGCGGCCCGGTCAAGGCGGCGCCCGCCTATGACGACGGCACGCTCTTCGTTGGCGACTACGGCGGCTACATGAACGCGGTCGACGCCAAGACCGGCAGGATCGAGTGGCAGACCGCCTCGCTCGGCCAGGGCTTCGGCACCTCGGGCGAGTTCTACTCGACCCCGGCCGTCGCCTTCGGCCGCGTCTACGCCGGCAACAACGACGACCGCGTCTACAGCTTCGACGAGAAGACCGGGGCGATCGCCTGGTCGCACTCGACCGGCGGCTACGTCTACTCCGGCCCGGCCGTCGCCAGCACAAGGCACACCGCGCCGACCGTCTACATCGGCTCGTTCGACGGCAACATCTACGCGCTCAACGCGAAGGACGGCGAAACGCGCTGGCAGCGCTCCGCCGGAGGGCAGGTGGTCGGCTCGCTCTCCGCGGTGGGCGACATCGTCTACGTGGCCGAGTTCACCAATGGCTCGACCAACGGCTACATGATGAGGAGCGGCCGCCAGGTCTTCCACTACAGGACCGGCACCTACACGCCGGTGATCTCCGACGGGCGGCGGATCTACCTGGTCGGCTACTCCAGTATCAACGCCCTGCAGCCCTACAAGTACAAAGCGGCGGTCGCGGCTGGGGTCAAGGCGCGCCGCTGACGATCACCGAGGCGCGCGGGGCGCCGCCTACCAGTTCGCCTTTTTCCAGGAGCTTCAGGGGGACGCGAATCGGGTGGGGCGCTCGGAAGCGGGTCAGAGTGAAGTTGTACGAGACGGGCTCCGACTCGACTTGGTGGAAGCTCGCCGGCAGCAGGTGGCCGGCACGGCGCTCGGCCTTTGCCGAGCCGACCAGGGCGATTTCGCGGAGTGGGGGCAACGGGCCGCGGGCGAAGCGGCCGTCGAGGTAGTAGCGCAGCGGCTGGTTGACCGCGTAGCGGATCGCGACCACCGCCTTGTCCGGGCGCAGCGGGCCGACTTCGTGGGCCGCGTTGCGCAGGTCCTCGCGCTGCAGGCGCGGCAGGCGGTCGATCTCGAGCGTGAAAACGAGCGAGCAGAGGCAGAAGGCGAGGCCGAGCGCCAGTCCGGGCCAGCCGGCGCGCCGCACCCCGAAGCCGGCGCCGAGCAGCACGATCAGCGGCAGGAATACCGGGATCAGGTTGCGCCCGTCGAGATAGTCGGGGCCGAACAGGCCGAGCAGCAGGGGAATGCCGACCCCGGCGAGGCCGACCGCGGCGGCGATCCCGCCACCGCGCTGCTCGATCGCGTCCCCGCGCCAGAGCAGCAGCGCCAGCGCCGCGAGCGCCAGCAGGGCGGGGATCGCCAGCGGGATCGGGCCCGCCTCGCGCACGCCGTGCTCGTTGCCGTTGTCCTCGCCGACCAGCTTCGCCCCGGCCCGTTCGAGCCGTTCCGCCACCGGTTGTTCGGCGATCCAGCCGGCGTGCGCGTTGTCGACCTGGTGCAGGGCGAGCGGCAGCAGCAGCGCCCCGGTCGCGGCCACTATTCCGATCGCGACGGCGGCCCGGCGCCGTTCGGCGACCGCGAACAGCAGCAGGGCGGCCTCGGGCACGACGACGAAGGCGGCGAAGTAATGGGTGGCCAGCGCCAGCGCCGAGAAGCCCGCCCACCAGCCGAGGTCCCGCCACGACCCGCTGCGCCGCGCTCGGGCGAAGAAGAGGAAGGAGAGCGCGGTCAGCATGAAGACCAGCGCGTAGGCGCGGGCGTCCTGGGAGAACCAGATCAGCACCGGGCTGACCGCGACGATCGCCGCCGCGACCAGCCCCGCGCGGCGCGGCAGTGGCAGCGCCACCGCAGCCATGTAGGCGAAGCCGATCGACGCGGTCCCGGCGAGCGCCGAGAGCGAGCGCAGCCCGACCTCGCCGCTGCCGAAGACCCGCGACCAGAGCCAGGCAACCGCGTAGTAGAGCGGCGGGGTCGACTCGCTCTTCGGCACTTCGGCGAGCGTCTCGAAGAGGCTGGGGTGGAGGACCCGGCCGACCGTGACCGCCTCGTCGTAGCGGTAGCTCTGCAGGCCAAGCGTGGCGAAGCGCAGGGCCGCGCCCAGCACGACGATCCCGGCCAGAACCTGCAGGTGCGGGGAGGAGGCGAAGCGCCGCCACCCAGCTTGCAGCCGCTCGCCTACGGGCTCACTCCACCGGGAGGCGGCGGTGGGGGCACCGGCGCTTCGAAGGCCCATTCGGGAAAGCTCGGCGAGCTGAGCTTGCGCGCGACGACGGAGAGGCTGGCGGGGTAGTTCTGCAAGCGATAGGAGCTGGTCGAGCCGAAGTCCTGGTAGTAGATCAGCATCCGGCAGCGCGGGTGGCGCTGCAGCCAGGTGAAGAGCTGGCGGACGAAGCGCGGGTCGTCGCTGCCGTCGATGCCCCACTCGGTGAGGCTGAAGGGCTTGCGCTTGAAGCGCGAGTAGATCCGGATCAGCGCTTTCCATTCGGGGTAGCTGGAGTAGAAGTCGGTCCCCACCCAGTCGACGTAGCTCGGCCCGGGGTAGAAGTGGCCGGGGAGGTTCTTGCGGATCGTCGGCGAGCCGCTCGGCAGCGGGCTCCAGATCACCACGATCGGCGCCGCGGGCAGGCCGGTGGGCAGCGCTCCGGTGGCGCTGCGCAGCGGCGGCAGGTGCGCCTTTTCAAGGCGGGCGTCGATCTTTTCGAGCTTTCCGCCGCCGTGCAGGATCACGTACATGCGGCGGAAGGCCTGCTTGTACCAGTAGGGGCTCTGCGCCTGGGAGACCAGGTTGCCTTCGCAGTCGTAGGCGGCGTAGACGTTGAGGCAGCGGTTCGGCTCGCCCAGCGGTCGGATGTAGGCGCGCATGTTCTGCGACCAGAAGAGGTAGTTGAGGCTCATCAGGTAGTCGTCGCCGTAGCCCTGGGCGATCTGCCGCGGGTCGATCAGCTCGTGCCCGTCGTTGGGGTCGGCGGTGGTGATGTGCAGGACCGGGCGGGCGATCGCTTTCTGCCAGCGTTTGATCGAGCCCTTCAGGTCGGTGCCCCAGGAGCGGAAGGTCTCGATGATCGGCGGGTGCTTGCCCACCGCTTCGCCGAATTCGGTGAATTGGGAGGTGACGCCGCTGTCGGTCAGCCCGAAGAAGACCTTGCCCGGGCCGGGTTGCAGCAGGTTGGCATTCGCCGGCGCCGCCGCGCCGAGCGCCAGCGCCGCCGTGACGCCCAGCGCTGCGAGTACGGTCTTCTTGCATTTTCGGCCGCGATTCATCCGCGTTCCCTTCGACTGGATGGGCTCCAACACCTTCCCCAACACGAGCAGGGCGCGATGGTTCTTGTGGGCGATCGCCGGTCTCACGGTACTGGCCGCGGCGATCCGCTTCTCGACCTTGGGCTTGCAGAGCTACCGCCACGACGAGGCGGTCACCGCCGGTCGCGTGCTCGTCTCGAGCCTCTCGGGGACTATGCACGAGGTCTGGGCGGGGGAGTCGACCCCGCCGCTCTACTACCTGCTCGCCTGGTTCTGGTCGCAGCTCTTCGGCGTCCACGAGGTCGGCCTGCGCTCGCTCTCGGCTCTGTTCGGGACGGCGACCGTGCCGGTCGCTTACCTGGTCGGGCGCGAGCTGATCGGCCGCCGCGCCGGCCTCGTCCTGGCCGCGATCGTCGCCGTCAACCCGATCCTGGTCTGGTACTCGCAGGACGCCCGCGCCTACGCCCTGCTCGTCCTGCTCAGCGCCGCCGCCCTGCTCTTCTTCCTGCGCGCCCGGCGCAGCGGCGCCGCCCGCGACCTGGCCTGGTGGGCGGTCTTCTCCGCGCTGGCCCTGGCCAGCCACTACTTCGCCTTCTTCCCGCTGGCGATCGAGGCGGCCTGGCTGCTGGCCGTGGCGCGGCCGCTGCGCCGCGTGCTCTGGTCCCTCGCCGGCCTCGCCATCGCCGGCTTGGCCCTGGCCCCGATCGCGCTGCATCAGGCCCAGGGCAAGAACAACAACTGGATCGCCAGCTTCGGGCTCCTCGGCCGCCTGGAACGGACCGGGATCGGCTTCTTCGTCACCGAAACCGGCCTGCTCAAGCACGCCCTGGTCCCGATCGGGCTCTACGCGGCCGCCGTCGCTCTCCTGCTGCTCCGCGGCGGGGCGCGGGAGAAACGCGGCGCGGCGCTGGCGCTCGCGATCGGCGGCGGCGCGGTCGCGCTGGCACTCGCCTTCGTCGCCGCGGGGCAGGACTTCGTCCTCGACCGCAATCTGCTGCCGGCGCTGATCCCGCTTGCCGCCGTAGCCGCCGCCGGCATCGCCGCCCCGCGCGCGGGGCGGCTGGGGATCGGCGTCGGCGCCGCCCTTGTCGCCTACCTGCTCGCCTTCTGCGTCTACGCCGACTTCCGCCCGGCTCTGCAGCGCGACGACTGGCGCAGCGTGGCGAGGGCGATCGGCCCGCCGCGCGGCCCGCGCGCGATCCTCGTCTGGGAGCAGGGCGACGAACCGCTTGCCTTCTACGTCGGCGCCGGCGAGACACGGGTCAAGTGGAAGCAGTGGCGCCACGCGCCGGTGCCGGTGAGCGAAGTCGACGTGGTCAGCGGGCGCCCGCCGCCACGGCGCCACCGCGCCCTGCCGCCCAGCTTCCGCCAGGTCGAGCGCCTGACCCTGGGGCGGATCACCCTGATCCGCTACCGCACCGCCCGTCCACGGGCGCTGCCCTGGGGCGCCCTGGCGGGCAACTTCACCGGCTACACCAACAATGCCGTGCTGATCGACCGCCCGCGCCGCTGAGACGCCCGGTCAGGCGGGCTGGGCGGTGGCGACGATCTCCAGCACCTCGGAGGCGTACTTCGAGATGAAGCTCGGGCCGACGCCGCGGATCGCGCCGAGGCTCGCCTCGTCGGCGGGGCGGGCGGCGGCGATCGCGGTCAGGGTCGAGTTGTGGGCGACGGTGAAGGCCGGCTTGCCGTCCGCGGCCCGCAGCCGCCACTCCTTGAGCGCCTCGAAGAGCGGCGCGTCGCCCTCGCCCAGCTCGGCCGGCGGCGCGGCCGGCGCCTTGGCTCGCGGCGGCCGCCGCACGGCGATCGTCTCGGGGTCGGGCAGCCAGCCCGAGGGGTCGCAGACGTCGCAGCAGCGGTCCAGCGGCGCTCCCGCCTCGCGGTCGCCGAAGTGGTCGAGGACGCTGCGCCGCCGGCAGCGCTCGCCGTAGACGAACTCCTTGATCGTGCGGTAGTCGCGCCAGCCGCGCTCGCGGGCGATCGCCAGGTCCGGGTCGCCGCTGCGCTGTTCGTTGAAGCGCACCAGCCGGCCGAGGTCGGTCTTCATCGCCAGCAGCACCGCCTTCGCCGGCAGCCCGTCGCGCCCGCCCCTGCCGGCCTCCTGGTAGTAGGCCTCGAGGCTGGTCGGGATCGCCACGTGCCAGACCGAGCGCACGTCGGCCTTGTCGACGCCCATGCCGAAGGCGTTGGTGGCGACGATCACCTCGGCGTCGCCCTCCATGAAGCGGCGCTGGGTCCTCTCCCTGGTCTCGGCCTCGATCCCGGCGTGGTAGGCGAGCGCCCGCAGGCCGCGCTCGCGCAGCAGGCCGGCGAGCTCGTCGGTGTCGCGCCGGGTGCCGGCGTAGACGATCGCCGGCCGGTTCGCCGGATCGGCGAGGCCGGCTTCGAGCAGGGCCAGGCGGCGCGCCTTCGAGCCCTTGCCCTCGAGCCGGACCACGTCGAAGGAGATGTTGGGCCGGTCGAACCCGGAGCGCACCTGCAGCGGGTCGCGCAGGCCGAAGCGGCGTGCGATCTCCGCCGCCACCGCCTTGGTCGCGGTCGCCGTGCAGGCCATCACCGTCGGCCGGCCGAGCCGCTCGGCGATCTCCGGCAGGCGCAGGTAGTCGGGGCGGAAGTCGTGCCCCCACTCGGAGACGCAGTGCGCCTCGTCGACGGCGAGCAGGTCGACCCGCCGTTGGGCGAGGGCCTCGAGGAAGACGCTCGAGGCGAAGCGCTCGGGCGAGCAGTAGACGATCCGCGCCGTCCCCTCGCGAACTTCGGCCAGTGCCGCGCGCGCCGCTTCGGGGCTCATCCCGGAGGAGATCATCGCCACCGGGTGGCCGCCGCCGGTGAGCCGCTGCCACTGGTCCTGCATCAGCGCGATCAGCGGCGAGACGACGATCGTCAGCTCCTCGGTCGCCAGCCCCGGCAGCTGGTAGCAGAGGCTCTTGCCGCCGCCGGTCGGCATCACGATCAGCGAGTCGCGCCCCTCCAGCGCCGCCTCGACCGCCTCGCGCTGGCCGGGCCTCCAGGCGGAGAACCCGAGCCGCGCCAGCAGCGCATCCGCCTCGTTGCCCGTCGCGACGCTCATCGCCGCTCAGGCTATGGGTCTCAGCCGACGATCTGGGCGGGCGCCTGTGACAAAAGCTCGGCGAGAGCGTCGATTTCCTGCGCCAGCTTGCGCGTGTCGGCCTGGGTCAGCTCGGCGTAGGAGACGAAGCCGTCGCCACGGCGATAGGGCTTCAGCGCCAGCTGCACGTCTTCGAAGCTCGCTTCGATTTCCTTGGCCAGATCCGCGTCGCTGCCTTCGAGCAGCGGCCTGACCGCAGCGAAGGCGGCTTCCGCGCCGGCCACGTTGGCCTCGAAGTCGTCCAGGTCGGTGTGCGAGTAGCGCTCCTCCTCGCCGGTGATCTTCGAGGCCGAGACCTCGCCGAGCAGCTCGTTGGCGCCGTTGGCGATCTGCGCCGCTTCCAGGTCGACCCCGCGCACCTTCTGCCGTAGTTCTTTGACGTCGACGAGCAGCTGCTCGGCGACCGGCTTCATCCCGGCGGCGGTGCCTTCGGCCCAGAGCGCCTTCTCGATCCGGTGGAAGCCTTCGAATTCATTCGGCGGCACGTCGTTGGCGCGGGCGTCGATGCGCGGGTCGAGGTCGCCGAAGGTCTCGGCAACCGGCTCGATCCGCTCGTAGGGGATGCGGGCCGCCGGGTAGAGGCTCTTGGCCCGGGCGAGGTCGCCGGCGAGGACCGCGGCGACGAACGGTTCGGTCTTTCTCACCAGCTCGGCGGTGTTCTGCTCGAGGTAGCGGCGGTACCGGGCGACCGCTTCCCTTTCAGCGGCTGAGGCGGGCTGTCCGCCGCTCCTGCCGGCCACGATCAGGGTGCCACGTTCGGTTTCGCCTCCCGGGCAGTAGATCGTGTACTTACCGGGGTCGAGCGTCAGGGTGAAGCTGCCCGAGAGCCCGTCGGCGAGGTTCTCCTTCTCGCCGAGGATCTTGCTGCCGTCCATCACCTCGATCTCGGTGACCGCCGTGGTCCCGGCGTTTTCGGCTTCGAAGACGATCGGTCCCGCGTCGACCTCGGTCGAGTGCGGCACGCAGCCGGCGTCGGTCAGCTCGAAGGCGAGCGTCCTGGCGCCGGCTGGGGCGTCTTCGCTCGAAGAGCCGCAGCCGGTGGCCAGCAGCACGACCGCGCCGGTCGCGATGGCAGCAAGCGGCAAGCGGGAGGGGAATCGGGTCATCTTCTGGGCCTCCTTACTCTGTCTTCGACAAAAGTTAGGGCACCCTAACAAAAACCAACTCATTAGGTCGGAATACCTTCGCACCGGAAGCTCAGCCGAGCAGGGTTTCGCCGATGTAGCCGCCGGGACGGGCGCCGGGGGGGACGGCGAAGACGGCGCTACCGACGTGCTTGATGTACTCGCCCAGCGCGTCGCTGGAGCCAAGCTGGCGCTGGATCGCGACGAACTGCTTCTCGGGATCCTTCTGGAAGCAGATGAAGAAGAGACCGGCTTCGAGCTCGCCGAGGCTCTCGTCGACGCCGTCGGTGAACGAGTAGCCGCGGCGCAGGATGCGCTCGCCCGAGTTGAACGAGGCCGAGGCGAGCCGTACGTGGGCGTCGGCGGGGATCACCGGCTTGCCGTCGCGCTCGGCGTCGAGGTCGAGCGGGTCGAGCTCTTCGCTCTCGCCGAGCGGCGCGCCGCTGTACTTCGCGCGGCCGATCGTCTGCTCCTGGTCTTCGAGCGATGAGCGGTCCCAGACCTCGAGCAGCATGCGGATCCGCCGGGTCACCGCGTAGGTGCCGCCGCGCATCCAGGCCGGGCCTTCGTCGCCGACCCAGACGTAGCGGTTCATCGCCGCCTTGTCCTCGGCCTTGATGTTGGCGGTGCCGTCCTTGAAGCCCATCAGGTTGCGCGGCGTGTCCTGGCTGCGGCTGGTCGAGGAGGTGCGGCCGAAGCCAAGCTGGGACCAGCGCATGACGACGGTGCCGCGGCCGATCCGCGCCAGGTTGCGGATCGAGTGGAAGGCGACCTGGGGGTCGTCCGCGCAGGCCTGGACGCAGAGGTCGCCGCCGCCTTCGGATCGGTCGAGCTCGTCGCCTGGCAGCGGCGGGATCGGCTTCAGCGCGGCGGGCCGTTTCGCGCCGAGTCCCAGGCCGCGCTTCTCGAAGAGGCTCGGCCCGAGCCCGAAGGTGACGGTCAGGCTCGAGGGCAGCAGGCCGACCGTCTCGCCGGTGTCGTCGGGGGGCGCGACGAGGACGCCGTTCGCGTCGCCGATCATCTTGCCCGCGGTCATTTCCGCAGCCGCTGTCGACCATTCTTCCAGCAGCTCGCGCAACCCCTTGCGGTCGACCCCGAGCGTCAGGTCGAAGGCCGCGAAGTGAAGCCGGTCCTGGGCGGGCGTCGCGATCCCCGCCTGGTGCTCGCCGTAGAAGGGGACCGTGCCCGTGCCGTCGGCGCTCGCCTGGGCGGAGTCGTGGCCGACCAGGTAGCCCGCGGCGCCGCCCAGCCCGATTCCCGCGGCGCCGACGCCCGCGGAGGCCAGCAGCCGGCGTCGGGTCAACTCGGTCATTGGGCGGTCGGCTGTCTAGGCCGGGCTCTCGGCGGGCGCCGCGCCGCGGGCCCGAGAGCGCTGAGCGGAGCGGCGCAGCCGCAGCCGGTCGGGCCAGATCACGTAGAGCGCCATCGGCACCGCGTAGAGCAGGTAGATCGCCACCTCGCCGACGGTCGGCGTCGGCTGCAGTCCCAGCATCCCGGTCAGCAGCGAGCCGCTGACCGTGCCCGGCTGCACCAGCCAGGTGAGGTCGAGCGCCTGGCCCTGCAGGCCGTTGAACCAGCCCGCCTCGTGGGCGGTGTGCAGCGAGGTCGAGAGCAGGCCGGCGGCGACGAAGACGAGGATCAGGCCGGTGAAGCGGAAGAAGCGGGTGAGGTTGATCCGCACGCCGCCGCGGTAGATGCCGACCCCGATCGCCACCGCGGCGACCAGGCCGATCACCGCCCCGGCCCCGGCAGCCGTCGTGTCGCCGGCGTCGTTGAAGGCGGCGAGCAAGAAGACCGAGGTCTCGAAGCCCTCGCGCAGCACGGCGAGGAAGGCCATCCCGACCAGGGCCATGGTCGAGCCGCTGGCCAGGGCGCCGGCGGCGTTGCTTTCGAGGACCTTCTTGATGCCGCGCGCGTTGCGCCGCATCCAGACGATCATGTAGGTGACGGCTGAGACCGCGATCAGGCCGATCACCGTCTCCAGCCCCTCCTGCTGGCGCTGGGGCAGGTCCTGGCCAACCACCCGCAGCAGCACCGCGATGCCGACGCAGAGCGCGACCGCGACCGCCACCCCGGCCCACATCTGGCGCATCGCATCGCGACGGCCCTCCTTGGCCAGGAAGGCGGCGATGATGCCGATGATCAGCGAGGCCTCGACTCCCTCGCGCAGCGCGATGACAAAAGTGGGGATCATTCTGCGTGCGTTTCTCTGTTTCGGTCGGCCCCCTAGCCCAGGGGGCCGAATTAGGTTGCCCTAATTCAGAGTCAAAAACCTAGCACGCCGCTGGGGATTGCGTCGTCGGACCACGAAAGCCAGGGCTCGTGCCACTGGGTGATGCCGCGGGTCAGCTTCTCCGCCTCGGGCGGTCCCCAGGTGCCCGGCGCGTAGGGATGGACCGGGCCGGGATCGTCGAGCAGCGGCTGCACGATCCGCCAGGTCTCCTCGACCGTGTCCTGCCGGGTGAAGAGCTGGTGCCGCCCCGCGAGCGCGTCGCCGAGCAGGCGCTCGTAGGGCTCGGGGTCCTCGCCCGGGACCTTCTCGAAGAGCACCTGCAGGTTCGCCGGCTCGAACGCCTCCACCCCGGCTTGCTTGGCGAAGAGCCCGAGACGGGCGCCGGGGTCGGGCTCGATCCGCACGGTCATCCGGTTGGAGTCCGGCCGCTTGCCGGGACCGACGCCGAGCGGCGGCGGCTTCTTGAAGACGACGCTCACCTCGCTCGACTTGGCCGGCATGCACTTGCCCGCGCGGATGAAGAAGGGGACGCCGCTCCAGCGCCAGTTGTCGACCGCCAGCTCGACCGCGGCGAAGGTCTCGGTGGTCGAGTCGGGCGCCACGTCCTTGACGTCGAGGAAGCCCTCGTACTGGCCGCGCACGTAGCGCTTCGGGTCGGCGCTGCGCACCGCCTTGAAGAATTCGAGCTTCTTGTCGCGAATCGAGTCGGGCTGGTTGCCGGTCGGCGGCCCCATCCCGACCAGGGCGAGCACCTGCAGGGCGTGGTTCTGGATCACGTCGCGCATCGCCCCGACCGCGTCGTAGAAGCGGCCGCGGTCATCGACGCCGAAGTCCTCGGCGATCGTCAGCTGCACGTGGGAGACGTGCTCCTTGTTCCAGACAGGCTCGAGCACCGAGTTGGCGAAGCGCAGGTAGGTGATGTCCATCACCGGCTCCTTGCCGAGGTAATGGTCGATGCGCAGGATCTGGCGCTCGTCGAGCACCTCGCGCAGCTCGGCGTTGAGCTCCCTGGCCGACTCGAGGTCGTGGCCGAAGGGCTTCTCGATCACCACGTGGGCATTCTCGGTCAGCCCGGCCTCGCCGAGCCCGGCGACGACCGTGGCGAAGAGCGAAGGCGGGATCTCCATGTAGAAGACCGGCTGCTTAGCGTCGCCGATCGCCTCGGCGACCCGTTCGAAGGTGGCGGAATCGGCGTAGTCGCCCTGGATGTAGGTGAGCCGCTTGGTCAGTCGGCCGAGGACGTCCTCGTCGGGGTCTTTAACCGTGTCGCGGACCGATTTGCGGGCGTGCTCGCAGAGCTGCTCGCTCGTCCATTCGTCGATCGCGACGCCGACGATCGGGCACTCGAGCTTGCCGGCGGCCTCCAGGCGGTACAGCGCGCGGAAGGTCATCTTCTTCGCCAGGTCGCCGCTGATGCCGAAGATCGTCAGCACGTCGGCGGGCGCGTCCCTGTGCTTGGCCTTGGCGCGAGCCATCGGCTCCGCAGGCTATCTACCCGCCGGCCTCGTTAGGGTTAGGGCCGTGGAGCTGGGAATCGTCGGTCTCGGTCGGATGGGCGCCAACATGGCGCGACGCCTGATGCGCGACGGTCACCGGATCGTCGCCTACGACGTCAACCCCGACGCCGTAGCGGAGCTGGCCGGCGAGGGCGCCGACGGCGCCTCCTCGCTGGAGGAGCTGGCCTCGAAGCTGAGCGCGCCGCGCTCGGTCTGGGTGATGGTCCCGGCCGGCGAGATCACCGAGAAGACGATCGCCGACGTCGCCGCGGCGCTCGAGCCGGGCGACGCGATCGTCGACGGCGGCAACTCCTACTACCGCGACGACATCCGCCGCGCCGGGGTGCTGCGCGAGAGGCAGATCGACTTCGTCGACTGCGGCACCAGCGGCGGGGTCTTCGGCCTCGACCGCGGCTACTGCCTGATGATCGGCGGGCCCGACGGCGCGGTCGAGCGCCTCGACCCGGTCTTCGCCACGCTGGCGCCGGGGGTCGAGTCGGCGGGCCGCACGCCGGGCCGCTCCGGCGACCCCTCACCCTCGGAGAACGGTTACCTGCACTGCGGCCCGAACGGGGCCGGGCACTTCGTGAAGATGGTCCACAACGGGATCGAGTACGCCGTGATGGCGGCCTACGCCGAGGGCCTCAACGTCCTCAAGAACGCCAACGCCGGAAAGGTGCAGCGCGAGGCCGACGCCGAGACCGCGCCGCTCGAGCAGCCCGAGTACTACCAGTACGACCTCGACCTGCCCGAGGTGGCCGAGGTCTGGCGGCGCGGCAGCGTGATCGGCTCCTGGCTGCTCGACCTGACCGCCGCCGCGATGCAGGAATCGGGCGACCTCTCGGACTTCGCCGGGCGCGTCTCCGACTCCGGTGAGGGCCGCTGGACCTCGATCGCGGCGATCGACGAGGGCGTGCCGGCGCCGGTCCTCACCACCGCCCTGTACGAGCGCTTCTCCTCGCGCGGTCTCGACGACTTCGCCGACAAGGTGCTCTCGGCGATGCGCAAGCAGTTCGGCGGCCACGACGAGAAGCCGTCCTAGGCGGGCCGGGCGGGTGGCGATCGAGCTCGAGGTCGTCGCCGACGAAAAGACGGCGGCGCGGCGCGCTGCCGAGTTGATCGCGGCGGCGGGCGCCGCCGCGGTGGCCGAGCGCAACATCTTCTCGCTGGCGATGAGCGGCGGCCGCTCGCCCTGGGCGATGCTGGCGATCCTCGGCGAGGAAGAGCAGATGCCCTGGCCGAACACCGAGCTCTTCCAGGTCGACGAGCGGGTCGCCTCGCCCGGCAGCGAGGACCGCAACCTCACCCACATGGTGCTCGGCCTCTCGATGGACCACCAATCGACGCTGCGGCCGATGCCGGTCACCCAGCGCGACCTCGAGGCGGCGGCGCGCGAGTACGAGAGCTCGCTGCCCGAGCCCCTCGACTGCGTCCACCTCGGCCTCGGTCCCGACGGCCACACCGCATCGCTGGTCCCCGACGACCCGGTGCTCGAGGTGAGCGATCGCCGCGTCGCCCTCACCGAGACCGAATACCAAGGCCACCGCCGGATGACACTCACCTACCCGGCGCTCGCCGGGGCGCGCCGCATCGTCTGGCTCGTCACCGGCCCCACCAAGGTCGAGCCGCTGCGCAAGCTGCTCGCCGGCGACACCTCGATCCCCGCCGGCCGGGTCGAGAACGAGAACATGGTCGTGGTGGCCGACGAGGCCGCGGCACCCAATTAATCGCGGCAAGGGTGGAGAGATTCTCACGCTGTGCCCTTGGATAGGGCATGAATGCCACGAGCCGGAACCCAAGCCCTGCACCCCTCGAGCTGCTGGTATTGCCTACAGGCTATACTCACCCAATGGCCAAGGTGATGATCTCGATGCCCGACAGCTTGCTCGACGCCCTTGACGCCGAGGTGCTGCGGCGCGACACGACGCGCAGCGGCCTCCTTCAAGACGCGACCCGCCGCGAGCTCGGCCTGCTGCGCCGCGATCGGGTAGCGCTGCTTGCCGACCTCGACTCGCTCAGCGCCAGCTGGGCCGGTCCCGTCGACGCGGCCGCGCTGATCCGCGCCGACCGCCGCCGCGACGCGTGAGCGCCCCCGCACCGACGGGCGCCTGGATCGTCGATGCCAGCGTCGCAATCAAGTGGTTCCTGCCGGTCGAGCGCGAGCCCGACGGCGAGCTCGCCCGCGATGCGGTCGGCCGCCTCGCGATGCGAACCACCTCCCTCGCCGCGCACGAGGTTGGCAACGTGCTCACGCTCCACTCCGGCTGGCCGGCCGAGAAGATCGCCGCGGCGCTTGGCCTGCTGCTCGAGATCTGCGGCGACCCGCTCGAGTTGCTCCCGGAGGACCATGGGACGGCGGCCGAGTTGGCGCTGCGGCACGGCCTCACCTTCTACGACGCCTCCTACGCGGCGATCGCCGCCCGCACCGGCCGTCGCCTCCTGTCCGCCGACGCCGACCTGACCGGGCCGGGGCTGGCGCTGACTCTCAGCTCGGCGCTTGGGACGTGAGCTCTCGAAGGCGCTGAAGGCGCGGATCGTCCTCGCCGACCATTTGGGTCAGCCAGCCCTCGGCGTCGGCGACGTCTAGTCCGTCGGTGCCGAGCAGCATCTGCTCGATATCGAGCCAGTCCTTGCGGCGGTCGAACATCGCCTTGCAGACGACCAGGTGCTCGGGCCCGAGAATCGGCACCGTGATCCCGGCGAACGGCACCCGCCGCGTCGCCTTGCTCATCGCCTCGTGGATCGGCGCGTAAGCGAAGAAGAGGTCGACGGCGTTGTCGCCCCACCAGAGCCGACACTGGCCGTCCCGTTCCAGGTCGACGGGATCCAGGCAACTGGAGTCGACGCCGATCGCCTCGAGCTCGTCAACGACTTCCCGCCAGCGGCCGGTCGGCGCGAAGACGTTGAGGTCGATGTCGATCGTCGCCCGCGGCTCGGCGTAGTAGGCGAGGGCCAAAGCACCACCGAGAGCGTGGGGGATCTTGGCGTCGGCGAGTGCTTCGTGGATTGCGACGACCTTGTCTGGGAGCGACGGCTCTTGGTCGAGTCTTGGCGGTTGTGGAGTGTTCATCGACTTCTCTCGTCAAGCCTCGGGAACCTGAGGGGCTTCCCCCTGCGCCCGCCCGAGGGCAGCGCATCGGCGAGCAGGAGCAAGTCGACAAGTGCCTTTCCCCTCTCCTCCGGCGTTGCCGCCATCCAGATCGCCACCGACCTGGCGGCCTCGTTCGCCGGTGAAGGTTCCTCGCGCTCGCGGTAGCCTCGCTCGAGCAGTTCGCCGAGGATTTTGCGGAGGGTGGGATCGAGCCGATTCCCCCTGGCCAGCTCCGCGATCAATTCCCGCGCCGACTGCTCGACGGGTGGGCGGGCCACCGGTGCCCCGGCGCGTCGTGCCGCTCGCCGCAGTTCCTCGGCGGTCGGCGGTTTGGCGGCCTTCTGCCTGGCCTTCTCGATGACCTCATCGGTCAGCTCTCGAAAGGAGACCAGCGTCTGGCTCCGTGGTCCTTTCGCCGTGTTGCGCGACTCTCGAACCTCGAAGCGGTCCTGCTTGGTTGGGACGACGAATGCCATAGTGGGTAAAAAGTACCACTACGGCTCTGCCCAGGTCGCTTAAGCCGTCTCCAGCGACACGGCGTGGTTGGCGACGATCCGGCCCTCGGGGTCGTAGCGGCGCTTGACCTCGGCGAGGCGGGCGCAGACGTCAGGGGGGAGGATCGCGTCGACGTCGCAGGGGCGTTCGGTGAAGTTGAAGTAGGAGCCCCGGCCGGCCCAGGGTGCCATCGTCTCCTCGATCTTCCTCAGGTGGGCGGGGATCGCCTCGCCCAGCTCGGGCGTCATCGGCATGCCGACGCTGTACATCACCCACTCGGCCTCGAGGTGGGTGAGGGCGCCGCCGTTCGGGTCGGGGCGACCGAGCGCCCCACCCAGCTGACGCAGCTCGCTCATCAGCATCGGCGAGCCCGAGCCGGGGCCGGCGACGCTCGCGAAGGCCCCGATCGCCTCGTCGGGCAGCTCGCGGATCGTCAGTCCCTCGCCGATCCCCGGCACCGGGTTCTCGGGGTCCATGTGGATGCGGCAGAGGCCGGCTGCCGGGATCTGGGCCCAGGTGTCGATGATCGTCTCTCCCAGCTCGCGCAGCGGCGCGACGATCGCCTCGCCCTCCTCCTGGCTGCCGATGCAGGCGCCGTCGATGGTCAGCAGCGGCCGGCCGCGGATCGGCTCGGGCACGTCGGGGATCGGCGGCGGCGTGATGAAGCGGACCACCGAGGTGACGTCCTCGGAGACGCCGGCCGCCCACTCGCGGTAGGCGCGCACCGCGTCGGCGCCGAGCTCGGCCGGGAAGACGAGCGCGCCGGCGTAGATCTCGGCGATCGGCAACAGGTTGAGGTGCAGGGCGGTGACGATCGCGTAGCCGCCCCCGCCGCCGCGCAGCGCCCAGAACAGGTCGGGATCGCTCTCGGCGTCGATCGTCTTCGCCTCGCCCGCGGCGCTGACCAGCTCGATCGCTCGCACCCGGTTGCAGGCGAAGCCGTGGCGCCGGCCGAGCCAGGAGAGGCCGCCACCGAGGGTGAAGCCGGTGACGCCGACGTCGGGCGAGGAGCCGGGCATCGAGCTCAGCCCGCGGGCGCCGGCGGCCTCGCTCAGCTCGGCGACCAGGACGCCGGCCTCGACCCGGGCCGTCTGCGCCTCGGGGTCGATTTCAATGTCCCGCATGCGCTCGGTCTTGAGCAGGATCGCGCCCTCCAGCGGCGCCAGCGCGGCGGCGCCGTGGCCGGTCCCCTGGCCGGAGACCCGCATGTCGTTGTCGGCGGCGAATCGGACCGTCGCGGCAACGTCCTCGGCGCTCTCGGCGAAGACGACGGCCTCCGGCTGCTGGTCGGCGATCAGGTTCCAGGCGGCTCGTGCCTGGTCCCAATCGGGATCGCTCGGTGTCGCGATGCGGCCGCCGATCGACAGCGCGGTGAAGTCACTCATCTTGGGGGTCTCCTTCTCGTTTAGGACAGCGTCAAGCGTTCGACGGCGCCTCCGGCCCCCACCAGCACCGCGCTCACCATATCCGGCCCGAAGAGGCCGTGGGCGGCGAGGCCGGGGTCGGCCTCGAGCCGGGCGGCGAGCGCCGCCGGGTCGCCGATCTCACCGCGGAAGTCGGCGATTGCGCCGCCGTCGGGGCTGGGCGGCACGTCGCGCGGGACGACGTCCGGGCCGAGCCGCTCCAGGGTCGACGCGAGACCGAAGGCGAAGAGCTCCAGCGGCACCGGGGCGCTCAGCGCCTCGACCGGCTTGCTCGAGTCGGCGATCACGACGAAGCGCTCGGCCGCCGCAGCGACGATCTTCTCGCGCAGGTGGGCGGCCCCACCCCCCTTGATCAGCCAACCGTCGGGCGTCACCTGGTCGGTGCCGTCGATCGCGATGTCGAGGCGGCGCAGCTCGCTGAACTCCTCGACCGGGATGCCGAGCGAGCGCGCCTGCTCCTCGGTCGCAACCGAAGTGGCAACGCAGCGAATTCCGCTGAGCCCCCGCGCCGCGATCGCCGGCAACAGGTGAGCGACGGTCGATCCCGTTCCCAGCCCGACGGTCATCCCGTCCTCAACCAGCTCCGCCGCCGCCTCCGCGGCCAGCCGCTTCTCCCCGTCGCTAGACACGGCGCCGCACTCTACCTCCGCGGCGGTGCAACGTTTTACGGCGCAATCGCATCCGTAGCGCGTTACACCTCGGCGGCGCTGCCCGCCGGTGCTGGCGGCGTAACGCGTAACGGACCTATGTCGTTCACAGCGCGTTACACCCGAGGCGATCTATGCTCGGCGCGAGATGGAGGCGCGGATCTGGGTTAACGACGAGGGTGGGGCGCCGCACTCGGTGGCGCTGGCGCCGGGGCGCACCGTTGTGGGGCGCGACCCCGAGGCGGACGTCCACCTCGACGACGAGGCGGTCTCCTGGAACCACCTCGAGATCGAAAACCGCGGTGGGGCTCTGATGGCGACCGACCTCGACAGCCGCAACGGCACCGCCCTCAACGGCGAGCCGCTCGACCGGCCGCGGCGGCTGCGCGACGGCGACACGCTGATCGCAGGCGGCCACCGCCTCGAAGTCTCCGACCCGGTCCCGGGCCGGGCTGGGGGGACCGTGGCGGCTCCGGGCGGTGCCGTCACTCTCAACGAAGAGGAGCGAGCAACCGCTACAGCCCTGGTTGCCCCCTATCGAAGCGAGGGCGCCTTCGCCGGTCGTCCCGCCACCCGCGCCGAGATCGCCGAAGCTCTCCACATAAGCGAGCGCACCGCCCAGCGCCGCCTCGACTCGCTCGCGGTGAAGCTGGCTATTCCTGGTGATGCCGGCCGTGACCGTCCCCGTCTGATCGCCGCGCGCGTCATTGAGCTGGGCCTCGATCGCGACTGACCCGAACCGGGTCAAACGTGGCCCGATGGGTGACGCGGACGTCGTTTTCGCGGACGGCTTGACATCGGAGCATCGGTTGCGCAACGCAAACCGACCCGAAAGGGGAGTCCGATGTTCAAGCGAATCACCTTCACCGCAATTCTGGTTCTGTTGGCGCTCACCGCGCCGGCTGCCGCTTCGGCCAGCGCCCCGCGTGCCGGCGCGGTTGTCTTCTCTCGCGTCAGCGAAGAAGAAGGCGTCGTCAAAGGAGGCCTCTACGCCGCCAAGGAAGGCCGCCTCAACCAGCTGACGGAAAACCCCGGCGACAGCCAGCCGGACTTCTCGAGCGACGGCCGGACGATCGTCTTCTCTCGGGGTGGCGACATCTACTCGGTCCGCGCCGACGGCTCCGGTGAGCGGATGCTGACAAGCGGGCCGCAGCTCGACGAAAGGCCGGTCTTCTCGCCCAACGGCCGCATCGTGCTCTTCGAGCGCCGTTCTGCCTCCGGCGCCGCACGCGATCTCTTCACGGTTCGTGCGAGCGGGGGAGACGCGCATGCCCTCACCTCGACGACGGCCGACGAGCACGAAGCCTCCTTCTCCGATGACGGTTGCATGATCGTCTTCGTGCGCAGCTTCGCGGAGGCCGGCGGTGGCACCAGCGACGACCTCTTCTCGATCCGCCCGGCCGGCATCAAGCTGCGCCGGTTGACGAACACGCCGGGGCTCGACGAGTTCGCGCCGCACTACTTCGCCAACGAGAACATCGTCTTCAGCCGCGGTCAGAGCGGCGAAGGGCCGGACGCCTACGCCGACGTCTACACGATGCACGAGAACGGCGCTCACCTGCGGCCGCTGGTTCGCGGCGCGGGCTCGGCCTTCGTCGAAGACGTTGCCTCCAACGGGCACGGCCTGCTCTTCCGTCGCGACCGTGGTCTCTGGGTGAAGCGGATCGGCTCCGGCCGCGCCCGCAAGCTGACCGAACTGCCCGACGGGTCGAAGACCAACGCGGTCTTCTCCTCGGACGGTCGCAGCGTCGCCGCCTTCATCGCCGCCGAAGAAGAGGAGTCGCTCTCGGCGATTGGCGTCGTCAACCGGCGCCTGACGAATCTGGCCGAAGGCTTCGACCCGACCGAAGGCGGCTCGGCGACCGCGATCGGTCCGGTGATCACCTGGCAGCCGGTGCGGCGCTGAGCCCATCCGGTTCTCTCGGGGGGCTCCGCACGGACTCCCCCCGGCTCCAGCGCGAAGGGCCTCCTCCGACACGGAGGGGGTCCTTCGTCGTTTTGCACCGATATACACCGCGGTGTGGCGGACCCCGCGATCGGCTCCACCCTCGCCGGCTACCGGATCGAGTCGCTGATCGCGCGCGGCGGGATGGGCGTCGTCTACCGGGCGACGCAGGTGGCGCTCGAGCGGCCGGTGGCGCTCAAGGTGATCGCCCGCGAGCACGCCGGCGACGAGAGCTTCCGCCGCCGCTTCCTGCGCGAGTCGCGGCTCGCGGCGCGGCTCGACCACCCGGCCGTCGTCCCCGTCTACGACGCGCGCGAGGAGGACGGCGAGCTGATCGTCGCGATGCGCCTCATCGAGGGCGGCGACCTGCGCGGGCTGATCGACCGCGAGGGACCGCTGGAGCCCGCCCGTGCGATCGACCTGCTCGCCCAGGTGGCCGAGGCGCTCGACGCCGCCCACGCGGCGGGCATCGTCCACCGCGACGTCAAGCCGCACAACATCCTGATCGAAGGCGACCGCGCCTTCCTCTCCGACTTCGGGCTCGCCAAGGCTTACGCCGAGACGGACTCCCGTTCCGGCGCCTCGATCGTCGGCACGGTTGAGTACATGGCGCCCGAGCAGTGGCGGGGGGACAGCGTCGGGCCCGCCGCCGACGTCTACGCGCTCGGCTGCGTGCTCTACGAGTCGCTGACCGGCGTCGCGCCCTTTGCCCGCGCGGATGCCGAGGCCGAGCCGCAGCTGCCACGCGGCGTGGACGCCGCGATCGAGCGAGCCGTGGCGCCCGACCCCGCTCGTCGCTACCGCAGCACCACCGAGCTGATCGAGGCGGCCCGCAAGTGCGAGGGCTCGGCGCCGGCGCCGACCAGGGTTCTGAGCGAGCGCCCCGATGCGGCGACGACGCCGCTCGCCGAGAACGACGACGAGCGGGGCGTGGGATTGAGCCGCTGGCGGCGCCCGATCGGTATCGCCTTCCTCCTCTGGTTTCTGGCGGGCACCGCCGCCGTCGGCATCCTGATCGCCGTCGTTGCTGTCGTGTTCGGCTTGGTGAGCGGCGACGGGGTCTCGGTCTCCGAACCGCTTTCGGTCGGCCGCCCGCCACTGCGCCTCGCGGTCGGTCCGCGAAAGGTTTGGGTGACGAGCGCCCGCGACGGCACCCTTTCCGCGGTCAACGCCGAAACTCGCGAGACAATTTTCAGGCGGCGACTGGGCAAGGGCGTCTCGGGCGTTGCGATCGGCGCCGGCTCGGTCTGGGTCTCGAATCCCCGCACCGGACAGGTCCTGCGAACCGACTCCGACGGGCGCGTGACCGCGCGCGTCGCGCTTGGCGGCCACCCGGGCGCAGTCGCCTTCACCGCCGGGCGGCTCTGGGTTGCCGACGAGGATGGCCGCGGGGTCAGCGCGATTGATGCCGCGACGAACGACGTCGCTGCCCGGGACCTCGCTCCGCACGCATCGCCGCTGCGACTCGTGGCGGGCGCCGGCGCGATCTGGGTGAGCAGCGCCTCGGCCGGGGTCGTCCGTCGCATCGACCCGGCCACCGAAACCACCGGCCCGCCGATCCGCGTCGGCCGCGGCCCGGCCGGGATCACCGTCGGTGGCGGCACCGTCTGGGTCGCCAACAGCCGATCCGGCACCGTGACCCGCGTGGACCCATCGCTGCGGACCGTCGTCGGAGCTCCCATCCCCGTCGGCGCCCGCCCCGGCGGCATCGACGCCGGAACCGACACGGTCTGGGTGGCAAGCACCGCCGACGCCACCATTTCCCGGCTTAGCGTTCTGGACGGCGAACCCACCGGCGAACCGATCGGCGTCCCTCTCGACCCCGGCGCCGTAGCGGTCGGCGCAAAAGCGGTCTGGGTGACAAGCAACAACGACGGCACGGTCACCCGCATCGAACCCTGAGAAGCTCATGCGGTCAGATGAGAGCCAGCGACACAACGGGGGCCACGATCATCCGAGTCGAACTCGACTTGAGCCGATTCCGGTAGGGGTGGAACGTCTTGTACTTTTTCGTCGTGAGCTCGAGGCGTCAGCCCGGTGACTCCCCACCGAAAAAGTTAAGTGGAACCCCTACCGGAATCGGCTCAGCCCTAGGATCGACCCAGTGAGCGACCGCGACATCGACCAGCTGGCGATCAACACGATTCGCACCCTCTCGATCGACGCGATCCAGAAGGCCAACTCGGGGCACCCCGGGACGCCGATGGCGCTGGCGCCGCTGGCCTACACGCTCTGGCAGCGCTTCCTGCGCTTCGACCCCGAGGACCCGATCTGGCCCGGCCGCGACCGCTTCGTGCTCTCCGCCGGGCACGCCTCGATGCTGCTCTACGCGCTGCTGCACCTGGCCGGGGTGAAGGCGGTCGACCCCGACTACGAGGTCGTCGGCCAGCCCTCGGTCAGCCTCGAGGACATCGAGCGCTTCCGCCAGCTCGACTCGCGCGCCCCCGGCCACCCCGAGTACCGCTGGACCTCGGGCGTCGAGACGACAACCGGGCCGCTCGGCCAGGGCATCGCCACCTCGGTTGGGATGGCGATCGCCGGCAAGTGGCAGGCCGCCCGCTACGGCGAGGACCTCTTCGGCTTCGACGTCTACGCGATCGCCGGCGACGGCTGCCTGATGGAGGGCGTCTCCAACGAAGCGGCCTCGATCGCCGGCCACCTGAAGCTCGACAACCTCTGCTGGGTCTACGACAACAACCAGATCACGATCGACGGCAAAACCAAGCTCGCCTACGAGGACGACGTCGCCGCCCGCTTCATGGGCTACGGCTGGAACGTCACCCGGGTCGGCGACGCCAACGACACCGAGCTGATCGCCACCGCCTTCGAGGAGTTCAGGGGGGAGGAGGGCCGGCCGACCCTCTTGATCGTCGACTCCCACATCGGCTACGGCTCGCCGCACAAGCAGGACACCTCGGCGGCCCACGGCGAGCCGCTCGGCACCGAGGAGGTGCGCGAGACCAAGCGCGCCTACGGCTGGCCCGAAGACGCCCAGTTCCTCGTCCCCGACGGCGTGCGCGAGCGCTTCGCCGAGGGGATCGGCAGGCGAGGAGCCGAAGCGCGGGTCGCCTGGGAGCGGCGGCTCGCCGCCTACGCCGCGGACAACCCCGAGCTCGCGGCTGAGATCGAGGCCCAGCAGAGGCGCGAGCTGCCGGCGGGCTGGGACGCCGCGATCCCGAGCTTCGAGCCCGACGAGAAGGGGATCGCGACGCGCAAGGCCTCCCAGCAGGTCGAGAACGCGATCGGCGAGCGCCTGCCCTGGCTGCTGGCCGGCTCCGCCGACCTCACCGACTCGACCTCGGTGCGGCTCTCCTTCGACGGCGCCGTCGACTTCGAGCCCGGTGCCTACGACGGTCGCCAGCTGCACTTCGGTATCCGCGAGCACGAGGCGGCGGCGATCTCCAACGGCCTCTCGCTCTCCAAGCTGCGACCGCTCTGGTCGACCTACCTCACCTTCTCCGACTACGCCCGCCCGGCGATCCGGCTCTCGGCCCTGATGGAGCTGCCCGTCCTCCACGTCTTCACCCACGACTCGATCGGCCTCGGCGAGGACGGGCCGACCCACCAGCCGGTCGAGCAGCTCGCCTCGCTGCGGGCGATCCCCGGCCTCGACGTGATCCGCCCCGCCGACGCCAACGAGGTCGCCGAGGCCTGGCGCGTCGCCCTCGACCGCGCCCACCAGCCGGTCGCCCTCGTCCTCACCCGCCAGAACGTGCCGGTGCTCGACCGCTCGAGGTACGCCCCGGCCGCGGGCCTGCGCCGCGGCGGCTACGTGCTCGCCGACGCCGAGGGCGGCGACCCGGAGGTCATCCTGATCGCCACCGGCAGCGAGGTGGCGCTCGCCCTCGCCGCCCACGAGGAGCTGACCGCCGAAGGCACTCGCTCGCGCGTTGTCAGCATGCCCTGCTGCGAGCTCTTCGACCGCCAGGACGAGGCCTACCGCGAGGAAGTGCTGCCGCCGGCGATCGGCGCCCGGGTCTCGGTCGAGGAGGCGTCGACGATCGGCTGGGATCGCTACGTTGGATCGGCTGGCGTCACGATCGGGATGCACACCTTCGGCACCTCGGCGCCGCTGAAAGACGTCCAAACCAAGTTCGGCTTCACCCCCGATCGGGTGGCCGAGGTCGCAAAGGAGCTGCTCGCATGAAGCCCACAGCGAAGTTGCACGCCGAGGGACAGAGCCTCTGGCTCGACAACATCACCCGCACGATGCTCGAAGACGGAACGCTGCGCGGCTACATCGAGGAGCTCTCGGTCACCGGCCTCACCTCCAACCCGACGATCTTCGACAAGGCGATCTCCGGCAGCGACACCTACGACAAGCACATCGCCGAGGCAGGCGAGCAGGTCGAAGGCGCCGAGGCGATCTTCTTCGAGCTGGCCCTCGCCGACCTGCGCGACGCCACCGACCTCTTCGCCGGCGTGCACGAGCGCACCGCCGGGGTCGACGGCTACTGCTCGCTCGAGGTCTCGCCGAAGCTCGCCGACGACACCACGGCGACGATCGAGCAGGCGGCGCAGCTGCACGGCCGCGCCGAGCGCGACAACCTCTTCATCAAGATCCCCGGCACCCCGGCCGGCCTGCCGGCGATCGAGGAGACGATCTTCGCCGGCATCCCGGTCAACGTCACCCTGCTCTTCTCGCGCGAGCACCATCTGGCCGCCGCCGACGCCTACATGAAGGGGATCGAACGCCGGATCGAGGCCGGGCTCGACCCCGACGTCGCCTCGGTCGCCTCGATCTTCATGTCGCGCTGGGACGTCGCGGTCGCCGGCGAAGTGCCCGACGAGCTGCGCAACCGCCTCGGGCTGGCGGTCGGCCTCCGCGCCTACGCCGCCTACCGCGAGCTGCTTGGCTCCCGTCGCGTGCAGCGGCTGATGAACGAAGGCGCCCGTCCCCAGCGGCTGCTCTGGGCGAGCACCGGGACCAAGGACCCGAACGCCTCCGACGTGCTCTACATCGAGGGCTTCGCTTCGCCCTTCACCGTCAACACGATGCCCGAGCCGACCCTGCACGCCTTCGCCGACCACGGCGAGGTGGGGGCCCTGATGCCGGCCGACGGCGGCGAGTGCGAGGAGGCCCTGACCAGGTTCGAAGAGTCAGGGATCGACGTCGACGCCCTTGCCGAGCGCCTCCAGGAGGAGGGCAAGGCCGCCTTCGTCAAGTCCTGGGAAGACCTGATGGGCTCGATCGAGTCCAAGCGCGGGGCGCTGGCCGGGTGAGCGACGGGCCGACCTTGCGCCAGACGCCCGCCTGGGGCGCGCTGGAGAAGCACTACGCCGAGATCAAGGACGCGCACCTGCGCGATCTCTTCGCCGCCGATCCGCGGCGCCGCGAGCGGCTGGTGGCGAACGGCGCCGGCCTGCACCTCGACTTCTCCAAGAACCGGATCGACGAAGAGACCCTGCTGCTGCTCGGTGCGCTGGCCAAGGAGCGCGGGGTCGAGGAGCGGCGCGAAGCGATGTTCTCCGGCGAGCACATCAACGTCTCCGAGGACCGCGCCGTGCTGCACGTCGCGCTGCGCATGCCGCGCGGCCGCTCGTTGATCGTCGACGGGGTCGACGTGGTCAAGCAGGTGCACGAGACGCTCGACCGGATGAGCGCCTTCGCCGAGCGGGTGCGCTCGGGCGAGTGGACCGGGCACACGGGCAAGCCGATCCGCAACGTGATCAACGTCGGCATCGGCGGCTCGGACCTCGGCCCGGTGATGGCCTACGAGGCCCTGCGCCACTACTCGCGCCGCGAGACGAACTTCCGCTTTATCTCGAACGTCGACGGCACCGACTTCGCCGAGGCGACCCGCGACCTCGACCCCGCCGAGACGCTCTTCGTGGTCTCCTCGAAGACCTTCACCACGCTGGAGACGATGACCAACGCGCACACGGCGCGCGAGTGGTCGCTGGCCGGCCTCGGGGGGGATGAGGCAGCCGTCGCCAAGCACTTCGTCGCCGTCTCCACCAACGCCGAGGAGGTCGCCAAGTTCGGCATCGACACGGACAACATGTTCGGCTTCTGGGAGTGGGTCGGCGGCCGCTACTCGATGGACTCGGCGATCGGGCTCTCGACCATGCTGGCGATCGGCCCGGCTCGCTTCGAGGAGATGCTGGCCGGCTTCCACGCGATGGACGAGCACTTCCGCGAAGCGCCGGCGGCGGAGAACCTGCCGATGCTGATCGGCCTCTTGTCGGTCTGGTACGGGGACTTCTTCGGCGCCCAGACCTGCGGGGTCTTCCCCTACGACCAGTACCTGCACCGCTTCCCCGCCTACCTGCAGCAGCTGACGATGGAGTCCAACGGCAAGCACGTGACGCTGGAGGGCGCCCAGGTCGACTACGACACCGGGGCGATCTTCTGGGGCGAGCCGGGGACCAACGGCCAGCACAGCTTCTACCAGCTGATCCACCAGGGCACGCGGCTGATCCCCTGCGACTTCATCGGCTTCTTCCACTCCAACAACCCGCTCGGCCGCCACCACGACCTCTTGATGTCGAACGTCTTCGCCCAAAGCGAGGCGCTCGCCTTCGGCAAGACGCCCGAGCAGGTTCGGGCCGAGGGCACGCCGGAGGAGATCGTGCCCCACCGGGTGATGGAGGGTAACCGGCCGTCCAACACGATCCTCGCCGAGCGTCTCGACCCGCACACGCTGGGAACGCTGGTCGCCCTCTACGAGCACAGCGTCTTCACCCAGGGGGCGATCTGGGGAATCGACTCCTTCGACCAGTGGGGGGTCGAGCTGGGCAAGGCGCTCGCCGTCGCGATCATCCCCGAGCTCGAGGCCGCCCAGGAGCCGAAGCTGCGCCACGACAGCTCGACCAACGCGTTGATCCGGCGCTACCGAAGCGCCCGCCGCGGGGAGTAGGGTCGCCCACATGCTCGCGCTCGACCCGCTCCCCCTGGCGGCGTCGGCATCGAATCTGCTCGCGGCGCGCGAGCAGATGGCCTTCACGCTCGGCTTCCACATCGTCCTCTCCTGCCTCGGCGTCGCCCTGCCCGCGACGATCCTGATCGCCAACTACCTGGGGCTGAAGCGCGGCGACTCCGACGCGATGGAGCTGGCCCGGCGCTGGTCGAAGGCGATGGCGGTCACCTTCGCGGTCGGCGCGGTCACCGGCACCGTGCTCAGCTTCGAGTTCGGCCTGCTCTGGCCGCGCTTCATGGACCGCTTCGGGGCGGCCTTCGGGATCGCCTTCGCGATCGAGGGCATCTTCTTCTTCATCGAGGCGATCTTCCTGGCGATCTACATCTACGGATGGAAGCGGCTCTCCGGTTGGGCGCACTTCTGGTCGGGGGTGCCGATGGTGATCACCGGGATCGGCGGCGCCTTCGCGGTGGTCGCCGCCAACGCCTGGATGAACCAGCCGCAGGGCTTCACCCTCGACCCGGCCGGGAAGATCGTCGACACCGACCCGGTCAAGGTGCTCTTCAACCCGGCGACCGGTTACGAGGTGCCGCACATGATCCTCGCCGCCTACATCGTCGTCGGCTTCCTCGTCGCCTCGATCTACGCCGCCGGGATGCTGAAAGGCCGGCGCGACCGCCTGCACCGGCTGGGCCTGACGATCGGTCTGGTCATCGGCCTCGTCGCGGCTCCCCTCCAGTTCATCGTCGGCGACACCGCGGCCCGGGCTGTGGCCGAAAACCAGCCGGCCAAGTTCGCCGGCATGGAGTGCATCGACAAGACGGGCACCCACCAGACCGAGTACGTCGGCGGGATCTGCACCTCGAGCGGGGTCAAGGCGGCGATTCCGATCCCCGACCTCGACTCCTTCCTGGTCGGCTTCAGCGCCGACACCAAGGTCACCGGCCTCAACTCGATCCCGCCGCGGAACCGCCCCCCGGCCAACACCCTGCTGCACCTCGCCTTCGACACGATGATCGGGATCTGCAGCCTGATGATCGCCCTCGGCCTCTGGGTGCTCTTCGTCTGGTGGCGCCGCCGCGAGCTGCCCCGCACCCCCTGGTTCCTGCGCGCCGTGGCGATCTCCGGCGGCGCCGCGGTGCTCTCGCTCTGGTGCGGCTGGATCGTCACCGAGGTCGGCCGCCAGCCCTGGATCGTGCAGGGCTACATGCGCACCGCCGAAGCGGTCACCCCGGCCCATGGAATCTGGTTCAGCTTCGCCCTGGTCCTCGCCCTCTACGGCACGATTGGCACGATCGCGATCCTCATCCTCCGCGCGATGTCGCGCCGCTGGCGCGAAGGCGGCGCCGACCCCGACGCCGACGTCCCATACGCCCCGGCGACCCCGGGGCCGACGGGCCGAAATGTCAAGGATGGCTTGACAAATCGTCCCGTCGGCGGCGAGTCATGACTCGCGCTGACGTGTGTGCGGTGGTGCTTTGGGTGGGGGCGACCGCTTACGCGCTGTTCGGGGGGGCCGATTTTGGCGGTGGGTTCTGGGACCTGGTCGCCGGTGGGGCGCAGCGGGGGGAGCGGCCTCGGGCCCTGATCCAGCGCTCGCTGACTCCGGTCTGGGAGGCCAACCACGTCTGGCTGATCTTCGTGCTCGTCGTCCTCTGGACCGCCTTCCCACCCGCCTTCAGCGCCGTGATGACGACGCTCTACGTGCCGATCTCGTTGGCCGCGCTTGGCATCGTCCTGCGAGGCTCGGGTTTCGCCTTCCGCAAGTCGATCGAGGGGCTTTCCGGGCGCCGTGCCGCCGGCGCCACCTTTGCGGTCTCCTCGCTGCTGACGCCTTTCTTCATGGGCACGGTGGTCGGCGCGATCGCCGCCGGCAACGTCCCGGCCGCGGGCGACGGCCCCGTGTTCTCCAGCTGGCTCCATCCCCTGCCCCTGCTCACCGGCGTGCTCTTCGTTGCCAGCAGCGCTTACCTCGCCGCGGTGCTCCTGATCGGCGACGCGCGCCGCTCCGGCGAGGCCGAGCTGCAGCGCTACTTCGCCCGCCGGGCCCTGGCCGCGGCCGCGGTCGCCGGAGTCGTCGCCGCCTTCGGACTGGTCGAGCTGCACGCCGAAACGCACTACGTCTTCGACCGCCTCGTCCACCAGGGGCTGCCCCTGGTCATCGCCTCGGCGCTCTGCGGGCTCGGAGTGCTTGTCGTCCTGCTGGCCACCGCGCGCCGCCCCGACCCGGCCCGCTCCCGCCTCCTGCGCCCGCTCGCCGCGGGCGCCGTGATCGCCGTGGTCTGGGGCTGGGGCGTCGCCCAGTTCCCCTATCTGCTGCCGACCTCGCTGACGATCGGCGAAGCCGCCGCCCCACCCGCCACCCTGGCCACCGTGGTCGTCGTCTTCCTGGTCGCCGCGGTGCTCGTCCTGCCCGCGCTCGGCCTGCTCTACTGGCTCTCCCAACAGGAGCTGCTCGGTGAGTGAGCACGGCGCGATGCGCGCTGTCCTCTTCGACATCGACGGGACCCTGCTTGTCACCGGAGGCGCCGGCGGCGTCGCCTGGCAGCGGGCATTCGAGGAGCTGCACGGGGTCGAGGCCGACGTCGCCGAGCACACCGACGCCGGGATGACCGACCCCGAGATCGTCAAGATCGTCTTCCGCGAGGCGATCGGTCGCGAGGGCACTCCCGAAGAGCGCTCGAAAGCGATCGGCTGCTACCTCAAGCACCTCCCCGACGCGGTCGCCGAGTCGCCCGGCTACCGGGTGATGCCAGGGATCGAGGAGCTGCTGCCGCGCCTGGTCGAAGCGGGCGTCCTGCTCGGCCTGGTCACCGGCAACGTCGAGGCGGCCGCCCACATCAAGCTGGCCCGCGCGCGGCTCAACCGCTTCTTCTCCTACGGCGGCTACGGCTCGGATTCCGCCGACCGCACCGAGGTGACCGAGGCCGCCCTGCGCCGCGGCGGCCTCGTCTCCGGCGGCTCGCTCTTCGACGGCGCCTGCCTCGCGGTCGGCGACACCCCGCGCGACGTCGCCGCCGGCCACGGTGCCGGCATCGCCGTCGCTGGCGTCGCCACCGGCAGCTACTCGGTCGAGCAGTTGCGGGAGGCCGGCGCCGACTACGCGCTCGAGTCCGTCGCAAGCGGATTCCCCGCCTAGCGCCTTTATTCACATCTTTGGCAAAAACCCTTGCCCGCGCGCCGGTCCATCCATAGCCTGCGTGGTCGCTCTCGGGCTAGAGGGCCCTGAAACGGATAGCCCGGGTTCTGCAGGGGGATGCTTGATTCTCGATGGACGCAGGGCACTGGTGCTGCTGGCGCTCTCGTCAGCCTGCCTTCTGGTCGCGCCGGTGGCCCGCGTTGCCGCCGATTCGGCCGGTCCCAGCGTCACGGTCGAAATGCTCGACGCCGAAGGCCAGCCCGAGAGCCTTGCCGGGGCCCATCCCGACCTGCTGCGCATCGGCTTTGCCCTGGCCGAAGAAGAAGAAGCTTCGGTGAGGGACATGGAAATCGAACTGCCGCCGGGCCTGGCCGGCAATCCGGACGCCGTTCCGCGGTGCCCGCGTCCGGTCTACGAAAGCGAAGCGGAATGTCCGGCGAGCTCGCAGGTCGGGCGGATCGAGATCGCGGTCTCCGGCGGCGGAACGCTCCACCTTCCCCTCTTCCAGATCGCGCCGCTGCCGGGCGAAGTCCTCGCGCTCGGCTCGCGGCCCTCGCTGAGCTTGCCGCTCACCGCGCGGATCCGGCCCGATGACTTCGGGATCACGCTGGTCGGCTACGAACTGCCGCAGGGAACGGTCAGCTCGGGGGAATTTGAACTCTGGGGGGTTCCGGCCGATCACCAGGAAGGCACCTCGATCCCCCGCCGGCCCTTCCTCACGGCGCCGACCGAATGCGGCCCGGTCCTCTTTCACCTCCGCATGCGGACCTGGGCCGAAGACGCCCCGTGGACGAGCGCCGATGCCGACACCGGCGCCTCGCTGACCGGCTGCGAAGACCTCTCCTTCGAACCGCGGCTGAGCGTCGCGATGAGCGAACCGGCCGCGGATTCGCCCACCGGCCTCAGCCTCGCCCTGAACATGCCCGACGAAGCGGAAGGCAGCGAACGGGGGCCGGCGGCGGCGAGCAGCGCGGCGATCAAGCTCCCCAGCGGCGTGACGATCTCGCCGGGAGGGGCGAAGGGGCTCGTCGCCTGCACGGACGCGCAGTTCGGGCAGCACGACGACGCTCCGGTCGAGTGCCCGGCCTCATCGCAGATCGGCACCGCCGAATTCGTCTCGGGTGCGCTTGGCGAACCGCTCGCCGGGAAGATCTACATGGGCGAAGAACGGCCCGGCGAACAGACTCGCTCCTTCCTCGTGATCCCCGGTCCTGGCTTCACCCTCAAGCTCGCCAGTGCGATGCGGGTCGACCCGGCGACCGGCCGGATCGCGACCGTGATGGAAGGTTTGCCGCGGGTGCCGGTCCAGCGCATCGGATTCGACTTCGACGGTGGACCGAACGCCCTCTTCGCCACGCCGTTGAGCTGCGGCCGCGCCAGGGCCGACGCCACCGTCACGCCGTATGGTGGCGGACCGGCCATCGGCTCGTCGGCCTCGGTCGCGGTTGGGGCAGCTGTCCGCGGCGCCAGCTGCGCGCCGCCGTCCTTCTCACCGCAGCTGCTGGTCACCGACTCGAACCCGCGGGCCGGCGCCCCGACCACGATCTCGACCGTCATCCGGCGCCGTCCCGGGGAACAGCTCCTGCGCGCGTCCTCGAGCGTCCTGCCGGCGGGCATCGACGCCAAGCTCGGCGCCGTGACGCCCTGTCCGAGCGCCGCGGCAAGCGTGGACGAATGCCCGGCCGAGAGTCGGATCGGCAGCGCCACGGCGACCGTCGGCTCGGGATCGAGTCCGGCCACGCTCGGCGGGGACGTGTACTTCGCCGGCCCCTACCGCGGCGCTCCGTTTTCGATCTTGACCCGCTTCGGCGGCAAGGTCGGACCGCTGAACCTGGGCACGATCACGAGCCGCTCGCCGCTGGTCGTGAACCGGCACAACGGCAAGATGACGGTCACGACAAGCGACCTTCCCGAACGGGTCAGCGGGGCGGAGTTCCGTTTTCAGAGCATCGAGCTGGACATGGACCGCCCCGGCTTCCTGCACAACCCGACCTCCTGCTCGCCCGGGGACGCCACGGCCTCGTTCGAATCGCAGGGCGGCGCCGTGGCGACCGCGAGCAGCCCGCTCCACCTGAGCGGGTGCCACCGCCTCGGCTTCCGACCCCAGATCGGCCTCGCGCTGGTCGGAAAACGGGGCTCGCGGGGCGGACCGGTCCTGCGAGTGACGAGCAGGTTGCCCAGGGGGAACGCCAACCTGCGCGCGATGAGGCTCGTCCTGCCGCCCCAGCTGAAGCTCGGCACGGGCAAGCTGAAGGAGCTCTGCTCCCGTCTTGCGGCCGTTCGCGGCACCTGTCCGTCCGGCTCGCGAGTTGGCTCCGCCCTCGCCCGCACGCCGCTCCTCGGCCAGCGGATGCGCGGTGGGGTCTACATGGCACAGCCTCAGGGCGAAGGCCAACCCGACATGTGGATCGAGCTCGCCGGCGCCGGCATGCGGATCGATCTCAGGAACCGGTCGGTCAGGGTCCACGGCGGACGCTACGTCTCGATTCTCTCCGGCCTGCCCGACATGCCCCTGTCGACGTTCACGATGCGGCTGGGCGGCGACTCGGGAGTCGTCTCCCTGCGCCGCGGATCGTGTGGGCGAGCCCGTCGCGGCCTCGACGCCAGGGTCAAGGCCAGGGCGCAGGACGGACGCCTGCGAGCCTTCCGCGACCCGATCGCACTTAGGGGCGCCTGCCCGGGGCGCCGGCAGTGAACGGGCGATATCGCGCGACGATCGGCGCCGTGGCCAGGCTGGCGACGCGGCACGCTCGCCTGGTCGTGGTGGTGTGGGCGGTCGTGGTCGGCCTGCTCGCCTTCATCGGCAGGGACGTCGAGCACCAGCTCGGCACCCACGCCCTCTTCATCAAGGGGACCCAGACGGCGCGGGCCCACGAAATCGCGGTGCGCCAGTTCGGCACCTACTACGGGGTCACCGTCCTCCTGCAGGGGCCTCCCGACGAAGTCGAACGGCAGGGTCGCGCCCTCGCGGCCCGCCTGGGCGCCATGCCGCACTCGCTGGTGATGTCGCCCTGGGTGAGCGGCTCGGCCCGGGTCGAGGGGCTCAGCCCCCGGCCGGGGGTTGGGGCCCTGCTTGTCCGCGTGCGCGGCGGCGAAGACGATCGGCTCTCAGGCCTGCTGCCGCCGATCCAGCGCCGGATCGACGCCACCGTGCGCGGTCCCGTGCGCGTCAGCCTGGCCGGGCAGCCGGTGCTCGTCGAATCGATCCAGAACGCCGCCGTCACGACCTCGACGATCGGCGACCTGGTCGCCGTGCCGGTCCTGCTCTTGGTCCTGCTCTTCGTCTTCCGCTCGGTCATCGCGGCGCTCGTGCCGCTCGTCGCCGGAGGCTGCGTCGTCGCCGCCACCCGGGGGGTCGTGGTCCTGCTCGACGGCGCGGTCCACTTCGACTTCCTCGTGGTCGGGCTGATCGGGATGATGGGCCTCGCGCTCGGCGTCGACTACTCCCTGCTGGTCGTCTCCCGCTTCCGCGAAGAGCGAGCCAAGGGCAACGACCCCGAGTCCGCAGTGGAAGCGACGGTGATCGCCGCCGCCCGCTCGATCGTTCCCGCGGCCAGCGCCATGCTCCTCGCGATGACCCTCGCCCTGATCGTGCTGTCGACCGTGCTGGTCGAGGCCGTCGCGGTGGCCCTGATCGTCGCCACGACGTTGAGCATGATCTCGGCCGTGTGCGTCGTGCCCGCGGTGCTCAAGCTGCTGGGAGCGAGCCTCGAGCGCTGGTCGTTTCCGAGTCGCGGCCCGGCGGGGGGCGCGCGCCTGCGCTGGTCGAGGCGGATCAGCCGGCGGCCCGGAGCGGTCGGCGCGATCGTCGTCGCACTGGTCGTCCTCGCGAGCCTGGCCTTCAACCTCGAATCCAGCGTCGGCAGCATCGCGATGCTGCCGGCCGGGGATCCCGGTCGCCAGCAGCAGGAAGAGCTGGAAGACGCCCTGGGACCCGGCTGGGCGGCTCCGACCGAAGTCGTCGTCAACGGCCGCGGCAGCCCGGTCACCTCGAGCTCCCGCCTCAGCGCGATCGCGGCCTTTCAGCGCAAGGTCGAAGGCGACCCAGGGGTGGCCTCGATGGACGGGCTGAGCAGCGTCGCCCGGATGAGTCGCAGGGCGGGGCACATCGAAGCCCAGCTGGTCGCGCAGGAAAAAGGCCTGGAAAGGCTCCAATCGGGCCTCGCGCGGGCCGCCGGCGGCTCCGCCAAGACCGTCGACGGGTTGCGCCGGGCGGCGGCCGGGAGCAGCGAACTGGGATCCGGAATCGCCACCACCAACGGCGCCGCGAGCGGCCTGGCGGGCGGTCTGGCCCAGACCAGCAGCGGCTCGACCAAGCTCGCGCGGGGGCTCGGCCGGGCCGGAGAAGGGAGCGACGAGGTGGCGCGCAAGACCGGCGTCGCGAGCGACGGGCTGGGCCGCCTCAGCGACGGGCTCGGTCGGGCGCAGGAAGAAACCGGCGAACTTCGGGGCAGCGCCCGCCTGATCAAGAACGCGATGCGCTCCGGCGAAGCGGAACTCGACAAGCTGCGCGAACCGTTGAGCGGCGCCGAAGAGCGCCTCTCGGCGGCGCTCGCCGCCCTGCGCGGCATGAGCGCGGGCAGGTCCGACCCGGAATACGCGGCAGCCTTGGCGGCCGTGGAAGAAGCCGGCGGTCTGCTCGAGGGCGACGGTCGCGCGGCGGGCGAAACGAGCGATCCGTCCTTTTCGGGGGTCGCCGCGGGCATCGAAGGCGCCGAAAGCGAGCTCGGCGTCGGCCTCTACCTCGCCGGGCGACTCGACCGCAACGGCGAAAAGGCAAGTCAGGGCATCGGCAAGCTGGCTCGCAGCTCGCGGCGCCTCGACCGCGGTCTCCGCCGCCTGGCCGGAGCGAGCCGGCAGGTCTCCAACGGGGTCGCCGCGCTCTCGCAGAGCGGACAGCGGCTCTCGCCCGCGATGCGCAAGCTCACCGGCGGCGCTCAGCGCCTCTCGGGCGGCCTTGGCCTGCTCGAATCCGGAACCAGTCGGCTCACGTCGGGGCTGAGCGAAAGCGCGGCGCGGGCGGGCCGGTTGCCCAACGCGCTGCGCCGTATGGAACGGGGCCTGCGCGGGGGCGGAGAATCCCCCCTCGAGCAGATTCAGGGCAGCTCCCCCGGCCTCTTCGACTCCGCCTACTTCATCCTTGCCAGCCTCGACGGGTCGCCGTCCGGGCAGCGCGCCCAGCTCGGCTCGCTGATCGACATCGACCGGGGCGGCGGCGACGCTCGCCTGCTGGTCATTCCCCGCGACCAGGGGAACAGCGCCGCGGCTCGCGACACGGTCAAACGGATCGAAGGGGACGCGGCGGGATTGGCGCGCCGGACCGGCATGGAAGTGGTGGTCGGCGGCGTCGCCTCGACGAACATCGACATCAACCAGGAGCTTCGCCACGACGCTCCGCTGATGCGGATCGTGCTCTCGCTGATCAGCCTGATCGTGCTCGTCCCACTGCTGCGCTCGTTGACGATCCCGATCCTCGCCGCGATCATCAACCTGCTCACCGTGAGCGCCAGCTTCGGCGTGCTCTCGCTACTCGTCGACAACTCCGCGATCGGCGGCCCGGGCTACGTCGAAGCGACGATCCTGCCGGCGATCATCATCGTCATGTTCGGCCTGGCGATCGACTACGAGGTCTTCATCTTCGCTCGCATCCGCGAGGAATACCTGCGGACCGGGTCGACCCGCGAAGCGGTGACCAGGGGCCTCGATCGCACCGGGCCGGTCGTCACGGGGGCGGCGATCATCATGATCACCGTCTTCCTCGCCTTCTCGTTGGTCGACGTGATCACCGTCCGCGACTTCGCCGTCGCCCAGGCGGTTGGCATCTTCATCGACGCCTTCATCGTGCGCCTGATCGTCGTCCCGGCGCTGATGATCTGGCTGGACGAGCGCTGCTGGTGGTGCCCGCGCTGGCTCGACCGGATCCTGCCCGGCCGCCCCTCAGCCGAGAACCGCGCTGACGCTCTTGCGCACGGCGGGGGTTAAGCGGAAGCGAACCGCGGGCCGCCCGGCCGTGTGCCCGTCGCTGACTCCCGGCCGGGACTCGATCACGCTCTCGGCTTCGAGCGCCTCGAGGTGGCGGCGCAGGGTCTGGTAGCTGGCCGGGCCGCTGTCGGCGAGCTCCGAGGCACTCGCGTCGCCGTCCCGCGCGAGCGTGCGGAGGATCTGCAGGCGAACCGGATCGGCGACCACGTCGAGCCAGCGCGCGTGGGAGCCGCCCTCCACCGACGCCCTCAGGTCAGCGAGCAGCGGGCTTGGTAGATCGAGAGGAAGCCGGTCTCGAAGCCGCGCCGCGCCATCCGCAGGTAGAGGCGCCAGACCCGGACGCGTTCCGGCCCGGCGAGCCGCAGCGCCTGCTCGAGGTTCTCGTCAAGCCGCCGCGCCCAGTGGCGCAATGTCTCGGCGTAGTCGGCGCCGAGCTCCTCGACGTGGCGGGTGATGAAGCCGGCCCGCTCGAGCGCGACCAGCACGCGCGAGAGGTGCAGCGGTTCGGCATCGGGGAAGACGTAGCGCTCGGAGAAGGGCCCGGCGTCCGGGTCGGTGTGGCGCAGGCGGGCGATGCCGTGGTTGAGCAGCCGTCCCTCGGGGGTGAGCAGGCCGGCCAGGGCGCGGGCGTACTCGTCGATCTGCACCTCGCCGACGTGCTCGACCATGCCGATGCTGGCGATCGCGTCGAAGCGCTCGCCGCTCGCCGCCAGGTCGCGGTAGTCCATCACCCGGATCTCGACCCGGTCGCCGACCCCGGCGGCCTCGGCCCGCTGGCGGGCGCGCTCGGCCTGGGGAGGGGAGAGGGTGATGCCGACCACGCTCGCCCCGTGTTTGGTCGCGGCCCAGAGCGGGAAGCTGCCCCAGCCGCAGCCGACGTCGAGCACCCGGTCGCCCTCCTTCAGGGCGAGCTTGCGGGCGACCATCTCGAGCTTCGCCTCCTGGGCCTCCTCCAGGGTCTCGGCGCCTTCGCGCCAGACGGCGCAGCTGTAGGTCATCGATTCGTCGAGGAAGAGCGAGAAGAACTCGTTGGAGACGTCGTAGTGGTGGCGCACCGCCTCGGCGTCGCGCTCCTTGCTGTGGCGGTGGCCGCTCGGCCGCAGCTCGGCGGCGGGCCGGCGGGGCGGCCGCGTGAGGCCGGCGGCGCGCACCGCGGCGAGCAGCAGCTTCGCCCGGTCGCCGCCCTCCAGCGCTGGCGGCTGCCAGGCGTCGAGCAGCTCGATCACCGCGTCGATGTCGTCGACCTCGATCTCGCCGCTGACGTAGGCGCGGCCGAGGCCCAGCTGCCCCGGCGCCCGCAGCGCGTGGGCCGCGGCGCGGGGCGAGCGAACGTGGAAGGTCGGCCCGCCGCCATTGCTCGCGGGCAGTCGCGTGCCGTCCCAGAACTCGACCGTGAACGGCCTCTCCGGGATGCGCGCTTCGATCTCGCGGCGCAGTGGGGCGGTGCTGGCGAAGGCCATCTGCCGCGCACCTTACAGGCGGCAGCGGTGCGGCAATCGAGCGGCTTTACTTTTTCTTGCAACCCGAGTCCGTATGATCCCCGCTCCTCATGGCAGGCCCGGGACCGCTCCCATCCGATATCCAGCCGGTCGCCAACGAGACTCGCGACCGGATCATCACCGGCCTGGTGACGCTGATCCCCTTCGTCGCGCTCGGCCTCGCCGGCTGGCAGGTGTGGGGCAAGGCGCTGCACTGGAGCGACGTCTTCCTCTTCTGCGGCATGTACTTCCTGACCGGGATCGGGATCACCGTCGGCTTCCACCGCCACCTCACCCATCGCAGCTTCAAGGCGAAGACCTGGCTGCACGGCCTGCTTGCCATCCTCGGCTCGGCGGCGATCGAGGGCCCGGTGATCTCCTGGGTCGCCGACCACCGCAAGCACCACGCGTTCTCCGACGAAGAGGGCGACCCGCACAGCCCCCACGTCGACCACGGCCACGGCCTCAGCGGCGCCCTGCGCGGCCTCTTCCACGCCCACATGGGCTGGCTCTTCATCCACACCCAGCGCGGCAACAAGGAGCGCTTCGCGCCGGACCTGATCAAGGACCCGACGATCAACTGGGTCGACCGCACGTTCCTGCTCTGGGCGATCGGCGGCCTGCTTCTGCCCTTCGCGCTCGGCTGGGTGATCGGCGGCACCGTCTTCGCCGCGCTGACCGGCCTGCTCTGGGGCGGCTTGGTGCGCGTCTTCGTCCTGCACCACTTCACCTACAGCATCAACTCGCTCTGCCACGTCTTCGGCAACCGCGACTACGAGACCGCCGACGAGTCGCGCAACCTCGCCCTGATCGCGATCCCGACCTTCGGCGAGGCGTGGCACAACAACCACCACGCCTTCCCGACCTCGGCCACCCACGGCCTCGGCCGCTGGCAGATCGACATCTCGGCCCTGGTGATCGACTCGCTGGAGAAGCTGGGCCTGGTTTGGGATGTGGTGCGTCCTACTCCGGAGCGCCTGGCCGCCAAGGCCGCCTCCTAGCTACGGCGCTTCTTCGGCTTCGTACCAGTCCAGCCAGTGACCGCAGGCCCTGGCCAGCGGCACGATGCGGTGCGGGCGGGCCCGGACCGCGGCCAGCCCTCCGACGTCTGCCTTGCCGGCGTAGCCGCTGAGGCGCTGCAGCGTGGTTGGGGCGGCGGCCGAGATCGTGAAGTGGACCGCGCCGCCGTGGCTGACGATCTCGCCCGCGGGCCAGAACTGGCCCTCGTTGGCGAGGCTGATCGTGTTCGGGCGCTGGCCGTCGAGCGCCGCCGGCAGGGCTTGGTGCAGGCCCGGCGCCGAGAGGGTCAGGCCGAAGGGGGAGAAGTACTGCAGCGAGAGGCGCCAGCGGCCGGCCGGCAGGCGCAGCGACTGCGAAGCGCTGTCTCCGGTGGCGAGCACCGCCCCCGGGCTCCAGCGCCCCTTGCCGCCGACCACGGCGCCGGGGAAGAGCGAGGCGCGGCCGGGGTTCGAGGTGAGGATGCGCAGCTCGGGTGCCGCGCAGTTGGCATACGCGGCCGGTTCGGTCCCCTCGAGCAGGACGTGGCGATTCTCCGGCGGTGAGGAGACCCGCTTCCAGAGGATGTAGGAGGGGGTGGAGGCGACCCGCTTGAAGCCCCGTGGCGCCTGGCTGTTCCAGGCCGCCCGGCCGGTGATCACGTAGGGGAAGCGTTCGAGCGTGGCGTGCGAGAAGGAGTCGAAGTCGATCGGGCTGTAGGCGTCGCCGGTGTCGAACGGCTTTTCCGGGTTGGGCGAGACCTCCGAGTCGGGGAACTCGACCAGCGGCACGTGCGTGTTGGCGCCCATCAGCTCGTAGGCGGCGTAACGGTCCTGTCCGGCGTAGAGCACCGGTTCGCCGCGCACGATCGGCATGAACGCCTCCAGCTCGGCCCCATGTCCCGGCGGCCCCACCGGCGCATCGCGCAGCACCAGCAGGCTCGAGTACACCGCCCCCGCCACGAAGGCCACCCCCAGCACCCCCCAAGCGACCCGCAGCCCCGTGGACGTGCGACGGCCGAGCTCGACCAGCAGCGGCCGGATCGCGATCAGCATCGCCAGCGGGGCGGCGATCACCAGGGCCTTGGCCTGCGAGTACTCGCCGCTGCTCCCCAGCGAGGCGAGGTAGAGGACCGTGCACCCGGTGAGGGCGATCGGCACGGCGAGCTCGCGGCGGCGCAGCCACCAGATCGCGCCGAGCAGAATCGCGAGCGCCGCGATCGCCGTGGCGAGGCCGGTGAGGTGGGCGCCGCCGGGCGCCGCCAGCCGGTAGTTGGAGGAGGGCCAGACGCCGAGCGCCTCGAGCGGCGAGACCGGGCCGTAGGTGCTCGTCCCCGCCACCCGGTCGAAGCCGTGGATGAAGGCGAACGGGCCGACGACGGTGAGGATCGCGAGCGCGCCCAGTACGGCGATCGCGAGCAGCGTCGCCGGCCGGCGCAGGGTGCCGAGCAGCGCCCGCGGCGCGAACGCGCGGCGCACCGGCGGGGTCGCGATGCCCCAGAGCGCGGCGATCGCCACCGGCCAGGCGAGGCCGGCGAAGCTGTAGGAGAAGAAGATGCCGGTCACCAGGGCGAGCGGCACGAGCACCCAGAGCGCACGCGCCGCCCCCGAGGCCGGAACCGGCGGCTCCCCCGCAGCCCGCCGCCGCTCGGTTTCGTGGAGGAAGAGCGCGAAGGCGAGGACGAAGAGCGCCTCGTCGAGCTCCTTGAAGGCGCCCTGGGCGAAGTAGGAGGCGCCGAGGTAGGAGATCGCGACGAGCGCCGCGGCGAGCAGCCGCCGCCCTGGCCCGAGCTCGCGCAGCGCCACGATCGCGGTCAGCGCGGTGAGGATCGGGATCGCCAGGATCTGGCCGACGAACGCCTGCCCGAGGCCGATCCCCGGGAAGGCGGCGACGGCGTCGGCGAGCGCGTGCGGCCCCAGCGGGTAGCCGGCTTCCGGCGCCGGACCGAGGCCGCTGCGCAGCCACTCCGCCCAGGCCAGGTGCAGGCCGAGGTCGTTGTTGAACCCGACCCCGAGCAGGCCCCAGCGACCGCTCACCGCGAATGGGATCGAGAGCACGAGCGCGACCGCCAGCGCCACCGGCAGGCCCTCGCGCAGCAGCTCGCCGCTCCCCTCGCGCCGCCAGAGCAGCACGGCGGCGACCGCGACCAGCAGCACGACGCCCAGGGTGGCCGTCGTCGCGTGGCCGGGGGCGCGGGCGAGGAAGCCGCTGACGGTCAGCAGCGCGCCGAAGCCGGCCGCCGGGGCCAGCCAGGCCCGCGGCCCGTCCCCGCTGCCGGCGAGGCGGACGATCGCGCGTCCCACCAGCAGCGAGGCGGCGCAGATCAGCGCCGCCGAGGCGTAGGTCCCGATCATCAGGGGCGGAAACTATGGCAGCGGGCGCGGCGAGCGCCGCTCGCCTCAGTACTTCTCGGCCGCCCGCTCCAGCGTCGCGCGCAGGTTCTCGCCGCGCAGCGGCGGCTCGTGGCCGGTGCAGACGGTCGCCGGTTCGAGCGCGGCGAGCTTGCGCACCGACTCCTTCGCCTTGGCGTGGTCCCAGCCCCAGGCCGGGTGGGGCACGCTCGCCTCGCCCGCGGGCAGCGGCTTGCCGAGCTTGGTCGAGTCGAGCAGGTAGACGACGTCGCTGACCAGCGCCAGCCGGTCGCTCTCCCGCCAGAGCCCGATCAGGCCCGGCGCGTGCCCGGGGAAGTGGATCACGCGGAAGCCGGCCACCTCATCGCCCTCCTCGACCGTGCCGTCGACCTTCACGGCGCCGCCGTCCCAGCGCCGCAGCAGCAGCGGGAAGATCAGGCGAGGCAGCGCGGGCAGCTGAACGAGGTCGAGGTAGTCCCAGCGCCAGTCGGGGTTTTCGGCGTAGGCGACCTCGTCCGGGTGGCAGTGGACCGGAGCGCCGAGCGAGGGGGCCGTGCCGCGGTGGTCGGGATGCGCGTGTCCGAGCACGATCCGCTTCAGGCCCCCGAGCCGCTCCGCGGCCGCCCGTGCCTCTTTCACCATCGTCTTGGTCCCGGCGTCGAACTGGACCACCCCGTCGCCGTCCTCGAGAAAGTAGACGCTCATCTTCTTGCCGATGTCCCCGCGCAGCAGCCAGACCCCGTCAGCGACCTTCTCCATGATGAGATCAGCCTAATGCCGAGCCTCTGGAAGGTGGGAATGGCGGTCCTGATCGCGTGCCTCGTCGCCTCGATGGCGATCGCGCTCTACCGCCTGGCGACGACGCCGGAAGAAATCCTCGGCGACGGCTTCCGCAACCTGCCCGTTCACGCCCACAGGGCGCGTTAGTATCGGCCGCGTTCGGCGACCGAAGCAAGGAGGCGGCGTGTTCTCTCGCATCGTGGTTGGCACCGACGGGTCGGATACGGCTGCTGAGGCGGTGCGCCAGGCGATCGACCTGGCCAAGCTCGCCGGCGCCCGGCTGAGCGTCGTCAGCGCCTACGAACCGATCCCCAAACGGCGGGTCGAGGAAGAGAAGGAAGGCGCGCCGTCCGACGTCCAGTACGAGATCGGCCCGCGCGAGGACGTCAACCTGGTGCTCGACGCGGCGGCCGCCTCAGCGCGCAAGGAGGGGGTCGAGGCGCAGACTCATCCGGTCGAGGGCGAGCCGGCCGAGGCGATCCTCAACGTCGCCGAAGAAACCGACGCCGACCTGATCGTGGTCGGCAACAAGGGGATGACCGGCGCCCGCCGCTTCCTGCTCGGCAGCGTCCCCAACAACGTCTCTCACCACGCGCCCTGCTCGGTAATCATCGTCCGGACGACCTAGAGACCGCCGCGGGCGCGGTCGCCGCGGCGGCGTCGATCAGGCCGGCGCCCTCGCGTGTCGCCGGCTGGCCGAGGTCGCGGGCGGTCTGGCGCAGGCGCTTGGTGACCGCGGCGACCAGTCCCTTTTTCTTCGCCTTCGGATTCAGCGTGCCGCTGGCTAGGATCATCGCCGCGACGCCGGAGACGTGCGCGGCGGCCATCGAGGTCCCCGCGTAGTCGGCGGGCTCGCCGAAGCTGCGCGGCTTGCCTTCCTGGAAGGTGACCTGGTAGATCGGGTCCGCCGATACCGAGGGGCAGCCGGCAATCGGCCTGCCGCCGCCGGGCGCGAGTACGTCGACGCCCTTGCCGGGCAGCGAGTAATCGCCGACGCAGCCGCCCTCGGTGCTGCCGCCGACGCCGATCACGTGCGGCCCGGTGGCGGGCGGCGCCACGCATCCCTCCGAGCCCAGGTTGCCGACCGAGGCAACGGCGATCACGCCGTCGCGGTAGGCCTGGCGCAGCGCTTCGTCAACGCCCGGCACGCTGCGTTCGCAGCCGAAGTTGAAGCTCATGTTGATCACGTCGGCGCCGTGGGCGACGGCGAAGCGGATCCCCTTGGCGATGTCGCTTGCCCGGCCGCGCCCGTGCTCGTCGAGCACCCGCACCGGCATCAGCTTCGCCCGGTAGGCGAGGCCCGTGAGCCCGATCCCGTTGTTCGTCTTCTCGGCGATCGTGCCGGCGACGTGGGTGCCGTGGCCGTTTTCGTCGAGCGGCAGGGAGTCGTGATCGACGAAGTCGTAGCCGGGGACGAACTGGCCCGCGGTGAAGTCGGGGCTGCGCCGGAACCGCGTCCCCTTGGCGCGGTATGCGATCCCGGTGTCGAGCACCGCGACCGTCACGCCCTGCGCTCCCGGCCGTCCGGCGGCGGCGAGGTTGGCCCAGGCCCCGGGCGCGTCGATTCCCCCCGGCGAGCGGGGCAGGAGCGGGGTCGCCGGGCCTTCCCAGGGGAGGAAGTTCCACTGCTTCGACACCCAACCACCCGGTGGCCCGGGCGTTCCGGTGATCGGCCCCGGGTCGTTGGGGATTTCGTCGGTTTCGGCCGGCAGCACCGAGGCGGTGGCGATCGGGTCGGGGGCCTGGTGGGTCCGCGGGCTGGAAGGCACGGCGGCGGCGGGCGCGCTCGCCACGACAAAGGTTGCGAGCAGGGTCGCGCAGGCGGTCGAAAGGCGTCGGTTCATCTTGCTTCTGTGCGCGCGGATTCCCTGCAATCGATCGAGCCATCACCTAACACCGGCCCGCCGGCGAAGTTGTAGTCGCACATACTCCCCCATGTATGGACGATGACGAGCGGATCGAGCTCGATGAGCGAATGATGGCGCTGGCGATCGAGCGCGCCCGCGAGGCCGAGGGCCATTGCGACGTGCCGATCGGGGCGATCGTCGCGCGCGGCGATGAGGTGCTGGGCGCCGCCGGCAACGAGCGCGAGCTGCGCGCCGACCCCACCGCCCACGCCGAGCCGCTCGCGATCCGCGCTGCCGCCGAGGCGCTCGGCGGCTGGCGCCTGCCCGGCACGACCCTCTACGTCACCCTCGAGCCCTGCGCGATGTGCGCCGGCGCGATCGTCCTGGCCCGCATCCCCACGGTGGTCTTCGGCGCCCCCGACCCCAAGGCGGGCGCCGCCGGCAGCGTCCTCGACGTCCTCTCCGAGCCGGCGCTCAACCACCGCCCCCAGGTGCGGGGCGGCGTGCTCGAGCCAGAGTGCGCCGCGCTGCTACGCAACTTCTTCGCCAAGAGAAGGCCGTCAGCGCCGCTGAGCGGAGAGGGTGGGATTCGAACCCACGAGGCGGGTTAACCCCGCCCACGCGATTTCCAGTCGCGCTCCTTAAGCCGCTCGGACACCTCTCCGTGAGTTTCTCAAGGGTATTCGCTGCGCCGCTCTGCCGGGTGCAACGTTTTCTTCGTCATATACAGACGTAGCGCGTTACGCCGGGTTCAGGCGACGGCGACCTCGGGCAGGGTCTTCGGTTCCGGAACGGGCGACGGCAGCGGCAGGACGATCGCCTCGCGCTCACGCGACGGCGCGGCGGCCGGGCGCGCGCCGCGCAGGCGCTCGTGGCTGCAGACGACGTAGCACCACTCCATCAGCTGCATGCGGGAGACCGGGTCGATTTCGGTGATCGTCGCCCCGATCAGATGACGGCCCTCGGTTTCCCGGCAGGAGCGCACCTCGACCTGAGCGGCGACGTCGTGGGTCTTGCCGGCGGCGTCCTGCAGTTCGAGCAGGACAGCCGGCTTGGCGCCGAGCTCGAGCGGCGCGTCGAGGACCAGGCCGACGCCGGCGGCGCTGGCGTCGATCAGGCGGCCGCCAACGTGGCCGTCCTCCGAGTAGCAATGGGCGGGCGCGTCTCCCTCGAAGCGGTAGACGAGCCGCCGCTGCCGCCGCCGGCCCACCGCCCAGAGCGTGCGCAGCACCCGCCGCAGCTCGACCAGGCCGAGCAGCGGCACGATCACCGCGGCGACGCCGGGCAGGTCGGGCAGCGGCCCGATCCCGGCCAGGTCGAGCAGGCGCAGCACGGTCCCGGCGCCGAGCACGATCGCGCAGAGCACGACGAGGTGCAGCTTGCGCACCGAGTCGAGCCCGCCACCGCCGGTCCCCTGCTTGGGCGTCACCTTGAAGGCGGTGCGCCCCGGGCGGACGATGCAGCGCAGGGCCCGCGTGTAGATCTCCATCGTCAGCAGCTCGTAGTGGGCGGTCTCGCCGATCCTCATGTAGCCGCGCGCCAGCGCCGAGCCGGCGCTCAGGTTGAGCGTCAGGTACGGCAGCCAGAGGACGCCGAGCGCGAGGACGCTGATCTTCATCGGCAGCTCGCCCGTCCACATCACCAGGCCCAGCGTCGCCAGCAGCAGCAGGCGCATCGGCGGCGCCAGGTAGGCGGCGAGGCTGGCGAAGTAGGAGAGCCGCTGCAGCGGTCGCAGCTCGCGGGCGCGCAGGGGGGACTCGGGCAGGGTGAAGACGGCGAGGTTGCCGCGCGCCCAACGGTCGCGCTGCAACAGGTAGCCGTCGAGGTCGTGGGGCGCCAGGCCCTGGACCAGAACCTCGTCGTGGTAGCGCGTCTTCCAGCCGCTGCGCAGCATGCGGATCGTCGTGTGGAAGTCCTCGGCGATCGTCTCGGTCGCGACTCCGCCGATCTCGAGCAGGGCGCCGCGGTGGATCAGCGCCGCCGAGCCGCACCAGTAGGCGGCGCCGTGTCGGTCCTTGCCGGGGCAGATCACCCGGTAGAAGAGCGACTGCTCGTGGCGGCCGACGGAGTAGTGCTGGGCAGAGTCGTGGTTGAAGAAGTCGTGCGGGCTCTGCACCAGCCCCATGCGCTCGTCGTCGAAGTAACCGACCATCGCGTCGAGCGCGTCGGGCATCGGCACGTGGTCGGCGTCGAGCATCAGCACCAGCTCGCCCTCGGTGCGCCCCAGCGCGGCGTTGATGTTGCCCGCCTTGGCGTGCGAGTTGTCGGGCCGGGTCAGGTACTCGGCGCCGGCCAGCCGGGCGAGCTTCTCCATCTCCGGCCGCCGCCCGTCGTCGAGCAGGTAGGTCGCGTGCGGATAGGTGAGCGCCCGGCAGCCGGCGAGCGTCGCCGCGACGACCTCGGTCGGCTCGTCGTAGGTGCAGACGTAGACGTCGACCGAGCGCCCCGGCGTCGCCGCCGGCCGCACCGCGGTGCGCCGCGACCAGGAGAACCAGGCAAGCGTGCCCAGCGCCCAGAGCCCGTAGATCTCGGTGAGCAGCAGCATCCCGTAGGCGACCGGGCTCGCCCCTTCGGCGCTCCAGCCGATCCGCCAGACGAGGTAGGCCGCGCCCCAGAGCAGCGCGGCGACCGCCAGCGAGCGCAGCAGCAGCGGATGGCGGTCGAAGAACCGCCCAAGAGGGGTCTGCTCGGTGCTTTGCACCCTTGCCGAATCGGCGCACACGGGCTGGTTCTTGAATCCCGAGAAGGAATGCGCCGGCACCTTGGGGCCTCCCCTTCGTAGAATCAGGCCCTGGCCGTTCCCCGGAGGGGTGCCGGAGTGGTTGAACGGGGCAGTCTCGAAAACTGTTGGCGTCGCAAGGCGCTCGTGGGTTCGAATCCCACCCCCTCCGTTTCCGTCGCGCCGGACGCGCTTAACGATCCCCTATGCTGGCGAGCCGTTAAGCACCCGGCTGTGTTTGGGAAGATGAGAAGCCTGGGAATGGGATCTAGAGGAAGGAATCCGGTGGGGAAGAAGAGCTTTGCCGCGCTCGGCGCGTTCGTACTCGTCGTCATGCTGCTGGCCGCGCCTTTTGCCGAGGCGACGACGTCCGAAGAACGGGACGCCTACAAGGAACAGGTCGAACCGATCTGCAAGACCAACGTCAAGGCCAACGAACGCATCCTCAAGGGCGTCAAAGCCAAGGTCACGCACGGCAAGCTGAAGCTGGCCGCGACCCAGTTCACCAAGGCCGCCAACTCGACGCACAAGGCGCTCGCCAAGCTGAAGATGGTGCCCCAGCCGCCGGGCGAAAAGGCCGCGCTCGGCAAGTGGCTGAAGTACATCCAGGAAGAGGAAGGCTACTTCCGCAAGATTGCCCAGAAGCTCAAGAAGGGCGACAAGAACGGCGCCACGGCAATGCAGATCCGCCTCCAGCACACGGCGACCCAGGCCAACAACACGGTGCTCGCCTTCGAATTCAAGTACTGCCGCGTCGAACCCTCGAAGTTCTCCTAGATCGGAGCCACGCCGGGGCCCGGGCTGAGCTAGCCTAGGCTCCGGCAGCGCCCGCCCAGGTAGCTCAGTTGGTAGAGCACTTCCATGGTAAGGAAGGGGTCACGAGTTCGAGTCTCGTCCTGGGCTTCCGGCCGCTCGTCCGGCGTCGAGCGGACCGAGTCGCCCGAGCGTTAGGCTGCCGCGTCGTGGACTTCTCCCTGAGCGATGAGCAGGAAGACTTCGTCGACGCGATCCGGCGCTACTGCGACCACGAGTGCGGCACGCAGGACCAGCGCGAGCGCCTCACCGACGGCTACCGCGACCACCACAACGCGACGATCTACAAGGAGATGGCCGAGCTCGGCTGGCTCGGAGTGACGATCCCCGAGGAGTACGGCGGCTCGGGCGGCACGATGCTCGACGCCTGCATCTTCATGGAGGAGACCTCGCGTGCCCTGGCCCCGATCGGCGGCTACGCGACCACCCTGATCGTCGCCGGCGCGACCAAGCGCTTCGGCACCGAGGCGCAGAAGGAGGAGATCCTCGGCGGGATCGCCGGCGGCGCGGTCGAGGCGATCGCGATGACCGAGCCCGAGGCCGGCTCCGACGTCGGCTCGCTCACCACCTTCGCCGAGAGCGTCGAGGGCGGCTGGGTGCTCAACGGGCAGAAGGTCTTCTGCTCCAACGCCCACATCTCCGACCACATCCTGATCGTCTGCCGCACAACCCGCTCGGCCAACAAGCACGAGGGCATGACGATGATCTGGATCCCGCGCGAGGCCGAGGGGCTCGAGGTGGTCCCGATCGACACGTTGGGCGGCCGCGACACCAACCACCTCTACCTGACCGACGTCGAGGCGCCCGCCGACGCAGTCCTCGGCCGCGTCGACCAGGGCTGGACCCAGCTGATGGCCGGCCTCAACGTCGAGCGCCTGATCCTCGCCGCGACGATGCTCGGCATCGCCCAGCGCGTCTTCGACGACCTGATCGTCTACGTCAAGGAGCGCGAGCAGTTCGGTCGCCCGATCGGCTCCTTCCAGGCCCTCCAGCACCGCATCGCCGACATGGCGACCGATATCGAGGCGGCCCGCCTGATGACCCGCTGGGTGGCGACCCTGACCGACGAGGACCCCGACCGGATGCTGCCCCGCGAGGCCTCGATGGTCAAGCTCTTCGTCACCGAGGTCACCAAGAAGGCCGCCCTCGAAGGAATGCAGATGATGGGCGGCTACGGCTACGCCTCCGAGTACGACATGGAGCGCCTCGTCCGCACCTCCCTGGTCTCGACGATCTACGGCGGCACCTCCGAGATCCAGCGCAACATCATCGCCAAGACGTTCGGGCTCTGAGACCGGCATACTTCCCGGGGCAGGCAAGAGAGCGCCCGTAGCTCAGTGGTCAACGGGGTTTTAACGAGCCCCAAAGAGCGCCGGTCTTTCAAGCCGGAGGTCGAGAGTTCGATTCTCTCCGGGCGCATTCCGCGGGCCTGTTCAGGGGGCGCTCGGTCCCTGTCGGCGCCTGCTCCGCCGTCAGCCGCCGAGGCCGCCGAAGACGGCGAACGCGTTTGGGGGGCGCTCGTCGTAGGCCTCTTGCCAGGTTCCCTCGACGGCGACCTTGCTCCCGGGCGGCGCCTCTTCGCGGATGCGATCGGCCAGGGCTCTGGCGCTCTGCTCGTCGGCGGCGCCGACGAGGACGTACTTCCAGCGGCGGACCGTGGGGACGCCCTCGCTGTCGAGGCGCTTGGCGAGCTCGACCGAGTCGTGGCGGGAGGGGAGGTCGATGCGGACCTCGAACTGCGCTTCGCCGGATTCTTCGCTTTCGCGGCGCTCGGTTGCCATCAGCTCGGCGCGCTCGGCGGCTCGCGCGGCCTCGCTTTCGGGAAGCGGCTGATCCGGGTCCTCCCACTCCTCGGCGATCGGATGCCAGCGCCTCAGCTCGGTGTCCAGCCGCCAGCCATACTTGTCACCGAGCCGTTTCACGACCTGGGCCGCGGCGTCGATCTGCTCCCTCGCGCCCGCGTACAGGAAGACCGTCGTGCCGTTGCGGCTGACGATCACGCGGTCGGCGAAGGCGGTGCTCAGGTCGTGTTCGAGCTCGCGCGCCTCCAGCCGATCCATCAAGCCGGAGACGTGTCCGGGATCGCGCAGGTCCACCCGAAGTCGCCAGTCGTCGTCCACGCCGTGGAAGGCTAGTGGCAAGCGCGGGAACCGGCCGCGCGACGAGCATTGGTCGACCACGCCACTTCAAGTATTGGGTACGACCGGGATCTTGCAGCGAAAAGTTCTTTCGCCCTCGCCGCGTTCCTTGCCTCGACTAGAAGCGCTCCGGCGCGGGCGGGTGGATTGGCTCCCCGCCGCCTGGGTGCGCACCAGTGCAGTTCATCGAAGGGAGACGCCCAGTGCTGGCAGGAATCGGCAGGAACGAGGACTCGTCCATTCGCAACCGCTACCGGATCGCGGTCGCGCTGATCGCGGCCTGCGTCGCGGCCCTTGCGGCCTGCGCCTTCGCGCCGCTCGCCGGCGCCGATTCGCTCGGGCCGATCGACTTCGAGTCCTACGGCCTCGGCAACATCGACGGCCAGGAAGGCTGGTCGAAGACCGGCTCCTTCGACTCCGAAGTGGCGAGCGTCGGCAGCTTCGCGAACGCTTCGGGCTACGGATTTGGCAGCAAGGCGCTGCGCATCTCCAACGCGGTCACCAGCGGCTCCTTCGGCGATCAGACCTTCAGCCCCGGGCTCTCCGCCCCGGTGAGCGAGTCGAGCCCGCGCACGCACTTCGACGCGAGCTTCAAGATCGGCTCGACCGAGGCCGCCGCCCAGAGCGGGCTCAGCCTCTCGGTCAGCCCAGACGCCGGCGACGGCTCGCGGGTCAGCTACCTGCGCTTCGAGGACCAGGCCGACGGGATTCACGTCTTCTTCGACGACGTCACCGATCCCGGTCCCCTCGGCACCGAAGCCGAATTCAACGAGACCGAGCTGGCCACGCTCAGCCGCGCCAGCGCCCACACGATCCGCTTCTCGATCGACTTCGTTCCCGGTCCCGCCAACGACGTGGTGAAGATCTACATCGACGGGGCCCTGACGATCACCGGCACCACCTGGGAGGACTACTACCGCTTCGACCCCGAGCAGGACGGCAACGGCCACGTCGTCCCCGGCGTCTCCAAGCTGCTCTTCCGCGAGGCGGGGACGAAAGACGCCGCCAACGCCGGCCAGGGCTTCCTGATCGACGACGTCTCGCTCTCCTCGAGCTTCGCCTCCCCGGCAACCGTCAACGACGACACCAGCGGCTCGGGCCCGGCCGGCTCGCACTGCGCCACGGCCGACTACTCGACGATCGGCGAAGCGGTGGCGGAGATGCCGGCCGGCTCGACGATCCTCGTCTGCGGTGGCGAATACGAAGAAAACGTCAAGGTCGACAAGCAGCTGACGATCCGCGGTGACGGCGACGAAAGCGTCGTCTACCCGGCGCTCGACGGCCCGACCTGCGGCGCCGGCTCCCTCTGCCCGGAAGCGAGCAACGTCTTCCTCGTCCAGTCCAGCGACGTGACGATCGAACACCTGCTGATCGACGGCGACAACCCGAACATCAACGGGACCGGCACGATCGAGGCCCGCAACGGGATCGTCACCGACCACACGCTCGGGCCGGTCTTCAACAACCTTGACGTCAACCACACGACCGTCCGCGACATCTACCTTCGCGGCATCTACGCCTCGACCGGCGGCAGCTTCGCCTTCGACCACGACACGGTCGAACACGTCACCTCCGACCCCGCCTCGATCGCGATCTTCAACTACGGCGGCGCCGGCTCGATGACCGACAACACGGTCAGCGACGCCAGCGACGCGATCTCCTCCAACCACTCGCGCGGCGTGACGATGACCGGCAACACGGTCACCGACTCGAGCAGCGGCCTGCACACCGACAACGCCGGCGACGGCGGCGGCTCCGCCGACGAGATCGCCGGCAACACGGTCAGCGAATGCAAGGAAGACGGCTACGGCATCTGGGTCTTCGTCCCCTACATCGCGCCGCAGGTCCACGACAACACGGTCAGCGGCTGCGCGGTCGGGCTCGGCGCCTTCGGCGGCAAGTTCCCCTCGGGCTCGCCGGTCACGCCGGTCTTCACCGGCAACGAAGTCGACGGCAGCGGCGCCACGGTCTCCTCGGGGACCACGGTCGGCGCCTGGCTCGACACGACCACCTTCGGCTACGGCGAAACCGACAACGACGTCCAGCTGACCGGCAACACGATCCGCAACTTCGACGAAGGCGTCTACCTCGGCGAGGCGGGCGGCGCCAGCCTCACGGTCAACGCCTCCTTCAACCGCATCGTCGGCAACGGCGCCGGGCTCGTCTCGGCAACCGGCACGACCGGCAACTTCGAGAACAACTGGTGGGGCTGCAACGCGGGCCCCAACCACGCCGGCTGCGACAGCGCCGCCGGCCCGGCTGACTTCGACCCCTGGTTGGTGCTGGGGATCGGCGCCAGCCCGGCGAGCGTGCCCGCCAACGGCAGCTCGACGATCACCGCCGACCTCACCCACAACTCGAACGGCGCCCTCGCCGGGACCCAGTTCCCCGACGGCGTGACGGCGGCGTTCGCGACCAACTACGGCTCGATCCCGACGCCGAAATCGACCGCCTCCGGCCAGGCCTCGAGCCCGCTCACGGCCGGCCCCGGCCCGGGCGGCGCGCACGTCAGCACCACGGTCGACAACCAGACCGTCAGCCTCAACGTGCACGTCGGCAGCTCCGGCTACGTGGTCAACGACGACCTGGTCGGACCCGGCCCGGGCGGCGCCGACTGCGAACACCCGGACTCGAGCACGATCCAGGGCGCGGTCGAAGAAGCGCCCCCCGGCTCGACGATCCTCGTCTGCGCCGGCACCTACACAGAACAGGTCGACATCGGCAAGCCGCTCACCGTGCTCGGCGACTCGGCCGCCGACACGACGGTCAAGGCGCCCGCCTCGCTGGCGACGAAGTTCACCACCAGCGGGCCGAACAAGCCGGTCGTCTACGTCCACGGCGCGACGGTCGCGCTGCGCAACCTGACGATCGACGGCGACGGCCGGGGCAACGCCAACAACCGCCTGGTCGGCGTCGCCTTCCACAACGCCGGCGGCAGCCTGCGCAACAGCGCCGTCGTCCACGTCCGCAACGAACCGCTCGACGGCGTGCAGGCGGGCGTCGGCCTGCTGGCCGCCAACGAAGACGGCGAAGGCCGCGACCTGCTGGTCCGCGGCAACCGCTTCGCCGACTTCCAGAAGAACGCGATCGTCGTCACCGGCGCCGGCCTCAGCGCCGACGTCAGCAACAACGACATCGAAGGCGCCGGCGCGACCACGACGATCGCCCAGAACGGCGTTCAGGTCGGCCAGGGCGCGGGCGGCTCGGTCGCCGGCAACCAGATCCGCGAGATCGAATACTCGCCCAACACCTGGTGCGCGGGCGGCGTCCTGCTGCTCGAAGCGGGGGAGACCACGGTCACCGGCAACACGCTCGAAGGCGTCCAGTGCGGCATCTACGGGCAGGAAAGCGGCGGCGCCGAGATCGACGGCAACACGCTGCTCGGCAGCCGCTACGCGGTGAGCCTCTTCGACAACGCGGCAACGGTCGACGGCAACACGATCGACGCCCGCGGCGCCGGCTTCCCCGACTCGGAGGGCATCTTCGCCGCCCAGTACGCGGTGAGCCAGGGCTTCCTGGTCAAGGCCGACGGCAACACGCTGCTCGGCAACGCCGAAGCGGCGCTCGCCCTCGGCGACTACAGCGAAGACGCCTTCGCGGCGCGGATGGAGGCCCACTTCAACCGCATCGCCGGCAACGGCGCCGGCGCGCTCGACGAAGGCGCCGGCCCGCTCGAAGCCCAGGACAACTGGTGGGGCTGCAACGCCGGCCCCGGCGAACCGGGCTGCGACACGACCGAAGAAGAAATCGAAGGCTCGATCGACGCCTCGCCGTGGCTGGTGCTGCGACTGCTCGCCAGCCCGTCCATTGTCTACAAGGAACTCGGCCAGTCGCAGCTGACCGCGGACCTGACCCACGACTCGAACGGCAGGGTCGCCGGCAGCGGCTTCCCGGACGGCACCGCGGTGGCGTTCGGCGCCACCGGCGGCAGCGTTTCGCCGGGCAGCGACGAAACCGTCGGCGGGCGTGCCCAGAGCATGTTCGGCGCCGGCGCCGCGCTGCTTACCGCCGACGCCACGGCGACCCTCGACGGCCAGACGGTGCACGCGCCGATCGAGATCGTCGAACCGCCGGAAGGCCCGGAAGGCAAAGAAGGTCCGGAAGGCAAAGAAGGGCCTGAAGGGCCTGAAGGCCCCGAAGGACCGCAGGGCGAAGAAGGCCCCGAAGGACCCGAAGGCCCGCAAGGGGAAGAAGGACCCGAAGGCCCCGAAGGACCGCAGGGGGAAGAAGGCGCGGAAGGGCCCGAAGGTCCGGAAGGCCACGAAGGTCCGGAAGGCCCAGAAGGCCCAGAAGGCCATGAAGGACCCGAAGGCCCAGAAGGTCATGAAGGGCCTGAAGGCCCCGAAGGACCGCAGGGCGAAACCGGCCCCGAAGGCCCGGAAGGGCCCGAAGGCAAACAGGGCCACCAGGGCGACAAGGGCGAACGGGGCGACGACGGCTCGCCCGGCAAAGAAGGCAAAGAAGGGCCCCAGGGCAAAGAAGGCCCGCGCGGCAAATCCGGCAAAGGCAAGGGCCGTTCACTCGCCCTGAAGCGGAAGATGAGCGCCGGGTTCGTGCGTCCGGTGGCCCCGGTCCGCCGGGGCAAGGCGCAGGTGAAGATCGCCTGCTCGGGCACGATCGCCAACCGTTGCGTCGGCACCCTGGTGCTGCGCGCCGGGGGCACCGCCCGCAAGGCCGCCTTCTCGGTCCACCGCGGCAAGCGCACGGTGGTCCGTGTCCCGCTCAGTGCCGACCTGCTGGCCAAGCTGGCGGCGGCGCGCGAAGAAGGCGAAGGCCTGCAGGCGCGGCTCTTCGCCCGCACCTCGCAGACCTCCGGCGCGCCGACGATCACCAGCCGGTTGATCCGCCTCAAGTGAGCTGAAAGAACCCGTTCATCCTCCTCAAAAGTGAGGGGACCGTTCGTCCAGACGGGCGAGCGGTCCTCTCACCCGCATGAGTCGCGGCCGATGCGACTCATGTGTTCAGGCGTGGACAAGCACTCGGCGCGCTCGCCCTCCTCGCGGCGGGGCTGACCCTCGCCGCCCAGGCGGGTTCAGCCACGGCGGCAACCCGCGAGCCGCTCTCGCGGATCCTCCACCCGCCCCGGCTGGCGGCCTTCGGCTACGGCCGGCAGCGCCTGCGCCCCGACGCCCGGGCGCTGCGGGCGATGGCCCGCGCCTCCTCGCGCCGCTTCGCCGGCGCCGGCGGCGAATTCCAGATCACCTCCTCCCACTACGGCCCGGCCGCGATCGCCTCCGTCGCTCGCACGCTGCGCTCGCTCGACCACGGCCCGGAGATGTCGACCCTCAGCGTCTACGTCGCCACCCCGGCCGAAATCCACCGGACCTGCGGCGCCGGCGTCGTCGCCTGCTACGTGCCGAGCGAATCGAAGATGGTCGTCTCCGGCGTCGACCGCCCGGTGGCCGGTGTCCCCCGCGCCTTCGCCATCGCCCACGAGTACGGCCACCACGTCGCCAACAGCGAGAGCGCCGACGCCCAGCCGGCGCTCGAGGCGGGCACGATCCGCTGGGCGACCTACGAGCGCGTCTGCCAGCTGACCCGCGCCCACCGCCTCTTCCCCGGCAACCAGGGTGCCCACTACTGGGAAGACCCCGAGGAGGCCTTCGCTCAGTCCTTCGCCGACCTCAACCGCCCCGCCGCCGGGGTCTCCTGGCAGTACACCTCGCTGCTGCAGCCGACCAGCGCCGCCCTCGCCAAGATCCACGCCGACATTGCCCATCCCTGGAGCGGCCCGATCACCCGGACCTGGCGCGCCGCCCCGACCGCCGGCTCACCCGTCACCCGCCGCATCCGCACCCCCCTTGACGGCAAGGTCTCCGTCGCCCTCCAGTCCGCTCCCGGCGCCGGCCTCCGCCTGATCCTCCGCGACCCCGAACGGAACCGGGTCGTCGCCCACGCCGCCACCGGCCCCGAAGGAACCGCAAGCCTCGCCTACCCCAACTGCGGCCACGCCGCCCTCACCCTCGAAGTTCGCGGCGCCGCCGGCTTCCAAGCCGCGATCACCAGGCCATAGCGATATCGTATCGCCAGTTAGTGGCGCTATGATCTGTTTCCAGTGACCGCCACCGCCACGATTCGGGTCCCCCGCGACACTCGCGACCTCCTCGCCGCCCGCGCTCGTCAGCGCGGCGTCTCGCTTTCTGCTCTGCTCACCGAGTTTGCCCTGCGCGCCGAGCGGGCCGAGGCGCTGCGCTCCGAGCGCGAAGCGACGCGCGCCGAAGTAGGGGATCCCAAGGCCCTCGCCGAGGCCGGCCTCTGGGAGGCGACGCTTGGCGATGGCCTCGACTGAGCCCCGCCGCGGAGACATCTGGCTCGTATCCCTCGAGGCGGCCCGCCGCGGCGAGCCGGGAAAGAACCGGCCCGCGATAGTCGTCTCGGCTGACGAGCTGCTCACCGGCACCGAGCACGAGCTGGTTGTCGTCGTCCCCCTCTCCAGCTCGCTCCCGCACTCGGCGCTGCGTCCGCGGCTCGGCCCAGAGGCCGGCATCGACGGCGATTCCGCCGCGATACCGCGGGCGATTCGCAGCGTCTCCCGCAGCCGTCTCCTGCGCCGCATCGGCGAGGCGAGCCACGAGACGCTTGCCGAGGTCGAGGAGACCCTGGCGATCGTCCTCGGAATGCATCCGGCGACCGCGTAGACAGGCGCCGGGGCGGCAACGCCCACTCACCGCGGAATCAGGCTGAACCCCTGGTCGTGAGCGGCCTTGCGAAGCTCTTCGTCCCAGCAGGCGAACTCGAGATCTTCGCCGGCGGCGAAGGAGAGCGCGCCGGCAAGATGGACCGCGTCAGCTGCGCCGGATAGAGGTTCTGCGACGACCCTCGACCACATAGTCCGCGGCGCTCTTGCCGGCGCCCCGGAGCTTGGTGGGCTCGGGCAGGTAGCGCGGCTCTTCGCTCGGTCGCACCGTGCCCGCGACGATCAGGGCGGCGAGGTGCGGTGGCGTCGCTGTGGAGAAGATTCGCGCCACCGGCCGGCCGCGCTTGATGATCGTGATCGCCTCGCCTTCCTCGACCCGGTCGATGATCGAGCTGGCGCTGTCCTTGAGCTCGCGAATGCCTACCGAAGCCTTCGTCATAAGTGGCCACATTCTGGCGCAGAGTGGCCAGGCGAAAGAAAAGGGCTTGACAAGAGAAACATTGTTATCTACTCTCTCGTCCAGATCGAGAAACACGGATGTCAATTTTCCTGGATCTCGGTCGATGGCCCGCTCACTGAGCGGGTGGGACACAGGGACATAACCGAGCCTCGAGGAAGCCGCCATAGGGAGGCGGTGGGCAGAGGGGCTCACGGGACAAGGAGAAGAGATTTCGATGCTCTCACCGCTACGCAACCGCTTCGGCATCCCGGGGGTCATCTCGGTGATCGCCCTCGTCTTCGCCATGCTCGGCGGCGCCTACGCCGCCTCGGGCGGCGGAGGCAGCCTGCTCGCCTCTAGCTCGGCCAAGCACAAGCGCCACCAAAGCAAGAAGAACGCCAAGGCCAAGCGCGGCCCGCGCGGCCCCAGGGGCGCGGCCGGTCCCGCCGGTCCCGCCGGTCCGATCGGTCCAGCCGGTCCAGCCGGCGCGGCCGGGGCCAAGGGCGATATGGGCGCAGAAGGTAAGCAGGGCAAGACCGGCAGCAACGGCAAGTCGGTAGCTACCACCGCCCTGGCCGCCGGCGAAGGCGGCTGCGAACAGGGCGGCACCAAACTCGAAGTCGAAGGCTCGGGCAGCTCCGAAGTCGTCTGCAACGGCTCGCCATGGACCGACGGCGGCACGTTGCCCGGGGGCGCGCAGGAGACGGGCACCTGGAGCTACTACCAAGCGCCGGTGGAATCTATCAGCGCGGTGAGTGTGCCGATCACGTTCTCCATCCCGCTCGCCTCCGAGGTCGAAGCCTTCTACTTCACTCGTGAAGAAATCGAAGTTTCAGAGGAAGCAGAAGAGGAATTGGGCCACGGCTGCAAATGGAACACAGAAGAATTCTCCAACCCGGACGCCAGGCCGGAAGCAACCACGCCGGGAACGCTGTGCGTGTTCGCCAATGAAGAATCCTTCCTCGGGAACTTGCAGAGCCTCACCGTCCAGAATCCCACAGACCCGCTGGCTACCCTTGCGAGCAAGGACGTCGCGGGTCCGGCAGGCGGATACCTGCTGTTCCGGAAGAAGTCGACGGCGGAACCGAAGGCGCTCTCGGCCCGCGGCGTGTGGGCAGTCTCGGCCCCGGCCGCGCCGACTCCCTAATCCCAGCTGGATCGCCCCCGCCGGCCGCCCGCCGGCGGGGGCGCCGCCGACCCACCCACCGAAGTAAGTCCGACGACGCATGGAGGAGCCCAGATGAAGCAGGCAGGACGTAACCCCAAGCACCCCAGCCGCCTCGCGGCTCGCCTCGGCATCGCCGCCTCGGCGCTTCTCTGCCTTGGGCTTCTCGCCGCCTCCCCGGCCCTCGGCGCCTACGAACAGGTCGGCAACTTCGCGGGGACGCCGGGGGCGCTGAAACTTCAAAGCGGAACATCCGACGAAGTTCAAGCGCGTTGGCCCGAAGAAGTCCAGTTCGGCGGACTCGGCGGCATGGCGGTGAACTACACCGGCGCCGGCGGCGTGCCGGCGGGGACGGTCTACGGGGTCCGCAATTCCACGACCGGCGACAACCGCACCCTGATCTCCCGCTACAACGCCGACGGCAGCTTCAGCGAGCGCTGGAGCTTCGAAGGCAGCCCCGAACCGGACGAACGCTGCGGCCCCGAAGGCGACCCAGCCACCCCGACCTGCACGAGCCAGCCCGAAGGCGCCATGGGCTCTACCGACGTAGATGTCGACCAGACAACCGGCTATGTCTACGTCTACAGCATCAACACGTGCACCTACACCACCGAAAAGTGCATCCACGTCTACACCCCCGACGGCAGCGAAGTGAAGGCCGCCTTCGGCGAATACTCGACCGAAGAAATCGCTGCAAGCCCGGGCAAGATCCACTTCGGCGGCTTCAGCGTGAACGGTGCGATCGCGGTCAACGGCTCCGGCGACGTGTACGCCTTCGACGCTGACAGCAGTTACCACCACCGCCTGATGGTCTTCGAACCGCAGAGCCCGGGAGACTACGAACACTACGTGTACGCGGGGCAGGGTCACGACATCGACGCCGGCACCGGCGGCATCTTGCCTCAGCACCCCGCGGTCGACGCCGAAGGCAACCTCTACGTCGCCGAAATGGGAGGCGTTGGGCGCTTCGCAAAGTTCGACCCCTCCCAACCGGCGGCGCCGCCGCTCTGCGAATTCAGCTACCCGAAAAACGGGATCATCTCGCTTGCGGTGAACCCGCTGGGCGGGGAAGTCTTCTTCCAGTCCGAAAAGAACAAGGAAGCGATCCACGAGCTGGGCGCGGGCTGTGAGGAAAACGGAAAATTTACCGAAGTCAGCACGTTTGCCTACTCGCCGAGCCGCTCAGAAATCTCGGGCCTGGCCTTCGACCCGCTGCGCAGCTACTCGGCGGGCCGTCCGGCGGGGATCCTCTACGCCGGGGCGCCGGGCGAAGAAGGCGGCAAGGAAGAAGGATCCTACCCCGAAACGCTGGTCGAATCCGCCCTCGGCTACATCTTCGCCCGCCCGCCGGAAGTCCACCCCGTCGTCGAAGCGCAGTCGATCCTCCACGTGAGCGCGACCACCGCGACGCTCTCCGCGCAGATCAACCCCGAGGGCGCGGCGACCCGCTACGCCTTCCAGTACATCCCCGAATCGACCTACGAAGAAAACGAACCCACCGAACGCTTTGCCGGGGCGCTGGAATCCCCGCTCGGCGGCGCGGTCGTCGGGGAAGGGACCAAAGCGGTCGCTGTCTCGGCCGCGCTGGAAGGCCTCGCCCCCGATACCGCCTACCGGGTGCGCGCGGTGGCCACCAGCCACTGCTCGACCGCGGAACCCGAAAAGCTCTGCGAGGGCGCCGGCGCCGCGCTCGCCCTGCGCACCTTCTCCGTCCAGGCCCCCGGCCTGCCCGACCGCCGCGCCTACGAGCTGGTCTCCCCGGCTCAGAAGGAAGGCGGGCAGGTGTGGCCGGTCGAGGGCAACATCTTCACCTTCTGCCCTGGAGGGGAATGCAAGCCCGGTGCGCGCGAAAATCACTTCCCGCTGCAGAGCACGCCAAACGGCGACGCGGTCAGCTACGAGGGCAGCGCCTTCTCGTCTGAAGAGGGCACGCTCTCGGCCGATGAGTACCTCGCCCGTCGCGACCCCCAAAACGGCTGGCAGAGCGTCCTCCCGACACCGACCCTGCTGGCGAGCCGCCAAAAAGGCTTCGGCTACAAGGCCTTCGCCGCTGAGCTGAGCATCGGCGTCCTGCGCCAAACCGGCCCCACGCTCGCCAGCGGTGCCCCAACCGCCTACCAGGACCTCTACGCACAGAGCACGACGAGCCCCTTCGGGTTCACCCCGTTGCTACGCACCGGGCAGTCCTTCCATCGCTCCGCGAGCGAATTCGAAATCGAATACGCCGGCGCCTCGGCGGACCTCTCGCGGATCTTCTTCACAGCGAACGACGCGCTCACCGAGGAAACCGAAACGGCCCCCGCGGCCGTTGACGGCGGCAAGACCAAGAACAACCTCTATGAATGGCACAACGGCCAGGTCTCGCTGGTCAACGTGATGCCGGGCAACTCCGAAACCCAGCCCGGCGCCTCGCTCGGCGAAGCCGCCGCCTACCCGGTCTCCGACGACGGCTCACGGGTCTTCTTCTCAGACGAATCGGGCCAGGTCTACGTGCGGATCAACGGCCAGGAAACCAAGGAGATCGAAACCGAAGGAAGTCCCGATCCGGGCAAATTCGTGGTCGCCTCGACCGATGGCTCAGCGGTGCTCCTCGCCAACGGCCACCTGCACTACCTGGGCGACGAAGAACCGACCATCGACCTGACCGAAGGCAAGGGCGGCTTCCAAGGAGTTGTCGGAGAAAGCGAAGACCTCTCCCACATCTACTTCGTCGACACCGAAGCGCTTGCCGCCAACGAAGGCGCGGGGCTTGACTCCGGAGGCAACCCGCAGGTCGCCGAAGAAGGCAAGGACAACCTCTACGCCTGGACCCAGGGAGGGGGGACGCGCTTCGTCGCGCAGCTGGTGAGCGGTGACAACGCCGGGACGTTCAACCAGCTCGGCGCCTCGGACTGGAAGGGCGTCGGCGGCAATCGCTCGGCCGAGGCCAGCCCCCACGGGCGCTACTTGGCCTTCATGTCCGAAGCTCCGCTGACGGGGCACGAAAGCGTCGGCATCTGCAAGATCGTCTCCAGCGGCCCGCCGGCAGTCTGGGGCCAGGGCCCCTGCCAGGAGGCCTTCCTCTACGATTCGGCGACCGGCAGGCTCACCTGTCCCTCCTGCAACCGAAGTGGCGAGAACGCGCTGGGCGCCAGCGTTTTGCGGCGCAGCGCCGACGGGACCCGCCCGCGCTATCTCACCGACGAAGGGCGCCTCTTCTTCGACAGCCGCGACTCGCTGGTGCCCGCCGACACCAACGAAGGGGTCGAAGACGTCTATGAGTGGGAGCCCAGGGGAGTGGGAAGCTGTACATCGGAATCGGCCGAAGGCGGCTGTGTCTCGTTGATCTCGGCCGGCACCGGACTGGTGGACTCCAACTTCGCCGCCGCCGACCCCTCCGGCCGCGACGTCTTCTTCACCACCCGCGACCAGCTCACCCTCAAGGACAGAGACCAACTGATCGACCTCTACGACGCCCGCGTGGAAGGCGGTATCCCCGCCGAAACCGAAACGGCGAGAGGCGAATGTGAGGGCGAAGCCTGCCAGGCGCCAGTCAGCGTGCCCGACCACCCGACCCCGGCCACATCCGCGCCGGCGGGCGAAGGCAACGTCGCGGCCTCGCACGCTCACAAGCACAAGAAGAAGCACAAGAAGGCAAAGAAGCGCCACGCCAAGCACAAGCACAAGCACCGCAAGGGGCGCCACGGTAAGCGCCACGCAAACCGAGCCGCCAAGCGCCACCAGGGAGGTCGCAAGTGATCCGCCGCAAGCTCATCCCCACGCTCGCCCTGCTCTGCGCCCTGGCGGCGCCGGCGATGGCCCGCGCTGACTTCGGCTTCGTGCCCGACAGCGTCTCGGTCACGGCCAAGAACGCCGACGGCACGGTTGACAGCCAGGCGGGGTCGCACCCGGCAAAGTTCGTCGTGCACTTCGAGTTGAAGACCGATGCGAGCGGTCACACTGAAGGCGGGCAGATGCGAAACACCGTGCTCGACCTGCCGCCGGGCTTCTTCGGCAACCCCGGCGCGGTGCCCACCTGCCCACGGGCGAAGTTCGAAGGATTCTCGCCGGATTGCCCGCCCGACACCCAGGTCGGCACCGTTCACCTCGTGAGCCCCTTCGTCGGCGAACTTCGCCTCGCCCTCTTTAACATCGCCCCGCCGCCGGGCGCGGCAACCGAGCTCGCTGTATCGGGCAATGGCTTCGTCTCCGAACAGTTTGCCGGGGTTGACACCGAAGCGGGCTACGGCCTGCATTTCGCCGCGGTTAACACGCCGCTGGAGATCACCGAAATCAACGAGACGATCTGGGGCTTCCCGGCCGCCGAATACAACGACGCCGAACGCGGCCAAGCGGCGGCCGAAGGACAAGGCCCTCCGGTGGATTCCACCGCCCCCGAAAACGCTTACCTGACCATGCCCGCTTCCTGTGAGGAAGCGCCGAAGACCAAGGTCTCGGTCTCCTCGGTGCTTGACCCGACCCACTACGTCAGCGAAACCGTCCAAGCGCTCAACTCCGCCGGGCACTCCCAGCCGATGAGCGGCTGCGACGCCGTTCCCTTCGGACCGGAAATCAGCTCCCAGCCCTCCTCGAAGCTGGCCTCCAACCCCTCGGGCCTCGACTTCAACTTGAAGCTGCCCAACCAGGGGCTGACCAACCCCCTGGGTATCGCCGAAACCGAGCCGCAAAAGGTGGTCGTCTCGCTGCCCGAAGGAGTCTCGATCAACCCCTCCTTCGCCGAAGGCATCGGCACCTGCTCAGAGGCCCAGTACAAGGCCGAACAGATCGGCTCCAAAGCCGGGGAAAACTGCCCCGAAGCCTCGAAGATCGGCTCGCTGATCGTCCACACCCCGCTGCTGGAAGAACCGATCGAAGGCGCCCTGTATTTGGCCGCCCCGTATTCGAACCGCTTCGGCACCCTCGGCGCGATCTACATGGTCGGCCGAGCCCCCGAACGCGGCTTCTTGCTCAAGCAGGCGGGCAAGATCGAATTCGACCAGCAAACCGGGCAGATCAAGACCACCTTCGAAGACCTGCCGCCGCTCTCCTTCACCGAATTCAAGCTGCACTTCCGCGAAGGCGCGAGAGCGCCGCTGTCGACGCCGCAGGCCTGCGGGGAATACAAGACGGTGGCCCAGCTGACGCCCTTCTCCTCGGGCTCCCCGGTGCAAAGGACCGCCTCCTTTCAGATCACCCACGGGGCAACCGGCGGCGCCTGCCCCGGCGGCGGCCTACCGCCCTTCAAGCCGGGCCTGCTGGCGGGCTCGATCAACGCCGGCGCCGGCAAGTTCTCCCCCTTCTACGTCGATCTGACCAGATCAGACGAAGAACAGGAGATCACCCACTTCTCGATCAAGCTGCCCCCGGGAGTCGCCGCCAAGCTGGCCGGGGTGCCCTTCTGCTCTGAGGCCGCCATCGCCCAGGCCAAGTCGCGCGAACGGGTCGCCGGCGCCGGAGGTCAGGAGCTTGCCAACCCATCCTGCCCCGGGGCCTCTCAGATCGGCCGCACCGAGGTCGGGGTAGGCGTCGGCACCGTGCTCACCTACGTCGGCGGCAAGGTCTACCTGGCAGGCCCCTACAACGGCTCGGCGCTCAGCGTGGTGGCGGTCGTCCCCGCCGTGGTCGGCCCCTTCGACCTGGGCACCGTGGTCGTCCGCGAGGCCCTGAAGGTCGACCCCGAAACCGGCGAAGTCTTCGTCGACGCCACCGGCTCGGACCCGCTCCCCCACATCGTCGCGGGCATCCCGGTGCACGCCCGCGACATCGGCGTGCACGTCGATCGCTCCGAATTCGCGATCAACCCCTCCGGGTGCAAGCTGACCTCGACCGCCTCCACGGTGCTCGGCTCGGGCCTTGACTTCGCCTCCGAAGCAGACGATCGCCCGATCACCGTGACCAGCCCCTTCCAGGCGGTCAACTGCGCCAGGCTGCCCTTCAAGCCAAAGCTCTCCCTGAAGCTCAAGGGCTCGACCAAGCGCGGCGGCAACCCAGCCCTTCACGCCGTGCTTCGCATGCACGGGATCGGCGAAGCCGGCATCCAGCGCGCCCAGGTCACCCTGCCCCACTCGGAGTTCATCGACAACGCCCACTTCAAGACGATCTGCACCCGGGTGCAGTTCAAGGCGGGCAACGTCCCGGGCGAAAAGTGCCCCCCCGGCTCGATCTACGGCAAAGCCAAGGCCTACACCCCGATCCTCTCAGAACCCCTGAGCGGCCCGGTCTACCTGCGCTCCTCAGAACACGAACTCCCCGACGTGGTCGCCTCGCTTCACTCCGGGGAGATCGACGTGGTGCTCGACGGCCGCGTGGACTCGGTCAAGGGCAAGCTGAGGACCACCTTCGAAACGATCCCCGACGCCCCGGTGTCGGCGGCGGTCTTCGACTTCTCAGGCGCCAAGAAGGGGCTCTTCGAAAACAGCACGAACCTCTGCGCCGCAAAGCACCGCGCGATCGCCGCCTTCACCGGGCACAACGGCAAGACCCACAACTTCAACCCCGTGGTCAAGCCGACCGGTTGCCGCAAGGCCCACCACAAGAAGCACAAGGCCCACAAGCGGTGAGCCGCCGGGCGGGGGCCCTGGCAATGGCAGGGGCGCTCCTCCTCACCATGGGAGGAGTCGCCCTCGCGGTGACCGTGCGGTCCGAAGGCCTGCAGATCAGCGCCCTGGCCCAGGTAAAGCCCTACAAGCTCCCCAGGTCAAAGCCCGCCCCGATCGCGGTCTTTATCGCCGGGCACCTGCAAAGCGCCAAGGGCGGCATCCCCCCACAGCTGCGGGAGCTGACGATCGAGGTAAACCGCCACGGCCTGCTGCAATCCAGGGGCCTGCCCACCTGCCCGGTATCGCGCATCCAGCCCGCCACCACCTCAAGGGCGCTATCTGCCTGCGGGGAAGCGCTGATCGGCTCCGGGCAGTTCTGGGCAAACATCGTCCTCCCAGACCAGGGCGCCTACCGCACCCAGGGACGGCTCTCGATCTTCAACGGAAAGAGCAAGGGAAGACCCGCCGTCTTGGCCCAGATCTTCACCTCCCATCCCTTCAACTCCTCATTCGTGATCCCCTTCTCGATAAGGCACGTCTCCAAGGGCCCCTACGGCACAGAGCTCCACGCCTCCCTGCCCCAGGCCCTGGGCGAATGGGGCTACCTGGACCGCATCAAGCTCACCCTGCGAAGGAAATACACCTACAAGGGAAAGCAGCTCTCCTACTTCAACGCCGCCTGCCCGGCCCCGGGCAACGCCAAGCGCACCTCCTTCCCGCTCGCCTACGCCAGCTTTGCCTTCGCCGGGCAAAAGGCGGTCGGCATCGCCGTCAACAAGTCATGCGGCGTCAAGGAATAGATGAGAGGAGAGCAGAAGATGAGCAAGACGACCATTGCAAGCGCCCTGGCGGGGCTGCTTGTTTGCCTGGTCCTCGCCCCGAGCGCCCAGGCCAAATACGACCCCCTGGGCTCGGGCTCCCTGAAGCTCTCCCTCGACAAGCGCTTCGCCCGCTTCCTGCACGATGACCAAGTCAAGCTGACGGGCTCCGAAGGAGCGACCCGCAAGGCAGGGGCGATCCTGCTTGGAATCGACGCCGGCCACATGGACCCCACGCTGGGCAAGGGCCAGGCAAACGCGGCGGGCACGCTCGTCTTCTCCAACCAGCGAAAGAAGGTCCCCCTGCGAGAGATCAGGGTCAAGGCGAAGCCCACCCCGCTGATCGCCAAGGTGGGGGGCTCCCAGCTGAAGGTGGCCGCCGCCAAGAAGACATCGGCGGGCAGGGCGGGCTTCGGCACCAAGTTCATCGCCACCAAGCTGACCCTGACCGCCAAGCTCGCCACCCGCCTCAACAAGAAGCTTCGCCCCAAGCTCCCCTTCTACGCCCACCAGCCCCTCGGCAAGCTCGTCCTGAACGCCCAGCCCCAACTGGAGACGATCGAAGAAGGCGGCAGGGCGACCCTTGTCTTCGACTCCGGCTTCGCGGCGAAGCTCGCCTCCCGCTTCGTCGCGCTCAACCCGATCCATCCCGCCGAACACCTGGGCACCACCTTCACCATGCCGATCGCGATCGGCGGGCAGCTGGCCCCCGACGGATCGGAAGGCACGCTCAGGACAGGCGGGACGATCGAAGCCCTGCAGCTGGGCGGCGGGCAGGTCTTCTGGCAGGAGCTGTGGCTCGAAGTGGGCGCCGGGCAAGCAAGCGCCGAAGTCGACCTCGAGCCGACCCCCGCCTTTCCCGGAAAGCTCGGCAGGGTCGGGGTCTTCACCGCATCGCCTGGAGTCGTCTCCTCCGACCCCAAGGCGCGGACGATCTCCGACTCGGGGATCGGACTGGGGCTTCAGGGCTCAACCGCCGATGCGCTGAACGCGGCCTTCGCGCAGAACGAAGCGCCGGTGTTCGAGGCGGGGGAAGCGGTGGGGACGCTCTCGTTTACGGCGCAGGGGCAGTAGGGGGTTGCGTATGTGTCGTCATTTTTCGCGGTAAAGTGACGGCGACATGTCATTGCGAGCGCTGCGGCGCATATACCGGCTCCCTGGCGACAGCTTCTTCCTCTTCGGCCTGCGAGGGGTGGGGAAGAGCACCTGGATCCGGGAGCAACTTCCTGACGCTCATCGCTTCGACCTGCTTGACGAGGGTCTCTACCAGAGCCTGCTGGCTGATCCTGCCCCGTTTGCCGGCGAGCTACGGCGTCTCGATTCCGGAAGCTGGGTCGTGGTCGACGAGATCCAGCGCCTGCCGGGGTTGCTGAACGAGGTTCACCGCTTCATCGAGGATCGGGGGCTGCGCTTCGCGCTGCTCGGATCGAGCGCTCGCAAGCTGCGCGCCGCCGGGGTAAACCTGCTCGGCGGGCGGGCGCTCTGGCGGGAGATGTTCCCGCTGACGCCTGAGGAGTTGGGCGAGGACTTCGACCTCGATCGCGCCCTGGAGGTCGGCGGGCTTCCCCTGGTGCTCGCCGCCGAGTCCCCGCACGAGACCCTGCGCGCCTACGTCCAGCTCTACCTGCGCGAGGAGGTCAAGGGGGAGGCGCTGGTGCGCAACCTGCCCGGCTTCGCGCGCTTCCTTCCCGTTGCCGCCCTCTTTCACGGCCAGTTGCTCAACGTCGCCGGCGTTGCGCGCGACGCCGGTGTCGCGCGCACCACCGTCGAGGGCTACCTGGAGGTCCTCGAGGACACGCTGCTCGCCCGGCGCCTGCCGGCGTATGCGGCGCGGCTGCGCGTGCGCGAGCGCAAGCATCCCAAGCTCTACTGGATGGACCCCGGGGTCGTCCGGGCGGCGAAGGGGGCCCACGGCTCGGTCGCGTCGGAGGAGAGCGGGCCGCTGCTCGAGGGCTGGATCCACGCGCTGCTTCAGACTTATATGGCGGAGCGGGAGCTGGCCGAGGAGATCGCGTACTGGGCCCCGTCGGGCTCCAAGCGGCTCGAGGTCGACTTCGTCCTGCGCCGCGGCGACGAGCTCTGCGCCCTGGAGGTCAAGGCAGCTGGGCGCGTCCATCCCGGGGACCTCTCCGGCCTGCGGGCGATCGGCGAGCTGCCGGGGCTGCGCCGGCGGGTCTTGGTCCATCGGGGGGAGCGACCGACGAGGACCGAGGACGGGATCGACGTTTGGCCAGTCGCGACTCTGCTCGAAGCTCTCGAGGGCGATGAGCTCTGGCTCTGAAGACGCTATCCTTCGGCTCAGCCTCGCGCCTCGGCCCGGGGTTTTTCCTTGTAACGGCGCGTAAGCAATCGAGGGAGTAAATGGCTCGCGGAGATGTCCGCATCGCGGTGACGCTGGCTTGCGAAGACTGCAAGCGGCGCAACTACCAGACCAACAAGTCCCGGCGCAACTCGCCGGACCGGATCGAGCTGCGCAAGTTCTGCCACTGGTGCGGCAAGCACACTGCGCACAAGGAGACGCGCTAGCCCCAATGGCCAAGTCGCGCGCACAGCGCAAGGCTGAGCGGCGCGCTCGCGAAGAAGAAGAGCGCAAGCGCTCCGGCGACGGCCGCGTCGAGGCCGAGCGGAACGCCGAGTCCCACGCCCAGCACGACACGCAGGTCCCGGTCTCCGGTGAGATCGCCGAGATCGAGGCGATCGAGGCGGGCATCGCGGTCGGCGCCGCCGAGGCGCAGCTCGAGACGCCCGACGCCCCCAAGGGCCCCTCACGCGCCGAGCGCCGCGCCGAAGCCAAGGCGCTGAAGGAAAGCGAAAAGCGCCAGCGCTCCGAGCAGAAGCGCCGCGAGAGCGAGCAGCTCGCCAAGAAGCAGAAGCAGGCCCAGGCCGAACGCCAGCGCGGCGGGGTGATCGGCTTCCTCGCCTCCTGCTGGGCCGAGCTGAAGAAGGTCCAGTGGCCGGACCGCGACACGCTCGTCCAGGCCACGGCCGTCACAATCATCTTCGTCGCGGTCGCCGCCGCCTACCTGGGCGCGCTCGACGCGGCCTTCAGCTTCCTGGTCAAGCAGATCCTCTAAAGCGGATCTCCGAACAAAGGCTCCTAACGAGATGTATCGCTGGTACGTGATCAACACCTACTCCGGGCACGAGAACAAGGTCAAGCACAACCTCGAGCACCGGGTTCAGACGATGAGTCAGAACCGCAACGTGCGCCAGGTCGTCGTCCCCACCGAAGACGTGATGGAGGTGGGCAAGGACGGGCAGAAAGAACCGAAGGCCAAGCGCACGATGCCCGGCTACGTCCTGGTCAACATGGAGATGACCGACGACGCCTGGGGCCTGGTCAAGAACACCCCCGGCGTCACCGGCTTCGTCGGCTCGCGCAACAAGCCCGTGCCGCTCTCCAAAACCGAGGTCGACCGCCTGCTGCACCGCGAGACGGCGGAGCGTCCCCGCACCCAGGCGCAGTTCTCGATCGGCGAGTCGGTCAAGGTCGTCTCCGGCCCGCTCTCCGACTTCTCCGGCGAGATCGCCGAGATCAACGAGGACGCCGCCAAACTCAAGGTCCTGGTCTCGATCTTCGGCCGCGAGACGCCGGTCGAGGTCGGCTACGACCAGGTGAAGAAGATTTAGGCGGCGGCCCGCTACCCTCCCCGATCCGATGGCGAAGAAAGTCCTCACTCAGATCAAGCTGCAGATCTCGGCCGGCTCGGCCAACCCGGCGCCCCCGGTGGGCCCGGCGCTGGGCCAGCACGGGGTCAACATCATGGAGTTCTGCAAGGCGTTCAACGCCCAGACCCAGTCCGAAGGCGGGACGATCATCCCGGTCGAGATCACCGTCTACGAGGACCGCTCCTTCACCTTCATCACCAAGACCCCGCCCGCCGCGGTGCTGATCAAGGAGGCGATCGGGATCAAGAAGGGCTCGGGCGAGCCCCACGTCAACAAGGTGGGGACGATCTCGATGGACCAGGTCCGCCAGATCGCCGAGCGCAAGATGCCCGACCTCAACGCAAACGACCTCGACGCCGCCTCGAAGATCATCGCCGGCACCGCCCGTTCGATGGGCGTCGACGTCCAGTAGGAGCAGACCCATGGCCCACGGCAAGCGCTACCGCAAACAGCTCGACAAGATCCAGCGCGACCACGCCTACCCGCCGGCCGAGGCGATCGCCCTGCTCAAGGAGACGGCCGGCGCCGGCTTCGACGAGACGGTCGAGCTGCACGTGCGGCTCGGCGTCAACGTGCGCCACGCCGAGGAGCAGCTGCGCGGCACGCTTGCCCTGCCGCACGGGCTAGGCAAGGACGTCACCGTCGTCGTCTTCGCCCAGGGCCAGCAGGCCCGCGACGCGGAGTCGGCCGGCGCCGACTTCGTCGGCGCCGAGGACCTGGCGAAGAAAGTCGAAGAGGAGGGCTGGACCGACTTCGACGTGGCGATCGCCACGCCCCAGATGATGGGCACGGTCGGCAAGCTCGGCCGGGTGCTCGGCCCGCAGGGCAAGATGCCCAACCCGAAGGTCGGCACGGTCACCGACGACGTCGAGAAGGCGGTCACCGAATCGAAGGCCGGCAAGGTCGAGTACCGCACCGACCGCCAGGCGATCGTCCACATGTCGATCGGCAAGGTCAGCCTCGAGCCCGAGAAGCTGCTGGAGAACTTCACCGCCGTAATGGATGAGATCGTCCGCGCCAAGCCCTCCGCGGCCAAGGGCCGCTACATCGTCTCCTGCACGGTGACCACCACGATGGGCCCCGGCATAAGGGTCGATGCCACTGTCAAAGCGCCGGAGCTGGCGACCGCCTAGACTCCCGCGCCCGCCCAAGACCACCGGCAGCCCAGTAAGCCCGGTGCAGGTGCAAGATGAACCGAGACGAAAAGGCACAAGCCATTGAGGAGATCGCCGCCGACATCGAGGCGGCCGAGGCGATCTTCGCGGTCGACTACCGGGGCATCAGCGTCCCCCAGGCGGCAGAGCTGCGCGGCAAACTTCGCGAAGCCGACGCCAGCTTTCGCATCGTCAAGAATCGGCTGACCAAAATCGCCGCCGACAAAGCCGGCGAGGAACGGCTGGCCGAGTTGCTCAGCGGGCCGACCGCGCTGACCTTCGTGCGCGGCGACACCGCCCAGGCGGCCAAGGCGATCACCAGCTTCAACAAAGAGCACGACGTGCTCACCTTCAAGGGCGGCTTCATGGACGGCACCAGCCTCGACGAGGACGCCTTCAAGGCGATCTCGCGACTGCCCGGCCGCGACGTGCTCAACGGCCAGCTCGCCGGCGTCGTAGCCAGCCCCCTGACCGGCCTGGTCCGCGGCCTCGGCTCGATGGTCGGTGGCCTGGCAATCCAGCTTCAGCAGCTTCAAGCGCAAAAGGAGAAAGAGGAGTAGATGGCAACCAAGGTTTCGACAGAGGATTGGATCGAGGAGCTGAAGAGCATCTCGGTGCTGGAACTCTCCGAGCGGATCAAAGCGCTCGAGGAGGAGTTCGGCGTCTCGGCGACGGCGGTTGCCGCGGCGGCCCCCGCCGCGGCCGGCGCCCCGGCCGGCGATGGCGGAGGCGGCGAGGAAGAAGCCTCGACGGTCGATGTCATGCTGACCGAGGTGGGCGGCCAGAAGGTCCCCGTGATCAAGGTCGTCCGCGCCGCCACCGGCCTCGGCCTGAAAGAGGCCAAGGCGATCGTCGACGAAGCGCCCAAGGCGATCAAGGAGGGCGTCGAGCGCGAGGAGGCCGACAAGCTGAAGGCCGAACTCGAGGAGGCCGGCGCCACGGTCGAGCTCAAGTAAAGCTCGCATTCTCCGCGATCTGATTCCAGGCAGGGAGCCAGATCCGCGGCCGAGCGCGGCCGTGTGTTATTTTTCGCGGTCGCGCCCAGTTGTGTCCCCTGCCCAATATCTGCGCTGTACCTAACGTCCCTCTGACCGTCTGAGGAGTCGCCGACTTTGGCACGTTCGAACGCTGCCCCCGTAACCCGCAGGAGTTTTTCCCGACTACAGAACACCCTCGAAGTCCCCCATCTGATCGATATCCAACGTCGCTCTTTTGAAGAGCTGACGGATCCGAAGAAGGGCGGCCTGCGAGAGACGATTGACGACATATCCCCGATCGAGGACTACACGGGGAACCTCGCCATCGTATTTGGCGAGTTCAAATTCGAGGAGCCGCCGCACTCGATCGAGGAGTGCCGCGAGAAGGACATGACCTACTCGCGGCCGCTCTCGGCGACCGTCGCCTTCCAGAACAAAGAGACCGGTGAGATCCGCGAGCAGGCCGTCTTCATGGGCGACTTCCCGTGGATGACCGATCGCGGCACCTTCATCATCAACGGCACCGAGCGCGTCGTCGTCACCCAGCTCGTGCGCTCGCCGGGCGCCTACGTGATGGCGCCCAAGGATGCCGAGAAGCAGGTCTTCATCGCCAACCTGATGCCGGCTCGTGGCTCCTGGCTGGAGCTCGAGATCGACAAAAAAGGCAAGGTCTTCGTGCGCATCGACCGCAAGCGCAAGCTGCCGGTGACGGTGCTGCTGCGCGCGATGGGCTACGTCGAGGACGAGAAGCTGCTCGACATGTTCGACAACTCGATCTACATGCGGCACACGATCGAGGCCGACACCGAGGCGACCAACACCGAAGAGGGCGCCCTGATCGAGCTGTTCAAGAAGCAGCGCCCGGGCGAGCCGCCCTCGGTTGACGCCGCCCGCAACCTGCTCGAGCAGCTCTTCTTCGACCCGAAGCGCTACGACCTGACCCGCGTCGGCCGCTACAAGCTGAACGCGCGGCTCGACCTCGACATCGACCTCGACACCCGGGTCCTCACCCACGACGACATCATCGCCCTGGTCAAGGAGCTGGTCAGCCTTCCGAAGCTGCTCGGCATCCCCGAGGAGGTCGACGAGGAGAACCCGATCAAGGACTACGCGGCCGAGGCGATCACCTACCCGCGCGAGCCGGTCAACGACCACCTCGACGAGTACGAGCACTTCGGCAACAGGCGCCTGCGCACGGTCGGCGAGCTGATCCAGGAGGCCTTCCGCATCGGCCTCTACCGGATGGAGCGCGTCGTGCGCGAGCGGCTGACGACCGAAGACTCGGATGCGATCACGCCGCAGACGATCATCAACATCCGCCCGGTGGTGGCGGCGATGAAGGAGTTCTTCGGCTCCTCGCAGCTCTCGCAGTTCATGGACCAGACCAACTCGCTGGCCGGGCTCACCCACCGGCGCCGCCTCTCGGCGCTGGGCGCCGGCGGGCTGACCCGTGAGCGGGCGCCGATCGAGGTCCGCGACGTGCACCCGACCCACTACGGCCGGATGTGCCCGATCGAGACGCCGGAGGGGCCGAACATCGGCCTGATCGGCTCGCTCTCCTCGTTCGCCGAGGTCTCCGAACACGGCTTCGTCACGACCCCCTACCGGGTCGTCAAGGACGGCGTGGTCACCGGCAAGATCGTCCACCTCGACGCGACGCAGGAGGAGGAAAAGGTGATCGCCCAGGCGAACGCCGAGGTCGATCCGAACAGCGGCAAGCTGAAGGGCCCGCAGGTCCTGGTCCGCGCCGCGGACCAGGAGTACTCGACCGCCTCGCCCAAGGAAGTCGACTACATGGACGTCTCGCCGACCCAGATCTGGTCGGTGGCGACGGCCCTGATCCCCTTCCTCGAGCACGACGACGCCAACCGCGCTCTGATGGGCTCGAACATGCAGCGCCAGGCGGTGCCGCTGCTCAAGCCCGACCGGCCGCTGATCGGCACCGGCATGGAGCGTCGCGCCGCGGTCGACACCGGCGACGTCACCCTGGCCGCCAACGACGGCGAGGTCACGCACGTCGACTCGAAGCAGATCGTGGTCAGCCACGGCTCGAAGAGGGACGAGTACCCGCTGCACAAGTTCATGCGCTCCAACCAGGGCACGATCATCCACCAGCGGCCGATCGTCAAGAGCGGCCAGAAGGTGAAGCAGGGCGACGTGCTCGCCGACGGCTCCTCGACCGCCGGGGGCGAGATCGCGCTGGGCAAGAACTGCCTGGTCGCCTTCATGTCCTGGGAGGGCTACAACTTCGAGGACGCGATCATCCTCTCTCAGCGCCTGGTCAAGGACGACGAGCTCACCTCGATCCACATCGAGGAGTACGAGATCGACGCCCGCACGACCAAGCTCGGCGACGAGGAGATCACCCGCGACATCCCCAACCGCTCGGAGGAGAGCCTGCGCAACCTCGACGAGCGCGGCATCGTCCGCGTCGGCGCCGAGGTCGTTTCGGGCGATCTGCTGGTCGGCAAGGTGACGCCCAAGGGCGAGACCGAGCTGACGGCCGAGGAGAAGCTGATCCGCGCGATCTTCAAGGAGAAGGCGCGCGAGGTCCGCGACACCTCGCTGAAAGTCCCGCACGGCGAGGGCGGCGTCGTGATCGACGTGCTGACCTTCAGCCGCGACGACGGCGACGACCTGTCCGCCGGCGTCAACGACCTGGTCCGCGTCTTCGTCGCCACCAAGCGCAAGATCGCCGAGGGCGACAAGCTCGCCGGGCGCCACGGGAACAAGGGTGTGATCTCGAAGATCGTGCCCGAGGAGGACATGCCCCACCTCGCCGACGGCACGCCCGTCGACGTGATCCTCAACCCGCTCGGCGTGCCGAGCCGGATGAACATCGGCCAGATTCTCGAGACGCACCTTGGCTGGGTCGCCGGTAACGGCTGGTACGACGACGGCTCGGAGGCCTTCAAGCAGGCCCACTCCGACGAAGGCGACGGCCGCGTCTACGTGGCCACCTCGGTCTTCGACGGGGCGACCGTCGAGGACGTCGACGAGGCCCTGGTCAGGTGGCAGGACGAGAACGCCGAGCGCGGCATCGACCTCGGCATCGACAAGAGCGAGCGCCCCGGCGCCCGCGCCGATGGCTCGGCCCAGCTCTACAACGGTCGCACCGGCGAGCCCTACGAGGGCAAAGTCACGGTCGGCTACATGTACATCCTCAAGCTGCTGCACCTGGTCGACGACAAGATCCACGCCCGCTCGACCGGCCCCTACTCGCTCGTCACCCAGCAGCCGCTGGGCGGCAAGGCGCAGTTTGGCGGCCAGCGCTTCGGCGAGATGGAGGTCTGGGCCCTGGAGGCCTACGGCGCGGCGTACACGCTGCAGGAGATGCTCACCGTCAAGTCCGACGACACCGTTGGCCGGGTCAAGGCCTACGAGGCGATCGTCAAGGGCGAGAACATCCCCGAGCCGTCGATCCCCGAGTCGTTCAAAGTGCTGCTCAAGGAGATCCAGAGCCTCTCGCTCGACGCCAACGTCGTCTCCGAAGGGGGAGACGTGGAGATCGCCGAGGAGGACGATGACCTGCTGAAAGCCGCCGAGGAGCTCGGCATGGACCTGACCGGGGTTCGCGCCGACGCCGCCAACGGAGGCAGCAGCGCCGCCGACGAGCAGGAGGAGCAGACCGTCGCCGAGGGCGAGGGTGGCACCGACGGGGCCAAGGCGGAGAAAGAGACAGAGGCCGAAGAGGCGAAGGTGGAGGACTGATGATCGACATCAACAATTTCGACGCGATTGAAATCGGCCTCGCGTCGTCGAAGAAGATCCGCTCCTGGAGTTGGGGCGAGGTCACCAAGCCGGAGACGATCAACTACCGCACGCTGAAGCCGGAGAAAGACGGCCTTTTCTGCGAGCGCATCTTCGGTCCGACCAAGGACTGGGAGTGCTACTGCGGCAAGTACAAGCGGGTCCGCTACAAGGGCATCGTCTGCGAGCGCTGCGGCGTCGAGGTGACGCGCTCCAAGGTGCGCCGCGAGCGCATGGGGCACGTCGACCTGGCCGCGCCGGTCTCGCACATCTGGTTCTTCAAGGGCGTCCCTAGCCGGATCGGCTACCTGATCGACATGGCTCCGAAGGAGCTGGAGAAGGTCCTCTACTTCGCCGCGTCGATGATCACCTGGGTCGACGTCGAGGCCCGCGACAAGGACCTCGGCACGCTCGAGAAAGAAGTCAACAAGGTGGTCGACTCCTACGAGAGCGAAAGGCAGAAGCGCACCCAGGAGCTGAGCGAGTCCCTGGAGCGCCGCATCGCTTATCTCGAGGACGGCACCCAGGCCAAGTTCGACGACGACGACCACATCTGGGCCGACTCGCTGAAACTGACCAACGCGCAGCTGCGCAAGCTCAAGGACGACGAGCGGGCGAAAATGATCAAAGAACTGCGCAAGACGTTCGATGCGGAGATCTCCGACACCGAGGCCTACATCGACGAGGCGATCGAGCGGATGCAGGAGGTCTGGAAGATCTTCACCGAGATGAAGCCGAAGGACGTCGTCAACGACGAGACGGTCTTCCGTGAGCTCAAGGACCGCTTCGGCTCGCCGTTCGGCTGGGGCGAGTACTTCCGCGGCAGCATGGGCGCCGAAGCAGTGCGCGACCTGCTCGAACAGGTCGACCTGGCGGCCGAATGCGAGGAGCTCGAGCTGGTGATCAACAGCTCCAAAGGCCAGAAACAGGCTCGCGCGGTGAAGCGGCTGAAGGTCGCCTCCGCCTTCCTCAACTCCGAGAACAAGCCGGACTGGATGATCCTCGACTGCGTGCCGGTGATCCCGCCGGAGCTGCGCCCGATGGTGCAGCTCGACGGCGGCCGCTTCGCCACCTCGGACCTCAACGACCTTTACCGGCGGGTGATCAACCGCAACAACCGGCTCAAGCGCCTGCTTGACCTCGGCGCGCCGGAGATCATCGTCAACAACGAGAAGCGCATGCTGCAGGAGGCGGTCGACGCCCTCTTCGACAACGGCCGCCGCGGCCGCCCGGTGACGGGTCCCGGCAACCGTCCGCTGAAGTCGCTCTCCGACATGCTCAAGGGCAAGCAGGGCCGCTTCCGCCAGAACCTGCTCGGCAAGCGCGTCGACTACTCCGGCCGCTCGGTGATCGTCTCAGGCCCGAGCCTGCGGCTGCACCAGTGCGGGCTGCCCAAGCTCATGGCGCTGGAGCTCTTCAAGCCGTTCATCATGGCCCAGCTGGTCGAGCGCAAGGCGGTGCAGAACATCAAGGCCGCCAAGAAGATGGTCGAGTCGATGATCCCCGAGGTTTGGGACGTGCTCGAGGAAGTCATCCACGAGCACCCGGTGCTGCTCAACCGCGCGCCGACCCTGCACCGCCTCGGCATCCAGGCCTTCGAGCCGGTGCTGGTCGAGGGCAAGGCGATCCAGGTCCACCCGCTGGTCTGCCACGCCTTCAACGCCGACTTCGACGGTGACCAGATGGCGGTCCACGTGCCGCTCTCCGCCGAGGCCCAGGCCGAGGCGCGGATCCTGATGCTCTCGGCGAACAACATCCTCTCGCCGGCCCACGGCGCGCCGCTGGCGACGCCGACCCAGGACATGGTGCTGGGCATCTACTACCTCACCTACGGCCCCAGCGCCGAGGATCTGGCAAAGGTCGACGAGCAGCTCAAGTCGGGCAAGGGAACCAAGCGGGGCAGCAACGCCCCCAAGGTCTTCCGCTCCTCGCAGGAGGCCGAGCTCGTCTACGAGAACGGCGGCTGCAAGCTGCACGACCAAGCCGAGTACAGGCGGGCCGGGCACGAGCACTTCCTCACCACGGTGGGGCGGATCATCTTCAACGAGAAGATCGAGCGGGCGCTGGCCGACGCGCTCGGCGAGGACTTCGACGCCGAGCAGTTCGAGTTCGTCAACCACCCGATGAAGAAGAAGGACGTCAACGTGATGGTCTCCGACCTGGTCGAGGCCTACGGCGCGCCGGCGGTCTCGCAGGTGCTCGACGCCTTCAAGGACCTCGGCTTCCACTACGCGAGCCAGGCCGGGATCACGGTCTCCAAGAACAACGTCGTCTCGCCGCCCGACAAGGAGCAGATCCTCGAGCGCTACGAGAAGCAGACGGCGGAGATCCAGTCCCAGTACGACGACGGCTACATCACGGCCGAGGAGCGCCACGAGGCCGTCACCTCGCACTGGAACAACGCCACCGACGAGGTCGCCAAAGCGATGGAGGACAACCTCCACGAGCTGAACCCGATCTTCATGATGGCCAACTCGGGGGCTCGCGGCTCCTTCAAGCAGATCCGCCAGCTGGCGGGCATGCGCGGCCTGATGGCCAATCCGAAGGGCGAAATCATCGAGCGGCCGATCAAGGCCAACTTCATGGAGGGCCTCTCGGTGCTCGAGTACTTCATTTCCACGCACGGCGCCCGAAAGGGTCTCGCCGACACGGCGCTGCGCACGGCCGACTCGGGTTACCTGACCCGACGCCTGGTCGACGTGGCCCAGGACGTGATCGTCCGCGAGGAGGACTGCAAAACCAAAGACCACATCGAGATGGCGATCCGCAAGGACGACAACTCGCTCAACGACAACCTGATCGGGCGCCTGGCGGCGAAGAAATTCGAAACCAAGCGCGGGCGCGAGCTGCTCAAGCGCAACCAGGAGATCACCCTGGCCGACGTCGAAGCGATCGCCGAGGCTTTCGACGGCGAGGAGACCAAGGTCCCGGTTCGCTCGGCGCTCAAGTGCGACGCCGACTCCGGCGTGTGCCGCTCCTGCTACGGCGTCGCCCCGGCGACCGGGTTCACGGTCAACATCGGCGATGCGGTAGGGATCATCGCCGCCCAGTCGATCGGCGAGCCCGGGACGCAGCTGACCATGCGGACGTTCCACACCGGCGGTGTCGCCGGCCAGGACATCACGCAGGGCCTGCCGCGCATCGTCGAGCTCTTCGAGGCGCGTAAACCGAAGGGGCTGGCGCAGATGGCCGAGGCGGCCGGCAAGGTCTCGATCGAGGAAACCGACAAAGCGCTGAAAGTGATCGTCACCGAGTCCAGCGGCGAGGAGCACGCCTACAGCTTCCCGCCCCGCACCCGCCTGCATGTCGCCGACGGCGAGAAGGTGGAGATCGGCCAGCAGCTCAACGAGGGCTCTCTCTACCCAGCCGACCTGCTGGCGATCCGCGGTCGTACCGACGTCGAGCTCTACCTGGTGGCCGAGGTGCAGAGGGTCTACCGCGCCCAGGGCGTCGACATCAACGACAAGCACATCGAGCTGATCGCCCGCCAGATGTTGAAGAAGGTGCGAATCGAGTCGAAGGGCTCGACCAGCCTGTTGCCGGGCCAGCTCGAAGACCGCGGTGCGCTCAAGCGTCTCAACAAGAAGACGAAGGAAGACGGCGGCACGCCGGCCAAGGCCGAGGAGGTAATCCTCGGCATCACCAAGGCCTCGCTGGCCACCGAGTCCTTCCTCTCCGCCGCCTCCTTCCAGGAGACGACCAAGGTGCTCACCGACGCTGCCCTGGAGGGCAAGCGGGACAAACTGGTCGGCCTCAAGGAGAACGTGATCATCGGCAAGCTGATCCCGGCCGCCACCGGCCTCAAGCACTACCGCACGATCGCGGTCGAGCCCGCCGTGCCGATCGAGCCGCCGAGCGAGGAAGGCCTGCTCGACGAGGACGAGCTGGCGGCTGAGCTCGGGCTTGACGACGGCGAGGCGGTCGAGAGCTTCGGTCCTTCGTTCGCCGAGGAGCTGGAGGAGCTGGCGCAGGAGATCGAGCAGACCTCGGAGGAGTCGCAGTCCTAGGGACGTGGTGAGGGAGCGGGTGCCCATCCATCGGAACCCGCTCCCTCCGGTCGCTCACAAGTTCCGCTGGACGGGCACCCGCTTCCTCTCAGGTCCGGAGGTCTGGTCCCACTGAGATTGCCGGCCTCTTGGCGGCTGAGTTGCTTAGTTGCTGCTGCCGCCGGTTAGGCAGTAGGCGAAGACGGTCAGGGTGCTGGCTGAGCCGTTTTGGTTTTTCGCCTGGTACTGCCAGCCGTTGCCGCTGCGGAGGGTCGAGGTCATCTCGACTCCGAAGTTGGCGGGCTGGGCGCCGCCGCTGATCACGGTGGTGCCGGCCGGGCACTGGACCGAGACGCTGCCGTTGGCGCCGGCCGCGATCGGCGTGCTGTTCGAGACCTGGATGATCGTGCCGAGCTCGGAGGCGCGGACCGAGCCGGCCTGCAGCTCGCTCGAGCCGACCGAGTCGGGGCCGAGGTCATTCGCCGTCAGCGACTGATCGGCGACCTCGGAGGAGCCGACCGAAGCCGGAGCCAGGTCGTCGGCCGTGAGGCTGTCGGGGGCGACGTCGGAGGATTCGACGCCGTTTTCGGCGATCTCGGTGGTGTCGACCGCGTTGGGGGCGATCTTGCCGGCGGCGACCGCGTTGTCGCGCAGATCGACCGTGCGGATCGTGCCGTTGACGATCTGCGGCGAGCGCACCGTGTTCTTGGCGACGCCGGCGGCGATGGCGCTGCCGGTGAGGGCCGCGAACAGGGCCAGACAGGCGATCACGAGGGCGGGGGAGGGACGGAATGAACGGGTCTTGCTGGTCATCGGAGGTTCCTTTCGTTGGTCGTTGATCCGATGGACCAAGCTTCGGTGCGATCGGTCCTCGCGACTACGGACCCCAGGGGTGGTCTTCCTCACCCCTGCTAAGCAGCGGCAAGCGGCTGGGAGGCGAGCCGCGCGATCAGGGCCTCAAGGGAGACGAACTCAGCTTCCAAGTCGTCGTAGGACCGCTTGAACGGGACGTCGACGTCGGATGCGACGACGAAGTTCTGCCCGGCGGGGTAGAGCCGCCTGAACGCCGCGAGGGATTTGGCTTCGAAGCCGCTGGATTTCCACTTGCACTCGATTGCGATCGGAGGTGTCTCCCCTCGCAGGGGAAGGACGAAGTCGACCTCTGCGCCACGCTTGTTGCGCCAATACCTGACCGTGCGGTGTTGAAGTCGACCCTGGATCTCGTTGAGGACGAAGTGCTCCCAGAGGTAGCCGCAATCTTCAGGGCGCAGCCCGTCCCAGCCGCGGTGGTGGCAGACAAAGCCGGTGTCGAATCCGTAGACCTTTGGCGCCGCGGCGATCTCGCTGGAGCGGCGCGTGCTGTACGGCCGGACGACGCTGGCCGCGAAGGTGGTTTGCAGCACGGCAAGGTAGTTGGTGATCGTCTGTCTGGAGACTTCGCAAGGAGCGGCGAAGCGGGTTGCCTCGAACACGCCCCCGCTTTGGGCGAAGAGCAGCTCTACGAAGCGCTGGAACGACCAATGGCGCTCGAGGCGGAAGAGCGCCTGGATGTCCTTCGCCCAAAACGCGTCGAGCCAGTCCTGGAAGTCCCGCGGGGGGGATCCTCGGCCAGGAAGAAGGGGGGGAGGCCTCCGTTGAGGAAGCGGTGACCGAGATCGGATCCACCGAAATCGACCAGATCAGGGGCGATCATCGGCGTCAGCCAGACGACCTCGCGACGGCCTGCGAGGGTGTCACGGAACTTCGCCGAAGCGCCCAAGGTGGACGAGCCCGTTGCGATCACCTTCGTGTCCGGGAAGTGGTCGGCGGCGATCTTGAGGAGCTCTGAGGGGTTGCCGAGGCGGTGCACCTCGTCGAGCACGACTCGCCGACCCCGCACGGATTCGAGAAAGCCCTCGGGGTCCTCCATCAGCCTGCGTGTGCGCGGCAGCTCGCAGTCGAAGACCTCGGTCTCGTCGAGGCTCTGGCAAAGCACGGTCTTGCCTGCTCGCCGCACGCCTGTGAGCCAGAGAACCGAGCGCCTTTTCCAGGCGTCCTCGATTGCCGCTATCCAAAAAGCGCGATGTACCATGCGCAACCAAGATAGCGGATAGTGCGACTCAACGCAAAACGACCGACGTTTGGTCGTAGGCCTCTTGGACGTGCGGCGCACTGTAGATTCAGGCTCGTGGCCGACTCATCACCCGCCCGGAAGGTCTGCGTGATCGGCGCCGGGTCGTCGGGGATCGCCGCCTGTCAGGTGCTTAACGCGCGTGGGATCGCGTTCGAGTGCTTTGAGAAGGGGTCGGGGGTGGGGGGCAACTGGCGCTTCGAAAACGACAACGGGATGTCGTCGGCCTACCGCTCGCTGCACATCAACACCTCGCGCGGGCTGATGGCCTACCGGACATATCCGATGCCCGACGACTACCCGGACTACCCCAACCACTTCCAGATTGCCCGCTACTTCGACGACTACGTCGACCACTTCGCCTTGCGCGAGAGGATCCGCTTCCGGACCGCGGTCGTCTCGGTCGAGCCGGTCGACGGGGAGTGGGAAGTGACGGTTGAGGACCGCGACGGGGGGCGGGAGACGCACCGCTACCGGGCCGTCCTGGTCGCCAACGGCCACCACTGGGACCCGCGCCGGCCCGAGCCGCCCTTCCCCGGGGAGGATCAGTTCGAGGGCGAGCAGATGCACGTCCATCACTACCGCGAGCCAGACGTGCTGCGCGGCAAGCGGGTGCTGGTGCTGGGCATCGGTAACTCGGCCACCGACGTCGCGGTCGAGTCCTCGCGCATCGCCGAGCGCACCTTCCTGGCGATGCGCCGCGGCGCCTACGTGATGCCCAAGTACCTCAACGGCAAGCCGACCGACGAGGCCGCCTCGAAGCTGCTGACGATGATGCCGCTCGCGGTGCAGCGCTTCGTGCTGGGCAGGATGCTCGGGCTGACCGCCGGCGACATGACCGCGTACGGCCTGCCGGCGCCCGACCACAAGCTGCTCGAGGCCCACCCGACCGTCTCCGCCGAGCTGCTCTCGCGCCTCGGCCACGGCGACATCGAGGTCAAGCCCACGATCGAGCGCTTCGCCGGCGGCCGCACCGTCCGTTTCGCCGACGAGAGCGAAGAGGAGATCGACCTCGTCGTCTACTGCACCGGCTACAAGATCACCTTCCCCTTCCTCGCCGAGAGCCTGATCTCGGCAAAGGACAACCGCCTGCCGCTATACCGCCGCGTCGTCTCAGTCGAGCAGCCCGGCCTCTACTTCATAGGTTTCATCCAACCGCTCGGCGCGATCATGCCGCTGGCCGAGGCCCAGGCCGAGTGGGTAGCCGACCTGCTCGCGGGCACCGGAACTTTGCCTTCACCGAGCAAGATGAAGGCTGAGATCGAAACAGAAGAACGAAGGATGAAGAAGCGCTACGTAGCCTCAAAGCGCCACACCATCCAGGTCGATTTCCAGCCTTACCTTCGCGAGCTTCGCCGAGAGCGCAGGCGGGCGGCTCAGCGGGTCTGACGAGCGGAGCGAGTAGAGGGTCCGGACCCGTCCGACGGAACTTGTGAGCGACCGAAGGGAGCGGGTTTCGGCGGATGGGTCCGGACCCTCCTCATGGCTCCGACGCCGCCACCGAAAGGACCACCGTGCGGGCCTCTCGGCCTGACGGGCCCCGGCTTCCAGCGTTGGAAGCCGCCACCAGGGTCCTCTCCAGCTTTCTCGGCTTCGGGTTCCTTGCTCGCCCACCAGACGAGCCAAAGCGCGCCGAAGACTGGGATCTTCAGCACGACTAGCAGAAAGAAGATTGGCCAGAATCCCTCCACTGAGCGCAGTGTACCCGGCGTCAGATGCTGCGACCCCAGGCTTCGAGGGCTCCGACATGTGCCTCCTCCAGCCCCAAGTGCGTTTCGGTTGGGACGAGGAGGGTTGGGTGCTCGCGCTTTTCGGCCCAATCGAAGCAGCTGTCATCGAAGTTGTCGTCAACCCAGGCGAGCGCTCGCCCCTCCGCGTAGCGCTGAATCGGCTCCAGCTTCCAGTGCGCCCCTCCGGGCGTGACGGCGCCATCGAAGGAGATGTGCGGCAGCTCGGGCAGCCCCAGCAGGTTCGGCAGATAGAAGTTGGCTTTGTCCTCCCAGCCCGACGCCCAGACAAGCTCAAACGTCTCGCCCAACCTCCGCAGCCGATCCCCGCACGGCAGCGAGATCAAATGCGGCACCCCATCCACCAACTCAAGCTTCGTAAAAGCCCGATCCGGCTGCTCTTCAGCTCCGAACAGGCTGATCACGCCGTCGATGTCCACAGCGAGGATGGGCAAGCTCATGCGTGAGTCCTCTACGGCTGAACGGAGGGGGCGGGGCACCCCTCGAACGGGCGGATACTCAAATTGCCGGTCTAATTAGACCGGCAATTGGACGGGCGAGGGGTGCCCCGCCCCCTCCGCCTACCACCTGTAGTGAGCGAACGCCTTGTTCGCCTGCGCCATGCGGTAGATGTCGTCCTTCCGCTTCCAGGCGCTGCCCTGCTGCTGCGCGGCGTCGAGGATCTCGCCCGCAAGCCGCTCGGCCATCGAGTACTCGCGGCGGTTCCGGGCGTAGTCGACCAGCCAGCGGATCGCCAGCGTGCGGGCGCGGCGGGCGGGGACCTCGACCGGTACCTGGTAGGTGGCGCCGCCGACGCGACGGGAGCGGACCTCGAGCACCGGGGTCAGCTGCTTGATCGCGGCCTCCAGGCTCTCGATCGCGTCCTCGCCGGAGCGCTCGCCGACGAGCGCCAGGGCGTCGTAGACGATCCGCTCGGCGACCTGCTTCTTGCCGTCGCGCATCACCTTGTTGATCAGCTGCTGGACCAGCCGGTTGCGGAAGCGCGCGTCGGGCTCGACGGGGCGGATCTGTGCGGCGGAGCGGCGCGGCATCGCTAGGAGGCCTTGACGCCGTAGCGGGAGCGGGCCTGCTTGCGGTCGGAGACGCCGGCCGCGTCGAGGGTGCCGCGCACGACCTTGTAGCGGACGCCCGGCAGGTCCTTGACGCGACCACCCCTGACCAGGACCACGGAGTGCTCCTGCAGGTTGTGGCCCTCACCCGGGATGTAGGTCGTGACCTCCATCCCGTTGGTAAGCCGCACACGGGCGATCTTGCGCAGCGCCGAGTTCGGCTTCTTCGGCGTCACGGTTGCGACGCGGGTGCAGACGCCTCGCCGCTGCGGCGCGGCAACCGCCTTCTTGCGGCCTTGGGACGACTTGAGTCCCGGCGTCGCCGTCTTCTTCTTCGGGCGCTTGCGACCCTTCCTGACAAGTTGATTCGTATTCGGCACGGCCGCGCATAGTAGAGCAGTCCGCCAATGACCAGCCCCGCCGCTGCCGCGAGCTGCGCGTAGAAGCCGCTCTCGAGCACCGCCGTCGCCCCCGCGAAGCGCGACGCGAGCACCCCCTCGTCGAGCCCCGCCGGCATGTCGACGAGCAGGATCACGGCGATGCCGATCAGGCCGAGGCCGATCGTAACCCGCCCCAGCCCGCGCCTTCCCGGGCGCAACGCCGCCAGCGCGGCGGCCGCCGCGAGCAGGGCGATCGGGATCAAGACGAAGGAGTGGGCGTCGAACGGCGTGCGGGCGCCCGCGGTCGGCGGCGCCGCCGCTTCGAGGCCCGCGTAGCCGGGCCAGCCGATCTCGACGCTGCGGTAGGTGACGAACTGGGCGACGATCAGACAGGCGGCGGCGGCGAGCACCGCCGCGCAGATCGCCCGCTGTGGGGTGAGCGCCGCGCTCGCCCGGGTCGCCGCCTTCGCCGCCGCGCCGCTGCCGCGCAGCAGCGCCCGTTCGCCGCGCGAGAAGCCGCGCAGGACCAGCACGCCAACGGGACGCAGCCGCCGCCACGCCGCCTTGCCGGCGCGGCGCCCGGCCGCCCGCGCCCCGCGCCCCGCGCGCTCCACCTTCGGGCGCAGCTTCTCGACCGCGGCCAGCGCCCGGCTGTCCGCCTTGCGGGTGGCCCGAGCGGCCAGCGCCCCCGCCGCACCGATGCGCCGTCGCGCCGCTGCTATCATCGCGCGTCGCTCAGGCAGTCTCTTCGAAGTTCGCTTGGAAGTTCGTTTCGCCGGGCCCGCGAGGGCCTTTTTCATGCGCCGATCGCGGCTCGCGCCAGATCGTTTGCGTTTGTCCCGTCCCCGTTTCACGACCAAACCCTTACCTTAGGAACACATGGCACGCAGCTTTCCCCTAGAGAAGACGCGCAACATCGGGATCATGGCGCACATCGACGCCGGCAAGACGACGACCACCGAGCGCATCCTCTACTACACGGGCCGCACCCACAAGATGGGCGAGGTGCACGAGGGCGCCGCGGTGATGGACTGGATGGAGCAGGAGCAGGAGCGCGGCATCACGATCACCTCCGCCGCGACCGCCTGCGAGTGGAAGGACCACCGGATCAACATCATCGACACGCCCGGCCACGTCGACTTCACGGTCGAGGTCGAGCGCAGCCTGCGCGTCCTCGACGGGGCGATTGCCGTCTTCGATGCGGTCGCCGGGGTCGAGCCCCAGTCCGAGACGGTCTGGCGCCAGGCGGACAAGTACAAGGTGCCGCGCTTTGCCTACATCAACAAGATGGACCGCACCGGCGCCGACTTCTTCAACTCGGTACAGACGATGAAGGACCGTCTTGGCGCCAACCCGCTGCCGATCCAGCTGCCGATCGGCAGCGAGGACAATTTCAAAGGCGTCGTCGACCTGATCGAGATGAAAGGCTTGATCTGGACCGACGAGCTGGGCGCCGAGTACGAGACGGTCGAGGTCCCGGACGACCTCAGGGACCAGGCCGAGGAATACCGCACGCAGCTGATCGAGGCCTGCGCCGACTACGACGACGAGCTGATGGAGGCCTACCTGGCCGAGGAGGAGATCCCCCACGAGCGGATCGCCTCCTCGCTGCACCGGGCCTGTCTCGACACCAAGGTCACGCCGGTCCTCTGCGGCACCTCGTTCAAGAACAAGGGCGTGCAGCCGCTGCTCGACGCGATCGTCGAGCTGCTGCCCTCGCCGCTCGAGGTCCCGCCGGTCACCGGGGTCGTCCCCGCCGGCAAGGGCCGGCCCGAGGACGTCGAGGACGAGCGCCCCGCCTCCGATGACGCCCCCTTCGCCGCCCTCGCTTTCAAGGTGATGACCGACCCCTACGTCGGCAAGCTCACTTACTTCCGCGTCTACTCCGGCAAGCTGGAGAAAGGCGGCCGCGTGCTCAACGTGAAGACCGGCCGCACCGAGCGCATCGGCCGGCTGCTGATGATGCACGCCAACAGCCGCGAGGAGATCGACGAGTGCTACGCGGGTGACATCTGCGCCGGCGTCGGCCTCAAAGAAACCGGCACCGGCGACACCCTCGCCGCTCCCGAGGCGCCGATCGCGCTGGAGAGCATCGAGTTCCCCGAGACCGTGATCGCCGTCGCGATCGAGCCGAAAACCAAGGCCGATCAGGAGAAGATGGGCAACGCCCTGCAGCGCCTCGGCGAGGAGGATCCGACTTTCAAGATCGAAAGCGACGAGGAAACCGGCCAGACCCTGATCCACGGCATGGGCGAGCTTCACCTCGAGGTGATCGTCGACCGCATGCTGCGCGAGTTCAAAGTCGAGGCCAACGTCGGCAAGCCGCAGGTCGCCTACCGCGAGACGATCCGCAAGGAGGTCAAGAAGGTCGAGGCGCGCTTCGTCCGCCAGACCGGTGGCCGCGGCCAGTTCGGCCACGTCGTGATCAACGTCGAGCCGGCGCCCGGCGAGGGCTTCGAGTTCGTCAACAAAATCAAGGGCGGCGCGATTCCCGGCGAGTTCATCGGCCCCGCCGAACAGGGGATGAAAGAGGCGCTGGAGAACGGCGTCAAGGCCGGCTACCCGATGGTCGACGTCAAAGTCGAACTGATCGACGGCTCCTTCCACGACGTCGACTCCTCCGAGATGGCCTTCAAAATCGCCGGCTCGATGGCGATCCAGGACGCGGCCCGCAAGGCCAACCCGGTCCTGCTCGAGCCGGTGATGGCGGTTGAGGTCGTCACCCCCGAGGACTTCCTCGGCGACGTGATCGGCGACCTCTCGCGTCGCCGCGGCAAGGTTCAGGGCCAGGACCAGCGCGGCAACGCGCTCGCGGTGCAGGCCTTCGTGCCGCTCGGCGAGATGTTCGGCTACGCGACCGAACTGCGCTCGATGACCCAGGGCCGCGCCACCTATACGATGCAGTTCGAGCGCTACGAGGAGGTCCCGGCGAGCATCGCCGAGGAGATCGTCGAACACCGCTCCGGTGAGCCAGTCGGTGCGGCCTCATGAGCCGAGAACGGGCAGCGCGGAGCTTCTAGCTATATTTCCCAAGTTCGCCCGCAGGCAGCACACGCTGCGCTGCGCGGCAACGCCCCTCAGACTTAATCAGCCAACTCAGACAGAACCCGACTTCGAAAGGTAGAACGGAGAGAGATGTCCAAGGAGAAGTTCGAGCGCGATAAGCCGCATGTGAACGTCGGCACGATCGGTCACATCGACCACGGAAAGACGACTCTGACGGCCGCGATCACCCAGACCCTCTCCACGAAGGGCGACGCCGAGGCGAAAAGCTTCGAGGAGATCGACAACGCGCCGGAGGAGAAGGAACGCGGCATCACGATCGCGACCTCGCACGTCGAGTACCAGACCGCCAACCGGCACTACGCCCACGTCGACTGCCCGGGCCACGCCGACTACGTGAAGAACATGATCACCGGCGCGGCGCAGATGGACGGCGCGATCCTGGTGGTTTCGGCGGCCGACGGCGTGATGCCGCAGACGCGCGAGCACATCCTGCTCGCCCGCCAGGTCAACGTCCCGCACGTGGTCGTCTTCCTCAACAAGATCGACCAGGTCGACGACGAGGAGCTGATCGAGCTGGTCGAGGAGGAGGTCAAGGACCTGCTCAACGAGTACGACTTCCCCGGCGACGACACGCCGATCGTCAAGGGCTCGGCGCTGAAGGCGCTGGAGGGCGACGAAGAGGCCCAGAAGGCGATCTTCGAACTGGCCGAAGCGCTCGACTCCTACATCCCCGAGCCCGTGCGCGAGCTCGACAAGCCCTTCCTGATGCCGATCGAGGACATCTTCTCGATCACCGGCCGCGGCACGGTCGCCACCGGCCGCGTCGAGCAGGGCATCGTCAACACCGGCGACGAGGTTGAGATCGTCGGCATCAAGGACACCACGACCACGGTCGTCACCGGGGTCGAGATGTTCCGCAAGATCCTCGACCAGGGCCAGGCGGGCGACAACATCGGCGCCCTCCTGCGCGGCACCAAGCGCGAGGAGATCGAGCGCGGCCAGGTGCTCTGCAAGCCCGGCTCGATCACCCCGCACACCAAGTTCAAGGCCGAGGTCTACTGCCTGAAGAAGGAGGAGGGCGGTCGTCACACGCCGTTCTTCTCCGGCTACCGGCCGCAGTTCTACTTCCGCACGACCGACGTGACCGGGATCGCCAACCTCCCCGAGGGGACCGAGATGGTCATGCCGGGCGACAACGTCGAGATGACGATCGAGTTGATCCAGCCGATCGCCATGGATCAGGGCCTGCGCTTCGCCATCCGCGAGGGTGGCCGGACCGTCGGTTCGGGGGTCGTCTCCGAGGTCATCGAGTAGGCGACTCAAAACGGGGCGGGCCGCGGGCCCGCCCTCTTGCTGCCCGCCGGGCGGCAGGACAACAACAAGGACATACGACCGGGGCGGCGCCCCACAAAAGGGGCCCCGCCCTTCATGCGCGGCGAGACCGTGCGAGAGGAACGAGAGACGAGTTAGAAGTGGCAGCGATAGCAGCACAGAAAATCCGCATCCGGCTGAAGGCGTACGACCACGACGCCATAGACCGGGCTGCCCGCGAGATCGTCGAGACCGCGGAGCGCACCGGGGCCAGCGTCTCCGGCCCGGTGCCGTTGCCGACCGAGAAGAACGTCTACTGCGTGATCCGCTCGCCGTTCAAGGACAAGGACTCGCGCGAGCACTTCGAGATGCGCACCCACAAGCGCCTGATCGACATCCTCCAGCCTTCGCCGAAAACCGTCGACTCGCTGCAGCGGCTCGACTCGCTGCCCGCCGGCGTCGACATCGAGATCCGCCTCTAGGACGATGGCCGCGATTCTTGGCAAGAAGCTCGGGATGACGCAGGTCTTCGGCGAGGACGGCACGGTCACGCCGGTCACCGTGATCGAGGCCGGTCCCTGCAAGGTGACCGCCGTGCGCGAGTCCGAGCGCGACGGTTACGCGGCCGTGCAACTCGCCTTCGGCGAGGTCAAGCAGGGCAAGCTGAGCAAGGGCGAGGAAGGCCACCTGAAGAAGGCCGGCGCCCCGCCGATGCGGCACCTGGTCGAGTTCCGCGACGAGGACCTCGGCGCCGAGGGGGGCCCCAAGATCGGCGACGACGTCACGGTTACCGCCTTCGAGGCGGGCCAGAAGGTCAAGGTCTCCGGGGTCTCGATCGGCAAGGGTTTCCAGGGCGGCATCAAGCGCCACAACTTCAGCCGCGGCCCGGTCACGCACGGCTCGCACAACGTGCGTGCCCCGGGCTCGATCGGCGCCAGCACCTTCCCCGCTCGCGTCTTCAAGGGCATGCGGATGCCGGGGCAGATGGGCAACAAGAGGATCACCCAGAAGGGCCTCGAAGTCGCCCAGGTCGACTCGGAGAAGAACCTGCTGCTGATCAAAGGCTCGGTTCCGGGCTCGCGCAACGCGATGGTCGAGGTGAGGACCGATGGCTAAAGCGACGGTGCTCGGCAAGACCACGAAAGCCGATCTGCCGAAGGAGCTCTTCGCCGAGCCCTTCCACCACTCCCTGGTCGACGAGGCGGCGCGCGCCGATCTCGCCTCGCGCCGCCAGGGCACGGCCTCGACCCGGACCCGCGGCGAGGTGGCGATGACCGGCGCCAAGGCCTGGCGCCAGAAGGGCACCGGCCGCGCCCGCGTCGGCGCGCTCAGCTCGCCCACCCGCTTCGGCGGCGGCGTCGCCTTCGGCCCCAAGCCCCGCCACTACACGGTCAAGGTCAACCGCAAGGCGCGGCGCAAGGCGCTGCGCTCGGCGCTCTCGGTCCACGCCGAGCGCGACAGCGTGGCGCTGCTCGACGCGAGCGCCTTCGAGACCCCGTCGACGAAGACGGCGGCCGAGGCGCTGGAGAAGTGGGGCGCCCGCCGCTCGACCCTGATCGTGCTCGCGCCGGAGGAGATCGGCGCGGCGAAGAGCTTCCGCAACATCGAGCGCGTCGAGGTCGCCGAGGTGAGCGCCCTGGGCGTCGCCGACGTGATCGGCGCCGCCTCGCTGGTCGTCTCCGAGGGCGCGCTGGCGAAACTGCGGGAGAGGCTCGGCTGATGGACGCGCGCACCGTGATCATCCGCCCGGTCGTCTCCGAGAAGAGCTACGCGCTGATCGGCGAGGGCAAGTACACCTTCCGCGTCGACGACCGCGCCCACAAGACCCAGATCGCCCACGCGATCGAGGAGATCTTCAACGTCAAGGTGGCCCAGGTGCGCACCTCCAAGGTGCGCCCCAAGCCGAAGCGCCGCGGCCTGCACCAGGGCCACTCGCGGGGCTGGAAGAAGGCGGTCGTGCAGCTCGTCCCGGGCGACCGGATCGAGCTCTTCGAGGGCGCTGAGACCGCATAGGAGAGACGCAGATGCCGAACCGCAAAACCAAACCGACCAGCCCCGGGCGCCGCTTCGCCACCTACCCGCTGCGCGAGCAGTTGACCGCCTCCAGCCCGGAACGCAAGCTGACCGAGGGCCTGCGCAAGTCCGGCGGCCGCAACGCCAACGGCCGGGTCACCGCCCGTCATCGCGGCGGCGGCGCCAAGCGGCGCTACCGCCAGATCGACTTCAAGCGGCTCAAGGACGGCGTGCCGGCGAAGGTGGCAACGGTCGAGTACGACCCCAACCGCAGCTGCTACATCGCCCTCCTGCACTACGCCGACGGCGCCAAGGGCTACATCCTCGCCCCGGCGCAGATCTCGGTCGGCGATCTGGTCCAGTCCGGCCCGGGTGCGGACATCAAACCCGGCAACGCGCTCGCCCTCAGTGAGATGCCGACCGGCACGATCGTCCACAACGTCGAGCTCACCCCCGGCCAGGGCGGCAAGCTCGGCCGCTCCGCCGGCGCCTCGATCCAGCTGGTGGCGAAGGAGGGGGAGATGGTCACCCTGCGCCTGCCCTCCTCGGAGATGCGCCTGGTGCGCGCCGAGTGCCGCGCCACCGTCGGCGTCCTCTCCAACGCCGAGCACCAGAACCTCAAGGTCGGCAAGGCGGGCCGCAACCGGCACAAGGGCAAGCGGCCGCAGACCCGCGGCGTGGCGATGAACCCCGTCGACCATCCGCACGGCGGCGGCGAGGCGCACCACACGCCGGGCGGTCACCCGGTGACCCCGTGGGGCAAGCCGACGCTCGGCTACCGGACCCGCAAGAAGGGCAAGCAGTCCGACCGCTACATCGTGCGCGGCCGGCGCCGCGGAAAGAAGAAGAGGTAAGCGATGGGACGCTCGACGAAAAAGGGCCCGTTCGTGGAGGAGGCGCTGATCAAGCGCGTCGCCGCGATGAACGACTCTGGCCAGAAGCAGATGCTGAAGACCTGGTCACGCGGCTCGACGATCTTCCCCGACATGGTCGGGCACACGATCGCGGTCCACGATGGGCGCAAGCACGTCCCCGTCTTCATCTCCGAGTCGATGGTCGGCCACAAGCTGGGCGAGTTCGCGCCGACTCGCACCTTCCGCTCCCACTCGGGCACCGGAAAGGGCGACTAGCGTGGCCACCGGACCGATCGTCGTTCGCGCCAGCTCCCGCTACGTGCGGGTCGCGCCGCGCAAGGCGCGCCTGATCGCCGACCAGGTGCGCGGCATGCACATCGAGCAGGCCCGCGCGCTGCTCGAGTTCTCGCCGCGCGGCGCCGCCGGCGACATCAGCAAGCTGATCGAGTCGGCCGCCTCCAACGCGGAGAACAACCACGACCTGGTTGCCGACGAGATGCGGATCGCCGAGATCACCGTCGACGAAGGCCCCACCCTGCGCCGCTACCGGCCGCGGGCGCTGGGCCGCGCGTCGCGGATCAACAAGCGCACCAGCCACATCGCCGTGGCGCTCAGCCCCGACGAGGACGAGGACTAGAAATGGGCCAGAAGATCCACCCCGGCGGCTTCCGCGTCGGCTACATCCAGGACTGGAAGTCGAACTGGTTCGACGAGAAAGACTTCGCCGACATCCTCAACGAGGACCTGAAGATCCGCGAACACATCGAAGGCAAGCTCGCGCACGCCGGGCTCTCGAACATCACGATCGAGCGCCACGGCGAGATCGCGGTGGACATCCACACCGCGCGGCCGGGCATCGTGATCGGCAAGTCCGGCAGCGAAGTCGACGCCCTGCGCAAGGATCTGCACAAGCTGACCGGCAAACCGGTGAAGGTCAACATCCGCGAGGTGAAGCGCCCCGAGCTCGACGCCAAGCTGGTCGCCCAGTCGATCGCCGAGCAGCTGCAGAACCGGGTCGCCTTCCGGCGGGCGATGAAACGCGCCCTCACCTCGGCGATGCGCTCCGGCGCCAAGGGCGTCAAGGTCCAGGTCTCCGGCCGCCTCGGCGGTGCCGAGATGGCTCGCACCGAAGGCTATTCCGACGGCCGCGTGCCGCTGCACACGCTGCGCGCCAACATCGACTACGGCTTCTTCGAGGCGCGCACGACAACCGGCCGGATCGGCGTCAAATGCTGGATCAACAAGGGCGAAGTGATGCCCGAGGGCTTCCGCTCCGACCAGCTCACCGACGAGGACAGCGGGCCGCAGGGCGGTCAGCGCGGCGGTCGTCCCGGCGGGGATCGTGGCCGCGGCGGCGACCGCGGCGGTCGTCCGGGCGGCGGCCGTGGAGGTCCCGGCGGCGGTCGCGGCGGTCAGGGCGGCGGCCGCGGCGGCCAGCGTGGAGGCGGTCGCTGATGCTGATGCCGAAGCGGGTCAAGCACCGCAAGCAGATGCGCGGCCGGATGCGCGGCAACACCAAGGGCGGCAGCACCGTCGCCTTCGGCGAGTACGGGCTCAAGTCGCTCGACCGCGGCTGGATCACCAACCGCCAGATCGAGGCCGCCCGCGTGGCGATGACCCGCAAGATCAAACGTGGCGGCAAGGTCTGGATCAACGTCTTCCCCGACAAGCCCTACACGAAGAAGCCGGCCGAGACCCGGATGGGCTCGGGCAAGGGCAACCCGGAGGGCTGGGTTGCGGTGATCAAGCCGGGCAAGGTGATGTTCGAGCTGGCCGGCGTGCCCGAGGACCTCGCTCGCGAGGCGCTGCGACTTGCCGGGCACAAGCTTCCGGTGAGGACCAAGTTCGTGAGGCGCGAGGGGGTCGAGTCCCAGTGAAGTCCGCCGAGGCGCACGACCTCAAAGACGACGAGCTGATCGCGAAGCTGATCGAAGCAAAGGAAGAGAAGTTCAACCTGCGCTTCCGCCAGGCGACCGGCGAGCTGGAGAACACGGCCCGGATCGGCCAGACCAGGCGGGACGTGGCGCGGCTGCTGACCGTGGCCAAGGAGCGGGGAATCGATGTTGAGAAAGAGTTGAAGAGATGAGCGACGAGGAGAAGAAAGACGTGACAGAGGACGCGCCCCAGGACCAGGCGGATCAGGCCGCGGGTCCTGTCGCGGAGGAGGACTCCTCGTCCTCGCAAGCTGCGGGCGAGGAGCCCACCTCCACGCCACCCTCGGCAGATGCGGAGGAGTCCCAGGACGAGGCGCCTGCCGAGGCTCCCGCGCCGCCTGCTGAAGAAGCTTCGGCTTCTGAGCCGAATCCGGAGGATGAGCTTCCTTGGAAGGAGCGGCGTCGGTTGCAGCGCTCGCGGCAGCCGCACAAGGCTGGGCCGGCGCTTACGCCCGAGGAGAGGGCTGCCAAGCGGGGCGAGGGGCGCAAGCGCAAGGCTGAGTCGCGGCGCAAGGAACGGGCCGCGGCCAAAGCCGACAAGACTGCCGGCAGCGGCACTCCCGTCGCCGAGCGCGAGTCGGTCGCCGCGAAGGTCCGGCAGGGGATCGTCGTCTCCAGCAAGGCGGAGAAATCGATCACGGTGCGGATCGACATCGCCCGCCGCCACCCGACTTACGAGAAGGTCGTGCGCCGTTCGCGCACGCTGCACGCTCACGACGAGCGCAACGAGGCCGGCGAGGGCGACACCGTGCGCGTGGTCGAGACCCGGCCGCTCTCGAAGACCAAGCGTTGGCGGCTGGTCGAGGTGGTGGAGAAGGCGAAGTGATCCAGCAGGAGTCGAGACTGAAGGTCGCCGACAACTCCGGCGCCCGCGAGATCCTCTGCATCCGCGTCAAGGGCGGGTCGCACCGCCGCTACGCCGGCGTCGGCGACGTGATCACGGCGACGGTCAAACAGGCCAGCCCGCAGGGCGGCGTGCGCAAGGGCGAGGTCGTCCAGGCCGTGGTCGTGCGCACCAAGAAGCAGCTCGGTCGTCCCGACGGCACCTACATCTCCTTCGACGAAAACGCGGCCGTGCTGATCGACCCGGCCAGCAACAACCCGCGCGGCACCCGCATCTTCGGTCCCGTCGCCCGCGAGCTGCGCGACCGCAACTTCATGAAAATCATCTCGCTCGCGCCGGAGGTGCTCTGATGGCGAAGGCGATGCGGATCCGCAAAGACGATCAGGTGATGGTGATCTCCGGCAAGGACGCCGGCAAGACCGGCCGCGTGCTCCGCACCGAGCCGCAGAAGAGCCGCGTCTTCGTCGAGCACCTCAACATGGTCAAGCGGCACGAACGGCCGCGCTCGCAGACCGACCTGAAAAACCCGCAGGCCGGGGGCATCGTCGAGAAGGAGGGGCCGATCCACGTCTCCAACGTGATGCTGCTCGACCCCAAAGACAACAAACCCACCCGGGTCGGCGTGCGCCGCGACAAGGGCGGCAAGCGCGAGCGCTACGCGAAGCGCAGTGGGGGGGCGTTCTGATGGAGGCGGCCACCGTGCAGTCCCAGGCAGCGCCCCCGCCGCGCCTGCGCGAGCGCTACGAACAGGACGTGGCGCCGGCGCTGACCCGCAAGTTCGGCTACTCGACGCCGATGCAGGTGCCGCGCCTGGAGAAGATCACGCTCAACATGGGCCTCGGCGAGGCGAAGCAGAACGCGAAGATGCTGGAAGCCGCGCAGTCCCAGTTGGCGACGATCGCCGGCCAGCAGCCGAACCTGCGCCGCGCCCGCAAGTCGATCGCTTCCTTCAAGGTGCGCGAGGGGATGCCCGTCGGCCTCTCGGTGACCCTGCGCCGCGCCCGCATGTGGGAGTTCCTCGATCGGCTCTGCTCGATCGCGGTGCCCCGTATCCGCGACTTCCGCGGCCTCAACCCGCGCTCCTTCGACGGCCGCGGCAACTACTCGATGGGCGTCAAGGAGCAGCTGATCTTCCCTGAAATCGACTACGACTCGATCGACGAGGTGCGCGGTCTCGACGTGACGATCACCACCTCGGCGCCGACCGACGAGGAGGCCTTCGAGCTGCTGCTCGGGCTCGGCATGCCCTTCGCCAAAGAGGGCCGCCCCGGCAAACCGGACGCCGACGCCGAGGCCGAGGCGGCCGCCGAGGAGGAGAAGCGCAAGGAGGAGGCGCGCCAGCGGGCCGAGGCCGAGCAGGCGGCGCTGGAGCAGCTGAAGGAGGAGAACCCCGAGGCCTATGAGAAGCCCGAGGCGCCCGCGGAGGGCGAGGAAGGCGAGGGCGAGAGCGACCAGGAGGCCGAGAGCGCGTCCGGCGAGGAGAATCAGGAGAATGGCTAAGACTTCGCTGAAGGTGAAGCAGGGCCGCAAGGCCAAGTTCAAGACCCGCGAGTACAACCGCTGCCGCCGCTGTGGTCGGCCGCGGGCCTACTACCGCAAGTTCGGCCTCTGCAGGATCTGCCTGCGCGAGGCGGCCCACGAGGGGTACATCCCCGGCATGACCAAGTCCAGCTGGTAACCGAGACACGACCCGAAGAACGAAGACGATGCTCACCGACCCCATAGCCGATTACCTGACCCGGATCCGCAACGCGCTCGGCTCCGGCCACGACGAGGTGGATATCCCCGCCTCGCGCCTGAAGCTGGAGATGTCGCGCATCCTCAAAGAGCAGGGCTACATCCTCGATTTCGCGAAGCGGCCGGCAACCGTCGGCGAGGCGATCCGCATTCACCTCAAGTACACGGAAGACCGCCGCCCGGTGATCGCTGGGCTGGAGCGCATCTCCCGTCCCGGACGCCGCCGCTACGTCGACCACACCGAAGTGCCGCGCGTCTACGGCGGCACCGGAACCGCGATCGTCAGCACCTCGGTCGGCGTGATGACCGGCCACGAAGCGAAGCAGAAGGGCGTTGGCGGCGAGGTCGTCGCCTACGTCTGGTGACCTGTGATGAGCCGGATCGGACGAAAGCCAATCTCAGTGCCTGACGCCGTCAGCGTCGAGGTCGCGCCCGGCCGGGTCGCGGTCAAGGGCCCCAAGGGCGAGTTGACCCAGGCGCTCTCGACCGATATGACGGTCGAGCAGTCCGACGGCGTGCTCACCGTCGCCCGCCCCACCGACCGCGGCGAGCACCGCGCCCTGCACGGGCTGACCAGGAGCCTGATCGCCAACATGGTCGAGGGCGTCACCGACGGCTTCGAGAAGCGCCTCGAGATCCAGGGCGTCGGCTACCGCGCCCAGCTCAAGGGCAAGAATCTGGAGCTGGCGCTCGGATACTCGCACCCGGTCGCGATCGAGGCGCCGGAGGGCATCGAGTTCGAGGTGCCGCAGCAGACCGAGATCATCGTCCGCGGCATCGACAAGCAGCTGGTCGGCCAGGTCGCCGCCGACATCCGCAAGCGCCGCCCGCCCGAGCCCTACAAGGGCAAGGGAATCCGCTACCGCGGCGAGCACGTCGCGCGCAAGGTCGGGAAGCGGGCATGACGGTCGTCACCAAGCGCCAGCACCGCCTGCGCCGTCGCCGCCGTGTGCGCGCCCGGATCACGGGTACGGCGGAGCGGCCGCGCCTCTCCGTCTACCGCTCCAACCGCGGCGTCTTCGCCCAGCTGATCGACGATCGCAAGGGCCACACGGTGGCCGCGGTCAACTGGATCGAGCCGGAGCTGCGCAAGCTCTCCGCCTGCGAGCAGGCGAAGCGGGCCGGCGAGCTGCTGGCCGAGCGTGCCAAGGCGGCCGGGGTCGAGTCCTGCGTCTTCGACCGCGGCGGCTACCGGTACCACGGTCGGGTCAAGGCTCTGGCCGAAGGAGCGCGAGAGGGGGGACTGGTCTTCTAGCGCCTTCCGCTACCTTGGACCGCTGCCTATGAAGGGAATGGACGCAAGCAACGTGGAGACGGTGAGCCCGCGCGGGCTCGACCTGCAGGAGCGCGTGATCGAGATCAACCGCGTCGCCAAGGTGGTCAAGGGCGGCCGGCGCTTCTCCTTCACCGCCCTGGTCGCCGTCGGCGACGAAGAGGGAGTCGTCGGGATCGGCTACGGCAAGGCCCGCGAGGTCCCGCTGGCGATCCAGAAGGGCGTCGAGAACGCCCGCAAGAACTTGATCCGCATCCCCAAATACGGCCAGACGATCACCCACAAGATCATCGGCCGCTACGGCGCCGGGCACGTCGTCCTGCGTCCGGCCAGCCCCGGTACCGGCGTGATCGCCGGTGGCGGCGTGCGGGCGGTGCTCGAGCTTGGCGGCGTCAAGGACGTGCTCACCAAGAGCATCGGAACGCAGAACCCGATCAACCTGGTCAAGGCGACGATGGACGGGCTCATTCGTCTTCGTAGGCCTGAGGAGGTTGCAGAGCTGCGTGGGCTCACGGTGGCGCAGGTGCTGGGCGTGGAGAAGAGCAACGGGGCGGTCGAGACCTTGACTGACGAGGGACCGACCGATTCAGCCGCGGGTCCTGTCGCGGACGAGGGGCCTTCGTCCTCGCAAGCTGCGGGCGAAGACCCCTCATCCACGCCACCCGCGGGAGAGGCGTCGGAGTCCACGGCTTCCGGTCACGAGGGTGATGCTTCGTGACTATCAAGCAGATTCGTAGCGCCAACGGCAGCAATCCGAGCCAGAAAGCGACGCTTGAGGCGCTTGGGCTGGGGCGGATCGGGAAGGCTGTGGAGCGGAAGGACAGTCCTCAGTTGAAAGGGCAGCTTGCGGTTGTCTCTCACTTGGTTGAGGTGAGCTCCTGATGGCTGACAAAGAGCGTTCTGAGGAGATTGGACTTCATAACCTGCGGCCTAAGCCGAGCTCGCGCAAGGCGCGCAAGCGGCTGGGTCGGGGCGAGGGCTCGGGCCTTGGGAAGACCTCCGGGCGTGGCCACAAGGGCGCCGGGTCCCGTTCCGGGAGCAAACGGAAGGCCAACTACGAGGGCGGGCAGAACCCGATTCACATGCGGATGCGAAAGCTCCGTGGGCCGCACAAAAAGCAGTCGATGCCGTTCGAGAACTTCAGGACCAAGTCGCAGCCCGTCAACCTTGCCGACCTGGAGGAGCGCTTCGAGGAGGGCTCCGAGGTGACGCCGGCGACGCTCAAGGAGAAGGGTCTGGCCAAGCGCTCCGACCCGGTGAAGATCCTCGCCCGCGGCGAGATCTCGAAGAAGTTGACGGTCAAAGCGCACGCCTTCAGCGCCGCCGCCAAGGAGCGGATAGAAGCGGCGGGCGGTTCCTGCCACACTCTGGAGCCGTAATGCTCCGGACTATTGCGAACGCCTTCAGCGTCGCCGACATTCGCAAGAAGCTCGCCTTCACCGCGGCGATGCTGCTGCTGTACCGGCTCGGCGCCTATATCCCGGCGCCCGGCGTCGACATCAACGCGGTCAAGGAACTGCAGGAAAACTTCGCCGGCGGCGGCATCCTCAACTTCCTCAACACCTTCTCCGGCGGCAGCCTCTCGCGCCTCTCGCTCTTCGCGCTGGGGATCATGCCCTACATCACCGCCTCGATCATCCTGCAGCTGCTGACCGTCGTCGTTCCCTCGCTGGAGAAGTTGCAGAAAGAGGGCGAGGTCGGCCAGCAGAAGATCACCCAGTACACGCGCTACCTGACCGTCGGCCTGGCCTTCGCCCAGTCCTTCGGCTACGTCTTCCTCTTCAAATCCTTCGGCTCGGCCGGGGGCAACAACTTCCTCGGCAACCTCGGCGGCGCCAAGGTGCTCTTGATCGTGATCTCGCTGACGGCGGGCTGCACGTTGCTGATGTGGTTCGGCGAGCTGATCACCCAGCGCGGCGTCGGTAACGGGATCTCGCTGATGATCTTCGCCTCGATCGTCTCCGGCCTGCCGCACGGACTGGAAGCCTGGTGGACCAATCCTGACCAGGTCTTCGTCGTGATGATGCCCTTCATCGCGCTCGCGGTGATCGTCGCGATCGTCTTCGTCCAGGAGGGCCAGCGGCGCATCCCGGTCCAGTACGCGAAACGGGTCGTCGGCCGCAAAATGACCTCAGGAGGCTCGACCTACCTGCCGCTGCGGGTCAACATGGCGGGCGTCATCCCGGTGATCTTCGCCGCCTCGATCATGGCCTTCCCGGCGACGATCGGCCAGCTGCTGAATACCGAAGCGGCACTCGAATTCTCTTCCTTCTTCAGCCCCAGCAGCTGGGCCTACGTCGTCGGCGAGGTCTTCTTCATCGTGATCTTCACCTACTTCTACACGGCGGTCACCTTCAACCCGGTCGACCAGGCCGACAACCTGAAGAAGTACGGCGGCTTCATCCCCGGCGTGCGTCCCGGCCGACCGACCGCCGAGTACCTCGACCGCATCCTCTCGCGGCTGACCTTCCCGGGCGCCCTGTACCTGGGCGCGGTGGCGGCGCTGCCGACGATCCTGATCAGCCAGACCTCAGCAAACTTCTTCTTCGGCGGCACCTCGATCCTGATCGTGATCGGCGTCGCCCTGGAAACCGTGAAGCAATTGGAGGCGCAGCTGATGATGAGGAATTACGAGGGCTTCCTGAAATAGATTGAGGACGCTGCAAACCGGCGTATATCGGGGTCTTCGGCCGGCCTCCTCGGGTCACGCACCAGAGCGCGCTCCCCTCGTCGGCCTCCCTGCATCCCCCGATCTACTTGGTTTTCGCGCCCTCAATTCAATTTCAAAGACTTATGACTGAGCTGAATCTCGTACTTCTAGGACCTCCCGGGTCCGGCAAGGGCACCCAGGGGGAGCGGCTGCGGGACGAGCTGGAGCTGCCCTACTGGGCGACCGGGGACATTCTGCGCGCGGCGGTGCGCGAGGGGACCGATCTGGGGCGCAGCGCCAAGGAGTACATGGACCGGGGCGATCTGGTGCCGGACGAGGTGATCGTCGGCGTGATCGGCGAGCGGATCGACTCCGATGAGGCCGCCGACGGCTTCATCCTCGACGGGTTCCCCCGCACCGAGCCGCAGGCAGAGGCTCTGGCCGCCAAGATGGACGAGCTGGGCAGGAATCTGACCGGGGTGCTGCTGATCGACGTCGGTGACGAGGAGGTCGTGCGGCGCCTGGGTGGCCGGCGCACCTGCGTCGAGAACGGGCACGTCTTCCACGTCGAGTTCAATCCGCCCGAGCAGGAGGGGGTCTGCGACATCGACGGCAGCGAGCTGATCGTTCGCGACGACGACAAGCCGGAGGTGATCCGCCACCGGCTCGAGCAGTACCACGCGAAGACGGCGCCGCTCGTCGACTACTACGACCACAAGAGCCTCCTGCGCAGGATCGAGGGAGCGGCGCCGCCCGAGGCGGTTGCCGATTCAATCCGGCGCACGCTGGCAACGCTCCGCCTCGAAGCCGACGAGGCGATCTAGGGCCGCTCAAGGCGCGCCCGCAGGGCACTAGCGTGTATCGCATGATCGTCAGGAAGACCCCCGAGCAGCTCGAGAAGATGGCCGCGGCCGGCGCGATCCTGGTCCGCTGCCTGCACATGCTCGAGGCCAAGGCGCGGCCGGGGGTGACGACCAAAGAGCTCGACCTGGCGGCGGAGAAGCTGATCCGCTCACAGGGGGCCGAGCCGGCCTTCAAGGGCTACCGCGGCTTCCCGGCCTCGATCTGCTCCTCGCCCAACTCGATGGTGGTGCACGGCATCCCCGGGAATTACGAATTGAAGCGCGGTGACGTGCTCTCGGTCGACGTCGGCGTGATCAAGGACGGCTGGGTCGCCGATGCGGCGATCACCGTGCCGATCGGCCCGATCGACCCCGAGGCCCGCAAGCTGCTCGACGTGACGAAGAGCGCGCTCTTCGCCGGGGTCGAGGAGATGCGGCCCGGCAACCGGCTCGGCGACGTCTCCGCGGCGATCCAGCGGACGGTGGAGATCGAGGGCCTCTCGATCATCCGCACCCTGGTCGGCCACGGGATCGGTCGCGAAATGCACGAAGACCCGCAGGTGCCCAACTTCGGCACGCCCGGCAAGGGTTCGCTGCTCGAGGAGGGCACGGTGCTGGCGATCGAGCCGATGGTCAACGCCGGCGGCCCCCTGGTCCGCATGGGCGACGACGGCTGGGCCGTCTACTCCGACGACGGCTCCCTGGCAGCCCACTTCGAGTTCACCGTCGCCGTGACGGCCGACGGCCCAAGAATCCTCACCCCCTGGCACGAAGAGTCCTAGGGACGAGATTGGTGGGAAGGCCGCCAACTCAACACGCCCCGAGGCCTCTTCGAGCTAGGGAACGAGACGCTCCGGTCGTCCGCCCCGGCTCCGCTGGAGCTTGGTTGTTCCAGCGGGGTCTTCAGCTTCAGCGGACTTGCTGGTCCCACCGGTAGCTTCACTCGACGTGCTTCGGGACGTGTGGAGAGGACCTCCCACCCCAAGGCGCCCCGAAACACGCCCCCTGCTATCTTTCTCGGTCGGCCCATTGGGCCGGATGTATGTGCCTGCCGTCCGATTCCTGGGGCGCGCAGGAGTCCTGTAGTCGATACGAAGACCGGAGCGATGAAGGTCAGAGCTTCCGTAAAGCCGATGTGCGAAAAGTGCAAGATCATCCGCCGCAACGGCGCGGTCTTGGTGATCTGCGAGAACCCCCGACACAAGCAGCGGCAGGGGTAGGCGTGGCACGGATCTCAGGCGTCAACCTCCCGGTCGGCAAGCGCGCCGAAATCGGGTTGACCTACATCTTCGGCATCGGCCGCTCGACCGCGCAGAAAGTGCTCGAGGAGGCCAAGGTCGACCCGAACACGCTGGTCAAGGACCTGACCGAGGACGAGGTGATTCGCCTGCGCGACGCCGTCGACCAGCGCGAGGTCGAGGGCGACCTGCGTCGTGAGCGCTCCCAGGACGTCAAACGACTGATGGAGATCGGCTCCTACCGCGGCCTGCGCCACCGCCGCGGCCTTCCGGTCCGCGGCCAGCGCACCAAGACCAACGCCCGTGGCCGCAAGGGCCCGCGCCGGATGAGCGTCGCCGGCAAGCGCAAGGCGCCGGGGCCCAGGTAGAGAGAGAAACATGGCCGCTGCCAAAAAACCCGCCAAAGGGCGCTCCCGGCGCCGCGTGAAGAAGAACGTCACCTATGGACAGGCGCACATCAAGACTTCCTTCAACAACACGATCGTCACCCTGACCGACACCGAGGGCAACGTGATCGCCTGGGAGTCGGCCGGCTCGGCGGGCTTCAAAGGCTCGCGCAAGTCGACCCCCTTCGCCGCCCAGGTGACCGCCGACGCGGCCGCCAAGAAAGGCATGGAGCACGGCCTCGAGAAGGTCGAGGTCTTCGCCAAGGGCGCCGGCTCGGGCCGCGAGACGGCGATCCGCTCGCTGCAGGCCGCCGGGCTTGACGTGACTACGGTCAAGGACGTCTCCCCGCAGGCGCACAACGGCTGCCGACCGAAGAAGCGGAGGCGCGTCTAGTGGCCCGCGACACTGCACCGCAATGCAAGCAGTGCCGCCGCGAGGGGCAGAAGCTCTTCCTCAAGGGCGAGCGCTGCTTCACCGACAAGTGCGGCGTCGAGCGTCGCTCCTATCCGCCGGGCGAGCACGGCCGCGGCCGGATGCGCCAGTCCGAGTACCGCGTGCAGCTGCGCGAGAAGCAGAAGACGCGCCGCTACTACCAGGTGCTGGAGAAACAGTTCCGCGCCTACTACGAGAAGGCCTCGCGCCAGGACGGCGTCACCGGCGAGAACCTGCTGCGCCTGCTCGAGTCGCGCTTCGACAACGTCCTCGTGCGGCTCGGCTTCGCCGCCTCCCGCCGCCAGGCCCGTCAGCTGATCCGCCACGGCCACTGGCTGATCAACGGCCGCCGGGTCGACATCCCCTCCTACCAGGTGCGCCCCGAAGACGTGATTTCGATCAAGTCGAACTCGGCCGCCAACGACACGATCCGCAAGGCGACGGAGCTTGTCTCCACCGTGCCGGCCTGGCTGCAGGCCGATCACGACTCGCTTACGGCCAAGGTCCTGCGCTACCCAGAGCGCGCGGAGATCTCGGCCCCGGTGCAGGAGCAGCTGATCGTCGAGCTGTACTCCAAGTAACCGGACCCAGTTTCTGAACACGCATAGGCAAGGAACACATGACCACTGACTTTCAGGTCCCTCGCATCACCTCCGAGAAAGACGACGACCGCCGCGGCACGTTTACGATCGAGCCGCTCGACAAGGGCTTCGGCTACACGTTCGGCAACAGCCTGCGCCGCGTGCTGCTCTCCTCCCTGGGCGGCGCCGCGGTCACCAGCGTCCGCATCGAGGGCGTCGCGCACGAGTTCTCCACCGTGCCGGGCGTCAAGGAGGACGTCACCGACATCGTCCTCAACCTCAAGGACCTCGTCGTCCGCATGCATACCGACGCCGACGAGGTCGAGGCGCCGCTGGTCGCCACCGGCCCGGGTGAGGTGAAGGCGAAGGACATCGACCTGCCTTCGGGCGTCGAGATCCTTAACCCCGACGCCCCGATCGCGACGCTGGAGAAGAAAACCAAGCTCGAGATCTACCTGACGATCGGCCGCGGCCGCGGCTACTCGCCGGCCGAAGAGAACAAGAGCGACGAGCAGCCGATCGGCGTGATCCCGATCGACTCGATCTTCTCGCCGATCCGGCGCGCCTCCTACTCGGTGGCCACCGCCCGCGTCGGTCAGCGCACCGACTTCGACAAACTGACGCTCGACCTCGAAACCGACGGCTCGATCGAGCCGGGTGCGGCGCTGCGCGAGGCCTCCGAGATCCTGATCAAGAGCCTGGCGATCTTCACCGACGCCGACCGGGTCGAGGAGCTGACCGCGCGCGAACCGGTGCCGGCCCACACTGCCGACCTGCTGCCCGGCACCCCCGCCGGCGAAGGGAACGCGAGCAACAACGGCCTCGACGAGATCCTGATCGAGGAGCTCGAGCTGGGCGTGCGCTCCTACAACTGCCTGAAGCGGGCGGGAGTGCAGACGGTCGGCGACCTGGTGCGCAAGACGCGCTCGGAGCTGAACGCGATCCCCAACTTCGGCCAGAAGTCGATCGAGGAAGTGATCGAGACCCTGCACTCGCGCGGCCTCGATCTCCAGGGAGACTGACGGAGAGGCCGGGAGAGCGATGCGTCACCGCAAGAAGCGCAACAAGCTGAGTCGCGACGCATCGCACCGCGAGGCCCTGCTTTCCAACCTCTGCAAGCAGCTGATCGACCACGAGCGGATCAAGACCTCGCAGGCCAAGGCCAAGGCGGTCAAGCCCGAGGTCGAGCAGCTGATCACGCTCGCCAAGCGCGGCGACCTGCACGCCCGCCGCCAGGCCCTCTCGACCCTGCACAACGACAAGTTCATCGTGCACAAGCTGTTCGATGAGGTCGCCCCCCGCTACACCGAGCGCCCGGGCGGCTACACCCGGATCGTCAAGTTGGGTCCGCGCAAGTCGGACTCGACCGAGATGGTCTATCTCGAGCTCGTCTAGGACGGAGCCCTACTCAAGCGTAGGAAACCGACTCCAGATACAGCCCGTGCGGTGGGGCCGTATCGCCAGCCTCGATGCGGGATGCGCCTTTGAGTAGAGCTTTGAAGTTGTCGGTTGTGCGGCGGCCTGCGGCTACCTCTAGTTGGGTGCCGACGAGGACTCGGACCATGTTGCGCATGAAGGCGTCGGCGGTGACGCGGAAGGCGAGGATGTCGCCTTCGTCGGTCCAGGAGGCCGCGAGAAGGTGGCGTTCGAAGCGGACGTGGTCGGTTTGGGTGGGAGTGAAGGCGGTGAAGTCGTAAGTCCCGACGAGGGCAGTGGCGCAGGCGTCGAGTGCCTCGCGGTCCATACGGTGCGGCCACCAAAGAGCGTGGCCGCGCTCGAAGGGGCTTGGCTGGCGGCGTGCGAGCACGCGGTAGCAGTAGCTGCGTGACTTGGCGTCGTGCCGGGCGCTAAAGCCATCCGCGACTACCGAAGTCCCCGTCACGGCGATATCGCTCGGCCCAACCCCATTCAGCCGCCGCGCCAGATCGCTCGGCAACTCCACCCCCGTATCGAAGCTCGCAACCTGCCCCCAGGCGTGCACCCCCGTATCGGTCCGTCCCGCCACGGTCAGCTCCACCGGCGTGCGCAACACCGTGGTCAGGGCCGACTCAAGCTCCCCCTGCACGGTCCGCAGAAACGGCTGCTTGGACCAGCCGCGGAAGCCCGAGCCGTCGTATTCGAGATCTATGCGGACCGTGGTCATCGCGGGGCGTGTGTGGGGAGTGGCCCTAGCCGCCATCGATCAAGCGGAGGAGCGCCGGTTCGTCGAGGATCTCGGTTTCGTATTTTTCAGCTTTGGCCAATTTCGACCCGGGACTCTCACCGACGACAACGTAGTCGGTCTTCTTCGAGACCGAGCCGACCACCTTTCCACCCGCGTCCTTAACCAAGGTCGCAGCTTCTTCGCGCGTTAGATGCGGAAAGGTGCCCGTCAGGACCAGGGTCTTGTCTTTCAATGGGCCGCCTCCGGTACGGCGTTCGGAGGAGGCCAGCGCCAACCGAAGCCCGCGGTCTCGCAGCTTCTCGACTAGTTCTCGTGTGGACGGGTCTGCAAGCGACTCGGCAATTTGAACAGCCATCACCGGGCCGACTCCGTCGACGGCCTCCATCGCCTCCGGATCAGCCTTGAGCAGCTTGTCGACCGAGCCGAAATATTCAGCCAACGCCTCGGCGGTTACGTAGCCGACACCCGGCAAGCCAAGCGCAAATAGAACCCTCTGGAACGATCGCGACCGCGACGCGTCGATCGCGGAGATCAAGTTGTGGGCGGACTTCTCTTGGAAGCCTTTGCGCCCGACCAGGTCATCCTCGCGAAGGTCGTAGATATCGGCGACATCGGCGATCAGATCTTCTTCCAGAAACCGCATCGCAAGCTTTTCGCCGAAGCCGTCGATGTCCATTGTGCCCTTACTGGCGAAATGCTTCACCTTTTGAAAGGCCTGTCCTGGGCAGTTGCGTTTGTTCGGGCAGATCGAGAAGACGGCGTCCTCCGGCTTGACGACCTCGGTGCCGCAGGCGGGGCAAACCTTCGGCGGCTTCACCCGCCGCGTCCCCTTCGGGCGCCGCTGCGTCATCGGCGCCACCACCTGGGGGATCACGTCGCCGGCGCGCATCACGACAACCTCGTCGCCGGCGCGGACGTCCTTGCGGGCGAGGTCCTCCTCGTTATGCAGGGTCGCGGTGGAAACGGTGACGCCGCCGACGTGGACCGGCTCCAGCATCGCGAAGGGGACGAGGTGCCCGGTGCGGCCGACGTTCCAGACGACGTCGAGCAGCTTGGTCGTCGCGGTGGTCGGCGCGAACTTCCAGGCGATCGCCCAGCGCGGCTCGCGGCCGACGACGCCGAGCTCGCGCCATAGCGCCCGCTCGTCGACCTTGACGACGACGCCGTCGATCTCGTAATCAAGATGCTCGCGGCGCTCCTCCCACCAGCGGCAGCGCTTCACCACCGAGTCGATCCCGGCGTGGTGCTCGGTGTCCGGGTTGACCTTGAAGCCGCGCTCGCGCAGCCACTCGACCTCGGCGCTGTGCGTAGGGAGGTCCAGATCGGGCGCGGCGCCGATCCCGTAGAGCCAGATCGAGAGCGGGCGTTCGGCCGCCAGCGACGGGTCGAGCTGGCGGATCGAGCCGGCGGCCGAGTTGCGCGGGTTGGCGAAGGTCGGCTCACCGGCCGCGGCGCGACGCTCGTTCAGCGCTCGGAAGTCGGCGATCGGCAGGTAGACCTCGCCTCGCACTTCGACGACGGGCGGGGCGTCGTCGATCCGCAGCGGGATCGCCCCGATCGTGCGCAGGTTTTGGGTGACGTCCTCGCCGACCCGGCCGTCGCCCCGGGTGGCGCCGCGGACCAGGATCCCGTCCTCATAGGTGAGGGCGATCGCCAGGCCGTCGATCTTCGGCTCGGTCGTGTAGCTGAACTCCGAGGCGGCGATGTCGAGCCGTTTGAGGTGGTTGCCGATTCGCGTCTCCCAGGCGCGCAGCTCCTCCTCGTTGCGGGCGTTGGCGAGGGAGAGCATCGGCTCGGCGTGCTCGACCTGCTCGAAGCGGTCCAGGGGCGGCGCGCCGACCCGTTGGGTGGGGGAGTCGGGCGTCCGCAGATCGGGGCGATCGGCCTCGATCGCGCGCAGCTCGTCGAGCAGCGCGTCGTACTCGTCGTCGCCGATCGTCGGGTCGTCGAGGACGTAGTAGCGGCGGTTGTGCTCTGCCAGCTGGCGCCGCAACTCCTCGGCGCGCCGCTCGTCCGCCGCGGCGCTCACACCGAGCTGGGCGAGCTTGCCGCCAGCATCGCCTCGAAGCCCCAGCCGCGCAGCGCCTCGAGGCCGCCGTGGTCGGTGAGGTCGAAGTGGATCGGGGTGACCGAGATGCGGCCGTTGGCGACGGCGCTCAGGTCGGTTCCCTCGATCTCCTCGTAGCCGGGCTGCCAGCCGTAGATCTCGTAGTGCTTGCGGCCACCGTCCTCGCCGATCAGCTTCAGCTCGTCGTTGTAGATGCGTTTGCCGAGCCTGGTCACCTCGACCCCGCGCGGCTCGCCCGCCGGGCAGTTGACGTTGATCAGCGTCGCCTCGGGCATCGGCTCGCGAGTCAGTCGCCGCACCAGCTCGCCCGCGAAGGGCGCGACCGCGCCGAACTCGAAGCGGCCGCTGACGTAGCCCATGCCGCCGCCCGAGGACTGCTGCGAGAAGGCAACCGCCGGGATGCCGAGGACGATTCCCTCGAAGGCGGCGGCGACCGTGCCCGAGTAGGTGATGTCGTCGCCGAGGTTGGCGCCGTGGTTGATCCCCGAGAAGATCAGGTCCGGCCGCTGCCCGACCAGCCCCAACTCGGCGAAGCGCACGCAGTCGACCGGCGTCCCGTCCGTCGCATAGCCGATGTCGCCGTCGCCGAACTCGACTTCCTCAACCGAGAGCGGCGACCGCGTAGTGATGCTCCGAGCCGTAGCGCTCCGATTGGAGTCCGGAGCAATTACATCCACCTCGACCCCCTCAAGCTCCCGAAGAACCCTTCGAGCCGCCTGCAGCCCCGGGGCGGTGATCCCGTCGTCGTTGGTGAGCAACACTCGCACGGCCTTGGATTCTAGGTGTCGGGGCGGGGCACCACTCGAGCTGGCGGATACTCAAAATCGCGAGCTCATTAGCTCGCGATTTGTCAGGGCGAGTGGTGCCCCGCCCCGACACCCCGGCCAAGGTCAGGGCGGGAGGGTGCCCGCCCTGCCGCCGGCCCTCCAAGGTCAGTACGAAGCCACTTCGCCGGCGATCAGGTCCTGCTCCAGATGAGCGAGGTAGAGGTCGCTGACGCTGCCCATCAGGATCGAGAAGATCATCAGCTTGCCGTCGCGGTTGAAGCAGTAGCCGGAGAGGTTGCTGACGCCGGTCAGGGTGCCGGTCTTGGTGCGGCAGCGGCCGTAGGCGGCGGTTCCGTGCATGCGTTCGGCGACGGTCCCTTCGTGGCCGGCCAGGGCCATGTCCTGGATCAGCTCTTCGCCAGCGGGCGTGTCCTTCATCGAGTCGAGCAGGGCGACGACCTGGCGCGGCGAGGCGCGGTTGGAGCGGGTCAGCCCGGAGCCGTCCACCTGGTGGATGCCCGAGCCGTGGGCGCGGGCGAAGCGCTCGACGACCTTGGCGCCGGCGGCGGTCGTGCCGGCGCCGCCGAGCCGGGCACCGAGCAGCTTGAGCAGCATCTCGGCGAAGAAGTTGTCGGAGTAGACGTCGGTGGTGTTGACGATCTGGGTCAGCGGCGGCGATTCGACGCTGGCGACGGCGGTGGCTGAGGGTGGGGCGGCGCGCAGCGCGACCGAGCGCGATATGCGCACCCCGGCGGCGCGCAGCGAGCTTGCCAGGGTCTTGGTCGCGACGATCGCCGGGTCGCCGGCGAAGCTGCCGGCGCCGGCGCCGCTGTAGCCGGAGTCGAAGGAGAGGCCGGAGAGCGGCCCGATGTAGGGGCTGGTCGCGTAGCCGGAGTCGGCAACCCCGCGCAGCCGGTCGAAGATGCTGTCGTCGGCGTAGAGGCGGCCGCTGACGGCGCGGATGCCCGCTTCGCGAACGCCGCGCTTGAGGGCGAAGATGTTGGTCCCGAGGCCGTCCAGGTAGCGCCGGTAGAAGGAGGGCGTGGCGAGCGCCGGGTCGCCGCCGCCGACCAGGTAGAGGTCGCCGTGCAGGACGCCGTTGCGGTCGACCTGACCGGTGCTCTCGAGCAGCGTCGTGATCCGCGACTGCGGCCCGAGCCGCGCCAGGGCGGTCGAGGTGGTGAAGAGCTTCGTATTCGAGGCGAGCGGCCGCGGCCTGGCGGCGGCCCGGGCGCAAACCACCGAGCCGCTGCTGGCGTCGACGACGAAGAGCCCGCTGGCGCCGCCCCCGCCGCGCACCAGCCGGGAACGCATCGGCGCACAAACGTCGCCGTGGACAGCCGCCTGCGCCGCCGCCGAGACCAAGAGGGCCGCAAGCAGCGCGCAAATCGCGGCAAAGATTGCCGAGGTACGCCTCACTAAGTGGGATAATGCATGTTTATGGGCAAAGTTGTGGACATAGAGTCGCAGCCGCGACGCCGTCGCAACCGCAAGCGCCCATCGAAGACCGCCCTCGTGCTGGGCGGCGGCGGCTTCACCGGCGGCGTCTATGAGATCGGCGCCCTGCGCGCCCTCGACCTGCTTGCAGTCAACAGCACGGTCAACAACTTCGACATCTACGTCGGCACCAGCGCCGGCTCCTTCGTCGCCGGCATGCTCGCCAACGGGGTCACGCCCGACGAAATGATGCAGGTGCTCAACGAGCGCATCCCCTCCGAGCTCGAGGACCTCGACCTCAATCGCGTTCTCAAACCCAACTACCTCGGCTTCGTGCAGAAGCTGGCGATGCTGCCGCTGCGCAGCGCCGAACTGGCGCTGAACCTGGTCCGCATGGGTGAGTTCTCGGCGATCGACATCGGCGTCGGCCTCGCCGAGGCGCTGCCGACCGGCCTCTACTCCGGCTCGGGGATCGCCGACTACGTCGAGGAGGTTCTCTCCGACGGCGGCCGCAGCAACGACTTCCGCGTCCTCGACCGCGAGCTCTACCTGACCGCGACCGACCTCGACACCTGCGAGCGGATCGCCTTCGGCGAGGAGGGTTGGGACGACGTGCCGATCTCGAAGGCCGTCCAGTGCTCGACCACGCTGCCGATCGTCTACAAGCCGGTCGACCTGAAGGGGCGCCAGCTGGTCGACGGCGGCATCCGCTCGACCACCAACGTCGACATCGCCGTGGAAAAGGGCGCCAAATTCATCATCGTCGTCAACCCGCTCGTCCCGTTCGTCAACGACTTCGAGAAGACGATGACCACGGTCTTCGGCAGCCGCGTGCGGCGCGTCTCCGACATGGGCTTGCCGGCGATCGCCAACCAGACCTTCCGCCTGATCGCCCACGCCCGCCTGCACGAGGCGGTCGCCCAGTGGGAGGAGAAGTACCCCGGCGTCGACATCGTCCTGATCGAGCCCGAGCCCAACGACGAGCTGATGTTCGGCACGCCGATCATGGACTACTCGCGGCGCCTTCGGATCGGCCGCCACGGCTTCGAATCGGTCACCGCGACGCTGGCCAAGGACTACGACCGCTACAAGGAGATCGCCGAGCGCCACGGTCTCGAGATCTCCGGCCGCCGGGTCAGCCGCGTGGTCGAGCGCGCCGCCGAGGAGGAGCCGGAGCAGATCTCCGCCTGGCGCCGCGTGCTCGAGCAGACGACCTCGGTCCTGCTGCGCCAGTCCGGCGAGGCGTCGTAGCCCCGGTCACGGACCCCCCTCGGGCCGGGACTCAGCTCGCGTAGAGCGCCTCGATCTCCTGCTGGTGCTTGTCGGCTACGACCGCGCGCTTGACCTTGAGGGTGGGCGTCAACTCGCCGCTTTCCTGGGAGAGGTCGTGGGGGAGGATCGCGACCTTCTTAACCTGCTCGACCCGGGCGAACTTCTCGTTGATCGCGGCGACGTGAGCTTCGATCGCCTTCAGCACCTCGGGGCTCTTGGCCAGCTGTGCGGGGTCCTCGGGCAGGTTGTGCTCGCCGGCGTAGGCGACCGCGTCTTCGGGGTCGAGCGTGACCAGCGCGACCAGGTAGGGCTTGCGGTCGCCGACCACCACGCACTGCGAGACGAGCCGGTGCTGCTTGATCTCGTTCTCGAGGTTGGCCGGGGTGATGTTCTTGCCGCCCGCGGTGATGATGATGTCCTTCTTGCGCCCGGTGATCTTGATGAAGCCCTCGTCGTCGATCTCACCGATGTCGCCGGTGTGCAGCCAGCCGTCGACGATCGTCTCGCGGGTCGCCTCCTCGTTCTTGTAGTAGCCCTGGAAGACGTTGGGTCCCTTGACCAGGATCTCGCCGTCCTCGGCGATCCTCACCTCGCAGCCGGGGAAGGGCTTGCCGATCGTGCCGACCTTGAAGTCGTCGGGTTTGGAGATCGTCGCCGCGGTCGAGGTCTCGGTCATCCCCCAGCCCTCGAGCACGAGCACGCCGGCGGCGTCGAAGAAGGTGAGGATGTCGGGGCTGATCGGCGCCGCGCCGGAGACCGCGAGGCGCAGGTTGCCGCCGAACAGGCCGCGGATCTTGGAGAGCACCCGCTTGTCGGCGAACCCGTACTGCTTGCGCAGCAGGAGGCCCGGCTTGCGGCCCGCCCGTTCGGCGGCGCGCATTTTCTTGCCGACCTCGATCGACCAGTCGAAGATCGCCTTCTTGATGCCGCCCTCTTTCTCCATGCCGCTGGTCGCGGCGGTATAGATCTTCTCGAAGATGCGCGGCACCGAGGGGAAGTAGGTCGGCTTCAGCTCGCCGAGGTTGGGCAGGATCTTCAGCGGGTCGCGCTCCCAGTAGGCGAGGGTCGCGCCGAGGTCGAAGCTGCCCAGCTGGATCAGCAGGGCGAAGGAGTGGGCGAGCGGCAGGTAGAGGTAGGTGACGTCTTCGGGCTCGATCACGCTGCTCTCGTTGACCATGTCGAGCATCGCCCGGTAGTTGCCGTGGGTGATGATGCAGCCCTTGGGCGGGCCGGTCGTGCCCGACGTGTAGATGAAGGTGCAGACGTCCTCCTTGGCGACGCCCTTCCAGCGCGCTTCCCACTCGGCGGCATCGTGCCCGGCACCGCGCGCGGTCAGGTCCTCGAGCGAGATCGCGTCCTCGCTGGCGCCGGTCATGCGCACCACGTGTTCGAGCATCGGCAGCCGATCGCGGACCTCACGGATCTTCTCCAGCTGTTCGGTGTCCTCGACCACGACGACCTTGGCGTCGGAGTTCTCCAGCACGTACTGGCACTCCGCGGGCGAGTTGGTCTGGTAGATCGGGACGACGACCGCGCCAACCGAGAGGGCGGCGAAGTCGAGATAGGTCCACTCCGGCCGCGTGTTGGCGAGGATCGAGACCTTGTCGCCCTTCTCGACCCCGAGGTCGATCAGGCCGAGGGCGAGCGACCGCACCGTGTCCCGCACCTCGCTGAAGCTGCGCTTGACCCACTCGCCGTCCTGCTTGGAGCAGACCGCGGGGGCGTCCCCGTAGAGCTCGGCGGAGAGCGGCAGCAGGTCCGCCAGGGTGGACGATTTGGTTCCCCGCTCCATGCGGGGAGGGAGTCTAGTTAACGTCAGCTGGGGCGGGCCCGGCGGCCCTGCGCCCCCGCCGCGCTGCGCAGCGAGGACCGGAAGAGGGACTTGTCGATGCGGCCGTGGAAGATCGGAACGCCCATCTGCACGCACTTGCCGATCACCTCCTGCCGCTTCATCTGAAGCTCTTCGGCAAGCTCGGACGGGGTGAGGTGATTGGCCACCGCGGACCTCCCATGATCGTTGTAACCGGGTAGTCGGATATTTACCCCTGGGGGCGGACGTGTCAAACGAATTCCGGCGCCCCTTTCGGGCCGGCGCACCGGACTCGCGATAATGCCCCGAGGTGCCGGCCGTCGAGAACAGCGCTCCCCCCGAGCCCGTCGCGGTCCCGATCCCGCGCCGCGGCCGGATCTGGGTCGTCCTCCTGCTCAGCGTCGCGGTAATCGGGCTCGGCTACGCGATCTTCAACATCGCCACCCAGAAAGCGGGTCGCGCCGTCGTGCAGATCGCCGGGATCAGCGAAGCGCAGGAGATCTTCGGCGGCGTGCCGCAGGAAGGCGACCGGCTCGGCTCCTCCGACGCCCCGGTCACGATTCAGGTCTTCAACGACCTGCAGTGCTCGAGCTGCCGCCAGGACTTCCTCTCGACGATCCCGGCGCTGACCGAAAAATACGCGCGACCGGGCGACGTGAAGCTGCTCTACCGCCACTACTCGGTCAGCGAAAGCCCGCAGGAGCTTGGCTTCTACGGCGCCGAGGCAGCGGCCCAGCAGGGGTACGGCTGGCAGTACATCTACCTCTTCTTTCGCAACCAGGGCGAAGCGAAACGCTTCGGCATCGACCAGGACTTCCTCGACTCGGTCGCCGGCGGCGTCGAGGAACTCAACGAGCCCGAATGGCTCAGCTACCTGGAAGAAAACGGCGGCTCGGGCGGCCCGATCGACCGCCGCCTCGAAGGCTACGACGAACTCGGCACCAACCTGGGCATCCGCACCCGCCAGGCGATGATCGTCAACGGCCCGCACGGCAATCGCACCCTCCAGGACGGCCCCAGCCTGGGCGAAGTCGAAGCCGCGATCGAAGCCGTCCAGTAGTCGCCGGCCCCCGTCTGGGATAATCGCCGCTCTCGGGGCGTGGCGCAGCCTGGTAGCGCGCACCGTTCGGGTCGGTGAGGTCCCCGGTTCAAATCCGGGCGCCCCGATTTCGCAGACAAAAGCCTTCGGCCTGAACCCGATCAGGCTGGCGGCTATGGCATCTGTCGCGCGATGGCGAGTGCGTCTGAGCGACGGGCGAGCCACTCCCGTGCCGCAGGGTCGATCCAGCCCGCAATCGCGAGCATGTCTTCGAGGCGACCCGGAGCATCCTGATCGAGCAGCGAGTCGTGATGGGCGACGCGGTTGCGGAAGCGCTGGACCCGCCGCATGCGGGTGCTGAGATCCTTGCGGGTCAGCGCTTCGTGCGGAAACGCAGCGCGGAGACGATGCCTCCACAGCTCCTCGTAGCGACGTCCGAACAGCCCGGCCCAGAACGCAAAGGAGACCCCGGCGACGACGCGGCCCCGGGTGACGAGTTTGCCCCTCTCAAGCCGCTCGATCGCGACGATCACCTGCTTGATCCCGTCGGGCTGGAGGATCTCGAAGTCCAGCAACCAGGTGTCCTTGATCGGCGTCTGCGGCTGGCCCTCGCCGAGTACGCCGTCGATCGCGTTGCGCAGAAGCACCTCGAAGCCGTGAATCAAGCCGAACGATGCGACGGAGAGGTCGGCATGCCACTCATACAGCGCTATCGCTCGCTCGTGATCGCCATCGGCGGCGGCGAGAAACCGCGCGTAGCGCGGCTCGGATAGCCAGGCGCGTGCTTGTTGCTCCTCCATGGTCGCGCTACGCTATTTCAGACGCCCCGGTCCCGCCTAGGACTCCTTGGAGTTATGCGGCCGGGGCTTTGTCGTGCAATGCCCGGATGCGAGCAGCTGCCCCATGGTTAAAATACCGTCTGGTTAGGTCGATGACGCAGACAAAAGCATCCGGTCGGTTTGCAATGCTGGCTGGATGGCCAAGGTTGCGGAGAAGGCAGACTCGCTGGAGCCGATCGCGGCTCCAGCGATCGAGAAACGGATCTTCGTCGTCCGCGAGCGCCAGGTGATGCTCGACGAGGATCTCGCGGATCTCTATGGCGTCGAAACCAGGCGGCTGATCGAGCAGGTGAAGCGGAATCGCGACCGCTTCCCGGAGGACTTCATGTTCCAGCTGAGCAAAGAGGAGGCTGTGGTTTTGAGATCGCAAATTGCGATCTCAAACGGCGGGTCGGGCGGTCGCCGCTATGCACCCTACGTCTTCACCGAGCAGGGAGTGGCGATGCTCTCGGGAGTTCTGAAGAGCAAGAGGGCCGTTGCTGTGAACATCGCGATCATGCGAGCGTTCGTCGAGCTGCGCCGCGCAGCGGCGAGCTACGCGGCGCTGGAGAAACGGCTCGATCAGCTGGAACGAGATACGAGTTTGCAGCTGGGGCAGCACGATGAGCAATTGGATGAGGTCTTCAAGGTTCTGCGGCGGCTGATCGCGCCGCCTGCCCGGCCAAAACGGGCCATCGGGTTCAGGGTGCCGGAGAACGAGTAGCCGTCTCATCGTGCAGCGTGCGAATGCGGGCGGTAGCGCCTCGGTTCAAATACCGTCCAGTCAGGCCGATGTGGAGGATCCGGCCCTTGACGATCTCAGCGTCGATGCAGCCTGGGGTTGCTTCGCGCTAGGCCGGCTCGATCCGGGCCGTGATCTCGGGGGCGCTCGTCAGGGTCTGGAGCACGACGCAGTAGCGCTCGGTGAGCTTCAGGAGGGTGGCGAGGTCTTCCTCGCTCGCGTCGGTCTCCAGCTCGAAGCTGAGGCGGATTGCGCGGAAGCCGACTGGGGCGTCGCGGTCGACGGCGAGCGTGCCGCGGAAGTCGAGATCGCCCTCGGCGCGGACGGCGCCTGACTCGACCGCGATGCCGAGCGAGGTGGCGACGGCGCGCAGGGTGACGCTCGCTCTCGTAGCGCTCCTTCAGCGGGGCCTGGGTTTTGCGCAGCTCGCCGCGGTCCATGATCGTCAATACTCCCCTATGCGGGGGCAGGTTCAAGTCCGGGCCGGTACTTTGCCGCTGGACGGAGCGATACTTTTGTCCGTCTCGCGGGTCGATGTTGGGACGCATGCGCAGACTTCTCCTCATTCCACTTGCCGTGGCGCTGCTGGCGCTGCCCACGCTGTGGCCGGCCACGGCCGGCGCTCGGCCCTTTGTGCCCCGCGGATTCTTCGGCATCTCGCCGCAGGGCTTCAGCGACGAATCCGACTACGAATTGATGGCCGAGGCGGGCATCAAGTCGGTGCGGCTGCCGCTCAACTGGGCTGGGATGGTGCCTGAGCCGAAGGACCGCTTCGACCCGTTGTGGGGCGGGATCGACGAAGAAGTGCGGCTCGCCGCCGAACAGGGGATCCGTGCCTTCTTCTTCGTCTGGGGCACCCCCGAATGGGTCTCGTCGCGCCAAGGCGGCGAGCCGGTTGTCAGCGCCCGGCAGCGACGCGAGTGGATGCGCTTCCTGCGTGGCGCGGAGCTCCGCTACGGCCCACATGGCCGGTTCTGGCGCGAAAACCGCGACGTCCCGGAATTGCCGGTCCACCAGTGGGAGATCTGGAACGAGGAGAACATCGTCACTTTCTCGCGGGTCCCGGACCCGGAACGCTTCGGCCGGCTGATCCGGATCTCGGGCAGCTATCTGCACCGCGCCGACCCGGAATCGAAGGTGATCCTCGGCGGCCTCTTCGGCCACCCGCTGCAGATCCCGCCCAACATCGACTCCCCGGAATACCTCTCGAGGGTCTACGCGATCCCCGGGATCAAGCGCTACTTCGACGGCGTCGCCCTGCACCCGTACGTCGCCGAAGCGCGTGCTCTGCAGGGGGAGATCGAAAAGCTGCGCCGGGTGATGGCGCTCAACCACGACGCCGCGACCCCGCTCTACATGACCGAGATGGGCTGGGGCTCGGCCGGCTTCGAGTCGCGCTGGGAGCGCGGGCCGCGCGGCCAGGCGCGGGAACTGAACCGCGCCTTCGCAATGCTCGCCGCGAACCGACGGCGGTGGCGCATCGGTGGCGTCTGGTGGTTCTCCTGGGTCGACCTCTTCGGCTCCTGCCAGTTCTGCGACTCCGCCGGGCTGCTGACCAGCCACCGCGAAGCGAAGCCGGCCTGGTACCGCTTCAACGCCTGGACCGGGGGCGACGCCGCGACGGTGCCGCGCGCCTCGGCCAGGGCCCTGCGCCACAATCGCTGACGGTTGGCTAGGCCGGGCGTGAGCTGGGCCGCGCGGGAAGCACGTCCTGGAAGGCGAAGCCGTCTCGCGTGACCGCCTCGCCGAGCTCGATCGGGATCGGGCGGTCGAAGATCGGACCCGCGTGAACGAACGTGTGGAACTCGCCGTTCTCGCCGCAGGGGTCGACGCCGGTCGGCAGGTCGGCCAGCAGAGCCTCGTCGAAGCGGCGGCCGGCGAAGGAAGCGTCGAGCTGAGCCGGGTCGACGCAGACCAGGGTCGCCTCGAAGCCGGCGGCGATGAACTCGCGGGCGAGCTCGGCCGTGTCGCGGCCCCAGACCGGGAACACGGCCTCCCGGCCGGCGCCGGTGAGGCGCTCTTCGCGGTAGGCGCGGATCTCCTCGAGGAAGAGGTCGGCGAAGGCCACCGCGCCCACCCGATCGAGCGGCGGTCTGCTCAGCGCCGCGGCCATGCGCTCCTCATATACGTCGTTCGGGCAGCGGGCCGGGATGTCGACCTCGACCAGCGGGATGGCCGCCGCCCGGGCCTGTTCCCGCGCCAGCTCGCGCCGCACGGCGTGCATGCTGATCCGGTCGAAGTCCTCGGTGAAGGTGGTGAGCAGCGCGACCGGCTCGGTCCCGGCCTCGCGCAGCGCCAGGAGCGCCAGCGCCGAGTCCTTTCCGCCACTCCAGGACAGGGCGATGGCCCGTCCGTCGCCGGCTGATCGGAGTTCGGCGTCCCGCACCGGACGATTATCGCGTTTCCAGCTTCTGCTTTGGGGTAGCGAGGGGGCCAGGAACAGAAGGCACGGCGGCTATGCTCGCTGCTCGCGGGGAACAGGATCTCCAGCGGAATGACGTAGATGAACCACGTCCCGACCACCGGCGAGAGGCCCGAGGGGCTTCAGATAAGGCTGCCAGCCAAGGCGGAGAACGTGGCGGTGGTCCGCCACGCCCTGGCCGGACTGGCCGAGCAGATCGGCATGGACGAGACCGGGGTCGCCGACCTGAAGACGGTGGTGACCGAGGCTTGCATGAACGTCGTCGTCCATGCCTACCCCGACGGGCTCGGGCCGCTCGAGGTCGAGGCCAACCCCGACAGCGAGGGCCTGACGGTCGTCGTCAGCGACAGCGGCGCGGGGATCAGCCCGCAGGCGGAACCCGAGCGGGCCAGCCTCAAACTCGGACTCTCGCTGATCGCCGCCCTCTCCAGCAGCTTCAGCATCTCAGGCGGCCTCGGCCGCGGCACCGAGGTGATGATGCGCATCCCGCTCAGCGGGGGCGGGACCAACGGTCGTCGCTCGGTCGAGCCGGAGATCACGGTCGACGGCGGCGGGACCGAGCTCGCGGTCGGCCGCGCCGACCTGCTCGAGCCGGTGCTGGCGAGGATGGTCGGCGCGCTCGCCGCCCGCCGGGATTTCCCGGTCGAGCGGCTCTCCGATGCGGTCCTGGTCACCGACGCGATCGCCGACGCCGCTCCCGGGCGCTTCGCCGATGGCTGCGTCCGCCTCGGCCTCGGTGAGAGCGAGGCGGGGTTGGAGCTGAAGCTCGGCCCGATGGAGCGCGGCGCCGCGGCGACGATCCGCCGCGAGCTCGAGATCCCGGGCGTGGGCGGCTCGTTGGAGGCCCTCGCCGATGAGTTCAGGGTCGAGGAGTCCGACGAAGGCGACTACCTCGTGGTTCGCTTCGCCGGCCTGCCGCCGGCCTGAGGCGGAGCGTCCGGCGCGCCCCTACTAGTCAAGCCCCTCTTCCTGCTCGATCCGGTCGCGGATCCGGCCCAGGGCGCGGCGCAGTATGCGGGAGACGTGCATCTGGGAGTAGCCGATGCGCTCAGCGATCTGCGACTGGGTCATGTCCTCGACGAAGCGCAGGCGGAGGACCACTCGCTCGCGCTCGGAGAGGTGGGGCAGGGCGGCGCCGAGGGCGACGCGGCTCTCGACCAGCGCGAAGCGCTCGTCCTCCTCGCCAACCCAGTCCGCCGGCGCCGATTCCTCGGATTCGTCGCCGCCGGCGGGGCGGTCGAGCGAGAGGGGGCGGCGGTTGTGGTTTGCCTCCAGCACTTCGAGGACGTCGGTCTGATCGAGTCCGAGCCGCTCGGCGATCTCGCCGACCGAGGGCGAGCGCTGCAGCTTCTTGGTCAGCTCGGTGACCGCTTTGTCGACCTGGGCCATGCGGTCGTGCAGGCCGCGCGGCACGCGCACGGTCCAGGCCCGGTCGCGGAAGTGCCGCTTCAGCTCGCCGAGGATCGTCGGCGAGGCGAAGGCGGCGAAGGGGATGCCGCGGCCCGGGTCGAAGCGGTCGACCGCCCCCAGCAGTCCCAGGTTGGCGACCTGGAGCAGGTCGTCGAAGGACTCGCTCGAGCCGCGGTAGCGCAGGGCGAGGTGCTTGGCCAGGGGCATGTTGCGCGTGATCAGTTCCTCGCGGATCGCCGGGTCGCGCGATTTGGCGAACTGCTTCCAGAGGCGTGCTTCGTCCTCCTCCATGCGATCAGCTTATGCATCGCTCGCGCTAGGCTCCGAACCTCAGGCTTCGCAATCCACCCGGTCCTACAAAGAGGAGATGCCAGATGGCTTTTTCGGTTCCCGACCTGCCCTACGCATACGACGCGCTCGAGCCGCACATCGACGAGGCGACGATGCGCGTCCATCACGACAAGCATCACCAGGCCTACGTCGACAAGGCCAACGCCGCGCTGGAGGGGACCGAGTGGGCCGATCGCGACGTCGAGGACGTGCTGCGCAACCTCAGCAGCCTGCCCGGTGACAAGCAGGGCCCGGTCCGCAACAACGCCGGCGGCCACTACAACCACTCGCTCTTCTGGCAGATGCTCAGCCCCGACGGCGGCGGCGAGCCGGGAGGCGAGCTGGGCGCGGCGATCGGCGAGACCTTCGGCTCCTTCGACTCCTTCAAGGATGAGTTCAAGAACGCCGGCATCGCCCGCTTCGGCTCCGGCTGGGCCTGGCTGGTCAAGGACAGCTCCGGCCTCGCCGTGGTCTCCACCCCCAACCAGGACTCGCCGGTCTCCGACGGCAGCGTCCCGCTGCTCGGCTGCGACGTCTGGGAGCACGCCTACTACCTCAAGTACCAGAACAAGCGCCCCGACTACATCGACGCCTTCTGGAACGTTGTCAACTGGAGCTTCGTCAGCCAGCGTCTCGCCGAGGCCGGCTGAACAGGCTCTACCCCGGCGACGAGATCGCAGGGGCGTCGGGGGAGGGTCCCCGGGAACTCCCGGCCGAAGGCCGGCCCGGGGACCCTCCCCCGACGCCCCCAGCCGGCCTGGCCGCTGCCGGCAGATGACCTGGCTCCGCTCCGTCCTTGGCCGGGATCAGGCTCATCGCGTGCTCGGCCTTGGCGGTGATCGTCAGGCTCGGGTTGACCCCGGGGTTGGCCGGGATCGCCGCCCCGTCGCAGACCAGCAGGTTCTCGTAGCCGAAGACGCGGTTGCCCGAGTCGACCACGCCACTCTCCGGCCCGCTGCCGACCACGGCGCCGCCGAGGATGTGGGCGGTCGAGGGGATGTTGCGAACCGACTCGGTGACCGCGCTCTGGGCGACGCCGCCGGTGCGCTTGGCGAACCAGCGCGCGACTCGCTCGGCTGCGGGTATGTAGGTCGGGTTGGGGCGGCCGGGGTCCTGCTGGGTCTGTAGGCGAACGCCGCGGCCGAAGAGCTTGCGCTTCGGCTTGAAGTGCATCGCCGCGTCAACCGTCTGCATCACCAGCAGGATCACCGTGCGCTGCGACCAGCGGTGCGGGATCAGCATCCGGGCGGTGCGCAGCGGGTGGCGGAGGATCGCCGCCATCCACTTGACCGGCCGGGTCAGCTTCGAGCCCGGCCCGGTCATCGCCGTGAAGGTGCCGGCCATCGCGTCGCCGCCGGTGCCGTAGGTGACGACCTCGATGTGGGTGTCGGGGTCTGGGTAGATGCTGGAGGTGATCGCGACCGAGCGGCTGAAGTCGCGCTCGTCGTCGGGGGCGGTGACCGACTGGATCGACTCCGAGTTGGTGCGGACCAGGTCGCCAAGCCGCGCCGAGACGCGGGGCAGGGCGCCGCTGTGGCGGCAGTTGGCGAGCAGGTTGTTGGTGCCGAGGGCGCCGGCGGCGACGATCACACCGCGCGCGGTCTGGGTGCGGCGCTGCTTGCGCAGCCACGATCCGGTGCGCTCGCTGGTCACCGCGTAGCCGTCGGAGCCGTCAGCGGCGCCGAGCGGCCGGATCTCGGTCACCTGGCGTTCGGGCTCGATCTTCACACCGAGCTTCTCCGCGAACCAGAGGTAGTTCTTCATCAGCGTGTTCTTCGCCCCGTGGCGGCAGCCGACCATGCAGCTGCCGCAACGCATGCAGCCGGTGCGGCTCGGGCCCTCGCCTTCGAAGAAGGGGTCCGCCACCTCGACGCCGGGCTTGTCGAAGAAGACGCCGACGCGGGTGTTGGTGAAGGTCTCGCCGACACCGATCTCCTCGCCGTATTCCTTGAGCAGCTTGTCGGCCGGCCCCAGGCCCTCGTAGGTGACGACGCCGAGCATCCGCTCGGCCGTGTCGTAGTGGGGCGCGAGCTCCCGTTCCCAGTCGCCCAGCTCGCTCCACTGCGGGTCCTTGAAGAAGGCCGGTCGGCCGCGGTAGAGGGTGTTGGCGTAGCCGAGGCTGCCGCCGCCGACGCCGCTGCCGGAGACGATGAATACGTCCTTGAAGAAGGTCATCCGCATCACGCCGCGGAAGCCGAGGCGCGGGAACCAGAAATAGCGACGCGGGTGGCGCAGGTTGGACTCGGCGAAGTCCTCGTCGCGGAAGCGGCTGCCGCACTCGAGCATCGCCACCGAGTAGCCCTTCTCCGCGAGGCGCAGGGCCGAGACCGAGCCGCCGAAGCCGGAGCCGACCACCAGCCAGTCGTAGTCGTGGTTCACCGCCCGGGCCCTCTTGTCTTTCGGCCTACGCCTCGCCGGGCTCGAGCGGCCTGAAGTCGCTGGTCCGCGCGCCGCAGACCGGGCAGAACCAGTCCTTGGGGATGTCCTCGAAGGCCGTGCCGGGCGGAATGCCGCCGTCTGGATCGCCGATCTCGGGGTCGTAGATGAACCCGCAACTCTCGCAGATCCAGAGCTTTGCTTCGGTGACTGTAGTCATACCTAAAAGTGTAGAGGGCTACTCAGTTTTTGTCGAAGCTGACCGCAACCGGTTCCCGCTGTGAGGCGTCTTCGATCTCGAAGTACTCGCGTGCGGTGAAGCCGCCCTGGTTGGCGATGATCGATCCGGGGAACTGCTGGATCGAGGTGTTGTAGGACTGCACGTTGGAGTTGTAGATCCGCCGTGAGGCCTGGATTTCGTCCTCGAGCTGGGAGAGGTTGCGGCTCAGCTGCTGGAAGTTTTCGGTGGCGCGCAGGTTGGGGTAGTTCTCGGCGACGGCGCGCAGGTCGGTCAGCGCGCCGGTCAGCTTCTCCTCGGCCTTGGCGGTGTCGCCGACGCTCTGGGCGGACATCGCGTCGGCACGCGCGGCCGTCACTTTCTCGAACACCTGGCTCTCGTGGGCGGCGTAGCCCTTGACCGTCTCGACCAGGTTGGGGACGAGGTCGTGCCGCCGCTTGAGCTGCACGTCGATCCCGCTCCACGACTCATCGACCCGGTTGCGCGATGCGATAATCGAGTTGCGCTTGGCGATGTAGTAGAGGACCCCGATCACGATCAGGGCAACGACCACGATGAGAACGATCACCATCGCCCCGCATCCTACTTGGCCACCCGGCCAACCGCCACCCGCACCCGGGGACGTGCCGCAACTTAGAGGTCCGTATAGGTACCTAAGTTGCGGCACGTCCCCGTAGGATCGGGAGGTTGATGGGGGCTAAGGACGAAGCGGTGGCTTGGGCCGAGACGGTGCGGCGCTATGGGGAGCGGCACGAGCTTCGGTACGAGGCGGTGGGGGGGATCAACGCGGTGGACGCGCCGGTGGCGCTCTGCGTGGGTGGGACGAACCGGCTCACCGGGCAACTGGCTGAAGGGTTCTGGGGGGCGTCCTGCGACGCCGACGAGCGCGAGTCGGGTGGGCTCTTCGGCAAGGCGGTGTTGCCGGGCGCGCTGCTGGCCAAGGCGCACATGCCCGACCTGGCCAAAGTCGTTCCCGCCTTCAACGTCGAGTCGATCGAGGGGCACGAGGTCGTCACCAAGCGCTTCGCCCGCAAGGTCGAGTTCGAGTCGATCGAGTTCAACAAGCGCTTCCAGGCCACGGTGCCAAGCGAGTACGACCCGGTCGCCCTGCGCGAGCTCTTCGGCCCCGGCTTCCTCGCCTGGGCGACGACGATGACCGGCGAGGTCGACTTTGGCGTCAACGACCGCCAGCTCTGGTTCCTCTGGCGTCTGCGCGAGCGCAGCGAAGAGGAGTTGAAGGCGATGCTGAGCAACGCCGGCCAGCTCTTCCGGCGCCTGCAGGCCGAGATGGACGAGAGCGGCATCCACACTTACCCGCCCGGACCCTGGCACGCTGGGCTGGAGCCGTTCCCGGCCGAGTAGACGATTTAGCTCGCCGGGTAGTCCGGATCGCCTGGCAGCACGACCCGGTTTTCCTCGGCCGTGCCGATCACCTTGGGCAGGATCGGCTCGATCCGGGCGTCGCGGTATGCGGCGATCGCCTCGTCGGATGTGCGGAACGCGAGCAGCGACTCGAGTTGCTTGATCGTCGGGAAGGCGAGGACGATCTCGCCGGCTGCCTGGGCGGCGAGCGCCTTCGCCGGCTCGAACCAGGCCGCATCGGTCGTCTCCACGCCGTCCGGGCGCGGTGGCGAGTGCGCCGGCGCCAGTGCCAGGAAGAACCAGGCGTCGAAGCGGCGCGAGACCACCTCGGGGGTGATCCAGCGCGAGAAGAGCACCAGCTCCTCCTCGGGGGCAAGGGCGATCCCCGCCTCCTCCTCGAGCTCGCGCACCGCGCAGGCCCTGTACCGCGCTTCCTCTTCGCCGTCCCCGTCGTCGACCGAGCCGCCCGGGAAGACCCAGACGCCGGGCATGAATTTCGCCTCCTCGGAGCGCTTCAGCAGCAACACCTCGAGCGCCCGGTCGCCGTGCTTGCCTCCCCGTCGCAGCAGCACCACCGAGGCCGCCGGCCGTGGCGCCGCCGGCTTGCCGAGATTCGGCGCCTCCGCCGGCCCTCGCACTCGCTCCTCCATCGCCCCACCATATAGCGGCTGTCCGGGGCCGACCGTCGCTCGCAGCGGCGCTCAGGCGAGGGCGCGGTTGCGGGCGTGGCGCAGCCAGGTGCGGCGGACGAGCCAGGCGAGCAGGGCGAGCAGCGCCAGGGGCGAGAGGACGGCCAGGCCGACCAAGGTCACGCCGGCGGCGACGCTGAGGATGTGGCCGGCGTCTCCGAGGGCCTTGCCGAGCCCCCAGGACCCCGACGATTCGGAAGACGCGCCGGTTTCGATGCGCAGATCCACCCGGGAGTAGGCCGTGCGCCGGTGCAACCTTGCCAGGCGCGAGCGAAGCGCCGCCTCGAGCCGGCGCTGGCGATCGAGCCGCCCTTCGATCACGGCCGCTTCGGATTCGGTTTGCGCGCCGGCAAGCTGCGAGAGGAGACTGTCGATCCTCGCTCGCGATCCATGGAGTCGTTCGCCGGTCGTCACGGTGGATGCGGTGATGTCGGCGGTCGCTTCGTGGCGAGTGCGCACCTGGTCGATCGCCGAGAAGGCGGCCATCGCGTCGCCGAGCTTGGCGCTCGGAATCAGCAGGTCGAAGTGGGCTCCGGCGTGCCGGCCCTGCGTGGTGGTCGAGTGCAGGACGATGCCGTTGGCGTCGTGAACCGCGCTGAAGACCTTGGCGGAATCGTTTGTCACGTCCTGAGGGTTGGCGAGCAGCCCGATCTCAGTGGAGCGTTCGATGTCTCGGTGACTGAGTCGCGTCACCTGGGGACCTGTCGTTCCGGCACCGGCACCGGCTGCGCTGGAGAGCGATTCGTCGCTGGGCGCCGCGGACCGGCTTGGGGCGACCGGAATCGACTTCGAGAACTCGACCTGGCTCGGATGCGTGGAGCGGCGGTTGAGCGCCAGCGGATTCGAGGTCGATTCGTTGCTCGTGACCACCGCTGTGGCCACGGCGATCGCGACGAGAGCGACGCCACATGCGGCGATCGCGGTCCACCGCAACGAGAGGGCATCGAGACCTCTGGCGAAGGAGATCCGATTCAAACGGCCGAGTCGGGAGCCGCGTGGGAAGCCCGCTGCGGCCCGGGCGTCGAGTCCGGCCGCGAATTCCGCCCGCGGCACCGATCGCAGAGAGCCAAGCTCCGCCTCGAGGTCGAAGGGCTTTCTAGGCGACTCCATCGCATGCCTCCCTCAGCTTGTTGACGGTCCGGTGCAGCCTCGTGCCGACGTTCGACTCGCTCAGGCCTACCACGCGGCTGATTTCGGCATTCGACAGCCCAGCGAAGAACTTGAGTGCGATCAGCTCCCTCTCCCGCGGCTCGAGGCTCGCCAACGCGCCGTTGAGCATGATGCGGTTCTCCTTGCGCTCGACCTCGTCGCCAGCAGCATCGGCGACGTTGACTGGCTCGATCGTCAGCTCGGCATGCCGGCCGCGGCGGCGCAGCTCGTCGAGAGCGGCGTTGCGGGCGATGCCGAACAGCCAGGCACGTCCGCTGCCGCGATCCGGGTTGAAGCGCGCGCGCTTGCGGTAGGCGCGCTCGAAAGCAGCGGCGGTGACTTCCTCGGCCGCCAGCCGGTCGCGGAGCAGTCCCATCGCGTAGGCGTAGACGTCGTCGCGACTGGACCGGTACAGGTCGTCGAAGGCCAGGTCCGCGTCTCGGGGCGCCTCGTTTGCTGGTGCGGCAAGTGCTTCGCTCACGTCCGTACTACGGCCGATCCCGGGATCCATCACACGAATTCTCCCGGCGGCCAGGTCACGAGGTGCGCATCCGTCTTTCACCCACCCTGGAGTGGGTCAATGTCGGATGCGCTGCTCAGGCAGCCTGGGGGAGGGCGGCTGAAGCCACCGGCTCGTACGCCGAGGCGCAGGCGGCGCGGATCGACTCGGCGACTATCGCGACCAGGTTGCGCAGGTCGGTCTCGGAGATCGAGAGGGGGGGCATGAGGATCACGACGTCGGTCAGCGGGCGGACGATGGCGCCGCGACGGCGGGCCTCGAGGGTGACGCGGTGGCCCATGCGCAGGGCCGGGTCGTGCTCGCCGAGGTCGATGCCGGCCATCAGGCCGCGGCCGCGCACCTCGACCACCTCGGGCATCAGCTCGAGCTCGTCGAGCAGCTCGCGCAGCAGGGCGATCTTCGGCTGCAGGCGTTCCAGGGTGCGCTCGCTCTCGAAGGCGTCGAGGCTGGCGAGGGCGGCGGCGCAGGCGAGCGGGTTGCCGGTGTAGGTATGGCCGTGGAAGAAGGTGCGGCGCTCCTTCGGCGCGCCGAGGAATCCCCCGTAGATGCGCTCGGTGGCGAGGGTCGCGGCCAGCGGCAGGTAACCGCCGGTGAGGCCCTTGGCGAGGCAGAGCAGGTCGGGGGCGACGTCCTCCTGCTCGCAGGCGAACATCGTCCCGGTGCGGCCGAAGCCGGTCGCCACCTCGTCGCAGATCAAGAGCACGCCGTAGGCGTCGCAGAGCTCGCGCACGGCGCGCAGGTAGCCGGGCGGGTGGACGATCATCCCGGCGGCGCCCTGGACCAGCGGCTCGACGATCACCGCGGCGATCTCCTCCTCGTGCGCGGCGAGCACCCGCTCGAGGTCGGTCGCGTCGCCGGGCTCGGCCGCGTGGGTGGGGAAGAGCAGCGGTCTGTAGGTGGCGTGGAAGAGGCCGATGCCGCCGACCGAGACCGAGCCGATCGTGTCGCCGTGGTAGGAGTCGCGCAGGTGGACGAAGGAGGTGCGGCGGGCGTGCTGACCGCCGCGCTGCTGCTGGAACTGGAAGGCCATCTTCAGCGCGATCTCGACCGCGGTCGAGCCCGACTCGGAGTAGAAGACGCGGGAGAGGCCCGGCGGCGCCAGCTCGACCAGGCGCCCGGCCAGTTCGGCGGCGCCCGGGTGGGAGAGGCCGAGCATCGTCGTGTGCGCGACCCGCTCGAGCTGGGCGGCGATCGCCGCGTCGATCCCCTCATGCCCGTGGCCGTGCACCGTGCACCAGAGAGAGGAGACGCCGTCGATGTAGCGCCGGCCGTCGCTTGCCAGCAGGTGCGAGCCGGCCCCGGCCTCGATCATCAGCGGCTCTTCCTCGACCCAGGCCTGCTGCTGGGTGAACGGGTGCCAGACGTGGTCCCGATCGAGCTGCGCGTGATCCACCGACGTCACCGCTGCCGACACTAGCCCCGCTCCCGGCGGAACCCCGCGGCGCGTGATTGTCATCACACAAGCAAATATTGCCTTGAAGAAATAGTTGCGCTTGTGCAACTATTAGCGGCATGCAAGCAGCGGACATCGCAGCGATCGCCGAGCGGATCGGCGCGCCGGACGTAACTCCCGCCGAGCGCGAGACGGCGGCGCGGATCAGCGCCCTGCTGCGCCATCTCTTTCTCTACGACCGCGGCAACATGCTGCGCGTGATCGAGGAGAGCGGCCTCTCGATGACCCAGACCAAGGCCCTGCTCGAGCTCGGCGGCCTCGGCGAGGAGACCGAGGCACGGCAGGTCGGCGACCTGGCCGAGACCTTCGGAGTCTCGGTTCCCTCGATGAGCCGCGCGGTCGACGGCCTGGTCAAGAAGCGCCTCGCCACCCGGGTCGAGGACCCCGAGGACCGGCGCGTGCGTCGCGTCGCGATCACCGAGAAGGGCAAGAAGCTGGTCGACGCCGTCGTCGTCGTCCGCCAGGCGGGGATGGAGACCTTCGCCGCCAGCCTCACCGCCGCCCAGCGCCGCAAGCTCGACGCCGCCGTCGACGCGCTGATGGACCGCGAGGACATCGCCACCGCTTACCAGCACCTCAAGGAGGTAGGACCCGCTTGACCCGCTACGCCCACCTGATCACCGACGAGAACCGCAAGTGGTGGACGCTCGGAGCGATGTGCTTCGCGCTGTTCATGATCATGCTCGACAACACCGTCGTCAACGTCGCCCTGCCCTCGATCCAGCGCGACCTGCACGCCTCGATCTCCGGCCTGGAGTGGACGATCAACGGCTACACGCTCTCCTTCGCCGTGCTGCTGGCGACCGGCGGCCGGCTTGGCGACATCTTCGGCCGGCGCCGCATGTTCCTCTTCGGCGTCGTCATCTTCGCGCTCTCCTCGGCGACCGCGGGCCTCGCCGCCAGCTCGACCGACCTGGTGATCAGCCGCGTCGTGCAGGGCGTCGGCGCGGCGCTGATGATGCCGGCGACGCTCTCGATCATCACCGACGCCTTCCCGGCCAGCGAGCGCGGCAAGGCGATGGGGATGTGGGCGGGAGTCTCCGCCCTGGCGCTCGCCGTCGGGCCGGTGGTCGGCGGCTTCCTCACCGAGCACGTCAGCTGGCGGGCGATCTTCTACCTCAACATCCCGGTCGCGGTCGGCGCGGTGACCGCGGCGATCTTCGCCGTGCGCGAGTCGCGCGACAACACCGTCGGCCGCGAGGTCGACTTCGCCGGCGTCGCCGTGCTCACCGCCGGGCTGACGGCGCTGATCCTCGCCCTGGTCGAGGGCAACGAATGGGGCTGGGGCTCGGTCGAGATCGTCGCCCTGCTGGCCGGCGCCGCCGTCTCGCTCGCCGCCTTCGTCGCGGTCGAGCTGAGGGTCAAGGTGCCGATGGTCGAATTCCACTTCTTCTCCGATCGCAACTTCCTCGGCGCGGTGGTCGTCGCCCTGATCGTCTCCTTCTCGATGCTCGGCGTCTTCTTCTTCCTCGCCCTCTACATGCAGGACATCCTGCGCTACTCGCCGCTCGAGGCGGGGGTGCGCTTCCTGCCCTCGACCCTGATGATCGTCGGCGTCGCCCCGGTCGCCGGCCGGCTTGCCGACCGCTTCGGGCCGCGCTGGCTGATCGTCGCGGGGCTGACGCTCTGTGCCGCCTCGCTCTATACCTTCAGTGGCATCGCGGTCGACTCCGGCTACCTCGACCTGCTGCCCGGCTTCATGCTGCTCGGCATCGGGATCGCGCTGACGATGTCGCCGATGACCAGCGCCGCGATGAACGCGGTCGCGGTCGAGAAGGCGGGCGTCGCCTCGGGCGTGCTCTCGATGTTCCGCATGATCGGCGGCAGCCTCGGCGTCGCGGTCACCGGCGCGATCTTCCAGGGCTCGGTCGGGGCCAGCTTCTCCGACGCGAGCCCGCAGCAGTTCGTCGACGCGCTCGGCCACGCGATGCTGATCTGCGCCGGCGTGGCGCTCTTCGGCGCGCTCGTCGGTGCAGTGGCGATCCGCGCCAAGGGCAAGGAGATCAGCCCCGAGGCGATCGAGGCCCTCGCCAACCCCGGTGGCTCCGAGCTCGCCGCCGAGGAGGCGATGGCCGCCGCCAAGTAGCGGGCGCTACTCCCAGGTGGCGGGGTCGGAGAGGTCCATGGTGGGGACGGTTTGGACCTCGACGCCGCTCAGCTGGCGCAGCGTCTCCAGGTTGGAGAGCTCGATCTGGTCGGGCTCCTCGGGCCAGGGGCCGAGCATGATGCCGCGCACCAGCAGGCCCTTGGCTCGCGCCGCCTCGATCGTCAGCAGGGTGTGGTTGATCGTGCCGAGGCCGGGCAGGGCGGCGATCAGCAGCGGCAGGGCCAGATCCCGGGCGAAGTCGCGGACCAGGTAGCCGCGGGCGAGCGGGACCATCAGGCCGCCCACCCCCTCGCAGACCAGCATCTCGGCGCGGGCCGCCGCGGCGGTTGCCCCTTGGCGCAGGCGGGCCGGATCGATTTCCTCGCCGGCAAGCGCCGCGGCGAGGTGGGGCGAGGCCGGGATCCCGTAGCGGTAGGGGGCGATCTCCTCGTCGGTCTGGTCCGATTCGGCCGCCCGGCGCAGCAGCACGTGGTCGGGCTCGCCGGGGTCGTCGAGACCGGTCACCGCCGGCTTGAAGACCGAGACGCTGTAGCCGAGCGAGATCAGCACGCGGGCGGTGACCGCGGCCGCCACGGTCTTGCCGACGCCGGTGCCGGTGCCGGTGACGAAGTAGCCCGAGCTCGAGACGGGCTCGAAGTGCTCCCGTCCCCAGGCGCCGACCACTTCGACCATCAGGCGGCCAGTGGCTCGGCGGCGGCCGGGGCCGCGAGCCCCAGCTCCCGTGCCGCGGCGCCGGCGAGGCGGGCGGCGCCCTCCAGCTCGTCGACCCCGTGCGTCGCCATCACCGTGAAGCGCAGCCGCGAGGCGCCCTCGGGCACGGTCGGCGGCCGGATGCCCTGGGCGAACACGCCGCGCTCCAGCAGCCTCTCGCTGAGCTCCATCGCGAGCGTCGCCTCGCCGACCTCGACCGGGACGATCTGGGTGCCGTCGCCGCGCAGCTCCAGGCCCTCCGCGCCGAGCGCCACGCGCAGGGCCGCCGCGTTGCCGATCAGCCGCTCGACCCGCTGCGGCTCGGCCTCGAGCAACTCCAGCGCGGCGAGTGCGGCGGCGACCGTCGGCGGCGGCGGGGCGGTCGAGAAGACGAAGGGGCGCGCCGCGTTCAGCAGGTACTCGCTCAGCTCGGCGCTCGCGCAAACGTAGGCGCCGTAGGAGCCGAGCGCCTTGCCGAGGGTGCCGACCACGAGGTCGACCTCCCCGCTGAGGCCGGTGGCCGCGACCGAGCCGCGTCCGCCCGGGCCGAGCGCCCCCGTGGCGTGGGCCTCGTCGACCATCAGCCGGCAGTCGTGGTCGCGCGCCAGCCGCGCCAGCTCGGGCAGCGGCGCGACGTCGCCGTCCATCGAGAAGACGCCGTCGGTGACGATCAGCGCCGCCCGCCCTCCGGCCTCGCTCAGCCCCCAGGCCAGGTGCTCGGCGTCCCGGTGGCGGTAGACGAAGGTCTCGGCGCGCGAGAGGCGGCAGCCGTCGATGATGCTGGCGTGGTTGAGCTCGTCGGAGAAGACGACCTCGCCACGGCCCGCAAGTGCCGCGATCGTCCCCGTGTTCGCCAGGTAGCCGGAGCCGAAGAGCAGCGCCGAGTCGTAGCCCTTGAACGCCGCCAGCCGCCGCTCGAGCCGGCGGTGGGGGCGCATGTTGCCGGAGATCAGCCGCGAGCCCCCGGCTCCGGCGCCCCAGCGGATCGCCGCCTCCGCGGCGGCCTCCTTCACCCGCGGGTGGTCGGCGAGCCCGAGGTAGTTGTTCGAGCAGAGCAGCAGGACGCGCCGCCCGTCGAGCGTCACCCGCGGCCCCTGCGCCCCCTCGACCAGTCGCAGCCGGCGCCTCAGCCCGCGGTCGCGAAGCTCCGCCAGCCGCTCCGCGACGTCGGTCATGCCGCGGTCTGGCGTGCGGGGTAGGGCGGCGGCTTCTTGGTCTTCTTCACCACCCGCAGCTGAGTCGAGGGGTCCCAGAAGTTCGCTTCCTCCCGGCTGTCGATCAGCTCGTCGATCGGGGTGGGGGGTGTCTCGCCCTCGAGCCAGCCGTCGCGGTTGTCGGGGCGCGGGTTGGCGCCGTTGTCGGACTGGCGGGCGACGTTCAGGCCGAGCTCCTCGAACATCGCCCGGTCGTCCTCTGGCTCGGCGCCGAGGGTGGTGAGGAAGTTGCCCATCATCACGCCGTTCAGCCCGGCCTTGACCGCCAGCGGCTGCAGGTCGCCGAGGTTCTCGACCCGGCCGCCGCAGAGGCGGAAGAGGGCGCCCGGGATGATCAGGCGGAAGATCGCCACCCACTTGACCACCTCCCAGGCGTCCATCAGCGGGCGGTCGCCGAACTTGGTCCCGTCGCGCGGGTTGAGCAGGTTGATCGGCACCGACGTGGGGTTGAGCTCGGAGAGCTCGAAGGCCATCTCGACCCGCTGGCGCGGCGACTCGCCGAGGTTGAGGATGCCGCCGACGCAGGTCTCCAGGCCGGCCTCCTTGACCGCGTCGATCGTCCGTAGCCGTCCCTCGTAGCGGACCGTGGTCGAGACCTCGGGGTAGTAGGAGCGGGCCGACTCGACGTTGTGGTGGACGCGCTGGATGCCCGCCTCGCGCAGCTTCTTCGCCCGCTCGGCCGACATATGGCCGATCGAGGCGCAGCGCTTCAGGTTGGTCTGCTCGGCGACCAGCTTTGCCCCCTCGAGGATTTTCTCGAAGTCTCGCTTGGAGAGGCCTTGGCCCTGGGTGACCATGCAGAAGCGGTGGGCGCCGGCCGCCTCGGCCGCCCTGGCGTGCTCGAGGATCTGCTCGGGCTCCATCATCGCGTGCATCGGCGTGTCGGCCTCGGCGTAGCGCGACTGGGCGCAGAAGCCGCAGTCCTCGGCGCAGCCGCCCGACTTGGCGTTGACCAGCGAGCACATGTCGGTCGAGTCGCCGAAGTTCTCGCGGCGCACCGCCCAGGCGCGCTCGATCAGGTCGCCGATCTCCTGGCGGTCGGTCAACTCGCCGAGCGCCAGGGCCTCGTCGAAGGAGATCAGCGGGGAAGCCATCCAGCGCGCAAGGCTAGGCGGCGGCCCGGACGCGCACGGTGTCGCGGCCGGCGTCCTTGGCCTCGTAGAGCGCGGCGTCGGCGTGGGCCAGCACCGACTCGTAGCTGAGCCGGTAGCCGGAGCCGAACGGCGTGACGCCGATGCTCGCGGTCAGCGGCGGCATGCCGTCCTCGCCGTTCTCGCGCTCGCGCACGGCGGTGGCGATCTCGCCGGCGACCTCCTCCGCCTCGGCCAGCTCGCAGCTCGGCAGGACGACCGCGAACTCGTCTCCGCCGAGCCGGGCGACGACGTCGGTGGCCCGCGCCCGGCCGCGCAACACCGTGCCGATCGCGGCGATCACCCGGTCGCCGGCCTGGTGGCCGAGCGTGTCGTTGACCTGCTTGAAGTGGTCGAGGTCGAGCATCAGCAGCGCCCCCGGCGTGCCGTAGCGGTGACTGCGCGCCAGCTCCGCGCGCAGGTCTTCCTCGAAGCGGCGGCGGTTCTTCAGTCCGGTGAGTGGATCCTGGCTGGCCTGCCGGGCAAGCTCCTGCATCCGCTCGCTGCGGCTCCAGATGAGGACGAGCGCCCCGAGCAGGGCCGCCAGCGAGAGGCCGACCAGGGCGATCGACACCGCCAGGCCGACGCCGGGGCGGCTCGGGTCGCGGACGACGAGCAGCCAGGCGCGGTCGGCGATCCGAACCGGCGCGGTGGCGCTTTCTCCGCGGGCCAGGTGATGGCCGGAGACCGGCCGTCCACGCTCGAACAGCGCCGCGTCGACCCCGTCGGGCAGGGCCGAGGTGGCCGCCGCCGCCAGGTCGGGGACACGGAACGAGCCGACCGCGAAGCCAATCAGGGCGGCGCGGCGCTCGGCCGGGCTGTCGGGGGCGGCGCCGTCGCGGTAGACGGGGCGGAAGACGTTGATCCCGACGCCGCCCGACGGCAGGCGCATCACCGGCGTCGCAGCCGGCATCCCTGTGTCCAGCGCTCGGTGCAGGTAGGGACCGCGCAGCAGATCCGAGCCGATGTCGTAGCCGTAGGGGAGGTGCACCCGAATCGGGCGGGCCACGGCGGCGTAGACGAGCGGGAAGTAATAGGGGCGCCGAGCGGCGGGGCGCATCGCCCCCAGCGCGCTGCGTTCGATGATCGGGTAGCCGTGGGTGCGTTCGAATCGGCCTCGTTCGGCCTGCGGCACGGCGGCGATGAAGCCGGTGGCGCTCAGCCCGCCGCTGTGCAGCAGCGAGCCGGCGATCACCTGGAACTCGTGGCGGCTGAAGTGGCTCTCGGCGCGGTAGAAGGCGGCGGCGCTCGCCAGCTGGCCGACCGAGAGCCCGGCCAGCGCTTCGGCCTGGTGGGCGGCTCGCATCGCCTCGCCCTGCTGGGTCGTCTCGAAGCTCTGGCGTTCGCGATCGTGGACGACCAGAGCGACGGCGATCGAGCCGACGGCGATCGCGGCGACGACGGCGAATCCGAGCCAGAAGCGGAGGCGCATCTGCCTATTGTCGGCGCTGGCGGGGACGCCTCAATCTATGGGCGCGTTCGCCAACGACTCCCAGAGGTAGAGCGAGGCGAGGCTGCGGTGCGGGCTCCACGGCTCGCCGATCTCGATCACCCGCGCCGGAGTCGGCATCTCCTCCAGGCCATACTCGATCTGCACTGCCTTGCGGATGCCGAGGTCGCCGCCGGAGAGGACGTCGGGCCGCTCGAGGTGGAAGATCAGGAACATCTCCGCGGTCCAGACGCCGAGCCCGCGCACGGCGACGATCTCCTCGATCACCTCGGCGTCGGAGAGCTCGGTCAGCCGCTCGAGCTCGAGCTCGCCTTCGATCACGTGGCCGGCGAGGTCACGCACGTACTCGACCTTGCGCCCGGAGAGCCCGGCGGCGCGCAGCTCGGCTTCGTCGGCTTCGAGCAGCCGCTCGGGCGCCGGGGTCGAACCATCGAAGAGCTCGAGGATGCGGCCGTAGATCGTGCGGGCCGCCTTGGTTGAGAGCTGTTGGCCGACGATCGCCCGCAGCAGCGCCCCGTAGGCGTCGGCGGGCCGCTCCTCGCTGCGCCGCTTCAGCCGCGTGGCGATGTCGATCTCGCCGACCCGCTCGATCAGCGCCGCCATCGTCGGGTCGCCGGCGGCCAGCTCCCTGCGCGCCTTGGCGCTCACCGACCCTTCCATTCGGGCTTGCGCTTCTCGGCGAAGGCCTCGATCCCCTCGCGGAAGTCCTCCGAGCCAAAGCAGGACTCGCGCAGGGCGACCAGGCCGGCCTCCTGCTGTTCGGAGAGCAGCGGGGAGGCGGCCAGCAGGTCGATCGCGCTTTTGTTGCCGCGCATCGAGAGCGGCGCGTTGGCGGCGATCCCGGCCGCTAACTCGACCGCGGCGCTCTCCAGCTCGGCGTCGGCGACGACTTCGTGGACGAGGCCGACCTGCTCGGCGCGCGCGGCGTCGACGTTGCGGCCGGTGAGGAAGAGCTCCTTGGTCCGCGCGACCCCGACCGTGTCGAGGAACTTGCGCAGACCGGTGTGGCTGTAGACGAGGCCGAGCTTGACCGGCGGCATGCCGAGCTTGGCGCCGGCCGCGCAGATCCGCATGTCGCAGGTGACCGCCAGCTCGAGGCCGCCGCCGATGCAGTGCCCGTTGATCGCCGCGACCGTCGGCCAGGGATGGGAGGCGAGCGCGTCCATCGCCGCGTGGAAGGGGTGGGCGACGAGCGCCTCGGCGTCGCGCTCGAAGGTCTCGGCGGGAATCGAGGTGATGTCGTAGCCGGCGGAGAAGACGGGCGGCGCGCCGGTGATCAACAGGCAGCGGGTCTCGATTCCCCGGTCGAGCCGCGGCAGGGTCTCGGCCAGCGCGTCGAGGATCTCGTGGTCGAGGGCGTTGCGCTGGTCGGGGTTCGAGATCCGCAGGCGGATGACCGCCTCGGCCGGAGAGTCGAGCAGCAGCTTGCCGCTCGCCAGTCGCTCGGTCACTCTAGGACGACGAGGACGTCACCTTCGCTTACCGCCTGACCCTCCTCGCAGCGGATCTCCTTGACGGTGCCGTCGTCTTCGGCCTCGACCGGGATCTCCATCTTCATCGACTCGAGGATGACGACCGTGTCGCCGTCCTCGACCGTGTCGCCGACCGCAACCTCGATTTTCCAGACGTTGCCGGTGATGTGGGCCTCGATGTCCATGGCGCGGGAGAATATCCGCAGGCCCAGATCGAACCGGCCGCACCCAATAAACCCTCCTTTTTTGGGTGTTGACTACCCAATTTGCTACCCTTTTTTGGGTGAATGACGGTCAACTGAGACGCATGCTCACCGACCGCTGCCCGTGGTGGCGGGACGATCGCTGGCAAGGGGACGATGCGGACTTGCGCGAAGCCGGCGAGGCGCCCTTCAGCTATGCGCCCCGGCCGCTGGCCGGGCTGCGCCCCGGTGCCCTCTACACGCTGCGCGGCCCGCGGCGGATCGGCAAGAGCGTCGAGGTCAAGCGCGCGATCGAGAGTGCGATCGCCGCCGGAGCGAACCCCCGTCTCGCCTTCTTCTGCTCCTGCGACGGCCTCAGCGCCCAGGACGTGCGCAGGCTGGTCGCGGTCGGTGAGGGGGACACGAAGACCCTTGCTGGCGAGCGCCACTGGTTCCTCGACGAGATTACGGCGGTCCCGGGTTGGGCCGCGACGATCAAGGACCTGCGTGACGGCGATCCGGTCTTCCGTGCCAGCCAGGTGGTGCTCTCCGGATCCTCGGCGCGCGACCTGCGCGACGCGACCAAGGCCCTGGCGGGCCGTCGTGGCGACATCGCCGACTCCGACCGGCTGCTGCTGCCGATGTCGTTCCGATCCTTCTGCCGCGCGATCGGCGGATTCGGGGCGCTGCCAGCCGCGGCCCTGCGACCGGCGGACCTGATGACGACCGCTGGCGAAGCGGCGGTTTCGGACCTGGCCCCGTTCTTCTCCGAGCTTGACCGGGCCTGGCAGTCCTACCTCCGCATCGGTGGCTTTCCGCGTGCCGTGCGCGACTTCGTCGAGAGCGCGGACGTCGGCGAGGGCTTCGTGCAGGCGCTTTGGGAGGTGCTCGCCGGCGACGCCTTCCAGAGCATCGCGATGAGTGAAGGAGAGGTCGCGACGTTCGTCGAGCGGCTGGCGAGGGGGCTTGCCTCTCCGCTCAACTCCTCGGCCATGGCCCGGGACGTGGGGCTCTCCGACCACCATCGTGTCGACGACCGGATCAAGTCGCTTGGCTTCGCCCTGATGGCGTGGCGCTGCCATCAGGCGAGGGGCGAACTGCCCAACCTGAGGGCGCAGGAGAAGGTCTACTTCGTCGACCCGCTCATTGCCCATCTGCCGCATCTCCGAGACGGGAGGCGGGCCGCCCCGGACGACTCGCAGCTGAGCGAGCAGCAGCTCGGCCTGGCCCTGCTCCGCTCGGTTGGCGGCGGGGGGCCCGGCCTGCTGCTCGAGGCGACGACGGTCATGTACGAGCGGACCTCGAGCAAGGGCGAGATCGACTTCGTCGGCCCGGACCTCGGCATCGCCTTCGAGGGCAAGTACGTCGACGGGCCTTGGCGCCGCGCTGCCTCCGCGGTTCGCGTCAGGGGGGGTGGGATCTTTGCCACCCGTACCGTCCTTGACCTCTCCGACCGTCGTCAGAAGAACGCCGTCTGGGCGATCCCGGCGGGGATGCTCGCCTGGTTGCTGGACCCGCTCGAGGCCGGCTCATGAGTGGTCCGGGGGATTCGCTTTCGGTCATCGTCGCCGCCCGCAACGAGGCCGACCGGATCGGGGCGACGGTGGGGGCGCTGCGGGAGGCGTTCCCGTTGGTGGCGGTTTGGGTTGCCGACGACGCCTCGGAGGACGGCACCGCGGAGGTCGCGATGGCGGCCGGGGCGCGGGTCGTCAGCCGCGGGCGGCCGCACGGCAAGGGGGCGAATGTGACCGCGGCGGCCGAGGCGGCGCTGAGCGAGGAGGAGGGGCCGGCGCTGGTCCTGCTCTGCGACGGCGACCTGGGGAAGTCGGCGGCGCGGCTGAGGCCGCTGGTGGACGCGGTCGGGGCGGGCGAGTGCGACCTCGCGGTGGCCGCCTTCGGTCAGCGCGTCGGCGGCGGCTTTGGCATCGCGCTCGGCTTCGCCCGCTGGGCGATCCGCCGTCTCTGCGGCTTCGAGGCTCGCGCCCCGATCTCCGGCCAGCGGGCGATGCGCGCCGACGTCCTGCGCGCGACCCTGCCCTTCGCCCGCGGCTACGGCATGGAGATCGGGATGACGGTCGACGCCGTGCGGGCCGGGTATCGCGTCACCGAGTACGAACTCGACCTAACGCACCGAACCACCGGCCGCGACCTCGCCGGCTTCCTCCACCGCGCCCACCAGCTCGCCGACTTCCTCCGCGCCTACCGCGCCCGCGCTTCCGGTGCGCCTTTTGCGCCCTATGACCAGAAAAGGCGCACCGGAACGCGCTAGACCGGCTGTGGCCAGCCGCCTTCGGCGCGCTCGATCTGGGCGGCGAGGGAGAGGAGAGTGGCCTCGTCGTTTTCGCGGCCGAGCAGCTGGGCGCCGATCGGCAGACCGGTGGCGGTGAGGCCGGCGGGGACGCTGATCCCCGGCCAGCCGGTCACGTTCCAGGCGAAGGCGAAGGGGCAGTTGGAGCTTGCCGTGGAGCTGGTCACCCAGTAGCCCTTGCCCTGGAGGGCGCCGATACGGGGCGGGGGTTTGGCGGTGACCGGGGTGAGGACCACGTCGCAGCGCTCGAAGACGCGTCCGGCGCGGCGGCGCAGGGCCGGCTCGGCGGCGCGGGAGAGGCGCAGGGGGAGGCCGCTGAGCGCCTTGCCGAGGCGGGCGTGGACGCGGGTGCGTGGCTCGAGGGCGCCCCGGTCCTCGACGTTGGCGGCGAGCCATTCCTCGACCCCGGCCATGCCGCGCGGGATGATCGCCGGGCCGACGAGCCCGTATTCGGGGTCGGCGCGGACGATCTCGTGGCCGAGCCCGGCGAGGCGCTCGGCGAAGGTCTCGATCGCGGCGCGGTGCTCGTCGTCGACCTTGGCGGCGAGCCCGAAGGGGATCGCGAAGGAGACCGCGATCCGCAGCCCGCCGGGTTCGCGCGCCGCCGCCTCGGCGAAGGGCTCGCGCGGCGGCGGCGGCTTGTGCAGATCGGCCGGGACGTTGCCGTGAGTCGCATCGAGCATCAGGGCGGCGTCGGTGACGCTACGCGCGAGCGGTCCGTAACAGCTGAGCCCGTTGAAGGCCTCGGCGTCGGGCCAGGTCGAGACCCGGCCGCGCTGGGGCTTGAGACCGACCAGTCCGGACCATGCGGCCGGGATGCGGATCGAGCCGGCGCCGTCGGAGCCGGTCGCGGCGCCGACCACGCCGGCGGCAACTGCCGCAGCCGCGCCGCCGCTCGAGCCGCCGGGCGTGTGGTCCAGGTGCCAGGGGTTGCGGGTGGCGCCGTGCAGGGGGGTCTCGGTGAAGTGCCACTGGCCGACCTCGGGCGCGTGGGTCTTGCCGATCACGATCGCTCCCGCCTCGCGCAGGCGCCGCACCGACTCGGCATCGCGCACCGCCGGCCGGCCGCCCCCGCAGCCGAAGGGGCTCGTATAGCCGGTCAGGTCGACGTCGTCCTTGATCGCGACCGGCACGCCGAGCAGCGGCGCGCCCTCGCCCGCGGCGACGCGGCGGTCGGCCTCCTCGGCCTCGGCCAGCGCCTCCTCGGCGCGGATCACGCGGAAGGCGTTGAGCGTGTCCTGGCTGTGATTGGCCCGGTCCAGCGCCGTCTCGACCAGCTCGCGCGAGGAGGCCTCGCCGGTCTGCACGTGGGCCGCCATCTCCGTCAGTCCAGGGCCGATCTCCCAATCGATCGCGCCCTCCGCCTTGGCGGGCTCAACTCCTGTCGTCATCGCCTTCCTCCTCGCCGAAATCTCTTGTTCGTTCGAACGAACGATAAGCGAAGAAGGTAGGCTGCCGCATCTTGGCCGCCGGTGCGCCCCCAGACACCCGCGAGCGGATCCTCCGCGCGACGATTGAGCTGATCGCCGAGGAGGGCGTCGGCGCGGTCACCAACCGACGGGTTGCGGCGGGCGCCGGAGTCGCCCTCGGCTCGCTCACCTACCACTTCCCCAGCCAGGTCGACCTGTTGCGCGAGAGCCTGCTGCTCTTCGTCGGCGAGGAGGTCGCCCGCCAGGAGGCGATCGCCGCCGACCTGCGCCGCCGCCGCCCGGACGTCGAGGAGGTGGCCGCTGAAGTCCAGCGGGTCGTGCAGGAGACCGGCGACCGGGTTCAGCAGCTCGCCGAGCTCGAGCTCCATCTGCAGGCGGCCCGCGACCCGGAGCTGCAGGACGCCTCGCGGCGCTGCTTCGAGGCATATGAAGGCGTTGCTGCCGCCGGTCTGGGGCTGCTCGGAGTGTCCGACGCGGAGCGCCACGCCGGGTCGATCGTCGCCATGCTCTACGGGATGAGCCTGCGCCGGCTCGGAACCGGCAACGAAGACACCTCCGGGATCGCCGCTGCCCTGCTGACGATTATCCGCGGCGCGCAGCGTTGATCCTCGCGATCGACCAGGGGACGACCGGGACGACTTGCCTGGTGTTCGACGAGGAGGGCCGGGTCGCGGGTCGCGCCTACTCGGAGTTCGAGCAGCACTTCCCGCGGCCGGGCTGGGTGGAGCACGACGCGAACGAGATCTGGGAGGTGACGCGGAGGGTTGCGCGTGAGGCGATCGCCGGCGCCGGGATCGGCGGCGCCGACCTCGATGGGATCGGGATCGCCAACCAGCGCGAGACGGTCGTCGCCTGGGACCCAGCGAGCGGCGAGCCGCTGCACCGGGCGCTGGTCTGGCAGGACCGGCGCACGGCCGAGCGCTGTGCGGAGCTGCGCGAGGCCGGCCACGAGCCGCTGGTGCGCGAGCGGACCGGGCTCGTCCTCGACCCCTACTTTTCGGCGACCAAGATCGAGTGGCTGTTGCGCAACGCCGAGGGGATGGAGCGGGCGGTCTTCGGCACGGTCGACTCCTGGCTGCTCTTCAAGCTCACCGGCCGCCACGCCACCGACCACACCAACGCCTCGCGCACGATGCTCTTCGACATCCGCCGCCGGGAGTGGGACGAGGAGCTCTGCTCCCTGTTCGGCGTCGACCCCGCGCGCCTGCCCGAGGCGCTGCCCTCGTCCCATCTCTACGGCACGACCGCCGAGTTCGGCGGCGAGGTGCCGGTGGCCGGGATTGCCGGCGACCAGCAGGCCGCCCTCTTCGGCCAGGCCTGCCATGCCCCAGGCACCGCCAAGAACACCTACGGCACCGGCAGCTTCGTCCTGCTCAACACCGGCCCCGAGATGCCGCCGCAGGCCAAGGGCCTGCTGACGACCGTCGCCGCCTCGGCGGTCGACTACGCGCTCGAGGCGTCGATCTTCGTCACCGGGGCGGCGGTGCAGTGGTTGCGGGACGGGCTGGGGGTGATCGAGCGGGCCGGCGACACCGAGGGGCTTGCGGCCTCGCTGGACGGCAACGACGGGGTCTACTTCGTGCCGGCGCTGACCGGTCTCGGCTCGCCGCACTGGGACCCCTACGCGCGGGGGACGATCGTCGGGCTGACGCGGGGGGCCGGCCGCGCGCACCTGGCGCGGGCGACGCTGGAGGCGATTGCCTACCAGGCGGTCGACGCGGTGCGCGCCGAGGAAGCTGCCTCGGGCGAGCGCCTCTCCGTCCTCAAGGTTGACGGCGGCGCCGTCGCCAACCGCTGGCTGATGCAGTTCCAGGCCGACGTGCTGGGCGCCGAGGTCGTCGTGCCGCAGATCGCCGAGACGACGGCACTCGGCGCCGCGTACCTGGCCGGGATCGCGACCGGCCGCTGGACGCTGGAGCAGGTCGGGGAGATGTGGCGCGAGGCGGCTCGCTACGAGCCGGCGATGGCGGAGGGCGAGCGCGAGGCGCTGCTCACCGGCTGGCGCCGGGCACTGGAGCGGGCCCGGGGCTGGGCCGAGCCGGGTGGCACCGAGCTCGCGTAACCGTCGGCGGGCGCGGTGTATCGCGTAGCGACGGCCGGGGAGGCCGTCTCGCACATGGCAGACATGAAGCCACAGGTCTACAAGGACGAACGTCCGGCGGAGTACTTCGACCAGTTCCACGCCTCGGCGCGCAAGGGGGTCGGCTGGACCTACAGCTTCGTCCGCGCCATCGTCTCGCTGCCGACGCTGCTGATCTACCGGGTGAGGGCGATCGGGCGCGAGAACGTGCCCAAGCAGGGCGGCATGATCCTCGCCCCCAACCACTTCAGCCAGATGGACCACTTCTTCTGCGGCCTCTACCTGCGGCGGAAGATCCGCTTCATGGCCAAGTCGCAGATCTTCGGCCCGCCGGTCCTCACCTACGTCTTCAAGCACGGCGGCGTCTTCCCAATCCGCCGCGGCCACCGCGACGAGCAGGCTTTCGTCACCGCCTTCACGATCCTCGAGCAGGGAGGGATGCTGCTCGTCTACGCCGAGGGCGGCCGCTCGCGCAGCGGCGAGCTGGGCGAGGTGAGGCCCGGCATCGGCCGCCTCGCGCTCGAATCCGGCGTCCCCGTCGTCCCGGTCGCGATCCAGGGCTCGGAGAAGGTGCGGCGCTGGAAGCGCTTCCGCTTTCCCAAGGTCACCGTCCAGTACGGCGAGCCGCTCAGCTTCGGGGTGGAGGAGGCGCCGTCGCGGGAGCGGCAGATCGAGGTGGCGAGGGAGGTCTTCTCCCACACCCGCGAGATGTACGAGGAACTCGCTACTCGTAGCGGGCGCTGAGGCCGGCGAAGAACTCGGCGTCGTGGCCGGGGGTGACGATCGCGCCCGGGAACTCGCGCTTGAACAGCTTCAGCTCCTGCAGCGAGCGGCGGTAGTTGTGGGCGTCGGCGGGCCGGGGCGCGAGCGGCGCGTCGCCGTCGAGCTGGGCCTGGGTGTAGGTGGCGTCGCCGCCGATCACGAAGTCGCGCTCGGCGAGGTGGGCGACGACGGACATGTGGCCGGCGCTGTGGCCCGGGGTGTAGGCGAGGCGGATCGAGCCGTCGCCGAAGAGGTCGAAGGCGCGGCCGAAGGTCGCGTAGGAGTCGATCCCGCCGCGGTCGAAGTCGATCGTGCGATAGTCGAAGGCGTAGTCGAAGTGGACGCGGCGGTAGCCGTTGAGCAGCGGTCTGGGCCCGACGGCGGCTGCCTCCCACTCCTTCTCGCTGAGCACGAAGGTCGAGTTGGGGAACTCGGAGATCGCCGAGGTGTGGTCGATGTGCATGTGGGTCATGACTACGATCGGGACCTCGCCCGGGTCGAGGCCGCGCTTGCGCAGCTGGGCGGGGACGTCTTCGCCGCTCTCCACCGAGGGGTGCCCGAAGCGGGTGCCGAGCGCGCCGAAGTTCTCCTTGCCGTCGGTGGCGATCGAGGGGTGCAGGCCGGTGTCGACGAGGATCGCGCCGGCGCTCGGGTGGCGGATCAGGAAGACCGGGCAGGGGACGGTGGCCGCCGGGTTGCCGCTGAGCAGCGCGCGGGCCAGCTTCAGCGTCTCGAAGCGGCCGCCGGGCCGTTCCATCATCGTCCGCGGCCAGGTGACGTGGCCGGCGACGATCGGCTCGACCGTGACGGTCGCCCCGGGCGTGCCGCCGGCCAGCGGCTCGTGCAGCGGTTTGGGCTCGACGCGCACCTTCATCGCCGCCCAGGGTACGGCGCGCGTCCATATATAGGCTTGCTGCCCGGTGGCTGAAAGCACGCGTTCGCGCATCTTCAGGGAGGGTCTGCTCGAGGGCCAGGTCTGCGTCGTCTCCGGCGCCGGCAGCGGTCTGGGGCGCGAGACGGCGCTGGAGCTGGTCCGACTCGGCGCCACGGTGATCGGCTGCGGGCGGCGCGAGGAGCCGCTGGCCGAGACCGCGGAGCTCGCCGCCGGCATGCCCGGACGGCTCGAGCGCGAAGCGATGGACATCCGCGACGAGCAGGCCGTCGAGCGGCTCTTCGACCGGGTCGTCGCCGAGCACGGGCGGCTCGACGTCCTCGTCAACAACGCCGGCGGCCAGTTCCTCGCGCCGGCCGAGACGATCACGCCGAAGGGATTTCGCACGGTTATCGAGCTCAACGTGCAGGGCACCTGGCCGATGACACACGCGGCGGCGACCAAGGTCTTCATCCCGCAGGGGGGAGGCAAGGTGCTGAGCGTCACCCTCTCGCCGCACAACGGGATGCCGGGGATGGTCCACTCCGGCGCCGCCCGCGCGGCGGTCGAGAACATGATGCGCACCCTGGCGATCGAGTGGGCGCGCTTTGGGATCAGGACCTGCGCGCTGGCCGCCGGCCAGTTCGCCACCGAGACGCTGCTGACCAAGTATCCGCAGGTGGTCGTCGACAACCTCGAGCGCTCGATCCCGCTGGGCCGCGCCGGCCGCCCCGAGGAGCTGGCCTGGCTGGTCGCCTACCTCGCCTCGCCGGCCGGCGACTTCGTCTCCGGCACGACGATCACGGTCGACGGCGCCCGCGACAACTGGGCCGGCCCCTGGCCTCCCGAGGCGATCGCCACCGAGTCCGGCGACCCGGTCGCCGAGGAGCGGCGATCGAAGTAGGGACGCGGTCCCCCTCCCCCAGAGACCGTTGCGCAGCAGATTGCCTGCTCTGATTCGGGAGCGAGGACCGGGAGCCTCTGGGAGAGGGGGACCGCGTCCCTTGCCTCAGCGGGGCTCTAGGACGACAACCGGGATCTTGCGGCCTTTGCTTCTTGCGGCGTAGCTGTCGTAGTCGGGGTAGACCTTGACCGCCTTGGCCCAGATGCGCTCGCGCTCCTCGGGGGTGGCGAGGCGGGCGTGGACCCCGCGGTGCTCGCGGCCGATCTGCACGGTCGTGTCCGGGTTGGCCTTGAGGTTGTAGAACCAGGCCGGGTTCTTCGGGTAGCCGCCCTTGGAGGCGATCACCGCGACGTTGTCGCCGTCCTCGATGTAGAGCAGAGGCGAGGTGCGCCGCTTGCCGCTCTTCGCTCCGACGTGGTCGAGAAGCAGGATGCGGACGCGCAGGCCCGGGACGGTGTGCCCGAGCCTGCCGCCGCTGGCGCGGTAGAGCGCCGTGTGCAGTCCCATGAAGCGACGCAGGGCAGGCCAGACGTGGTCCGCCACGTCGAGGTAGCGGGGCGGGCGCCTGCCCTCTGTCGCCGCCGGGCTCAGGTGTACATCCCCCCGAACATGCCGCCGGTCACGTTGAGGACCTGACCGTGCACGTAGTTGGCGAGGGGGGAGCAGAGGAAGAGCACCGGCGCCGAGGCCTCCTCAGGGGTGGCCGGGCGGCCGAGCGGGATGATCGCCGAGGCCATCGCCCGCATCTGCTCGGGGATGCCCAGCTCGATCTTCTCGCCGCCGGGCGCGGTCATCTCGCCGCCCTGCTCCTTGGCCGCGGTGAGGCGGGTTTCGACGAAGCCGAAGGCGACCGCGTTGACGTTGATCTTGAACTGGCCCCACTCCTTGGCCAGCGTTTTGGTCAGGCCGACGACGCCCATCTTCGCCGCCGAGTAGTTGACCTGGCCGGCGTTGCCCATCATCCCCGAGGTCGATGAGACGTTGACGATCTTGCGGAAGACCTCCTTGCCTTCGGCCTTCTCCGCCTTGGCGGCCTCACGCCAGTGCGGGGCCAGCGCCCGGGCGACCCGGAAGGGGACGATCGTGTGGATGTCGATCATCGCCTGGAACTGCTCGTCGGTCATCTTGTGGGCGACGCTGTCCCAGGTGTAGCCGGCGTTGTTGACGACGATGTCGACCGCGCCGAAGGCGTCGACCCCGGCGGCGACCAGCTGGTCGGCGGTCTCGGGCCTGGTCAGGTCGCCGGCGAAGACCGCGGTCTCGCCGTCGATCTCGCCGGCCGCCTGCTCGGCGACGTCGGCGTCGAGGTCGTTGATCAGCACCTTGGCGCCCTCGCGGACGAACATCTCCGCGGTCGCCCGGCCGATCCCACGCGCCGATCCGGTGACGATCGCCGCTTTTCCGTCAAGAAGTCCCATCAGTTCTGCCTCTCCTTCTCCGTTCGCGAAATTCGGCAGGGGAGGCTACAAGGAACGCTGCGGCCCTGGTTGACTGGCCAGTCGGTTGCGGCGTGCGTCAGCCGGCGGAGCCCTGTGCCGGAGGCTCCGGGGCGGGCTCGCTGGGCGGCTGCTGCTCGGGCGGAAGTTGCGGCGGCATCGGGTCGGCCGGGGGCGGGGGCGCCGGCTGGCCCTCGAGCGGGTCGGCTTCGGCTTCCCAGATCTTGTTCAGCGAGACCTGGATGTAGGCCCAGAGGGCGGGGGCGATGAAGAGGTAGAGGACGATCGCGATCCAGCCGTTGACGGGCTCCTGTCCGGCGAGGCGAGAGGCGCCCATCGCGCGCTTGGTTCCGCGCCAATAGGTGATCAGCGCGGGAACGATGATCAGTCCGCCCGGGAAGAGGGCGAGCACGGAGTTGGTCGGGTTCTGGCCGAGGTCATAGCCCTTGGCCTTGCCGTAGTCGCGCATCTCGCGGTTGATCCGGTACCACCAGACGAGGTGATAGATGCCAAGCGTGATGATCGGCAGCAGCGCCGCCGCCCAGGGACTGCGGACCTTGACCGGGTCCCGACTCTCTCGTAGCTGCATCTCGTAAGCCATCTATTCCTCGCTCTCCCCACCGGTGAACTGGACGGGAAGACACTAACCGACGCGGCGTTGACCGCCGGGCGCGGCCGAGCCGGTGCCCATCAAGCCGTGGTCAGGCGGCGGGACTCGTCGGCGGGGGACTGTCCGCCTGTGGCTGGGCTTCTGGTGCTGGCTGGACCTGCGGCATCAACTTGGCCTTTTCTGCCTCGAACTCATCTTGGGAGATCGCGCCGCTGTCCTTCAAGGAAGTCAACTTCTCCAGGCGTGCGAGGTCGGCGTCCCCGCCGACGAGGCCGGTGGGCGACAGGGCCGGCTGTGTTTGCCAGACCTTGTTCAACTCCCACTGTGTGTAGATCACACCACCGATCCCAAGCGTGAATACCCACAGGAGTCCGGCGATCCACCCGTTGAAGGTCTGCTGCTCGCAGGCGACGCGCTGGGCCCTTCCGATCCGGATGCTGGTGGTTACGATTGTCCACACAAACGGTATGTAGAGCAGCCATCCGCCAAAAATCCATGCGGCGCATGACACCCCGGGATTGTCGCCAAGGCCTGAAACGTTCCGAGCCCTTCCGAGGTCGCGCATCTCGCGATTGACGTAGTACCACCAGAACCAGCTGTAGACGCTCAGGGTGATTACCGACAGTGCCCAGACGCCGACGCTGTTACGAATCTTGGCGCGGCTCTGCGAGCCGGTAATCAGGACTTCCTCTGCCATGAATCAAAGACCCTAAGCGCAACGAGGGGAGAATGTCAACGCGAAGCGTTTCGGGATTGGGAGTGGGTGGCGAACGTGACTGTCGACAGACGCATCGATTGGGTGGGGCTAACCAGCGATCGCAGCAAGGTCGGCGGGGCGCAGGAGAGACAGCAGGGCGCCGCCCTCGACGATCGCCAGTCCGCCCTTGCGCAGCTTGGCCTTGGCGCCGGTCAGGCGGGCGATCTCGTTCGAGAAGTCGGGCTCGTGGCCGACGAGCAGGAGGTTGCCGCGGCCCGCGGCGAGGTCGAGCGAGTCGAAGGGGCCGCCGCGCAGCTCCTCGCCGATCTCCGGCTCCAGGTAGAGAGCCAGGCAGGCGAGCCGCGCGGTCTCGGCGGCGCGCACCTTGGGGCTGGTCAGGCAGGCGTCGATCTTCGCGCCGAGCTTCGCCAGTGCCGCGCCGGCGGCCTCGGCCTGCCGTTCGCCCTTCGGCGTCAGTCGCCGCGCGGCGTCGTCTCCGGCGCCGGGCTCGGCGTCGCCGTGGCGCAGCAGGTAGATCATCGCCGGCAGCCTCCCAGCCGGCGCAGCCTGCGCCGGTAGATCTGCATCGAGCTGTGACGCCAGTCGCCGTGGGTCTGGGTGCGCAGACTGCGCACGCGCTCGTGGTGGTAGGGGGAGGAGAGGCTCTCGGCGTGGCCGATCACGTTGCGCAGCTTGATGTGGAAGCGGCACTGCAGGTAGCGGGTGAGGCGCAGCGAGGCGTGCATCTGGCGGCGGTCGCCGAGCACTTCGGCGTCGCTGAAGCCGGTGTGCTCGATTCCGATCGCGGTCCAGTTGAGGCCGACCGTGTGTCGGCAGCGGATCTTCAGCGGCACCAGCTGGTAGATGCGCCCCGAGCCGGAGACGACGAAGTGGGCGCAGACGTTGGGCAGCTCGTGCAGCTCGGGGTCCGGCACGTCGGGGGCGAAGGTGTTGTAGACGGCGCTGGCGCTGCCAGCTTCCGCCCAGTGCTCGACGATCACGCGCGGGTGGGTCAGCCGCCAGGTGCGTTCGCCGTAGTGGCGCTCCGAGTAGGCGGCCATCTGGCGCTTGCGCTCCGGCGGGAAGGGGATCGGGCGGTGGACGATCGGCGGGCGCAAGCGGCGCGCGGGGGAGGGGCGGGCCGCTAGCGAGCTCGGCATGGCGACGAGCGTGCCGAGCAGCGCGGTCGCGAGCAGCGCAGCGGTGAGGAGGCGCGGGTTCAGGCGCCCCGCTCCACGATCGTCTTCTTGGCGAGCCAGGACAGCATCGAAGTCTCCTCTGCCGTCGATCGGTCCGCCCAAACCTAGCGCGCCCGGCCGGACCGGCTGCCTAACATCGAGCCATGCCCCTGGCCCTTGGCCGCCACCTGCTGTTCCGCGAAGCCTCGCGCGGCGGCTGGATCGCGATCGTCGCCGTGATCGCGATCCTCCTCCTGATCCGCTTCTGGCCGCTGATCGTCGCCTGGGTCGAGCGCCAGTGGAGGTCCCGGTGAGCGCGAGCAGCGCGCCCCCTGCGGGCCGGAGGGGGTGAATTCTCCCGTCCGAGCACTTATAGAGGCGTGGATGCAGCCGCGCCGACGACTTCACTTGCGTTTTCCTTGCGCTTGCGAAACGCTTGCGCTAGGCTCGAATCCATGTCTGCCTCGATCGACGCGATCCTCCAAGGTTCCGACGCCGGCCAGGTCGGCGATTCTGTGGCGGAGCTCGCGGGCACTGTTCTCGACCAGATAGAGCGGAGCCTGCCCGGCGCGCTGGCCGGAGATCGCCAGCAGGTCCATCTCTACGTCGACGCCTACCGCAGGCTCACCGAGGAGATCCTCGCCACGACCAGGGACGCTCGCCCTCGGGTCGCCTGGTTCCGAGCCGCCCTCGACCAGAGCGCGATGAGCGCCCCATTCACCGACTGGGTCGGGTTGCTGGGAGTGGGTCGGGGCACCGCTGTGGCGCTTGTGGCCTTGGTCCGAGACGCTCTGCCCGACCTCCAGCCCTTGGCCGCGGCACCCGGGCGAAGGCTCCCTGATTGGGAGCTCGATTCGCACGATGTCCTGCGCTTCCAGCGCGCTGTCGTCGACGAGCTGGAGTTGGAGGAGATGCCACTCGAGCGCATCCGGGCCATGCTGGGCATGAGTCGCACCGAACTTGCCGCGCTGTTCGGAGTCAAGCGGCAGGCGCTCGATCACTGGGAAGCGAACGGCGTGCCGGCAGACCGCCTGGAGAAGCTCGCGACAATCGAAGGCATAGCGGATCTGCTCGCGGCAAAGCTCAAGAGGGAGCGCGTTCCTGGTGTCGTTCGCAGGTCCGCCTCCGCGTATGGGGGCCGGTCGGCCCTCGATGCGATTGCCGCCGGCAACCAGGATCTGGTGCTCGCCGAGCTGCGCGATGCCTTCGATTGGACGACGGCGGCGTAGTGCGCCACGTCACCCGAGGGGGCCGATACCTGCGGGTCGCGGACCCCAACTGGCAGGACCCACTTTCGGGCGAGTACGCGCAGGCAAAGGGAGGCAGGTGGAACGCGCCGGGATGCTTCGACGTGATCTACCTCAACGCTTCCCGCAACGTCGCCCGCGCGCAGGTGCGTCACAAGCTCGAGCCGCGCGGCATCCGTCCTGAGGATCTCGATCCAAGCCAGGGGCCGGTCCTCGTGCAAGCCGAGGTCCCGGAGGATCGCTACGTGGATGCGACTACCGACCGCGGCCTGGATTCGCTCGGCTTGCCGCGGAGCTACCCGCTCGACGCAAGCGGGCAGGTCGTCGCCCACGCCGCCTCCCGGCCGATCGGGCAACGCGCGTGGGACGCCGGTGAGCCCGGGATCGCCTGCCGCTCAGCCGCCCGGGCTGCTTCCGGGGGAGGGGAGGAGCTCGCATATTTCAACCGGACGCCGCTGCGGGTCGGCCAGGCCGAGCAGTTCGGCGACTGGTACTGGTCCGACTGAGTCTCGGCGCCTACAGATTCCGCACCCGCCGCCCGATCTCCCGGTCCTGCGGATAGCCGGCGGCCTCCCAGAACCCACCCGCCGCCTCGTCTTCGAAGGCGACCAGCGCGGTCACCCGCCGCACTCCGCATTCGCGCAGGTACTCCTCGCCAGCGTGCACGAGCGCCAGCCCGATGCCGTCCCTTCGGCAGTCCTCGCGCACCGCCAGCCGATACATGTTCCCCCGCCACCCGTCCCAGGCGGCGATCAGCGCGCCGAGGATCTGCTCGTTGAGCTCAGCTACGAAGAGCGCAGCTGGTGAGCCTTCGATCAACCGTTCCACATCGTCACGTGGATCGACAGAGCTCGCATGTTGGCTCCTGGCCGTCGCCCAAAGGTCGAGCACCGCCGCCACGTCACCTCTTTGGCAGCGGCGGACTGTGATTCCGTCAACGGTCAAGCCGGGAGCATAGAGGCGCCCGGCAGCCTCGCCGCCCCGAAGCCCCTGCGCCTTTCCTCGTCCGCAGCCCCGGGCGGGTCTTGCAACCCCATCAACTTGCCGAGGATCTCCTTCATGAGTCCCGAGCATGGGACGGGAGGACGCGCGGGATCATCCGAGGGCAAGGATTCCCAGCAAATGAGCTTGTTCGCGGACGAGGGCGATGACCGCGCATGATCGCCGGTGACCCAGCTGATGTGTCCGGATTGTGTCCGCAAGAGATGTCCGCACGAGCACTACCATCGTTATGTGGCGACGCCGACCACCCGTGTTGAAATCGACACCGATCTGCTCGATCGGCTTCGCAAGCGCCGCCCCGAGTGGAGCGACCGCGAGCTGCTTGAAAGCGCCGCCCGCCTCCAGCTGGGACGCGAGGCGATAGCCCGAGTGAGGAGGCGCTTTGCCGGTGTGCCGATGGAGGAGATCGAAGCCGGGGCGGTCAAGGCGGTTAGAGAGGCTCGTCGCGAGCGCCGGTCCTCGGCGGCCTAGTTGACGGAAATGGTGGCATCCTCGGCGGGCGCGTTGCGTAGTCGTGTGCCAAGCCTCTGGAGTACGAGCAGGGCGGCATCGGGTGCGTTGTAGTCCTCGGGAATTGACACCAAGAGACCTGCAATGTCCTCGACGAAGACTGGGTCGGAGAGCTTGGCCTGAAGGTTAATCCGCAACTGCGGGTAGGTGAATGCGGTATCGCCCATGTAGTGGTTAAAGGCGGCGACAATCTGCATCTCCTCTGCTTGAAGTTGCGTGAGAGCTATCCAGAGATCAAACAGGTCCCGGCCCTTGCGACGCTGGTAGAGCGCTCGTAGCTTGGTTCCCAGCAGATCCTCGAGCTCGAAGGTGGGGATGTCTGCCTCGCTGTCCCACCAGCGCGAAGCGACGGCGAACCTCCGGGTAACCAGGGGACGGAACGAGCGCGTCTCGGCGACGTTGGACTCGATCTTGATTCGAATCAGGCCTGCTCCGGCGGTCGGCTCGGCGTCAAACCAGATCGTCCCCATGTCCGAGTTGGGATCGGGGAACTTACGTCGGTGCTCGGTGAGCCCGATCTCGGTCGCGATGGAGCGGAGCGCATCGAAGATTGAGCCAAGCCGCGGCTCCGCGTCCGTGCGGACATAGTCGAGATCCTCCGAATACCGGATCGGGGCCGGCAGGTGCAGCTTCTGCAAACACGTGCCGCCCCTGAAAGCCAGAGCCTTTCCCAGCAGCTCATCGTTCGCGATCTCGATGATCAACCGGCTAAGGATCAAGTCCTGCTCGACCTGGACCGGATCCGGCCAAGGGGCACCGGCGCTCCATTCGGTGATGTACGCCTCGGGGAGCATGCTCAGATGTCGGGTTCGACGTCGGTGTTGATCCATAGACCCCAGCGCCCGTCGACTGGTCCTCGCCTCGGGCTGCTTGGGGAAAGTGGGGATGGAGTGCCTCGATCGGATGCGGCCCGCTGTTTCAACGCTTCGAGATCGGGGGTGCTTTCCGAGTAGTGCTCGACAAGCCAGCCGAGGCGACGGGCATGCGATCGTGGGCGGGCGGCGCTCGCTTGTGCCAGCTCGCGCCCATCCAGGGCGCCGATCTCGCGGATGATTGTCGCGATGTTGCTGTAGCCGCCGGAGACCCTCGGGTGGGCCACGAGGTCGCTCACCGTAGTCTCTCTGCTTGCGACCTCCATCGTGCCGGTCGGGGTAGTGACAGTTTCTGTGTTCGCTTGAGCGATTGCGCTGTTCCTGAAGAAGCGGAGCCTGACGCGGCCGATATCGCGATCGGCCGTTGATTTGTCGGTCATGAGCTGAAAGACCTGCGGCCGCTGGTGGGCCGAGCCGTGTAGAGCCGCGGCGCTGAGCAGACCCACGTAGTAGTCGCGCTTGAGATAGCGCATGAGGTCATCGACGAACCAATCAGCGGGAAGGACGCCCCAAGAGCGGTAGTTCGGCGGGACGAATCCGTACAAGCCGCGTGCCGGAGAGAAGGCAAGGCGCTGCTTGCGCAAGCGATTCATGCCAGCACGCACCGCGCCTCCTTCAAGGCCGAGGAGCTCCCCGATTTCGTCGGTCGTAGCGGTGTAGCGCCCCTGGCCGAGCAGATAATCGGGAAGGCCCTTGATTGTCAATGAATCAACCAAAGTTACGATTTTTGTAACTTTAGCGAAATGACCGGTGCTGCGGGCCTTTGTTACAAACCATCAGGCACCCCATCTCCTTCTGGGTCCCGAACGTTGCACGGAATAATTGCGAGGTGATCGTCAGTGGTCCGTCCGGGCGCTACTCGGTTTCAGGCTCGACCCCAGCGTCGGCCTCCGGCTCCGGTTCGTGGTGGCGTTTGATCGCGACGAACGACTGCTCGTGGATCGAGTCTCCCTCGATCAGCAGATGCCCAGCGTAGTCGGTCCAGCCGAGCATCTTTAGATCGGAGAAGCTTTTTTTGCGGTCAAAAACGCGCCGCTCACTGAGCAGTCCGATCGCCAGCACCAATTTTTTCTCGGCCAGTGCGGTGCGCAGCGCGGTCTCTTCGACCATCAGCGCCCGATCTCGGTGAAATCCTTCATCGCTCTGGCGAAACCGCACCACCACGGTGCCCCGGGCATCGACCCATCCTCCGGCGCGCTCCTCCCAGTGGATCCCGAGCAGCTCGGCGAGGAAGCTGGAGGGCAGATCGACGCTGATCCCGCTCGAGAGCGAGCAGTCATATCCCACATCCTCAGCTCCGTAGCCGAGGCAGGTGGCGGCGCTTGGGACTTTCATCCGCCCTTCTTCGCCTGCGCGCCGCCAACCCACCTGCCGTTCGTGTCTTCCTTCCTCGTCTGGGAGCTCCGCCCAGAGCGCGCCATGCATGTCGTTGTGGTTCCAGTCGGGCAGCGAGCGCAAAAGATCAGGGTCACCCTTGATCTGGCGCCGCAGCTTCGCCAGTGAGCGCTGTCTGATGACCGTCGAGGCAGAGCGAATCCAGAGATCGCGGCGGGGGCTATCGGGCACGTTGAGACTCGGCATCTCTTCGGGGTCCTCACGCCAGTTCTGGTGGCTGTCGATGATCATCCACCGGCGGCCCTCAGAATCCCTCACCCGCAATAGCCGCTCAGGGCTTGGCATGTCTTCGACCTGCTCTGCCCACTCGCCCTCGCACCCGGCGAGCGAGGGGTCAAACCGCGGCGACCACTGCGACCACCAGATCGGCGGCCGATCAAACGCGAAGGTCGGGCTGCGGCTGTGTTCCCAGTTGCCCGTAATCGCGATCTTCTCCGGCGGCAGGGTCGGGTCGAGGTCTCGCAGAGTGCCGAGCTGCCAGCCTCCCTCATATTGCGTGTCGCCGCCCCAGACCTGCATCGTGAAGTTGTCTGCGAGCCGCGCGAGCAGCTCATGCAGGGCGATCCACTGGTACTTCTTGCCGAAGCGCTCAGCCTTGTGGGATTCGCGCACCATGTTTCGGCGCGCGATCATCCGGTCGAACTCGCCGAAGCGCTCGGGCGTCCATCCCAACTCGACCGCGCGCGAGAAGATCAGCCGCCCCGCCTCCTCAAGCGAGACCGCTTGCTCTCGGAGGTGCCCACTTGCCGGCACGTTCGTTATCGCGACTGATCCCAGTAGCTCGGCCTGCTCGGTGTCGAGGTCGTCGATCAGCGAGTCGACGTCGGGGTTCTCGCCCTCAAGGTGTCTCAGCTGCTCGGGACGCAAGGCGGCGAGGAACTTGGCCCACCCCACCCCATCAATCTCGGTGAGCTGCTCGCTCTCGTTCGAGGGCTGCCCGAGCGGGCGTCGGGAGAAGTCATCGATCCGGCCCGAGACCGCGTAGCGGCTCCAATCGCTGTGTGTCGACAGCGCCGAGAAGTGAAGCTCTCGGTAGCCCTCGCCGTCCTCGCCTGCCGGGTACTCGGATTCGAGTTCCTCGGTACGCGGCGGCGTCGCTGGGGGCTCGCTTCCGTATGGCGGCAGCGCCCGTTTGAGAAGTCGGGGCGGGATTAGCTTGTGGCGTCGCGCCCAGCGCGCTAGTGAGGCGATGTGGTCCCGGGTGAGAATGTCGGGAAGGGCGCACTCGGACTCGATCAGCTCCTCGACCATCGTTTCGAGCAGGGAGTTCATCTGCTCGGCGGTGAAATTCTCGGGGCCGCCCCTAGTGACTGCCCCAAGAACGGCTGCTGCCAGTCGTTGCTTGACGTAGGGGTCGTCGACCGCGGCGAAGCGCTCGATCAGAGCGCCGCAGAGCTCGACTCGATCGATCAGGACGCTGGCGAGCGCCTTCGTCGCGTAGTCGCGGGCGAAGCGGTTGGGGCTGCCCAACTGCCAGATCACCGGCAGGCACGCGAGCTCAATCACCGTGTCCTTGAAGTCCGGGTGGGGGCCGCGGGCGGCCCAGCGGATCACGCGGTCGAGCGAGCGACTCGGGTCACCGAAGCTTTCGAAGGTCTCGATTCCCCAGTAGGCGTCGCGTTCGGCCATAGACATCGAGGCGAGGAAGGAGTGCAGCCGGATCGCGTTGTAGGGGTGCTCGGGGTCGGCGGCGATGGCGATCAGCGCGTCGATCGTCTCCTCCGGCACGGCATTCAGGCACTCGTCGATCAGCGCCGTGCTGCGCTCGCCGAAGGCATCGCGGCGACGGGCGATCAGGCTGGCGAGGAAATGGGGGAGGACGAAGTGGTTCCGCAGCCAGCCATCCTCATCGTCCTCGGCGGTGGCCTCCTGCAGGTCGGCCAGCTCTACTCCCCAGCGCTCGGGCAGCTGCACTGCGACCGCCTCCAGAAATCCCTTTGGAGCATCCTCGAGCCAGCGCTGAAGCTCAGTCCCGGGGGCAAAGGCGGCTCCGAGCTGCTCGCCGCTCGCCCCCGCCAGATGGCGGTCGAGAAACGCTCCCACGATCAGGTGATCGGAGAAGCGCTGGTAAGGGAATCCGACGGCCTCACCGCGTTCACCCACCGCCTCGAGGAGAACCCGGTCGCGGGCGAGGAGCCCCTCGCTTGCCATCTGCTCGATCAGCGTGTTTGGCGATTCATCCTTGCCCGGAGCGAACCCATTGATCAGCTGGGCCGCCTCCATGTAGGGCAGGCGCTCCTCGCCGCGCTCAACCAGCCTCGTCGCGAACGCGGCCATCGCCCTGCGCACTGTTTCAAGCCCCGGGTCGAGGCGGAGCTTTGATTCGACGACACCGGCGCGGGCTTCGACAAAGGCGGTGAAGACTGCGCTCAGGTGCTCGCTGCCGCTCGGGGCTCCAGACCCCTTGAAGCCTTCGCAGTAGAGCTTGAGGAAGAGCGGATCGGTGAACTCATCGAGCAGCAGAGGCACCCGCGGCGGCGCCAGGCCGTGGACCGCGAAAATCCGCTCGGTCGCCTCGTGCTCGCGGCCGCGATAGCCGAGGTGCTCTACCCGAGTGAAGTTCTCATCACGCCCGCCCTTCGGTTCGACCAGGTCGAGATAGGTATCGCGACAGCTGACCCCGAGCCCGACCCAGCCGCTCGCTGTAAGGCGCCGGCGCATGTCAGAGAGCTCACTGCGCCAGATTTCCGGATCGGGACTGGTCTCGTTGATCGCATCGATCAGGAGTACGGCACGGCGCCCGCTCGCCTCCCCAGAGGCCGCTAGTACCGTCGCGATCTCCTCTGGGCTGAGATTCGGCTCGCCGAGGAGCTCTGCCACGGTCCGCCACGGCGAGCCCCCGTGGAAGCGTTCGCCGAGCAGGACGATCACCGGGTGGCCCGCATCTGCTAGCCGCTCGGCCACGTCGCAGAAGAGGTGGGTCTTACCTCGCCCCGCGGCGCCCTCGACAAAAATCGCCGCCTTTTCGGCCGCCCGCACCATCTTCGAGTCCACCAACCCCTCGAAGCGGTGCAGATCCCGACTGAGCTCGCGCAGCTTGTGCTCGGCCGAGGCCGCGGCATCACCGAGTCGCCGCCGCTTCTCCTCGAGCATTTGCTTCGGGACATCGCCGCTCTCGCCAACCGTTCCTTGACGGGCGGCGGCCATGTGGGGGAGGAGCTCTGATTCCAGCCCCTCGATCTCATCACGCAGCCGCTCGACCAGGGCCCCGATCGGGGGCCGCTCGATCGCCGGTGGCTGCGGGCAGGCCAACGCCACCCGCTCGAGCTCGACTACCGCTTCGCCGACCGCCTCCAGGCGGGGAGCCCAGGGTCCCTTCTCGCCCGGCGAGTCGAGGAGTGAGCGCGCGGCGAGGACAACGGCGTCTCGCCGCTCTTCAAGGCGCTTCGCGAGCCAGTCCGGTAGGGCGACCGCCGCCAGCGTCTCGTCGATAGGCAGGGCTACGTCCTGCTCGGGGGTATAGCGATCTCCTGCATCCTCAATCGTCGCGTCGAGCTCGCGCCGGCACCACTCCGCTCCCAGCAGCCGCTCGCCGAAGAAAAAGAACTCGCGCCCGCGGTGGCGCTCCTCGTTCAGTCGCTCCAACAGCTCTCCGCCGCTTAGCAGATCGACCTCTACCTCCGGTGCGAACTCCCGCCAGCGCGTCAGCGCCTCCTCGTAGCGTTGGCGTGCCTGTTTTCCGCGGGCGCCGCTCGGATCGTCGGCGAGATCTATCGGGATGCAGAAGGTCATCCGCCGCAGGCCAGGCCGCTTTTCCGCTGCGCTCTTCAGCGAATCTCGCATCTGGGCGAGGAGGCCATCGGTGTCAAAGACGAACTTGGCCTGCCAACCCTCTTCCCTGCCGTCGGGGTGGCGCCAGTACCACTCGACCCCAGCATCGGGGTCACCGGTCTTGATTAGCTCGGCGCCAGAAGGGGTCGGGTCGCGCAGTTGAAAGCAGAGCTCCTCGAAGGAGCGGGTCTTTCGCCCCTCCCACTCGCGGATCGAGCGAAAGCTCTCGAGGTCAAGTCCGCGGGTCGGCACCTCATGCCTCCCGCAGGGCTTCGGCAACTAGTTCTGGAACTCGCGCCTGGCCGGCATCGAGCACCGCCTCGAGCATTGCCGCGATCTTTGAGCTGTCGGGGTCAAGCCCGGCTCGCCAGAGACCGGGCTCATAGCGGGCGAGGCTTGATAGGCCGAGGAGTGCCGCCCACCAGGTCATCAGCAAGCTGATCTCGCCGCCATCTCTGCCGAGGCCGGGGCGCAGGTAGAAGCGGTCCCGGTAGGGGGTAGAGACGCTTCGAAGCTCGCGGAACCCGCGACTGCCCTCCTCGTCTGAGAGTGGCCAGCTGAGGCCGAGCCCCCTCCGCCCACCGCTGGTGCTCCAGGCACTGTGGATCTGCCAGCCCTGAGCCCGTGGGTAAGGCGCGAGCCGCTCCTCAAGCCCCTGCTTCTGCTCGGCCGGCGAGAGCGCCCCCTCTGGCCCGTAGTAGATCGCTGAACAGTCAATCGGCGGCGTCAGTTGCATGTAGGACTGGGGCTGAGAGGCGGTGGCGTCGCGATGCAGGGCGATCGCTGGTGCCGCCTCGACGTGTTCGCAAACCAGCTCCGCTACCTCGGGCAGCGTCACCAGCAGCTGCCCTAGCTCAAGCGGTCTCGCGAAGGCTGGGCAGCCGGTCGCTGCGGCGACGGTGGGGACGGCACCCTTGGGGGCGGGGGTGAGGGTCGTCTTCAGCACTGGCCCTGTCTCGACTCCCATCCCGTGCGCGTGGATCTCCCAGTCTTTGGCTGCTCGGGCGGCGGCGATCGCTCGTCCGCCTTGGCTGAGTGCGTAAAAGAGCGGCAGTGGCCGACTCGAATAACCGGTGTGTTCTGCGGCCTGGTGAAGCTCTTCGGCCTGCTGCAGCGCGGCCGAAAAGACCGCCTGGCGGCCCTCCTCGCTAGCGCCGAGACCCGGAGGGTCCGCCCGCATCGCCCGGATCTCCCGCCACTGCGCTGAGCTCATCGACCCAGTATCGCCTCCCGTCCGCCGGATCGGCGCCGAGACCCTCATCATGTCTTTGTCGCAGCCGAGCCGTTCACAAGCGGCTGGTGTGTGCCCTTGGGATGCCGGCGAACAAGTGCACGGCAATCGAGGGTCTGGCTACATAAAGATCGCCAGTCGAGCCGCGCCTACCTGATCGGCCTCCTCAAGGTCGGTCCGCGCTGGGTGGCCAGGCGACTCCTGTCTCCTCCGCCCACTCGATCAGCCAGTCGCAGAGCGGGACCAGGCGTTTGAACGCCTTGACGTCACCACGGGCCAGATCGTGGGTTTGGGCGATGACCTTCTCGATCTTCTTCACGACCTTCTGAAGTTCCGGAGGGTTGGCATCGGATTCGCATGCGAACTCGCGCGCGTACTCGAAGCGCGCTCGGGTCTTGAGGATGACCGAAGGGTCAGGTCCCCCTGCATCAACAAAATCCTGCATCGCCTGCACAGCGTTCGTCTTTGCGATTGTCGCCAGGGTCGCAGCAGTTGCGACCTCCGGTGCGTGGCCACGACGCAACGCCGATTGGTGGAAGGCGGCGATGATCATCAGGTCCTTGGTCTCGGAAGAGGCTTCGTTGGCAGCGACGAGAGCGCTGACCGGGACATCGAGCAGGAGCTCGCCGCTGTCGGCGTCGAATACCTGGAAGGCCTCGAGGTGGGGAGCGAGGGCCGAGAGCCCGCCCAGCGCCGTCATCGGTTTCGAGAGGTCCTCGCGCTCGATATTCGCGAGGCTGATCGTGGAGCCGCCGTCAGAGACCTTGACTGTGCCGCTTCCCCCGGCGGCGAAGAGAGCCTGCGCGAGGAGCTCAACCAACTGAGGCACGTCGCTCGCTTCGAAGGGAGCGCCGAGTTTCTCCCCGAGGTGATGGCCAGTGACGAAGCAGCAGAAACCCGCGTCGGCACCGAGCACCGAGCCGATGAGGGCCTCGGTCAGCATTTCGAGGTCAGGAACATCCCAGCGCTTGCCGGTGTCGGTGTCGACGACTTCGGCATTCTCACGGTCCCAGCGGTATTGCGCATGGGCGGAGGCGTTGCGGAGCTCCGGGTCGACTCCTGCGGCCATCGCTTGTGCAAGCTCCGAGGCGGAAGCGGCGAGGCGGTCCTTGAGCTCGGCTAGGAGCGGCGCCTGCTCGGCCTCGTTCAGCTCTTCGCCGGCGGTGATTGCAGTGAAGTCGAGGACTGCACGGCCGTGAGCACGAAGGGCTCCCTCGGCGAGTTCGCGGTACGCGCTCAGTACCTCGCGGATCGCTGTCTCCTCATCGATCTCCTCTACCGTGGCTGCCAAAGCGAGCAGTCGGAACCCCTTCTCGATGCGTGTGCCGGCAGCGAAGAGGCGCGGGGCTTCGGTCCCCATCCGGGCAACGACCCGATGGAATTTCTCCGGGTCGGCAGCTTGGGCAGCACCCATCAACTCGATCTCCTGCCGCGAACAACGGTGGGCTAGGAGCGGGCGGTCAAGGACTCCGAGGGTGATCGCCGCGAAGACCAGCATCACTCCTTCGCCTGGGGCGATCTCGGACTCGGGTAGTAGGTGTGAGAAGTAGGCCTTGGCGCGCTCTTCGGACCCGCCGAAAAGGCGCTCCTCGCCGGCAAATGAGCCGAACACCTTGACCGCGTCCACGAAGCCCCACTCATCGGTAAAGGGGCCAGACTTGCCGAGGACAAGGGAGAGGCGGGAATCGATGTCGGGCTGGGCCCATTGCTCGATCCGCTCGAAGAGCTCGCCGTCAGGGGCTTCGTAGGAGTCGAATGCCGCCTGCAGAGCAGCACTCGCTGACTCGACGCCAGCGAAGTCGGTCGCGGTCAACGCCTCGAGCAGGTGGAGTACGACACCCACGCCCATCGCCGCTGCCTCTGACATAGAAGCCTGCAGCTCGGCCGCTGGCCCCTCGGTGCGCAGCCGCGCCAACTCCTCCGCGGTGCCGACCAGGCGCTCAAGGTGGCCGAGCCCGTCGATGATCGCCATGCGGATCGTACTGCCAATCTCCTTCGGATCGTCCATGTCGAGTCGCGCTAGCTGCTTGCAGCCTTGGAGCACTGCCAGCACCTGGCTAGTCACCTCGCCGTCCTGGGCACAAGCAGCGAACTGGTCGTTGGTCACCGGCACGGTGGCCGCTGGAGGTGCAGCTAGTCGGATCTGCAGCCGGCGCGCGTCCTCGAGCATTGGCCCGAGAGCCTTCCGCCGCGCTTCTGCCTCCTCCCCGACTTCGTCGGGACTCAATGCCGGCACCTCGGTTGCGCAGTGGGGGCAGGGCCCGGGCGGAGCGGGCGTATCACACTGCGGACAAAGGGCCACGGCGATCGAGAGCGGAATCCTAATCCGGTCGGGCTCGTCCTCGGAGTTTTGGTGCTCGATTTCCATCGCCCCAAGCTAGGCCATGGACCTGCCAGCAGCACGGCAATTCAAACCCGACCAGGTCAAGATGCTGCTCGTTGCGAAGGCGCCTTCCGTGGCGCTCTTCCTTCAGAGGTGCGCGCGACTCAGTCCACTTCCCATTCAGTGACCGGCCCGGGCCTTGCAAAGGTCGCTTCGGCACGGACCCTGTCGACTTCAAATCCCTTTGGCACCTGGAAGGCGACGAAGCCGGTCGCCTTGTCTCCAGGTTGCATCGAGTCCCCGTTATAGCCGTCGCCACAACACGAAATCACGGGTTCGAAGGCGTTCGAACCCTCTGCTACGACCCGACTGCCATCATCGGAGACGAGCAGATATTCGATGCTGCTTTGGAGTGACGCTTCTCTGGATTCATTTGCGACTTCGACTTCGAGTGCCACCCATGACGTCCCTGATGGGAGTTTATAAACCCGCGGATCGGGCTTCGGCGGATTCGAATCCACGGCGAGGGCTGTGAGCGTGAGGTTTCCCCCTTCTTCGATATTGATCGTCTGCGGCTCGCCAAGCGGCTTCACGCTAGAAGTGGCAGGTTCGGGCGAGGTCGCATCTGCTTCCGGTCCTCCGGACGATTCCGTAACGGTGACCGTCGTCGTCGAAGTTCCGTTGTTGCCGCATCCGGCTATCACGCAGCCGACGACGATCAGGAGCGCAAACGAACTCTTTCTCATAACGCAAGAGCTTATTTGGCTTCGGCGGATGATCTCCACGCCAGCTCGATCTCTGCGTAACAAATCCCACAGCCGAAACCCAACAGCAATCCACGATCAGTCCCCAGTCAAGGACGAAGCTCCGATCCATGCGGTCACTCCTTCGAAGGGCCCCAATTCCGGTGTCCTCCAACGCTGCCTCAGGGACCAACCCCGACCCCCGACACACTACGAACCCTCCGATTCCGTGCCTGGGCGGCTCCCGTCTGCCGGGCGTCCAGCGGCCGATTTTGGCACGACTCCATCGTGCGGCTGGCCGCTTGTATGGACGCCGACAGGCGATGCAATTCTCGTCTTTGCTGGACAACCGATGCAGAGGAAATGCACAGCGACTCCAACAATGACTTCGAGCGGCTGCTGTCTCCGGAGGAGGTTGCGCGCGCCTGTGGGCTTTCCCGCCGCGCTGTCTATCGGGCGATTGCACGGGGCGAGCTGCGAGCGGCGCGGCTCTGCCATCGGCTCCGGGTTCAGCCTGCGGAGCTGGAGCGCTGGGTCGGCGAGCAAACGCTTACCCCGGCGCCTCCACCGTCGGGGCGGGTGACGCAGTCCATGCGGGGCGTACGGCGCGGTAGCTTGAGAGCCATGCTTGATGAGGTTGGGGACAGCAGAGAGGCTGACAGTGAGCGTTGAGCGGGTCGAGCGCAAGGGGGGAGCTGTCTGGCGCGTACGCTGGCGCGACGAGCAGGGCCGGGCGCGCTCAAAGGTGGTCGGCCGGAAGCGCGACGCGGAAGCGTTCGAAGCGGAGGTCGTAAGGCGAAAGCGCACCGGCGACCTGGACCTTCTGACGGGTGGGCGCGAGACGCTCGCCGACTTCGCCGAGGAGTGGTGGAAGCTCTACGCGGTGCCGAACCTGGCGGCGCGGACGCTGCGCAGCTACGCGGGCTTGTGGGACCGGCACGTGCTGCCACGGCTCGGATCAATGCGTCTCAGCGCGATCACGCCGGAAGTCGTCGAGCGCTTCCGCGTTGAACTGGAAGCTGGTGGGGTGGGGCAGCCGACGATCTATCGGGCGCTCGCGCTTCTCCAGGGCATCCTGCGGCGAGCGGTTGAGTGGCGACGGATCGGCTACAACCCAGTCAAGGCGGTACAGAAGCCAAGGGTCCGACGCCATCGTGAGGTCCGCCCACTGCCGCCCATCACCGTCGAGCGACTACGGGCCGTTGCCGCCAAGAGGCGCAAGCACGGCGCTCGCGATGCGGCCCTGATCAGCTTGCTTGCCTACGGGGGGCTGCGGCCTCAGGAGGCGCAGGCTCTGCGCTGGGGTGATGTGCGCGAGCGGACGCTCTTGATCGAGAAGGCCGCAGATGGGCAGGGGAGCGTCAAGTCCACCAAGACGGGGCAGGCGCGCACTGTTCGCCTGCTTGCGCCGCTTTCCCGTGACCTTGCGGAGTTGCGGCTCCTGCGCGGTCGTCCCGACGACGACGCGCTCCTGTTCCCGAACGGCACGGGCGGCGTCTGGAACGACCCGGCTTGGCAGACCTGGCACCGGGATGCCTGGCAGCCTGCCTGTCGTGCCGTTGGTCTGGAGGGTGCTCGTCCGTATGACCTGCGCCACAGCTTCGTTTCGCTGTTGATCCACGAAGGGCGCAGCGTGGTCGAGGTCGCGCGACAGGCTGGGCACTCACCGACGATGACGCTCGACGTTTACGCGCACGTCTTCGATGAGTTCGACATCGCTGAGCGCGTATCCGCCGAGGATCAGATCAAGCAGGCGCGGCGCGATGTGTCCGTTTTGTGTCCGCCTGGCTCGGACACGGTGCCGGGAACGCAGGAAACCCCTGCAAACCCCTACAGCCCCATTTGCTTGCCGAGGATCTCCTTCATCACCTCGTCCGTGCCGCCGCCGATTGGGCCCAGCCTTGCGTCGCGGACGGCTCGCTCTATGCCGTACTCGCGCATGTAGCCGTAGCCGCCGTGGATTTGGAGGGACTGGTCGGCTATCTCGAGGACGGCTCGCTGGGTGACGAGCTTGGCCATGGTCACGTCTTTGATGCAGGCCTGGCCCTCGTTGAAGAGGCGCAGGGCGTTGTAGGTGAGGGCGCGGCTCGCCTCGGCCTTGGTCGCCATCTCGGCGACGTTGTGACGGATCGCCTGGAACTTGCCGATCGGGCGGCCGAAGGCTTCGCGCTCGAGGGCGTAGGAGACGGTGGTCTCTATGAGGCGCTGCATCGCGCCGACGGCGCCGATCGCCATCAGCAGCCGCTCCCAGGCGAAGTTGGCCATGATCAGCTTGAAGCCCTCGTTTTCGCCGCCGAGCAGGTTGTCCTCGGGCACCTCGACGTCGGTGAAGGAGAGCTCTCCGGTGTCGGAGGAGTGCCAGCCCATCTTCTCCAGCTTCCGCGCCACCTCGTAGCCGGGCATCTCGCGCTCCAGCACGAGGAAGGAGATGCCGTGGTGGCCGCCGTCCTGGGTCGTCTTCACCGCGCAGACGAGGAAGTCGGCGCGCACGCCGTTGGTGATGAAGGTCTTCGAGCCGTTGACGACGTAGCCGCCGTCGACCTTCCTCGCGAAGGTGGAGATGCCGGCCACGTCGGAGCCCGCGCCGGGCTCGGTGATCCCCAGCGCGCCGATCTTCTTGCCGGCGATCCCGGGCACCAGCCAGCGCTGCTTCTGCTCCTCGGTACCGAAGTTGAAGATCGGCGGCATCGCGATCGAGGTGTGGGCGTTGAGGCCGGCCGCGACCCCGCCGGAGCCGCCGCTGCGTGCCAGCTCCTCGACCCAGATCGCGTCGTGCAGGTGCGTTCCGCCCTGACCGCCGAGCTCCTCGGGGAACTTGAGGCCGAGGAAGCCGAGCTCGGCGCAGCGCCGGTAGAGCTCGCGGGGGAATTCGCGCGCCGCCTCCCACTCGTCGACGTTGGGCGCGATCTCCTTGGCGACGAAGCGGCTGACCGTCTCGCGCAGCTCCTCGTGCTCGTCGCCGAAGGGCGGCAGCACCGCGCGCGTCCCCGTGTCCTTGATTACCGTCATCCTGCGCCCGCCGCACATCTTCCCCGATCCCGATGGACAGCGAGACCCTCAGCCTGATCACGATCCCGCTCTTCACCGGGGCGATCGGCTACGTCACCAACTTGAGCGGCGTCTGGATGCTCTTCTACCCGGTGCGCTTCGCCGGGGTCAAAGTGCCCGGCCTCTCGGCGCTCGCCAACGTGATGCCGCGGCGCATCCAGCAGATCCCCGGGCTCGGCCAGGGTGGGCTCGGCTGGCAGGGGATCGTCCCCTCGCGGGCGGCGAAGATGGGCTCGATCGCCGTCGACAAGGGAATCGCCAAGCTGGGCAGCCCGGGCGACTTCTACCGCCAGCTCGACCCCGAGGCGATCGCTGAGCAGAGCCTGGCGACCGCGCGGGGCGAGATCCACGACGTGGTCGAGCGGATCATGGAGCGCGAGCGGCCGCAGCTCTGGCACGACCTGCCGCCGCGCGTGCGCGCCGCCGTTCACGCCCGCGTGCGCGAGCAGTTGCCCGGCCTGGTCCGCTCGGTGACCGAGGAGATCGGCGCCCACGCCGACGAGCTGATCGACGTCAAGCTGATGGTGATCCGCCGGCTCGACGCCAACCCGGCGCTCGCCAACCGGATCTTCCTCGAGGTCGGCCGCAAGGAGCTGCGCTTCATCGTCAACTTCGGCTTCTTCTTCGGCTTGCTGCTCGGCATCCCGACCGCCTTCCTCACCCAGGAGGTGCTGACCCAGTGGTGGGTGCTGCCGATCGCCGGCGTGCTGATTGGCTACACGACCAACCTGGTTGGCATCCGGATGATCTTCGAGCCGGTGCGGCCGCGCCGGGTCGGGCCGTTCGAGATCCAGGGCCTCTTCCTCAAGCGCCAGCCCGAGGTGGCGGAGGTCTACGCCGAGATCATCGCCGACGACGTGGTGACGATGGGCAACGTCGCCGAGGACCTGATGCACGGGCCGAACTCGGACCGCACGCGGCAGCTGATCGAGGACTCGCTGCGGCCCGCCGTCGACCGGGCGCTGGGCCGGGCGCGGTCGGCGGTGCGGGTCGCCGTCGGCACGCGCGACTATGACTCGATCCGCACCTCGGTCGCGGTCGAGGCGGCGGACTACGCGGTCACGCCGCTGGCCGATGCCGAGTTCGCCGCCCGCCAGGGCGACGGGGTGCGCGAGTTCGTCGCCTCGCGGGTGCGGGCGATGGGCCCGGCCGATTTCTCCGAGATGCTGCGCACGGCGGTGCACGAGGACGAGTGGCTGCTCTACCTGCACGGCGCCGTGCTCGGATTCGGCGCAGGACTGCTACACCTGGCGATCTTCGGATGACGCTCGACCGCGACAAGGAGGATCTGGGGGACGCGCCGCGGAATCCGCCCGACGCGCCGCCGCCGTCGCTCGAGGAGCTGCTGCAGGCGGCGCCGGGGCTGGCGCGGATCGCGGCGGGCATGGCTCTGCGCGGTGCGTCGGAGATCGCCGGCGCCTACACCGAGGGGGCGGCGCGCGTGGTCCAGGCCGCCTCGCGGGGCGAGTCGACGGCGGACGCCGTGCAGGAGACCACCGCCGAGCTGCGCGCCTACCTGCGCGAGTTGATCGGCGTGTCGGAAGCGCAGCGCCCCCGCTCCTCCGGCGACTCCTCGACCGAGGGCCTGCGCCGCCGTGGCGAGGAGTTGCTTCGCCAGTCGGCCGACGTCAGCGCCGACGTCGATTCCCACCCCGCCTACATGCGCATCCTCGACGCGCTGGCGCCGGACGAGGCTCGCATCCTGCGCTTCCTCGCCCACGAGGGGGCGCAGCCCGCGGTCGACGTGCGCGCCGGCCTGCCGCTCGCCTCGGAGCTCGTCGCCCAGGGCTGCACGATGATCGCCGAGGAGGCCGGCTGCCGCCACGCCGACCGCGTCTACGCCTACCTCAACAACCTGCACCGGCTCGGCCTCGTCTGGTTCTCGCGGGAGGCGCTGCGCGACTCCCGCCGCTACCAGGTGCTCGAGGTCCAGCCGGAGGTGACCGATGCGCTCGAGCAGGGCGGCCGCACCGCGCGCACCGTGCGCCGCAGCATCGTCCTCACCCCGTTCGGCGCGGACTTCTGCGCGACCTGCCTGCCGCAGGAGTAGGGGACTCGCCGGAGCTTCTACAGCCCGTAGCTGCGCCCGATCACGTCGAGCATCACCTCGTCGGTGCCGGCGCCGATCCGGTTGAGGCGGACGTCGCGGAAGGCGCGCTCGATCTCGTACTCCTTCATGTAGCCGTAGCCGCCGAGGACCTGGACGGCGTCGTCGGCCACCTCGCAGGCGATGCGGGAGGCGTAGAGCTTCGCCATCGTGATCTCGCGCACCGGGTACTCGCCGTTGGCGAAGCGCCAGGCGGTCGCGTAGGTGAACTGCTTGGCGGCCTCGGTCTTGGTCGCCATCTCGGCGATCTTGTGGCGCAGGGCCTGGAATTTGCCGATCGGCCGTCCGAAGGCTTCGCGCTCCTTGGCGTACTCGATCGTCTTCTCGATCATCCGCTCGGCCCCGGCGTGGCAGCCGGCGGCGGCGACCAGTCGCTCGCCCTGGAGCTCCCAGGCGATGTGGTAGAAGCCCTTGCCCTCTTCGCCGAGGATCGCGGTCTCGGGCACGCGCACGTCTTCGAAGGCCAGCTCGCCGGTGTCGGAGGCGTGCATCCCCATCTTCTCCAGCTCGGCCGAGACGCTGAAGCCGGGCACGTGGTTGCCCTGCTCGTCGCGCAGGTCGAGTACGAAGAGCGTGATCCCGTCGTGGCGGGCGCTGGGATCGGTCTTGGTGACCAGGACGATGAAGTCGGCGCGCGGCCCGTTGGTGATGAACGTCTTCGAGCCGTTGATCACGAATTCGTCGCCGTCGCGGATCGCGCTGGTGCGGATCCCGGCGACGTCGGAGCCGGCGCCGGGCTCGGTGATCGCGATGCAGCCGATCTTCTCGCCCTTGAGCCCCGGTTCGAGGTAGCGGCGCTTCTGCTCCTCGGTACCGAGCAGGTGGATCGGCGGCAGGACCATGTCGCTCTGCACGGCGAAGCCCATGTTGGTGCCGCCCGAGCCGGAGTAGCTCATGCACTCGGCGCGGACCAGCGAGTAGAAGTAGTCGCCGCCCTGGCCGCCGTACTCCTCGGGGAAGCAGAGGCCGAGAAAGCCGAGCTCGCCGGCGCGCTTCATCGCGGCGGAGTCCCAGTAGGTGTCCTCCCACTCGTTGCGGTGCGGCCAGAGCTCCTTCTGCACCCAGGACTGCATCGACTCGCGCAGGTCTTCGTGCTCCTGGCTGAAGATGAAGTGCTTGCGCCCCGCCTCGTGGTCGGGCTTGATCACTTTCGAGCCGTTGGTGGTCGCCGTCGCCATGGTCTCTCCTCGTTCGCTGGTCCCCGTGCGCCGTGGAGAGTAGCACTTACTACTTTCGACAGAGTCGGCTATGGTGCCGCCTCGATGGACTACGAGGTGGTCAAGTACGAGGTCGCGGACGGGGTCGCGACGGTGACGCTCAACAACCCGGAGAAGCGCAACATGCTCTCCGGGCAGATGCTGGCCGAGCTGGTCGACGCGATGAAGCGCGTCCGTGACGACCAGGAGGCGCGGGCCGTCGTCCTAACCGGGGCAGGCGACAAGGTCTTCTGCGCGGGGGCCGACCTGGGCGGCTTCGCCGCCGACGTGCCGCTCGTCGCCAAACACTTCGGCACAGACCTCTTCCTCGAATACTTCCGGCTGATGCCGCGCCTCGGCAAGCCGAGCCTCTGCGCCGCCAACGGCCACGTGCTGGCGGGTGGGATGGGACTGGCGCTCTCCTGCGACCTGGTGATCGCCAGGGAGGGCGCCACCTTCGGCACGCCGGAGATCAACGTCGGCGCCTTCCCCTACATGATCATGGCGATCATCTACCGCAACGTCCCACGCAAGAAGGTCAACGAGATGATGTTGCTGGGCGAGCGGCTCAGCGCCGAGCAGGCGGTCTCCTGCGGGCTCGCCAACAAGGTCGTCCCGGCGGACGAGTTCGACGCCGCGGTCGCCGAGTGGGCGACGAAGCTGGCCTCGAAGAGCCCGGTGCTGATGCGCCTCGGCCACGACGCGATGTACCGCCAGCAGGACATGGCGGTCGACGACGCGCTCGAGTACCTGCGCTCGCAGCTCTCGCTCACCTTCTCGACCGAGGACATCGTCGAGGGCGTCACCGCATTCTTCGAGAAACGCGACCCGCAGTGGAAAGGCAGATAGTGGCCGAGCAAGTCGAGCAGAAGCACCTCTTGCCGGGCACCGCCCCGCTGACGGAGCTGACCGAGCAGCTGCACGAGCGCCGCGATAAGGCGCGGCTTGGCGGCGGCGAGGAGAAGATCGCCAAGCAGCACGAGCGTGGCAAGCTCACTGCCCGCGAGCGGATCGCCCTGCTGGTCGACGAGGGCAGCTTCGTCGAGATGGGCATCCACGGCCGGCCGCACTTCGCCCAGCGGGCGATGGACGGGGTGGAGGCGCCGGCCGACGGCGTGATCAGCGGCTGGGGCGACGTCGACGGCCGCCCCTGCTGCATCGCCGCCTACGACTTCACGGTGATGGCCGGCTCGATGGGGATGACCGGCGAGCTCAAGGTCACCCGTCTGCGCGAGATGGCCCTCTCAAAGCGGATGCCCTTCATCTGGCTGCTCGACTCGGCCGGGGCCCGCATCCAGGAGGCCGCCGGCTCGCTCTTCGCCGGCTCGGGCCACCTCTTCCGCGAGGAGGTCGAGATGTCGGGCGTGATCCCGATGGTGGCGGCGATGATGGGCCCCTGTGCCGCCGGCACCGCCTACATCCCGGCGCTCTCGGACTTCGTGCCGATGGTCTCCGGCCAGGGCGCGATGGCGCTCGCCGGCCCGCACCTGACCAAGGCCGTCACCGGCGAGGACATCACGATGGAGGAGCTGGGCGGCGCCAAGGTGCACTGCCGCAAGTCCGGAGTCGGCGACCTCGAGGTCGCCGACGACGAGGAGTGCATCGCGGCGATCAAGGCCTACCTCTCCTACTTCCCCTCCAATTGGGAAGAGAAGCCGCCGCTGCGCGAGGTCTCCGACCCGGTCGAGCGCGCCTCGGAGAAGCTGATGGAGATCGTCCCCGACTCCTCGCGCCAGCCCTACGACATGTACGACGTGATCGCCGAGATCGTCGACGACGGCGAGTACTTCGACCTGAAGCCGAAGTTCGCCCGCACCCTGATCACCTGCTTCGCCCGCTTCGGCGGCCGGCCGGCGGGGATCGTCGCCAACCAGCCCAAGCATCTGGCCGGCATCCTCGACAACGACTCGGCCGACAAGGCTGCCCGCTTCATCAACCTCTGCGACGCCTTCAACATCCCGCTCGTCTTCCTCCAGGACGTGCCCGGCTTCATGGTCGGCGCCAAGGTCGAGCACGCCGGGATCATCCGCCACGGGGCGAAGATGCTCTACGCGGTCAGCCGCGCCACCGTGCCGAAGGTGACGGTGATCGTCCGCAAGGCCTACGGCGCCGGCTACTACGTGATGTGCGGCAAGGCGTATGAGCCCGATCTGATCGTCGCCTGGCCGGGGGCGGAGATCTCGGTGATGGGCGCCGAGGGCGCGGTCAACATCATCGGCCGCTCGGCGATCGAGGCCTCCGAGGACCCCGAGGCCACCCGCGAGACGATGCTGGGCGCGGTGCGCGAGCAGATCGACCCCTACATCGCCGCCGGCAACGCGGTGATCGACGACATCATCGACCCGCGCGAGACCCGCGCGACGATCGCCGGCGCCCTGACGATGGCGGCGAACAAGCACGTCGAGAAGCCCCGCAAGCGACACGGAGTGATGCCCGTATGAGCCCAGGACGCTGCAAACCGGCGCATCTCGGGGTCTTCGGTCGGTCTCCTCGGGTCACGCACTGGAGTGCGCTCCCCTCGTCGCCCTCCCTGTATCCCCCGACCTGCTTGGTTTTCGCGTCCTGGGAGGCGTTGAGATGAGCTCGTTCGGAGATCCGGTGGTGATCAGCTGCTCGATCAGCGGGGTGATCGCCAACCGCGACCAGTGCCCAGCGATTCCCTATACGCCCGAGGAGTACGCGGCCGAGGCGCGGCGCGCGGTCGACGAGGGCGCCTCGCAGATCCACATCCACGCCCGCAAGCCGGACGGCACGCCCTCCTATGAGATCGAGGATTTCCGGGCGATCACCGAGGCGATCCTGGCCGAGGTCGGCGACGTGATCGTCAACTACTCGACCGGCGCGATCGGCATCCCGGTCGAGAAGCGGATCGAGTACCTGCGGGCGCTGAAGCCCGACGTCGCCGCGCTCAACATGAGCTCGATGAACTACGCCAAGTACAGCGCGCGGCGCAAGGACTTCGTCTTCAAGGCGGTCTTCGAGAACAGCTTCGACACGATCATCGAGTTCCTCACGGCGATGCGCGACCTCGGGATCAAGCCCGAGCACGAGTGCTTTGACGCCGGCCACGTCGCCAACCTCGACCCGCTGATCGACATGGGGCTGCTGGAGCGCACGCCGCTGCAGATCTCGCTTGTGATGGGGGTCAACGGCGGCATCCGCCCGACGCCGCGCAACGTCACCCTGATGTCGGACCAGATCCCGGGCGGGGCGGAGGGCCCCAACCAGTGGCAGGTGATCGGCATCTCCCGCGACCAGTGGAAACTGCTCGGCGCCTCGCTGGTGATGGGCGGCAACGTCCGCGCCGGGGTCGAGGACAATCTCTACCTGCCGGGCGGCGAGATGTGCCGCTCCAACGGCGACCTGATCGCCAAGGCGCGGCAGATGGCCGAAGACGTCGGCCGCAAGGTCGCCTCGGTCGCCGAAGCACGCGAGCTGCTGGGCGTGCCGGTGCGCGAGCGTGACGATGACCGGTCTGCCGCTTAGCGACGTCCGCGTCCTCGACCTGACCCGGCTGCTGCCCGGCGGCTTCTGCTCGCTGCTGCTTGCCGACCTCGGCGCCGAGGTGCTCAAGGTCGAGGACACCGGCATGGGCGACTACATCCGCTGGGCGCCCCCCTACTACGGGACCGACGAGCACCAGGCGCTGGGCACGCGCTCCGCTCTCTACCTCTCGCTCAACCGCGGCAAGCGCTCGGTGCGACTCGACCTGAAGAGCGAGAAGGGGAGGGAGGCGCTGCTGCGCCTGGTCGAGAGCCACGACGTCGTCCTCGACGGCTTCCGGCCCGGCGTGCTCGACCGGCTCGGGGTCGGTTACGAGCGGATGCGCGAGGCCAACCCCGGCGTCATCTTCTGCGCGATCACCGGCTACGGCCAGGACGGCCCCTACGCGCAGCGCGCCGGCCACGACATGAACTACCTCGGCCTCGTCGGCCTGCTCGGCTTGACCGGCGCCAAGAACGGGCCGCCGGTCCAGTCGGGCGGGCAGATCGCCGACCTCGGCGGCGGCGCCCTGATGGCCGCCTTCGGGGTGATGGCCGCCCTGCACGAGCGCCGGCGCTCCGGCGAGGGGCAGCTGGTCGACGTCTCGATGGCCGACGGCGCCCTCTCCTGGCTGGCGATGGTCGCCGGCCGCTACTTCTGCGACGCCGAGGTTCCGCGCCGCGGCGAGCAGCAGCTGGCCGGCGGCCTGCTCTGCTACCTGCCCTACGAGGCGAGTGACGGCTGGGTCACCTGCGGTGCGCTGGAGCCGAAGTTCTGGGCCGCCTTCTGCGACGGGGTCGAGCGGCCCGACCTGGTCGAGTTCCAGTTCGAGCCGCCGGGCAGCGACGCCTGGCGCCAGGTCGCCGAGGTCTTCCGTTCCCGCACGCGCGAGGAGTGGAAGGCGTTCAACGACGAGCACGACTGCTGCATCGAGCCGGTGCTCGAGGTGGACGAGGCGCTCGCCTCCGAGCTGGTCCGCGCCCGCGAGATGGTCGTCGAGGTGGAGCAACCCGGCCTCGGCACGGTCCGCCAGCTCGGCCACCCGGTGAAGCTGAGCCGCACCCCAGCCGACCCGACCCGCCCGGCCCCGGCCTTCGGCGAGCACACCGAGGAGGTCCTGCGCGAGGCCGGCTACGGCGACGAGGAGATCGCGGCGATGCTCGACTCCGGCGCCGCCGCCGGCCCCTCCGCCGACGCCGCAACCCAGTTCCGCGCATGACCTCCGGCCAGAGAGGGGCCAACGGGGACCTGCTGCGGATGGGGGAGCTGGCTGACGCTTCGGGCGTGCCGGTGCCGACGATCAAGCACTACCTTCGGGAGGGGCTGCTGCCGGAGCCGGTCAAGACGAGCCGCAACATGGCCTACTACCCGCCCGAGTTCGTCGACCGGATCAAGCTGATCAAGCAGCTGCAGGAGGAGCGCTTCATGCCGCTGAAGGCGATCAAGGCCGTGCTCGACGAGGACCCCGAGCGCGCCCGCGCCCTGGTCGAGCTCGAGGACCGGATCCTCGACCGCGCCCTCGCGGGCGAGCGCACCCGGACCAGCGCCGCCGAGGTGCGCGAGCGCTACGGCATCCCCAAGGAGGTCCTCGACCGCCTCGAGGAGATCGAGGTGCTCAGCCCCAACAGCCGCGGCTACTCGCCCTCGGACATCAAGATCATCGAGGCGATCGGCCGCTTCCGCGCCGGCGGCTATGACGAGCAGATCGGCTTCACCGTCTACGACACCCTGCGCTACAAGAAAGCGCTCGAAGAGCTGGTTCGCGAGGAGGTCGGCATGGTCATGGACCGGCTCGCCGGCGAGGTCTCGCCCGAGCGCGTGGTCGAGATGCTCGAAGCCGGCTCCCAACCCCTCCAGGACCTGATCGCCGCCCTGCACACGAAGCTGATGGTGGCAGAGCTTGAGCGCCACCGCGCTGGCCGCGATTAGCGCGCAGCTGCGAGCTCGTCGCGTGCTTCTTCGATCGCTTCGAGGCTGATCGCGGCGCCCGTGCGACGGGCTACCTCTTCGGCCTCGTCGAGCGCCTCGGGTGCGCCGGCGCGGCCGGTCGCGGCAAGCGCCCGCGCCAGCGATTTCAGGGCGAGTGGCAGGGACCAGAGCATGCCGCGCTCGCGGGCGACCGCGCAGGCCTGCTCGGCCGGCTCGATCGCCTCCTCGGCGCGACCCAGGCCGGTCAGCGCCTCGGCGCGCAGGGCGCCTCGCCAGGCCTCCATCTCGCCGCCGTTGCCCATCGCCGCGAGGTAGAGGCGCTCGGCCTCCTCCAGCGAATCGAGCGCGCCCGCCGGATCCTCGGCGGCCAGCTGCACCGCGCCGAGGTTGGCCAGCGCGATGCTGCGCGAGAAGACGTCGCCGAGCCGCTCGGTCTCCTCGCGGTTGCGCTGGGCGAGGGCCACGCCCGCCTCGGGGTCGCCGCCCATCGCCAGCATCAGCGCGAAGTTGCCGCGCGTCCAGCTGACCGTCTCGGGGTCGCCGTCCTCGGTCGCGATCCTCAGCCCGTCCTCGAAGAGCCGCTCGGCCTCCTCCAAGCGGCCCCGCTCGCGGGCGGCCATCCCCCTGCCCATCGTCGCCCAGGCGATCGGGCTGCCGACGACCAGCCCGGCGCCGACCGAGCGGTTGCCGTCGGCCATCTCCAGCACGCGGTCCAGCTCCGCCTCGAAGCCGTCGAAGTCTCCGGTGCAGAGGAAGGCGTAGGCGCCGGCCGCCCGCATCGCCACCCGCAGGTGCAGGTCCCCCGACTCCTCCGCCAGCCGGTTGATCTCCTCGACCGCCTCCAGCCAGGCATCGGCCCGGTGGCGCATGCCGGGGCGGGCGGCGGTGGTCAGCCGCAGCAGCGCCCGCGAGTGCAGGTCGCCTTTGCGCTTCGCGATCTCCTCCGCCTCGGCGACCAGCCGCGCCTCCTCCTCGCGGTCCATCCCCAGCCGCCAGGCGTACTGCAACTGCAGCAGCCGCGAGGAGACCGCCAGCGCCGCCGTCTCCTCGTCCTCCTCCAGCTCGGCGACCAGCTCCATCACCCGCCGCCAGAGCCGCTGCGCCTCGAGCGGCTGGCTGTTGCCGACCCAGTACGCGGCCCGAGCGTGCCAGCGGGCCGCTTCCAGGGTCTCGCCGCCGACCTCCATGTGGTGGGCGACGAGCGCCGCCAGCTCGTCCAGCCGCTCCGGCTCGAGCTCGATCGTCGCCCGCGCCGCCGCCGCGTGGATCGCCGCCCGTCCGTCGCCGAGCTGCGAGCCGTAGGCGACCTCACGGGTCAGCGGGTGGCGGAAGGCGAACACCCGCTGCGGGTAGATCTCGGCTTCGTAGAGGAAGCCGCCGTCGACCAGATCGCAGAGGGCGGGATTGAGCTCCTCCTCGCTCAGCCCGGCGGTCAGTCCCAGCGCCCGCGCCGGGACCTCCTTGCCGACCACCGAGGCGACCTGCAGCAGCCGCTTGGCCGCCGGGTCGAGGCGGTCGATGCGGGCGGCGAGAACCGCCTGCACGGTGGCGGGCACGCCGGCCTCCTCGACCGGCCTCACCAGCCGGTAGGCGCCGCGCTCGCCCTCGAAGTGGCCCGCCTCGACCAGCTCGCGGACGACCTCCTCGACGAAGAAGGGGTTACCACCGGTGCGCGCGTGGATCGGCTCCTCCAGCCCGTCGAGCGAGGGGTCCGCGCCGGCCAGGTCGCGCAACAGCTCGCCGGTGCCGGCCGGCCCGAGCGGCTCCAGCCCCAGGCGCCGGTAGATCGGCGAGCGGTCCCACTCGAGCTCGTATTCGGGCCTGAAGTTGACCACGGCGAGGGTGCTGGTGCCGGCCAGGGCGCCGACCATCTCGGCCAGCATCGCCTCGCTCGCCTCGTCGATCCAGTGCAGGTCCTCGATCACGAGGACGACCGTGTGGTTGCGCCGCGGGGCGTTGATCAGGTGGCAGACGATCCGGCCCAGCGCCCGGTGGCGGGCCTCGGGGCTCATCTGGGCGACCGGGCGATCCGGGTCGGGGACGCCGAGGAAGTCGAAGAGCAGCGGCAGCTCCTCGTCGAAGGCCGGGTCGAGCAGCAGCGCCCGGCCGGCGACCTTCTCGCGGGTCAGCCGTTCCGGCTCGCGCTCGCCGATGCCGAAGTAGGCGCGCAGCATCTGCAGCACCGGCATCAGCGGGATTTCCTGGCCGTGGGACTGGGCCTGCGCCTCGAAGACCTCCAGCCCCCGCCCGCGGCAGCGCTCGGCGAACTCGTGGCTGAGCCGGCTCTTGCCGACGCCGGCCTCCGCCGCGATGCCGACCACGGCGCCCGCTCCCGCCTCGGCCCGCTCCAGCGCCGCTTCCAGCACCGCCATCTCGGCTTCGCGGCCGACGAAGCGCGAGAAGCCGCGCTCGCGCGAGAGGTCGAGCCGCGAGTGCGCCGCGCCGACCCCGAGCAGCTCGAAGACCTCGACCGGCCGGCTCGCTCCCTTGATCTCGAACTCGCCCAGATCCTCCAGGTCGAGGAAGCCGCGCGCCAGCTGCGCCGCGCTCTCGGTCAGGTAAGCCTTGCCTGGCTCGGCCAGGGCCTCCATCCGCTGCGCCAGGCCTACCGTGTGGCCGATCGCCGTGTAGCCGCCTTCGCCCGCGCCGCCGATCGCGCCGGCGACGACCTCGCCGGAGTTGACCCCGATCCGGATCGAGAAGTTGAGGCCCGAGCCACGCCGCAGCTCGGCGGCGTACCCGGCGACGTCCTCGAGCATCTTCAGCGCCGCGTAGCAGGCGCGCCGCGCGTGGTCCTCGTGGGCGACGGGAGCGCCGAACACGGCCATGATCCCGTCGCCGGTGAATTTGTCGACCGTGCCCTCGAAGCGCTCGACCGCGTCGGCGAGGATCGCGAAGAAGCGCTGCATGATCTTGCGCCACTCCTCGGGGTCCTGGCCCTCGGCCAGGTCCATCGAGCCGCTCACGTCGGCGAAGAGGACGGTCACCTGCTTGCGCTCGGCGTCGTCCTTGAGGATCTCGGTCACGCCCGACAAAGGGTACGCGCCAGTCACGCCCGGTTGTCGCACCCGTCGCTCCTATACTGATCCAACCCCGATTGACTGGTCAATCAACGAGGAAGGCACGCTTGCGAGCAGCGGTCGTACAACTCAACTCCACCGCCGACAAGGCGCGCAATCTGGAAGCGGCGGAGCGGCTGGTGCGCGAGGCCGCGGCCCGCGGCGCCGAGCTGGTCGGGTTGCCCGAGAAGTGGAACCTGCTGGCCGGGGGAGAGGAGCTGCTCGCCGGTGCCGAGTCGCTCGACGGTCTCAGTCTCAGCGCCGCTCGCTCCTGGGCGCGCGAGCTCGGCATCAGCCTGCTCGCCGGCAGCATCTCCGAGCGCGGCGAGGGGGCGAAGTCCTTCAACACATCGGTCCTGATCGGGCCCGACGGCGAGGACCTCGCCGCCTACCGCAAGATCCACATGTTCGACGTCGACGTCGACGGCGTCGCCTACCGAGAGTCCGACCACGAGGAGCCGGGCGAGGAGATCGTCAGCGCGCCGCTCGGCGATCTCACCATCGGGCTCAGCGTCTGTTACGACCTGCGCTTTCCCGAGCTCTACCGCATCCTCGCCGTGCGCGGCGCCCGCATCCTCGCCGTCCCCTCGGCCTTCACCCGCGCCACCGGCCGCGACCACTGGGAGCCGCTGCTGCGGGCGCGGGCGATCGAGAACCAGGCCTTCGTCCTCGCCCCCAACCAGGTTGGCGAGGCGCCGCCCAACTTCGCCTCCGGCGGTCGCTCGGCGATCGTCGACCCCTGGGGCGTGGTGCTCGCCACCGCCCCCGACGAGGAGTGCGCGGTGCTCGCCGAGCTCGACCTCGGCGCCCAGGAGCGCGTGCGCGAAACGCTGCCCTCGCTGGCCAACCGCCGCCCCGCCGCCTATGCCTGGCCGCAACTGAGCGAGGTGCGAGCCTGATGGCCAAGGCCACCGCCGTCGACCGCCGCCGCCAGATTCTCGACGCGGCGATCCGGGTCTTCGCCCGCCAGGGCTTCCACTCGACCCGCGTCGCCGACATCGCCGACGAGGCGGGCGTCGCCTACGGGCTCGTCTACCACTACTTCAAGTCCAAGGACGAGGTGCTCAACGAGCTCTTCAGCGAGCGCTGGTCGCTGCTCCTCGCGGCGATCGAAGAGGCCGACCGCGAGGGGAATGCGCCGCGGGCCAAGCTCGAGGCGGTGGCCGGCTTCATCGTCGACTCCTACCGCCACGACCCGGAGCTGATGAAGGTGATCATCGTCGAGGTGACGCGCGCCGCCAACTCCTTCGGCCGCACCCACCTGGCCGAGATCCGCCGCGCCTACGACTCGATCGCGAAGATCGTCGCCGAGGGCCAGGAGGCGGGCGACTTCCGCCGCGACATCGATCCCGACTTCGTCTCGATGTCGTTCTACGGCGCGGTCGAGCAGCTGCTCTCGGGCTGGATATTCGAGGTGATCCCGGCCACCGACGCCGACTTCGATCAGGCAAAGACCTTGCTGGTCGGGACGATCTGCGACGGTCTCGAGCCTCGATAGGTAAGGTCGGGGACGCCTGTGGAGAACGAGATCGTCAAGCGTCTCGCCTGGAGCGGCCTGCTCGCCGCGAGCAGCGCCCTGGCCAGCGTCGCGGCCGCCCGAATCGCCGCTTTCGTCTGGAGGCGGGTCTTCGACGAGGAGCCGCCCGAGTAGCGTGGCCGACGGCGCCGCCACACCCCCGCCGCTGCCGCCGCCGGACGACCGCTCGGTCAGCGAGCTGGTCTTCGACGTCGCCGAGAAGAGCTCTTCGCTGGTCCGCGAGGAGATCGAGCTGGCCAAGGCGGAGGTCTCCGAGAAGGTCGGCAAGCTGCTGCGCGGCTCGGTGGTCGGCGTCGCCGCCGGGACCTTCGCCTTCCTTGCCCTGATCCTCGTCATGCAGGGCGTCGCCTGGCTGCTCGCCGAAGAGGTCTTCGACGGCAACGCCTGGCCCGGTTTCTTCGTCGAGGCCGCCCTCTTCCTGCTGGTCGCCGCGCTGGCCGGCCTGATCGCCTACCGCTCGGTGCAGGCCGGCGCGCCGCCCGTGCCCACGCAGGCGATCGAGGAGGCGAAGCTGACCAGGGAAACCCTCGAATCCGGCTCCAAGGCGGGCGGCGAATGAGCGCCCACCCCGAGCCCGCCCGTCCCGCGAACGCCGGCATGCCGGGTCGCTCGGCGGCGGAGATCCGCCGCGACATCGACCTGCAGCGCCGCCAGCTCGGCGGCTCCGTGGAGCTGCTGCGCGGCCGCGTCGCCGAGCTGACCGACTGGCGCCGCCAGGTCAACGAGCACCGCTCGCAACTGATCGTCGGCGCCGCCGTGGCCGGCTTCGCGCTCGGCGGCCTGATGATGCTGCGCCGCCGCCGCTAGGTTCCGGTCGATGGCTGCCGACCTGGCGGAGATCGAGCGGATGATCGCGGCAGCGCTGCCGGGGGCCAGCGTCAGCGTGGCCGACGAAACCGGCACCGGCGACCACCTGCGGGCGACCGTCGTCGCGCCCCAGTTCGAGGGCCTGACGCGCATCGCCCAGCACCGCCTGGTCAAGGCCGCGGTCAAGCAGCGCTTCGACGACGGCACGATCCACGCCCTCTCGGTGAAGACCGAGCTGCCCGGATAGCTAGTCTGTGGCGATGGCCGACGCCGAGCTGAAGCAGAAGGTCGAGGAGCTGATCGCCGCCAACCCGGTGCTGCTCTTCATGAAGGGCACGCCGGAGATGCCGCGCTGCGGCTTCTCGATGCGGGTCGTGCAGGTGCTCGACGCGATGGACCTCGAGTACGGCGCGATCGACGTGCTGCCGGCGCTGCAGCCGCTGCGCGAAGTGACCACGGAGATCTCCGACTGGCAGACCTTCCCGCAGCTCTACGTCAACGGCGAGCTGCTCGGCGGCGCCGACATCGTCGAGGAGATGTTCGAGTCGGGCGAGCTGGCCACGGCGCTCGGCGTCGAGCAGCCCGAGGCCGCCCCGGCCGCGCAGGGCGCCCCGCAGTCGCCGCCCCTGCAGATCGAGTAGCCCGAACCTGCAGTCCCGCGATGTTTAGGCCTTCCGCCGGGCGGGAAGTTCGAAGGCATGCGAAAGATCCTGCTTACAGCGCTTGCGCTGGCCACCGCACTGGCGATCACCGCGGCGAGCATCGCCGCCGCCGAAAAGCCGACCGTGGTCAGGGCCGGAAACCTGATCCTCAAGATCAACGGCGCCGTCACCCCGCGCAAGCTGCCGCGCGCGCGACTGGCGCCGATCACCCTGCACGCCTCGGGCAACGTCAGCACCACCGACGGCACGCAGCCACCGGCGCTGAAGGAAGTGACGATCGACTTCGACAAGCACGGCACCGTCAACGCCAGGGGCCTGCCGGCCTGCCAGCCGGGCAAGCTGCAGGCGACCGACACCCAGCACGCCAAGGAAGCCTGTAGGGGCGCGATCGTCGGCAGCGGCAAGGTCCGCGTCCGGGTCGCCTTCCCCGAACAGACCCCGTTCGAATCGAGTGGGCCGCTGGTCCTCTTCAACGGCGGCGTCCGCGGCGGCGTGACGACGATGTTCATCCACGCCTACGTCAACGTGCCGGCGCCGACCGCGATCGTCAGCCGGGTGAAGATCAAGAAGATCCACAAGGGCCGCTACGGCACTCGCGCGGTCGCGAACGTGCCGGTGATCGCCGGCGGCAGCGGCTCGGTGGTCCAGTTCAACCTCGCCGTCCACCGGCTCTTCAAGCGCCACGGCAAGAAGCAGAGCTACCTCCTGGCGAAGTGCGCCAACGGCCACTTCTTCGCCCACGCGGTCGCCAAGTACCGCAACGGCAACACGATGGTCGGCAACATCGTCCGCGCCTGTACGCCGAGGTAGGGCGATGCAGACGAGCGAGGCGCCGCGAAAGACTCGCGGCGCCTAAACGACGGCCGCGGCCTCGGACTCCTCCTTGACCTGGAAGGAGGAGCCGCAGCCGCAGGCGGCGACCACGTTGGGGTTGTTGACCTGGAAGCCAGCTCCCTGCAGGCCTTCGACGTAGTCGACCTCGGAGCCGAAGACGAACTGCATGCTGACCTTGTCGACGATCACCGCGACGCCGTCGACCTCGAAGACGTTGTCGTCCTCCTTGGCCTTGTCGAAGGCGAGCGCGTACTGGAAGCCGGAGCAGCCACCGCCCCGGACGGCGACCCGCAGAGCCTGATCCTTAGAGCCCTCCTGCGAGCCAAGCAACTCGGCGATCTTGCCCGCTGCCTTCTCGGTCAGAGAGATTGCGGCCTGCGGCGTGTCGGTCTGAGTCTCAGTCACTTCAGAAAGTGTAGCGAGAGGCTTGAGGGAAACCTGAGAGAATCGCCTTGGTTTGAGTTTCTCCGCCGAAACAGCCGTCGTCTGCGACACGACGGCCTACCTGCCGACCGAGCTGGCCGATGAGCTCGGGATCCACCGGATCAGCCTCTACGTGACCGTCGACGGGGTGCAGGAGCCGGAGCTGGAGGTCGGCGACTACGCCGCCTTCTACGAGAGGCTGCGCGCCTCGGAGAGCGGGGCGACCACCTCGCAGCCCTCGATCGGGGACTTCGTCTCGGTCTACGAGCCGCTGCTGGACGAAGGCCGGGAAATCGTCTCGGTTCACATCTCCTCCGGCATCTCCGGCACCTTCGAGGCCGCCGGCCAGGCGCGCGAGCGGCTGATCGCCGAGGGCAAGGGAGGGGAGCGCATCCGTCTCTTCGACTCGCGCTCGGCCTGCGGTGGGATGAGCTACTCGGCGCTGGCCGCCTCGGCGGCCGCCCGGGCCGGCGGCGACGGCGAGGCGGTCCTCGCCCGCGCCGAGCAGGCGCGCCAGGAGCTGAAGATGTGGTTCGCGATCGACACGCTCGAGTACCTGCGTCGCGGCGGGAGGATCGGCGGCGCCCGCGCCTGGATCGGCTCGGCGCTGAAGATCAAGCCGATCCTCACGCTCGAGGAGGAGATCACCCCGGTCGAGCGCGTCCGCACCCGCGCCCGCTCGATCGAGCGGCTGCGCGACTACGCCCGTCAGCGACACGAGTCGGGCCTCGACGCCTGGATCGTCCAGCACATCCAGGACCCCGAGGCGGCCAACGCCCTCGCCGACGACTGCCGCGAGATCTTCGGCTGCGAGCCGGTCTACATATCGGAGATCGGGCCGGTGATCGGCGCCCACGTCGGCCCCGGGCTGCTCGGCGTCGGCAGCGTCTCCAAGGACGTTCTCAGCTAAGCGCTGATGCCTTCGCGGGAGGGCGCGCCCTCCCGCGGAACGGGCTTCGGCTTGAGGCGCACGGGGGCGGTGGAGAGGGCCTGCACGCGCAGGTCGCTCCAGGTGAGGCCCTCGCGAACCAGGGCGGGCAGGCCGAGGGTGACCGCGGTGGCGATCTCGACCGCCTGCAGGATCACGCCGTAGGCGAGGGCGTCGGCCGTGCTGACGCCGAAGCCGGTGTGCAGGACGCTGATCACCGCGAGCTGGAAGACGCCGATGTTGGACGGCGTCGCCGGGACGACGGCGGTGACGTTGACGGCGAAGAGGACGGCCGCGGCGGCGCCGATCCCCGCCTGGCCGTTGAGCCCCAGCGCGGCGAGCAGCGCCCAGCAGGCGCTGAGCTGGATCGCCCAGGCGGTGAGCTGCGCGGCCGCGGCCGCGATCCCGCGGCGCGGCGTGCGGAAGACGCTCAGCCCGGCCCGGACCTGGATCAGGGCCGAGTGCAGCCAGGCGCCGATCCGCGCCAGGCGGCCGTTGCCGTTGCGCCGCATCAGCGGCGGCGCGAGCAGGACGACGAGCAGCAGGATCAGCGGCACGAAGCTGAAGGCGAAGAGCTTCTGCGTGCTGGAGTGGAAGAGGTCCGTGGTGGAGACGATGATCGCCCCGAGCATCGCCAGGGCGACGATGTTGAGCACGGTCTGGGAGACCAGGGTGCCGAGCAGCACCGGGAAGGTCTCGCGCATGCGCCCGATTCGCCGCGCCAGCGACATCGCCCGGGCCGGCTCGCCGAGGCGGGCCGGCAGAGTCGCCGACATCAGCACCCCGATCATCGTCGCCGAGGTCACGTCGCGGCGCCGCACCGGGCGCAGCGGCAGCGCCGCGCGCACGATCCAGTACCAGGAGGCGGCGCGGAAGAAGAGCGAGAGCCCCATCAGCGCGCAGGCGACCAGCACCCAGGTGAGGTTGGAGCGGACGATGCTTTCGACCACCTTGTCGACACCGATCTTCTGCGCGGCCAGGGCGGTGAGGCCGACGCCGATCGCACCGGCGGCGGTCAGCCCGATGCGACGGGCGGCCTGGCGCCGCCGCTTGACCGGTTGCGCCGGCGCGGGGTCGAGCGATGGAAGCTTCGTCGGCGGACTCGGCGGCAGGCCGTCGGCGGACGTCAGGCCCATCCAGAGCGCCGCCCGCTCGGTCGCGTTCTCGGGCCGCGGCGCCTCGACCGCGCGCTCGTAGACCGATGTGACCCGGTCGGCGACGTGCGGCCAGGCGTAGCGCTCGGCGCTCTTGCGCGCGGCACGTCCCATCGTCGCCAGGCGCTCGGGCTCGTGGTGGGCGCGCTGCAGCTCCTCGGCCAGGCGCTGCGGATCGCCGGGCGGGACGAGGATCCCGTCGACACCGTCGGTGACGACGTCGCTGTAGCCGGCGATCGCGGAGGCGATCGCCGGCGTGCCGGCGGCGAAGGCCTCGGTGAGGACCATGCCGAAGCTCTCGCCCGAGAGCGAGGGGGCGCAGAGCACGTCGGCCTCGTGCAGGGCGGTCTGCAGGGCGGAACCGGAGACGCGGCCGCGGACGTCGATCCAGCGCATCGTCTCCGGATCGGCGAGGTAACGCAGCACGTCCTCGCGCTCGGCGCCGATCACCGTCAGCCGGCTCGGCACGTGCTCGACCAGGGCGCCGAAGGCGGAGAGCAGGACCGGCAGGCCCTTGCGCTCCTCGGGGCGGCCGACGAAGAGCACCCGCAGCTCATCCGAAGCCGGCTTGGGAGCGCTTGGCGCGGCGGCGACGTCGACGCCATTGGGGATTACCTCGTAGTGACCGCCGTACCAGCGCCGGCCGGTCCAGGCGGCGGCCTCGGAGACCGCGATCCGCGCCGCCAGCCGGTTGAACACGCGCCGCGCGCCGAACCCGGTCGCGATGTAGTTGGGGGCGGCCTTGGTCGAGTAGGCGTGGAAGGTGCCGACCGCGGGGATCTCGCTGCCGAGCGCCGCGTTCCAGCCGACCAGCGGCACCAGCGGCTCGTGGATGTGGACGACGTCGAAGCGACCCTCGCGCAGCTCGCGCCGCGGAGCGCGGACGCCGCCGGCCGGGAAGGCGGCGAGGTTGGAGACGGCCCCATTGGCCGGGAGGCCGATCGTGCGTCCGAGCGGGACCAGGTAATCGGGTCGCGAGCGCGACTCCGGCGCAGCGCGATGCAGCGCCTTGCTCAGGCGTCCGGGGGGATCGAAGGGCGCCAGCACCCGAACGTAGTGGCCGCGGCCGAGGAACTCCTCGGCAAGCGCCTCCACGTGCCGGTTCACGCCGCCCTGGTAGCTCCAGGAATATGGCGAGACGAGTGCGATTCGCACTAACGCGAAGGGTAGTCGATTCCCCAGCGGGGAACTCGGGGATCGCTCAGGCAGGCGCCTCGCTCCAGGCATAGGCCAGGAAAGCGAGCAGGTAGGCGGCGCCGATCTCGAGCAGCAGGGCGCCGGAGTCGTTGGCGAGGGTGCCGATCAGGGTTGCCGCGACGGCGCCCAGCAGCCCGGCGCGGACGGCGGGGAAGGGGCCCAGCCAGGCGCGCAGCCGCTCGCGACGGGCGACGGCCACGGCCGCGGCGGCGGCGATCAGCGGCAGGAAGACGAAGACGATCGGGCGGACGAAGCTGTGCGCGGAGAGCTGCAGGCGGCGCTGGGCGACATCGCCGAGATCGCCGAGGCCGCCGGCGTCGAGCACCGAGCGGGTGAAGTGGGCGTTGGCGCCGGTGAGCAGGTCGGCGAGGGAGGTTAGGGCGAGCAGGCCGAGGGGCGCGGCGATCACGAGCAGCACCGCCCGCCGTCGCCGCCCGGCGATCGCGACGGCGGCGACGGCGGCGCCCACCGGGAGCACGATCGCCGCGCCGACGTCGGCGCCGAAGCGCCCGGCGGCGAAGACCGCGGCGCAGAGCAGGCCGCTGACGAGGAAGGCGACGGCGGCGCGGCGCGGCGCGAGCCTTGGCCACCAGCCGGCCAGCGCGGCGCCGGTGCCGCCGACGGCGAGCACCCCGAAAGTCGCCTCGAGCTCGTTGCCGATCCCGTAGAAGCGCACCCCGAGCCCCGGGTTGGGGCCGAGCAGCGAGAGCGAGGTGAGCGGCGAGCCGGCGATCATGTCGACCGCGTAGGCGAGCACGACGGCGGTCGAGGCGACGGCCAGCGCCCGGTAGCCGCGCAGCAGGCGCAGGGTCGCGGCGGCGAGCAGGGGCGCCCCGACCATGACCAGCAGCTGTTCCCCTTCGCGAGTCGGTTCCAGCGCCGCTCCGGCGAGCAGCACCAGCGGCAGGTAGACGATGCTGAGCACCAGCAGCCGCACCGCTACCCGCGCGACCCGCTCGGCGCTGACCAGAGCCGCGACCCCGAAGACAACCAGCCAGACCAGCAGGCCGATCCCGATCACCGGCCCGCGCCGCACGGGGATAGCCGCCATCCGATTTCCCAGCGCTTCGATCCCGGCCACGTCCACCCGGCCCTCGGACCGGATTGCCTGCCCGGACATCTGCGAAGGCACCGCGATCCCGAGCCGCTGAAGGATCGTCGGCGCAACATCCGTCGAGAGCACGTACCCATTGGTCCGCGTGCTGTCCGACGTCAGGTCCCCATCGAACCCGCGCCCCGCGACCCCGATCGCCAGCTGCCGGTCCTTGGCCGGCGGCGCCCGCCCGATCGCGATCAGCAGGTCGTTGTCGCGGAGGCTGTCGGCCAGCGACGGGAGGCGCCGGAGGGTCGAGCTCCTGGCTTCGAAGGTTGGGGGGGAGTGCGGGTGGGGGGTTCCGCTTAACTTTTTCGGTGGGACGGCCCTCGCCGTCCGAGATTCGGACGACGAAAAAGTACAAGACGCTCCACCCCCCACCCGCACTCCCACCCCGTGCGCTTCCAGGGTCGAGACGAGCAGGCCCGGAACGATTTCCGCAGGAGCCGACCCCGCTCGCTTCATTGCAGCTCGCCACCAGCCCCGACAAGCCTTCGCAGAAAGCTTCCCCACCTTGGGCGGAAGCTCTTCCCCATAAAGCGAATCAAACACCCGGTTCCCCTGCGAGATATCGAGATAAGTCTGCGCCGCCGGCACCGCCCCCAGCCCAGCGCTGAGCAGCCCCGGAGAGACGCCTCGAACCCCAGCAAGCTTCCTCACCGAGGTGCCCCGTGGCAGCAACGCCAGCGTGATCCGCGTCGAGTCGTCCTTCGTCCTTTGGACCGGGACTTGGGCAGGGGGTGGAGCGTCTTGTACTTTTTCGTAGTGTGAACCTCGGACGGCGAGGGCCGTCCCACCGAAAAAGTTAAGCGGAACCCCCTGCCCAAGTCCCGCAACGCCCAGCGAGAGACTGACCACCATCGTCAACCACATGGCCGACCGCACCTTCGCAAAGTTCAGCTTCTTCAAGGTCGATCCCGCCTGGCGTCGCCGCGACCCCGACCTGCGGGCCGCTGACAAGCAGGAGTTCCTCGCCGCCTGCGAGGACTTCGCCATCGACCGCTCATTGCGCGCCTACTCAACCATAGGCACGCGCGGCGACGTCGACCTGGTGCTGCTCAGCCAGAGCCCGAGCCTCGACGATCTGCACACGTTCCACGTCGTGCTCGGCCAGAGCGGCCTGGCGAAGTGGATGGAGACGCCCCACTCGTTCCTCTCGATGACCAAGCGCTCGCCCTACTCCGACGAGCAGGCGCGGCCGGAGATCTGCGTCTCCGAGCGCAAGTACCTCTTCCTCTACCCGATGGTCAAGCAGCGCCGCTGGTACGGGCTGCCGCCCGAGGAGCGCGGGCGGATCATGAAGAGCCACATCGAGGTCGGCCGGCGCCATCCCGAGATCACGATCAACACGACCTACTCCTACGGCCTCGACGACCAGGAGTTCGTCGTCTGCTTCGAGGGCGACGACCCCGGCGAGTTCCTCGACCTGGTCAACGAGCTGCGCCCGACCGAGTCGAGCGAGTACACCGAGCGCGAGACTCCGATCTTCACCTGCCTGGCGCTCTCGGTGCCCAAGGCCCTCGACGCACTCGACGGCGTGCCCAGCGCCGTCGCCGCCGGAGCATGACCACCCAGTCGCTCAGTTACGCGATCGACGAGCACGACCACATCGTCAAGGTCGACGAGGGCTACTACAGCTTCGCCGAGGAGAACGGCTGGCACGAGGCCGGCAGCAGCCTCGGCCGTTCGCTCTGGGACTACGTCGCCGGCCACGAACTGCGCAAGCTGCAGCGGCTGCTGGTGCGCCGCATCCGCGACGAGGTCGGCGACGTCGAGCTGCCCTTCCGCTGCGACGGGCCCGACGTGCGGCGCGAGATGAACATCCGCATCGTCGCTCGCCCCGGCGGCCGGGCCGTGCTCTTCGCCGCCCGGCTGCGCTCCGAAGAGGCGCGCGACGCGCCGCAGCCGCTGCTCGACCCGACGGCGCCGCGCGCCGGCAAGCTGCTGCCGATGTGCGGCTGGTGCGACCGCTTCGAGGTCGGCGGAGAGTGGGTCGAGGTCGAGGAGGCGGCGCGCCGCCTGGAGCTCTTCAACCGGCCGGAGCTGCCGCCGATCAGCCACGGCGTCTGCCCCGAGTGCAACGAGCTGCTGCTCGCCGCGTAGGCGCCCGGCGCTCCGAGTTCCCTATTCTTTCGCGCTCGCGATGACCAAGATCGGAACCGAAGAGACCCCCCTGCGCGTCGCCATCGTCGGCGCCGGACCGTCCGGCTTCTACGCCGCCGAGCACATCCTCAAAGACGGCGACCTGCACGCCCAGGTCGACCTCTTCGACCGGCTGCCGACGCCCTTCGGGCTCGTTCGGGGTGGGGTCGCCCCCGACCACCCGAAGATCAAGTCGGTGATTCGCGTCTACGAGAAAACCGCGGCGCGCGAGGGCTTCCGTTTCTTCGGCAACGTCAAGGTCGGCCACGACATCGAGGTCGAGGACCTCGAAAGGCTCTACCACGCGATCGTCTTCACGGTCGGCTGTGAGACCGACCGCCAGCTCGGCATTCCCGGCGAAGAGCTGCCCGGCAGCCGCGCCGCCACCGCCTTCGTCGGCTGGTACAACGCCCACCCCGACTACGCCGACGACGAGTGGGACCTCTCCTGCGAGCGCGCCGTGGTGATCGGCAACGGCAACGTGGCGATGGACGTCGCCCGGGTGCTGGCGCTGACCGACCACGAGCTGCGCCAGACCGACACCGCCGACCACGCGATCGAGGTCCTCGACGCGAAGGGCATCCGCGAGATCGTCGTCCTCGGCCGTCGCGGTCCGGTGCAGGCGGCCTTCACCAACCCCGAGATCAAGGAGTTGGGGGAGATGGAGGACGCCGACGTGATCGTCGACCCGACGGAGGTCGAGCTCGACCCGGCGAGCGCCGCCTACCTCGCTTCCGATGAGGCCGACAAGACGACCCGGGTCAACGTCGAGACGCTGACCGAGTTCGCGCGACGCACGCCCGCGGGCCGCAAGCAGCGGATCGTCCTGCGCTTCCTCGCCTCGCCGCTCGAGATCAGGGGCGAGGGCAAGGTCGAATCGATCGTCATCGGTCGCAACGAGCTGGTCGAGGAGGGCGGCGCCCTGCGCGCCCGCGACACCGGCGAGCGCGAAGAGCTCGAGTGTGGCCTCGTGCTGCGCTCGGTCGGCTACACCGGCATCCCGATCGAGGGCGTCCCCTTCGACGAGAAGCGCGGCCTGATCCTCAACGAGGGCGGCCGCGTGCTCGACTCGCACGACGCCGGTCACCGGGTCGGCCACTACACGGCCGGCTGGATCAAGCGCGGCCCTTCCGGGGTAATCGGGACGAACAAGAAGGACGCCCTGGAGACGGTCCAGCACCTCTTCGCCGATGTCGAGTCGCAGACGCTGCTCGACCCGGAGAGCCCCGATCCTGTCGCCGTCGAGGCGCTCCTCGCCGAGCGCGGCGTGCGCTACGTGAGCTTCGAGGACTGGCAGGCGATCGACCAGGCCGAGGTCGGCCGGGGCGAGCCGCACGGCCGTCCGCGGGTCAAGTTCGTCCGGGTTGACGAGATGCTCGCCACCCTCGGCGAGCGCGTTTCCGGCTGAACGCCGGCCGCATCGCCCGCAGACGATTGTCTACATTACTCCCAGCTGCCTGCGCTGGCAGGGAGGGGTCCGCTGCTTTCAATAGTGTGCCCATTGCTGACGGCTGTTTCCTGTAAAAAAATCTTTTCTTACCTAAATAAGCTGGGAAGGGAATGCAAGCCGACAGCAAATCGTCGCCTGCGCGGGTTCGATCGGGAGGAACGGTGCTTTCCCTGATCGCCGGTCCGCTCAGCGTCCCGATCCTCCGCGCCCACCTCGACGGCCCACTGCGGTTGCCAGACCTGAGGGAACGCATCGGGGGCGCCGCGCAGACGACCCTGCGGGGCCAGGTCGGCAACCTGCGCGGCATCGGCGCTCTTGAGCGTCGGCCCCTGGGAGGGATGCCCTACGCGGTCGAGAACGAGCTGACCGACGCCGGCCGCGCCGTGCTCGTCGTCGCCGACTTAGTCGAGGCCTGGCTGATGCGGGCGCCGCAGGGCCCGATCGCGCTCGGCAGCGAGCCGGCGAAGGGGGCGATCAGGGCGCTGATCGGCGGCTGGGGCTCGACGATGCTGCGCGCCCTCGCCGCCCGTCCGCTCTCGCTCACCGAGCTGAGCAGCGTGATCGGCGACCATTCCTATCCGGCCCTCGAGCGGCGGCTGAGCGCGATGCGGGCGGCCCGCCTCGTCGAACCGCGCCCGGAGGAACGCGGCGGCGGCGGCAAGCCTTACGCGGTGACCGAGTGGACGCGGATCGCGGTCGGTCCGCTGGTCGCCGCCGGTCGCTGTGAGTGCCGCCACATGGCCGCGCTCACCGAGCCGCTGACGAGGATTGACATCGAGGCCGGTTTCCTGCTCGCCGTTCCGCTCGTGAACCTCGAGGTGACGCGCAGCGGACGGTGTCTGCTCGCCGTCGACACAGGCGGGGACGGAGGAAGCGAGTCGGGCGCGCGCCTGGCCGGGGTCCACGTGCTGATCGAGGACGGGGCCGTCGTCTCCTGCGTCTCGCGTCTCGAGCAGAACCCGAGCACCTGGGCGTTGGGCACGGTCGAGGCCTGGGTCGAGGCGATCCTCGAGGGTGAGATGGCACCGCTCCGTACCGGCGGCCACGATCCGCGCCTGGCGGAGGCGATCGTCGCCGGCCTTCGGGACTCGCTCGCTGGTACGTAGCGGCCTCTTGCGTGGCTCGGGTTGTACGTTTCTCACTGCGCTTTTACGCGCGCGCGAATTTGTGTACTGCTGGCATTTGCAGGGAAAGAACCAGTGGTTAACTTGGCAGAAAAGTTAGCGTTTGGTGTGAAAATTCTGTAGCGCTTGACCAGCGGCCGCGGTTTGGTATTCAATGCAGCGCGAGGCCACGGTGAGGAGCCAGCGGGTGCGGCGCTCCACCGAAAGGACTCGGATCATTCTTAGAGCCCAGCGCCGAAGAGGCCTGGGCCGCAAACGGCGATAGCCAAAGGTCGGCCCCCCAAGTCGTCAGCCGGGGGGCGAGCGGTCAGTGCTGGGGCGAAGTCTTCGTGGCTTCGCCCCGGTCGCCGCGCTCTCAAACGGTCACTCCGCGCCAAACGCGATTGTCGCGCCGGGGTCCCGAATTGAGAGGATGGGACCCCGGCGCTAACCGTAACTCAATACCCCACGGGCAGAGAAACCCATGAGGCCTACATAGCATAGAGCGCAAATAGCGATGTTTCCAGTCGGTACAGACAAAGTCTTCCTATTTTGCGGGCTTGATGGGCAGCGCTCCGCCCCGCTCGGTGCCCGCGATCAGCTCGTCTGGCGCCGCCGCGGGGGGGATGAATCCGGATTTCATCCCGAAGTAGACCGCCTGCGGATGGTGGGCGACGATCGCCACGGTCGACTGCTCGGGCAGCACCGCGTAGCCGCCCGAGAGGCTCATCCCGATCTGGCCGAGGTCGAGCAACCGCCAGACCTTCTCGTGCTCTGACTGATCCGGGCAGGCCGGGTAGCCCCACGAGTAGCGCCGGCCCTGATCGAGCGGGATGCCAAGCTCGCGGCGCACCTCCGCGTGCAGCCACTCGGCCAGGCCCTCGGCCGCCTGCACGCCGAGCCCGTGCACGTAGAGCTGCTCGGCGAACTCGCCTTGCCGCTCGAGTCGCTCGATCAGCTCGGTCACCTCGGGCCCGACCGTGACGCCCTGCAGCGCGACGACGTCGCGCTCGCCGCTGTCCAGCGGGCGGAAGAAGTCGGTCAGGCAGATGCGGTCGTGCTCGGGTTGGCGGGGGAAGACGAGGCGCTCAAGCTCGCGCCCGTGGTCCTCGGGGTCGAAGACGATCAGCTCGTTGCCATCGGCGTTGCAGGGGAAGTAGCCGAGCCGCGCCCGCGGGTGCAGGTAATCCTGCTCGCGCCACATCCGCTCCAAGCGCGGCGCGAAGCCCTCGTCGTCTCCGTTGCCGTTGACGAGCGCTTCCCAGGCCTCGCCCTTGACCCCGCGGCCGCCCCAGTGCAGCTTGAACAGCACGTGGCGGTCGAGGTAGGGGAAGACCTCGTCGAGGTCGACGTCCACCTCTTGCGCGCCCCAGAAGGGCGGCTCCGGGGTCGGCGTGTCGGTGCGCGCCGCGGAGCGAGCGCCGGCGTCGCTGGTCGGCGGCGCCTGGCTGACGACGACCGGCTTCTCGCGCAGCTCGCGTGCCTCGGCCTTGATCCGCTCGACCAGCGCCTCGCGCGCCGGCTCGTCGACCAGTGCATCCATCGTGTCGAGGCCCTGGAAGGCGTCCTTGCAGTAGAAGACGCCCGGGGCGTAGACCTCGTCGGACTCCTTGCCCTTCGGGTACAGGGTGCGGCGGCCGAAGTCGCGGTTGATCGCCGCGCCTCCGATCAGCACCGGGAAGCCGAGATCGCGCTGGTGCAGCTCCTGCACGCAGATCGGCATCTGCTTGGAGGTCGAGACGAGCAGCGCGGAGAGCCCGATCGCGTCGGCCTCGTTCTCCACGGCGGCCTCGATGATCGCGTCGACCGGGACCTGCTTGCCGAGGTCGATCACCGTGTAGCCGTTGTTGGTGAGGATCGTGTTGACCAGGGACTTGCCGATGTCGTGCACGTCGCCGAACACGGTCGCGATCACAACCTTGCCCTTGGTGTGGCCGTCGATCCGGTCCAGGTAGTTCTCGAGCTGGGCGACGGCGCGCTTCATCGCTTCGGCCGACTGCAGGACGAAGGGCAGGATCAGTTCGCCGGCGCCGAACTTGTCGCCGACCTCCTTCATCGCCGGCAGCAGCACCTCGTTGAGGGTGGGGACGGCGCCGATCTTCTCCACCGAGCGGTCGATCCAGTCCTCGACCCCGTCCTTCTTGCGGCGCAGGATGTGCCAGTGCAGGGCCTCCTCGGGCTCCATCCCCGCGGTCGGGTCCGCCGCTTCCTCGGCCGCTTCCTCGCCCTTCGACTCGAAGTGGGCGATGAAGAGCTCGAGCGCGTCATCGCGCCGGTTGAAGACGAGGTCGTCGGTCAGCTCGCGCTCCTCCGCTGAGATCTCGGAGTACGGCGTGATGTGGTTGGGGTTGACCATCGCCAGGTCGAGCCCGGCCTCGACGCAGTGGTGCAGGAAGACCGAGTTGAGCACGGCGCGCGGTCGCGGCGAGACGCCGAAGGAGACGTTGGAGACCCCGAGCGAGGTCTTCACCCCGGGGAGCTCCGCCTTGATCCGGCGGATCCCCTCGATCGTCTCCACCGCCGAGAGCTTCCACTCGTCGTCACCGGTGGTCAGGGTGAAGGTGAGGGCGTCGAAGATCAGCGCCTCGGGGTCGAGGCCGTGCTCCTCGCAGGCGATCTCGCGAATTCTCTGGGCGATCTCGACCTTGCGCTCCGCCGTCTTCGCCATCCCGACCTCGTCGATCGTCAGCGCGATCAGAGCGGCGCCGTGCGCCTTGGCCAGCGGGATGACTACGTCGGCCTTATCGCGTCCGGCCTCGAGGTTGATCGAGTTGACGATCGCCCGGCCTGGGATCTGCTCGAGCGCCGCCTTCAGCACCTCCGGCTCGGTCGAGTCGACCTGGATCGGCGAGGGCTGGGTCAGCGAGATCCGCTTGACCACGGCCGCCATCTGCTCGTCCTCGTCGGAGCGCTCGGTCAGGGCGACGCAGACGTCGAGCACGTGGGCGCCGCCTTCGACCTGGTCTTCGGCGACCTGGACCAGGCCGTCGTAGTCGTCGGCGAGCAGCAGCTCCTTGGCCTTGCGCGAGCCCTGCGAGTTGACCCGCTCGCCGACCAGGGTCGGGCGCGGCTCCTGGACAAGCGGGGTGGCGGTCATCATCGAGGAGACCTGTGGCTGGCCGGGCGCGGGGCGCTCACCGGGCACGCGGCCCTCGACCCGCTCGCGGATCGCGGCGATGTGCTCGGGCGTCGTGCCGCAGCAGCCGCCGACGACGCCGACGCCGTAGCGCTCGACGAACTCGCCCAGGGTCGCCGCCAGCGGCCCCGGCTCTTCGGGGAAGATCGTCTCGCCGTCGGGCCCCTGCAGGGGCAGGCCGGCGTTGGGGATGCAGTGCACCGGCAGCGGGCTGTGCTCGCCGAGGAAGCGGATCGCGTCGCGCATGTCCTCCGGCCCGGTCGAGCAGTTGAGCCCGATCACGTCGACCTCGAGCGCTGTCAGCGTCGTCAGCACCGCCCGGATGTCGGTGCCGAGCAGCATCTTGCCGCCCTGGGGCAGGAGCGAGACGCTGGTCATGATCGGCAGCCGGTGGCCGGTCGCGGCGAATGCCTCACGCGCGCCGAACACCGCCGCCTTGACCTCGAGGATGTCCTGCGCCGTCTCAATGACGATCAGGTCGGCGCCCCCGTCGACCAGCCCCCGAGCCTGCTCCGCGAAGACCTCGACCAGCCTGCCGAAGGAGATGTCGCCCAAGGTCGGGTCGGTCGAGGCGGGCAGGAACCCGGTTGGGCCGATGGAGCCGGCCACGAACCTGTCCGGCCCGGCGGACTTCCGAGCGATCTCAGCCGCCTTCGTATTGATCTCCAGCGTGTGCTCGCCGAGCCCCCACTCCTCGAGCTTCAGCCGCGACCCCTGAAAGCTGTCCGTCTCCACAACCTCAGCCCCAGCGTCCAGCATCGAGCTATGGACCCCCTCGATCACATCGGGCCGGTTCAGCACCAACGCCTCATGGCACTTCCCCTCAAGCCCCCCATAGTCCTCCCGGGTCAGCTCGAACTGCTCGAGCGTAGCCCCCATCCCGCCGTCGAAGACGACAACCCGCTCCCGCGTTGCAGCTATGAAATCGCGCTCAGCCATGAACCAGGGAGAGTAAGGGGTGCGGGTGCCCTCCCCCAAAGGCTCCCGGTCCTGCATTCCGAACCCCGACAGCCGATCAGCTGCGCAACGGTCTTTGGGGGAGGGCACCCGCACCCCTCCCCCGCTGGAGCAAGGCGGATTACTTCAGCGCCGCAGGCCCAGGCGCCGGCGCCAGTCGCGGGCGTTGAAGGCTTGGCCGATGCGACTGACAAGGCTGCGGCGGCCACGGGTGTAGGGGTACCAGGTCGGCTCGCGCTTGCCGGCAAAGCGGGTGATGACGAGGGACTCGGTCCGGCAGTACTTCTTGATTCCCGGCTCGCCGTGGCGGTAGCCGATGCCGGACTCCTTCCAGCCTCCCATCGGGACGTCCATGGCGAAGTAGTTGACGAGCACGTCATTGATGTTCACCGCGCCGCACTCGACTCTGCGCGCCACGCGTTCGGCGCGTTCCTTCTCGCCGAAGACCGAGCCCGAGAGGCCGTAGCGGGTGTCGTTGGCGAGGCGCAATGCCTCCTCGGCGTCGCGGACCTTCATCACGCCGACGACGGGGCCGAAGGTCTCGTCGCGCATCACCTTCATCGAGTGGTCGACGTCGACCAGCACGGTTGGCTCGAAGTAGTCGCCGGGGCCGGGCAGGCGCTTGCCGCCGGTCAGGGCCTTCGCGCCGCTGGCGACCGCGTCCTGCACGTGGTCCTCGACGATGCCGATCTGGTTGGGGGATGTCATCGCGCCGACCTCCTTGCCGAAGCCCTTGCCATCGGCGCCCTGGCGCAGGCCGCGCACCTCGGCGGTCAGCTTGGCGACGAACTCGTCGTAGGCCGGCTCCTCGACGTAGATCCGCTCGACCGACATGCAGACCTGGCCGGAATTGAACATCCCGCCCCAGGCGGCGGCATTGGCGGCGCGGTCGAGGTCGGCGTCGGCGAGGACGATCATCGGGTCCTTGCCGCCCAGCTCGAGGCTGACCGGGGTCAGCGTCTCAGCGGCACGAGCCATCACCTTGCGGCCGGTCCGGTCCGAGCCGGTGAACTGGATGAAGTCGACGGCGTCGACCAGGGCGCCGCCGGTCTCGCCGATTCCCTGCACGCAGTCGAAGACGTCGGGACCGCCGATCTCCTCCTTCCAGGCTCGGACGACCTCGGCCAGGCCGAGCGGCGTGAACTCCGAGGGCTTGACGACGACCGCGGCGCCGGCCTGCAGGGCCGGGATCGCGTCGCCGAGCGCGAGGACGAGGGGGAAGTTCCAGGGACTGACGATGCCCACCACCGGGTGCGGCCGGTACTGGACGCGCAGCTTCTTCGTCGCCAGCAGGGGGGAGTGGGGGCGGACCGCCTCCTCGCCGATGAACTTGGCCGCGTTGGCGCCGTAGAAATTGATCAGGTCAGCCAGGTAGGTGGGCTCGTTGGCGGCGTCGGCGCGCACCTTGCCGGTCTCGGCCTGCATCGTGTCGAGCACCCGCTCGGAGTTGTCGAGCAGCCAGTCGCGCAGCTTGGCCAGCCAGTGGTGACGGCCGTCGACGCCCATCGCCTCCCACTCGGGCTGATTCGCCCGGACCCGAGCGACGGTTGCCTTGACTGCCTCAGGCGAGTCGACCGGCACGCTGGCGACGGTCTCCCCGGTCGCCGGGTTGAGGACCTCGATCGTCTCGGCGGCCGGGGTGCTGCCCCCGTTCGAGCCGGCGACCTCCGTCGCGCTCGTCTCCACGGTTCCACTCTCCACCGGTGACTCCCTTCCTCGACCCTTTGGCTGGTCAGCCAACCTTACCGGTCCCCCGGGGACGTGCCGCAACTTAGGGACCTATACGGACCTCTAAGTTGCGGCACGTCCCCGGGTGGGGTCAGCGCTGGGTGAGGCGGTAGACGGGGCCTTCCTGGGAGGCGACGTAGAGGCGGCCGCGGGTGTCCTCGCCGAAGGAGGTGGGGGAGGAGACGCTGAGGCCGAGGCGGCGGTCGCTGCTCGCGCGGTGGAGGTGGGGGACGAGGCTGCGCAGCTCGCCGGTGCAGAGGTCGGTGTAGACGTAGCGGCCGCGCAGGGAGGGCGGTCCGCCCTGGCCGACCACGTAGCCGCCGATGATCGCGCAGCTGCCGCCTTCGCGGCCGTGGCCGTAGGCCATGATCGGCTTGACCGTGCCGCCGGGGTCCGGCGTGCCGCTGTTTTCGTCTTCGTAGGGGTGGAAGCCCTCGAGCGCGTCCCAGCCGAAGTTGGCGCCGTTCGCGGCCGCCACGCTGGTGTAATCGAGCTCCTCGTAGCGGTTCTGGCCGACGTCGCCGATCGCGATCCGCGGCTGCGCGGCACTGGTCGTGTCAAAGGAGAAGCGGAACGGGTTGCGCAGTCCGTAGCCGTAGATCTCGTCGAGGCCCGGCCGGCCGACGAAGGGGTTGTCGGCGGGCACGGTGTAGGGACGGCCGTGGCGCGGGCGCGGGTCGATGCGCAGCAGCTTGCCGAGCAGCACGTTCTTGTTCTGGGCGTTGTTCGGCGGGTCGCCACCGGAGCCGCCGTCTCCCGTGCCGAGGTAGAGCAGGTTGCCGAGGAACTGCAGCTGGCCGCCGTTGTGATTGGCGTTCTGGCGGTGTGGGATCGTGATCACGGCGCGCCGTGAGCCGGGCGCCGCTCGGGTCGGGCCGCGGCGGCGGAATTCGTCGACGTGGATGTCGCCGTTGCCCCCCGTGTAATAGACGTAGAGGCGCCCGCTGCGCCGGTAGTCCGGCGGGAAGGCGACCGAGAGCAGCCCGCGCTCACCTTCGTCGCGGACCAGGCCGCGGATGTCGAGGAACGGGTGGCGAAGGCGGTGTCCGCGGCGCAGCACCTCGATCGTCCCCCGCTGCTCGACGACGAAGAGAAGCTTCGGGTAGCCGGGCGCGCTGGCGACGTAGGTCGGGCTTTCAAACCGGCCGATCTTCTTCAGGGCGAGGCCGCCCTTGGGCCGGGCCGGTTCGGCGGCGCCTTTCTGCTGCGCGCTGCCGCAGGCCGGCAGCGCCACCAGCGCCAGCGCCGCGAGGACGATGCTCGTCGCGGTCCTGCGTCCCACCCGGGACAAGCTACTTGCCGGCGCCGCTCGGCTTCCGGTTGACGACTTCGCCCGAGTCGGTGACTTCCTTGTTCGGGCGGGCGGTCGAGATCCGCGCGGTGAAGGAGCCACCGGGCTTGACGCCACCGGTGGTCTTCGCCTTCACTTCCGGGCTGAGCCCGGCGTCGATCGAGTAGAGAACCGTCCAGCGCCCGGCCCTGACCGCGCTCAGCTTCCAGACGAGGTCCGCCGTTCGTCCCGGCTTCAGCGGCCCGAAGTCGAAGGTCTTCGGGGTGGAGGTTTCGGCGCCCGCCGGTTCGGAGGAGCCGGCGAAGCGCGGGTAGCGCGCCGCCAGCACCCAGACCGGCCGGTCGGGCTGCGCCAGTTCCGGCTGGGGGTCGCGGATGCCAAACGGGAGGGTTGAGGCCTGGCCCTCCTTGCCGGCGATCGAGACGTTGACGATCAGCGCCGGCACGGTCTTCGTGCCGGTGTTGCGGATGCCGAGCTCCATCAGTGCAGTTGAGCCGATCGGCTGGCGAGCCGGGAGGCTGGCGCCGGTGACCTTGACGGAGTAGGTCCCCGCGGGCTCGTTCGCCCCGCGCGATTCCCCGCCCCCGCAGGCCGCGACCGAGAGCGCCAGGGCCGCGGCCAGGGCAGCGGCTGTCGCCACCCGCCTGCGGGAATGCGGCGCCGTTGTCCGATACCCCCCCAAAGCGGCCGGAACATACCACGGGGTTTCGGCTGCTCCGATGCGTGTTAGCCCGAACTCAACAGTGCCCGGGGATGCATCCCATAGACTCGTGCGAGGAGGAGGACGATGGTCGGATCCGCGGTCAACAGGGCGTTCCTGCCCGCCAAGTCGCTGTTCGAGCAAGTGGGGGACATGATGATCCTCACCGCTCGCACGCTCGTTTCCGCGGTCAAACCCCCCTACCCCTACGGCGAGGAGTTCATCGGCCAGTTTCTCTTCGCCCTGCAGCTCTGCTGGTTCCCGCTGCTGATCTCCACCGTGGCCTTCGGCTTCGGCGCTCCGGGCCTGCAGGCGTCCAACTTCCTCTCGCTGTTCGGCGCCCTCGACCGGCTCGGCGGCTTCTTCGTCCTCGCCTCGATCCGCGAGTTCGCCCCCTTCGTCACCGCCGTCGTCGTCGCCGGCGTCGCCGGCACCGCGATTACCGCCGACCTCGGCGCCCGCAAGATCCGCGAGGAGCTCGACGCCCTGCAGGTGCTCGGCGTCGACCCGATCAAGAACCTGGTCGTGCCGCGCTTCCTGGCGCTGATGCTGATCACCGGCCTGCTCGACATCTACGCCCTCGTCTTCGGCATCTCCGGCGGCATCGGCGCCGAGCTGCTCTACCACCAGTCGCTCGGCGGCTTCTTCGCCACCCTCTTCTCCAACGCCTCGATCACCGACCTCTGGGGCTCGGTGCTGAAGTGCACCCTGTTCGGCGCGATCATCGCCGTCGTCTGCTCATACAAGGGGATGACCGCCTCCGGCGGCGCCGCCGGGGTCGGCCGGGCCGTCAACCAGGCGGTGGTGATCGCCTTCATGGGCGTCTTCGCCTTCAACTACGCCTTCACCCAGACGCTGCTGGCGACCAACCCGGAGCTGCAGACGATCCGATGAACGCCTGGCTCGAGGTCCCGCGCGGCTGGCTCGACTCCTTTGGCGAGATCGCCCGCTTCGGCTCGCGCGTCGCCGGCCTCGTCTACTCGGGCCGGGTGCTCAAGTTCTTCGGCGAGAGCCTGCGTCAGGCCGGCATCCTGATCCTCGGATCGGCGATCATCATCTGGGGTCTGGTCTTCATCCTCGGCCTGCAGTGCGGGATCGAGGGCGCTTACCTGCTGCGCGCCCAGGGCGCGCCCGCCTACGCCGGCGTCTTCTCCGCCTGGTGCGACCTGCGCGAGATCATGCCCTACGCCTTCGGCTACATGCTCTCGGCCAAGGTCGGCACCGGCATCGTCGCCGAGCTTGGCGCGATGCGGATCTCCGACGAGATCGACGCGCTCGAGGTGATGGGCGTGCAGCCGGTCACCTTCCTCTGCGCGACCCGCCTGCTCGCCGCCTGGATCGCCTTCCCCTTCATGTATCTGGTCGGGATCGGGATCATGTACTTCGCCAGCTACCTGGCCGTCGTCCAGCAGATCGGCGACGTCTCCTCGGGTGGCTACCTGCTGATCTTCTGGATGTTCCAGAACCCGCCCGACCTGCTGTTCAGCCTGATCAAGGGGATGTTCATGGCGACCGCCATAGTCCTGGTCGGCTGCTACTACGGCTACACGGCGTCGGGCGGCCCGGTCGGGGTCGGCACCGCGACCGCGAAGTCGATGGTCCTCAACATCGTCCTGGTCCACATCATCGGGATGCTGGGCACCCTGGTCTTCTGGGGCGCCAACCCGCGAGCGCCGATCGGAGGCTGAGTACGCTTATGGCAGTGGAGGAGCAGAACCAGAGCGGTCCCTACATCAGCGAGGACGGCGCCGTGATGGGCCGCGACTTCGTCATCCCGGGCGTCGACCCGGCCGAGACGGACCCATACCGCTTCCACACCGGCCGCAAGCGCGACCACGGCGGCACCGACGCGATCGAGATCATCGACCTGGTCAAGCAGTTCGGTCGCGCCCGCATCCTCAACGGCCTCAACCTCGGCCTGCCCGAGGACCAGATCTCGATGGTGCTGGGCCCCTCGGGAACCGGCAAGAGCGTGCTGATCAAGCACATCGTCGGCCTGCTCTATCCGGACTCGGGCGACGTGCTCGTGCACGGCGAATCGATCCCCAACATGACCGACGACGAACTCTTCGAGGTGCGCAAGAAGTTCGGCCTGCTCTTCCAGGACGGCGCCCTCTTCGGCTCGATGAACATCTACGACAACACCGCCTTCCCGCTGCGCCAGCACACCGACAAGAGCGAGGAGGAGATCGGCGAGATCTGCAACCGCCGGCTGAAGGAGGTCGGGCTCTCCGAGGCGGTCTACAAGATGCCCAACGAGCTCTCCGGTGGGATGCGCAAGCGGGCCGGGTTCGCTCGGGCGCTGGTGCTTGATCCGGCGATCGTGATGTTCGACGAGCCCGATTCGGGCCTCGATCCGGTGCGCACGGCGCTGCTCTGCGAGCTGGTCCGCGAGGTGCACGAGGAGAACGGTGGTTGCTACCTGGTGATCAGCCACGACCTCAACACCGCACGCCGGGTCTCCGACTTCATCGCCGTGCTCTGGAACGGGAAGATCGTCGAGTCCGGGCCGAAGGAGGAACTCTTCGACTCCGAGAACCGGTTCGTCTCGCAGTTCCTCAACGCGGACGTAACCGGTCCGCTCTCGATGGATTGAGGCGCCGCGTGGGCGGGCGCCACTCGCCGACGCACCCGCGGATGACGACGCATGCCGGCGCTGGATCGGCACCCAGCTCGTCGCGGGTAGCTCTGCTACCCGCTTCCTCACCGGGCACCACCCAGCTTGACCTGCGTCGCCCCCGCGGGCACGGCGACTCCCGTCGACCGCCCACGCGGCGCCGTAATTACTCGACTGAGCGATGAGCGACGCCTTCGGTTCGATCGTCGGGTGGACCGCTCGACACGCCAAGAGCGTGCTGGCGATCTCCGTTTGCCTGGCTCTTGCCGCGGGGGCGGCTGCTACGCAGTTGCCTGTCGATGCAGGGCCGGGGACGCTGGTCGACCCCGGTAGTGAGAGCTACCGGGCTACGGAGCGGGTGCGGGAGGTGTTTGGGGAAGAACCCGTGGTGGTGCTTGCCGAGGGGGATCTGCAGGAACTGGTCTTGACGCCGAACCTGGGGCGGCTGTTGCGATTGGAGGGGTGTCTCTCCGGCAAGGTGCCGAAGGGGGCCAAGCCGCTGCCCGGTCCCTGCGCGGAACTGGCGAAGCTCGATCCGGTTCAGTACTTGATTGGTCCCGGCACCTTTCTCAACGAGTCGGTGATCCAGATCGACAGGCAGCTGGAACGGATGGCGCGGCGCGTCCCGCGCGATCAGCTGCGCGAATTCCTGCTCCAGGTGGCTGCGCGCTACGGGATCACCAGCGCGCCGAGCATCGGCAACCCGGAATTCATCGCCGCCGTGGTCTTCGACCTGCGCCGCTCGCGCGGCACGCCGAAGGCGCGCCTCTCCTACCTGTTCCCCAACGGTCACTCGGCGCAGATCCTGATTCGCCTGCGCCCCGACCTGAGCGAAGCCGAGAAGAGCCGTGCCCTGGGGCTGATCCGCGAAGCGGTCTACGACACGACGCCGCGCCGCGCCTGCACCTTCCGCGGCAAGCCCGAGGCCTGCTTCGCCCTGCACGGCGGCGGCGAATACGTGGTCTCCGGCGCACCCGTGGTCGGCGAGGGCGTCGCCGGCGCGCTCAAGGACGCCCTGCTGCTGCTCTTCGGCGTCGCGGTCGCGGTGATGGCGCTCACCCTGCTGCTCGTCTTCCGCTCGCGCCTGCGCCTGCTGCCGCTGGCGATCGCGCTCGCCGCCGCGGCGCTGACCTTCGGACTGCTGAAGCTGGTCGGTGGCGACCTGACCCTGGCCTCGATTGCCGTGCTGCCGATCCTGATCGGCCTCGTCGTCGATTACGCGATCCAGCTGCAGGCCCGCCACGACGAGGCGGTCGCCGGGGGAGCACGGGGCGCCGAAGCCGCTCGCCAGGCCGCCGCGCGGGGCGCCCCGGCGATCGCCACGGCCTGCCTCGCCACCTCCGCCGGCTTCCTGGTCCTCCTGCTCTCGCCGGTGCCGATGATCCGCGGCTTCAGCTGGCTCCTAGCCGCCGGCGCCCTCCTGGGCTTCGCCCTGGCCCTAACCGCCGGCTCCGCCGCCCTCTCCCTCCGCCCCCCCAGCGGGGACGTGCCGCAACTTAGAGGTCCATATAGGTACCTAAGTAGCGGCACGTCCCTGGCCCTTGGGAGGCCGGGGTGGGTGCTGGGGGTGGGGGCGGCGCTGGCGGTGCTGGGGTGGGGGCTGGGGACTCAGGTTGGGACCACGGCCGACGTGCGGGATCTGGCCCCCGGAGGCTCGGGGGCGATTCGCGACCTGAACAGGGTTCAGGACGCGACCGGGGTTGCGGGACAGCTGCAGGTGGCGGTCGAAGCCCCAGATTTCAGCGATCCCGCCACGATCCGGTGGATGGCCGCCTTCAAGCGGCGGGTGCTGAGCGAGAACGGGTTCTCGGGGTCGCGACCGAGTTGCCTGAAGGCCGAAATCTGCCCCGGGCCGGCGCTCTCGGACTTCCTCGGCGGCGGGAAGGGGAAGCTGAATCGCGGCGAGATCCGCGCGACGCTGCGCGAAGTGCCGGCCTACGACCTCGAGCCGGTCGCTCCGGTCGACCCGAAGACCGGGCTACCGGGTCACCTGGCGCTGCTCAGCTTCGGCATCCGCGCTCAGTCGCTGGAACGTCAGCAGGCGCTGATCGACCGCGTGCGCGCGGAGGTGGGCACGCCCGGGCAGCCCGGCGGTCCGCCGCGTGGGGTGCGGGTCCGCTTCGCCGGCCTGCCGGCGATCGCCGCCTCCGCCGCCTCGAGCCTCTCCTCGAGCCGCTGGTGGCTGACCCTCGCCGGGCTGCTCGCCGTGGCCCTCGTCCTGCTCGCGGCCTACCGCTCGCCGCGACGGGCGCTCGTGCCGCTCGTCCCGGTCCTGCTCGCCGGCGGCTGGTCATCGCTGGCCTTGTGGCTGACCCAGACCCCGCTCAACCCGATGTCGGCGGCGCTCGGGGCGCTGACGATCGCGATCGCCACCGAGTTCAGCGTGATCCTCGCCGCTCGCTTCCACGAGGAGCGCGGCAGCGGCCTGGCCGCGCGCGATGCGCTGCACGCCGCCTACGCCCGCACCGGCCCGGCTGTGCTCGCCTCCGCCGCGACGGTGATCGTCGGCTTCGCCGTGCTGATCGCCAGCGACATCGGGATGCTGCGCGACTTCGGCCTGGTCACCGTCCTCGATCTCGCCGTCGCCCTGCTCGGCGTGATGCTCGCCCTGCCGGCGGCACTGATCTGGATGGAGGAGAGGTGAGGGACCGCTACTCGCTGATCGTCGGGTTGATCTTCGCCGCGGTGATCGTCATCGCGACGATCAACACGCTCGGCAGCAAGGACGAAGGCACGCTCGGCCTCGACAAGGTGGCGCGGCGCTGGCCGCTGCCCGAGTTCGCCGTGCCGAGCGCCGCCGGCCGCCTCGAAGGCGACGCCAACGTCGCCCAGGACGATTGCGCGACGGCCGACACGCCGTGCGGCTCGGCTCGCCACCCCGCCTGCCGCATCCGCACGCCCGAAGCGATCCGGGTCTGCGACTACTTCAACCGCCCGCTGGTGCTCTCGTTCTGGTTCTCCCACGGCGGCAACTGCGTCGCCCAGCAGGACGTGGTCAACCGCGTCTACGCGCGCTACCGTGGGCGCGTGAACTTCCTCTCGCTGAACGTGCGCGACGACCGCGACACGGTTCGCGGGCTGATCCGCGACCGCGGCTGGCGAATGCCGGTCGGCTACGACCGCGACGGCGCAGTCGACGGCCTCTACCGGGTCGGCGGCTGTCCGACCTTCGCCTACGCCTATCCCGGCGGCACGCTGGAGGACGCGAGCGTCGGCGAGCTCACCGTCCCGCAACTGGAAGCCCGCGTCAGGGCGCTGCTGCGCGCCACCCGCGTCGCGGAAGCCGGCTGAGATGGGCGCCGCCGAGCCGGCCGGAGCGAGGCCGGGGTGGGAGCCCGCGCCCGAGCAGGGCTGGGTGGCGCCCCAGATCGAGGCCGAGTTCCCGGGGCTCGGGATCGCCTGGGTCGCGGTCGACGCCCGGCCGCGGCGCAGTCCCGAGCCGGTCCGTCGCCGTCTACGCGACCTCTCCGACCGCTTCTACGGCTCGCACGCGATCCACATGCGCGAGCGGCCGATCCCCTGGGCCTACCGCGTCTTCTTCCGCCAGATCGGCCTCGACCCCGACCGCACGCGCACCCCGGTAGAGCAGTTCGCCCTGGACCGCCTCCACGACGGCGCCTTTACCAGCAGGGGCCTGCCGGCCGACGCGATCGCGATCGCCACGGTTGAGACCGGCGTCGCGCTGCGCGTCTTCGACGCCGAGCGCCTGCGGGGCCGACTCTGCATCCGCGACTCCGCCCCCGGCGAGTCGCTCCCCGACAAGCCTGGCGATCTCGCCCAGGGCACGCTGACGATCGCCGACGAACGCACCCCGCTGGCCCTGCTCTTCGGCGAGGACACCGCCGAGCGCTCCACGGTCAGCCCCGACGCCCGCCGCATCGCGATCGTCGCCATCCAGGTCAAGGGCGTCCCCCAGGCCTCAGTGGACGAGGCCCTCTGGATAGCCTCAGCCGCGGTCGGGGCGTAGTCGGTTGAGAGGCCATCCCGATAGGGGTTCCGCTTAACTTTTTCGGTGTGACGGTGGCGGGCTGGCGCCGCTAGCTCACGACGAAAAAGTACAAGACGCTCCACCCCTATCGGGATGGCCTCTTATCCGCCGCCGAAGCGGCCGACGCGGAAGGAGAGGCCGCCCGAAGCGCGTTGGAAAGCTCGGCGGAGCGCGAAAAAGGAAGCTCCGAAGGCAACCGTGCCGACCGCGAGGCAGATCGCGAGGATCAGGCCGGCCAGGTAGAAGAGGCCGCCGGTGATGATGACGAAGACCATGCCCGCGAGCAGGGTTGTGTGGGAGCGATAGCCGGCGAAGTGCTCGCGAATGGCCACCTCAAGGCCGCCGAGTCCTGCGAGGACGACGCCTATCCCGATCGCCGTCGGGTGATCGCCGAAGACCCCGATCGCAAGCGCGATGATGCCGCCTAGGATCGTAAGCTCGGCAAGCGGAAAGCTGCCCCACGGGGCGGGTGGCAACTCCTCCGTCCGGCGCTTCTCGGTCAACGGCCGCAAGCCGTCCGGATAACGGACATCCGGACGAAACCTTGACCCGCCACCAACCCATCAGCAGGCCGATCGGTCCAAGGCGCGGGCGGGAGTGCCAGTGGCCGCAGCCAGATTCCCCGACGTCGGCGCGCGAGATCCGCATCCACTTGTGCTCGGCCGGCGCGTCGAGCATCTTGCGCAGCAGCTCGCGATTGTGCGTCTCGAGCTCCTGACGCTCGGTCAGAGCCGTGCGAGCCCGGCCAATCCGCTCGGCCAGCGCATCCCGCACCCGCTCAAGCTCTTCCAGCCCCGCGACCCGAGGTTCGGAAAAGCCACCGGAAACCTCAGCGTCGATATCAAGCCGCGGAAAGGCCTCCGCGCGCAGGCGTGAAAGCTCGTGCTCAAGTCGACCGATCTGCCGTCGCAACTCTGTGCGAGCAAGCCGCTCGTCGCCTCCAACGCGAAGCGCCGTGAGCGTCTCGTGTTCAAGCACGTCCGGCATAGAACCCGAGCCGAGTGTAGATCACCGCCGTCCGGCCAAAAGCGATGACCACGTTAAGGAGCGCCTTGGTAGGGGTGGAGCGTCTTGTACCTTTTCGTCGTGAGCCAAGCGGCGTCAGCCCGCCAGCGCCACACCGAAAAAGTTAAGCGGAACCCCTGCCAAGACGCTCCCGTCCGGGTCGGCGCTTCAGACCAGCACCGCCGACCGCTCGCTCGGGTCTTTCGACGACAGCTCCGTGGAGAGCAGCGTCCGCTGACGGGTGGTGAGGGTGCCGAGGCGCTTGTTCTCGTTGAGCGCCAGGTTGATGAGGAATTTGCGGGCCCGGGTGCGGCCCCAGCGGCGCTGGCTGGTGAGCAGCTCGGCGAGGGTCATGCTCTCGGTCTCCCAGGGGCACTCACGGACAACGTCGGCTGCCTCCACGTTGCCGCTGGCGATCGAGCGCTTCAGCTCCGCCCTCGCCAGTCGTACTCGGTTGGCGCGCGCCAGGGCCTGCATGTGCTGCGGGGCCTGGATTGCGGAAGCGGTCATCGGTGCTGGAGCGATAGAAGCAGCGTCCACTGGAAGTCCTCCCTCAAGGGTCGATTAACTGGGTAGCTCTGAACGCCGAACCGGACGGTGCTGACCGGCCAGGATGAAGTCGAGTGCTCCACCATCGCTTCCCTGCCCCGGGATGCGAACGGCGCGCTGGGCAAGCTATGCGCTTGGGGTGGCGAGCGTCAACCCCCGTCGGACCGGCGAGCCGCCGGGCCACTCGCTAAGAGCACCTTTTTCAGCCCCTCGGAGCGGCGGCCCGAATCCGCAGGGACACGAAACTACCCCGAGCGGGGTAGATCGGGGAAGTCCTCGATCGTCCGCGCGATCGTCCCGAGGGCGCCGTCGAGGTGCTCGCGCTCGTGGGTCGCCATCAGGCTGGTGCGCAAGAGGGCGCCGCCGGGGGGGACGGCGGGATGGATCGCGACGTTGGTGTAGACGCCGGCGTCGAAGAGCGCCTTCCAGAGCAGCACCGCCTGCCAGTCGTCGCCGACGAGGACCGGGACGACCGGCGTCGTCGCCACGGTCCCGTCCGGCAGCGTCCCCGGCTCGACCACCTGCAGGCCGAGGCGGCGCAGGCCCTCGCGCAGGTACTCGGCGTTGTCGAGCAGCGCCTCGAACAGTTGCGGCCCCTCGGCGCGGATGACGCGCAGAGCCTCGAGCGCCGCGCCGACCGCCGCCGGCACCGCCGAGGCGCTGAAGACGAAGGAGCGCGAGGCGATCCGCAGGTACTCGATCACGTCGGCCGGCCCGGCGACGAAGCCGCCGCAGGAGGCGAGGCTCTTCGAGAAGGTGCCCATCCGCAGGTCGACCTCCTGCTCGAGGCCGAAGAGCTCGCAGGCGCCCGCCCCACGAGCGCCGAGCACGCCGGCGCCGTGCGCCTCGTCGACCATCAGGCGCGCCCCGTAGGCTTGGCAGAGCTCGACCGTGCGCCGCAGGTCGCAGACGTCGCCCTCCATCGAGAAGACGCCGTCGACGACGACCAGGACGCCGCCGCCGTCCTCGGCCGCCCGCTGCAGCATCTTCTCCAGCTTGTCCATCCGGTTGTGGCGGAAGGGGCGCAGCTTGGCGCCGGAGAGGCGGCAGCCGTCGAGGATCGAGGCGTGGTCGCCGGAGTCGACGATCACCGTGTCGCCGGGCTCGAGGATCGTCCCGATCGAGCCGAGGTTCGCCTGGTACCCGGTCGAGTAGACGATCGCGTCCTCGGCGCCCATCCACTCGGCCAACTCGCGCTCGAGCTCGACGTGCAGGGGGGTGGTGCCGTTGAGCAGGCGAGAGCCGGTGACGCCGGTGCCGTAGGTCTCCAGCGCATCGCGCGCCGCCTGCTTGACCCGCTCGTCGCCGGTCAGACCGAGGTAGTTGTTGGAGCCGAGCATGATCGTCTCGCGCCCCTCCATCTCGACGACCGGGCCGGCCTGCGAGGTGAGCAGGCGGAAGTAGGGGAGGAGGTCGTGCTGCTTGGCCGCTTCGAGCTGCTCGAGGCGGTCGTGGCTGCGCGCCTTCTCGAAGACGTCGACTGGGGCCTTGACGGTTTCGCTCATCGGCAGAGTGTAGGTTGCGCACTCATGGGAGAGGTCGCAATCCGCCCGGTGCACAAGCGAGCCGACCTGAAGCGCTTCATCGACCTTCCCTACCGCCTGCACGACGGCACTCCCTGGGTCCCGCCGCTGAGGCTCGAGCGACGACTCTTCCTCAACCGCAAGCTCAACCCCTACTTCAAGCACGGCGAGGCCGAGTACTTCCTCGCCCTGCGCGGCGAGCGGGTCGTCGGTCGCGTCACGGCGCAGGTCGACCATGCCTTCAACGAGTTCCACGACAGCCGCTGGGGCATGTTCGGCTTCCTCGAGCTGGAGGACGACCCGGAAACGATGACCGCCCTGCTCGCCGCCGCCGAGGCCTGGCTGCGCGAGCGCGGCTGCGAGCGGATGGTCGGCCCGATGGACTTCTCGATGAACGAGGAGAGCGGTGTGCTGATCGAGGGGCACGAGCTCGAGCCGCTGATCCGCCAGCCCTGGCAGCCGCCCTACTACCAGCGCCTCTGCGAGGGGGCGGGCCTGACCAAGGCGATGGACCTCTACTCCTGGGCACTCGACATCAGCGACCGCGAGGACATGCTGCCCGTCCTCTCCGAGCTCGACCAGCGCGCCCGCGGCGAGCATGGGGTCAGCATCCGGCGCATGTCGCGGCGCCACCTGCGCAAGGAGATGGATGGCTTCGCCGAGATCTACAACGCCGCCTGGGCCGAGAACTGGGGCTTCGTCCCCTACTCGAAGGAGGACCTCGACACCTACACGATGGACATGCACCTGGTCTTCTCGCGCGACTGGTTCATGGTTGCCGAGAAGGACGGCGAGACGATCGCGATCGCGATCACCCTGCCCGACATCAACCAGGTGCTGAAGAAGATGAAGGGCCGCCTGCTGCCGCTCGGCTGGTGGTACTTCCTGCGCCGCAACCAGATCGCCGACCGGGTGCGCGTCGGCTTTCTCGGCGTCAAGCCCGAGCACCAGCACACCGGGGTCGCCGCCTCGCTCTACGTCGAGCACTTCGACACCGCGGCGCGCTCGCACCAGGACCACGGCGAGGCGGGCTGGATCCTCGAGACCAACGAGGCGATGAACCGCGGCCTCGAGGCGATGAGCGGCGAGATCGTCAAGCGGTATCGCGTCTACGAGCGGATCCTGAGCTCTTAGCCGCGGCCCGATCCGCGCAAGGTGCGGCTTGCTGGCTGATCCGCGCCGGGGGCATCGCTACAGTCGGCCGATGGCTGGAATGGAGCTTGAGCCAGTGGCTGTGCGGGTTGTTTCTCGCGATGCGCCTGCGTCGCCGGCGGTGCGGAGTGAGGCGAAGAGCGCTGCGCTTGCTGTCGCCGGGGGCGTGCTGGCGGGGGCCGCGACGGTGGCTGCGGTGCGGGCGGTCGGGGCCGTTGCGAGCCGCAAACGCTCGCCGCGTCGGCTCGGGCGGCGGGATAGCCGGCAGAACGTTGTTGCCAGCCGCTCCTTCCTGGTTGACGTCCACCTCCTGGGACGGTGACGCTGGAGGTCGAGGTCAGGCCGGCCTCGCCCTACCGGCTGCCGGCTCACGGCGGCGAGGACGGGGTGATGCGCGCCGAGCGCGGCGTGCTCAGCCGCCTGCTGCACGTCGAGGACCGTCCGGTGCTGGTGCGGGCCTGGGAACCGGGGCCGGGACGGGTGGCGCTGCGGGCGGAGCCGGTCGACCCGGCGGCGATCGCCTCGCCGGGCCCGGCCGGCGATGCTCCGGCCGGCGAAGCCGGCGCGGCCGAGCTCCAGCTCGGCCTCGAGCGGATGCGCTTCGCGCTCGGCGTCGACGATGACCTCACCGAGTTCTACGGGCGCTTCCGCCGCGACCCGCTGCTCGGGCCGCTGCTGCGACGCCGGCCATACCTGCGCCCCCGTCGCCGCCCCTGGGCCTGGGAGGCCCTCGCCTGGGCCGTCGTCAAGCAGCTGATCGAGAGCGGCCGCGCGGCCCGCATCCAGCGGCGCATGGTGGGACGCTGGGGGCCGCGCGTCGGTCCCGGCCGCACCGGCCTGCACGACGTGCCGACCGCCTCGCTGATCGCCGGCCGGGCGCCGGTCGAACTGGAGTCGATGGGGCTGGCGCTCAAACGGGCGATCGCCCTGCGCTCGGTGGCCGGCGAAGTCGCCGCCGGCCGCTGCGACCTGGCCGGGCCGAGCGCCGACCCCCGCCTCCTGGCGACCCGCGAGATCGGTCCCTGGACGGTCCAGTGCCTCGGCCTCTACGGCCGCGGCGACCCCGACTCCCTGCCCGCCGGCGACCTGATGTACCTGAAGCTCGTCGGCCGCCTCGCCGGCCTCGGCCGCCGCGCCACGGTCGAGGAGGTCGAGGAGTTCTTCGCCCCCTACGCCCCCTTCCGCGGCCTCGCCGCGACCTGGGCGCTGGGCGCGGCCTGAGGCCGGATCACCCACTCGCTCAGCGGGTCGCCAGCGAATACGCCTCCTCCGGTCCGAGAAAAGGGGCGAGCGTCACGTAGACGACGGGGGGCACTATCTCCGCGAGGCGCTCGGCGCCCCTCTGCCTCGTGAAGTCGTAGAAGAGCTGGTAGAGCGCGCCCCCGATCGCCTCGGCGGTTATCGGCGGCACGTCAGGGTTGACCTTGTAGCCCTCGGCCAGCAGCAGCTCCATGCCTTCGGTGACCTTCTCGCGCTTCTCCAGGGCGCGGGTCCCGGCTCCGAAGATCTCTACCGCGCCCAGGAGTGCGTACTCGGGCTCAAGTACGCCGAAGCTGAACATCGCCTCTTGGGTCGCCTGAATCTTCTGCGGCCAATCGTGCGCGCGGTTGAAGGCCGGCATCGCCTCGGCGAGCATCTTTTGCGAACCGCTGTCGAGGGCGGCCACCATCGCGTCCTCTTTGCTGTTGAAGTGCTCGTAGAAGGTGCGACCCGATGTCTTTGCACGCTCGACGATGTCGGCAACGGTGGTCTCCTGATAGCCCTTCTCGGAGACGACGGCGGCCAGCGCCCTGAGAATTCGCTCCGCTTGAGAGGAGGCGGCCTGGCGCTCCTCGAAGGAGGGGGCTTTGCGCTGAAGGCGCCGCGGCGCCTTCAGCGGTCCCGGGGGAGGGGGGTTCAAGAACAGCCAGTCCCACAGCTGGGGCGCCAGCGCGAGCAGCTCCTCCTCTTGACCGCGATAGAGGCGCTTGTGGATCACCTTCTGCACACCGCCGACCAGCGCCCGCCCGATCTCCGAGGGCATCCCCTCATAGCCGGGCGTCTGGTCGAGCAGCTGCGTGACGAGCGCCTCGAAGGCATCGATCGTGCGGTCGACCAGCGCCACGCCCTCCGTCCCCGCCGCATAGACGTCGACGAAGCAGATCTTCGCAATGGCCGGCTGGGCAGCGACCTGCCGGATCAGGGATTCGAAGGACTGTCTCGCCCCATCCATGTCCCTGGAGCGCTCGAGCCCCGCTTTGACCGACTCGAGGGCGGGTCCCGCGAGCGCCTCGATTGTCGCCAGGAAGCACTCCTGCTTGTCGGCGAAGTAGCGGTAGAAGGCGCTGCGCGAGACGCCGGAGAGCTTCTCGAGGCCGGCCACCGTGGTGGCCTCGTAGCCCTGTTCGGCAACCGCAGCCACCATCGCGGCGAAAAGCCGCTCGCGCTGGTTGCGCTCTGCCTCCGCGCGCGGCGTCCCCCGCCCGGGGCGCAGTTTCCGCGTCCGAAGCTCGGTTGAATCTCCCCAAGGCGTATCCACAAGCAAACGATAACGGGAGGTCGGCGAAGGTCTGTTGCCAGGATCTCTCCCGCTGTCGGTACGTTCGTGAGCCGATTGCCCATGAGCGAATCCGCTCTCCAGTCCGGCAAAAGCGAACTTGCCAGCAATGAGGTACAGCCCGTCTCGTTGTGATGGTGTGTGTACGTTTTTATTCACTGGTTCAAAGGAACAAAGCTGGTTTGCTTTTGGTAATTTTTCAATACCGTCACCCATCCTGAAACACATGATTCGAGCCAGCGATATAGACAGGATCATCCATTCCTCGGGTAGAGCCGTCGAACCCGTCCCCGAATGGTGCCGACGCAACGACGTCGATGATTCCGCGATGGGTCTCTTGAAGATGGTCTATGGCTTTAGCAAGGTGACGGCGGTCATCGCCATCAACGCATTCCGCCTGGGTCACGATGCTCGCCGAGGAGATGAGCCAAGGTCGGTGGCTTCTTTCGCTGAGGATGGACGGCGGTATGCCGTTGAGTCCGTCGTCGTGGACCGAACCGACGGTCGAATCTTGGGCGGCCCCACTCCGGTGAAGGGGGAGGCCGAAAGTCTTGCTGGCGTCTATAACGATCTCGATGCAGACTCAGGCCGCGGCGATCCGGGTCTCGACTGACATGGCCCAGCCCGCAAAAGCCATGGATCTCTTCACCGCGCTCGCGCATCCCCTCTGGCGACGCATTCTCCGCGCGATGATGAACGACCAGGAGCATGCCGTTGCCAATCCGCGGAAACTCTCGATCAGTTTCGACGAGGAAATCAACCATGTGAGCGATCACGTGCGAATGCTGCGGGACTGCTCGGCGTTGAAGCTCGTAAAAATCGCATCCGTGAGGGGCGCAACGCAGCACTTTTATCGATGCTCCCTTGACGTTGGCTGGGCCCGTATGGCGCTGGAATCCACCAAAGACTGACTTTCATCACTGCCCACAACAGGGCACGCCAGGGGGCCGGACGACCCGCCGGAGGCCAAAAACTGGTGGTCTCCGGCGGGCGGTCCGTGGTGGGTCGGGTTCTCTAGAAGGCTGTTGTCAAGCCAAAAGCCGCAAAATCGTATTTCACTGAGATGAATTGCCAGAGCAAATGACGCAAGATTCTCCTTGCATTCTGCTTCGTTGTCGTGTAGAAAACTCGCGCCGTACCGAAAGCAACAGCTAATCAATCGTCGGCTTAGCCGGGGGAGAGGGAGGGGCTCAGTGAAGGGAACGTGTCGGTCGATGGCACTGCTTGTCCGGCGGCGCCGAGCGCGTAGATGTCTTGCCGCAGCAGGGATCCTGGCGACGATCGCGGTTGCGGCGATTGTCGTCGCGCCGGTGGCGTATGCCGCAAAAGCCCCGACAGCCACGACCGAAGCCGCGGGCGAAGTCACGATCCCCGCGGTCACGCTCAACGCCACCGTGAATCCAAATGGTGCCGCAACGACTTACTCGTTCGAATACGGGACGAGCAAAAGCTACGGATCTTCGGTCCCCGCAAAAGCCGAATCGGTTGGCTCGGGGACGAAAGCGGTAGCCGTCAGCCAGAAAATCGAAGACGTCAAAGCCGAAACGATCTACCACTTCCGGATCGTCGCCAGCAACACGTTCGGCACGAGCTACGGCGAAGACGAAACTTTCGCGGACTTCGGCGCCTGGACCCTCGAATCCCCTCCCAGCCCCAAAGCCGCGAACACCAGCTACCTGAGCGATGTGGCCTGCCCTTCGGGCGAGGCCTGTCTCGCCGTCGGCCACTCGAGCGCCAACGAAGGCGAGAGCCTCCCAGAGGCCTGGAACGGCGAAGAATGGTCTCTGTTTGGCGCCGGCAAAGGCCGCTCCCCCGAAGACGTATCCTGCCCGCCCGCCACCACCGTCTGTTGGGCGGTCGGCACCCAGGGCTCGACCGGCGAAGTCCTCGTCGAACGCTACGAATACGAACTGTGGGAAGAAGAAGCAAGCGAATGGTTCTCCAGCCCCTACACGACCCATGTGCCGATCGTCCCCGAAGGCGCCACCAACCTGCACCTGAAAGCGATCGACTGCATCGCAGAATGGGAATGCACGGCCGTCGGCTCCTACAGTAAGGAAGGCCACGGCAACGCCCTCGCCGAGCGTCTCACCTCCTCCGGCTGGGCGATCCAAACGACCCCCTCCCTGAGCGGCGCGGTGCTCGAAGACGTCTCCTGCGCCGCTTCGGACGCGTGCACGGCGGTTGGCAGCAGGAACGTCTCGGGCGAACTTGAAGCGCTCGCCGAGCGCTGGAACGGGAGCACCTGGAGCGTGCTCGAAGTTCCAAAAACCGAAGAAGAATACGAAGAACGCTGGTTTAGCTCTGTCTCTTGCCCCAGCTCCTCGAACTGCTTTTCCACCGGGTACTTCTGGAACGAAGAAGAAGGTGGTCCCTTCATCGCCGAATACGTCGGCACCGAACTCAGCCTCGCCTCGCTCCCTGCGCTGAACGAATCATCGACGCTCGAAGACGTCTCTTGCGCCGGCTCGTCTTCGTGTCTGGCGGTTGGCCACGATGCCACCGCCGGCGGTTCGCTCTCCCTCGCCTACAACGGGACCGGGTGGGCGACTCAGGCCTCGCTCAAGCCCGAAGGCAAGACGGGCGCCTGGTTGAACGGCGTCAATTGCGCTGAAGCGAGCGTCTGCACCGCCGTCGGCAAGAGCACCGGGGAAGGGGAAACGGCGACGCTGGCGGCGCGGATCAGCCCCGAATGGACCCTCGAATCCCCTCCCAGCCCCAAAGCCGCGAACACCAGCTACCTGAGCGATGTGGCCTGCCCTTCGGGCGAGGCCTGTCTCGCCGTCGGCCACTCGAGCGCCAACGAAGGCGAGAGCCTCCCAGAGGCCTGGAACGGCGAAGAATGGTCTCTGTTTGGCGCCGGCAAAGGCCGCTCCCCCGAAGACGTATCCTGCCCGCCCGCCACCACCGTCTGTTGGGCGGTCGGCACCCAGGGCTCGACCGGCGAAGTCCTCGTCGAACGCTACGAATACGAACTGTGGGAAGAAGAAGCAAGCGAATGGTTCTCCAGCCCCTACACGACCCATGTGCCGATCGTCCCCGAAGGCGCCACCAACCTGCACCTGAAAGCGATCGACTGCATCGCAGAATGGGAATGCACGGCCGTCGGCTCCTACAGTAAGGAAGGCCACGGCAACGCCCTCGCCGAGCGTCTCACCTCCTCCGGCTGGGCGATCCAAACGACCCCCTCCCTGAGCGGCGCGGTGCTCGAAGACGTCTCCTGCGCCGCTTCGGACGCGTGCACGGCGGTTGGCAGCAGGAACGTCTCGGGCGAACTTGAAGCGCTCGCCGAGCGCTGGAACGGGAGCACCTGGAGCGTGCTCGAAGTTCCAAAAACCGAAGAAGAATACGAAGAACGCTGGTTTAGCTCTGTCTCTTGCCCCAGCTCCTCGAACTGCTTTTCCACCGGGTACTTCTGGAACGAAGAAGAAGGTGGTCCCTTCATCGCCGAATACGTCGGCACCGAACTCAGCCTCGCCTCGCTCCCTGCGCTGAACGAATCATCGACGCTCGAAGACGTCTCTTGCGCCGGCTCGTCTTCGTGTCTGGCGGTTGGCCACGATGCCACCGCCGGCGGTTCGCTCTCCCTCGCCTACAACGGGACCGGGTGGGCGACTCAGGCCTCGCTCAAGCCCGAAGGCAAGACGGGCGCCTGGTTGAACGGCGTCAATTGCGCTGAAGCGAGCGTCTGCACCGCCGTCGGCAAGAGCACCGGGGAAGGGGAAACGGCGACGCTGGCGGCGCACCTGGAACTCTTCCCGCCATCGGCAAGCACCGGCGCGGCCACGAAAGTGCAACCCGAAGGGGCAACCCTCAACGCCACAATAAACCCCAACGGGCACACGACGACCTACGAGTTCGAATACGGGTCCGACAGCTCCTATGGTCACTTGGCGCCGGCCAAAGCCGAATCCATTGGCTCAGGTACGACCTCTGTGGCCGTCAGCGAGGCGATCGGCGAACTGAAAGAAGGCACGACCTACCACTACCGGATCGTAGCAACCGGCACCAACGGCACTGCAACCGGTGAAGATGCGACATTCACGACCCAGACCCGTCCCCAGACCACGATCACCACGCCCCAACCCAGCTACACAAGCCACGAAACCTGGCCCATTGAATTCGAATCGTCTCAATCCGCCTCGAGCTTCAAGTGTGGCCTTGACGAAGGCGAATCGCCGACCAAACCCTGCACATCGGCCTACACCTTGCCCGATCATCTGGAGCCGGGATCGCACACCTTCGTGGTCGTCGCCGAAGACTCCGAAGGGCTGGAAGACCCCTCGCCCGCGAAGTGGACCTTCAACACCGAAATCTATCCGGAAGCGCCGTCAACCGACAAGCTCGTCTCGCCCGATGAAGGCGCCAAAAGCGCCTCCTACTTCACGTTCAAGTCCGAATGGGCCAAACCGACAGAAGGCGCGGGTGTGAGCTCGGTCGTCTACCAGCTAAAGGACAAAAACTGGCCCGCGTTCCAGTCGATCCCAACGAAATACCTCTGGGACTCCGTAGGCGGGCATCCTGGCTGGGCTGTTGATGTCGAAGAAGGCGCAACGAGCACTCCACCAGTCTTCTTCGACATCAAAGCCTACGCCGAAGCCGAAGGGTGGGGTCCTGTGGTCGAAGGGTTGCAGCTGCGTGCCGTCTTCAACGGCGGCACGAAAGTCGCGGGCGCAGGCAAAGCCGTCACGACCACGTACGCGCGCTTCGCCGGCGGATCGGCCGACGCGGTCGAACAGATCGGCCCGGCCAATGTCGATCTCGTGACCGGCGCCTTCACGATCACCCGCACCGACGTCTCGATCCCGGTGCCCGGAACCGAAGCCAACCTCGAATTCACCCGCACCTACAACTCCGCCTGGGGCGCCAGCGAAAAAACCAACAGCAAAACCCTGGGCCAGATGTGGCAGCCCTCGGGCCCGATGGAAGCCGAATACGAAGAAGAAGCCTGGCAGAAACTGCTGGTCCAAAAAGAACCCGCGGTCCCGGCTGAGTACGAACAATGCAGCTGGAACGAAGAAACGGGAGCCGAAGGTTGCGTTCGCTGCGCCGAAGGAGAATGCGGCGCCTGTCCGCCCTATGACGAAGAAACCGGTGCCGGCTGCGAAAAATGGGTGATCGAAGAAGCGACCCCCGAGCGAGACTGGGTCGAAGTCCTAGACAACGAAGGCGCCGGGCTCCCATTCGAAGAGGTCGCAAGCGAAGGCGCCATTACCTACGTGCCGCCAGAAGAAGCTAAGGAATACAAGCTGATCGAATCGGGCGGTCACTTCTTTCTGTCCGAATCCAACGGCACCAAAACCGAATTCAGCGAGAACGGGACTACCAACGAATATGAGCCGACCGCGATCGCCTTCGCCGGCACCGCGCAAACCGCCCAGCTCGCTTACAAAATCTCCGAAGGAAAGAAGCGCCTTGAAATGGAGATCGGTCCTCCTCCCGGCGACGTAACCTGTGATCCGTTCGAAAAAGAAGAACACTACGCACCGACCGTCGCCGGCTGCCGCTCGCTCGCATTCAAATATGAAAGCTTCGAAAAGTCAGACAAAACGAAAGAACAGCGTCTGGAAAAAATCACCTACTACGACTCAAGCGGCTCCGGCAAAGGCCAGGTTGTCGCCGAGTACGGCTACTACTCTTCGAACCTCAACCTCTCTGAAGAGTGGGACCCTCGAGTCACGCCAAAAGTCCTTCCCGAGACCTATTCCTACGATGCGAGCGACAAAGCAAGGCTCATCCAGCTCACCCCCGCAGGTGAGGAACCCTGGGTTCTGGATTACTATCCGGCGGGCTTCGGCGGCGCGTACGAAGCCAAGCTGAAAACCGTCAGCCGGTTGCGCACCAAAGAAAGCAAACCCACCGCCACCACGACCCTCGCCTACAGCGCGCCAATCTCCGGCGAAGGCGCTCCCTACGATCTCGGCGCATCAGCGGTCTCCGAATGGGGCGAGAGCGACTACCCGGTCGACGCGACCGCGGTCTTCCCGCCGACCGAGGTCCCCGGAGAAGAACCCAGCGACTACGACCAGGCGACGGTCCACTACCTCGACCCCGGCGGCCACGAGGTCAACACCGCTTCTCCCTCGCCGCCAGGCATCGAAGGCGAGGCGATCACGACCTCCGAAACCGACCTGCACGGCAACGTCGTGCGTGAACTGAGCGCCCAGAACCGCTTGCGGGGTCTGGTGGCCGAAGATCCAGTCGAGCGGTCCCGCGAGCTCGACAGCCACTCTGAATACTCCGCCGACGGGACCGAGATGCTGCAGTCATGGGGCCCCCTGCATGCCGTTCGCCTCGAATCCGGCAAAACGGTCGAAGCGCGCCAGCACACCGAAGTCACATACGACGAAGGCTTTGTGCTCAAAGAAGGTGAAACCGCGCCGCGCCTGCCGACCACCGAAACTGTTGGCGCCGCGATCCCGGGCGAAAAATCCGACGTCGATACGCGCAGGACCAAGACCGAATACGACTGGAAACTGCGCAAGCCTGAAAAACAGATCACCGACCCTAAAGGCCTCGATCTGATCTCGACGACCACCTACAACGAAGCAGGCCAGGTGGTCGAAGAAAGCCAGCCCTCCGACACCGAAGGCAAAAAGGCAGGCACGACCAGAACGACCTACTGGACCGTCGGCTCGAACTCCGAAGAAAGCAAATGCGGCAACAATGCTGGTTGGGCTGGCCTTCCTTGCCTGAGCCGCCCTGTATCGGAACCGAGTCCCGAAGAAGGCAATCCCGAGTTGCCGTGGACGCATTTCGTCAAATACTCCACGCTCGACCAGCTCGAAGAAAGCTATGAAACGGTCGGCGGCGCGACCCGGCGGACCACGGTCACGAACTACGATCCCGCCGGTCGGCCGGTAACGACGCATCAGACGGGTACGGGCACCGCCGTGCCCAAGGTCGAAACCACCTACAACAAATACAACGGCCTTCCCGAAAGCCAGCGCTTCGTGTGCGAAGAAGGCAAAGAAAAATGCGAAAGCTTTGATGCCCGGGAAGTCAAGACGGTTTACGACGACCTCGGTCGGCCGATTGAATACGTCGATGCCGACGGCAACAAATCGACAACCGAATACAACCTGCTCGGCCAGCCAATCAAAGTCTTCGACGGCAAGGGCGTCGAGACGATCGCCTACGACGAAGCGACCGGCCTGGCGACCGAAATGACCGACTCGGCCGCGGGTACCTTCAAAGCAACCTACAACGCCGACGGGCAAATGATTGAACAGCTGTTGCCCGACGGCCTCGCCCAGAAGGTCGCCTACAACCCCGAAGGCACCGCGACCTCGCTGCAATACGTCAAGGAAAGCTATTGCTCGACTGGCTGCACCTGGCTGTCCTTCGATCGAGAAGATTCGATCCAGGGGCAGGTCCTGAGCGAAGAAGGGACATTGGGCACCAACGAATACGCCTACGACGCTGCCAGTCGGCTCACTCAGGCCAAGGAAACCCCGGCCGGAGAAGGATGCACGACGCGAAGCTACGCCTTCGATAAAGACTCCAACCGCCTCTCCAGGACGACCTACGCCGCCGGCAAAGGCGGCGGCTGCAGCACGGCATCGGCGCTTTCCAAACAGGCCAACGCCTATGACTCCGCCGATCGCTTGATCGGCGAAGGCGTCGAATACGACATGCTCGGCCGCATCACTGTTCTGCCGGCGAGATACGCAGGACCTGATGAGAGCTGGCACGTCGAAGGCGAAACGCTCTCTGAAGCAGGCATCGAATCGGCGGACTTCGCTTCGGAAGGCACATTGGTGCTGGAATTCCCCGAAACGTGGTCAAGTATGCTCGAATGCAGGATGTCCTCCTACGGAAAACTTTCCGGTGCCGAAGGCATCGAAGAGCACTTCGAACTCAATAGCTGCGCGTTCTACCGAATTAAAAGTGGAGAAAAGGGCGAAGAAGTCGACTGCGGCGAAATCGAAGCAACGATGTCCGACTACAATGGAAGCGCAGACAAACTGTCGATCTATGTCAACCCTGAAGAAACAACCTGTCCATACGGGAACTGGCCCATCTCGTCCTTTCAGCACAAGTTCACCGGCAATGAATCCGGCGAAATGCCGGTAGAAACGGTGGGTGAAGCGAGCTTCGGTTCCAACCGACTGAAACTCTCCGCCAGCTCGTCTTGGGAGCTTACTGGCCCTCAAACAGGAATGGAACTGGGCTTCAGGTCATCAGGCGCCGTTGCGAACCAAGGCGAACTCACGACCGGCTACTACGTCAACGACCTGACGCGGAGCCAGAGCCAGGGCGGCATCACGAATACCTACAATGTCGACGCCGCGATGCGCGAGCGCGAACGAATCACGACCGGCGGGGCTGAAGAAGGCACCGCGATCTATCACTACGCCGGTGGCTCGGACTCTCCGGCGTGGACCGAAGACGTCAAAGGCGAAGAAACGAGTTGGACCCGCAACATCTCCACCCTGGGCGGCGGACTCGGTGCGATCGAGAACGACAAAGGCGAAGTGACCCTGCAGCTCAGCGACATGCATGGCGATGTCGTCGCCACTGCAGAAGACGACCCGGAAGCGACGAAACTGCTCTCTACGCAGCGCTTCGACGAGTTCGGCAATCCGCTGCAGTCCGGCTCGCTGGAAGGAGGCAGCGCTGAATACGGCTGGCTCGGGAGCAAATCACGCCGCACGCAGCTGCCATCAGGCGTGGTTCAGATGGGGGTGCGCAGCTATGTGCCAACTATAGGTCGGTTCATCTCCGTCGACCCCGTTCGCGGCGGGTCGGCAAATGCATATGACTATGCGGACCAGGACCCCGTGAATCGTTTTGATCTGAATGGGGAACGGCTCCACTGCGACCCCGTTGCAGCTCATGTACACGAAGCACACTCCAGGCGAGGTCATCTCAATGCGAAGCTGACCGGAAGGTGTAGAGGTCTTCAGAGAACCGTAGCGCACGTCACCATCAAAGCTAAGGTCGTTATCGAACGTCATACCAGCAGCGGCTGGCGCGCCATCTTTGTGTCGCCGACCTGGCTCAAGAAGTCATTCGATCTCAGACCCGGAGAATCGAAGAGCTTCAAGCTGAAGCCGTTTGAAAACGAGGCGGCCCCTCCATGCAGAGATGGCGTGTATCGAGCTACCTGGTTCTACAACCAGAAAGCTTGGTCGTACGACCCCGAAGTCCCGATCGAGCCTCCCGCAGTAGGGGAAGTGCTCTCCTCGGGGCGATCAAGGGTAAATTGTGATTGACCGTGCTGCAGCCCGCGCAGTCGGATAGAGATGCCGTATGGGTGGCCGAGGCCCTCGATCATGACCCCCAGCACACGGTGGCGGGCCTTGTCTCGAAAGGCTACGCCGCGTTCGTCCGCATCCTGCATCCGGCCGAGGCTGCCGACGGCGGGCTGGTGACGTGGGGGGCGATAGCAGACGCGGTCGGGGGAGCCATCCACCCCGGTGTGCAGTGGAAGAAGCTCGAGCGTAAGCTCGAGCCCGACATCGTTGAGGAGCTCGGGCTTCAGGCGGATGGGCGCGGATTCGCTCCGAACGAAGGCGATCTGCCGGTCCCGCTGTTGAGAAGCCTCTTCCCGGTGCTGGCGGCCCACACTGAAGACCCCATCTGTATGGCCGCCTACTGGATCGGGTGGGGTGGGGTGGAGAGATGGCCAGCGCCACATATCTGCATCCCGCAGCATCGCAGTGACTGGGAGTACGGTCTTTATAGGGGGACGCTTAGCGACGTTCTGGAGCAGCGCGAACTGGGCTGTGCCGATGAGCCGTTGGGATGGTCCGATAGTCCATTGATGTTCTCGCCAAATTTTCTCTGGCCGCTAGATCGAGCCTGGCTCTTGAGCACCGACGTGGACTTCGATTCTACCGTCGTTGGGGGGTCCGAGAGCCTAATCACCGACATATGTGCGCAGAGTGTATTGGAGACGGTGCCGGTATCTACCGCGGTGTCTCTGAGTGATGCTGCCGATACGGTAAATTGAAAATGTCGCCTCTCCGTCGTCGATATGATGGGAATGGTAGTTGATTAAAATATTGACAGCAATTTTGGTTGCGGGGTTTGCACTACTGGGGCTTCCGGCAGCCAGTACGGCCAAGCCGGGCTTTTTCGTAGAAGGTGCCGCCGTGTGGAGCGAGTTCAGCGTACCCGCAACCAAGGGCTACCACGTCCGTGTGAGCGCGGACGGTGGAACACGAAAGATGCGCCCGACCATTTACGTTGAGGCTTCAAAGGGGCACGAATCGGTAAACTATGTTACCCATGGGCGCGTTGGCTCCAATGGCGTGCTCGATGTGAAGCTTCCAAAAATTGGAAGGATCGCGGTCCGATTCAAGCCTAAGAAGGTGACTCGCCAGGCCCTTGCGGACAACTGCAAAGGTCGCGCGACTGTCGTCCGCCACGGCACGTTCCGGGGAATAATTGTACTCCACGGCGAGCAGGAATACACTGAACTGCACCGATACGAGGCTGTGGGTACGGTGAGCCGATCCTTTCGGCAGATCTGCCGACAATCGGAAGTTGGACGGCAAAGCCCGCATGCGTCAGCTCGTCTTACTTACCTCCTGGCCGGCGCCAAGGATGGCCGCCAATCGCTCGGTTTCACAGCGATAAAGACTGACCTTGGGACGAAGTTTGGGACCAGCACTAGTTTCATGGCATACTCGCAGACCAAACGCGAAGGTCTACAGGTGCTCAGCCAAATAACAGTTGAAGGGAAGGCATCTGGGCTTTCCACGTCTGGCCCTCTGGAATCGTTCGAGGACGCGACAGTCGAACCACCGGACCCGTTTGGAGGATCGGCGGCGTTTCACCTCGATTCCCCGACCACGTCGACATGGACCGGCACGCTAAATGTCGATCTCCCTGGCATTGGTCGAGTTGTCCTTGCTGGGGATCGATTCTGGTCTGCTTTGTGTGGAGAAGACGTTTGCACGAAGACGCTGCCGCCGAATGTCCGGGTGGTGGTTCAGAGCGCATTCCGGTCCTGATGGTCGGCTCGGGACTCAGGTAGAGCAAACTGCTCGGCACGCAGGAACTTCTAGAACCCGTGCAGCGATCCAACCTTCCTCGTCGGATTCACGACGGAGATCGTGAGGTCGATCGACACCGCCACGCCGAAACCGTAGCGTGTCGCCAAGCCTGTCGTGCAGACAGAAGCTTGCGCAATCTGTCCAGGACTGAAAGACTCATCGGGACATGCTTGCCTGCGGTGCCACCACTCCCGTCATTCCGCTTTCCGAGGCTGAAAACCGCGCCGGGGATCTTTCCCTTGCGGCGGGCTCGCTCGGTGCGGTCCTCGACCCAGCAATCCCGCGCCAACTCTGGGATCGGCGGCGTTGATGTACGAAACCGTGGCGGATGGAACACTTACCGGCTACTACGTCAACGACCTGACGCATAGCCAGAGTCAGGGCGGGGTCACGAATACGTATGGACTCGATGCCTCTCTCAGGCAGCGCGAACGGGTCACGACGGGCGGATCTGAAGAAGGTACCGAGATCTACCACTATGCGGGCGAATCGGATTCTCCAGCCTGGACCGAAGACATTAGGGAAGGCAAAGCCACCTGGGCGCGCAACATCGCGGCTATGGGCGGCAGTCTTGGCGCGATCGAGAACGACAAAGGCGAAGTCACGCTGCAGCTGACTGACATGCACGGCGATGTCGTTGCCACCGTCGAAGACGATTACGAAGCGCCAGCTGTGCTCTCCACTCAGCGCTTCGATGAGTTCGGCAATCCCTTGCAGGTCGGCGTTCTGGAAGGAGGGAGCACCGAATACGGCTGGCTTGGGGGCAAGGCGCGTCGCACCCAGCTCTCATCGGGCGTAATCCAGATGGGAGTCCGCAGCTATGTCCCGGCTCTAGGGCGTTTCCTAACGCCCGATCCGGTCCAAGGCGGTTCCGCGAACGCCTATGACTATGCCAATCAGGACCCAGTTAACGGGTTCGACCTGGAAGGGACCTGCTCGTCGAAAAAAGCGTGTGCAGCTGCCAAGAGACGGGCGAGGGCCGCGACGAAACGGGCGACAAGGAGTATCAGGACTCGCATGAAGAAAATTCGAGAAAATAGAGCCCGAAAGAGTGCCAGCGCTTCTACGACCCACGTGGGGCCGATACCCATCACCCTGCCTTGGGAAAAGCAGGTAAATAGCGCGTTGGAAAAGGCTCAAAATGCCATTGCGGGCATTTTCCACGAGACATGCAAGGATGCAGGAGGCGCTCTGGGGGTAGCAGGGTCTGTCGCTTGGGCGACCGGAAAGGGCCTAATGGGTGGGAGCCCGGGAGAGCAAGCGGTCGGCAAGATGCTTGAAGGATTTGGAGGCGTTATCGGTGCTATTGGCGCAGGTTTTTACGTCGCGCATCGCATCGGGGTGTGCTGAGCGAACCGACATCACGAAACTCCGTAGTCGCAAATTTCCTGCGAGAATGAGCGGTCAATGAAGCTGCGTCAGAAAATTGTGCTCGTGCTTGTAGCCGCTTGTTTGATCTTGAGCGGCATGGCGTTGATTCAGGGAGAAATCCATGACGCGGCGCTCGGGGTCTTCGTGTCAGCCTGCGCATTGTTGACCAACGGGATGTTGTGGCCAATCAAGCCGCTGTGGAGGCGCAGGAAAGGCTAGAAAGTCCGGCGTGGGTACGCAGCGATACGCGAGGCGCCGCCAAGCAGGGCCGCCGCTCCGGCGGCGAGGGCGCCAAGGCAGTAGATCGGGCCAGGATTGGTAGTGCACTGCCACGGGGCGGTGAGAGGTGGGGGGTGGCATTGAGGTGAGCTGATCCGTGTAGGGGGTATGAAGCGGAACAAACGAGGCTCTTCTCTATCTCGTCTGTGATGGGGGCAGTGGGACAGGTTGGCGCTGAGGGGAGTACCGAGGACGAGGGACTCTCACTGAGCTGCCTGTCTCGGCCAAACGCGCGAGATCATGAGCAGGTTCTAGGCTCTCCGGAATGGCAGACGCCACGGAGCAGAAGGCGCGCCGGGCGGTTCGCGCCGCCCAAGCGAGATTCGAGCGCGAGCAAAGCGCCGCTCAGAAGGAGCGACGCAAGGCGTTCGCCGAGGCGCGTGAGGCCGGCCTCACGCTGCGAGCCATCGGCGAAGAGGTTGGCCTCCACCACACCCGCGTCAGCCAGATCATTCGAGGCAAGTAACCGAGCCTGGAGAGTTTTTCTCTCAAAGCTGCTACGCTTCCAAAAAGCAAAAGCGGCGACCCGCTGCGCTTGCGACGCAAGCGGGCCGCCTAACCACAAGGAGGCAACGCTCCTCATGGCTAACGACCACCCTACGGGTCGCGGCGCTGCCGTCGCCCTCAACCTCCCCGCCGATCACGTCGCCTTCTTGCGCGACACCTTCGAGAGCGCCCGGGCGGGCGTGCGTGACGAGCTGGCCGAATACCCCGAGGACCTCAAAGACCCCGACTACCTGCGCCGCGAGGTAGCCGCCTACGGCCGGCTGCTCACGGCGCTCGATGAGCTGGTGATCGTCCCCGATCGCGACGTCTGCGACGTCGTCGGCGACCTGGCCCAGATCATCGACCGCGGCAACGAGTACAGCCGCGCCGTCGCTGAGCACGAGGCGCTGCACGGCCTCCACGCGCAACTCGTAGGAGGCGAGGTCAGATGATGATCGACATCGCCGCCCATTTCGGCGACAACCTGGCGCGTGAGTGTCGCCACTTGCAGTGGCCCCGGGCTCGACACCTGAACTGGCCCCACCCCATGCCAGTTGTTGGTTCGTCTGATTGTGCCTGAAGTGCTCGGGTGCCGTCATCGCGGAGCCGATGCCCGAAGGGCGAGGCGCAGCGATGACGGCACCCGACTCTGTCCTCCTCAGCCCCCTTTCTTCTTCGCGCCGCGTTTCTCCAGCCCGTGGCGAAAGCGCCAAGACTCGGTGCCGGTCTCGATGATGTGCGCCTTGTGGGTGAGGCGGTCGACGACGGCCTTGGCGAGGCGGGCGTCGGCGAAGACCTTGGTCCACTCTCCGAAGGGCAGGTTGGTAGTCACCATCAGCGAGCCGCGCTCGTTGCGCTCGGAGATCACCTGGAAGATCAGCTCCGCGGCGCCGTCGGGCAAGGCCAAATATCCGAGCTCGTCCAAGACCACGAGCTCGGTGCGCGCGTAGCGGCCGACCACCCGTCCCAGCTCCCGCCGGCTCTCTGCTTCCTGCAGCTCGTTGGCGAGCCCGGCGAGCGTGGTGAAGCGCACCCGTCGGCCCTGTCGGCAGGCACAGACCGCCAGGGCGGTAGCCAGCATCGTCTTGCCGGTGCCCGACTCCCCGACGAAGATCACCGACTCGCGATCGTCGATCCACGAGCATTCCGCCAGGGCGGCGATCGTCGCCTGGGGGATCTTGGGGTTGTCTTCGAAGCGGAACTCCTCCAGGCGCTTCATCACCGGGAAGCGCGCTTCGACAAGACGTCTGCGTTCGCGCCGCTCGGCGCGCTCCTGGTGCTCTGCCTCGAGCAGGGCCGCGAGGTAGGCGATCGGGGTCTGCTGGTCGCGGGTCGCCTCCTCGGCCATCGCCCGAAAGCGGGCCTTCACCGTCGGCAGCTTCAGCTCGCCGGCATGGGCCTCGATCAGGGCCTCGAGGGCAGCGCTCTTGGGATTCGGCTTGCTCGCCATCACGCCACCTCGCGCAGGGCGTCATAGTCGGAGAGGTCCTGTGGCGGCGGGGATCCGACGCCGGCCAAGTGCGCCTCCAGCTCAAGGACGGGAGCCTCGGGGCGCTCCGCCCGCCGTGCGAAAAGCGCCACTGCCCGCCCGTCGTAGGCGCCGGCGGCCAGGGCGCCGCGCACGGCGAGCTCGACCTTGCCCGAGCCCAGCTCGCGACAGAGCATCAAGACGTCGACCATCTGGCGCGCCGCCTCCGTGCGATCGGTCCTCTGCTCGATCGCGCTCCACAGCTCGTCAAAGCAGGCGGGCCAGTCGCCGCGGTCACGCTCTTGACGCAGGGCCAAAGAGCGGGCCAGGGCGCCGGGCTTTCTCGCCAGCAGGTCGAGGTAGTGCTCCAGCTGCGCGGAGGCGCCGTGGCGTCCGGCGAGGCGCTCGTGGGTGGCCACCACCTTGCCGTCGTGCCAGATCTCGATCTCCCTGGCGCCGACCCGGGCACGAACCCTCATCCCCGCCAGGCAAGCAGGCACCGAGTAGCGGTTCTGGCGGATCGTCACCATCGCCTTGGAGTCGACCCTCGGGCTCGCCTCCTCGGCGGTCGTGTGGGGCTCAAGGGGAAGCGGGGCGAGCAGGCGACGCTCGCGCTCGAGCATCTCCCCGACCGGCTCGGTGCGGCCGACGATCGTGCGCCCCAGGTCGGCGAGGCAGGCAGCCTCGAGTCGGCCGTTCAGCTCCGCGAGGGACTCGACTTTGGGCACCGGCACCAGGTGGCGGCGGCGAAACCGCCCGACCTCGCTCTCCACCCCTCCCTTCTCGTGGGCCCCCTGCTTGCCCGACAGGCAGAATGAGGATTTGAAGCCGTAGTGGGAGCGCAGGGCGACGAAGCGATCTGACTCCACCCGGCGGCGACCTTTCATCACCTGCGCGACCGCGGCTTTCAGGTTGTCGTAGCGGATCAGGCCGAATACGCCCTTGAAGAACTGAAGGGCGCCGACGTGGCCCTCGAGGAAGGCCTGCTGGGTCTCGGTCTCGAAGGCCGCCACGTAGGAGGCGCCCGAGTGGCAGGCGCGCATCAAGAAGAGGTGGACCTTCCGGGGCTCCCCGCGCACGATCACCTGCGCCTCTCCCCAATCGACCTCGGCCTCCACGCCGGCGTCGGAGACCAGGGGCACGCAGGCCTCGACCTCGCCGATCTCCCGGCGCTTGGCCGCCACGTAGCGATCGACCTGGCGCTCGGAGACCTCGGCGCCGTGCTCCTCCGTCAGCCGCTGCCAAATGCGGCGGGCGGTGTGGCGCTGCTTGCGCGGCGCTTTCTGGTCCTCGGCCAACCACTTGTCGATGATCGGCCTATAGGGGCCGAGCTTCGGCGCCGGGCGGCTTCTCGGCTTGCTCTTCGGCGGCGGGACCGCCGACTTCAGGGCCTGGCGGACGGCGCGCCGGTGCACGCCGTGGCGGCGTGCCAGCTCACGGATCGAGAGGCCCTTCTCGCTCCGATCGCGCCTGATCTGCTCGAACTGCTCCACTCTCGTCACTCCCTCCGGACCTCCGCCTCTTGCGCTCGCTAGGAGCGCTCAGCGTCAGTCGTCGTTCGGACAGAGGTGGGGCCAGTTCAAGCGTCGACAGTGGGGCCAGTTGAGATGTCTACACCCACATCGTGCTCAGCGTCGATGAGGAGCGTGATCAGACGCGGGCGATCCACCGCCGCCAGCGCGAGCGCGAGACCCTGGAGGGCCTGATCGCCCAGCGCGAGCGCGCCTCGGTGCTGGCGCTTCACCGAAACGCCCAGCGGCTCTTGGAGCCGATCGCCGTGGTCAACCCCTACGCGCGGGCGCTTCGCTTCGCCGACGCCCGCACCCGCACGCGCCGCGACCACATGAAGTACCTGGCGCTGATCCGCGCGGTCGCCCTGCTTCACCAACACCAGCGCCCCCGCCGAGAGGCCACCACCGAGGCCGGCGAGCCCATCCCCACATCGAAGCGACGCGCTCCGACATAGCGCTCGCCAACCGCCTCGCCCACGCCGTGCTGGGCCACTCCCTCGATGAGCTGCCGCCGGGCACCCGTCGGCTGCTCGGGCTGATCGAGGCCCACGTCGAGGCGCGGGCGGGGGAGGCCGCCACCCCGCGCGAGCGGGTGCGCTTCACCCGCCGCGAGCTGCGAGAGGCGCTTGGCTGGGGCGACACGCAGCTCAAGGTCCACCTCGCCCGCCTCGTCTCCCTGGAGCTGATCTGGGCGCACCGCGGCCCGCGCGGCTCCCACCTCTATGAGTTGGCCTTGGAGGGAGGCGGCGAGGCGCCCCGACTGCCGGGCCTGATCGACCCCGAGGCGCTGCCCATCTATGACTACGACGCGGAGCGGTCGGGGCAGAGCTTCGAGTGGCCGGGGTCCGGTTGCCCCCCGGTCGGGGCGCGGTCGGGGTCCGGTCGGCCCTCCTTGGAGGGGAGCGACTGAGTGAGAAAGCGCGTCCCAGAGCCGATCCCCGGCGACCCGAGCGATCCGCATGGCTTCCCGGCGCTGATCGCGGAGTTCTGCGAGCAGCTCTCCGTCCACGCCTATAGCCCGCTGACCGTCAAGGCCAAGCGCACGATGCTCACGATGCTGGCCCACTGGCTGGCCGAGCGCAGCGTCACCCGCCCGGCCGAGGTCACGCTGGCGATGCTCGAGGGCTACCAGCGATCGCTCTTTCACGCCCGCAAGGAGGACGGTAGCCCGCTCGCCTTCTCCACGCAGGCCCAGCGCCTCGGCGCGGTGCGCACCTTCTTCGAGTGGCTGGTGCGAAACAACCGCATCCTGCACGACCCCGCCGCCGGCCTCGAGCTGCCGCGCCCTGGGCAACGACTGCCGCGCGCGGTGCTGAGCGTCGCCGAGGTCGAGCGGATCATGGCGGTGCCCGACCTCACCACGCCGCTCGGCCTGCGCGACCGCGCGATGCTGGAGCTGCTCTATGCGACCGGGGTGCGCCGCGCCGAGCTGGCGAACCTGGCGGTCTTCGATCTCGACGTCGAGCGCCGTGCCCTGATGGTGCGCGAAGGCAAGGGCCGCAAGGACCGGATGATCCCGACCGGCGAGCGCGCCGTCATCTGGTGCGAGCGCTACCTCGCCGAGGCCCGGCCCGAGCTGGTGGGGCACTCCGACAACGGCTACCTCTTCCTCACCGTCACCGGCCAGAAGATCTACACCGAGAACCTGAGCCGGCACATCACCTCCTACGTGAAGCGCTCGGGCGTCGCCAAGCCCGGCTCCTGCCACCTCTTCCGACACACGATGGCGACTCTGATGCTCGAAGGCGGCGCCGACATCCGCTACGTCCAGCAGATGCTCGGCCACTCCGACATCTCAAGCACCCAGATCTACACCCGCGTCTCCCTGCGCGCCCTGGAGGCGGTCCACGCGGCTACGCATCCGGGGGCCGCGAACGAGCCGCGGGGCGCTCGTGAGGAAGGGGAGGAGCCCGACCCGAGCGAGGAGCGCACCTAGTTATTCGCCGGCCGGCGTTTCTTTGCCCCTCGCGGCGATTTGCCCTTGCGTCTCTTCGAGCCCGCCCTGGCTTCTCGCTTTGCCTGCTTGACCTGCTCGGTCGTCGGCGACACGAAGGCGGCAACCGCGAACGTGGAGGGGAAGGCATCCTCGCTTTCGCCGCCGGCTCGCCGTTTGATCGTGTCCTCTTCAAGCCGCTGCGATTCGGCGATCGCCCAGGAGATCACCCCGATCAGCTCTAACCAGGCGATCATGTCCAGGCAGCGCGGCGCCCAGTAAAGGCAGGCGTCGTCGCGTTCATACAGCGTGCGGGTCTCCATCGCCTCGGAGACTCGACCGTTGAAGTCCTGGAGGATCGCGCCGGCGACGCCGGGCTTGAGCGCCTCTGAGACCTCGCCCCACTCGGCGTCGCTGATGAACGCTTTCTTGGTGGCGACGTGCATGTGCTTGGTCGAGCCGCGCACGGCAACCAGATCCACGATTTCCAGGAAGCCGTTCTCGCGCAGGACTTTGAACTGGTAAGAGGCGACGTTGAGCGGGATCTCCGCTTCCCTGGCGAATTCGCTGGGGCTGATCGGGCGCTGGGTGGCGATCGCGACGATCTGAATCCGAAGCGGGTCCTTGGTCAAGATGCTCAGCTTCGGGTCGACGAGCACCCTGGCCCGCTCCCGCGCCCGCTTGGTCGCTCCCCGCTGAGAGGCTTTGGGCTTCGATTTCCTCCGAGCGCCCTTCGCCGTCGGCGATGCCTTCTTGCTCACGATTCTCCTCTCGACCGGTTGCGTTGGACGGCCCATATGCCCTGCAAGCGCGCCCAACGGTCGCGGGGGCCGTTACGGAAAGAAATCGGCGAGTAGTTAATCAAGATTCGCGCTGGTTGCACGCACGTTGCGCCATTCGCGATTGACCGGTCAATCCCCTTTAGCGCATCCTTGAAGCTCAACGGCCCACCTCTCCGGGCGGAGGGGCGGGCGCATCGAGCTGCAGGAAGGAGGTGAGCGCTAATGGTGGTTCAGACCGCGCGCGTCGTGCCGATGATCGGCATCATGAAGTCGGCTTAGGGCTGTAGCCCGAAAGACGGGCGGGCGCTCAGTGGCGCCCGCCCGTCCCACCAGTCCATCGAGCTGACCGCGACTGACCTCCCTCGGTGACGGCCAACGACATCTCGCCGACGGAGACACTCACGACCGACACGAGTGTACGGCACACCTTGGCCTTATACGCCAAGGTGTGTTGACCATAACCGCGTTAACTCCTCTCGGCCAAGGGCCAAACCGGCCGACCGAACAAGAACCCTTGGTCTATTGCGATTCTTGGCACCTAGACTTGCGCGAGTTCCAGGAGCAAATACTGCGAGTGAGGAGAGCATGGCGCACGACAGTTCAGATCGAAAGAAGGGGAAGGGAAGGCGGGTAACCGAAAGCCACAAACAGGGCCGAAAGATGTCCGCGGCCCTCGTCACCGCGCTGAGTCACCCCCTGCGGCGCAAAGTCCTGCGGGTCATGAACGGAGGGGCGGGGCCGCATAGCCCGGGCAAGCTGGCAAAAGCCTTCGGCGTATCGGTGAGCGACCTGAGCTACCACGTGAGAGTCCTCTCCGATCTCAAGGTCGTGCGCCTGAGATCCACACAGATGGTTCGTGGCGCCGTCCAGCACTTATACGTGTCGAACGTTGTCGATAACGCCCTCGTGTCGCTGATCTTGGCGGAAACGAAGAGCGACGACGATCGCTGGGATAGCAGTGTATGAACTGCGCGCGCAGACAACAACTTGCAGAACCGCATGAGGTCTGAAAGGCTTCAGCCCAATGCCAGCCGCCCCGAAATGCATGGGCTCGCAAACCGCGCCCCCGAGCCTGAAACCCGCGCCGGGGATTTCTTCTTGCCGCTCGCCCGTTCGGCCCCGCCATCTACACGCGAATGGCGCATTCCAACTGGGAATGCAGGGCATCGACCCACGATTCGCGGCGGACGGCACACTTACCGGCTATTACGTGAACGAGCTGACGCACAGCCAGAGTCTGGGGGGCGTGACGGTTCGCCGTAGTTGTCTTGGAAGTAGCGACGCGTTACGCGTGGTCGAGGTCGTAACCAGGCGCTTTGGATGGCACCGGTTTCTGACGGCTTTTCCGGAGTCAGAGCGCGAGGCGCTCGCCGACCGATGGAAGATCCCCATCTTGTCGGATGGATTTGTCGGTCGGGACGCGGGCGGTGGTCATCATCTTTACGCCACAGTTCACGGCGGTCACGGCGGCGGCTACGGGGGGCCGACATGGTGGAGGGCACGGCGGCGGCCATTGACCTGACCTAAGGAACGGGCTGAAAGCCAGTCTCGTCCGGCTCTCGCAGCGACGGACGAGACGGTTCCTGAATAGATATGAAAGAATTCCGCAGACAATAGTCTCGGAAGTGCATCGTGGCTCCGGTTGGCTTCCGATGCGGGTCCGTCCACAAATTAAAGGAGCGCTCGTTGAAGCGAATACGCAAGTCATTCACCTACGCGAACGTGATGTCGACGATTGCCGTCTTCCTCTTGATCGGCGGTGGTGCCGCGTTCGCCGCGAGCAAGCTGCCGAAGAACAGCGTCGGTGGCAAGCAGTTGAAGAACAACGCGATTACCAGCCCGAAGGTTAAGGATCACTCACTGCTGGCGAAGGACTTCAAGGCAGGCCAGCTCCCCAAGGGATCTGCGGGGGCGCAGGGCCCTGCGGGTCCGCAGGGACCGGCGGGTAGCGACGCCTTCGGTGAACTCGTCTACAAGGAAGGCGAACCAGTGGAAATTTCCAACGGCGAACAGGAAGGGGTGTCGGTCGATTGCGATCCGGGCTACCACGTCGTCGGGGGCGGGATTTTCAGCACGTCCAGCATTCCGGGTGAGGACTTGAACAGCTCCTATCCGTCCGAACGGGGAAGCCTCGAAGTCGGGAACGACGGTTGGGCCGGTTTCGTGGATAACACGACGGGGAGTACGAAATTTGCACAGGCCTTCGCCATTTGCGCCAAGTCCGGCAAAGTCAGCGGTCCGTAGATGTCGCTCAAGGGAGGGCTGGATGCGTTCCGGCTCTCCCTCGAGAGCCCTCGTCCCGTTTTTGCTCCCGCGCCAGTGATCTCGTTCGTTCGCACCTCGTATGCCCTTCGTCCCCGTTCCGGCGCTGCCAGGTCGACTGTAATTGGTGCTGGCGTACTGGCTGTTGCGCTTTCGGCGATGGTGCCGATGGCCTGTGGAGACGGTTTCGTGCGGATCAGCCATCGGGCGGTGGAGGCGACAGAGGCGCCGCGTGCGTCGTTCGACGTTCGAGGGTCGCATGGGTACAAGATCTCGGTGAGGGGCTCAGCGAAGGGAGTCGTGTTGATTGCCTCGCGGAGACATTCGGCCGCGGTTTATTTCGACGATGAAGGATGGGCGGACGAAAGCGACATTTACGCCGACTTCGGTGGCTTGGGTGAAATATCGGTGTCGTTCGAGGAGGCCGGCGGGTCCACGAGGCGCCTGCCGTACGGCTCGCTGCGTCATTGCCAAGCGCGGAATGGGGCGTTGGATCGGTTCGGTTCTTTCAGTGGGTGGATCGAATTTCATGGCGAGCACGGCTTCACAGACGTGGTTCGATCACGCGCGCGGGGCCGGGTCTCGCCGGAACGCATGCTGCGCTGCAGGGTTCGGGAGGAAGCGGGGGTTGGCCGGTTGGAGAGCGGGCCGGGCGCGTTGACCGTTTCCGCCTTCACGCCTGCAAGGGGGGCCGTCTCCACGGCGGGGCCCGAAGCATTGTCGGAGTTGCGGTGGCGGACCGGCATCGGCCCGTTCCTTCACCTCTCGAGGTTGCCAAAGCGCGGTGCTGCATTTGTCGTCGAGCAAGAGGACGAAAGGGACGGCACGCTGATCGGCCGCGTCGCAGTCGTAAAGGGCGGCAGGAAGACCTTCGAAGTCGACAGGAGCTACGGCGTCCTGCGGATCAGACCGCCGCGACCGTTCTCCGGAGAGGCGACCTACAACGCATGCGAAAAGCGCAATTCGAACCTCGTTGGGTGGCGCGGTTCGCTGGTTGTCGATTTGCCCGGTGTGAGGCACTTCAACCTCATGGATCGCCGCTTGCTCACACTGGTCAGGCTCAGGCCAAAGATTCCTTGTCCCCGCTGGGCTTCCGGCGGAAGCCCGCCCGGAGCTCGCCGGTGAGAGTGCTGGCGCGATCCAAAAAGAGATCGTCGGAACGGTTTGTGAGTTCTCGATGAGCAGCGACCTCATCGCCGGGATTGTCGCCGTTACGCTCGGCCTGGTGGTCGTCGTCCTGGGGCTGCGGCGCAATCTCTCCGAGACCACGCGAAACGGGCTGCCGCGGTTTGGGGAGGACCCTGAGAGTGCGACCGTGACGCTGGGGCTATACGAGGGTGGGGAAAGGCGACGGCACCCGCTTTCCCGGCGGCAACGGCGCTGGATGGCTTCGTCCTATCTGCTGTTCGCCCTCATCTACGCGGCTTTTGCAGTCTTCTCGGCGAACGACCGGCTGCTCCATGCGGGCATGGTCGGTCTGTGGACGCTCGGCGCCGTGCTCGTCCTGCGGCAGAGATCCTCACGTCCCTCGGACGGCTCTGCCTCCTGATTCTCTGGGGGCGGGGAGGACTACCGGCGGTTGGTGGAGCGGCTGCCGGCTGCGGGGCAGGGGGCGGCGGAGTGCTGCCTGTTCCGGCCCGGGTCGGTATGTGCCGATGCCCGGCCGGTTCGCCGGAGTTGTCTTGGATCAGGTGTGCCGGGACACCACTTGCAGGACGACTCGGCGGTTGCCCTTGCCGCATCCGGCTAGGTCGAACCTGTCCGTCCAGGAGCTGCGGCAGAGGACTGCATCCATACCGGGACCGGTGAGCGGGAGCGGATCTGTGCCCGGAAGGTTGACGCCGAGATCGCCCGTCCAGCTGGGGGGGAAGCTAGGGCTTCGTGAGTAGACGGCGCGACCGGCGAAGGGCGGTGGCGGTTCCACTTCGACAGTCTCCGGAGCCGCGCCTCGCCTGCTCATGGCGAACGAGTGTCTGTCGACGGCGACCCTTGTCGTCCTGGCGACCCGCACCTCCCCCTGTCTTTCGTAGCCAGTCACGGCGAGGCCGCCAACCAGGCGTGCCGGGCTGCCCCTCAACGTCAGGACGGAGGCTGTGAGGGAGACCGTCTGACCCTCGCTCTTGCCGCTGACCGCCAGGAAGCCGACTTCCACCCTGCGCTTCAGCTTGGCGTGCGGACCGTTGGCCGTAGGCGATGGGCTCTCCCGTTTGCAGACCTGCCTGAAATAGCGCGTGAAGTAGACATGACCTCGCTTCTTGGAGACTTCAGGCACCACTCCATCGTGTTCGATGTCGACTGTGCCGCTATAGCTTCCATCCTGGTAACGGGGACCGCGTCCCCGGCAGCGTCCCCTGCGTGGGGGGCCTGGCGGATAGTGGGTCAGATGCAACCTGACGTCGATCCGGCCGTGGGCGCCGAAGGTGGCTTCGATGCGGCGGCGGCTCACGCGGCCCTGCGTCGAGTATTCGACCGCTGAAGAGGGACCCTCCAGCTTGAACTGGACGCGTTGTCGTTCGCTGGCTGACACTGAGACCACGTACTTTCCCCGGTGTCTCAGCGGAAGGATCAGCTTGAAGCCGCCTGGATGAACTTTGTATCCGGGCTCGGCCCTTGCGCCAACCGCAACGGCGAGCGGGAAAAGGACCAGGGCGCAGCCAACCAGGCCGAGCCGCGTCCGCCAGGGCTGCCGTCGCGTCACGGCAGCATCCCTACCCAGAGCCACATGCGGTGAATAATACAACTCGTTTCGGTGTGCAAAATGTATACGCTTGTCGGTCATGAAAAGACAATCGTGCCGTATGACAGTGGGAATCGTGGTGTTTATTGCGATCTTGGCGGCATTTCCGCTGGAGTCGATGGCGAAGGGTGGCAACTTCGTGATCCAGCCAAGCCGGACGATGGAATTCAGCGTCAAAGGCTCGAAGGGTTACTTGATCGCCGTGAGTGCCAGTAGTGGCGTGGTGTCCCTCGCCGCCAGCCACCGTAGCTCTTCGGCCACCTATACGACACCTCGGAAAGGCTCTCCGACGGCGATCGAGGCTCGGTTCGGGAAGCTCGGCAAGGTGTCGATGCGGTTCCGGTCCGACCACGGCCCGCGGTTGGCGCCGCTGCATGACCGGAGCTGCCACGGGAAGGGTGAATACGTTGATTCGGGGACCTGGGTCGGGAAGGTCGAATTCGTCGGCGAGCAGGGATACACGATGGCGCACGCGACCCGGGCCAGGGGCAAGATCGTCAGAACCCTGAAGGAGACTTGCAAGCGCGAAGCTGAAGGCGGCTCGGAAGGCGGTGTCCACTTCACGATCCTCGAGGCCAGCTCTGAAAATGCGGCCACCTTCGTTACGGGCTTTCGGATCGAGTCGCTGGCCCACCGGAACCTGGGCGGCGCGGTATTCGGCGCCTCGGTCGTCGAGGTCCACGGCCGCAGGCTGTCAGTGGTCCGCTCAATACCGTGAGCGACAAGGTCGATGCCTTCGCCTTGACCGAAGAAGGGGGCACGATCACGTCCGCGACCATTTCTCCCTCCAGGCCGTTCGAAGGGTCCGCCACGTTCACCCGTACGCGCGGCGAAAAGGGGACCTGGTCCGGTTCGCTGGTCGGCGACTTCCCCGGCCGCGAAAACGTGACGCTGGCGTCACCCGGCTTCTCCGCGGAAATCTCGAATTGAGCGATAACACGACCGGCAGCACCAAGTTCGCCCAGGCGTTTGCCGTCTGCGCCAAAGCTGGCAAAGTCAGCGGTCCATAGGCGGCTGTTGGCCGTTCGTGGGGGAGAGCCGGATGCGCTCGGCCTCCCCCGCGCCCTCCGATGTCTCGGAGGGATATTTCGTCTCGCGAATCAGGCCTGCCTCGACCCGGCCGTCGGCCGATCGCGATCCCCGCTCAAGCGTGCCTGGCTTCCGCCGATAAGCCAGGCATGACGCAGTCGTCGGCAGGGAGCTGGCCCGAGAAGCGGGTCACCGAGTTCCTCGACCAGATCTCCGCCGGGGGCGAGGACTACCGGCGGCTGGTCGAGCGGTTGCCGGCGATCGTCTACGCGTCCGAGCTCGGCGAGCACGGGCGCTGGCGCTACGTCAGCCCCCAGGTCGAGGAAATCCTCGGCTACACGCCCGAGGAATGGCTGGCCGATCCCGAGCTCTGGGCCAAGCTGCTGCACCCGGACGACCGCGAGCGCGCCCTCGCGCAGGAGACGCGCAAGACGATCGGCAATCGCAACCCGCCCCCGGTCGACTACCGGATGGTGACCCGCGACGGGCGCACGGTCTGGATTCTCGACGAGGCGGTGCTCGAGCCCGACGAAACCGGGACTCCCGTATGGCACGGCGTCCTCTACGACATCACCGAGCGCAAGAGCGCCGAGCAGGAGCTGCAGCGCGCCGCGGCGCAGCAGGCAGCGGTGGCCCGGCTTGGTGGCCGGGCGCTGAAGGACGGCGACCCCGGCCAGCTGATGCTCGAGGCGACCACGCTGATGACCGAGATCGAGGGCGTCGACGCGGCCTGCATCTGGGAGATCGGCCGCGACGGTCGCCGGCTCGGCCTGCGCGCCGGGCTGGAGCAGCTGGTGGCCGGCTCCGAGCGCGCCTCGGCGGCCCGCGACTCGCACGCCGGCGCGGCGCTCGACTCGCGCCTTCACGTGATCGTCGACGACTGGGCGAGCGAGCGGCGCTTCTCGATGCCGCCGGCGCTGCGCGTGATGGGGGTGCGCAGCAGCCTCGCCGTGGTGATCGACGGCAAGCAGCAGCCCTTCGGCGTGCTCGACGTCCACTCGCTGGAGGCCAACCGCTTCACGCCGCAGGACGTCCACTTCGTCCAGGCTTCGGCCAACGTGCTCGCCGACGCGATCGAGCGCCACGCCTCCGACCAGGCGCTGCGCCACCGCGTCCTGCACGACCCGCTCACCGGGCTGCCCAACCGGCTGAGCTTCATCGACTCGCTCAGCGATGCGCTGCGCCGCAGCACGGTCTCCGGCTCGCCGGTCGGGATCCTCTTCCTCGACCTCGACAACTTCAAGCTGATCAACGACAGCATGGGCCACCACGCCGGCGACGAGCTGCTGCGCGCGGTCGCCCCGCGCCTGCGCGCCCACCTGCGGCCCGGCGACATCGTCGCTCGCTTCGGCGGCGACGAGTTCGGCATCCTCGTCGACCGCCTCGCCGACGAGGCCGAGGCGATCGCGATCGCCGACCGGATCGCGTCCGCTTTCGCCGAGCCCTACCCGATGGGGGGCGTCGACCACTTCGTCAGCGCCAGCATCGGCATCGCCGTCGCCCAGCCGGACGCCCGCGATCCGATCGACGCCGACATGCTGATCCGCGACGCCGACGCGGCGATGTACCGGGCCAAGGAGCGCGGCCGCGCTCGCTGCGAGCTGTTCGACGCCGAGATGCGAGCCGGGGCGCTGCGCCGCCTCGAGGTCGAGCGCGAGCTGCGCGGCGCGCTCGAGCGCCGCGAGCTGGAGCTGCACTACCAGCCGCTGGTCGCCATGCGCAGCTGCGAGATCACCGGCTTCGAGGCGCTGGTTCGCTGGCGCCACCCCCAGCGCGGCCTGCTCGACCCCGGCGACTTCGTCTCGGTCGCCGAGGACAGCGGGCTGATCGAGCCGATCGGTCGCTGGGCGCTGGAATGCGCCTGCCGGCAGGTCCTCGAGTGGCACCAGCTGCGCCCCGACGAGCGCCCCTTCGACGTCTCGGTCAACCTCTCCGCGCGCCAGGTGACCCACCGCGAGCTCCCCGCCAACGTCGCCGAGATCCTCGGTGCCAGCGGCCTCGATCCGGTCCACCTGCGGCTCGAGGTCACCGAGAGCGTCCTGGTCGAGGAGTCGGCGACCGCGGTCGGCACCCTCGAGGCGCTCAGCGAGATCGGCGTCGGCCTGGTGCTCGACGATTTCGGCACCGGCTACTCCTCGCTTGCCTACCTCAACCGCTTCCCCTTCGACGGGCTGAAGATCGACCGCTCCTTCATCGACGCCCTGGGGGTGGAACAGGAGCGCACGGCGATCGTCGAGGCGATCATCGGCATGGCCCGCGCGCTCTCCCTCGACGTGATCGCCGAGGGGGTCGAGAACGAGGCGCAGATGTCGGAGCTGAGCCGGCTCGGCTGCGACCTCGCTCAGGGCCACCTCTTCTCGCGGGCGCTGCCGCCGGAGCGGATCTCCACCCTGCTCGGCGAAGGCGTCTCGCTCTATTCGGGGATCTCGCCCGGCAGGTAGGCGTCGCTGAGCGCTTCGCCGGGCGCCGGCAGGGCCGAGATCAGCTCTTCGTCGCGCATCCAGCCGATGAATTCGCGCCACTGGCCCGGGTCCATGTAGCCGTAGGGATGGCCGTGGAGCGCCGGGTCGAGCAGCGGCAGGGTCGCCGCCACCTCGGCCCGGGTCAGTTTCGGTTCGAGGTCCGGGTTCGCTTCCAGCAGCGCCTTCGTCGTCGCCTTCGGGTTGGCCGCCGCCGCCGCCGTGCCGCGCGCCAGGGCGGCGATGAAGAGCCGGATCGGCTCGGGGTCTTCTTCGAGGCTCTTGCCGCGGGCGGCGAGGACCAGCTCGTCATAGGTCGGGACGCCGAGCTCGTCGACCGGCGTCACCACCGGTTCCTTGCCGCGCAGGCGCAGGTCGACCCCCTCGACGTTGAGGAAGCCGCCGAGCATCGCCTGGGCCTTGCCGCCGACGATCGCCGGCAGCAGGCCGAAGCCGACGTTGACCGAGTTGACGTCGGACGGGGTGAGCTTGGCGCGGGCGAGGATCGTCTTCAGGTAGGCGTTCTGGTAGGGGATGCCGGCGGTGGCGATCGTCTTGCCGCGCAGGTCGGCGACGCCCTTTATCCCCGACTTCTTCAGCCAGATCATCGAGGTCAGCGGCCGGTTGACCAGGGCGGCGACGGCGCGCACGTCGAGGCCCTGTTCGCGGGCGAGCAGGACTTCCGGCTCATAGGAGATCGCCAGGTCGGTGCGGCCCGCGGCGAGCAGCTTGATCGGCGCCGACGCGTCGGCCGGCGTGTGGATGCTGACGGTGAGCCCCGCTTCTTTGAAGTAGCCGAGCTTCTGCGCCATGTAGATCCCGGCGTGGTCGGGGTTGGGGTAGAAGTCGAGCGTCAGGCTGAGCGGCTGCGTTTCGCCGCTGACTTCCTCGCTCTTCTCGCCGCAGGCGGCGAGCCCGAGGGTCAGCGCGAGCAGGGCCACGGCGAGGGCGAGCGCCGGGATCGGAGAGCGCTTCATCGGGGGAGTTCTATCGCCAAGTGACGATCCGACGCTCGGCGAGGGCAAGCAGGCCGTAGAGGGCGAGAGCGATCGCGGTCAGGACGACGGTCGCGGCGAAGAGCCGGGCGGTGTGCAGGTTGGCGTTGTCTTCGCGCAGCAGGACGCCCAGTCCCGAGTCCGCTCCGACCCACTCGCCGAAGATTGCCGCGATCGGCGCGATCGTCGCCGCGATCTTGGCGCCGCTGAAGGCGTAGGGCAGAGCGGTGGGGGCTTCGACCCGGCGCAGCAATTGCCAGCGCGAGGCGTCGAGGCTGCGCATCATCTTGGTTGCCTCGGGGTCGACCGAGCGCAGGCCATCGGTCGCGTTGACGGCGACCGGGAAGAAGCAGATCAGCGCGACGACCACCAGCTTGGGGCCGATCCCAAAGCCGAACCAGACGATCAGGATCGGTGCGATCACCGGAATCGGGATCGCCTGCGAGGCGACCATCAGCGGATAGAAGGCTCGCCGCAGCGTTGCCGAGCAGCGCAGCAGGACGGCGAACCCGGCCCCCGCCGCGACGCCGATCAGGAAGCCGAGGACGATCTCCCGCAGCGTCACCCAGGAGTTTTCGGCCAGCAGCGAGCGGTTGTCCCAGAGTGCCGAAGCGATTTCCGCCGGCGAGGGAACGAGAAACGATTCGACGCTGAGGGTTTCCGCGAGTAGGCCGCTCGATGCCGCCAGCTGCCAGGCGCCGGCCAGCGCGGCAATCAGCGCGATCGGCAGCAACCAGCGCCTCATCGCGCTCCCTCCCGCAGGGCGTGCATCGCCCGCTCGCGCGCGGCTATGAAGGCCGGGTCGGTGACCGCCTCGTCGCGTTCGGCGGCGCGCGGCGCCGGCGCCGCCAGCTCCGCCACCGTTCGCGCCGGCCGCGCCGAGAGCACGACGACGCGGTCGCAGAGGTAGAGCGCCTCCTCGATGTCGTGGCTGACGAGGACGGCGGTGCGCGGCTCGGCGCGCAGCGCGCCGGCCAGCCACTGCTGCATCTCGGCGCGGGTGATCGCGTCGAGCGAGGCGAACGGCTCGTCCAGGGCGAGCACCGGCTTGCCGGCGATCAGCGTGCGCAGGAAGGCGACCCGCTGGCGCATTCCGCCCGAGAGCTCCGCCGGCCGCGCCCGCTCGAACCCGGCGAGGCCGAAGCGCTCGAACAGCTCGCTCGCCTGGCGCCGGGCCGCGGCGCGCCGCACGCCGCGGTTGCGCAGCGCCAGGGCCGCGTTGTCGATCGCCGAGAGCCAGGGGAGGAGCAGGTCGCGCTGGGGCATGAAGGCGCAGCGGGAGAGGCGACCGGCCGCGTCCGCCGCGTCGCCGAGCGCAACCGATCCCCGGCCGGGCTCCTGCAGGCCGGCGATCAGCTCGAGCAGAGTCGACTTGCCGCAGCCCGAGGGGCCGACCAGGCCGAGCGCGGTATGGGCCGGAACCTCGAGGTCGAGCCGCTCGATCGTGCGCAGCTCGCCGTAGGAGTGGCCCAGGTCGCGGATTGAGACGCTCGTCCCTGGCTCCTCGACCGAGGCAGGCGATGGGGCCGCGGCGGCGAATTCCTTGGCTTTCGCGGCCATCTTCGGTATCCTGCCGCACTCTCACTCCTGACCAAAGAGGTCAGGAAAGTCGATTAACCCCAGCACGAGCTCATCATGGACCCAGCGATCATCGCCTTCGGGCTAGGCATCGGCGTACTCGTCGGCATGACCGGCATGGGCGGCGGCTCGCTGATGACGCCGCTGCTGATCCTGATCTTCGGCATCCAGCCGACCACCGCGATCGGCACCGACATCTTCTACTCGGCGGTCACCAAGACGGTCGGCGGCTGGCGCCACCTGCGGATGAAGACCGTGAACATGGAGCTCGTCAGGTGGCTCTCGCTGGGTAGCGTGCCGGCAGCGGTGACCGGTGTCGCGATCGTCTCGGTGCTGCAGACCCACATCGGCGAAGAAAGGCTCAACTCGCTCGTCTACGCGGTGCTCGGCGGCACCCTGCTGATGGTCGGCGTCGTCACCCTTGCCCGCGCCCTGATCCTGCGCGACCTCGTCCAGGAGCGCGACCGCTTCGAGGTCGAGCGGCGGCACAAGGTGGCGGCGGTCCTGATCGGGGCGACGACCGGGTTCGTGATCGGCATCACCTCGGCCGGCTCGGGCACGGTGATCGCGATCCTGCTGATCGCCGTCTACCGCCTGGCGCCGAAGAGGGTGGTCGGCACCGACGTGGTGCACGCCGCGGTCCTGCTCTGGGCCGCGGGGATCGCTCACTGGGTCGGCGGCAACGTCGACTTCACCCTTGCCGGCAACATCCTGCTCGGCTCGATTCCCGGGGTGGTGATCGGCGCCGCCCTCTCCGGCAAGGCGCCGCAGGGCTTCATCCGCACGGCGCTCGGCGTCGTGCTGGTCGGCTCGGGAATCGTCACGATTCAGAAGGGCGACCCGACGGTCTGGCCGATCGCCGCGGCGGTTGCGGCCCTCGGCCTCGGCGCGATCCTCGCCGCGCCGCGCGTCCTGCACCGCCGCCGCGAGCGCGAAGCCGCCGAGCCGGCGCTCGAGACGGCCGGCTGAGGTCCCTGATTAACTCCGTCTGATGCGCGTCTCGGCCAAGGCTGACTACGCGGTGCGAGCCGCGGCGGAGCTTGCCGCCGCCGACGACGGTCCCGTCAAGGGGGAGAGGCTGGCGGAGGCGCAGGACATTCCCCTGCAGTTCCTCGAGCACATCCTGCTCGAGCTGAAGCACGCCGGGATCGTGCGAGCGCGGCGCGGCGCCAAGGGCGGCTATTGGCTGGCGCGCCCCGCCGACGAGGTGACGATCGCCGACGTGGTGCGTGCGGTGGAGGGCCCGATCGCCCACGTCCAGTCGGCTCCGCCGGAGTCGATCGAGTACCGCGGCAACGCCGAGCACCTGCAGGAGGTCTGGATCGCGGTGCGCGCCAACCTGCGGGCCGTGGTCGAGCACGTCACCCTGGCCGACCTGATCAGCGGCCAGCTGCCGGCGTCGGTGGAGGCGCTGGCCGCCTCCCCCGACGCCTGGGCGCCCCGTTAGGGCGACAGCTGGAACGGCGGGTACTCGTCGGTCACCAGGCTGAAGGCGTAGCCGACCACGCGGTTGTGCCAGCGCAGCGTGCCCTCAACGAAGCTGAAGATGCCGCGCGGGTAGCGGCCGGTGAAGAGGATCGCGAACCAGGCCCCGATCACGGCGAAGAAGACGCCGATGTAGAGGAAGAAGAGGACGATGTAGTGGGGGATGGCGAGCAGCCACTTGACCAGTGGCAACCCGCGCGAGAGCTGCTCGCCGTCGGGGTAGGCGAAGTCGAGGTGGACCGCCTGCTGCTCGTCGGTCGAGGGGTACTCGTCGTCCATCAGGGCCACGTAGACGCCGATCCGGTTGGCGAGGCGCAGCAGTTCGATGTTCCAGTCGAACCACCAGCGCGGGTACTTCTTCTTGATCAGCAGCATCAGCACGATCGGCGCGAAGATCAGGCTCCCCGCCGCGAGCGAGGCGCCCCAGGTGCTGCCGCCGTACTGCCCGGTGGCGAGCTCGCCGCCCGGCAGCAGCGCGACCAGGATCGCGATCGGGACCACGGTGAAGATCCGGAAGAAGGTCGAGACCCGGTTCAGCTCGCGCTCCGGGTAGTCGACCGAGAAGTTGACTGGATAGGACGGTGGCATCTCTCCCCTTTCGCAGGTTGTGACGATGACTACTAGCTCTCGGCCGGGATTCCTCCTGCGACGACGTTGACGAAGTTCTCCAGGTGGCGGGTGGTCCAGCACTCGAAGGCACCGTCGCAGTGGCGCTCGTAGGCGGCCATCACCGAGTCGCCGTAGTTCCAGTAGAGGCGCGGCTCGGGGTTGAGCCAGAAGAGGCGCCCGGCTCGCTCGGAGATTTGGGCGAAGACCTCGGCGTGCGGTTCGCGGCCGTTGGTGCGCGCGTCGCCGAGCACGATCACGGTCGAGCGCGGGTCGAGGTCGTCGGAGATCTCGGTGAGGAACTCGAGCCAGACCCGGCCGTAGTCGGTGTAGCCGGAGACGTCGGCGACGCCGCCCTCGCTGGAGATCCGCTGGGCGATCGCGCGGAAGTCGCGCTCGTGCTCGAAGACCTCGGTCACCTCGGAGATCCGCTCGATGAAGACGAAGCTGCGCAGCTTGCGGAACGAGTCGTGCAGGGCGTGCAGCACCGAGAGGAAGAAGACGCTGGCCGAGGTGACCGAGGTGGAGACGTCGCAGAGCACGTAGATCTCCGGCCGCCGTGGGCGCTTCGGGCGGTAGCGCAGGTGCATCGGCACGCCGCCGGTCTCCAGCGAGGCGCGCATCGTGCGCCGCACGTCGACCGTCTGGCCCTTGCGGCGGCCGCGCTGCTCGTGGCCGAGCGTCGCCAGGCGGCGCTTCATCTGCGAGACGGCGCGGTGCACGGCGGCCAGGTCCTGGGTCGGGCTGGTCGGCAGCGCCCGGTCGAGCTCGGCCAGCGGCCGCGAGGGCGGCAGGGTGGAGGTGCGCTCGATCAGGTCGCGCTCCAGCTCGCGGCGCAGGTGGCGCTCGAAGGCGTTCAGCTGGTCGCGGTCGATCGGCGGCAGCTCGGCGGCGCCGTCCTGCGCCGGCGGCTGCTGGCCGGCCGAGAGGCCGAGCGTGCGGCGGATGCGCTGCACGTCGACGCCGACCACGCCCGAGCCCTCGCCCTGGCGGCCGAAGGCCGAGATCGCCAGCCGCGCCAGGTCGCGCATCTCGCCGTCGTTGCCCTCGATGATCGCCTGGCGGATCTGCTCCTGCAGCTCCTCCAGGTCGAGCCGCTCGCCGCCCTCGTGGCGGCGGTCGCGCTCCTCGACCCCGCGCTCGATCGCCTCCGCCTCGGCGCTGCGGAAGAACCAGCGCTCGAAGAGCAGCTCGAAGACCCGCCGGTCCTCCTGGGACTTGGCGATCGTCGCCGCCAGCGCCTCGCGGAAGTCATCGCGCGACGTCCAGGCGACTTCGTCGAGCGCCGCGAAGGCGTCGAGGATCTCCGACGTCCCCACCGCGACCCCCTCGCTGCGCAGCTCCTCGCAAAAGCTGAGCAGCTTCGCCGCCAGGCCGGGCGGCCCGGCCTCAGCCTTCGGTCCGTATGGGGTCGGCAAGCTTCACCCCGACGCGCTCCGCGACCAGCTCGATGTCCGTGCGGTGCTTGACGATGATCGACATCGAGTTCTCGAAGGTCTCGCGGTCGATGTCCTCGGCGCCCATCAGCAGCAGGGTACGCGCCCAGTCGATCGACTCGGCGATCGAGGGCGGCTTCTTCAGGTCCAGGGCGCGGATCATCCGCACCACCTCGACCAGGCGGCGGCCCAGCGCTTCTGGCAGGTCGGGGGCGTGCAGGCGGACGATCTCCAGCTCGCGCTCGATCTCCGGGTAGTCGAGCCAGAGGTAGAGGCAGCGGCGCTTCAGCGCCTCGGTCAGCTCGCGCGAGTTGTTCGAGGTGAGGATCACGATTGGCATCGTCGTCGCCGAGACCTGGCCCAGCTCGGGGATCGTGATCTGGAAGTCGGAGAGCAGCTCGAGCAGCATCGCCTCGAACTCCTGGTCGGTCTTGTCGATCTCGTCGATCAGCAGGACGACCGGCTCGGGGCTGGCGATCGCCTGCATCAGCGGCCGCTCGAGCAGGAACTCCTCGCTGAAGATGTCGCCGTGGACGTCCTCCCAGCCGTCCTCGCCGCCGGCCTGGATGCGCAGCAGTTGCTTGCGGTAGTTCCACTCGTACAGCGCCTTCGCCTCGTCGAGCCCCTCGTAGCACTGCAGGCGGATCAGCTCGCGGCCGGTCGCCCGCGAGAGCGCCTTGGCCAGCTCGGTCTTGCCGACCCCGGCCGGGCCCTCGACCAGGACCGGCTTGCCCAGTCGCTGGGCGAGGAAGGAGACCAGCGCCGCGGACTCGTCGGCGAGGTAGCCGACCCCGGCGAGCGCGTCCTTCACCTCTGCGACGGAGCCATCGGCCATGGGGGCGATGATAATCCCGGTTCGTGCTCGACCTCGTCCCGCCGCTCGCCTCCGTCCTGCCGCATAGCTTCGGCCCTTACATGGCGCTGATCCTGATCGGCTTCGCGATCGGCATCCTCGGCCACCTCAGCGCGGCGCGCTGGCTGGTCGCCGCCGGAGTGATCCTGATCTTCCTCGGCGCCCTGCTCTTCCCCCTGGCGCTGAACATCGCCGACGAACCGCCGCGCCAGATCGAAGCGCCGGAAGTCGGCCCGCGCGAGCTGGAAACTCTGCGTTAACGCGGTCCCCGGCTGGGGCTAGGATCGAGGTCACCTATGGGACGGCTCGAGCAGGTCGACCTCTCGCTTTCCCTCACCCGGCGGGAGGAGGAGCGCGAGCTGAGCACCGCCTGGGAACGGCTGACCGAGCTGCGGCTGATCCTCGGCGGCCTGGTCGGCTCTCAGGGGATCGGGCCGCCGGTGCTCGTCCTCTTCGAGGGCTGGGACGCCTCCGGCAAGGGGGGCTCGATCAAGCGCCTGGTGGCGCCGCTCGACCCGCGCCACGTGCACGTCGTGCAGTTCGCCGCTCCCACCCACGACGAGAAGCGCCACCACTTCCTCTGGCGCTTCTGGTCGGTTCTGCCCGGCTGGGGCGGGATGGCGGTCTTCGACCGTTCCTGGTACGGCCGGGTGATGGTCGAGCGCGTTGACGGCTTCGCCAGCCGCGAGCAGTGGCTGCGCGCCTACGACGAGATCAACAGCTTCGAGCGCAGCCTCGCCGACGAGGGGACGATCATCGTCAAGCTCTGGCTGCACATCTCCGAGGCCGAGCAGCTGAAGCGGTTCGAGCGGCGGGCGGACGACCCGCTCAAGGCCTGGAAGCTGACCGATGACGATTGGGAGAACCGCGGCAAGCGGGTCGAGTACGAGCAGGCGATCGAGGACATGGTCGCCCGCACCGACGAGCCGCGGGCGCCCTGGCACCTGATCGCGGCCGAGTCGAAGCGCTACGCCCGCGTCGCGGTGGTCCGCACCGTGATCGACGCGATCGAAATCGGAATGCGGTCCTGGGGCCAGGAGCCGCCCCCCACGCGCTAGCTTTACGCCTACCGCCCAACCCAACCCGCAGGAGGCCGCACCGCCTTGAGCAGATCCCGCATCCTCACCCTCTTCCTCGCGCTGGTCGCGCTCGCATCGGCGCTGGCCGCCTGCGGCGGTGGCAGCAGCAGCGACCCGCAGACGATCGTCAACGAAGCGACCCTGCAGGGAGTCGATAGCGGCCAGATCGACATGTCGGTCGGCGTCGACACCAGCGGCGAAAAGAGCGGCCACCTCGCGGTCAGCCTGTCGGGCCCCTTCCAGAGCGAAGAAGGCGCCGAACTGCCGGAACTCGCGATGACGGCCGCGGCTAAGGGCAAGCTCGGCGGCGAACCGATCGACTTCGACGGCGGGCTGACCTTGCTCAGCGGCAACCGGGCCTTCGTGATGTACGAAGGCGTCGAGTACAAGGTCGACCCGACCACCTACAACTACGTGAAGTCGCTTTCCAAGGGGCAGGGAGGCAGCGAAAAGTCGAGCGAAGTCACGGCCTGCCAGGAAGCGGCCGCCGAACTCGAAGTGGCCAGCTTCGTCGACAACCTGAAGAACGAAGGCAGCGCCGAAGTCGACGGCACGTCGTCGACCAAGATCAGCGGTGACCTCAACCCGTCCGGGGCGCTCGACTCGCTCACCAAGCTGACCGAAGACCCGGCCTGCGGCGAACAGCTGGAAGCGACGGGCGCCCTGCCCTCGGCCGCCGAACTGGAAAAGGCGAAGAGCACGATCGACAAATCGGTCAAGTCGGGGCACGTCGACCTCTACATCGGCGACGACCACATCGTGCGCCGGATCGCCGCGCAGGCGACGGTCGAACCTCCCCCGGGCAAGAGCAGCAGGGGCATCAAGAAGGCCGAGATCGAATTCGACCTGAAGCTGACCGGGGTCAACGAAGAACAGACGATTTCCGCGCCGGCCAAGTCCAAGCCGCTCTCCGCGCTCTTCATCAAGCTGCATATCAACCCGATCGAATTGCTCGGCCTGCTGCAGGGCGGCAACGGCATCAGCGGCATCGGCGGGCTGCTCGAAGGGATCGCCAAAGGCTCCGGCGGAGGGTCGGGCGGCAACGGTGGCCAGAGCGGCAGCTCGGGCGGCGGCCAGCAGGCCTACCTGAACTGCCTCAAAGAAGCGGCCACCCCGGTCGACATCCAGAACTGCACGGGGTTGCTCCAGTAGCCGCGTTCCTGCGCACCCCGTATGGCTGGCCTTATCTGCTGACGCCGCTGATCCCGGTGGCGGTGGCGCTCGACCTGGCGGGCGCCTCCGCCGGGCTGGTCTTCGCCACCGCGGCGCTCGGGATAGTGCCCACGGCGGCGCTGATGGGCCTCGCGACGGAGGAGCTTGCGGCCCGCTCCGGGCCGGGGATCGGCGGCCTGCTCAACGTCACCTTCGGCAACGCGCCGGAGCTGATCATCGCCCTCTTCGCGCTCGGCCAGGGCCTGCACGAGGTGGTCAAGGCCTCGATCGTCGGCTCGATCATCGGCAACATCCTGCTCGTGCTCGGCGCGGCGATGCTGGCCGGCGGCTGGAAGCGCGAGAAGCAGGTCTTCAGCCGGACCAGCGCCAGCATCCAGACCTCGATGCTGCTGCTCGCCGCCGCGGCGCTGATCATGCCGGCGATCTTCGAGCTGGTCGAGGGCAAGGGCCTGCCGGGGCCCGGCAGCGAGATCGTCGACTACGGAACGACCGTCGAGCACCTCTCGCTGGCCGTCGCCGCCGTGTTGATCGTCACCTACGTCGCCGGACTCTTCTTCTCGCTGAAGACCCACCGCGACCTGTTCAACCCCGAGTACGAGGACGAGGGGACCCGGGGCTGGTCGGTGCGCACCTCGGTGCTGGTGCTGGCCGTCGCCGGCGTCCTCGTCGGCGTGATGTCGGAGGTGCTGGTCGGCTCGATCAGCGAAGCCTCGCAATCGGTTGGCCTCTCGGAGTTCTTCATCGGGGTGATCGTCGTCGCGATCGTCGGCAACGCGGCCGAGCACTGGGTCGCCGTGCTCGTCGCGCTCAAAGACAAGATGGACCTCTCGGTCAACATCGCGATCGGCTCCAGCGCGCAGGTCGCCCTCTTCGTCGCCCCGGTCCTCGTCCTCGCCTCGACCTTCATCGGCCCCCACCCGCTGGCCCTGGTCTTCAACGGCTTCGAGCTCGGCGCCATCGTCCTCGCCGTGCTGATCGCCAACTACGTCACCCAGGACGGCGAGTCGACCTGGTTCGAGGGCTTCCAGCTGCTGGCCGTCTACGTGGTCTTCGGGATCGCCTTCTACTACGCGTGAGCTGCCTGGGTCGCTTTCAGGTCACTGACGCCGCGACCACCGAGACCCGAACTCAATGCCCAGCCGCCTCACCGCATTGATGATCGTGTCGATCCCTGGGTTGTGTTCGCCGGACTCGAGCTTGACGATGCGAGGCTGGGACACGCCGAGCCGATCGGCAGTTTCTCCACGGCGTTGAAGACAGCAGCGCGATCACCGCGTGACTTGACCCGCTCAAGTCCTCAACTGCTCGATCATCAAAGTCGACCTGCCAGCTCACCGAGTATCAAGGCATTGGCAGGCAAAGTTCACCCCCCGAAGTCCGAAAATGCGATCAGGCCGCAGCCAGCTCGGCGAGCGCCTTGAGCACCACGTCGTCGTGCGTCTTGGGAGAGACCTTGGGGAAGACGCGGGCGATCTTGCCCGCCGGATCGATGATGAAGCTGGCGCGCTGCACGCCCATGTACTTCTTGCCGTACATCGACTTCTCGACCCAGGCGCCGTAGGCCTCGGCGACCGAGTGGTCGGCGTCGGCGAGCAGCGTGAAGCCGAGGTCGAATTTGTCGGCGAACTTCTTCACCGCTCCCACCTCATCGGGGGAGACGCCGATCACCCGTGCCCCGGCACGCTCGTACTCGGCCCGGCGATCCCGCACGCCGCAAGCCTGAGCCGTGCACCCCGGCGTATCGGCGCGGGGATAAAAATACAGTACGACCGTCTGGTCCTTGAGATCGGAAAGCTTGACCGGATCGCCGTTTTGGTCGGGCAGCTCGAAGTCGGGGGCTTTGTCGCCTGCCTGAAGCATCGGCGCGGAGGCTAGCTCAATTCAAGGTCACCGAGGCCTCTTCTGAGATGCCTATCGGGCCGGGATGCGCCAACGGAAGGTGGCTGGGGTTGGGTCGGCCAGGCCCTGTGGATCGATTGCACGGACGCGGAAGACATGCTTCCCCCGCCCCGCCTTCGTCCAATGCGGGGATGCGCATGCTCGGTAGGGCCGGCGATCCAGCTTGCATTCGAAGTGGGAGCCGATGTCGCTGGAGCCGAAGGAGAAACTGGTCCAGCGCAAGCCGGTGACTTCAGGGTGCAGCAGTTTCGTGACCGGCGCGAGGTTGGCCCAGGGAGCGGCAAAGGGGTCGAACTCGTCGGCGCCGATGTCGGCCGCGACGCCCATCGTCCGCGGTTGCTCGTCGACGTCGAGGTTGCCGCTGGCGCCGTCGACGGTGCCCCTGTCGACGGTGGGTGAGTCAGGCAGCTGGTGCAGGTTGTCACGGGCGAGCAACGGAATCGCCCTGATATTGCCGTTGGTGCCCGGCGCGGTGACCAAGGCCCTGCCCCCTGCCCGCGCCTCAGATTCGACCGTTGCGTAGCGCGAGCTCCGAAGGTCGATGTCCACCCTGGCGCCGCGGCCTTTGTCGAGCGGCCAGCCTTTCGCAACTACGTCCCTCGCTTCGCCCGCGATCAGGGTGCCGGCCACGTCGATGTTCGCCGTCAAGCCTCGCTTGAAGGCGCTGAAGATGAACTCCATCCCGACCGAGCCGGGGCCGGTTGCGACCAGGGTGCTATTGCGGATCACGCCGCTCAACGTTCCCTTGGTGGCGACGTTGGTGCCAATAGCCGGGCCCCCGCCAGAGGCGATGCAGGCACTGCTGCGGACAGTCCCCTCGTCGAAGTCGCAGGTGGGTTCACCGGTGATCGTTGAGCGCGCGATCACCCCGTCGATCGTGCCTCCCGAAATGCTGATCGCCTGGGCCGTGTCCATCAGGTTGCGGATTTCAACATTGGCGACTTCGGCCCCCGCTGGAACGTAGAAGGCGCTGTCGGCGAACGAGTCCGCCGGCATGACGACGACCGGCCGCGGCTTGCCCGGTTCGCCGCGCAGAGTCACCCCTTCGGGAAGCTGCACGGGCGGGATGTATCCGAATTCGCCTTCTTCCCTCGCGTAGTAAGTACCGGGGGCGAGTTCGACCACGTCGCCGGCCGCGATCGTCGTCCCCGGGGCGCCGTCCTCAGCCGCCTCGTACACGGAGCAGGGGCGCGACGGGTTGGCGCAGGGGTCCTTGCCGGTCCCGCCCGGGGCCGCGTACCGGGTTGCCGCCATCGCGCTGGAGGCGAGTAGCAGCGCCAGCGCCGCCTGCAGGGCTACTAGTGCCCACCCAGTTCGGGTCAACATGAGATCGGCCCTGCCTCGTGCTTCGGCCTCGGACACCGAGCCACGTTGAAGACACGGGTCACACCTGCCGAGAAGGCAAATTCGTTCCCGTCCCCGGCCCACGCAAGACCAAGTACCAGAACGATCATGCGACGGCTCACCACTCGTACCCTATCCCGCCGCAGCACCAAGCGCATAGGCTGGGCGCTACGGCAAGTCGGTGCTGTTGATCGCCGTGTCGGCGCGGGGGTAAAAATACAGTACGACCGTCTGGCCTTTGAGATCGGAGAGCTTGACCGGATCGCCGTTTTGGTCGGGAAGCTCGAAGTCGGGGGGCTGGTCTCCGGGTTGGAACATCATCTGGAGGCTACCCAAGGCGCCTGGGCTTCGACCCTTCGTCCAGGGGGTTGGAATCTCCGTCGGCGGCGTTGGATAGAAATCTGCCTGCAGCAACTTTGATGAGCCTCCGACGACCCGCCCGTACCCGGCCTCACCAGCCGGGTGGCGGGTCGTCGTCTTTTTCCGTCTACCCGCTGCGCTTTCATAGACGAGGAATCGGGTGGTTCCCGATTCGGCTCATGCAAAGACCATTTGTTTCGGAGGTTCTGATGTCCACTCATGCTGCGAGCAGTTCCACTTCGGCGGCCAACGCCGCCCTTACCGAAATCCTCAAGGAGATCTCGGTCCCGATCGAGGTTCTCAAAGAGGCGAGGAGGCGCCGCAACCTCGTATTGCGGATTGCTGAAGAACATGATGCGGCACGCGATGGGGCTGGCTTCCCATCCGGGAGCGTGGCGCACGGAACGACTAACAACCCGCTTGAGGATGCCGACTGTGGAATCAAGGTCAATCGCCGTTTCGAGGAGTTCCGCGTCTTCGGTCCAGACGCCGCTGAGGATCGCGGACCCGAGGCCTTCATTCGGCTCTTCTCAGACTTCGTGCTGCCTCGCCTACGACGCCACTATCCGAGTGCGGAGGTTGATCTCGAAGGCAACCGGGCAATCAAGTTCCTCTGTCGTGAGACTGTTCAGATTGACGAGTGGGGTCCCGTCGATCCTTACGTCGAGTTGATCGTTGGTCTGGATCGTGCCGATGGTCCCGGAATCTGGATCCCAAATCGGCGGCATGGCAGTTGGGATCCTGCCGACCCAGAGCTACACACCGCACTGATGACGCAGCGCGATCCCGATGCCCTGCGGGTTTTGCGGGCTCACGCCCTGCGACTGGCGAAGCGTGCTGTGAAGCGAGACGCAGCGAACGGCGGAGTCGCCGTCATGTGTTCATGGAATCTCAGCGCGTTGGGCCTAGGGCTGATTACGGAGACCGGTCAGCTCGGCGTGACGTTCCGAGACTTCCTGCGCGGCGCAGCGGCCGATATTTCCCTGCGGCTAACGGAAGACCCCGCCCCGGCGGTGGTTGAACCGATCAAGCTCCCAGAGGGCGTGTCTCAGGAGGCGGCCTCCCTACGCCTAAACGAGATGGCAGACATTGTCGAGGGTGCGCTAGGCGCAGATACCAAGGCTGGTGCCCGCGCTCACTTGGAGGCGCTTTTCGGTCCCGAGATCGAAGGCATCCTCGATCGAGAGAAGCGGCAGATGAACTGGGGCCTTCGCGCTCGCGATGCGAGTACGGTAGCTGGCGTCCTGGGTGCTGAGCGAGCGCCGAAGACCACCCGTTCGGGCGGGGCATGAACGAGATCGTTCTCCCTGTTTACGAGCAGGCGGGGCAGCTCACCAATGACGTCGCCGGGCAGTTTCTGCTTGAAGCTGATGCGCGCAAGCGCGGAATGAGGATCGAGCGCGAGTTCCTTGATGGAGCCGTCCACTATCGATTTTGCGTAGGCGTTCCGGGCCAAGCCGAGGAGCGGAAGGTCAAGGTTGGCTTTCCGCCCGATCGCGCCAACCCGGTTGTCCACGCCGATGGGCCGCCATGTTTGCGTCACCGCTGGGGGGACGACTCGCTCTGCATGTGGGATCCAAATGCACCAGCGGCTGAACGGTGGCTTGTCCGAGACGGCATCCCTTCGCTTGCCGAGCATGTCGGCATTCATCTGTTCTGTGAGGCTGAGTGCCGGGCAGGCAAGCCTTGGCCAAAGACAGAGATGGCCGGCGACCATCCGCGAAAATCGAAGTGCCCGACGTGTCGGGGGCAAGGCCGATGACGTCCCTGGCCACGATCAGTGCACCGGTCGGAGGAGCTGTAATTGGGGCGTTGATCGGGTTGTTCGGCATTGCTGTGGGGCTGTGGATCAACGGTGATCGAACTGAGCGGCAGCGTCGACGCGAGCTTCACTCTCGTGCGCTTGCTGCCGTTGTCGACTACGGAGAGATGCCATTCATGATCTGCCGCCGACGCAGCGAGCCGGAGGAGCGCAGCGCCGAGCGCATCCGTCTTTCCGATCACTTTTCCGGGGTCAAAGCGGAAATCTCGACCTGCCAGGTGCTGCTGGCTGCTGACGGCCATCCTCAAATCGCGGATGCTTACGAGGAGCTTGTTGCGACCGCTCGCAATGTCGTTGGAAAAGAGGCGCACGAAGCCTGGCAACGAGAGCCGATCCGTCAAGACTCGGAAATGAATATGGGGCCCCTATTCGAACGGCTGACTCCCTATCGCTCTCAGCTTGCGTCGTTCCAGAATTCATTGGCCCGGGCAACGCTTCCGCGACGCCGAAAGTGGCTCGGCCGCCCATCGCGGGAAGGCAGGGCTAAGTTGGGTTGATGCTGTTCCTGACGGCGGTCGAGGAGCAGCCTCGAGTTACGACTCGATTTCCCGCCCCGGCGCAGCGGTCTGCCGTAGGGCTTTTGTCAGCCTTGGACAGGCGAGGCGCCGTATCGCCTGAGGGGCGACCTTCGCCGTTCGTAGAGGAGACCAATCAATGTGTCGAAATGCTCCTCCTGCAAGAGGGTGCCATCCCAGTAGATCTGGAGATCCGGTGACCACGGATGAAGTGCCGCCAGCGCCGCCCTTGCCTCGGCGCTTGCCACCAGGAACCTCTCTATCCCGGCCTTGGACAGTTCACTCTCCGTCGCGGCGTGAGTCGCGGCGTCGGGTGACTTCAACCACTCCATCGGAATTCCAAGACCAACGCCGAAGCGAGCAGCGTATGCCCGGCTGACGGCGGATATCGCCGCGTCGTACCTTTCCCGGCCCGCCGCTCGGCGCTTGAGGAACTCCGGTACGAGTTGACCAACGACGAAACCCAGCAGGGCGGTTAGCGTCGGTATGGCCAGCAGTAGCCAGGCTGGCGTTTCAGCGACAGCGAGGACCACAGCGCGCCCAGCCTACCTACTCGGCGACCGACTGTTGCCGCATCGGTTGTATATGGCGCGTGTAGAACTGGCCGAGCAGAGCCTCCATCGCATTGGCCAGCTCAAGAATCTGAGCGCAAGCGATAAGCGCTTCTTCGTCAGAGCGCCACCTTGGATAGTGCGTCCAAGTCGTCTTCATGGAGCTCTCATCTTCGTTCGCAATTGCGTGCGGCGTCCACATAGCTATCGCGCCGAAGTGCGTGGCCTCTGAGAGCTCGGCATAGACATTCTTCAACCCAGGCGCGTGTTGAGAGGCATAGCTGATGAGGGCCTGAATGCTCTTTCGCTTCGGGCCATCCTTTGGGAGGTCGCGTGGCCTGCTAGTCAGCAAATCCACATAGGCGGGATGGTCATTGACATAGATGACAAGAACAACCGCCTCAACGAACGCTCTGATGAGTGGGAACACGGCATAGGGATTGCTCATACGAATCTCACGCGCGATTGCCCCGTGAAGTGCCTGGCTGCGGGTAATCATCGAAAACCAAAACAACGTCGTGTAGTTCATCGGCATTTCGCCTGGGCTAAACGGCAGAAGCTGCTTGCCTATGTCCAGATACCGGTCTCCAGGCTCAGCTTTCTCCATCGCTTCATCGAGCGAGGCGAATTGGGTAAGGTCGAGCTTGTCCGGCTCGTTCTGCTCGGACGGCGATGCCCGATCACCTTCATCCTTGAGGCTTGCCATGACCAGACCCTAGTTGTTGTGGACCCATGCCGATGGTCTGCTCGAAAGGCGGGAACTCATTTCCATGTGCGTTTCGACTCTCGACATTTTTGGTCTCAGGCCGGCCGCATGGCTGGCGATCTTTGGTGCGATCCTGGAGATCCTTGGCTTCATGTTCGTCGCGGTCGAGTTGATCCGCGCACAACGCCGCGAACTTGGTACGGCGGGTCCATTCCAGTTTCTTCTGACCTTTGGGGGCTGGGTGAGGATCGGGTGGCGACGGCTGCGCGGAAAGACTGTCGCCCACGAAGCGTCAGCGGCCCTGACCGGCACTGTAAGCCTGGCGGGACGCATGTCGGCTCGCATGGGGACCGAAAGCGACGAGGTCGCGGACAGGATTCGCGTGCTGGAGGAGAACTTCAAGCAGTTGGACAACGAGGTCGCCGGCCATCGCCAAGAACTCGACGAGCGAATCAGCAATGAAGCCGAGACTCAGCAAGCCGCGCTGGCTGAGTTTCGGAATCAAGTTCAGACCCAGGCAGAGAAAGAACGGGAGGCGTTCGCGAAGTCAGCCGCGCTTCAGTGGTGGGGAATTGCCCTGTTCGTGCTTGGGGCTTGCGCCAGCGCCGCGGCAAATGTCGTGGGAGCGTGACTATTCGAGAGGCGATCGACCGGGCCTCAAGGCTTGGTCCCACGAATCAGTCTTCGCGTTGAAAATGGTCACCAGGCTTAGGTCCTCCGAAGATCTCAAGGCCGGCATCGGTTAGCGCCAGGCCGGTGGGCCAATCGAATGGCTTGCTAAATGGCCAGATGCGGGCTTCATGCCCACCCACACGGTGGTCATGCTGGAAGGTCTTGACCTCTCCGTCGTCAGCGATGTCCTCGATCACTTGGACGACCAAGTGCCTGATCGTGATGGTCCCGATGAATAGTTCTGGCTCGCGGGTCTTGGCGTCGGCGAGAAGACGATGTGCGTACTGCCCGACTCGCTGGCCTTCATGCGCGGCCAGGAAGACGCTCATGTTGGCCGGTAGCGTTGGCTCGCCTTGGGAGGACTCATACATCTCGCGATACCGACGCTCTGGAAGTAGGCGATAACGAGTATCGACCCGCTCAAAAAGCAGAACCTTCAAGTAGGCCCAGCGTGAGATCGCCCATTGAGCATCCAGGTCGATCAGCACGCCCTCTTCTCCCTCGATCAGAGGCTCCGCGTGCTTCTTCGCTTCCGCCTCGATCTGACTCATCCAGCCTTGGTTGCACGCTCGGCAAACGTCCTTGAGGGTCGCCGTGAACGGCGGTGCATTCCAGCGCTTCGCAGGCGCATCGTGCGGCTCGATGGAGTGCGGTATCCGCTGGTTACGCTCCTCTTGTTCAAGGAGGTCTTGAGCCCATCGGGGCCACAGGTGCTCGCGGGAGGGCTTGCCCTCCCGCTGACAGAAGATGCATTTCATGGCGGATCGAGGCTAATCCGCCGAGAAGATGCGTCGGCGTCTTGAGCCCGCTCGCTGCCCGCAAATCACGAGCCTTCTACGTTGAACTCGACCACATAGGTCGCGTCAATCTCCATCTCGATGCTGGCCGGGGTCCAAGTCACGCCCGCGAGAAGATCATGGACCGGGACAGACAGCGCCCCGGCGAGCCTCACGTAGCCGTCGAACTTGCCGGTAACGCGGCCGTTCTCGATCTTGCCGATCCGGTCCGGTGAGACCATCGCCAATTTGCTGAGAGCTTCCTGCGAGTAGCCCGCCCGCCTGCGCAAGAGGAAAACATTGTCCGCGATTCGTGCCCTCGCCTCGTAGGGCAATTCCCTGGATGGGATCGGCCTGTTCATCATTTCCGGCGCTTTCTGCCTTGGGCCGCCTTCGCACGAAGCGCGGCGACCTCCGCTGTGAGCTCGGGGTCGTCCGGCACCTCGAAGCCACCGGGCGTGACGATCGTCTCGGGCGGCGTCCAGAGAATGCCGGCGGTGAGGTCGTCGGTCGTCACCCCCAACCCTCCCGCTACGCGGATGAAGGTGTGGATATAGGGCACCGTTTGGCCGATCTCCAATGTCGAGGCTGCGGTGGGATGAATCTCGGCCCGGAAGGCGAACTCCTCCTGGCTGATCCCGAGCCGCTTCCGGTGCTTTCGCACGTTGGCGCCGAGTCTTTCCCGCAGCTCGTCGGAGGGCGGGAGAGGCTGTTTGCGACCGAAACTCACGCCTTCCCCTTCCGTTCGCCGGACGGCGACGAGGCGGAATCGTCCTCGACATCGAACGCGCCCTCGATCTCGCGGCCGGGATACCAGCGCAGGCCGGCCATCAGCTCGCACGGGGAGGCTCCGACCCCGGCCGACGCTTTCAAGATCGTGTCGAGCCGTGGAAGCTGCTCGCCTCGCTCGATCTTGCCGATGCCCACCCTGTGCAACCCGGTCAGATCGGCCAGCTCCTGCTGGCTGAGGTCGGCGCGACGGCGCTGGCGCCAGAGGTTGCGCCCGAATCTCACGGCCAATGGAGAAGCCATCAGCGGGACCTCGACGGCTGAGAGTCCTTCGACGCGGAGGCGTCCTGCCGCACCCATTCGCCCCGCTGCACGCGGCCGGCGTGCCAAACCATCCCGGTCAGCAGCTCGCACGGCTCGGCTTCGATCGCGCCTGCGAGTTTGACGATCGTGTCGAGCCGAGGGAGCCGCAGGCCTCTCTCCAGAAGGCTGACCTCCGTCAGGTGCAAGCCGGAGCGTTTGGCGGTCTCGACCTGGGAGAGATCGACCCGGTTGCGCAGGCGAATCAAGTTCTCGCCAAAGCGCCGCCTGAGCCCGTCGAGCGCCTGGGTTCTACGTCCCATTCAGAGCACGCCGCCGAGCAGCTCCTCGAAGCGAAGCGCTGCTCGGGTGGGCCAGATCCGTCGACAGTCGCAGGCGAGCAAGCCGTCCCTGCTCAATTCCCGTACCGCTCGCTCGACCGCGTCTTTCTTCGCGAAGCTCTCGCTGTCGCCTTCTATCTGCAAGGAGAGCTCGAGGATCGTTAGCCGGTCGGGATGAAGGAACAGGATCTGGGTGAGAACGGCCCGTTCCGTGATCTCGTCTTGCTTCGCGGGGGAGATCGCGTCCGCCGCGCCGCGATCCATAGGGTTATCTCTAGCCATGAGGAAGCACCGTTTCCTTGTGGTCAGGCGGCCCGTTCGCGCTACAACGCGACGGGTCGCCGCTTTTGAAGCCGGCGCGTCGATACCGTTCCCGCTGCGGCCGGCCTGGTGAGAGCTATGCCGGTCGCCACGGGGCCGGTGTTCCAGCACGCGGCCCCACTTATGTTTAGGCCACAGCCTAGCAACTTCTATAGATATATCTTGAAATCTGAGCGACAGACGCCGCATCCGCAGCCGGCTCTTGGCAAGGCCATTCGAGAGCTACGCGAAAAGCGAGGCGAGACCCTGGAGAGCGCGGGCCAAGGCGCTGGCGTTGCGCCCAACACGCTTTCGCTGATCGAGCGCGGGGAAGCGAATCCCACCTGGGAGACGGTCAGGGGCATCGCGACAGCGCTCGGCGTGCCGGTCTCCGAACTGGCCAAAGCCGCCGAGAGACTCGAAGGCTAGTCGCGAAGGCGTCGGTGGGCGACCTCGTAGACGCTTTCGGCGTTCGACTCGCGGGGATGGTGGCGGACGCCGAAAGCGATGTAGCGCAACTGGCCAAGACCGGCGACGATCTCCACTTGGAACACCATTCCGAAGCGCCCGGCCGGAGGCGGCAAGTAGACCTTGAGGCAATGCGGTAGCTCGTTGCCTTCGGCGCCCTCTGCTTCGCAGAGGCGCAGCTCGTCGCGGGGAATCCCCTCTCCTTCAAAACGCTTTCGCGCGGCCCGCGCGGCGTCGGCGCCGGCATCGCTCGCCCGCTCGACATCGAAATCGAACAGGGCGTCGTCAAAGACCGCAGGGGAGGGCGTCCGCCCCTTGGCCAAGTCTTACCCCTCGCCGTCAGGCGGGAGGAACGGGCCATGGTCGGCCTCGAAGGCAGCGAACTCCTCGTCGGTCGCCTCGCGAGCGCCGGCGCGCTCACGAATGCCCTTCAACGAAGGCACGGACTCGCGGGTGATGACGAACTCGTCTCCGCCGCGCTCCTCGGTGACGACGAAATCGCCCTCCAGGCCACCGCTGACTTTGATGTGAAGCTGCTGCTTCATCGCAGAAATCATGGCAAAGCCTGCGGTCAGGGTCGGTCCCGGGGCTGAATTCATCACACAGCCATCACATAGGGGGGTCCAGTTTCCGTGCTCGCGCCCCTGTTATAGGGATGGAGCGTAGGTCGATCGAGAAGAAATCGGTGTCCACTTTCGGCTCTCGGGCCTCTGTAGTCATGGTGGAGCCCTTTTCCATTGGAAAAAATGCCGGATCTGGTCGGCTCAAACGACAGATAGGTAGATGCCTATTTTCGTCGAGAGCCGAGTCACCGCAATCCGAGCCCGCAGCCGAGCCCTGGCAGCCCGGCGCGTTCCTGTCGAGCTTGCCAATCGCTCCCAACCCGATTGGCAAGGTCGAAGCCTGCGGATTCGGCATCAGGGCGCGGAATGGCGGCGGGTCGGCCGCACCCGAGTCTCTACCACCCAAGTCGGAGATCGGTGATGGCCGGTAGCTCCTCATCCGGTGGCACTCGCCCCAACCGCGCTGGCTCCTCGGCTCGGACCCCCGCGCTCTCCGACCTGGACCGTCGCATCCTCGATCTCCTCTCCTTCCTCCGGGTCCTGACCCAGACGCAGCTCGCCAGTTTGATGTCGCCCGAGATCCAGCCACGAACGCTTCGCTATCGAACCGCCCGCCTCGCCAAGCTCGGCCTCGTCGGGCGAACTCGCCCCTATCGGGAACGCGGATCGGCGCCGCATCATCTGTGGCCGACGCGGAAGGGCGAGGCGATTGCCGAAGGAGAACCGCCGCCGCGTGGGGGAGAGCGGCGCGAGCCAAATCCCCTGTTCCTCGCACACGCGGCCGCGATCAGCGAGCTATACGTGGCACTGAAGACCGGGCTGCCGGATGGCCTACGGCTCGCCGGCTTCGAGCGCGAGGCAGAAGCGCGGGAGGCGTTCCGAGGCTATGACGGCAAAGAGCACGCCGTGGCGCCCGACGCCTGCATCCAGATCGCCGAGGCGGATGGGCGCATCCTGCTCGGCCTGGTCGAGCTGGACCTCGGGACGATGTCGGCCCGCCAGCTCAAGGCGAAGGCCGAGGGCTACGGCGAATACACCAAGCTCGAAGGCTGGCGACAGCGCAACGAGTACTGCCCGCCGCTGTTGTTCATCACCACCAGCGAGAAGCGAGCGCGCTCGCTTCTCGCCACCTGCGGGCGGGCGGTTGACCAGCAACGGATGCTCGTCGCCGCCACCGGGCTGGCGCGGGACATCGACCGCTCGCTGGTCGCGCCGGAGTGGCTCGCGGGTGAGGACGAAAACGGCGATCTCCTCGCGGTCCTCCGTTGCGCTCGGCGGCCTTACGACGAAGCCTGCCAGCGCGAGGAGGCAGAGCGACGCGAGAAAGACGCCGAGCGGGAGCGGCTGCGTTCTGACCCCGCCGCACTCCGCGAGCACCTGCGGAGGTGGCGTCATCGCGACTGGGGTGCCGGTCGCCTTGGCCCTCTGGTAGCCAGGGCGCTGGAGATCACGCTGGAGCGAGAGGAGGAGCTGACCGAAGCCGAGCGCCAGGCGCTGTTGGCGCTAGGCGCGATGTTCGCCGACCCTCTACATCTTCGGCTCGCCGAGGGCGAGCCGAGCGCCGAGCGGCAACCCGTCCTCGACGGGCTCGCGGAGCATCAGCGGACATGCCAGCTCGAAGAGATCGGGGAGCTGGCCCAGCGCTTCGGCGAGGGGCCGGCGCTGCGCAAGGCTCGCGGTCCCCTCCGGGCGGGGGAGCTGCTGGCGGCAGCCGATGTCTCCTGGCTGCGCCGCGAGGCTGCCGATGACGAACGGTCCCGCAGCGAGCAGGAGCGCCTGCACTCCGACTACCTCGTCTCCCGCGAGGAGCGGGTCCGCCGTCGCTGGAAGTCCCAGCGCCTTGTCGCTCGCCTTCGCAACGGGCCGGAGGACTTCCTCGAGGAGATCGACCGCAAGGCACTGCGGTTCTGCCGCTCTTGCGAGGAGATCGCCTATCCCGACCCCGAGCGGGCGGGCTACGAACGCGCGCGCTACGACATCGCCTTCCGCTGCCACTTCTGCGACGGCAGGGACCTTTCGGCTTGGGAGCCCTCGGTGGAAGGCGACGGGGCCGTGGTCGGTGGCAGGGAGTTCAAGCCATGAGCTCAGGCGCGGGCGATCTTCCGGGTCAAGTGCGCAGGGAGGTGCGTCGCATCCTCGACGCTGAGGCTCGGCGTCTACTCGCCGAACAGCTTGACCGCGATTCGGTCGCGCCCGCGTCCCTCGGCGATCGTCACCGACTCCACCGTGGCGCGAATAAGCCCGCGCTGAGCCTCAAGGCTGAGCCGATCCCAATCCGCCATCGTCACGGTAAGCGTCGAGCCGGCATCCCGTAGCTGTTCGTCTCGCTCCCTGGCAGCGTCGCGCGCCTCGCGAAGTTCGGTCAGCCGCTCCTGCGCCGCCTGCTCGTCCTCGACCCCGGCGAAGGCTCGGATCGCCGCATCGAGATCGGCCTGTGCCTTCTCATGGGCCGCTACCGCGTCGCGCGCGTCCTGCTCGGTCGACGCCCTGCCCTCCTCGTCGGCGAGGCGTCTCCGAGTTGCCTCGACCGCCGCGTCCTCGACCATCTCCGCGCTGATCGTCATTCGATGCTTGCAGTCCCCGACCGGGGGGCAGCGATAGAAGGGGTAGGTGCGGCCGTTCTGTTTCTGCGTGCCGACCACCATCCTCGCTCCCTCGTCGCAGTGCAGCACCCCAAGTCGGGCCAGCAGGCGGTCGGACTTTGGACGCGGGCCGCGCGGGACCTTGTTTCGCTGCACGCGGTCGAACAGCTCGCGGGCGACGATCGCGTCGTGCGCCTCGGTGTTCACCAACTTGCCGAAGTGGATCTCGCCGAGGTAGAGGCGCGAGGAGAGCATGGATTGGACGCCGTGATAGCTGCGCTCGATTCCGTGCTCGCCGAGGAAGGCGCGGATGTCCTTGATCGTCGCCCCTTCGGCTCGCATCTCGAACGCCTTGATCACGAAGGGCGCCTCGGCAGTCGAGACGAGCCGTCCATCCCTGCCCGGCTCCAGCCCCGGCGGCACATCGGGGAAGGGGCAGACCCCGCGAGCGACGGCGCTCGCCTGGGCCTCGGCGGTGCGCTCCCCGACCGAGCGGCGGTAGTACTCGGCGAAGGCGCCCATCATCGTCCCCGACAGCCACTGCGCCGCGGTCTTTTCCGAGACGGCGCCGTAATCGACCGCCAGGACTTCACCGCCTGCGGCCTCGACCCGCGAGACGACTTCCCCCTGGACGCGCAGGCTGCGGACGAGGCGGTCGAAGTAGCCGACGATCAGAACGCTCGCCTTGCCGGCCTCGATCGCTTCGATCGCCTCCCGTAGACCGCGGCGCTCCTCCAGCGGCTTGCCGCCGGAAACGTCGATTTCGTCTGCCGTGCTCTTCAGAGTCAGACCCTGCCGCTCGCAGGTCTCCTTGATTCGGGCGAGCTGGTCGTGCGGCGAGACGAAGGAGTCCTCGCGGCCTGGTTTCTTGCCGCGCTGCTTGCGCTCAGAGACTCGGATGATGCCGACGGCGGCCCGTGCTGCCATTACTGCAATTATAGCTCACCGTGTCGGCGCGGGGATAGAAGTAGAGGACGACGGTCTCGCCGCGCAGGCCCGCGAGGCTGACCTCGTTGCCGTCCTGGTCGGGCAGGGTGAAATCGGGGGCGCCCGCGCCGGCTTCGAGCACTACTCGGCGTCTCCGCCGGCGTCTCCGGCCAGATCCTCGCGGCCGGGGTCCTGGCCGTCCTCGCCTTCGTCGTACTCCTCGTCGCCCTGTTCGAGGGCGGTCTCGGAGACCGAGTCGCGGGCGCCCGGGTGGTAGCTGGTCTGGAAGCGCTCCAGCGCCTGGTCGCGGCGGTCTTCGTCGACCGGCACCTCGTCTGAGATCCGCACCCAGTCGGCGCCCTCGTAGGCCTCCATGTTGAAGACCTCCTGGTCGAGTGAGACCGAGTCGTCGACCACGACCAGAACCTCGGTCTGGGGGTTGAAGTAGGTCCCCGGCTGCATCAGCAGGTCCTCGACCTCGTAGAGGTTCTCCTCGGCGGCTCCGGCCATCAGTTGCCCAATCCTATGAAATCGGCGACCTGCCGCTCCACCTCGGCCTCGACCTCGAGTGGCTCCTCGCCGCGGCGCATGCGCCGTTCGTTGCGGGCGACGACCAGCTCGCGCACTTCGGCGCGCAGCTTCTCGTCGAGGCCGCGTTTGGCGGAGGACTCCGTCAGCTCCGGATCGAGCAGCGCCGCCACCTCGGCCTCGACATCGAGCGGCGCCTCGCCGCGCTGTAAGCGGCGGTAGGACTTCGCCTCGATCATCTGCCGCGCCTCGGCCGCCTGGATCGCCAGGTCGATCTCCGGGGAGGGCTGCGCCATGCGCGGCGGCGGCATCGAGTGCATCACCCCGAAGCGCCCTTTCCCCAGCTCTTTCCAGGCGGCGCCCGAGCTGGCGAACCAGAAGGCGGCGAGCGGCAGGATGAACAGGGTGATCGCGGCCAACACGTAGCCGCTCTGCAGATAGGTCAGCGCAACCGGGCAGACCATGGGGCAAGACTAGGGGTCTCGCTCGCCTGCCGCTATCCGGTAGCCTGTCGCTTGGTTGACTGACCAGTCAATCGGTGGTCGTCGTCCGTGCGGCGAGGCCGCATCTTGAAGGCTTAGGCAACGACAAGAAGGAGCCTCGACCAGTGGTTGACTTCACCCTCACCGACGAGCAGAAAGACCTGCGCGAGCTGGCCCACAGCTTTGCGGAGAAAGAGATCCGCAGGGTCGCCTGGGAGTACGACAAGGACGGCACCTGGCCCCAGGACATCATCGACAAGGCCTGGGAGGTCGGGTTGATGAACACCCACATCCCCGAGGCCTACGGCGGACCGGGCCTCGACTACCTCTCCGGCTGCCTGATCGAGGAGGAGATGGGCTGGGGCTGCTCGGGCATCGGCACCTCGCTGATGGCCAACGGCCTCGCTTCCGCCCCGGTCACCATCGGCGGTTCCGAGGAGACGAAGAAGAAGTACCTCGGCATGCTGACCGAAGACACGAAGCTCGCCAGCTTCTGCCTCACCGAGCCCGACGCCGGCTCCGACGTCTCGGGGATGAAGACCCGCGCCGTCAAGCAGGGCGACAAGTACGTGATCAACGGCTCCAAGTGCTTCATCACCAACGGCACTTACGCCGACTGGTTCACGGTCTACGCGAAGACCGACCCGGAGGCCGGTCACCGCGGCATCTCCGCCTTCGTCGTCGACGCCAACCTCCCCGGGGTGACCGTCGACAAGAAGGAGGACAAGATGGGTCAGCGGGCCTCCAACACCGCGACCATCTCCTTCAACGACGTCGAGATCCCCGCCGAGAACCTGCTCGGCGAGGAGAACAAGGGCTTCAAGCTGGCGATGATGACCCTCGACCGCACCCGCCCCGGCGTCTCGGCGATGGCGGTCGGCATCGGCCGCGCCGCCTTCGAATACGCCGCGGAGTACTCCAAGGAAAGGGTCCAGTTCGGCGTGCCGATCGCGATGCACCAGGCGATCCAGTTCATGATCGCCGACATGGCGACCAAGGTCGACGCCGGCCGGCTGCTGGTCTGGAACTCGGCCGTGCTGCTCGACCAGGGCAAGCGCAACACGCTCGTCTCCTCGGAGGCCAAGCGCTTCGCCGCCGACTCGGCGATGGAGATCACCGTCGACGCCGTCCAGGTCTACGGCGGCTACGGATTCATCAAGGAGTACCCGGTGGAGAAGCTGATGCGCGACGCGAAGATCATGCAGCTCTACGAGGGCACTAGCCAGATCCAGCGCCTGGTCATCGCCCGCGAGGTGCTGCTGCCGCGCAACATCGACGAGACCACGCCGGAGGCCGAAGCGATCGCCAAGAAAGCGGCCGCCTCGGAGGGCAGCCAGTCCGAGCAGGCGGCCGCCTCGGTTTAGCGCGCCCGTCGTCCGCAGGGGTTCTGCGAGCCGCCGGGCGCTGCCCGGCGGCTCTTTTTCGTGCCGGATCTCAACCGCCGACTATGGTGGGGAAAGTCGAAGTCGACCGAGGGGGTCCGGGTGGCTGAACAGGGTGGCAGCGAGGGTGGAATCGACCGCCGGTTGGTCGAGCTGGCCGCCGACCCGGTGCGCTCGGGGGTGCTCGTCTTCGTCGGCGAGCATCCCGGCGCCGGCCCCGCCCGAGTGGCTGAGGCGCTCGGCCTCGACCCCGAGGCGGCGAAGGCAGCGCTCGATGGCCTGAGCGACCGCGGGTTGGTGGAGCAAATCGCTGGAAGCGGTGCCGGGGAACCTGGCTACCGGGCGCTGAGCAGAGCCCTCTGGACCGACGAGGAGATAGCCGAGCTGAGCGCCGAGGAACGGCAGCGGTTGAACGCCTGGATCGTCAAGATGGTCGGCGCCGACGTCGAGAAGGCGATGGCCGCCGGGACTCTCGCTCGCAACGTCGAAACCCACATCAGCCGTACCGTCTCGACCGTCGACCTGGAGGGCTGGCGTGAGTTGACCCGGATCCAGGACGAGGCGCTGAGCGCCGTCTTCGCCGTCCAGGAGGCCGCCGCCGAACGGCTGGCGGAGCGCGGCGAGGAGGGCATCTCGGTGCTGACCGCGATGCTCTGCTGCCAGTTGCCCGACGAGCCGGGTGAGGCTGGTGGATCGGTCTCTCAGTCAGGCGATATCTAGTCTGCGTGCGGCGGACCGCAGGTCGTCTTCGAATCGATCGAGCGATGTCTGCGAGTAGAGGCCGTCGATCTGTCCGCTCGCCCAGAGGTCATGAATCTGTCGAAGGTCGTTCTGTCGACGCAGCCAACCCTGCCCGTCCACTACCGCAAAGATGAACTGCGTCGGCCTTCGGACCTTCGCCATCTCCGCAATCTCACGACGGGCGTCCGTGAGCTTGCTCCCGGTTGAGTCGAAGCCCTTCACCGCAATGGCGATCAGGGCGTGACTACCGCCCTGTGGAATCGCGAAGTCTGCCGGTGCGGTTCCCTGGCCGCCCTGGAAACGAGTACGGGGCTCTGCGTGAAGTCCGACCCTACGCAGGGCGCCCTCAACCGCGTCCTCGAGGTCGCGACCTTGCTGAATCGCATGACCGGCTCGGTGCCCACGGAGGGGGCTGACACCGGTGAGAGCGATCGGAGGTACTCGTCGAAGCTCCGGCTCATGACGTGGCCACGAAGATGTGCTCGGTGGCGCGTCGGCGTTTTGCTGCCCCATGCGTTCCAAATGCGTAGCGATGGGGAACCTCGACGCAGTTGACGAACCGACGATGGCGCTTGAGCATCTTTCGCAGCTCGTCAGCGGCAAGCGCCGCGTTTGAGCCATACGAGACGACGAGTGCGCTCTCGCGAAAATGGCCGAAGAGATCGAGCAGGCTTGCTGACCTGGGAAGACCGCTTTGTTGAAGTTCGCGGCTGCCTCTTTGAAGAGGTCTTCAAGCGACATATGGAGCTGGCGACGTCCATCGTCGTAGCGAAGGCTTGTAACGGTGAAGACCCCGCGTGGCTGCTTCCATGCTGCGGCCTGGCACAGAGCGCCCAGCGCAAGCGCCTGCCGGGCGGCAAGGATTCGAAGACCTCCGCCAGCCTGGGGACGAGCCTGTACTTGGAGCCCATGTACCGCAGGCGGGGATAGGCCCTCACTCTCTCTGCGAAAGGCGGCGTTTCGGCACCCTGATCTAAGGGCTGGGACGCGCCGATTCCCCCCTACCCGGCCGGCTAGGCCGCGCGGGCGCCCTGGCGGGCGGCCTTCTGGCGGCGCAGCTTGTCGAGCTCCACCTTGCGCAGGCGGACCGACTCGGGGGTCACTTCGACGCACTCGTCCTCGCGCAGGAACTCGACCGCGGCTTCCAGGGAGAGTCGCGTTGGGGGCGCCATCCGCTCCAGCACCTCGGCGCTGGCGGCGCGCATGTTGGTCTGCTGCTTCTCCTTGGTCGCGTTGACGTCCATATCCTCGGCGCGGGCGTTCTCGCCGATGATCATCCCCTCGTAGACCTCCTCGCCGGGGCCGATGAAGAGCGTTCCCCGGTCCTGCAGGCCGATCAGGGCGTAGCCGGCCGACTTGCCGCGCCGGTCGGCGACGATCGAGCCGGTTGGGCGCAGGCGCAGCTCGCCGGCCCAGCGCTCCCAGCCCTCGAAGACGTGGTGCATGACGCCGGTGCCGCGGGTCTCGGTGAGGAACTCGGTGCGGAAGCCGATCAGGCCGCGCGCCGGCACCAGATACTCCATCCGCACCCAGCCGGTTTCGTGGTTGGTCATCTGCTCGAGGCGACCCTTGCGCCCGGCCAGCAGCTGCGTGATCGCGCCCACGTGCTCCTCCGGCGCGTCGATCGCCAGGCGCTCGACCGGCTCGCACGTCTTGCCGTCGATCTCACGGGTGAGGACGCGCGGCTGGCCGGCGGTCAGCTCGAAGCCCTCGCGGCGCATCAGCTCCAGCAGGATCACCAGTTGCAGCTCGCCGCGGCCCTGCACCTCCCAGGCATCCGGGCGCTCGGTGTCGAGGACCCGGACCGAGACGTTGCCGACCAGCTCGGCGTCGAGGCGGTCGCGGACCTGGCGCGCGGTCAGCTTGCTGCCCTCGCCGCCGGCGAGGGGGGAGGTGTTGATGCCGAGCACGATGGAGAGCGAGGGCTCGTCGACGGTGATCACCGGCAGCGGGCGCGGATCGGCCGGATCCGCCAGGGTCTCGCCGATCGTGATCTCTTCCATCCCGGCGACGGCGATGATCTCGCCGGGCCCGGCCTCCTTTGCCGGCACCCGCTCCAGCGCCTCGGTGACGTAGAGCTCGGATACCGTCGCCCGCCGGATCGTGCCGTCCGCCCGGCACCAGGCGACCTGCTGGCCGGCGCGGATCGTGCCGTTGTGCACGCGGCAGAGGGCGAGGCGGCCGACGTAGGGCGAGGCATCGAGGTTGGTGACGTGCGCCTGCAGCGGGTGCTCGGGGTCGTATTGCGGTGCCGGGATCTTCTCCAGCATCAGGTCGAGCAGGGGGGAGAGGTCGGTCCCCTCGACCCCTTCCTCGAGCGAGGCCCAGCCGGCCTTGGCGTTGGTGTAGACGATCGGGAACTCGATCTGCTCGTCGTCGGCGCCGAGGTCGAGGAATAGCTCGTAGACCTCGTCGACCACCTCGGCGATGCGGGCGTCGGGCCGGTCGACCTTGTTGACGACGAGGATCACCGGCAGCTTCGCTTCCAACGCCTTGCGCAGGACGAAGCGGGTCTGGGGCAGCGGGCCCTCGGAAGCGTCGACCAGGAGCAGGACCCCGTCGACCATCGTCAGGCCGCGCTCGACCTCGCCGCCGAAGTCGGCGTGGCCGGGCGTGTCGACGATGTTGAGCTTGACGCCCTTGTAGTCGACCGAGGTGTTCTTGGCGAGGATCGTGATCCCCTTCTCGCGCTCGAGGTCCATCGAGTCCATCACCCGCTCGGCTACGTCCTGGCCCTTGCGGAAGGCGCCCGACTGCCAGAGCATCGCGTCGACCAGGGTCGTCTTGCCGTGGTCGACGTGCGCGACGATCGCGATGTTTCTCAGGTCGTCTCGAGTGGTGGTGGGCATCGGCGCAGAAGGATAGGGCTCGCAAAGAAGAGGCCCGCCGGTTGGCGGGCCTCCTTACTGCTGAAGTGCGGTTGCGACTACGAGGTCTGCTGGACGCTCGCGGCAGCCGGGCCCTTGGGGCCTTCCTCGGACTCGTACGAGACCTTGGAACCCTCGGTCAGGGACTTGAAGCCCTCACCCAGGATCGCGCTGTGATGGACGAAGACGTCCTTCGAGCCGTCATCGGGCGTGATGAACCCGTAGCCCTTGTCGTCGCTGAACCACTTGACTGTTCCAGTCGGCATGTATTGCCTCCACTTGGTGTGCTGCGAACGCGGAGGCTTCGGTAAAGCAACGACGCGAGCGCTAGACACGACTTTTGCCGGATACGAATCCGACCTAACGCCCGGGACCGTAGCAGGGATCAGGCGACCGACGCGGCTTACGCAGCCCTTGCCTTGCAATGACGGCGGCTGACACGCAGAACGGATGCTGGGAACATCGACTAGGGAGGAGAACGATGAGACACCGACGCCGTACCCAGATCTTCCTGCCGCTCGGCGACGGCAAGGTGACGACGGCCGCGCCGCGCCGCGGCTACGTCTACGCCTGCCGAACGGGATTCGCTCCCCCTGGGGCGGGGCGGCGCCTTCGCCGAAGGGCCGTGGATCCGCGGCGACGGCACCTTCGACTTGACCGCGAAGGCGACCGTCGACGGCTCGGTGCGCTGGCCGAACGCCCGGCTCAAGCGGCGGACCACGCGCGGCAAGCGCGTCTTCAGCGGCAACGGCCTGCCGACTGAAGACACGACCGGCGAATTCCCGATCAAGTCGAGCGACGAGGCCTACCGCTACGACCGCAATCCGAACTCGATCCGCAGCATTACTCGCTGCCGCGCCACCCGAAGCGCGCCTCCTCGCCCGGCTGCCTCTCCGGCGGCCCGATCGGGATCGCCAAGAACGGCGTGGCGATCTTCGACGCCCTCGACGCGGGGGATCGGGACGCGGTGGCCCACGAGGTGCAGGACAGCTGCGGCGGCCATACGCAACGGGGCGGCGTCTACCACTACAACGCGACCCTGGAATACCCGTACACGCTCGGCTGCTTCCATGGCACGGTCCGCTACAGCGCCGGCTGAGCGGGTTCTGCCGACCTCCCGCGGCGGTCCGAAGGTCGTCCGGCGGTGTTGAGGATGCGTAGGGCCCGGCCGATACGTTGCTTAGATGACCCCCGCTCGCCGCCGCGCAAGCCAAATCGCCGTAGGCGCAATCGGCGCCGCCTGCCTCGTTGTGCCACCCGCTGCGAGCGCCATGCAGGCGTCCGGCGCCGGGGACCTCACTCCTCGCCTCGCCGAGCTTGCGACGCCTGCCGTGCGCTCCGCGCCGGATGCCGAGCAGGCGACGAAGCTCGGCCTGCCCAACGAAGGGCCCGGCAGCCTGCTGCGTCATGGCAACCGGGTGCTCGCCTACGTGCGCTTCGACCAGGGCGCGGTTGCCGGCCTTGACGCACTGCGCGCGGCGGGAGCGCAGATCGTCGACACCAGCCGGCGCTACCAGACGGTCACGGTGGCGGCAAAGCCAAATCAGCTACGGCGGGTGGGGGCGACGGCAAACGTCGCCTCGGTCAGCGAGGCGCTGGCGCCGGTAACCGCGGAAGCGTGCCCATCCGGCGAAGTCGTTTCCGAGGGGGACGCGCAGCTGCGCGCGGCCGAACTGCGTGAAGACAACCCGGGGCTCGATGGAACCGGCGTCACCGTCGGCATCCTCTCGGACTCCTTCGACCAGGCAAAAGAAGCGGCCGATGGCAGTGGGCCGGTGGCCACTCACGCCAAAGAAGACGAAGAAAGTGGCGATCTGCCCGGCCCCAACAGCCCCAGCCCCTGCGCGAACAAAACGCAAGTGGAAGTCCTCGAAGAAGCGTCGCCCGGTTTCGGCGAAGAAGAAGGAGCCGCCGACGAGGGCCGGGCGATGGCGCAGATCGTCCACGACCTGGCTCCAGGCGCGGCGATCGACTTCGCCTCGGCCTTCAACGGCGAAAACGCCTTCGCCAAAAACATCAAGGAACTGGCGAAGCCGGTCTCTGAAGGTGGTCCGGAAGCAAAGGTGATCGCCGACGACGTCTTCTACCTCGAAGAGCCGTTCTTCCAGGACGGGCCGATCGCGGTCGCCGCGGACGAAGCGGTCGAAAGCGGAGCGACCTACCTTTCGGCCGCGGGCAACGACAGCCTGGTCGACGCTGAAGGCAACGACATCGCATCCTGGGAAGCGCCGGCATTCCGCGATTCGGGAGGCTGCCCGCAGGCCGTTCAATCCCTCTCCGGCGCGAACGGCACCCATTGCATGGACTTCAACCCCGGTTCGCTAACCGACAGGACGTTCGGCATCAAGGTCAAAGCGGGCGCGACGCTCACCGTCGACCTGCAGTGGGATGAACCCTGGCACGGCGTGAAAACCGACCTCGACGCCTTCCTGCTCGATTCGAACGGCAACCTGGTCGAAGCCGAAGGGGCGAACAACCTCAAAACCCAGCGGCCCGCTTCGATCCTCGAGTGGGAAAACGAAAGCTCCTCGGAAAAGACCGTGCAGCTGGTGATTAACAACTACGTGGGCAACAGCCCGCGGCTCAAGTTCGGGTTGCTCGAGAACGGCGATGGTGTCTTCGCGACCGAGTACCCGCACTCGACCGAAACCGACAAGGTCGGACCGACGATATTCGGCCACAGCGGCGCGGGATCGGTGATCTCGGTTGGGGCGGTCCCCTTCAACCACAGCAACCGAGTGGAGGAATATTCCTCGCGCGGGCCGGTTCGGCACGACTTCGGGCCGGTGAGCGGGACGCAAGCAGCGGCGGCGGTTCCGCCCGAATCGATCGCGAAGCCCGACGTCGTCGCGACGGACTGCGGGGCGACTACGTTCTTCGCCTTCTTGGTCTCGGGCAAGTGGCGTTTCTGCGGGACCTCGGCTGCGGCGCCCCACGCCGCCGCCGTGGTCGCACTGATGCTCGATGCCGAACCCGCGGCGCAACCGTTCGAGCTCCGGGCTGCCCTGCTCGAAAGCGCAGCTGCGGTTGGCACCTACCCGCCATGCGCACAGGGTGCCGGGCTGGTCGACGCGGTGGCTGCGGTCGAAGACCTTCTGGTTCCAAAGGGCGGCTTCACCCCTGCCTGCGAAGAACCTGAAGCCGAGGTACCGGTCGACGAAGCCGCCGCTCCCGGCAACTGGGGCCTCGAAGCTCCGCCGGTCGCGGCCACCGCGCCAGCCGAACCGCCCGCCGAACCGCCCACCACGGTCGAAGTACCGGTCCGTAAGCGCCTGCCCCGCACCTTCTTCCGCCAGCGCCCCCACCACCTGATCCACACCCACCACCACCGCGCCCGGGTCGTCTTCCGTTTCGGCTCCAACGAGCACCACGTCTCCTTCGTCTGCCGGATCGACAACGGCCTCTTCCGGCCCTGCCCGGCGCGGTTGGTCAGGCGGCTGCCAGTCGGCTGGCACTCGCTGCGGGTCGCCGCCCGCAACGCCGAAGGGCTCGGCGACCGCACGCCGGCCATCTACCGCTTCCGGATCAAGCACGTTCGCTGAGCGCTACGGCGTGGTCTCGCCGGTCCGGCGGCGCACGGCCCAGTGGCCGCCGAGCAGCAGGACGAGGAGCAGGGCGGCGCTGCCCAGGACGAGCGGGTCGGTGAGGCTGAGCCCTTCGAGGCGGGTGCCGAAGTAGACGGCGAGCGCTGTAAGCGGCAGGTAGCCGACCACCGTCGTCCAGGCGAAGCGCCAGACCGGCACCCGGGCGGCGCCGGCGGCGTAGGAGACGAGGCTGAAGGGGACGATCGGGATCAGCCGCACTGTCAGCAGCAGGGTCGCGCCGCCGCGCTCGATCGCCGCCTCGGTGCGCTCGAAGCGCTCGACGCCGAGCCAGCGGTCGAGCAGTGGCCGGGCGACGCCGCGCCCCACGTAGAAACAGAGCAGGCCGGAGAGCAGCCAGCCGGTGAGCGTGAGGGCCAGGGCGGGCAGGAACCCGTAGGCGAACCCGGCGGCCGCGTCGACGATCTCCGCCGGGTAGAAGACGACCGCATGCAGCAGGGTGAGGACGACGATCAGCAGCGGCCCGGCCACCCCCAGGCTCTTGATCTGGTGGCGCACCTCGGCGCTGTCGCCGTGGATCGCCGCGCCCGCCGCGTCGCGCAGCGCCGGCACGGCAAGCACCAGCGCCGCGAGCAGGGCGATTCCGGCGAGCGTGATCGCAGCTGCTGCGAACGGCGGTCGTGATCTCTCCACACGCGGAGTATCGCGAGGCCGCTGCCGCACCCCCGGGGTCGGCGAGCCGGCGCCTACCGTGTGACGGCTGCGTGGTAGGACGGCTCGTCGAGCGCAAGGCGCCACGGCCCGGTAGACGATTCGGTGGCGCGGAAGTCCGCGAAATCGAAGGTGAGTATCGGCAGCTCGTGGCGCTCGGCAATCGCCATCAGGCAGCTGTCGGTGAAGCCAAGCTCGAGGTCGGCGTAGCGCTCGTCCAGCTCGACAGCTCGACGGAGGAGCCCCGGGGTGATTGCGGCAACGCTGTGGACGCCCCCCGATACGTCCCTGAGGAAGTTCCTGGCGGCAAAGCCGCCGACGCGCCTGCCGACGAAGTGGTCCACCTCGACGAGGACGGGAGTTGGGATCAAGGCTTGGCGACGCAGCCTGCCGAGCACGTCTATCGCGAGTCTGTGCGCGGAATCGTGGGCATCGAGGGCAGCGACCAGCGGACCGGTGTCAACGATGATCTTTCTCACCGGGCCCCTTTCGTGGCCCCTCGCCGGGACCCCAGGGCTTGAGCCCGATGTACTTCTCGAAGTTGATGCCCCAGTCGCCCGGACCTTCGATCGTGCCGAAGTAGCTCGGCATGCTCTCCTCGTCGGCGCCCAGGGCGCCAAGCTCGATCAGGCGCAGGACGGTGGCTGAGAACGACTCCCCCTCGCGGGTGTGTTCACGCACGAGTTCCTCGACGCTGTCAGGTAGGTAGATGGTTCTGCGAGGCATTGTCTGCGGCGTCGAGTGGAGTATGAACGTCAAGATCATACCTGTGTTCGCAGAACGTAAAGCTTGTGTGTCGGCTCGCGCGCGTTACACGCGCAGCCGCTCGGCCAGGCCCGAGTAGCGGGTCCCGGCGTCGTCGCGACCCACCGCCGCGGCGAGCGATCCGCGGTCGCCGATCAGCACGCAGCTGCGCCGGGCGCGGGTGACCGCCGTGTAGAGCAGCGGACGGGTCAGCATCCGCGAATGGGAGCGGTGGCAGACGCCGACCACGACCGGCACCTCGCAGCCCTGCGCCTTATGGACCGAGATCGCGTAGGCGAGCCGCAGGGTCGCGGTCTCGCCGTAGGGGATCGCCAGCTCGGCACCCTCGTCGGTGTCGACCAGGATCTCTTCCGCCTCGGGGTCGTCGTCGCGCAGGAAGACGATCGAGCCGTTCATCAGGCCCAGCTCGTGCGAGTTGCGGGTCTGGATCAGACGGTCGCCGACCCGGAAGCGGTCGCTCAGCGCCGCGGCCCCGCGCGGGTTGAGCCGCTCCTGCAGGCGCTCGTTGAGGGCGTCGATCCCGACCGGCCCGCGGTACATCGGCGCAAGCGCCTGCACCTCGCGCACCGGGTCGACGCCGAAGCGCGCGGGGGCCCGCTCGGCGACCACCTCGACCACCGCCTCCAGCGCCCGCTCGGGTGCGGTGCGCTCGATGAAGAAGAAGTCGTGGTCCTGGTCCTCGCCGGGCTGCAGGTGCGGCGGCCGCCCCTGGTTTATCTCGTGCGCCGCGGTGGTGATCATCGAGCGCGCCGCCTGGCGGAAGATCTGGGTGAGCCGGACGACCGGCGCGATCCCAGCCTCGATCAGGTCCTCGAAGGGCTTGCCGGCCCCGATCGGCGGCAGCTGATCGGCGTCGCCGACGAAGACGATGTGGGTCGACTCGGCGAGCCCGCCGAGCAGCACCTCGATCAGGCGCAGGTTGAGCATCGAGGACTCGTCGACGATCGCCAGGTCGGCGGGCAGTGGGTGGCCCGGCTTGAAGGTCGGCTCGCGACCGGGCATCCACTCGAGCAGGCGGTGGATCGTCCGCGCCGGGTGCCCGGTCGCTTCCTCGAGCCTGCGCGCGGCGCGGCCGGTTGGCGCGCAGAGGACGATGCGCAGCCCGGCGGCATCGGCCTGCTCGACGATCGCCCGCGTGCAGGCCGTCTTGCCGACGCCCGGGCCTCCGGTGAGCACCGAGAGGCGCGCGCCGAAGGCGCCGCGCACCGCCGACCACTGCTCGTCGGTCAGTTCCGTGCCGGAGTCGTCGGCCGGCGGCGTCTCGCCCGGGTCGTGGTCGAGGTAGGCGGGCGCCGCGGCGCGCGAGCCCAGGGTCGCCGCCACGGCGAGCTCGCTGGCGTGGGTCGGCTCGCGGTAGAGGCGGCCCTCGTCGACGAGCAGCCCGCGCGCCTCGGACAGCACCTCGGGGTCGGGGTCGAGGCCGATCAGCTTTGCGGTGCGCGCGGTCAGCTCCGCCAGCGGCAGGAAGGCGTTGCCCTGCTGCTCGGCCTCGGAGAGCGCGTAAACGGCCGCTGCCTGGGCGCGGCGGCTCGACTCGGGCGGCACGTCGGCGGCGAGCGCGATCCGGTCGGCACGGGCAAAGCCGACGCCGGCCACCTCGGTCAGGCGGTAGGGGTCCTCGTGCAGGATGGCCATCGAGCGCTCGCCGAAGCGGGCGTGGATCGGCGCCGCCAGGTGCGCCAGCCCGTGTGGAGCCAGCTGCACGTGCAGATCGCGAATCGCGCGGCTGGCGTGCCAGGACTCGGTCGCCGCCGCGGCCTGGTCGGCGCTGACCCCGCGCAGCGAGCTGAAGACCCCGTGCGGATCGGCGGCGATCGCCCCCAAGACCCCCTCGCCATGCTCGTCGACCAGGCGCTCGGCCCGCGCCGGGCCGATGTGGCGCAGCGTGGTCAGGTAGGCGACCCGGCCCTCGCGGTCGGCCGGGTCGAGCGGCAGCGCCCCCTGGGCGCGCAGCTGGCGTCCGTAGCGAGCGTGCGTCTGCCACTCGCCGCTGACTTCGGCCCGGTCGCCGACGCCGAGGTGGGCGACCGGGCCGACCAGCGCGAACCCCTCGCCCGACTCGGCGTCCTGCACCTCGAGCACCGCGTACCCGTCGTCCTCGGCGCAGAAGATCACGCCGAGCACCTCAACCGTCGCCGAGTGGCTCGGGGCGTCGGCATCGAAGAGGGTGGCAGCTCCGTTCACACACCAAAGCTAGCCGGGGGCGAGGCGGAGGCCGCCACCCTCGGAGCGCGCAATTTCCGGCGCGCTTGCGCGCGTCAGCCCTGGCTCGCCGCCATCGGGTCCGGCTCACCCAGCTTGGTGATGTCCGGCGCCTCGTAGGCCTTGCCGGGCACGCCGCCGACGATCAGCATCCGGATGCCCTCGGGGCCGGGCCAGACCTTGCGCTTGACGCCCGAGCCGACGCGGGTGATGTGGTCGGCGTCGAGCGGTGAGCGCTCGCCCTCGATCTCGATCTCGCCGCTGCCGCTCAGGGTGACGTAGACCTCCTCCTGGCCGTCCTCGGCGTGGTCGTGCTCGGGGTATTTGTCGTAGTTGGGCGGCATGTCGATGATCTGCATGCCGAAGGACTCAGCGCCGAGCGAGGCGCGGGCGCGCTTGAAGGCGCCGCCGTAGATGCCCTCCATCTCGTCGATCTTCATCACCCTGAAAGTGCTCATGTATTCCTTCCTGATCTGCGTAGGTCTTTGCCTGTCGAGGCGATCCTAGTGGAGCGGTGCTTTGAGTTTCAAAGCGACTGCGCACATGGGGCCTCAGAAAAGCGTGGCCAAGTCCCAGCCGGCCAGCCCTGGCCCGTCGCTAGGGTTGGCGACGGCTGAAATTCGAGCTCAGGAGGCGTGGAATGGACGTTGCGATCGGGTTGCCGAATGCGGTGCCGGGGACGAGGGGCGAGCAGCTGGTCGAGTGGGCGCGGCGGGCGGAGGCGCGCGGCTTCTCGAGCCTGGGGACGATCGACCGAGTCCTTTACGACAACTACGAGCCGTTGACGGCGCTGGCCGCGGCGGCCGCGGTCACCGAGCGGATTGGGCTCTGCACGTCGGTGCTGCTCGGGCCGCTGCGCACCAATCTGGCCGAGCTCGCCAAGCAGACGCTCAGCGTCAACGCGCTCTCCGGCGGCCGTTTCACCCTCGGCATCGGGCTTGGCGCGCGCGAGGACGACTACGAGGTCAGCGGCGTCTCGCTCGCTGGCCGCGGGGCGCGCCTCGACGCGATTCTCGAGCGGATTACCGAACTGTGGGTCAAGGGCGAAGTCGGTCCCGGCGTCAGCGGCGCCCCTGGGCTGGTCGTCGGCGGTCACGCCGACGCCTCCTTCGCCCGCGTTGCGCGCTTCGCCGACGGCTGGGTCGCCAGCGGCACCGGGCCGGACCAGTACGCCGCCGGCGCGGTCAAGGCGAAGGAGGCCTGGACGCAGGCTGGTCGCGACGGCGAGCCGCGTACGCTGGCGCTCGCCTACTTCTCACTCGGCGAGGACGCGGAGGTGGACGCAAACGCCTACTTGGGCGACTACTACGCCTGGCTCGGCGAGGAGGTCGCCGCGATGATCGCCGGCGGCGCCGCCAAGGACCCCGACGCGGTCAAACACACCCTCGCTGCCTACGAGGCCGCCGGCTGCGACGAGCTGATCCTCTTCCCCTCCTCCAACGACCCCACCCAAGTCGACCTTCTGGCCGAAGCCGCCGGCCTCTGACCGAGGCCACACACTCAACCTCCGCCACCTCCCGAACGACGGGGACGTGCCGTACTTTAGGGGTCACCGGTGGTACCTAAGTTGCGGCACGTCCCCGTAGGCTTGGGGGGTGGATGGAGGACTGCTGACGAGGGTGCTGGGGGAGGCTGGGGAGCCGGCGTATCGCGCTTCGCAGGTTTGGGAGTGGGTGGCGCGGGGGGCTCGGGGCTATGGGGAGATGACGAACCTGCCCGCCTCGCTGCGCGAGCGGCTGGAGGTCGAGGTGCCGCTCTCGACGCTGGAGCTCGAGGCCGAGGCCAAGTCGGATGACGGGACGGTCAAGGCGCTGCTGCGCACCGGCGATGGGCGGCCGGTCGAGGCGGTGCTGATGCGCTACCGGGACGGGCGGCGCTCGGTCTGCCTCTCCTCGCAGTCGGGCTGCCCGCTCACCTGCACCTTCTGCGCCACCGGCCAGATGAAGTTCGGCCGCAACCTGAGCGCCGATGAGATCCTCGACCAGGCGCTGCACTTCCGCCGCACCGAACCGGTCGACCACGTTGTCTTCATGGGCATGGGGGAGCCGACGATGAACATCGATGCGGTGCTGGCTGCCTGCGAGCGACTGCCCGACCTCGGCGTCACCCACCGCCGCACCGCGATCTCGACCGTCGGCTGGGTGCCGGGCATCGACCGCCTCGCCGAGTGCGAGATGCCGGTCAGCCTCGCGCTCTCCCTGCACGCGCCCAACGACGGCCTGCGCTCTCAGCTGATGCCGGTCAACGAGCGCTACCCGCTGGCCGAGGTGCTCGCCGCCTGCGAGCGCTACCGGGCCCGGCGCCGCCGCAAGGTCTTCGTCGAGTACGTGATGCTCGACGGCGTCAACGACCTCCCCGAGCACGCCCGTCAGCTGAGCGAGCTGCTCGACCCGCGCGGCTACAAGGTCAACCTGATCCCCTACAACCCGACCGGCGCCTACGACGGCTCGCCCCCCGAGCGGATCGAGCGCTTTCGAGCGATCCTCGCCGAGCACCACCTCACCGCCACCGTCCGTCTCACCCGCGGCCGCGACATCGCCGCCGCATGCGGCCAGCTCGCCGCGGCGCGCGGCTGACGCCGAGGAGGTTGGCCAGGCAGCCAATTAGGATTGAGCCGTGGCCGTGGAGACGCCAGCGATGCCCGCTCGGGTGCCGCCGCCCGTGCGGCTCAGCGCCAACCCGGCCGTGCGGGTGTTCGGCGACCTGTGCGCCGAGCTCAGCGTGCGCCGGCGCGGCTCCTACCCGCCCGGACCGCAGGACTTCGACTTCGGCCGCACCCTGCAGGCGACCCGCGACCCGCTGCCCCTGCTGCTCGGCCTATACGAGGAATACGGGCCGATCTTCAGCGTCCGCCTCCTCCACCACCCGATCGTCTTCATGCTCGGCCCGGAGGCAAACCACTTCATCACCGTCGCCCACCCGGAGTGCTTCCACTGGCGCGAGTCGAGCTTCGGCGACCTGATTCCGCTGCTCGGCGACGGCCTCTTGACGATCGACGACGCGTACCACGACCGAGCACGGGAGATCATGATGCCCGCCTTTCACCGTGAGCAGGTCTCGGCCTCGGTCGAGGCGATGATCGCCGAGGCGAGATCGGCGATCGCGCGCCTGCGCCCCGGCCAGGTCGTCGACGTATACGAGTGGATGCGCGGACTGGCGATGCGGATCGCGATGCGGGCGCTGCTCGGCCTCGACCCCGACGAGGCGGGCAAGGGCGCCGCCGCGGCCGAGCACTTCGAGCGCGCCCTCGGCTTCTACGGGATCGACTTCCACCTGCGCCTGCTGCGTGGCCCACGCTCGCCCTGGTCGAAGATGGTCCGCTCGCGCGCGGTTCTCGACGAGATCGTCTACGACGAGATCGCCGAGCGCCGCGGCAATCCGGACGCGAGCAAGATGGACATCCTCAGCCTGCTGATCGGCGTGCGCGACGAGGCGGGGGAGGGCTTCTCCGACAAGGAGATCCGCGACCAGGCGATGACCCTGATGTTCGCCGGCCACGACACCTCGACCTCGACCCTGACCTTCATGATGCACGAGCTCGCCCGCCACCCCGACGTGGTCGAGAAGCTCCAGGAGGAGCAGGACCGCGTCCTCGGCGGCGCCCCTCCCGACATCGAGAAGCTCGAGCGCGAGATGCCCTACCTCGACATGGTGCTCGACGAGGTCCTGCGCCTCTACCCGCCCGCCTGGATCGGCCCGCGCCGCGCGGTGCGGGACTTCGAGTTCGGCGGCAAGAGCGTCTCCCGCGGCGCCTACGTCAACTACTGCTCCTGGGCCAGCCACCGCATCCCCGAGGTCTTCTCCGACCCCGAGGCCTTCATCCCCGAGCGCTTCACCCGCGAGCGCAAGGCCGCCCTGCCCCGCGGCGCCTACGTCCCCTTCGGCGGCGGCCGGCGGATCTGCATCGGCAAGCGCTTCGGCCAGACCGAGGTGAAGCTGGTGGCGACGATGCTGCTCCAGCGCCTGCGCCTCGACGCGCTGCCCGGCCGCGCGATGACCGTGCGCCAGATGCCGACCCTCTCGCCGCGGGGCGGTCTGGAGATGCGGGTACTGTCCCGCGCGTGACGGAGGCGCCCGCGGCGCAAAGGCTCAGCCCCTGGACGCTCTGGTTTGGCGGCCTCGCCTTCTTCACCTGCTACCTGGGCCAGACCGTCCTCGGCGTCACCCAGCCGACGCTCACCGCGGACCTCGGGCTTTCGGCCTCCGAGGCGCAGTGGGTGGTCAACTCCTTCTTCCTCACCCTGGCGCTCTTCGCCGCCCCCGGCGGGCGGCTCGGCGACTACTACGGCCACCGCCAGGTGCTGCTCGTCGCCCTGGGGATCTTCGCGCTCGGCTCGCTCTCGGCGGCGGCCTCCCACGGCTTCGCCTGGCTCGCGATCAGCAACGCCGTCGCCGGGATTGGCGCCTCGACCCTCTACCCGGCGAGCGCCGCGATGATCGCCAACCGGGTGCCGGTCGAGCACCGGGGGGACGCACTCGGCAAGTACTCGGCGATTGGGGTAACCGTCTTCGTCGTCGGCCCGGTGATGGCCGGCCTGCTCACCGAGGCGATCGATTGGCGGGCGATCTTCGCCTTCGACGCGGTCTTCGGCGTCGCCCTGGTCGCGGTCGGTTGGCTGCGCGTCGACAACCGGCCGGTGGGCGAGCCCGAGCCCTTCGACTACCGGGGCCTCGGCGTGCTCATGGCCGGTCTCTCGGCCCTCCTGGTGGCCCTGATGCAGGCGCTGACCTGGGGTTGGGACGCTCCCGCCACGCTGCTGCTTGCCGCCGCCGGGCTCGTCGGCCTCGCCGGCTTCGTCGGTCTCGAGCTGCGCACCGAGAACCCGCTGCTCGACGTCGGACTGCTGCGGCGCCGCGTCCTCGCCGGCATCGTCGTCGCGATGTTCGGCGCCCAGGTCGTCGTCACCGGCTTCGTCATCTACGGCGCCACCTACTTCCAGCACGTGCTCGGCCTCGGGCCGCTGCTCGCCTCGCTGGCGCTCGCCTCCTCGATGTTCGCCGAGCCGCTCTTCAACATTCTCGCCGGCCGTGTCACTGACCGCATCGGCCCGCGCCGCCCGGCGATCTTCGGCTACCTCTTCACGGCCGCGGCCCTCGCCTGGATCGCCGCCTTCGCCGACAACGACAGCTATGCCCTGCTGCTCCCCGGCCTGCTCGTCCTCAACGCCAGCATCGCCCCGATGTTCACCTCGCTGCTCACCGGCCTCGCCAACGCCGTCTCCGCCGAGGAGCGAGGCGACGCCAACGCCCTCGTCCTAACCGTCCGCTGGATAGGCGCCGCGGTGGGCACCATGGTCCTCGGCCTGGTCATCCACGCCGGCGGCGCCACCGTAGTAACCAACCCCGCCCCATACGCCCAAGCTTTCCTAATCCTGTCTGGCGCCGCCCTGCTGGGAGCCTTGGCGTGTGCCTCACTGCTACCCGGGGAGGCGTCGCGGTAGAAGTGGAGCGTCTTGTACTTTTTCGTCGTGAGCTTGCGGCGCCAGCCCGCAGCCGCTACACCGAAAAAGTTAAGCGAAACCCCTACCGCGACGCCTCCCCCGAACCGGACTGAGCATGCGCGCCCTAGTCATCTCCGACACCCACTTCGGCGCCTGGACCGGCCGCGACCTGCTGCGCGAGGACTTCTTCCTCGAGCGCCTCGCGCCCGCCCTCGAGGACATCGACGAGCTGATCTTCCTCGGCGACCTCTTCGACTTCCTCTTCGGCTCGGTCGGCGAGGCGGTCGATGCCGGCGACGGCCTGCTGCGGCTGATCGCCGAGCGGCTGCCCGGCAAGCGGCTCGTCTTCCTCGCCGGCAACCACGACCACCACCTGGTCCACCGCGACTTCGAGAACCGGCTCGAGGCGCAGCTGGCCGCCGGCCGGGCGCCGCTGCTCTCCGGCGAGCCGGCGCCGGTCTCCGACTCGCCCGGCCCGGGCTTTTTCCGCTCCTTCCTCGCCCGCCGCCTGCCCGGCGTCGAGGTCGAGATCGCCTACCCGACCTACAGCTTCGCCGGCGTGCTCTGTACGCACGGGCATTACCTTGACCCGCACGCCCGGCTCAGTGGGTCGCGCGGCGATCGCCTCCTCACCCGCGCGCTCTGGGACGTCGCCACCGGAGGGCCGGAGGATCCGAAGACGATCGCCGACTACGAGTCGACGATCACCCTGCTCACCGAGTGGCTCTACATCGCCGCTCAGATGCCGCACGGCACCCACGCCCAGCAGAACGTCTTCCGCGCCGTGCGGCGGGTGGGGAAGGTCGAGTCGGCGCTGCGGCTACCGCTCCGCGGCCTGCGACGCCTGCGCGGCGAGGAGCCGGCCCCGCAGGCGGAGGACGGGCAGCAATCGGCGTACCCGTCCGCCTCGGTGATCTCGCCCAGCGACCCCTCCGAGCACGCCCTGGAGGCCTTCGCCCAGGTGACCGCCAACCTCGGCTGGGACCGCGAGGCCGAGCGGATCGTCTTCGCCCACACCCACCAGCCGCTCGCCGACGTCCGTTCCCGTCGCAACCCCCGCACCCGTTACTGGAACACCGGCTCCTGGATTTACGAGCCCGACCGCAGCTCGCGCCCGGCCTACGAGCGCTACCTGCGCTACGCCTGGCCCGGCACCGCCGTGGTCATCGACGACGAGGAGCCCGAGCCTCGCCTGCTCGAGCTCCTCGCCGACCTCAACCCACTGCGCGGCGGCCCCGGGTTGCCGGTCGCGTAATCGTTGTCACGGCAGGCGGTCTACATTCTGCGTTGAGGCGGGGGCCAAAGTCGATCAAGGAGAACGACAATGCAGAGACGGATCCCTTCCTCCCGCCGCGCACTGGCCATCGGCGGGGCGGTGCTAACCGTGGTCCTCGGCCTCAGCGCGATCGCCCTGGCTGACGGCGCCGCCACCGGCTCGAAGGCCAAGAAGGCAAAGGTCAAGTGTCCAAGCAAGGTGACGAGCGGCAAGAAGGTCACCTGCAATGTGGTCGGGCAGCTCCCCGCTGGGCCCAGGGGGCCCAAGGGCGTCGCCGGCGACGCCGGTGTCGCCGGGAATGCGGGTGCCGCTGGGCCAGCCGGGTCCCCGGGGCTGAGCGGCTACGAGGTGGCGAGCCAGACCTTCAAAGAGGTCTTCATCGAAAACAGCGGCGGCATGCGCGGGCTGAGCGAAGTGAAGACGGTTGAGTGCCCCGGCGGAAAGCGGGCGATCGGCGGTGGCTCGGATCTCGGCACCAACGCGACGCAGAACGGCCAGCAGCGCCAGGTCATCGTCTCCCTCAACGCCCCCAACGGCACCGGCACAGCCTGGTCCGTCCAACTTTTCAACAACTCGACCTCGGTAGACACCTCAATCGACCTAAGGGTCTACGCCATCTGCGCAAATGTCGGCTGACCAAAGCTAGCCGTGAGGGCAGGACTCGTTCAGGGGTGGAGCGTCTTGTACTTTTTCGTCAGCCACCACTGAACGAGTCCTGCCTGGCACCGCCTACTTGATGAACAGCATCTCCTCGTACTTGGGGAGCGGCCAGAGGTCGTCGGCGACGACCTTCTCGAGTTTGTCGGCTGCCTCGCGGACCGCGCCGCTCTTGGCGAGCTGCTCATCGCGGGCGAAGACCGCCAGCTCCAGGCCCTCAAGCTCGGTCGGCTCGGCGTTGGCCTCTTCGAGCGCGTCGAGGGCGCTGACCAGCTCGTCGACCAGGCCGCGCACACCGGCCTCCAGGGCGGAGACCCCGGCTTCGCCGATCAGCGCCAGGTGACGCAGCGCGGCGGGCAGGATCATCGTCTTGGCGATTGAGAACGTCGTCTCGGCCTCGATGTTGGCGCGCAGCGCGTACTGCTCGATCCAGACCTCGAAGCGCGACTCCAGCTCCCGCTTGGACAGCACGCTGTATTTCTCGAAGGCGGACACCGAGTCGTCGGCGAGTACCTCGAGCAGCGCGTCGGGAGTCGTGCGCAGGTTCTTCAGCCCGCGCTGCTCCGCCTCGGCGTGCCACTCCTCGGAGTAGTTGTCGCCGCCGAAGCAGATCGCCTTGTTGGCCGTGTAGGACTCCTTGACCACCTCGATCACGGCCTCGGCGACGTCCATGCCGCCGCTCGTCTTCGCCTCCAGCTTGCCGGCGAGGTCGTCGATCGCCTCGGCGACGATCGTGTTCAGCACCGTGTTCGGGAAGGCCAGCGACATGCTCGACCCAAGCGCCCGGAACTCGAACTTGTTGCCGGTGAAGGCGAAGGGCGAGGTCCGGTTGCGGTCGCCGCCGTGCTTGGGCAGCGGCGGCAGCACCGTCGCTCCCAGGTCGAGGAAGGAGGCCGGCGTGTGCGGGTCTCCCTCGCCGGTCGCGATCGCCTCGAAGACCTTGACCAGCTCGGCCCCGAGGAAGATCGAGATGATCGCCGGAGGCGCCTCATTGGCGCCGAGCCGGTGGTCCTGTCCGATGTCCGCGGCCGAGGCGCGCAGCAGGCCCTGGTGCTTGTTGACCGCCTGGATCACCGCCGCGCAGAAGAAGAGGAAGTGGACGTTGTCGGCCGGCGTGTCGCCCGGCTCGAGCAGGTTGCTGCCGGTGTCCGTCCCCATCGACCAGTTGTTGTGCTTGCCCGAGCCGTTGATGCCGGCGAAGGGCTTCTCGTGCAGCAGGCAGACCATGCCGTAGCGCCGGGCGACGTTTTCGAGCAACCTCATCAGCAGTTGCTGGTGGTCGGAGCCGACGTTGGAGTTCTCGAACATCGGCGCGATCTCGTACTGCGCCGGGGCGACCTCGTTGTGGCGGGTCTTGACCGGGATGCCGAGCTTGCGCGCTTCGAGCTCGGACTCGAGCATGAAGGCGAGCACCCGCTCGGGGATCGTGCCGAAGTAGTGGTCGTCGAGTTCCTGGCCCTTGGGTGGCTTGGCGCCGAACAGCGTGCGGCCGGTCGAGATCAGGTCGGGGCGCTCGAAGAAGTACTGCTCGTCGATCAAGAAGTACTCCTGCTCGGGCCCGACCGTGGTGAAGACGCGCTTGCTCTCGCTGTCGCCGAGCAGCCCGAGCGCTTTGATCGCGGCGCCGGAGAGCGCGTCCATCGAGCGCAGCAGCGGGATCTTGGCGTCGAGCGCCTCGCCGGTCCAGGAGGCGAACGCGGTCGGGATGCAGAGCAGCGACCCGTTCGGGTTCTCGAGGATGAAGGCGGGGCTGGTCGGGTCCCAGGCGGTGTAGCCGCGCGCCTCGAAGGTGGCGCGCACGCCGCCGGTCGGGAACGAGGAGGCGTCCGGCTCGCCCTGGATCAGCTCTTTGCCGGAGAAGCCGGCCAGGGCGCGGCCCTCGCCGGCGGGCTCGAAGAAGGAGTCGTGCTTCTCCGCGGTCGAGCCGGTCAGCGGCTGGAAGACGTGCGTGTAGTGCGTGGCGCCCTTCTCCAGGGCCCAGTCCTTCATCGCGGTCGCGACCGCGTCGGCGGTGGCGAGGTCGATCGCCTCGCCGGCTTCAAGCGCGCCCTGCAGCTTCTCGAAGACGTCGCCGGGCAGCCGTTCGCGCTGCGCGGCGACCGAGAAGACGTTGGCGCCGAAGGCTTCGTTCTCGGGAAGGGTCAGGTCGATCGCGCCGAGGGACTCCCCGTTGGAGCTCCACTGCGCTGCGGTCACGTTCTGCTGCCGGATGCGGCTCATGCTCTGGTCGTCCCTCGCTTGGCGTCGCGCCCGGGCCGCGGGCGCGGTCGGATTACCGGTCAACTCCCTTTAGAAGAGCCAAAAGAGCCTAATGCCGATGTCTCGGCGATGCCTTTGTCCCCGGGTACAAGGATCGCGTGGCGCGCTTGTACCCCCTGGCGGTGGCGTCCGTATAGCCTTCGGCCGCCCACGAGACCCTGGAGGAAGACCAGCCAATGTTCGTTTCCAAGGCCGCCGTCGTCGGCGGCGGCACCATGGGCGGCGAGATCGCGCAGGCGATCGCGGCCGCCGACATCCCCGTCGTCGTCAAGGACATCGACCAGAAGTTCGTCGACGCCGCCCTGGAGAAGGCGCGCGCCGTCACCGAGGGCCAGCTCGGCCGCCTGGTCAAGAAGGAGAAGCTGACCCAGGAGGCCGCCGACGCCCGCCTCGCCGAGGTGATGGGACGGATCGTCGGCACCACCAGCTACGCCGAGTTCGGTGACGTCGACTTCGTCGTCGAGGCCGTGCCGGAGCGGATGGAGATCAAGCAGGCCGTCTTCCGCGAGCTCGACGCCGCCACGCCCGGCCACGCGATCCTCTCCTCCAACACCTCCTCGCTCTCGATCTCGGAGATCGGCGAGGCGACCCTGCGCCCCGACAAGGTCGTCGGCTTCCACTTCTTCTACCCGGCCTCGGTGATGCCGCTTGTCGAGGTGATCGCCGGCGAGGACACTTCCGAGGAGACCGCCACCGTCGCCTACAACTTCGCCCAGGCAATCAAGAAGCAGCCGATCGTCTGCGGCGAGGTGCCCGGCTTCGTCGTCAACCGCATCCTGATGGCGACGATCGGCGAGATCTGGCGCGCCCAGGAGGAGCAGGGCCTCTCGCTGAAGGCAATCGACGAGGCGATCGCCGCCGCCAAGGTGGCGCCGATGGGACCCTTCTTCCTCACCGACCTGCTCGGCCTCGACACGGTCTGTCACGTCGCCGAGCACCTCGGCGAGTCCTACGGCGAGAGCTTCTACGTCCACAAGGGGCTGCGGCAGCTGGTCGCCGACGGCAAGCTCGGCGCCAAGTCCGGCGGCGAGGGCTTCTTCAAGGAGGGCGAGCAGAACATCCCCGGCGACGCCGACCCGGACGCCGAGGAGCTGGTTGCGCTCTTCACCTGCCGCGCCCTGATCGAGGCCTGCCTGCTGGTCGAGGAGGGCGTCTGCTCGGTGCGCGACATCGACCTCGGGATGATGGCCGGCGCCGGCCTCGACCCGCGCAAAGGCCTGCTGCCGCCCTTCTGGAAAGCCGACGTCGAGGGCCTCGACGCGGTGCTCGAGCGGATGGAGGGTTTGCAGGAGCGCCACGGCGAGCGCTTCGCGCCGCCGGTCCTGCTGCGCCGGCTCGTCGCCCAGGGCCGCCTCGGCCTCAAGTCCGGGCAGGGCTTCTACGCCTACCCGCAGCCCGACGAGGGCGAGCAGGCGGAGACGGTGAAGCTGGAGACCCGCGGCGACGTGGCGATCGCCTGGCTCGCCAACGCGCCGATGAACGCCGTCTCCCCCGACGTGATCCGCGACCTGAAGACGGTCTGGGAGCGGGTCAAGGCGGCCGACGGCGTCAACGCGATGGTGATCGCCTCCTCGGTCCCGGTCGTCTTCTCGGCCGGCGCCGACATCAAGGCCTTCACCCAGATGGACGAGGCCGCCGGCGAGGAGCTGGTCCACACCGGCCACGCGCTGCTGCGCGACCTCGGCCAGGACCAGGTGGCGACCGTCGCCGCGGTCAACGCGATCGCCTTCGGCGGCGGCTGCGAGCTGGCGATGGCCTGCGACGTGCGGATCGCCGCCGAGGCGGCCGTCTTCGGCCAGCCCGAGATCAAGCTGGGGATCATCCCCGGCTTCGGCGGCACCCAGCGCCTGCCGCGCCTGGTCGGCCCGAACAAGGCCCTGGAGATGAACCTGATCGGCGACGCGATCCTCGCCGGCGACGCGCTCGACTCGGGCCTCGTCAACCGCGTGGTCCCCGACCACGAGCTGTTCGAGACCGCCCTGATGTGGGGCCGCAAGCTCGCCGCCCAGGCGCCGCTCGCGGTGGGCCAGGTGAAGCAGGTCTCCCACGCCGGCGACCTCGACCAGGGCATCGAGGCCGAGAAGCAGGGCTTCGCCACCGCCTTCCAAAGCGAGGACGCCAAGGAGGGCATCGGCGCCTTCCTCGGCAAGCGCACGCCGAAGTGGAGCGGGCGGTAGTTGCGCCCGGCGCCAAACGGTCGTAAGGTGCTGTCCATGTTCTCGCGAGGTTGCCTTGCGGCAGTGGCGATCGTTGCCGTTGCGCTCCTTGCGCCGGCCTCGGCCTTCGGCGCGGCCGATCTCACCGTTTCTCTGACCGCGAGCAAAACGAGTCTTCCGCTTGGTGGTCCGGAGACCTCGGAAATGGTCCTCTCCGTCACCAACAAAGGCAGCGATCCGGCGGAAACCGTGAGTGGGGAAACTAGCGTCGGGTCCCCACAGCTCGACTTTGCGTCCTTCGTGGCGATCAGCCAGGGCGCCGCCTCGCGCAGCATCGGCGGCCCGGTCCTCGCCAGCTTCGGCACGATCGCCGCCGGGTCGACAGCGACGCTCAAGTGGGTGGAGAACGACGTTATGTCGGGCCTCGGCTCGATGACGGCGAATTTCACCACCTCAACAGCGGAGTCGAGCACGGCGAACAATTCTGCCACCGCGACCATCGACGTCTTGGCCCTGCGGCTCTCGGAGGCCTCGCTCTCCTTTGGCTCGCAGGTCGTCGGCGGGATCGGGCCGGCGAAGCCTCTCACCGTGACCAACGACGCCGCGATCCCGGTCGCAATCAGTCGTGTCGCGCTCGCCGGGGAGGATTTCGTCACCTCGACGGACGGCTGCGCCGGCATCACTCTCGCCGTTGGCGCGAGCTGTCAGGTCGCGGCGCGGTTCGCGCCGGCGGCGCTCGGCGATCGCACCGGAAGCGTCACGGTGGAGAGCTCGACCGTCGGCGTCTCGCCAGTCGAAGCTTCGCTTACCGGAACCGGTACCGAGGTCATACAGCCCGTGTCCGATGTCACCGTGCCGACGCTTGCCCTGGCAGGCGTACCGAAATCGATCGACGCGCGCCGCTTCCGCAAAGGGTTCGCGGTGAAGGTCAGTCCCAGCGAGCCGGTCTCGCTCGAGACCGAACTGCTCGGCAATGCGCGCAAGGGCGCCCTGGCCTCGGCGCTCGAGCTGCGCCTCTTCGGCCGGAGCCTGCCGCTGGCCGGTGGCACGAGGACGATCCGGGTGAAGCCCAAGGGCAGCCTGCTCGGCCCGTTGCGCCGCAAGCTCAAAGTCCAGCTGCGGGTGGAGGCAACGGATGCCGCTGGCAACAGGTCGACGACGACCCGCTCGATAAACGTCAAGCCGTCGCGCCGGCACGGCAAGCCCAAGCACTGACGCGGTCCGTCCACCGATGCGGGTGAGCGTCCCGTCGGCGAGGAATTCGCGGCTCGCAGAGCTGGTTCGCGAGTCGGGCTCCACCGTCGTGCTTACCGGCGCCGGGGTCTCGGTGCCGTCGGGGATTCCGGACTTTCGCTCGCCCGGGACCGGGCGCTGGGCGAACGTCGACCCGATCGAGGTCGCCCACATCGACGTCTTCGAGCGCGACCCGGCGCGCTTCTGGTCCTATTGCCGGCCGCGTTTCGGCGAGCTTGGCGACAAGCGGCCCAACGCGGCGCACGAGGCGCTCGCCGAGCTCGAGCGGCGCGGCCTGCTCGACGGCGTGATCACGCAGAACATCGACCGCCTGCACCGGGCGGCCGGGTCCCAGAACGTGGTCGAGGTGCACGGCTCGATCGAGACCTCCTCCTGCCGCGACTGCGCCTCCTCCTACGGCATCGACGAGGTGGAGGGGCTCTTCGACGACCACGGCGTCGCGATCTGCCGCGCCTGCTCTGGCCCGGTCAAGCCTGACGTCGTCCTCTTCGGCGAGTTGCTGCCCGAGGAGGCGATGACCCGCGCCCAGGAGCTGGCCGAGCGCGCCGAGCTGATGATCTGCGTCGGATCCTCGCTCGTCGTTCACCCGGTCGCCGGCCTGCCCGCGATCGCCCTCGAGAGCGGCGGCCGCCTGGCGATCGTCACCAAGGGGCCGACGCCCTACGACGGCGAGGCCGAGCTGAAGCTCGAAGGCGAGGTCGACGACGAGCTGGCCGCTCTGGCCGCGGCGTTCCGCTAGGCAACGCCGCGGCTCAGAACTTGACGTCCTGCCGTTCGCACTCGGCGATGACCGTCTGTGCCTGCGGCGAGTCGAAGCGGGCTGCGTGGGCGCACTTCGCTTCCGCTTCGGCGCCGCAACCGCTGATCGTTTCGGCGCCGACGATCCCGGCCGTTTGGGCGCGGATACAGCCCACCGGGGTCGGCGGGTTGCTGTCGCCGGCGGTCGCGAAGACGACGCCGAGCATTGCGACGACGGTCACCGCGAGGGCGGCCGTCGCGGCCTTGATCTCGCGGGAACTCAGCTTGTAGAGCGGCGTTGTCTGCCGCGCGTAATGTCCTTCAAGTGGCATGGGCGGCAGGTTATATGGGCCTTCTGAGCCTCGTTCGCGCCAGCGTGGCGAAGATTTCGCGCCGATCTTTAGACACTTGTACGTAGTGGCGGCGGTCTCTCGGCGGGAGGGTTTAGCGGTCCGAGAAGTCCCAAGTCGAGAAAGGAACTAACTCTTCTTATGGAATGGCTGAACGAAGGCGCCAACTCATGGCAGCTTACGGCCGCGACCCTTGTGGGGCTGATGAGCGTGCCCGGCCTGGTTGTGCTCTACGGCGGGGTGATGCAGAAGCGCTGGTCGGTGAACTCGATGATGATGTCGTTCGTCGCGTTCGCGGTTGTGCTCATCCTCTGGGTGCTCGTTGGCTTCAAGATGGGGTTCGGCGAACCGATCCACGCGATCTCCAACAGTGGCTTCTTCGGGAACTTCTGGGGTAAGCCGGCCTCGATCCTGAACAGCGGCGATCTGCTCAAGCAGGCGCACATCCCAGAGCTGGCGGAAGAAGAATTCCTCTTCCCGCAGTCGACGCTCGCCTACTTCCAGATCGTCTTCGCGGCGATCACGCCGATCCTGATGCTGGGCTCCGTGCTCGGCCGGATCAACTTCAAGGCGTGGATCCCGTTCGTGGCGCTCTGGACGCTGCTCTGCTACACGGTCAACGCCTTCCTTATCTGGGGCGGCGGCTTCTTCGCTCAGCAGGGCGCGGTCGACTACTCCGGCGGTTACGTGATCCACCTCGCCGCCGGCGTTTCGGGATTCGTCGCCGCAGCTGTGATCGGACCGCGGCTGCAGCGCGACCGCGAGGTCGACGCGCCGAACAACCTGGCGATGGTCGCCGTCGGCGCCGGGCTGCTGTGGATGGGCTGGAACGGCTTCAACGGCGGTGACTGGTACAGCGCCGGCGAAATCGCCTCCGCCTCGGTGCTCAACACCAACCTCTGCACCGCGGTCGCCTTCCTCGTCTGGGTCGCTCTCGACTACATGACCGGGCGCAAGCCGAGTCTGATCGGATCGGTCAACGGGATGATCGTCGGCCTCGTCGCGATCACCCCCGGCGCCGGCTTCGTCAACGGCTGGGGTGCGATCATCATCGGCGTCGTCGCAGCGACGCTGGTCTACCTGGCGCTCAACTACCTGAGCCGCACGGCGCCCTTCCGCAACGTCGACGACACGCTCGGGGTCGTGTACACGCACGGCTTCGCCGGAGTTGCCGGCGGCCTCCTGGTCGGGATCTTCGCCAACAAGCTGATGGCTGGCGAACACGAAGGCCTGATCTCCGGCGGCGGGCTGCACCTCCTCTGGGTCCAGGCATACACGGCCGCCTGGGTGATCGTCTTCAGCGGAATCATGACGTTCATCCTGCTCAAGATCGTCGGCCTGTTCGTGCCGCTGAGGATGACCGAGGCCGAAATGGAGGAGGGCGACATCGCCGTCCACGGGCACGAGGTGTACCCCTCGGACGTGCCCTCCCTCGGTTATCCGGACGGGGTGCCGGCCGCGGCCGCGGCGGCGCCCGGGGCGTCCGGCTAGACAAGACCGCCGGGCCATCTGGCAGGCCCGGGAAGCAAACAAGGAACGGAACCGCCCCCGCGCTCTCCCGGGGGCGGTTCCGTTTTTGGGTTCAGGTGGCGTCGGCCTCGGAGCGGGCGACCTCGCGCAGGGTGTCGAGCATCGTCGCCACGGCGGGCGTCACCGGCGCTCCGCGCCGGGTCGCGGCGAAGACCCTGCGCACGGGGCTCCGCGGGTGCAGGGCGCGGATGCGGATGTCGGGCCGCACGGCCGAGAGCGCCAGTTGGGGAATCAGGCCGACGCCGACGCCGGCCGCGACCAGGCCCTGCACGGTCTGGTAGTCGTCGCTCTCGAAGGCGACCTTGGGCTCGAAGCCGGCGGCGTGGCAGGAGCGCACGACGTGGCGGGCGCAGGGCCCGGGCATCGAGGTCTGCACCCAGGACTCCTCGCGCAGGTCCTCGAGCCGCACCTGCTTGCGGCGCGCCAGCCGGTGCTCGCCGGGCAGTGCCAGGTGCATCGGGTCCTCGAGCAGCTCGAAGCGCCGGATCCCGGCGCCGAGCCGTTCGCCGACCCCCTCGAATTCGTAGAGCAGGGCCAGGTCGAACTCACCCGCCCGCAGGCGCGGCGCGATCTCGTCCGGCTCGCCCTCGGCCAGGGTCACTTCGACGCCGGGGTGCGAGGCGCGGAAGGCGGCGATCGCGAGTGGCACGAGGGAGGCGCCGGCGCTGGGGAAGGAGGCGACCCGCAGTCGCCCGGCCCGGCCGCCGGCGATCGCCTCGAGCTCGTTCTCGGCCGCTTCCATCCGGCCGAGGATGCCCTCGGCGTGGGTGACCAGGGCGGCGCCGGCGGCGGTCGGCCGCACGCCGCCGCGGTCGCGCTCGATCAGCGGCGTGCCGACCTCGCCCTCGAGCGTCGCTATCGCCTGCGAGACGGCGGACTGCGAGTAGGAGAGCGCATCGGCGGCGGCGGAGAAGGAGCCGCGGGCGACCACCTCGCGCAGGACGTTGAGCCGGGTCGCATTCAGCATTAGCAAAGCTTATCGCCAACATAGGTATTAACAGTTGTGCTGATGCAAGGCGGGTGGGACTATCGGATCGAACCTTCGCCTGACCCGACTTCACTGGAGGCACCAAATGGCAACTCGCATCATCGTTTCCTACGACGACACCGACAACGACCGCGACGCGCTCGCCCTCGGGCGGCTGCTCGCGTTCAGCGGCGCCCAGCTCTCGCTCGCCTACGTCCGCCACTCCCAGGGCGGAGCCCTGGAGGAGGCCGAGGCCGAGAAGCTGCTCGCTCACGGTGCCGAATCGGTCGGCGCGCCCGACATGCCGCGCCACGTGGTGGTCAATCCCGGCACCAGCGTCGGCCTCGCCGAGCTCGCCGGGCAGGAGGACGCCGACGTGATCGTCTTCGGCTCCGAGTACCGCACGGCGCCGGGCACGGTCAAGCCCGGCATCCCAGCGCACAAGCTGCTGCTCGGCGGCCCAGCGTCGATCGCCGTCGCCCCCGCCGGCCTGCGCGACAACCCCTCGGTGAGCATCAACACGATCGGCGTCATCGACGAAGGCGACCCGGCGGCGCGCGCAACCGCCGAGAGCCTAGCCGCGGCGCTCGGGGCGACCGTCGCCGAGCGGGCCGGTGGCGGTCACATCGACCTGCTCGTCGTCGGCTCCCGCCCGGAGTCCCCGGAGGGCAGGGTCACGCTCAGCGCCGCCAGCGATTACGCGGTGGAGACGGCGAGCTTCCCGGTGCTGGTCGTCACCCGCGGCCGTCCGGTCGAGTTCTCCGCGCTGCAGCCCGAGCCGCCCGCAGGGCCTGACGCCACCGGTGGCCCCGCGGCGCCCGCGGTCGCTTAGCGCCCGCGCCTGACGACCAGGATCACGGCCGCGACCGAGGGGTCGCGGCCGTCGATCCGGTCGGCGGCCTCGGCCCAGCTCGCCGGCCTGGCCTCGCGGCCGTCGAGCATCTCCGCGACCGCTGCCTCGGGCAGCTCGGTCTCGACCACGAAGGCGTCCGGCACGCCGGGCGGCGGCGCCGCCTCGAGGATCTGATCGGTCACGTTCTCGGCGCTGCGCTCGGCATTTGACCAACCCTGGCCGAAGGCGAGGTCCGGGTTCTCGAGGCGACGCCCCTCGAGGATCGTCAACGAGCTTTCTCCCGGTTCCCATTTGTGTTCGGCCAGTTCGAAGCGCCGGCCCGCGAGCCACGGCTCGACCACGCTTGCCATCAGCTCCTCGCGACTCAGGTTGAAGAGGCGGGCGTGCTGCAGCGAGGAGCTGATCGCGATGTGAAAGGGCACCGGGCAACCATATGCTGCCGGCGATGGAGACGCCCCTGCCCACGGCCGTCGTCTTCGACAACGACGGCCTCCTGCTCGACACCGAGTCGGTCTGGACCAGGGCCGAGCAGGACCTGTTCGAGCGCCGCGGGCTGGAGTTCACGGCCGAGCACAAGCGCGAGCTGGTCGGCACCTCGGCGGAGATCGCCGGCGGCGTCCTCGAGCGGTGCCTGGCCGAGCCGGGACGGGCGCCGCGGCTGATCGAGGAGCTCAACGAGCTCGTCGTCGCCGAGCTCGAGCACGGGGTGGAGGCGATGCTCGGCGCCCGCGAGCTGCTGCACGCGCTCAAACGCCGAGGCACCCCGATCGGCCTCGTCTCCAACTCCCCGCTTCAGTTCGTCCGTCGCTCGATCGAGATAGTCGGCTTCGACGAGATCTTCGACGTCGTGATCAGCGCCCACGAGGTCGCCGCCCCGAAGCCGGCCCCCGACCCGTACCTGGAGGCGTGCCGGCGGCTCGGGGTCGAGCCCGGGCCGGAGGTCGTCGCGCTCGAGGACTCGCCAACCGGCGTCGCGGCGGCGCGGGCGGCGGGATTGACCGTGATCGGCGTCCCCTCCCTAGACGGCATCGAGCTAGTAGAAGCCCACGAGATCGCCGAGTCCCTACTCGACGACATCGTCGCAAGACACCTCGCCCTCAAAGCGGACTGACCCGCAACACCGTCAAATGGTGTCGCAACCACGCGAAGGCGGAAGCGCATACAAACCACTGGTCAGCGCTGGTCCATTTGCTGGAGCTAGGCGGATTCGAATTGCCGAACTCGTGGGTGTGATCCAGGATTTACCAGGCGGTCTCGGAGCGGTAAGAATTGCTAGCCGAGATACTCAAGGGCCTCGAGTGGTGAAAATCGAGCGGATTGTTACGCCGCTCGCCCAAGCGGTGCAGCCGTCGGACTCAGCTGACTACAAGCCCAGCGCGCCCTTGCCCAGCGTGGCAGCGATTCCGCTTAGCGTGCCCACCATGAGGTCGCGGGCGATGCTGCGGCCGGCGTTCGGTGCCGCCGGATCGATCATCTCGCCGACGCCAAAGTCGGGATCCTCCGCGCCGGACTTCAGATCACGGGTGATTCGCTCGATCGCCTCGCTCAGCGTCAGCGTTTGGGGCCCGGGCTTGTCGGCGACCGAGCCTGAGATCGTCGAGGTCCAATCCACCGTCGGCTCGCCCTGATCTCCGATCCAGGTGCAGACGAGAACCAAATCGGTCAGTCCGGAGTATTGCCAGCGTTCCTCCGAGGAGAGCTCGATGTGTTCGCGCATGGCGTCGAAATCACCCGGCCGGAAATACCAGTCGCTTGCGTATCCCGAGCCGACCGGATGGGCGCCACTCCGGTCCTCCTGCGTTGCGTCTGTTGCCCGGTAGTAGCCCGGGAAGAAGAGGTCCCAAGTGGTGTCGCTGCGGCGATCAAAGTACTCGCCGTTCGCGTCCAGGGCTTGGATCGCCGCCGCATTCGGATGGGCAAAGAGAAAGGCGAGGACGGTTGGCCCGCCCCGCCACCGAGCGCGCATCGCGTCTTCGTAGTCGGAGGCGATGGACGCTGCAGTCATCATCTGCATCGTCTCCATGCCTTCGGCGACACGCTTTCGCGCCGCCGCGGCTTCAGCCTGCAGCGCACTCTGACGCTCGCGGAGGCGACCCATCACGGTCCACCCTTGTGCCGCGGCGCCCGGCCAGTCCCCATCGTCCCAAGTCGTGGCTGGATACACGCCAGCAAGGATATCCGTGGTTGGCACCTCCTTCACCACGGAGCCGCCGGGCCCGTCGGTTACTTCCGAGTCATTGCAGCTAGACGGGTAGATTTCAGCCCACGATGGGTCTGCGGGACGATGACGTCATGAGCACCCTCTTCTCCCCTGTCGGGGAGCGTGTGCCCGAACCACACGGGGCTTACTATCCAGGTGCGGCCTGGACGGCTCATCCGCAAGGACTAGCGGCAAGCCCCGCCGCACGAATGGTTGCCATTCATGAGCGGACACACGCCGATCTAAACAGCCACACGGCCTACGGAAGCGTAATGATCGGCTGGGGCCTTCTCACGAAAGACAAGCCGCACAGGACGAGCACGATGTCGCAGCTTGCCCAGCTGGTCGAGCTCGCCCGGGATACCCATGAGCTATATGCAACGACCTGGGGCGCCTGCCTGGTCGCCGCTGATCCGGACGAGGTGTTGTCCCCATATGGAGGTTACCGTTACTATCTGGAACAGGCCCGCCGTCTGGCGCCGGCGTGGCCGGACGCTAGCTGGCCCAAGCTGTTCGCCGTCAAGTCAATGGCAGAAGTGTGTATGCAGCCGCCAATCATCGATTATGTAGTCGACTGCGGTCTGGATAAGTTCGCTGTGGACCAAATTCCAGATAGCTACCGTCCAGATCATCGCCTGGACCTCTTGTGGAACGAGCTTGACGTGGCTGGTCTCGACGCGCTGGAGCAGGAGGCTCTGGGTAAATTCGGCGGCGATCAGAGATTTGACGACCTATTGGTGTGTGACGTACTCGACCCCGAGCCAGACTTCGGTGACCTCTGGCAAGAACTGCAGTTATGGCTCTATGAATGGTTTGCAGATCTGCTCAGGCGTTGCGGAGTCGTCGTGCTCCAGGAAGGAGGGCACAGCCATCCGTCCATCGAGCTACTCCGTCTAATAGGGGAGAGGGTGGCTGTTTCCCATGTGGAAGTAGGAGGGAACTCGAGTGACGCTGGAACTTATTTCCGCTCGTTCGAGAACGAGCGGGTAATGCTGCGGGCAAAGCCCCTCCAAGGCCGTGTGCAGTCTCTTACCCTTCAATGGCCGGCCGGCTTTCCGCGAGTTCCGTGCGATCCACATCTCTTCATCGCAGTGCGACCCGCTCGCCGGATCTTGGCGCAATATCAGTTCGATCCCGCAGAGGCCCGGCAGCTCGCTGCGCATTGTGACGGTGAGGTGTGCGTCACCGTGCGGGGTAGCGATGAGGCCAACGGCGAGGGGATAGTTGTGTTCTGTCCGCTTCGCACTCCTGAGCAGATCCACACTTTGATCGCAGGTTTGCCAGATACCCCAATTAGGGTAAGCATCTCGGCATCGGTACTGCGCCGAGAAGCGTGGCGCGCGCACTGGATGGACGCGCTGACCGAGAGCGCCACGGTTACGGCTCTCTGCGACATACCTCTCCACGTACTGTTTGATGAGTGGCGGTCAGCAGATGTAGGCGTCAGTTTTGCCAAGTTTGAGCCCACATGGCTAAAGCAGTGTCCATTTTCGGTGTTTCAATGTCAGGCAAATCAGGAGGGCAGCATTCCCTTTCTCGCTGTGTGCTCAACGCTTGTGACGTCGGCTGCCGGGGCCTACGCGCGAGACCTGTGGCCAGAGGGAGAACGCGACCTCAAGGAGGAGGGTATTCCGACAGGCGTGCAGCACGTACTCGTTCGGCTTGCGGAAGAGGAGCCATGGTTCGATTTCCGGGGATTCTTGGCATTGCAGGGCTGAATCCGTCCGCGGCGCATTTCTGAGGAGCCTGATCTCGTCGTCGGTCTCAAGGCTTTCTACTGGTGCTACCAACGGTGGAGTAGTCGGTTTGGCCAGCCCCGCACTGACCCAGCGTTTCGGCGGCCAGCCGACCAGTCATGGTAGATCCAGTCGTCGCGCGCAAAGCCAAGTGCTCCTGCTTTGCGCGAATCGCGGCACTCTTTGCCGTTGTTTCGCGCGCCGTGGTCACGATGTACTGGGCCCTTCGCTCGCTTTATTCCCGCGCAGGCGCTGGGCAAACTGCTCGTCCGTAAGCGGATCGCAAGGGTATTCGGGGTCGTCGTAGACCTTCCATCCACCTGGGGCCGCATTATCCGACTCCATTCGATGAGCTGGGCTGACCAGCGCACAGTTCGGGATGAAGATTCGTCGAATGAGGGGTTCCTCCTCGGCCTGCAGGGAAAGGTAAGAGACTCCGGGCGTATCGGCGATGTAGCGCGGCGGCCCGCCATGCGGCTCGAACACGTGCTCGACGATCTGTTGAAGCGCCAGGAGTGCGGCGAGTGCGGATTCGCGTCCGGCCGCACGCAAAGTCGGGTCGAAGTGCACGGCTGCGTGACGGCGCTGCTCAAGTTCGCGGTAGAGATCAGCGACGTTCTCGTCAAATACGCCCCATGCATGCAGCACGGTGATGAGCGAACCCCACTCGTTGCCGAGGTTGCCGCTGCGGACCCGCTTGGTGGTGGAGGGGTGGTTGAGGAAGTCCACGCGGAGTGCGAGCACCAATTGGTGTAGCAGCCGCTCGCCGAGCGCGCACGCACCGACTAGCGCCGGATAGAAGTCTCCATGGGCAAAGCTACTGCGTATCTGAGCAAGTAGAGCCGAATGCTCAAAGACAACCGACCACGGCGCCGAGCCCATGGCACGATAGTTGTCGAGCTTCTGTACCTCATCGGCCGGACCATGTTCGGCCAGCAGTTCCGCTCGTACCTGCGCCTTGTTTTTCTCCCACATCGCATTGGTCTCGGGGTCCCATTCCTCTTGAATCTCAACGTCGAGGATGAGGTTGCGGGTATCGAAGGTGATTCGGATGGGTCGGTAGCGCCGACAGCCATCGGCGGGACCCCGTGGGCGACCGAGAGAAATTGGATGCTCCGGCATAGAAGACGTCACTTTGGCGGATCAGGCGGCGCCCACAATCGTCAGCCTCACCCCTTCTGGTGGATTGCTCAGTTGACGCCGATTGGGCGGGGTGATGGAATCCCCCTATGGGGCGCGGGAAGATCCTGGGGGCAATCGCAGCAGCGTCCCTTGCGGCCTTGGTGTCCTCCGTAAGCTCCACCGCCGCCGCGAGCTCAACCTCCCGGGCCTGCGGCAAGATCGACGGTGTCCCAATCCATGCCCACAAGATCAGCTGCAAGACCGCCCGCCACGTCTACAAGGCCGACATGGCCGGCAACCTGCCGGCGGGCTGGAGCTGCTCGGCCTCACTCGCCCGCTGCTATCACGGGGAAGTCGGTCGCTCCTCGGAATACATGTGGTGGCGGCGCACCACCTACCGGACGTCGGCAGAAGGCATTGTCCTCGGTGGCGCCGTCTACGGGGGCGAACACGGCGAAGGCTGGGGCACCGCACATCCGAAGACGATCTACAACGGCGGCGATCCGAGCGGCCTGATCTCAAACGTCCACTGGTCAAGCTGGGGTGGGGCCATCGCTCGCGGCCACGGACGCAACTCGATCTTCAAACCCCACGGTGGCTACTACCGCCACCAGGTCACGATCCAGCTGAAAACCAAGCGGATCGGGAGCTGCGAAGGCCGCCGCGCCTACCTGAAGCTCTTCGTCCGCGAGCCAAGGAAGCCGGGTGGCCCGCTCGGGCCCTGGCTCTCGTGGTCTGGCCAACGCACGATCTGCGAACCGTACGCCTGAGATAGCCGCGGCTCGCAGGTGCGCTCAGGTGATCTCGGCCGGCAGGCATACCGTCCCCGCCACCGCTCGAACCCCTTCCACCGCGATCCCCCGCCTGAGCCGCTCGAGTACCCGGGTCAGCATGCCGGAAGAATCGTGACACCAGCCTGCTAACCCGGCTGCTCGTCGGGCGGTGCCTCCTCCGGTCTGCGCGCGGGTCCGTAGATCGCGTACACGGAGACCAGCACTCCGATCAGTAGCAGCGAGTAGATCACCGCACCACGCAGCAAGACCGAGTCGCTGCCTCGGGCGATCACCGCCAAGGAGGCCGCGATCCCGACCAGCCCGACGTACCAGAAGCCGCGCTGGATGAAGCGGTCGAGCGGAGGGTCGTCTTTTCGCTCCCGGAAATAACGCCCCTCTACCGCCGCGACCAGCATCAGCACCGGGATGATTTGCGCGACCGTGCCGTAGAAGCCGGGCCGCACGTGGACCGGCTCGGTGACTTCGCCGAGGCCGATGATGACCAGGGCGCTCCCGACCCCCAGCGAGATCCGCTGGTCAACCCGCCGGTTGAGCGCTGTGACCGTCCGGCTCTCGACCGCCAGTAGGGTGCCCCAGAGGCGCTTTACGCTGGCTGCCACGCTTCTGCCTTGTGCTGGTTTCCAACCACGCTGCAAGCCTGCATCCACCGCCGGACGCATAGCTCCTCGGGGTCCACGACCCCCGAGAGCCCCATCGATCGCTAACCGCCTCACGGCTGCCAATGCTCACCTCCCCAGCCGGTTAGACCTATGAGCTCCTGCTTTGCGCGACGAGCGAGGCCCAAATAGCTCGGTGCGTCTTCTCAAATCCAAGGCGCCGTGTACCGCAACCTAGACCTTCATGACCACTCGGCACTCGCCCTACTTCAGATGACCTTCGGCCGAGCTCCAACTCGCAAGCCAGACGCTCGGGTCGCGGTTGTCGTGCGCCTGCTAGAGCTTTGCCGTGGGCAAGGGCAAAAGAATCCGCGAAGAACGCCAGCAGGGCCTTGACGCCCGGCAGGCGGTCGGCGAGCTATTCCAAATCGAGGGGGCCTCTGAGTTCCTGGCCTGGAACGAGCGCTACACATCTCACCGTCGCGCGATCCTTGAGCGCCTTACAGAGTGGTGTGAAAAACCGACGATGGGGCCAAGCTTTCGGCCCTGGCATCTGCTGGTGGCCGCTGCCGCAAACGAACCCGAGGTTGCCTGGGAGGAGATGGAAAGGACGAGGTCGGACCTCGCCGCGCTAGAAACCAACCTTGAGGCCGACCTTGACGAGGCCGTCGTGACCCTCGAAGGCGGCGACCCGCAGGGGGCGATCGGCGTAATCGACCAGGCTGTACTCCGCACAGGGATGCTTCCGCTCCTACACGGCGCCTTCGAACTGCTGCGTGCATCGGCGCTAGCCTCCTGCCGCGACCGACCACTTGCCCGGCGCCAGGAGGAAGGCATCGCCGCGCTGAATCGGGCGCTTGAGTGCGCCACTCCCGGCGAGCGGGCGGCGTGGATTCTCCGTCCCCTGGCGAACCTCTGGGCTGAGCGCCAAGAAGGCGATCGGCGTCGCAATCTCGGCGTCGCAATAGACCTTTACCGCCTTGCCCTGAGCGAAATCGAGGGGCAGGACTGCGATGAGATTGCGGCAAGCCTGCAAACGCAGCTGGCAATGGCCTTGCTTCGCCGAGACGACGGTGACCGCCGTTCGCGGTTGGAAGAAGCGCTCGCCCTCTGCAAGACGGCGCTGCAGACGAGGACGCTTGACGCTGATCCCCAGGGCTGGGCCCACGCCCAGATCAACCGCGCGGCTGTAGTCGCCCAGCTGGCCCAGCTCAGCGACGCCTCTCGAGAGGAGGCCGAGTCGATCTACGAGGAGGTAATCGCACAAGCTGAGGCCTTCGACGACTACCTGCTGTTGGCTGGTGCTCACTATGAGCTCGCGCGAAGTCAGAGGGGGCGGGCTCATCGCACCCCGGAAGACATGCTGGAGATCTATACCCGCGGCAACGACGAAAAGGCAAATGCACGGGAGCGCAGTCTCTTGTGCTCGGCAACTGAGCACCTTGCCATCGCCGAGTCGCTGCTGCTGGCAAATAAGGACGACTCTTCAGCACGCCCACGTCTGCTCGCGGAGCGCACCGTCGTCATGGAGATGCTCGGCGAGAGGGAGGCGGCACTCGCGGCCGGCCGCGAGGCAATGGGGGTGTTGAGCCCAACGGAAACCCCCCGTGCCTGTCTGGACGCTGGCACCAAGCTGGGCGCCATGCTGGTCGAAGCCGGTCAGTGGGAGGAGGCGGCGGCGATCTATCGCCCGACCATCAACGCCGCCGAGTTGCTCTTCCAGACCAGCCTGAGCCGCGAGGCGCGCGCGTTCCAAACTCAGAGCTTTGGCCATCTGGGTCGGTGGGCCTCACTCGCCTTCGCCGCCAACGACGATCTCGAGGAGGCGGTCCTGGCGTTGGAGGGCAGCAGAACCCGCGAGCTGCGCTTCCGCCTCACTCCCGGGACCGGAGATCCCGAGGCTCTCGCCGAGCTGCCTGCGGAGCTGCGCGAGGAGTACGAATCGGCCGCCGCCGAGTTCGCCGCCGCCGCGCCGCTCACCTCCGAGGAAGCCGACGAGAGCCGTCTACAGACAGCCCTCGCGTCGATTCGCGTCGACCCCCGCTTCAAGGACTTCCTGCGAGGGCCGCGGATCGACCAGATCTACGCCGACATAGAGGAGGGCTGGCCCCTCCTCTATGTCAACCCGACTCCTCTCGGGACCCTCCTGCTCACAATCTCGCCTGCGCCCGAACCCAAGATCGAGGCGCGCTTTCTTGAGACACCCACGTCAACGGAGGTCTTCTTGAAGCTCCTTGGGGCCCCCGAGGAGGGCGAGGAGATCCACACCTCCTATCTGAACGCCGCCGGCTCTTTCGGCAAGCCGCAGCCCAATCTCGAGGATGCGATCGACCAAGTCGAACCCTGGATCGGCAAAAACATCGCCCAGACGATCGCCGAGCAGCTGGACACGCTCGACGCAAGGGGGGTCACCCTGATCATCAGCGGACCGCTGGCGACGTTTCCGCTCGGCGCGGCGAGCTGGACCAGTGAGGGCCGGAGTCACCGTCTACTCGATCAGTGGGAGGTCCGCTATGCGCCCTCGGCGACCGTTGCAGCGCTCTCACACCAGCGCCTGCGGGAGCGGGAGCGGCAAGCCCCCTTTCTCGTCGGCCTCGGCAACCCACTCGGCGACCTCGTGGCTGCACGAGCCGAGATAGAAGAAATCGCAATCCACTTCGACCGAGCTGCGGAACTTGCGCATGGGCTACAGGCCGACGCCGCCTTCCTACGCGCCAACGTCCAGAGGGCCTCGCATCTTCACCTCGCCTGCCACGGCGCCGCCGCGGTCTTCGCACCCGAGGAAGTCGGCGTCGAGCTCTCTGACGGGCTTTTCTCGGCGGCTGATCTCGCCGCTGTCGGAGGGCTGCGCACCCGCCTCGCCGTTCTCTCTGCCTGTCAGACCGCGGTCCCCGACATCGGCCAGCTGCCGGGAGAGGCGATCAGCACGAGCACTGCGCTCCTCCTTGCAGGCTCAGCCTCCGTCATCGCCACCCTCTGGCCGGTTGATGATGCCGCGACCGCGCTGCTCATGGTCAAGTTCTACGAGGAACACCTCGGTGGGGGCCTCCCACCGGCGGCAGCGCTGCGTCGCGCGCAACTCTGGCTTCGCGATCTCGATGCCAGTATGGAGAGTGACTTCCTAGCGGTGCACCCTGCGCTCGCGGCTGAGTTTCGACGCCGCCGAAGGGCGGGCAAGGTGCCGGGGCGTTGCGGCGAAATCTCGCTGAAATCTTCCTCGCATCGCCCGTACGCTCACCCCGCAAACTGGGCCGGCTTCATAGTGATCGGCGCGTGACCCCCGCACCGTCGTCCTCGTCGGGTTGCTCCTAGAGTCCGGTCGGCCCACCACGGCTCCCGCTTCGCGCGACGCCTAGCACCTCGGGAGGTTGAAACCTCGCTCCTGGAGATAAGTCTCCATCGCACGGGTGGCGAAGTTGACAAACGCCACGGAGCCGTCTCGCGCAAGCTCGAGCTGTCTTTCGATCTGTGAAGGCTCATGCTTGCCGAGCGCGAGGGTCAATGCCACCTCGTCGGCAAATTTCAGACGAAAGCGGCCCTCGCCCTCGACGATCCACTGCGCCTCCGCGGTGCCCACGTTTTCCAAAGCAGCCTCGAGTTCGCTGTCTGCCGGATACCGGCCGCTGGGATAGGGGTAGTGGAACGTCCGATTGCGGCTGTGCGCCACCACTGCGTTTCCGATCTGCTCCAGGCTTCGGGTTGCTGTCTTTAGGTCATCGCGTGCAGCGGCAGGGACACGATTCAGAAACGCCTTGACCTCCGGAAGTTGTCTCCAGCTCCGAACGGCCGCGATGGCCTCGAAGAAATGCGCGGTACTCAATCGAACCCAATAGGCGAAGTCGGGCTCGCTTGCTGCATTGGCGCTCCCCGCCTTAAAGAGCGCATGGCGGACGTCGTTGCGTGCCATCGAGACCACCACCATGAACCGCGATACCGGATCCTTGGACGGAAACACATCTTCGATCGACGCCATCGCATCAGGCTAGCCGCACATCAAAGCCAGCGAAGCGGGGACCATCGCTCGTCGTCGTAGGCAGCGCTGTTTCTGGAGTGCCTCAAGACATGCCAACACTCGATGGGCTACGTCCGTCTATCCATGTCGGCGCTTCCGCTTCGCGCGAGGAGCGTCAGGGGGCGCTGAGACCCGGGGTGGTCGCAGGGTCCCAGGAGATGGTGATATCCGCCCCCTGGTTCTCGGGGCTATCTACCTCGTCCTTCTCGATGAGGAGTCGGAACACCCGCGTGTCGTTCACGTCGGGGAGAAGGACCCCGGTGAGTCTTCGGACATTCTGCGAGGTGAAGAGTGTGTCGAGGACAGGCTTGACGAAGTTGTCGAGGTCGACGGCCGGCCTCGCCAGGTCCAAAGGAGTCATCCAGAAGGTCACCTCGACGGTGAACCTGGCGGCCTTCAGGTGAGGCGAGGTGAACGGCGCCTGCGGATAGGCGGCCTCCACCGCGGCGGCTATGGCGTCCCTCCATTCGGAGCTATCGCGGCGCGCTGGGTGTTCACGCACCTGAATCCGCCAGGGGTTCGGGGTTGAGTCAACTCCCTCGCTCATGGCAGCATTCTCCCGCTTTGCGCGAAGCGCAACAACCTTGCGAGAGTTTCGCGTCGAGGAGCAGCTTCACGCTGCCGAAGCCAGTTCCCGCTCCTGCGCAGTGGCTGCTCCGGGTGCTGAGTGGGTACTCAGCATTCTCGACTGCAACTCACGGCGATAGGGTTGTGTCGATGACGACGGGGGCAAGCGAGACGGCTGCGTCGGTGGCCTCGCCGCTGCGGTGGGTCGGCGGCAAGCGGTGGCTGATCCCAAAGCTAAGGAAGCTGGTCGGCGAGACCGAGATCGCCGCCTATCACGAGCCCTTCCTGGGCGGCGCCTCGGTTTTTCTGGCCCTGGGGCCGTTCTCGAAAGCTCATCTCAGCGATACCAACGTGGAGCTGATCTCCACCTTCGAGGCGATCAGGGACCACCCGACCCGGGTCGCCAACAAGGCCCGGGGGTACGCCCGCGACGAAGAGACCTACTATGAGGTCAGGGCATCGATTCCGAGCGGGTTGATCGAGAGTGCCGCCCGCTTCCTCTACTTGAACCACACCTCGTTCAACGGCATCTACCGCGTCAACCTGGAAGGGACCTACAACGTGCCCTTCGGCGGCGAGCGGATCGCCCACATCCCCACCGCCGAGCAACTGCGGACGGTGGCCTCTCTATTGGAGCAGGCTACCCTGAAAGCCGACGACTTCGCCAAGTGCATCGACCGGGTAGGTGCCGGGGACCTTGTCTTCCTCGACCCCCCCTACACGGTCGCCCACAATGAAAACGGATTCGTGAAGTACAACCAGCGACTTTTCTCTTTCGAGGACCAGCGCCGCCTCAGCAAGCTCGTTGATGAGATCAAGGAGCGCGGCGCCCATTACATCCTCGCCAACGCGGCGCACGACTCGATCATCGGGCTGTTCGACAAGGGAGACTCGATGATCAAGACCAGCCGACGCAACTCGGTGGGGGGAACGAACGCGATACGGGGCAGCGCGAAGGAGCTTCTTTTCACGAACTTGGAGACGGCCGACTGATGGCGAGGGCGGGGACGGAAGCGGGGGCGAATGCGAAAACGGAGACGAAGGCGATCTCGGTTCCCGGGGAGGCGATCAGCGACCACCTGCTGGCGTTCAACAAAATCAAAGGCGAGACGCGGAAGCGGCTTTTGCCCCACGCCTTCGAGACGATTTCGAAGGGGAAGGTGGAGGCCTACGAAGCCGACGGTTGGGTCATCGAGAAAGAGCTGAAAACCCGGACCAAAATGCGGCGCGAGAAGCGCCACGAGAGAGCCTTCGAGGACCGCGTCTGGGCGATGTGCGCACAGCTGCAGTTCCCGCACCTGAATCGTGACGGCTCCTTCAAGTTGAGCTACGGGGCGGCGCCGAGTGCAAAGCAGCAGATCGACGTCTTCGCCGCCGATGAGGAGTCGGTGCTGCTGATCGAGTGCAAATCCTCTGAGACGATCCGCCCCGGGCAGTTCAAGAAGGAGGTCGAGGCGATCTCGGGACGGCGGCAGGGGATCGTCCGGCGGGTCCAAGAGGAGTACCCCGACCACAAGATCCGCTTCCTGCTCGCGACTAACAACTACACCCTCTCCGCGCAGGTCAAAGAACGTCTCGAGGGCGCCCAGATCTTCCACGTCGACGAGGACACGGTCGAGTACTACCTGCGACTGGCAGAGCACCTGGGGGGCGCCGCGAAGTACCAGCTGCTCGGCGCGCTGTTCGCCGGGACGAAGATTCCGAACCTCGAGCCGGAAGTGCCGGCGATCCGCGGCTCCATGGGCGGCTACACCTACTTTTCCTTCGCGATCGAGCCCGCGCGCCTGCTGAAGATGTCCTACGTGCTGCACCGAAACCAAGCCAATAGCGCACTGATGCCCACCTATCAGCGGCTGATCAAGAAATCGCGCCTGAGGAAGGTAGCCGAGTTCGTCGAAGGGGGTGGCTTCTTCCCGAACTCAATCATCCTCAACATCGAGACTGGGAAAAGGAGGGGTGGGCTGCAGTTCGACCTCGCTCCGAAATCGCCCGGGCCCTCGAAAATCGGGCTCCTGCACCTGCCCCAGACCTACCGGGCCGCATACGTCATCGACGGACAGCATCGCCTTTACGGGTATGCGGACTCAAGCCGGACCGACACCGACCTGCTTCCGGTCGTCGCCTTCGTCGACCTGCCAAGAGAGGAGCAGGTTCGCCTCTTCATGCAGATCAACGAGAACCAGCAGGCGGTTCCCAAGAACCTGCGGAACACTCTGAATTCGGACCTGCTCTGGGCCTCAGACGACTACCGCCAGCGCGCGAAGGCCCTGCGCCTGAGGATCGCCCAGGACCTCGGCGAGCAGAAGTCCTCGCCACTCTTTGACCGGGTGATCATCGGCGAGAACGCCAAAACGCACACGAGGTCGATCACGATCGACGCGATCGACAACGGCCTACGGCGCGGAAACTTCATCGGCAGCTTCACGAAAGCGGGTGCGAAAGAGGTAGGCACCTTCTACGCAGGTGACAACCAGCCGACCGCCAACCTCCTCACCCCGTTCCTCGAGGCCAGCTTCAAGATCCTCAAAGAGGGGCTGCCGGCGCAATGGCAGTACGGCAGCGCCGAGGGCGGCTTCGTATTCATGAACAACGGGGTCGAGGCGTTCCTGCGCGTGCTTAGCGACATCGTCGAAACCGTGATCAAGAACGAGGGAGTTAATCCGCTCAGCACCAGCACCGAGGAAATGGTCGAAACCTGTCGGCCCTACCTGGACTCGCTGATAGACCACCTTGAGGGGCTGAGCCGTGAGGAGGGCGTCGAATACCGCACCAGCTACGGCTCGGGCGCCGGTTCGAAGTACTACCGAAAGCTCCAGCAGGCCGTGCGCGCCGCCCGCCCCAACTTCGAAGCCCCAGGCCTTGATGAGTGGGAAAAAGCCCAAGACAAGCAGTACACCAACCAGGCGCGGGAGATCGTCGGCGACCTCGAGGCTTTCTTCAAGAAGGATATCCGCGAGCGGCTCAAGGACGAGCACGGCAAGGACTGGGAACGCCTCGGGGTCCCGCGCAAGATCCGCAAAGAGAGCGCCGAGCGGGCGATTGAGAAGAACCTCGACCTCGACCCATCAGAACAGGTGGACGGCTGGGACATGATGTACATCGTTGATTACTACGAGGTGATCAAGTCCTGCACCAACGCAGTCTGGGAAAGCCGCTTCGCTGCGCGCTACACGCGACCTGAAGACGAGGACCTCTCAGGTACCTGGAAAAACCGCCTGGGCTGGATCAAGCGTCTTAACCCGATCCGAAACGAAGTCTCCCACGGGGGCGCGATCAGTGAAGAGGACTACGCCTTCCTGGTGGACCTGCGGGAGTGGCTGCTCACCGAGGAGTCCGACGGCGCAGTCTAGTCGTTGCGTAGGAGCTCCCTGGGTCAGGCCAAACGCCTCGATTTGACCGCTCTCGCTTCGCGCGAATTACAGGCGTGCACCGGGGCGGCCGGGATGCCCGCGCGTTGCGAGTTCGTTGATGTCGCCGGGAAGGCTACGGCGTGGATATCCGCGTGTATACTGACGACCATGAAGGTGGTCAAGGTTCGCCGGGTCGGCAACAGCAACGTGGTTTCGATACCGCGCGAGTTTGAGGCGCGCGGCTACGCCGCCGGAACGTCGGTGCTCGTCGAGGAGCTCGAGGGCGGTGAGCTGCGGATCATGCCGACCGAGCAGGTACGCGATCGGATTCGCGGCATCGGGCGGCGCATGGTTGCCGAGCATGCCGAGGCGCTGCAGATCCTTGCCGAGCACGATCCCGACGACGAGAGCCCCCAGCGGTAGACAGGCCTCCGGTGGAGGAGAACGAGCCGGTCTATCTCGAGCTCTCCGACGCCCTGGAGCTCTACGCCGCGATCATCGGTGGAACCACCGGGCAGGCCGCCGACCAGCTTCGTGATCAGGCTGGCCTCGAGAGCGCGCTGGGGCGGCCGCGCAATTACGCTCACTACCAAGAGGCCGACCTCGCGCAGCAGGCCGCGGCGCTTGCGCACGGAATCGCCGAGAGCCAGGCATTCATCGACGGCAACAAGCGCTTGGCGCTCGTTTCGATGCTTACCTTTCTCGAGGTCAATGGCTACGAGGTCAACGCAACGGATCCCGAGCTCGCCGATTGGATCATCGGCCTGAGCGCCGGCACGATCCCCGAGGAGCTCGCGGGCCAGATCCGCTCACGGCTGCAAGTGGTCGAGTAGCCCCCCGGAGCCGAGGCATGCAGTCGGGTCGGAAAAGCCCCCCCGCGCGCGCAGCGAATCCGCCGCCTCTCTTGAGATCGCAACTTGCGACCTCGAGCTGGATAGACCTCCCTTGTCAACTCGGACAAGGAGGGACCCATGGATGCCATCGCAACTCTTGAGGCAGCTGGACGACAGCGCTCGCCCGCGACGCTGCCGGGCTACCACGCGGGCCGCGCCCCACGGAACAAGGGGCGCAAGTACCCCGCCGACCCACCAAGGGTCGAGGAGATCGTCGCCGTGATGCGCCAGGCCAGAGAGCGCCCGGCAGGGATGCGGTTTCGAGGATTGGCAGTCGTGCTCTGGCGAGCGGGCCTTCGGATCAGCGAGGCCCTGGCCCTATCGGAGGGTGACCTCGAGCCAGAGCGTGGCGCGCTACTCGTCCGTCACGGCAAGGGAGGTAAGCGCCGCCAAGTTGGTATGGACGATTGGGGATGGCAGCAGTTGGACCCCTGGCTGAAGCTCCGGATGGAGCTGCCGGCGGGGGCGCTCTTCTGCGTGATCAGCGGCCCCACGGCCGGACGGCCATGGTCTGCCCCCGCAGCGCGCACCCAGTTTCGGAGGTTGGCCATCCGAGCCGGTGTCCGTCGTCGCTTCGCGCCGCATCAGCTGCGTCACGCCCATGCCGTTGAAATGGCGCGAGAGGGCGTCCCTCTGAACGTGATCCAGCGCCAGCTCGGCCACGCCGACCTCGGAATCACCTCGGTCTACCTTCAAGGGATCGACAGTGGAGAGATCGTCGATGTCGTCCATGGCCGGCGGGCGCCGGTAATACCGGCCGCCGTCGCGCTGGGTCCGTAGTCGACTCGACCAGCAGGCGTTACCCGCCTCACGCGGAAGCATTTGTGTCAGGATCGCTGCATGGCAGATAGATCGGTCGCGGACCAACTCCGCGGATTCGGCGTGACTGGCATCCTCGTGCAGATGGCCGAACGTGGGCAGATTCTTGAGTTGAAGTGCGAGATGCCGCAGTGCTATCACCCCAACGGACGCGACAAGTTCGAATCGCTCGCCACGGAGCGCAGGTTGTGGGCGCCCTCGCGCGACCACTACCCGATCCTCCGATCGGCCGGTGGAAAGCTACGTGCCGACAACGTTCGGCTGTCCCATATCGAGTGCAATCAGCGTGACCACACGCGGCGGAAGCAGATCGGGGCACTGCTTCTTGCAGGCGAATCACTGGAAGACATCGCCGACACGCTGAACCGCAAGAAGACCCCCGCGTTTCACGGAACAAAACGATGGACGGCGGCAATGGTGCGCGAGGCCTACGTGTCCTAGTCCGGGTTCGACGTTGGGTTCCGCTTTGCGCGAAGCTGAGCACCAGGTACGGATGGCCGGCGCGGGAGGCCTACACTCAGGCAATGCTCGACCCCCAGGTGCGCGCCCTTCTGGAAGGGGCCAACTTCATCCACCTGTCCACGCTCATGCTCGACGGATCCCCGCACGGCACGGTGGTGTGGGGCGCCGTCCACGGCGATCACGCGATCGTCTTCACCAACAACCCCGACGGACTGAAGGGTCGCAACATGGCGCGCGATCCGCGCGTCGCGATCACCGTCGTTGACCGCGATAACCCCTACCGCGCGGGTCAGCTGCGCGGTCACGTCGATGGGACGCTCAGCGGCGAGGAGGCCGACGTCCTTGTCGACGCGATGTCGGTCAAGTTCACGGGCGACCCGTTCCCGATGCGCGACAACACGGTCTACTTGATCGCTGTCGACAACTCGCGCTTCGCGGAACTGCCGTTCACCGATACGCCGGGTTGAGCTCGGAGACCGGCCGGCCAGCGACCTAGGCTCGCTGTCGCAATGCGCGAGGAGCGGCCGCGTTAACTCAGACTTCTCCTTGGTCAGCATGTGCTGACTTGCCGGCCTTGGGGCTGCGCAGGCTAAGATCGCAGTCATTCGCCGGATCCGGCGGTGCGGGCGCCTGAGCGACCTGGAACCCGCGCACAGACTCACAAGGAAGGTTCACCAGATGAGAAAGCCAATCCGCGGGCGATTCACGTCGGCGCACGCAATAGCCCTGCTCGCTCTGTTCGTCGCTCTCGGCGGCTCGGCTCTGGCCGTGAGCAAGGTCCGCGTCGGCGCCAAGGACATCAAGCGCAACGCGGTCACGACGAGGAAGATCAAGAACCGCGCGGTCACGACCTCGAAGCTGGCCGAAGCGGCGATCATTACTTCGAAGCTGGCCGAAGAGGCGGTCATTACTTCCAAGCTGGCCGACAATGCGGTCACGACCTCGAAGCTGGCCGACAACGCGGTCACGACCTCCAAGCTGGCCGAAGCGGCGGTCATTACTTCCAAGCTGGCCGACAATGCGGTCACGACCTCGAAGCTTGCCGACAACGCGGTCACGTCGGGGAAGATCGCCGACGGCGAAATCCGCGCAGGAGACCTGGGAAACATCACGATCGTGCAGAACACCGTCCAGGTCGCCGAAAAAACGGACGGCACGGCGGACGTCGCTTGCCCCCCCGGCTCAGTCATGCTCAGCGGTGGCGGTTACTGGACCGAGAGCGCAAACAACCTCAGGACGACCCTCAAGCAGGGCAATGGCTGGCGCGTCGAGGGCAAGAATACGCTCAGCGCCTCTGCGCCGCTGACGGTGCAGGCGTACTGCCTGTCCGGTTGAATCGATCTACTCAGCGCGGAAAGGAGGCGGGCGCCGCGTAACCAGCGGGCCAGTTCCACCCCCCCTTCCGAGAATCGCTGGGGTCAGGCGCGCAGGACGCGGCGGCGGCGGATGATTCGCTCGGCTATGTCGAGCAGGTCGCTGAGTTGGTCGGTGTCAGTGGCGCTTAGATCGCTGGTTAGGGCTTGTTGGGCCAGTGCGGCGGCATCGGGTTTGCGCGCTCGCAGGGCAGCGATGTCGGTGTCGTGGTCGGGGTCCGATGGGGGGTCGGTGAACTCGGCGAGGAGGGCTTCGGTGCCGACGCGGAGCTGAAGAGCTGCCTCACGCATGCGACCGGCGTCGAAGTCGGCGCGGGCGCGGAGGAGGAGGGGCTCGCAGGGGTCGATGCGCTCGCGGTCGCCGAGGACGGCGGCGATGCGCTCCTGGGGGCGGAGCTCTTCCTGGCGGCGGCGCTTTGGGGATGTGCCGGCTCGGGGGTCCAACTCGCGGGCTTCAGTGAAGTCGCCGATCGCCACCTGCTCTCCGCTGCCGTAGCCGATACGGGTAGCGGTGGGATCGTGCGGGGCGAGGGACCTCACCCGGGGCTCGCCGCTGACCGTCGCCTGAGTATGTGTCGCTCGGTTGAGCGCGTCGAGGGCTTCGCTGAGGAGGGAATCGAGCGACTCATCGGAAGCGCTTGCCGCTTCCAGCCAGACGCCGGCATCGCGCTCGGCTTCGAAGGGAGCGAAGGCGCGCACGAGCGTGGCGCGCGTGAGCGGCAGCTGCGGCGCGGATGCGTCGCCCTCTGCCCGCCGTGGCTTACGCCGGCGCCGCGGGGGCGGGGGAGCGCCGAGGGTCTGCAGGACCAGGACTCGCTCGGTATCGCCCTCTCGGACGACGTAGCGGCCGTCGGCTACGGGGAGGGTGCCGGGGAGGTCCAGTTGGGTAAATCCGAAGAGGCGGGTCAACGAACTGATTCTGCGCGAATCAGTCGCCGTTTGGCTGGTTGCCGCCGGATTTCGCCTGGCCGTCGGGGATCGAGAACCGCGAGGGGGCTTCCTGCACTTCCGGGTTTTCGATTTCGTCGAGGCGGTGGATCAGGCGGTTCCACTTGTCGGGCGAGAGTTCGCCGAGGGTCGGCGAGAGGCCGCTGGCGCCGCCGATGCTGGTCAGGAAGCTGGCCATCTCCTTGCCCCACTGGGTTTCCTTGCCCTCGACGTATTCGCCGTGGCTGAGCGGGTTGCCGCTGGCGTCGGCGAAGCCCATCTCGATCGAGCCGCCCTGCCTGAAGGTGGCGATCTGATCGCCGGCGGAGACGTGCTGGCCGGGGTGGACGGTCGCGTCGACGCCCTCGTAGACGAAGATGATCTGACCGGCGCGGCTACCGCCGAGCAGCTTGTAGAGGACGCCGCCGCCTTCGGGCCAGCCCGGCGCGCCGGTGGCGAGGATTTCGGCGTCGCCCACGGCGGCGATCGGCCCGGTGCCGGTGAAGTCGACCCCCTGGTCGATGCGCCCGGTGGCGGCGGAGAGGAAGGGGCTGACGTATTCGGTTTCGAAGCCGGCGTAGTAGCCGATGTGGACGTGGTCGTAGTGGTCCGGCAGGGCGATGCTGGTTTCACCGGGCAGGTCCTCGAGCGAGATCACCTGGTGGGGGTGCATCGGACCCTGCAGGCGCAGCACCGTCTTGATCAGGGCATCGGTGAGAGTCCCCGGGCCCTGGTGCCCGGCAACCGGCACGCCGTCGATTTCGGAGATGTCGACCGCGTCCCCGGTGCTGTGCTCGGAGACGTTGCCGGAAGTCGTGTAGGTGCTGTGCCCGCACTCCAGTGCGCTGATCCTCAGCTGGAAGCCGTTGGCGACGAGGTACTCGAGCACCGCCAGCACGCGGCGGTCGATCTTGCCGCCGGCGATGTCTTCGCGGCCACATTGGTAGATCGAGAGGTTCTTGTCGTCCAGCACGCGCTTCTCAAGGGCGTCCTTGGGGAGCAGCAGCACGCCGCTGACGCCGAGGTCGCCGGCGAAGGCGCTCTTGCCGTTCGCCCGGTAGATCGCCGTCGCTTCGAGCAGCTTCCAGCCGTCGAGGATCGGCTTCGGGTCGATCGCCGAGGCGCCGGCGCCGGCCGGCCGGATCGCGAAGTTGATGTGCGGGTCGACGCCGCCGGAGCTGCCCCCAACCCGGGCGATCACGGTGCCACCCACGACCCTCGACCCAACCTTGAGCCTTAGGGTTGAGCCCGTGCCGGACTTGCCGGACTTGGTCGAGCCGTCCTTTCGACCCGGCAGGGCATAGAGGCGCGGGCGCAGGTTCTGGCTGTCGACCAAAGGTTGCCGGGCGCCGTGCGAAGCGAGGACGCCGCCTCCCGCCTGGACGATCTGGCCAAGCTCGGCGTAGGTGTAGCGGTTGCCGTAGGAGTCTTCGAGGACGAGGTAGCGGCCCAGCTTCGGGGAGCTGCCGATCGCCTTCACCCGACCGTCGTTGACGGCGACGACCGGTGCCCCTTCGTGGGCGAAGATGTTGATCCCGCGGGGAGTCGGCGAGGAGGAGATCACTTCGGTGGCGTTGCCGTAGGCGCTGCCCGAACCCGGTGCGCCGTGCTTCAGCGCTTCCCTGGCCGAGAGGTCGTCGGCGTAGCTGGCGTCGGCGGCGACCGGGAAGTGGGCGCCCTCGGTGAGCCCGGTCAGCGAGCCGACCAGGTCGGGCGGCAGCTTGCCGTAGGCGCGTGCCGTGGCCAGCACCTCCTGCACGTACCAGTCGGCGTGGTTGTAGGAGAAGATCGCCTTGTAGAGGTCGCTGTTGCCGCCGCTGATCTTGAGCAGGTGGGCGGCGGCGCAGATCGCGTCGACCGGGTTGTAGGGGTCCTTGCGGCCGTCGCCGTTGGCGTCGAGCCCGTAGGTTTCCCAGCTCGAGGGCAGGAACTGCATCCAGCCGATCGCGCCGGCGGTCGAGGGCCCCATGTTTGTGCCGAAGTTCGTCTCGATCTTGTTGATCGAGGCCAGCACCTCCCAGGGGATGCCGTACTCGGTGCCGCAGGCCTGGTAGATCGGCAGCAGGAAGGGCGGGATCTCGAAGGAGTCGATGACGAAGTTGGGAACCCCGAGCGGCGCCGGGCCGAAGGGCGCCACCGTCGTGGTCGGATTGGCTTCGGTCGGGATGCCGCTGCTTCCGTATTGCGAGCCGCCGCTGGTCCCCTTATGAACCTGCAGCTGGACGCCGGCCGTCGCGCTCGGCGCGGTGACGCCGCCGCCCGGGTTGCCACCGCGTCCGCCGCTGGCGTCGCCGAGTGTCTGGTTTTGATGGACGCCGTTACCGCCGCCGTCGATCGAGGCGCCCGTCTTGAATCCGCCGGCCGGCTTCGCGGTGGTCGTCCCGGCCGAGGGGGGAGCTTCGACGCTTTCGTTGGTGCTTGTTTCGCCGCTCGTTTCCGGTGCCTCGCTGGTGTCGGCCGGCGAGCTGCAGTCGGGGTCTTCGGCGTCGATCAGCCCGTCGTGGTCGTCGTCGACGCCGTTCGAGCAGGCGGGTGGAGTGACGGCCGGGGCGGTGGTCAGCGGAGTCGTCGCGGCTTCGGTGCTCAGCATCGTGCCGGTGGTGGTGACGTCTTCGGCGCCGGCGAAGCCGACTCCGAGCGCCGTGACGACGCCAAAGCTGGCCAGCGCGATAGTCAGTGCGAGCTTGTTTCTCCTCATACGACAGCGCCTCCGCGCCCGCTGCCGCAGCTCGTGCAGCGCGTCCCCTTGTCCCTGCGCAACAGGCCCGTCCAAGCTACTTGCTCGACCTGGGTCGCGCAACGGCCTGAGCCCGCCCCCAACAAGGCCTTAATCAACGTGTTTCGCATTGCCCCGGCGGCAGGATTTCAGGCGTGCCGGATGCGCTCGTTAAGCTGATGTCAATGGCGGCCGATTACGACGATCCCGACGGCCTGCGCGCCCGCAGCGAGCAGGCGATCGGCGAGCTCGCCCAGGCGCTGCTCGACAGCAACGTGCTGGAGAACGCGGTCGCCGCCGCCTTCGGCGCTCGCGAGAAGGCCCTCGACGCCCAGCACGCGGCGATGAGCGCTCTCAACCTGCCCTCCGCCGGCGATCTCGAACGCCTCGAGCGCCGCCTGCGCTCGCTCTCAGAGCGCTTCGAAGACGTCGAGGACCAGATCGACCGGCTTGCCCGCGACGTCGACGATGTGCGGCGCCAGCTCGCTCGCGAGCAACGCGAAAAGGCCGAAGACTAAGCCTCGACTCTAGGTTGAGAGTACTCGGGAGGCAACCCTCCCGGCCTGCTTCTCGACCTGCTCGAGGAGCTCCTTCTCCAGACGCTCGCCCGTCGCGGCGATCTCGGCGACGATCAGCACCGCCGCGACCTCGACTCCGAGCGAGCGGGCGCGCGCCAGCAGCGGCGCGGTCTGCATGTCGGTGGCCTCGACGCCGGGCCGGGGCGAATGCGCGGCGGGATGGGCGTCGACGCTGGCGACCGTCGCACTGCGTCCCTCGCCGCCCAGCTCCTCCTCGAGGCGAGCGGCAAGCGCCGGGTCGGGGAGCACTGTCTCGCCGGCGTCCACTCCGTGCGGGAGGGCGCTGCCGCCCTCGGCGAGCGCGGAGCCGACCGCGAGCAGCTCGCCCAACCGGCACCCGGGGGCGAAGCCGGCCGCCGTTCCGACCCGGATCGCGCGGCGCACGCCGAGTTCGGCCAGGTCGCCGAGGACGAGCGTCGCGCTCGGTCCCCCGATCCCGGTCGACTGGATGGTCAGCGCCCGCCCCGCGGCGGTCTCGCCCGAGTAGCCCCAGAGCCCGCGTGCGTGGTTGCTCATCTTCGGCTCCGCCAGCAGCTCCTGAGCCAGCAGCAGCGCCCGGCCGGGGTCGCCGACCAGGACCGCGTCGGCGGCGACGGCTGCGGTGGGGCGCAGGTGCGAGGGCATCGCCGCGCCACCCTATTGCCACTCGCGAGAACCGCCGCGGCGGTATTTGCGCCATCTGTCCAAGGACGGGAGCCCGGGCCGCCGCCAGGATTTGCGGCGATGAAGAAGATCGAGGCCTTCATCCGCCACGAGGCGTTCGACCCGATCCGCGCCGAGCTGCTCGATCGCGGGCTGCCCTCGCTCTCGGTCACCGAGGTGAAGGGCTCGGGGCGCCAGAAGGGTGACGTCGAGAACTACCGCGGTTCGGCGCTGATGATCAGCATGCGCCCGAAGTTGAAGCTCGAGGTCGTGATCGAGGACCGCTACGTCGATGGAGTGGTCGAGACGATTCTCCGTCACGCCCGCACCGGCGAGGTCGGCGACGGCAAGATCTTCGTCATCCCGGTCGAGGAAGCGATCCGGATTCGCACCGGCGAGGGCGGCGAGCCGGTGCTGCAGGCGCACGACCCGGCGCCCGATCCAGCTTCGGGCTAGCCTCGGGGGCGGATTGCCGCCCGACCAGCGCATATCCCTCAGCGAGGCCGCGCGGCGCGCCGGGGTGTCTACCGCCACGCTGAAACGCTGGGCCGACGAAAAGGTCGTCCCGGTACGGCGCGGCCGCTGGACGGCTGCCGCGGCCGCCCAGGCGCGAGTCGTCGCCCGGATGCGCGAGCGCGGCCACTCGCTCGAGGACCTGAAGCGCGCCGGCCGCGAGGGAAGGCTGGCCTTCGGCTTCGCCGAGGACCTCTTTCCGGCGCCGGAAGAGCAGTCGACGGTCGCCGATGTGGCGGCCGAGACCGGCCTCGAGCCGGAGCTGGTCGAGCGCATCCTGGTCATCCTCGGCACCCCGATCGAGGGCGAGCGGCTGCTCAACCCTCACGACGTGCAGGCGCTGCGCCACTGCGCCCGGGTGCTCGCCGCCGGCTTCCCGTTGGTCGCCTTCCTGCAGCTGGTGCGCGTCTACGCCCAGTCGCTGCGCCGCATCGCCGATGCCGAGGTGCGGCTCTTCCACCTCTACGTGCACGAGCCGCTGATCCGCGACGGCGTCCCCGAGCTGGAGATGGCCGAGGAGATGGGCGAGCTGGCCGGCGACCTGCTGCCCCTCGCCTCGCCGATCGTCGACTACCTGCACACGCGCTACCTGCGCTTCTTCCTCGAGCAGGACGTGATCGGCCATATGGAGAGCGAAATGGGCGGTGCCGAGTCGCAGGTCCACCACGTGCCGATCGCACTCTGCTTCATCGACCTCACCGGCTTCACCCGCTACACCGAGGAGGAGGGCGACATGGAGGCGCTCGACGTGGTCGAGCGCTTCGTCGAGACGGTGGAAGCGACGATGCCGCCGGATGCGACGATCGTCAAGACGATCGGCGACGAGGTGATGGTCGTCTCGCCCGACCCCGCCTCGCTGACCGAGTGGGCGGTCAAGCTCCTCGGCCGCTTCCCCGAGCGCCCCCGGCCGCGCGTCGGGATCCACTACGCCCAGGCCGTCTACCGCGACGGCGACTATTTCGGCACCCACGTCAACCTCGCCCACCGCGTCGTCAGCCGCGCCCAGGCCGGCGAGGTGCTGGTCACCGACCGCGTCAAGGAGGCGATCGCGGGCCGCGAGGGCCTCGACTGCGACCCGATCGGCGAGGTCGACCTCAGGGGCTTCCCCGCCCCCACCGCCCTCTTCGTCGTCCACGATGCTTGAGAGCGTGCGCGAGGGCGGCTTGCTGCCCGCCGGGGGATCGGCGGTGGCGATGGTCTCCGGGGGGCGGGACTCGACCTGCCTGCTCGATCTCTGCGCGCGGCTTCTCGGGGCGGACGCGGTAACCGCCCTGCACGTCAACTACGGGCTGCGCGATGACTCCGATCAGGACGAGGCGCATTGCGCGGCGCTCTGCGAGCGGCTCGGCGTGCGGCTCGAGGTCGAGCGGCCGCGGCGGCCCGAGGGGCCGGGCAACCTGCAGTCCTGGGCGCGGGACGTCCGCTACGCGGCCGCGGCGCGGTTGGCGCTGCCCGACGGGGCGCGGATCGCCACCGGGCACACGGCCGACGACCAGGTCGAGACGATCCTCTACCGGCTCGCCTCCTCGCCCAGCCGCCGCGCCCTGCTTGGGATGAAGCCGCGCGACGGCAGTCTGGTCCGGCCGCTGCTTGGCTTCACCCGCGAGCAGACCACCGCCTATTGCGAGCAGCGGGGACTGGCCTGGCGCGACGACCCGACCAACGCCGAGGTTGGCTACGCGCGCAACCGGGTTCGCCACGGCCTCGCTCGGGCGCTGGCCGAAGTCCACCCGGCGGCCGCCCGCAACGTCCTGCGCACCGCGGAGCTGCTGCGCGACGAGGCCGAGGTGCTCGACGCCCTCATCGACTCCGAGATCGGCGGCGCCAACGGTGGCGCCCGCGGCACGATCGAGCTCGACCGCCTCGTCGAGCTGCCATCCGCCCTGCGCCGCCTCGTCGTCCAGCGCCTCGCCGATGACGCCGCCGGCCGTCCGGTTCCCGGCGCGGCCAACCGCGCCGACGAGGTCGCCGCCCTGCGCCGCACCGGCCGAGCCCAGCTCGACCTCGGCGGCGGCGTCCGCGCCGTGGCCGAGCGCGGCCTGCTCCACGCCGAGCGCTGAGCCCGGCGGCCTCCCTGTATCTAGACTGCGGCGCCCATGGCGGAGCCCGGCATCGGCGAGACCCTCGTCTCCAGTGAGGACCTGCAGCGGCGCGTCGCCGAGCTCGGCCGCCAGATCAGCGAGGACTACGGCGACCGCGACCTCTTCATGGTCGGCGTGCTGAAGGGCGCCGTGCTCTTCCTCGCCGACCTGATGCGCGGCATCAGCGTCCCCTGCGAGATCGACTTCATGGCCGTCTCCAGCTACGGCTCGCAGACCGACTCCTCAGGCGTGGTGCGGATCATGAAGGACCTCGACGCGCCGATCGAAGGCCGCCACGTGCTGATCGTCGAGGACATCATCGACTCCGGTCTCACCCTCCAGTACCTGATGCGCAACCTGCGGGCCCGCAACCCCGCCTCGCTCGAGGTCTGCGCGCTGCTGACCAAGCCGGAGCGCCTGCGGGTCGATCTCTCGCCCCGTTACGTCGGCTTCGAGATCGCCAACCGGTTCGCGGTCGGCTACGGCCTCGACCACGCCCAGCGCCATCGCAACCTGCCCTACGTCGCCGCTCTGGACGAGTAGCGCTGAAACCGCCCTGGTACGCTGATTTTTCCCTGTGAGGCGTTTTTTCAAGAGCGCGGCTTTCCCGATCCTGCTGGTGGTGATCCTCGCCTTCGTGGCGCAGCGTTGGATCGGCTCCGGCTCGAGCACCGAAGCGCCCTCCTACAACGAGCTGATCAAACAGCAGACGGGGCTGATCGCCGAGGGCAAGATCGAAGAAGTCAACGTCAACGTCAAGGACAGCACCCTCGACGTCAAGCGGACCGACGGCGACACCTTCTCCACCGGCTACCCGCCGAACGCCGAACAGAGCCTGATCAACCGGCTCGAAGCCGCCGAAGTGAAGACCAAGGTGCACGGCACCGGCGGCTCCAGCCTGCTCTCGCTGCTCACGTACATCCTGCCCTTCGTCCTCTTCTTCGGTTTCTGGATCTTCCTGATGAACCAGATGCAGGGCGGCGGCTCGCGGGTGATGAACTTCGGCAAATCGAAGGCGAAGCGGATGGCGGTCGACGCGCCGAAAATCACCTTCCGCGACGTCGCCGGGGTCGACGAGGCCGTGCAGGAGCTGCAGGAGATCAAGGAATTCCTCGAGAACCCGAAGAAGTTCCAGGCGCTCGGCGCGCGCATCCCCAAGGGCGTCCTCCTCTACGGGCCGCCCGGCACTGGTAAGACGCTGCTCGCTCGCGCCGTCGCTGGCGAGGCGGGAGTGCCCTTCTTCTCGATTTCCGGATCGGACTTCGTCGAGATGTTCGTCGGCGTCGGCGCCAGCCGCGTCCGCGACCTCTTCGAGCAGGCCAAGCAGAACTCGCCCTGCATCATCTTCATGGACGAGATCGACGCCGTCGGCCGCCACCGCGGTGCCGGCATGGGCGGCGGCCACGACGAGCGCGAGCAGACGCTCAACCAGCTGCTGGTCGAGATGGACGGCTTCGAGATGAAGGACAACATCATCCTGATCGCCGCCACCAACCGGCCCGACATCCTCGACCCGGCGCTGCTGCGGCCCGGCCGCTTCGACCGTCAGGTCGTCGTCGACCGTCCCGACCGCAAGGGCCGCAAGAAGATCCTCGAGGTTCACACGCGCGGCAAGCCGCTCGCAAAGGCGATCGACCTCGACACGCTGGCCGGCCAGACCCCCGGCTTCACCGGCGCCGACCTCGCCAACCTGATTAACGAGGCGGCCCTGCTCACCGCCCGCGAGGGACGCCGCGAGATCTCGATGCGGCAGCTCGAGGAGGGGATCATGCGGGTGATCGCGGGCCCCGAGAAGAAGACCCGGGTGATGAGCGAGAAGGAGCGGCTGATCACGGCCTACCACGAGCTCGGCCACGCGATCGTCGGCCACCTGCTGCCCAACTGCGACCCGGTCCACAAGATCTCGATCATCAGCCGTGGCCAGGCGCTCGGCTACACGATCAGCCTGCCGACCGAGGACAAGTTCCTCACCTCGCGCGCCGAGCTGACCGACACGATGGCGATGACCCTGGGCGGCCGCGCCGCCGAGGAGATCGTCTTCGGCGAGATCACCACCGGCGCCTCAAACGACCTCGAAAAGGTGACCGAGACGGCGAAGCAGATGGTGATGCGCTTCGGCATGTCCGAGCGGCTCGGCCCGCGCGTCTTCGGTCACGATCGCGGCCAGCCCTTCCTCGGCCGCGAATTCAGCGCCGAACCCGATTACTCCGACGAGATCGCCCGCGAGATCGACGACGAGATCCGCCGCATAGTCGAGGGCGCCCACCAGACCGCCAAGGATCTGCTCAACGACAAGCGCGGCGAGCTCGACACGATCTCCAAGATCCTGCTCGAGCGGGAGACGATCGACGCGGAGCAGTTCGTCGCTCTGCTCGACGGCAAGCCGGCGGACGAGGTCTTCGTCGACGACGAAGAGCCGGCGGCGCCGGTCGAGCCGGCGCCGGAGCCCGAACGGCCGCAGCGCGAAGGCGCCAGGCCGATTCCCCGGCCGCGCCCCGGTTACGCCAGCGGCGACGCAAGCTGACCAGCCCCGTGAAGCTCATGGGGGTCGTCAACGTGACGCCGGACTCGTTCTCGGACGGGGGGCAGTACCTCGATGCTGAGGCGGCGATCGCGCATGGCGTTGAGCTTTTGCGGGACGGGGCGGGGATCCTGGATGTGGGGGGGAATCGACTCGGCCGGGAGCCGAGCCGGTGGGGGAGGACGAGGAGCTGCGGCGGGTCGAGCCGGTGGTTCGGGGATTGGCTGGCGCCGCGACGGTGTCGATTGACACGTCCAAGGCGCGCGTCGCTGAGGCCGCGATCGTCGCTGGCGCCTCGATCGTCAACGATGTGACGGCGCTGCGAGGAGACGGCGAGATGGCTGGGTTGTGCGCGGAGCGGGGGGTGGGGGTGGTGCTGATGCACATGCCCGGGACGCCTCAGACGATGCAGGACGATCCGCGGTATGACGACGTGGTTGACGATGTCAGGGGCTTTCTCGCGGAGCGGGTCGAGGCCGCGGTTGCCGCCGGGATCGATGAGGAGCGGATTTGGGTCGATCCGGGGATCGGATTCGGGAAGACGTTGGCGCACAATCTGGAGCTGTTGCGGCGGCTGGGGGAGCTGCGCGAGCTGGGGCGCCCTTTGGTGGTGGGGACCTCGCGCAAGAGCTTCATCGGCAAGGTCGATGGATCGGGAGTCGAGGAGCGGATCGGGGGGACGATCGCCTCCTCGGTTCTCGCTGTCGCGGAGGGCGCCGACGTGCTGCGCGTTCACGATGTAGCCGAGATGGCGCAGGCGCTCACGGTCGCGGGCGCGATCCTTGGGTAGGTTGCACCCATGGAGGCGCACGGAAACGGGATCGAGTCACGGGTCGAGGTCGAGCTGCGCGGTCTCTCGATCTACACCCACCACGGGGTCAGCGACTCCGAGCAGGAGGTCGGCCAGCGGCTCGAGTTCGACGTCTCCTTCGACGTTCCCGACTGCGACGCCGTGCTTACCGACCGGATCGAGGACACGGTCGACTACGCCGAGGTCTGCGACATCGTCGCCCTCGCCGCCACCGAGCGCAGCTACCGCACCCTGGAGCGCCTCGCCCAGGTGGTCGGCGAGCGCCTGATGGAGCGCTACGGCTGCGAATCGGTCCGCATCCGCGCCGCCAAGCCCGAGCCGCCCCTCCCCCTCGCGATCCAAGAGGTCGCGGTCGAGGTGGTCCAGGAGCGCGCCGAAGAGGAAGACGACGAAGCCGAAGAGGCGTGATCGGGTACCTCGGCCTCGGGTCGAATGTGGGCGACCGGGCGTCGCATCTGCTTGCGGCCGTGGAGGGGCTGCGCGAGGCGGGGGTCGAGGTTGAGGCGGTCTCCTCGGGCTATGAGACGGAGCCGGTGGGCGAGATCCTCGATCAACCCGACTTTCTCAACGCCGCGGTCCGCATCCGCACCGAGCTGGCGCCCGAAGATCTGCTCGACCTCTGCAAGCGGATCGAGGCCGAGCGCGGCCGCCAGCTCGACGCTCCGCGCCACAGCCCGCGGCCGCTCGACGTAGACCTGCTCCTGCTCGGCGACCTCGAGCTGTGCACCGAGCGCCTCACCCTGCCCCACCCCGAGGTCACCAGCCGCCGCTTCGTCCTCGCCCCGCTGCTTGAGCTCGCCCCGGACCTCGCCCTCCCGGACGGCACCCGCCTCGACGCCGCCCTCGCCGCGCTCGGCCCCGGCCAGCGCGCGGAGCGTGTCGGTCCGCTCGATTAGGCCGTTGCGGCGGCGCTGCGCAGCGGCTGCAGCCAGGCGGGGGGCAGGATCGGCGGGGTCTTGCCTGGGTAGTCGGGGATCACGCGCAGAGCCAGCTGCCCCGCGGGACGGGACTCGATCGCCGGGCGCAGGTCGTCGAGGGTCATCGCCAGGGCGATGCTGGGGGCGATCTGGAAGTCGGCGGCGTTGAGCTGCTCGCCGCCGAGCACGCCGGCCTCGATCCAGGCGTCGATCCGGTCGAGGAAGCCCGGCAGGGCAGCGAGGTCGCGGCGGGTGTTCTCGTCGCCGGCCTCGTTGTAGCGGGCGGTGAGGGCGACGACCGGCGCCGCGGTGCGCAGCGCGAGGCCGCGGGGGATGCCCAGCCTGGCGTCGCCCAGGTAGCTGCCCAGGGGCGATCCGTCCTTGCGCAGCGCCCACCAGGCGATCTGGCGAATCGGGTGCTGGAGCTCCTCGTCGCCGAAGCGCTCCGCCTCCTCGACCGCGGCTCGCGCCTCGGGGTCGGTCGGGAACAGGGGCGGCTCGGGGCGGACGCGGTCGAGCTCGCGCGCGATCTCACGCGACCCCTGAACCCGGCGGCCGTCGATCTTCATCGCCGGCACGGTCTGCCGCGGGAAGCCGAGGGCGCGGACCACGGCCTTGGAGACGACCGGAAAGAGGTCGGTCCGCTTGAAGGGGATGCTCTTGTGGCGCAGCATCGCCTGGGCCGCCATCCCCGGGTGCGATCCCGGGATCGTGTAGATCCGCACCTCCACGGCGATCGATCCTACGGCGTCGGAGATAATGCCGCCGTGCTCCTCGCGGCTGACGTCGGCAACACCCAGACTCACCTCGGCGCCTTCGACGGCGAGCGCCTGGTCGAGCACTGGCGCTTTCAGACCCGCTCCGGCGCCACCGGCGATGAGCTGGCGGAGCGGATTGACGGTCTCTTCTCGCTCTGCGGTATGTCGTTCAAGGACGTCGGCTCGCTCTGCGTCTCCTCGGTCGTGCCCCCGTTGGGGACGCAGTTCGAGCAGCTGGCCGCGCGGTACCTGAATGCCGGCTGCCTGACCGTCGGACCCGGCATCAAGACCGGGATGCCGATCCGCATCGAGAACCCGCTCGAGGTGGGCGCCGACCGCCTCGTCAACGCGATCGCCGCCTACGAGCGGTTTGGCGAGGCATGCGTGTCCGTCGACTTCGGCACCGGCATCAATATCGACGCCGTCTCGGCCGACGGCGAGTATCTCGGGGGCGCGATCGGCCCTGGCCTCGCACCCTCGCTCAGCGCCCTGATCGAGCGAGCCGCCCGAATCACGAGGATCGACCTCGAAGAGCCAAAGGAAGCCATCGGCCGCTCGACCCGGGCGGCGATCCACTCCGGCTTCATCTTCGGTTTCGCCGGGTTGATAGACGGCATCGTGCGCAGGATCGAAGACGAGCTGCCAAATCCACGGGTGCTCGCCACCGGCGGCTACGCCTCGGCCGTCGTCCCCTTCACGGAGACGATCGACGAAGTCGACGATCTGCTTACCCTGAAGGGGCTGCGCCTGATCCATGAGCGAAACACGCCCACAGCACCCGCTGACTGATCCCTTCCGGATCGCCGGCGTCGAGATCCCCAACCGCGTCCTGCTCGCCCCGCTCGCCGGGATCGGCAACTGGTTCGTGCGCCTGCAGGCCAAGCGCCACGGCGCCGGGCTCGCGGTCTCCGAGATGGTCTCCAGCTTCGGCCTGCACCACCGCAACGAGCGCACCCTGCGCGAGCTGATGCGGATCCATCCCGAGGAGCACCCGGTCTCGCTACAGCTCTTCGGCCACGACCCCGAGGTGATGCGCTCCGGCGCGGCGATCGCCGCCGAGGCCGGCGCCGACCTGATCGACATCAACATGGGCTGCCCGGTGCGCAAGGTGCGCAAGACCGGCGCCGGCGCCGAGCTGCTGCGCGATCACGAGCTGGCGCTCGCCCTGGCGCGCGGCGCGATCGAGGGCAGCGGCCTGCCGGTCACCGTCAAGCTGCGCTCCGGGATCGAGGCCGGCGACCGCTCCGGCTTCGAGCTCGCCGTTCGCCTCGCCGAGGAGGCCGGCGTCGCCGCGGTTGGCTTCCACCCGCGCGCCGCGACGATCGGCCACAAGGGCCAACCCGACTACGCGCTCACCCGCGAGCTGGTCGAGCGGATCGAGGTGCCGGTGATCGTCTCCGGCGGCCTGAAGAGCGCCGAGACGGCGCGCCGCGCGTACGCCGAGTCCGGCGCCGCCGCGGTGATGCTCGCCCGCGGTTCGCTCGGCAACCCCTGGCTTTTCGAGGAGCTGACCGGCGCCCGTACCGAGCCCCCGCCCCGCGAGGAGGTGGTGGCGGAGCTGCTCTGGGTGATGGACCGCGCCGAGGAGCACCTGGGGACCGAGCGCGCCGGCCGCTACCTGCGCAAGTTCTACCCCTGGTACGTCGAGCGCCTCGGCGTCTCGGCCGAGTTTGCTCAGGAGCTGCAGCGCAACGCCGACCTGCCGGAGGCCCGCCGCATGGTCGCCGCTCTGGCCGCTCTGGCCCCCTCGCTATAATCCCGCGACTTCCGGCCCTGGTGTGGTGATCCAACGCCGCCGCACCTGGGCGTTTTTGGGTCTAGGAGCCGTTTCCGGGCCGTTCTCAATCGAGCAAAGCGAGGTCAGGCAAAGTGAGTCGCCAGTCGGTAATCACCCCCGAGGGTCTTGAGAAGCTCAAGGAGGAGATCGAGCACCTCTCAACCGTGAAGCGCCGCGAGGTCGCCGAGCGGATCAAGGAGGCACGCGAGTTCGGCGACATCTCCGAGAACGCCGAGTACGACGACGCCAAGAACGAGCAGGCTCTGCTCGAGCAGCGCATCGCGCAGCTCGAAGAGCGGCTGCGCCGGGCGACGGTGATCGACGAGAAGGACCTCGGCACCGATGAGGTCCAGTTCGGCTCGATCGTCCACGTCAAGGACCAGAAGACCGGCGACTCGCAGAAGTTCCAGATCGTTGGCTCGACCGAGGCCGACCCGCTGGAGCAGAAGCTCTCCAACGAGTCGCCGATCGGCAAAGCCCTGATCGGCCACAAGCGCAACGACATCGTCACGGTCGAGGTTCCGCGCGGCCCGAAGAAGAAACTCAAGATCACCAAGATCGAGACCGCCTAGCGGCTGCCGGTAGGCTCGCGCTCGCGATGGGCGAGGCCGAACAGCAAGACATCTCCGACGTCCTCCGCGACCGGCGCGAGAAGCTGGAGCGCCTGCGCGAGGCCGGGATCGACCCTTTTCCTCCCGAGTTCGCGGAAAAGGAGGACGTCGCCGAGGTGCGGGCCGCGCACGAGGGGCTGGCGCCGGGGATCGAGACCGAGTCGCGCCACCGCGTGGCGGGGCGGATCGTCGGTCGCCGTGGTCACGGCAAGGCCTGCTTCCTCGATCTGCGCGACGGCACCGGCCAGATCCAGCTGCACGCCCGCGAGGACCTGCTGGGCGAGGAGCCCTACCGGGTCTTGACCGAGCTCGACCTCGGCGACATCGTCGGCGTCGAGGGCACCGCGATGGCGACCCGCCGGGGCGGCGAGCTCTCGCTGGCGATCGACCGCTGGCGGCTGCTCGCCAAGAGCCTGCGCCCGCCGCCCGACAAGTTCCACGGTCTCGAGGACGTCGAGAAGCGCTACCGCCACCGCGAGCTCGACCTGATTGCCAACGAGGAGAGCCGCCGCCTCTTCGGCCTGCGCGCCCGCACCGTCACCGAGGTGCGCCACTGGCTCGACGAGCGCGGCTTCATCGAGGTCGAGACCCCGGTCCTGCAGCCGCTCTACGGCGGCGCCCTGGCGCGGCCCTTCACCACCCACCACAACGCCCTCGACCGCGACCTCTACCTGCGGATCGCGACCGAGCTCTACCTCAAGCGGCTCGTCGTCGGCGGCATCGACCGCGTCTACGAGCTCGGCAAGGACTTCCGCAACGAGGGCATCTCGCACAAGCACAACCCCGAGTTCACGATGCTCGAGTGGTACGAGGCCTGCGCGGACTACGTCTTCACCGCGCACCGGGTCGAGCACATGGTGGCCGAGGTCGCCGAGCGAGTGCTCGGCACGACGGTGGTCGAGCGCGACGGCGTCTCGATCGACTTCGCACCGCCCTGGAAGCGGGTCACCTTTCGCGAGGCGATCCGCGAGCGCAGCGGCATCGACATCGCCGAGCACCCGACGCGCGAGGCGCTGGCGGCGGCGATCGGGACAGAGCCCGATCCGAAGGAGGGCTGGGGCAAGCTGGTCGACGGGCTGCTCTCCAAGCACGTCGAGCCGCGGCTGATCCAGCCGACCTTCGTCCTCGACTACCCGGTCGAGCTCTCGCCCTTCGCCAAGTCGCATCGCTCCGAGGAGGGACTGGTCGAGCGCTTCGAGGCCTTCGCCGGCGGCATGGAGATCGCCAACGGCTTCACCGAGCTCAACGACCCCGACGAGCAGCGCCGCCGCTTCGAGCAGCAGGCCGAGGAGCTGGCCCGCGGGGACGAGGAGGCGCAGCCCTACGACGAGGACTTCGTCGGCGCTCTGGAGCAGGGGATGCCGCCCACCGGCGGCGTCGGAATCGGCATCGATCGCCTGGTGATGCTGCTCAGCGGCGCCAAGAGCGTGCGCGAGGTCGTGCTCTTCCCGGCGATGCGCAGCTAGAAAGGCCGCTCTGAGCGTATTTTTGCGGCGCCGGGCCGGTTGGCCTCGCTCGGTATCGTGTAGGGACCACATGGGCGCCTCCCGTTAACCCGAAGGGCGTCTTCGTCCGATACTTACTCGGCCCAACCGCGTTGAGTAGATAGAGAGGCTTTTTGTTCGAGCGATTCACAGAGCGAGCCCGTCAAGTTGTTGTCCTGGCCCAGGAAGAGGCGCGCACGCTGAAGCACAACTACATTGGCACCGAGCACATCCTGCTCGGACTGCTGCGTGAGGAGGAGGGACTCGCTGCCCGCGTCCTCGAGTCGCTCGACATCACGACCGAGCGCGTCCGCTCCCAGGTGGTCCGCATCGTCGGCTCCGGCGAGGAGGTCACCTCCGGCCAGATCCCGTTCACGCCGCGCGCCAAGAAGGTGCTCGAGCTCGCCCTCCGCGAGGCGCTCTCGCTCGGCCACAACTACATCGGCACCGAGCACATCCTGCTCGGTCTGGTGCGGGAGAACGAGGGAGTCGCCGCCCGCATCCTGCTCGACTTCGACGCCGACTCGGACAAGATCCGCAACGAGGTGATCCGCATGCTCTCCGGCCCCGGCGGCCGGCGCCAGGGCGGCGGCCCCGGCGGTGGCGGCTCCGGCGAGGGCAAGAAGTCCTCGAAGCTGCTCGACCAGTTCGGCCGCAACCTGACCAAGCTCGCCGAGGAGGGCAAGCTCGACCCGGTGATCGGCCGCGAGACCGAGATCGAGCGGATCATGCAGATCCTCTCCCGCCGCACCAAGAACAACCCGGTGCTGCTCGGCGAGCCCGGCGTCGGCAAGACCGCCGTGGTCGAGGGCCTGGCCGCCCGCATCAACAAGGGCGAGGTCCCGGAGCTGCTCAAGAACAAGCAGATCTACACGCTCGACCTGGCGGCTCTGGTCGCCGGCTCCAAGTACCGCGGCGAGTTCGAGGAGCGCCTCAAGAAGGTGATGAAAGAGATCACCCAGCGCGGCGACATCATCCTCTTCATCGACGAGCTCCACAACCTGGTCGGCGCCGGCGCCGCCGAGGGCGCGATCGACGCCGCCTCGATCCTCAAGCCGGCCCTGGCCCGCGGCGAGTTGCAGACGATCGGAGCTACGACGCTCGACGAGTACCGCAAGTACCTCGAGCGCGACTCGGCGCTGGAGCGCCGCTTCGCCCAGATCAAAGTCGACCAACCCTCGGTCGAGGACACCGTGAAGATCCTCGAAGGACTGCGCGAGCGCTACGAGCAGCACCACCGCGTCAACATCACCGACGACGCGCTGGCCGCCGCGGCCGAGCTTGCGGACCGCTACATCTCCGACCGCTTCCTGCCTGACAAGGCGATCGACCTGATCGACGAGGCGGCCTCGCGGATGCGGATCAAGTCGATGAGCGCACCGCCGGTCTACCGCGACCTCGAGGAGGAAATCGAGACCACGCGCCGCGAGAAGGAGTCGGCGATCGAAGCGCAGGAGTTCGAGAAAGCGGCGAACCTGCGCGACACCGAGCGCCAGCTGACCACCCGCAAGCGCGAGCTCGAAGACGAGTGGGCCGAGGGCGAGAGCGGCGAGCGCCCCGACGTGGGCGAAGAAGAGATTGCCGACATCGTCTCGATGTGGACCGGCATCCCGGTCTTCAAACTCACCGAGGCCGAGACCCAGAAGCTGATCCGCATGGAGGAGGAGCTGCACAAGCGGGTGATCGGCCAGGAGGTCGCGATCACCGCCGTCTCCAAGGCGATCCGCCGCTCGCGCGCCGGGATCAAGGACCCCAAGCGGCCGGCTGGCTCGTTCATCTTCCTCGGCCCCTCGGGGGTCGGCAAGACCGAGCTCGCCCGCACGCTGGCCGAATTCCTCTTCGGCGACGAGGAGGCGTTGGTCCGCATCGACATGTCCGAGTACATGGAGAAGCACGCGGTCAGCCGCCTGGTCGGCTCGCCGCCGGGCTACATCGGCTACGACGAGGGCGGCCAGCTGACCGAGGCCGTGCGGCGCAAGCCCTACTCCGTGCTGCTGCTCGACGAGATCGAGAAGGCCCACCCGGACGTCTTCAACATCCTCCTGCAGATCCTCGAGGACGGGCGTCTCACCGACGCCCAGGGTCGCACGGTCGACTTCCGCAACGCGATCGTGATCATGACCTCGAACATCGGCGCCTCGGAGATCGCCAAGAACACCTCGATCGGCTTCACCGTCGCGGATGAGACCGGCATGTCCTATGGCGACATGAAGAACCGGATCATGAGCGATCTGAAGAAAGTCTTCCGGCCCGAGTTCCTCAACCGGATCGACGAGGTGATCGTCTTCCACAAGCTGGCCAAGGAAGAGGTCAAGGAGATCGTCGATTTGATGATCAACCGGGTCCGCGTCCAGGTCGCCGAGCACGAGTTGCAGCTCGATCTGACCGATGAGGCAAAGGACCTGCTGGTCGAGAAAGGTTGGGACCCCTCGATGGGCGCCCGACCGCTGCGCCGCGCGATCCAGCGCTACATCGAGGACCCGCTCGCCGACGAAGTCCTGCGCCAGGGCCAGATGACCCCGGGCTCGACGGTGATGGTCGAGCGCGACGAATCCGGCGACGACGAGGACCGCCCGCTCAGCCTGAAGATCATCAAGCCGAAGAAGCCCGCGCGGCAGAAGAAGTCCAAGCCCGAGCCGGAGAAGGTCGGCGTCGGCGCCAAGGGCGACGTCGAGCCGGGCGGCGATCAGGATTCGGACTCGGGCGAGTCCAAGCCCGAGCCCAGTGCCTGAGCCCGGCCGCGTCGCCATCGGGACCTGGAGCGGGGGACGGTTCCTGCGCTTCGGCGAGGCTGTCGACGAGGACCGGTTGGTGGAGATTTTGCGGCCCGGGGCCGGGGTGGACACGGTGCTGACCGCCGACGCCTACGGGGCGGGGGAGGCTGACGTCGTCCTGGGACGGGCGCTGGCCGGCGCTTCGCGTAACTCCTACTCACTTGTCGGAGCGGTTGGGCATGACTTCTACGAGGGGGAGCGGGACGGGCCTCGGGGCTTTCCTCGGTTCACCGACCCGAAGCTGCGCGGCGAGGGCGAATACGCCGGCTACCTGCGGATGGCGGCTGAGCGGAGCCTGGAACGGATCGGGGTCGATTCCTTCGACCTGCTGCTGCTGCACAACCCCGATCGGATCGGTTACACGAGCGAGGCGGTCTGGGGCGGCATGGAGGCGTTGCGCGAGGCGGGGCTGGCCGAGCGGATCGGGGTTGCGCCCGGGCCCGCCAACGGCTTCACGCTCGACATCATCGACTGCCTCGAGCGGTTCGGGGAGCGGATCGATTGGGCGATGATTATCCTCAACCCGTTCGAGCCCTGGCCGGGAGAGCTGTGCCTCGAGGCGGCGGAGCGCCACAACGTGAAGGTGATTACCCGCGTGGTCGACTACGGCGGCCTCTTCTGGGGCGACCTGCAACCCGGGATGGAGTTGGCGAAAGGAGACCACCGGGCGTTCCGCCCGGAGGGTTGGATCGAGGCCGGGCTGGAGAAGCTTGCTCACCTAGACCCATTCCGCGAGCGCACCGGCCTTAGCCCGATGCACCTCGCCTGCCAGTGGAACCTCGCCCACCCCGCGGTCGAGTGCGTCGTCCCGACCCTGATCCAGGAGGCATATCCAGGGGCGCGACCGATTGAGGACAAGCGCGCCGAGCTGGCGGCGCTCCCCGCCGAGCCGAAGCTCAGCGCCGAGGACGTCGCCGCGATTCGCTCGATCGGCGACAACGCCAACTGCATGGCGCTCAAGGGCGCCAGCCCCGAACACGAGGGCGAAGAGCGCCCCGACCGCTGGCCACTCACGCCCGAGCTGGTCGAGCTGGGCGGGCGGTGGGACATCGACCCAGCCCAAGACCTCCTGGCGACTCACTGACAGCGAAACGGAGGACGGGCGGGCAAACCGGCCGTCGACTTCGATCAATCGGCATGGATCTCGCGTCGCACGTAAGCCGCGAACATCGGGTCGGCCAGCGCCCAGGAGCCCCGCCCGGCGGGCCTGACCACAATCGAAGCATCAGCAAGCGCGGTCAGTGCACGGTTGGCGGCCTTCTTCTCCAGGCCTTCGTACGACGAGCGTTTGTGCGCGAGGCGGACGCAGACTTCTACGGCTGTGTTGCCCATCGCCCTGATGCGGTCCATCAGGTCGGCGTGACGGCCGGCGTCCGCCGCGAGCGCCCCGCGGTGGCCGCGCTCGGCCAGCGTGCCGTCGATGTGATGTGTTTCTTCCTCGACTGAGACATGATGGGTCTGCTGAGCGATCAGCATCGTCGAGCGTGGATGCCCTTCACCCGCGGCGACGATCAGCGCCAGCGCCTCCTCGTCGGCCGTGCACTCGTCCTGTTCGAAGCGCTCTCGCAATCCCTCACGCCACTCGTCGTCGGCGATCGGGGATAGCTCATGGAAGCCACCGAACTGGTAGAGCGCCCGCCGCTCGTTGCCGAACATGTCGCGCATCAGGTGCTCGACGCTTCCGGCGAACAGGCAGGTAACCCGAGGTGAGTCATGTAGCACCTCCCGCAGCCGTTGCGTGATTTGCTCGGGGTCTCCGTAAGCGCCGCTGGTCAGTTGCTGGAGCTCGTCGACGAAGAGGATCAGCTGACGGTCATCGCGCTCGGCGATGCGCTGGGGCAACTCGAGGGCGAGGCTGAGTTCGCGCAAAGGATCCTGGCGCTTACGAGTCGGCTCGAGAGCGATCTCCACCGCGTCCCCGAGCTCGGACTTCACCCGCAGCACCGTGGTCAGCGACCTCCCTGACAGCGCGCGCGTGGGAAGCCGGCGAACCCGCTCGACCAGCCGCTTCAGGGTTGAGCGGTTGGCGAGCGTCTCCTGGGCGATCGTCTCGGCCAGAGCGGCGGCGTTCGTGTCTCTGAAGAGGCTGACGCTTACGGTGTAGAAGCGCCTCCGGCGAAGCGCCGCGACGGCTGCCTCGCAGATCGTGCTCTTACCCGTTCTGCGTGGCGCGGCAACGATTCGATGCAGCCCGGCTGCGAGGTCGGAGACGAGCTCCTCGAGGTCGCTCTGGCGTCCGATCGGCTCTCCGGGAGGGCGGACCGGCTCCTCCGAAGGAAAAAGGTCTCGGGAGCGGATTCGAGGCATATTGTCAATTATGCCAACATTAGTAGGCGCATTCGTCAACTACATCCAAAGTAGAGTTGGAGATCAGGCATGAAAAGTTCAAAGCCCGCACCGGAGATCATGACCTGCCGTTCGCAGTGAGTTCTCCGAGCGGAAGGTGGTGGACGCTGATTGGGGCCTGCGCCGGCCTCTTCCTGCTGATGCTTGATTCGACCGTGGTGGCGTTGGCGCTCACCTCGATCAAGCATGAGCTGGGAGCCAGCGCGGCGGCGCTGCAGTGGGTGATGAACGGGTACCTGCTGACGATCGCGGTGCTGGTGGTGACCGCCGGGCGGCTCGGCGACATGTTCGGGCGCAAGCGGGTGTTCGTCGCCGGGATGGTGCTCTTCGGGGTCGGATCGGTGCTCTCCGGCGCCGCCCAGAGCCCCGAGATGCTGATCGGTGGGCGGGTGTTGCAGGGGGTTGGCGCTGCGCCGGTTCTCTCGCTCTCGCTGGCGATCGTCTGCAACGCCTTTCCGGCGGCCGAGCAGCCGCGGGCGTTGGGGGTCTGGGCGGCGGTCTCGGCGATCGCGCTGGCGATCGGACCGGTGGTCGGCGGAGCGCTGATCGCGCTCGACTGGCGGCTGATCTTCTGGATCAACCTGCCCGTGGTCTTCGCCGGCCTGGCGATCGTGATCGCCGCGGCGCCCGAGTCGACCGACCCCGCCGCGGGCCGCCACATCGACCTCGCCGGCCTGCTGGCGCTGACCGTCGGCCTCACCGCGGTCGTCCTGGCGATGATCCAGTCGCGGGTCTGGCCGGCGTCGTTGACGGCGGCGCTGGCTTTGGGCGGGGCCGCCGCGCTGGCGCTCTTCGTCTGGATCGAGCGCCGGGTGCGCCAGCCGATCGTCGAATTCGAGCTCTTCCGCAACGGCCCCTACTTCGGCGCCAGCGCCGCCGCCTTCGCCGTCGTCGGCGCCTACTGGGCGGTGATGTTCTTCCAACCCCAGTACCTGCAGGACGCGCGCGGCCACTCGGCGATCCTCAGCGGCCTGTTGATCCTGCCGGTGACCGCGCCGATGGTCTTCATCTCGCCCTTCTCCGGCAGGCTGATCGGCCGCTTCGGCGCGCGCGGCCTGATGACCGCCGGGATGGTCTTCGGGACCGCCGGCCTGCTCGTCCTCACCCAGATCGGGCCGCAGAGCTCCTACGCCCCGATCCTCTTCGGCTACCTGCTCTTCGGGATCGCGCTCGGCCTCGTCTACGCGCCGATGTCGACCGCGGCGATGGCGGCGATGCCGGCGGAGAAGGTCGGCATCGCCTCCGGCGTGCTCGCCATGGACCGGATCGTCGCCGGCTCGCTGGCGCTGGCGGCGACCGGCGCGGCCTTCCACGCCTTGCAGGCGGGCGGCGAGTCCTTCAGCGACTCGATCGCCGGTTCGACCTGGGTCTCGGTCGTGCTCTGCGCGATCGGCGTCGGCCTCACCTGGGCCTTCGTCCGAGACCCGGCGCATCCCGGCACCGACCGCAGCGTCGCCGGCAAGCCCCAGCCGCGGGCCCTCCAGCATCACGCCCACCACCACCGCTTCCACCTCTAAGGCGCGACTTGCGGCCTTGGGTGACCGGTTTCCTTGACATCGTCTAATCCGACCTGTCCACTAGGACATCGGTCACACCGCATTCCAAAGCGGTTTTTGGCATCCTAGAGAGCGATGTCAGCGCTTCCTGGTGACGAGCTTCACGAGTTGTCCGAACGTCAGGATCCGCGTCTCCTCAGAGCCCTCGACGTCGTCGCCCCCGGCGGCGCCCTGCGTGAGGGCCTCGACAACATCGTCCACGCCAGCACCGGCGGCCTGGTCGTCGTCGGCGACCCCGGCGACATCTCCCACCTGCTCTCCGGCGGGATCAAGCTCGACATCGACTACACGCCGGCGATGCTCTACCAGGTGGCGAAGATGGACGGGGCGATCGTGCTCAACCCGGAAGCGACCAAGATCGCCTGGGCCAACGTGCAGCTGATGCCCGACCCGACGATCCTCTCCTCGGAGACCGGCACCCGCCACCGCACGGCGGAGCGCGTCTCCAAACAGACCGAGGCGCTGGTGATCGCGATCTCCCAGCGCCGCGACGTCGTCTCGCTCTACGTCGAGGGAACGAAGTACATCCTCCAGGACATCCCCGCGGTGCTGGCCAAGGCCAACCAGGGCCTGGCGACGCTCGACAAGTACCGCGCCCGCCTCGACCTGCTCTCCAACCGCCTCACCGTTCTCGAGTTCGACGGCGGCGGCGTCCTCTATGACGCGCTTGCCGTGCTGCAGCGGGCCGAGCTGGTCACCCGCATGGCGGTCGAGGTCGAGCGCTACATCGTCGAGCTCGGCACCGAGGGCCGCCTGATCGAGATGCAGCTGGAGGAGACGATGGTCGGCGTCGCCGCCGACAAGACGGCGCTGATCCGCGACTACAGCGTCGAAGACTCCGAGGAGAACCTGGCCACGGTGCTGCAGTCCCTGGCCCGTCTCCCGCACGAGGACGTGCTCGACTTCGGTCGGCTGGCAGAGCTGCTCGGCTACGACCGCAAGCTCAACACCCTCGACTTCCCGGTCGCCCCGCGGGGCTACCGCGTGCTCGGCCGCGTGCCGCGCATCCCCAAGCTTGTCGTCCAGAAGATCATCCAGGAGTTGGGTGGGCTGGAGGAGGTAATCGCTGCCTCTGACGCCGACCTCGAGGCCGTCGACGGTGTTGGCTCCACGCGAGCCAAGGACATCCGCGAGGCCTTGCGCAGGCTCCAGGAGGTCGACCTGGTCGATCGGTACCTACACAGCTAGAACGGCGAATCGACGCCGTCGACGAGAAAGGAGCAGTCCTATTTCTGAGCTAGCAGAGGAGGCCATGGAGGCGGGCTTCGAAACAGACGTCCCGTACGTCTGCGATTTCGAAGAGGGGGACAAGGTCGTGTACCCCCATCACGGTGCTGGCCTCGTGTTGAAGAAGGAGACCCGCGAGCTGATGGGGGAGGAGCGTGAATACCTCACGATCAAGATCCTCCACAACGAGCTCACGGTGATGGTCCCGTGCGAGAACGCGGGCGTGGCCGGCCTGCGTCGCGTGATCGACGAGGAAGAAATCAAGAAGGTGACGGACGTCCTCACCGACGAAGTCTCCGACATGCCGAAGAACTGGAACAGGCGCTTCAAGTACAACCGCGAGAAGATCAAGACCGGCGACGTCTTCGAGCTGGCCGAGGTCGTGCGGAACCTCGCCATCCGCGAGATGGAAAAGGGCCTCTCCACCGGTGAGAAGCAGATGTACACGCGGGCGAAGAAGATCCTCGCCTCGGAGTTCATGTACGCCCTCGACAAAGACGAGGAGGGCGCGGAGGAGTACCTCGACGGCCTGCTGGAGGAGCGCTTCGCCGCCACGGCGTAGTCCCTCAGCGTCCGTCACCGCGGTCATCGCGGCTGCCGGCTCCGGCGAGCGGCTCGGAGCCGGCGGTCCGAAGGCCTTCGTGCCTCTGGCCGGCCGGCGGCTGGTCGAGTGGTCGGTTGCCGCCTGCCGGGCGGCGCCCTCGGTGCGCTCGATCGTCGTCGCCTGCCCGCCCGGGCACGTGCACGACCTCGCCGGCCACGACCTCGGCGTGGTCGACGGCGGCGCCACGCGGGCCGAGTCGGTGCGCAACGCGCTGCAGGCGGTCGGCACCGAGCTGGTCGCGATCCACGACGCGGCCCGGCCGCTGGTCACGCCGGAGCTGATCGAGGGGGTCGTTGCGACCCTGGAGACGGACCCCGAGGCCGACGGTGCGATCGCCGCGACCCCGGTCACCGACACGATCAAGCGGGTGGGTGGCGGAACCAAACGCCGATTTTCCATGGATGAGAGGGGAAATCGACGTTTGATCGTCGAGTCGACGGTCGACCGTGGCTCGCTCTGGGCGGCGCAGACGCCCCAGGTCTTTCGGGTGGCGGCCCTGCGCGAGGCGCTTGCCGCCGGTCCCGAGGCGATCGCGGCGGCGACCGACGAGGCGATGCTGATCGAGGCGGCCGGCGGCCGGGTCCTGATTTGCCCATCGCCCGCCGAGAACCTCAAGGTGACGACGCCGCTCGACCTGAAAGTCGCGGAGCTGCTGCTCGGCGAGCGCTCAACTGAGTAGGACCCAGACGAGCGCGGCGGCGAAGCAGAGCTGGCCGACGCCGAGCGCCACACCGAGGCTGATCGCGCCGAGCAGCCCGGCGAGCACGGCCCCGCCGGCGAAGGCGCCGAGCATGATCGCCAGCTGGCGGGTCACCGGTCCCTCCTCGCTCGTCCGGCCCCGGTCGGCAGGCCGGCCAGGGCCCGCGAGCCGTCGCTGCGGTGCGCCGCGCGGCGCCGGTCATAGAGGCGGCGCTGGACGAAGAGGGTGGTGACGCCGGCGAGCACGATCGCGGTCAGGTTGACGGCCAGTTGGGCCATCGCGCCGCGCCATTCCGACCAATCGGCCACGGCGGCGGCGACGCCGATGTTGGCGGCGGCGGGGATCGTCGTCACCGAGATCAGCACCCCGACCAGCGCCCCCGACTTGGCCGAGGTGAGCGAGAGGACGCCCGCTGCCCCGGCGAAGGCGGCGACGATGAAGGAGAACGCGTCGGGGTGGGAGATGAACTGCGTCAGCGGGTGCTGGGAGCCGCTGAAGCCGGCGTCGAGCAGGTCGGTCGCCTGGCAGAGATGGGTGAAGAGCCAGGCCGCGGTGATGCCGAGCGGGAAGCCGACCGCGAGCGCCACCAGCGAGCGGGCCGCGACCTCGCGTCGCCGCTCGACGATCGCCACGCAGAACCCGGCGATCGGGCCGAACTCCGGCCCGACGACCATCGCGCCGACGATCAGGATCGGCGAGCCGAGGAAGATGCCGACCGAGGCGATCAGGCAGGCGAGCACCATGAAGATCAGGAAGTTGCCGCCCAGTTCGGTGCTCTCCGAGGTGCGCGCCTCGACTTCCTCCCAGACGACCGCGTCCGCTGGCAGTCCCGGTGCCGCCCGCTCGGCCCGCTCGGCGGCGTCGGAGAGCTGCGAGTCGATCGGCTCCAGCGTGATCGAGCCGTCGCGCGGCACGTGCAGCTCCTTGAGGTCTTCGATCACCACGCTGGCCTCCTCGCGGGCCACGTCGCAGAGGATCACGTCCCCTTTCGGCTGCAGCGCGACGCCGGCAAGGAAGACCAGGTTGGCGGTCGAGTCGGCGTCCTCGAGCAACTCGATCACCTTCTCCGAGCGGTCCGAGGGCACCACGATCCGCAGGTGGACCATGCCGGCAGCGTATTCGAGGACGTGCCGCTCCTTAGGGGTCACCGGTGGTACCTAAGGAGCGGCACGTCCCCGTAGGATCGGGGGCGATGCTGACCGACTACCACGTGCACCTGCGTCCGGACGAGCCCGGGACGACGGCCGAGCGGTTCTTCACGGGCGAGAACGTCGAGCGCTACCTGGCGGTCGCGGCCGAGGCCGGCATCGTCGAGCTCGGGGTCTCCGAGCACGTCTACCGCTTCACCCAGGCTCTTGACGTCTGGCGCCACCCGTTCTGGGAGGAGCAGGCGCGCGACGATCTCGACGCTTACTGCGAGTTCATGCGCGGCACGCCGCTGCGGCTCGGGATCGAGTGCGACTACGTGCCGGGCACCGAGGACCGCACCGCCAACCTGCTCGAGTCGCGCGATTTCGACTACGTGATCGGCTCGGTCCACTTCATCGGCGACGCCGCGGTCGACCACCCGGGCTGGGACGTCTGGGAGGGGAGCGGGGACCCGGACGAGGTCTGGCGGCGCTACTTCGAGACGCTCGCCGAGTGCGCCCGCTCCGGCCTCTTCGACATTCTCGCCCACCCGGACCTGGTCAAGGTCTGGGGCAAGGGACGGCCGCTGCCCGAGCGCGACCCGCGCCATTACTACGAGCCGGCGGTCGAGGCGATCGCGGACAGCGACGTGGCGGTTGAGATCTCGACCGCCGGGCTGCGCAAGCCGGTCGGCGAGATCTACCCGGCTCCGGCCTTCGCCGAGATGTGCGTCGAGGCCGGCGTGCCGTTCGCCCTGTCCTCCGACGCCCACCTGCCCGAGCATGTCGGCTTCGGCTACGACGAGGCGATGGCGTTCATGGACCGCAATGACATCCACGACATCTGCGCCTTCGAGGGACGGCGGCGGACCATCCGACCGGTGGGCGCCGGAGAGGCTGAGCCGAGCCGGTGAGCGTCGGGATCGGATACGACAGCCACCGCTTCGCCGAGGGGCGCCGGCTCGTGCTCGGCGGGGTCGAGGTCGAGCACGAGCGCGGCCTCGCCGGCCACTCCGACGCCGACGTGCTCACCCACGCGGTGATCGACGCCCTGCTTGGCGCGGCCGGGATGGGGGACATCGGCACGCTCTTCCCCGACGACGAGGAGCGCTGGCGCGACGCCGACTCGATCGACCTGCTGCGCACGGTCGTCGGCGTCGTCCCCGGGCGGATCGAGAACGTCGACGCCACCCTGATCTGCGAGGCGCCGCGGATCGGCTCGCTGCGGGCCGAGATGGAGCGCGTCCTGGCCGAGGCGACCTCGGCCAGGGTCAGCGTCAAGGCGACCACCAACGAGGGCATGGGCTGGGTCGGGCGCGGCGAGGGAATCGCCTGCATAGCCGTGGCTTCGGTGGAGAGCGAATAATCTTCGCGCCCGGATGGCAACGATCGCCTCTATAGCGGCCGGCCTGCGCCAGTCGGCCTCCGACTCGGCCTTCGAGCTGAAGGTGCTGCACGAGGCCGGCATCGTCGAGCCGATGCTGCCCCACAGGGCGGCGAAGATCGGCGTCACATTCCTGCGCTGGGGCGCCTCGCCGGCGACCGGCGTCGCCACCGCCGCCCTGCACCACCCGCACGAGACGATGCTGATCGACGAGCGCGGCTCGCTCAGCTTCGAGCGGGTGCAGCGCCGCACCAACGCCCTCGCCGACTCGTTCGCCGCGATGGGGATCGGCCCCGGGGACGGGATCGGAATCATGTGCCGCAACCACCGCGGCTTCATCGAGACGACTCTCGCCGCCGCCAAGCTCGGCGCCAGCGCCCTCTACCTGAACACGATGTTCGCCGGCCCGCAGCTGGTCGAGGTGATGGAGCGCGAGGGCCCGAAGGCGCTCGTCTACGACGAGGAGTTCACCGGGTTGCTCGAGGGGCTGAACGGCGATGTGGCTCGGGTGGTCGCCTGGGCCGACGGCGAGGTCGACGGGCAGACGCTCGACTCGCTGATCGCCGCGGGCAACGAGCGTGACCACAAGCCGCCGCCCGACAAACCCCGCTTCGTGATCCTCACCTCGGGCACGACCGGCACGCCGAAGGGCGCCCAGCGCTCCAGCCCCGACGGGCTGCTGGCGATGGCGGCGCTGATCGACAAGATCCCCTACCGCGCCCGCGACACGATGGTGATCGCGGCGCCGCTCTTTCACTCCTGGGGCTTCTTCCATTTCGTGATGAGCCTGCCGACCGCCTCGACGATGGTGCTGCGGCGCAAGTTCGACGAGGAGGAGACGCTGCGCGCGGTCCAGGACAGCCGCGCCCAGGTGCTGGCCGTGGTGCCGGTCATGCTGCAGCGCATCCTGCGCCTCCCGGAGGAGACGTTGGCTGCCTACGACCTCTCCTCGCTGCGGATCACGGCGGCCTCCGGCTCCGCCCTCCCCGGAGAGCTTGCGACCGAGTGGATGGACCGCTTCGGCGACAGCGTCTACAACCTCTACGGCTCGACCGAGGTCGCCTACGCCACGGTCGCCACTCCCGAGGACCTGCGCGCCGCTCCGGGCACGGCCGGAAAGCCACCGCGCGGGACGGTCGTGCGCCTTTACGACGAGCGTGGTCGCGAGGTGGCGCCGGGCGACGTAGGGCGCATCTTCGTCGGCAACGAGATGTCCTTCGAGGGCTACACGGGCGGCGGCGGCAAGGACGCGATCGACGGCCTGCTGAGCAGCGGCGACGTCGGCCACTTCGACCCCGACGGCCGGCTCTTCATCGACGGTCGCGACGACGAGATGATCGTCTCCGGCGGCGAGAACGTCTTCCCGCGAGAGGTCGAGGATCTGCTCGCCGACCACGAGGCCGTGGTCGAGGTCGCGGTGATCGGCGTCCACGACGAGGAGTTCGGCCAGCGGCTGAAGGCGTTCGTCGTCGCCGGCGCCGAGGTCGAGGTCTCGGCCGAGGACCTGAAAGCCCACGTCAAGGCCCACCTCGCCGGCTACAAGGCACCGCGCGAGATCGAGTTCCTCGAGGAGCTTCCCCGCAACGCGACGGGCAAGATCCTCAAGCGCGAGCTGCACGGGCGAGAGACCGAGACGCAGGTCTGACAGCGAGTCCGCTAATTGCGGACTCCTGGACCGCCGAGGGCTGGCCGCCCCGCCGGTGCTGATAGTAAGTTGGCCTTCTATGGGCGAGCCTGCGGCGCACCTGAAGGCGGTTGGAGCGGCTACCGAGGAGATGCGGGAGACCGCGGCTCAGGCGCTTGAGTGGGTGCGGGTCAGCGAGCAGCGGGTCGCCGCCGCCGAGGAGCGGGCCGAGCGGGTCCACGCCGAGGCCAAGCAGCGGGCGCTCGCCACGCTGCGCAAGATGGGCGACGAGGGCCGCGAGCGGATCGCGACCGAGCGGCAGCGGCGCACCGAGGCCGAGGCCCGCGTCAAGCGCGCCGAGCAGGCCCGCGATCGCGCCGAGCGGGCCTTCGAGCAGGCCCAGAAGCGCGCTGAGGGCGACCGCGAGGCCTTCAACGCCGAGCTCGGCTCGGTGCGCGCGGAGGCCGAGCACGCCCACGCTGAGGCCGCCGAGCGGGCCGAGCGCGAGGCCGAGAAGCGCCAGGCGGAGGCACTGAAGCGGATCGGGCTGGAAGCCGACCAGCGCGTCGCCGCCGCCGAGCAGCGCGCAGCGGAGGCAGAAGCCAAGGCCGCCGAGGCGCATGAGCTGGCGGTGCGGCTGGAGTCGGAGATCGAGGAGCGCGTCATGCGGGGCACCGAGGACGTCCGCCGCGAGGCCGAGGAGCGGGTGCGCAAGCTGGTCGAGAAGGTCGAAGGCGAGGCGACCGAGCAGGCGCGGGCGCGCGCAGAGGAGGCGCTGAAGGCCGAGTCGGAGCGGATTCGCGTGCAGGCCGAGCAGCGCGAGGAGCGGATCCGGCGGGCAGCCGAGGACGAGATCAAGGCGACTGCGAAACGCGCCCGCCGCGAGGTTCTGGCGGCGGCTGACGACACGGCGCCCACCTGGTCCCGGCAAGAGGCGGCGTCCTCGGGCTCCGGCTACCGGACGTTCTAGACCTCTCTAGCATCCGCGCTCATGCGAGAGGTGCGGATACGCGACACGCTGACCGGTGACCTGGTCGCGCTCGACCCCGAGCAGGAGGTCGGGATCTACGCCTGCGGGCCGACCGTCTACGGCCGCATCCACATCGGCAACGCGCGGCCGTTCGTCGTCTTCTCGCTCCTGGCTCGCTTCCTGCGACAGGAGGGCTACGGGACGAAGCTGGTCGTCAACGTCACCGACATCAACGACAAGATCTACGCGGCGGCCGGCGAGGGGGGGAGGGCTCGGCTGAGTTCGCGGAGCGGATGACCCGGGCCTATTTCGAGGACACCGGCCGGCTGGGTCTGGGCAGGCCCGATGCGGAGCCGCTGGCGACCGAGACGATCGAGGGGATCGTCGGTCTGATCGCCGAGCTGGTCGAGTCCGGCCACGCCTATGAGTCCGGCGGCGACGTCTACTTCCGGGTGAAGAGCTTCCGCGCCTACGGCAAGCTCTCCAACCGCCGCACCGAGGACCTCGACCAGGGCGAGGAGGCCGGCTCGGAGTCGCTCAAGGAGGACCCGGTCGACTTCGCGCTCTGGAAGGCGCAGAAGCCCGACGAGGACACCGCCTGGGAGTCGCCCTGGGGGATGGGGCGGCCGGCCTGGCACATCGAGTGCTCGGTGATGGCCGAGCAGGAGCTTGGCCCGGCCTTCGCCATCCACGGCGGCGGCTCCGACCTGATCTTCCCCCACCACGAGAACGAGATCGCCCAGTCCGAGGCGGCAGGCCGGCCCTTTGCCCGCATCTGGATGCACAACGGCATGGTCGAGACCGACGCGGCCAAGATGTCGAAGTCGGAGGGCAACATCTTCCAGCTGTCGGAGGCGCTCGACCGCTACGGGCGCGAGGCGGTCGTCGCCTACCTGATCTCCGGGCATTACCGGCAGCCGCTGGCGTTCGGGCCAGAGCAGATGGAGCAGGCCGTTGCGCAGGTCGAGCGTCTGAGGAACTTCTTCCGCGAGCATCCGCTGGCGCCCGAAAGTGTGGGGGCCTCGGGGGAGGGTCCGCTGGAGCAACAGCGGGGAGGCTCCATCGGACCCTCCCCCGAGGCCCGTCTCGATTCGTTCCGGGACGCGCTCGCCGATGACTTCAACACGCCCAGGGCGATGGCCGAGGTTTTTGAGCTTGTCGGGGAGGCGAACCGGGGCGAGGTCTCGGTGGCTGAGGCGGTTCTCGCGTTGGGGGAGATGCTGGGGCTCGTCGGGCTCAGCTCCCTTACTCAGCCGGATAAGGGAGCTGAGACCGACGACCAGGCTGAGAAGTTGCTGCGGGAGCGGGACGAGGCCCGGGCGGCCAAGGACTTTGGGCGGGCCGATGAGATCCGGGACGAGCTTGCGGAGCTCGGCTGGGAGGTTCGAGACTCGGCAGAGGGCGCGAAGCTCGTTCCGAAGGCTTGATGGCCTCGCAGATCATCTACGGCAAGCAGCCGGTTGCCGAGGCGGAACGAGGTCGGCGCCGCGTGCATCGGGTTTGGCGGGCGCCCGAAACGGCTGGTGAGGAGCTGGAGCGGCTTTGCGGGTCGCCGGATCATCAGGGGGTCGTGGCTGAGGTCGATCCGTATCCGTACGCGGGCGCCGGCGAGCTGCTGCGCATTGAGGGGGCGCTGATCGTGGCGCTGGACCAGGTTCAGGACCCGCGCAACCTCGGGGCCGTCGCTCGCTCGGCCGAGGCCGCCGGGGCAGCCGGTCTCGTGATTCCCGAGCGGCGCGCCGCCGAGGTCACCGCGGTCGCCTGCAAGGCCTCGGCCGGAGCGGTCGAGCACTTGGCGATCGCTCGGGTTCGCAATCTCGCCGACTGGCTCGGCGAAGCGAAGCAGGCCGGCTTCTGGATCTGGGGGGCGGATGCGGAGGCGGAGCAGGCGCCCTGGGAGGTCGACCTGAAGGGGCCGACGATCCTCGTGCTGGGCGGCGAGGGGAAGGGGCTGCGACCCCGCGTCGCCTCCTCCTGTGACGGGCTCGTCGCTCTGCCCCGGCGGGGCCGCGTCGGCTCGCTCAACGTCTCCGCCGCGGCCACGGCGCTGCTCTTCGAGGCAGTGCGCCAGCGGTAGCAACCGCAACGGCGATTGCAGAAAATTCCCCGCAAGGGGTTGACAGAACACCGATCGGACGTAAACTAACGCGCCAACAAGGGTGAACCTCAGCTTGAGTCTGAGGAAACCCGGTTCATACAGGGCGCCGCCAGGGGAGGTAAGGCGCCACGACCCTTCATTCTCAAGGAGAAGGATCAGTGGCTCTATCTTCACCGACCCAGGAAATGCAGCTTCCCTCGGGCCGTCTCAACGGCTCGCTTCGACCGGCCGAGAGTAACCCTCAACCTGAGCTTGATGACCATTATCTGGTCGCCCTCGCCAAGGACGGCCGGGCCGACGCCTACGACGCGATCGTCCGCCGCTACCGCGGCTTCGTCCGTCTCAAGGCGTCGTCCTACTTCCTGCTCGGCGGCGAGGCCGACGACCTGATCCAGGAAGGGCTGCTCGGCCTTTACAAGGCGATCCGCGACTATCGCACCGATCGCGAGTCGAGCTTCCGCAACTTCGCCGAGCTCTGCATCACCCGCCAGATCATCACCGCGGTGAAGACCGCGACCCGCAACAAGCACACGCCGCTCAACCAGTACGTCTCCTTCAGCCAGACCCCGGCCGCCAGCGGCGAGTCGGACACCACGCTGGACGAGATCCTGCCTGGCCCGACCGTGCACGACCCGGTCAACCAAGTGATCGCCACCGAAGAGCTGGAGAGCCTCGTCTCCTGCCTCTCGGGCGTCTCCGGCGTGCTCTCCGACCTGGAGAGCCGCGTGCTCTCGCTCTACCTCGACGGCCACTCCTACGAGGCGACGGCCGAGCGCCTCGAGTGCGACACGAAGACCGTCGACAACGCCCTGCAGCGGGTGAAGCGCAAGGTCGGCACTCACCTCGCTTCGCGGGAGGCGCTGCTTTAGGCCGGCAGGTCCGCCAGCACGTACTCGAGCAGCTCGCGGCCGTGCTCGGAGGCGACGGAGACGTCGTCGGCCTTGATCCGGGCCCGGTGCATGGACTGCATGCGCAGCACGTCGCCGTTGCAGCGGCCGTTGGGGAAGACGCCGGCGTAGGAGACGCCAAGCCGCTCCAGGTGGTCGGCGACCAGGGCGGTGGCGGGGGTGTCGAGCGGCAGGTCGAGGTAGACCGCGTCGAGGCACACCCGGTGGAAGAGGTGGTGGCGCTCCGCCGCGACGACCTGCTCGAGGTCGTTGCCCGGCGCGTGGACGGTGAGCAGCGCCAGGTTGTGCTCGCGATCGATCGCGGTGTGCAGCTCCGTGCGCGGCGCCAGCTCGAAGTCGGGCGGTGGTTCGGCGAGCCTCCCGCGCAGATCGCACAGCTCGAGCGTCCTGGCGACGATCTCCCGGTGCCGCTCCGGCGCGTAGGCGACCCGCTCGTGTCCGTCGTTGAGCTTGGTGTAGAAGAGCGCCGCCGACTGCCGCCCGCGCCGCCGCCCGCCCGCCGCGTCGTTCTCGACCGAGGCTGGGATCCAGCCCAGCAGGAATCCCGTCTCATGCGCCCCGAGCTCGATGTTCGCCCGCTGGCTGTAGGGATGCGCCGCGGTCGCCTCGCTGTACATCCCCGCCAGCCCCCGCTCCCGAGCCCAGTCCATCAGGAACCGCTTGGTCCGCGTGAACAGATGCTGTCCCCGCGCCGCCGGCATCGTCACCGCCTGCCCCGAATGCCCCACCGCATCCCCGGACGCCGCCAGGCTCATCCCCTCATGGCAAAGCAGCTCCCCCTCCGCCGTCTCCGCCACGCAGGCCACATAGCTCCCCTCCGCCAGCCGCCGCGACACCTCCCCAGCGTCATAGACCCACCGCACGTCATAGCTGTCCCCATAGGCGACCTCAATCGCCTCGCTAAGCACCCCGCCCTCATCGGGCCCCAGGAATCGAAACCGAGCGTCCACGGCCGATGCACGATCTCATAGCCCGAAGGTCGCGGGTTCGATGCCTGCCCTGCTTCGTGGCCACCTACGGAGTAGCGTGTATCCGCCTCACCCCGCCCGGCGATAACAGACGTGCGTCGCCAGCGGGGAATTCAGGGTCTCCGCCGGCTCGAAATCGAATTCGGCGACGTCGTCGAAGATTCGCTCGCCGGAGCCGAGTAGGACGGGGACGATGTCGAGCCAGAGCTCGTCTATGACGTTGGCCTGCAGGGCTTGGCGGACGGTTGAGGCGCCGCCGGCGATGTCGATGCCGTCTTCGCCGGCGGCCTCGCGGGCTTGGGCATAGGCGGCGTCGAAGCCGTCGGTGACGAAGTGGAAGGTCGTCCCGCCCTCCATCTCGATCGGCGGGTGGGGGTGGTGGGTGAGGACGAACACGGGTGCGTGGTAGGGCGGCTCGGGTCCCCACCAGCCCGACCACTCCTCGTCCCACTCGCCGCGGATCGGGCCGAACATGTTGCGGCCCATGATGTAGGCGCCGCGGGGGCGCAGTAGACGGCGCTCGGCGGTGGCGTCCGCCTCGTTCGCGCGCTCGTCGCCGAGGTGCCAGGTGTGAAGCTCGCGACCCCGCTTGCCGAGCGGGTCGTCGCGGCTCTGGTCCGGCCCGGCGACGAAGCCGTCGAGCGAGATCGACATGTGGCAGGTGGTATCGGCCATTCCTCTCCTCCAGGATGATTGCGATCTGCGGGTCAGGAATCCTGACGGACCGGCCGCGGCACCTCGTCGCCGAACGACGACGAGGCTCTCTGGGCCTACGCGACGACGATCGCGGTCGCGCCTCCGTGGCCCTCGACCTTGAGGCGGTAGCGGCCCGTCGGCAGGGCGCCGAGGTGGACGCGGCCCTTGCGGGTGGCGCCGTGCTTGACGGTGTGGCCGGCGTGCATGAGGCGCCAGCGGAGACGGGCGCCGAGGCGGTTGCGAACTGCCTGACCTTGCAGGTGACCTTGGGCTTCCTGGCGTACTTGACCTTGCAGACGACCTTGGCGGCGCGGCGCTCGCCACCAGCGACGTGGTCGAGTTCCCCGAGCTCGCCGCCCTCCCCGACAGCCTCCGCACGCGAACCTCGACCGAACGCTTCGAGCTCGGCCTGGAAACCGTGCTCGACGGCATCGAACGGCGCTTTCTCGACCGTTGAGCGCGAGCGCGTCTGGCGAGTAGGCGGTCTGATAATCTGATTTCATGAAGCAGCTGAGTGCCACTGACGCGTCTCGCCGATTCTCCGAGGTCTTGGATGAGGTGGAGCGGGGTGGGGAGTCCTATGTCGTCATGCGGCATGGCCGTGCTGTAGCGACGATTGGTCCAGCGCGCGGAGGGACCGGGAAGGCGCTCAAGGAGGCACTTCGCGCCCATCGGCCCGACGGCGCCTGGGCGGGAGAGCTCCGGGAGCTTCGCGAGGGCATCGAGCCGGTGACGGACCCTTGGCGCGACTGATCCTCGATACGACGGTCCTGGTCGACGCCGAGCGGGGTGGCGGCTCGCTGGACGAAGCCATCGACGACAGCGATGACGTTTCGGTTGCCGCGGTAACGGTGGCGGAGATGCGGGTCGGAGTTCAAATGGCCTCGGGACGCAGGCGGGAGAAGCGCGCGCGGTTCGTCGAGGCGGTGCTCGATGCCGTATCGGTCGAGGTCTACGACCTCGATGTGGCGGACGCGCACGCGGCGTTGCTGGCGCATGTTCGGCAGACGGGAACGCCCCGTGGCGCCCACGATCTGATCATCGCGGCCACGGCTCGAGCCAAGGAGCGACACGTGGTCACGTCGGATCGCCGCGGATTTGTCAAGCTCCCTGGTGTGTCACTAATGCCCGCCTAGCTCAATTGGTAGAGCACTTCCCTTGTAAGGAAGATGTTTCCGGTTCGAGTCCGGAGGCGGGCTTTCCGTTTTGGCGATAGCCAGAAAATGCGTGGCGGGGTGGCCACCTACGCAGAGCTCTCAGGTTTTCGCCTCGGAACCGCCGAGGACCCGCGCCTTCTCGGCGGCCAGCTCCTCGTCGGTGAGGATGCCCTGCTCGTGCAGCTTGGCGAGGCGTTCCAGGCGGGCCAGGCGGGTCTCCTCTGCGTCGGCGGGGATGACCGTGGTCGGGGCCTCGGCGGCGCCCTCGGCGGGCTTGCGCATCTCGGGGAGGCGCAGTTTCGAGGCGCGCTCGCCGAGGTTGGCGTCCTTGACGGCGCCGACGACGCGGTCGCGGGTGCGGCCGAAGACGTCGGCGTAGGCGGCGTCGGGGAATTCCTCGCCGGCCTGCTTGCGCAGCTCGTGGATGCCGAAGGCGGCGCCGGCGGCGATCACCAGGGTGGTGAGGAAGGAGCGCAGGTTCTGGGTCGGAGCGGAGAGGAAGTAGATGCCGACGACGATCGCCAGCGCGGCGTAGACGTAGGCCGCGTGCGCGCGAAGCACCGGGGCCAGCCCGCGGCGGGTCGAGCGGGCCGAGCCGGTCGGCGAGGCGAGCCAACCGGCGATGCCGAAGAGCACGCCGACGACGATCACCGTCGTCGCGATGCTGGTCATCAGCGACGTGCCGATCGACCAGGCCGCTTCCGCGGCGGGCTTGACGCTGTCTTCGGCGACCAGCTGGCCGACGACGATGCCGCCCGCCACCTGCCTGGCGACGATCACGGCGAAGCCTGCCGCGACCAGGCCGACCCCGCAGTAGAGCACCGTCACCCAACGACCCTCGCGCGAGAGGTAGATAGCCAAGCCGAAGCAGAGGAAGGTGAGCAGCGAGAGGATCAGCGCCAGGCCCTTGATCGCGACGACGATGTCCTGTGCGGTCTTCAGCTGGTCGGAGCGCAGGATCGTCACCTGGCCGGCGTCTTCGGGCAGCTTTTCGGCCAGGTTCGCGCCGATCCCGACCTGGTTGGCGAGGTTGGTGACCAGGCTGCCCAGGTTGAGCGTGACCGTCCCTTCTTCGGTCGAGACCGTGCCCTGCTTTTCTTCGAGCACGGCGAGCAGCTGTTCGTGCGTTGTCCGGTTGGCGCTCTTCCAGAGTTCCTGGGCGGTTGAGCTCTTCAGCACCTGGTCGGCTCCGTCGCCGGCGACCTGGCGCAGCCCACCGGCGACCGGCCCGGCAAGTTCCTTCGTCTCGCCGGGCAGGATTTCGCTCAGTTCCTTTTCGACGTCGACGTTTTCGTAGAGCTGGTCGACCAGGTAGTTGCCGACCGTTTCGCGGATCGTCGGGTTCTGGATCAGGCGGCCGCTGGTGTCCACCCAGTCGTTCGTATTGAGCGCCTGGCGTTCGACCCAGATCGCGAAGACGCTGAAGAACACGAGGAGCGAGCCGAGGACGATCAGGGCTCTCACCAGGCGACGGCGTCCGCGACTCATCGGCACCATGCTATACGTGCCTGGGTGAAGCTCGAGGGAATTCACCACATCACCGCGATTACCGCCGACGCGCAGAGCAACGTCGACTTCTATGCGGGCACGATGGGCCTGCGCCTGGTCAAGAAGACGGTCAACCAGGACAACCCGACCGTCTACCACCTCTTCTTCGCCGACGAGAAGGGCAGCGCCGGTGCCGACCTGACCTTCTTCGAGTTCCCCGGCGTGCCGCCGGGACGCGCCGGCGCCGGCGACGTGCACCGGATCGTCTGGCGGGTCGCCTCCGTGGCGGCGCTCGACTTCTGGGCGGAGCGACTGGCCGTTGCCGGGATCGAGTCCGAGCGGGCCGGGGGAGGGCTGCGCTTCGCCGACCCGGAGGGGCTTGCCCACGAGCTGGCCGTGGTCGAGGTCTCCGACGAGCCGTTGATCGCCGAACACCCCGGGGTCCCGGCCGAGGTTGCCCTGCGCGGCTTCCACGCCGTCTGCGCGTACAGCGGCGCGCCCGACACCAGCCGCGCGCTGCTCGAGGCGCTCGAGTTCGAGCCGACGGGGGATGGCGGCTGGGAGGCGCGTGGCTCGAGCCGCGGCGGTCTCTACGTCTACGACGAGCCGCCCGCCGAGCCCTCGCGCCAGGGCGCCGGCAGCGTCCACCACGTCGCCTGGGCGTCGACGATCGATGAGCACGAGCAGTGGCGTGAGCGGGCGATCTCCGCCGGGGCGCACCCGACCCCGGTGATCGACCGCTTCTACTTCCGCTCGATCTACTTCCGCGAGCCGAGTGGCGTGCTCTTCGAGATCGCCACTCTGGGACCGGGCTTCACCGTCGACGAGCCGCTCGAGCACCTCGGCGAGAAGCTCTCGCTGCCGCCCGACTTCGAGCACCTGCGCGCCGAGGTCGAACCGAACCTGCGCCCGGTGGTCAACCCGCGCAGCGTTCCCGCCGGGTGAGCGACTCCTTCATCTGGCGCGACGCGGGTCGCGCCGTCGTCTTCCGCGCCGGTGGAGTGGAGGACGCCCCGCAACTGCTGACGGAGCACGGGATGGGGCCGTTCGAGTTGCTCTCGACGCCCCGCCACCTGGACCGCGCGGCGGGGCTGGCGAGCGCGGCGACCGCGGTGCACGAGGTCGCGCCGGTCGGGGTGCCCGACGCGGCCGCGGCCATCCTCGACTCGGTCCGCGCCCCGAACCTCGTCGCCCTCGGCGGTGGCCGCGTGATCGACACGGCCAAGGCGGTCGCCGCGGTGACCGGCGCCCTGGTCGCCGCGATCCCGACCACGATGTCGGGCGCCGAGATGACCGGCATCCACCGGCTGCCCGCAGGCGCCGAGGCTCGCGTCCGCGGCATGGCGCGACCGGCCCTGGTGATCGCCGACCCCGCCGCGATGACCAGCGCCCCTGAGCCCGAGTTGCGCTTGAGCTCGATGAACGCCCTCGCCCACGGCGCAGACTCCCTCTACACCCCCTTCGCCAACCCGGTCTCCGAGATGACGGCCCTGCGCGGCGCCGAGCTGATTGCCATCTCCCTCGACGAAGACCCCTCCACCCGGGACCGCGAGTCCCTCGCCCTGGGCTCCGTCCTCTGCGGCTACGCAATCGACTCCGGCATGTTCGCCCTCCACCACGTGATCTGCCAGACCCTCGTCCGCATCTGCGGCGCCCCCCACGCAGGAACAAACGCAGCAATTCTCCCCCGAGCAATGGCCTTCATGACCCCCCGCGCCCCGGACAAGCTCCAGCTCCTCGCTGATGCGCTCGGCACCATGCCCCACGAACTCGAAGCTCGCATCCTCACTCTAGGCGGCAACCCACCGAGCCTCAGCGAGCAAGGCGGCGACCCCGCCAAGCTCCCCCAAGCCATAGAGGCGATGCTCCAACGCCCCGAGCTCGCCTTCACGCCGGACCCACCGACGCGTCCCGACCTAGAGGCGCTAATTGGGATGGCTTGGTAGCGGGCGTCGGGGGACCCTCCCGGCGGCTTGTACTTTTTCGTAGTGAGCCCGCGAGGCGCCAGCCCAACTCCTCTCCACCGGAAAAGTTGAGCCGGGAGGGTCCCCCGACGCCCGCCCCCCGGTAACCCCAGTCCCTGACCCGTGTAGCCACCACGCATGGACCCGTCCCGCCTCCAGGCATACCACGAGTACACGCGCCGCCACGGCGTCAACCCGGTGCTCTACCTGCTCGCCCGGGTCTTCCTCACCCCCTTCTTCCTCACCTACTTCCGCTACGCCCGCACCGGCCGCGAACACGGCCGCGTCAAGGGCGGCCTGATCGTCGCCTCGAACCACCGCAGCTTCCTCGACCCGTTCGCGATCGGCGGCGCTCTGCCCTGGCGGCGGTCGCTCAACTACGTCGCCAAGGTCGAGCTTTTCGAGCGGCGTTGGCAGGGGTGGATCCTCTCGCGGCTCGGCGCCTTCCCGATCCGGCGGGGCGAGTCCGACGAGGACTCGGTGGAGACCGCGCGCCAGGTGGTGGAGCGGGGCGGCGCGGTCTGCATCTTCCCCGAGGGGACCCGCATCCGCAGCGGCTCGCTGGCGGAGCCGAAGCGCGGCGTCGGCCGGCTCGCGCTGCAGACCGGCGCGCCGGTGATCCCGGCCGCCGTGCTCGGCACCGAACACGTGCGGCGCGGCTGGCGCATCCGTCCGCGCAAGGTCAAGGTCCGGCTCGGCAAGGCGATGACCTTCCCGCGCGCCGCCGACCCGTCGCGAGGCCTCGCCTCCAACGTCACGGCGCGCATCTGGCCAAACGTAGAGCTGCAGTGGGAGGACCTCGGCGGGCTGCCGCCGATGCGCCGCGCGGCGGTGATCGGCGCCGGCAGCTGGGGCACCGCGGTCGCGGTCCTGCTCGCTCGCGGCGGGCTCGATGTCCAACTCGCCACGCGCAGCGCGGCGCAGGCGGCGGAGATCGAGGAGGCGCGCGAGAACCGGCGCTACCTCGAGGGCGTGCGGCTGCCCGACTCGGTCACCGTGAGCCAGGCCTCCGAAGTCGAGCTCGCCGGCCTCGACCTGGTCTGCCTGGCGATTCCCTCCGGCTCGCTGCCGCAGGCGGTCGGCGCGATCGCCGACCGGGTTGGCGCTCGTTCGGCGGTGCTGCTCCTCACCAAGGGCTTGATCGCGCCGCTCGGTCAGCTGCCCGCCGAGTACGTCGGCGAGCGGGTGCGCGCCCGCGCGATCGCCTGCCTCGGCGGTCCCGCTCACGCGCGCGAGGCGGTCTCCGGCTCGGCCGCGCTGGTGCTCGGCTCCGCCGACCGCGACCTGCGCGACCAGCTCGGTCGCGTCTTCGACCGCTCCGGCCTGGTCTGCGAGCGCTCGCCCGACGTCACCGGGGTCGAGATGGCCGGCGCCGCCAAGAACGCCGCCGCGCTCGCCGCGGCCGCGGCCGAGCCGCACGGCCAGAACGCCGCCGGGATCGCCGCCGCCCAGGTCTGGAGCGAGTGCATCGAGCACGCGATCGGGCTCGGCGCCGACCTCGCCACCTTCTCCGGCCTTGCCGGGGTCGGCGACCTGACCGCGACCGTGATGGCGCCGACCGGGCGCAACCGGCGCGCCGGCGAGCTGCTGGGACGGGGCACGCCCGCGGCCGAGATCCCCGCCCAGATCGGCCAGGCGTCTGAGGGGCTCGACGCCGTGCCGCTGCTCGCCGAGGCAACCTCTGCCGCGGGCGGTCGCAGCGAGGCGCTGAGCGGGCTGGCGGCGCTGATCCGCGGCGAGATCGACGCCGACGCCTGGGTCGCCGGCCTGCGCAGGGTCGAGCGCGCCAGGGAGGCCGCCTGATGCGATTAGGCTTCAGCCGTGTCCGAGCAGGAGAACGTCGAGCCGGCGAGCCTCGATCCCGAGGCCAAGGCGGAGCTCGACCGGGCCTTCGAAGACCTCTACCGGACCCATCTGCGCGACGTCTACTCCTACGCCTACTACCGGGTCGGCAACCAGCACGACGCCGAGGACCTCACCGAGCAGGCCTTCCTTCAGGCCTATCGGCACTTCGACCGCGCCCGGCGCGAGTCCGACGGGCGGCCGCTGCGCCCCTGGCTGATCCGCATCGCCCACAACCTCGCCTCCAACTACTACCGCGACCGCTCGCGCCGACCGCAGACGTCGCTGGAGACGGCCGACCCGATCGTCGCCCGACACGGCACCGAGGCGATCGCCGAGGGCCGCGAGGAGCTGCGCCAGGTGATGGCGCACCTCGACCGGCTCTCCGACGACCGTCGCGAGGCGCTGATCATGCGCTTCGCGCTCGGCATGGACAACCGCGAGATCGCCAGGGCGCTGGGGCGCAGCGACGGCGCGACCAAGGTGCTGATCCACCGCGCTATCAAGCAACTGCAGGAGGAGATGAGCGCCGATGAGTGAGGCGAGCCAGCGGCTGACCGGCAGCACCTGGGACGTCGAGCACCTGCTCTCCGACGCGCTGCGTCCGATCGAGCCGCCCGAGCGGCTCTCGGGCCGGGTGGAGGACACGCTCACCGCGGTCACCCAGGCGGCCGCCGAGGAGCTCTCAGACTGGGCCGAGGAACTCTCCGAGAGCGAGCTGCGGGCGCTGCGCGACCCGCGCAACTGGGTGCGACCGGTCGTCGCCCTGGGCGCCGGCAGCGCCGCCGCCGGGGCGCTGGTCGTGCTCGAGCTGCGCCGCCGCGGGCGCCAGCAGGCCAAAGGGAGCCTGCGTTCGCTCGCCGGCCGGATCAGGCCGTAGCCGCGGCCGGCTTGCGCGGCGCCGGCGTGGCCAGCGCCGCGGCGACCCCGAGCGCGCCGAGCGCCAGTTGCAGTAGGTCGGTCCCCGCGTTGACCGGGACCAGGCCGACGATCGCGGCGCCGCTGCCCAGGGCGAAGCCCCAAAGGCCGAGCGCCATGTAGGCGGCGCCGAGGCAGAGCGAGTAGGCGCGGGAGGCGTAGCCGGCGAGGTAGAGGCCGAGCACCCCGGTGAGCACGTGCAGGAGGTTGCTCCAGCCGTTGACCGCGAACACCCCGAGCTCCTGCTGGACGTCCCCGGGCGAGCCGAAGGAGGCGCTGTAGAAGAAGCCGACGATGCCGAAGGCGACCAGCGCCGCGCCGACCAACGAGGCGTAGAGGCGGGCGGGGCTGGGGGCGTCCATCGCCGGCGATTGTAGGCTGCTGATCCCCGTGGCCCAGACCTGCTACCGCCATCCCAACCGCGAGACCGGCGTCTCCTGCTCCTCCTGCGGGCGGCCGATCTGCCCCGACTGCATGACCCCGACCCCGGTTGGCATGCGCTGCCCCGAGTGCGCCAGCCAGCGCACGAAGGTGGTCCGCGGCGTCGGCCAGGCGGGGCTCTCCTCCAGTGCCCCGGCCACCTTCATCCTGATCGCGCTCAACGCCGCCGCCTTCCTCGCCGAGGTGGCCGGCGCCAGCGGCGGCTTCTCCGTCGGCAGCTCCTCCGTGGTGCGGGAATTCGGGCTCTTCGGACCCTCGGTAGCCGAAGGCGAGTGGTATCGGCTGCTGGGCGGCGCCTTCCTGCACGCCAGCCTGATCCACATCGGTTTCAACATGTTCGCCCTTTACTTCCTCGGCCGCCTGCTGGAGCCCGGGATCGGCACCCTGCGCTTCGTCTTCCTCTACTTCGCCTCGCTCTTCGGCGGTGCCTTCGGCGCCCTGCTGCTCAGCCCCGACGCGCTCACGGTCGGCGCCTCGGGCGCGATCTTCGGCATCTTCGGCGCCACCTTCGTGATCGCCCGGGGCCGCGGCGTCGACGCCGTCGCCGGCACGATCGGGGTGATCCTGTTGCTCAACCTGGCGATCAGCTTCGGCAGCCCCGAAATCAGCCTCGGTGGCCACCTCGGCGGCCTCGTCGCCGGAGTGATCTGCGCGCTGGCGATCATCGCCGGCGACCGCGGGATGCTCGGTCCCAACCGGCTGCCCGCCGAGCTGATCGCGATGACCGCGGTCGGCGTGCTCTCGGTCGCCGCCGCGCTGGCGGTCGCCTGAGCGCTCAGCGCTGGGTTGCCGGGGCGCGCAGTTCGGCGAAGCCGAGGTTGCCGGGCGCGTCGACCAGGTCCGGGTGGAGGATGTGGCCGAGCAGCTCGACCCCGTCGATCAGGCGCGGGCCGGGGCGGGAGAAGGTCGAGGCGGCGTCGACAGCGAAAACCTGTCTGGCGCCGAGGTCTTCGATCTCGAACCAGTGTTCCAGCGCCTGGGTGCGGGAGCCGTCGACGTACCAGCCGCAGGGCATCGCGACCACGACGTCGGGGTTGAGGCCGGAGAGCTCGCCCCAGGAGACCTCGGGGGACTTCAGCCCCGGCGGTCCGGCGACGTCCTCGCCGCCGGCGATCGAGATCATCTCCGGCACCCAGTGGCCGCCGACGTAGGGCGGGTCGAGCCACTCGAGCGCGATCACGCGCGGGGCGCTGGCCCCGGCGACGGCGGCGCGCACCGTCGCTAACCGTCCTTCGAGCTCGCCGCGCAGCTCGTGGCCGCGCTCGGCGACGCCGGCCGCCTCGCCCAGCCGGATCACGTCCTCGAGCATCTCGGCCAGGGTGCTCGGGTCCTGCTGCAGGACCCGCGGCTTGCTCGGCAGTCGCGCCGCGACCTCGAGCACGTCCTCGTAGGAGACCGCGCAGACCGCGCAGACCGCCTGGGTGACGATCAAGTCGGGACGCAGGCCGGCCAGCCGCTCCTCGTCGAGCTCGTACAGCGCCTGCCCCTCGGCGACTCGCAACTTGACCGCACGGTCGATCTCCGCCGCGTCGAGTCCCGGCGGCAGCACCGAGCGCGTCAGGTCCGGCAGGTCGCGCGCCTGCGGCGGGTGGTCGCACTCGTGGGTGACCGCGACCACGCTCTCGTCGAGGCCGAGCGCGTAGAGCATCTCGGTGGCGGATGGGACCAGGCTCGCGATGCGCATCACCGCTCAATATGCCATTGATCGGTCGCGCGGTCCCTTGAGCCGCGGGACGGAAGGCTATATTGCCTAGGCCGAATGGCCGACGACGACCTTCCCCGAAGTATCGGGCCATATAGACGATGAGCGCCCTGCTGCTTGTCCTCCTCCTCGTGCTGGTGGCCGTCAACGGCTTCTTCGTTGCGGCCGAGTTCGCCCTCGTGCGCAGCCGCCGCGGCAAGGTCGAGCAGCTCGCCTCCGAAGGCGAGAGCGGCGCCGAGGAGGTGATCGAGCAGCTCGACAAGATCGACGAGTCGCTCTCCGCCTGCCAGATCGGCATCACGATGGCCTCGATCGGGATCGGCTTCCTCGGCGAGCCCTCGCTGGCGAGGCTGCTCGAACCGGTCTTCGGCGGCCTCTCCCACGACCTGGCGGTTGCGCTCTCGCTGGCGATCGCCTTCGCCCTCGTCACCGCGATCCACATCAGCATCGGCGAGCAGGTGCCGAAGATGCTGGCGATCAGCCACGCCGAGCGCACGGCGCGCCGCGTCTCACGGCCGCTCAACTGGTTCCGGACGGCGACCGCGCCGGTGATCCTCGCGCTCAGTGCGATCTCCAACGCGATCGTCCGTCTCTTCGGCGTCGATCCGACCGACATCGAGGAGCACCACACCGCCGAGGACCTCAAGCAGATCATCGACAGCTCGCGAATCGGCGGCACGCTCGACCCGGGCGAGGCCGGGATGCTGGGCGGCGTCTTCCACCTGCACGAGCAGGAGGCGCGCGAGGTGATGACGCCGATCCCGGCGGTGGTCACGGTCGACGCCTCGGAGACGGTCGAGACCGCGCTGCGCCGTTGCGTCACCTCGGGCCACACGCGGCTGGTCGTGATCGAGGACGACAACCCCGACCGGGTCAAGGGCATCGTCCACAACAACAGCCTCGCCCGCCTCTACATGAGCGAGGGGCCCCAGGCGGAGATCGCGCCGTCGGTGCGCGACGCGGTGATCGTTCCCGAGACGCGGCCGCTCGACGACCTGCTGCACGACCTGCAGGTGCAGCGCACCTCGCTGGCGGTGATCGTCGACGAGTACGGGCGCACGGTTGGGATCGTCACCGTCGAGGACATCCTCGAGGAGGTGGTGGGGGAGATCGAGGACGAGACCGACCCGCGCGCCGCCGCCCTACGCCAGCTGGCCAGCGGCGAGTGGTTCGTGCGCGGTCACGTCTCGCTCGGCGACCTCTCTGACGCGGGGATCGAGCTGCCGGTCGACAGCGACGCCTACAACTCGGTCGGCGGCTACGTCTTCGGCGAGCTCGGCCGGCTGCCGAAGCGCGGCGACGCGATCGTCGCCAACGGCTACACGATCCGGGTCGAGTCGGTGCGCGAGAACCGGATCGAGGCGGTCCGGATCAGCGGTTCCGTCCGCCACGACGCCTAGCTTCTCCGGGCAACCCGCAGTTCCACCGAACCCTGGAGGTGTCGCATGTGGGTTGTGCGATTGAGCGACAAGCAGCTGGAGGTCATGCGAGCCTTGCTGCGCGCCGAGGAGCACCTCGGCCCGGCGTTGCTGGGTGCGGTCGAAGCCCTCGACCTGGCCCGCTGGGACGAGCTGCCCGAAGCCGAGCTCCCCTGGGAGGAGATCGAGGCCACAGCACGTCGGCAGGGCATCTCCCCTGCCGACGTGATCTGGGACCTTTCGGGTCGGCGCTAGAAAACGGACAGCGCTTGTTCCCGGTGCCACTGGAACGCTTCGGTCGGGAACGCGCCTTCCAGCCACTCCGATAAACCGAGCGCTTCGAGTCCCGTTTCGGTGTTTTCGGAGCTTGCTTCGTCGAACACGGCCGCTTCGGTTTCGTTGTCGAACACGCCTCCCGCCGAGCCGGTCACTTCAATCAGCATTTCGCTCAGCACGCAGAGTTCACCCCCATAGACGATGTCGATCGCGATTCCTTCGATGATCAGATAGTTGTTTCCACCTTTGGTTTTCAGGTGGGCCGGCCATGGCATTTCTTTGCCTTCGATCAGTTCGAGCGTGCATTCTCCGCCGATCGTCGTCGTGCAGTTGAAGAGGGGCAGTTCTGTGATTTCCCCTTCCCCCGTGCCGGCGCTGTTTGAGATGTTCATCCTGTAGAGGAAATGTTCACATGTGGCCGCCGGGAAGGTGCCCGTGAGGCTGCTTTCGAGACCGAAGCCGACAGTAACTTCGGTTTCTTCCAGCGGGGTGCCTTCGAAATGCCACGCAGGTTTCGCGGCTGCGGTGCCGGCGAATATCGCGCCGATGACCAGTGCCGCGAGAAGGCTCGGGGCCAGCAGGCGTGTGGCTCTTGCTTTCATCGTCATGTCCCCTCTTTGCGTTCCTGTGGCCCTAGTCATTGTGTGCCTCCACGTTCGCGGCGGTTGCGAATGAGATGGTGCTTTCCAGCGCCGCGCTGTTGTGGCCGGCGCTCGTTTTGCCGAGCTGTTCTTCGATGATCGGGTCGACCAGGAAGTCGAGGCCCCCTCCGCAGCCGGTCACCGCTGACCCGGTCCAGGCGTTGTCGATCGGTTCGCTGCCGTTCAGCTGGAGGATCTGGCTTTTTTCAAGAAATTCGCTGGTACCGGGCACACCACCGATCGGTTTGTTCGGTGCTGGAGGGTCGGTCCAGCCGGTGGTGAGCTGCCATGTGACCGGCGCGCTGTTCGAGCCGATGTAGCACGCTTTGCCGAGGAACGGATTTTCGAGATGGATCTTGAGCGGGAGTTTCAGCGCAACGCCTTCGGCGGCGAGCAGGTTCAGCTCACCGACCTCGATTTCGGACGCCGGCTTGGCCAATTCAAGGGTTGCGCCGACGCTGGTCAGCATGTTTTCGACGAAAAAGGTCATCAGAGATTTGACCAGCCACGGCGGTTTGCCTTCGGGGACGAGTGCGAGCAGGCCACCCGGCACCGTCTGGGGCGCTTTGCTGAGTGTGACCCCGTTGCTCGCCGCGGCCATTGACGCGATCCCTTTTACGGGTTCGTACATGCCACCTTGAAGCACGACCGGTTTGTCGATCGGAATTGTCTTGCTGCCGATGGTCACCGCGCCCCCTTCACTGACCATGTAGAGGCACTTTTCTACTTCCGCATTGGTCCAGGGGCACTGCTGGAACCGCGTGAACTCGCCTAATAGTTTCGCCGAAGCGCTCGTTGCCGAAGCCAGCACGGCAATCGCGACGGCGAGCAGCACTGCGCGGCTCAGCCGCGTTCTGCTCTTCCACATGAGTTGTCTCCTCTTGCTCGATGGACGAGGATCGGATCCCGCAAGCTTTGCTTGCGGGGTGAGCAAAAGAGGTTAGGCCCCGCGCAGGCGGCATCGGGGGTGCGCCATCCCGCACCTCCAGCTACACAGGTGGAACCCCGGGTCTGTCAGTCGTAGGTGTAGAAGCCGGCGCCGCTCTTGCGTCCCAGCTTCCGTTCGCCGACCAACTCGACCAGCAGGCCGGGCGGTCTGCTGGCGATCTCGCCGTTGTCGGCGTAGAGCGCGTCGCCGATCGCCTCGGAGACATCCAGTCCGACGAAGTCGAGCAGCGCCAGGGGGCCCATCGGGTGGCCGGCGCCGAGCTTCATACAGGTGTCGACCTCGCCCGCCTCCATGCCGGTCCGCTCCATCAGGCGGACGGCTTCGAAGAGGTAGGGGAAGAGCAGCCGGTTGACGACGAAACCGGCCTGGTCGGGAACCTCGACCGCGGTCTTGCCGAGCGCCGCGCACCAGGCGAGCGCCGTCTCGCGGGCGCCCTCGGTGCCGTCCGGGAAGCAGACCTCGACCAGCTTCATCCGGGGTACGGGGTTGAAGACGTGCAGGCCGAAGAGCTTGCCGTCGACGCCGCCCGCCTTGGCGATCGCGGCGACGCTCAGCGACGAGGTTGTGGTCGCCAGCTGCGCGTTGGGGCAGGCTTCGGCAATGGCCGAGAGCAGCTCTCCCTTGGGCCCGACTTCCTCGATGATCGCCTCGACGACGACATCGCAATCGGCGAGGTCGGCCGGGTCGGTCGTGACCCGCAGCCGCGAGGGCTCCGCCCCGTCGATCTTGGCGCAGGCAGCAACCACTTTCTCCTCCGCCCGCCAGGCCGAAGCCTCGCTTCTGGCCAGCAGAATCGTGTCCGCCGTCGTTGTCGAGACCGCGGCAAGGCCGGTGGCAATGGCCCCGCTCCCCGCGATCCCCGGACTCTCATAACCCATGCTTGCGCTCATTGGGCGGGTTCCTATCACGTCGCCCCCCAACCGCGCCTGCCTCCCCGCACAACGGGGACGTGCCGCACTTTAAGTACCACCCGTGACCCCTAAAGGACGGCACGTCCCTGGTTGACTGACCAGTCAATCGGTGAGGTACCCTGGGTGCAAGCGCGTAGATCGAGACTTGGAGGCTCTGATGGCGGAGAACGGAAACGGGAAGTTCGGCGGACGCGAGGTAGTGATCGTCGAGGCGGTGCGGACGCCGATTGGGCGCGGGCACGAGGAGAAGGGCTACTACAAGGACGTCCACCCCTCGAACCTGCTCGCCAAGGCCTACTCCGAGCTGATCGAGCGCAGTGGGATCGACGCCTCCGAGGTCGGCGACGTGATCGCCGGGTGCGCCCAGCAGTTTGGCGAGCAGGGGGTCAACATCGGCCGCAACGCCTGGCTCGAGGCCGGTCTCCCGATTGAGACGCCGGCGACCACCGTCGACCGACAGTGCGGCTCCGCCCAGCAGGCGGTCAACTTCGCCGCGGCGCTGATCGCCTCCGGCGTCCACGACGTGGCGATCGGCGGCGGCGTCGAGCACATGGGCCACATCTCCTTCGCCGACGGCTACTCGGTGATGAAGGAGCACGGCGCCCCCTTCTCGCCCGAGTTGATGGAGCGCTACGACCTGATTCCCCAGGGCCTCTCGGCCGAGATGATCGCCGACCAGTGGGAGATCCCTCGCTCAGAGCTCGACGAACTTGGCCTACGCTCGCAGCAGCTCGCCGCCAAGGCGACCGAGGAGGGCCGCTTCGAGCGCGAGATCGTGCCGATGCAGGTCAACGGCGACACCTACGCGACCGACCAGGGGCTGCGCGAGACCACTCTGGAGGGTCTGGCCAACCTGAAGCCCGCCTTCAAGGAGGACGGCAAGGTCACCGCCGGAAACTCCTCGCAGGTCTCCGACGGAGCGGCCGCGGTGCTGCTGATGACCCGCGAGAAGGCCGACGCGCTCGGCCTCAAGCCGCGGGCGCGGATCTTCGACCAGACGACGGTCGGCGTCGACCCGGTGATCATGCTCACCGGTCCGATCCCGGCGACGCGCAAGCTGCTCGAGCGCAACGGGATGACGATGGACGACATCGACCTGGTCGAGATCAACGAGGCCTTCGCCTCCGTGGTCGCCGCCTGGCGTCGCGAGCTCGAGCCCGACATGGACCGGGTCAACGTGAACGGGGGCGCGATCGCCCTCGGCCACCCGCTGGGCTCGACCGGCGCCCGCCTGATCACCACCCTGCTGCACGAGATGGAGCGCTCCGACAAGGAGATGGGGCTCGTCACGATGTGCTGCGGTGGGGGTCTGGGAACGGGCACCCTGATCCAGCGCGTCTGAGGCACTTCGCGCACCTGACTTGCCGCCAATGGGTACGGCGCGATAACTTGCCCGCATGGGCAGGGGGACGATTGCGCTGGCGGCCGTCGTGGCGGCTCTTGCCGTAGCCGGCTGCGGCGGCGGTGGCAGCGCAAGCGATTCGACCGTCACCGCCGGCTCACTCTCCAAGGAGGCTTTCGTCAAGAAGGCCGACGCGATCTGCACGAAGGGCAACGCAAGGCTGCAGAAGGGCTTCGCGACCTATCTGCGCAAGAACAAAAAAAGCATCATCGCCCTGCGCCACCCGAGCAAGGCCGACTACGAAGGGCTGATCGGCGGCGTCCTCGTCCCCAACCTCGAACGGGAAATCAAGGAAATCCGCGCGCTCGGCGCGCCGAGCGGGGACGAGGGGCGGGTCGAAGCAATCTTCACCGCGTGGGAAGAAGGGATCGAAGTCGCCGCGAACGATCCCGAGGCCGTCAAGCACAGCAGCGAAGCGATCTTCGGCGTCGGCAGCAGGCTGGCCAAGGAATACGGCCTCGAAGTCTGCGGCAGCCGCTGAGGACTGGCTGCCCGGCCAGTCGGCCGCTATGCTCCGCGGCCGATGGACCTGACTCTCTCGCCGTCCGAGCAGCAGTTCCGCGACGAGGTCCGCGCTTGGATCGAAGCCAACCATCCGGGCCCTGAGCCGGACGGGGGGCTGGAGGAGGTGATGGCCTTCCGCCGCGAGTGGCAGCTGAAGATGCACGCCGCCGGCTGGGCCGGGATCTCCTGGCCGAAGGAGTACGGCGGCCGCGGCGCCACCCTGATCGAGCAGGCGATCTTCGTCGGCGAGGCGGCGCGGTTGGAGGCGCCCAGCCCGGCCAACGTGCTCGGCCTGGCGATGGGCGGACCGGTCGTCATCGCCCACGGCACCGAGCAGCAGAAGGCCCGCTACCTGGAGCCGATCCTGACCGGCGAGGAGATCTGGTGCCAGGGCTTCTCCGAGCCCGAGTCGGGCTCCGACCTCGCCTCGCTGAAGACGCGCGCGGTCAAGGACGGCGACGAATGGGTCGTCACCGGGCAGAAGGTCTGGACCACCTTCGCCCAGTACGCCAAGTGGTGCATGCTCGTCGCCCGCACCGACCCCGACGCCGCCAAGCACAAGGGCCTCACCTACTTCCTGATGGACATGGAGCAGGACGGCGTCGAGGCCAAGCCGCTGGTGCAGATCACCGGCGAGGGCGAGTTCAACGAGGTCTTCATCGAGGAGGCGCGGATCCCCGATGCCAACGTCGTCGGCGGCGTCGGCAACGGCTGGGCGGTGGCGATCACCACCCTGATGAACGAGCGCGCCGGGCTCGCCTTCGGAGCGATCGCGCAGATCGCCAACAGCCTCAACCGGCTCGGCAAGCTGGCCGCTGAGACCCGGGTCAACGGTGGCACCGCGGCGCAGGACCCGGTCTTCCGCCAGCGACTCGCCCAGCTCCATATCGAGGCGGAGACGATGCGGCTCAACGCCTACCGCGGCCTGACCAAGACGATGCAGTCGGGCATCCCCGGTCCGGAGGGCTCGCTGGGCAAGTGGCAGTGGGCCGACATCAACCAGCGGATGTCCGAGCTGGCGCTCGACATCGAGGGCGCCTACGCGCCGCTCTCGCGGGGCGACGCGCACGCGCTCGCCGGCGGCGCCTGGCAGTACAGCTTCCTCCGCTCGCGCGCCAACTCGATCGAGGGCGGTACGACCGACATCCTCAAGAACATCATCGCCGAGCGGGTGCTCGGCCTGCCGAAGCTGAGGTGAGCGGGTGTACTTCGACCTGACCGACGAGCAGCAGGCGATCAAGTCGACCGCGCACGACTTCCTCGCCGCCCGCTACAAGAGCGAGCGGATCCGCGAGATCGCCGAGAGCGAGCACGGCTTCGAGCAGTCCGACTGGGAGGAGATGGCTGAGCTCGGCTGGCCGGGCCTGGCCCTTCCCGAGGAGTGGGGTGGCCAGGGCCTGGGGGTGGTCGAGCTCGCGGTGCTCTTCGAGGAGATGGGCTACGCGCTGGCGCCCTCGCCGCTGCTCTCGAACACGGTCGCCGGCCTGGCGCTGGCGCTTTGCGGCTCAGACGAGCAGCGCGGGCGCCTCCTGCGGCCGCTGGCCGAGGGCAGGCTGCGCGGCGCGCCGGCGCTCTGGGACGCGGGCACGCCGGGAGCGGTCGGCGAGTTCACGATGGAGGCGCGGGCGGACGGCGACTCGGTTGTCCTCGACGGGGAAAAGGTCCTGGTGATGGACGCCGCCGCCGCCGACTTCCTGCTCGTCGCAACCTCAGACGGCCGTCGCCACGTTGTCGAGTGCGAGGCGCCCGGCGTCTCGATCGCTCCCTCGACCTCGATCGACCTCACCCGCCGCCTCTACGCGGTGCGCTTCGACGGCGTCAGCGTCGCCCCCGAGGACTCGCTGCCGGCCGCGGGACCCGACTACTTCGACGTCTTCTTCCGCATCTGCGTCGCCGTCGCCGCCGAGTCGACCGGGATCGCCCAGCGCACCATGGAGATGGCGGTCTCCTACGCCAAGGACCGCCAGCAGTTCGGCCGCCCGATCGGCTCCTACCAGGCCGTCTCCCACCGCTGCGCCCAGATGCTGCTCGAGACCGAGAACTCGCGCTCGACGGTTTACGGCGCCGCCTGGGCCGCCGACGCCGAGCCGGAGTCCCTGCCGCGCATCGCCTCGATGGCCAAGGCCTACGCCTCGGACGCCGGCTGGCGTGTCCCAGACGCCTCGATCCAGGTGCACGGCGGCATCGGCTTCACCTGGGAGCACGATCTGCACTTCTTTCTCAAGCGCGGCAAGGCCAACGCGGCATTGTTCGGCGACGCCAAGTGGCACCGCGAGCGCGTCGCCGACGCGGTTCTGGCTTGAGCGCGCTCGAGCGGATCTCGGTCGCCGCGATCGGCACCACGGTCGATGACCTGGTCGGCGAGACGCGGCGGGCGGAGGATGCCGGGGTCGAGTGCGTCTGGGCGCCGGAGCTGTTTCGCTCCTCGGTCACCCAGGCGGCCTACCTGGCCGGCAAGACCGAGAAGATGGGGGTGGCGACCGGGATCGCCTGGGCGTTCACCCGCAGCCCCTTCATCCTCGCCGTCAGCGCTCTCGACGTCGACGAGATGTCGGGCGGGCGCTTCCGCCTCGGCCTCGGCTCGGGCGTCAAACGGCTCAACGAGACCTGGCACAACGCCGAGTACGGCAGGCCCGCGCCGCACCTTCGCGAGGCGATCGAGGCGACGCGGCTGATCATGCGGGGGGCCGGCAGGGGGGAGCCGATCCGCTACGAGGGCTCCTACTACGACATCGACATCAAGGGCTGGGTGCGCCCCCACCCGGCCCCGCGCGAGTCGGTGCCGATCTACACGGCCGGCGTACAGGGCGGCATGTGCCGGATGGCCGGCGACGTCGCCGACGGCCTGATCGGCCACCCGATTCAAAGCCTGCGCTGGATCGACGAGGTCGTCGTCTCCTCCTTCGAGGAGGGCCTGCGCCGCTCCGGCCGCGAGCGCGCCGGCTTCGACTACCTGCCCACGGTCTGCTGCGCGATCGACGACGACGAGGCCCGCGCGATCGAGATGGCCCGCCGCACGATCTCCTTCTACGCCACGGTCAAGACCTACATGCCGCTCTGGGAGCTGCACGGCTTTGCCGACAACGCCATCGCCGCCGGAGAGGCGTTCCGCCGCGGTGACCTCGCCGCCGTCCCCGCCGCGATCAGCGACGAGATGGTCGACGCCTACTGCGCCGCCGGCCCCCTGGACAAGGTCCGCGCCCGCGTGGAGGCAACCGCCGAACGCGCCGACGGCCTCTTCCTCACCCCACCCACCTACTTCATATCCCCCGAGGAGCTGAGCGAGTACCAGAACCGCATCATCGAGGCGTTTGGGCCAACGGCTTGAGCGCCTCCTCGCAATTGTTGCCAATTCTCTGCTGATTTGGCACATTTAGGTCTTGATGGCACAGATCAAGCTTGGTAGACAGGGTCGCATCGTGATTCCAGCCCCAATGAGAGAGGAGCTCGGCCTCAGCGAAGGCGACGTTCTCAGCGTCAGAGTTGAGGACGGCCGATTGCTGATGGAAACACCCCAGGCCGCCCTGGAACGACTCCGGCGTCAATTCCAGAAAGGAGCGGCAGGCCGAGACCTGGTCGCAGAGTTGATTGCGGAGCGGCGCGCTGAAGCCCGGCGAGAAGAGGAAGAGCTCGATGAGTTTCGGCGTCGTCATTGATGCCTCCGCGGCGCTTGCCTTTGTCCTCGAAGAGCGAGGCGGCGAGAACGTCAAGGGCCGGCTTGCCGGTGCTGCCATATCTGCGGCCAATTGGGCTGAGGTGATGGAGAAGGCGATTTCCGCCAACGTCGACGACGCATCGTTGCGCTCTTCCTTCGAAGCACTCGGAGTCACGGTTCTGCCAGTTGATGCCGAGCAGGCTGAATTCGCAGCGAGGCTGCGCACCGCCACGAAAGGCCTGGGACTTTCGCTCGCCGATCGCGTCTGCTTTGGTCTCGCTGCGAGCATCGGCTCACCCGTTCTGACCGCAGACCAGGCGTGGACCGAGGTCGATGTTGGAGTCGAGGTCCAGCTGATCCGCTGACACCGCCAGCGCAGCGCTTCCGCTTCAGCGTCCCAGCAGGTATCGGGCCATGACGATGCCGCTTGGCTGAAGCCAGGGGGCGTGCGCACCGCCGGCGATGATCAAGCGGCCCGACGCGTCGAGGGCAGTCCCTGATGGAGCAGGGAAAGTATCGGCTCTCGGGAGGCAAGACCCCTTCCCTTTGGAGCTACTCGTCCCTGGGCGTGATGCGGAAGGTGGAGACGACCTCGGCCTGTTTTGCCTCGGGGTGGACGACGTAGGCGCTGGGGCCGCCGCCGAACCAGCCGGAGCTCTCGTTGTCGGCGACGAAGATGCCGGGATGGTGCTTGCCGTCGCCGTCCTCGACCCAGACCTTGTCGCCCTCCTTGAATCCGTGCGGCGCGTCGCTCATCCTTGGGCAGCCTACCTTCCCGCCCCCGGTGCAACGTTTTGCGGAGGCATGTCAGCCGTAGCGCGTTACGCCCGCCTAACGCGGCGCGGGTGCAACGTCTTGCGGACGTACCGCGTCGGGAAAACGTTGCACCCCCGATCTGTCCTACGGGCAGACGACGATCAGGTGGAAGTCGGCGTCCTCGTTGGCGCCTTTTTCGTCGCGGGTGTGGACTTCGATCGCGTTGGCGTTGGCGGGCGAGGTGTTCGTCTGGGCGTAGCCCGCCTTCGGCGTCGTCGTCCCGGCGTTGTTGCGCGCGGCGACGTCGGCGCAGGCGCTGATGTTGACCGGGAAGGTCACGGTCACGGCGCCCCCGCCCTCGACCGCGGCGATGCCGGTGTCGCTGGCTCGGGCTAGCGCCGCGTTGCCGGCGCCGCTCGGGTTGTTGACCACGGCCCAGTAGGTGTGCGCGGCGCGCTTGGCGCTGGGCACGATCCCGATTTTGTTCGTCTTGATCTGGAACCCGGTCAGGGTGTTGTGCTTGAGCTTGCCGCCGCCGATCGTCTGCTTCTCGATCGCGCCACCGTTGATCGTCTGCGCGGCGTAGGCGGTGCCGGTGAGCGCCACCACCAGCGCCACGAGGGCGACGATCATTGCCGGCGAGGGCCGCCAGCTTCTCTTCGCGTCCATGTAACTCCCCCCTTTTGGTTTCGCGGACGTTGCCCGCCCTCTACCCGCCGATGCTGTCGGCGAAGCGTTGGAAGGCGGCCATGTCGGTCACCTCGCGGCCGTGGCCGGGGAGGATCAGGGACGGCTCCAGCGCCGCCAGCTTGCGGATCGAGCGGCGGTTCTCGGCCGAGTCGGCGTTGAAGAAGTCGGGCGGCTCGGCGAGTCTGAAGCGGCCCGTCGCGTAGCTCATGCTGCGGATCACGTCGCCGCAGATCGCCACGCGGTCGGCGTCGCGGAAGAAGATCACCTCGCCCGGCGCGTGGCCGGGGGCGTGAACGACGCGGAAGCCCGCCACCTCGTCGCCCTCGGTGAGGACGCTGTCGACCTTGTGCGGCGGTCCCTCGAAGAGACGCGCCGAAAGCTTCGCGATCGGGTGGTCTCCGGCGGCGACCGGCCGGCGTCCCTCCATCGCGTCGACATCGCCCGCGTGGCAGGCCAGGGGGATGCCGCGTGCCTCGCAGACGGCCTTGGCGGCGCCCTGGTGGTCGGGGTGGACGTGGGTCAGGGCGAGCAGCGAGAGCTCGCGGCCCTCGATCTCGGCGAAGATCCGGCGCCGGTCGGGGCGGCCTCCGGCGTCGATCAGCACGTCGCCGGCGAGGTAGACGTTGATGCCCGGCAGCGGGAACTGCTTGAGGCGCCAGACCCCCTCGGCCAGCTGCTTCATCAGTGGCGGGCGATACCCATCGTCCCGCGGGGGTCGCCGCTGTGCTCGGCGAGATCCTCGAGCTCGGCGATCTTCCGTTCGCCTTCGCGGCGCGCCGGATCGTCGGACGCCAGCGGCTCGATCAGGCGGCGGATCCGGTTGCGGACCTGCAGGGCGAAGTGGGGGGTGGAGGCGCCGGCAAGCGCCCGGACGTCCTCGGCCGTCACCGGGTGGCCGCCGGCAAGCAGGTCGGGTGTCTCGGCTTCGCTCACGGTTCTCCTCCGATCCTGGCCAGTTCCGCCAGCTGGTCGATTTGGGCTTGCTGCTTCACGTCGATCGCTTCCTGGTCTCCGATGACCCAAACGTGGTTATAAAAAGCTCGGGTCGGGTCCGTCGTGTAGCCCGGCTTGACGTCGAGCAGGTATTCGCGCAGCGCCTTTGGCAGCGTATCGGCGTCGTCGGTGAGCAGCAACGGACCCCAGGTGCCGGAGGCAGAGAGCGGCGCCGCGACCGCGGCGTCGAGCGGCGCGTCGTCACGGGCGACGACGAAGCCGTGGCCAGGGTCGTTGACGTTCCAGCCAAAGTCGCCGCTCGCATAGCGGGCGAGGGCGATCGCGTTCCCGACCGGGTCTTCGCCGGAGACGCGCCGCACGGGGTTGCCGATCTTGGCGACTTCGCCGACCACGGCGGAGGAGATCGCCGAGTTGGGGCCGAGCACGTAGACGGGCGTCTTAGGGTCTTCGCTGAGTGCGCCGGCGGTCTCCTTCGGGAGCTTGTCGTGGCCAGTGAAGAGAACGGCGTCGCCCGAGCGCGCCGCCCAGGCCGCGGCCGGCATCGCGAACCCGGACTGATCCTCGGAGGCGAGGACGATGTGCTGTGGCGCTCCGCCCAGAAGTTTGTTGCGCAGCGCCTCGACCGCGACCGCGAGCGCCGCCGGGTTCGCGCCCCTTGCCCTGGTCGTCCGCATCCCGTCGGGTGCTGCTCCGGAGCCGATCGCGAAGGCCTGCAGCTTGTCCGTCGCTGGGCTGCCCTGCGGGTCGAGGGCTTCCAGGGCCTGCGACGTCGCGTCGGGCACGCCGCCCCCGTCGGAGACCAGCAGCGGCGCACGGACCGGAGTCGCCATCAGCGCGGCGGCGGCGACTGCCGCCTGCCATTCGCCTTCGTCGACGATGGTCACCGCGGCCGGTCGCTGCGCCGAGGTGGCCGAGGGGTAGACCGCCAGCGCAACCGCCGCGGCGGTGCTCGCCGGGTCCGAGCCGCCGACCCGGGTGGTGTTGTTGGTCGCGAACGAGGGGTAGCCGAGCTCTTCCGCAGCGGCCGCGGCCGGCGTTTCGTGTTCTTCGGGCGCCTTGGTGGTGGCCGCCGGCGCCGGCGCCGGTTCTTCCGACCGCCCGTTGGACCCACCGCCGCCCAGCACCGCGGCGACCAGGAAGACGATCGCCACGACCACCAGCCCGGCGATCGCCTTCAGCGCCCCCGGGATCGGCCGTCGACGGCGGCGCTTTGGACGCGCATCCGACTTTGACCCCGCTCTGGTGTGGTCAATCTCGGATGCGCGTGAAGGCTCGGCCGGAGCGGGGTCTTGCGCGGCGCTTGGCGTCGAGGCGGGGGCGCCGACGTCGGCGTTGATCGGGCGCTTCCCGGGCATCGCGCGGAACGCTACACGCGGGCGGCTGACTGGCTGGTCAGCTAGGATTTCTCCCCCTGGTTGACTGACCAGTCAATCAACCGCGCCGACGCCGCACGAGCCAGAGAGGACCGCATGGATTTCGCACTGAACGACGAGCAGCTGGAGTACAAGGAGCGCTGCCGCACCTTCGCCCGCGAGGCGATCCGGCCCGCTGCCCGCAAGCACGACGAAGAGGAGAGCACTCCTTGGGAGGTGATCAAGGAGGCGCGCGCGCAGGGATTCGGTGGCCTCGAGGCAATTCAGCGCTCCGCATCCGACCCCGAGGGCCAGATGCAGGTGATCTCCGCCGAGGAGTTCCACTGGGGCTGTGCCGGCACCGCGCTGGCGATCTCCGGCTCCGGCCTCGCCGCCGCCGGCATCGCCTCCTCCGGCACTCCCGAGCAGATCGCCCAGTGGGTGCCCGAGTGCTTCGGCGCCGGTGACGACATCAAGCTCGGCGCCTACGCGGTCACCGAGCCGCAGGCCGGCTCCGACGTCAAGAGCCTGAAGACGACCGCCAAGCGCGACGGCGACGAGTGGGTGCTCAACGGGACCAAGGTCTTCATCACCAACGGCGGAATCGCCGACGTGCACGTCGTCGTCGCCACCGTCGACCCGGCGCTTGGCACCCGCGGCCAGGCCTCCTTCGTCGTCGGCAAGGGCACGCCGGGGTTGAGCCAGGGCAAGAAGGAGTCGAAGCTCGGCATCCGCGCCTCGCACACCGCCGAGATCATCCTCGACGAATGCCGCATCCCGGTCGAGAACCTGCTCGGCGGCGAGGAGAAGCTGGAGCGCAAGCTGCAGCGCGGCCGCGAAGGCAAGAAGTCGCGCGGCGCCGACGCGCTGGCGACCTTCGAGATGACCCGGCCGCTGGTCGGCGCCTCGGCGCTGGGCATCGCCCAGGCCGCCTACGAGTGGACGCTCGAATACCTCGACGGGCAGACCTTCGAGGGGCGTCCCGTCCTCAAGGAGCAGCGCATCCAGCAGGTCCTCGCCGACGTCGCCACCGAGATCGAGGCCGCCCGCCTGCTCGTCCAGCGCGCCGCCTGGATGGGCCGCAACGGCATCCCGATGCGCGGCGGCCAGGGCTCGATGTCGAAGCTCAAGGCCGGCGACGTGACGATGTGGGCGACGACCACGCTGATGGACCTGGTCGGGCCCTACGCCTGGAGCACCGAGTGCCCGCTGGAGAAGTGGTTCCGCGACGCCAAGATCTACCAGCTGTTCGAGGGGACGGCCGAGATCCAGCGGATGGTCATCTCGCGGATGCAGGCGGCTGAATACGCGGAGCGGTTGGGCTACGCGGCCGAAGTCGCTGACGCTGCGGTGGCGGCGAAGCCGGAGCCGGTGGCGGCGTAGCCGCGGGTATCCCCTCCTGGAAACCCGCCGCCCGCACGCCGTGGGGCTGCGTGTTCGTGGGTCGGCTCACAAGTTCCCAGGAGGGGATCCCCGCGGCTACGCAACGGGGGTTGCAGCTTCGGCCCACGGCCGTGGAGCGGGAAATGGGCTTGACTAGCCTTTTCGGCCATGCTTATGGCTCGCCCTGTCGCGGCGGCTTTGGTCGCTGCCGTGGCGGCTGTCGTCGCGCTGCTCGCGGTTGGCGCCACCGCGCCTGCCAAGGACTTGGAAGCTCAGCTTCAGGCCAAGGAAGCGAGGCTCTCTGAGGCTCGCGAACGCAGTGGGGTCTTGACGACGACGATCTCTCGCTACAGCGGCCACATTGAAGCTTTGACCAAGCAGGTCGCGGGGCTGCGGAACCGTGAGGCCGTCGTGCGGGTGCGGCTTGATGCTCAGCAGGCGAGGCTCGATCGGTCTGAAGCTGTGCTTGGGGTTGCCACGCGGCGACTCGTCAGCGCGCGGTCTCATTTGAAGCGGGCGCTGGTGACCTTGCGTGGTCGGCTGGTCGCGATCTACAAGACCGGCACCCCGGAGGTGCTCAGCGTGATCGTCGGCGCCGACGACTATCAGGACCTGGTCGTCAGCACCGAATACCTCAACCGGATTCGCGGCAACGACGAAGCGATCGTCGGCCGGGTGCGTGATCTGCGCGACGAAGTGCGGAGCACCGTTCTGCGCCTACGGGCCGCGCGTAACCGGATCAAGGTTGCGCGGGATGCCGTCGCCGCCGAAGAGCAGGCGCTGGCGAGCGCCCGCAGCGCTGTCCAGCGACGTCAGTCCCAGCTGATCGACGCCCGCGGCAAGCGGGTCGCGGCGCTGCGCGAGATCCGCCGTCACGAACGCGAGCTGGACGGCTCGGTGGCGAAGATCCAGGCGAAGATCGCGGCGCGGCTGGCGGGCTATGGCTCGGCGCCGCTGCCGCTCGGCCCGGTCAGGGCCGGCAACGGCAGCGGTCTGATCTGGCCGGTCGACGGGCCGGTCGTCTCCGGCTTCGGTCCGCGCACGATCAACGGCAGCTACGAGTACCACCCGGGCATCGACATCGCCGTGCCCAGCGGCACGCCGATCCGCGCCGCGGCGGCCGGCACCGTGATCTTCACCGAGCCCGAGTCGAGCAGCGGCGGCTACGGCAATTACACCTGCATCGACCACGGCGGCGGGCTCTCCACCTGCTACGCGCACCAGGAGTCCTTCGCGGTCTCGCCCGGCCAGCAGGTCACCCAGGGTCAGGTGGTCGGCTACAGCGACTGCACCGGCTACTGCTTCGGCCCGCACGTCCATTTCGAGGTGCGGATTGACGGCGAAGTGACCGATCCGATGGCCTATCTCTAGGCGTAGCCTCGGGTCGTTGGATCCAATTTACTTAATTTTAGGTATGTATTGAGCCGGCCGGTCTGAGACCCTTGAGAGGTGATCAGGCAGGCGCACGGCTATATGGCGGGCGCGTTCTCGGGAACTGCCCTGGTGGGGGCGGCGGTGATCGCCTTCGTGGTGATCGTTTCGCTGCAGGCGCTCCGCGACTGGCCGCTGGCCGGGCTCGGCGGCGGTGGCGACGGCTCGGTCTCTTCCGGCCACGCTGTTGGCGGTGGCTCGGCCCAGCCCGCGACCGGCGCACATGGCGCCGGCACGGCCGCGGCGGCCGCTGCGACGGCGCACCGGAGCGGCGCTGGAGCCGTGACCCACGGCCACGCCGGCGACAACGTCAGACTTGGCGCCTCGCCCTCTCCCTCGGATACCGGTCCGGGGGCCGAAGCGCCAAGCTCGGGCGGCGGCGAGAATGCGGATGGTTCGCCCACCTCGGCTTCCTCGCCCACAGCCCCGGCGTCGGGGTCCTCCGGTGGCAATGGCGGCGCGGGCGGCGGCTCCGGCTCGCAAGGTGGTACGGGGGCCGGTGCCGGCAGCGGATCCCCGGGCTCCACTTCGGGCGCGGTGACCGGCGCCGTCGACGAAACCGTCAAAGGCGTCGACGAAGCGACCGGCGGGGCGCTCGGCGAAGCCGGCGTCACCGGCCCCGTCGAAGAAGTCGTCGACGGCGTCGCCGGCCCGGAATCGACGGTCGGCAAAACCGTGGACAAAACCGTGGAAGCGGTCGGCGGCCTGCTCGGCGGCAACCGCTGATCGCCGCTCGGCCCGCAACCGTCACAATGCCCGCCTATGTGTCCAGAGGTGGAGCGCGTGGGGCAGGCGGATGCGGCGGACCCGATCCAGGGCTCGGCCGTCTACCCGTCCGGTAGCCGGGTCAACGAGCGCGGCCACCTCGAGGTAGGAGGCTGCGACGTCGTCGATCTCGCCGTGGAGTTCGGCACCCCCGCTTACGTCTACGCCGAGGACGACCTGCGCGCCCGCGCCCGCGCCTACCGCGAGGCCTTCGAGCGGCGCACCGACAGCTTCGAGGTGCTCTTCGCCAGCAAGTCGCTGCCCTGCACCGCCGCCTACCGGCTGTTCGCCGGGGAGGGTCTCTCGGTCGACGTCGCCTCCGGCGGCGAGCTGCACATGGCGCTGCGCGCCGGCTTCGACCCGGCCCGCATCCACATGCACGGCAACAACAAGAGCGAGGAGGAAATCCTCTTCGCCGCTCGCTCGGGCGTTGGCCACCTGATCCTCGACTCCTTCGACGAGATCGAACGCTGCGAGCGGCTGCTCGACTCGCCCCAGCCGGTTCTGGTTCGCGTCACCCCGGGGATCAAGCCCTCGACTCATGACTACGTGCAGACCGGCCAGCTCGACTCGAAGTTCGGCTTCGGTATCGAGGACGGGCTCGCCGCCCGCGCGATCGAGCGCGTGCTGGCCTCCGACGTGCTCGAGCTGAAGGGACTGCACGCCCACATCGGCTCTCAGATCTTCGAGCTCGAGCCCTACACGCTGGCGATCCGGGCGCTCGGCGAGTTGGCCGGCGACTGGTGCGAGGTGGTCAACGTCGGCGGCGGCCTGGGGATCGCCTACACGGCCGAGGACGAGCCCCCCTCGATCGAGTCCTACGTCGACGTCAAGGTGCGCGGCGTCGCCGAGGTCTTCGGCGAGGAGGTGCGGATCCTGATCGAGCCCGGCCGCTCGTTGGTCGGCAACGCGGGGATCACCGCCTACCGGGTGGGCACCGTCAAGGAGATCCCTGGCATCCGCACCTACGTCGCCGTCGATGGCGGTATGTCGGACAACCTGCGCCCGATGCTTTACGGCTCGCGCTACGAGGCGTTGATCGCCGACCGGGCCGCGGCGGCTCCCGACAGCCTGGCGACGATCGCCGGCATGCACTGCGAGTCGGGCGACATCGTCGTCCGCGACGCGATGCTCGCCGCCCCCGCCGTCGGCGACGTGCTGGTCACGCCGGCTACCGGCGCCTACGGGTACGCGATGGCCAGCAACTACAACGGCGTGCCGCGTCCTCCGGTCGTCTTCTGCCGCGAGGGCGAGGCCCGCGCCGTGGTGCGCCGCGAGACCTACGAGGACCTCACCTCCCGCGACGTCGATGCCTGAGCCGCTTCGCATCGGACTGCTGGGCCGCGGCACCGTCGGCGGCGCCTTCGCCGGCCTGGTCGAGGCGCGCGCCGACGCGGTCGAGGCCGCGACCGGGCGCCGGCCCGAGATCGCCGGCGTCCTCACCCGCGCCGACGGCGAGTTCGACGCGATCCTCGAGCGCTCCGAGCTGATCGTCGAGCTGATCGGCGGCACCGACCCGGCCCGCGACTACGTCGCCCGGGCGCTGCGCGCCGGCCGGCCCGTGGTCACCGCCAACAAGCAGCTCCTCGCTCAGCACGGCGATGAGCTCTTCGGGCTCGCCCGCGAGGCGGGAGTGCAGCTGCGCTTCGAGGCCGCCGTCGCCGGCGTGATCCCGATCGTGCGCGTGATCCAGGAGAGCTTCGGCGTCACCGAGATCGCCAAGGTCTTCGGCATCGTCAACGGCACGACCAACTTCATCCTCACCGAGATGGCGGCCAGCGGCGCCTCCTACGAGGAGGTCCTCGGCCGCGCCCAGGAGCTCGGCTACGCCGAGGCCGACCCGACCGATGACGTCAACGGGGCCGACGCGGCGGCGAAGATGGCGATCCTCGCCCGGCTCGCCTTTCACACCCCGGTCACCCTCGACGAGGTCGCCTTCGAGGGGATCGAGCGGGTCGAGCCCGACGACATCGCCTACGCCAGGGAGCTCGGCCTCTCGCTGAAGCTGCTCGGGGTGGCCGAGCGGCGCGAGGGCGGGGTCAGCGTACGCGTCTTCCCCTGCTTCCTCTACGGCGGCCACCCGCTGGCGCCGGTGGCCGGTCCCTTCAACGCGGTGATGGTCGAGGCGCCGGAGATCACCGAGGTGACGATGTCCGGGCCGGGAGCCGGCGGCGTGCAGACCGCCTCGGCGGTGCTCGGCGACGTCGTCTCGATCCTCAGCGGCGACGCCCCCGTGCACGAGGCCCGCGAGCGGCTGCCGATCGTCACCGACGTCACCTCCTCCTTCTACCTGCACCTCGCGGTGGCCGACCGCCCCGGGGTGCTCGCCAGCGTGGCGACCGTGCTCGGCGACAACGAGGTCTCGGTGAAGAGCGTCGTCCAGCAGGGGACCGGCGAGGACGCGCGCCTGGTGATGGTCCTGCACGAGTGCCTCGAGTCGCGGTTCGCCGCCGCCCTGGAGGCGATCGACGCGCTCGACGTGCTGCGCGCGCCGCCCCGCGCGATCCGGGTGATCGAAGAGGAGTTCGTTTGAGCCCGGTCCCGCTGATCGAGCGTTACCGGGACCGGCTGTCGCTCGAGCCCGACGACCCGATAGTCACGCTCAACGAGGGCTCGACCCCGCTGATCGAGTCGCGGGTGCTCTCCGAACGCGTCGGCGCGCCGGCATACCTCAAGTTCGAGGGGCTCAACCCGACTGGCAGCTTCAAGGACCGCGGCATGACCGTGGCCGTCTCGCACGCGAAGGCGAGCGGCGCCGAGGCGGTGATCTGCGCCTCCACCGGCAACACCGCGGCCAGTTGCGCCGCCTACGCCGCCCGCGCCGGGCTGCGCGGCGCGGTGATCGTCCCCGAGGGCAAGATCGCGATCGGCAAGCTCGCCCAGGCGCTGATGCACGGCGCCCGCGTCGTCGCTCTGCGGGGCAACTTCGACGACGCCCTGCGGATCGTCCGCGAGCTCGCCGAGAAGCACCCGATCGAACTGGTCAACTCGGTCAACCCGTACCGCATCGAAGGCCAGAAGACGGCCGCTTTCGAGGTCGTCGAGGAGCTCGGTGAAGCACCGGGGGCCCTTGCGATCCCGGTCGGCAACGCGGGCAACGTCACCGCCTACTGGCGCGGCTTCCAGGAGCTCGGCGTCGCGCCGGTGCTCTACGGGTTTCAGGCCGAGGGCGCCGCGCCGCTGGTGCGCGGCGAACCGGTCGCCAACCCGGAGACCGTCGCCTCGGCGATCCGGATCGGCAACCCGGCCCGCTGGGAGGAGGCGATGGACGCCTTCACCGGCGCCCGCGGCCGCGTCGCCGCGGTCTCCGACGAGCAGATCCTCGACGCCTACCGCTGGCTGGCGGACACGGTGGGGGTCTTCTGCGAGCCTGCCTCCGCGGCCTCGGTGGCGGGGCTCCTCGCGCACGGCATGCCGGTGGTCGAAGGCGACCCGCCGAAGTCGGTCGTCTGCGTGCTCACCGGCCACGGCCTCAAGGACCCCGACACCGCCCTCTCCAAGGCCCCCGCGGTGATCAACTGCGAGAACGACCTGTCCGCTGTCGAGCGGGCCGTGTTCGATTGACCGCTCGCCGCCGGCTTGTCCGCGTCCCCGCCTCTTCGGCCAACCTCGGTCCGGGGTACGACGTTCTGGCCGCCGCGGTCTCGCTCTTCCTTGAGCTGGAGGTGGAGGAGACGGGCGAATTCTCCTTCGATGGCGGCGGGCTGGACGTGCCGACCGGGCGCGACAACCTGATCGTGCGGGCTTTCGAGAGCCTGCGCCCCGCCGACGGGATCGCCTTCCGGCTGAAGAGCGAGATCCCGCTGGCGCGGGGACTCGGCTCCAGCGCCGCGGCGATCGTCGCCGGGCTGTACGCGGCCGACCACCTCTTCGAGCTGGGTCTTGGCAAGGAGGATTTCCTGACGCGGGCGGCCGAGATCGAGGGACATCCCGACAACGTCGCCGCCGCGATCTACGGCGGCTTCGTGATCTGCGGCGCGGGGGAGGGCGAGCAGCCGAGCGCCGTTCGCTTCGACCCCCCGAGCGGCCTCGAGGGAATCGCGGTGATCCCCGCCGAGGAGGTCTCGACCGAGCGTGCCCGCGAGGCGATCCCCGGCGAGGTCCCGCTCGCCGACGCGGTCGCCAACGTTTCCGCCGCCTCGCGCCTCGTCCTCGGCCTGCAGACGGCCGACCTGGATCTGGTCGCCGCCGGTCTCGTCGACCGCATCCACCAGGATCGCCGCCGCGAGCTATACCCGCGCTCGATGGAGCTCGTCGACTCGGCGCGCGCCCTCGGCGCCCTCGGCGCGACGATCTCCGGCGCCGGCCCCACGGTCCTCGTCTGGACCACCTGGCAGGACGCCGGCAAGGTCGCCGAGGCCCTCGAGTCCCGCTGCGCCGGCTGGGCCGAGGTCCGCCGCCTCCCCTTCAGCCCCCACGGCGCCGACGTGCCCGAGCTGTAGCCGAAGGGGGGTGAGCTCTTGGCGCTGAGCCCTTGAAGGCTCATGCGCTTAACGCGCCACGCCAAGAACGAGCTTCGAAGCCTGCGAGCCACTCTGGAGGATGCGATTCAGGTCATTCGGAATCCGGCCTTGGTCGACTGCGATCCCGAAGACAGGCCGCGATACACCGGATATATCCGGGGCGTGCCCGTGCGCGTCGTCGTGGCGGTTGACGAGCCGGACCTGATCGTCACAATCCATAGGAGGCGACGTTGATGAAGGCCGACTACGACAGCCAGGCAGACGCGATCTCGATCGAGCTGCTCCCCTTCGATCATTTCGACGATCAGGAGCAGGTTGACGATGACTTCTGCACCGTGGGCTTCGAAGGGGGACGCCCAGTCAACGTCGGCCTTCTCGCTCCAGCAAAGCACCTCGATCTGCTGGATCGGGCGGCAGAGCGCTTTGGGGTCGATGGGGAGTCCTTGGTGGCGATCACCCGCGCGGCCCTTGCGGCCCCCGACCGCGTCGTCGAGCTGAAAGTCAGCGCGCCGCTTGCCGCCTGATCGTCCAAGTGCTTCCCACGGGCGCCCGGATCCCGCTTAGGATCGGAGTGCCTGATGGCCGGCTACACGATCAAGCACCGCGACGAGTTCGAGTCGATGGAGGGGTCGGGGGACTCGACCTGGCGGCTGGCGCGCAAGGCGCTGGGGACGTCGGCCTTCGGCTTCAACCTGGTCGAAATCGAGCCGGGTGGGCAGATTCCCGAGCACGACGAGGCCCAGAGCGGCCAGGTCGAGCTCTACGTGATCCTTGAAGGCGAGGCGGTCCTGCAGATTGAGGGCGAGGACCATCCGGCGCCCGCCGGCACCTTCGCCTCGATCGAGCCGTTCGCCACCCGCACGATCCTCAACCGCTCCGACGCCAAGGTCACCGCGATGCTGATCGGCGTCCAGCCCGAGGGCGGCTACGAGGCGATGTCGTGGGCGTGAGTACCTTCGACTGGCCACTGCCGCGTGATCGCTTTGATTTCAGCGTCTCCACGACCCCGAAAGATCGACAGTAAAGGGGGGGGGGGCGAGTTTTGAGCGCTGTGGCCTTGGGAGTGCATGCGGCTCACGCGGCATGCGAAGAATGGGCTCCGGCGTGTCGGGGGAACGCTGGAAGATGCGGAAAGGGTTGTCGCGAATCCGGAGAAGATCGATCACGATGACCAGGGGAAGCCTCGGTACACGGGGAAGATTCGGGGGCGAGCGCGTGCGGGTGGTCGTTGCGATTGACGAGCCCGATTTGATCGTCACAATCCACGATAGGAGACGATGATGCGAGTGGATTTCGACAGCGAGGCCAATGCGCTCGACATCGAACTTTTCCCGTTCAAGCGTTTCGAGCGCCAGGAGTCGGTTGACGATACGTATTGCCAGGTGGGCTTCGCCAAAGGCGCACCGGCCAGCGTCGAGCTCCTGAGCCCGGCGGACCAGATTTCCCTGCTTGATGTGGCTGCGCGCCGCTATGACCTCGATGCGGAGGCGTTGAAAGCTGCCGCGCGCGCCGCTCTTGCCGCCCCGGATCGCGTCGTCACGATCGAGGTCGGTTCGTCGCTAATTGCGGAGGCGGTGTAGAGATGGCCGGCATTAAGCCCGAGGCCGTCGGCGTGACTATGCGACGGATCGTTGTGACGACGACTGTTCTCGCGATCGCGATGCTGGCCTTGCCAGCCGCATCGCAAGCGACGCTGGTCTTCACCCGCAACCCGTTGCACCCGACCGTCTACGTGGCGAAGGACAACGGATCGGGGGCGCGCAAGGTGGGGGCCGGGTCACAGCCTCGGGTCTCTCCCGACGGGCAGACGGTCGCCTTCTACCGCTTCGGTTCGGGGAGCCAGCCGGCGAAGTTGATAGTCGCGCCGGCCGCCGGCGGGCCGGCCAGGGTGCTGGCAAAGAGCTGGGAGGACCCGTTCGTCTTCGCCTGGTCGCCGGACTCGGCGACGGTCGCGGTGCTGCTCGGGCCGGAGCTGGGCAAGCAGCACCTCACCCTGGTTGACGTTGCCGACGGCTCACGGGAAACGGTCGCCACCGGCTACTTCAACGGGGTCAGCTTCTCGCCTGGCGGCGGCCAGATCGTCTTCGGTCGCTCGAACCAGGAATTCGGCTTCAAGGGCGATGTCTTCCGCTACGTCATACCCGAACCGGGTCAGGTCTTCGTCCAGGCGCCGCACCCCGAACGCCTGACTTCCGACCATCGCTCTTCGAGCCCGCTCTGGGGGCCTAACGAAACGATCGCCTTCGTCAAGCACCTCGGCGAAAAGAAGCGCAAGTACGGGCCCAAGAACGACCTCTTCCTGATGGATCCCGGCGGCCAGGGCGTGCGGCGGCTGACGCACACCAGGGTCTCACCCCTTGTCCAGGGCCTGACGCCCACCGCCTGGTCGACGAGCGGCAAGCAGCTGCTCGCCGAGTTCGGCGGACAGGACACGACCTACGCGGTCACCGTCAACCCGAAGACCGGTGCCGAACGGGCGCTCACCAGACAGCGCGAGGTCGGCTTCGTCGGCACCGCCCTCTCCAGCAACGGCAAGCTCGTCCTCGGCAGCATCGGCGGCTTCGAACCGGGTCCCGGCCACAAGGTCGTGGCGATCCCCTACAAGGGCGGCAAGCCCAAGCTGCTCGCCAAGAACGCCTCCGAACCGGACTGGAACCGCTAGACCGAAATTCGGCGCTATTTGCAGGAAAACGACGATTTCTGCCGATAGCGCGTTCGGCCGCCCTATAATTCGCCGACTCGTCAACCCGTCGCGCGCCCGCTCGAAGAAGGTGCGGAACCCGGGAGGTCAACGTGTCCCAAAGCCAGTCCCGTGAGCTTCACGGCGAGGTTCTTCGCTACTCGCCAGAGCGCCCATACCGGCCGCTCGTCTCCCCGCCCAGCGTCGAGGACAAGGACGCCTGCGCGATCTACGCCTCGGTGCGCAAGGACGCCACGCCGAGCCATCGCCCGATCGAGCTGGCGATCCCGGCTCTGCAGAAGATGCTCCACCGGGCCGGCAACGTCGACGGCGAGGGCGACGGCTGCGGCCTGCTGCTCGACCTGCCGCGCAAGATCTGGGCCGAGGAGGTCCGCTCGGGTGGCCACGACCCCTCGCTGACCCTCGACGACGCTTTCGCCGTCGCCCACATCTTCATCGAGCGCTCCCAGGACCGCGAGCGGATTCAGCACGACGCGCGCGAGTTGCTGCGCGAGGGCGGCTTCCGCATCCTCGCCGAGCGGATCGGCGCCGTCGACTCTTCGGCGCTCGGCCCGACCGCGCGCGAGGAGGAGCCCCACTTCTGGCAGATCGCCGGCCTCGTCGCCGACGCCTCGCGCCGCGACCAGGTGCTCTTCGACCTGATGATCGAGCTTGAGGGCCGGCTCGACGTCCACGTCCCCTCCTTCTCCGCCACGACCTGCGTCTACAAGGTGATGGGCGCGCCGAAGGTGCTCGGCGAGTACTACCCCGACCTGCTCGACGAGCGCTTCGAGACGATCGGCAGCTTCGGCCACAACCGCTACTCGACCAACACCTGGCCCTCCTTCAAGCGCGTCCAGCCCTTCTCGGTGCTCGGCCATAACGGCGAGATCAACACGATCGCCCAGCTGCGCCAGGAGGCGAAAATGCTCGGCGTCCCGATCCGCCCCGGGTCGTCGGACTCGCAGGACCTGAACCGCACGATCAACACGCTGGTCAACCGCGACGGTCTCAGCCTCGCCGAGGCGATGGAGATGGTCGTGCCGCCGATCGTCGAGGAGATCCGCCACATGCCGGCGGAGCTGCACCGCTTCTACATGTACCTGCACCAGGCGATGGGGCCGTTCGCGCAGGGCCCGGTGGCGCTGATCGCCCGCCACCACGACGAGTGCGTCTTCTCCTCCGACGCGCTTGGCCTGCGGCCGCTCTGGCAGGTGGAGACCGGCGAGGACTTCGTCTTCAGCTCCGAGCCCGGCGTCGTCCCGGTCGGCGCGATGACCGCCGAGCCGAAGCCGCTCGCCCCCGGCGAGAAGGCGCTGGTGACGATCGACCGCGAGGCGCGGCGCTCGTTCCTGCACCCGCACGACGCGATGCTGCGCATCGTCCGCGAGAGCTGGCTGCGCCGCAACGGCGCCGAGGACGCGGCCGCCTACGACCGTGCCCTGGAGACCGGCGGCCCGCTCGAAGGCGAGGAGGTGCCGGGCTACTCCGACGCCGGTCCCGAGGAGCCGGTCAAGGTCGTCGACCGCGTGCTCGCCGGCTTCGGCTGGCAGCGCGACGACGTCAAACTCGTCCAGCAGATGGCCTCCAACGGGTCCGAGCCGGTCGGCTCGCTCGGCTACGACGGGCCGCTCGCCGCCCTCTCTCCCGAGCGCCAGAACCTCGCCGACTACTTCAAGGAGACGGTCGCCGTGGTCACCAACCCGGCGATCGACCGCGAACGCGAGGTCGAGCACTTCTCGACCCGCACGGTCTTCGGCCGCCGGCCCTCGATCGACGCCGCCGGCGTCGACACCGGCACGGTCGAGACCGCCTTCCCGGTGATCCTCGGCGGCCACCACGGCCTGGCACCGCTCTCCGACAAGACCTACCGCCGGATCGCCCGCGAGCACCGCACCTACCTGCTCGAGGACCTCTGGGAGGAGTTCCGCGGCCGCGCCGACGTGGTCGACATCTCCCTGCTCGAGTCGGAGACGACCCAGGGAGCGATCGAGCGGATCAAGCAAGAGGCGGTGAAGAAAGTCCGCGACGGCGCCGAGCTGCTGGTGCTCACCGACCGCACCGTCTATGACGCCGACCGCCGCTACCTCGACCCGCACCTGGCGACCTCCGCCGTCGACCAGGCGCTGAAGCAGTTCAAGGTCGAGCCCGGCGAGGAGAACCTGCGCCGCCGCTGCGGCATCGTCCTGCGTTCGGCGGCGATCCGCAACGTTCACGACACGATGCTCGCCCTCGGCCTCGGCGCCAACGGCGTCTGCCCGTACACGATGGTCGAGGTGATCTGCGTCGAGGACTACGAGAACGACGTCTCCAACCTCTGCGATGCGCTCGAGAAGGGGATCGAGAAAGTGATCTCGACGATCGGGATCCACGAGGTGCGCGGCTACGCGCGCCAGTTCTCCTCGATCGGCGTGAAGCCCGAGCTGGCCGAGATCTTCATGACCGAGGCCTTCGCCGCCTCCGAAAAGGGCGGCGTCGGCTTCGCCCAGCTCGACGAGGACACCAACCAGCGGGCCCGCATCCTCGCCGGCGACGAGGACGCCAAACCGGCGAAGACCTTCCGCTTCTACCCCAAGGTCTACAAGGCGGCGATCGCCACCGCCAACGGCTCCGGCTCCTACGAGGAGTACTCGCAGAAGGTCCGCGACCTGGAGGAGCAGAGCCCGATCTCGATGCGCCACATCATGGCCCTGAAGGGGGACCGTGAGCCGCTTGCCGACCCCTCGAGCGTCGACGCCGGGGTCGGCCTGCACGATTACCCGGTGGTGATCTCCTCGATGAGCTTCGGCTCGCAGTCCGAGCCGGCCTTCCGCGCCTACGCCGAGGCGGCGAAGTCGATCAACGTGCTCTGCGTCAACGGCGAGGGCGGCGAGATCCGCGACATGTACGGCCACTACCGCAAATGGCGCGGCCAGCAGGTCGCCTCGGGCCGCTTCGGCGTCTCGGCCGAGATGATCAACTCCTCCTACCTGGCCGAGATCAAGATCGGCCAGGGAGCGAAGCCCGGCGAGGGCGGCCACCTGCCCGGCAAGAAGGTCTCCGAGAAGGTCGCCGCCGCCCGTAACGCGGCGCCCGGCACCGACCTGATCTCGCCCTCCAACAACCACGACCTCTACTCGATCGAGGACCTCGCCGAGCTGATCGACGAGCTGAAGACGGTCAACCCCGACGTGCGCGTATCGGTCAAGGTGCCCGTCGTGCCGAACATCGGCACGATCGGCCTCGGCATCGCCAAGGCGGGCGCCGACATCATCACCCTCTCGGGCTTCGAGGGCGGCACCGGCGCCGCCCGCCAGCACGCCCTGCGCCACGTCGGCCTGCCCTCCGACATCGGCACCCGCGCCGTGCACCGGGCGCTGATGGAGGCCGGCATCCGCAACCGGGTTGAGATCTGGGCCGACGGCGGCTACCGCCACGGCCACGACATCGTCAAGCTGCACTGCCTCGGCGCCAACCGGGTCGGGTTCGGCACCCTGGCGATGGTCAGCCTCGGCTGCACGATCTGCCGCGGCTGCCAGCTCGACACCTGCCACGTCGGCATCGCGACCCAGATCGAGACCGTCGAGCAGGCCCAGGAGCACGGCCTGAAGAAGTTCACCCCGCAGGAGGTCGACGTGGCCGCCGAGAGCTGCGCGCGCTTCTTCGGGGCGATGGGCGAGGAGGTCAAGCAGGTCGTCGCCTCGCTCGGCTACGAGCGCGCCCAGGACCTGGTCGGCCGCTATGACCTGCTGGAGCAGATTGCCCACCACGACACGGTCGACCTGGCGCCGCTGATCACGCCGCTGGAGGAGTTCCTCGACCTCGAGCCGATCGACCTGCCGGTGGCCGAAGTCGCCGAGGAGCGGGCCGAGGCCGGTCTGGTCGCCGCCCGGCCGATCCGCATGGAGGCCAAGCAGGCCTCGCACCAGATTGCGGGGCTTGCTGGGGATATCTGCCCGGGACGCACGATCCGCAACGAGTTCCCGCGCCACACCGACGCCAACGACCGCGTGCTCGGCACCGAGCTTGCCGGGGCGATCTCCCGCTCGCGGATCTTCGACGACGGCCCGGAGTCCAACGACGACGTGCTCGCCAGCCTCGAGTTCAACGGCGGCTCGGTGGCCGGCCAGGGGCTGGGGGCCTTCAACGCCTACGGGGTCTCGATCCGGGTCGAGGGCGGCGCCCAGGACGGCGTCGGCAAGGCGATGCTCGGCGGCTCGGTGGCAGTGCTCAAGGGCAAGGGCGCCAAGGGCCAGCGGGTCAATGGCTCGGTCGGCAAGTCCTTCGCCTACGGCGCCCAGCGCGGCCGCCTCTTCGTGCAGGGATCGGCCGACTCGCGCTTCTGCATCCGCCTCTCCGGCGCCGACGTGGTGCTCGCCGGCGAACCGGAGGAGGAGATCGACGACAGCCGCGGCTGCGTCGTCGACCGCGCCAACGCCAAGGGCTTCGCCTTCGAGTACATGACCTCGGGCCGGGCGATCGTGCTCGGCGACCTCGGGCCCTGGGCCTGCGCCGGGATGACCGGCGGCCGCGTCTACGTCCGCCATAACGCTTTCGGCATCGACCGCGAGGCGATCGAACGGCGGCTGGGCGAGGGCGCCAAGGTCGAGCTCAAAGACCTCGACGCCGAGGGTCTGCTCGACGTCGACGACCTGCTCGGCGCCTTCGCGGAGGAACTCCGCGCCACCGGTCAGGACGAGGAGGCAGAGAGGGTTCTGGGGCTCGCCCAGGACGCGACCGGTAACTTCATGATGGTCGTCCCCCACAAGGTCCAGGCGGACCCGAGTATCTCGACTGAGTGACGCGCTTGGCGTGGGCGTGGGGGAGGGGTGGGCAGGTGCCCCTCCGACGGAACCCGCGCCCACACGAGGTGGAGGGACCAGGGTTTAGTCGCTCACAAGTTCCGCTGGAGGGGCACCTGCCCACCCCTCCGAAAGCTCTCGCCTAGCGGCCCAGGGTCAGCAGGTCGGCTATGGCGCGGACCTCCTTGAGGAGGCCGTCGAGCATTTGCTCCGTGTTGGTGTGGATGCGCCACTCGGCGTGCTTGCCCTCTTGCTCGACCTGGTCGAGGCGGGATTCGAGAGCTTCTGTGCGGGCGTCGACCTTGTCGATGCGCTTGTTTAGGCGCTTCTCGCTCTTGCGGATGCGGCGCTTGAGGAAGTAGCTCGTCTCCTCGCGGATGACGTCCAGTTCTGCGCGGAGGGTTGCCTCGTCGATGCCGCCGTTCCCCTGCTCGGCAAGCATCTCCTCAACCCCGCTCCGAACCCGCTCGATCTCCTCATGCAACCGCTCCCGCGCCCGCTGAGCAGAAACCTCCGGAGACTCGGCACCACGATCCATGACGCCCATGCTAAGCACCAGCGAGGCCGGAATTTCCGCACATCCCAAGCTTTCCCGAGAAGAGCGAGGGTGGGGATGCCCCTCCAGCGAAACTTGTGAGCGACTAAGCGCTGGTCCCTATACCTCGTGTTGGCGCGGGTTTCGTCGGAGGGGCATCCCCACCCTCGCTCCCCCCCGTCAGCTTTCGAGCGCGAACAACCGATACCGCCCGATAGCCAGCTCGTCCCCGTCCGCAAGCCTCCCCCAGTCGACCATCTTGCCGTTGAGGAAGACGCCGTTGAGGCTGCGGTCGTCGAGGACGCGCAGCGAGTCGGGCTGTTCGGAGACGATCAGGGCGTGGCGGCGGGAGACGCTGGGGTCGTCGAGGCGAATGTCGGCGGTGGCGCTGCGGCCGATCCGCGTCCAGCCCCGACCGACCGAGAAGGTCTGGATCTCGCCGCCGTCGTCGCGGTAGGCGAGATAGCGCCCGGGCCCCCGCAGCATCGAGCGCGCCAGCGGCAGCCACTCGGGCGTCACCGCAGTGGCCGGAGGCGTCAACTCGATGGTCTGGCCGTGCTCCTGCATCGGCTCGAAGATCGAGTCGCGGTGGAACTCGGCGGCGCCGCAGCGCGGGCACTGCGGAAGCTGCTCGTTCTCGCCCAGCGAAAGCTGGGAACTGCAGATGACGCAGAAGTAGGTACCCGTACCCGGGACCGCGCCTACGACAAAGCTCTCAACCTCTGTACCGGGGCCGACACTGGTAACCATGGGGGGGGTCTCCTTCCCGGCGCCTCCGTTGTGCCGATGCTACCCGAAACTCGTGGCGCCGCATCAGGGATTTACCGCAGACGGCAATCCCAAAGGGCGGCCTCGCGAATAGAATCGCGCTCGCCCATGGGCCCGGTCAGCGCAGAAGTCGAGATCGACGTTCCCCGTCAGCAGGCATTCGCGGCGATCTGCGACCTGGCGCTGCGTCCGGCCTTCACCGATCACTTCCTCAGCGGCTTTCACCTGACCCGGATCGAGCCCTCCGGCGTCGGCGCCGGAGCGCGGTTTCGCTTCGAGGTGCGGCCGCGGCGCGTCTGGATGGACACGACGATCGTCAAGGCCGAGAAGCCGCATCGCGTCGTCGAGCACGGCCGCGGCGGGCGCGGCAACCGCATCCCCGCGACGACGCTCTGGGAGCTGACCGAGGGCCCGGGCTCGCTGACGACCGTGCGGGTCTCCTACTGGACCGAGCCAGGGCACCTCGACCGCGCTCTGGAGCTGCTCTCCGCGGCCTCGGCCCCGTACGAGCGGCGCTGGCGCGAGGCGTTGCGGCGGCTGCGCGACGGGCTCGAGTCGGGAGAGCTGGGCGCCGGCAGGATCGGCGTCGCCGGCGGCAACCCCCATGCGACCGGTATTCCCTGATCCCGTTTCTATAGGCTCTCGCCGCCGATGCACCGCCCCCGCCGAACCGTCTCGCCGCTGCTTGCGGCGCTCGCCCTGCTGGCGCTGACGCTCGGCGTCTCCGCCTGCGGCTGGACGAACGAATCGAAGCAGGCGGTCGAGGGTGAGCCGGTCAAGCTCGGCGAGCTCAAATACAACGTGGTCTTCTCCCGCTACCTCAACCGCCACGACAACGAGGACTCCGCCTACCTGGCCGGCCAGTCGCCGCCGAAGAGAGGCTCCAACTACTTCGGCGTCTTCCTCGAAGTGCAGAACAAGAGCGAAGCGGACCAGACCCTGGCCAGCGAATTCTCGATCAAAGACGCCGGCGAACAGGAATTCACCGCGATCCCCTCCAAGAGCCTCTACGCCTTCCCGGCGGGCGGCAAGGTCGAACCGCAGGAACCGATTCCGGCGCCCGATTCGACCCCGCAGCAGGGCCCGATCGAGGGCTCGCTGGTGCTCTTTGAACTTCCCGGCAGCGTTTCGGAGAACCGGCCGCTGACGCTCTTCATCGCCGGCCCCGAAGGCCCGGCGGAAATTACCCTCGACCTCTAGCTCAGAGGCCGGCCGAGAGCACCTGGGAGGCGGCCGGGGCCGCGACTTCGCCGCCCGCCGCTTCCGCTTCGACGAGCAGCACCCCGATCGCCAGCTTGGCGTGGTCGGCGGGGGCGAACGCGGCGAACCAGGCGTCCTTGCGCTGCTGCGGGTGTTCGGATTCCTCTTCGCCGGGCTTCGGTCCCAGCTCGGCGGTGCCGGTCTTGCCGGCGACCTGCGCCTCGGGGATCGCGCCCGCGTAGCCGGTGCCGCTGGTGACCACGCCGATCATCAGTTCGGTCAGCTCGGAGGCGGTCTTCTTGGCCATAACCCGTTCCGGCTTTTGGGTGGGGCGCAGCTTGCGGTTGGCGACGATCGAGGTCGGCTCGCGCACGCCGTCGTTGCCGATCGTCTGCGCGACGCTCGCCATCTCCAGCGGCGTGGCGAGGACTTCGCCCTGGCCGATCGCGCTCACCCCGAGGTCGACTTCTTCGCCGATTTCGGCCGGGATCGTCGATTCCGCCGGTTCGACCCGGGCGACGATGCGGGGGGCGTAGAGCGCCGGCGGCGAGTTGAAGCCGAAGCGTTCGGCCGTGCCGACCAGTTCGTCGTTGCCGATCTTCGGGCCGAGTGGGGCGAAGTCGGCGTTGCAGGACTCGGCGAACGCTTCGCGCAGCGTGCCGCCGCAGATCTCGCCGTTGGCGTTTTCGATGACGCGGCCGCCGACGTTGGCGCCTTCGCTGAGTTCGAATTCGTCGTCCATCGAGAGCACGCCCTTTTCCAGGGCGGCGATCGTGGTGATCATCTTGAAGGTGGAGCCGGGCGGCTGCGGGGCGGAGAAGGCTTGCCCGGCGAGCGCGCGCACGTCGCCGTTGCGCGAGTCGAGCACGGCGATGCCGCCGAGCCGGCCGGCCAGGGCGGAGACCGCTTCTTCCTGCAGGCCGACGTCGATCGTCGTCTTCACCGCCGCGCCGGCCTTCGGTTCGGCTTCGGCGAGGACTCGTGAGGAGCCGCTCTTGGCGACGGCCAGCAGTCTGCCACCGGGCCGGCCGGCTAGCCGCGGGTTGAAGGCCTGCTCGAGGCCGGTCACGCCGACCGGCGTGTCGGGCGGAAAGCCCTGCCGGGCGAGCGCCTCCATGTCTTCTTCCGCGGCTTCGCCGACTTCGCCGGTGACGTCGATCGCGGCGCTGCCGATCGGGTGCGCCCGGGCTGCGGCCGGTCCCTCGGCCAGCGGCGTCCCGTCGGCCGCGAGGATCGGCGCTCGCGGCGCCAGTTCGACCTGGTTTTCAAGCTGCTCACCGCGCCGCAGCCCGGGGAAGAGCAGGCTCTCGTCCCACTCGACTCCGCCTTCGGCAAAGGGCAGGTCGAGATCTGCTTCGAAGCCGCCGAAGGCAACCGTGCTGACCGCCATCGGGACCGGGACCAGCGTCTCGCCGTCCCTGGAGGTCGAATCTCCCGGCCCGTCCGCGTGGAGCGAGCGCAGCGTCGCGGTCGCCTCGGCTTCGCGATAGGCGCCGGTGAATTCCGCCCGCTCGATCTTGCGCCGCGAGGCCGGGTTCAACTCCTTGTACATGGCGGCGAAGTCGTTGCGAACCCAGGCATCGGCGAAGCGTTCCGCCGCATCCTTCTCAGGCGACGACCCGGGAGCCCCCGCGATCAGGCCGACGACAAACGAGACGGCCGCGATCAGCGGCAATATGCGTGTGGCGAGACGACGACGGCGCTCGACCTCGGGAGAACGGCCATTCACTTAGGGGAAATGTAGCCGTGAAGGGCGGCGGCGCCCGCGACCCTCGCCGCCTGCTTCCATGTACGGGATGACCGTGCTCGACTGGGGAATCGTCGCCTTCACCCTGGCCCTGGCGCTCTGGGGGTTCCGGCAGGGGCTGATCGTCGGCGCCCTGACCCTGCTCGGCTTCGCGGTTGGCGCCTTCGCCGGCAGCCGGATCGGGCCGCTGGTCCTCAACCAGGGGGCCGATTCGCCCTATGCACCGCTCTGCGCGGCGCTGGGGGCGCTGGTGACCGGAGCGATCGTCGCGGTGACGCTCGAGAGCCTGGCGCTGGGCCTGCGCTCGCGGCTGATCCGCGGCCGCGGGCTGCTGCACCTGGCCGACGGCGCCGGCGGCGCGGCGCTGGTCACCTCGGTGGCGCTCGGCGTCGTCTGGGTCTTCGGCGCCGTCGCCCTGCACGCCCCCGGCACCGCCCGGCTGCGCGCCGACGTGCAGCGCTCGGTGATCCTGCGCAGCCTCAACGAAGTGCTGCCGCCGAGCGGGCCGATCCTCAACGCCCTGGACCGGGTCGACCCGGCGCCCTCGATCCTCGGCCCGACGGCGCCGGTTCCGGCGCCCGACCCGGCGATCGCCTCCGACCCCGACGTCGAGCGCGCCGGCGCCTCGGTCGTCCGCGTGCTCGGCACCGCCTGCGGCCTCGGCGTCGAGGGCTCGGGCTGGGTCGCCGGCCCCGGGCTCGTCGTCACCAACGCCCACGTCGTCGCCGGCGAGCACGACACGACGGTGACCACGCCGGAAGGCGCCTCGCTGGAAGCGACCGTCGTCCACTACGACTCCGAGAACGACCTCGCCCTGCTGCACGTCGAAGCCGACCTGCCGGCGCTGGCGCTCGCCCCCGACCCGCGGTCGGGCACGGCGGGCGCGGTGCTCGGCTACCCGGAGAACGGCCCCTACGCGGTCTCCCCGGCGCGGCTCGGCGAGACCCGCGACACGATCAGCGACGACTCATACGGCCGCGGTCCGGTCCGCCGGCCGATCGCCTCCTTGCGCGGCGAGGTTCGCAGCGGCAACTCCGGTGGGCCGCTGGTCGACTCGCGCGGCCGGGTGCTGGGGACGGTCTTCGCGGCGACGACGACCGGCACGCCGGGCGGCTTCGCGGTCCCCGACGAGGTCGTCGAAGCGGCCTTGGCCGCGCCGCTCGCCCCGGTCGAACCCGGGCCCTGTGCCGGCTAGGCCATCACTTACGTTCGGTAAGCTCCGATGGCTACGTGGAGGCCGGGCACACCGCCCAAGATCAGGCTGCCAAAGCCAACGGGAACGGAGTCTGTCCGCACTTCCATGCCGCGATCGAGCTGATCGGAAAGCGCTGGACGGGAGCGATCCTCTGCGCGCTGACCGAGGAATCGCTGCGCTTCGCCGAGCTCGCCCGCGCCGTGCCGGGCCTCTCCGACCGGCTGCTGTCCCAGCGCCTGCGCGAGCTGGAGGAGGAAGGGCTGGTCGAGCGCGAGGTGGAGGCTGGGACGCCGGTGCGGGTGACCTACTCGCTGACCGCGAAGGGGACCGAGCTGGAGCCCGCAATCGGTGAGCTCAAGGCATGGGCCAAGCGCTGGAACCGCACCGCATAGCCGACGCCGGCCCCGACCTTCCCGGCCCGTTCGCGGTCGGCCGCTACGCGCGCAAGCTGCAGGAGGAGATGCGCAAGCGGGCCCGGGTCCTGCTGGTCGGCGAGGTGACCGGGATCGGGCGCAGCAAGGTGCAGGCCTACTTCGAGCTGCGCGATGCCGAGGGCGCGGTGCCCTGCGCGATCTGGCTCGACGACCTGGAGAAGGCCGGGCTGCCCGAGGGCGGTCTGCGCGACGGGGCTGAAGTGGTGATCGCCGGCGGGCCCGACTACTACCCCGGCGGCGGCCAGGCCTCGCCCAGCTTCTCCTTCCGGGCGACTCACGTGCGGCTCGCCGGTGAGGGTGACCTGCTGGCGCGGCTCGAGGCGCTGCGCAAGCAGCTCCGCTCAGAGGGGCTGTTCGAGCTGCAGAAGCAGCTGGCGCGACCGGCGCTGCCGAAGACGATCGGCGTGGTCACGGCGGAGTCGGGGGCGGCGCGGCGCGACCTGCTGGCCGGGCTTGAGCGGCGCGGCTGGCGGGGCACGGTGGTCTGGGGCTTCGCCCCGGTGCAGGACCGCCGCGCGGCGCCGGCGGTCACCGCCGCGATCCAGGACCTTGCTGCCCAGCCGAGCGTCGAGGCGATCGTCGTCACCCGCGGCGGCGGCAGCCTCGCCGACCTCTGGGCCTTCTGCGACGAGACGCTCTGCCGCACGGTGGCGATGCTGCGCGTGCCGGTGATCAGCGCGGTAGGCCACGAGCGCGACTCGACCCTGATCGACGACGTCGCCGCGGTCGCCTGCTCGACCCCGACCCACGCGGCCGAGGCGGCGGTGCCGCTCGACTGCCGCGCGGCGCGGGCGTCGCTGGCGCGCGCCGGCTCCTCGCTGCGGCGCGCGGCGGACTCCGCCGTGGGCGCCCGCACCCCGCACCTCGTCGCCCTGGCGCGCGGCCCGGCCCGGGCCCTGCGCCGCGAGCGGCTGGCGCTCAACCAGAAGACGCGCGAGGTTCGCGCCGCCTCCGAGCGGGGGATCGCCGAGCGGCTCGGCTTCCAGCGGCGGCTGGCGGCGGTTGTCCTGGAGCGCGCGCGCCGCCGCGCCGCCGGGCCGGAGATGGAGAGCCGCCGCGAGGCCCTGCGCCGCGCCGCGGTCGCCCTGCGCGCCCACGAGCCCGAGCGCACTCTGGAGCGCGGCTACGCCCTGGTCGAGGCGGGGGAGGGGGAGCCGCTGACCAGCGCCGCCGACGCGGTCGCCGCCCGCCACGTCAGACTGCGCTTCGCCGACGGCAAGGTCGGCGCCGAGATCGAGCAACCAGATTGAGCGAGAAACCCGAGAGCTACGAGGCCGCGGTCGAGCGGCTGGAGCAGATCATCGACCGGCTCGACTCCGGCCAGGCCGGCCTGCGCGAGACCCTCGACCTCTGCCGCGAGGGCCGCGACCTGGTCACCTACTGCACGGCAGAGCTCGACGCGGTCGGCGAGAGTCTCAACGAGCTGAAGCTGGATGAGCTGGCGGCGAAGCTGGCCTCCTCGGCGGATTCCGGGGCGTCGTGACGTAGAGTCCCCTGTTCGATCTCTGACCCCCCACAAGGAGGAATGAATGAAGGGTCTCATGTCTCGTCGGCCCTCGCCGGCACTCGTTGTTGCGGTTGTCGCCCTCGTCGTCGCCATGTTCGGCACGGCCTACGCCGCGACGCAGCTGCCGAAGAACAGCGTCGGCACCAAGCAGCTCAAGGCCAACGCGGTTACGACCGCCAAGGTCAAGAAGAACGCGATCACCACGGCGAAGATCAAGAAGAACGCGGTCACCGGCGCCAAGGTGAAGAACCAGTCGCTCACCGGTGCCGATATCAATCTCAGCACGCTGGGAACGGTCCCATCCGCCCAGATTGCGAATTCCCTGGTTGCGCCCGAAGCGATTCATCTCGTAGGCGCCCCCGGTGAGCCACCCTTCGAAAATGGCGGCAAGAACATCCCTGGCGAAGGTGGGATCAACTTTGCGCCGGCTGGCTTTTACAAGGATCACGACGGGGTGGTGCATCTGGAAGGCGTCGTCGAATCAGGTGAAGAACTTCCCGTCGTCTTCAAGTTGCCGCCGGGATTTCGGCCGGCAAGCGGGATCACTCAGATCTTCGAAGGCGGTGGCACCGGAGTGCTTATTTTTGGGGACAACGTGAATCTCTCCGGACTCGACCTCAGTGGCGCTGTTCTGGTGGAGGGCAGTGGGGCGATTCTCAGCGGCGTTACCTTCAGGGCCCAGAGCTGATTCGAGAGCCTCGGCATAGGGCGCTCTTTCTGGCGGTCCTGGCTTCCGCCACCGCACTCCTCGTGGGGTGCGGTGGCGGTCAGGACCGTGGGTCCGCCCCCAGCGCTCAGCCGGCCGGCAGCGCATCGCAAGCGGCTAGGCATTCGGGTGGGTCTACGGCAGGCGTTGCGACGGGCGCCGCGCGCCGGACCCCCAAGGTCACCAAGCGAGTAGGCCGCCCCAGGGGCGCGCGCAAGTTGGCACCGACACCGCGAAACGTCGAAGTTTCAAGCCCCCCCTTGCGTGCGGTCCTAACCAAGATCCGGCGGCATCTCGCCACGGATCCCGGGTCGGGGCCAATCCACGCTGTCAAGCAGGCGCTTTCGCAGGTCTCCGGCACTCAAGACAAGTCGCCCAAGTCCGATTCGTCACCCGGGCATCGTGTCGTCGCCGAAGCACTTGAACAGCTGGAAGAGCGCTAACCCCGCCGACTCCGCGACGACGCCTCACCCGGGCCGACCTCGGTAATCGCATGCTCGAGGCGCTGCCGGGCGGCATCGAGATCTGGCGGTGTCCAGGTCGACGACACCGGCTCCTCGGGCCGCTCGAGGAAGACGTAGGCGAGCTCGACCTCTTGCGCCTGTCTGGCCTCGGCTACGGCCAGCGCGTAGATCGATTGCTGAATCTCGTAGCCGGCGGCCAGCTTGGCGATCGAGGACCCGGCGACGCGGTCGGTCTTGTAGTCGACGATCAGCGGCGGTCTGTCGGGTTCCTCGACCAGGAGGTCGATCGAGCCGCGCAGGACGGTGCCGGCGACTTCGGCCAGGAGGGGGACCTCGGCGCGGCTGTTCGCATCGCGGATGCGCTCGGCGAAGAAGCGGGAAGCGAGCCAGGCGCGCAGCGGGGCGAGCAGCGCCTCCTCGTCGAGGCCCTCTCCGGCGCTCACCTCGGCTGAGCGCGCCACGCGGTGGACCAGCTCCGGCGGGGGCACCTGCCAGCCGTTGGCCTGGCTCCACTCGAGCAGCAAGTGGACGGCGCGGCCCCGCACCAGCCCGCCGCCGGTTCGCCGCGCCTCACCGTCATCGCTCAGCACCCGCTCGGTCTCGACCAGCCCTTCGCGGGCTTCCTCGGTCTGGGTCGAGATCGCGGTGTAGGAAAGGTGGCGCCTGGCAGGCCCGGGCGGGGTGGGGCTGACCAGCGGCGCCGGGCCGCTGCCGTGGTCGCGCGCCGCTGTCGCCTCGCGCTGCACTTCTGCCAACCTCTCGGCCTGCTCGTCCGAAGCGGGATTGGCGCGCACCGCGATCTCCGAGGGGGCGAAGGTCGCCTCCAGTCCGGGCCGCGGCTCGGGCGCCGGCACGGCGACGCGCGAGTCGCCCTCGCGCTCGATCCCGAAGCCCTCGACGATCCGCTCGATCACCGGCCGCCCGGCGGTCTGCCGGGACGGGGGAGAGGGCTGGACCACGCCGCTGAGCAGCAGCCGCTCGCGCGCCCGGGTCATCGCCACGTGGAAGAGGCGCAGCTCCTCTGCCGCTTCGCGCTGCTGTCCCTCCTCGCCGAGTTCGCGCTGGTCGTAGAGGTTGACGGCGCGGGCGCCGAGGCGGCGCAGCTGCATCCCGACCCGCGGCGCCTGCGGCTCGTGGCCGAGGGTCAGCGGGGGGGTGCGGGTGGCGGCCAGCAGAGGGCGCGAGAGGTGGGGGATCGCGACGACGTCGAACTCGAGGCCCTTGGCGCTGTGCACGGTCATGATCCGCACGCCCTCGTGGCCCTCGACCGCGGTCGCCGCCTGGGCATCGGCGTCCGCGTCGGCGCGCGCCGACAGGAACTCGAGCAGGCCGCGCAGGTCCGGCCCCTCGACCGACTCGAACTGGGCGGCGAGGCGCATCAGCTTGCGCACGTTGGCGAAGCGGGCCTCGCCGCTGGGGCGCATCAGCATCGCCAGGTCGTAGCCGGTCTCGGTCACCGCGGCGTCGATCAGGCCGGCGAGAGGGAGCGCGGCGGCGCGGCGGCGCAGGTCTTCCACGGTGGTCGCGAAGCAGCGCAGCAGGGCGCGCTCGGTCTCGGGGATCTGGGCCAGTCGCCCGGCGTCGATCCCCTCGTCCTCTTCCAGGCCGGCGGCCTGCCCGACCGCCGGCCAGAGGTGCCGGCCGCGGCCCGCCGCCGCACGCAGCAGCCAGAGCGTGTCCGGCGCGACGCCACAGGCTGGGGAGGCGAGCGCGCCGAGCAGCGCCTGGTCGTCGAGCGGGTTGGCGATCGTCGCCAGCAGCGCGCAGACGTCGGCCACCTGTTGCTGGGACCAGTAGCCGCGGCCGCCGACCACGTAGGGACGCAGCCCCGCCCGCTCGAGCGAGTCCTCGTGGGCGTCGAGCCGGGTGAAGGCGCGCAGCAGAACGACCATCGAGCTCGGTTCGACGCCGCCGTCCGCGAGCTCGCGCAGGCGTTGGGCGAGGAAGCGCGCCTCGGCCAGCTGGTTGGTCGGCGTGCGCGCGTCGGTGAGCGGTTCGAGTCGCTCGCGGCGCTCGTCCCAGCCCTCGCGCCCGGTGAGCAGCAGCTCGACCGCCGGGCCCTCGCCGCTCGGCGCCGACGCGATCGGCGCGGCGCCGACCCGCAGCGGCGCGTACTCGGCCAGCAGGCGCTCGCCGATCGCGTTGACGGCGCCGATCACCTCGGGCCGCGAGCGGAAGTTGCCGCTCAGCGGGATCGCCTCGCCGCCGGTCCCGGCGGCGATCGCGGCGCGCTGTTCGCGGAAGACGTCGAGGTCGGCGTGGCGGAAGCCGTAGATCGATTGCAGCTCGTCGCCGACGACCATCAGCTGCGTGCGCGCCCCGCGCAGCGCCTCGATCAGGCGCAGCTGCAGCCGGTTGGTGTCCTGGAACTCGTCGACCAGGATGTGGACGAAGCGTTCGCCGTAGGCGGCGGCGATCTCGTCCTGCCCGAGCAGCCGCACGGCGAGCAGCTGGAGGTCCTCGAAGTCGATTCCGGCGCGCCGCCGCTTGGCGGCTTCGAAGCGCTCGGAGAAGAGCCGCAGCAGCTCGCCGACGTGCCGGTAGGCGAGGCCGCCCTCGCCCGCCTCGGCGACCCGGCTGACCGCCGTCTCGATCGCCTCGCGGTAGGCGGCGAGCGGCTTGGCCCTGCTCTTCGTTCGCAGCGCCGCGACCTGGTCGAGGCTCGGCATCGCCTCGTTGCGGAGGACGCCGAGCGCCCGTTCGAGGTCATCGTGCCCGTTGCCGCCGGGCTTCAGCTCGGCGAGCGCCTCGACCGCCGCCGCCTCGGCCTCGCGCAGCGCTGCCTCCGCATCCGGCGCCGGCGGCTCGGGCAGCAGCGGTTCGGCCTCGCCGCGGCTGCGCAGCTCGGCGTGGACGCCGAGCACCATGGCGCGCAGGCCGCCGAGGTCGAAGGCGGCGACCGTGCGCTCACGGTCGCGCTCTCCGCCGGCCAGGAACGCCGCCAGCGCCTCGTCGAAAGCCTCGCCGGCGGCCCGCTCGGCCTCCGGCGCGTCGAGCACGCGGAAGCGCGGGTCGATCCCGACGGCGACCGGGTGGGAGGAGAGCAGCCGGTTGCAGAAGCCGTGGATCGTCGTCACCCAGGCGCCGCCGAGCCGCGGCAGCAGCTCGCGGGCGCGCTCCGAGCCGGCTGCCGCCCGACGCTCGATCTCGGCCCGGATGCGCTGGCGCAGCTCCGCCGCCGCCTTGTCGGTGAAGGTGAAGGCGAGGATCGCGTCCGGCCCGACGCCCACCTCGCAGACCAGCCGACAGTAGCGCTCGACCATCACCCCGGTCTTGCCGGTGCCGGCGCCCGCCTCGACCATCACCTCGGCGGCCGTCGCCTCGATCGCGGCGCGCTGCTCGGGCGTGGGCTGCCGCTCGTTCACCGCTCGTCCTCGTCTTCGGGAAGCGGCTCGGCCGGGGCGCGGTCGCGGCGGCAGATCGGTGCGAACTCGCAGAAGGAGGGACAGACGCCGTGGTCGCGCAGGCCCGCGCGCGGGCCAGGATCGCGGTCGATCCCGCCGGTTCGCATGCGGGCGACGATCGCGCCGGCCCGGCGACGGGCGTCGTCGAGCAGCGCCTCGAACCCGTCCTCGTCGACCTTGTCGGTGCGCGAGAGGTTGTAGCCGGCGAGCTCGGCCGCGGCCGCCTCGAGCACGACCCCGCGCGGGCGCCGCTCCGCGGTCGCGCGCAGCGGGTGATAGAGGCCGCCGACCACCTCCGCGTCCCAGAGATCGGCGACCGCCAGCAGGTAGAGCTGCAACTGCAGCTTCGCCTCCTCCTCGAGCTTGTCGCGCGAGGTGACGTGGCCGGAGAGCTTGTAGTCGAGGACCAGCGCGCGGCCGTCGGGGGCGCGGTCGACGCGGTCGATCGCCCCGTGCAGGCGCCAGCCGTCGATCTCCAGGGCCGGCCGCTCGCTCTCCTCCGCGGCGGAGAACTCTGCCTCCAGCAGCCAGGGCTGGAAGCCGCCGTTCTCGCGGCTCGCCTCCTCGGCGAGGAAGCGGGCCAGCAGTCCCTCGATCCGGGCCAGCATCGCGCGCTCGGCCGGGTGGTCGCCGATCTCCCTCTCGATCGCGATCTCGGCGGTCAGCTCCGCCCCGCGGGCGGTCCAGGCGGCGAGCGCGCCGGGCCGGGGGAGAGGGTCCCCGCCGGGTCGCTCCTCATAAAGGCGGCAGAGGACCTCGTGGACGATGCCGCCCTGCAGCAGCGGGTCGGGCGGCGGGTCGAGCGGCTGCGGAGCGAGCTCGTGGGAGACGAACCAGCGGTAGGAGCAGACGTCGAAGCCCTCCAGCGTGGTGCCGCCGTAGGCGTCGACCGCGCCGAGCGCGTCGATCACCGCGGGGTTGGCGAGCGGTCCCGGCGCCCGGCTGGCCGCCTCGGCGGCGCGGGCCGCGTCCAGTCGCTGCCGCGCCCTGCCGGCGACATCGTCCTCGACTCCGGCGAGCTCCAGCAGCAGCTCTTGATCGGCGCCCGTCCCGGCCGCCGCGACCGCCCGCGCCAGCTCGGTCTCCGACGGGGCGTCGCCGACCCGGGGGACGACCGCCGCCAGCGAGCGGCCGCGCACCTCGGGCTCACCCGGCCCAAGCAGCTGGGCGATCTCGTCGAGGAACGGCGAGGCCGCCTCGGCGCCACCGGCTTCGTCGCTGTTGCGGCAGGAAAGGTAGAGCCGGCGTCTTGGCAGGGCCAGGCAGGCATGGAAGAGGTAGCGCTCCTCGGCCTCGTTCTCATGCCGCGCCGGCAGGCCCAGCGAGGCGCGCTGGCGCTCGGAGAGGAAGGGGTCGGCCTGACCCGCGCCGCGCGGGAACTCGCCGTCCTGAAGCGAGGCGACGAACACGGTGTCGAAGCGCGCCGCACGCACGCGCCGCGGATCGGCGATCCGCACCCGCTTGCCGACCGGCCCGCTCCAGACTCGCACCGAGATCCCGGCCAGGGCCGCGCCGATCGAGTCGGGCGGGGGGGCGAGGCCGTCGAGCTCGGCGCGCTCGCCCAGAGCGGTGGCGATCGCGCCGCCGGCCCGCGCCTCGAGCTCCGATTCCGCCCGGGCGCCCATCGCCGCCGCGACCGCGCCGACTGCCCGGGCCAGGTCGGCCGGCCGGCTGGCCGCCTCGCGGATCCGGGCGACCGCCTCGGGCGGTCCGTCGTGTCGCTCTTCCCAGAGGCGCAGCGCCGACGCCGCGTCCCGCACCCGACCGCGGCGCAGGGCGCGCTCGAACCAGTCGACGGTCCGCGGCGCGATGCCGGAGGGGCCGCGCATGTAGCGCAGCAGCTGGGAGGCGCCGCCGCTGCCAAGTACCGCGTCAAGCAGCGCCAGCAGGCTGCCTCCCACCGCGGTGGTGGCGACCGGCACCGCGGCCTCGAGGGCTACCGGCACCCCGTAGGACTCGAGCACCGAGGCGATCCCCGGGCCGCGGCGCGCCGGGTCGCGGACGACGATCGCGATCTCCTCGGGCGGTTCGCCGTCGGCCAGCAGCCGCGCGACCTCGATTCCGATCGCCTCGGCCTCGCCTCGCTCCCCGGCCGAGCGCAGGAAGACGAGGCTGCCGCCCGGCGCCATCGACCGCGGCTCGGCGGCGCCGAAGCTGCGCTCTAGATGGAAGAGGAGCGCCGACTCGGTGTTGGCCGGGTCTACTTCGGTCGGCACGACGTCCTCGATCCCAATCGTGCTCAGCGCCTCCAGCAGGGGCGCGTTGCGGGTCGCCAGGGCTGCGTGGTCCTCCTCGTAGGGCAGCGCCACGGTCACCTCGGTCGTCGCCGCCAGAGCCTCGATCAGGTCGAGCTGGTTGGGGGTCAGGTCGTCGAGGCCGTAGAGGAAGACCGGGCGCCGCCAGAAGCCGCCGCCGGCGCGCAGAAGCGCGATCGCCTCACGGGCGATGCCGTGTTGGTCGACCGTGTCGAGGCCGTCGCGCACCGCTGCGTAGGCCGTGAACAGGGCCGCGACGTCGCCGAGGTACGCCGAGCCCTCCAGCGTGCCCGCCGCCGCTTCGACGTCGGCCGGCTCGAGTCCCGCCCCCTGCAGCTCGCCGAGCAGCCGCTCGAGGGCGAAGGCGAAGCCGGGCTGGCGGGCGGAAGCGGCCAGCGGCCCGAGCCGCGCGCTGCGCTCGCCGACCGCGGCGGCAACGGCGCCGAGCCGCTGCGCGGGCGTCAGCGTCGTCCCCGGCGGGGCGCCAGCCGCCGTGGCGACCGCGCCGAACAGACCGCCGAAGGTCATCACGCCGGCGCCGAGCACGGCGCCCTCGGCGCAGAGCTCACGCTCGAAGGCGTAGACGTCGTCGAGGGTCGGCACGACGAGCACCGGATCGCGCTCGAGAACGGCGAGCAGGCCGCGCCTGATCAGCCCGGCGCGGCCCGAGTTCGGCGGTCCCTGGATCAGCTTCAGCGCCACCTCCTCACCCTATGGGCGGACCCGGCGCGTACCCGCCGCAAACTGCGGCATCTCAGCACCGCTTTGCCGTCTACCGCCCTCTCTAAATTGCCGACCCAGTGGCCCTCTGCTTCGTAGACCCAGCCGACGCGGTCCGCGCCATCGCGGACTCGATCGGGCGTGAGGCGCGCCGCCAGCTGCTCGGCGAGGCGGTTCGCTCCTGGGTCGACGAGATTCCCGACGACGAGCTCGAGACCCACTACGCCAAGGCCCTCGCCGAGCTCGACGAGCACGACCTCTCGATGCTCGCCGCCTGGCACGGCTCGCTCGAGGTCGGCCACCCGGTCCCCAACCGCGACTTCCTGATGGGCGCCTTCGGCTCCCTCGGCGAGAACCGCCGCGAGGCGATGAAGCTGGCCGCCGGCTTCCGCGGCGAGGAGGCCGTAGACGCCGGCGTCACCGAGGAGGACGCCCTGGAGCTGGTCCTCACCCTCCTCTCCCCACCCCGCCAGATGGAGCTTGCCCTGGAGGCCGTAGAGCTCTACATCTGGGACCGGGCCGGGTCGGATAACTAGATGACCCGGGGCCCTCGTCGCCGCTGTCATACGTGCTAGTTTTGTCGTATGACAATGCTCAGCTTCCGAGTCGCCGATGATGAAGCGGCCGAAGTTCAGCGCTGGGCAGAGACGCTCGGCCAGGGTCGATCAGAGTTGCTGCGCGAGGCTTTGCACCGACACTTGGTTCGACTTCGCAGCGAGGTAGACGCGAAGAATTGGGAACGCGTGCCTCTGAGCGACTCCGAGACCTCCTTGGCGCAGATTGCCGATTGGGGACCCGCCGAGGATTGGTCGGATTGGGGAAATGCAGCGGGGTGAGGTCTGGTTTGTCGCCACCCTAGGCGGCGATCGACCTGTTCTCGTATTGACGCGTGACCCCGTTGCCGACCGCATTCAGTCCGTTGTGGCGGCGGCCCTGACGCGGACTCGCCGCGACCTTGTCTCAGAGCTTGCCCTCACTCCCGACGACGGCGTGCCGACCGATTGCGTGGTCAATTTCGACAACATCCACACGATCCCGCGGGATGCTTTTCGGCGGCGTGTCACTTCGCTCTCTGATGTCAGGATGGTGGAAGCTTGCCGCACCATGCGTGACGCAGTCGGCTGCTGAAGTCAGCCAAGCGCCGCGCGGATCTCGGGGATCGCCTGCTCGTTGTCCTGGAAGTGGACGGCGTGCAGGCCGGCCTTGCGGGCGCCTTCCACGTTGACGAGCACGTCGTCGACGAAGAGACACGTCTCGGCCGGCTGCCCCACCCGCTCCAGGGTCAGCTCGTAGATCTTCGATTCCGGCTTGCGGCAGCCGACGAAGCCGGAGTCGACCACCGTCTCGAAGATCTCGTCGACCGGCATCATCGAGCGCCAGAGCGGCTCCCACTCGCGCACGTTGTTGGTCAGCATCGCCATCCGGTAGCCCTCGGCCTTCAGCTCCTCCATCAGCGCGATCATCGGCGGGTTCGGGTTGAGCGCCTCGAAGTAGATCTCGCGGAAGCGGTGCATCTCCGGCCGGTGGCCGAGCAGCGGCTCGAGCGCGTCGGTTAGCTGGTCGAGGAAGGCGACCTCGGTGATCTCTCCCCGCTCCATTTCGAACAGCGGGTTGTCGCCGTTGGCCTCCGTGGCGGCCTGCATCGCCCTGCCGAGCGTCTCGGTGGTGATCCCGGTCTGGTCCTGGAAGGCCATGAAGGACTGCACCAGCGGCGTCGTCAGCACGCCGCCGAAGTCGGAGATGATCGTGCCGATCTCAGCCACCGGCGCGCACCACCTCGTAGTGGCCGAGCCCCTCGCGCCCCTCGAGCGCCCAGCGGAAGAAGGCGATCGTGCCGCGCGCCCCGGGATGGGTGACCGCGCTGGCGCTGATCAGCGTCCCGGCGCCGCGCAGCGGCTGGCCGTCCTCGTCGTCGAGCCAAAGCTCCAGCGTCGCCCGCCGCTGCACGCCATCGGGCCCGTACTCGGTTGAGAGCAGCGCCTCGCTCACCTCGACCGGCGCCCCGTCGGGACCGCAGAGGACCGCGGCGACGCTCTCCTCGCCGTGCCCCGCCGACCCGGCCGGCTGCACCGCGCTCAGCGCCAGCAGCCCGCCGTCGGCGAACGCGATCCCGATCGACCGCCGCTGAATCTCACCCGGCTCGCTCATCGGCGGCGAAGCCTATTGGCCGACCGGACCGGAGGCCCGGGTACCATTGCGCCATGTCCGAGAACCAGACCGCAGCCCTCACAGAAGATGACGTCCTCGAGGCCCTGGAGGAAGTGATCGACCCCGAGCTGGGGCTCGACTTCGTCTCCCTCGGCCTCGTCTACGACGTCGAGATCGAGAAAGAAGACGTCTACGTCACCTTCACCCTGACCACCCCCGCCTGCCCGATCGGCCCCCAGGTCTCCGAGCAGATGAAGGAGTTCGTAGGCGACCTCCCCGGCGTCTCCGCCGTCCACCCCAAGATGATCTTCGACCCCCCCTGGAGCCCCGAGATGATGACCGAGGACGCCAAGTTCGCGCTGGGCTTCTAGTCCCTCTCGCCGCGCGAACTTTACGAGGGCGCCTCGCGAGGCTATGCTGCCGTCGTGGATTCGAAGCCGCATCGGCCGTCTCCAGCGCTCGTAATCAGCTGCATCGCCCTCTTCCTCGCGCTGGGTGGGACCGGCTATGCGGCCAGCCAGATAGTCGTCTCGACCCCGAGTTACAAGAAGGCGAAGAAGTCGAAGCCGAAGATCTCGAAGAAGCAAATCGAAGCGGCTGTCGCCAAGTACGTCAAGGCGCACAAGAAGGAACTCAGCGGACCCGCGGGTGCAAACGGAGCGCCGGGACCGCCTGGGGACCCGGGTCCCCAGGGTGTGCCGGGCGCTGTAGGACAGCCTGGTGCGACTGGAGCTGCCTCCAGCTCCGCCAGTCTGGCGGGCCCGGTTAGCACGGGCTCCTCGAGCCGCGTCGACCTCGGCGGTCCGAGCGTTACGGTGAAAGTTGGGCCCAGCGGGCTGATTGCCTACTGGATCAAGGCGAGGCTGAAGAGCGTCGGTGGGGGCACGGCGAAGGTCGTCCTCCTCGATTCCACAGGCGAAGCGTCACAGATAGAAAGCTCTTCGAGCGGCGCGATCACCTACTACACGAAGCCCGAAAGCAATTCGGGCACCTTCATCTTCAACCCGGGCCTCTCGACTGACTACGTTGGGCCCGGCACGAGGACGATCTCGCTCCAGTACTTGGACACGGCGGGGACAGGCGTGTTCGAAGAACTGGAGCTCGTCGTCATCCCGCTCTGAGAACCTCGCGGGTACGGATGGATTCTCTCTGTGCGCTGAGTGCCAATCGTAGGGGCAGGGTTCGTGGCTGTTTGCGGACCGCCGTGCTGGCGGCGCTTTGCTGCCTCTTGGTGGCCAGCCCTGCGTCTGCCTCTGCACGTCCGTCGACGGGCGGGAACGCCGGCGCCACGGCCTCGGTGATCAAGGGCACACCTGCCTCGATCACGGACTTCCCGTGGCTCGCGCACGTCACGTATGAAGGTGCGGCTGAGGGGTTCGAATGCAGCGGGTCCGTCGTCGCGCCCCGCTTGGTGCTGACGGCGGGGCACTGCGCGGTGGCCGAGTCTGGGCGCGTTCTGGACCCCTCGCACTACCGCGTGGTCACGGGTTTGGGGGACCTCAAGCAGTTGACGCCCGAACATGTCTCCGCGGTCGTTCAGGTGCTCGTCGATCCGAGCTACGAACCGTCTAAGAACCTCAACGACGCCGCCCTGTTGGTGCTCGCGGCGCCGGTCGCGGCGCCGCCGATCGCCCTGGCTACCGCCGACGACGAGGCCCTGTCATCCGGTGGGACGCCGATCTCGATCGTCGGCTGGGGACTGACGAGCGGCGCCTCGACGAAGGCGCCGACAGTTCTGCGGTCCGGCGAAGCCGTGATTCAGGACGACGCCTACTGCCGAATGAAGGCGAAAACGGTGACCCCCTTCTACAGCGTTGCCACCCAGATCTGTTCGATCGCGCCGCCGAGCTTCGAAGTGGGGGTCTGCCACGGCGACAGCGGCGGGCCCGTTATCGCGGTCCGCTCGGACGGCGTGCCGGTCCAGGTCGGGATCATCAGCATGGCCGACCCGGTGTGCAAGACCAACATTCCCGATGTCGAGACCCGGGTCGATCAGGTGACTCCATGGATATCGAGCTGGATTGCCGCCGTTGAAGCCGGAGCCCCGGCGCCCCCGATCGTGGTGCCGCCGCTGCTGCGCCTTCCGAAGCTGACCTTCAAGGCGGCCGAATCTCTCGCCTATATCGGGCTGGCGGGCGATTTCCGCAACCGATTCCTGAAGGGTCGCTTCAAGGAAATCGGATGCCGGCGAGTCGCACGGGAAAAGATCAAGTGCCAGGTCTTCTGGTATCTGGCCGGCAGCGTCTACATCGGCTCGGCGACGGTCTATTACTCGCTCCCCCGCGAAGGCGCGCCCTGGAACCTTCGCTACCGGATCCGCAAGGTCGGAGCGGCCTGCTGGCTCAACCGGGGGAGCGCAAAGCGCTGTCCCGGGACTCTCTACCACCGCTGAGCGCGCCGGGCCGGCGATCCAACCCGTTCAACCGCGCGGCGAGTCAGCTCGGCAGCCGCGGGTCGTCCACGTCGATCTCCTCCGCGCTGGCCTCATAGTCGTATGAGCGCCTCGCAGGGCCGGTGCCGGTGGGGCCTCCCGGCGTCCCGACGATCAGGAACCGCCGCGCCACGTAGCCGCGCATCAGGCGCCGGACGATCGCCCGGGTCGGTGGGATCAGGAAGATTGCGCCGAAGATGTCGGTGACGAAGCCTGGGGTGAGGAGGAGGGTGCCGCCGATCGCGATCAGCAGGCCGTCGGCGACCTCCTTGCCGGGAAAGCGGCGCTCGGCGAGGGCGGCGTTGAAGCGGCGCCAGGCGCCGCGGCCCTGGTGGCGCAGCAGCAGCGAGCCGAGCAGGGCGTCGGCCAGCAGCAGGGCGATCGTCGGCCAGACGCCGATCAGCGAGCCGACCTGGATGATCACGTAGAGCTCGACGATCGGGACTGCGATGAAGAGGGCGACGAGGATTGCCACCGGTCAAGCCTAGTCCGGCGGAATCTCCGGCTCAGGCCGGTGCCGCGGCCGCGGCGGCCTCCTCGAGCTCCGCGAGCGAGCGGTCGAGGCCGGTGGCGAAGGTTTCGATGTCCTCCATCGCGTCGTAGTCGCCGAGCAGGCCGAAGCCGACGTGGCCGTTGTAGCTCATGATCGCCACCGCGAGGGCGTGGTTCTGGGGGAGGAAGGCGACCGGGAAGACCTCCTCCAGCTCGCGGCCGAGCACGTAGAGGGGGATCTGCGGACCGGGCACGTTGGTGACGATCATGTTGAAGAGGCGGGTGGAGAAGTTGATCCGCGAGGCCTGCGCCAGCAGGGTCGGCGGGGCGAAGTCGTTGAAGCGGGCGATCACTTCCGCGCCGAGCGCCTGCTTGGAGCGCTTCAGCCCCTCCATCTGCTCGCTGACCACGCGCAGGCGGCGCACCGGGTCCTCGACGTAGACGGGCAGCGGCCCGCGCATCGCCGCGATCCGGTTGCCGAGGTCGCCCCGCTCGTCGGCGGCTCGGATCGAGACCGGTACCAGCGCTCGCAGCTCCAGGCCCTCGGTGCGGATGCCGCGCGCGTGCAGCCACTCGCGCAGCGCACCGGTGACCACCGCCAGGACGACGTCGTTGACCGTGCCGCCGAAGGTGTCCTTGATCCGCTTGAAGGTCGCCAGTTCCGAGCGCGCCCAGGTGAAGCGCCGGTGCGGGCCGATCGGCTGGTTGAGCGGCACCGAGGGCGCCGGGTCGGCGAAGGCGCCGACCACCTCGCCCAGCCCCTCCACGGCCTCGCCCACGCGGTGGGCCGCTTTCTCGGGATGGCGCACCGCCTCGACCGCGCGCTCGAGCAGCTTCACCGGCGCCGCCGCCAGGTCGACCGCGCCGCGCGTGACGAGCTCGGCCGTGGTCGGCTGGCGCTCCGGCACCCAGCCGTCCTCGTTCCGCACAGGCTCGGGCACCGGCTCGAGGTCGAAGAGGACGGTGCCGATGTCGACGCCGGAGATTCCGTCGACCATCGCGTGGTGGGTCTTGGTCAGCAGCGCGAAGCGGTCGCGCTCCAGGCCCTGCACCAGCCACAGCTCCCAGAGCGGCTTGGAGCGGTCGAGCTGCTGGGAGAAGACGCGCCCGGCCAGCCGCTTCAGCTGCCGCTCGCCGCCCGGGTCGGGCAGCGCGGTGTGGCGGATGTGGTAGGTCAGGTTGAAGTTGACGTCATCGGCCCAGAGCGGCCGCCCGGCCTCCAGTGGCGGCGTGACGAGGCGCTGGCGGAACCGCGGCACCTGGTTCAGTCGGCCGCGCACGTGCTCGACCAGATCGACGTACTTCGGCGGCGGCCCCTCGAAGATCAGGATCGCGCCGACGTGCATGTGGCTCGCCGAGGTCTCGTTGGTGAGGAACGAGGCGTCGACGGCCGTCAGTCGGTCGAGGTGGCGTCCTTGCGTTGCCATCGCCTTAGGCTAGCTACTCTGCGGCTATGCCTTCACTCGCCACGGCAGCGCCGAAACGAGTCCTGCTCGCGGCCCCGCGCGGTTACTGCGCGGGCGTCGACCGCGCCGTGCAGACGGTCGAGCGCGCCCTGGAGCTCCACGGAGCGCCGGTCTACGTGCGCAAGGAGATCGTCCACAACAAGCACGTCGTCGAGGAGCTGGCCAAGCGCGGCGCGATCTTCGTCGAGCAGGAGACCGAGGTTCCGGAGGGGGAGATGGTCGTCTTCTCGGCCCACGGCGTGGCGCCGGCGGTGCACCAGAACGCCGCCGCCCGCCGGCTGCGGACGATCGACGCCACCTGCCCGCTGGTCACCAAGGTCCACGTCTCCGCCCGCCGCTTCGCCGCCGAGGGCTATACGATCATCATGATCGGCCACGAGGGCCACGAGGAGGTCGAAGGGACCACCGGCGAGGCGCCCGAGAGTATCGTCCTCATCGAAACCGCGGACGAGGTCGAGAGCCTCGAGGTCCCGGACCCGACCAAGGTCGCCTTCATCACTCAGACCACGCTCTCGGTCGACGAGACCGCCGAGGTGATCGCCGCCCTGCGCGCGAAGTTCCCGGCGATCGTCAGCTCCAAGTCCGACGACATCTGTTACGCGACGACCAACCGCCAGATCGCGGTCAAGCAGTTGGCCCGCGAGTGCGAGCTGGTCCTCGTCATCGGCTCGACCAACTCGTCGAACTCGAACCGCCTGGTCGAGGTGGCGCGTGAGCACGGCGCCGCCTCGCACCTGATCGACAACCACACCCAGGTCGAGGAGGCCTGGCTGGAGGGCGTCGAGACGGTTGGGATCACCTCGGGGGCGAGCGCGCCCGAGGAGCTGGTCGAGAGCCTGGTCGAGCTCTTCCGCGAGCGGGGGGCGAGCGAGGTCTCCGAGCTGCGCACGGTCCACGAGGACGTGCGCTTCATGCTGCCGAAGGAGATTCGGGAAGCGACGCCTGCCGCGTAGGGGGAGGGAGGACGGGGACCCCCTCCGCCGGACAATTTCCGTCCTAATGAGGCCGAAAATTTGAGTATCCGCCCGTCGGAGGGGGTCCCCGTCCTCCCTCCTACGGGACGCCTGCGGCGAAGCTTATGGACCAGATTCGGAGGGTGGGCGACGGCTCGAGGGTGAGGTGGTGGGTTTCGTGACGCTCGTGTTGGGCGAGCTTGTATAGGTGCGCGCCGTCGACTTCAAGCGCGATGCGATCCCGGCCGTCGAGGGTGACGGTGAGGGTGCCCTTGCCCTCGACGGTCGCATAGGCGCCGCCGGCTTCGTAGTTGAGCTCCAGCGGGCCGCCGCTCCACGGCTCCTCCCAGGAGCCGCCGGGGAAGATCTCCGGCGTGGGGGGCATCACCTTGGCGCCGGGGGCATCGGTGGGGCGGAGAGGTGTCATGGGCTTGGGCAGGGCGCGGAGGGCGTCGAGCTCGCGCAGCTCGCCCTGGATCGCCTCCTCGGTTGCGAGGTATTCGCCCTCGCCGAAGTGGAACCAACCGAGCGCGCCGCCCGCGCTCCAGAGGAAGAGGCTGGGCCAGCCTTCGCAGCCGTAGGCGTGCCAGAGGTCGCGCTCGGCGTCGACCGCCACCGGGAACTCGACCCCGAGCTCGCCCAGGCCGGCGGCGACCGCGTCCGCGTCGCTCCCAAAGGGGAAGCGATGCGTATGAATGCCGATCGTGCTCAGGCCGTGCTCGCGATAGCGCCGGTCCCACTCGGCCACGTAGGGCAGCGAGCGCACGCTGTTCAGCTGCGCGAAGTCGATGAAGTGCACGAGCACCGGCCCCTTCGCCGTCAGCAGCGGCATCGAGCGCGGCTCCTCCCCGACCCAAGCCAACCCCTCAGGCAGGTCCGGCGCCGCAATCGTGTCCGTCTCCGGTCGCAAGTCCCGCCAACCTACCGCCCGGGGACGTGCCGCAACTTAGGGGTCACCGGTGGTATCTAAGTCGCGGCACGTCCCCGGGTTGCGGTGAGGATTGCGGTAGCTTGCTTGAGCGATGGTGGAGATCCTCATCGCGCTGGCGCCGCTCTTCGTTCTCCTTGCGGCGCTGTTGCTCGGGCGTTACCCGGGCTGCGATGCCATCGTGCGGCTCTCCGACCGGCTCAGCGCTCGTCTGCGTCGGCGCGCAGCGCGGCCCGCGCCGCGGCCCGCGGTTCCGCACTGCCACGCACCCAGCGGCGGGCTGCTGCTCGCGTTCGGCGTCGCCACCCGGCCGCCACCGTCCCTCACCGCCTAGCGAGACAGGACTCGCGCTCACTGCGGCGCGGGTCAATGGCAGCCATGACGCAAAGCGCCGTGGCGAATCCTGCGTGAGCATCCGCTCGTGCCCGTGAGAAGGGAGCAGCAATGAACTCCAACACAACCCGCGCGCTGGCGGGGATCGCGGTCGTCGTAGTGGCGATCGTCCTCCTCGTCGTGCTGAAGAACGGCAGTGGCGGCGACAGTGGCAGCAGCGAGGGGAACAAGGTGACCACGATCGTGGTTAAGAACGGCAAACCCGTCGGCGGCATCGCCCAGCTCACCTACAACGAGGGCGAAGAGGTGCGCTTCAAGGTGGACTCCGACGTCAGCGACGAGGTCCACATGCACGGCTACGACATCATGAAGGACGTCAAGGCGGGCGGCTCGGTCAGCTTCGACTTCCCGGCCACGATCGAAGGAGTCTTCGAGGCGGAGCTCGAGGGCCGCAAGGAACAGATCCTCGAACTCACGGTGAACCCGTGAGCTTCTTCCTCCCACTCGCCCACGCGCTCGTCGCGCGCAAGGACCTGCCGATCCCGGCGTGGCTGTTCGCCTGGGGGGCGTCGATCGTCCTGATCGTCTCCTTCTTCGCGCTCTCGGCGATGTGGCGCACACCGCGCTTCGAGAAGGAACGCTGGCGCCCGCTCGGGGCCGGATTCTCACGCGCCATGCTCAGCCGGCCAACGCAGCTCCTCTGCGGGGCGGCCGGCGTCTTCCTGCTCGGCTTCTCGATCTACGCAGGACTGCACGGGACCGAAGCACCGGACCGTAACTTCGCCCTCACCTTCCTCTTTGTAACCGTGTGGCTGGGGTTCCCGGTCTTCAGCGTGATCTTCGGTGACGTGTTCCGCCCGTTCAACCCGTGGCGCGCGGTGGGCAGGGTGGTCGGCGGGACCTTCGTCGTTATCGCCGGACAACCCCCGGCGCGCCTGTCCTACCCAGAGCGGCTGGGGCGCTGGCCGGCTGCGGCGGGCCTGCTTGCCTTCGTCTGGCTGGAGGTGGTGTACGGGGTGAACGGTGGCGTTGCGGTGGGGCTCTCGCCGCATGCCGCCGGCCTCGCAGCGCTGATCTACAGCCTCTACACGATGTTGATGATGGGCCTGTTCGGGGTCGAGCAGTGGTGCCGAACGGGTGAGGTCTTCTCGGTCTACTTCGGCATGTTCTCCCAGCTCGGCGGTTTCGGGGTGAAGGACGGCAGGCTGGGCAGGCGGCTGCCGCTCTCCGCCGCGACCCACTGGGCGACGGTCCCCGGCTCCGCGGCGGTGGTGATCGCCTCGATCGCCTCGACCAGCTTCGACGGTGCGCAGGAGGGCGCCTTCAAGGGGGCGATCGTGCAGACCTTCGAATGGCTCTTCGAAGCGGGACTCAGCCTGACGGCCTCGCTGCGCCTCGCCGACACGGTGTTCATGGTTCTCACCTTCGCTGGGGTCGGGCTCGTGTACCTGATCGGGGTGCGGGGAATGGCGAACGTGGGCGGCGCGCCGCCGCTGAAGAAGCTGCGCACCGGGTTCGCCCACACTCTGATCCCGATCGCCTTCGCCTACCTCGTCGCTCACTACTTCAGCCTCTTCGTCTACCAGGAGCAGGCTCAGTTCACCTACCTGCTCTCGGACCCGCTCGGCACGGCGACCACCGACCTGTTCGGCACGGCGTCCTCGGGCATCGACTTCAGAGTGCTCAGCGCCAACGCGATCTGGTACGTGCAGGTGGCGGCGCTGGTCATCGGTCACGTAGTGGGACTGACGCTCGCCCACGACCGCGCCACGGCGTACTGGGGTGACTATAGGCAGGCGGCCCGCTCGCAGTACTGGATGCTGGCCGTGATGGTGGCCTTCACCTGCTTCGGCCTATACCTGCTCTCGGTGTCCAACTCATGACCCCGCTCTTTGCGGGGGTAGGTGGTGAATACTGCCCATATACGCGGTTTTCTACCGATGCCGGTGCTTCGACATTTGGTTTACTGACGACGAGTCCCAGCACTTGACTCTCCCTCTCCCTTGTCGCACCGGAGTCGCTGCTTCGCAAGGCCAGCGGCTTCGGTGCCGGCCAGGTTCTACAGCCGGGCAACGAGTCGCTAGAGGATCTCGGCGAGGCGACGCTCAAGCGCGGCCGAGATCTCGTCCCGCACCGGGCCCTCGGCCAGCCGTTCGACCAGCGCCTCTAGGAAGCCTTCGACGATCAGTGACTTTGCCTCGGCCTCGCCGAGGCCGCGCGAGGTGAGGTAGAAGAGCTGCTCGCGGTCTACCTGGGCGACGGCGGCGGCGTGGGTGCAGCGCACGTCGTCGGCGAGGATCTCAAGGCCGGGAATCGCGTCGGCGTGCGCCTCGGTGGAGAGCAGCAGATTGCGGCTCTCCTGGAAGGCGTCGGTCTGCTGCGCTCCGGGATCGACTTTGATCATCCCGCGCCAGACGGCGGTCGCCCCGGCGGCGAGCACGCCGCGGAAGGCGAGGTCGGAGTTGGTGTTCGGCGCGGCGTGCTCCTGCGTTGTGTCGTAGTCGAGGTGCTGTCCGGCCCCGCCGGCGTAGCCGCCGGTCACCCGCGCCTCGGAACCCGGCCCGGCCAGGTTGGTCTCCATCCGCACCTTGCCGCGCGCCGAGCCGAAGCCGAGCGCCGTCCACTCGAGCCGTCCGTCGCGTTCCACCTGGGCGCGCTGGGTGGCGAAGATCCAGGCCCGCTCGGAGATGTCCTGGGTGTTGACGTAGCGCAGCGTCGCCGCCTGGCCGATGTGCAGCTCGACCACCGAGTTGAGCAGCGCGTCGACCTCGTCGCCGGGGGAGGACCAGTGCTCCCAGATCTCCGCCTCGGCGCCCTCCTCGAGTACGACCAGCGTGCGCCAGGCGACCGCCGAGCCCGGCTCGCTCAGGGGCACCTCGATCCGGATCGGCTCGGCCAGCCTCACCCCGGCCGGCACGTAAACCAGAACGCCGTCGCGCCAGGCCGCGTCGTTGCGGGCGACGAAGGGGTCGTCGGCGGGCGCCAGCGCCCCAAGCCGTCCCTCGACGATCTCGGCGTGGGACTCGGCCGCCTCCGCCAGCGGCAGCACAAGCGCCCCGTCGGAAGCGCCGATCGAGGCCCCGGCGGCGCCCGGCTCGTAGGCGTCGGGGTCGAGCGAGGAGAGGTCGGTGAATTCCCACCCCTTCGCCTTCTGGTCGGGAAGGGGTGGGAGGGTGGCCAGCTCAGCCAATCGAGCCCTCCATCTGCAGCTCGATCAGCCGATTGAGCTCGACCGCGTACTCCATCGGCAGCTCCTTGGTGACCGGCTCGATGAACCCGTTGACGATCATCTTCGAGGCCTCCTCCTCGTCGAGCCCGCGGCTCTGCAGGTAGAAGAGCTGCTCGTCGCCGATCTTCGAGACGGTCGCCTCGTGGCCGACGTCGGCGTCGTTCTCGTCGATGCGGATCGTCGGGTAGGTGTCCGAGCGCGAGTCCTCATCGAGCAGCAGGGCGTCGCAGACGACCTTCGAGCGCGACTCGGTCGCCCCGTCGGCGATTTCAAGCAGGCCGCGGTAGGTCGCCCGCCCGCCGTCCTTGGAGATCGACTTGGAGAAGATCGAGGAGGAGGTGCGCGGCGCGGCGTGGATGATCTTGCCGCCGGCGTCCTGGTGCTGGCCGTCGCCGGCGAAGGCGATCGAGAGGATCTCGCCGTGGGCTTCGGGCCCGAGCAGGTAGATCGAGGGGTACTTCATCGTCAGCTTCGAGCCGAGGTTGCAGTCGACCCACTCCATCGTCGCCTTCTCCTGCGCGATGGCCCGCTTGGTGACCAGGTTGTAGACGTTCTGCGACCAGTTCTGCACGGTCGTGTAGCGGACTCGCGAGCTCGGCTTGCAGACGATCTCGACCACGGCCGAGTGCAGCGAGTCGGTCGAGTAGACCGGCGCCGTGCAGCCCTCGATGTAGTGGACGTCGGCGCCCTCCTCGCAGATGATCAGCGTCCGCTCGAACTGGCCCATGTTCTCCGTGTTGATCCGGAAGTAGGCCTGCAGCGGCATCTCCACCTTGACCCCGGCCGGCACGTAGACGAAGGAGCCGCCTGACCAGACCGCGCTGTTGAGCGCCGCCAGCTTGTTGTCGTTGGGCGGGATCACCGTCGCCCAGTACTCGCGCACCAGGTCCTCGTGCTCGCGCAGCGCCGTGTCCATGTCGGTGAAGATCACGCCCTGGGCCTCGAGCTTCTCGTTGACCTGGTGGTAGACGACCTCGGACTCGTACTGGGCGCCGACCCCGGAGAGGAATTTGCGCTCCGCCTCGGGGATGCCGAGTCGGTCGAAGGTGTTCTTGATGTCCTCCGGCACCTCGCTCCAGTCGCGGCTGTTCTTTTCCGAGGCGCGGACGAAGTAGTGGATGTCGTCGAAGTCGATCTGCGCGAGGTTGCCGCCCCAGCTCGGGGTCGGGCGCGAGTAGAAGTGCTCCAGCGCCTTGAGCCGGAAGTCGCGCATCCACTGCGGCTCGTCCTTGTAATCGGAGATCGATTCGACCACCTCGCGCGAGAGCCCCTTCGGCGCCTTGTAGGCGTAGCCGGACTCGGAGTCGTGAAAGCCGAACTTCTCCTTGTAATCGGAGTTGATGCCGGCGAGCGACTGTTTCTCGGCTACGACCTCGGGTGTTGCCATCTCAGGAGACCTCCAGGGTGATCGTGTCGTCCACGACGGTCGTCGCGAACGTCCGCACCGGGGCGAAAGCGGGGAGCGTCTTCGGCCTGCCGGTGCTCAGGTCGAAGAGGGAGCCGTGGCGGGGACACTCGACTGTACAGGCGCCGGCGTCGAACTCGCCCTCGGCGAGCGGCCCGTCGTCATGCGAGCAGCGATCCTCGATCGCGTAGAGCGTGCCCTCGCAGTTGAAGACGCCGATCTTGATGCCCTCGTGCTCGACCAGCTTCATCGCGCCGGGCGGCAACTCGCCGGCGGCGCAGACGCTGATCTTGGTGGTTGTGCCGTCCGTCACGTTATTCCTAGTTCCGAAGTCGGATTTTAGCGTCCGCGCCGGATCGGCCGCGCACCGTAACAGGGGCTTGACTCCCGGCGGGGTGGCGGTGCGATGATCCGAGCGCCCCGAGGACCCTCGAAGATTGGAGAGCGACATGAGCGAGAGGACCAGTTACGCCCCCGGCACCCCCTGCTGGATCGACCTGAGCACGCCGAACCAGGACGCCGCGGCCGAGTTCTACAGCGGCCTCTTCGGCTGGAGCGTCGAGGAGGACGAGAACGCGGAGGAGACCGGCGGCTACCGGGTGGCGCGCCTCAAGGACAAGGCGATCGGCGGCGTGATGAAGCTGATGCAGGAGGGCCAGCCCGTCGCCTGGTCAAGCTACGTCAGCGTCGAGGACGCCGACGCGACCGTCGCCAAGGCCCGCGAGGCCGGTGGCACGGTGATGATCGAGCCGATGGACGTCCTCGACTACGGCCGGATGGCCTTCGTCATCGACCCGACCGGCGCCGCGATCGGCGTCTGGCAGCCGGGCGTCAACATCGGCGCCGGCCTCGTCAACGAGCCGGGCGCGCTCTCCTGGAACGAGCTCGCGACGCGCGATCCCGAGGCCGCCAAGACTTTCTACTCCGCGGTCTTCGGCTGGGACTTCGTCGACCACGAGATGCCGGGAATGGGCACCTACACCGAGTGGAAGCTCGGCGACGCCTCGATCGGCGGGATGGCCGACATCACCGGCCGCGTGCCCGACGAAGTGCCCGCCCACTGGCTGGTCTACTTCGGCGTCGAGGACGCCGACGCATCGCTGGCGAAGATCGGGGAGCTAGGCGGAAGCGTCAACTTCGGCCCGGTCGACATCCCCGCCGGCCGCTTCGGTATGGCCGTCGACCCCTGGGGCGCCGCCTTCGCCGTAATCGCCCTCAGCAAACCGGACCAGGGAACAAGCCAGAGCTAAAGGGCCGTCGCTTCGCTCGGGTCGCCGGTCTGGCCCTCGTCCTCCCATTCGGCCGGCTCGCCGAGGCTGGCGCTCTTCACGACCTTTAGACCCAGCATCGCGCACTTCATCCGCGTAGCGGAGATCTCGATCCCGAGCAGGTCGAGCACGTACTCCTTGGGCAGCCGCAGCAGCTCCTCGCGCGTCTTGCCGAGCAGCTCGTCGGTGAGCAGCGAGGTCGCCGCGGTCGAGATCGCGCAGCCCTTGCCCTCGAAGGCGACCTCCGCCACCTTGCCCTCCCCGTCGAGCCGGATCGTCACGTGCTGCTCGTCCCCGCAAAACGGATTCGTGTCCTCGAACTCGAGGTCTGGGTCCTCCACGTGGCCGAAGTTGTGCGGCCGCTTGTAGTGCTCGAGGATCTGGTCGCGGTAGAGCTCGTCCATCAGAGACCGAACACCTTACGCGCGTCGTGGAGGGCCTCGACCAGGCGGTCGATCTCCTCGGGGATGGTGTGGACGGCGAAGCTGGCGCGAGCTGTCGCCGGCACGCCGAGGCGGTCCATCAGCGGCTGGGCGCAGTGGTGGCCGGCGCGCACCGCGACCCCGTGGCGGTCGAGGATCTCCGAGACGTCGTGGGCGTGGACGCCCTCGAGCTCGAAGGAGACCGGGCCGAGGCGCTCGGGACCGGCCGGCGGGCCGAAGATCCGCAGCCCCGGCACCTCGCCGAGGCGCTCGATCGCGTAGTTGGCGATCCCGCGCTCGTGGTCGCGCACCGCCTCCATGCCGAGTCCGTCGAGCCAGCGTAGCGCCGAGGCCATGCCGATCGCCTGGGCGATCGCCGGGGTGCCGGCCTCGAAGCGGGCCGGCGGGTCGGCGTAGGTCGTGCCTTCCACGGTCACCTTGCGGATCATCGAGCCGCCGCCGAGGAAGGGCGGCATCGTGCGCAGCAGGTCGAGCCGCGCCCAGAGCGCGCCGATCCCCGTCGGCGCGTAGAGCTTGTGACCGGTCAGCGCGTAGATGTCGACGCCCAGCGCGCCGACGTCGACCGGCAGCTTCGGCGCCGCCTGGGCGCCGTCGGCCAGCACCAGTGCCCCGGCCGCGTGCGCCAGCCGGGCGATCTCGGTCAGCGGGTTCTCGGTCCCGAGCACGTTGGAGACGTGGGTGACGGCGACCAGCTTCGGCCCGCGCTCCAGCAGCGCCGCGTAGGCCGCCATATCGAGCAGCCCGTCCTCGCCCACCCGGACCCAGTCGATCTCCGCCCCGACCCGCTCGGCCAGCTGCTGCCAGGGCACGATGTTCGAGTGGTGCTCCATCTCGGTGAGCACGACCCGGTCGCCCTTGCCGAGGTTGGCATCGCCCCAGGCGCGCGCCACCAGGTTGATCGCCTCGGTCGCGTTGCGGACGAAGATCACCTCGCGCCGGTCGGCCGCCCCCAGGTGGTCGGCGACGGTCGCCCGCGCGCCCTCGTACGCCGCCGTCGCCTCGGCCGAGAGCGTGTGCGAGCCGCGGTGGACGTTGGAGTGGTGGCCTCGCTCGTAGCGGTCGACCGCCTGGATCGAGGCCAGCACCCGCTGGGCGCTGGCGCCGCTGTCCAGGTAGGCGACCGGGCGCCCGTGCACCTCCCGCTCGAGGGCGGGAAAGGCGGCGCGCACCTTCTCGATCGGGAACGGGGGGGTGGAGCGCTTGGCCGTCGTCTGCTCCATCGTCCCGTGCTTAGGCGGAGGCGCCGGCCTCCACCTCCTCGCGGATCCAGCCGTAGCCCTTCTCCTCGAGCACGCCGACCAGCTCCGGCCCGCCTTCCTTGACGATCCGCCCCTCGTACATGACGTGGACGAAGTCCGGCTTGACCATGTGCAGGATGCGCTGGTAGTGGGTGATGATCAGCACGCCCATGTCCGGCCCGGCGAACTGGTTGACGCCCTCGGCGACCGTGCGCAGCGCGTCGATGTCGAGCCCCGAGTCGGTCTCGTCGAGCACCGCGATCTCGGGTCGCAGCAGGGCCAGCTGCAACAACTCCATCCGCTTCTTCTCGCCCCCCGAGAATCCGTCGTTGAGGTAGCGGCTGGAGAAGTCTTTGGGGATGTTGGCCAACGCCATCGCCTCCTGGGCGACCTTGGCGAAGTCTTTTATCTTGATCGGCTCTTCGCCGCGCGCTTCGCGCCGGGCGTTGATGATCATCCGCAGGTACTTGCTGACCGAGACGCCGGGGATCGCCACCGGGTACTGGAAGGCCATGAAGAGGCCGGCGCGCGAGCGCTCGTCGGGGTCGGCCTCGGTCATGTCCTCGCCCTTGAAGGTGATCGTCCCCTCGGTCACCTCCAGCGCCGGGTGGCCCATGATCGCGTTGGCGAGCGTCGACTTGCCGGAGCCGTTGGGGCCCATCAGGGCGTGGACCTTGCCCTTCTCGACATCGAGGTCGAGCCCCCGGAGGATCTCCTTGTCCTCGGCGCTCACGTGCAGGTTGCGTATCTCCAGCTCAGCCAATCTCACTCCGTTTCATAGTTTGTGAAGGTCTGCATCAGGCGGCGGCGCCGACCGTCGGCCGCTCGCCGCTCCGGCCCGGGCCGGCGAACTCCACCAGCTCGGCCAGGGTGGTGCCCGAGAGGGCTTTCGTCACGCCGCCCTGCACGCGCGTCCAGAGCAGCTTCGTCGCGCAGGCACCGTCGCCGTCGTCCTCGTGCGAGCAGAGCACTTTGCCATCTGGCGAGTCGTGGAAGCACTCCATCGGGGCGATCTGCCCTTCAAGCGCCTCGACCACCTCGTTCATGGTGATCTCCGCGGCCGGCTTGGCCAGGCGGTAACCGCCGTGCGCGCCCCGGGTCGAGGTGACCAGGCCGGCCTTGCGCAGCTTCGCCACCAGGTGCTCGAGGTAGGAGAGCGGCAGCCGCTCAGCCTCGGCGACGCTGCTCAACGAGACCGGCGCCGAGCCGGGCTGACGACCCAGCTCGACCATCAGCCGCACGCCGTACTCCGCTTTGGTTGAGAACAACATCTGCCTAAATCCTACTCAACGGGTCGGTTATGGCGGCCGTCGGGGGGGGGCGAGCTTTGGGGGGTTGGCGACTTACCTACCCGTGGAGGGCAGGAAAGTCGCCAACCCCGATGTGCGCATTGGCGAGATCGCGGCGCGGCAGCACGGGACGATCTCCCTTGTTCAGCTGCGTGGCCTCGGTCTCACCGACAAGGCGATCCGCGGACGCGTTGCGGCGGGACGGCTCCATCGGGTTCACCGGGGGGTCTACGCAGTCGGTCATCCGCACTTGTCGGCCGAGGGAGGCTGCTTCGCGGCGGTCTTGGCTGTCGGTCGCGGACCGCATGGCGACGGCGGCCGCATCCTGGCGCGCTGGCGGGCGGCGGTGAGCCACCGCAGTGCAGCATCGCTTTGGGGGCTGCTGCCGCTGAAGGCCGGGGCATGCGACGTGGTCGTCCTGGGGAGCGCGGGCCGGGCGCGACGTCCGGGCATCCGCGTTCACCGCACGCGCAATCTCGATGCGGCAGAGGTCACTCTCCGCACCGGGGTGCCGGTCACGACGCCGGCCCGAACGGTTGCCGACCTCCGATGCGCCGCTGGCGCCCGCTATCCGGGCGCGGTATCCGCACGCGAGTTGCGCCGGGCGATTCGCCAGGCGAACGTCCTCGGATTGCCGATCGGCGAAGAAGATGCCAGGGACCGCACTCGCAGCGACCTCGAGGACGCATTTCTCCGGCTCTGCCGGCGCCATCGCCTGCCTCCGCCTGAGGTCAACGTTCGCATCGGCCCCTACCTCGTCGACTTCCTCTGGCGGGGAGAGCGGCTCGCGGTGGAGACCGATGCCTACCTCTACCACCGAGGCAGGCAGGCCTTTCAGGATGATCGAGCTCGGGATCTGGGGTTGAGACGCCGGGGCTTCGACGTCATCCGATTCTCCGAACGGCAGATCGAAGGGGAATCCGATCGAGTCGCCGAGGTTGTCGGCTCTGCCCTCGGGGGCCGCCGTCCGGTAAACAAGGCACGGTGAGGCGGGAAGCGGTGCTTGCGCCATAATCGGGGGACCAACCGAGGAGGCTCAACGCAGCGATGAAGACCACCAAGCAATCGACCTTCGGGGCGACGCTCCGCACCACGATCCTGATGGCCTCGCTCTCGGGGCTGCTGGTCGTCATCGGCGCCCTGATCGGCGGCGCCAAGACCGCGCTGCTCTTCCTCCTCTTCGCCTTCGCGATCAACTTCTTCTCCTACTTCTTCAGCGACAAGATGGCGCTGGCGATGAGCGGCGCCAAACCGGTCTCGCGGGACGAAGCGCCGAAGCTCTACACCGCGGTCGAAGAACTGACCGCGCGCGCCGGCCTGCCGATGCCGCGCCTCTACGTGATCCCCCAGGACCAGCCCAACGCCTTCGCCACCGGCCGCAACCCGTCGCACTCGGCGGTCGCGGTGACGCGCGGCATCCTCAACTTGCTCTCCGAAGACGAGCTGCGCGGCGTGCTCGCCCACGAGCTCACCCACATCCGCAACCGCGACATCCTGATCCAGTCGGTCGCCTCGGCGATCGGCGCCGCGATCACCTACATCGCCTACATGCTGCTCTGGTTCGGCGACGACGACAACTCCCCGCTGGCCCTGGTCGGGCAACTGGCGACCTTCCTGCTCGCCCCAATCGCCGCCTCGATCATCCAGCTGGCGATCTCGCGCCAGCGCGAGTACGCGGCCGACGCCGGCGGCGCCGAAATCTGCGGCAACCCCGAGTCTCTGGCCAGCGCCCTGCTGCGCCTCGAGCAGGGGGCGAAGGCGACGCCGATGCAGGTCAACCAAGCGGCCGAGCCGCTCTACATCGTCAAGCCGTTCTCGGCCAAGGGCATGGCCGGCCTCTTCTCGACCCACCCCCCGATCGAGGAGCGGGTCAAAAGGCTGCGCCAGATGCGCCCGAGCCTGGGTTGACCCGTCGCACCGGTTTCGGGGCGCGCGACGCGCGCGAATTCCGTTGCAAACAATTGACATTCTGCGCGCCACACGTCGCAGACATCTCGTTACGGTGTCATCATGGAGCTGATGGCAAGGGACTGGACCGACGAGCGCCTGGAAGAGCGATTCGACCGGATTGACTGGCAGCACGGTCGGTTTGACGCCGACGTCCGTGAGCTGCGCGCTGATTTCCGCGAGTTGCGTACAGAAATGAACGGTCGTTTCGACGCCATGGAACACCGTTTCGATGCGATGCAGCGTCTGATGATTCAAATCGCGGCAGCGACGCTGGCAACATTCCTCGCGGGCGCCCTCGGGCTTATCGCCACGCATTTCTAGCCAGGCTTCCAAGCCTCGCTATACTTTTTGAAGTAAAAGCCGATCCGGATTTAGGAGATTGTCAGTGGCGAACGGTGCGGAGACGAAGGTGAGGGCTCAGGTCGAGGAGATCGAGCCGTTCGAGGCGGAGCAGGAGATCGAGGGCGGCGACGTCGTCCTGATCGACACGCGTGAGCCGCACGAGTACCAGGAGGCCCACCTCGAGAACGGCAAGCTGGTGCCGCCCGGCCTGCTCGCCGACGAGATCGCCGCCGCCGCGCCCGACAAGTCGGCGCGCGCGATCGTCTACTGCCGCAGCGGCAACCGCTCCTACACCGCCGCCGCCCAGCTCGAAGCGCTCGGCTACACCGACGTCGCCTCGATGGCGGGCGGCATCCTCGCCTGGCAGGAGCAGGGGCTGCCGGTCGTCTCGGCCAGCGGCATGACCGCCGAGCAGCGCGACCGCTACTCGCGCCACACCCTGCTGCCCGAGGTCGGCGTCGACGGCCAGCTGAAGATGCTGAATGCCAAGGTGCTGCTGCTCGGCGCCGGCGGCCTCGGCGCGCCGACCGCGCTCTACCTGGCGGCCGCCGGGATCGGCACGATCGGGCTGGTCGACGACGACGTGGTCGACGCCTCCAACCTGCAGCGCCAGGTGATCCACAACACCGAGCGGATCGGTACGCCGAAGACCGAGTCGGCGCGGCTGACGATCGAGGCGCTCAACCCCGACGTCAAGGTGATCGAGCACCGCACGCGGCTCAACGCCGGGAACATCCTCGAGATCATCGAGCCCTACGACGTGATCGTCGACGGGGCCGACAACTTCCCCACGCGCTACCTGCTCAACGACGCCTCGGTGCGGCTCCGCAAGCCGGTCGTCTCGGCCTCGATCCTCAGCTTCGACGGCCAGATCTCGACCTTCGTCCCCTACGAGGGGCCCTGCTACCGCTGCCTCTACCCGACGCCGCCGCCAGCCGAGCTGGCGCCGAGCTGCTCCGCCAACGGCGTGCTCGGCGTGATGGCCGGGACGATGGGCACCCTGCAGGCCAACGAGGTGCTGAAGCTGGTGATCGGAATCGGCGAGCCGCTGATCGGTCGCCTGCTCCTCTACGAGGCGCTCGGCACCCGCTTCACCGAGCTGAAGGTGCGCCGCGACCCGGAGTGCCCGATCTGTGGCGAGCACGCCGCCGAGGTCCCGGAGTCGGAGATGGGCCAGTTCCCCGACTACGACGCCTTCTGCGCCGGGTAGCTCCCGACTCGACTAGGATCGCGCCCTGATGGCGACCGTCCGCATACCCCCGGTGCTGCGCCAGCAGACCGGCGGCCAGCCCGAAGTCGAGCTCTCCGGCGGCGACGTCGGTGAGGTCCTGCGCGCCCTCACCGCCGAGTACCCCGACACCGAGGCGCAGCTCTTCGGCGAGGACGGCGAGCTCAACCGCTACGTCAACGTCTACCTCAACGACGAAGACGTCCGGGTGTTGGACGGGCTGGGCACAGCGGTAGCGGAGGGCGACACGGTCGTCATCCTGCCCGCCATGGCCGGCGGTTGAAACTCCCTTTGTAAAAGGCCCACAGGCTGGAGCCCAACGCTATACTTTTTGAAGTAACGGGAGAGCGATGGCCTACGACGATCTACTCAATCGACCCTGCGGCGGGCGCTTCGGCAACGTCGTCGAGTCGATCGGCCACACGCCGCTGGTCGAGCTGCCGCGGCTGACGCCCAACCCCGACGTCCGCATCTACGCCAAGCTCGAGGGCCGCAACCCGACCGGCTCGGTCAAGGACCGGGTCGCCAAGTCGATGATCGAGGCGGCCGAGGCCGAGGGCCTGATCCAGCCGGGCCAGACGATCCTCGAGCCGACCTCCGGCAACACCGGCATCTCGCTGGCGATGATCTGCCGCCGCAAGGGCTACCCGTTGAAGGTGGTGATGCCCGACAACGTGACCAAGGAGCGCACCCAGCTGCTCGAGATGTACGGCGCGGAGATCGTCTACTCGGAGGGCGCCAAGGGCTCCAACGGCGCGGTCGAGGTGGCGCTCGAGATGGCGCAGGACCCCGGCTACTACATGCCCTACCAGTACGGCAACGAGGCCAACCCGCGCGCCCACTACGAGGGCACCGCGGTCGAGATCCTCGAAGAGCTGGACACGGTGACCGCCTTCGTCGCCGGGCTCGGCACCGGCGGCACGCTGATGGGCAACGGCCGGCGCCTCAAGGAGGAGAACCCCGAGACGCTGCTGGTCGCGGCTGAGCCGATGCAGGGCGAGATGGTCCACGGCCTGCGCTCGCTCGACGACGGCTTCATCCCGCCGATCATCGACATCACCCTGCTCGACCGCAAGATCATGGTCTCCAACCGAGACGCGGTCGTCTGGACCCGCAAGCTGCTCGACGAGGAGGGGATCTTCGCCGGCGTCTCCTCCGGCGCGATCGCCCGCATCGCCAACCGCATCGCCGGCGAGCTCGACGGCGGCAACGTCGTCTTTCTGATCCCAGACGACGGCTGGAAGTACCTCTCCTCCGGCGTCTACACCAAGCCGATCGAGGAGATCGAGAACCTCGATTCGACGGTTTGGTGGTAAGCGCTCGGGAGCACGCGCGGTTGGGCTTGGTCCTCGGCTTGTCATTCAGCTTCGCGTTGCTTGCGGCCGGCGCCGCCTCGGGCGCGGCGGCGCCGGCGGACCTCGATCGCTCGTTCGGCCACCACGGCGTCGCCCTGGTGGAAGGGCCGGCCGGCTCCCAGTTCCACACCCAGGCACCGGCGAAGATGGCGCTGGGCCCGGGCGGAGAGATCTTCGTCCTCTACGCGAATCAGGCGCCCTGCTCGGGGTTCAGCGGCTGCTCGATCGAATGGTCAGTGGCGCGGTTCAGCGCCGAGGGCGTTCGGGACGCCGGCTTCGGCAGCGGCCCGGGCTCGACGCTGACGGTTCGCGGCAACGAATACGAGCCGGCCGACCTGGCGGTCGGGCCGGACGGCAAGCCGGTGGTGGCGGCCCTCGATCAGAACCGGGTTGTGGTGGCTCGCTTCGACCAGGCAGGTCACCTGGAAGCGATGCTCGGCTCGAACGACGGCAATCCGCCCTTCGGCGACGCATACGAGCCGCCGGTGCTCGCCGTACAGGAAGACGGCAAGGTCCTGGTCGGGGTCGGTAACCCCGAAGTGCTGCGCGTCGTCCGCTACCTGCCGAACGGAGAACGCGACCCCGAGTTCGGCAGTGGCGGCGAAGCGACGCTGGCGCTGGAAACGCGGAACCGACCGGCCGGGCTGATGCTTGGCGCCAACGGGACGATCTCGGTCGCCGCGCCGCAATGCTGCGGCGGCTCGCCGCCCTACGGCGAAGGGTTCGCCCTCGCCAGGTTCCTGGCAAACGGTCAACCCGATCCGGCGCTGGCGAGACGCGGGCAGATCCTGTTTCCCACGGCGAACGCGAGGGGCAACGTCAACGCCGCGACCCTCGCTCCCGACGGCGGCGTTTACATCGCCTTCGAAGTGAGCACCGAAACGACGAGCACGATCGGGCTCGTGGTCAAGCTGCGGCCCGACGGCAGCATCGACACCGGCTTCGGCAAGAACGGCTACAGCCGCTTCCCGATCTCGGTCAAGGCACTCGCCGTCGACGGCAGTGGACGGCTCATCGCCGGTGGCTGGATCGGTGGCGCCGCGGTCGCCCGCATGCGCCCGGGCGGCGGGCTCGACCGGACCTTCGCCGCCGGCACGGAGGCGAAGCTGGCGGCAAGCGGTCCCGCCACCGCGGTCGGCCTGCAGGGCAAGGGCCGGATCGTCGCCCTGACCGAACCGTGCTGCGGGACGACGAAATCGTTTTCCCTCTTCCGGTTGATCGGCGGCACCACGCACGCCCGCTGCCTCGGCCACAAGGCGACGATCGTCGGCACCGCCAAACGCGACGAAATCGAAGGCACCCCGCACCGCGACGTGATCGCGGCCCTCGGCGGCGCCGACAAAGTGCGCGCCCTCGGCGGGCCGGACATCATCTGCGGCGGCAAGGGCAAAGACGAACTCTTCGGCGGCCCCGGACGCGACACGGTGCGGCCCTGACGGCCGTCCGCTAGCCTCGCTCGGCCGATGCGGATCTCCCAGGACCTGATCGACGAGATGATCGTCCACGCACGCGCGGACCTGCCCAACGAGTGCTGTGGGATGGTCGGCGGCACCGGCGACGAGGCGAGCGCGGTGATCCCGGTGAAGAACGCGGCCGCCAGCCCACTGCGCTTCGAGATGGACCCGCAGGAGCAGTACAACGCGCTGAAGGCGATCGAAGACCAGGGCGGGGAGATGCTGGCGATCTACCACTCGCATACGAAGAGCGCCGCCTATCCGTCGCAGACCGACGTCAACCAGGCGGTCAACTGGCCCGACGCGATCTACGTGATCGTCTCGCTCGAGGACGAGGACAATCCAAACGTGAAGGCCTACTGGCTCAAGGACCTGAAGATCGCCGATGCCGAGCTCGTCGTCGAGTAGCGGGCGCCTGGTCAAGGTCGCCTACGCGCTGAACCAGATGGAGGCCGAGATGATCCAGGGCCTGCTCGGCGAGCACGGCATCCCGAGCATGGCGCAGCGGACCGTCGACAACCCGGAGTTCCTCGCCGCCGGGCCGCGCCAGATTCTCGTCCCCGAGGCCGCCGCCGAGGCCGCGCGCGAAGTGCTTGAGGGCGGGCCGGGCTCGGACTAGTCCGAGCCCGGCCGGTTGATCTCGCGCAGGTAGTCGCGCCAGGCGTCCTCGATCTCGCCGAACCGCGCCTCGAAGGCCGCTTCCAGAGTCGGCGTCGCGCCGCCCGGACGCAGCTCCAGGGCGAGGCGCTCGCAGGCGTCGGGGCCGCGCTCCAGCTCGAGCAGGTCGAAGATCGTGCCGCCGAGGATCACCGCGTCGCGGCGCGAGGGCGGGAAGGAGGGGCGGGCGCTCTCGCGCAGCCGGCGGAGCACCGCGGCGCGGTAGAGGCCGACCTGCCGGGCGAAGTACTGGGCGCCGCCTTCGACCAGCCAGGCCCAGCGCAGGTAGCGGGCGAAGCGGCGCGGCGTCCAGGAGGGCGGCAGGGCCGGGTTGTTGGTGGCGACCACCAGCTGCGCGTAGAGCCGCTCTGCCGTGCCGCGCAGCGCCTCGCGCGAGTCGTCGCCGGCGGCGCGGCGCTCCATGTGGGCGTCGTTGAGCACGTGCAACTCGCTCGACATCGCCCAGCCGGCGAGGTAACGGCGCCCGGCCGGCGCCGCCGACCAGCGGGCCGCCGGCAGGAAGGGGTGGGCGAGCGCCAGCCAGGCGGGGTTGGTGTGGATGACAACGGTGATCTCGCCCGGCACCGACTCGAAGCGGTCCTCGAGCCGCAGCCGCAGTTCCTCCATCCGGTCCAGCGTCCGCTCCGCGAAGGCGGAGTCGCCGCTGTCGTGGCGCGCGGTGAAGCTCAGAGATTCGGTCTCAACCCAGGGCAACGGGCCGAGCCTACAACCAGGTCAGACCAGGACGGGCTCGGCGGCGCCGCAGACCTCGAGGATCTCGCCGCGGGCGCGCTCGAACTCTTCGTCGGCCATCACCGGCGTGCCCTCGAAGGGCAGTTCGCGGTCGACCTCGACCCAGGAGCGGCAGCCGTGGTACTCCTCGCGGACTTTGACGGTCACCGGGCGCGGGATGCGGTGCACCCGGAGCAGCAGCACGTGCAGCGGGTGCCGTCGCTTCCAGTTGAGCCGCTTCTCGGCGTAGTCCGGCGTCCAGACGTAGTAGGGGGAGAGGCCGTCGATCACCCGCGGGTCGGTGACCGTGATGTGGTCGGTGACCTCAGCCCAGGCGCGCAGCCGCACCCGCTCGGGCTGGGCGATGCCGCCGTCCTGCAGCAGCGCGCGCGCCGGCGGTTCCTCGTCCGGCCAGACGCCCTCCTCGAGCGCCCGCCCCAGCTCAGGGTGGTGGGACTCGCGGACCAGGTTGTTGCGCTGATGGTCGAAGGTCGGGTAGAGGAAGAAACGCTCGTGATCGAGCTCGAAGTGCTTGTTCTCCTCGCGAATTCCGCCCTTGCGAAGCGTGAGCAGTTGCTCGCCCTCGGCGAGCGCGCGGACCGTTACGGCCCATTCCTTGAAAGCGATCGGCATTTGAAGTCGTACCTAGAGATAGGAGTTTGAGAACAGTGACTGGGAAGGGAAACCTCGAACCCCATTCCAGGATGAGAAGGCCCGCCCGAATTCGGCATTCTAGACCAGGTTGGCTGGATCGCCAAATAAGTGACGAAGATCACTGAATTCCGAAGCCGCTGCCTCCGGGAGTTTCGACCCGGATCGTGTCCCCGGGCGCCAGCTCGCCCTCGGCCTTTCCGGGCAGCGGCTCGCCGCCCAGCAGGTCGCGGCCGGGCGCTCCGTCCTCGCCTCCGTCGCGGCCGCGCGGCGGGTGGCGGCGGCGCTCGGCGATCAGCGAGAAGCGCATCGGGGCGAGCGCTTCGAGCTCGCGCACGATCCCCTCGCCGCCGGCGTGGCGGCCGGCGCCGCCGCTGCCGCGGCGCACCGAGAGCTCGCGCACTCGCAGCGGGAACTCGCTCTCCAGCGCCTCGACCGGAGTGTTGAGCGTGTTGGACATGGCGACGTGGATCGCGCTCGGGCCGTCGGCGTCGGGGCAGGCGCCCTGGCCGCCGCCGAGCGTCTCGTAGTAGGTGAAGCCCTCGCCGGCCAGGGTCAGGTTGTTCATCGTCCCTTGGCCCTGGGCGGGGACCGGGCGGGCGCCGCCGAGCGCGGCGATCGTCAGGTCGGCGACGCGGCTCGAGGTCTCGACGTTGCCGGCGGCGACCGCGGCCGGCGGGCGGGCGTTGAGCAGGCAGCCCTCCGGCGCGACGACCTCGATCGGCCGGTAGGCGCCGGCGCAGGGCGGGGCGTCGGGATCGGTGAGCACGCGCACCGCGAAGAAGGCGGCGGACTTGGTGACCGAGAGCGGGCAGTTGAGGTTGCCCTCGACCTGCGGGTCGGTGCCGGAGAAGTCGAGCACGATCGCCTCGCCGCGAATCGTCGCCGCGACGCACACCCTCACGTCCCAGCTGTCCGTTCCGGTGCGCCTTTCCCCCGGCGTGGGTGGCAAAGGCGCACCGGAGCGGGCGTTGGCGGCCTCGAGGAAGTCCTCGGCGGTGTAGGTGCCGTCGGGCAGGGCGGCGAGCGCGGCGCGGGTGCGGCGCTCGGCGTAGGCGAGGATCTCGTCCATCCCGGCGCGCAGGCCGGCGGCGCCGTGGCGCTCGGCGAGCTCGGCGAGGCGCAGGGCGCCGATCCGGTTGGCCGCCGTCTGGGCGCGCAGGTCGGCGAGGCGCTGGTGCGGGAAGCGCATGCGCGAGGCGAGCTCGGCGAGGACGTCGGGGTCGGCGCGCGTCGGCGGGATCACGACGCCCTCTTCGTCAAGGTTGCGCGAACCGGCGGGCATGCTGCCCGGGGTCGGGCCGCCGACGTCGGCGTGATGGGCCCGGCAGGCGGCGAAGCCGATCGGATCGCCGTCGACGAAGACCGGCGAGATCAGGGTGATGTCCGGCAGGTGGGTGCCGCCGCGGTAGGGGTCGTTGAGGATCCACGAGTCGCCCGGCCGCTGCTCCTCGCCGAGCACGGCGGCGACCGCGTCGGGCATCGAGCCGAGGTGGACGGGGATGTGCTCGGCCTGCATCACCAGCTCGCCGCGCGCGTCGAAGATCGCGGTCGAGCAGTCGTGGCGCTCCTTGATGTTGGCCGAGTAGGCGGAGCGGATCAGCGCCGCGCCCATCTCGTCGCAGGCGGCGCGCAGGCCGCCGATCGTCACCTGAAGCGTTACCGGGTCCACCGCGCTCCGATCGTGCCGGCTTCGTCGACCTCGGCGCGCCAGCCGGGTGGGAGGACGAAGGTGGACTCGGGGAGCTCGAAGACCGCCGGCCCGTCGAGCGCGAGGCCGGTGGGCGGCTCGCCGCGCAGGACTGGGGTCTCGACCCAGGCGCCGTCGAAGCGAACCGGCCTGGCGCCCTCGGTGACGTTGCCCGTGGCTGCGGCGAGCCGTGGCCGGGTGCCGGTCTCGACGATCGCCAGGCGGATGTGGACGAGGACGACCTCGCCGTCGGGGTCGCGGTGGCCGTAGCGCTCCTCGTGGGCAGCGGCGAAGCGGTCGGCCAGGTCGCGGCGGTCGGGGCGGGTTGAGCCGGGGACGGGTAGCTCGAAGGCCTGTCCGGCGTAACGCATCTCGTAGACGACCTCGGGCTCGCCCTCGATCCCGTCCTCGAGGTTCGCGATCAGGTCGTCGACCTCGCGGGCGATCCGCTCGGCGCTGAGCTCGGCGCCGCTCAGCATCACCGTGCGCGTCGTGTCGCGGCGGCGGTCCGAGGCGCAGAGACCGAGGGCGGAGAGCACGCCCCCGGCCCGCGGGCAGAGGATGCGGCCGATGCCGAGCTCGGCGGCGATCGCTGCGGCGTGCATCGGGCCGGCGCCGCCGAAGGGCATCAGGGCGAAGCGGCGCGGGTCGACGCCGCGCTCGACCGTCACCGTGCGCAGGGCCCGCACCATCTCCTGGTTGGCGACGCGGACGATGCCCTCGGCGGTCCCGGTCTCGCCGAGGCCGAGCGAGTCGCCAAGGTGGCGAACGGCGCTTCGCGCAGCCTCGACGTCGAGCGCGACGCCGCCGGCCAGCTCCGAGTCGGCGGCGAGGCGGCCGAGCAGCAGGTTGGCGTCGGTCACCGTGGGCTCGGTGCCGCCGCGTCCGTAACAGGCCGGGCCCGGATCGGCGCCGGCCGAGCGCGGTCCGACGCGCAGCGCGCCGCCCGGGTCGGGCCAGCCGATCGAGCCGCCGCCGGCGCCGACCGTGTGCACGTCGACCATCGGCAGCTGGACTACTCGGCCGTCGATCGTGCGCGACTCGGTGCGCCGCACCTCGCCGTCCTCGACCACGCAGACGTCGCAGGAGGTGCCGCCCATGTCGAGCCCGAGCGCATTGCCGTCGCCCGAGGCGCGGGCGAGCAGGCCGGCGCCGACGGCGCCGCCCGCCGGGCCGGAGAGCACGCTCCAGGCGCCGGCCCTGGCTGCCTCTCCGGCCGTGGCGACGCCGCCTGAGGAGCGCATGACCAGCGGCTGCGGCAGCCCGGCGCCGGCAGCGGCCTCGGTGAGCCGGGCGAGGTAGCGGCCGAGCAGAGGGGAGAGGTAGGCGTCGATCGCGGTGGTCGAGGTGCGCTCGTACTCGCGGAAGCGGGGCAGGACCTCATGCGAGGCCGAGACGTGCACGCCGGGCAGCTCGCGCCGCAGGTGCTCGGCGATGCACCGCTCGTGGCTTGGGTCGACGTATGAGAAGAGCAGGCAGATCGCGACGGCCTCGGCGCCGGACTCGCGCAGCAGGGCGGCGAGGCGCTCGGGCTCGCCCTCGGCGAGCGGCTCGAGCACGCCGTCCGGCCCGACCCGCTCCTCCGCCTCGAAGCGTAGCTCCGGCCCGACCAACGGCGCCGGCTTCGGCGCGCAGAGCCGGTAGAGCTCGGGCCGGTCCTGGCGGCCGATCTCGAGCAGGTCGGCGAAGCCGCGGGTGGAGATCAGGGCGGTGCGGGCGCCGCGTTCCTCGAGCAGCGCGTTGGTGCCGACCGTCATCCCGTGGGCGAAGGAGTCGACCTCGGTGGCATCGGCCCCCGCGCGCTCCAGCACCTCGGCCACGGCGTCGAGCACCGCGCGCGACTGGTCCTCGGGCGTCGTCGGCAGCTTCGCCGCGTGCAGCCGCTCGCCGTCGAAGAGGACGGCGTCGGTGAAGGTCCCGCCTACGTCGACCCCGAGCAGCACGCCCTGACGCTACCGCCACTGCTCGCGACTGACATCGCCGCCGGCGCTGAGCACCAGGTGGACGCCGTCGAGGGCCGGGTCGGCGTGGGGGAAGTCGGCGCGCAGGTGTCCGCCGCGCGACTCCTCGCGGGCAAGGGCGGCGGTTGCGGTCGCCGCGGCGAGCGGGTAAGGGTCGCTGCGCAGCTGCTCGAGCTTCCGCGGCTCGCGCATCGGCCCGGCCAGCGCCCAGACCGCGTCGCGGGTCTCTTCGTTCGGCGGCTGGAAGCGCCAATCGCCCGGCTCGGGCGGGTTGGGCGCCGCCGTCTCGGTCAGCGCCGTCGCGGCTGCCCGGCCACCGAAGACGAAGCACTCGCTGAGCGAGTTGGAGGCGAGCCGGTTGGCGCCGTGCAGACCAGTGCAGGCGCACTCGCCCACCGCGAACAGCCCAGGAAGGGAGGAGCGACCGTCGAGGTCGACCGCGATCCCGCCCATCGTGTAGTGGGAGGCCGGGGCGACCGGCACCGGGTCGGCCGCGGGGTCGAGCCCGGCCTCGGCCAGCGTCTCGAAGACGTTGGGGAAGCGGGCCGGGTCGATCCCGCGCAGGTCGAGCATCACGGCCTCGGTGCGGTCGGCCGCAAGCCGGTCGAGCACGGCCGCGGTGACCGCGTCGCGCGGGGCGAGCTCGTCGGTGAAGCGGCGGCCGGCCGAGTCGAGCAGGGTCGCTCCCTCGCCACGCACCGCCTCGGTGATCAGCATCCCGTCGAAGCGGCTGCCGGGCAAGGCCAGGGTGGTCGGGTGGAACTGGCAGAACTCGAGGTCGGCGAGCTCGGCTCCGGCGGCGGCCGCCATCGTCGGCCCGGCGCCGATCGCGCCGCGCGGATTGCTGGTCCGCCGCCAGAGCGCCGCGGCGCCGCCGGTGGCCAGGACGGTCGCCGCGGCGGCGACCCGGCTGCCGTTGAGGACCGCGCCGTGGCAACGCTCGCCGTCGCTCCACAGCGCTCGCATCGAGGCGCGCTCGCGGACCTCGATCCGCGGCTCGGCGGCGACCATCGCAGCGAGCTTGGAGGTGATCTCGTGCCCGGTGGCGCTGCCGCCGGAGTGGACGATGCGCCGCCGGGTGTGGCCGCCCTCGAGGCCAAGCGCCAACGCGCCGTCCGCGTCTAAGTCGAAGGAGACGCCGCGCTCGCGCAGCTGGCGGACCGCCTCGGGCGCCTCCTCGACCAGCACCTGCACGGCCGAGGGCCGGCAGAGGCCGCGGCCGGCGGCGATCGTGTCGGCGGCGTGCTGGGCGGGCGAGTCGCCGGGCTCGAGCGCCGCGGCGAGCCCGCCCTGGGCCCAGAAGCTGGCGCTCTGCGAGAGCGGCGTGCGCGAGACGAGGCAGACCGAGCCGCCCGCCTCGGCCGCGCGCAGCGCGGTCCAGAGGCCGGCCGCGCCGCCGCCGATGACGACGACGTCGAACTCGTCCGTTGGCGCTATTGCCGCGCCTCTCGGCGGATCGCCTCGACCTGACCGCGGAGCCAGGCGGCCGCCGCCTCGCGGGCGCGCGCCCGCTCCTCCTCGACCGCGCCCTCGGCCGCGGCGGCGCGCTTCTCCGCCTCCTCGATCCGCTGCTCGGCCGCGGCGGTCTGGGTCTCGATCTCGGCGAGGCGGCCCTCGGCCTCGGCGACGACCCGGTCCTTGGCCTCGCGCTCCTTCTCGAGGTCGCTCTCCAGCGCCTCGATCTCGGCGGCGACGCGCTTCTCGGCAACGCTCGCCGCCGCCGCGGCCTCCTCCAGCCGCTTCTTCGCCATCTCAACCTGGGCGCTGAGGTCGCCGCTGCTGGGTTGGGTGTGCCCGTCGCTCACTGCAATCAATCTATTACGGAGCGGCCCGGCGGGGCGTACAATTCGCTACGTGGCCACAAAAGCCCGAAGCCGCCCACTCCTAGCCCCCGGCAACGAGGAGGAGTGGGCGCGGCTGAACGCAGAGAAGCGCGAATACCACCAGCGGACCGCACGGGCGCTGACGCCGTCGGAGCGCATCGTCAGCGGTCAGAAGCTCTCTCAACAGGCGGTTTCGCTGCTGGCTGCGGTTATACGAGGTGGCCATGTGCCAGGACGAGCCTTCTGGTCCTGACCTCGACGGAGTCGTGGCCGATGCCAACGCCGTTGGCCTGCGTTATGTCGTGATCGGCGGCTTCAGCGTCATAGCCAACGGCTTTCTGCGGGCGACCAAGGACTCCGATCTGCTCGTGCCTGACGGCCGCGAGACCGACGAAGCGATCATCCGCTTTCTCGAGCGCGTGCAGGCGACCCGCCTTCATGACGGTAAGTCCCTGAATCTCGACGACGTCCTCGACGCTCACCACATCCGCATCCGCAGCAAGCATGGCATCGTCGACATCATGAGGGGCGGCCTGCCGCCCCTCGACTACGAGACTGTCGACAAGCGGGCGATCGATGCCGAAGTCGGTGGGCAGCCGGCCCGTTTCGCCGGCCTTCGCAGCATCGTCGGCTTCAAGCGGCTCGCCGGCCGACCTCAGGACAGGCGCGACCTGGAAGAGCTCGAGTCCTTCTACGGCGAGCTGCCGATCGAGCCGATCCCGGGGCTCGATTCCTGACGGCGCCTACGCGGGCCTGAGCAGGTCGCGGTAGGCCTCGATCGTGCGCTCGGCCATGCGGGTGGCGGAGAGGGTGGACGCGCGGGCAGCGCCCTCGACTCGGGGGTCGGCGGCGTCGAGGTGGGGGAGGGCGGCGGCGGTCCAGGCCGCCAGGTCGAAGGGCGCGCAGAGCGTGCCGGCGATGCCGGCGAGCGCGTAGGGGGCGATGCCGACCGGGGTCGAGAGCACCGGCACGTCGCAGGCCAGCGCCTCGACCGCGACCATCCCGAAGCCCTCGTACTCGGAGGTGACGAGCACGGCGTTGGCGGCGTTGACCCAGAGCGGCATCGCCTCGGGCTCGATCGCGCCGCCGGTAAGCAGCTCCGCGTCGCAGGCGGCGGCGAGCTCCGCCGCCCGGTCGTGGCGCTTCCCGGGTCGCGAGGGGTTGGCTGGGAAGAGCAGGTAACGGCCGTCGGGCACGAGCCCGAGCGAGGCCCGCGCCTCGGCGCGCGGCATCGGCCGGAAGCGGGTCAGGTCCGGGCCGCAGGGCAGCACGGCAGAGCCGGGCACCCGCGGCAGTCCGGGACGCCCCGCCTCGGGCGCGAAGAGCGCCCTTGAGACAGCGGCGACCATGTCCGCCCGCTGGACGAGGCGCCGCGAGAGCGGTCCGACCACGCGGTGGCGCACGTCGGTGCCGTGGAAGCTGACCAGCAGCGGCCGCGCTCCGGCCAGCAGCGCGCACCACCCCGGCAGCCCGTAATGCGCATGCACCAGGTCGAAGCGCTCGTCGCGCAGGAGTCGCCGCAGCCTCCGGGCGGCCGGGATGTACTGACGCGATCCCGGCGGGAACGCGAACACCTCCACCTCGACCCCCGCGCGCCGCATCTCCTCGACCTGGTCCCGAACCCAGCGCCCCCGCTGCGGCGCCCCCTCATCGGGCAGGAAGTTGGTGACGACCAGCACTCGCATGCAGGGCCGGGAGGCTATTCCCCGCTCCCCCCGTTGCCTGCAAACTGCCCTACGGAGCCGCATTCCTTCTTAACAAAAACATTGACTTGCATTCGTAAACCAAATCTTTTATGCTGCCGCCAGCCCGTTTGCGAAATCGGGTGACTACAGGGACATAACCGAGCCTCGAGGAAGCCGCCATAGGGAGGCGGTGGGCAGAGGGGCTCACGGGACAAGGAGAGAGATCTAGATGTTCTCGACGCTACGCAGTCGCTTTGCAATCCTGCTCGCCGTCGCGGCGGCGTTCGCGCTTGTTCCGGCGGCTCAGGCGCTTGCCGCCCAGACCGCGAAGGTCAATATCGAAGGCAACGGCAGCGGTGAAGTCGTCAGCGAAGGCACGATTGTCGAAAGCGGAGCCGGCACCCCGCCGATCGCGTGTACCTACGTGTCACCGGGCCCGAAGGCCGGGACATGCGAAACCGTGCCGGGCGCGTTGGAAGAAGGAGAAGGCTTCTACGGCGTTCCCCTGGTGGCCAAGCCGGCCACCGGCTCCGAATTGGTCGAATGGACCCTCCAGAAGGGAAGCAAGTTCTTTTTTGGTTGCGAAACCAACCTGGAATGTCCGTTGGTCAGTCAAGAAGAAGAAGAAGAAGAACTCGAAGCAACCGCGATCTTCGCCCTCGAGCCCACCCTGACGATCAGCGAAAGCGGCGCCGGCTCGGGCACGGTCGAATGCGAAGTCGACGGCGGCGGGCTGCAAGCCTGCCCGGCCACCGCGCCCAACGGCAGCGAAGTCAAAGTCGTGGCCACCCCGGACCTGGGCTCCGAACTGGCCCTCAGCGGCAGCGGCTCCGCCGCGGGCTGCTCTTCCTCCCCGTGTGTATTCACGCTCGAAGAAGACAGCGCCCTGAACGTCAAGTTCATCACCCCCGGCCTCACCGTCTACCTCGGCGGCAGCGCCGAAGGCAGCGTCGTCTCGACCTCCCCCGACAGCGCGATCGACTGCGGCAGCTCATGCTCGGCGGCCTATGAAAGCGGCACGGTTGTCACGCTCGAAGCACAGCCTCAGTCGGGAGCGGTCTTCGCCGGCTGGATCGGTTGCCGCCACACCGGGACCCAGACCTGCGAAGCGACGATCGATGGCGAAACCGAAGTCACTGCCGTCTTCGTCAAGAACGGCGTCACCGGCCCGACCGGGCCACAGGGACCCAAAGGCTCGACCGGAGCAAGCGGCGAAGCCGGAGCAACCGGCCCGCAGGGACCCGCCGGGCAGGCAGGCGCCAACGGCGCCCCGGGCCCCGCGGGCGCCCAGGGCCCGGCAGGCCCGCAGGGCAAGCAGGGACCGGCAGGCAAGGTCAAGGTCACCTGCAAGGTCAAGGGCAAGAAGGTCAAGTGCACGGTGCAGAGCACCAAGAAGAGCGCTCGCAAGCGCCTGCGCTGGAGCCTGCACCGCGCCGGTCACACCCTGAGCCACGGCTCGAGCAGCTCAGCCGCCCTGCAGCGGGTGCTCAACCGCCTGCGGCCCGGCCACTACAGCCTGCATCTGGCCGGCCAGGGCAAGGCCACCCGCCTGGCGATCCACTAGCGAGCCCCAAGCCAAGGCGCCGAGGAGAGAGGAACCCCGATGAGCAAGCACGTCAAAAGCCCCACCCACGCCGCTCGCCCCGCGGCCCTCCTCGGCGCCATGGCCGCGGCGCTCGCCTGCCTGGCGCTACTCGGCGCCTCATCTGCCTCCGCGGCCTTCGAAGGGGTGGGGCACTTCGCTGGGAAGGCAGGGGAACTGCACAAGGAATCGTCATCCGAATGGCCCGAAGAAGTGCAGCTCGGCGGCCTCGGCGGCATGGCGGTCAACTACACCGGAGCCGGGGGGGTGCCGGCTGGGACCGTCTACGTGGCGACCGACCAGTACCCAAGCGCGCACATCGCCCGCTACAACCCCGACGGCAGCTTCAGTGAGCGCTGGACCTTCAAGGGCCACCCCGAACCCGAAGAACGCTGTGGCCCCGAAGGCGCCGCAGCTCACCCGGTGTGCAAAAGCCAGCCTGGAGGCAACACCAACAACACGGTCGATGTAGACGTCGACCAGACCACCGGCTACGTCTACGTGTTCGGCGGCGAAAACGCCCAGTCATCAGGCGAAAAGATCATCCACGCCTACACCCCCGACGGCTCGGAAGTGATCGCCGAATTCGGCGAAGCCGAACCCTATCAGGGCAAGAGCACCGCGGAAAGCCCCGAAAAGCTGCACGCGCTGGTCTCCGCCGAACTCGGTGCGCTCGCCGTCAACTCCGCCGGGGACGTCTACGTCTACGACATCAACCGCTCCTCGCACTCGATCAACGGCTCGGGGGAAGTGAGCGAATACCACCGCCTGATGGAGTTCGAACCGGAAAGTCCCGGCGACTACGAACACTACGTCTACGCCGGGCAGAGCCACGATGTGCAGGCGGGATTCGAAGGCGAATCTAAGCTTCCCTCGATGCCCGTAGCCGACGCGGCCGGGAACCTCTACGTCTCCGAATTCGAAGGCGGCTACGTTCAGAAGCTCGACCCGCACCAGCCGGGCGCGGCACCGCTTTGCGAATTCAAGGTGCCCGGCAGCGGCGTCTATTCGCTGACGGTCAATCCCCTGACCGGCGAAGCCTTCTTCTTCTCCGAAAAGAATCGCCGGATCCACCAGCTGAGCGCCGGCTGCAACGGCGAAGGCAAGTTCACCGAAACGAGCAGCTTCGCGATCTCGCCCAACAGGAGCTACATCACCGGTATGGCCCTCGACCCCGCGCGCGTGTTCAGCGCCGGAAGGCCGGCGGGAGTGCTCTACGCGGGTTCCCCCGACAGCGAAGGCGGACTTACCGAAGGTTCCTATCCCGAAACCCTGGTCGAATCCGCCCTGGGCTACATCTTCGCCCAGCCCCCCGAAATACCGCCGACGGTGGAAGCCGAGACGGTCGCCCACGTGACGCCGACCACTGCCACGCTCTCGGCCACGGTCAACCCGAAGGGATCGACCACCCGCTACGTCTTCCAGTACGAGACCGAGTCCGCCTACGAGGAAAACGAACCGAGCGAACGCTTCGCCGGGGCGATGGAATCGCCGCTGGGCGGCGCCTTCGCCGGCGAAGAAAACAAAGCGGTCACGGTGAGCGCTTCTCTTGCCGGGCTGAGCCCGGCCACCGCCTATCGCTTCCGCGCCGTCGCGACCAGCCACTGCTCGGAACCCGAACCCGAAAAGCTCTGCGAAACGGCGGGCGAAGCGGTGGCCTTCCGCAGCTTCTCGCTGCAGGCCCCCGGCCTGCCCGACCAGCGCGCCTACGAGCTCGTCTCGCCGGTCGAGAAGGGAGGCGGCGAGGTGATCCCGGCCGAACCACTGAACAGCAGCTGTCCCTTTGGAACTCCCTGTAAGCCGGGAAATAAGTACGAAGACTTCCCAATGCAGGCCGCTCCCGACGGCAACTCGGTCGTCTACGAGGGCAGCGCCTTCGACTCCGAACACGCGGCCCTGCTGGCCAACCAGTACATCGCCCGCCGCACCTCCTCGGGCTGGCAGACGACCAACCTCACGCCCACCCATTTGGGAAGCTCGGGCCGCCAGGGCTACAAGGCCTTTGCCACCGACCTGGGCAAGGGGGTGCTTCGCCAGGCAAGCCCAGAGCTCAGCCCTGAGGCACCCGCCGGCTACCAAGATATCTACGCCCAGCCGAGCGGCAACCCCCCGGCGCTGACGCCACTGCTCACCGAAGGCCAGGCCTTCAACCGCCCAGCCTCGGAATTCGAACTCGAATACGCGGGCGCCTCGGCCGACCTCTCGCGGATCTTCTTCCGCGCCAACGACGCGCTCAGCGAAGGAACCGCCTTCGCCCCCGCTGCGGTCGACGGCGGCAAGGAAAAGGACAACCTCTATGAATGGCACGAAGGCGGGATCTCCCTGGTCAACGTGATGCCGGGCAACTCCGAAACCCAGCCCGGCGCCTCCTTCGGAGCGCCCAGCACCCACCCGATCTCTGAAGACGGCGCCAGGGCCTTCTTCTCCGACGAAGCGGGACAGGTCTATGTGCGCGAAGGCGGCGAAGCCACCAGGGAGATCGAGACCGAAGGGGTGCCCGACCCGGGCGAGTTCCTCGTCGCGGCCAAGGACGGCTCGGCGGTGCTGCTCGCCAACGGGCACCTGCACTACCTCGACGAAGAAGGAGAACCAACCGAAGACCTGACCCAGGGCAAGGGCGGCTTCCAGGGGGTCGTGGGCGAAAGCGAAGAGCTAACCCACGTCTACTTCGTCGACACCGAAGTGCTCGACGAAGCGCCCAACGAACGCGGCGAAGGAGCCGAAGAAGGCAAGAACAACCTCTACGCCTGGGGGCAGGGCGAAGGGACGCGCTTCGTGGCGCGGCTGTCCACCAAAGACAATCCGCAATTTGGCGGCGGTGACTGGAAACCTCCCTACGAACGCACCGCCGAGGCGAGCCCGAATGGGCGCTATCTCGCCTTCCTCTCGGTGGCGCCGCTGAGCGGCTATGACAGCACCGGGCCCTGCGAAGAAATCTCCGGCACGAACGTCTTCAAACAGGTGCCCTGCCAGGAGGCCTTCCTCTATGACTCGGCCACCGGCAAGCTCCTCTGCGCCTCGTGCAACCCTTCGGGCGAGCGGCCGCTGGGGAGGACCTTCCTGCGGCTGCCCTCGCTGCAGGGACGAGAAACACAGCTCCAGCCCCGCTACCTGACCGACCAGGGCCGCCTCTTCTTCGACAGCCGCGACTCGATCGTGCCAGCCGACTCAAACGCCGGGGTCGAAGACGTCTATCAGTGGGAGCCGAGCGGCGTCGGCGACTGCGAATCGCAGTTCGCCGAAGGCGGCTGCGTGCGGCTGATCTCGGCCGGGACCGGCACCGCGGACTCCAACTTCGTGACCATGGACCCGAGCGGTCAGAACGTCTTCTTCACCACCCGCGACCAGCTGGCGCTCAAAGACAGAGACGACCTCTATGACCTCTACGACGCCCGGGTGGAAGGCGGGATCGGGGCGGAAACCGAAATCTCCCGCGCCGAATGCCAGGGCGAAGCCTGCCAGCCGCCGGTCTCGGCGCCCAACGACGCCACCCCGAGCTCCTCTTCCTTCGAAGGCCCGGGCAACCCCAGGGAAGCCAAGGCCAAGAAGCACAAGAAGAAGAGGCATAAGAAGAAGCACTCCCGCCACGCCCACAAGCACGGCAAGAAGCACGGAAGGCAAAAGCGCCACGGCAAGCGAGCCGCCAAGCCCAACCATGGAGGTGCCAAGTGAGGACCGCGAAGACACTCTCCGCCCTGGCGGCCCTGCTCATCGCCCTGCTCGTCCCCGCGGCCGCCCGTGCGGACTTCGGCATCGAACCCGGCAGCGTCACGGTCACCGCCCGCAACGCCGACGGCACGATCGACACCCAGGCGGGTTCTCACCCGGCGAGCTTCGTCGTTCACTTCAAGCTGAAGACCAACCCCGACGGCACGACTGAAGGCGGGCAGATGCGCAACGTGATCGTCGACCTGCCGCCGGGCTTCAGCGGAGATCCGCAGGCGATCCCCACCTGCCCGCGAAAGCTGTTCGAGGGCGTGCTGCCGGCCTGCCCGGTCGAGACTCAGGTGGGCTTGATCCACACGACGTCGCCGAGCATTCTGGGCGCGGAAATCAAGCTCCCCGTATACAACCTCGCCCCGCCGCCGGGAATCACGGCCCAGCTCGCCTTCTCCGGGGTCGAACTGACCTCCCTGCAGCCGGTCTCGGTCAACACCGAATCGGGCTACGGCATCCACTTCGCGGCGATAAACGCGCCGGTCGAAGTCAGCGAAATCACCGAGACGATCTGGGGCGTGCCCGCCGCCGAATATAACGATGCGAGGCGCGGCCAGCTCGCCGCCGAAGAAAACGGCGTCGGCGGCCAACCGGTGCCCTCCACCGCCCCCGAAAAGGCCTTCCTCACCCTGCCGGCCTCCTGCGGGGAAGCGCCGAAGACCACGGTCTCGGTCGACTCGGTGCAGGAACCGACCCACTACGACTCCGAAACGGTCGAAGCGCTGAACGCCGCCGATCAGCCCCAGCCGATGAGCGGCTGCGCCGGGGTGCCCTTCAACCCCGAACTCTCCTCGCAGCCGACATCGAGGCTGGCGACCAACCCCTCGGGCCTCGACTTCACCCTGAAGCTCCACAACGACGGGCTCACCTCCCCGCACGGGATCGCGGAAACCGAGCCTGAGAAGGTCGCGGTCACGCTGCCCGAAGGGCTGACTATCAACCCCTCCTTCGCGTCGGGCGTCGGCACCTGCTCGGAGGCCCAATACAAGGCCGAACAGCTCGACTCCAAAGCGGGCGAAAACTGCCCCGAAGGCTCGAAGATCGGCTCGCTGATCGTCCACACCCCGCTGCTCGAAGAACCGATCGAAGGGGCGCTCTACCTGGCGGCGCCCTATACGAATCGCTTCGGCACCCTCGGCGCCATGTACATGGTCGGCAGAGCCCCAGAACGCGGCTTCCTGCTCAAGCAGGCGGGCAAGATCGAATTCGACCAGTCGACCGGGCAGATCACGACCACCTTCGAAGACCTGCCGCCACTGGCCTTCTCCGAATTCAAGCTGCACTTCAGAGAAGGAGCGAGGGCGCCGCTCTCAACGCCGCAGGCCTGCGGCGAATACAAGACCACGGCGCTCTTGACCCCCTTCTCATCGAGCACCCCGGTGGAAAGAACCGCCTCCTTCCAGATCGAACACGGCTCCGAAGGCGGCGAATGCCCCACGGGCGGCACGCCGCCCTTCAAGCCGGGGCTGATCGCGGGGAGCATCAACAACGCCGCGGGTCGCTTCTCCCCCTTCAACGTGCGCCTCTTCCGCACCGACGCAGAACAGGAGATCACCCACTTCTCGATCAAGCTGCCCCCGGGAGTCGCCGCCAAGCTGGCGGGCATCCCCTTCTGCTCGGAGGCGGGCATCAGTCAGGCGCTCAGTCGCGAACGAGTCTCAGGCGGCGGCCGGGCGGAGATCGCAGACCCCTCCTGCCCGGCGGCATCTGACATCGGCCACTCCCTGGTCGGGGTCGGGGTCGGCTCGGCGCTCACCTACGTGCCCGGCTCGGTCTACCTCGCCGGCCCCTACCACGGCAGCGCGATCTCGATCGTCGCGATCACCCCGGCGGTGGTCGGCCCCTTCGACGTCGGCACCGTGGTCGTCCGCCAGGCGCTGAGGGTTGACCCCGAAACCGGGGAAGTCTTCGTCGACGCCACCGGATCGGACCCGATCCCCCACATCGTCGACGGCATCCCGGTGCGCCTCCGCGACATCCGCGCCTACGTCGATCGCCCTAACTTCGCGATCAACCCGACCGGCTGCAACCCGACCTCGACCGCCTCGACCCTGCTGGGATCGGGCACCAACTTCGCCACAGAAGCAGACGACCGCCCGGTGACCGTCGCCACCCGCTACCAGGCAGCCGACTGCTCGGCGCTGCCCTTCAAGCCAAAGCTCTCGCTGAAGCTCAGGGGAGCGACCCGCCGCGGCGGCAACCCCGCCCTTCACGCCGTGCTTCGCATGCACGGGATCGGCGAAGCGGGCATCGAGCGCGCCCAGGTCACCCTGCCGCACTCGGAGTTCATCGACAACGCCCACTTCAAGACGATCTGCACCCGGGTGCAGTTCAAGGCGGGCAATGTCCCGGGCGAAAAGTGCCCCCCCGGCTCGATCTACGGCAAAGCCAAGGCCTACACCCCGATCCTCTCCGAAGCATTGACCGGCCCGGTCTACCTGCGCTCCTCCGAACACGAACTCCCCGACGTGGTCGCCTCGCTTCACTCCGGGGAGATCGACGTGGTGCTCGACGGGCGGATCGACTCGGTCAAGGGCAAGCTCAGAACCACCTTCGAATCGGTCCCCGACGCCCCGGTCTCGGCCGCGGTCTTCGACTTCTCAGGCGCCAAGAAGGGGCTCTTCGAAAACTCGACCAACCTCTGCGCGGCACCCCACCGAGCGATCGCCGCCTTCACCGGGCACAACGGCAAGACCCATGACTTCAACCCCGTTGTGAAGCCGACCGGTTGCCGCAAGGCCCACCACAAGAAGCACAAGGCCCACAAGCGGTGAGCCGCCGGGCGGGGGCCCTGGCTTTGGCAGGGGCGCTCCTCCTCACCATGGGAGGAGTCGCCCTCGCGGTGACCGTGCGATCCGAAGGCCTGCAGATCAGCGCCCTGGCCCAGGTAAAGCCCTACAAGCTCCCCAGAGCCAAACCGGCCCCGATCGCGGTCTTTATCGCCGGGCACCTGCAAAGCGCCAGGGGCGGCATCCCCCCACAGCTGCGGGAACTGAGGATCGAGGTAAACCGCCACGGCCTGCTGCAATCCAGGGGCCTGCCCACCTGCCCGGTATCGCGCATCCAGCCCGCCACCACCTCAAGGGCGCTATCTGCCTGCGGGGAAGCGCTGATCGGCTCCGGGCAGTTCTGGGCAAACATCGTCTTGCCAGACCAGGGCGCCTACCGCACCCAGGGACGGCTCTCGATCTTCAACGGCAAGAGCAAGGGAAGACCCGCCGTCTTGGCCCAGATCTTCACCTCCCACCCCTTCAACTCCTCATTCGTGATCCCCTTCTCGATAAGGCACGTCTCCAAGGGCCCCTACGGCACCGAGCTTCACGCCTCCCTGCCCCAGGCCCTGGGCGAATGGGGCTACCTGGACCGCATCAAGCTCACCCTGCGAAGGAAATACACCTTCAAGGGACAGCAGCTCTCCTACTTCAACGCCGCCTGCCCGGCCCCGGGCAACGCCAAGCGCACCTCCTTCCCGCTCGCCTACGCCAGCTTTGCCTTCGCCGGGCAAAAGAGCGTCGGCATCGCCGTCAACAAGTCATGCGGCGTCAAGGAATAGATGAGAGGAGAGCAGAAGATGAGCAAGACGACCATTGCAAGCGCCCTGGCGGGGCTCTGTGCCCTGGGCCTGGCCCTCGCCCCGAGCGCCCAGGCCAAATACGACCCCCTGGGATCGGGCTCCCTGAAGCTCTCCCTCGACAAGCGCTTCGCCCGCTTCCTGCACGATGACGAAGTCAAGCTCACGGGCTCCGAAGGAGCGACCCGCAAGGCAGGGGCGATCCTGCTTGGAATCGACGCCGGCCACATGGACCCCACGCTGGGCAAGGGCCAGGCAAACGCGGCGGGCACGCTCGTCTTCTCCAACCAGCGAAAGAAGGTCCCCCTGCGAGAGATCAGGGTCAAGGCGAAGCCCACCCCGCTGATCGCCAAGGTGGGGGGCTCCCAGCTGAAGGTGGCCGCCGCCAAGAAGACATCGGCGGGCAGGGCGGGCTTCGGCACCAAGTTCATCGCCACCAAGCTGACCCTGACCGCCAAGCTCGCCACCCGCCTCAACAAGAAGCTCCGCCCCAAGCTCCCCTTCTACGCCCACCAGCCCCTCGGCAAGCTCGTCCTGAACGCCCAGCCCCAACTGGAGACGATCGAAGAAGGCGGCAGGGCGACCTTGGTCTTTGACTCCGGCTTCGCGGCAAAGCTCGCCTCCCGCTTCGTCGCGCTGAACCCGATCCATCCCGCCGAACACCTGGGAACCACCTTCACGATGCCGATCGCGATCGGCGGGCAGCTGGCCCCCGACGGATCGGAAGGCACGCTGCGGACAGGCGGGACGATCGAAGCCCTGCAGCTGGGCGGCGGACAGGTCTTCTGGCAGGAGCTGTGGCTCGAAGTGGGAGCCGGGCAAACAAGCGCCGAAGTAGATCTCGAGCCGACCCCCGCCTTTCCAGGAAAGCAGGGGCGGATCGGGGTCTTCTCCGCATCGCCTGGAGTCGTCTCCTCCGACCCCAAGGCGCGGACGATCTCCGACTCGGGGATCGGACTGGGGCTTCAGGGCTCAACCGCCGATGCGCTGAACGCGGCCTTCGCGCAGAACGAAGCGCCGGTGTTCGAGGCGGGGGAAGCGGTGGGGACGCTCTCGTTTACGGCGCAGGGGCAGTAGGGGGCCTCCCCGAGTGGGGTAGGGGAGAGAAAAGACACAAAATTGGCACGTCCGCGTCTTGTTCCGTGCGCCTGAGCCGGTGAGCATCGGCCTCGCAATCGCGAACAAGGAGGCGTTCGATGCTTTACATGGTGATGGGGTACCTGCACGCCGCAGTGGAGACGCGGGTGCGGGCGATTCGCTCGCTTGCCGGCGACCGCGGCCAGGGGACGGTCGAGTACGTCGGCCTGATCCTGCTCGTCTCGCTGCTGATGGTCGGGATGGTCGCGGCGATGAAGGGGTTCAACGGCAAGCAGGGCACCGAGTTGGCCGACGTGATCGTCAACAAGATCAAGGAAGCGGTCGACAAGGTGGCGTTCAAATGAGGCTGGAGGTGGAGCGGCCCGGGCGGGCCGCTCCCGCCGCCATCCCCGTGCTGGGTGGGCTGGGCGATTCGGTGCGGGGGCCGGTGGGATGGATTCCGTCCGGGATGGGGCGTAGGCTGTATTACAGCATGAGGCACAGGACGCAGCTATATCTGGACGAGGGTCAGTACCGCTGGCTGAAGCAGCGCGCCGGCGAGGCGGGGAGCATCGCCGCGGTCGTTCGCGAGCTGATCGACGCCGAGCGGGCGCGGGTCGTCGACCGCGGCGCCGATCCGTTGCTCAGCTACCTCGTCGACGAGGCGCCGGGGCAGGGCCGCCGGGGCACCAGCGTCGCCAGCCTCGATGCCGACCTCTACGGGCCATGAAGTCGGTCTTCATCGACACCAGCGCCTTCGTCGCGCTGCGCAACTCGGCCGAGGCCGAGCACGAGCGGGCACGGGAGGCGCTGGGCGAGCTGATCGCCGAGGGCGTCGCCCTCTTCACCTCGAACTACGTCTTCGCCGAGACCTACACGGCGCTGATGGTGCGCGTCGGTCGCGGCGAGGCGATCGAGTGGGGGCGGCGCTTCCGCGGCGGCGGGGCGATCGACCTCGTCCACCTCGACCGGCCGACGGAGGAACGCGCCTGGGAGATCCTCGAGCGCCACGAGGACAAGCGCTGGAGCTACGTCGACGCGACGTCCTTCGCGCTGATCGAGCGTGACGGGGGAGAGGAGGCGTTCGCGTTCGACTCCCATTTCGCCCAGCGCGGCCTGCGCGTGGTGCCCCGAGCGTAAACGGCAGATTACTTATTCCACTAGTTGAAAATTACTTGACTGATAAGCGATCAGATGCCTATGCTGCTCGCGCAAGCTCTCGAGGCGCCGTCCCCCAGCCAGGCGCCAAGGGCTACCCCAGTGGGCGGGAAGGGCCGCGGTCGCCCGTGGCCCTTCCCGGTCTTCCCGGCCTCGCTGCATCGTGCGCCACGCCGTGACAGACTCGCGCCGATGCCCGCCTCGCGCAGCTACGACCGCGCTCCCGCCGACATCCGGCCGGTGACGATCGACCCCGGCTTCGTCGACTCGGCCGACGGCTCGGCGCTGATCTCGATCGGACGAACGCGGGTGATCTGCACCGCCTCGGTGAACGGCACCGTGCCGCGCTGGATGGCGGGCCGCGGCAAGGGCTGGGTGACGGCCGAGTACGCGATGCTGCCCGCCTCGACCGGCGAGCGCAAGTCGCGCGACATCGCCAAGGGCAAGCAGGACGGGCGCGGGGTCGAGATCCAGCGCCTGATCGGGCGAGCGCTGCGCGTAGTCGTCGACTTCAAGGAGCTTGGGGAACGCAGCGTCTACGTCGACTGCGACGTGCTCGAAGCCGACGGCGGCACCCGCTGCGCGGCGATCACCGGCGGTTACGTCGCACTGAAGCTCGCCTGTCAGAAGCTGGTCGACGCCGGCCAGCTCGAGCAGCTGCCCTTCAGCGGCTCGGTCGCCGCGGTCAGCGTCGGGATGGTCAACGGGCGAGCGCTCTGCGACCTCGACTACGGCGAGGACTCGAACGCCGAGGTCGACGCCAACGTCGTGATGACCGGCGACGGCGGCCTGGTCGAGGTGCAGGCGACGGCCGAGCGCACGCCGCTCTCGCGCGCCTCGCTCGACGAGTTGCTCGGCCTCGCCGAGATGGGCATCTCGCGCCTGCGCCAGGTGCAGGAGCGGGCCACAGGCGGGTAGTACCTGGTGGATACGGCCGCATGATCTTCGCCACCGCCAACAAGCACAAGCTGCGCGAGCTCTCCGAACTGCTGCCCGGCGTCGAGCTGGAGCCGCTGCCGGCCGGCGTCCGCCTGCCACCCGAGGACGGCGATTCCTTCGCCGAGATCGCGCTGGAGAAGGCGCGCGCCGCCCACGTCGCCACCGGCGAGCCGGCGATCGGCGACGACTCGGGGATCGAGGCGATCGGGCTCGGCGGCCGGCCCGGCATCCACTCGGCGCGTTACGGCGGCGATGACGCGACCGACGAGGAGAACCTGGACAAGTTGCTGCGCGAGGTGGCCGAGGCGGGCGAGGACCGCCGCGCCGCCTACCACTGCGCCCTGGCGCTGGTCGAGGAGGACGGCGGCGAGCACCTCTTCGAGGCTCGCTGCGAGGGCCGGCTGATCGCCGAGCCGCGCGGCGAGGGCGGCTTCGGCTACGACCCGGCCTTCGTCCCCGACGACACCGGCCCCGGAGACCCGCGCACGATGTCCGAGCTGAGCCAGGCGGAGAAGAACGCGATCAGCCACCGCGGCCACGCCGCGCGGCTGCTGGCGCGGCACCTCGGCGCCGGCGAGGCGGCGACGAGCGGGCGATGATCCGCACCAAGAGCGGCGCGGCGGCGCTCTCGATCGCCTCCAACGCGTTGCTGATCGCGATCAAGCTGGCCGCCGGGGCGATCACCGGCTCGATCGCGATCGTCACCGAGGCCGTCCACTCGCTGATCGACTTGGTCGCCTCGGTGGTTGCCTTCGTCTCGGTGCGCAAGGCCGACGAGCCGGCCGACGCCGGGCACCCCTACGGCCACGAGAAGGTCGAGAGCCTGGCGGCGACGATCGAGGGCCTGCTGATCCTCGTTGGCGCCGGGATCATCGTCTACGAGGCGACCCATCGGCTGGTCGTCGGCGCCACGGTCGATTCGCTTGGCGTCGGCATCGCGGTGATGGGCTTCTCGGTGCTCGCCAACCTCGCCGTCTCCACGGTCCTCGCCCGCCAGGCGCGCGCCCACGAATCGCCCGCCCTCGAGGGCGACGCCGCCCACCTGCGCACCGACGCGATGACCTCGGCAGGGGTGCTGGTCGGTCTCGCCGTCGTGGAGGTCACCGGCGACGCCGCCTTCGACTCGATCACCGCGCTGATCGTCGCCGGCGCGATCGTCACCGCCGGCATCAGGATCGTGCGCCGCTCCTCCGGCGTGCTGGTCGACGAAGCCCTGCCCGACGAGGAGATGGACCGGATCGAGGCGGCGATTGCCGCCGCCCGCACCCCCGAGGTGGCTGGTTACCACAAGCTGCGCGCCCGGCGGGCCGGCAGCCGCCGCTACATCGACCTCCACGTCCAGTACCGCTCCGGCACCAGCCTCGAGCGTGCCCACGAGCTCGCCCACGCGATGCGCGACGAGATCGAGGCGTCGATCCGCGGCGCCGAAGTCCTGATCCACGCCGAGCCCGAGACCTCCCTGCGCGATCCCGATCAAGCCCGCCAGGGCCCCTTCCGCGCCGGCTGACGCGGGGTCGACGGGCCGATATGTCAAGGATGCCTTGACATATCGGCCCGTCGGCGGCGGGTTAGGGCGAGGGCAGCAGGTTGACCGCGGCGGCGAGGCCGACGGCGACCAGGGTGATCGCGTAACCGCTGTAGCCGTTGAAGGCGAAGGCGACCGCGGCGACCGCGCAGATGGCGACGACGGTGATCCAGGAGGCGCGGGCCAGTGACACGGGCCGGTATTTTGGCCGAGATGGCCGACGTTGGGATGAGCGGTGCGGTGAGCGGCGAGGCGGCGGAGGCCGCGCTCGCCTATCTGACCGAGATGTCGCCCGACCTGCGCGGCGCCGCGATCCTCGCCGGCGACGGCACGGTGCTGGCCGCCAGCGGCCACCCGGATCGCTGGCGCGAGGACGCCGCGACGCTGCTCGCGGTCGCCGACCGGGCCGGCGAGGGGCCGGTCGAGCGGCTCCACATCGCCACCGAGCAGGGCGAGGTCTTCGCCGTGCGCCACGCCGGCCTTGCCGCGGTGGCGGTGACCGAGCGCTTCGCGCTCGCCTCGCTGCTGCACTTCGACATGCGCTCGGTCCTGCGCGATCTGGCGGACGGGGGAGACGGGACGGATCTCGATGCCGCCTAAGCCGCACCGCGTTCTGTTCGACCGGGTCTCCGGCTACGCCGACGAGGCGGCCGCCTACATGCGCCGGCGCCGCGTCTCGCGGCGGCCCTTCGCCCGCCTCTACTACGCGGGTGGGCGGGCCAGCGACCACGCCGCCGACACCCTCATCGGCGGCGAGCTCTTCGTCACCGCCGGGCGCCTGATCGAGGTTGCAGGGAAGCGGCCACGATCGTGACCGAGCTGATCGACCGCGAGTTGGCCGAGCGCGTTCTCGGCCGGGCGCTCGCCCACGGCGGCGAGCTCGCCGAGGTCTTCGCCGAACGCAGCGGCGGGATGACCCTGGCGATCGACGAGTCGCGGGTCGAATCGGTCCAGTCGGGCGCCGGCGAAGGCGCCGGCGTGCGCGTCGTCGAGGGCGGCACCACCTACTTCGCCCACGTCGACGGCCTCGACCCCGACGACCTCGAGCGGGCCGCGGGCGAGGCCGCGGCCGCGCTGCGCGCCGGGCGGGCCGAGCCGCGGCCGCTGCAGGCGCGGTCCACGACCCCCTTCCCGATCGAGCAGCCGCCGGCCGAGGTCCCGGCGGAGCGCAAGGCGGCGCTGCTGCGCGAGCTCGACCAGCGCGGTCGCGGCGCCGGGCCGGAGATCGCCCAGTTCATGGCCTCCTATGCCGAGGTCCGGCGCCAGGTGACGGTCGCCAACTCCGAGGGCCTGTTCGCCGGCGACGACCGCACCCGGGTGCGGATCGGCGCCCAGGCCGTGGCCCGCCGCGGCGATCGGGTCGAGACCGGCGCCGAGACCCTCGGCGGCCACCGCGGCTTCGAGCTCTTCGACGACGACCCGGGCGCGATCGCCGCCGCCGCCGGGCGCAAGGCGCTCACCCTGCTCGACGCGGTGCCCGCCCCGGCCGGCTCGATGCCGGTCGTCGTCGGCGGCGGCTTCGGCGGCGTCCTCTTCCACGAGATGACAGGCCACGGCCTCGAGGCCGACCACGTGCAGAAGGGGGCCAGCGTCTACACCGGCAAGCTCGGCGAGGCGGTCGCCCAGCCGCTGCTCACCGCCTACGACGACGGCCGCATGCCGGGCGAGTGGGGCAGCGACGCGATTGACGACGAGGGAACGCCGACGCAGAAGACGATGGTGATCGAGGACGGCCGGCTGACGGCCTACCTCTACGACCGGCTCACCGCGCGTCGCGCCGGGGCCGCGTCGACCGGCAACGGGCGCCGCGAGAGCTTCCGTCACCTGCCGGTGCCGCGCATGACCAACACCTACATCGCCCCCGGCGAGCCGACGCCCGAGGAGATCATCGCCGATGTCGAGCGCGGCTTCTACGCGGTCTCCTTCGCCGGCGGCCAGGTCGACCCGGCGACCGGCGACTTCGTCTTCGGCGTCTCCGAGGGCTATCTGATCGAGGCCGGCGAGGTGACCCGGCCCTGTCGCGGTGCGACTCTGATCGGCAACTGCCTCGAGGCGCTGGCGGCGATCGACGCGGTCGGCAACGACTTCGAGATGAAGACCGGGGTCTGCGGCAAGGCGGGCCAGAAAGTCCCGGTCGGCACCGGCCAGGGACACGTGCGCATCGCCGCGATGACGGTCGGGGGGACGGAGGTTTGATCGAGAGCGCGCGGCGCGCCGTCGAGGCGACGCTGGCGGCGGGCGCCTCCGACGCCGAGGCCTACGCCTCCGAGGACTCCGAGCGCGAGGTGCGCGCCCACGGCGGCGAGGTCGAGAGCCTGACCGCGGCGACCAAACGCGGGATCGGCGTCCGCGCCTGGATCGGCCGGCGCGTCGGCTACGCCCACGGCACCGATCTCTCGCCAGCCGGAATCGCCTCCCTCGCCGAGCGCGCCGCCGGCGCCGCCCAAATCGCCGACGAGGACCCCTACGCCGCCCCCCCCGAGCTTCCGGTGCGCCTTAGCCCCGATATCGGGGGAGAAGGCGCACCGGAACCGCCCTCCGAGTTGGTGCTGACGGATGCGTCGCTCGGGGAGTGGGGGGTTGATCGGGTGGCTGAGGTCGCTCTGGCGATTGAGCGGGCCGCGCTCGGTGCCGACGATCGGGTCGCCGGGGTGGAGCAGGCGGTCTACGCCGACTCGCGGGAGCGGGTCGCGATCGTCTCCTCGCGGGGGATCGACGGTGAGTACGAGACCTCCAGCTGTTACGGCTACGCCCAGGCGCTGGCGGAGGGCGAGGGGGCGCGGGAGACGGGACTCGGCTTCGGCCTCGGCCGCGGCCCCGCCGCGCTCGACCCCGAGGCGATCGGCCGCGAGGCGGCGCAGCGCGCCACGGCGATGATCGGCGCCGGCAAGCCGGCCTCGCGCTCCTGTCCGGTGCTGCTCGACCCGACCGTCGCCTCGAGCTTCGTCTTGCTGCTCGGCAACGCGCTTGCGGCGAGCGCCGTGCAGCGCGGCCGCTCGCCGCTCGCCGGACGCCTCGGCGAGCAGGTCGCCGGCGAGGCCTTCGTCCTCCATGACGACGGACTCGACCCCGAGGGCTTCGGCTCGGCCCCGCTCGACGGCGAGGGCGTGCCGCACCGGCGCACCGCGCTGGTCGAGGGCGGTGCCCTGCACACCTACCTCTACGACACCTACACGGCGCGCCGCGGCAGCGCCGCCTCGACCGGCAACGCGGGGCGCGGCGGCTACCGCACGCTGCCCTCGGTCTCGACCTCCAACCTGGTCGTCGCCCCGGGGACGCTGGGCACCGAGGAGCTGCTCGCCGAGGCGGGCGACGGCGTCTTCATCGACGACGTCGCCGGCCTGCACTCGGGCGTCAACCCGGTCACCGGGGTCTTCTCGGTCGGCGCTTCGGGGCGGGCGATCCGCGGCGGCGAGCTGGCCGAGCCGCTGCGCGAGTTCACGATCGCCAGCGATCTGGTCTCGATGCTGCGAGCGGTGAGCGCGGCCGGCACCGAGGCCCGTTGGGTGCCGTTCGGCGGGTCGGTGAGCACGCCGCCCCTGCTGATCGCGGCGATGACGGTCGCCGGATCCTGAGTCCCAAGCGCTTTTACGCCGTTTCCGGTGTTAGATTGCGGCGGATTTCAACCACCCCTGATGGAGGAGCTTCCACGTGACAAAGGCTGAGTTTCTGGACCAACTTGCAGGCGACGAGCGACTGGGCAGCAAGAAAGCCGCGGGCGACGCGTTGGACGCCGTGCTCGAGGCGATCACCGACACCCTGAGCGGCGGCGGAGAAGTCAGCTTCACCGGGTTCGGCAAGTTCCACGTCGCCGAGCGCGGTCCCCGTCAGGGCGTCAACCCCCGCACCGGCGAGCGGATCACGATTCCGGGTGGCAAGGTGCCGCGCTTTTCCGCCGGCTCGGCGCTGAAGTCCAAGGTCAAAGGCTGAGCAAGCCGTCCTCCGCATTCGCCCGGGTCGCCGCCGCGGCCGCGCTGGTCGCGGCCTTCGTGCTGCTGGTCGTCGTCATCGGCAGCACGCTCGGCGGCAGCGACTCGGGCAATTCGGGCGGCCACCGCCATCACGGCAAGGCCGCCCACCAGGCCGCCCCGCAGCGGTCCCACGCTCCGGCCACCTACGTGGTCAAGAGCGGCGACACCCTGATCTCCATCTCGCACCAGTTCGGCCTGTCGGTGGCGCGCATCGTCGAACTCAACCCCGAAGTCGACCCGCAGATCCTGATCGCGGGCGAAAAGCTCAAGCTTCGGTGAGCTCGCGCCGAATCGGCGCGGTCCTGGTCGCGATCCTGGCGCTGGCCCTGCTGCCGGTCTCCCCGGCTGCCGCGTCGAGGAAGGGCCCGCCGGTCGAGGCCCGCGCCTGGGCCCTGATCGATGCCCGCGACGGCGACGTGCTGGTCTCCCACGCTGCTGCGCGCAAGCTGCCGATCGCCAGCACGACGAAGCTGATGACCGCCTACGTCGTCCTGCACGAGCTGCCGCTCGACCGGATCGTGCGCGCCGCGCCATACGACGCCGAATACGGCGAGTCGCTGCTCAACCTGCGTCCCGGCCAGCGGATCAGCGTGCGCGACCTGCTCTACGGCCTGATCCTGCGCAGTGGCAACGACGCCGCCTACGACCTGGCCCGCGCCGCGGCCGGCTCGGTGCCGCGCTTCGTGCGCCAGATGAACCGCTACGCGGCGGCCCTCGGCCTGGCCGACACGCACTACGCCAACCCGATCGGGCTCGACCAGCGCGGCAACCACTCCAGCGCCCGCGACCTGGCGACGCTGACCCAACACCTGCTGCGCATCCCGGCCTTCGCCCGGATCGCCGCCTCGCGCAGCGCCGTGCTGCGCAGTGTCCACCCGCCGCGGCGGATCGAGACGATCAACGAGCTGCTCGACATGGCCCCCTGGGTGACCGGCGTGAAGACCGGCCACACCTTCGGCGCCCTCTACGTCCTGGTCGGCTCGGGGCGGCGCCGCGGCGCCGAACTGATCTCGGTCGCGATCGGGGCGCCGACCGACGAAGACCGCTTCCGCGACAACATCGACCTGCTGCGCTGGGGCTTCGGCCAGTACGAGCGCCGCCGGCCGATCCGGGCCGGCGAGGAGCTCGCCAGTCCCGACGTCCGCTACGCCGGCGGGGAGCTGGCGCTGCGCGCCGCCCGCGGGGTGACGGTCGGCCTGCGGCGCGGTCAGCGGCTGAGCACCTCGGTGCGCGCGCCGCGCGAAGTGGAGGGGCCGATCGAGCGCGGCCAGCGGCTCGGCAGGGCGACCGTGTACGTGGCCGGGATGCCGGCGGCGAGCGTGCCGCTGCGGGCCGGGCGCGACCTGCCGAAGGCGAGCGTCTCCGATCGCGTGCGCAGCTTCATCGGCTCCAACCCGATTCCGATCGCGATCGCGGTTTGCGTGATACTGGTTGGGGCAGTAGTGATGAGGCGCTTCTCACGATGATCCTCACGGTAACCCTCAACGCCGCCATCGACCGGACGGTCGCGGTCCCCAACTTCCGGCTCGGCCACCGCCACCGGGCGGTCGAGAGCCGCACCCTGGCCGGCGGTAAGGGGATCAACGTGGCGCGGGCGCTGAAGCTGCTCGGCCGGCCGGTGATCGCGACCGGGTTCGCCGGCGGCCCGACCGGCGCCAGGCTGCTCGAGCAGCTGCGCGAGGAAGCGGTGCTCACCGACTTCACCCGGATCGCGGGCGAGACGCGGATCAACCTCGCGGTGATCGACCCTACCTCGGGCGAGCAGACCGAGATCAACGAGCGCGGCCCGGCGGTCAGCGCCGAGGAGGTCGAGGCCTTCGTCGCCCGACTGCGCTACCTGGCCGAGGGCGCCGAGCTCTGCGTGCTCGCCGGGAGCCTGCCGCCGGGCGCCGGAGACGACCTCTACGCCCGCCTGGTCAAGGAGCTCGGCGAGCGCGGCGTGCCGGTCGTGCTCGACGCCGAGGGCGAGGCGATGCTGGCCGGGCTGCGCGCCGGGGCCTCGATCGTCACCCCCAACGAGCGCGAGGCCGAGGAGCTGGTCGGCCAGGAGTTCGCCGACGGCGACGACCTCGTCCAAGGGCTCTCCGAGCTGATCCGGCTGGGCGCCGAGGAGGCGGCGATCACGCGCGCCGACGGCTGCGTGGCGGTCGTCGGCGAGGGGGCCGAGCGGCGCGCGCTCGAGGTGCGCACCGAGCCGCTGGAGGCCGTCTCCTCGGTCGGCTCCGGCGACGCCTTCCTCGCCGGCTACGTCGCCGCCCGCTACGACGGCCGCCCGGCCGAGGAGTGCCTCGCCTACGGGGTCGCCTGCGGGGCCGAGTCGACCCAGCACTTCGGCGCCGGCACCGTCGACCGCAACCAGGTCGAGCGCCTGCTCGGCGAGGTCCACGTCCAGGATTTGGAGGTCCCCGCCGAAGTGTAGGCTGGGTCCTCAACGCCACCCTGGAGGACCTAATTGGAGATCGACATCGGTCGGGGCAAGAAGGGGCGGCGCGCTTACGGATTCGACGACATCGCGATCGTCCCGTCGCGCCGCACACGCGATCCCGACGACATTGACATCAGCTGGACCCTCGGCCCGTACCGGTTCGAGCTGCCGCTTGTCGCCTCGGCGATGGACGGCGTCGTCAGCCCCGACACCGCGGTCCTCGTCAACGAGCTCGGCGGTCTCGGCGTGCTCAACCTGGAGGGGATCTGGACCCGCTTCGAGAACGCCGAGGAGCAGCTGGAGGCGGTTGCCGCGGCGCCCGTGCACGAGGCGACCCGGCTGATGCAGAAGATCTACACCGAGCCGGTCAAGCCGGAGCTGGTCGGCCGGCGCATCGCGGAGATCAAGGAGCGCGGCGCGGTCGCCTGTGGCTCGCTGACCCCGCAGAAAGTGCGCGAGCACTACGAGATCGCGGTCGAGGCGGGGATCGACATCCTCGTCATCCAGGGCACGGTGATCTCGGCCGAACACGTCTCGACCACGGTCGAGCCGCTCAACCTGAAGGAGTTCATCGCCGAGGTGCCGGTGCCGACGGTCGTCGGCGGCTGCGCCTCCTACTCGACCGGCCTGCACCTGATGCGGACCGGCGCGGTCGGCGTCCTCGTCGGGGTCGGCCCGGGCGCGGCCTGCACCACCCGCGGCGTGCTCGGCATCGGCGTGCCGCAGGCGACGGCGATCGCCGACGTGGCGGCGGCCCGCTCGCAGCACATGCTGGAGACCGGCGAGTACGTCAACGTGATCGCCGACGGCGGCATGCGCACCGGCGGGGACGTCTCCAAGGCGATCGCCTGCGGGGCGGACTCGGTGATGGTCGGCTCGCCCCTGGCTCGCGCCAAGGAGGCGCCCGGCCGCGGCTTCCACTGGGGGATGGCGACCTTCCATCCCTCGCTGCCGCGCGGCACCCGCGTCTCGACCCGCCAGGACGGGACGATGGAGGAGATCCTCCTCGGCCCGGCTCAGGAGAACGACGGCACCTTCAACCTGATGGGGGCGCTGCGGACCTCGATGGCCACCACCGGCTACGAGGACATCCGTTCCTTCCAGCGGGCCGAGGTGATGGTCGCGCCGGCGCTGATGAGCGAGGGGAAGCAGCTGCAGAAGGAGCAGTCGGTGGGCATGGGCTCCAACGGGCGCGCGGCGGTCTCCGCCGGTGTTGGAGTCGCCGACGACTGAGGCCGGCGCCACCTCGGCGCCGGCCCAGGCCACGGAGGAGGTGCTGGTCCTCGACTTCGGGGGGCAGTACTCCCAGCTCATCGCGCGGCGGATTCGCGAATGCGGTGTTTTCGCCGAGCTATTGCCCGTGAGCACACCGGTTGCGGTTATTCGAGACAGAGCTCCTAAGGCCCTAGTGCTTTCGGGTGGCCCCGCCTCGGTGTATGAGGACGGAGCCCCGTCTTTCCCCACGGCGCTGTTGGACCTCGGGATTCCGGTGCTGGGGATCTGTTACGGGATGCAGGCGATGGTTCAGGCACTGGGGGGCAGGGTCGAGGGGGCCGAGGCGGGGGAGTTTGGGCGGACCGACCTTGTCCTGCGGGGCGGCGGCGGCAAGCTGCTCGGTGGGCTGCCGGAGGAGCAGCATTGCTGGATGAGCCACCGCGACGCGGTGTTCGAGCCGCCGGAGGGGTTCACCGCATTGGCGTCCAGCCCCGGTTCGCCGGTTGCGGCCTGCGAGTTCCCGGAGCGGGGCCTCTACGGCATCCAGTTCCACCCCGAGGTCGTCCACACGCCCTACGGGACCGAGATCCTCACCCGCTTCCTGCGCGACGTCGCCGGCTGCGAGCAGCAGTGGTCGCCGCAATCGGTAATCGAAGAACAGGTCGCGAAGATCCGCGCTCAGGTTGGGGACGGCCGGGTGATCTGCGGCCTCTCCGGCGGGGTCGACTCCTCGGTCGCGGCGCTGCTCGTCCACAGGGCGATCGGCGAGCAGCTGACCTGCGTCTTCGTCGACCACGGCCTGATGCGGCTCAACGAGGCGGAGCAGGTGGTCGCCGCCTTCGAGGGCTTCGGCATCCCGCTGGTCCACGTCGAGGCCGAGCAGCGCTTCCTCGCGCGGCTTGCCGGGGTCGACGAGCCCGAGCGCAAGCGCAAGATCATCGGCGAGGAGTTCATCCGGGTCTTCGAGGAGGAGGCGGAGAAGCTCGAGGACGCCGCCTACCTGGTGCAGGGCACGCTCTACTCCGACGTGATCGAGTCGGGAGGCAGCGACAACGCCGCGACGATCAAGTCCCACCACAACGTCGGCGGCCTGCCCGATGACCTCCAGTTCGACCTGGTCGAGCCGCTGCGGATGCTGTTCAAGGACGAGGTGCGCGCGGTCGGCGCTGAGCTCGGCCTGCCCGAGCGGATGGTCTGGCGCCAGCCCTTCCCGGGCCCCGGCCTGGCGATCCGGATCGTCGGCGGCGAGGTCAACCGCGAGCGTCTCGACATCCTGCGCGCCGCCGACGCGCTCCTCCAGGAGGAGATCCGCGCCGCCGACCTCTACCGCCAACTCTGGCAGTCATTCTGCGTCCTGCCCGTCGTCCGCTCGGTCGGCGTCCAGGGCGACGGCCGCACCTACGCCTACCCGATCGTGATCCGCGCGGTCACCTCCGACGACGCGATGACCGCCGACTGGGCCCGCCTCCCCTACGACCTGCTGGAGAAGGTCTCCAACCGGATCATCAACGAGATTCCCGACGTGAACCGCGTGGCGCTTGACATCTCGTCGAAGCCGCCGGCGACGATCGAGTGGGAGTAGGGCTCGAGTCGTGGGGGCCTGGCTGGGCAGGGGTTCCGCTTAACTTTTTCGGTGTGGCGGGGGTGGGCTGGCGCCCGTTGCACCCGACGAAAAAGTACAAGACGCTCCACCCCTACCCAGTCAGACCTTCGCAGGGTTCCGGCCTTCCATGACCCTGCCATTCGCTCTTTCTATTGCGATGCTTGGGGTGGTTCAGGCGGGGTTGGTGGCGTTGCCGCGGGCTCCGCCGCTGCCCGCGGGGCTGCGTGAGTTGCGCAGTCCGTGGTGGGCGGTGATTCCAGCCGGGTCGATTGTCCTCGTGGTGGCGGTGATCGAACTAAGCTCGAATGCGGCGACATGGCTCACCTACCTGGCACTGGTTGCGGTGCCGCCGTTGGCGGCTCTGGCGCTGGCGATGCTTGTGCGTGGCGCCCGCGCGAGGTGGGCGTGGGGGGCGGTGCCGTTGTTTGCGCTTGCTTGGGTGACGCCAAGCTCGCTTGCGGGGGAGGCGGCGGCTACCGCGCTTACGGGGTTGGCTTGCGTGAGCCTTGGGTGGCTGCTCGTCTCGGCGGTGCCGGCTCGATGGGTGCGGCTTGGGGTCTATGCGATGGCGGTGGTCGACACGATCTACGTCAGCGCCAACATCCTTCAGGGCCCCAACGCCGTTCTCAATGCGGCAACTCCGGCCGCCGGCCTCCCGGCCCTCCAAACCATCCACTTCGGCTCGGCAGTCATGGGCTTCGGCGACCTCTTCATAGCCGCGGTAGTCGGCTGCCTCCTGGCGGCCGACGGGCCGATATGTCAAGGATGCCTTGACATATCGGCCCGTCGGCAGCGGATCGCGGCGGCGCTTGTGGTTGCGCTGGCGCTCGCCTTTGACCTGCTGTTCTTCGCGGTCGACGAGCTGCCGGCGACGGTGCCGGTTGCGGTCGCACTCGCCGTTGTTCAGCGAGGGCGGTCCAGGGCGTAGCGGTGCGCGCTGACCGCTGTTAGCGCTGGACTATCGCTGGTCTGAATGCAGTATCCAGATCGAGGTACTGCTCTGGGTCGACCAGGAGGTCCTGGGCCAAGCGAACCGCCGATTCGCTGCCAGTTACCACTCGGTGCCAGTCGAACTGAACGTCCTTTTCTGTGCCCGACAGGAGCCGCATCTCCAGCTGTGCCTCGAAGCTCGCTCGATAGAAAGGATTTCCTATGAGGCTGCCGCATTGCACCATCCTGATCCCCTTCTCGAGCTGCTCTCGGGTTACGGTGCGTCGCAGCGCCCCGGCCGTCACGTCAGCCAGCTCCTCTGCCTCTGACTTGACTATGTTCTGTGCCACCGCATCGCCGCGCTCACTCGCATGGCAGACGTCAGCTGCGAATCGGGCAACCTCCTTCTTCACGTTCTCATCGCCCACGCCCAGGTCGCGCAATCTGTGAATCAGCGCCCTGTCGTCGCCGGGACGAACTCCATAGACCTCGCGCAGACGTTGAAGCAGAACTGATCGATTTCCATCCTCAAGGTCTCGGTAGGCGGCGCGGATCGCACGCAGGCCGATCCAAAACCCACTGCCATAGTCGCAAGCGACCCACTCATGTCCTCCGGACTGATACAGGACACGATTGGGGCCTCGGACGATGACATTGGACCCGGTGCCGGCGATGATTATTCCATCTGCGCGGAATCCCAGCAGGAGGGAGACCGCATCGTTTGCGATCCCGACGGATTTGATGCGCTCCCCCAGAATGTCCGACGCCAGCTCGTTCAGGGCAAGTACATAGCGATCACGGGTCCACTCGGCGAATCCCGCGGCGCTGATCCACAGGTGCACGGGCAGGGCGCCTAGGGAGGATTCCTGAACTCGCATCTCGAGCGGTGCAAGGATGCTCCTTAGCGTGCTCGGAATCTGGCTCTCCTGGAGTGCTCCAGAGAGAGTCTCGGATACCTCGTAACTGCTTATCTGCGGGGGAGTGACCGTGCCTTCCCACTCCAAAATCTGCACATTGGTGCGAGTTCCTCCTGAGTCGACTCCGACGAAGATGCCTGGAATTAAGTCATCTGGAGCCAAGATCCCTCCTCCACTGCGATGCCGGCGCGGCATATGGACGCGATGACGGTGTCAATTTCTCGAGCCGGGTAATCACACTCGACGAAATGGGCAATCAGCGCACGGCGATCAACGCGACCTTCCGGGCTCTGAGTGGCAATTGCCCGTTTGGTCACAAGAGAAGCCAGGTCGTCATTGGCGGATCGGGTTGGCGTAGCTGGCTCGGGTCGTCCCCCGAGAGTCAGGACAGTCGTCTTCAGCACGCTGATCTGACGCTGCAGATCCTTGTTGGACTGCTTGATGCCCTGCGTTGCACGACGCTCGAACATGAAGCCGGTGGCGACTCCTGCTGCCAGCGATATGGCCTCTCCTAGTAGGGCGTTCACTTGTGAATCCTCAAAGGCGGTTCGCCGCGGGTCGCAGGTGATACCACACGCGCACATGACGAGGAATGTTCGAGGACTTGCAACTGCGCCGCGAGGGATCGCCGGGCGGCGCTGTGACTAGCCCCAGGGAAGTGGGCCTGCTAGCTGTAGGCGTCCCACTTCTGCAGGTAGGGCAGCGGGTCGATCGGGCTGCCGCCCTGATACCAGCCGGGGGCGGTCCAGAATCTCGAAGTGGAGGTGGCAGGCGGTGGCGTCGCCGGTCTCGCCGACGACGCCGATCGGCTGGCCGGTGCGGACCGGTTCTCCCGCCTTCAGCGGAGAGGGTTCGGCGAGGTGTGCGTACATGAAGTCCATGCCGGTCCCCTTGCCGTCGATCACGATGTAGTTGCCCGCCGCTGACTGGTAGCCCGAGTACTGGACCGTGCCCCCGCGGGCGGCGACCAGCGGCGTGTCGCAGGCGGCCATCGTGTCCTGGCCCTCATGGGTGTGGCCGGCACGGGGGGCGCCGAAGCGTCCTGCTCCCATCGCGAATTCGTGCGGGCCGAGGATCGGGAACTGGTAGCCGTAGAGGGCGAAGCCGAGGCTGAGCGGCTCGCTCGAGGTGGCGGCGCGGGCGGCGCTTCTGGCGCTGGCGCTGGCGCCCTGCGGCTCGACCCGGAAGCTGTAGTGGCCGTTGGGCGCCGGCCGGCCGGCGCTCGTCGTCCCGTCCCAGCGGATCGGCACCGTCGTTTCCGGCGCCACGCCGTTGCGGTAGAAGCTGCGCACGACTTCGCCGGTCGAGCTGACGACATCGACCTGGAGGTCGTTCTGGGCCTGGGTGCTGGAGATCGAGAAGCTGAGGCTCGGGGTGCGGAAGCCGTAGAAGAAGGACTTGTGGGGCGTTGCCTTGGCTGCGGTCAGGGTCAGCGTGCCGGCGGTCGGCGCTTCGCTGGGCGCGCCGCTGGGGCTGCCGGCGGGGGGTGGGCCGCCGGCTGCCGTCGGGGCGCCGCCGGTCGTCGCCAGGGCCGAGCCGGTGCCGATCGCCATCAGCGCCAGAACCGCGAATGTGAACGTCAATCCCGCCAACCAAGGCCGGGGTCTGTCGACCGCCACGTGCCCTCTCTTTCCTTCGCCTGCGGAGTTAGCTGTCGGGCTCGCGCTGAAAGAGATGCGCTACGACCTGTTCGGCCGATTCGCCCCTGGAACCTGCAACGGCTCCTGCGGTTCCTCCGCTCCCGCCCGGCGGTGCGGCCGGGATTCGGCGTTGTCAGCGAGGCAGTATAGGCGCGAATCAGGCGGCGTCCACCCCGAGGGCCGCTCGGTGGCTATCATCCCGTGGCCGCTGGGCGCTGCCCGCGGCTTTTCTCTGATGAAGACCTATGTCGCCACACCCGCCAACCGCCAGCGCGACTGGTACGTCGTCGACGCCGAGGGCCAGACCCTGGGCCGCCTGGCGACCCGAATCGCCGATGCGCTGCGCGGCAAGCGCAAGCCGGAGTACACGCCCCACATCGACACCGGCGACTTCGTCGTCGTCGTCAACGCCGAGAAGATCCACGTCACCGGCGACAAGCTGAACCAGAAGCGCTACTGGCGCCACAGCGGCTACCCGGGCGGGATCAAGTCGCGGACCTTGGCCGAGATGCTCGAGCGTCGTCCCGAGGAGGTCATCCGCAAGGCGGTCAAGGGCATGCTCCCGCGCAACAGGCTGGCGCGCCAGCAGCTGACCAAGCTGAAGGTGTACGCCGGTCCCGACCACCCGCACGAGGCCCAGCAGCCCAAACCGATGGAGATCCAGACTTGATCGACGAGCCGCAGGACAACGAGACTTCTGAGACGCAGGACGAGGTAGCCGAGGACCAGGACGCCCAGGCCGAGACTCCAGTCGCCGAGGAGCCGGTTCAGCCCGAGGAGGAGACCGCCCCCGAGCCCGAGGCGCCCAAGGCCGAGGAGCCGGAGAAGAAGAAGGATGTGATTCCGGGGGCCGATCTGGAACCGATCGCGGTTGAGCCGGAGGAGCGGCCGCTGAGCGCCGAGGAGCAGGCGCGGCTGGAGGCGGAAGAGGAAGAGCGGGCGCAGAAAGAGGCTGCCCTGGCTGCCGAGGCCGAGGAGGAGCCGGCCCCCGCGAGCCGTGCCCCGGCCAAGATCGAGGGCGACGCCCGTTACCTCGCCACCGGCAAGCGCAAGACCTCGATCGCCCGCGTCACCCTGCTGCCCGGCAGCGGCAAGTTCACGATCAACGACCGCGAGCTGGAAGAGTTCTTTCCCCGCCCGCTGCACCAGACGATCGCCCGCCAGCCGCTGACGATCACCGGCTACGACGGCAGCGTCGACGTCCGGGTGCGGGTCCACGGCGGCGGCATCAGCGGCCAGGCCGGGGCGGTCCGCCACGGCATCGCCCGAGCGCTGACCGAGGTTGACGCCGAGCTGCGCGGCGAGCTCAAGCGGCGTGGCTTCCTAACCCGCGACGCGCGCGCCAAGGAGCGTCGCAAGGCGGGGCTGAAGAAGGCCCGCAAGCGGCCTCAGTTCTCCAAGCGTTAGGAGCTTCAATTTGACCACGGGGCGCAAGCTCTTCGGAACCGACGGGGTCCGGGGGGCGGCCGGAACCTTCCTCACCGCGGAGTTGGCGACCGCGCTCGGTCGCGCCGCCACGGCGTCACTCGAGGCGCAGCACCCGCAGGTGCTGATCGTGCGCGACACGCGCGAGTCGGGACCGATGCTGGAGGCGGCGCTGGCCGCGGGGATCGCTGCCGCGGGCGGTGACGCGCTGCTCGGCGGCGTGCTGCCGACGCCGGCCGCGGCCGTGCTGGTCAGGCGGCTCGGCCTCGACCTGGCCGCGGTCGTCTCCGCCTCGCACAACCCCTACGGCGACAACGGGATCAAGTTCTTCTCGGCGCAGGGGACGAAGCTCGACGACGAGGCCGAGGCGGGGATCGAGGCCCTGATCGACGCCCAGGGGCCGGCGACCGAGCCCGGCCGGGTGCGCGAGCTGAACGGCGGCCTCGAGGACTACCTGCGGGCGCTTGAGTCGGCCTTCCCGCTCGACCTCAACGGTCGCACGGTGCTGCTTGACTGCGCCAACGGCGCCACTTTCCGCGCCGCCCCGGCGATCTTCGAGCGGCTCGGGGCGACGGTGGAGACGATCGGCGCCGAGCCGGACGGGCGCAACATCAACGCCGGCTGCGGCTCGACCCACCTCGACCGGATCGCCGCTGAGATCTCCGGGTCGGCGGCGACGGTCGGGTTCGCCTTCGACGGCGACGGCGACCGGGTGCTGGCAGTCGACGGCGGCGGCCGCAGCCACGACGGCGACGAGCTGATCGCGCTCGCCGCTCGCGGTATGGCGGCCCGCGGCGAGCTCGACGGCGGCGTCGCGGTCACCGTGATGAGCAACTACGGCTTCCACCGGGCGATGGAGGAGCACGGGATCGAGGTGGCGGTGACCCAGGTCGGCGACCGCTACGTGCTCGACGAGCTGCGCGAGCGAGGCTGGCGCCTCGGCGGCGAGCAGTCCGGTCACATCATCGACACCCGCTTCGCCGCCACCGGCGACGGGATCGCCGCCGCCCTGGCGACGATGCGCGAGCTGGGCGATCGCGACCTTGCCGGGGTCGGGCCGATGGAGAAGCTGCCCCAGGTCCTGGTCAACGTCGAGGTCGCCGAGCGCGAGGCGATCGCCGGCGCCGAGGCGGTCTGGGCGGCGGTCGAGCGCGAGAACGAGGCGCTCGAGGGCCGCGGCCGCGTGCTGCTGCGTCCCTCCGGGACGGAGCCGCTCGTCCGGGTGATGGTCGAGGCGCCGAGCGCCGAGGAGGCGGACGCCGTCTGCGAGCGTCTTGTCACACTCGTCCGCAAAGAGCTGACCTGAGCCGCGCGGCCTCTACCCTTACTCGCCTCCCTCATGTGCGGAATCGTCGGATACGTCGGTGAGCGTCCGTGCCTCGACCTGCTGGTCGCCGGCCTGGAGAAGCTCGAGTACCGCGGCTATGACTCGGCCGGCGTCTCGGTGGTCGAGGACGGCCGGATCGAGAACGTGCGCGCGGTCGGCAACCTCGCCAACCTGCGCGCCGCGGTCGCCGAGCAGGCCGAGAACGGCGGCGGGGTCGCCGTGGCGGCGTCGGACGCGACCACGGGCGTCGCCCACACTCGCTGGGCCACGCACGGCCGGGTCACCGAGGAGAACGCCCACCCGCACGGCGACTGCAGCGACCGCATCCACATCGTCCTCAACGGGATCGTCGAGAACCACGCCGAGCTGCGCCGCGAGCTCGCCGAGCAGGGCCACCGCTTCAGCTCCGAGACCGACGCCGAGATCGTCGCCCACCTGATCGAGCGCAACTACGACGGCGACCTGACCGCCGCCGTGCGCGCCTCCTTCGCCGAGCTGCGCGGCCACTACGCCTTCGTCGCGATGCACGCCGAGGAGCCCGAGCGCCTGGTCGGGGCGCGCCGCGAGTGTCCGCTGGTCGCCGGGATCGGCGAGGGGGAGACCTTCCTCGCCTCGGCGATCCCGGCCTTCCTCCCCGAGACCCGCCAGGCGGTGACGATCGAGAACGACGAGATCGTCACGATCGACTCCGCCGGGGTCGCGATTACCGACGCCGCCGGGGCGCCGGTCGAGCGCGCGCCGGAGACCGTCTCCTGGGACGAGGCCGCCGCCGAGAAGGGCGGCTACGAGACCTTCATGCTGAAGGAGATTCACGAACAGGCGGACGCCGTCGCCGAGACGATCGCCGACCGGCTGCCGGGAGAGGACGGCGTCGACCTCTCCGAACTGGAGCTCGGCGACGCCTACCTGCGCGACCTGGAGCGGATCGTGATCGTCGCCTGCGGGACCTCCTACCACGCCGGCCTGGTCGGCCGCTACGCGATCGAGGAGTGGGCGCGGGTGCCGGTCGAGATGGACGTCGCCTCCGAGTACCGCTACCGCAACCCGGTGATCGGCGAGGGCGACCTGGTGATCGGCATCACTCAGTCGGGCGAGACCGCCGACACGCTGGCGGCGATGCGGCTGGCGCGCGAGAGCGGGGCGAAGGTGCTGACGGTGACCAACGTGATGGGCAGCCAGGCGACCCGCGACGCCGACAGCGTGCTCTACACCCGGGCCGGCCCGGAGGTCAGCGTCGCGGCGACCAAGACCTTCGTCGCCCAGGTCGCGGCGATGTACCTGCTCGGGCTGCGACTGGCGGAGCTGCGCGGGACGCTGCCGGCCGAGCGACTGCGCGAGCTGGTGGCGGAGCTGAAGGCGATCCCCTCGAAGATCGAGGCGACCCTGGCCGCCTGCGAGGAGCGCACGCGCGAGGTCGCCGCGTCCCAGCACGAGCGCGAGTTCTTCCTCTACCTCGGCCGTCACATCGGCCTCCCGGTCTGCCTCGAGGGGGCGCTGAAGCTGAAGGAGATCTCCTACATCCCCACCGACGCCTACGCCGCCGGCGAGATGAAGCACGGGCCGATCGCCCTGCTGGACGAGTCGACGCCGGTGATCTGCGTGGCAACCGAGAGCCCCGTGCTGGGGAAGGTGCTGTCCAACGTCGAAGAGGTGCGCGCCCGCGGCGCGGCGACGATCGCGATCGCCACCGAGGGCGACGAGCGCGCCGCCGAGGTCGCCGACCAGACGATCGAGGTGGCCCGCACCGACTGGATCCTGCAGCCGATCGTCGCGATCCTCCCCCTGCAGTTGCTCGCCTACGACATCGCCCGCGCCCGCGGCCTCAACGTCGACCAGCCGCGCAACCTGGCGAAGACCGTGACGGTCGAGTAAAAGCGTTTCCGCTACGCTCTTCGCGGATGCGCGGGAGGAATTTGACCATTGGGTTTTTGATGGCCGCTGTGCTGGCCTTGATCGCTGGCTGCGGCAGCAGCGGCGGTGGCGGCGGCAGCTCGTCGAGCCCCGAAGCGGCAGGCTTCGCCGCTCCCGGCTCGCTCGTCTACCTGGAAGCCGATCTGCAGCCCGGCGGGGAACTGAAGACCAACGTCGACGCGGCGGCGAAGAAGCTGACCGGGAGCGAAGACTTCAACCAGTTCATCGTCTCCAAGCTGGAAGGCGCCGCCGGAGAAAAGGGGAAGCCGGTCGATTTCGCCACCGAAGTCGAACCCTGGCTGGGCAAGACCGCGGGCGTCTCCTTCGCCCGCATGAAGGGTGAAGGCGAACTCTCCGAACCGGTGATCGCGGTCCAGAGCAGCGAACCGAAGGAAACCCAGCGCTTCATCGAAAAGCGGGCCGGCGAGAGCAGCAAGCCCTATAAAGCGGGCACCTACAAGGGGAATAAGTTCGAGGTCGGCGGTTCGCAGGGCAAGGCGATCGGCGTGGTCGGAAAGTGGGCTCTGCTGGCTGGAAGCGAAAAGGAATTCAAGGCGGCGGTCGATGCCTACGAAGGCGACTCGCTGGCCGACGAATCACGCTTCGCCGATGCTTTCGCCGAGGCCTCCAACGGCAGCCTTGCCGACGTCTACGTCGACGTCGGCAAGCTGATCGAACAGTCCGGCGAAAGCGTCGACCCGCGGCTGCAGGCCGCTTTGGAAGGCTCCGGCGTCGAAGCGAGCGAAGCGACCGCGGTCGCCAGCGTGATCCCGGGCGCCGACCAGATCCAGATCGACGTGAGCAGCAAACTGGGCGAGAAGCCGCCCGAAGGCGACGCCTCCAAGCTGCTCGGCTCGCTGCCGGCCGACTCGAACGGCGCCTTCGCGCTGACCGGCTTCTCCGAACAGTTCGAAGAAGCGGTCGACAAGCTCGACGAAGAAGGTGCCCCGCCGGACCTGAAGCCGGGTGAACTGAAGAAAGCCATGAGCCAGGCGGGCGTTGACGTCGACAAGGTGGCCGCCTCGCTCGAAGAAGCGGCGGTCTTCGTCGAAGGCAACACGCAGGCGAACGCCGGGGAGGCCCTGGTTGTGACCGCGAGGAGCGATGAAGCGGCGGAAGCGATCGCCGGCCTCGGGCTGGTGCTGCGCGGCGCCAACGTGCCCGGGGTCACCGCCGTCAGCGGCAAGGCGAGCGGCTTCTCGATCCACAACCTCGAACCGGCCGGCAAGGCTGTCGTCTTCATCGCCAAGGGCAATCGGGTCGCGATCGGCTACGGGCTGCCGGCGGCGCTCAGCGGCCTCAACGCCGGCTCCGGCCCGACCCTCTCGGGCACGGCCGGCTACAAGGAAGCGGTCGCCTCGCTGGGCAAGACGCCGATCAGCGGCTACGTCGACGGTCCGGCCGCCCTGAAGCTCGCCGAAGCGCTGGTGCCGCGCTCGAAGAAGGGCTTCTGGGAAGCGGTGCCCTACCTGAAGAAGATCACCTACGTGGCGATCGGCTCCGGCACCAATGGAGAACTGGCCACGGCCAAGGCGATCGCCGGCCTGCCCAAGTAGCCTCAGGGCCGGTGACCGTCGGCAGCTGGCTCACACCTCTTTACGACGCCGAGGGCATCCGCGCGATCGATCGGTGGGCGATCGAGGAGCGGGGGGTTCCGGGGGAGGAGCTGATGGAGGCGGCGGGGACGGCGCTGGCCGAGGCGGTGGCGGGGCTGGCGCCGGACGGGCCGGTGCGGATCGTCCGCGGCAAGGGCAACAACGGGGGGGACGGGCTGGTGGCGGCTCGGCATCTGCGCGGGATGGGGTTCGAGGTCGATCTGCTGGAGCTGTTTGAGGAGGAGCCGGAGGGTGGCTTCGACGCATGGCTGGACGGCTCGGGCGCGGTCGTCGACGCGATCTTCGGCACCGGGTTCTCCGGCGCTCCGCGCGAGCCGGCCGCGGCGGCGATCGAGGCGATCGACCGCTGCGGGGCGCCGGTCGTCGCCTGCGACATCGCTTCGGGGGTCGACGCATCCAGCGGCGAGATCGCGAGCATCGCGGTCGAGGCGGACCTGACCGTCAGCTTCCACGCGGCGAAGATCGGCCACCGGGTCGCGCCGGGCAAGTGGCACACGGGCGAGCTGCGCGTGGTCCCGATCGGGATTCCGGCCGGGCCGCCGGGGGCGCCGGTGGCGGGCGCGATCGAGCCCTCCATCCTCGCCCTGGCGCCGCGCCGCGGGCCGCGCTCGACCAAGTTCAGCTCCGGCCAGGTGGCGATCGCGGGAGGCTCGCGCGGGCTGACCGGCGCCGTGCGGATGTGCTCGCGGGCGGCGATCCGGGCCGGCGCCGGCTACGCGACCGTCGCCGTGCCGGCCGACCTCGAGCTCGTCTTCGAGATGGGCCAGCCGGAGGTGATGTCGGTCGGCTGTCCCGGCGGCGACGGCTGCCTGGCGCCCGCCGGGCTGAAGACCCTGCTGCGCGCCTTCGAGCGGGCCGCCGCCGGCGTGCTCGGGCCGGGGATGGGTCGGGACCCGGGCACGGTCGAGCTGGCGCGAGAGGCGGTCGCCGCGATCGGGTGCCCGCTGACGATCGACGCCGACGGCCTCAACGCGTTCGCCGGCAAGCTCGACTCCCTCGCAGGCCGCTCCGCTCCCACCATCCTCACTCCGCACGCCGGCGAGCTCGGCCGCCTGCTCGATCGCCCGTCTGAGGAGATCGCCGCGCGGCGGCTCGCCGCGGCGCGCGAAGCCGCCCGGGCGGCGGGCGCCGTCGTCGTGCTCAAGGGCGACGACACGATCGTCACCGACGGCGAGCGCGTCGCCGTCAACGTGCTCTCGGCGCCCGCCCTCGCCACCGCCGGCACCGGCGACGTGCTCTCCGGCATCGTCGCGGCGCTGCTCGCCCGCGGGCTCGAGCCGTTCGCCGCCGCCTGCGCCGCGGTCCTCGCCCATGCCCGCGCCGGCCGCGACGCCGCGGCCCGGATCGGCGCCGCCGAGTCGGTGATCGCCAGCGACGTGATCGACTCGATTCCCGCCGGCCTGGTCCCAGGCGCCCCCGTCGAATAACCTCGCCCCTGTGAAGACCGCCGCCGAGATCATGGACGCCGACGTGCCGGCCGTGTCTCCTGACGCCGACGCTCGCGCCGCGATCGAGCTGCTCGCCAAGACCGAGCTGGGCGCGATCCCGGTGATCGACACCGAGCGCAAGGTGGTGGGGATCGTCAGCGAGTCCGACCTCGTGCTCGGCGACGAGGAAGCCGACCTGCACCTGCCGCACTACCTGAACATCATGGGCGGCATCGTCTTCGTCGGCTCGATGAAGGGCTTCGAGGAGCGCCTCGACAAAGCCTTCGCGACCAGCGTCTCGGAGCTGATGAGCGCCGACCCGGTGACGGTCGGCACCGGCGACGACGCCGAGACCGTCGCCAGGACGATCGCCGAGAAGCACCACAACCACCTGCCCGTGGTCGACGGCGAGGGGCGCCTCGCCGGGATGGTGACTCGGGCCGACGCGCTGGCCGCGCTCGTCGCCGACGGCTGAGCCATGGAGCGGGCAGTCGCCCGGATTGAGCTGGGCGCGGTCGAGCGCAACTGCGCCCGGCTCAAGGCAGAGCTCGGGGAGAGCGCCGAGCTCTGCGCCGTGGTCAAGGCCGACGGCTACGGGCACGGTGCCGACGGCTGCGCCGAGGCGGCGCTGACCGGCGGCGCGACGCGGCTCGCGGTCGCGACCGGGGCCGAGGCGGCCCAAATCGGACGGCGCTTTCCGCAGATTCCGCTGCTGACGATGGGTGCCCTGACGCCCGCGGACCTCGAGGACGCGCTCGCGGCGGGCTCGGAGATCGCCGTCTGGCGCGAGGGCTTTCGCCAGTTGGCGGCGGCTCGGGGCCGAGCCCAGGGACGGCCGATCCGCGTCCACGTCAAGCACGACAGCGGCATGGGCCGGCTCGGCAACCCCGATCCCGGCGAGGTGCTGGCGCTGGCGCGGGCCTGCGCCGCGGACCCTGGCCTGGAGCTGGCGGGGATCTGGACCCACTTCGCCACCGCCGACGAGCCGGAATCCGGCTACTTCGAGCAGCAGCTCGGCCGCTTCGAGGCCGTGGCGGCGGCGGTCAAGGCCGAGTTCCCCGCGGTAGTGGCCCACGCCGCCAACAGCGCCGCCGTCCTTCGCGACTCGCGCTCGCACTTCGACATGGCGCGCTGCGGCGTCGCGATCTACGGCCTCGATCCCTTTCAGGGCGACCCCGCCGAGCGCGGCCTGGCGCCGGCGCTCTCACTGCGCTCCTACGTCGCCGACGTGAAGCGCTTCGCCGCCGGTGAGAGCGCCGGCTACGGCCAGAAGTGGCGGGCGCCGGACGACACCTGGGTCGGGGTGCTGCCGCTCGGCTACGGCGACGGCGTGCGGCGTGGCCTCTCCAACAACGCCGAGGTGCTGATCCGCGGCCGCCGCCACCCGCTGGTCGGCACGGTCTCGATGGACAACGTCACGGTCGAGCTCGGCTCCGAGACCGAGGTCGAGCCCGGCGACGAGGCGGTCCTGATCGGGACTCAGGGCGAGGAGACGATCCTCGCCGAGGAGATCGCGGCCCGGCTCGGGACGATCAACTACGAGGTCACCTGCGGGATCTCGGCGAGGGTGCCGCGGGAGTCTTCGTGAGCACGGTTTCCGAGCGGCTTGCCGCGGCGCCGCCGGTCGATCTGGCGCGCCGGGCGCTGGGCGACGCGGTGGGGATCTGGATCGCCGGCGGCGCGCTGCGCGACGCGGCGCTCGGGCGCGAGGTGACCGACCTCGACCTCGCCGTCGCCGGGGACGTGGCGACGGCGGCCAAGGCGGTTGCCCGCGAGGGCCGCGGGCACTCCTTCGAGCTCTCGGCCGAGTTCGAGACCTGGCGCGTGGTCGCCGCCGACGGCGATTGGCAGATCGACCTCACGGCGCTGCGCGGGGCGACGATCGAGGAGGACCTCGCCGCGCGCGACTTCACCGTCGGCGCCGTCGCCGCGCCGCTCGGCGGCGGCGAGCCGCTCGACCCGCACGGCGGTCTTGCCGACCTCGAGCGGCGCCTGCTGCGCGTCGTCAGCGAGCGCAGCTTCGCTGCCGATCCGCTGCGCCTGCTGCGCGCGGCCCGGCTCGCCGCCGGGCTCTCGCTCGAGATCGACCCCGGCACGGCCGCCCTGGCGCGCGCCGAAGCGCCGCGGGCCGCCGAGGCGGCCGGCGAGCGCCAGCTGCTCGAGCTGCGCCAGCTGCTCGGCGGGCCGGACCCGCTGCGCGGCATGGCGCTGCTCGACGAGCTCGGCCTGACCCCCGTGGTCCTGCCCGAGGTCGAGGCGCTGCGCGGGGTCGAACAGGGACCCAACCACCACCTCGACGTGCACGGGCACACGCTGGCGGTGCTGGAACGCACGCTCGAGGTCGAGGCGGACCTGGAGCGCTTCGCCGGAGAGCGGGCGCCGGAGGTCGAGGCGCTGTTGGCCGAGCCGCTCGCCGACGAGATCAGCCGCGGCACGGCGCTGCGCTTCGGCGCTCTTGTCCACGACATCGGCAAGCCGGGGACGCGCTCGGAGGCGAACGGCTTCGTCACCTTCGTCGGCCACGACCGCGACGGGGCCCCGATCATCGCCCGGCTCTGCGAGCGGCTTCGCGCCAGCCGCGCGCTCACCCGCCACCTGCAGGACATCACCCTGCACCACCTGCGCCTCGGTTTCCTCGTCCACGAGGCGCCGTTGCCGCCGCGCCGCGTGCACGAGTACCTGCGCGCCACCGAGCCGGTCACCGTCGACGTCACCCTCTTGACGGTCGCCGACCGGCTCTCGGCTCGCGGCTCGGGGCCGTTCGCCACCGAGGAGGCGATCGCGGCGCACCTCGACCTCGCCCGGCAGATGCTGGGTGCGGCGCTCGACTGGCGCCGCGACGGCCCACCGGCGCCGCTGGTCCGCGGTGACGAGCTCGCCGCGGAGCTGGGCGTTGCCGCGGGCCCGGAGCTCGGCGAGCTGCTCGCCGAGCTCGAGGCGGCGCGGTACGCGGATGAGATCGCGACTCGCGAGCAGGCGGTCGCTCACGCCCGCGCCCTGCGCGGCTGAGCCGTCCCCGGGGCGGTCCGCTACGCTCCCCGCCGCATGGGGAAAGAGGAGAAGATCGAGATGGAGGGCGAGATCACCGAGGCCCTCCCCAACACGATGTTCCGCGTCAAGCTCGACAACGGCCACGACGTGCTCGGCCACATCTCGGGAAAGATGCGCCGCCACTACATCCGCATCCTGCCTGGCGACCGCGTCAAGATCGAGCTTTCCCCCTACGACCTCGATAGAGGTCGAATCACCTACCGCTACAAATAGGTCTCCGCGAGCCCGTAGCCGAGCCCGCGGGGGGTCAGGCGGCGGTGCGGCGCATTTCGCGGAGGGCCCAGGCGCCGAGGATCGCCAGGAGGGCCGCAAGGGCGACTATGCCGGGCCAGGTTTCGGACCAGGTGACGGCGCCGATGAAACCCTGGCGGGCGGCGTCGACGACCTGGGTCACCGGGTTGGCTTCGGCGACGCTGCGCAACCACGGCTGCAGCAGGGCCAGCGGGGCGTAGGCGGTGGTGGTGAAGATCACCGCCATCATCCCGGCCTGCATCAGCGGCGCCGCTGACTGACTCTTGAAGCGCAGCGCCAGGGCCGAGCCCCAGCAGGCGGCGACGGCGGCCATCGCGGCGACCATCAGGTAGGCGATCAGCAGGCCGTCGATGCCGGGCCAGCCGGCGCCGAGCAGCAGGGCGATCGCCAGCACGAAGGTGGCCGGGATCAGCGCCCGGGCGCTGGCCGCCAGCACCGTTCCAGTCAGCAGCACCCAGCGCGGGGCGGGGGAGACGAGCAGCCGGTCGACCCAGCCCTGCTCGATGTCGCGGGCCAGGTTGACCCCGGCCGCCGCGCCGGTGAAGCCGGCGCCCTGCAGCATGCTGATCGGGACGACGAAGCTCTCGTAGGTGCCGGTGGTGAAGCCGCGCAGGTGGGTGAGCGCGCCGAAGACGCCGTTGATGCCGAGGAAGAAGATCGTCGGCGCCAGCACCCCGGGGATCGCCGCGCCCGGCACGCGCAGCAGCTCGTTGCGGGCACGCGCCATCAGCGCCGCGATCGTCGCCAGGTTGGCGCGCCAGCCGGGAAGCGCCGCCGCGGTCTGCATCAGCCCACCCGCAGCCGGTGTCGCAGGGCGCGGGAGCTGAGCAGCAGGCTGAGCGCGCCGATCCCGGCGACCGCCAGCAGCGCCTCCAGCTCGGTCCCGGCGTCGACCGAGGAGATGATCGGGTCGCGGATCCCCTCGACGACGAAGCTCAGCGGGTTGTATTCGGCGATCGCCCTGGCCGGCTGGATCATCAGCTCGTTGGGAAAGAACGACGAGGAGACGAAGAGCACGACGAGGACGAGCGGGAAGAGACCCTGGACGACGCTGGCGCTGCCGGTGCGCAGGGCGATCGCGGCGCCGATCCCGCCGACCGCCATCGCCGTCGCGGTGACCAGGAAGATCGCGATCAGGGCAGCCGCGACGCCGCTGTGCAGCTCGGCGCCGAAGATCAGGCCGATCGCCAGGAACCAGAGCGCGGCGAAGAGGCCCAGCGCCGCGGTCCCCGCCAGCCGCCCGAGGACGATCGTGTAGCGGGGGATCGGCGCGGCGAAGAGCCGGTCGGTGAAGCCGATCTCGATGTCGACCGCCAGCGCGATCCCGCCGCTGTTGCCTGCCAGCATCAGCGACTGCATCATCGCCCCGGCCAGCATGAACTGGAGGAAGCCCTGCACCGGCGGGAAGCCACGCAGGTTGACGGCCCCGCCGGCACCGCCGGTCTGGATCGCCAGCAGCAGCGTCGGGAAGACGAGGATCGGCGCGATCAGCTGCGGTCGGCGGAAGGTCTGGCGGATCGAGCGCATCCCCAGCGCCCCCACCACCCGGGCATTCCAGGCCAGCGCGTTCACGCCTCGACCGGCTGCGGCTCGGCTGCCTCTCCGGCGCCGGGATCGTCCTTCTCGAGGTGGTGGCCGGTCTTGGCGACGAAGACGTCGTCGAGCGTCGGGCGGACCAGCTCCAGCGAGCCGACCTCGATCCCCGCCTCGTCGAGGACGCGCACGATGCGCGGGATGTCGGCGGAGCCGTTGGCGACCTCGACCAGGACGGTGCGCGCGTCGCGCGGGGGCAGCAGCTTGCCGATCGCCGCGCAGGCTTCCTCGGCGGCGGCGACCGAGCCCTCCGCCAGCTGCAGCTGGACGTGCGGGTGGCCGATCTCGGCCTTGAGCGACTCCGGCGTGCCCTCGGCGACGATCGTGCCGCGGTCGATGATGCCGACGTTGTCGGCCAGCTGATCGGCCTCCTCGAGGTACTGCGTGGTGAGGAAGACGGTCGTGCCGTCGTCGTTCAGCGCCCGCACCTCCTCCCAGATCGTCTTGCGGCTGACCGGGTCGAGGCCGGTGGTCGGCTCGTCGAGGAAGAGGACGCGCGGCTGGTGGACCAGCGCCGCGGCGAGGTCGAGGCGGCGCTGCATGCCGCCCGAGTAGGTGCCGACGCGGCGGTCGGCGGCGTCGTCGAGATCGACCCGCTCGAGCAGCGAGTCGGCGCGCCGGCGGCCCTCGCGGCTGGGCAGGCCCTGCAGCGTCGCCTGCAGGCGGATCAGCTCGCGGCCGGTCATCAGCGGGTCGAGCGCCGCCTCCTGCAGGGCGACCCCGATCGAGGCGCGCACCGAGCGCGCCTCGCCCACCACGTCGTGGCCGGCGACGGTGGCCTGCCCGCCGGTCGGCAGCAGCAGCGTCGTCAGCATGCGGACCGTGGTCGTCTTGCCGGCGCCGTTGGGGCCGAGGAAGCCGTAGATCTCGCCCTCCTCGACCTGCAGATCGACCCCGCGGACGGCGAGCACATCGCCGAAGGCCCGCTCCAGTCCCTCGACGACGATGGCCAGATTCGCGCTGTGCATTGCGGCTGGCAACCCTACAGAGGCCCCCTGGCCGGGATCGTGCAAGGGGCGCCCTCCGCCCGCATCCCTCCGGCCGGAACGGCAGAATCACGGCCGCAACCCTGGTCAGGAGCCGGGGTTTGCAGCTTGAGATCGTGCTTGGAGCAGCCGACAACACGCGCGGCACCCCGCGGGCGCCCGTGGCGCTGGCGCTCGCCTGCCTGCTCGCGGCGCTCGCGATCGTCGCCTGGCCGGGCGCCGCCGACTCGGCGCCGCTGCGCGTCGTCGTGCTCGGCAAGACGGCCTCGACCCCGAAGCCGTCCTGCCCGGGCAAGATCGTCAACAACGTCGAGATCGTGCCCTGCCGGGTCGAGGGCCACGTCAGCGGCTACCAGGTCAAGGCCGGCGGCACCGAACAGCCCTACGAGGCGCCTTTCGACGGCAAGATCGTCGCCTGGTCGATCACCCTCGCGCGTCCCTCGCGGCAGGACACCAAAACGACCACCGACGAGGTCAGCTTCTTCAACGAATTCCTCGGCAAGCCCTCCGAGGCGCGGATCGGCGTCCTGCGCCCGATCGAAAACACCAAGCCGCCGAAATACACGCTGGTCCGCCAGAGCCCGCTGGAGGTGCTCAATCCCTTCTTCGGCGGCACCCCGATCTTCGCCCTCGAGCACCCGCTCTCGGTCCTGCGCGGTCAGGTCGTCGCGCTCACCGTGCCCACCTGGGCGCCGATGTTCGCCTTCAACACCTCCGAAGAAGACACCTGGCGCGGCAGCCGCCTCGAAAACCACTGCGCCTCCAAGGAAGACATCCAGGACGGCCACCCCCAGCAGGGCGTCGGCAAGGTCAAGACCTACGGCTGCTACTACTCCGACGCGCGCCTGCTCTACACGGCGACGCTGGTCAAGACGCCATAGCTCGAGGCGGGGGTGGTGGGGCGGACAGCCCTCTTCACTCGCCTGACTGGCTGTATCGCTTGCGGCAGTCCTAGATTCTTCGTCGGCCAGCGGCGCAAAACGTTCAGAGGGCCATCCGCCCCACCACCCGAGTCCCGGCAACGACTTCTAGTACGAGAAGCTCCTGAAGAGCGACATCGGGGACTGCTGACGACGGTCTCGACCAGCTTCGCTTTGAGCTTCTTCGGGACGGGCGTCGGTGGGGCCTCCGAACGTTTTGCGCCGCTGGCCGACATAGACCCTCGGACGGCGGCAAGCGACCCAGCCAGTCAGGCGAGTGAGGAGGCCCCACCGACGCCCGTCCCGCCGAGGGTCAGAGCGCTTCTTGGCGCAGCCCGCAGTAGGGGCAGTCGCTGACGTCGAGGCCGATCAGCTGGTCGCAGCGGCGGCAGGCGCGCAGGTTCTCCGGCGTGCGCGGCAGGGCCGAGGCGGAGGGGGCGAGCGGCAGGACCATCGCCACCGGCGCCATCTCCTCGCCGGTCTCGCGGTCGAGGTAAACCTCGCCGGGCTCGGCGTGGGCGAGGGCCTCGCGGCCGGAGGCCGGGGCGCGCATGCGGTAGAGCTGCTTCGAGTTCACGGCGGCGAAGACTAATAGCTTGCGCGGTCCCGATGCGCTTCCTCCTCTTCCACGGCTACATGCTGCGCGGCACCGGCAGCAACATCTACAACGCCAACCTGGCGCGGGCGCTTGCCGCGCTCGGCCACGAGGTGCACCTGGTCTGCCAGGACCGCCAGGTCCAGATCGAGGGGGTCGAGATCCACAACCCCGAGATCGCCGGCCTGCTCCCGGTCTACGTCAAGGATCCCTACGAGGGCTTCGAGGTCAAGACCTTTCCCGAGCTGACCGACGAGGAGCTCGACCGCTATATAGAGGCCAACGTGGCGTCAGTGCGCGAGATTGCGTCCCAGGTGGGCGGCATCGACCGGGCCCTCGCCAACCACCTTGTGATGGCCCCCGCGATCCTCGCCCGCGCCAACGTCGCCCCCTTCGCCACCAAGGTCCACGGCTCCGCCCTCGAGTACACGGTCAAGCCCAACCCCCGCTTCCTCCCCTACGCGGCCGAGGGATTGGAAGCTTCCAAAGGAGTCCTGGTCGGCTCCCGCCACACGGCCGAGTCCCTCTGGGCAGCGCTTCCTGAGGTGCCGGGCCTGGAGGAGAAGACGCGACTCGGTCCGCCGGGCGTCGACACCGACGAGTTCTGTCCGGCGGCCGACCGTGAGCAGAGGATTGTCTTCGTCGGCAAGCTGATCGTCTCCAAGGGGGTCGATCTCCTTCTGGCCGCCTGGCCCCTGGTCCATGCCCCGCATCCCGACGCCCGCCTACAGATCGCCGGCTTCGGCGAGTACGAGGACGGCCTGCGCCGGCTGCTCGGCGCGCTCGAAGCCGGCGACCTCGACGAGGCGCGCGAGGTCGCGCGGCTCGGCTGGGCGCTGGAGGGCGGCGAGCAGCGCCCGCTGCCGATCCTTTCGGCCTTCCTCGCCGACCCGCCCGCAGGCTATGCCGAGGCTGCGTGCGCCGCCGCCGGCTCGGTCGATTTCGTCGGCCGGCTCGAGCACGACGAGGTGGCCGCCCTGCTGCCCGGCGCTGAGGCGCTGGTCATGCCCAGCACCTTCCCCGAGGCGTTCGGAATGGTCGCCGCCGAGGCGGCCGCCTGCGGCGTGCTGCCGGTCTCGGCCGGGCACTCCGGGATGCTCGAGGTATCGCGCCAGCTGGCGGCGGCGCTGTCGCCGGAGGTTGGGCGGCTGACCTCCTTCGCCGTCGGTCCAGGGGCCGTCGAGGCGATCGCGGAGCGGCTCAACGGATGGCTCGCCCTCTCCAGGGGAGAGCGAGCCATGGAGCGCAAGGCGCTGGTCGAGACTGCTCGCCGCCTTTGGAGCTGGGAGGGGGTCGCACGCGGCGTCCTGGCCGCTTCGGCCGGACAACTGGATCGGCTGTCGGGGCCCGAGTAGGGCCGGCCGCCCCAGATAGTGCCAAGCGTCATTTGGGGCCTGAAATCCTCCCGCCGCCGCTTCAATAGAATGCCCGCCGCCTCATGTACGGCCGCCTGCCCATAGTCAAGATGCTCGCCGCGACGCTCGCGATGACCGCGGCGATCTCGGCCGTGATGCTCTCGATCAACTGGGACGGCCAGGAGGCCTCGACCGCGGCGCCGAAGATCGACCAGCTGCTCAACGTGATGATCGTGCTCTCGTCGTTCGTCTTCTCGCTGGTGGTCGTGATGCTCTTCTACGCGCTGTGGAAATTCAAAGCCAAGCCCGGCGACGAATCCGACGGCGAGCCGATCCACGGCAACACCCGGCTCGAGGTCGCCTGGACCGTGGTCCCGACGATCATCGTCCTCTTCGGCGCCGGATACAGCTGGTCGGTGCTGCACGACATCGAAAAGGTCGACAAGAACCCGCTCACGGTCGACGTCTTCTCCCAGCAGTACGCCTGGAGCTTCGGCTACCCGGGCAAGGGCGACGTCTGGTCGCAGGGCGAGCTGCACGTGCCGCTCGACCGTCAGGTCCAGTTCAAGATGCACTCCCAGGACGTGATCCACTCCTTCTGGGTGCCCGAGTGGCGGATCAAGAAGGACAACGTGCCGGGGATCACGACGACGGCGATCGTCACGCCCGACAAGCTCGGCACCTACGAACTGATCTGCACCGAGCTCTGCGGCTTCGGCCACGCCTCGATGCGGGCCAAGGTCGTGGTCGAAAAGCCGGCCGGCTTCCGCAAATGGGTGGCGAGCCTCGAAGAGAAGGTGCCGCAGCCCTACAAAGAGTCGATCTTGCAGGACACGAACACCAACCCGCTGCCCGAAAACGAAGGCGGCGCATAATGGAGGACTGCTGATGGTGGCTGCGATCAAGCGACCGGGATGGATACGAGGAGCGCTGGGCGCGCTGCTGGGTGCGGCCTTTGGCTTCGCGCTGGTCGTCGCCCTGCGCAAGGCCTCCGGGCTGCCCGCCTACCAGACCGAGCAGACCGGCTACCCGCAGGTCGTCGTGCCGCTGATCAGCGGTCCGCTCGGTTTCCTGCTCGGCTTCGGCTGCTTCGACTACTGGCTGCGCTGGGCGGTCGGGATGCCGACGATCCCCGAGGACCACTCCCAGCACGGGGCGAAGAGCTGGAAGGACTACTTCCGCTTCAACACCGATCACAAGGTGATCGGCATCCAGTACATCTGCACCACCTTCTTCTTTTTCTTCGTGGGCGGCCTGATGGCGATGCTGATCCGCGCCGAGCTGGCCCAGCCCGGCACCCAGATCGTCGACGCCGCGACCTACAACAGTCTCTTCTCGACCCACGCGGTGCTGATGATCTTCGTCTTCGTGATCCCGGTCTTCGCCGGGATCGCGAACTACGTCCTGCCGCTGATGATCGGTGCTCCGGACATGGCCTTCCCGCGCCTCAACGCGCTCAGCTTCTGGATGCTGCCGCTGGCCGGGATGCTCTTCATCGGCAGCTTCCTCGCCCCGGGCGGCGCCTTCGACGCCGGTTGGACCGGGTACGCGCCGCTCTCAACCGGGGCCCCGCTGGGCCAGTCGTTCTTCAACCTCGGCGTCCAGTTCGCCGGCGCCTCCTCGATCGCCACGGCGCTCAACTTCCTGGTCACGATCATCACCATGCGGGCGCCGGGGATGACCTTCTGGCGGATGCCGCTGCTGGTCTGGGCCAACCTCTCGACCTCGCTGCTGGTCGTTGCCGCGACGCCGTTCATCGCCGGCGCCCAGTTCATGGTCCTCTTCGACCGCATCCTGCACACGAACTTCTTCCAGTTCGCCGGCGGCGGCGACGTGATCAGCTACCAGCACATCTTCTGGTTCTACTCGCACCCAGCCGTCTACATCATGATGCTGCCCGGCTTCGGGATCATCAGCGAGGTCATATCCACCCACGCCCGCAAGCCGATCTTCGGCTACCGGCTGATGGCGTTGGCCCTGATCGGGATCGTCGTGCTGAGCTACTCGGTCTGGGCGCACCACATGTTCGTCGCCGGCATGTTCAGCTGGCTGCGGGTGCCGATGATGATCACCACGCTGCTGATCGCGGTGCCGACCGGGATCAAGATCTTCTCCTGGCTGGGGACGCTCTACTTCGGCAAGATTCATACCTATTCGACCTCGATGCTGTTCGCGCTCGCCTTCATCGTCACCTTCACGATCGGTGGCATCAGCGGCGTGATGCTGGGCATGGTGCCGATCGACATCCACGTCTCCGACACCTACTTCATCGTCGCCCACATCCACTTCGTGCTCTTCGGCGGCTCGGTTTTCACGATCTTCGCCGGCATCTACCACTGGTTCCCGAAGATGACGGGCCGCATGTACGACGAGAAGCTCGGCCGCGTCCACTTCTGGGGCACGCTGGTCGGCACCTGGGGCACCTTCATCCCGATGCACTGGATCGGGATGGACGGGATGCCGCGCCGCGTCGCCGACTACGCATCGCAGTTCGGCGACTGGAACCTGCTGATCAGCGTTTGCGCCTTCTTCCTCGGCGCCTGCCAGCTGGTCTTCCTCTACAACATGATCGTCAGCTGGCGCTTCGGGCCAAAGGCCGAGGCCAACCCCTGGCGGGCCAAGTCGATCGAGTGGCTGGTCTCCTCGCCGCCGCCGATCTTCAACTTCCCCGAGATTCCGCGCGTGGTCGGCGGTCCGTACGAGTACGGAGTGCCGGGTGCCCGGCACGCGATCATGGCCGGCGAAGGCGCCGAGGTCGAGGCGCCCACACCATCGGTTGTGGGTTCCTGATGGCCGAGCCGTCCCAGGGCAGGCCGCTGCTCGTCTTCCTCAACGAGGTGGCGGGTGGGCGCAAGCTGTTGCAGGCCGTCAAAGAGCGCGCCGGGGGCGTCCCCTTCTTCGCCGTCGCGGCGCCGCAGAACCAGCCGGCGGTCGGCCAGCTGATCGACTCCGGCGAGCTGCGCGACGCGGCCCGCGCCCGGGTCGAGGTGACGATGTCGATCCTCTCCGAGTACGGGATCGACTCGGTCGGCGAGGTGATGGACCGCGAGCCTTCGCTGGCGCTCGACGACGCGGTGCGCGCCCACGAGCCGGGCGAGGTGCTGCTCTCCTGCCTGTACGAGACGCGCTTCGGCATCACCCGCAAGGACCTGGTCGAGTGGGCGCGGAGCCGCTTCGAGCCCGAGGTGGCGGTCACCCACATCCCGGTGCGGATCGAAGAGGACGCGATCCGCTGGGACGTCAACCACAAGCTGGTGGTGGCCACGCAGACGGTCGCCGCGCCGGACCTGGTCGCCCGGCTGAAGGACGACGACGCCGAGCGGCCGCACCGCTACACGATCATCTGCCCGCGGGCCGAGGACGTGACCGAGCCGGAGATCGTCCGCGACCTCGCCGCGACCCTGGCCGAGCTCTACCGCGCCGACGTCGACGCGACCGGGCAGCCGATGAGCCCCGATCCCTTCCATGCCGTGCAGAACGCGATCGAGCACTACCGGGTCGACGAGGTGCTGATCTCGACCTTCGCCGGCGAGAGCTCGCGCTGGCTCGAGGGCGACCTGCTCGGCCGCGTCCGCGAGATCACCGACAAGCCGGTCGAGCACCTCGAGGTGGGGCGTCCCGCCGCCGCGGTCGCCGCTGCCGTGGCAGAGGGGGGTGAGGCCTGATGGAGAGCGCAACCGTCGCCCTCGGCGGCCACGCCCACGAGGAGCACCACGGGCCGCCGGAGGCCAACCAGAGCTCGCGCATCGACCGCCAGACGCTGGGCATCCTGCTCTTCATCGTCTCCGAGGTGATGCTCTTCGGCGCCTTCTTCGCCGCCTACTTCTTCCTGCGGGTCGTCGTCCACCCCCCGGTCTGGCCGCCGGCGCCCTACAAGCTGCCGGTCGCGGTAGCGGGAGTCAACACGGCGATCCTCGTCTCCTCCAGCTTCACGATCCACTACGCGCTGGAGAGCATCCGGCGCGGCAACCGCAAGGGCCTCAAGCTGGGCCTGGTGCTGACCTGGCTGCTGGGCGCGACCTTCCTCTTCATTCAGGTCAACGAGTACGTCCACCTCGGCTTCAGCGCCCGCGACCTCGCCTTCGGCTCGATCTTCTACAGCCTCACCGGCCTGCACGGCGCCCACGTCTTCGTCGGCCTGGTGCTGCTCAGCTTCGCCACGATCCGCGCCTTCCGCGGCCATTTCGGCCCCAAAGCGGAGGACCACCTCGGGGTCGAGGTGCCGGGCATCTACTGGCACTTCGTCGACGTTATGTGGTTGATCGTTTATACGGCGGTTTACATCCTCTGAGGCAGCGGTAAAACTTGGGGGCATGCACAACCCCCTGAGATCTGAGGCGGACGCGTTCCGGTGGGTCGTGATCATCGGCGTGGCCGCGGCATCGCTGATCGCCCTGACCCTGCTGACGCGGCCTGTGATCGGCGTCGTCTGGGGCGCGCTGCTGATCGGGTTCGGGATCGGATTCGCCTACCGCGGGGCGCGCGGGGCGTTGCCGCGGACGGTCGAGGTGACGCGAGGCGGGGACGGGAAGTTCCGGCTCTTGGTTGTCGCCAACGAGACGGTGGGGGGAGGGGTGCTGCTCGAGGAGATCCGCGGGCGCTGCGCCGAGCGCAGGTCCGAGATCCTGGTGGTGACCCCGGCATTGGTCTCCTCTCGAGCCTCTCACTGGGCGTCGGACGTCGACGAAGCGATCGAGCTGGCGCGGCAGCGGATGGAGCTCTCGCTGCTGGCGATTCAGGGCGTGGGGTTGAAGGCGAAGGGCGAGATCGGGGACGACGATCCCAACGTCGCGATCGAGGACGCGCTGCGGGTCTTCTCCGCCGACGAGATCCTGATCTCGACCCACCCGCCGGAGCGCTCGCGCTGGCTCGAGCGCGGCGTGGTCGATCGCGCCCGCGAGCAGATCGACCTGCCGATCGTCCACGTGGTCGTCGATCTGGAGGCCGAGCGCTCGGTTTCGTGACGAAGAATTTTCAGAATCGGCACATTCGGTGCGCCACACGTAACGTGTTGTCTTCTAGGGTCTGGCATCATGGAGTTGATGGCAGAGAGTTGGACAGAGAAGCGCCTGGACGACCTGAAAGCGCAGGTCGATCGTCTCGAGCGGCGCACCGATGAGGGTTTTCGCGACCAGCGGGCGGAGATGGACCGGAGATTCGATCGTGCAGAAGCCCGGGTCGACTCCCGCTTCGAGGCCGTCGACAAGCGCTTTGACGCGGTCGACAAGCGCTTTGACGCGGTCGACAAGCGCTTTGACGCCTTGGAGGATCGCTTCTACGCGATCCACCGGACCCTGATTCTCTTCGCGGCATCGATGTTCGCCGCGATGCTCGGCTTGTTCGCGACTCAGCTCTGAGTCAGCGCGGGCTCGACGGCGGCGGGGGACTTGCCACCCTCGGCCTCCGACCGCTGAGCGCCGCGCGGCTCCAGCCGCCCTGCCGCCGCGACCGTCCAGAGCATCGCCAGCCAGGTGGTCACCGCGAGGGCGACGTGGACCCAGACCAGCTCCGTCGGCAGCTTCAGCGCCCACTGGACGCCTCCGATGACGCCCTGAAGGGCGAGCAGGCCGAGCACCGCTGTCAGCGGCCTCACGGCCCTCCTGTCGCCTCCTGGGCGGCGCAGGAGGAACCAGACGCCGATCGCGGCGAGGCCGAAGACGGTGGCGATCGCCGCGTGGCGCTGGACAATCCATTCCAGGGTGCCGCTGCCCTCAAAGTCGAAGCGGCGCACCAGCTGGCCGGCGTGAGCCCCGGCGTGCGGGCCCGAGGCGGTGGCGATCGTGCCGGCGAGGATCGTCAGCTGGCCGAGCGGGATCAGGCAGCGCACCGCCCAGACGCCGAGCCAATCGGTCGAGCGACGCCGCTCCCAGGGCTCGTAGCGCGAGCACCAGGCGAGGGCGAAGGAGGCGTCGAGCAGCAGCATCGAGAGGATGAAGTGGCTCATCACCAGGCCGGGCGCCAGGTGGTGACGGACCACCTCGCCGCCGAGCACCGCCTGGCCGATCACGCCGATCGGCAGCAGGGCGCCGAACAGCGCCAGGTGCCAGCGGAACGGGTTGCGGAACCAGGCGAGGACGCTGGCGGCGATCACGGCGAAGCCGACGAATCCGGTCAGCACCCGGTTGCCGAACTCGATCACGGCGTGAGTCTGCAGCGGCGGCACGGACTGGCCGTAGCACTTGGGCCAGTCAGGGCAGCCGAGGCCGGAGCCGGTGAGGCGCACGGCGGCGCCGGTGAGCACGATCAGCGCGAGCGCCCCGAGGGCGACGAGCGCCACCCGGGCGTAGAGCTTTGGCGTGATGCTGAACCGCTCGCGCATGAGGTGCCCCCGGGATGATGGCAGCGGCCCGCGCCCGGCCGCCGAGCCGGACTCAGCCGCCCTTGCCCTGCTTCGCGCCGCCCTTGGAGGTCGATGCGATCAGGTATTCGACCAGCTGTTCGATTTCCTTCGACGCGATGATCGAGCTGAAGTTCTGCGGCATCACGTTGGCGGGATAGCCCTTGGCGATGTGCGCGTTGGGGTCGACGACCGATTCTTCGATCATCGCGGCGCTCTGGCCGGGCAGCACTTCGTCGAGGTTGGGGCCGGTCACGCCGCCAGATTCCGCCGCCGCGAGCGTGTGGCAGGTGCCGCAGCCGTTGTTGGCGAAGACCTGGGCGCCGGGCCCACCGGGAACCTTGGGCGGCGCCGCACCCGGCACGCCGGCCCACATGCCGACGTAGGCGGCGACGTCCTCGAGGTCCTGGCCGGTGACCACGTCGGCGGGCATCGAGACCGCCGAATCGCTGTTGCTCGGCCGCGGGTACCCGACCTGCGCCTTGACGATGCCTTCGATCGTGTCGCCTCCCTCGCCCGCGGCCCGGGCCGCGGCGAAGGCGTCGTCGAGGTTCGGGCCGACCTGGGCCGTGGTGCCCGCCTGGGCGAGCGTGTGGCAGACGCCGCACTTCGCGCGGAAGAGGGTGCGTCCCCGTTCGGGGTCGGCCGTGCTCGTCCCGCACCCGGAGACGGCAAGCAGCATCCCGGCAAGAGCGGCAAGGACGAGCAGCAGGCGGATGGGGTTCGGCAGGTTCGGCATACGGCGCGGAGCGCGCCGGAGTCTATATGTCCTGCCCGGCTGAAAGCCGCTTGCGCCGGGGCGCCCGCCGGGTAGGCTTGAGGCGATCCTCACTAGCACGCGAGCTCCGAAGGGAGGCGGCAGATGCAGGTAAGGGATGGGATGTCCGAGGCGGTGCTCACGGTTGGCCCGGGGCACACCCTGCGCGAGGCGGCCGCGATGATGACCGAGAAGGGGACCGGCGCCGCGCTGGTTTCCGACGACGAGACCCCGGTGCCGCGGATCGTCACAGAGCGCGACATCCTGCGCTCGCTGGGCGGCGGCGAGGACCCCGACGCCGAGCGGGTTGGGGACCACATGAGCGGCAGCGTGATCGCCGCCTCACCGGACTGGAGCCTCGAGCGGGCGGCGGCCGAGATGTCGCGCCGCGGCATTCGCCACCTGGTCGTCTACGAGGGCTCCGAACTTGTCGGCGTGCTCTCGATGCGCGACATCATGCGAGTCTGGACGTCGGAGGGCGCTACCTCCGGTATGACCCCGGAGTGAGGGGGCGTCAGGGACGCGGCTGCGAGATCTGTTCGACCGGGAGGACTGCGCCGCGCACGTGCTGCTTGCGTGGGAGCTTGAAGTAGCTGTGCGTGGCGTTCTTGACCAGGCTGCGCAGGGCGAAGAGGGCGACTATGCCGCCGATGATCGAGAAGATCCAGGAGGGCACCATGAAGCCGTTGGCGAAGATGCCGCAGACGGCGAGGGCGATCGCGGCGGCGAAGATCGCAGGCGCCCAGGAGGGGCGGGGCCGGTAGAGGAGCTCGCCGGGCTCTGGGATGTGCCGGTGCTCGCTCATTACGAGGCGATGTAGAGCATCGCCACCACGAAGCAGAGGGCGAAGGTTCCGGCCGCGATGCCGCCGGCCACCAGGCCGGCGCTCATCTTGGCTCTTGCGCTCTCGCGATCCATCGCCGGGATTTCTACCCGATCAGCCGGTCGATCGGCATCGAGACGAAGAGCAGCGCCAGGTAGGCGAGCGAGTAGAGGTAGGTGCGCAGCGCCCAGCGGCGGTCACCGCTGCGCAGCAGGCGCACGGCGCAGTAGATGAAGCCGGCGCCCAGCGCCATCGAGGCGAGGAGGTACTCGACTCCGAAGCCGCCGGCGCAGAAGGGCAGCTGGGTGACGGCGTAGAGCAGCACCGTGTAGAGCAGGATCTGGCGGCGGGTCTCGTCCTCGCCGCGAACCACGGGCAGCATCGGGATGCCGGCCTTCGCGTACTCGTCCTTCATCAGCAGCGAGAGCGCCCAGAAGTGGGGCGGGGTCCAGAAGAAGACGATCGCGAAGAGGTAGAAGGCGGTGCCGCTCAGCCCGCCCGTCACCGCGGCCCAGGCGACCAGTGGCGGCACCGCGCCGGCGGCGCCGCCGATCACGATGTTCTGCGGCGTCGCCCGCTTCAGCCAGAGCGTGTAGACGAAGACGTAGCCGAAGAGGCCGGAGATCGAGAGCGCCGCCGCCAGCGGGTTGACGGTCAGCGCCAGCAGCGTGAACGAGGCGCAGCCGAGCAGCGTCCCGAAGGCGATCGCGGCGGCGGGGGAGACGCGGCCGCTGGCCACCGGTCGGTCGGCGGTGCGGGTCATGATCCGGTCGATGTCGCGGTCGACGGCGTGGTTGATCGCGCCGGCGCCGCCGGCCGAGAGGGCGCCGCCGAGGCAGACGAGGAGGACGAGCCCCGGCGAGGGATCGCCGGCCACGTACATCGTCGTGATCGTGGTCAGCAGCAGCAGCGACTGGACCTTCGGCTTGGTCAGCGTCAGGTAGTCGCGCAGGGCCGTGGGGACGGGGACCCGCCTCGATACGGTCGCCGCGGAGGCTTCCATCTGCGTCAGGCTACCGGCTGCGCCTCGCGCGCCTCTTCGGCGCGGGCGTTGCGGTGGGCGATCGCCAGGCGGATGTCGCGCATCGGCCGGTCGCTGCGCACGTCCGGCAGCACGTCGAAGTTGTGCGGCTCCGGCGGCGAGAGGGTGAACCACTCGAGCGAGTCGCCACCCCAGTGGTCGTGGCCCGCCCGGGCGCCGCCCGTGCGGCTGACGATCGCGTTGACGATGCCGAGGACGATCCCAAGCGCCAGCACGAAGGCGCCGATCGTCGAGATCAGGTTGTCGGTGCTGACCCCGGTGCCGCTGAAGAACTTGTAGGCGTCGGCGACCTGGCCGTGGTCGGTGCCGGCGAGGAAGAGCGGCACGAAGGTGACCAGCATGCCGACCACCATCGTCCAGAAGGAGATCCGGCCGAGGGTCTCGCCCATCGTCCGGCCGGTCATCTTCGGGAACCAGTAGTGCAGCGCGGCGAAGCCGCCGAAGACGCTGCCGCCGATCAGGGCGAAGTGGGTCGCGGCGGTGGCGTCGACCGTGTTGTTCAGGCGCCAGGCAACGGCGACCATCGAGTGCGAGATCTCCGAGGCGAGGCCGATCGAGATCATCGAGATCGCCCCAACGGCGAAGAGCAGCGGGGCGCGCATCCGCACGGTGCCGCCGGCGAGCGTCGCGATCAGGTTGTAGAGAATCAGGCCGAAGGGGACGATCAGCGCCAGCGACATGATCATCGCGAAGTACATCCAGCCGATCCCGATCGGCGCGGTGAGCATGTTCTGCATCCAGGCGAGCGTGCCGATCACGGCGATCGCCGCCAGCGAGCCGACCACCGTGCCGCGGCCGGAGAGCGGCCGGCGGGCGAAGACCGCGACGATCTCCGCGGCGGCGCCCAGGGCCGCGATCAGGACCAGCATGTAGGCGCCGGTGAAGAAGATCCAGCTGAAGTGCTCCCAGAGCAGCGGCGCGCCGCCGGAGCCGTCGGCGAAGAAGACGCCGCCGAAGTTGCGGTCGATGAGCAGCATCGCGATCGCCGCCAGCATCACCGCGCCGATCACGAGCAGCAGCCAGGAGCCGATCGCCGCGGCCCAGGCGAAGACCGGCAGGCGCCGCCAGGCCATGCCCGGCGCCCGCATGCGGCGCATCGTGGCGATCAGGTTGATCGCGATCAGGACGAAGCCGAGCGTTGCCAGGCCGCAGGCGGCGCACCAGGCGTCGACGCCGTTGTTGGGCAGGAAGGCGAGCTCGGAGAGCGGCGCCAGCGGGTTGACCCCGGCCTCGGTCGGAGTCCAGAGGAAGCCCGTGTAGAGGACGGCGGCGCCGGCCAGGTAGAGCCAGAGACCGATCTGCCCGATGCGGGGCAGGGCGGTGCCGCGGGCGCCGATCTGCAGCGGCGCCAGGTAGTAGAAGAGCCCGAGCGCCAGCGGGATCGCGAAGAGGAAGATCGCCGTGGCGCCGTAGAGCGAGAGCACGCGGTTGAAGATCACCGGGGTCAGCAGGGTGTTTTCCGGCACCGCGAGCTGCAGTCGCATCAGCAGGAGCTCGACCACGGCGATGAAGAGGAAGCCGAGCGCGGCGCCGATCATCACCCGGCCGACGTCCTTGTGGTCGGCGCTGGTCGCGACCTCGATCCAGCGCGGGCGGCGGGCGGGGAAGCCGTCGACGACGACCTCGGGACGCGCGGACGGGCTCATGGCACTTCTCCGTTTTCGATCAGGCCCACGACGCGGTCCTGGGCGGCCTGGATGGCGGCTTTCTGGCGGGCGACGAAGGCTTTGAATTCCTCTGGCGAGACGACTTCGACCTCGGTGCGCATCGCCGCGTAGGCCTGGCCGGAGAAGGTCGAGGACTGGCCGCGGAAGTCGCCTTCTTCGTCGGCGCGGAAGACGACGTGGTTGGTCTTGCCGGGCACCGCGTCACGCTGCGGGGCGAGCTGCGGCACGTCCCAGGTGTGGATCACGTCGGTCGAGACGAGGTCAAGTTCCACCGTGGTGTCGACCGGGACGACCAGCTTGTAGTAGGAGAAGGCCCCGTTCGGGTAGTCGTAGCGCCACAGCCACTGCTGGCCCGTCACTTCGATCGCCAGCGGCTTGGACCTGGCCGAGGCGAGGCCGGCGGCACCGCTGGCCGGGGTTTCGAGCGCGTTGTCGGTGTAGATCAGGCTGAGGACGAGGATCGCGGCGGCGAAGACGGTGAGCGCGGCGCCGACCCGTAGCTGCCTGCCGCGGCCGCCGACCATCTCGCGCGGGGCGCCGCTCTCGCCGCGGCGGCGGCGCAGCGCGGCGAACAGGGCGACGTTGACCGCGACGATCACAATCGCCGCGACGACGAAGCCGATCGACAGCAGGGTGTCGATCTGGTCGGTGCCTGGAGAGTGGGGCGCCAAAGCGCGGCCATTCTAATCACGCGGGTCGGCGCGGCGCGGCGCCCGTGCCGCGGCCGCCGACCTATACTCGCCGACCTGATGAGGAAGCGCTCGCGGCCATCTCCGGCGCTTCGCCTGGCGGTACGCGCCGCCGCGGGGGGAGCGCTAGCCGCCGCGGTTGCGGCCCCGCTGCTGCGCAAGCGCCTGCGCCTGCCGACGCCGGTGACGATTGCCGCCTGCGCCTCGGGCCCGCTCGCGGTCGCCGTCCTGGCCCCGCGCTCGCGCAAGCGCGACGTCGCTCTCTACGCGATGCAGATGTGGGCCTTCATCATGGTTCACGAGCTTCCCTACGACGACCCCGAGGGCCTGCAGGCCCGGCTGCGCAGCCACTACCCGATCGTCGCCGACCGGGCGCTCGGGCTCGGCCGCCTGCCGAACGCCCGGTTGCAGCGGGGGATGGCCCGGCTGCGCGGTGTCGGTGGCGTCAATCGCTTCCTCACCTGGGCCCACTGGCTCTGGTTCCTCGAGCCCTACGTGGCCCTGAGCTGGATCCTGCTGCGCCACCCGCAGCGCTTTCCGCGCGCGGCCCGCCAGGTGGCCGCCGTCTTCGACGTTGGCTGCATCGCCTACTTCGTGATCCCGACCTCGCCGCCCTGGTGGGCCTCCGAGCAGGGCCTGACCGGCGAGGAGAAGGTAGAGCGGATCATGATCGGGGTCGGCGAACAGACCTGGGGCTCGGCCTGGCCGAAAATGTACGAGGCGCTGGGCGGCAACCCCTGGGCGGCGATGCCGTCGCTGCACTTCGCCACCTCGGCGATGGCCGCGATTCAGCTCTCCGAGGCGGGCGCCGCCGAGGGCGCCGTCGGCTGGGCCTACGCGCTGACGCTCGGCTTCGCCCTCGTCTACCTCGGCGAGCACTACGTCACCGACCTCGTTGCCGGGGCGGGCCTGGTCGCCGCCGTGCGGCGCGGCGAGCCGCTCGCCGAACCGGCGGTGCACGCGGTCACCCAGGGGCTGCGGCGCTTGGAGCGCCTCGCCACCGGGTAGCTTCCCTGGGGTGTCTCAAGAGGACTCGGTGAACGGCGGCGATACCGCCGAACTGCCGATCTTCACGCGACGGCGCCTGATTCAGACGCTCGTCCTCGTCGTCGCGCTGCTGGTCGGCATCTACTTCCTCTTCCCGAAGCTGGTCGGGCTGGGGAACGCCCTGGGCAAGCTCGGCGACGCCGACCCGGTCTGGATCGCGGTGGCGATCGGCTTCAACCTGCTGGCCTTCGTCACCTACATCGCGCTGTTCAAGGCGGTGGTCGGCGGCGACGCGCTGCGGCTGACCTGGATGGAGACATACGAGATCAACATGGCCGGCCTGGCCGCGACCCTGATCTTCTCCGCCGCCGGGGCGGGGGGGATCGTGCTCACCTACTGGGCGCTGCGCAAAGCCGGGATGGTCCGCCGCGACGTGGCGCGGCGGATGGTCGCCTTCCTCACCCTGCACTACGCCTTCTACCCGATCGCCCTGATCATCTTCGGCGTCCTGCTGCGCACCGGGGTGATGCACGGCAACGCCTCGATCGAGCTGACGATCATCCCGGCGGGGGTCGCCGGTCTGCTGCTGGCGCTGGGGCTGCTGCTGGCGCTGATCCCACCCGACCTCGGGCCGCGCGTGGGGCGCTTCGTGCACGGCAGGCGGGGGCGGGAGATCGCCAACAACATCGCCAGGGTGCCGGCGACCTTCGCCGAGGGGTTCCGCTTCGCGCTCGGCCTCTTCGCCCATCCCTCGCAGGGCGGGCTGGCGGTGCTCGGCGCCGCCGGCTACTGGGCGGCCAACATCGGCATCCTCTGGGCCTGCTTCCACGCCTTCGGCGTGCACGTGCCGCTCGCCGTCGTCGTCCAGGGCTTCTTTCTCGGCATGGTCGCCAACCTGATCCCCTTCGCGCCGGCCGGGGTGGGGGCGGTCGACGCGGGGATGATCGGCGCCTTCGTCCTCTTCGGCATCCCCGAGGACACCGTCTTCCCGGCGATCCTGATCTACCGCCTGATCGCCTTCTGGATGCCGATCCCCTTCGGCGTCGCCGCGTTCTTCCAGCTGCGCAAGACGGTTCAACGCTGGGAAGACGAGGGCCTTCCCGTTGACCGCGGCGCTACTATAAAAAGTAAAGTATTGGCGACGTCACTAGACTCGGAGCAGGCATGACAGAGGCAAGGAAAGTCGAGAACACGATCATCGTCGGCGGCGGGCCAGCCGGCTACACGGCGGCCCTCTACACGGCGCGCGCCAACCTCGAGCCGCTCGTCTTCGAGGGCTTCCAGTGGGGCGGGCAGCTGCAGAACACGACCGACGTCGAGAACTACCCCGGCTACCCCGAGGGGATCATGGGGCCGGAGATGATGACCCAGTTTCGCGCCCAGGCCGAGCGCTTCGGGACGCGCTTCGTCAGCGACGACGTCGACCGGGTCGAGCTCTCCGACGGCGGCGTGCAGAAGGTCTACCTCGGCGACGAGGAGCACCTGGCGAAGACCGTGATCCTGGCGATGGGGGCGGAGCCGCGGCGGCTCGGCATTCCCGGCGAGCTCGAGCTGAGCGGCTGCGGCGTCTCGACCTGCGGCGTCTGCGACGGCGCCTTCTTCAAGGACCAGAAGGTGATCGTGATCGGCGGCGGCGACTCGGCGATGGAGGACTCGATCTTCATCTCCAAGTACGCCAGCGAGCTGACCGTGGTCAACCGGCGCGACGAGTTCCGCGCCTCGAAGATCATGCTCGACCGGACCAAGGAGCAGCCCAACATCGATTTCAAGACGCCCTACGTGCCCGAGGAGTTCGTCGCCGGCGACAACGGTCGCCTCAGCCACGTGCGCCTGCGCAACGTCGAGACCGACGAGACCGAGGACCTGAAGACCGACGGCGCCTTCGTCGCGATCGGCCACATCCCCCGCTCCGAGGTCGTCGCCGACCAGGTCGACACCGACGAGAACGGCTATATCCTCACCGAGGGCGCCTCGACCCGTACCAACCTGGCCGGAGTCTTCGCCGTAGGCGACGTGGTCGACCACATCTACCGCCAAGCCGTAACCGCCGCCGGCAGCGGCTGCAAGGGCGCCCTCGACGCCGAGTGGTACCTGCGCGACACCCCGCCAATGCCCGAGGCGCACTGGATGCCGGGCGGCGAGCCGGCGGAGGTCGCTCCGACGCCTGGGTCATAGCGACTCATAGCCATAGTTAGGCTTGCCTTGTGTCGGAATCCGACGGCTCCTCCTCGGCGCACTGTGAAAGTGCAGATGAACTCCTTCTCGGTTGGGAACGACGCTCGACGCTTGCGGCCATTGCGCATGCTCGCTCAGCTAATCGTTGTGCTGTCTGGTATTCCAGATTGGGTGGAACGAGCGTTTTTCTGACTGCAGCTGTCAGCTCCAGCGTTATTGCCGCGCTGCAGTGGGAATTCGGGACCGTTGCTCGACTTGGTGTGGCGCTCTTGACGGTGTGTGCTGCGGGAATCGCAGCGGTCCACACCTTTGCTGGCCTTTCGGAGCGCAGGGCTGCACATGAAACTGCCTCTCGCAAGCACGCCGCCGTGCGCCGTCGCATCGAAACCATTCGCGCGCAGTTGGCGTCTGAGGATCCTGAGGCGGATGTCTGGAATGAGGTTGTAAGCATTCGAAACGACATGGACTCAGTGGCTGCCGCAAATCCAAATGCCTCGGGTCGAATTTGGGACAAGATCCGTCGACAGATGAAAGGCGATTTCACAAGACGAGAGCGGATTGTCGCTCGCTTGAAGGGCTTGGCACTCCTGCCACCCGGAACACCGGGAGAACCGGATGGTCCTCGCCTTCCTGTGGCCGAGAGACAAAGGCAACTCAGATCTAAGAGATGAACCAGAGGTGTCCCGAACGCCGTGAGGTGATCCGGGCCTGCCGAGCGGGGGGTCAAAGCTCTGCAAGGGTCTGTCCGGTGAGCCCATCGAGCTCCTTGCTCATGGCCGGGTCGACTGATCGCGTCCGCAGTTGCCATCGAAGTCGGGCGCCGTCTAGCCAACGAGTGCGCGGGTCACAAGGGGCTATGTCCGCCAGCGGGTCGCCATTGTCGGTGAGGACAACGCGCTGTCCGGCGTTCACGGCTTCGATCAAGCTGTTTCTTCCGATCAGCTAAGTCTTTGATCTCGACTTCCATGGGCGACAGCGTTGCATTTTCGGTCCAGGGGGGCGCAGTTTGCGTTCTCCGGGCTTAGACCCATGTGCGCTTTACGCGACACGAAAAGAACCGGGCCCGGGAGATTGGGGCGACGGTCGCTGATGCCGAACCACTGATCGCGACTGCCGAAGAGGTCGATTTCGACCGTCATGGGAAGTGGCGATACGTTGGGCGGATCCGGGGCGAGCGGGTGCGAGTCGGGGTGGCGCTTGACGACCCCGACTTGATCGTCACAATTCATCGGAGGTGAAGGTGAGAGCGGACTACGACAGCGAAGGCGACACGGTCCAGATCGGCCTGCAAACGGTTGAGCGGGTCGATTACGGAGACGACACGGTCGACGACGGGCTGGTGATCGGCATGTGTGGCGGGAAGCCCGTGCGGGTCGACGTGATCGGCACCGATGGAGACCTAGCCGCTGCGCTGCGCCGCGCGGGCGAGCAACTCGACCTTGATTCGGAAGCGTTGCTCGCTGCCGCACGGGCAGCTATATCCGCGCCGGATCGCCAGATTGTGCTGGACGTCGGCTCTCGCGTCGCGGCGTAGTCAGCCGAGCAGTTTTTTGACGACGAAGGTTCGGGAGCCTTTTGGGGTCTCGATCTGGATCGGGTTGCCGACCTTGGCGTCGATCAGGGCGCGGCCGATTGGGGACTCGGCGGAGAGGCGGCCCTCGGCGAGGTTGGCTTCGGTCGAGCCGACCAGGGTCCAGGTGGCGACCTCGCCCTTGCCCTCGTCGAGCACCTCGGCCGTGCGGCCGAAGGCGAAGACGTCGGCGTTGCCGTCGACCTCGACCACGACCGCGGTGCGCAGGCGCTCGCGCAGGCGCTTGATCTTGGTCTCGAGGTGGGCCTGGTCCTCCTTGGCGATGTGGTACTCGGCGTTCTCCTTGAGGTCGCCTTCCTCGCGCGCGACTTTGATCCGCGCCGCCATCTTCGTCCGGCCCTCGGATTCGAGGCCCTCGATTTCCTCGCGGAGCTCGACCAGCCCCTGTTCGGTGATCGGCTCGCCGCTTGTTTCGTTCTCGCTCATGTCCGCAGCCTCGCAGATACGGCCGGCGACGCGGTGTCGGCGGGGGCGATCGGACGGCGCTATCTTGAGCGCACGGCCTCCTGCTCCCACATCCGCGAAATCCAGTACTTCGACCCGCCCGCCGAGATCGAGGGCTGCGAGGAGTGCCTGAAGTTGGGGATGACCTGGGTGCACCTGCGCATGTGCCAGAGCTGCGGCCACATCGGCTGCTGCGACCAGTCCGAAGGCAAGCACGCCACGGCGCACAACGCGCAGAGCGGCCACCCGATCATCCGCTCGGTCGAGCCCGGCGAGGACTGGAGCTGGTGCTACGTGGACGAGCTGATGTTCCGGCTCGCCCGCTGAGCTACTCGGGGGTGACGATCGCGAAGCCGGGGTCGGGGTCGTCGAGCAGGCCGAGCAGCTCGCCGAGCTTGGCGCCGTCGCCCTCGACCCGCAGGCGGCCGCTCTCGGCGAGCTCGCCGAGGTCGGCGATTTCGAGCAGGAGCTGGTCGAGCGCCTCGCGCTCGACGTGCAGGGCGGCGTCGGCCGCCTCGCCGTGGTTGCCGGGACGATGGTGGAGGACGCCGTTGCGGACCGTGATCGCGTGCTGCTCTTCGCCGACGTTCCAATCGATCCGCAGGTGGTGCTCTGCGGCGCGCGGGCCGTCGAGGCGGATCGCCATCGCGTCGAGCAGCTGGCTGACGGTGAGACGGGCGAGGACGTCGGCGGGAGCGGTCGCGGTCGGCGTGCCCGCGGCTCCCTCGCGCAGCTCCTTGGCGCCGACCAGGAAGAAGTTGCGCCAGGTCGCGTTCTCGGCGCCGAAGCCGAGCCGCTCCAGCGTCTCGGCTTGCAGCTCGCGCGCCGCGCGGTTCTCGGGCTCGGCAAAGACGACGTGGTTGGCGAGCTCGGCCGCCCAGCGGTAATCGCCGGCCTCGAGGCTCTCCCTTGCAATCCCGAGCGCCGCCTCGGCGCCGCCGATCGCCGCGACGTAGCGGCGCGCCCGCTCGACCGGGGGGTGCTCCCAGAGGTGGGCGGGGTTGCCGTCGAACCAACCCATGTAGCGCTGGTAGATCGCCTTCGTGTTGTGGCTGACCGAGCCGTAGAACTCGCGGCAGTGCCACTCCTCGGCGAGGCTCGGCGGCAGCTCGATCGCCTCGGCGATCTCCGGCCCGGTCAGCCCCTTGTTGAGCAGGCGCAGGGTCTGGTCGTGCAGGTAGGAGTAGAGGTCGCGCTGCTTCTCCAGGTAGTCGACGATTTCCTCGCCGCCCCAGCAGGGCCAGTGGTGGCCGGCGAAGAGCACGTCGGACTCAGCCGCGAAGAGCTCGATTGCCTGGTCGAGGTAGTGCGCCCAGACGCGCGCGTCGCGGACCAGGGCGCCGCGCGGGGTGAGGATGTTGTGCATCGAGCGGGCCGCGTTGTCGGCGATGCAGAGGACGCGGGCGTCGGGGAAGTGGATGTTCATCTCGGCCGGCGCCTCGGTGCCGGGGGTCAGCTGGAAGCGCATCCGCACGCCGTCGACCAGCTCCTCCTGGCCGGTCTCGGCGATGTCGAGGTTGGGCGGGACGAGGGTGATCGTGCCCAGCGAGACGGTCTGGCCGAGGCCGGCGCCGACCTGGCCGCGCGGCCCGCGCTCGAGCTGCGCCCCGTACATGTAGCCGGCCCGCCGGCCCATCGCCGTTCCGGCGAAGACGTTCTCTCTGACCGCGTGGTGGAGGAAGCCGGCCGGGGCGAGGACCGGGACGCGGCGGGACTCGGCCTCCTCCGCCGAGACGACGCCCTTGGCGCCGCCGAAGTGGTCGACGTGGCTGTGGGTGTAGATCAAGCCGGTGACAGGGCGCTCGCCGCGGTGCGCGCGGTACAGGGCGAGGGCGGCGGCCGCGGTCTCGGCCGAGATCAGCGGGTCGATCACGACGATCCCCTCGCGCCCCTCGACCACGTGCATGTTGGAGAGGTCGAAGCCGCGCAGCTGGTAGAAGCCGGGCGCCAGCTCGAAGAGGCCGGCGATGCGGCCAAGCTGGGCCTGGCGCCAGAGGTTGGGGTGGACCGTGTCCGGTGGCTCGCCGTCGAGGAACTCGTAGGACTCGAGCTCCCAGACGACGCGGCCGTCATCGGTCTCGACCCGGGGCGGATCGAAGGGGGCGACGAGGCCGCGGCGCGCCGCCTTCAGCTCGTCCTCGAACGTCGTCATCGGCCGGCCTCGGCGAGCAGCTGGGGAGCGGGGACGTAGGCCTCGCCGTGCTTGGCGCGCAGCTCCTCGAGCAGCTCGACGGCGCGGCCGGCGCCGATCAGCGCGGTCAGCTCGAGCGGGCCGCGCGGCCAGTTGAAGCCGAGCCGCATCGCGGTGTCCATGTCCTCGCGGGAGCCGACCTGCTCTTCGAGGGCGAAGGCCGCCTCGTTGGCGATCTGGGCGACGAGGCGCGGGAGGATCCGCGGGGCGGCCGGGTCGATCGCCTTCAGCGCCTCGGGGCCGAGCGTCAGCTCGCCGCCGCCGTGGTCCCTTTCCCGGGCCACCTGGTGCGAGGGCACGGGGGAGACGAGGGGCGGCGGGTCGCGGTAGTCGTAGAAGCCGCGGCCGCTCTTGCGGCCGAGGTCGCCTTTGGCGACGAGCGATTCCTGAATCTGGCTTGGGCGCCAGCGCGCCGGCTCGCCGCCCTGCGCGTAGAAGGAGCGGGCGACGCTGAGGTTGACGTCGAGGCCGATCAGGTCGAGCAGCTCGAAGGGGCCCATGCGGAAGCCGACGGCGCGGCAGACGCGGTCGATCGTCTGCGCGTCGGCGACCCCCTGGGTCAGCATCCGCAGCGACTCGAGGCTGAAGGGCCGGGCGAGGCGGTTGGCGATGAAGCCGGGGCTGTCCTTGGCGCGGATCGGCGTGCGCCCCATTTGCTCGCCGACCTCGGTCGTCGCGTCGAGCGCCTCGGGGGAAGAGTCGGCGGTGGCGACGACCTCGACCAGCTTCATCAGCGCCGGCGGGTTGAAGAAGTGCATGCCGACGACGCGCTCGCGGTGCGGGACCTCGGCGGCGATCGCGGTGACCGGCAGGGAGGAGGTATTGCTGGCGAGGATCGTCTCGGGGCCGCATGCGTCAGCCAGCGCAGCGAACAGCTCGCGCTTCAGCTCGAGGTCCTCCGGCGCCGCCTCGATCACCAGGTCGCAACCGGCGAGATCGCCGACGCTCGCTGCCGCCGTGACGCGCTCACCGGCCTCCTGCGCGTCGGTTGCGCTCCAGCGCCCGCGCTCAGCGCCCTTGGCAAGCGCTCCGCGCAGCCGCTCGATACCGGCCTCGAGCGCCTCGGGCACCGGATCGTGCAGCCGAGTCTCGTAACCCCCCAGGGCCGCGATCTGCGCGACCCCCGCCCCCATGGTCCCGGCCCCGACCACGCCCACCCGGGATACGGGGGCCGACGGGCCGATATGTAAAGGCATACTTGACATATCGGCCCGTCGGCCCCGGTTTCCTACTTGCCTTCGAAGTTGGGGTCGCGCTTGTCTAGGAAGGCGCGCATGCCCTCGACGCGGTCCTCGGTGGCCATCGCCAGCTCGTAGAGGCGGCGCTCCGTCTCGAGGCCGGCGCTCAGGGCGGTCTCCTCGGCGACGAGGACGGCCTGCTTGGCGAGGCGAGAGGCGATTGGGGGCTTGGCCGCGACCTCGACGGCGAGCGCCATGGCCTCCTCCAGCCAGGCGTCGTCGGCGACGACCCGGTTGACCAGGCCCATCTCCAGCGCCTCGGCGGCGCCGAAGCGGCGGCCGGTGAGGACCAGCTCCATCGCCCGCTGCTTGCCGAGCACCCGTGCCAGGCGCTGGGTGCCACCGCCGCCGGGGACGATCCCCAGGTTGATCTCGGGCTGGCCGAAGGTCGCCCCCTCGGCGGCGACGATCATGTCGCAGGCGAGGGCCAGCTCGCAGCCGCCGCCCAGGGCGTAGCCGGAGACCGCCGCGACCATCGGCGTCTTGATCGCCGCGAGCCGCCGCCAGAAGGCGGCCGCCGGGTGGCGCAGCGCCTCGGCGAAGCTGCGCTCGGCCATCGCCCGGATATCGGCACCGGCCGCGAAGACCTTCTCGGAACCGGCGATCACCACGCAGCGCACCTCAGGTTCGGGGTCGAGCCGCTCCAGCTCGCTCGCCAGCTCCTCCATCAGCTCCGGCGAGAGGGCGTTGCGCGCCTCGGGCCGGTTGAGGCGGAGCAGGGCGACGGCGCCCTCGCGCGAGCTCTCGAGCAGCTCGCTCATCCCTAGAGCGGCGTCATCGCGTTGATCCCGGTCGCCGCGCGGCCGATGATCAGCTTCTGGATCTGCGAGGTGCCCTCGTAGAGCGTGGTCACCCGAGCGTCGCGCAGGTAGCGCTCGACCGGGTAGTCGTCGACGTAGCCGGAGCCGCCGTGCACCTGGATCGCCAGGTTGGCGCACTCGACTGCCGACTCGGTCGCGTAGAGCTTCGCCACCGAGGTCTCGGTCGTGTTCGGCTTGCCTTCGTCCTTGAGCACGCCGGCCCGGTAGACCAGCATCCGCGAGGCGTCGCGCTTGAGGATCATGTCGGCGATCATCTCCTGGACCAGCTGGAAGCGGGCGAGGGGGACGCCGAACTGTTCGCGCTCCTTGGCGTAGGCAACCGAGGCTTCGACGCAGCCTTCGCAGATGCCGACGCAGCCTGCGGCGACGCTGTAGCGGCCGTTGTCGAGGGCGCTCATCGCCACCTTGAAGCCGTCGCCGATCTCACCGAGCATCGCGTCCTCGCCGACCTCGACGTTGTCGAGCGAGATCTCGCCGGTGTCGGAGGAGCGCAACCCGAGCTTGCCGTGGATCTCCTGCGTGGTGAAGCCCTCCGACGCCGTCGGGACGAGGAAGCAGGCGAGCCCCTTGTGCTTCTTCTCGGGGTCGGTCTGGGCGAAGATCAGCGCCACCTCGGAGAAGTTGGCGAGGCTGATCCACATCTTCTGGCCGCTGATCGACCAGCCGTTGTCGGTCTTCGTCGCCCGGGTGCGCAGGTTGGCGGCGTCGGAGCCGGTGTCGGGCTCGGTCAGGCCGAAGCAGCCGAGCGCCTCACCCGAGCAGAGCCGCGGCAGCCAGCGCTGCTTCTGCTCCTCGGTGCCCCACCTCTCGATCGAACCCGCGACGAGCGAGGTCTGCACCGAGACGACGGTGCGGGCCGAGGAGTCGGCGCGGCCGACCTGTTCGACGATCAGCCCGTAGCCGATGTAGTCGAGGCCGCGGCCGCCGTACGCTTCGGCGACCGGGGCGCCGAGGTAGCCGACCTCGCCCAGCTTGCTGGCCAGCTCGCGGTCGAAGCGGGCGGCGCGGTCGTTCTCCTTGACGCGCGGGGCGATCTCCTTGTCGGCGAATTCGCGCGCCGTTTCGGAGATCAGGCGCTGCTCGTCGGTCAACTGGAAGTCCAAGGTCAAAGCTCCTTTCCGAGCGTCGCCGCGAAGGCTTCCTGCGCTTCGCGGGTGCGGGGGCCGGCCGCCGAGGGCAGCTCGGCGCCGTCGATTGCGGATACGGCTTGGATCTCGCGCGTGGTCGAGGCGAGGAAGGCCTCGTGGGCGGCGCGCAGGTCGGTGACCGGCCAGGCTCCCTCTTCGACGTGCAGCGCCTTCACCAGCCGGTCGCGGGTGATCGACTCGAGCAGGCCGTTGTCGAGCGCCGGCGTGCGCAGGGCGCCTTCGGGCGAGACCCAGAAGATCGATGAGGTCGGCGGCTCGAGCACCGTGCCGTCCGGCAGGACGAGGACCGCCTCGTCGGCGCCGCGGGCCCTGGCGAGCCGGGTCGACTGCATGTTGGCGGCGTAGGAGAGCGACTTGACCCCGTTGAGGATCACGCTCGGGCAGTAGATGACGGTGGCGACGCCGACCGTCTCCGCGTGGTCCGGGATCGGCTCGGTCATCGCCAGCCGGCGGCCGCCACGGGTGACGATCAGCCGCAGCTGCCCATCGGCGTCGCCCAGCTCGGCGAGCAGCGCCGCGATCTCCGTCTCCAGCGCGCCCCGGTCGAACTCGAGCTCGATCGCCGCCGCCGAGCGCCCCAACCGGTCCAGGTGGTCGCCGAGCGCGAACGGCTTCCCGTCGTAGAGTCGGATCACCTCGAACGCCCCGTCCCCCCGGTAGAGCCCGTCGTCCTTGAGCGGCACCACGGCCTCGGCCGTGGCCGTGATCCGCCCATCCACGCTAGCCAGCTCCCTCAACTCAGTCGCCATGCGGCGCGAGGCTACTAGCCCACCCGTTCCGGTGCGCCTTTTCCTCGCGATGAGGGGATAAGGCGCACCGGAACTCGCCCTCAGACCGCTTCGAAGACCGTGGCCAGGCCCTGGCCTACGCCTACGCACATGGTGGCGATGCCGTACCTGGCGGTGCGGCGGCGGAGCTCGCGGACGAGGGTGGTGGTGAGGCGGGCGCCGGTGCAGCCGAGGGGGTGGCCGAGGGCTATGGCGCCGCCGTTTACGTTGAGGCGCTCTTCATCGATTCCGAGCTCTCGGACGCAGGCGAGGACCTGGGAGGCGAAGGCCTCGTTGAGCTCGATCAGGTCTATGTCGTCCAGATCGAGGCCGGCGGCGGCGAGGGCGCGGGGGATCGCGAGCGCCGGGCCGATGCCCATGTAGGCGGGGTCGACCCCGGCGACGCCGAAGGAGACGACCCGGGCGAGCGGCTCGGCACCGAGCTCCCGCGCGCCCGCCTCGGAGGCGATCAGCGTGCATGCGGCGCCGTCGTTGAGGGTCGAGGCGTTGCCGGCGGTGACCGTGCCGGCCTCGCGAAAGGCGGGGCGCAGCTTCGCCATCTTCTCCAGCGAGGCGTCGAGTCGCGGGCCCTCGTCGGTGTCGACGGTGACGGTTTCGCGGCGGCCCTTGGGCGCCTCGACCGGGACGATCTCCTCGGCGAAGATCCCGGCCTCGGCGGCGGCGACGGCGCGCCGGTGGCTTCGCAACCCGAAGGCGTCCTGATCGTCGCGGCTGATGCCGTAGCGCTCGGCGACGTTCTCGCCGGTCTCGCCCATCGACTCGGTCGAGGCGCCGAGCTCGGCCATGCGCGGGTTGACGAAGCGCCAGCCGAGCGTCGTGTCGTGCATCGTCCGCGGGCCGCGCGGCAGGCCGCGCTCGGGCTTGCCGACCACCCACGGCGCGCGGCTCATCGACTCGACCCCGCCCGCCAGGTAGAGGTCGCCCTCGCCCAGCTTGACCGCCCGGGCGGCGCAGTTGACCGCCTCGAGGCCCGAGGCGCAGAGCCGGTTGACGGTCGCGCCGGGGACGCTGTGCGGCAGGCCGGCGAGCAGCGCCGCCATCCGCGCCACGTCGCGGTTGTCCTCGCCAGACTGGTTCGCCGCGCCGAAATAGACGTCGGTGATTCGCTCGGGATCGGCGCCGGTGCGCTCGACCACGGCGGCGATCGTCCGGGCGGCGAGGTCGTCGGGGCGCACCCCGGAGAGGGCGCCGCGGTAGGCGCCCATCGGGGTCCGCACCGCGTCGATTACGTAGGCCTCGGTCACGTCAGGGGATTAAAGGGGACCGCTGCGCCCGGCGTATCCTTGGGCCGTGCTCTTCGTCCTGGGGACAGTGGGAATGGTGCTCTTGATCGTCGGTGTCCTCTTCCTGATCGACCACTTCTACACGGGCAGCAACGCCGAGCTGCTCGACTGGAAGCCGACCCGCTCGCCGGAGGTCGAGGTGCAGAACGAGGTCGACGACGTGCAGCAGATGCTCGAGGCGCAGAACGAGATGCGTCGCCGCCGCGGAGCCGACGAGCGCAACGAGCAGGAGCTGCGCGCCGAGGTCGAGGCCGAGGAGCTGGAGAAGCTGCGGCGGCGACGCGGCTTCGGGGCGACCTGAGTGGCGCGGGCGCTGATCGTCGGTTGCGGCTGCCGCGGGCGGCAGCTGGGGCGGGGGCTGCTGGACGAGGGCTGGGCGGTGCGCGGGACAAGCCGTCACGAGGCGGGCCTGGCGGAGATCGAGGCGGCCGGGATCGAGGCCGCGCTCGCCGACCCGGAGCGGCCGGCGACGCTGCTCGAGCTGGTCGCCGACGTCGCGGTCGTCCACTGGCTGCTCGGCTCGGCGAGCGGCGACGCCGAGAACCTCGCAGCGATCCACGGGCCGCGCCTGGAGCGCTTCCTCGAACACCTGGTCGAAACGCCGGTGCGGCGCTTCGTCTACGAGGCGGACGGCTCGGTTGACCCGGAGATTCTCGCGGGCGGCGCGAAGATAGTTCGGGCGGCCGCGGAGCGCTGGCGCATTCCCGTGGAGATCGCCGAGGCCGGCGCCCCGCACGTCGATATGTCTAAACTCGGATAGGAATTAAGGTAAATCGATGATCCAGAAAGACGCGAGGAGGAGCGGTTCATGGCTCTGCAGCTTGGTGACGTAGCACCCGACTTCGAGGCCGACACGACCGAGGGCCGGATCAAGTTCCACGACTGGATCGGCGACTCGTGGGCCGTCCTCTTCTCCCACCCCAAGGACTTCACTCCGGTCTGCACGACCGAGCTCGGCTACATGGCGAGCATCGAGCCCGAGTTCGCCAAGCGCGGGGTGAAGATCATCGGGCTCTCGATCGACCCCCTGGACCGCCACGAGGAGTGGGCCAAGGACATCGAGGAGACCCAGGGCACGGCACCCAACTACCCGATCATCAGCGACCACGACTTCAACGTCGCCAGGCTCTACGGGATGCTGCCGGGGGACGTCTCCGGCAGCGTCGAGGACCGTACCCCGGCGGACAACCAGACGGTGCGCAACGTCTTCGTCGTCGGTCCCGACAAGCGCATCAAACTGATCCTCGTCTACCCGATGACCACCGGGCGCAACTTCGACGAGGTGTTGCGGGTGATCGACTCGCTGCAGCTGACCGCCGGGCACAAGGTGGCGACGCCGGCCCAGTGGCAGCAGGGCGACGACGTGATCATCTCCGGCTCGGTCTCCAACGACGAAGCGAAGGAGCTCTACCCGGACGGTTGGCAGGAGCCGCGACCCTACATCCGCATCGTCCCGCAGTCCGAGGCGGAGAAGGTCTAACCCAGCCGGTCGAGCAGGTCCGCCAGGATCCGGGCGGTTGCCCCCCATATAAGTCGGCCTTCGACCTCATACGTCGGGGTGTGGAGCGGCACGCCCCGGCGCACGAGACGGCGGATCGCGTAGCTCTCGCGCAGCACCGCGAGCGAAAAGGTGAGCAGCGTCTCGACCTCGGCCGGGCTCGGTCGCAGGTCGAGCTCGCGCGGGTGGGGGATGCGGCCGACGAAGGGGTGGATGCGGTAGCCGGTGACGAAGGTGTTGGTCGCCGGCAGCGCCTCGCCCAGCTCGACCTCGGCCGGGTCGAGGCCGATCTCCTCCTCGGCCTCGCGCAACGCGGTCGCGACGAGGTCGGCGTCGGCCGGGTCGCGGCGGCCGCCGGGGAAGGAGATCTCGCCCGCGTGGCGGCGCAGGTCGGCGCGCCGCTCGGTGAAGATCAGCCCGGGCTCGTCGTCCGGCCAGCCGTAGAGGGGGAGGAGGACGGCGGCGTCGATGGGGGTTGGCGACTTACCTGCCATGTAGGGGTAGGTAAGTCGCCAAGGGTCGCTCAGATGATCACTTGGACGGTGCCGCCGTCGACGGACCAAGCCGCGCCGCTGACGTAGGAGGCGCGCTCCGAGCAGAGGAAGACGATCGCCCCGGCGATCTCCTCGGCCTGGGCGAGGCGGCCGATCGGGCGCTTGGCGCCGGCTTCGGCGAGCGCCTCCTCGCGGCTGGCGGCGCCGCTCATCGCGTGCGACTGGTCGAGCAGGCCGCCAGGCTCCATCCACATCTCCGATTCGACCGGGCCGGGGCAGATCGCGTTGACGAGCACGCCGTCGCGCGCGTGCCGGTCGGCGAAGAGGCGCGAGAGCGAGAGCTCGGCCGCCTTGGCCACCGAGTACTCGGGCATCGCCGCCGAGGGCCGCTTGCCGGCGGTCGAGCAGACGTTGACGACCCGGCCCCAGCCGCGCTCGGTCATCGGCGGGATCGCGGCGCGCATCGCCCGCAGCGGCGCGATCACGTTGAGCTCGTACTGGGCGCGCCAGTCCTCCTCGGGCACCTCGTCGAGGTCGCGCCACCGAGCGGCGCCGGCGTTGTTGACCAGCACGTCGAGGGCGCCGAAGGCCTCGGTGGCCGCGGCCAGCATCCGCTCGCCGGCGTCGGGGGCGGTGACGTCGAGGGCGAGCGTGGCGACGGCGCCCCCGGCGGCGCCCGCCGCCTCGGCTGCCGCCCGCAGGCGCTCCTCGCCCCGCGCCACGAGCAGCACGCTGGCGCCCTCGGCGCAGAGCAGCCGCGCCGTCTCCGCGCCGATCCCGCGGCTGGCGCCGGTGATCGCGCAGGCGCGCCCCTCCAGGCCGAGGTCCATCAGAGCGGCTCGACCCGGTCGGAGACGCTGACCGGCGTTTCGCCGGCAAGCACCTTGTGCACGGGGCACTTGGCGGCGATCGCCAGCAGCCGCTCGCGCTGCTCGTCGGTGAGGCTCGCCGGCAGGCGCAGGGAGATGGCGAAGGAGAGCGGCGCCGGGCCCTTGTACTCGACCTCGACGTCAACCTCGATCTCGCCCACCTCCCAGCCCTTGCGCTCGGCGTACATCTCGACCGTGACGGCGACGCAGCCGGCGAGCGAGGCGGCGACCAGGCGGGTGGGGGCGGGGCCGCTGTCGGTGCCGCCGGCCTCGCGCGGCTCGTCGACGCGGATCGTGTGACCGCCCTCGATCTCGATGTCGTGGGCGAAGCTGTCGACCCGCCGGGCGACGACCCTCATCGGGATCGGCGCCGGCCCTCGAAGAGCACCGGATCGTCGACGTCGGCGAAGCGGGCCATCGCGTAGGCGAGGTCGGAAGCGCGGTTGACGAGGTGGATCACGGTCTCGCCGGCCAACTCGCCGGCCTCGGCGAGGGCAGCGATGCGGCGCTCTGCGCGGCGGATCGCGGCGCGGGCGACGTCGAGCTGGGCAGAGAGTTGGTTGCCGCCGGGAATCACGAACCGCGGCGGCAGGTCGACCTCGGCCATGTAGCGGTCGATCCGCCCCTCCAACTCCGCGACCATCGCCTCGGTGACCCGGCTGACGCCGTCCTCGAGCCGCTTCGCCGCCTCGGGCGCGGTCGCCAGCTCGGCGCCGGCGATGAAGAGGTCGTCCTGGAGGCGGAGGATGTCGGCCGCCAGCTCGGCCTCGCCGGCGTCGCAGATCGCGCGCGCCACGCCGAGGGCAGAGCAGGCCTCGTCGAGCGAGCCGTAGGCCTCGGTGCGCCCGTGGTGCTTGGGCACGCGCCCGCCGTACCAGAGCGAGGTCGTCCCGTCGTCGCCCTTCTTGGTGTAGATCTTGACCACGCGTCCATCCTAAGGGGACGGACCCGCGCTCTCAGTAGAGCGGGTTGAAGACCAGGCCGGTGAGCACCTTGGGGTAGAAGTAGGTCGACTTGGGCGGCATGTTGGCGTCGCTTTCGCAGATCGCCTTGGTCTGGTCGACCGGGATCGGCCGGAGGACGAAGGCAACGTCGTAGGCGCCCTCCTCGATCAGGCGAAGCGAGTCGGGGACGCTCTTCGCGTAGCCGAGGCCGCGCTTGGCGAGGATGTCGTCTTCGCTGAGGCCGGCGATTCCCTTGAGCACGAGGGTCTCGAGGATCGCCGCGTCGAGCCGGCGGTAGGCCTCGGGCTGGCCCTCGAGTTGACGGTCGAGCTCGGCGATCGCCGAGTCCTTGAGGCGCAGGCGGAAGGCCTGCTTGTGATGGGCGTCATAGAGGCCGAAGACGCCGACGCCCTGCTCGCCGAGTGGGTCGATCCGCTCGGCGTCGACCTCGGTCACGTCGAAGAGCTCGCGCAGTCCGGAGCCGAGGCGCTGCTGGCGCTCGGGGTCGTCGCGGAAGCCGGAGAGCAGGCGGTGGGTGGGGTAGACCGAGAGGCCGGGGTCGTCGAGCCCGGTGAGCGCCATCAGCGTGTAGTTGTGCGGTCCCTCGCCGCCGATCTCGTCGCGGTAGGCGATCGCCGTCTCGTAGCGGTGGTGGCCGTCGGCGATCAGCAGCTGGGCGTCGGCGAGGGCGCGGGGGAGGACCTCGACCAGGCCGGGGTGGCGCCAGACGCGGGTCACCGTGCCGGCTTCGTCGGTCGCTTCGCCCCACGGCTCCATGCCGCGGATCTCGCCCTCGATCACCGGCCAGGGGTCGATCGTGCTCAGCGAGAAGATCGGCGAGAGGTTGCAGCGCGTGGCGCGCATCAGCTCGAGGCGGTCCTGCTTGGGACCGGGCAGGGTGCGCTCGTGGGGGAGGATCGTGCCCGCTTCGAAGTCCTCGACCCGGACCCGCACGAGGACGCCGTGGCGCACGTGCGAGGCGCCGTCGGGGCCGGTGTACTCCTGCTCCATCGCCCAGATCGCGTCTTCGGTGTCGCGGACCAGGGCGCCGGCCTTCTGCCAGGCCTCGATCGAGGCCCCGGCGACGGCGTAAGGGTTGTCCTCGCCGGCGGCCTGCGGCCCGCTCTCGCCGTATGGCTTGGGCAGGTCGACGCCGACCGCGTTGTAGGGCGAGCGCGCCAGCAGCTCGGCCCGCATCCCCGGATCGATCACGTCGTAGGGCGGCGCCACCACGTCCTGCAGCGACCCAACCGCGTCGAGGTCGTAGTGGAGGGCCTTCAAGGCGCGAACGTCAGCCATCGGCGCCAAACCTAGCGCGTCTTGCCGTCTGATCCGTTGACGAACACACGTTCTGATCATCGCCTATCCCGCCTACATCAAGGAGAAGGCGCGCGAGTTGCGCACCGCGAAGCGTCTGACCATCGACGAGTTGGCCGAGCGACTTGCTGTGCCGCGGACGACTGTTTTCTACTGGGTGCGGGATCTGCCGATCGAGGCAACCGAGAGGCAAGGGCTAGCTGCTCGGCGAGCGGGGGAGGCGACTCGGCGAATCCACCGCGGGCGCCGGGAAGCTGCCTACGCCCAGGGGATGCTCGAATACCCGCTGCTCCTCGGGGAGCCGACGTTCCGCGACTTCGTCTGCATGTACATCGGCGAGGGCACGAAGCGAAGCCGGAACTCGGTCGCTATCTGCAATTCCGATCCAGCGGTGGTCAAGCTCGGTGCGAAGTGGATCTGCCGGTTGGCGCGCAATCCGGTTTCCTATTCGTTCCAGCACCATGCCGACCAAGATCGCGAGGAGGTCCGCGAGTTCTGGGCGGCGCTGCTCGGCGTGGACGGCTCGGAGGTCAAGTTTCAGCGCAAGTCGAACAGCGGTCGGCTCGGCGGCCGTGAGTGGCGTTTGCCGCACGGCGTGCTCCAGGTCCGGTCGGCAGATACCTATCTCAGGGCGCGACTGCAGGCGTGGATGGATTGCGTTCGCGCCGAGTGGGACTAAAATGATCGGATCGGGGCGTAGCTCAGCCTGGTCAGAGCGCCCGCTTTGGGGGCGGGAGGTTTCGCTGGTTCGAATCCAGCCGCCCCGATTACCGATCCGCCGCCCGACGTTCGCCAAGCATGCGGTAGCAAACGCGTGCAGCTCATCGCTTCACACGCCCACGTACGCTGCTGATGCTGCTCTCAGTGGCCAGGAGAACCGACCCTCCGTAATCCTTATCGGCTGTGAGCCCACAGTGATCGAGGCCAACGGCAGCTCCAGCACGACCAAAATGAGGGACGCGACGGCTCGGCTTGCGCGCAGTCCATAGCCGGAGATAAGCCAATATACGTTAAGAATCCAGCGCTCGGCAAGCGGGGTAGATCGGTCAGCCGTTGAATCGCCGCACCCTCCCTCTTTGGTGTTGCGGCGCATCTCCATCTCGCCGTAGTAGAAGTCGCCTCCCCCCGGCGCATCCCTGTCGTCTTCACGTCCCTTCCGAAGCGCCCTATATGTGGTTGCTATCTGCTCGGCCGTAAGCTGTGGCGGGCTCTGATCACCCTCGGTGGCGAGGTGTCCTTCCACAGGTCTGACTGACCTACATTGCATGTACCAGTCAGTACCATGACATTTACGCTCTCGCCAAATATGCTCCTCAGCAATAGTCTGCCTACGGGTCCATCGGATCGTTCATAGGGGTCCTCCGTTGCGCAACTGGGACAAGGCAGCGTGCCGAATGGCTCTGGGGGCATGGGCGACGCAATATGGCCCCTCATATCGGATGGCCATGCAATCGGGCCGTCCGCAAACGTCCCAAGGTACGCCTGAGGCGTCGATAGGCATTGGCGGCGATTATGCAGTTGCTAGCGGCGGAGTTGCTGAGGCCCTGGCTCCTGATTATGTCCCCTGGCGGGCGTCTTTGGACGGGTATTCGCTCGGGTTGGCTGGCCACTCAGCCGATAGTGGCTAAATGAACATGGCTGACCTGATGCAGAAGGAACGGCGGGTCGAACGGGTCCAGATGGAAACCGATCGGCAGCGGATCGTCGGCGACGTGACGCTGCCGCCGGAGGGCTACCAGGCCCGCTTTTCGGACTCCCTCAACCGGCCGGACGTCACCTTCATTCCCCTGGTCAATGTCGAGCTGTCCTCGCTGATGGGCGGGGACGTCCAGCATTTACCGTTCATGGTCGTCTCCAAGGCGCATGTGCGGATCGCCTATCCGGTCGACGAAGCCTCCTGACGCGAGGATCTACGCGGTCGCTCGCCGCTTGCGGCTTCCCTGTGTGTAGGAGGCGAGGTCGAAGAGGAAGGCGAGGACGACGATGAACCACTCGAAGCCGGCGACGCCGTTGGAGGAGCTCCACATCACGGCGTAGGCGAGTGTCGTCCAGGGCAGCAGGAAGAAGCCGAGGAAGGGGACGATCCAGCCCTCGAAGGCGCGGCTGAGCAGGTCGGTGAAGAGCCAGAGCACGAAGAGCGCCAGGCGCGGCGAGAGCAGGGCGAAGAGGATGACGAGGCAGCCGATGCCGCCAAGCTACCCTTTTCGTGTGCTGGGTTTCAAGAAGCCGCGAATGCCGGAGGCCGACGAGGCGCTTCCCGGGCGCAGCGAGCCGGCCTTCGATGTGCCGGAGCGCCACGCGGTGCTGGGGACCACGCTGAAGCCGCCGTTCCCCGAGGGGATCGAGGTGGCCTACTTCGCGCTCGGCTGCTTCTGGGGTGCGGAGCGGCTCTTCTGGACGATCGACGGCGTCTACACGACGGCGGTTGGCTACATGAACGGGACGACGCCCAACCCGACCTACGAGGAGGTCTGCACCGGGAGGACCGGGCACGCGGAGGCGGTGCTGGTCGCCTTCGATCCGGCGAAGGTCTCCTACGCCGACCTGCTCAAGGTCTTCTTCGAGGAGCACGACCCGACCCAGGGGATGCGCCAGGGCAACGATGTCGGCACCCAGTACCGCTCCGGGGTCTACTTCACGGGCGACGCGCAGAAGGCGACGGCCGAGATGGCTCTGCGCGCCTACGACGAGGACCTGCGCGCCGCCGGGCACGAGCCGGTGACCACCGAGGTCGAGCCGGCGGGTCCCTTCTACTACGCCGAGGACTATCACCAGCAGTACCTGCACAAGGTGCCGAACGGCTACTGCGGCCTGGCCGGCACCGGCGTCTCCTGCCGGATTCCGGCCTAGCGGTTCGCGCGCCCGGCGCTGCGAATAGCATCCCGCGCCGGTGACGCCCTCATTCGCCTCCTACATCGGCGGCTGTCTTGCCGTGATCGGCATCGTCAGCGCCGTCGGCCTCGGCGGCTACTGGCTGCGGCGCTGGATCGTGCCGGAATTCTCGGGCGCGCTGGCGCGGCTCGCCGACGCGACGTTCGCGGTCGGACTGCTGGTCATCGCCCTGCAGCTGCTCGGCACGCTGAGCCTGCTGCGCACCGGCTGGGTGATCGTCGTCTGCATCGGCATCGGCCTGCTCGCCGCCTGGCTGGGCTGGTCCAAAGCGCCGGCGGAGGGGCGCGAAGTCGCGGCGCCGCAGGTGCAGACGCTGGCGCTGCTGATCGCGCTCGGGGTCGCCTCGTTCACGGTCGCCGAGTGGACCTTCCCCTCTCAGCTGAACCTCGACAACGGCATGTTCGGCGGCGACACGACCTGGTACCACATGCCCTTCGCGGCGCGGATGGCCCAGGAACACTCGACCGTCCACCTGCTCTTCACCGACCCGCTGCGGCTCGCCGCCTGGTTCTACCCGCAGACCTCGGAGCTGATCCACGGCACGGCGATCGTCATCTTCCACAGCGACTGGCTCTCGCCGCTGATCAATCTCTTCTGGCTGGCGATCGCCCTGCTCGGCGCCTGGTGCGTCGGCCGTCCCTACAAGGTCGGCCCGGCGACGCTGGTCGCGGCGACGCTGGCGCTCGACTCGGGGGTGATGATCGAAACTCAGCCCGGCGAGGGTCGCAACGACATCATGGGGCTCGCCTTCCTGATCGCCTTCGTCGCCTTCCTGATCAACGCCCACCAGCGGCGGGCGCCGACCGAGGGGACGGCGGTGCAGGACACGCCCGAGCGGGGAGCGCCGCTGCTCGACAAGGGGCCGTTGGTGGTCGCGGGGGTTGCCGCTGGGCTCGCCGCGTCGGTCAAGCTCACCTTCCTGATCCCGGTGCTGGCGGTCGGCCTCGGCGTCGTCGTCTTCAGCGGCCGCGGCCGGCGCCTGACCACGGCCTGGGTGCTGGGGCTCTCGGCCTTTGCCACCGGCGGCTACTGGTACGTGCGGGCGGCGATCAAGACCGGCGGCAACCCGATTCCGCAGATCGGCTGGGGGCCGCTGCACCTGCCGCGGCCCGATCAGATGCCGCTCGACCCGCGGCCGCGCTTCGCCGTCGCCCATTACCTGGGAGAGCCGACGATCTACCGCAAGTGGTTCTTCCCGCAGCTCGACAACGCCTTCGGGCCGCTCTGGCCGCTGATCTTGATCATCGCCGTGGCCGCCGCGGTGTACATCGCCTGGCGCTCGCGCAACACGATCCTGCGGGTGGTCGCGGTGGCGGCGCTGGCGACCGCGGTCGTCTACCTCTTCACTCCGCTTACCGCGGCCGGGCAGGAGGGCTCGCCGACCGGGTTCTTCACCAACACGCGGTACCTGGTGCCGGGCCTTGTCCTGGCGCTGACCCTGCTGCCGATCGCGCGTCCGCTGCGCGCGCCCGACGAGCGCTCCTGGCAGACGCTGCTCTTCCTCACGCTGGTCTACGCGATCACCGTGCTGACCACGCCGCGCTGGTACCCGGGTTACATCGTCGGCACGATCTTCCTCACCCTGGCGCTGGTCTGGGCGCCGGCGGGTCTCGGGTTGGCCCGCTCGCGGCGGTTGATCGGCCGCGGCGCGGTCTTCGCCGCCGGTGGGGCGGTCGTCCTGCTCGCGGTGGTGCTCGGCCGCGCCCAACAGGTGCAGTACGTCAACCACCACTACACCGAACCCGATCACTTCCTCCAGGACGGTGGGCCGAAGAAGGCGTACACGTTCGCCCGTAACCTCCACGGGGCGCGGATCGGGATCGCCGGCTCGGGCGAGATCTTCTTCGGCCAGTACGGCTTCTACGGCGCCGACTCGTCCAATCACGTTCAGTACATCGGCGTTCCAGGCTCGCACGGCACCTACCGCCTGGCGACGACCTGCCCCCAGTTCAAGCGGCGGATCAACGCCGGGGACTACGAATACCTGATCATCAGCCAGTACACGGAGGACTCGCCTGAAGCACCGTACTGGTACCCGATCTACGCCTGGGTGAAAGGCGACCCGGCCCTGGAAAAGATCATCTCGGAGCCGGAAATCACGCCTGAGCCCGACTACGTCTTCCGGGTCAAGGGCAAGCTGACGGCGGCGAGCTGCCCGGGCCACGCGGCGGGCTGAGCCGGCGCGCGCCGCGTCGGGCGTGGCTCAAGCCGGCGCCAGGGCGTGCTCGCGGATCAGCTCGGCGGCGCGCCGCGGCTGCTCCCACCAGAACATGTGCCCGATGCCGGGGAGCAGCTCGAGCTTCGCGCCGGGGATCAGCGAGGCGATCAAGCGCCCGTTGCCGGGCCCCAGCAGGCGGTCGACGTCGCCGTGGACGACCAGCGTGGGGAGGTCGATCCCGCCGAGGCGGTCGTGGGTGTCGTGCTTGGCGCAGGCCTGCATCTGCTGCAGGACCACTGGCTGAGGCGCCGGCAGGGCGGCGGCCATCTCGGTGAAGGGGGCGTAGCGCGCCTCGTCCTCGCGGAAGCCGGGGGAGAGGTTGATCTCCCACATCGCGCGGAAGACCCGGTCGCGCTCGCCGGAGGCGACCGCGGCGCCGAGCATCTGCAGGTCCTCGGGCGCCATCAGCGTGCTGCCCGGGCCGCCGCAGTAGCTTGCGCCGATCGTCAGCGTGCGGATCCGCTCCGGGTGGGCGAGCGCCAGCTCCTGGGCGATCATCCCGCCCATCGAGATGCCGAGCACGTGCGCGGTCTCCAGCCCGAGCGCATCGAGCAGCCCCGCGGTGTCGGCGGCCAGGTCGGCGATCGCGAAGGGCAGCTCCGCCTCGCCCGATTCCCCCATGCCGCGGTTGTCGAAGACGATGCACTCGAAGCTCCCCTCGAGCTCCTCGAGGAACGGCCGCCCCCAAGCCAGGTGCGTGGCGCTCATCCCCTGGATCATCAGCAGCGGCTCGCCGCTCCCGGAGCGCTCGTAGTGCAGATCCGTCCCAGCGACATCGACGTTCGGCATCGACGACGATCCTACGTCCTAATCTAGTCCCACACCCGCCCCCGTAGCTCAGTGGACAGAGCGACGGCCTTCTAAGCCGTGGGTCGCTGGTTCGAATCCAGCCGGGGGCGCTGTCGCGTTAGGTTCGGTCAATGACCGGCGATCGACGCATCGGGGCGGGGCTCTGTGACAGCTGCTTGCACCAGCGGGTGGTGGGCAACACGCGGGGGTCGACGTTCTCGCTCTGCCAGCGGTCGCGGACGGATGACGCCTACCCGCGCTACCCGCGTACGCCGGTCGTTGCCTGTCCGGGACACGAGGCGCGAGAGGGCTGAGCGCAGACAGCATCCCTCGGCGCTCGCCGGGGTTTCAGTAGGCGATGAGTAGAACGGAGCGTCGTACGGATATTGCGCTGGCGGTACTGGCTGGGGCCTCGATCGCGGGGATCTTCTGGATCGGGAGGGTCGCCTAGCGGCGGGTTCGTCGCCCGCGGCTCTTACCGCGACGGCACCCAGTTGACCTCGCTGTTCGTTTGCGAACAGGCGGCAGCGGGTAGCCCATCGGCATGGAGCTATCAATCATTCTGATAATCATCGGGATCGTCCTGGCGATCCTCGTCAACTACATCCTCGGGATCATCGTCATCCTGATCGGACTGGCGATGCTGCTGTTGCCCCGCCTCGGCGCACGCAGGACCTAGCCGGCGCCCGGCGGCCGGCCGCGACCGTGCCGCCTGGCGCCCTGGCATGAGAGCCTTCCGCCATGGCTCCCTGGAAGCTGCCCCTGATCGCGCTGGCGATCGCCGTGCCGATCGTCGCCGGCTTTGCGATCGGCGGCGGTGGGGGGCTTGCGGTCGGATCGGTCACGGTGCTGGTCATCGTCCTCTTCGCGATCCGGGCCGTGCCGCGCGGGCCGATCGAGTCGGCGCCCGCGGAGGATGAGCGGCGGCATGTGCTGATCGTCTCCCCGGGGGCGGTGGAGGATCCGGCTGACGTGGCGCGGATCGTGGGGGCGGCGCACCTGGGTGCGGGCGACGGCGCCGTCGAGGCCCCGGCGGACGCCGAGGTAGTGGTTCTCGTTCCGGCGCGGATTGGCTTCCTCGACCGCTGGGCCTCCGATGTCGAGGGGGCGCGGCACAGGGCCCAGCAGCATCTGGTGGCGACGGTCGCGGCGCTCGCCAAGGCCGGCGTGGCGGCTGAGGCGCGGGTCGGCGACGAGGACGTCGTGCAGGCAGTTGAGGACGCGTTGCAGAGCTACCCGGCGACCGAGGTCGTGCTGGTCAGCGGGGATGGCGAGGACGTCGAGACGGCTGCGGGCGAACTCGCCACGCGGCTGCGGGCCGAGTTCCGCCACGTGCGCGTTGGCGCGTAGCCCCTCGGCTTCCGGTGCGCTTTATCCGCTCATAGACCAGAAAAGGCGCACCGGAACGCGAGGTTCAGCAGGCGTGAGCGCGGGTGGCGCTCTTCACGACCTGGAAGGCGCTGCCCGGAATCCGCTTCAGCTGGTCGAGGTTGGCGTCATCCCAGCGGCGGTCGCTGGTGCCCCCGAAGAACCAGTTCGAGCCGTTGTCGGCGACGATCAGGCCGTAGCGCTTCAGCGCTTCGGCGATCACGCGGGAGGCGCCCGTGAAGTGCCCGAGGCCGTAGCTCGCCCGCAGTCGCAGTCGCGTGCCCATCGCCGGAGCTCGCCCGTCGGCGGTGTCGCCGGCGCAGTGCGAGGCGGGGTGGACCCAGGCGTCGCGGGTGCTGTCGAAGGTGACGCGGAGCGCATGGTCGACGTGGCCCGCGGCGACCTCGTCGTAGCGAACCAGCCCGGGAAAGATCGGCAGGCCCGCGGCGTCGGCTGAGGTCCACGAATCTGGGCGGCGGGCGGCGGAGCGCAGGTCCCAGCGGGCGCCCGAGTCGGCGTTCCAGTGCGGACGGCGGCCGCGCATGGGGAAGGCGCGGTAGAGCTCGAAGAGCGTGCAGGTCGAGCGGTCGACGGTGAGCAGGTGACGATCGCCGTCGCTGCGCGCGCCTCCCTCGACCGGGGCGCCGAGCGGGACCGGGAACGGCCCCGGGTCGCTCTCGTTGCCGTATGCCGTGTAGTGGACCGGCAGCGGGCGCCGGCCGGCGCTGACCACCGCGTAGGGAAGGCCGTAGGCGCGCGGCGAGCCGAAGTCGGGGTGGAGGAGGTCGCCGCCGTGGGAGTCGATGTAAGCGATGGTCGCGGCCGAACCGGGAGCGACGGGAGCCTTGGAGACATCCTGGTTCCAGGCAGCCTCGGTGGGCAGGGAGGGGGCGCGCGGCGAGAGCCCGGCCGGCGGCGGTGGAAAGACCGGGCAGCCGCCGAGGCTTGGGTAGGGACCGAGCGCGACCGCGGACGCCGGCACGAGCAGCGCGGCTACCGAGACGAGACCGGCGATGGCTGCCAGCCGCCCGAGCGCGAGACGTGCCGGTGGCTTACCCACAGTATGGGTGGTCAAGCGCCGGCACGTCCGGGGTCGGCGGGGCCGGCCGGGGTGGGTGAGTTGTCGTCCTTGATCCGCAGCGCGCCGATCTCAAGCTCTCCGACGGCCAGCTTGCCGACGGCGGCCTTCTCCACCGCCAGGCGCCTGATCGTGAGGCGCCCGATCGCGAAGCCGCCGACCGCGGCGGCGCCGACGGCCAGCGCCCCGACCGCCGCCGCGCCGCGTGCGTGCATCGCGGTCGCCGCCACCGGGCGGACCTCGGGCTTGAAGAAGGCGATTCCGAAGCGCGTCGGCATCGCCTCAACCGTAGCGCGGTTAGCCTGAGGCGCCGATGAACGCCGACGACCGTCCAACCCTGCTGGCGATCCAGCACGTGCCGTGGGAGACGCCCCATCGGATCCTCGATGCCTGCCACGGCCTCCACGTCCACACGGTCAAACCGCTGGCCGGCCAGCCGCTGCCGCCGCACGACGAGGTCGCCGGCGCGGTGGCGATGGGCGGACCGATGAACGTCGACGAAACCGACCGCCATCCGCGGTTGGCAGCCGAGCGCGAGTGGATCGCCGAGGCGGTGCGCCGCGAGATGCCGGTGCTTGGCATCTGTCTCGGCGCACAGCTCCTGGCGCGGGCGCTGGGGGCCCAGGTGAGGCCAGGGGAGGGACCGGAGCTGGGCTTCGCCCCGGTCGAGATGAGCGACCCCGACGACCCGGTCCTCGGCGGCCTCGCCCCGCGCACCACCGTCCTGCACTGGCACGGCGACGTCTTCGACCTGCCCGATGGGGCGACGCCGCTGGCCCGCTCGACCAAGACCGAGATCCAGGCATTCCGCCGCGGGAACGCCTGGGGAGCTCTCTTCCACCCCGAGGCCGACCTCGCCCTGCTGGAGGCCTGGCTTGCGGTCCCCGAGATGGCCCGCGAGGCGTGCCGGGCCCTGGGCGACGAGGGCGCCGCCAAGTTGCCGGCCGAAGCCGATGCTGCCGAGGCGGACCTGATCGAGCGCAGCACGCCGGGCCTCGAGGCCTTCGCCTCCCTGGTTGCGACCCGCGGGCCTCGGCCCTAGCTGCGCGCCGGCCCGCTAGATTTGAAGGCGGCGCGGTGGACGTAGCTCAGTTGGTAGAGCTCCTGGTTGTGGTCCAGGCGGTCGCCGGTTCGAATCCGGTCGTCCACCTTGAGTAGAAGTGCCTGCACATAGGCACTCTTGCTGTCGCCCGCCGGACCCGATTTCGCGCTCCCAATCTGGCACGAGAGGTGCGAGTTCCCTGTGGGCCAGATGAGCGCTAGGGCAATCGAGTGCCAGCCGCGGCGTTTTGATGTGGTCGCTCAGGGCCCCGGTGATAAACCGGCGGAGAGCTCCTATGGCGTTTCCGACCCTATTGGGAAGGTGCCGAAGACTTTCGGCGCCCCCACCGGAAGTAGCCCGCCGCACCGAGGGCGTTGAGACAGGCGAGGCGCCACAGAAGCCTGCTGCCACGCACCTCGGCGTCCGCCCGACGCTGGATGTCGCGCTCCGCGGCCATGACCAAGGCGAGTGAGGCAGCAATGAGCACCAGGGCCAATCGTCGACGGGCCGGCGACATGTCCTTGTAGCTCTTGGTCATCGCGACACGCGACAGCTTAGGTGAGCAACCCGTGGGTCGCGCGCGAAGCGAGCCGGGCGAGTTGGCTCAGCGCACGCACGGGGTCCAGGGCTTCGCGAACAGGTCGTAGGACTTGCGGATCGAACTGAAGCCGATCGCCTCGGCCGTCTTGCAATATTCCTTTGGCTTTTGTTCGTACTCGGCCTCGAAGACGGCCTTGCCCTCGTCGATGAAGGCGTTCTTGTAGTAGCCGCATTCGTGGTACTGGAAGCACTGCTCGACGACGGCGAAGTCGAAGTTGCCTGACAACTGTTTGGCCTGGCGGCCGTCGTTCTTGAGCGCCACCGCCATTCCGCGACCGTGAACCTGATTGGCGACCCAGCGGTTGAAGCGCAGCTGATCGGCCTTGGTGATCTTGAAGCCGGTGTGGTTTTCTTTTTCCCAGCCGGCGACGTTGTCGGGCTCGACCCCGTCAAAGCCCTTGCGGGCGCACATGTTGAAGCGCCGCTTGAGGGGCTTCTCGAAGCGCTGGAAGTGGGCGACGTCGAGCCAGCGCTCGTCGGGGAAGCCGGAGTACTTGCGACCGATCACCGAGCGCGGGAACGCGGCCTTGTCGGGGCGGTAGGACTCCCAGCTGCCGACGTCGAGGTAACAGATGACCTTGACGTGCTCGCGGTGGAGCTTCGCGACGGTCTTCTTCGACGTTTCGAAGCCGTCGACCTCATAGACGCAGGCGGGAACGCTGGTGTCGATCTTTCCCTGCAGCTGCCACTGCCACGCCTGGGTCCTGGGGCCTGGATGCCAGCGTGCCTGGTGCTGTTCGCCTTGGCGCTTGCAGGCGGCGAAGGCCGATCCGCCGTTGGCGCTTGCGGCCGCGTCGCCGCGGGCAGGAGTCGATAGGCCGACCGCAAGGAGGGCGCCGAACAGGGCCAGAGCGGAGACCGTCAGCGCCTTCGGCGGGCCGATCCGTCTTGGGATGCCTCTGATTTTCTTCATGCCTTGAGCCTAGGCACGGCGCGCCGGCCTATGGGAGCTTTGAGAAGCGATCCTCATCGAATCCTCACGCTCAGGCGCTCGATTGATGAGGTTTCGATGAGGGCGGCTTCGATCCGGGCCAACCCGGGGCCTGGACTGACCTAGGGTCTCAACCGATGCGGATCTTCGTGGTCGACGACGACGACGGGCTGCGCGAAGCGATCGTCGTCGCTCTGCGCGCTTCTGGTTTCGCGACCGACGCGGTTGGCTCGATCGCCGAGGCGCGTGTGCGTCTCGGCGACCACTCCTACGACTGCATGGTGCTCGACCGCAGGCTGCCGGACGGCGATGGGCTATCGCTGCTGGGGGAGGAGGGCCGCGGCTCGATGCCTCCCACGCTCGCCTTGACCGCACGCGACTCGATCCGCGACCGCGTCGAGGGCTTCGACCGGGGCGTCGATGACTACCTGGTCAAGCCCTTCGCGATGGCGGAGTTGATCGCTCGGATCAGGATGCTCTGCCGCCGCCGCGCCGAGATCACCGCGCCCCAGCTTTTGGTCGGCAACATCGAGCTCGACGCCGCGCGCCGCGAGGTCCGCCGCGATCGGGTCCTGCTCTCGCTGACGGCCAAGGAGTATTCGGTGCTGGAGCTGCTGATGGTGCGGGTTGGGACCGTGGTCTCGCGCGAGACCTTGATCGAGCACTGCTGGGATGAGCTGACGGCGCCGATGTCAAACGCGGTTGACGTGGTGGTCGGTCAGTTGCGCGCCAAGCTGGGGGGCCCTGGCGTCATCCACACCGTCAGGGGCGCCGGCTATCGGATCGAGGACCGATGAGGCGGCTGCGGGGCCGCCCGCTCAGACCCGGTCGGTCCTCACGCGCCGTATCCCGCCTGAAACGCCTGCGGCTCTCGTTGACCGCCCTTTTCACGGCGGCCCTCGGGATCGGCCTCCTGGTTCTCGCCCTGGTGGTCCTGAGCAAGGACTCGGCGCTCAGGCGAGAGTCGCTCGAATCCGTGATGCAGACCCGAGTGACGGGGTCCTCGCGGCTTCTCTACTACTCCAACCGCGGCCGGCTGCGACTGGACGGGGTCCGCGGCGACGACCTGACCACGGGGACCCCGGAAGTCCGTGTCTACGCCGGCACCGGGCCGCGGCCGCACCTGGTCTTCGAGAGCACCGGCTTCCATCTCCCGCTTGCCTACTCCCAGCTCGCCGCCACCGCGCGGAAGACGGTTCGCGAAGCTCGGTTGGTCGCCACCACGGTCAGCGACCCCAAGGTCGGGGACGTCCGCCTGGTGGCGACGCCGTTCTACGGCGAGAGCAACGGCGGACCCGCGGGCGCGGTGATCTCAGCCTCGGCGCTGGCCGGCACCGAGGACGCTCATCGGCAGTTGATCCTGACGATCGCCATCGGCTGCGGGGCGCTGCTGGTGCTGGCGGCGGGAACCGGCTACCTGCTGGCCGGCCGCAGCCTGAAGCCGGCGGCGGAGAGCATCGCCCAGCAGGAAGCGCTGCTCGCGGACGCCGCCCACGAGTTGCGAAACCCGGTCGCCGCGGTCGGGGCGCTGCTGGAAGCAGCTCGGCTCGACCCCGATTCCGCCGAAGCCGCAATCGAGAAGGCGACCGTGGTCGCCGAGCGGATGGGAGACACGCTGAATTCACTGCTGGCCTGGGGGCGATTGGAGGCTGGTACCGAGCTGCCGAACCCGACGTCGCTGCGACTGGATCAGGTGGTCGAGGACCTCGTCGCCGAGCTCCCAGACGCCGCGGCCATCGCGGTTTCGAGCTCACCGACGATCGTTCGCGGCGACCCGATCCTGGTCCGCTTGGCGCTCCGCAACCTGCTCGACAACGCCCTGCGCTACGGGAGGACCGCAGACAGCTCGGGCGAGATCATCGTGCGAGCCGCCGACGGCGTGGTCACGATCTCCGACCGAGGGCCCGGACTTCCCGACGATCTGATCGAGAAGGGGATCATGCGCTTCAAGTCCGAGGCCCGCGAAGGCACCGGCCTCGGCCTCTCGATCGCCCTGCGGATTGCCGAAATCCATGGCGGGTACCTGCGAGCGGAGCAACGCGCGGGCGGCGGGACGGTGATCTCGCTTTCGCTGCCAAGGAGTGGGTGAGGCGTCGGCAACCGTGACTCTTGGTCCTACCGGCCGGCGACCATCCTGCTCGTCGCGGTGCTCAACCGGATTTGCCTTTTCGATCGTCAGATAGGTGCCGTTCGGCGTTTCGTCGCCGGGGTTTTCCGCTGCTGATTGGCCAGTGCGCGAACAGCTTCCCGGTGCGGGCGACCACGCGGCCGATCTTCCCTCCCCTGGCGGTGATCGTGATCCCCGGGTTCGGCCGGGAATCGATTCTGCTGCCGCTCGGCGCGATCGACAGCCGCACGCCGCTCCCGCTCACGCCGGCGCCCGAGCCCCCCTGCCCGTCGGAGCAGCCAGCGCGCGGTGGCCAAGCCCCTCCCACATCCGTTCGAATTCCGCTTTGCTCCAAGTCAGGCGTTCGCCGGAGAGCGGGTCGTTGACGTGAACCTGGCCGGGGCCCGCCCCGGTGAGGACGACGGCGTGCTCACCATAGTTGACGCGGATCGCCTTGCCGGCCGGCGAGGTCCAGCTCGCGTACGGGCCGGCCGAGAGCGCAACCCAGGCGAGGACCGGGTGACCCGCGAGGAGAGTCGCGTACACGCGGACCGCCTGGGCGCCGGTCAGATCGGTCATCGCGATCCCGTGCCTGCGGGCGAGCGCGCGGACCGGTCCCTGGTAGACGCCGAAGCCGCCGGCCGGTCCGCCGCCGTCGGCGCGGCCGACGAAGCCGAGGCTCGGATCGCCCCAGATCTCACTGCCGTTCGCCGCGGTTCTCGGATCGAGCGGCTTCGCCTGAGCAAGCTGTCGCTGCAGGGTCAGCTGGTCGACCGAGCGGCCGGCGTAGCCGAGCACCATCGCCAGCGCCGTCGCCTCGCAATCGTCTCGCAGGCGCTGAGCGATTAGAGGCACGGCGATCGAGGACGAGACCGCCCGCTCGGGCACCCGCGCGGTGCCGCCACCGCTCGCCACCGCTCGCCGCAGCGCCGAGGCGGCGCCTTCGCGGTCGACCGCGTAAGCGATCGTCGTCCCGTCGGCCCGGGCAATGCGATGGCTCGGAATCCTCCGCAGCGCGGCCGCGATCGCGGCGGGCCGTTCGGCGGCACGGACGCTGAGCCGGGCGAGGGTCGAGCCGCCGAGCACGACGCGCACGACGCCGGAGGGCGCCGGGGGGGCCGGCGCGCCGCCGCCTCCGGAGCCGGCGCTGAAGGCGATTGCCGCGACGGCGATGGCGGCGAGGAGGACGAGGACCGCGAGCGAGCGGCGGCGCCTGATCGTGGCCCGGGTTGAGCTCCGCGACTCGGCGACGGAGCTCATCCAGGCTTGGTCGCCGAGGCGATGCCGCCCTCGTGCGGGAGCAGATCGATCTGGATCCCGTCGAATCCCGCCTCGATCAGGGCCACCCGCCACCACTCGGGCGGCGCCGGCCGCTCGCCTCTGCCGGTCAGCGTCCGGAACACGTTGGAGAGTATGCGCGCGTAACCGGCGGGGCCGCGGCGGGCCATCGCCCGCACCTTCTCCCAGACGATCTCGCGGTTGCGCTCGACTCCCGGGCTCCAGCCGAACATCATGTCGCCGAAGACGAGACGGCCGCCGGGCCGCAGCACCCGAAACGCCTCGGCGGCAGCCAGTCGCTTTTCTCCCTCGTTCAGATGGTGGAAGCAGTAGTTGGAGACGACGAGGTCGACGCTGCCGTCCTCGAGCGGCAAGATCGCAGCTGAGGCGACCAGCGGGTAGACGTTGTCGAGGCCTTGCCCGGCGACCACCCAGCGAAGGTGTTCGACCATCGCCGGCGCGATGTCGATCGCCCACACGTCGTGGCACTGAGGGGCCAGGGCCAGGGCGAGCAGTCCGGTTCCCGAGCCGACGTCGAGGGCGCGATCGGCCGCGGCCGGCGCCGCCCGCCTGAGGATCTGGTCGCGGATCTCGCGGAAGCCGGGGCTGCGCGAGAGTTCGTCCGCCTGTCGCACGCGCCGGTCCCAGTTCTTGGCGCCGGGCGTGCGGCCGGACGTTTCCACACGGCGGCCGAACGGTGCGCCGAGCGGCTCCGGGGACGCGGTGGGGCGGTGCGCATCGGGCATGCCGGGAGCCTCAAACGTCCAGATAAGCCCGCGATTAGCCTGCGCTAAGCCGAACCGAAACTGTTCGTTAGAAACCCTTCACTTTCCACGCGTCTCGGGGGCGGCGGCGACCAGAACCGCGAGGCGCAGCAGACGACGCCAGTCGGCCTAGGTAGTGGCGAAGTGAGCGGCGAGGGCCTCGCGGCGGAAGTCGAAGATCCGCTCGAGGTCGCGGCGGACGAAGAGGCTGTGGGCGAGGTCGCCGAGTGGGCCGTAGGGAATGGCGTAGCGGACGCGGTCGTGGATCGTGCAAGCGTGTTCGCCGTCGGGCTCGAAGACGTGGGTGTGCTCCCAGAGCGAGTAGGGGCCGCGGGCCTGGGTGTCGGTGAAGCGCAGAGGCGGCTCCCAGGTCTCGATCCGCGTTTGCCAGCGAATCGGGAAGCCGTGCAGGCGCAGCCGGTAGTCGAGCAGCGTTCCCGCCCCCATCGCGATCGACCCCGGCGTCGTCACCCGAAAGTGGAGCCAGGGTGGCGTCATCGGCTCGAGGTTGACGGCGTCGGCGTAGAAGGCGAAGGCGCGATCGGCCGGGACCGGGAGGCGCTGGCTGCGTTCCAGGACGTGCTCGTGCACGGGCGCCAGTCTTGCAGGCCGGCACCTCCGGTCGGGTAGCTTGGAGCGATCCCACAGAGCACGTTGATCGCGGGTGCGACGGGTTTCGTCGGCGGCCGGCTGGCGGCGGCGCTGGCCGGCCAGCGGCCGGTGCGCTGCCTGGTCCGCGAGCGCTCTCGGGCGGCGAAGCTCGAGGGGCTGGGCCTCGAGCTGCGGGTCGGCGACGTCAGTGACGCCCCCAGTCTCCTTGGAGCGGGGGAGGGAGTCGACGTCGCCTACTACCTGGTCCACGCGATGGCCGGCGGCGCCGGCTTCGAGGAGCGCGAGCGGGTCGCCGCCGGCAACTTCGCCCGGATGGCCAAGCGCGAGGGGATCGGGCGCGTCGTCTACCTCGGCGGACTCGGTCAAGAGGCCGAGTCCAAGCACCTGCGCAGCCGTCACGAGACCGCCCGCATCCTCGCCGACGAGGGGCCGCCGCTCACTTACTTCCGGGCGGCGATGGTGGTCGGCGCCGGCAGCGAGTCCTACCGCACCCTGCGCTACCTGGTCAAGCGGCTGCCGGTGATGGTGGCGCCGAGCTGGTTGAACACGCCGACCCAGCCGATCGGGATCGACGCGACGATCGAGTACCTGCGGCGGGCGCCGGCGGTGCCCGAGTCCACCGGCCGCGAGGTCCAGATCGGCGGGCCCGACGTCCTCTCCTACGCGGCCATGCTCGACCGGATGGCGGTGGCACTCGGCAAGGCGCCGCCCCGCAAGCTGTCGGTGCCGCTGATCACGCCCTGGCTTTCGGCGCTCTGGCTGGGACTTGTCACCCCGGTCGACACCAAGGTCGCCCGGCCCCTGGTCGAGGGGCTGAGGACGGCGACTGTGGTCACCGACTCGAGCGGCGCCGAGCCGTTCGGGATAGAGCCCGAGTCGTTCGACGAGGCACTGCGGCGGGCGCTGGCGGAGGAGGAGGCGGGCGGCGGAGGGTGACGTTCTCCCTCGCCTTTTCTGTGGCCCCCTAGGCTCGGCAGGGGGAGAGCCTAGGGGACCCGACGGCGATTCATGAGTCGTCAAGCGACTGGGAATAAATGAATCAACCGAGTGCTGCCAGATCGCACACTTGTGGATCTTGCCGAGGAGCACAATCCCCCAAACGTATGAAGCACCATCGATCTCCTCCAACGAGACTCCCCCGAAGAGACCACTTCGGAGCTTGGGGGGGAGGGAAGGGGACACCAGTTGCACGGTTGGGGGATCTGGTCCTTTCGCATAAAATGGAGTAGCTTTGGCGAATACTGGCCTAGGGAGCACACAGTGGCTTCTTCTGATCTGCCCCGAGACCGAGAGCACGTTGAGGCTGTGAATGGCGAGTCTGGCTCGCAGGCGGCGCTGCGCTTGCGGACGGCGTTTGAACGGTCACGGCACCCGATGCTGATCGCCGACGATCAGCGACGGTGGGTGACCGGGAATGCGGCCGCCTGTGACCTGCTGGGCATTGCTCGGGAGGAGATTCCCTGGCGCACGATGGATGAGTTCACGTCTCCGGGAGAGCGCAAGAGGCTCGAGGAGCAATGGGGGGCGTTCCTGGCGAGTGGGGGGGCGGAGGGGTGGTACCAGCTGTACGTCCCGGACCGCGGACCGGTCCCGGTGGAGTTCAGCGCGACGGCCAACGTGTTGCCCGCGCGCCACCTCTCCGTCTTCATTCCACCCGACGAGACCGCGGACGAGCAGGCGGAGAGCGCCCTGGCTCGCGAAGCGACGTGGGCGGCCGTCGCGGTGGAGGGAAGCGGCCGCCTGCAGCTCACCGAGCGCGAGCGCGAGGTGATGACGTTGGTCGCTTCCGGGCTTCAGAGCGGCAACATCGCGGAGCGCCTGTTTCTGTCCCCCGAGACGGTCAAGTCTCACGTTCACAACGCGCTGGCCAAGCTCGGCGCACACACGCGCGCACATGGCGTCGCGATCGCCCTCGTCACCGGGCAGATCACCTGGGAGGTATAGGAAGAGGAGGAACAGGTCATCCAAGTACGCTCTTCTGGCTAGTCCCTCCAGGGGATCTTCGCAGCGTGTGGTACGTCCGGGGGATTGTGGTGCTCGACCCGGGTGCTGATAGTAGGCAGGATGGGGCACACCGCGCCGATGAGCCCTGACCCGGCCAGATCCGCCAGTCTCAACTCGACTTTCGAGGATTCGCTTTCCTCGATCGGGGCCGATCGGGGCTTGCTGGTTACCGCCGCCGTCCGCGACGTCACAGATCGCGCCGAGGGTGAGCGCGAGCGGGTCCTGTTGGAGCAGTTGCACCAGGCGCAGCGGCTGGAGAGCGTAGGGCAGCTGGCCGGTGGAATTGCCCACGACTTCAACAACATCCTCGGCGTGATCATGAACTACGCCGAGTTCGTCGCCGGCGAGCAGGAGCCCGATTCCCAGGCGCTCCGCGACGTGGAGGAAATCCGCCGCGCGGCTGAGCGGGCCGCCGCGCTGACCCGGCAGCTGCTGATCTTCAGCCGCCGTGAGGTCGTCAAACCGGAGGTGCTCGACCTTCGCCTGGTCGTCTCGGGGATCGAGAACCTCATGCACAAGGCGCTGGGCGAGCGAGTCGAGATGGAGACCCTCTTCGACGAGGACCTGATGGCGATCGAGGCCGATCCGGGTCAGATAGAGCAGGTCCTCGTCAACCTGGCGGTCAACGCTCGCGACGCGATGCCCGACGGGGGTCGTCTCTTGATTGAGGCCGACAACGCGGAGCTCGACGAGGAGTACGCCTACGTGCATCCCGACACCGAGCCGGGGGACTACGTCCGGCTGAAGGTGAGCGACACCGGCGTCGGAATGGATGAGAAGACCGTCCAGCGGGCCTTCGAGCCGTTCTTCACCACCAAGGGCAAGGCCGAGGGGACCGGTCTCGGCCTTGCCACGGTGTACGGGATCGTCACCGGCGCAGACGGCCGGATCGACATCTACTCAGAGCCCGGCATCGGCACCACGGTCAAGATTCACCTTCCCGCCAGCCCGGTTGCTCCCGGTGAGGGCGAAGCCCAGTCCAAGGAGCGGCCGGCCGGCCACGGCGAGGCGGTCCTGGTCGTCGAGGACGAGCCCGATGTGCGGCGAATGGCCGAGCGTATCCTTGCCAAGGGCGGCTACTCGGTGATCGGCGCCAGCGGCGGCAAGCAGGCGCTCGACGCCTGCCGGCGAGCAGATCGACCGATCCATCTGCTCCTCACCGACGTGATCATGCCGGGGATGCTCGGCACCGAGCTGGTCGAGCGGATCAAGGCGATCCGACCGGAGCTGGAGGTCATCTTCATGTCCGGCTACAGCCACGAGGTGCTCGCGCCGGAGGCACTGGCCGAGCAGGGCGCCGGCGCCTTCATAGAGAAGCCATTCAGCGCCAGCGAGCTGCTCAAGGCGGTTCGCGGCCTGCTTCCTTCCGGCGACACCAAGCTTTAGGCAAGACGGATACGCTCACCGGCCAATGAGCCCAGCAGCCATGCAAACCCCCAAGCGGAGCGATGCCGACCCGCGGCCAGATCGCCTCTACTGGCGCGAGGCGGTTGCTCGTCACGAGCGACCCTCGCTGCCCCACAGCCTGCTCGATCTGGCAACCTCCGCGGTGCCTTACCTGGCGATCTCCGTGGCGATGTACTTCAGCCTCGAAGTCTCGGTCTGGATCACCTTCGTCCTCGCTGTCCCGGCAGCGGGCTTCCTGATGAGGACGTTCATCGTCTTCCACGACTGCGCCCACGGCTCCTTCCTGCCAAACAGGCGAGCAAACCTGTGGGTGGGCAGGTTCGCCGGCTTGCTCGTCTTCCAGCCGTTCGCCAACTGGCGCCATAACCACGCGGTCCACCACGGCAGCTCCGGCGATCTCGACCGGCGCGGGACGGGAGATATCGCGACGCTCACGGTCGAGGAGTACCTATCCCGGCCCTGGAAATCGCGGCTGGGCTACCGCCTATTCCGCAATCCGGTGGTGATGTTCGGGATCGGGCCGATCTGGTCGCTGATGATCGGGCCGCGCATCTGGTCCAACAAGATGCGACCGCGCCAGCGCCGCAGCATCCTCGCCACGAACCTCGCCCTGGCGCTGCTGATCGGCACGGTCTCCTGGTTCGTCGGTCTGCAGGCATGGCTGCTCGTGCAGATACCGACGGCGGTCCTCGCCGGCACGTTGGGGGTCTTCATGTTCTATGTCCAACATCAGTTCGAGGACGTCTACTGGGAGAGCTCGGACCGGTGGAGCTACGCCGACGCTGCCCTGCAGGGCAGCTCCTACCTGAAGCTTCCGAAGCTCCTCCAGTTCTTCACCGGCAATATCGGCCTCCATCACGTCCACCATCTCAGCGCCAAGATCCCCAACTACAATCTCCAGCGCGCCCACGACGAGAGCCCGATCTTCCACGACGTTCCGGTGCTCGGCGTTGTCGATGGCCTGAAAGCGATTCGCCTCAAGGTGATCGACCGCAAAAGCGGCCGCTTGCTGACCTGGCGTGAGGTCAAGGCGCTCGCCTGAGCGCGCCGTCGTCCTCGTTTTGATCGAACCGGGTCCCCGGCGTGCGAAAGCCTCGGTGGGGAACTGAGGGGCGGAAAGACCTCCGCGTCAGGTCAAGGGGTGGGCGTCGGGTCGGTCGCGGGGTCGTACTCGCAGAGGACGTCGGTCTGGCGAGGGGCTCTCGTCTTGGGGTCTGAGCGCGAGGATCACCAGGTCGTCTTTGAGCTCTTCGGGGGCGCGCCCGACGGCGTCGGCGCGAAGCCGCTCGGTGAGCTCCGCCAGCTCCAGGTCGGCGAGTTCGCCGACCTGGCTCGCCAGGCACTCCGGGCGGCGGTGCCGCTCGACCGGTCCCACCTCGAACCAGCCGTCGGTGACGAGGACCAGGCTCTCGCCTTTCCGCAGATTGTGCTCGTGGAACTCGACCGAGAGGGGGTCCCAGGCGCCGAGGAGCGAGCCGCCCCCAAGCTGGCGCACGCCGCCGTCGGCGACGTGCATCGCGGGCGGGTGCCCAGCCGCGGCCAGCTTCACCGTCCAGCCATCCTCGGCGCGGCGCATCCGGATCAGCTCGCTCGTCGCGAGGTCGTTGAGGCTCTCGCCTTCGAGCAGCATCTCGTTGATCCGGGTGAGCACTTCACCGGGCTCGGCGATCTCCCGGCAAAGGCCGCGGACCGCGTGGCGCACGGCGACCGAGACGCTCGCGGCGGCGCTGCCCTTGCCGGCAACGTCGCCGATCAGAACCCAGCAGCCGTCGTCAGTCGGGATCACGTCGTAGAAGTCGCCGCCGATCTCCGAGCCTTTCCCCGCCGGCTCGAAGACGACCGAGATCTCGAGCCCGGGCACCGGGGCCGGCGCGGGCGGCCGCAACCCTCGCTGCAGGTTGTGGGCGATCCGCGCTCGTTCGTCGTAGAGCTGCGCGTTGTCGAGGGCCATCGCGGCCCGGTCGCCGAGCTCGCTGAGGAAGGCGAGATCATCGGGGTCGTAGCGCAGGTCGCGGCTGGCGTGCAGGAAGGAGAGCACCCCGATTGTGCGGCCGCGGGCGATCATCGGGACGACCGCGGCCGCGTGATATCCGGCATCGGCGATCAGCCCGCGGTGCTCCTCGCTCTGGGCCACCTGGTCGATCACCCGCGGATCGGTGAGGTCGCGCCAGTTGATCGGCATCTCGGCCCGCAGGACCTGCGCCGCGGGGTGATCCCCCTCGGGATCGAGCGGCTTCTCCCGGCGGATCGCCTCCAGCCTCGCCGCGGCGTCCGGGTCGACGCCGGCGACGATGCTGTCGCCGAGCCGCCCGTCGGGGCGGAGGAGGTCGATCACGCAGATCTCGGCGAGCTCGGGCACGGCGGTGCCGACGATCGTGCGTGCCGTCTCTTCCGGGTCGAGCGACGCGTCGAGCTTGCGGCTGGCGGCGACCAGGAAGGCCTCGGCGCCGCGGATGCGCTTCTCGGCGGTGATGTCGCGGGCGATCACCGAGGCGCCGATCAGCTCGCCCGAGCGACTCTCGATCGGAGAGACCGTCAGCGAGACCGCGATCCGCGCGCCGTCCTTGCGGATCCGCTCGGTCTCATAGGTCTCCAGCCGTTCGCCGTCGCAGATCCGCTCGAGGATCCGCGTCTCCTCGTTCTCGTGGTCGGCCGGCACGATGAAGGAGACATGCCGCCCGATCGCCTCCTCGGCGGAGTACCCGTATAGGCGCTCGGCGGCCGGGTTCCACGAGGTGACGATGCCGTCCAGGTCCTTGCTGAGCACAGCGTCCTGGATGCCACGCACGACCTGCTCCAAGTGTTGGCGCAGGCGCTCGGTGTCCGGATCGGGCCGCGCGCCGCGGCGCAGGTCGGCGAGCGGTCTGACGAAGGCGCCGAGCAGCTTCTTGAAGGCGACCTCGGCTCCGCTCATTCAGCCAAACTACCCTGGCACGCCACCCAGCGGTTGAAGCGCTGCTCGAGGGGGCCTTTCGAAGCGGTGGACGTGGGCGGGCGGCTATGAGCGCGCCGCTGCTAATGTATCCCGCACAAGGAATTATTTTATGCAGGCGACGCCAAAATCTCGGGTTGCGTCGGGGCTGTTCAGCCGCCGCGAGGCGGCGTTGTTGGCTGGAGTACCGCTGAAAACGGTCGACAAGGCAATCGAGGAAAAGGTCGTCAAGGCGCGCCGGTCAAAAGCCAGTGGGACCCTGCTCGATGCCGACGACGTGATGGCACTCGCGGTGATTGGCAGGGCGGGGGTGCCGCTTCGATCGCAGGCGAAGCGGAAGATTCGTCGCTGGTTGCAAGAGGCGCAGCCCTACGGGTCGGAGCAAAGGCCGGAGCTTCAGCTGAGCGACGTGGTCGTCATTCGCCTCGACCCTGGCTTTCGCGACGCCTTCATGCAGATGAGCAGCTACCGGGAGGGACGCGACCGATTCATCGAATCGAATTCCGAGATCAGACGGGGCGAGCCGGTGATCGCTGGCACTCGCATTCCGGTACGCGCCGTTGCGGAGCGGCTGAAGGGCGGAGAAACGCTTGACAGCCTGATCGAGGACTACCCGGGCGTTCCCCGCAAGGCGTTCGAGGCAGCTTTGATCTACGCACAGTCGCATCCTCGTCGCGGCAGGCCAGTTCGGCCCTGGCGTGATGCGTGATGCGTGATGCGCTTCTTCATCGATGAGGATCTCTCCCCGACTCTGGTTAAGGAGTGTCACGCGGCCGGCTACGACGCAAGCTGCAGCCGCGACCGTGGAAGGCTCGGTGACAGCGATCGTGCGGTGGCCGCGCTTTGCATGGAAGAGGACCGAGTCCTCGTTACGAACAATGCAGCTGACTTTCTTGTGCTTGGGGAGGAGGCAGGTTTGCACCCTGGTCTGGTCGTGATGCCCCTCGCGACGCGGAGCCAAGAGCGTGCTTGGATGGCTGCCGCGATCGACAGCATCGAGGCGGAAGCGAAAGCCGCTTCGCACGGTGCCGCGGCGATAATGGTCAATCGCGTGGTCGAGATCGATGACTCAGGTCGATGCTCGCACTACGACTATCCGTAGCGGGGTGACGGAACCGCAGATATGGTCGCGCACTCTGGGATCTGACACTGCATGGACTATCGCGACCCGCACCAGCGCCATCACGAGCCGTTCTGGCTGGAGGAGTACGGCACTCCCCGCTGGGCGATGGTCAGGCCCCGCTGATCGGCTTGCTGATCGCGATGCTCTATCCGGCCAACGTTCTCGCCCTGCCGGACTCAGAGCCGACTCGCAGTGCACAGTTCATGTTTCTTCTGGTGACGGCTGCGCTGTGGCTGGGTTTGATCGATTCCTGTAGGGAGATTGTCAAGGAGCGGGCGATCATCCTCCGAGAGCTTGCCGTGGGTGTGCGCCTCGACGCGCAGGTGATCGCCAAGTCCGTGATCCTGTTTGCGATTGCCGCCATTCAGTGTGTGCTGCTTGTCGCGGTGGTCGCTGCGCTGCGGCCGTTCCACTCACCGTCTCATGTATACGCCGAGATCCTTGGTCTCTTGATTCTCACCAGCTGGTCGGCGGTCGTGCTTCTCGGCTTCACTTCAGCCGCCCTCCTAGGCGCCGCGCTGTTGCTGGCGAGGCGGGGTCGGGATATATGAGCTAAGGAATTGGGCGCGGCGGCCGACAAGATGATCAATGCGAATCAAGAGCCGTGCCCTCGCCTGCCCGAAGATGCTCCTCACCGTCGCCCTCGCCGCTCTTGCGGTTGGCGCCCTGCTCGGGCCGGCCGGCGCCGCCGCGGCGCCGAGGCCGGCGGTCCTGACCCTGAAGACCGTCCGGGTCGGGGCCGCCGGCAACCCGAGCGCGGCGATCGTTCCCTTCACGGACGCGATCTACCGGTCCTGCGCTGAAGCGCCGACGGGCGGCCCCGCCTGCCAGGAAGTGGGCGGGGTCAAGCACCGCTTCGGGATCGGGCAGCTGGAGATCACGGTCGGGCAGTGGGTCGCCTTCCTCAACACCGTCGACCCGCGCGGGCGCAACCGGCTCGGGCTCTACAGCTCGACCGAGAGCGGGACCGCCTGGCCGCGTTTCGGCCAGATCGACTTCGCCGGCAAGGCGCCGGCCGGCCGCCACTACGCGGTCGCCGCGCCCGAATGGGCGGACAAGCCCTACGGCTTCGCCAACTTCCTGCGCGCCGCCCGCTTCGTCAACTCCCTCTACAACGGCCGCGTCCTCTCCAGCCACGCCAGCGCCGCCGGCTTCCACTACGTCACCTACCGGGTGCGCCTCTCGCGTCGCACCGAGCGCGGCATGTACAACCTGGCGAACCCGAGGACGACGCGCCTGCACTCGACCGGCTTCGTGGTGCCGAGCCAGGACGAGTGGATCAAGGCCGCCTACTACGACCCCAGCGGCGGCGGCACCTACTCCTACTGGAAGTACCCGACCAACCCCGGCGTCTTCGGCGACGGCACCGCGACGGCGCCGGCAACGACCACGCTCGACCCGGCCAACGGCAACGTCACCAACGCCTCGACCCAGCCGCTGGCCACCTTCCACACCTCCGGCCAGCCGGCGCCGAGCTGGTGCCCCTCGACCCAGTCGCCGGAAGCCTGCGCGAACGCCAACCCCTTCGGCCTCGACCCGTCGCTCTACCAGACGGCCTTCCAGGGCAGCCTCTCGACGGTCGGTCAGGCGCAGACGCCCTCGCCCTGGGGCACCCTAGACCAGGGCGGCAACGCGGTCGAGTGGACCGACACGATCACGCCGCCGCCCTTTGGGGTGAAAGGGGTCAGGGTCTGGAGGAGGCTGCACGGCGGCATCGCCAACGCGCCCGCCTACCAGCTCTGGCTTTCCGCGGTGGGCCTGCAGCCGCAGAACAACACCTTCTACACAGCCACCTACCCGTGGCTCGGCTTCCGCGTCGGCGTCGTCGGCAAGCTCAGGTGAGGTTGTAGGCTCGGCGGATCGTGAGCGCCGCCCGCCGAATTCGCCGTCCCGTCGTGCTCCTGGTTGTGGCCGCGGCGGCCTTCGCGGCGCCCTCGCCGGGCGCGGCGCTGGGCGCTCGCCAGGGCGTGTCGAAGGCGCCGCACGGGGGACGGGCGAAGGGGGGGAGGAAGCCACCGCCGGGCAGCCTCGCGCAGCTCGCCGGCGAACGCGGCTGCCTGATGGCCGGCGGCAAAGCCGGCCGCGCCGCCAAGGCGGGCTGCACGCCGGCGCGCGCCCTCGCGGGGGCGGGTCCCTTCATGGGTTCGCGGGCGATCGCGGTCAGCCCCGACGGCCGCAACGTCTACGCCGCCTCCTCGAAAAGCGACGCGATCGCGATCTTCTCGCGCGACCGCCGCAGCGGCGTTCTGACCCAGCCGGCCGGCAAGGGCGGCTGCGTGGCCGCCAAAGGAGCGGAAGGCTGCGCCAGGGCGGTCGGCCTCGACGGCCCCAACTCGGTGGCGCTCAGCCCCAACGGGCGGTTCCTCTACGCGACCTCGCGCGCCGCCAACTCGGTCACCGCCTTCCGCCGTAACCGCGGGACGGGCGCCCTGACCCAGCTGCCGCCCGGCAGTGGCTGCGTCTCCGGCCTGCCGATTCCGGGCTGTGCCGCCGGGCGGGCGCTGGTCGGTCCGGATGTGGTCGTCGTCAGCCCGGACGGCGAAAACCTCTACGTCGGCTCCTTCTTCGGCAACGCGGTCGCCAGCTTCAAACGCGAACGCAACGGCGCCCTCGCCCAGCTGCCGGAAGCCGCTGGCTGCATCGCCGAAGCGATCCCGGGCTGCGCTCCGGCGATCGCCCTCGGCGCGCCCGAGGGGCTGGCGGTGAGTCCCGACGGGACCGGCGTCTACGCGGCCGCGGCACTCTCCAACGCGGTCGCCGAGCTGTCCCGCGACCCGGCGAGCGGCGCCCTGACCCAACCGGCCGGCGCCGCCGGCTGCGTCGCCAACGCCCCGCTTGGCGATTGCGCGGTCGGCGTCCAGCTGGCGGGCGCCAACGCGGTCGCGGTCAGTCCCGCCGGTCGCGACCTCTACGTCCCCTCGCTGTTCAGCGACAGCGTCACCTCCTTCAGCCGCTCGGCCGCCGGCCTCATCACCCCGAAGCCGGCCACCCACGCCTGCCTCGTCTGGCTGCGCGCCGTCGGCTGCTCGTTCGGCCGGGCGCTCTCGGCGCCGGAGGGGCTGGCGCTCTCGCCGCGCGGCTCGAACGTCTACGTCGCCGCCTTCGCCAGCGGCGCGATCGACGTGCTCGCCCGCGAAAGGGAATCGGGCGTCGTCTTCCAGCTGCCCGGCAAGCCGGGCTGCGTGGCGGCCCGCTCGCTGCCGGGCTGCACGCCGGGGCGGGCGCTGAAGGGCGTCAGCTCGATCGCCGTCAGCCCAGACGGCCGCAGCGTCTACGCAACAGCCTTCGGCAGCAACGCCGTCGACGTATTCAGGAGGAGCAGATGAGCGAAACGGATGAGCGCCGCGACGGCCTGACGCGAAAGGAGCTGCTCGGTACCGGCGCGAGCGCCGCCGCGGTGGCGCTGCTGGCGCCGGGGCTCGGCGCGGAGCGGGCCCTCGCCGCCGCGGCGGGCAAGCGACGCGACGTCGCGGGGATGAACGTGATCCTCTTCCTCACCGACCAGGAACGCGCGATCCAGCACTTCCCGCCCAACTGGCTGCGCCAGAACATGCCGGGGATGAGGCGGCTGCGGCGTCACGGGCTCAGCTTCGAACGCGCCTTCACCAACGCCTGCATGTGCTCGCCGGCGCGCTCGACCCTGATGAGCGGCTACTTCCCCGCCCAGCACGGGGTGAAGTACACGCTCGAGGAAGACATGCCCTACCCCGAATATCCCGCGCAGGTCGAGCTGCCGCTGCCATCGGACCTGCCCAACCTCGCCACGGTGATGCGGGCGGCCGGTTACAACGTCGTCTACAAGGGCAAGTGGCACTGCTCGAAGCCGGCGCAGAAAGAACACGCGGTTCCGGCCGATCTCGAAAAGTACGGTTTCCTGCGCTGGAACCCGCCCGACGCGGGGGCCAACCAGACGGTCCCCGAGGCGGGTGGCGGCTACGTCGACAACGACGGCCGCTTCGTCGACTCGGTCGGCGAAGTCGCCGACGGCAGCGAGGGCGTGCTGCAGTACCTGAGCTCGACCGCGGCCCAGCAGCAGCCGTTCTTCATGGTGATCTCGCTGGTCAACCCCCATGACGTGCTCTTCTACCCGAGCCGCACCTTCGAAGAAGCCGGGTATGACCGCAGCTGGCTGGAAGGTGAGATTGAGGTGCCGGGCACCAACGGAGAAGACCTCTCGACCAAGCCCTCGGTTCAGGCCGAATTCCTGCGGATCTTTAACCTGACCGGCAAACCGAAAGCCGAGGCGGAAAAGCGCGCCTACCTGAACTTCTACGGCAACCTGATGCGCTCCTCCGACAGTTACCTGGTCAACGTGCTCGACAAGCTCGAAGAGACCGGTCTGCTCGACGACACGCTGATCGTCCGCACCGCCGATCACGGCGAGATGGGACTTACCCACGGCGGCCTGCGCCAGAAGAACTTCAACTTCTACGAGGAGTCGCTGCGGGTGCCGCTTGTCTACTCCAACCCGAAGCTCTACCCGCGGCCGCTGCAAAGCGACGCGCTCGTTTCCCACGTCGACTTCCTGCCCACGCTCGCGAGCCTGGCGGCGGCGCCGAAGGAAGCGCGCCGCAACTGGCAGGGGGTCGATTACGCCCCGCTCGTCCTCGATCCGGGTAAGCGGAAGTCGGTGCAGGACTACGTCGTCTTCACCTACGACGACTACCAGTCCGGTCAGAAAAGCCCGCCCTACCCGAAACCGCCGAATCACATAATCAGCATCCGCGAAGGCCGCTGGAAGCTCGCCAAGTACTACGACGTCGAAGGCAAGGAGTCGCCGCAGTGGGAGATGTACGACCTGCGCGACGATCCCGAAGAGACGCGCAACCTCGCCGCTCCCGGTCACCGGCGGACCCCAACTCAAGAGGAACAGCTGCGACGTCTGAAACGGAAGTTGGCGCGGGTTCAGAAGACCCGCCTGCGGCCGCTCTGAGCTGCCCCGCGGCCCCGGCGAGGCCGGGATCTGACTTGTTCGATATCTGACTCGTTCGAAATGCCGCCGGGTGAAAATCGACTGAAATGAAATTCGACTGAAGCGTGTTTGGCTTTGGGAACTCACTGGTAACTTCGCGCCTGCAAAGCGGCGACGCGTAGAACCCGCTGGGCCTTATCTGGTCGCCTGGTCAGCGGGGAGCGAGTGGCGAAACCGACGTCGATCGTGAAGTTCGACATGGAGGTTGACGTTGAGCAACTCAGTCAAGGTACGGCTTGGCGCCCTGGGCGCTTCGCTGGTGGTGCTGACGGCTCTGGTCGCGATGGCCACAGGAGTCACCGGCGCCTACTTCAGCGAAACGAAGCAAGGCGAAATCAAAGGCAACACCGGCTCGATCCACATCCACACCAAAGGCGGATCTGGCCCGAACGGTCTGGTCTTCGACTTCAAAAACCTGCTCCCCGGCGAACCGCAGAGCGCGACCGTCGAATACAAGAACACCGGCAAAAACAACCAGGACGTCTGGGTCGTGTTCAACGAATCGGAACCGCTGCACGCGCTCAACAACCTGGGCACCTACGGCGAAGTCACTCTGAAAAACGGCGCGGGTGTCCTCTTCCATTCCGCCAACCTGAACGACAACCTGCCGCCGGCTTCGGGCACCTGCGGTGAATTCAACCCGTCGGGTTGCTGGCCGCTCAAAGAAAAGTACAAGGTCGGCTCGAACATCAGCCCCGGGGCCGGCAGCTACTTCAGGTTCACGTTCGCCTACGCGAGCAAGCTGAGCAATCCCGAACAAGAGGAACAGCCCTGGAACACCTACCCGCCGGAAGTCAAACCGGAAGAAATCGATGGCAATGGCCTGCCGTACGAGGTCGTCGCGACTCAGGTGGGTCAGGAACCATAGGCTGACCTGAGCAGGCCCCCTGGGGCCGGAGGGCTCCGACGCGGGCCGTGCCGTGGTTCGTCCACTGGCGCGGATCCCGTCGGGGCCTTGAAAGGAGCGCTGTCCTGAAGCTGCCGAAGCCGTTCTCGGTTGTCGTGGCGCTGGTTCTGTCGGCGTCCGTGGTCGCGCTCGGCCTCTATGAGACGGGGCATCTGCCCTACCGCGTCTACGTCGTGCACACCGGCTCGATGTACCCGACCATTCCGCCCGAAAGCGCGGTGGTCGTGCGGGAGGACGAGTACGAAGTGGGGCAGGTGATCTCGTTCAGCGTGCACGGCGAGGTCATCAGCCACCGCCTGGTCGCGATCAACCCTGACGGCACGACCACCACGAAGGGCGATGCCAACCGCACCGCCGATCCATGGCATGTGCCGGTCTCGAACATCATCGGCGGCGTGGTCGCCGCCCCCCGCCACCTCGGCTACCTGCTTACCTACGTGAAGACACCCCAGGGCTGCGGTTCGATCCTCATAGCGCTCTTCTGCCTCTGGCAGATCTGGGCGCTCTCGGCGGAGCTCGTCTTGGATGGCGGTGTGGGCGAGACATCGGTTTCGCGGTCGGCGTGGGTCAGGTCGAGGCCCGCCAGAAACATTTCCGGGGGAAGCGCGTTCTGGGTCCACGGCCGGTTCTGGGTCTGATGGCTCCGGCTCCGGGAACTCTTTAGCGAATCCATAGAGTGGCAAACTCGGTGGCAGCCATGGCGGACCGAGTCGCCCTCTTCGCCGATCGCCGCGAGGCCGGGCGGCGACTCGCGGCCGCCCTCGGGCGCTACGCCACCGCGGACCCGGTGGTCCTCGCCCTGCCACGGGGTGGAGTGCCGGTCGGCTTCGAGGTCGCGCGGGCGCTGGGCGCGCGGCTCGACATCGTGCTGGTGCGCAAGCTTGGGGCACCGTTCAACCCCGAGTATGGGATCGGCGCGATCGCCGAGGGTGGCGTGCGCTTCGTGCGGCGGGACGATGCCGAGGCAGCGGGCGTCTCCGCGGAGGAACTTGAGGAGGTGGTCGCCCGTGAGTCGGCGGAGTTGGAGCGGCGTCGGCGGCTCTATCGGATGGATGAGGAGCCCCTGCCGGTGGAAGGCCGCACCGCGATCCTGGTCGACGACGGGATCGCCACGGGCGGCACCGCCGTCGCCGCGGGCCGCGCCCTGCGCGAGCGCGGGGCGGCCAAGGTGGTCCTCGCCGTTCCGGTTGCCCCGCCGGGTAGCGAGGAACGGCTGGGCGGCGAGTTCGACGAGGTCGTCTGTCTCGAGCAGCCGCACGCCTTCTTCGGGATCGGCCAGTTCTACGCCGACTTCGGCCAGGTGAGCGACGAGGAGACGATTGCGCTGCTCGCCGAAGCTTGACCGCCACCCCTCGCGTTCGCGTCGTCGCCGGGGGATAGATTCGCGCTGACCGGCCTCGACGGCGGCTTCGAATTCTCGGTCGAAGGCGAGGAAGAAGGAGCGGCTCCCAGCGCCTAGCCTTGGGGCCATGGCCGAGGCGGCGAAGGCGGAGTCGGCGGTGCGGGCGGCGGTGCGAGGCCGCGTCCAGGGGGTCTTCTTTCGCGAAGCGACCCGGGAGCGGGCGCTCGCGCTCGGGCTGATGGGCTGGGTGCGGAACGCCGAGGACGGGACGGTGCTCGTCCACGCCGAGGGGCCTGCGGCGGGGATCGAAGAGCTGGTCGCCTTCCTGCGCGAGGGGCCGCCCGCGGCTCAGGTCGATGCGGTCGAGGTGGAGAGCGTCAAGGTCGAGGGGCACGAGCAGTTCGCCGTGCGCGGTGTTGTGGCCGGCGCCTTTGTCGTCCAGGAGCACCAGGCGACGGCCCATCACTTCGACCTGCGGCTCGAGGTGGGCGGCGCGATGCGCTCCTGGGCGGTGCCGAAGGGGCCGTCGATGGACCCGGCGGTCAAACGGCTCGCGCTCCAGGTCGAGGACCACGACATCTCCCACAACGATTTCGAGGGTCGCAAGGAGGGCGGCGGGGCGATCGTCTGGGATCGGGGCGGGTATGAGCAGGGCGGGCGGGTGTCCTGGCCAGAGGCGCTGGAGCGCGGCCACGCGGTCTTCGTCCTGCGCGGCGAGAAGCTGCGCGGCGGCTTTGCCCTGCAGCGCACCCGGCCCGGCGCCAAGCCGCAGTGGCTGCTGATCAAGCGCCGCGACGACGAGGCGCTGCCCGGTTCGGACGTGGTCGCCGAACGGCCGGAGTCGGTTGTCTCAGGCGAGACGCTCGCCGCGCTGATCGGGGGCGGGTGATGGCGGGCGCGGCACAGTCGCCACGGCAGTTCCCCGCCGACGCCGATTCCTGGTTCAGGGTCTCCCGGCTGGAGCCGGGGGTCTGGCTGATCGGCGAGCCGGGGCACGTCAACAGCTGGTTGATCGAGGGCGACGAGCGGGCGGTGCTGCTCGACACGGGGATGGGGCTGGCCGACATCTCGGCGGCGGTCGCCACGGTGTGCGAGGCGGAGCCGCTGGTGGTCAACTCCCACGTCCACTTCGACCACGTCGGCGGCAACGAGCTGTTCGCCGAGGTGGCGATGCACGAGCTGGGGCCGGAGTGGATCGAGGCCGGCTGCGAGCCGGGGCAGCTGGCCGCGTATCCCGACCTGGTTCCCGAAATGGAGGCCGCTTACGAGCGGCTGCTCGCCGCCGACCGCACCGACTTCTTCTTGATCGGCCCCGACGAGGAGATGCGGCCCTGGCCGGCCGCGGGGATCGCCGCCCACGGTTGGCGGATCGAGCCGCCGCCGCCAACGCGGCTGCTCGCCGAGGGCGACGAGATCGACCTCGGCGACCGCGTCCTACGCGTGATCCACACCCCGGGGCACGCCCCCGACCACATCTGCCTGCTCGACGAGAGGGCGGGCGTGCTCTGGGCGCAGGACCAGGCCTACTACGGGCCGCACCTCGTCTATGAGCCCGGTGCCGACCTCGAGGACTTCGTCGCCACTACCCGCCGCCTCGCCGACGACCTCTCCGGCTCGCTGCGCACCGTCTACAGCGCGCACTGCCTGCGGCCGACCGTCCCGCCCGCCTTCCTCGCCGAACTCGCCGACGCCGCCGAGGCGGTCGCCGGCGGCGAAGCCACGATGACTCCCTCGCAGGGCTTCTTCGGCGAGTCGGTGCGCAGCGCCGACTTCGGCCACTTCTCGATCCTCGTGCGCCGCTGAGCGGTTCGTAACAACCCGGCGGCCGGGTACATGTAACTCACGATGCCCACCGGAGGGGACAGCGCCGGCCTGCGGCCGGATGCCGGCGACGTTCGTTTCGAGCGCTGCTTCGGCGATCACTACGCGGACGTGCTTGGCTTCGCCCTGCGCAGGCTGGACGGCCGGGCGGCGGCCGAGGACGCCGTCGCCGAGACCTTCGCCGTCGCCTGGCGGCGGCGCGACGTGCTGCCCGAGCCGGCCTTGCCCTGGCTCTACGCGATCGCCTTCCGGGTGATCGCCAACCAGCGCCGCTCGCAGCGCCGCCGCCGCGAGCTGGAGGAGCGCCTCGCGCACGAGGCCGGGGCGGGGCGGGGGCAGGACGACCCGGCGGCGGCGATCGACCGGCGCGACGCCTTCGCCGTTGCCTTCGCGCGGCTCAGCGAGGACGAGCGCGAGGTGCTGCGGCTGGTGGTCTGGGACGGGCTCGGCACGAATGACGCGGCCCGCGTGCTCGGCTGCTCGCCGGGCGCCTTCCGCGTGCGCCTGCACCGCGCGCGCCGCAAGCTGGCGAAACAACTGAGGCGCGCCGGACATTCACCGGATGAGCGCCGCGTCGCGGCGCCCGACCCCGCCGAGGAGCCAGGTTGAGACGCGCAGGCCGAGATACCGATCCGATCGCCGTCATGCGAGGCGCCAACCCGGCCCTGGCCACGGACCTGCGCCGGACGCTGTCCCGCGAGGACCTGGCACGGGCGCTGCACCGGTCGATCGACGCCGGGCGCCTGCCCTCGCAGCCGATTCCCCCGGGGGACCGGGTCGCCGCGGAGCTCGCCGTCGCGATCGCCGGGCCGGGCGAGCGCGCCAAGCCCGCTCGCCGCCGCCTTGCCCTGGGCTTCGGCGCGGGCCTGGCAATCGCCGCGATCGCCGTCGCGATCGTCCTGTTGACCGGCGGCTCGGTCAGCGGCGACCGACCGGCCTTCGCCGCGGCGGCAATCGAGGTCGCCGAAGCCAACCCCCGTCTGCTGGTCGGCGCGCCGGGCTGGTCGGTCATGCGGGCCGACGAGTTCGAAGCCGACGAAGGCGAAGTCACCTTCGGCGACGGCAGCCACGAGCTCAGCGTCCACTGGTACCCGGCGCGGATGTACCGCGGCTACCTGCGCGACCGCGCCAGCGTCAGCCGGCAGCGGCACTCGCACCTGCTCGGCCACCTCGCCACCACCGTTCATTACGGGGGCACCGAATACGCGACGATGCTGGCCCCGCAGGGCGCCGTCTTCGTCGAGATCCGCGGTGCGCTCGCCAGCCGCGCCGAATACGAAGAGGTGCTGCGCTCGCTGCGCCCGGCGGGCGTCGATGCCTGGCTGAACGCGATGCCGCCCAGCGTCGTCCGCCCGGATGCCCGCGCCGCGGCGATCGCGCGGATGCTGCGCGGCGTGCCGCTGCCGCTCGGCTTCGACCTCGCCCGGCTGCAAGGCGAAGACATCGTGCTCGACCACCACCAGCTCGGCGTCGAAGTGGGCGGCAGGGTCGCCTGCGGCTGGGTGCGGAGTTGGCTGGCGGCGAGGAAGGCCGGCGACGCCGCGGGCGCCCGCGAAGCGGTCGCCGCGATGGCCACGGTGCCGAGCTGGCCGATGGTGCGTGACCCGCGCGAGAGGACTCCCTGGGCGGGGAACCTGAAGCGCGTCGCGAATGAGATCGCCGACGGCCGCCTCGACCGGGGCGCCGCCGGCGAGGTCGTCAACGAAGACGGCAGCGGCTACGCGCTGGGCCCGGCTTGGGCGGTCGAGCTCAACTGCAGCGATCTCTACTGGCGCCACCCGCTCCATCGGTAGGCGCGCTCCGCGGCGCATCCGACATCGACCCCGCTGGAGTGGGGTGAAAGTCGGATGCGCGGCACTACGTGCGCGGCGTCGGCGCGATCCGGTCGAGCTCGGCCAGGTCCTCGGCGCTCGGCTGCCAGCCGATTGCCGCGACGTTGGCGGCGATCTGCCCGGGGCGGGTGGCGCCGGCGATCACCGAGCCGACGCCTGGCTGGGCGGCGAGGCCGGCGATCGCCAGGTCGAGAACGCCGACGCCGCGTGACTCGGCGAAGGCTTCCAGCGCTTCCACCACCTCGAACTGCTCGTCGGTGCCGGGGCGCTCGGCGCCGGCCAGCCGGCTGCCCTCGGGGCCGCGCTCGCCGCGCCGGTACTTGCCGGTGAGCAGCCCGCTGGCGAGCGGGAAGTAGGGGAGGATCGAGACGCCGAGGCGCTCGCAGACGGGCGCCACCTCGGCCTCGATCTCGCGCTGCAGCAGGCTGTACTCGTTCTGCAGGGTGACGAAGCGGGCGAGGCCGCGCTCGCGGGAGACCCGCTCGGCCTCCTCCAGCTGGGCGGCGCTGAAGTTGGAGCAGCCGATCGCGGTCACCAGGTCCTCGCGGACCAGCTCGTCGAGCGCCTCGAGCGTCTCGGCGATCGGCGTCACGCCGTCGGGCCGGTGGTACTGGTAGAGGTCGATCCGCTCGGTGCGCAGACGCTTCAGCGACCCCTCCACCGCCCAGCGGATGTACTCGCGCGAGCCGCGCGGCGCCTCGGGCTCGTCGCGGTTGCCCAGGTCCCAGCCGAACTTGGTCGCCAGCACGAACTCCTCACGGCGCCCGGCGAGCGCCTCGCCCATCAGCCGCTCGCTCTCGCCGCCCCCGCCGTAGACATCGGCGGTGTCGAACAGCGTGATCCCGGCCTCGAGCGCTGCGTCGAGCACCGCCGCGGTCGCGTCGAGGTCGAGCCGGCGGCCGAAGTTGTTGCAGCCAAGCCCGACGACCGAGACCTCCAACTCGGAATCGCCGAGGCGGCGGGTGGGCAGTGCGGTGGCGGGGGCGGTGGGCATCGTGGTCTCCTCTTCTCTCGCGGGTCTTCAATGATCTCCTGTACGGGTTCCGGTCGCAAATTTCGCGGTCCGGGAGCCGTAGTTGAGGCATGGTCAAGCGCTTGACCGGCTGGCGGGGTGCCGCCGCGCTCGCCGCGGCTGTGCTGGCAATGGCCGTGGCCGGCTGCGCGGTGGCTACTCACAAGTCCGAATCGAGCGCGACGCCGCAGGTGATTCAGGTCTCGGGGCCGGGGAGCGCCGAAGAAGACGTCGCGCGGTCGCGCTGCCCGGCCGGCATGCATGGCTGCCGCAGCGCCGAAAGGCGGATCGTCTACGTCGAGGTGCACGATCCGGACGGGGACGGCGAGGCGCACTTCGTCGTCCTCGATTCGCAGGGGATCACCCTGCCGGGGCTGACCGCGATCGCGATTCCGCGGTGGCTGCGGCCCCGGCCGCTGCCCGGTCCCGGCGACCTGGTCAGCGCCGCCGGCCGGGTGCAGCTCGGGTCCCACGGCGAGGACGAGATCAAGGCGCTGGAAGTGCACGTGGCGGGCTCCGGCGGTCGCTAGGGTTGGCCGGGCTCCCGGCCGCGCGGGCGGATCGCGGCCTCCTCCTCGCATGACCTCGTCGACTGCGGATCGCACCCACCCCAACCTCACCCTTGCCGTGCTGGCGCTCGGCGGGGTCTCCTACGCGCTGCTCAGCTCGGCCGTGGTGCCGGCGCTGCCGACGATGGAGAAGGCGCTCGGCACCACCGAGACCGGGATCACCTGGCTGCTCACCGGCTACCTGCTCGCCGCCTCGGTGGGCACCTCGATCCTCGGCCGGCTCGGCGACATGTACGGCAAGGAGCGCCTGCTGCTCTGGACCCTGGTCATCCTCGGCGCCGGCACGCTGCTCGCCGCGGTCTCCAACTCGCTGGCCCTGCTGATCGTCGCCCGCTTCATCCAGGGCGCCGGCGGCGGCATCTTCCCGCTCGCCTACGGCATCGTCCGCGACGAGTTCCCGCCCGAGCGCGTCGCCGGCGGCATCGGCCTGCTCTCGGCGATCCTCGGCGTCGGCGGCGGCCTTGGCATCGTCCTCTCCGGGGTGATCGTCGAGCACCTCGACTACCACTGGCTCTTCTGGATGCCGCTGGTCGCCGTGGTGCTCGCCGCGCTCGCCACCTGGCGCTTCGTCCCCGAATCGCCGGTGCGCACGCCCGGCCGGGTCAACTGGCTCGCCGCGGCGCTGATGACGATCGGCCTCTCGGCCGTCCTCCTGGCGATCAGCCAGACGACCAGCTGGGGCTGGGTCTCGGCGAAGACGCTCGGTCTGACCGCCGCCGGCCTCGCCTTCGTCGTCGCCTGGATCGCGGTCGAGGTGCGCAGCGCCGAACCGCTGATCGACATGAAGATGATGCGGGTGCGCGGCGTCTGGACGACCAACGCCGCCGCCTTCCTGCTCGGCGGCGGCCTCTACGCCTCCTTCGTCGTCTTCCCCCAGTTCGCCCAGCTGCCGACGAGCACCGGCTTCGGGTTCGGCGCCTCGGTCGTCGTTTCCGGCCTCTACCTGCTGCCGGCGACGATCGGGATGACCGTGCTCGGCCTGCGCGCCGGGGCGATCTCGGCCCGCTTCGGCTCGCGGATGGCGCTGCTCGCCGGCACGGTCTTCGCCGTGGCCTCCTTCTCGATGCTGGCGCTCGCCCACGACCACCCCTACGAGCTGCTGATCGCCGCCGCCCTGCTCGGCATCGGGATCGGCCTCGCCTTCGCGGCGCTCGGCAACCTGATCGTGCAGGCGGTGCCGCCCGAGCAGACCGGCGTCGCCTCCGGCATGAACAACGTGATGCGCACCCTGGGCGGCGCCCTCGGCGGCCAGCTCTCAGCCACCTTCATCGCCGACAACATGGCCGGCGGCTTCCCCACCGTCACCGGCTTCACCGAGACCTTCCTGATGGCGACCGGCTTCCTGGTGCTCAGCTTCGGCGCCGGCCTGCTGGTGCCGCGGGCGCTCGGGTCTCCCTCGGCGCCCCCGGGCCTGGACCCTGCGCCCGAGCCCGCCCAGGCGTAGTCTCCGCTTCCGGTGCGCCTTTTCCACCCATAGCGGAGATAAGGCGCACCGGAGCCGACGCTGGCTCTAGGCTGCCGCCGTGAGTGTGTGGGGGCTTGCGCGGTTGGTGACCGGGCCGCGGGGGCGGTGGGTGACGGTCGGGGTCTGGGTGGCGCTGGCGCTCGGCGGCTTCCTCGCCCGCTCGCGCATCGACCAGGTGACCGCCGCCGGACAGGCGAGCTACCTGCCGGCCCACGCCCAGTCGACCCGGGCGCTGGCGGCGCTGGGACGCGACTTCAAGGACGGCGAAGACGTGCCGGTGCTGATCGTCTTCGACCGGGCAGGGGGGCTGACCGCGGCTGACCTCAACGCGATCGGCCGCCTCGGCGGCGGGCTCGAACGGCTCGGCCTCGCCGGGGCGACCCCGGTCCTGGCGCCCTTCTCGGGCGAGGCGCGGCGGCCGCTCGGCGACGTCGCCCGGATCGCCGCCGGGGTGGGGCCGATCTCGCGCGACGGCGAAGCGGCCCTGGTGACGCTGGCGATCGACGCCGGCGACCGCGGTGCCGTGGTCGAAGACGTAGGGCGGATCCGCGTATTCCTGGCGGCCCACCGGCGGCCCGGGCTGCGCAGCTACGTCACCGGGCCGGCGGGCGTCGCCGCCGACCTCGAGCGGGTCGCCGACGACGCCGGCCGCACGCTGCTGATCGCCACGCTCAGCCTCGTTCTGCTGCTGCTCCTCGTCGTCTACCGGGCGCCGCCGCTGGCTTTGCTGCCGCTGTTCGTCGTCGGCGCCGCCTACCTGATCGCGATCGGCCTCGTCTACCTGCTGATCGACGCCGGCCTGATCGTCGTCAACACCGAGGGCACCTTCCTGCTGCTGGTGCTGGTCTTCGGGGCGGGCACCGACTACTCGCTGCTGCTCATCCACCGCTACCGCGAGGAGCTCGGGCGCGGGGCGGGCACGAGCGCGGCGCTGCAGGCGGCGCTCGCCGAGAGCGCCCGGCCGATCTCCGCCTCGGCGGCGACCGTGATCGCCGCGATGCTGGTCCTGCTGCTGGCCGAGCTCGAGTCGACCCACTGGCTCGGGCCGGTGCTGGCGATCGGCATCGCCACGATGCTGGCGGCGGCGCTGACCCTGCTGCCCGCGGCGCTGGCGATCCTCGGCCCGCGCGCCTTCTGGCCGGCGCGGGTCGGGGTGGAGGAGGCGAGGGGCCGGCGCTGGGCCGCCGTCGCCGGCTTCGTCGGCCGCCGCCCGCGCGCGATCGTCGCCGGCGTCGCCGCGCTGCTCGCCCTGATGGCCTGCGGCAACCTGGTCGGCCACGGAACGATCGGCTTCGGCGAAGGCGAAGCGCGCTCGACCGAATCGAGCCGCGGCAACGAAGTGCTCGCCGAGCACTTCCCGCCCGGGCTCGGCTCGCCGCTCACCGCGGTGCTAGGCGCCGGCGAACTGGGGCCCGCGCTGCGCGGCCTCGGTCGCCTGCCCTCGGTGAAGCTCGCGGTGCCGCTGCCGCCCTCCTCGCTGCGCGACGTCGCCGCCCTGGCGATCGTCCTGCGCGGCGACCCGTACTCGGGCGGGGCCACCGCGCTGGTCCGCGACGTGCGCGAGCGGCTGCATGCGGTCGCTCCCGGCGCCCTGCTCGGCGGCATCCCCGCCGAGAACTACGACGTCGAGCAGGCCAACGCCCGCGACACGCGCCTGATCGTCCCCGCCGTGCTGCTCGTCGTCGGGCTGATCCTGGTCGCCGTCCTGCGCGCCCTGGCGGCGCCCGGCTACCTGATGCTCAGCGTGGTCGCCTCCTTCGCGGCGACGCTCGGTCTCGCCACCTTCGCCTTCACCGACCTCTTCGGCGCTGGCGGCATGACCTTCGACCTGACCCTGCTCGCCTTCATCTTCCTGGTCGCGCTCGGGGTCGACTACAACATCTTCCTGATGACCCGCGCCCGCGAGGAGGCGGCGCGGCACGGTACCCGCGAGGGCGTGCTCGTCGCCCTGCGCGACACCGGCTCGGTGATCACCGGCGCCGGCCTGATCCTCGCCGGCACCTTCGCCACCCTCACCCTGCTGCCGCTCGAAGAGCTCGTCCAGATCGGCGCCACCGTGGCGGCCGGCGTGCTGCTCGACACCTTCGTCGTCCGCAGCCTGCTGATCCCCGCGATCACCCACCTCTGCGGCGAGCGCGCCTGGTGGCCGGCGCGCCGAAGCGAGACTTGACCCCCGTCTGGGTGGGTCAAGTCTCGCCTGGCGTCAGCCGTCGAGTGGCGGCCGGGCGCCTACCCGAATCTGCTCGCGTTGCGGAGGACTGTTGCCTGGCGGCGACTCCACCACGCCTGCAGGTCGGCCCTCGAGGTGGGCAGGAGATTGTCCTCTTCGACATCGCTCAGGTCGCCCATCGCGCGGAGCAGGTGGGGGATCGCCTCGTCGGCAGGGTCGATGCCGTAGCGCAGCATGAATAGCTCGACCCCCTCCTCGACCGAGATGCCGCCGTCTTCGTCGATCGCCTTGACGTCGAAGTAGTCGCGCATCTCTCCGCGCTCGGCCATCACCTTGAGCTTCATCGCCATCAGGTCCTGAAGGCTTGCGACTTCGAGGCCGGCCACCCTCTTCGGCTCGGCCAGCAGTCGCAGGCTCGATGCGTCGAAGACCTCGATTCTGGTTCCGCCGAATAGGCCCTTCAGGGTCCCCGGCGACCGCAGTGTCACGGCGAACTCGCCGAGCTCCGCAAGCCGGTCGGCCAGTCGCTCGAGGTCGACCGCCTCATCAAAGAAGAAGTCGAGGTCCCGGCTTTCGCGGTGTCCCAGGTGGACCGCAACCGCCGTGCCGCCCCCGAGGTAGAGCGGATCGGGTAGCTGCGAGGCGAGGGTGGACCACGCCTTGGCGGTGTCCGCGGGCAGTACGCGGCGAAGCCCCTCGGGCAGCAGGGGATTGGGGTCCTCGGATGTGTTTCCGTGGTCTTTCAAGCGGCGGACTCCGCGAGGTTCTTGCCCAGCCGGCGGGTCTTGGGGTCCAGTCCTCGGGCTCGTGCGGCCCGGAGCCAGTCTTCCTTGGTGAGCGTGGCCGCGCCCCAGGCCAATCCCTGCACATCCATCTCACGCAGGAGGCGGCGCGCGATGTATGGGCCGGCCGTCCGTACCTCGAGTTGGCTGGGCGCCGTGTTCCAGAAGAGGTGGAGCAGGCGGGGAGGGACGCGCACATCGGTCTTCGTGTCGCGCTTCGGGGTTTTGACCGTGGTCAGGGTCCGGTCGATCTCGGCCCAGCGTGGGTGGGTGGGGTTCGCCCGCCAGATCGTTGCCTTGCGCGCCCGCCCGGCGGCAAGCACCTCCTCGGTTCGGCTGACCAGTCCGAACCCCAGCAAGGCGCCCAGCGCCCGGCCCGTCGCGGTGGGCGAAAGCCCGGCCCTACGAGCGACGGCACGCGCCGAGACCAAGCCAAACGGGGCGCTCCGAAGCGCCGCAAGCACGCGCACCTGAGTGCGCGTCAGGCCTGGCAGTACGGGACTGACGCCGAGCGCGTCGCGCAGCCTCTCGGCCTGGTGCGGCGTGAAGGCCAAGCGTCCGTTTGCCTGTCTCGCGTCGATCCCCAGGCGCTCGATCGCTCGGCTAATTCGCGGCACGGATGTGCCGAGCTCCCGCGCTAGCTGCGCGCCCGAAACAGTGTCCATATCGTTAAATGATACCGCGGCGCCCCCGTTACCCAGACGGCGCCGCGCTTAACTCCGTGCCGCTTCCCGGCTTCGGGACGATGCCGTCGCCCAGCAGGCGACCCACCCAGGCGACGAAGCGGTAGGCGGGCTCGTTCGGGCGGCCGTGGATCGCCAGCAGCGACACGCACAGGGCGAGGACCCAGATGCCGCCGGCGGCGAGGGCGAGGCGTTGGACGAGGCCGTACTGGCCGTTGATTTCGTTGCCGATCAGGAAGAAGAGGACGCCGAAGATCGCGATCCCGAGCAGGCCGGAGCCGAGCGAGAGCAGGTCGGAGCGGCCCCAGCGGGGGTGGCCGCGGAAGCGCCAGGCCAACGCGAAGACCGAGGCGAACAGGGCGATCGCGCCGAGGAAGTAGGCGATCCCGTGCGCGTAGTGCTGCCAGTCGAGCTCGCCGGCCGCTTCGCGGGCGCGGCAGGCTGCGTCGATGCTCCAGCGGCACTCGGCCGGGAATGCGAAGCCGTCGAGGATCTGGCCGACGCCGGTGAAGGCGATCAGGCCGGCGACGACGACAATCGCCACCCAGGCGAGCTGCCCGGCTATCGAGGCGACGGCCAGGCGGCGGATCGGCGGCGCCTTCGAGTCGTTCCCGAAGCTCATCCGGGAAGCCCCTTGACACCGATTGCTATCTTGGGGATATCCGTAATGGACATCTTTATGGACATTGCGGGGCGTAAATTTCCTATTTCTCCCTGTGGCAAGCGATATTTAGCCCTGCTTGGGCACGGACATTAGAGAGGACATTCGAAATGACAGCCACCAGGGAATTCGAAGGCACGCATCCGTGGCTAACCTTCGATGTAGACCTTGAGCGGGCGAGCTACCGGCTCTGGCTCTTGCTCGGCGAGGCTACCTCCAAGAGCGACCATGTGCGGAGGGCACTGCTGCGTCCTGATGTCGCCGAGGAGCTTCAGAAGGTCTTCCTCGTCAAGGGGGCGTTGGCGACCACCGCGATCGAGGGGAACACGCTCTCCGAGGAGGAGGCCCGTCAGGTCTTCGAGGGCAAGTTGCGGCTGCCCCCTTCCAAGGAGTATCTGGCACAGGAGATCCGCAACATCGTCGATGCCTTCGATCACATCCGCGACGAAATCCTGCCGGATGCCTCCAATGCCGACCTGACCGTCGAGAAGATCAAGCTCTACAACCGCTTCGTGCTCGACGGGCTGGAGGTGGATGACGGAGTGGTCCCAGGAGAGATACGGGAGCACTCGGTCGTCGTCGGGCGCTACCGGGGGGCTCCGACCCAGGATTGCGAGCACCTCTTGGAGCGCCTCTGCTCGTGGCTCGGTTCCGAGGCGTTCGAGGCGCCCGAGGATCATCCCGAGCTGGCGCCGCCGCTGGCCGTGCTCAAGGCGGCCCTCGCGCATCTCTACCTCGCCTGGATCCATCCGTTCGGCGACGGTAACGGTCGTACGGCCCGCCTGCTCGAGGCTCACATCCTGCTTGCCTCCCGCTTCCCGCAGCCGGTGACCCAGCTGCTCTCGAATCATTACAACCAGACCCGCAGCGAGTACTACCGCCAGCTCGATCGGAGCAGCCGCGAGGGCCCCAACGGCTTCCTGCAGTACGCGGTTCAGGGGTTCGTCGACGAGTTGCGCGGCCAGCTCGACCGCATCTGGTCAATGCAGTACCTGGATCGCTGGGAGCAGTACATCCATCAGCAGTTTGGCGAGACCCGCACGGATAGCCAGCGGCGCCAGCTGAGGTTGGTCAAGGATCTCTCGAAGGTGAGCATCGAGATTCTGCCCAATCACCACCTCTACCCCCTGCCCCGGATCGAGCCGGTGTCGCGCTCAAGGCTGCGGATGCTCACCCCCGAGCTGGCCGAGGCATACGCGCACAAGACGGAGCGGACCCTGAGCCGGGACCTCAACGCCTTGGAGAAGATGGGCCTGGTCTGGCGCAACGAGTCCGGCTGGTGGCCAAATTCGGACTCCGTCCTCGGTTTCATGCCTCCCCAAGTTCGCGCCGAGGCCGACGGCCTGGGTGGCGGCATGCACCGTTCCTGGTAGAACCGACGCATGACAGGCGACTTCCGCTACGAAGGGCACCGGATCTCCTACGACTCCTACGGGGAGGGGGAGAGGGTGCTGGTGCTCGTGCACGGGCTGCTGATGAATCGGCGGATGTACGGGCCGCTGGCGCCGGCGCTGGCGCGGCGCGGCAACCGGGTCGTCTGCGTCGATCTGCTCGGCCACGGGCGCTCGGACCGGCCCGAGGACCTGCGGCTCTACTCGATGCCGCTCTTCGCCCGCCAGGTCGTCGCCCTGCTCGACCACCTGGAGGTGGAGTCGGCAGTGGTTGGCGGCACCTCGCTCGGCGCCAACGTCGCCCTGGAGTTCGCGGTCCGCTTCCCCGAGCGTGCCGGCGCCCTCTTCGTCGAGATGCCGGTGCTCGACAACGCCCTGCCGGCGATGGCCGGAGCCTTCACGCCGGTCCTGCTCAGCCTGCGCTACGGCCGGCCGGCCTTCGAGCTCGCCTCGCGCTTTACGTCCCTGATCCCGCGCACCAACTACCTCCTCGACATCGGCCTCGACTGGGTGCGCCAGCGCCCCGGCCCTTCCGGCGCCGTGCTCGAGGGCCTCTTGCTCGGCGAGACCGCGCCCCACCGTGCCGAGCGCAAGCGGATCGAGCAACCGACCCTGATCGTCGGCCACACCCGCGACCCGGTCCACCCCTTCAGCGACTCCGGCATGCTCGCCGAGGAGCTGCCAAACGCCGAGCTGATCGAGGCCAGCTCGATCCTCGAGTGGCGGCTGCGGCCGAAGCGGCTGAACGCTGCGCTGACCGAGTTTCTCGAGAATGTCGGATCACCCGGAGTCTCTTAGGCCGCTGGGGCGGGAAGAGGCTGCTTTCCTAGATGTCTGTCCCGGAAGCGGGAGGTCAATATCCATGCTTCATCCGGATTGAAGGTGAACGCCTGTCGCGCCTTGGCGAGCTCTTCTACGGCACCAGTCGCAACCGCTCGCTTTGTCTGCGACTCGCTCTCAAGACCAGAAATGAACTCACGCACCGTGATCATGAAGTAGCAGAAGGCGATCACCTCGAGCGCGATCGAGCTTGACTCTCGGTGATCCTGATCGCCCTCCGGGTCACCCGGAACGGATCCCAGATGGTTGACGAAGTCGGCATCAAACCGACGGCATTTCTCAAGCAGCGCATCCGCCGTAGTGGCGCCTTCGAGCTCCCGCAGCCAGCGGCTGAGCAGCAGCACGTAGGTTGGTTCACGCAGCCGTCTGACCGCTATTCGCGCCGCGTCTCGCTTCAGCTTGATCTGCTTTGCGCAGACCCCGTCAACCACTGCACTCAGGGTTGCTCCGGTGTCATGCTCGCAAATGCTGCGAGCCGCCCTGATGACGTCGCGAGGGAGACCTGCCCCGAGCGCGTGGCATAGGCAGGCGAACTGCACCGGGAGGCCGACGACCCGCCGGCGCAGCATCCGGCGTGAGGCTTCGAAGGGCAGGTAGTCCATCTGCAGCACGTCGTCGAAAGAACTGTCGAAGACATCGCGAAACGGCAGGCCGCGTCGCTCAAAGTAGCTCATCGCGTCTTCTGAGATGGAGACCAGGTAGTAGCAGCCGGAGGAGCGGAAGACGACCTTGATCTCGTTGAGGAAGCGGCGAGCCCGCTCGTCGTCCATCTTGTCGAGCTCGTCGATGCCAATGCAGACCCGGCCTCCCTGACCGGCCAGCAGGCTGACGAATTCGCGATAGAGCGAAACCACATCGGGGAAGCTGAGCTGGTTCTCGGCCAACTGGATGCTCTTTTCAGCACCGGCCTTGACCCCGAGCGGCAGCTGGAGCGCCCCCGACCAGCCAGTGGAGAAGGTCTGCTGGAACCAGATCTGCCGCAGCCGTAGTTCAGCTGTCGCGATCGGGTTGCCGTCGGGGCGGCGTTGCGGGCGTAGCCTGCTGATGAACCGCCTGACCGCAGTCGGATTCATCAGCACGGTCATGTACGTGAGGAAGCCGCCGAACGCCGTCAGGCCGAGCGCCCATGGCTCGAGATCGGTGTCGTGCAGCTTGCCCTCGTGGCTGAGGATGGAGATGTAGAGGAGTCCCGCGAGCCCTAGCAACAGCGGCCCTAGGATCGGCGGGTAAGGCTGCCGGAACCAACCAAAGCGCCCCGAACCATTGACGCCGATGTTGAAGCTTCTGTCCCACCCTCTCAGCGCGGCAACTTGTTCGGGTCCCAGTGTCGCCTCACAGAGCTTGGCGAATATGTGGAGGACAAACTCCCGGCCGTCGTAGTCCACCGGTGCGTCGACGACGATTCCCGTGTTTGCCGCCCCGTCGTTCGCAGTGGTCGCCAGATGTTGGATCAGCGTTGTCTTGCCGACTCCTCGCGGGCCGGAGATGCCGATGCTGCCACCCGGCATCAGATCGATTCTGTCCTCGATCTCTTTCAGCGATTTCGTCGGCACCTGACGTTCGAGGTCGTCGATCTCGGCCAAGCTTCCGGGGTCGAGTGCGGGGAGGAATGGCTCGTAAAGCTCGCCCAACTCTTGGTCGATGCGCTCCGAGAGCAGGCTTAGTACGGCGGCGCGGAGGGCGCTCTCATAGGCGCCGCGTGCCGCCTCGAGGTGCTCAGCCAGCGATTCTGCTTCCTGTGAAGCACCTGCGCGGCTGCGTCCCTCGCTTCCCTCTCTGCGACGAAGCAGGACACTCGCCGCTATCACCGTGCTGGCGGAGGCGACGAGGGCGCTGAGTGCCACTGAGTTCGGGACGCCGAGCGAGACTGCCACTGGGACCCCGAGGAAGAGCGCGCCGACGACGACGCCCGTGAGGTCCAGCCAGCGCCGCTGCCTCGCCCGGATCAGGCGCGCTCTCAGCTCGGCGATCCGTCGTCGCTCGCGTGCGGTTTCCTCGAAGACCTGGGCCGCCTTTCCGGCGACGTCACCGGCGAGCTTCTCCGGGGGCGCATCCGTGGTCGCGGCGGCCTCGGTTAGCTCCCCGGCGAGCAGCTTTTCCGCCAGCATGCGGATGCCCTCTCGAAAGTCAGGGTCGACATCCGTTTGCGCCTCCTGCTCTACGGGGTTGCCGTCAGCCGTCATCCCGCGGCGAGAGTAGTGAAGCGCTCCGATGCCATCGCACCCTTCGTCGGCTAATGATTTACGCAGACGGGGTTGTCATTAGTCTGGTACGCGTGGAGTTGCTAGGATGCCCGGGAAATTTGGAGCGGTCAGAGAGGGCCGGTCCCTAGGGAGGGACCTCGGGACTCCAACGGGAGGAGTCCGCCATAGCGCACCAGTGCCTTAATCGGTCAAAGGGCCGGCCTTAAAAGCCGGAGATCCGGGTTCGAGCCCCGGCTGGTGCATCGGCAATGGCAGCGACGGAGGCCAGCTATGGCGGATGCGGAAAATCTCTTTGATCTCCTCGACCGGGTCGCGACCGGCGAGGAAGGACGGCCGCTGTGGGCGGCGCGCGCTCCCTACCAGCCGCACGAGCGCTTCGACCTGATGCTGGTGCCGCGGGTCAAGGGCTGGCGCGAGGACCCCGAGGCGCTGGCGGCGCTGGAGCGGATCGAGCGCCAGCCCCGGGTCGCCGAGCTCGACCGCGAGGGCCGCCAGGTCTGGCTGCGGCTCGCCGACGAGTGGGTCGGGCGGACCGGCGCGGCGCTGGTCTCCGGCGCGGCGGGCGACTCGCCCAACGCCGACATCGCCGCCGGCGAGACCTTCGCGCTCAACTTCTGGGACGCCAACTCGACCAAGGCGCTGCACATCGGCCACCTGCGCAACCTGGCCCTGGGCAACGCGCTCGGCGCGGCGCTGACCGAGGCCGGCGGCCGGGTCGAGCGGCGCAGCATCATCTGCGACGTCGGCCGCAGCATGGGCGAGGCGATGGCGGGCGTCCTCGCCAGCGGCCGTTACAGCGGCTCGCTGCCCGAGAACGGCCAGAAGAGCGACCACTTCGTCGGCGCCTGCTATGCGGAGTACGTCAAGTCGGGGCCCTCGCTGAACGGTCGCGCCGGCGAGGAACCGGGCGACTCGCTGACCCGCGAGCTCGACGTCCACCACGACTCCGCCGACGACCTGCTGCAGCGCGTGCTGGGCGGCGACCAGGAGGCGATCGAGCTCTGGTCGAAGACGCGCGCCTGGGTGATCTCCGGCCAGCGCAAGACCCTGGCGCGGCTCGGTATCTCCTTCGACCGCGTCTTCTTCGAGTCCGACTTCCTCCCCGAGGTCGCCGAGCTCTCCAACCTCGGCCTCGAGCACGGCATGCTCAGCCGCTGCCCCGACGGCGCGGTGATCTACCTCACCGGCCGCGAGGAGCTGGAGGAGATGCCGCTGCTGCGCGCCGACGGCCTGCCCACCCAGCACATGCGGGCGCTCGCCTACTGGATGGCGGCACCGGGCCTGGAAGGCACCACCTCGATCCAGATCTGCGGCGCCGAGTGGGCCGCCCACGTCACCTGCCGCCGCCAGCTGATGGACCTGATGATGGAGAAAGGGGCGGGCGCCGCGATCAATCACCCCACGCACGACGTCTTCCACGGGATGGTCTCGCGCCAGAGCGAGTCGGTCTCCTCGAGCAAGCGCAACGCCCTGCTGATCGACGACCTGGTCGAGTGGATCGACGCGGCGCTCGGCGAGCAGGAGGAGCGCGACGCGGTGCGCCGCCGCCACCCGGCCGCCGAGGCGATCGTCGCCCAGGTCGCGCTCGGCTACTTCCTGATCCACGACAACACCAAGCCGGTCGACTTCGACCCCGAGCGGCTGCTCGACCAGAGCCAGAACCTCGGCTGGGACCTGGCCCGCGCCCGCGCCCACAACGGCGGCGGCTCGGGCGCCCCGGCGCCCGCCGAGCCGGCGGCCGACCCCGAGTACCGCTTTGCCGTGGTCCAGTCGGAGATGTACCGGCGCCACCTGCAGCAGGCGGTCGAGCGGCTCGACGTCAACCCGCTGGCCAAATACGTCTCCCATCTCTCGCGCTGGTACCTGGAGGCCGACCGCGAGCCGCACGTGCAGGAGGCGATCCAGGCGGCCCTCGCCCAGGGCGCCCGCGGCCTCGGCCTGGAGGTGACCCGGTGAGGACGCTGCTGGTCGACAACCACGACTCCTACACCTACAACGTCTTCCACCTGCTCGCCGGGGCGAGTGGCGAGGAGCCGATCGTGGTCGACAACGACGCGGTCTCCTGGCGGGCGCTGGAACGTTGGGACTTCGACGCGATCGTGCTCTCGCCCGGGCCGGGGACGCCGCGCCGCTGGCACGACTTCGGCGTCTGCGACGACATCCTGCGCTTCAGCGAGATCCCGGTGCTCGGCATCTGCCTCGGCCATCAGGGGCTGGGCAAGATGCTCGACGGCGACGTGCGCAGCGCCCCGGAGGCGATGCACGGCCGGCTCAGCCACATCTACCACGAAGGCAGCGGCCTCTTCGAGGGGATCCCGCAGGGTTTCCCCGTCGTCCGCTACCACTCGCTGGCGATCACCGGCATGGGCCCCGACGGCAACGTCTGCGCCTGGGCCGACGACGGCGTAGTGATGGGGATCGAACACCGGCGCCGGCCGCTTTGGGGCGTGCAGTTCCACCCCGAGTCGGTGGCGACCGCGCACGGGCCGACCCTGGTGCGCAACTTCTACGAGCTGGCCGAGCGCCGCAGGCCGCCGCGCTCGACCGCGCCCCGCCGCCAGCCGCTGGCGCCGGCCCGTCGCGGTGGCGGGACCCCCCGGCCACGCTCCTCCGACACCGAGCTGCGCACCCGCACGCTGCCCGGCGAGCCCTCGACCGAGGCGCTCTTCGAACGGCTCTTCGGCGCCGCCGAGCACGCCTTCTGGCTGGACAGCGCCGACGCGCCGACCCGGCTGGCGCGCACCTCCTACCTCGGCACCAGCGCCGGTCCGGAGCGCTGCGTGCTCAGCTCCGACGTCGATGCCGGCGCGGTGCGAGTGCAGGACGCGGCGGGCGTCGCGGTCGAGCGCGGCTCGGTCTTCGACCTGCTCGACCGCGAGCTGACCGCGCGGCGGATCGAGCGCCCGGGCGGGCACGCGCCCGACCTGCTGGGCGGCTTCGTCGGTTACCTCGGCTACGAGCTGAAGGCCGACTGCGGTTCCTCCAACGCGCACAGCTCCGACGTGCCCGACGCGGTGCTGATGCTCGCCAACCGGCTGGTCGCCGTCGACCACGTCCACGGCCGCACCCACCTGATGGCGCTCTGCCGGCCCGGCGGCGAGGCCGAGGCGGAGAGCTGGCTGGCCGAGGCCGAGGCCGCGGTGTCCGACCTGCTCGCCTCGCCGCCGCCGGCGCCCGCGCCCACCGACCCGGCTTTCGGCGAGCCGAGCGCCCCCCACGTGCGCTTCGAGTGCGGCCGCGGCCGCGAGCAGTACCTGGCCGACATCGGCCGCAGCCAGGCCGAACTGGCGGCCGGCGAGTCCTATGAGGTCTGCCTCACCGACCAGATCTCGACCGACGCCGAGCCCGCCCCCTTCGACCTCTACCGCAACCTGCGCCGCGCCAACCCGGCGCCCTTCGCCGCCTACCTGAAGCTCGGCGACGTCGCCGTGGTCAGCTCCTCGCCCGAGCGCTTCCTCTCGGTCGACCGCGAGCGCCGGGTCGAGGCGCGGCCGATCAAGGGCACCACCAAGCGCTCTGCCGACCCGGCCGAGGACGCGGCGCTGAAGGCCGAGCTGACCGACGACGAAAAGACCTACGCCGAGCACCTGATGATCGTCGACCTGCTGCGCAACGACCTCGGCGTGGTCTGCGAGGTGGGCAGCGTCGCCGTGCCCGAGCTGATGATCGTCGAGGACTACGCGACCGTCCACCAGCTGATCTCGACCGTCGAGGGCAGGCTGCCGGTGGAGCGCAGCGCGGTCGAGCTGACCCGCGCCTGCTTCCCCGGCGGCTCGATGACCGGCGCCCCGAAGCTGCGCACGATGGAGATCATCGACGACCTCGAGGCCGAGGCGCGCGGCGTCTACTCCGGCGCGATCGGCTACTTCGGCCTCGACGGGACGATCGACCTCAGCATCGTGATCCGCACCGTCGTCCTGCGCCCGGGGCGGACGACGATCGGCGCCGGCGGCGCGATCGTCATGCAGTCCGACCCCGAGGACGAGTTCGACGAGATCCTGCTCAAGGCGCGGGCGCCGATGGCGGCGATCGCTCGCACGGTGACGGGCAGCGACTCGCCCGAGACCTGGAGCGTCGAGCTGGAGCCGGCCAAGGCGGCGCGCGAGGGGGCGGCGGCGTGACCGGGGAGGGCGCCCCGGCCGAGCCCGACGCGGCGAGCGTCGCCACGCCCGGCGCTTGCGTGCGCCGGGCGACTCCGGAGGACGTCGCCGCCGTCGCCGCCGGGGTCGGCGAACTGCTGGTCGAGCTCGGCGGCGAGGGGCCCTCGCCGGTCGAGCTGGCGGCCGCGATCGAGGAGCTGGTCAGGGACGGGGAGAAGGGGGCCCTGCTGGTGGCGGAGGCGGGGGACGAGGGCGCCGTGGTCGGCGTCCTCGCCGCCAGCTGGCAGCACGCCGTACACGTGCCCGGCCGCTACGGCACGATCCAGGACCTCTGGGTCCACCCCGAGTGGCGCAGCCGGGCGATCGGCCGCGACCTGCTCGCCGCCTTCTTCGAGCTGGCTCGCGCCGAGGGCGCGCGCCGGGTCGAGGTCGGGCTGCCGCGCGAGGACTTCGCCGGCCTCGCCCAGACCGAGGCCTTCTACGCCGCCAACGGCTTCGTCCACCTCGGGCCGCGGATGCGGAGGGTGCTGTGAGCGCCGAGCGCGAGCTGCTGCTGGTCGAGCAGCGCGCCGGCAACGGCGCCGACGCCGCCCACTGGATCCTCGAAGGCGGCGAGATCCGGCCCGGCGCCGACGACGGCCGGCGCATGGAGGAGCTGCGCCGCGGCCTGCTGCGTCACGCCGGCGTACGCTCGGCCACCGCCGACGCCGACGGCGAAGAGGTCGAGCAGACGCTCAGCGTCCTGCACGAGCCCGGTTACCTGGAAGCGCTGGGCGGGGCGACGGCCGAGCCGGAGGTGATGCCGGAGCTGACCCCGCCGGGCCTGCCGCCCGACATCCCGGTCAGCGCCGGTCTGGTCGAGGCCGCCTGGGAGGGGGTGCGGACGGCGATCACCGCCGCCGAGCGGCTTGCCGGCGGCGCCCGCTTCACCTACGCGCTCTGCCGCCCCCCCGGCCATCACGCCGGCCCGACCTGGTTCGCGGGCTACTGCTACCTGAACACCGCGGCCGCCGCGGTCCAGACCCTGCGCCAGGCCGGGGTCGGCCCGGTCGGCGTCCTCGACGTCGACCTGCACTACCCGAACGGCACCGCGGCGATCGTCGCGGCGATGGGCGACGCCAGCCTGCACTCGCTGCACGCCTCGCCGGTCACCAACGTCGCCGAGGGCACCGTCTCGCCCGGCAGCGAGCGCGAAGTCGTGGTCGAGTTCGCCGGCAGCCCCAGCGCCGAGGTCTACCTCGAGGCGCTCGCCGACTCGCTCGAGGCGCTGGCCGAGACCTCGCGCGCCCTGGTCGTCTCGCTTGGCTACGACATCGTCGCCGGCGACCCCCACGGCTCCTGGGCCTTCGGCCCGGAGATCTTCGCCGAGATCGGCGCCCAGCTCGCCGCGACGGGTCTCCCCGTCTGCGTAGTGCAGGAGGGCGGCTACGCCCTCGACTCCCTGGCCGCCTGCAGCGAGGCCTTCGCCCGGGGTCTCCTGGGCGCCCCGGCCGCTTCCGGTGCGCCTTTGCCGGCGTATACGGGGATAAGGCGCACCGGAACGGAGGCGGTGTGAGCGATTCCGGCCTCACGGGGTTTCGGGAGCGGTTGGATCCGATCGATGAGCAGATCGCGGGGCTGCTTGGCGAGCGCTTCCAGATCTGCCGCGAAGTCGCCGAGTACAAGGGCGAGCACGGGCTGCCGATGATGCAGCCCGAGCGGGTTGCCCAGGTCTGCGCCCGCTACCTCGCCCGCGGCGCCGACGCGGGCCTGCCCGAGGACTTCACCGCCGAGCTCTTCGAGCTGCTGATCGGCGCCACCTGCAAGCTCGAGGATGAGCTGATGGCGGGGCCGGACGCGTCGGACGCGGACGCGGCCGATCCAGGCGCCGGCCTGCCGCCGGGCCCCGAGGAGCCCGAGATGGTCCAGTCGATGCGCTGGGCGTATGAGCCGCTGCCGATGCTCGAGCGCTGCCGCGAGCGCTTCGGCGACACCTTCACCCTGCGCCTGCGCCACCTCGGTGCCTGGGTGGTGCTCGCCGACCCCGAGGACGTCAAACGGGTCTTCTCCACCGACACCGACGAGCTCGGCGTCGGCATGCCGAACCTGGCGCTGCGCCCGGTGCTCGGCGCCCACTCGGTGATGCTCAGCGAGGAGCCCGAGCACATGGCTCGCCGCAAGATGATGCTGCCCCGCTTCCACGGCGAGCGGATGCGCGAGGACGCCGAGACGATGACCGAGCTGACCCGGCGCGCGGTGCGCTCCTGGCCGGTCGGCGAGCCGTTCGCGCTCTGGCCGCGGATGCAGGAGCTCACCCAGGAGGTGGTGATGCGCGCGGTCTTCGGCGATGACGGTGGGCGGCTCGACGAGCTGCGCGGCCTGCTCACCAATCTGACCGCGGCGATCAACGACGACGACCGGCTGCTGAAGCTCGCCCTCTTCGGCCCCGAGTGGCTCGAAGAGAGCCCGGAGTGGCGGGCGGCGATGGGGCCGGTCGAGGAGGCGGTGCTGGCCGAGGCGCGGCGGCGCCGGGACGAAGGCGAGGATGGCCGCCGCGACGCGGTCTCGATCCTGGTCGACGCCCGCGACGCGGACGGCTCGTCGCTGAGCGAGAAAGAGCTGCGCGACGAACTGCTCACCCTGCTCACCGACGGCCCGACCTCGAGCTCGCTCGCCTGGGTCTTCGAGCGCCTCCTGCGCCATCCCGAGAAGCTGGAGCGGCTGCAGCGCGAAGTGCGCGAGGGGGAAGGGGACGAGTACCTCGACGCGGTGGTCAAGGAGACGCTGCGCCTGCGCCCGCCGGTCTCGGTCGTCGTCCGCCGCCTGCTGAAGCCGGCGACGCTGGGCGGCTACGACCTGCCGGCCGGCACCCTGATCGCGCCCTGCGTCTACCTCGTCCACCACCGTCCCGACGTCTACGAGAACCCGGGCGAGTTCGTCCCCGAGCGCTTCCTCACGCAGCGCGCCGCGGTGCCGACCTGGATCCCGTTCGGCGGCGGCGCCCGCCGCTGCCTCGCCGCCAGCTACGCCGAACAGGAGATGAAGCGGGTGCTGCGCACCGTGCTCGAGGAAGTCGACCTGGAGCCGGTCGAGGCCGGCGGCGAGCGGATCGCCCGCGCCGCGATCTCCTTCAGCCCCGCCCAGCACGGCCTGGTCGTCGCCAAACCCCGGACCCCGGCCGTGGTGTAACGCGCTGTGGACGATATGCATCCGAAAGACGTTGCGCCGGGGGGTGGCGGGGAGATTTACGACCTGATAGTCGTCGGCGCCGGCGCCAAGGCGGCCGGGATCGCGGCCAAGGTCCACATCGTCAACGCGCTCGGCCTCGCCGGGGTCTCGGCGCTGACGATCGAGGGGACCGAGGTCGCCGCCTCCTGGAAGGGGCGCAACGGGATGACCTCGGGCGAGGAGCCGCTCGCGGTGACGCCGATCAAGGACGTCGGCTTCCCCTACCAGAGCCACATCGAGTTCGGCGAGCCCGGCGAGGCGATCGACGCGGCCCTGGCCCAGTTCACCTGGCAGCAGTTCATGATCGCCACGCGCCGCTACGCGCGCTGGGTCGACGCCGGCTCGCCGCAGGTCCGCCACCGCGACTACGGCGAGTATCTGACCTGGGTGCTGGGCCGGGCTACCGAGGGCGTCGAGCACCTGCGCGCCCGGGTCACCCAGGTGCGGCTCGACGAGGAGGGGGAGGGGTGGCTGGTCGAAGCGGAGGGGCCCGAAGGCGCCTCGCGCCACCGCGGCCGGGCGCTGGTCCTCACCGGGCCCGGCATCCACCGTGCCTTCCCGCACGAGCCGGCGGTCGAGGGACGCGTCTTTCACTGCGACAGCCGCCGCGAGGAGTTCGCTCGCATCCCGGCCGACAGCGAGCAGGACGTGGCGATCGTCGGCGGCGGCGAGAGCGCCCTCAGCGCGACCATGTTCCTGCGCGAGATGCGGCCGCGCTGCCGCTTCACGATCTACACGCCGATGCTGCCGATGAGCCGCGGCGAGAGCTTCCTCGAGAACCGCGTCTTCTCCAACCCCGACGCGGTCGAATGGGAGTCGCTCGACCAGCGGACCCGGCGCGACTTCGTCAAGCACTCCGACCGCGGCGTCTTCGACCCGCCGAGCCTCGGCAGGATCGCCTACGACGAGCGCTGCCGATTCGTCACCGGCCGGGTCACGGACGTCGGCGCGACGCGCGACGGGGCGGGGGTGCGGCTCGAGTACGACTCGCCCGAGGGGCCGGCCGGGCGCGAGCACGACTTCGTCGCCAACTGCACCGGGTTCGACCTGCTCGCCCAGCTGCGCACCCTCTTCCCGGCCGACGTGCGCGAGGAGATCGAGCGCCAGGCGGGGCCGGTCTGGGACCAGCCGGCGGGGACCGAGGTGCCGATCGGCCGCCACCTGGAGCTGCGCGGCGTCAGCCCGCGGCTGCACATCCCCGGCCTCGCCGGCCTCAGCCAGGGGCCCGGCTTCGCCAACCTCGGGGCGCTCGGGCTGCTCTCCAACCGGGTCCTTCAACCAGTGGTTCTCGATTACTTGACAGACGTAAATCAGTCGCATAGGGTCGCGCAATGACCAGTCTGAGCAGGGGGAGCTGGCCCGTGCGCGTCGGCGGGGCCGTCGCGGCGCTGGTGGCGGCGCTCGCCATCGCCGGCTGCGGCGGATCTTCATCGGGTGGCAGCTCGCAATTCAGCGGCAGCGGCTACCCGAACGTCGACCCGGCCAACGCCCGCAGCCCACAGAGCACGATCGACAGCGCCAACGTCACCAGCCTCTCGGAAGCCTGGAAGTCGCCGATCCCCGGCAAAAGCAACTTCGGCAGCTACGCCGCGACGCCGGTGATCGCCAAGGGCGTCGTCTACTCGCAGGACCTCGCCTCGAACGTGCAGGCGCTCGACCTGGAAACCGGCGAAGTGCTCTGGAACGCGAGCTTCGAAGACCCCAGCTACGGGCCCAATGGCGTCACCGTCGCCGACGGCATGGTCTTCGGCGGCACCTCGACCGAAGCCTTCGCGCTCGACGAGGAAAGCGGCAACGAGGTCTGGTCGGTGAAACTGGCCCGCAACGAACACGAGGGCGTCAACATGGCCCCCGGCTACAGCGAAGGCAAGGTCTTCATCTCGACCGTGCCGGTCAACGCCGAAGAGTCATACGAAGGCGGCGGGGTCGGCATCGTCTGGGCGCTCGACGCCAAGACCGGCAAGAAACTGTGGCATTTCGACACGGTGCCGGAAAGCCTCTGGGGCAAGCCGACGGTCAACTCCGGCGGCGGCGCCTGGTATCCGCCGGCCTTCGACGGCAAGGGCTCGCTGTACATCGGGATCGGCAACCCGGCGCCCTTCCCCGGCACGGCGAAATATCCCTGGGGCTCGAGCCGCCCCGGCCCCAACCTCTACACCGACTCGCTGGTCAAGCTCAACGCCAAGACCGGCAAGCTCGAGTGGTACCACCAGGTGACGCCGCACGACCTCTACGACTGGGACTTCCAGGGGCCGCCGATCTTCATGAAATCCGGCGGCCGGGAAATCGTCGTCGCCGCCGGCAAGTCGGGGATCGTCCTCGCCGCCGACGCGAAGACCGGCAAGCTGCTCTGGCAGCGCGCCGTCGGCGAACACAACGGCCACGACGAAGACGGCCTGCTGGCGATGCGCGGCGAAGGCTCGAAGATCAAGACCGGGACCGTCCTGCCGGGCGACCTCGGCGGCGTGATCGCGCCGATGTCGACCAACGGCTCGACCGTCTTCGTCCCGGTCGTCAACCTGGCGATCGAAGTCGTCTCAGGCGGCGAAATAGTCGAAAACGGCACCCCGAGCGGCGAAATCGTCGCCCTCGACGCGGCCACCGGCAAGGTCGAGTGGAAGCAGACGCTGGCCGGGCCGGCCTTCGGCGCGACCACGGCGGTCAACGACGTCGTCTTCGTCACCACCTACGAAGGCACGATCAGCGCCTTCGACGCCAAATCGGGCAAGGCGCTCTGGAAACAGGAACTTCCGGCGGGCACCAACTCCGGGGTGATGGCCAACGGCCAGACGCTGATCGCCCCGGCGGGCCTCGCCTCGGCCGAAGGCCAGACCCCGCAGATCGTCGCCTACAAGCTCGGCGGCTAGGCACCCCGGCGCCGGGGTGCGCCGCTCAGGCCTCGACCTCGTGCAGGCGGTGGGTGTCTACGTCGTAGACGAAGCCGCGCACCGCGTCGCGGTGGGGGAGGAACTCGGAGCGGCGCACGCGCAGGACCGACTGGCGCACGTCGGCGTCGAGGTCGGTGAAGGACTCGATCGCGAAGGCGGGGGCGACGCCCGTGTCGGCCTGCAGCTCGGCGCGGAAGCCGTCGTCGGTGAGCTTCAGCATGCCGCAGTCGGTGTGGTGGATCAGCATCACCTCGCGGGTGCCGAGCAGCCGCTGGGAGATCGCCAGCGAGCGGATCACGTCGTCGGTGATCACCCCGCCCGCGTTGCGCAGCACGTGCGCCTCGCCGTCGCCCAGTCCGAGCGCGGCGAAGACGTCAAGCCGCGAGTCCATGCAGGTGACGATCGCCAGCTGCCGGCTCGGTTCGACTTTGAGGTGCGCGGGCGCCAGCGAGGCGGCGACACCTTCGTTCTTGCCCAGCAGCTCGTCGATGATGCCCACGGCTGGGCAGACTAGATGACCGTGAGCACGGAGACCGCACCCTGGCAGTGCGTAATTGCATCAATGCATCAAAATGCAATAATGCTGATTCATGGCGAAGACCCGCACCACGGTCACTCTCGACGACCAGGTATTTCGCGCGGTCAAGGTGAAGGCGGCCCGCACCGGCAAACGCGACTCGCAGGTGATTGAGGAGTCGTTGCGCCGGGACCTCGGTCTCGGCGATCTGGAGGACATCTGGGCACGGGTCGAGCCGGCGCCCGAGAAGCAGGGGATGAAGCTGGCGGACGCCGAGCTTCATGTCATGCGCGAGGAGCGCCGTGCGGCGGGCGGTCCTTGACCCAGGCGTTCTGGTCTCGGCGCTGATCACCCCGGACGGGACGTCGGCCAGGCTGCTGAGCGAGGCGCTTGCCGGTGGCGTCGAGATGATCGTCTCATCCCTGCTTCTTGACGAGCTGGGACGGGTTCTCGGCCGTGAGAAGTTCCGCCGCTACGTTGACCTGGATGCGGTCCAGGCGTTCGTCGATCTGGTGCAGCGCGAGTCGACCTGCGCGGCTGACCCGTCCGGGCAGCCGCCGATGCGCTGCACCGACCCCGATGACGATTACCTGATCTCCCTCGCCTCCAGCCAGAACGCGATCATCGTCTCCGGCGACCGTCACCTGCTCGAGCTCGGCAACGGCGCCCCGATCCTGACGCCCGGCGACCTTCTCCAGGCGGTTTCGGCGGTGTAAGAGCTTTCTTACCTGACTTTTCGCCGCGCTTAGGGATCTGGCCCGAGCATTGCTGGCATGGATGACGCGAATCGCCTCGAGGCGAAGGGCCTGGCCCGGGCCAAGATCAGGGCAAAGCGGCGGCGGGTGGCGACGATCCGGCGGCGCACGCTGCGCGGCTCGCTGGCGCTCTTCGCCGCGGTCTGGGCGATCGTCTTCGGCCAGCTGGTCAGCGGCAACGACCCGGCGCTGAGCAGCATCCCACAGCGGCCCGCTCACAGCTCGGTGGCCGCGACCGAACCCGAACCCGCCCCGGAACCGGAACCGTTCGACGAGGGCGAACCGGCGCTGGAATCCGAACCGGAAGTCGTGCCGGAAGAAGAATTCGCCCCGGAAGCCGAACCCGAAGAAGAATTTGTCGAAGTCGAACCCGAAGCGGTGCCTGAACCCGAACCGGAACCGATCGTCACCGCGTCTTCGTGATCGCCGCCTCCGTCTCGGCCGGTCCGCACGTCTTCTGGATCACCAGCCGCGCCGCGGGGACCGCGGCGCTCGTCCTCTCCAGCTTGGCGGTCTGTGCCGGCCTGCTGATCGGCTCGCGGGGCGGCGTCCTGAAGGGCTTCGGCGGCGACACCAAAGCCCTGCACGAGGCGCTCTCGCTGGCGACCCTGGTGGCGATCGCCGTGCACGGCGTGACGCTGCTCGGCGACCACTACCTGCACCCCTCGCTCTTCGACATCTCGATCCCCTTCACCGGCGGCTACCGGCCCTTCTGGACCGGGGTCGGGATCGCCGCCGGCTGGGGCCTCGCCCTGCTCGGCCTCTCCTACTACGCCCGCGCCCGCATCGGCCAGTCTCGCTGGCGCTCCCTGCACCGCTTCACCGCCCTCTTCTGGCTGCTCGGCATAGTCCACACCCTCGGCGCCGGCACCGACGCGGGCCAGCCCTGGTTCCTCCTCCTCCTGGCTATCCCCGCCATACCGGCCCTGATCCTCCTCCTGAGCAAGCTCACCCGAAACGGGGACGGGCGCCAGCCTCAACCCGTGCCCACCCGCGCTCCTGAGCAAGCTCACCCGCAGCAAGACCGAGCCCCGTCTCACCCAGCTCCTGCGCGCACCGCGAGTCCGTCCCGGTAGGGGTGGAGCGTCTTGTACTTTCTCGTCGTGAGTTGGGGGCGCCAGCCCGCCGGCGATGCACCGAAAAAGTTAAGCGGAACCCCTGCCGAGACGGTCCCGCCCACCCCGCAAGGTCAGGGGTAGACCGCTTCGCCCGAGTCCTGGTCGACGATTGAGATCGCCACCGCCGGGCACGACTCGGCCGCCTCGAGCAGCAGCTCATACGGTCCGTTGCCGATCACCACGGCCGTGTCGTCGAGGCGGAAGACCTGGGGGGCCACCTCGACGCAGTCGCCGTGGGCGCTGCACTCGTTGACGTCGACTACCGGTATGTAGCTCATGCTGCCTCCTTTGCGAGGTCTCTGTCCTTGGCGGGAAAGTGGGCCTGGTCGATGCGCTTCTTCAGGGCCGGGATCGCGCGCGGGCGGCCGACCGTGAGGCCGGCGACCGGCGTGCCGCCGCGGGTGAAGAGCGCCTCGAAGTCGTGCGCCGCCGGGTCGCCCTCGATCGTCACCGCGTCGGAGTGGTGGGCGTGGCCGACGTACTGGACGCGCAGGCCGTACTGGTCGCTCCAGAAGCTCGGCAGCGGCGGCGTGCCCGGGTACTCGCCGAGCATCGCCTTGGCGACCGCGGCGCCCTGCCAGGCGGCCGCGTCCCAGTGCTCGGTGCGGGCGTGGTTGCCGAAGCGGGGGTCGAAGGGGATTGAAGCGTCGCCGGCGGCGAAGACGCCGGGCAGCGCCGTGCGGCCGGCGGTGTCGGTCGGCACGCCCTTCTCGTCGAGGCCGCTGCCGGCCAGCCAGGCGGTGGCGGGGATCGTGCCGACGCCGACCACGACCGCGTCGCAGGCGACCCTGCGGCCGCCGGCGAGGACCAGCTCCCGCGCCCGGCCGGCGCGGCCGTGGGCGCTCTCGAGCATCGCCCCGGTCAGCACCTCGACGCCCTCGCCGGCGTGCAGCTCGGCGAACCAGGCGCCCAGCTCGGCGCCGAGGATCGGCGCCAGCGGCGTCTCCAGGGCCTCGATCATCGTCACCTCGGCGCCCAGCCCGCGCGCCGTTGCGGCGACCTCCTGGCCGATGAAGCCGGCGCCGACGATCGCCAGGCGCGCCCCCGGGACGAGCTCGCCGCGCAGGCGCCGCGCGTCGGCGAGGGTGCGCAGCGCGTGCACGTTCTCGAAGCCGGAGAGGAAGGGCAGGCGGCGGGCGCCGCTGCCGGTCGCGATCAGCAGCTGCTCGTAGCCGAGCTCGGCGCCGGAGTCGAGCCGCACCGTGCGGCTCGCCGGGTCGAGGCCCTCGGCGCGCGTGCCGAGCAGCAGCTCGACCCGCATCTCCTCATACCACCAGGCCGGCCGGTAGGCCACGGCCTCCTCCTCGAGCGTCCCGGCGAGCAGCTCCTTGGAGAGCGGCGGCCGGTCATAGGGAGGGTCGGGCTCGGCGCAGACCATCCGCACCGTCCCCTCGTAACCGCGCCGGCGCAGCGTCTCGGCGCAGCGCTGCGCCGCCAGGCCGCCACCGACGATCAGGACTCCTTTGTCTTTCATCATGCCTCCTCGGGAACCGGGGTTGGGTGGATCGCGCCGCGCTGGTGCGCGGCGGGCAGGGCGGGCCGCCGGCGGGCGCCCTGGTGGGCCTTCTCGCCGGCGGGCGAGCCGGCGCGCTTGGCGCCGCTCGTCACCACTCGGTAGACGAAGAGCCCGCCGAGGACCGGCGCGGTCATCAGCACCCACCAGCGGAACCAGACCGTCGATGCGTCGGTGCCCGAGCCGAAGGCGTGGGCGAGGCCGAGCAGGTAGACGACGACGGTCGCCCGGTGGGCCTTGCGCCAGAGCTTGGCGCCGATCCGCTTGCGGAAGTAGAAGCTCAGCCCGAGCAGCGCCGCCAGGTAGCCGCCGACGATGCCGAGGCCGGTCCACAGCGGCTTGAAGGCCATTACGAAGGGGATCGCGATGCCCTTCGGGCCGGGGTTAAGCCAGGGGTCGCCGAGCAGGGTGATGCCGTGCACGGCGATCGCCACGATGCCGGCGACCGCGGTGTGCTCGTGGATCGCGATCAGCTTGCGCGAGAGGCCCGGACGGCGCATCAGCTTGCCGGCCATCGTCAGCCCGATCCCGACCGAGATCGTGACCAGGGCGAGGGCGAGCAGGCCCGAGGCGCGGCTGGCGATCCACCAGCCGTGCGTCTGCAGGGTTTCGGTGGCGGTGACGGTCGCGCTCATGCGCTTGGCGCCGGGTTGACGATGCGGATACGGGGCTTGGCGGCGAGCGGGCCGACCGTCTCAACCTGGCCGTCGTCGTGGACGAGCAGGCCGCCGCGCTCGGCGAGCACCGCGCGGCCGCTCTCGGGACCGGAGAGCAGCGCCGCCTTGGCGAAGGTCTCGGCTTCGACCGCGGTGTCGCCCAGCGCGGTGGCGCCGACCAGGCCGGTCCAGGCCGGCTCGCCGCTCGCCGGGTCGAGCAGGTGGTGGGCGTAGCGGCCGCTCGCGTCGCGCCAGATCCGCACGTTGAGGCCGGAGGTGGCGACCGCGCCGGAGCCGAGCCTCAGCACGAAAGCGCGCTCGCCCGTCAGCGGGTGCTCGACGAAGACCTCGTAGGGGGTGACGAGCGCGTCGGCGCCGCCGATCCGGATGTCGCCGCCGCAATCGACGATGAAGCGCGAGTAGCCGCGCAGCCGCGCGGCTACCAGGTCGGCGGCGAGCCCCTTGCCGGCGCCGCCGGTGTCGAAGCGGACGCCGGGCGGGCGGGAGATCGTGCCGCTCGCGTCGTCGACGGCGAAGCCGCGCCAGCGCCGCGCCGGGTTGGCGCGTGCCGGGCGGCGCTCGGGCGCCTCTTCCAGGGCGGCGCCCAGCGGCGCGCCCGGCACGCCGGCCAGCGAGGCGACGTAGCCGGCGGACTCGATCTCGCCGACCAGGGTCGGGTCGACGAGGCCGCCGCTGCGCTCGGCCGCCCGCAGGCCGGCTTTGACCGCCTCGCGCAGCAGCTCGGAGGCCGGCACGCGCTCGCGCGGGTCGTCGTTGAAGGCGCAGAGCTCGCTCTCCGGCTTGAAGCGCGAGAGCGCCGCGTCGAACTCGACGATCAGCCGGCGCGCCGCCTCGGCCGCCGCCGGCGCCGGAGCCATTCCGGGCCCCGGCTCGCCGATCAGCAGCCGCACGTGCGAGCCCATCGCGTCGAAGATCACGTCGTGCTCAGCCATGATCAGGAGGCGCTCGTGGTCACGGGAGCGTAGGCCGCGGACGAGCCTTCGCCGGAAACGGAGCCGCTGGTCGAGACGCTGTTCCGCCCGGGGGTCGGCACGTAGGTGGTGACGACGCGCCGCTTGAGCACCTTGTGCACGACCACCGGCCGCGGCGCCGGCGGCTGGCTCGAGGCGAGCTGGTAGGTGAGCAGTGCGAAGAGCACCGCGAAGATCGCGATCGAGCTCCAGAGGACCAGCGCCGGGCCGGGCCGCTTCGTTGCGCGGGCCCGCTCAGTCACCGCCGCCGCCCCCGCTCTCATGGTCGCCGCCCTCGCCGCCGCCACCGCCGCCAGCCCCGCCGCCGCTGCTGGCGGTGGTGACCGGGGTGCTCGAGCCGCCGCCCGAACCGGCGCTGGCGCCGCTCGTGTGGGTGACGACCGGGGCCGTGCCGCTGCCGCTCGAGGCAGAGTGCGAGCCGCTGCTGTGAGTCACGACGGGGGCCGACCCCGATCCGCTGCCGGCGGAGTAGGACCCGCCGCTGCCGCTGGTCGAGGTGGTGACCGGGGCGGAGCCCGAGTAGGAGGAGGACCCGGAGCCGCTGGAGGAGGCGCCGGTGGTGACGCCGCCGCCCGGGCCGGCGTAGCCAGTCGAGCCGCTGGCGCCATAGGCGCCGCCGCCCGCCGCCACCGGGTGCTTGGGCTTGACGTGCTTGGTGACGTGGACCGTGCGGTGGATCACCTTGGTCCGGATCAGCGGCTTGTCGGCGAGCGAATTCGGCTTCTGTGCGCCGGCGCTGAGCGCCAGCCCGGTGAGGCCGCCGAGGCCGAGGATCGTCACTCCGGCGGCGATTCGTGTCTTCAGCTTGCTCACGTTCTCTTCCTCCTGGCAGTTTGCACTGGGAGCAGTCTGCGGGAGGGCCGTTGAAGAGCCTCCAAGCTGCGGGTAAAGAGCGGGCAAAATCTGCGGAATGCCCGCAAATCGTGCCTACGCGCGGCGTTACAGTGAGGCACGTGACGATCTCCTCGGCGCCCGGCGCTCGCATCCTCGTCGTCGAGGACGAGGACTCGATCTCGACGCCCTTCGCCGAGGCCCTGCGCCGTGCCGGGTTCGAGCCGCTGGTGACCCGCACCGCGGCCGGCGCCCTCGACCTGGCGGACGAGGCCGAGCCCGACCTGGTGATGCTCGACCTCAGCCTCCCCGACGGCGACGGTCGCGACGTCTGCCGCGAGCTGCGCCGCCGCTCCGACGTGCCGATCGTGATGCTGACCGCGCGCGGCACCGAGATGGACCGCATCGTCGGCCTCGAGCTTGGCGCCGACGACTACGTGGTCAAGCCCTTCAGCGCCCGCGAGGTGATCTCGCGGATCAGGGCCGTGCTGCGCCGCAGCGCTCCGCGCGATGGCGAGGCCGCCGAGCAGAAGCCGCTCGCGATCGGCGAGCTGGAGCTCGACCCGGCGGCGCGCACCGCGACCCTTGCCGGCGCCGAGCTGGAGCTCTCGCGCAAGGAGTTCGACCTGCTCGCCGAGCTGATGCGCCACGCCGGCCGGGTGGTCAGGCGCGAGGACCTGATGGCCAAGGTCTGGGACGTCAACTGGTTCGGCTCGACCAAGACCCTCGACGTCCACATCGGCTGGCTGCGGCGCAAGCTCGGCGACGACCCCGGCGACCCGACCTATATAGAGACGGTGCGCGGGGTCGGTTTCCGCTTTGCCGCGCCGGGGGACGAGCCGTAAGCCTCCGCGCAACCCTTCTCCTGGCGCTGGCCTACGTGCTGCTGCTGGCGCTGATCGCCCTTGGCGTGCCGCTCGCGGTCAGTCTGCGCGACCGGGTCGACGCCGAGGTCAAGGGCCAGGCGCGCAGCCAGGCCGACGTCGTCGCCGCCTCGGCGGCGGAGCTGCTCGGCCCCGGCCAGCGCTCCGCCCTGCGCAACCTGGTTCAGGCCTCGGCCGACAGCGTGCGCGGCCGGGTGATCGTCGTCAACGCCCGCGGCCGGCTGGTGGCCGACTCGGCCGGGGCGCCGGCGGGCCGCAGCTACGCCGACCGCCCGGAGATCCACGCCGCCCTGCGCGGTCACGGCGAGCAGATCACCCGCAGCAGCGAAACGCTCGGCGCCTCGATCCTCGCCACCTCGGCGCCGGTGCTCAGCGAAGGCCGGCCCGACGGCGCGGTGCGGGTGACGCAGAGCGTCGCCGCGGTGAGCAGCGCGGTGAAGACCGCGATCCTCGACCTGGCGGCGCTGGCCGGGGTGGTGCTGCTGCTCGGGTTGGCGGCCGGCGCCGTGGTCGCCCAGCAGATCGCCCGCCCGATCCGCCGCCTCGACCGGGCGGCGCGGCAGGTTGCCACCGGCGAGCTCGACGCGAGCGTCGCGGTCGAGGGCAGCAGCGAGCAGCGCTCGCTGGCGCGCGCCTTCAACGAGATGACCGAGCGGGTGAAGCGGCTGCTGCGCGGCCAGCAGGACTTCGTCGCCGACGCCTCCCACCAGCTGCGCACGCCGCTGACGGGGCTGCGCCTGCGACTCGAGGGCATGACCGAGCCGGGCCGCGAGCCCGACCCGGGCGAGCTGGAGGCGGCGATCGCCGAGATCGACCGGCTCTCGCAGATCGTCGAGGAGCTGCTCGTCCTCAGCCGCGCCGGCGAGCACGAACTGCCCGGCGAACGGGTCGGCTTGGGCGACGCGGCGGCCCGCGCCGCCGAGCGCTGGCGCCGGCTGGCCGAGGAGCGCTCGGTCGCCTTGTGCGTGGAGCTCGAACGGGCGGGGGAGGCCTGGTGCGCCGCGCCGGACCTCGAACGCGCCCTCGACGCCCTGGTCGAGAACGCGGTGCGCTACTCGCCGCCGGGCGAGGGCGTCGAGATCGTCGCGCGCGAGGGAGCGATCGAGGTCCGCGACCGCGGCCCCGGCCTCGAGCCCGGCGAGGAGGATGAGGTCTTCGAGCGCTTCCGCCGCGGCAGCGCCGGCCGCCAGGGCCCCGGCGGCACCGGTCTCGGCCTGCCGATCGCCCGCGAGCTGGCCCGCCAGTGGCGCGGCGAGGTCACCCTGGCGGCTCGCGAAGGCGGCGGCACCGTCGCCACCATCATCCTCCCCGCCGGTGTAACGCGTTGAGGACGAATACCCACCGAAACGCGTTACGCCCGGCGAGGTCCGAGGCCGACGGCCCCGGGTGTAACGCGTTGTGGATGGATACCGACCGAAAGACGTTGCACCGGCGGTTTTGCCGTCGCTTTACCCGGGGCGGCCTACGGTGAGGCCCATGCGTTGGATCGGCCTCGCCCTGCTCGGCATCCTCGTCGCCGCGGCGGTGGCATTCGCCGCCAGCCGCCTCGCCAGCCAGCAGATCGGCCTCGCCTCCGAACCGGTCACCGCCGGCGACGCCCTGGCCCCGAAGAGGATCGAGCACACCGGCGCCGCCGGTCACCGCTCGAAGCGCCACACGAGTCCGACCCCCAAGACCGTCCCGGCCGAACCGATCGAATCCGCCGAACCCCCGGCCTACACGCCCACGACCCCGACCGCCCCGCCCGAACCGCGCCACTCCGATCGCACCGACGGCGAGCACGGCGGCGGAGGCGGGGGCCGGGGCGGAGGTGGAGGCGCCGACGACTGACCCTTCCGGTGCGCTTTTTCCCCCTATGCGGGGGATAAGGCGCACCGGAAGCCCAGGGCTCGGGCTCAGTCGTCGAGGGACGCCGGGGCCGCGCCGCCGCTGGCGCGGGTGACTATCGGCGGTCTCGTGCTGGCGGTCGCCGATCCCGGCTGAACGGCGGTCGCGCCGCTGGCGCTGGTCACGACCGAGCCGTTGGCGGCCAGCGGCTGGGAGGCCGGGATGCCCTGGTTGGTCGCCATCGCGGCGCCGCCGAGGGCGCCCAGGCCGAGCACCGTGGCGCCCGTCATCAGCTTCGCTCTGCGGTTGTTCATGGCTGCTCCTTCTGGAAGTCGGTCGCCTGATCTTGCGCCCGGGCCGGCAAGCTCCGCTCCAAGCCACGGCCAAGAGAAGGTGAAGCTTGGGCAGGCGGGTCAGCCGCCGACGCTGGCGCCGACCCAGGGGCCGATCAGCGAGAGCGTCGCCAGGGCCAGGGCGAGGCCGGCGAGGAGCGAGGCGCCGAGCAGGGCGATGCGCAGGCCGGAGCCGGCGAGGGCCGCCTCGCGGCCGCCGTGGCGGCGCCAGTCGGGCATCGCCAGGCTGGGGAGCTCGAGCAGGTGGCCGAGGACGTGGATCGTCATCAGGCCGAACCAGAGGATGAAGCTCGCCTTGTGGAGGAACTTGAGCGAGCCGGCGCCGGCGCCGTCGGGGCCGACGATCGCCAGCGCCACGCCGGTGGCGAAGAGCGCGAGGGTGATGAAGACGACGCCGGGGGCGAGTACCCGCAGGGCCAGGGCCGGCGGGCCCTTGCGCCGGTAGGGCGGGCTGCCGGCGTAGTAGCGGGCGAAGCGGTACCCGGTGCTGCCCAGCTTGAGCAGGATCGGCGGGATCAGCAGCATGCCGATGAAGACGTGCGGCCCGACCAGTTGGCCGATGAAGGGGATAGTCGCCCCCTCGGCGGCGAGCAGGGCGAGCAGCGCCACCGCCGCGCCGCCGGTCAGGCGGGCGTTGCCGGCGACTCCGTCGCGAACCGTGGCGGTGCCCTCGCTGTACATCGGCGGCGATCCTGGGGGCGCACGCTCATTCCCAGCTAACGGGCGCGTGAGAGGTCTCTAATCCGAGTCTGAGCAGGGATTTAGGCGTGGGCGGGAGATTGCCCCGAATGCGCAGGAGCTCGATATCGCCGGCGATGGCCCTGCTCCCGCTGCGCCTCTTCCTCGGGGTCACCTTCGTCTACGCCGGCATCCAGAAGCTCAGCGACCCCGGCTTCCTGCACGCCGGCGCCCCGACCTACATCGGCACCCAGCTGCACGGCTTCGCCGCCGGCACGCCGGGTGGTTTCATCCTGAGCACCTTCGCCCTGCCGCACCCCGAGCTGGCCGGGATCGGGGTCGCCGTGACCGAGATCCTGATCGGCCTGCTGGTCACCGCCGGGCTCTTCACCCGGATCGCGGCCGCCGCCGGCATGGCGCTCAACTTCCTCCTCTTCCTCACCGCCAGCTGGCACACCACGCCCTACTTCCTCGGCCCCGACCTGGTCTTCACCTTCGCCTGGCTGCCGATCGTGCTGGCCGGCGCCGGGGGCCAGCCCGCCCTCGACAACCTCACCGAGCGCGGCTCGCAGGAGCTCGCGCGGCGCACCCGCCTGCGTCCGGCGGAAGCCGGCGAGCCGCCGCCCGACCCCGCCACCACGCGTCGCGTGCTGCTCGCCGAGTTCGCCGGCATGGCGGTGGCGATCGCCGGCATCTCGACCCTCGCCAAGGGCACCTACACGGCGGCGCGCACGCTCTCGGCGGGGTCGGGCGCGTCGAAGTCGGGAGGCGGCTCCGGTGGCGGCGGAGGAGGCAACGGCGGCGGGCCCTCGTCGGCGCCCGCCTCGGGCGGCGGCTCCTCGGTCCCCAGCGGCGCCGTCCGTCTCGGCCCGGCCAAGCGGCTGCCCGCCGGCCAGGCCGCAACCTACACCGACCCTGGTGACGGCTCGCCCGACATCCTGATCCGCGACGAAGCCGGCCAGCTGAAGGCGTTCAGCGCGGTCTGCACCCACGCCGGCTGCACGGTCGGCTACCAGAGCGGGGTGATCGTCTGCCCCTGCCACGGCGGCGAGTACAGCGCCGAAACCGGCGAAGTGATCGCCGGCCCCCCGCCCAGCGGCCTCGCCGCCAAGCAGGTGGTCGAATCCGGCGGCCAGATCTACGCCGTGCCGAGCTGACGGCGGCCTCCGCGAGAGAGGTTTCGTCAAGGCCGATCTGCCAAGAACACGGCCCGCCGAAGCGGGCCGAACGCCGAGGCACCGGGGTGGAACGCAAGGCGGAGGCTACCCGCAGGCCGCATGACCTTGCACCTCGATCAACCCCCGGCGCGCTCGGCAATTCTCTTGGCGGAGGACGAGGGACTCGAACCCAATCCGGACGGCTGCTTCACGGTTGACACAAATTCGTTTCTAAGTCGTGCAGTCCCGTCGGAAGGTCATTCGGCGTTCGAGGTTCTCCGGTTCCGGAATTCAGGGTCCTCCATTTCCGGCGTTTGGCCCCGGCTCGAAGCCATCGAGCTCGAAGGCGACGCGGGCGCCGCCCAGGGGGGAGTCCTCGATCCAGATGCGGCCGCCGTGCAGCTCGACGATCGAGCGGGCGATCGGCAGGCCGAGGCCGCTGCCGCCGCTGGCTCGGTCGCGGGACGCGGCGCTGCGGTGGAAGCGGTCGAAGACGCGCTCGCGCTCGGCGGGCGGGACGCCGGGGCCGTCGTCGTCGACCCGCACGGTCAGCTGGCCGCCGCGCGCCCGTGCCGAGAGCTCGACCCGGCCGTCGGGGCCGGCGTGGCGGCGGGCGTTGGAGACCAGGTTGCGAATCACCTGGGTGAGGCGCTCGGGGTCGGCGCGCAGCGCGCCGCTCGGCAGCTCGCCGAGGCTCAGCGGGCCGAGCGCCGGGTCGGCGCCGAAGCGGCGCAGGAACTCGGGCAGCGGCACTGCCATGCTGTGCGGCGGCTCGCCCTCGTCGAGCCGCGCCAGCGAGAGCATGTCGCCGACCAGCCGTTCGATCCGCGTCACCTCGACCAGCACCACGCCCTCGACCCGGCGCACCTCGTCGGCGTCGGGCCGCTCGTTGCGGGCCAGCACTTCGAGCTGGCCGCGGATCGCGGTCAGCGGCGTGCGCAGCTCGTGCGAGGCGTCGGCGACGAACTGGCGCTGGCGCGAGGAGGCTTCCTCGAGCAGGCGGCCGGCGACGAAGGCGATCACCACGCCGATCGCGCCGCCGATCAGCACGGCGCCGACCGCCTCGCCGACCTCGCGTCGCACGGCGAGCACCACGAATGCGATCGCGACGAGGACGAGCGTCGCCACGGTCAGGCCCAGCCGGCCGCGCAGGCCGAGCCGCGACCAGGCCGTCTTCACGCCGGGCGCTCCACCAGCCGGTAACCGACCGAGCGCACGGTCTCGATCGGCACCGGCGAGCCGGGCAGGGCGAGGCGGCGGCGCAGGTAGCCGACGTAGACCTGGACGATGTTGGTGCCGGGGTCGTGCTCGTAGCCCCAGACCGCGGCGAGCAGCTCGCGCCGCGTGCAGACCTGGCCGGCGCGCCGCATCAGGTGGGCGAGCAGGGTGGCCTCGCGCTCGGGCAGGCGCACGCTGAGCGAGCCGCGGCGCGCCTCGCGGGTCAGCAGGTCGAGCCGGATCCCGGCCGCCTCGAGCTCGGTCGCCCGCTCGCCGGCCGGCTGGCGCAGGTGGGCGCGCACGCGCGCCGCCAGCTCCTCGAAGGCGAACGGCTTGGTCACGTAGTCGGTGGCGCCGCGGTCGAGCCCCTCGACCCGGTCGGCGATCGCGTCGCGCGCGGTCAGCACGATCACCGGCAGCGAGGGCCGCGCGCGGCGGATCGCGGTCAGCACCTCGAGCCCATCGCGCCCGGGCAGCATCCGGTCGAGGATCACCAGGTCGACCCCGTCCTCCAGCGCCAGCCGCTCCCCCGCGAGCCCGTCGGCGGCGCAGCTCACGGCGTGTCCCTCCGCTTCGAGGCCACGGACGAGGAAGTCGGCGATCGCCTCCTCGTCCTCGACCACCAGAATCTCCATGCGCCGGATGCTACGAGTTGACACCCCCGAAGTTTGCGTACTACCGTGTGTGCAGGGATAGGGGGCCGATGCGGTTTTGGAGCAAGACTCGTTGCAGCAGATCCGGTCTGGACTGGTCGCGCGGCTGCGGGACCGCTCCGCCGAGCTAGAAGACGCGATCTTCGACGCCGCCAAGGCGCTCTCGGCGCCGGCGGAAAAGGAAGACGCCGAGTACCGGGCGGGCCTGCGTGCGACCGTCGCCGAGGCGGTCGCATACGCCTTCGGCGGCATCGAAAGGGGCGGGGAGTGGGACGCCGAGATCCCCCCCGCCGCGGCCGCGCAGGCGCGTCGCGCGGCCCGCAACCGGGTTGGGCTCGACACGGTGCTGCGTCGTTACGCGGCGGGCGACCGCCTGATCGGCGAGTTCATCATGGACGAGGCGCCCCATTTCCCCGAAGGCGCGCTCAGCGCCGTGCTCCGCACTCAGGGGCCGCTGGTCGACCGGCTGATGGCGGCGGTGGCAGCCGAATACATGGACGAGCTCGAGCAGATCCGCCGCTCTCCGGCCCAGCGCCTGGCCGAAAGGGTGCAGCGCCTGCTGGTCAGCGACTCGCTCCACGACGCCGAGGGGCTCGACTACGAGCTCGACGCCTGGCACCTGGGCCTGATCGTCACCGGCAGCCGCGCCGACGTCGCCGCTCGCACGCTCGCCGCGGGGCTCAAGCGCAAGGCGCTGGTCATCGGCCGCGGCAGCGAGAGCGCCTGGGCCTGGCTCGGCGGCCGCAAGCCGCTGCCCGTCGCCGAGGTCGAGCGCTACCTCTCGGCCGGCGTGCTCGGCGAGGTGACGCTTGCCACCGGCGAGCCCCGCTACGGGCTCGAGGGCTGGCGCCTCACCCATCACGAGGCGCAGGCCGCGCGCGAGGTGATGCTGCGCCGGCCGCAGCGCTTCAGTCGCGCCAGCGACGTCACCCTGCTCGCCGCGGTGCTGCGCGACGAGCTGCTGGCGACCTCGCTGCGCGAGACCTACCTGGCGCCGCTCGACGCCCAGGGCGACTCCGGCCCCGTCCTGCGCGAGACCCTGCGCGCCTACTTCGCCGCCGGCTTCAACGCCGCCACGGCCGCGGCCGCGCTCGAAGTCGACCGCCACACCGTGCAGCGCCGCCTGCGCAAGGTCGAGGAGGCGCTCGACCGCCTGCTCCACACCTGTCATGCGGAGATCGAGGTGGCGCTCAGCCTGGAGGGACTCGACGGCGAGGCGGCGCCCACCGTGGCGCGCCGGCGGGTGGTCCCCCGGGGTTGAGTTGAACTCAATGGGACACATTGGCCACGCGATCCTGCCGGCCCGCACCACATTGGTGTAGTCGCCCGCGACGGTCGCTGGTAGACCTTCTTGTTACAGGTTCAGCGCCTCTCTCGGGGGGCGCGGCGCGGGCCTCGTCAGCCGGCGTTCAAGGGGAAGAGGGCTCTAGATGTCAGGGATTCGAGAGGCGGTCCAGCCGCCTCGTGCATCGACAACGCCGGCGCCCGGCCGGCTCCCGGTTGCCGCCGAGGCCGCGCCGGACACGATTGGGCGGGGTTCCGCCGGCGCGGTCTCCAAGGTCGCCTGGGTGCCGAAGGGCGACCTTGGCCAGGCCGAGTGGCTGGCAACCGGGCGCCGCCTCGGGGCAATTGGGCGCTGCAGCCAGTGGTGGATCGGGGACTGGATCCGCTATGGCGCCGCCCGCTGGGGCGAGAAGTACGCGGAGGCCGCGCGGATCACCGGTTACGACGTGGCCAGCCTGCGCAACATGGCATGGGTCGCGTCGCAGTTCGATTTGTCACTACGTAGTGACAAATTGACCTGGAGCCACCATGTCCTCTTAGCCCCGCTCGAGCTGGAGGAGAAGCGCCACTGGCTCGACCGCGCCGCGGGGGAGCGGCTCTCGGTCGCCGACCTGAGGATCGAGCTGCGCGGTCACGAGAGAAAGCGCGCCGCGGAGGAGCGCGCCACCTCGGGCGAGCCCGTCGCGGAGCCGGCGGATCCCGCCGTCGTCTGTCCCAACTGCGGTCACCAGATGCGTTCCTCGGCGGACTAGACGCGGTGGCAGCTCGGACCCGGTGAGCGACGGAGCGCTGCTCGCGATCAGCGATCTGCACGTGGACCACGCCGAGAACCGCGAGGCGGTGCGCGAGATGCGGCCCCGATCCGAGCGCGACTGGTTGATCGTCGGCGGCGACGTCGCCGACGGCCTGGCTCGCGTCGAGTGGGCGTTGCGCACGCTGCGCGAACGCTTCTCCACGGTGATCTGGGCGCCCGGCAACCACGAGCTGCTCACCTACCGCGACGACCCCAGCGGGCTGCGCGGCGAGGCGCGCTACCGGCACCTGGTCGGGCTCTGCCGCGAGCTCGGGGTGCTGACGCCCGAGGACCCCTACCCACTCTGGCAGGGGCCCGCTGGCCCGGTGCGGGTGGCGCCGCTCTTCCTGCTCTACGACTACAGCTTCGGCCGCAACGTCGGCGCCACGCCGGAGGAGGCGCTGCGGCGCGCCTTCGACGCCGGCGTTGTCTGCGTCGACGAGTTCCTCCTTCACCCCGATCCCTACCCGAGCCGGGCCGCCTGGTGCGATGCCCGGCTGGCCGAGACCGAAGACCGGCTGAGCAGCGAGAACGCCTCGCTGCCGACCGTGCTCGTCAACCACTTCCCGCTCACCGTCCACCCGACCCGGGCCCTGCGTCACCCCGAGTTCGCCCAGTGGTGCGGGACCGTGCGCACCGCCGAGTGGCACCGTCGCTTCGGCGCCGTTGCCGTCGTCTACGGCCACCTGCACATCCCACACACCAGCTGGCGGGGCGGCGTCCGCTTCGAGGAGGTCTCGCTCGGCTACCCGCGCGAGCGCCGCCGGCGCGGCGCCTGGGCGGGCGAGCCGCGCCCCATCCTCCCGGAGGCCCGCGGTGCTTGAGCGAATCCTGCCCGACGCCGCCGTCGTCGTCGCGACGACGACGGACCTCGAGGCGCCGCTCTATCCGGAGGAGGAGGCGGCGCTCGGTCGCCCGGTGGAGAAGCGCCGCCGCGAGTTCGTCACCGCCCGCGCCTGCGCCCGCCAGGCGCTCGGCCTGCTCGGGCTGCCCGAGCAGGCGGTCCCGAGCGGCTCGAAAGGGGAGCCGCTCTGGCCGGCCGGCATCGTCGGCAGCATCACCCACTGCACCGGATACCGCGCCTGCGTCCTGGCTCGCGACGACGACCTGCTGACGGTCGGCGTCGACGCCGAGCTCGACCAGCCCTTGCCCGAGGGGCTGCTGCCCGACGTCGCCCTGCCCGAGGAGCGCCGCCACCTTCACGCCCTGGCGGGCCTCGACCCCGGAGTCAGCTGGGACCGGCTGCTCTTCAGCATCAAGGAGTCGGTCTACAAGGCGTGGTTCCCGCTGGCTCGCCAGTGGCTCGGCTTCGAGGACGCGACGGTGACGATCGACCGCCTCGGCGGCAGCTTCTCGGCGCACCTGCTCGTCCCGGGACCCACCGTTGGCGGCGCCGTGCTCGATGGCTTCGCCGGCCGCTGGCTGGCGGCGGACGGCCTTCTCTTCGCGGCGATCGCGCTGCCCGCTCGCCTGCCGGCGGCGCCGGCCACCGATCTTGCCTCCGCGGCCGAGTTGGGGGAATGATGGCGGCCGGGCGCGGTAGCCAGGGAGGAGCCGGCGTCGAGGGCAGTGCGCTGAGCGGGCTGGGGGAAGCGATCCGGGCGGCGGCCGAGCGCCGCCCGGATCGCGTCGCGCTGCGCGACGCGACCGCGGCGCGCACCTACGGCGAGCTGGCGGCGCTGCTCGGGGAGCGCGCCGCCCCCCCCGCGGGCCGCCGCGCGGTGCGGCTCTCGCCCACGGTCGCCGATGCCGAGGCGGTGCTGCGCGCGGGCTTCGCCGGCGAGAGCCTGCTGCTGCTCGACCCGCGCGCGACGGAGTGGGAGCTGGAGCGGGCCGCGGCGATCTTCGCCGGCGCCGCCGACGACGCCGGCCGGCCGCTGGTCGGGCTCTGCAGCTCGGGCAGCAGCGGCCTGCCCAAGGTGGTCGAGCTCGAGTGGGAGAGCCTGCTGCGCAACGCCGGCTCGTTCGCGGCCGCGGCCGGCTACCGGGAGGAGGACGTGCTCTGGTGCACGACGCCGCTCGCCCACCTCTACTGCCTCGGCTGCGGACTGCTCGGCGGACTGCTCAGCGGCGCCACGGTGCTGCTCGGCAAGGGGATGCTGGAGGCGGCGGAGATGGCGGAGCTCGCCGCCGGGGAGGCGCCGACGGTCCTGCTCTCGGTGCCCTTCCTCTTCGACCGCTACCTGGGGCTGCTCGCCGAGCAGCCGGGGATCGCCACCGCCTGGCCGCTGCGAATGGCGATCGCCGCCGGCGAGCCCGTCTCGCCGCGGCTGATCGCGGCCTGGCGGGAGGCTGCCGGCACGCCGCTGCGCTCCCACTACGGCCTCACCGAGGGCGGCCAGATCACGCTCGCCCGCGGTGGCGAGGACGAGGGCGTCGGCGCGCCGCTGCCCGACGTCGAGGTGCGGATCGGGGAGGACGGCGAGATCGCCGTCAGGCGCCGGCCCCCGGCCCGTCCCCACCGCGTGATCGGCGCCGAGCCGGATGCCGAGGGCTGGTATGCGACCGGCGATCTCGGCCGGCTCGACCCGGCCGGCAACCTGCACGTCAGCGGCCGCGCCGACAGCCGCATCAACGTCGCCGGCAAGAAGGTCGACCCGACCGAGGTCGAGGAGGCGCTCGTCGCCTGCGCCGGGGTCGAGGACTGCGCGGTGGCGGCGCTCGAGCGGGCCGCCGGGGTCGAGGTCGTCGCCTTCCTGCGCCTCGCCGAGGGCTCCGAGCGGGGGCATGGAGAGGTCCGCGCCGAGCTGGCCGAGCGCCTCTCCCCGCACAAGCTGCCGCGCCGCTTCGTCAGCGTGCGCGAGATCCCGCGCACCCTGACCGGCAAGGTGAAGCGCGGCGAGCTGCTCGCCGGGCTCGGCGAGGAAGCCGGCGAGCGGGCGCGCGCGGCGGCCGGCGTGGACCTGCTTCGCCTGGTCCGGGCCGAGACGGCCGCCGTCGTCCTCGGGCACGCCTCGCCCGGGGAGATCGATCCGCGGCGCAGCTTCAAGGAGCTCGGCTTCGACTCGGCGGCCGCGGTCGCGCTCCGCGAGCGGCTCGTGACGGAGAGCGGCCTGCCGGTTGCCGCCACCGCGGTCTTCGACCACCCGAGCCCGGCCGCGCTGGCCGTCCACCTCGGGGAGCTGGCGAGCGGCGCCGTGCCCCGGCCGAGGACGGGGCGCGCTCCCGGTCCGCTGGGGGAGTCGGTCGCGATCGTCGGTATGGCCTGTCGCTTCCCCGGCGGGATCGGCTCGCCCGCCGACCTCTGGGACCTGCTCGAGCGTGGCGGCGAGGTGCTCTCCGGGCTCCCCGAGGACCGCGGCTGGGACCTCGATGGCCTCTATGACCCCGACCCCGACCGGCCCGGCGCCAGCTACGTGCGGCACGGTGGCTTCCTCGCCGACGCGGCCGACTTCGACGCCGGCTTCTTCGCCATCTCGCCGCGCGAGGCGCTGGCGATGGACCCCCAGCAGCGGCTGCTGCTCGAAGCGGCCTGGGAGGCGCTCGAGGACGCCGGCATCGACCCGCAGGCGCGCCGCGGGACCGATACCGCGGTCTTCGCCGGGGCGATGACGCACGACTACGGCGGCGCCCTGCCCGACTCGGCCGAGGGCCACCGGACCACCGGTCTCGCGGGCAGCGTGCTCTCCGGCCGGGTCGCCTACGCGCTCGGGCTCGAGGGGCCGGCGGTGACCGTCGACACGGCCTGCTCGTCCTCGCTCGTCGCCGTCCACCTCGCCCGCCAAGCGCTGCGCCTGGGCGAGTGCTCGCTGGCGCTGGCCGGCGGGGTGAGCGTGATGGCGACCCCGGCCCAGCTGGTCGAGTTCTCGCGGCAGCGCGGCCTCGCCCCGGACGGGCGCTGCAAGGCCTTCGCCGCCGGCGCCGACGGCACCGGCTGGTCGGAGGGCGTCGGCCTGCTCGTGCTCGAGCGCCTTTCCGACGCGCGCGCCAACGGCCACCGCGTGCTGGCCGTCGTGCGCGGCTCGGCGGTCGGCCAGGACGGTGCCTCGAACGGGCTGACGGCGCCCAGCGGCCCGGCCCAGGAGCGCGTCATCCGCCAGGCCCTGGCGAGCGCCGGGCTCGAGCCGGGCGAGATCGACGCGGTCGAGGCGCACGGCACCGGCACGCCGCTCGGCGACCCGATCGAGGCCGGCGCCCTGCTCGCTGCCTACGGCGTCGACCGCCGGCGACCGCTGCTGCTCGGTTCGGTCAAGTCGAACCTCGGCCACACCCTGGCCGCGGCGGGGGTCGCCGGGGCAATCAAGGTCGTCGAGGCGATGCGGCGCGGCACCCTGCCGCGGACGCTGCACGTCGACCGTCCCAGCCCGCACGTCGAGTGGGGCGCCGGCGGCCTCGAGCTGCTCACCGAGCCGCTCGAGTGGGAGGCCGGTGAGCGACCGCGCCGCGCCGGCGTCTCCTCGTTCGGGATCGGCGGCACCAACGCCCATCTGATCCTCGAGCAGGCGCCCGCGCCGGTGCCCCGCGAGGCCGGCGCCGGCCCGGCGCCGGACCCGATCGCCTGGACCGTCTCGGCCAAAGGCGCGGAGGCGCTCCGCGCCCAGGCCGAGCGGCTGCGCCGCCACCTCGAGCGCCGACCCGATCTCGATCCGCTCGCCGTCGCCCGCACCTTGGCGATGCGGCGAGCGCAGCTTGCCGATCGCGCCGTCGTGCTCGGCGCCGACCGCGGCGAGCTGCTCGCCGGGCTCGGTGCCCTGGCCCGGGGCGAGCCCGCCGGGGGTCTGGTCCGCGGCGGCGAGCGGCCGGGCGGCACGGCCTTCGTCTTCCCCGGCCAGGGCTCGCAGTGGCCGGCGATGGCGCGCGAGCTGCTCGCCGGCTCGGCGCGCTTCGCCGAGCTGATCGGGTCCTGCGCGGCGGCGCTCGATCCGCACCTCGGGTTCTCGCTCGAGGCGTCGCTGCGCGGTGAGGAGGGGGCGCCGCCGCTGGAACGGGTCGACGTCGTGCAGCCGGCGCTTTTCGCGACGATGGTCGCGCTTGCCGGGCTCTGGCGCTACTTCGGCGTCGAGCCAGGCGCCGTCGTCGGCCACTCGCAGGGTGAGATCGCCGCCGCCCACGTTGCCGGCGCCCTCTCGCTCGAGGACGCGGCGCGCGTCGTCGCCCTGCGCAGCCGGGCGATCGCCGACGGCCTCGCCGGGTCCGGCGGGATGGTCTCGGTGCTGCGCCCAGCCGTGGAGACGGCGGAGCTGATCGCCCCTTGGGGAGAGGCCCTCTCGCTCGCCGCGACCAACGGGCCGACCTCGAGCGTGGTCAGCGGCGAGCCGGCGGCGCTCGAGGAACTGCTGACCGCTTGCGAGGCGGCCGGCGCGCCGGCGCGCCGCGTCCCGGTCGACTACGCCTCGCACTCCGCCCAGGTCGAGGCGATCCGCGAGCGCCTGCTCGCCGACCTGGAGCCGATCCGCCCGGCGCCGGCCGCGGTGCCGTTCTACTCGGGGATGACCGGCGAGCCGCTGGCCGGCGAGGAGCTCGGCGCGGAGTACTGGTACCGCTCGCTGCGCGAGCCGGTCCGCTTCGAAGCCGCGACCCGGGCCCTGATCGACGACGGCTTTGCCAGGTTCGTCGAGGCGAGCCCGCACCCGGTGCTGAGTGCCGCGGTCGAGGAGACCGCCGAGGCGTCGGGCTCGGCCGCGGGAGGGGTCGCCACGATCGGCTCGCTGCGGCGCGGCGAGGGTGGCTGGCGCCGCTTCAGCCGCTCCCTGGCGGAGGCGCACGCGGCCGGGGCCGAGGTCGATTGGCCCGCGCTGCTCGGCGGTCCCGGCGAGGAGCCCGTGGCGCTGCCGACCTACGCCTTCCAGCGGCGGCGCTACTGGGCCGCGGCTGGGGCGCGAATCGGGGTGGTGGACCACCCCCTGCTCGAGGCGGCGCTGCCCGTCGCCGAGCGGGAGGAGTGGCTGTTCGACGGCCGCGCCTCGCTGCGCGCCCAGGCCTGGCTGGCCGATCACGCGGTCGGCGGAACCGCCTTGCTGCCGGGCGCCGCCTGCGTCGAGCTGGCGCTGTGGGCTGGTCGCGAGGCGGGGGCGCCGCTGCTCGAAGAGCTGATCCAGGAAGCGCCCCTGCTCCTGCCCGAGGCCGGCGCGGCGCGCATCCAGCTCCGCCTCGGCGAGTCCGACGAGGACGGCCGGCGGCGGCTCGCGCTCCACTCGCGGGTCGAGGGCGAGGGCCTTGAGCCGAGCGCCTGGACCCGCAATGCGACCGCGACGCTCGCCGTAAGCGGTGACGGGGCGTCGCTGACGCCGATCGGCGAGTGGCCGCCCACCGGTGCCGAGCGACTCGAGACCGGCGATCTCTACGAACGCCTGGCGGACGCCGGCTTCGAATATGGGCCCGCTTTCCGCGGCCTGGGGGCGGCCTGGCGGCGGGGAGAGGAGATCTTCGCCGAGGTCCGCTTGCCGCTCGAGGGTGGGGAGCGGGGCTTCGAGCTCCACCCGGCGCTGCTCGACGCGGCCCTGCATTCCTGGTTCCTCGTCGCCGGACGGAGCAGTGGCCTGCCCTTCGCCTGGAGCGGGGTGGCGCTCGGCGACGGCGACCGGTCTGGCCCGTTGCGGGTGCGGCTCGCTCCGGCCGGCGAGGACCGCTTCTCGTTGCGGGTCGAGGATCGGGCCGGCGCGCTCGTCCTCTCGGTGGCGGAGCTGGTCGTGAGGCCGGTCGAGGGCGAGCTGCTCTCGCCGCCGCGCGAGTCCCTCTTCGCCGTCGACTGGGAGGAGGTGCCGCTCGCCGACGGCGGGGGAGAGCCGCGCGGTTCGGAGCTCTGGCGCTGTGAGCTGGAGGTCTGCGGCTATCCGGCCTCGGCCGCCCGCCACGCCGCGGCGCGGACGCTTGCCGCGGTCCAGGGCTGGCTGGCTGAGGAGCACGGGGAGGGCGCTCGCCTCGCGGTGCTCACCGGCGGCGCGGTGGCGATCGGCGGGGGGGAGACCCCCGACCTCGCCGCCTCGGTCGGCTGGGGGCTGCTGCGCTCCGCCCAGGCCGAGCGTCCCGGGGTCTTCGTCCTGATCGACAGCGACGGCAGCGAGGCCTCCGAGGCGGCGCTCGACGACGCCCTGGCGAGCGGCGAGCCGCAACTGGCGCTGCGCGCCGGCCGCGTGCTGGCGCCCCGTTTGCGGCGAGTCGCCGCCGTCCGGGGCTCCGGCCGGCGGCGTCCCGGGCCCGGCGCCACGGCGCTGATCACCGGCGGCACCGGTGTCCTCGGGGCGCTCTTCGCCCGCCACCTGGCCGAGCAGGGCGTCGGCCGGCTGATCCTCGCCAGCCGTTCCGGCGCGGGGGCCGCCGGCGCCGCCGAGCTGCGCGCCGAGCTCGAGGGACGCGGCGCGGAGGTCGTCCTCGCCGCCTGCGACGCCGCCGATCGCGAGGCGCTCGGCGCGCTGCTGGCGACGATCGACGGAGAGCGCCCGCTGCGCATCGTCATCCACGCCGCAGGCGCCCTCGACGACGGCCTGATCGACGCTCTCGGTCCGCGGCAGCTGGCGACCGCCTTCCGCCCCAAGGTCGACGGCGCCTGGAACCTGCACGAGCTGACCCGGGGGATGGAGCTCGACGAGTTCGTTCTCTTCTCCTCGGTCGCCTCGGTGCTCGGCAGTCCCGGTCAGGCCGGCTACGCGGCGGCAAACTCCTTCCTCGACGCGCTGGCCGCCCGCCGCCGTCGCGAAGGCCTGCCGGGCAGCGCGATTGCCTGGGGCTTCTGGGAGCGGGTCACGGGGATGACCGCCCATCTCTCCGCGGGCGACCGGGCGCGGATCGCGCGAGCCGGGCTGCTCGGCATCGACGACGAGCGCGGGCTTGGCCTCTTCGACGCCGCGCTCGCCGCGGCGGAGCCTCTGCTGCTCGCCGCGCCGCTCGACCGCGCCGCGCTCCGCGAGCAGGCCCGCGCCGGTCGCCTGCAGCCGATCTTCGCCGGCCTCTTCCGGGGCGTCGCCGCGCATCGCGAAGCGAGGGCGATCCGGCTTTCCGAGCTGCTCGAGCGCGAGCGCGACGGCGCCGCTCGGGACCTGGTGCGGGCCGAGGCGGCGGCGATCCTCGGCCACGCCTCGGCGGCCGCCGTGCCCGTTGCGCGCTCCTTCCGCGACCTCGGCTTCGACTCGCTGATGGCGGTCGAGCTGCGCAACCGGCTTGCCGCCGCGACCGGCCTGCGCCTGCCCTCGACCCTCGCCTTCGACCACCCCAACGTCGCGGCGCTCGCCGCCGATCTATGCCGCCGCGAAGCGGGCGCTTCGAACGGCGCGCCGCTGGGCGGCGAGGCGCCCCACGCCGACCTCGAGTCGGCCTCCGACGAGGAGGTGATCCAGTTGATCGAGGAGGAGTTCGGCGCGGTCTGAGGTCAGCTTGGCCAGCGCAGGCCGTAGCGCTCGCCGCGGCGCTCGAGCGCGAAGCTCTCGGAGATCAGCAGCGCCGGCCGGCCGGCGGAGATCACCCGGTAGAGGCGGGTCAGCACGGGCGAGGGGGCGCGCGGCGCGACGAAGCTCCACCGCGGCGGCTCCTCGAGCCCGTACCAGAGCAGCTCGCGCCAGCTCTCCAGCTCGACCCGCTGCAGCGAGCCGCCGATCCCGTCGCGGCTGCCCTCGAGCTCGGCGAGGAAGGCGGGCGGCAGGCGCTCGGGCAGGATCTGGGACTCGGCCCAGATCGCCGGGTCGGGGCCGTCCGCCGGGCCGATCGTCACCCGGCGGCGCAGCGCCTCGTCGGCCTCCGCGGCTTCGAGATGCTCGGCGGCGTCCGCCGGTAAGGCCGCCCGGGTCTGGCCGATCACCCTGACCGCGACCCGGCTCAGGGTCTCGACTTCCAGGCTCCGGGTCACCGTCCCGTCGGTGAACAGCAGACCGCGCAGGAACGGCTCCATCCGCGCCGGCGAGAGCTCGCCGAGGGGCGACGGCCGCTGGTCGTGGCGGGCGAAGTGCCGGCGGGCCAGTGCCGCGGCGGTCCGCTCGCCCGGGACCGGCTCGAACACCGCGCGGAGCGGGTTGCCTCCCTCCTTCAAGGTGCCGGCGATCGTAGGCGCTCGGCTATTTGGGATGCAAGCAGGAAGCCTTCACGATGGCCCCGGAATCGGGGATTTTGCGGGGGAGTCTAGGGAAATGTCATCAATCAGATTTTCTTTGGTATGACCGACAGCGCCACGCTGAGCAGGTACCTGCGCAAGGTGACGGGTGAACTGCGCGACGCGCGCGGGCGGCTCGACGCGCTCGGGGAGCCGGTCGCGATCGTCGGCATGTCCTGCCGCTACCCGGGCGGCGTCGCCTCGCCCGGGGACCTCTGGCGGCTGCTGATCGAGGAGCGCGACGCGATCGAGCCGTTCCCGGCCGACCGCGGCTGGGACCTCGGCAGCCTCTACGACCCCGATCCCGCCAGCATCGGCACCAGCTACACGAAGCACGGCGGTTTTCTCGACGAGATCGGCGATTTCGACGCCGCCTTCTTCAATGTCAGCCCGCGCGAGGCGGCCGAAATGGACCCCCAGCAGCGACTGTTGCTGGAAGGCGCCTGGGAGGCGCTCGAGGACGCCGGGATCGACCCCGGCTCGCTGGGCGGTTCGCGGGCGGGCGTCTACGCGGGCGTGATGTACCAGGACTACGGGGCGCCGGAGCTGGGCCGCTCGGCCGGGATGACGACCAGCGTCGTGCCCGGCCGGATCGCCTACGCGCTCGGCCTCGAGGGGCCGGCGATGACGGTCGACACCGCCTGCTCCTCCTCGCTCGTCGCCCTGCACCTCGCCGCCGCCGGCCTGCGCGCCGGCGAATGCGACCTGGCGCTCGCCGGCGGCGTTACGGCGCTGGCCACGCCCTCGGTCTTCACCACCTTCAGCGCCCAGGGGGGGCTCTCGCCGGACGGCCGCTGCCGGCCGTTCGCCGAGGCGGCGGACGGGACGGGCTTCTCGGAGGGGCTCGGCGTGCTGGTGCTCGAGCGGCTCGGCGACGCGGAGGCGAACGGCCACCGCCCGCTTGCGACGATCCGCGGCTCGGCGGTCAACCAGGACGGCGCCACCAACGGCTTCACCGCCCCGAGCGGGCCCTCGCAGGAAGCCGTGATCCGCGCGGCGCTGGCCGAGGCGGGGCTCGTCCCGGCTGACGTCGACATGGTCGAGGCGCACGGCACCGGGACGGCGTTGGGCGACCCGATCGAGGCCAACGCCCTGCTCGCCACCTACGGCCAGGGGCGGGAGCGGCCGCTGAAGCTCGGCTCGCTGAAGGCGAACATCGGCCACGCCCAGGCGGCGGCGGGCGTCGCCGGGGTGATCAAGGTCGTGCTGGCGATGCGCGAGGGGCTGATGCCGAAGCTGCTCAACCTCGACGCCCCCTCCTCGAAGGTGGACTGGGACACGGGCGCGATCGAGCTGCTCGCCGAGGCGCAGGAGTGGGAGGCCAACGGCCACCCGCGCCGCGCCGCCGTCTCCTCCTTCGGCGCCAGCGGCACCAACGCCCACCTGATCCTCGAGCAGGGCCCGACTCCGGTCGAGGCCGCGGAGGGCGAGGGGAGGACCGAAACCCTCAACGGTCCATTCCCCCTCGCCCTCTCGGCCAAATCGGAGCCGGCCCTGCGCCAGTCGGCCGCAAGGTTGGCCAACCATCTGCGCGAGCACCCCGACCAGGGCCTGACCGACACGGCGTACTCGTTGGTAGCGACCCGCAGCGCCTTCGAGCACCGAGCCGCGGTGGTCGGGACGGAGCGCAACCAGCTACTGAGCGCCCTAGACGCCCTGGCCACCGGCGAGAGCGGTTCCGGTGCGCCTTATCTCGTCTATGACCGGATAAAGCGCACCGCAACCGCCCAGGGCCCCGTCTTCGCCTTCGGCGGGCAGGGGTCGCAGTACGCGCGCATGGCGCTGAGGTTGATTGAGGCCTCACCGGTCTTCGCCAGGTCGATCGAGCAGTGCGAGGCGGCCCTCGACCCCTACGTCGATTGGTCTTTGACCGAGGTCTTGAGAGAGGAGGACGGCAAGTGGATGGAGCGCCTCGACGTCGTCCAACCCGCCCTCTTCGCCACGATGGTCTCCCTGGCGCGCCTCTGGGAAGCCTGCGGGGTGAGGCCCTCTCTCGTCATCGGCCACTCCCAGGGGGAGGTCGCCGCGGCCCACATCGCCGCAGCGCTCTCACTCGAGGACGCCGCCCGGGTGATCGCCCTGCGCTCCAAGGCGATGAGCAAGATCGCCGGCAAGGGCGCGATGGCCTCGGTATCGCTGCCGGTGGCAGATCTCCAAGAGCTGCTCGAGCCCCACGGCGAGCGGATCTCCCTGGCGGCGATCAACGGCCCACGCACGCAGGCCGTCTCCGGCGAGCCCGAGGCGATCGAGGAGCTGATCGCGACCTGTGAGGAGCGAGACATCAGGGCGAAGCGGATCGCCGTCGACTACGCCGCCCACTCATCCCAGATCGAGCAGCTCAAGGACGAGCTGCTGGAGGCCTTCGCCCCGATCTCACCCACCACCTCTGAGGTCCCGCTTCACTCCACCCTCACCGGCGAGCCGATCGACACCGCGCAGATGGACGCCTCCTACTGGTACCGAAACCTCCGCGAGACCGTCCTCTTCAACCCGGTGATCGAGTCCCTGCTGGGGCAGGGCCGCTCCCACCTGATCGAGATCTCCCCCCATCCCGTGCTCTCCTTCGGGATCGCCGAAGCGATCGAGGCCGCCGAGCTCGATGCCCACGTGCAGGGCACCCTGCGCCGCGAGGAGGACCCCGCCACCCGCTTCGCCCTCTCCCTGGGCGAGGCCCACGCGAGCGGCGTCGAGGTCGATTGGTCCTCCTTCTTCGCCGGCTCGGGCGCCAAGCGCGTCTCGCTGCCGACCTACCCCTTCCAGCGCAAGCGCTACTGGCTGAATCAGGGGGGCGGCACGGCCGACCTCGCCGCCGCCGGGCAGGCATCCGCCGAGCACCCGCTGCTCGGCGCGGTCGTCGAGCTCGCCGGCCGCGAGGAGACCGTCTTCACCGGCCGCCTCTCGCTCGCCACCCACCCCTGGCTCGCCGACCACGCCGTCGCCGGCACGGTCATCTTCCCCGGCACCGCCTTCCTCGAGCTGGCCCTCTACGCCGCCGAGCGGGTCGGCGCGGCGCAGGTCGCCGAGCTAGTCCTGCGGGCGCCGCTGGTCCTCCCCCGTGAGGGGGCGGTCCGCCTCCAGGTGAGCGTCGGCGCCGCCGACGAGCGGGGGGCGATCCCGATCCGCGTCGACTCGCGTCCCGAGGCCGGCGAGGAGGGCACGGACCCGGCGGACGCCGGCTGGGAGCCGAACGCCGAAGGGGTCCTCTCCGGCGAGATCCCCTCGCAGGCGACGCCGCCGCTCGCCTGGCCTCCGCGGGGCGCCGAGCCGCTGGAGACCGAGCTCCTCTACGACCGCCTCGCCGAGACCGGTTTCGAGTACGGCCCCGCCTTCCAGGGGTTGAGCAGAGCGTGGGGGAAGGGCGAGGAGCTCTTCGCCGAGGTCTCGCTCGCCGAGGAGCAGGCGGCCGAGGCGGCTCGCTGCTGCCTCCACCCGGCCCTTCTCGACGCCGCCCTGCACGCGACCCTGCTCGAGGGTCTCGCCGACGGCGAGGCCGCCGGTCCGAAGCTGCCGTTCTCCTGGCAGGGGGTCGCGGTCGGCACCGCGGGAGCGACCGAGCTGCGCGTCGTCCTCAGGGTGGCGAGCGAGGGCGTCTCCCTGGCGCTCCTCGACGCCGAGGGCGAGCCTCTGGGTCGCGTCGCCTCGCTGGTCGCCCGCCCGGTGGACGCCGCGCGGTTGCGCGCCGCGCGCGCGGGCGACGCGCTTCTGGCGATCGAGTGGCGCGAGCCGGGTCTGGCCGGGGTCGGCGAGGTCCCCTCCGCCGCGACCTGGCGCCACGAGCCCGCCGAGGCCCGCGGACCGGCTGCCGCTCGCGAGGCGGCCGTCGCCGCCCTCGGCGCGCTCAAGGAGTGGCTGGCGCGCGAGGACCGCGCCCCCGGAGAGCGGCTCGCGGTCGTCACCAGGGGCGCCGTCGCCGCCGGCGAGGACGAGGCGCCCGACCCGGTCGAGGCGGCGATCTGGGGCCTCGTCCGCTCGGCGCAGTCCGAGCACCCCGACAGCTTCCTGCTCGTCGACGTCGACGGCGGCGAGGCCTCTGAGGCGGCCCTTGCCGCGGCGCTCGCCCAGGCCGCCGAGCCGCAGCTCGCCCTGCGCGGAACCAGGGCGCTGGTTCCGCGGGTCGCCCGGCTCGCCGCCGAGCCGGGCGAGCCGGCGGCGATCGACCCGGAGCGCACGGTTCTCCTCACCGGCGCCACCGGGACCGTGGGCGGCCTCGTCGCCCGCCACCTGGTCGCGGCGCACGGCGCCCGCCACCTGCTGCTGGCCAGCCGCTCGGGGGAGCGCGCCGAGGGGGCCGCGGAGCTGCGCGCCGCGCTCGAGCAGCTCGGCGCCGAGCCGCGGATCGCCGCTTGCGACGTCTCCGACCCCGAGGCGCTGCGGAGCCTGCTCGGCTCGCTGCCGGCCGAGCGCCCGCTGGGCGCCGTCTTCCACGCCGCCGGCGCCCTCGACGACGCGACGATCGAGTCGCTCGCGCCCGAGCGCTTCGGCCCGGTCTTCGCGCCCAAGGCGGACGCTGCCTGGGCGCTGCACGAGCTGACCCGGGAGCTCGACCTCTCCCATTTCGTCCTCTTCTCCTCCGCCGCCGGCACCCTCGGCGGGCCCGGCCAGGGCAACTACGCCGCCGCCAACGCGTTCTGCGACGCGCTCGCCGAGCTGCGCCGCTCACAGGGCCTGCCGGCCACCTCGGTCGCCTGGGGCTACTGGGAGACGACCAGCGCCCTGACCGGCAAGCTCGGCGACGCCGACCTGGAGCGGATGCGCCGCTCGGGGGTCGCGCCGCTCTCCGACGAGCGCGGCCTCGCCCTGCTCGACCGGGCGCTCGCCGCGCCGCGCGCCGCCGTGCTCGGCATCGGGCTCGACCCCTCCGGGCTGCGGCAGATGGCCTCGGCCGGCATGCTGCCGCCGCTGCTCAGCGGCCTCGTCCGCGCGCCCAGCCGCCGCGCCCGGTCCGGCCCGTCGCTGGCGGCGAAGCTCGCCGAGCTGCCCGAGGCCGAGCGCCCGGCGCACGTGCTCGATCTGGTCCGCGCCGAGACCGCCGCGGTGCTCGCCCACGACTCGGCCGCCGCGGTTCCCCCGGACCGCGCCTTCCAGGAGCTCGGCTTCGACTCGCTGGCGGCCCTGGAGCTGCGCAACCGGCTTGGCGGCCTGAGCGGCGCCCGGCTCGAGCCGACGGTCGTCTTCGACCACCCCGACCCGGAACGGCTGGCCGCCCACCTGCTGGCGCTGGCGGTGCCCGCCGGAGCGGAGGACGATGGGGTCGAGGCCGACCTCGCCCGACTGGAGAGCTCGCTCGGCGAGCTGCCCGCCGAGGATCCGGGGCGAGGCCGGCTGGCCGCCCACCTGCGGGCGCTGGCCGCCGACCTCGAGGGCGCCGGCGGGCAGCGGCAGCGCTTCGTCGACCGCGACAGCCTCGCGCTGGCCTCCGACGAGGAGCTGCTCGAGCTGATCGACGAGCAGGTCGGAGGGGGTGCGAGCGGTGGCTGACGAGGCGCAGCTTCGCGACTACCTGCGGCGGGTCACGGTCGAGCTGGCCGAGGAGCGCGGCCGCCTGCACGCCCTGCGCCACGAGCCGATCGCGATCGTCGGCATGGCCTGCCGCTACCCCGGCGGGGTCTCCTCCCCGGACGAGCTCTGGGACCTGGTCGCGGAGGGGCGCGACGCGATCGGTCCCTTCCCGGCCGACCGCGGCTGGGAGCTGGCGCGGCTCTTCGAGCCCGACCCCGAGGACGTCGGCCGAGGCTACGCCCGCGAAGGCGGCTTCGTCGACGGGGCGGCCGAGTTCGACGCCGATTTCTTCGGCATCAACCGGCTCGAGGCGCTGGCGATGGACCCCCAGCAGCGGCTCCTGCTCGAAGTCTCCTGGGAGGCGCTGGAAGCCGCCGGAGTCGACCCGTCGGGGCTGCGCGGCGAGCGGGCCGGCGTCTTCGCCGGGCTGATGTATCAGGAATACGGCTCGCTGGAGGGAGGGATCGCGCCCGGGATCACCGGCGGCATGGTCTCCGGCCGCGTCGCCTACACGCTGGGCATCGAGGGCCCCGCCCTGACGATCGACACCGCCTGCTCCTCCTCGCTGGTCGCCCTGCACCTCGCCGCCGGGTCGCTGCGCTCCGGCGAGTGCGACCTGGCGCTCGCCGGCGGCGTCTCGGTGCTCTCCACCTCCGCCGTCTTCACCCAGTTCTTCCGCCAGCGCGGGCTCTCGCCGGACGGCCGCTGCCGCTCCTACTCCGAGGGCGCCGACGGCACCGGCTTCTCCGAGGGGGTCGGGGTGCTGGCGCTCGAGCGCCTCGCCGACGCCGAGGCCGCCGGCCACCCGGTTCTGGCGACGATCCGCGGCACCGCCGTCAACCAGGACGGCGCCTCCAACGGGCTGACCGCCCCCAACGGGCCCTCGCAGGAACGGGTGATCCGCGAGGCGCTGGCCAACGCCCGCCTGACGCCCGCCGACGTCGAGATGGTCGAGGGCCACGGCACCGGCACCGCCCTCGGCGACCCGATCGAGGCGAGCGCCCTGCTCGCCACCTACGGGCAGGACAGGGAGAGCCCGCTGAAGCTCGGCTCGCTCAAGTCCAACATCGGCCACACCGCCGCGGCGGCGGGCGTCGCCGGGGCGATCAAGGCCGTGCTGGCGATGCGCGCGGGCGAGATGCCCCGCACGCTGCACCTCGGCGAGCCGTCCTCGAAGGTCGATTGGCGGGCCGGGGCGGTCGAGCTGCTGCGCGAGGCGCGGCCCTGGGAGGCCGGCGAGCGCCCCCGCCGCGCCGCCGTCTCCTCCTTCGGCGCCAGCGGCACCAACGCGCACGTGATCCTCGAGCAGGGGCCCGAACCGGTCGAGGCCGCGGTGGGCGACGGGGAGGAGGCGCCGTCACCACCGCTTCGCGCGATCCCCCTCGCCCTCTCGGCCAAGTCGCCGCAGGCGCTGCGCGAGAGCGCCGCCAGGCTGGCGGACCACCTGCGGCGCAACTCCGGCCAGGGCCTCGCCGACACCGCCCGCTCGCTGCTCGCCGCCCGGCCCCGCTTCGAACAGCGGGCCGTCGCCGTCGGCACCGAGCGCGACGGGCTGCTCGCGGCCCTCGAGGCGATCGCCGCCGGCGCGGAGTCCCCGGCCGTGGTGCTCGGCAGCGCGCCCGCCTCCTCGCCGCCGGTCTTCTGCTTCCCCGGCCAGGGCTCGCAGTGGCAGGGGATGGCGGCGGATCTGATCGCCGAGTCGCCGCTCTTCGAGCGTCACCTGGGCGAGTGCGAAGCGGCGCTCGAGCCGCACGTCGAGTTCTCGCTGCGCGACGTCCTGACCGGCGCCCCCGGCGCCGCCTCGACCGATCGCATCGAGGTCGTCCAGCCCGCCCTCTTCGCGATCATGGTCTCCCTGGCGAGGCTCTGGGAAGCCTGCGGGGTGAGCCCGGCGGCGACCGTCGGCCACTCCCAGGGCGAGATCGCCGCCGCCCACCTCGCCGGCGGCCTGACGCTCGCCGACGCCGCCCGGATCGCCGCCCTGCGCAGCCGCCTGATCTCGCGGCTCGCCGGGGATGGAGCGATGCTCTCGGTCGCGCTGCCCGCCGAGCAGCTCGGCGAGCGCCTCGCGCCCTTCGCCGGGGAGATCGAGGTCGCGGCGAGTAACGGACCTGGCTCGACGATCCTCTCCGCCGGCGCCGAGGCGGCGCGCGAGTTCCTCGCCGGCTGCGAGCGCGACGGGGTTCGCGCCAGGGAGATCGCCGCGACGATCCCCTCCCACTCGGCCAGGGTCGAGCCGCTGCGCGAGGAGCTGCTCGAGGCGCTGGCCCCGATCGCGCCGCGCAGCGGCGAGCTGCCCTTCCACTCCACGGTCACCGGCGGCCCGCTCGACACGGCCGAGCTCACCCCCGAGTACTGGTACCGGAACCTGCGCCGGCCGGTGCTCTTCGAGTCGGTGATCCGCGGGCTCGCCGGCGCCGGGCGGAGCGCCTTCATCGAGGTCAGCCCCCACCCGGTCTTCGCCCTGCCGATGCGGGCGACCCTGGAAGAGGCTCTGCCCCCGGGGGGTCGCCCGCTCGTGCTCGGCACCCTGCGCCGCGGCGAGGGGGGAGCTGAGCGCTTCTGCCTCTCCCTGGCCGAGGCGCACGCCGGCGGGGTCGCGGTCGAGTGGGACTCCTTCTTCGCGGGGACGACGGCCGAGCAGGTGCCGCTGCCCACCTACCCCTTCCAGCGCCGCCGCTACTGGCTCAGCCAGGCGAGCGGCTCGGGCGACCCCGGTTCGCTCGGCCTCGCCGGCGCCGGGCACCCGCTGCTCGGCGCCGCGGTCGAGGACCCCTCCGGCGAGGGACTGACGCTCACCGGCCGCATCTCGCTCGCCACCCACCCCTGGCTCGCCGACCACGCGGTCGCCGGAACCGTCCTCTTCCCCGGCGCCGCCTTCCTCGAGCTCGCCCTGCACGCGGCGCGGCGGGTCGGCTGCGAGCAGGTGGCGGAGCTCACCTTGCGGGCGCCGCTCGTCCTCGGCGAGGCGGGGGGCGTGCGGATCCAGGTCTCGGTCGGGGGTCCCGGCGAGGACGGCGGGCGCGATCTTCGAATCCACTCGCGACCGGACGGGCCCGACGAGGACGCCGAGTGGACGCTGCACGCCGAGGGCGCCCTCGCCACGCGCCCCGTGCCCGCCCCCGAGCCGCCGGAGAGCTGGCCGCCCGAGGGGGCGGAGCCGCTGGAGACCGAGCTCATCTACGACCGCCTCGCCGCGGCCGGCTTCGAGTACGGCCCCGCCTTCCAGGGTCTCGAGCGGGCCTGGAGGAGGGGCGGGGAGCTCTTCGCCGAGGTCGCGCTGGCCGAGGAGCAGGCGGCCGAGGCCGGCGGCTACGGGCTGCACCCCGCGCTGCTCGACGCCGCCCTGCACGCCGCCGTGCTGGCTTCCCTCGGCGAGGGCGGGACGGCCGCCGAGCCAAGGCTGCCGTTCGCCTGGCAGGGGGTCGGCGCGGGGGTCGCCGGGGCGACCGCGCTGCGGGTGTCGATCTCCCTCGAGGGGGAGCGGATCTCCCTCTCGCTGGCCGGTGCGCGGGGCGAGCCCGTCGCGGGCGTCGCCTCGTTGCTCACCCGCCCGGTCTCTCCCGGCCTGATCGGCGGTACCGGCCGGGCGGGCGGTCTGCTCGGCGTCGAGTGGCGCGAGCGGCGGCCGGCGGCGGGCGCTGACGCTCCCCCGGCGGAGGTCTGGCGCTATGAGCCCGGCGAGGAGCGCGATCCGGTGGCCGCGAGGAGCGCGGTCGCCGAGGCGCTCGGGGCGGTCCAGTCCTTCCTCGCCGGGCAGGACGCCTCGCCCGAGGACCGCCTTGCCGTCCTCACCGGCGGCGCGATCGCCGCCGCCGCGGGCGAGCGTCCCGACCCCGCCGCCGCGGCGATCTGGGGTCTGGTGCGCTCCGCCCGGTCCGAGCACCCCGGCCGCTTCCTCTTGATCGACGGCGACGGCAGCGAGGCCTCGGAGGCGGCGCTTCCCGCGGTCCTCGCCCAGGCGGAGGAGACCGAGGTCGCCCTGCGCGAGGGAAGCGTCCTCGTCCCCAGGGCGATCCGCCTCCCGGCCGAGGCCGGCGGCCCGCCGATCGACCCGGCGAGGACCGTCCTCGTCACCGGCGCGACCGGGACGCTCGGCGGCCTGGTCGTCCGCCACCTCGCCGAGGCCCACGGCGCCCGTCGCCTGCTACTGGCAAGTCGTTCGGGGGAAGGCGCCGAGGGCGCGGCCGCGCTGCGGGCGGAGCTCGAGGCGCTCGGCGCCGAGGTCGAGATCGTCGCCTGCGACGTGTCCGACCGGGACGCCCTGGCCGCCCTCCTCGCCTCGGTCCCCGGCGAGCGTTCGCTGGGCGCCGTCTTCCACATAGCCGGCGCCCTCGACGACGGCACGATCGAGTCGCTCGCGCCCGAGCGCCTCGATCCCGTCTTCGCCCCTAAGGCCGACGCGGCCTGGGCGCTGCACGAGCTGACCGCCGACCTCGACCTCTCCCATTTCGTCCTCTTCTCCTCCGCCGCCGGCACCCTCGGCGCCCCCGGCCAGGGCAATTACGCCGCCGCCGGCGCCTACCTCGACGCCCTCGCCCGGCTGCGCCGCTCGCAGGGGCTGCCGGCCACCTCGATCGCCTGGGGTTACTGGGAAACGCAGAGCGCCCTGACCGCGAAGCTCACCGACGCCGACCTCGAGCGGATGCGCCGCGGCGGCGTCGCGCCGCTCTCCGACGCGCGGGCCCTCGCCCTGCTCGACCTGGCGCTCGCCTCGGAGCGCCCCGACCCGGTCGCCGTCGAGATCGAACCCACCGGGCTGCGCGAGATGGCCGCCCTCGGCGTGCTCGCGCCGCTGCTCAGCGGCCTCGTCCGCGCGCCGAAGCGCCGCGGCCGGGCCGGCGGCTCGCTCGCCCGCAAACTCGCCGAGCTGTCGGAGCCACGGCGAGAGGCGCACCTGCTGGGTCTGGTCGGCGGCGAGGCGGCCGCCGTTCTCGGCCATGACTCGGCCGAGGAGGTCCCGCCGCGCAGGCCGCTCGGCGAGCTCGGCCTCGGCTCGCTGGCGGCCTTGGAGCTGCGCAACCGGCTCGAAACCGCGACCGGCCTGCGCCTCCCGGCGACGGTCGCCTTCGACTACCCGACCGTCGAGCGGCTCGCCTCGTACCTGCTCGCCGAGGCGACGGCGGGCGGCGGCGGGAGCGTCGCCGTCCGGGCGCAAACCAGCGACGAGCCGATCGCGATCGTCGGCATGTCCTGCCGGTTGCCCGGCGGCGTCGCCTCGCCGGATGACCTCTGGGCGCTGCTGGCTGAGGGCCGCGACGCGATCGGGGCTCTCCCGGAGGACCGCGGCTGGGACCTCGAGCGTCTCTATGACCCCGAGCCCGGGCGGCCCAACTCGATCTACACGAGGAGCGGCGGCTTCCTCGCCGACGCCGCCGAGTTCGACGCCGGGTTCTTCGGCGTCAGCCCCCGCGAGGCGCTGGCCATCGACCCCCAGCAGCGCCTGCTGCTCGAAGGCGCCTGGGAGGCGCTGGAGGGCGCCGGCATCGATCCGGACTCGCTGCGCGGCGAGCGGGCCGGCGTCTTCGCGGGGGTGATGTACCAGGACTACGGGGCGCCGCACCTCGGAGTCTCGCCCGGGATGACGACCAGCATCGTCTCCGGCCGACTCGCCTACGTGCTCGGCCTCGAGGGCCCGGCGATCACGGTCGACACTGCCTGCTCCTCCTCGCTGGTGGCAACGCACATCGCGTCCGGCGCACTGAGCGCGGGCGAGTGCGAGCTGGCGATCGCCGCCGGCGTCTCGGTGCTCGCCACGCCGTCCTCCTTCGTCGAGTTCTCCCGCCAGCGCGGTCTTGCCCCCGACGGGCGCTGCAAGTCCTTCGCCGAGGCGGCGGACGGGACCGGCTTCGCCGAGGGGATCGGCGTGCTCGTGCTCGAGCGGCTCTCCGATGCGGAGGCGAACGGGCATCCGGTCCTCGCCACGATCCGCGGCTCGGCCGTCAACCAGGACGGCGCCTCGAGCGGTCTCACGGCCCCCAACGGCCCCGCGCAGGAACGGGTGATCCGCCAGGCGCTGGCCAACGCGCGACTCGAGGCGAAGGACGTTGACATGGTCGAGGCGCACGGCACCGGCACCACCCTCGGCGACCCGATCGAGGCCGGCGCCCTGCTCGCCACCTACGGCCAGGAGCGGCGGACTCCGCTGCGGCTCGGCTCGGTCAAGTCGAACATCGGCCACACCGCCGCGGCGGCGGGCGCGGCCGGCGTGATCAAGGCGGTGCTGGCGATGCGCGAGGGCACGATGCCGAAGACCCTGCACGTCGACGCGCCCTCCTCCAAGGTCGAGTGGGAGTCCGGTGAGATCGAGCTGCTCACCGAGCCTCGGCCGTGGGAGGCCAACGGCCACCCGCGCCGCGCCGCCGTCTCCTCCTTCGGCGCCAGCGGCACCAACGCCCACCTGATCCTCGAGCAGGGCCCGACTCCGGTCGAGGCCGCGGAGGGCGAGGGGAGGACCGAAACCCTCAACGGTCCATTCCCCCTCGCCCTCTCGGCCAAATCGGAGCCGGCCCTGCGCCAGAGCGCCGCAAGGTTGGCCAACCATCTGCGCGAGCACCCCGACCAGGGCCTGACCGACACGGCCTACTCGCTGGCAACAACCAGAGCGAAGTTCGAGCACCGAGCCGCGGTGGTCGGGACGGAGCGCAACCAGCTACTGAGCGCCCTAGACGCCCTGGCCACCGGCGAGAGCGGTTCCGGTGCGCCTTATCTCGTCTATGACCGGATAAAGCGCACCGGAAGCGACTTGGGGGCGCCGGTGTTCGCCTTTGGCGGGCAGGGTTCCCAGCACGCGCGGATGGCGCTGGGGTTGATTGAGGCGAGCCCGGTCTTCGCCAGGTCGATCGAGCAGTGCGAGGCGGCTCTCGACCCATACGTCGATTGGTCTTTGACCGAGGTCTTGAGAGAGGAGGACGGCAAGTGGATGGAGCGCCTCGACGTCGTCCAACCCGCGCTCTTCGCCACGATGGTCTCCCTGGCGCGCCTCTGGGAAGCCTGCGGGGTGAAGCCCTCTCTCGTCATCGGCCACTCCCAGGGGGAGGTCGCCGCGGCCCACATCGCCGCAGCGCTCTCCCTGGATGACGCCGCCAGGGTGATCGCCCTGCGCTCCAAGGCGATGACCGGGATCGCCGGCAAGGGCGCGATGGCCTCGGTATCGCTGCCGGTGGCAGATCTCGAAGAGCTGCTCGAGCCCCACGGCGAGCGGATCTCCCTGGCGGCGATCAACGGCCCACGCACGCAGGCCGTCTCCGGCGAGCCCGAGGCGATCGAGGAGCTGATCGCAGCCTGTGAGGAGCGAGACATCAGGGCGAAGCGGATCGCCGTCGACTACGCCGCCCACTCATCCCAGATCGAGCAGCTGAAGGACGAGCTGCTGGAGGCCTTCGCCCCGATCTCACCCACCACCTCGGAGGTCCCGCTTCACTCCACCCTCACCGGCGAGCCGATCGACACCGCGCAGATGGACGCCTCCTACTGGTACCGAAACCTCCGCGAGACCGTCCTCTTCAACCCGGTGATCGAGTCCCTGCTGGGGCAGGGACGCTCCCACCTGATCGAGATCTCCCCCCACCCGGTGCTCTCCTTCGGGATCGCCGAAGCGATCGAGGCCGCCGAGCTCGATGCCCACGTGCAGGGCACCCTGCGACGCGAGGAGGACCCCGCCACCCGCTTCGCCCTCTCCCTGGGAGAAGCCCACGCGAGCGGCGTGGAGGTCGATTGGTCCTCCTTCTTCGCCGGCTCGGGCGCCAAGAAGGTGCCGCTGCCGACCTACCCCTTCCAGCGCAAGCGCTACTGGCTGAGTCAATCGAGCGCTTCCTCGGACCCCTCCTCCCTGGGCCTCTCCGCGGCCGAGCACCCGCTGCTCGGCGCCGTCGTCGAGGACCCCTCCGGCGAGGGGCTGACGCTCACCGGCCGCGTCTCGCTCGCCACCCACCCCTGGCTCGCGGATCATGCCGTGGCCGGCACGGTCATCTTCCCCGGCGCCGCCTTCCTCGAGCTCGCCCTCTACGCCGCCGAGCGGGTCGGGGCCGAGCGGGTCGAGGAGCTGACGCTCAGCGCCCCGCTAGCGGTGCCCGAGAGCGGCAGCGTGCAGATCCAGGTCGCGGTCTCGCCCGCCGAGGAGGAGGGCGAGCGCCCCTTCGAGATCCACTCCCGCGCCGCGGGCGGGGAGTGGGCGCTGAACGCCGAGGGGAGCCTCGCCGAAAGCGCCCCAGCCGCGGCGCGGCCGCTCGACCCATGGCCCCCCGAGGGCGCCGAGCCGCTCGACGCCGAGTTCCTCTACGACCGCCTCGCCGAGGCCGGCTTCGAGTACGGCCCCGCCTTCCAGGGCCTCGTCCGGGCCTGGCGCCGCGGCGAGCAGATCTTCGCCGAGGTCGGGCTCGCCGAGGAGCAGGCGGCGGACGCGGCCGGCTATGGCCTGCACCCGGCCCTGCTCGACGCAGCCCTGCACGCCGCCCTGCTGGCCGGACTGGGCGACGGGAACGGGCTGCCCGCGCCGCGGCTGCCGTTCGCCTGGCGTGGCGTGGACCTGCACGCCGCCGGGGCGAGCGAGCTGCGGGTCGCCCTCTCGCTGGAGGGCGACGAGCTGTCCCTCTTCCTCGCCGGCCCCGAGGGAGAGCCCGTGGCGGGCGTCGCCTCGCTCGTCACCCGCCCGGTCTCCCTCGAGCAACTGCGCGGCTCTCAGGGTCTCGACGGCCTGCTCGCGATCGAGTGGCGCGAGCGCCGGCTGGAAGCGGGGGAGGACGCCACCGACGTGGAGCTCTGGCGCCACGAGCCCACGGGCTCGGCCGATCCCGCCGCGGCGAAGCGGGCGGCCGCCGCGGCCCTGGCGGCGATCCAGGCCTTCCTCTCGCGCTCGGACCCCTCGCCCGAGGAGCGCCTCGCGATCCTCACCGGGGGAGCGGTGGCGACCTCCGAGGAGGAGTCCCCCGACCCCGCCCAGGCGGCGATCTGGGGTCTGGCGCGCTCCGCCCAGGCGGAGCACCCCGGCAGCTTCCTCTTGATCGACACCGACGGCAGCGAGGTCTCCGAAGAGGCCCTGTCCGCCGCCCTCGCCCAGGCGGAGGAGCCACAGCTCGCCCTGCGCGAGGGCCGGGCCCTCGCGCCCAGGGCGGCCCGCATCTCCGTGCGGGAGCCCGGCCCGGCCGTCGATCCGGAGAAGACCGTGCTGATCACCGGCGCCACCGGCACGCTCGGCGGCCTCGCCGCCGCGCGCCTGGTCGAGGAGCACGGCGCCCGGCGCCTGCTGCTGGTCAGCCGCTCGGGCGAGAACGCGCCCGGCGCCGCGGAGCTGGCGGCGATTCTCGCCGAGCACGGCGCCGAGGTGCGGATCGCCGCCTGCGACGTCTCCGATCGCGTGGCGCTCGCGACTCTGCTCGACTCGGTTCCGCCACAGCACCCGCTCGGCGCCGTCTTCCATGCGGCCGGCGCCCTCGACGACGCGACGATCGAGTCGCTCGCGCCCGAGCGCCTCGACCCGGTCTTCGCGCCCAAGGCGGACGCTGCCTGGGCGCTGCACGAGCTGACCCGGGACCTCGGTCTCTCGCACTTCGTCTGCTTCTCCTCCGCGGCGGGAACCCTGGGCGGACCCGGCCAGGGCAACTACGCCGCCGCCAACGCATACCTGGACGCGCTCGCCCAGATGCGCCGTGCCGAAGGGCTCACCGCGACCTCGATCGCCTGGGGCTACTGGCAGACCGCCAGCGCTCTTACCGAGAGGCTCGACGAGGCCGACCTGGGGCGCCTGCGTCGCGGCGGCATCGCCCCGCTGACCGACGAGCAGGGCCTCTCGCTGCTCGATCGGGCGCTCTCCTGCGAGCGGGCCGACCTGCTGGCGACCGGGGTCGACGCCGCCGGCCTGCGTTCGCTGGCCTCGCTCGGCGTGCTGCCGCCGCTGCTCGGCGAGCTCGTCCGCCTGCCCAGGCGCCGCGCCCGGGCCGGCGGCTCGCTCGCCCGCCGCCTCGCCGAGCTGCCCGAGGCGGAGCGCCAAGCGCACGTCTTGGAGGTCGTCCGCTCGGAGGCCGCCGCGGTGCTCGGCCACGACTCCGCGGCCGAGATCGAGCCCTCGCGCGCCTTCCGCGAGCTCGGCTTCGATTCGCTGGCGGCCCTGGAGCTGCGCAACCGCCTCGCTGCCCTGACCGGGGTGCGGCTCGCGCCGACCGTCGCCTTCGACCACCCGAGCGCCGAGGCGCTCGCCGCGCACCTGCTCGCCGAGGTCAGCGCCTCGAGGCTCACCCGCTCCACCCTTCGCGCCCGGGCGACGGACGAGCCGATCGCGATCGTCGGCATGGCCTGCCGGCTGCCGGGCGGCGTTGCCACGCCCGACGACCTCTGGGCGCTGCTGGCCGGGGAGCGCGATGCGATCGAGCCCTTCCCCGCCGACCGGGGCTGGGACCTGGGACGGCTGTATGACCCGGACCCCGACAACCTCACCGCCAGCTACGCCACCGAAGGCGGCTTCCTCGCCGACGCCGCCGAGTTCGATCCGGAGTTCTTCTCGATCAGCCCGCGCGAGGCCCTGGTCGTCGACCCCCAGCAGCGCCTCCTGCTCGAAGGCGCCTGGGAGGCGCTCGAGGACGCCGGCATCGACCCGGCGACGCTGCGCGGCGAGCAGGCCGGGGTCTTCGCCGGGGTGATGTACCAGGACTACGGGGCGCCGCAATTCGGCGTCGCTCCGGGGATGACGACCAGCACGATCTCGGGCCGCGTTGCCTACACCCTCGGACTGGAGGGCCCGGCGATCACGGTCGACACCGCCTGCTCCTCCTCGCTCGTCGCCATGCATCTAGCCGGGCAGGCGCTGCGCGGGGGAGAGTGCGACCTCGCTCTTGCCGGCGGCGTCTCGGTGCTCGCCACCCCCTCGGTCTTCACGATCTTCAGCACTCAGCGCGGCCTCGCCCCCGACGGGCGCTGCAAGCCGTTCGCCGAGGCGGCGGACGGGGCCGGCTTCTCGGAGGGGATCGGCGTCCTGGTCCTGGAGCGGCTCTCCGACGCCGAGGCGAACGGGCACCCGGTTCTCGCCACGATCCGCGGCACAGCCGTCAACCAGGACGGCGCCACCAACGGCTTCACCGCGCCCAATGGCCCCTCCCAGGAGCGGGTGATCCGCCAGGCCCTGGCCAACGCCCGCCTCTCGCCGCGCGATGTAGACCTCGTCGAGGCGCACGGCACCGGGACGACCCTCGGCGACCCGATCGAGGCCGGCGCCCTGCTCGCCACCTACGGGCAGGGCAGGGAGGCGCCGCTGCGACTCGGCTCGATCAAGTCCAACCTTGGACACACCCAGGCCGCCGCCGGAGTGGCGGGAGTGATCAAGGCGGTCCTCGCCATGCGCGAGAAGGTCATGCCGCGGACCCTGCACGTCGACGCCCCCTCCTCCAAGGTCGAGTGGGAGGCCGGTGCGATCGAGCTGCTCGCCGAGGCGCGGGAGTGGGAGGCCAACGGCCACCCGCGGCGGGCGGCCGTCTCGTCTTTCGGGGCGAGTGGCACCAACGCCCACGTGATCCTTGAGCAGGGCCCAGTCCCGGTTGAGGCCGCGGAGGGCGAGGGGAGGGCCGAAACCCTCAACGGCCCGCTGCCCCTCGCCCTCTCGGCCAAATCCGAGGACGCGCTCAGGGACTCGGCCGCCAGGCTCGCCTCGCACCTGCGCGAGCGCCCCGAGCAGCCCCTCATCGACACCGCCCACTCGCTGCTCGCGACGCGCAGCTCCTTCGAGCACCGCGCCGTCGCGGTCGGCACCGAGCGCGAGGAGCTGCTCGAGTCCCTCGCGGCGCTCGCCGAAGGCCGCCCCTCGGACTCGACCGCAACCGCCCGCGCCAACCCCGGCCGGATCGCCTTCCTGCTCACCGGCCAGGGCTCCCAAAGGGCGGGCATGGGAAGGGAGCTCTATGAGACCCACCCCGCATACGCCGATGCCCTCGAGGAAGTCCTCGAGCAGATCGACCCCCACCTGGAGCTCTCCCTCAAGGAGCTGCTCTTCGCCTCACCCGGCTCCCCCGAGGCAAAGCTCCTCGAGGACACCACCTACGCCCAGCCCGCCCTCTTCGCCACCCACCTCGCGCTGCACCGCCTGCTCTCCAGCTGGGGCCTTTCACCCGAGCTGCTCGTCGGCCACTCGGTCGGCGAGATCTCCGCCGCCCAGATCTCCGGCGTGCTCTCATTGCCCGACGCCGCGAAGCTGATCTGCGCCCGCGGGGCGCTGATGGGGGCGCTGCCCACCGGTGGGGCGATGCTGGCGATCGGGGCCGGCGAGGCAGAGGTCGCCGAGGCGATCGAGGGCCAGGAGCAGGAGCTCTCGATCGCCGCGATCAACTCGCCGGTCTCCACGGTGATCTCCGGCGCCGAGCAGGCGATCTCCTCCCAGGAGGCCCTCTGGTCCGAGAAAGGGACGAAGACCAAGCGCCTGGCGGTCTCCCACGCCTTCCACTCGCCCCTGATCGAGCCGATGACCGAGGCCTTCGCCGAGCTCGCCGGCTCCCTCGCCTACCACGAGCCCCGGGTCCCGATCGTCTCCAACCTCACCGGCGAGATCCTCACCGCAAAGCAGGCCACAGACCCCGCCTACTGGGTCTCCCACGTGCGCGCCCCGGTGCGCTTCGCCGACTCGGTCGCCACCCTCGCCGCGAACGGCGCCACGACCTTCCTCGAGCTCGGCCCCGACCCGGTGCTCACCGCGATGGCCGGGGAGTGCCTCCAAGCCGAGGAGCGCCCGCCCGCCTTGATCCCCACCCTGCGCGAGGGCCGCCCGGAGCCCGAGGCCGCCCTCCTCGCCCTGGGCGCCGCCCACGCGGCCGGGGCCAAGGTCGAGTGGGGTCGCTTCTTCGAGGGCGCCGAGCCCCGGCGCGTCCCCTTGCCCACCTACCCGTTTCAGCGCAAGCGCTACTGGCTCTCCGCCGGGACGTTCGGCGGGGACCCCGCCTCGATGGGGATCGCCTCGGCCGAGCACCCGCTGCTCGGCGCCCTGGTCTCGGTCGCCGGCGGCGAGCAGGTCCTGCTCTCGGGTCGCCTCTCGCTCTCCACTCACCCCTGGCTGGCCGACCACGCGCTGGCGGGCACGGTGCTCTTGCCCGGCGCCGCCTTCCTCGACCTCGCCCTCGGGGTGGCCGAGCGGTTGAGCGCCGAGCAGGTCGCCGAGCTCACCCTGCGGGCGCCCCTGGCCCTGCCGGAGTCCGGCGCGGTCCAGCTGCAGGTCTCCGTCGAGGCCCCCGGCGAGGAGGGCGAGCGCCAGATCCGCTTCTACTCGCGCCCCGAGTCAGATGAGGAGGAGCTGCCCTGGACGCTGAACGCCGAGGGCCTGCTCTCCGAGGAGCCCCCCGCTGCGCCCGAGCCCCTGGAGATATGGCCGCCCGAGGGAGCCGAGCCGCTCGATGCCGAGTCCCTCTATGACAACCTCGCCGCGCTCGGCCTCGAGTACGGCCCCGCCTTCCAGGGTCTGGGCAAGGCCTGGAAGGCGGGCGAGGAGCTCTTCGCCGAGGTCTCCCTCGCTGAGGCCCAGGAGGCCGAGGCAACCCGCTTTGCGATCCACCCCGCGCTGCTTGACTCCGCGCTTCACGCGCTCGGCCTGGGCGGGATCGAGATCGGCGGCGAGGCGGGCCCCGCCCTGCCCTTCTCCTGGGGCGGGGCCTCGCTCGCCGCCGCCGGCCCGAGCGCCCTGCGCGTGCGGCTCTCCCCCACCGGGGAGGGCCGCCTCGCCCTGAGCCTTGCCGACGCGGACGGCGCCCCGCTGGGCAGGGTCGCCTCGCTCGCCCTGCGCCCGCTCTCCGCGGCGCAGTTGCAGGGCGCTCCCGCGCGCGGCAGCGGCCTGCTGGGCGTCGCCTGGCGCGCGGCCGAGCTCGGAGAGGACGCCGCCCCGCCCGCCGAGCCCTGGCGCTGGGCGGGCGCGGGGGAGGGGAGCGACCCCGCCGCCGCCGCCCTGGAGGCGATCCAGGCCTGGCTCGCCCGCGAGGATCCCTCCCCGGAAGATCGCCTCGCGCTGATCACCGAGGGCGCCGTCGCCGCGACCGAGGGCGAGTCCCCCGACCCGGCCGGGGCGGCGATCTGGGGCCTGGTGCGCTGCGCCCAGGCAGAGCACCCCGGCAGCTTCCTGGTGATCGACAGCGACGCCACCGATGCCTCCGAGCGGGCCCTGGAGAAGGCGCTCGCCCAAGAGCAGGAGTCCCAGCTCGCCCTGCGCGAGGGCGCCGCGCTGATCCCCCGCGCCGCCCCGCTGCCCCTCCCCGGCGATGCCCTGCTGCCCCCGCCCGGCCCCTGGCGGCTTGACTCCGAGCGGCGCGGCACCCTGGAGGGCCTCGCCCTGGTCGAGAGTCCCCGCGCCGCGGGGCCGCTCGGCCCCACCGAGGTCCGCATCGCGATGCGCGCCGCGGGGCTCAACTTCAGAGACGTCTTGATCGCCCTCGGGCACTATCCCGGCGAGGCGAGCATCGGCTCAGAAGGGGCGGGGATCGTCACCGAGGTCGGAGAGCGGGTCGCCGACCTCTCCCCGGGAGACCGTGTGATGGGCATGCTGGGCGAGGCCTTCGCCCCGCTCGCGGTGGCCGAGCGCTCCCAGCTGATCGGGGTCCCAGAGGACTTCTCCTTCGTCCAGGCAGCCGCCGTCCCGGTCGTCTTTTGCACCGCGCTCTACGCCCTGGGGGACCTCGCCTCCCTGAAGTCCGGCGAGCGGGTCTTGATCCACGCCGGCGCGGGCGGCGTCGGCATGGCGGCGATCGCCATTGCCAAGCGCATCGGCGCCGAGGTCTACGCCACCGCCAGCCCGGCCAAGCAGGAGGTCCTCGAAGGACTCGGCATCCCCGCCGAGCGGATCGCCTCCTCGCGCGACGCCGCCTTCAGGGAGCGCTTCTTGGAGCAGAGCGGCGGCGAGGGGATGGACGTGATCCTCAACGCGCTGACCGGCGAGCTGCTCGACGCCTCCCTCGATCTGCTGCCCGGGGGCGGGCGCTTCTTGGAGATGGGCAAGGCAGACGTCCGCGACCCCGAGGTGGTCGCCGCCGAGCACTCCGGCGTCTCCTACCTGCCCTTCGACCTGATCGAAGCGGGGCCCGAGCGCTCCGCCGAGCTGCTCGCCGAGGCGGTCGACATGCTCGAGGCCGGCGAGCTGCAGCACTCCCCGATCGCCACCTGGGACCTGCGCCGCGCCCCCGAGGCCTTCCGCCACCTGCGCGAGGGACGCAACGTCGGCAAGCTCGTGCTCGAGATCGCACCGGGCATCGACCCCGAGCGCACCGTGCTGATCAGCGGCGCCACCGGCGGCCTCGGGGCGCTCACCGCAAAGCACCTCGCCGAAGCCCACGGCGCTCGTCACCTGCTGCTCGCCTCTCGCTCCGGAGAGGAAGCCGAGGGCGCCGCCGAGCTGCGGGCCCAGCTCGAGCAGCTGGGCGCCACCGCGACGATCGCCGCCTGCGACGTCGCCGATCGCGCCCAGCTGGAGGCCCTGTTCGACTCGATCCCCCCCGAGCACCCCCTGGGCGCCGTCTTCCACCTCGCCGGGGCGCTCGAGGACGCGACCCTCGACTCGCTCACCCCCGAGCGCCTGGGCGCCGTCTTCGCCCCCAAGGCAGACGCCGCCCGCCACCTGCACGAGCTCAGCGAGGGCATCGCGCTCACCCACTTCGTCTGCTTCTCCTCGGCCGCGGGCACCCTGGGCAGCCCCGGGCAGGGCAACTACGCCGCCGCCAACGCCTACCTCGATGCCCTCGCCCAGAGACGCCGGGCCGAAGGGCTGCCCGCCACCTCGATCGCCTGGGGCCTTTGGGCCGGGGCTGGCATGGGCGCCGAGCTCACCGAGGCAGACGCCGAGCGCCTCGGGCGGGCCGGCATCTCCCCGCTCTCGGTCGAGCGGGGGCTCGCCCTGCTCGACCGGGCGATCGGCGCCGAGCGCGCCGAGGCGCTGGCGATCGACCTCGACCCCACCGGGCTGCGCAAGATCGCCTCCCTGGGAGTCATGCCGCCGATCCTCTCGGGGCTGGTGCGCACGCCGCGCAAGCGCGCCGCCCAGGCCGGCGCCCTCGCCCGCCGCCTCGCCGAGCTGTCTGAGGCGGAGCGCCCGGCCGCGGTCTTGGAGCTGGTCCGCACCGAGGCCGCCGCGGTGCTCGGTCACTCCTCGGCGACCGAGATCGAGCCCGAGCGCGCCTTCTCAGAGCTCGGCTTCGACTCGCTCGCCGCGCTTGAGCTGCGCAACCGCCTCGGCGAGGCGAGCGGGGTGCGGCTCTCCTCGACCGCGGTCTTCGACTACCCCTCGGCGGCGGCGCTGGCGGGGCATCTGGTGGACAGTGGCCTCGGCTCGGCCCGCCTGCCCGGCCGGCCGGGCGCCGAGGGCACCGTCGAGGACGAGCTCAACCGGCTCGAGTCGATGCTGACCGGGGTCGAGTCCGCCGAGCAGCGCGAGCGGGCCGCGGCTCGCCTGCGCGAGCTGCTCGCCGGCATCGAGCCCGGAATCGACGAGAAGGCGGAGGACCTCGCCGGGGCCAGCGACGAGCAGATGTTCGAGCTGCTCGACAAGAAGCTGGGGCGGGTCTGAGCATGGCCGCGGAGGGGAGCGCGAACAACGAAGCGCGGCTGCGCGACTACCTGAAGCGGGCCACGGCCGACCTCGACCGCGCCCACCGCCAGATCGACCGCGATGACGCCCGGCGGCGCGAGCCGATCGCGATCGTCGGCATGGCATGCCGCTACCCGGGCGGGGTCGACTCGCCGGAGGACCTCTGGGAGCTGGTCGCCGAGGGTCGCGACGCGATCGGCGAGTTCCCCGCCGACCGCGGCTGGGACCTCGAGCGGCTCTACGACCCCGACCCCGACAACTTCGGCACCAGTCACGTGCGCCACGGCGGCTTCCTCCACGACGCCGGCGAGTTCGACGCCGAGTTCTTCGGCATCGCCCCGCGCGAAGCGCTCGTCCTCGATCCCCAGCAGCGCCTCCTGCTCGAAGGCGCCTGGGAGGCGCTCGAGGACGCCGGCATCGACCCGGCGACGCTGCGCGGCGAGCAGGCTGGGGTCTTCGCCGGGATCGCCGGCCAGGACTACGGCTCCGCCGAGAACGGGATCGCCCCCGGCCTGATGGGCGCGATCGTCTCCGGTCGCCTTGCCTACGTGCTCGGGCTGGAGGGGCCGGCGATGACGATCGACACGGCCTGCTCGTCGTCGCTCGTAGCCGTGCACCTGGCTTCTCAGGCCCTGCGCGGGGAGGAGTGCGGGCTGGCGATCGCCGCCGGGGTGACGGTGCTTGCGACGCCCAACGCCTACACCCTGTTCAGCTCCCAGCGCGGCCTCGCCCCGGACGGGCGCTGCAAGTCCTTCGCCGAGGCGGCCGACGGGACCAGCTGGTCGGAGGGTCTCGGCGTGCTCGTCCTCGAGCGTCTCTCCGACGCCGAGGCCAAGGGCCACCGGGTCTGGGCGACGCTTCGTGGCTCGGCGGTCAACCAGGACGGCGCCTCGAACGGCCCGACCGCCCCCAATGGCCCCTCCCAGGAGCGGGTGATCCGCCGCGCCCTGGCCAACGCCAGGCTGAGCGCCGCCGACGTCGACCTGGTCGAGGCGCACGGCACCGGGACGACCCTCGGCGACCCGATCGAGGCCGGCGCGCTGCTCGCCACCTACGGCCAGGACCGCGAGAGCCCGCTGAAGCTGGGCTCGCTGAAGTCGAACCTGGGCCACACCCAGGCCGCCGCCGGGGTCGGCGGCGTGATCAAGTCGGTGATCGCGATGCGCGAGGGGGTCATGCCGCGGACCCTGCACGTCGACGCCCCCTCCTCCAAGGTCGAGTGGGAGACCGGTGCGATCGAGCTGCTCGCCGAGGCCGAGACGTGGCCGTCGAGCGGGCGGCCGAGGCGGGCCGCGGTCTCCTCGTTCGGGGTAACCGGCACCAACGCCCACGTGATCTTGGAGCAGGGACCCGTCTCCGAGGCCGGGGAGGAGCGCGAGGAGCCCCAGGGCGCGCCGCTGCCCCTCGCCCTCTCGGCCAAATCCGAGGACGCGCTCAGGGACTCGGCCGCCAGGCTCGCCTCGCACCTGCGCGAGCGCCCCGAGCAGCCCCTCATCGACACCGCCCACTCGCTGCTCGCGACGCGCAGCGCCTTCGAGCACCGCGCCGTCGCGGTCGGCACCGAGCGCGAGGAGCTGCTCGAGTCCCTCGCGGCGCTCGCCGAAGGCCGCCCCTCGGACTCGACCGCAACCGCCCGCGCCAACCCCGGCCGGATCGCCTTCCTGCTCACCGGCCAGGGCTCCCAGCGGGCGGGCATGGGAAGGGAGCTCTATGAGACCCACCCCGCATACGCCGATGCCCTCGAGGAAGTCCTCGAGCAGATCGACCCCCACCTGGAGCTCTCCCTCAAGGAGCTGCTCTTCGCCTCACCCGGCTCCCCCGAGGCAAAGCTCCTCGAGGACACCACCTACGCCCAGCCCGCCCTCTTCGCCACCCACGTCGCGCTGCACCGCCTGCTCTCCAGCTGGGGCCTTTCACCCGAGCTGCTCGTCGGCCACTCGGTCGGGGAGATCTCCGCCGCCCAGATCAGCGGCGTGCTCTCATTGCCCGACGCCGCGAAGCTGATCTGCGCCCGCGGGGCGCTGATGGGGGCGCTGCCCACCGGTGGGGCGATGCTGGCGATCGGGGCAACCGAGCGAGAGGTCGCCGAGGCGATCGAGGGCCAGGAGCAAGAGCTCTCGATCGCCGCGCTCAACTCGCCGGTCTCCACGGTGATCTCCGGCGCCGAGCAGGCGATCTCCTCCCAGGAGGCCCTCTGGTCCGAGAGAGGGACGAAGACCAAGCGCCTCGCCGTCTCCCACGCCTTCCACTCGCCCCTGATCGAGCCGATGACCGAGGCCTTCGCCGAGCTCGCCGGCTCCCTCGCCTACCACGAGCCCCGGGTCCCGATCGTCTCCAACCTCACCGGCGAGATCCTCACCGCAAAGCAGGCCACAGACCCCGCCTACTGGGTCTCCCACGTGCGCGCCCCGGTGCGCTTCGCCGACTCGGTCGCCACCCTCGCCGCGAACGGCGCCACGACCTTCCTCGAGCTCGGCCCCGACCCGGTGCTCACCGCGATGGCCGGGGAGTGCCTCCAAGCCGAGGAGCGCCCGCCCGCCTTGATCCCCACCCTGCGCGAGGGCCGCCCGGAGCCCGAGGCCGCCCTCCTCGCCCTGGGCGCCGCCCACGCGGCCGGGGCCAAGGTCGAGTGGGGTCGCTTCTTCGAGGGCGCCGAGCCCCGGCGCGTCCCCTTGCCCACCTACCCGTTTCAGCGCAAGCGCTACTGGCTCTCCGCCGGGACGTTCGGCGGGGACCCCGCCTCGATGGGGATCGCCTCGGCCGAGCACCCGCTGCTCGGCGCCCTGGTCTCGGTCGCCGGCGGCGAGCAGGTCCTGCTCTCGGGTCGCCTCTCGCTCTCCACTCACCCCTGGCTGGCCGACCACGCGCTGGCGGGCACGGTGCTCTTGCCCGGCGCCGCCTTCCTCGACCTCGCCCTCGGGGTGGCCGAGCGGTTGAGCGCCGAGCAGGTCGCCGAGCTCACCCTGCGGGCGCCCCTGGCCCTGCCGGAGTCCGGCGCGGTCCAGCTGCAGGTCTCCGTCGAGGCCCCCGGCGAGGAGGGCGAGCGCCAGATCCGCTTCTACTCGCGCCCCGAGTCAGATGAGGAGGAGCTGCCCTGGACGCTGAACGCCGAGGGCCTGCTCTCCGAGGAGCCCCCCGCTGCGCCCGAGCCCCTGGAGATATGGCCGCCCGAGGGAGCCGAGCCGCTCGATGCCGAGTCCCTCTATGACAACCTCGCCGCGCTCGGCCTCGAGTACGGCCCCGCCTTCCAGGGTCTGGGCAAGGCCTGGAAGGCGGGCGAGGAGCTCTTCGCCGAGGTCTCCCTCGCTGAGGCCCAGGAGGCCGAGGCAACCCGCTTTGCGATCCACCCCGCGCTGCTTGACTCCGCGCTTCACGCGCTCGGCCTGGGCGGGATCGAGATCGGCGGCGAGGCGGGCCCCGCCCTGCCCTTCTCCTGGGGCGGGGCCTCGCTCGCCGCCGCCGGCCCGAGCGCCCTGCGCGTGCGGCTCTCCCCCACCGGGGAGGGCCGCCTCGCCCTGAGCCTTGCCGACGCGGACGGCGCCCCGCTGGGCAGGGTCGCCTCGCTCGCCCTGCGCCCGCTCTCCGCGGCGCAGTTGCAGGGCGCTCCCGCGCGCGGCAGCGGCCTGCTGGGCGTCGCCTGGCGCGCGGCCGAGCTCGGAGAGGACGCCGCCCCGCCCGCCGAGCCCTGGCGCTGGGCGGGCGCGGGGGAGGGGAGCGACCCCGCCGCCGCCGCCCTGGAGGCGATCCAGGCCTGGCTCGCCCGCGAGGATCCCTCCCCGGAAGATCGCCTCGCGCTGATCACCGAGGGCGCCGTCGCCGCGACCGAGGGCGAGTCCCCCGACCCGGCCGGGGCGGCGATCTGGGGCCTGGTGCGCTGCGCCCAGGCAGAGCACCCCGGCAGCTTCCTGGTGATCGACAGCGACGCCACCGATGCCTCCGAGCGGGCCCTGGAGAAGGCGCTCGCCCAAGAGCAGGAGTCCCAGCTCGCCCTGCGCGAGGGCGCCGCGCTGATCCCCCGCGCCGCCCCGCTGCCCCTCCCCGGCGATGCCCTGCTGCCCCCGCCCGGCCCCTGGCGGCTTGACTCCGAGCGGCGCGGCACCCTGGAGGGCCTCGCCCTGGTCGAGAGTCCCCGCGCCGCGGGGCCGCTCGGCCCCACCGAGGTCCGCATCGCGATGCGCGCCGCGGGGCTCAACTTCAGAGACGTCTTGATCGCCCTCGGGCACTATCCCGGCGAGGCGAGCATCGGCTCAGAAGGGGCGGGGATCGTCACCGAGGTCGGAGAGCGGGTCGCCGACCTCTCCCCGGGAGACCGTGTGATGGGCATGCTGGGCGAGGCCTTCGCCCCGCTCGCGGTGGCCGAGCGCTCCCAGCTGATCGGGGTCCCAGAGGACTTCTCCTTCGTCCAGGCAGCCGCCGTCCCGGTCGTCTTTTGCACCGCGCTCTACGCCCTGGGGGACCTCGCCTCCCTGAAGTCCGGCGAGCGGGTCTTGATCCACGCCGGCGCGGGCGGCGTCGGCATGGCGGCGATCGCCATTGCCAAGCGCATCGGCGCCGAGGTCTACGCCACCGCCAGCCCGGCCAAGCAGGAGGTCCTCGAAGGACTCGGCATCCCCGCCGAGCGGATCGCCTCCTCGCGCGACGCCGCCTTCAGGGAGCGCTTCTTGGAGCAGAGCGGCGGCGAGGGGATGGACGTGATCCTCAACGCGCTGACCGGCGAGCTGCTCGACGCCTCCCTCGATCTGCTGCCCGGGGGCGGGCGCTTCTTGGAGATGGGCAAGGCAGACGTCCGCGACCCCGAGGTGGTCGCCGCCGAGCACTCCGGCGTCTCCTACCTGCCCTTCGACCTGATCGAAGCGGGGCCCGAGCGCTCCGCCGAGCTGCTCGCCGAGGCGGTCGACATGCTCGAGGCCGGCGAGCTGCAGCACTCCCCGATCGCCACCTGGGACCTGCGCCGCGCCCCCGAGGCCTTCCGCCACCTGCGCGAGGGACGCAACGTCGGCAAGCTCGTGCTCGAGATCGCACCGGGCATCGACCCCGAGCGCACCGTGCTGATCAGCGGCGCCACCGGCGGCCTCGGGGCGCTCACCGCAAAGCACCTCGCCGAAGCCCACGGCGCTCGTCACCTGCTGCTCGCCTCTCGCTCCGGAGAGGAAGCCGAGGGCGCCGCCGAGCTGCGGGCCCAGCTCGAGCAGCTGGGCGCCACCGCGACGATCGCCGCCTGCGACGTCGCCGATCGCGCCCAGCTGGAGGCCCTGTTCGACTCGATCCCCCCCGAGCACCCCCTGGGCGCCGTCTTCCACCTCGCCGGGGCGCTCGAGGACGCGACCCTCGACTCGCTCACCCCCGAGCGCCTGGGCGCCGTCTTCGCCCCCAAGGCAGACGCCGCCCGCCACCTGCACGAGCTCAGCGAGGGCATCGCGCTCACCCACTTCGTCTGCTTCTCCTCGGCCGCGGGCACCCTGGGCAGCCCCGGGCAGGGCAACTACGCCGCCGCCAACGCCTACCTCGATGCCCTCGCCCAGAGACGCCGGGCCGAAGGGCTGCCCGCCACCTCGATCGCCTGGGGCCTTTGGGCCGGGGCTGGCATGGGCGCCGAGCTCACCGAGGCAGACGCCGAGCGCCTCGGGCGGGCCGGCATCTCCCCGCTCTCGGTCGAGCGGGGGCTCGCCCTGCTCGACCGGGCGATCGGCGCCGAGCGCGCCGAGGCGCTGGCGATCGACCTCGACCCCACCGGGCTGCGCAAGATCGCCTCCCTGGGAGTCATGCCGCCGATCCTCTCGGGGCTGGTGCGCACGCCGCGCAAGCGCGCCGCCCAGGCCGGCGCCCTCGCCCGCCGCCTCGCCGAGCTGTCTGAGGCGGAGCGCCCGGCCGCGGTCTTGGAGCTGGTCCGCACCGAGGCCGCCGCGGTGCTCGGTCACTCCTCGGCGACCGAGATCGAGCCCGAGCGCGCCTTCTCAGAGCTCGGCTTCGACTCGCTCGCCGCGCTTGAGCTGCGCAACCGCCTCGGCGAGGCGAGCGGGGTGCGGCTCTCCTCGACCGCGGTCTTCGACTACCCCTCGGCGGCGGCGCTGGCGGGGCATCTGGTGGCCCAGGTCTCCGCCGCCGGACCGCTCGAGCGCGTCGCCGTTCGCACCTCTCAAACGAGCGATGAGCCGATCGCGATCGTCGGCATGGCCTGCCGCTACCCGGGCGGCGTCGGCTCGCCGGCCGGGCTCTGGGAGCTGGTCGCCGAGGGTCGAGACGCGATCGCCGAGTTCCCGGCCGACCGCGGCTGGGACCTCGAGCGCCTGCACGACCCGGACGCCGACGGCTTCCGCACGAGCTACGCCCGCCACGGCGGCTTCCTCTACGACGCGGGCGAGTTCGACGCCCGGTTCTTCGGCGTCCTGCCCGCGGAGGCGCCGGTTCTCGACCCCCAGCAGCGCCTCCTCCTGGAAGCGGCCTGGGAGGCGCTCGAGGACGCCGGCATCGACCCGGCGACGCTGCGCGGCGAGCAGGCCGGCGTCTTCGCCGGGATCGCCGGCCAGGACTACGGCGCACCCGAGTTCGGGGTCTCGGCCGGGATGGGGGGCAGCATCGTCGCCGGCCGCGTCGCCTACACGCTTGGCCTCGAGGGGCCGGCGATGACGATCGACACCGCCTGCTCCTCCTCGCTGGTCGCGCTGCATCTCGCTTCACAGGCGCTGCGCGGCGGGGAATGCGGGCTGGCGCTCGCCGGCGGCGTCACGGTGCTGGCCACGCCTTCGATCTTCACCACCTTCAGCGCCCAGCGCGGGCTCTCCCCGGACGGCCGCTGTCGGTCCTTCGCCGAGGCGGCGGACGGGACCGGCTTCTCCGAGGGCCTCGGCGTCCTCGTGCTCGAGCGCCTCTCCGACGCCGAGGCCGCCGGCCACCGGGTGCTGGCGACGATCCGCGGCTCGGCGATCAACCAGGACGGCGCCTCCAACGGGCTCACCGCCCCGAACGGCCCCTCTCAGGAGCGGGTCATCCGCCAGGCCCTGGCCAACGCCCGGCTGACGGCGAACGACGTCGACATGGTCGAGGCGCACGGCACCGGCACCACGCTCGGCGACCCGATCGAGGCCGGCGCCCTGCTCGCCACCTACGGCCAGGGGCGGGAGCGTCCGCTGCGCCTCGGCTCGCTCAAGTCCAACATCGGCCACACCCAGGCGGCCGCCGGGGTCGGCGGCGTGATCAAGGCGGTGCTCGCGATGCGAGCCGGCACGATGCCGAAGACCCTGCACGTCGACGCGCCCTCCTCCAAGGTCGACTGGGACAGCGGCGCGGTCGAGCTGCTCGCCGAGGCCGAGCCCTGGGAGGCCGGCGAGCGCCCGCGCCGCGCCGCCGTCTCCTCCTTCGGCGCCAGCGGCACCAACGCCCACCTGATCCTCGAGCAGGGCCCGACTCCGGTCGAGGCCGCGGAGGGCGAGGGGAGGACCGAAACCCTCAACGGTCCATTCCCCCTCGCCCTCTCGGCCAAATCGGAGCCGGCCCTGCGCCAGAGCGCCGCAAGGTTGGCCAACCATCTGCGCGAGCACCCCGACCAGGGCCTGACCGACACGGCCTACTCGCTGGTAGCGACCCGCAGTGCCTTCGAGCACCGGGCCGTGGCCGTAGCCGCCGAGCGCAATGAGCTGCTCACCTCCCTGGACGCCCTGGCCGCCGGAGCGAGCGCCGGCGGCCCCTCCGGTGCGCCTTTGCACCTCATCGAGGGGCAAAGGCGCACCGCAACCGCCCAGGGCCCCGTCTTCGCCTTCGGCGGGCAGGGGTCGCAGTACGCGCGCATGGCGCTGGGGTTGATCGAGGCGAGCCCGGTCTTCGCCAGGTCGATCGAGCAGTGCGAGGCGGCTCTCGACCCATACGTCGATTGGTCTTTGACCGAGGTCTTGAGAGAGGAGGACGGCAAGTGGATGGAGCGCCTCGACGTCGTCCAACCCGCGCTCTTCGCCACGATGGTCTCCCTGGCGCGCCTCTGGGAAGCCTGCGGGGTGAAGCCCTCTCTCGTCATCGGCCACTCCCAGGGGGAGGTCGCCGCGGCCCACATCGCCGCAGCGCTCTCCCTGGATGACGCCGCCAGGGTGATCGCCCTGCGCTCCAAGGCGATGACCGGGATCGCCGGCAAGGGCGCGATGGCCTCGGTATCGCTGCCGGTGGCAGATCTCGAAGAGCTGCTCGAGCCCCACGGCGAGCGGATCTCCCTGGCGGCGATCAACGGCCCACGCACGCAGGCCGTCTCCGGCGAGCCCGAGGCGATCGAGGAGCTGATCGCAGCCTGTGAGGAGCGAGACATCAGGGCGAAGCGGATCGCCGTCGACTACGCCGCCCACTCATCCCAGATCGAGCAGCTCAAGGACGAGCTGCTGGAGGCCTTCGCCCCGATCTCACCCACCACCTCGGAGGTCCCGCTTCACTCCACCCTCACCGGCGAGCCGATCGACACCGCGCAGATGGACGCCTCCTACTGGTACCGAAACCTCCGCGAGACCGTCCTCTTCAACCCGGTGATCGAGTCCCTGCTGGGGCAGGGCCGCTCCCACCTGATCGAGATCTCCCCCCATCCCGTGCTCTCCTTCGGGATCGCCGAAGCGATCGAGGCCGCCGAGCTCGATGCCCACGTGCAGGGCACCCTGCGCCGCGAGGAGGACCCCGCCACCCGCTTCGCCCTCTCCCTGGGCGAGGCCCACGCCGCCGGGGTGGAGGTCGAGTGGCAGCGCTTCTTCGCCGGCTCGGGCGCCAAGCGCGTGCCGCTGCCGACCTACCCCTTCCAGCGCAAGCGCTACTGGTTGAATCAGGGGGGCGGCACGGCCGACCTCGCCGCCGCCGGGCAGGCATCCGCCGAGCACCCGCTGCTCGGCGCGGTCGTCGAGCTCGCCGGCCGCGAGGAGACCGTCTTCACCGGCCGCCTCTCGCTCGCCACCCACCCCTGGCTCGCCGACCACGCCGTCGCCGGCACGGTTCTGCTCCCCGGCACCGCCTTCCTCGAGCTGGCCCTCTACGCCGCCGAGCGGGTCGGGGCGGAGCAGGTCGAGGAGCTGACCCTGCAGGCGCCGCTGGTCCTCCCCGAGGATGGGGCGGTCCAGTTCCAGGTTTCGGTCGCCTCCCCCGAGGAGGACGGCGGCCGCCGGGTTCGTATCCACTCGCGTCCCGACGCGCCCGCGGTCGAGGAGGCGCCCTGGATGCTCCACGCCGAGGGTCTGCTCTCCGAGGAGGCCTCGGCGATGCCCGAGTCGCTTGAGAGCTGGCCACCCGCGGGCGCCGAGCCGCTCGACACCGAGTATCTCTACGACCGCCTGGCGGAGGTCGGCCTCGAGTACGGGCCCGCCTTCCAGGGGCTGACCGGGGCCTGGCGGCGCGGCGAGGAGATTCTGGCCGAGGTCTCGCTCGGTGAGGAGCAGGGCGCCTCCGCCGGGCGGTTCTCGCTGCACCCCGCCCTGCTCGACTCCGCCCTGCACGCGATCGCCCTGGGCGAGACGCCGATCGGCACCGGGGGCGGCGCGGCGCTGCCCTTCGCCTGGACCGGGGTCTCGGTCGCCGTGAGCGGTGCCGCGGCGCTGCGCGTCAAGCTGGCCCCCGCCGGCGAGCACGGCGTCTCGCTTGCTCTGGCGGACGCTGCCGGGCTCGGGATCGCGCGCGTCGATTCGCTCTCCCTGCGCCCGGTCTCGGCCGCGTCCCTGCACTCCTCGCAGACCGCCGGCCCGGCCGGCCTGATGGGGATCGAGTGGAGCGAGCGAGCCCTGGAGGGGCCCGGCGACGCGGCCCGGGTCGAGGTCTGGCGCTGCCCGACGCCGGCGACGGGGCTCGATCCCACGCTTGGCGCCAGGCAGGCGACGGCCGCGGCGCTGGAGGCGATCCAGGCGTGGCTCGGCGGTGACGGCGCCGCCGGCGTGGGCCGGCTGGCGATCCTCACGCAGGGAGCGGTCGCCGCGGCGACCGGCGAGTCCCCCGACCCGGCGCGGGCGGCGGTCTGGGGCCTGGTGCGCTCGGCGCAGTCCGAGCACCCGGGGAGCATCGTCCTGGTCGACACCGACGGGACGGAGGCGTCGGAGGAAGCCCTCGGCGCGGCCCTCGCCCTGGCGGAAGAGCCGCAGCTCGCCCTGCGCGAGGGCGTTGCCTTCGTCCCCCGCGCGGCGCGGTTGCCGGCGGCGGGCGAGCCGCTGCTGCCACCGGCGGGCGCCTGGCGGCTCGACGCGGTCGAGCCCGGCACCCTCGACGGCCTGGCCCTGGTGCCCGATTCGCGCGCCGCCGAGCCGCTCGGCCCCACCGAGGCGCGGATCGAGATGCGCGTCGCGGGGCTCAACTTCCGCGACGTGCTGATCGCCCTCGGCCAGTACCCGGGCGCCGCCGAGATCGGCAGCGAAGGAGCCGGGGTCGTCGCCGAAGTGGGCGAGGCGGTCACCGATCTCGCCCCCGGGGACCGCGTCGCCGGCCTGATCGGCGGGGCTTTCGCCCCGGGCGCGGTCGCCGAGCGCGCGCTCCTCGTCCGCGTTCCGGAAGGCTGGAGCTTGGCGCGGGCCGCCGCCGTCCCGGTCGTCTTCGGCACCGCCCTGTACGGGCTCGGCGACCTCGCCGGGCTGAGGGAGGGGGAGCGGGTCCTGATCCACGCCGGCGCCGGCGGCGTAGGCATGGCCGCGATCGGCGTTGCCAAGCGCATCGGCGCCGAGGTCTACGCCACCGCGAGCCCGGCCAAGCGGGAGGTCCTCGAAGGGCTCGGCATCCCCGCCGAGCGGATCGCCTCCTCGCGCGATGCCGCCTTCAGGGAGCGCTTCTTGGAGCAGACCGGCGGCGAGGGAATGGACGTGATCCTCAACGCGCTGACCGGCGTGCTGCTCGACGCCTCGCTCGACCTGCTGCCACGCGGCGGCCGCTTCATCGAGATGGGCAAGGCCGATATCCGCGATCCCGAGCAGCTCGCGGTCGCCCGTCCCGGCGTCTCCTACAGGGCCTTCGACCTCGCCGAGGCCGGTCCGCAACGGATCGGCGAGCTGCTTGCCGAGGCCTTCGAGCTGCTCGAGGCCGGCGAGCTCTCCCACTCGCCGATCGCCACCTGGGACCTGTGCCGCGCTCCCGAGGCCTTCCGGCACCTGCGCGAGGGCCGCAACGTCGGCAAGGTCGTGCTCGAGATCCCGCGGCCGATCGACCCCGAGCGCACGGTGCTGGTCAGCGGCGCCACCGGCACCCTCGGCGCGCTCACCGCGAGGCACCTGGTGGCCGCCCACGGCGCCCGCCGGCTGCTGCTCGTCAGTCGCTCGGGCGAGGCCGCCGCGGGTGCCCCGGAGCTCAAGGCCGAGCTCGAGTCGCGGGGCGCCGAGGTGACGATCGTCGCCTGCGACGTCTCCGACCGCGGGCAGCTCGAGGCACTGCTCGGCGGCCTGCCGGGGGACCGGCCGCTGGGCGCCGTCTTCCATCTCGCCGGCGCCCTCGACGACGCCACGGTCGAGGCGCTCGGCCCCGAGCGGCTCGACCCGGTCTTCGCCCCCAAGGTCGACGCCGCCTGGCACCTGCACGAGCTGACCCGCGACGCCGGCCTCTCCGCCTTCGTCGTCTTCTCGTCGGCCGCCGGGACCCTCGGCGGGCCGGGTCAGGGCAACTACGCGGCGGCCAACGCCTTCTGCGACGCGCTCGCACGCGGGCGCCGGGCGGAAGGGCTGCCCGGTACGTCGATCGCCTGGGGACTCTGGCAGGCGGAGAGCGAGCTGACCGCGAAGCTGACCGAGGCCGACCTGGACCGCATGCGTCGCCTCGGCGTCGCCCCGCTCTCCAGCGAGCGGGCCCTCGGCTTCCTCGACCAGGCGCTGATCGCCGAGCGTCCCGACCCGCTGGCGATCGAGATCGATTCCGACGGGCTGCGCCGCATGGCCAAGCTCGGCGTCCTGCCGCCGGTGCTCGGCGGACTCGTCCGCGTGCCGCGCCGCCGCGCCGCCGCGGGGGGCTCGCTGGCCAGGAGGCTGGCCGCTCTGCCCGAGGCGGAGCGCGAGGCCGCCGTGCTGGAGATCGTTCGCGCCGAGGCCGCGGCGGTGCTTGGCGACGCCTCGGCCGAGCAGATCGATGCGGCGCGCGCCTTCCGCGAGCTCGGCTTCGACTCGCTTGCGGCACTCGAGCTGCGCAACCGCCTGGGCGCCGCCACCGGGGTGCGGCTCTCGGCGACCGTCGTCTTCGACCACCCGAGCGCCGCCGCGCTCACTGCCCACCTGCTCGACAAGGTGGGCGCCTCGGGCCTGCCGGCGCGGGCCGCGGTTCGGTCGCGGGCAAGCGAAGAGCCGATCGCGATCGTCGGCATGTCCTGCCGCTACCCGGGCGGGATCGGCTCGCCCGCCGATCTCTGGAAGGCGGTCGCCGAGGGTCGCGACGCGATCGCCGGCTTCCCGACCGACCGCGGCTGGGATCTCGGCCGCCTCTACGACCCGGACCCCGACAAGCTCGGCACCAGCTACGCGCGCGACGGCGGCTTTCTCCCCGACGCGGCCGAGTTCGATGCCGCGTTCTTCAGCGTCAATCCCAACGAGGCGACGATCATGGACCCCCAGCAGCGGCTCCTGCTCGAAACCGCCTGGGCCGCGCTCGAGGAAGCGGGCATCGACCCGGTCGCGTTGCGCGGCGAACCGGCTGGGGTCTTCGCCGGGATCAGCGGCCAGGACTACGGTGCGCCCGAGTACGGCCTTTCGGCCGGGACGATGGGCAGCGTCGTCGCCGGGCGTCTCGCCTACACGCTGGGTCTGGAGGGCCCGGCGATGACGATCGACACCGCCTGCTCCTCCTCACTGGTGGCAATGCACCTGGCTGCCGGGGCGCTGCGCAGCGGCGAGTGCAGCCTGGCGTTGGCGGGAGGCGTCACCGTGCTGGCGACGCCCTCGGTCTTCACCGCCTTCAGCCTGCAGCGCGGCCTGGCGCCGAACGGCCGCTGCAAGTCCTTTGCCGAGGCGGCGGACGGCACCGGGTTCTCGGAGGGCGTCGGCGTGCTGGTCATGGAGCGCCTCTCAGAGGCCGAGGCCAAGGGCCACGAGATCCTCGCCACGATCCGCGGCTCCGCGGTCAACCAGGACGGCGCCTCCAACGGGCTGACCGCCCCCAACGGCCCCTCCCAGGAGCGGGTGATCCGCCAGGCCCTGGCCAACGCCCGCCTCGAGCCGAAGGACGTCGACATGGTCGAGGCCCACGGCACCGGCACCACGCTCGGGGACCCGATCGAGGCGACCGCCCTGCTCGCCACCTACGGCCAGGACCGCGAGACCCCGCTGCGCCTCGGCTCGCTGAAGTCAAACATCGGCCACGCCCAGGCCGCCGCCGGAGTCGGCGGGGTGATCAAGGCGGTGATGGCGATGCGCGCCGGGCGGATGCCAAAGACGCTGCACGTCGACCAGCCCTCGACCAAGGTCGAGTGGGATGCCGGGGCGATCGAGCTGCTCCGCGAGGCCGAGCCCTGGGAGGCGAACGGACATCCGCGCCGCGCCGCGGTCTCCTCCTTCGGCATCTCGGGCACCAACGCCCACCTGATCCTCGAGCAGGGCGAAGCGACCCCCGCCGCCCCCAGCGACCGGGGCCCGGGCGCCGCGCTGCCCCTCGCCCTTTCGGCGAAATCGCCTGAGGCGCTGCGCGAGTCGGCCGCTCGCCTGGCCGCGCACCTCGAGGCCAACCCCGAGCAGCCCCTGCTCGACACCGCGTACTCGCTGGTGAGCACGCGCAGCGCCTTCGAGCACCGCGCGGTGGCGGTCGGGACCGAGCGCGAGGAGCTGCTCGGCGCCCTGGAGGCGCTCGCCGCGGGCGAACCCTCCGCGGCGGTCGCGAGCGCCCGCGCGCGGACCGGCCGCACCGCCTGGCTGCTCACCGGCCAGGGCTCCCAGCGGGCGGGCATGGGAAGGGAGCTCTATGAGACCCACCCCGCATACGCCGAGGCGCTCGAGGAAGTCCTCGAGCAGATCGACCCCCACCTGGAGCTCTCGCTCAAGGACCTGCTCTTCGCCGAGCCCGGCACCGAGGAGGCGGAGCTGCTGAACGACACCGCCTACGCCCAGCCCGCCCTCTTCGCCACCCACCTCGCGCTGCACCGCCTGCTCTCCAGCTGGGGCCTTTCACCCGAGCTGCTCGTCGGCCACTCGGTCGGCGAGATCTCCGCCGCCCAGATCTCCGGCGTGCTCTCATTGCCCGACGCCGCGAAGCTGATCTGCGCCCGCGGGGCGCTGATGGGGGCGCTGCCCACCGGTGGGGCGATGCTGGCGATCGGGGCCGGCGAGGCAGAGGTCGCCGAGGCGATCGAGGGCCAGGAGCAGGAGCTCTCGATCGCCGCGATCAACTCGCCGGTCTCCACGGTGATCTCCGGCGCCGAGCAGGCGATCTCCTCCCAGGAGGCCCTCTGGTCCGAGAAAGGGACGAAGACCAAGCGCCTGGCGGTCTCCCACGCCTTCCACTCGCCCCTGATCGAGCCGATGACCGAGGCCTTCGCCGAGCTCGCCGGCTCCCTCGCCTACCACGAGCCCCGGGTCCCGATCGTCTCCAACCTCACCGGCGAGATCCTCACCGCAAAGCAGGCCACAGACCCCGCCTACTGGGTCTCCCACGTGCGCGCCCCGGTGCGCTTCGCCGACTCGGTCGCCACCCTCGCCGCGAACGGCGCCACGACCTTCCTCGAGCTCGGCCCCGACCCGGTGCTCACCGCGATGGCCGGGGAGTGCCTCCAAGCCGAGGAGCGCCCGCCCGCCTTGATCCCCACCCTGCGCGAGGGCCGCCCGGAGCCCGAGGCCGCGATCCTCGCCCTGGGCGCCGCCCACGCGGCCGGGGCCAAGGTCGAGTGGGGTCGCTTCTTCGAGGGCGCCGAGCCCCGGCGCGTCCCCTTGCCCACCTACCCGTTTCAGCGCAAGCGCTACTGGCTCTCCGCCGAGGCCGGCTCCGCGGACCCGAGCGCGTCGGGTCAATCCCCCGCGGACCACCCGCTCCTGGGGGCCGTCGTCTCGCTGGCGGGAGAAGAGGACGGGGCGCTGCTCACCGGCCGCCTCTCGCTTGCCACCCACCCCTGGCTGGCCGACCACGCCCTGGGCGGCACCGCCCTGTTGCCCGGCACCGCCTTCCTCGAGCTGGCCCTGCGAGCCGCCGAGCAGCTCGGCGCCGAGCAGGTCGCCGAGCTCACCCTGCAAGCGCCGCTCGTCCTGCCCGAGACCGGCGCCGTGCAGGTCCAGGTCTCGGTCTCCTCTCCGGCCGAGGACGGCGCCCGCGAGATCCGCGTCTTCTCGCGCCCCGAGTCAGAGGAGGAGGACGAGCTGCCCTGGGCGCTAAACGCCGAGGGCCTGCTCTCCGACGATCCCGCCCCGACGCCCGAGTCCCTGCGGGCCTGGCCGCCGCGGGGGGCCGAGGAGCTCGACGCCGAGTACCTCTATGACCGCCTCGCCGAGGCCGGCCTCGAGTACGGCCCCGCCTTCCAGGGGCTGAGCGCTGCCTGGAAGGCGGGCGAGGAGCTCTTCGCCGAGGTCTCCCTGGCCGAGGCCCAGGAGCCCGAGGCCTCGCGCTTCGCGGTCCACCCCGCGCTGCTCGACTCCGCCCTGCACGCGATCGCCCTGGGCGCCATGGCCGACGGGGAGGCGGGCCCGGCGCTGCCCTTCTCTTGGGAGGGGGTCTCGGTCGCGGTCTCCGGCCCCCGCGCCCTGCGGGTCCGCCTGGCGCCCGCGGGCGAGCAGCGGCTCTCGCTGGCGATCTGCGATGAGAGCGGCATGGGCCTGGCGCGGGTCGGCTCGCTCGCCCTGCGCCCGCTCTCCGCCGAGCAGCTGCGGAGCGTCCCGGCGCAAAGCCAGGGGCTGCTCGGGATCGAGTGGCGCGAGCACGCTCTCTCAGGTGCCGAGAGCGAAGCGGGCAGGGTCGAGACCTGGCGCTGGGAGGGACCGGCCAAGAAGGCCGACCCGGTCAAAGCCGCCGAGCGGGCCACCGCCGCCGCCCTGGAGGCGATCCAGGCCTGGCTGCAAAGGGAGGACCCATCCCCCGAGGATCGCTTCGCCCTCCTCACCCAGGGAGCGATCGCCGCGACCGAGTCAGAGTCCCCCGACCCCGCCGCCGCGGCGATCTGGGGCCTGGCGCGCTCGGCCCAATCCGAGCACCCCGGCAGCTTCCTGCTGATCGACACCGACGGCTCCGATGCCTCCGAAGGGGCGCTGGGAGCGGCCCTCGCCCAGGCCGATGAGCCCCAGCTCGCCCTGCGCGAGGGTCGAGCCCTCGTCCCCAGGGCGCTGCGCCTCGCCCCGCCCGCGGGAGACGAAGCCGCCCGACCGCTGGACCCCGAGAAGACCGTCCTGATCACCGGCGCCACCGGCGCCCTGGGGGCGCTGACCGCCAGGCACCTGGTGGCCGAGCACGGCGCCCGCCACCTGCTGCTGGCAAGCAGAAGCGGCCGCAAGGCCCCCGGCGCCAAGGCGCTGGTCGAAGAGCTGAAGGGGATCGGAGCCAAGGCCAAGCTGGTGGCCTGCGACGCGTCGGACCCCACCCAGCTTCGGGCGCTGCTCGCCAAGCTCCCCAAGTCCCGCCCCCTGGGCGCCGTCTTCCACCTCGCCGGCGCCCTCGATGACGCCACCGTGGAGAACCTCACCCCCGAGCGCCTCGCGGCGGTGCTGGCCCCCAAGGCCGCCGGCGCCACCGCGCTTGACGAGCTGACCCGGGAGGCGGAGCTGTCCCACTTCGTCTGCTTCTCCTCCGCCGCCGGGACCCTGGGCGGCCCCGGCCAGGGCAACTACGCCGCCGCCAACGCCTTCCTCGACGCCCTCGCGCAGAGGAGAAGCGCCGAAGGACTGCCCGCCACCGCGATCGCCTGGGGCCTTTGGCGGGAGGGGATGGGCGCCGAGCTCACGGAGGCCGACCTCGAGCGGATGCGCCGGCTGGGGATCGACGCGCTCAGCGGGGAGCAGGGCCTCGCCCTCCTCGACGCCGCCCTGGCTTCGGGCCGCCCCGAGGCCCTGGCGATCGCCACCGACCCGCGGGGCCTCAGAGCGATGGGCGCCCTGGGCGTCTTGCCGCCGATCCTCTCCTCCCTGGTGCGGGTCCCCAAGAGGAGGTCCCAGCCGGGCGGCGCCCTCGCCCACAAGCTCGCCCGCATGGGCGAGGCAGAGCGCTCCGAGGCGGTGCTGGGGCTGGTCCGCTCCCAGGTGGCCGAGGTGCTCGGCCACGACTCCGCCGAGGCGGTCGACCCCGACCGCGCCTTCGGCGAGCTCGGCTTCGACTCGCTGGCGGCGCTTGAACTCAGGAACCGCCTGGGGATCGCCGCCGGGGTGCGCCTCGGCGCCACCGTCGTCTTCGATTACCCCTCCTCGCGCTCCCTGGCCGCCCACCTGCTGGAGCGGATCGGCGCCCCCGGGCAGGCCAGGGTCACCGTCGGTGCCCCCCAGGCGACAGACGAGCCGATCGCGATCGTCGGCATGTCCTGCCGCTACCCCGGCGGCGTTGCCTCCCCGGCCGAGCTCTGGCGGATGCTCGCCGAGGGCCGCGAGGGGATCTCCGAGCTGCCCACCGACCGCGGCTGGGACGTCGAGCGCCTCTATGACCCCGACCCCAACTCCTTCGGCACCACCTACACCCGCCACGGCGGCTTCCTGGCGGCCCCCGGGGACTTCGACCCGGAGTTCTTCAACATCGCCCCCCGCGAGGCGCTGGTCATCGACCCCCAGCAAAGGCTGCTGCTCGAAGGCGCCTGGGAGGCGCTGGAGGACGCCGGCATCGACCCCGCCGCACTGAAGGGCACCGACGCGGGGGTCTACGCCGGGGTCATGTATCAGGACTACGGGGCGCCCCAGTTCGGCGTCTCGGCGGGGATGACCACCTCGATCGTCTCCGGGCGCGTCGCCTACGCCCTCGGCCTCGAGGGCCCGACGATGACGATCGACACCGCCTGCTCCTCCTCGCTGGTGGCGATGCACCTCGCCGCGGGGGCGCTCAGAGCGGGGGAGTGCTCCCTGGCCCTGGTCGGCGGGGTCACCGTGCTCGCCACCCCGACCGTGTTCACCGTCTTCAGCGCGCAAAGGGGCCTCGCCCCCGACGGGCGCTCGAAGTCCTTCGCCGAGGCAGCCGACGGGGTCGCCTGGTCGGAGGGCGTCGGCGTGCTGGTCATGGAGCGCCTCTCAGAGGCCGAGGCCAAGGGCCACGAGATCCTCGCCACGATCCGCGGCTCCGCGGTCAACCAGGACGGCGCCTCCAACGGGCTGACCGCCCCCAACGGCCCCTCCCAGGAGCGGGTGATCCGCCAGGCCCTGGCCAACGCCCGCCTCGAGCCGAAGGACGTCGACATGGTCGAGGCCCACGGCACCGGCACCACGCTCGGGGACCCGATCGAGGCGACCGCCCTGCTCGCCACCTACGGCCAGGACCGCGAGACCCCGCTGCGCCTCGGCTCGCTGAAGTCGAACATCGGCCACGCCCAGGCCGCCGCCGGAGTCGGCGGGGTGATCAAGGCGGTGATGGCGATGCGCGCCGGGCGGATGCCAAAGACGCTGCACGTCGACCAGCCCTCGACCAAGGTCGAGTGGGATGCCGGGGCGATCGAGCTGCTCCGCGAGGCCGAGCCCTGGGAGGCGAACGGACATCCGCGCCGCGCCGCGGTCTCCTCCTTCGGCATCTCGGGCACCAACGCCCACCTGATCCTCGAGCAGGGCGAAGCGACCCCCGCCGCCCCCAGCGACCGGGGCCCGGGCGCCGCGCTGCCCCTCGCCCTTTCGGCGAAATCGCCTGAGGCGCTGCGCGAGTCGGCCGCTCGCCTGGCCGCCCACCTCGAGGCCAACCCCGAGCAGCCCCTGCTCGACACCGCGTACTCGCTGGTGAGCACGCGCAGCGCCTTCGAGCACCGCGCGGTGGCGGTCGGGACCGAGCGCGAGGAGCTGCTCGGCGCCCTGGAGGCGCTCGCCGCGGGCGAACCCTCCGCGGCGGTCGCGAGCGCCCGCGCGCGGACCGGCCGCACCGCCTGGCTGCTCACCGGCCAGGGCTCCCAGCGGGCGGGCATGGGAAGGGAGCTCTATGAGACCCACCCCGCATACGCCGAGGCGCTCGAGGAAGTCCTCGAGCAGATCGACCCCCACCTGGAGCTCTCGCTCAAGGACCTGCTCTTCGCCGAGCCCGGCACCGAGGAGGCGGAGCTGCTGAACGACACCGCCTACGCCCAGCCCGCCCTCTTCGCCACCCACCTCGCGCTGCACCGCCTGCTCTCCAGCTGGGGCCTTTCACCCGAGCTGCTCGTCGGCCACTCGGTCGGCGAGATCTCCGCCGCCCAGATCTCCGGCGTGCTCTCATTGCCCGACGCCGCGAAGCTGATCTGCGCCCGCGGGGCGCTGATGGGGGCGCTGCCCACCGGTGGGGCGATGCTGGCGATCGGGGCCGGCGAGGCAGAGGTCGCCGAGGCGATCGAGGGCCAGGAGCAGGAGCTCTCGATCGCCGCGATCAACTCGCCGGTCTCCACGGTGATCTCCGGCGCCGAGCAGGCGATCTCCTCCCAGGAGGCCCTCTGGTCCGAGAAAGGGACGAAGACCAAGCGCCTGGCGGTCTCCCACGCCTTCCACTCGCCCCTGATCGAGCCGATGACCGAGGCCTTCGCCGAGCTCGGCGGCTCCCTCGCCTACCACGAGCCCCGGGTCCCGATCGTCTCCAACCTCACCGGCGAGATCCTCACCGCAAAGCAGGCCACAGACCCCGCCTACTGGGTCTCCCACGTGCGCGCCCCGGTGCGCTTCGCCGACTCGGTCGCCACCCTCGCCGCGAACGGCGCCACGACCTTCCTCGAGCTCGGCCCCGACCCGGTGCTCACCGCGATGGCCGGGGAGTGCCTCCAAGCCGAGGAGCGCCCGCCCGCCTTGATCCCCACCCTGCGCGAGGGCCGCCCGGAGCCCGAGGCCGCGATCCTCGCCCTGGGCGCCGCCCACGCGGCCGGGGCCAAGGTCGAGTGGGGTCGCTTCTTCGAGGGCGCCGAGCCCCGGCGCGTCCCCTTGCCCACCTACCCGTTTCAGCGCAAGCGCTACTGGCTCTCCGCCGAGGCCGGCTCCGCGGACCCGAGCGCGTCGGGTCAATCCCCCGCGGACCACCCGCTCCTGGGGGCCGTCGTCTCGCTGGCGGGAGAAGAGGACGGGGCGCTGCTCACCGGCCGCCTCTCGCTTGCCACCCACCCCTGGCTGGCCGACCACGCCCTGGGCGGCACCGCCCTGTTGCCCGGCACCGCCTTCCTCGAGCTGGCCCTGCGAGCCGCCGAGCAGCTCGGCGCCGAGCAGGTCGCCGAGCTCACCCTGCAAGCGCCGCTCGTCCTGCCCGAGACCGGCGCCGTGCAGGTCCAGGTCTCGGTCTCCTCTCCGGCCGAGGACGGCGCCCGCGAGATCCGCGTCTTCTCGCGCCCCGAGTCAGAGGAGGAGGACGAGCTGCCCTGGGCGCTAAACGCCGAGGGCCTGCTCTCCGACGATCCCGCCCCGACGCCCGAGTCCCTGCGGGCCTGGCCGCCGCGGGGGGCCGAGGAGCTCGACGCCGAGTACCTCTATGACCGCCTCGCCGAGGCCGGCCTCGAGTACGGCCCCGCCTTCCAGGGGCTGAGCGCTGCCTGGAAGGCGGGCGAGGAGCTCTTCGCCGAGGTCTCCCTGGCCGAGGCCCAGGAGCCCGAGGCCTCGCGCTTCGCGGTCCACCCCGCGCTGCTCGACTCCGCCCTGCACGCGATCGCCCTGGGCGCCATGGCCGACGGGGAGGCGGGCCCGGCGCTGCCCTTCTCTTGGGAGGGGGTCTCGGTCGCGGTCTCCGGCCCCCGCGCCCTGCGGGTCCGCCTGGCGCCCGCGGGCGAGCAGCGGCTCTCGCTGGCGATCTGCGATGAGAGCGGCATGGGCCTGGCGCGGGTCGGCTCGCTCGCCCTGCGCCCGCTCTCCGCCGAGCAGCTGCGGAGCGTCCCGGCGCAAAGCCAGGGGCTGCTCGGGATCGAGTGGCGCGAGCACGCTCTCTCAGGTGCCGAGAGCGAAGCGGGCAGGGTCGAGACCTGGCGCTGGGAGGGACCGGCCAAGAAGGCCGACCCGGTCAAAGCCGCCGAGCGGGCCACCGCCGCCGCCCTGGAGGCGATCCAGGCCTGGCTGCAAAGGGAGGACCCATCCCCCGAGGATCGCTTCGCCCTCCTCACCCAGGGAGCGATCGCCGCGACCGAGTCAGAGTCCCCCGACCCCGCCGCCGCGGCGATCTGGGGCCTGGCGCGCTCGGCCCAATCCGAGCACCCCGGCAGCTTCCTGCTGATCGACACCGACGGCTCCGATGCCTCCGAAGGGGCGCTGGGAGCGGCCCTCGCCCAGGCCGATGAGCCCCAGCTCGCCCTGCGCGAGGGTCGAGCCCTCGTCCCCAGGGCGCTGCGCCTCGCCCCGCCCGCGGGAGACGAAGCCGCCCGACCGCTGGACCCCGAGAAGACCGTCCTGATCACCGGCGCCACCGGCGCCCTGGGGGCGCTGACCGCCAGGCACCTGGTGGCCGAGCACGGCGCCCGCCACCTGCTGCTGGCAAGCAGAAGCGGCCGCAAGGCCCCCGGCGCCAAGGCGCTGGTCGAAGAGCTGAAGGGGATCGGAGCCAAGGCCAAGCTGGTGGCCTGCGACGCGTCGGACCCCACCCAGCTTCGGGCGCTGCTCGCCAAGCTCCCCAAGTCCCGCCCCCTGGGCGCCGTCTTCCACCTCGCCGGCGCCCTCGATGACGCCACCGTGGAGAACCTCACCCCCGAGCGCCTCGCGGCGGTGCTGGCCCCCAAGGCCGCCGGCGCCACCGCGCTTGACGAGCTGACCCGGGAGGCGGAGCTGTCCCACTTCGTCTGCTTCTCCTCCGCCGCCGGGACCCTGGGCGGCCCCGGCCAGGGCAACTACGCCGCCGCCAACGCCTTCCTCGACGCCCTCGCGCAGAGGAGAAGCGCCGAAGGACTGCCCGCCACCGCGATCGCCTGGGGCCTTTGGCGGGAGGGGATGGGCGCCGAGCTCACGGAGGCCGACCTCGAGCGGATGCGCCGGCTGGGGATCGACGCGCTCAGCGGGGAGCAGGGCCTCGCCCTCCTCGACGCCGCCCTGGCTTCGGGCCGCCCCGAGGCCCTGGCGATCGCCACCGACCCGCGGGGCCTCAGAGCGATGGGCGCCCTGGGCGTCTTGCCGCCGATCCTCTCCTCCCTGGTGCGGGTCCCCAAGAGGAGGTCCCAGCCGGGCGGCGCCCTCGCCCACAAGCTCGCCCGCATGGGCGAGGCAGAGCGCTCCGAGGCGGTGCTGGGGCTGGTCCGCTCCCAGGTGGCCGAGGTGCTCGGCCACGACTCCGCCGAGGCGGTCGACCCCGACCGCGCCTTCGGCGAGCTCGGCTTCGACTCGCTGGCGGCGCTTGAACTCAGGAACCGCCTGGGGATCGCCGCCGGGGTGCGCCTCGGCGCCACCGTCGTCTTCGATTACCCCTCCTCGCGCTCCCTGGCCGCCCACCTGCTGGAGCGGATCGGCGCCCCCGGGCAGGCCAGGGTCACCGTCGGTGCCCCCCAGGCGACAGACGAGCCGATCGCGATCGTCGGCATGTCCTGCCGCTACCCCGGCGGCGTTGCCTCCCCGGCCGAGCTCTGGCGGATGCTCGCCGAGGGCCGCGAGGGGATCTCCGAGCTGCCCACCGACCGCGGCTGGGACGTCGAGCGCCTCTATGACCCCGACCCCAACTCCTTCGGCACCACCTACACCCGCCACGGCGGCTTCCTGGCGGCCCCCGGGGACTTCGACCCGGAGTTCTTCAACATCGCCCCCCGCGAGGCGCTGGTCATCGACCCCCAGCAAAGGCTGCTGCTCGAAGGCGCCTGGGAGGCGCTGGAGGACGCCGGCATCGACCCCGCCGCACTGAAGGGCACCGACGCGGGGGTCTACGCCGGGGTCATGTATCAGGACTACGGGGCGCCCCAGTTCGGCGTCTCGGCGGGGATGACCACCTCGATCGTCTCCGGGCGCGTCGCCTACGCCCTCGGCCTCGAGGGCCCGACGATGACGATCGACACCGCCTGCTCCTCCTCGCTGGTGGCGATGCACCTCGCCGCGGGGGCGCTCAGAGCGGGGGAGTGCTCCCTGGCCCTGGTCGGCGGGGTCACCGTGCTCGCCACCCCGACCGTGTTCACCGTCTTCAGCGCGCAAAGGGGCCTCGCCCCCGACGGGCGCTCGAAGTCCTTCGCCGAGGCAGCCGACGGGGTCGCCTGGTCGGAGGGCGTCGGCGTGCTGGTCATGGAGCGCCTCTCAGAGGCCGAGGCCAAGGGCCACGAGATCCTCGCCACGATCCGCGGCTCCGCGGTCAACCAGGACGGCGCCTCCAACGGGCTGACCGCCCCCAACGGCCCCTCCCAGGAGCGGGTGATCCGCCAGGCCCTGGCCAACGCCCGCCTCGAGCCGAAGGACGTCGACATGGTCGAGGCCCACGGCACCGGCACCACGCTCGGGGACCCGATCGAGGCGACCGCCCTGCTCGCCACCTACGGCCAGGACCGCGAGACCCCGCTGCGCCTCGGCTCGCTGAAGTCGAACATCGGCCACGCCCAGGCCGCCGCCGGAGTCGGCGGGGTGATCAAGGCGGTGATGGCGATGCGCGCCGGGCGGATGCCAAAGACGCTGCACGTCGACCAGCCCTCGACCAAGGTCGAGTGGGATGCCGGGGCGATCGAGCTGCTCCGCGAGGCCGAGCCCTGGGAGGCGAACGGACATCCGCGCCGCGCCGCGGTCTCCTCCTTCGGCATCTCGGGCACCAACGCCCACCTGATCCTCGAGCAGGGCGAAGCGACCCCCGCCGCCCCCAGCGACCGGGGCCCGGGCGCCGCGCTGCCCCTCGCCCTTTCGGCGAAATCGCCTGAGGCGCTGCGCGAGTCGGCCGCTCGCCTGGCCGCCCACCTCGAGGCCAACCCCGAGCAGCCCCTGCTCGACACCGCGTACTCGCTGGTGAGCACGCGCAGCGCCTTCGAGCACCGCGCGGTGGCGGTCGGGACCGAGCGCGAGGAGCTGCTCGGCGCCCTGGAGGCGCTCGCCGCGGGGGAGCCCTCCGCGGCGGTCGCGAGCGCCCGCGCGCGGACCGGCCGCACCGCCTACCTGCTCACCGGCCAGGGCTCCCAGCGGGCGGGCATGGGAAGGGAGCTCTATGAGACCCACCCCGCCTACGCCGATGCCCTCGAGGAAGTCCTCGAGCAGATCGACCCCCACCTGGAGCTCTCCCTCAAGGAGCTGCTCTTCGCCTCACCCGGCTCCCCCGAGGCCGAGCTGCTCGAGGACACCACCTACGCCCAGCCCGCGCTCTTCGCCACCCACGTCGCGCTGCACCGCCTGCTCTCCAGCTGGGGCCTTTCACCCGAGCTGCTCGTCGGCCACTCGGTCGGCGAGATCTCGGCCGCCCAGATCAGCGGCGTGCTCTCATTGCCCGACGCCGCGAAGCTGATCTGCGCCCGCGGGGCGCTGATGGGGGCGCTGCCCACCGGTGGGGCGATGCTGGCGATCGGGGCAACCGAGCGAGAGGTCGCCGAGGCGATCGAGGGCCAGGAGCAAGAGCTCTCGATCGCCGCGCTCAACTCGCCGGTCTCCACGGTGATCTCCGGCGAGGCCGAGGCGATCGAAGCGCAGGAGGCCCACTGGTCCGAGAGAGGGACGAAGACCAAGCGCCTGGCGGTCTCCCACGCCTTCCACTCGCCCCTGATCGAGCCGATGACCGAGGCCTTCGCCGAGCTCGCCGGCTCCCTCGCCTACCACGAGCCCCGGGTCCCGATCGTCTCCAACCTCACCGGCGAGATCCTCACCGCAAAGCAGGCCACAGACCCCGCCTACTGGGTCTCCCACGTGCGCGCCCCGGTGCGCTTCGCCGACTCGGTCGCCACCCTCGCCGCGAACGGCGCCACGACCTTCCTCGAGCTCGGTCCCGACCCGGTGCTCACCGCGATGGCCGGGGAGTGCCTGGCCGCCGAGGAGAAGCCCCCGGCGCTGATCCCCACCCTGCGCGAGGGCCGCCCGGAGCCCGAGGCCGCGATTCTCGCCCTGGGCGCCGCCCACGCGGCCGGGGCGAAGGTCGAGTGGGGTCGCTTCTTCGAGGGCGCCGAGCCCCGGCGCGTCCCCTTGCCCACCTACCCGTTTCAGCGCAAGCGCTACTGGGCGGACCAGCTGGGCGGCGGCGTCGCCCTCGACGGCCTGCGGCTCGGCGGGGAGCCGGTCGCCGACGATCTGGACGATGCCGCCGGCCGTCCCTCGCTCTACGCGATGGAATGGGAGGAGCTCGACCCGCTGCCCGATGACGCGGCGTCCGAGCCGACCGCCGTCCTCGGCGAGCGGCAGATCGCCGGCCTCGAGGACGCTGAGAGATATGACGGCCTCGAAGCCCTGCGCGAGGCGATCGCCGCCGGCGCTCCCGTCCCGGATCTGGTCCTGCTCGACGCTCGCGGCTGGGGCGCGGCGGAGGACAGCGTGCCCGCCGCCGCGCGGGCTGCGGCCACTCGAGCCCTGGAGCTCGCCCAGGAGTGGCTCGCCGCCGGGGAGCTCGCTGCCGCGCGCCTCGTCGTGCTCACCGAGGGCGCCCTCGCCGCCGCGCCGGAGGAGGCGCCGGACCTCGCCCTCGCGCCGCTCGCCGGCCTCCTGCACTCGGCCCGCTCCGAGCACCCCTCGCGCTTCGGCCTCGTTGACCTCGACCAGAGCGCCGGCTCGGCCGCCGCCCTGCCGTCCGCCCTCGCCCTGGCGCCCGCCGAGCCGCTCCTCGCCCTCCGCGAGGGCGCCGCCCTGGCGCCGCGCCTCGCGCCGGCGGACGCCGTCGAGGACCCGGCCCGCCCGCTCGATCCTGAGCGCACGGTCCTGATCAGCGGCGGCGCCGGCGGCATCGGCGCCGCCGTCGCCCGCCACCTCGTCGCCGCCCACGGCGCCCGCCACCTGCTGCTGCTCGGTCGCCGCGGGGCCGAGGCGCCCGGCGTCGCCGAGCTGCGCGCCGAGCTGGAGGAGCTGGGAGCCGCGGTGACGATTGCCGCCTGCGACGTCGCCGACCGCGAGCGGCTCGCCGAGGTCATCGAGGCGATCCCGGCCGACCGCCCGCTCGGCGCCGTCGTCCACTCGGCGGCCGTCTTCGACGACGCGACGCTCGACTCGCTCGACCCCGAACGGCTCGCCGCCGTGATGCGCCCCAAGGTCGACGGCGCCCACCACCTGCACGAGCTGGCCGCCGATCTCGACCTCTCCCATTTCCTGCTCTTCTCCTCGGCCGCCGCCCTGCTCGGCGGCGCCGGCCAGGCCGCCTACGCCGCCGGGAACGTCTTCTGCGACGCGCTCGCCGCGGCCCGCCGCGCGCGGGGCCTGCCGGCCACCTCGCTCGCCTGGGGCCTCTGGTTGGAGCTGCTCGAAGAGACGACGCTGAAGGGCGCCGAGCGCGAGGACGTCGAGCGCTTCGCCCAGCGGGTGCGCCGCCGGCTCGGCTTCGGCCCGCTGCCGACCGAGCGGGGCCTCGAGCTGCTCGACGCGGCGCTCTCCCGCCCAGAGTCGCTGCTCGCCCCGGTCGCCTTCGACGGCGCTGCCCTGCGGGCGCAGGCAGAGGGCGGCGTCCTGCCCGCGGTCCTGCGCAATCTCGTCCCTGCCGCGCCGCGCGCCGCCCAGGCGGGCAGCGATCTCGCCCAACGGCTCGCCGAGGCGCCCTCCGCCGAGCGCGAGGCGATCGTCCTCGAGCTGGTCCGCACCCACACGGCGGCGGTCCTCGGCCACGCCGGCCCCGCTGACGTCGACCCCGACCGCGCCTTCCAGGAGCTCGGCTTCGACTCGCTCGCCGCCCTGCAGCTGCACAACCAGCTCGAGGCGGCGACCGGCCTGCGCCTCGCCCGCACCGTGATCTTCGACTACCCCTCGGCCCGCGCCCTGGCCGGCCACCTGCTCGGCGAGGCGACCGTGATCGGCGCCGCGCGGCGCGCCGCCGTCCGCGCCCAGGCGAGCGAGGAGCCGATCGCGATCGTCGGCATGTCCTGCCGCTACCCCGGCGGGGTCTCCTCGCCGCGCGAGCTCTGGGAGCTGGTCGCGGAGGGACGCGATGGGATCTCGGAGTTCCCCCGCGACCGCGGCTGGCAGATCGAGCGCCTCGACGGTCCGCCCGGCGCCGACGGCGAGACCGCCGAGTACGCGATGGCCGGCGGCTTTCTCGAGGCGCCCGGCGACTTCGACCCCGAGTTCTTCGGCATCAGCCCGCGCGAGGCGCTGGTCGTCGACCCGCAGCAGCGCCTCCTGCTCGAAGGCGCCTGGGAGGCGCTCGAAGACGCCGGCATCGACCCCGCCTCGCTGCGCGGCGAGCCGGCTGGCGTCTTCGCCGGGATCAGCTCCCAGGACTACGGCTCGACCAGCCTCGGCTTCTCGCCGGCGCTGACCGGCAGCATCGTCTCCGGCCGCGTCGCCTACACGCTCGGCCTCGAGGGCCCGGCGATCTCGGTCGACACCGCCTGCTCCTCCTCGCTGGTCGCGATCCACCTCGCCTCCCGGGCGCTGAGCGGGGGGGAGTGCGAGCTGGCGCTGGCCGGCGGCACGATCGTCCTCGCAACTCCCTCGGTCTTCGCCGCCTTCGCCCCCCAGGGCGGCCTCGCTCCCGACGGGCGCTGCAAGTCCTTCGCCGAGGCGGCCGACGGCACCGGCTTCTCGGAAGGCGCCGGCCTGCTCGTCCTCGAGCGCCTCTCCGACGCCGAGGCCAACGGCCACCGGGTGCTGGCGACGATCCGCGGCTCGGCGATCAACCAGGACGGCGCCTCCAACGGGCTCAGCGCGCCGAACGGCCCCTCCCAGGAGCGGGTGATCCGCCAGGCCCTGGCCAACGCCCGCCTCGAGCCGAAGGACGTCGACATGGTCGAGGCCCACGGCACCGGCACCACCCTGGGCGACCCGATCGAGGCGGGCGCCCTGCTCGCCACCTACGGCCAGGAGCGCGAGACACCGCTGAAGCTCGGCTCGCTCAAGTCGAACATCGGCCACGCCCAGGCCGCCGCCGGGGTCGGCGGCGTGATCAAGGCGGTGATGGCGATGCGCGCCGGCCTGATGCCGAAGACCCTGCACGTCGACGCGCCCTCCTCGAAGGTCGATTGGGAGGTGGGCGAGATCGAGCTGCTCACCGAGGCCGAGCCCTGGGAGGCGAACGGACGCCCGAGGAGGGCTGCCGTCTCCTCCTTCGGCCTCTCCGGCACCAACGCCCACCTGATCCTCGAGCAGGGCCCGGAGTCCGCGGCGACCGTGGAGAGTGGTGGGGAGCAGGGGCCCCAGCCGCTGGCGGGTGTCGTCCCCCTCGCCCTCTCGGCCAAATCGGAGCCGGCCCTGCGCGAGTCGGCCGCAAGGTTGGCGACGCACCTGCGCGAGCACCCCGACCAGGGCCTGACCGACACGGCGTACTCGTTGGCAACAACCAGAGCGAAGTTCGAGCACCGAGCCGTAGCGGTCGGGACGGAGCGCAACCAGCTACTGAGCGCCCTAGACGCCCTGGCCACCGGCGAGAGCGGTTCCGGTGCGCCTTATCTCGTCTATGACCGGATAAAGCGCACCGCAAGCGCCCAGGGCCCCGTCTTCGCCTTCGGCGGGCAGGGGTCGCAGTACGCGCGGATGGCGCTGGGGTTGATTGAGGCGAGCCCGGTCTTCGCCGGGAGCATCGAGCGGTGCGAGGCGGCCCTCGACCCCTACGTCGATTGGTCTTTGACCGAGGTCTTGAGAGAGGAGGACGGCAAGTGGATGGAGCGCCTCGACGTCGTCCAGCCGGCGCTCTTCGCGACGATGGTCTCCCTGGCGCGCCTCTGGGAAGCCTGCGGGGTGAAGCCCTCTCTCGTCATCGGCCACTCCCAGGGAGAGGTCGCCGCGGCCCACATCGCCGCAGCGCTTTCCCTCCAGGACGCCGCCCGGGTGATCGCCCTGCGCTCCAAGGCGATGACCAGGATCGCCGGCAAGGGGGCGATGGCCTCGGTATCGCTGCCGGTGGCAGATCTCGAAGAGCTGCTCGAGCCCCACGGCGAGCGGATCTCCCTGGCGGCGATCAACGGCCCACGCACGCAGGCCGTCTCCGGAGAGCCCGAGGCGATCGAGGAGCTGATCGCAGCCTGTGAGGCCAAGGAGATCAGGGCGAAGCGGATCGCCGTCGACTACGCCGCCCACTCATCCCAGATCGAGCAGCTGAAGGACGAGCTGCTGGAGGCCTTCGCCCCGATCTCACCCACCACCTCTGAGGTCCCGCTTCACTCCACCCTCACCGGCGAGCCGATCGACACCGCGCAGATGGACGCCTCCTACTGGTACCGAAACCTCCGCGAGACCGTCCTCTTCAACCCGGTGATCGAGTCCCTGCTGGGGCAGGGACGCTCCCACCTGATCGAGATCTCCCCCCATCCGGTGCTCTCCTTCGGGATCGCCGAAGCGATCGAGGCCGCCGAGCTCGATGCCCACGTGCAGGGCACCCTGCGACGCGAGGAGGACCCCGCCACCCGCTTCGCCCTCTCCCTGGGCGAGGCCCACGCCGCCGGGGTGGAGGTCGAGTGGCAGCGCTTCTTCGCCGGCTCGGGCGCCAAGCGCGTGCCGCTGCCGACCTACCCCTTCCAGCGCAAGCGCTACTGGTTGAGCGGCGGGGGCGGCGGCGCCGACCCGGCCTCGGCCGGACAGGCGGCCGCCGAGCACCCTCTGCTCGGCGCGATCGTCTCCCTGGCCGGACGCGAGGAGACCGTCTTCACCGGCCGCCTCTCGCTCGCCACCCACCCCTGGCTCGCCGACCACGCCGTCGCCAGCACGGTTCTGCTCCCCGGCGCCGCCTTCCTCGAGCTGGCCCTCTACGCGGCCGAGCGGGTCGGGGCGGAGCAGGTCGAGGAGCTGACCCTGCAGGCGCCGCTCGTCCTGCCCGAGGCGGGCGCCGTCGCCGTGCAGATCTCCATCGCTCCGCCCGACGAACAGGGCAGACGAGCGCTGCGGGTCCACTCGCGCCCGGCGGGCGAGGAGGAGGCCGAGTGGGCGCTCAACGCGGAGGGCGCCCTCGCCGCCGAGGCATCGGCGATCGAGGCAGAGCGGTTCGATCCCTGGCCGCCCGCCGAGGCCGAGCCGCTGGAGGCGGAGTTCCTCTACGACCTGCTGGCCGAGGCCGGGGTCGAGTACGGCCCGGCCTTCCAGGCGCTCTCCCGGGCCTGGAAGCGCGGCGAGGAGGTCTTCGCCGAGGTCTCGCTCGCCGACGCCGGCGGGCCCGACGCCACTGGCTTCCTCCTCCACCCGGCGCTGCTCGACGCCGCCGTGCAGGCCCTTCTGCTCGGCGGGATGCAGGGCCACGGGGCGGGCCTGACGATGCCCTTCTCGTGGAGCCGGGTGACGCTTGCCGCCACCGGGCACGACCGTCTGCGGGTTGCCCTGCGGCCGGCCGGGGAGCAGCGCGTCTCGATCGAGCTCGCCGATCCGAGCGGCGCCCCCGTCGCCCGGGTCGGCGAGCTCGTCCTGCGGGCCGCCGCGGCCGCGGACCAGTTGCGCGCCGCCCGGCGCCGTGAGGGCCTGCTCTCGGTCGAGTGGCGGGAGCGCGAGCTGCCCGCGGCCGACCCGGCCGCGCACGCCGCGGTCGAGCGCTGGAGCCGGCCGGCGGAGGACGCCGACGCCGACCCGGCCGCTGCCGCTCGCCGGGCAGTGACCGCGGCGCTCGAGGCGCTGCAGGCCTGGCTGGCGCGCGAGGACCCCTCGCCCGACGATCGTCTCGCGATCCTCACCAGCGGCGCGGTCGCGGTCACCGGGGAGGAGGTCGCCGACCCCGCCGCGGCCGCGATCTGGGGCCTGGTCCGCTCCGCCCAGGCCGAGCACCCGGAGAGCTTCGTGCTCGTCGACGTCGACGCGGACGACGCCTCGGCCGCCGTCCTGGAGGCGGCGCTCGCCCAGGGCGAGGAGTCGCAGCTCGCCCTGCGCGGCGGGATCGCTCACGTGCCGAGGCTGGTGCGCCACTCGCCCCCGGACCCGGCGGAGGCCGTGGCGATCGATCCCGACCGGACGGTGCTGGTAACGGGCGCCGGCGGCGCCCTCGGCATCGCCGTCGCCCGCCACCTGGTCGAGGCCCACGGCGCCCAGCACCTGCTGCTCGCCGGCCGCAGGGGCGAGGCCGCCGAGGGCATCGCCGAGCTGCGCGCGGAGCTCGAGCGGGCCGGCGCCGAGGTCAGGATCGCCGCCTGCGATGTCGCCGACCGCGAGCGCCTGGCCGCCCTGCTCGGGGCGATTCCGGAGGACCGCCCCCTGGGCGCGGTCTTCCACCTCGCCGGGACGGTCGACGACGCAACCGTCGAGTCGCTCGACGCGCAGCGCTTCGACGCGGTCTTCGCCCCCAAGGTGGACGGCACCGCCCACCTGGCCGAGCTCACCGCCGGAGCCGAGCTCACCGCCTTCGTCGTCTTCTCCTCGGCCTCCGCCACGCTGGGGCGCCCCGGAGTCGGCAACTACGCCGCCGCCAACGCCTTCGCCGAGGCGCTCGTCGACCGCCGCCGCGCCGCGGGCGTGCCGGCGACCGCGATCGCCTGGGGCGCCTGGGAGGAGGGCATGGGAGCGGCCCTCGGCCCGGCCGACGTCGAGCGGATGCGGCAGATCGGCTTCCCGCCGCTGACTCGCGAGGAGGGCCTCGCGCTGCTCGACCTCGCCCTCGGCGCGGACCGCGGCCAGGTCCTGGCGACCGGCCTCGAGCCCGCCGGCCTGCGCAACCTCGCCGGGCTCGGCGTCCTGCCGCCGATCCTCACCGGCCTCGTCCGGGTGCCGAAGCGCCGCGCGGCCGCCGCCGGCTCGCTGACCAGGCAGCTGGCCGAGCTGCCCGAGGCCGAGCGCGAGGCGGCGGTGCTCGAGGTCGTGCGCGCCCAGGTCGCCTCGGTCCTCGGTCACGACTCGGCCGCCGAGATCGAGCCCGAGCGCGCCTTCCAGGAGCTCGGCTTCGACTCGCTCGCGGCGCTCGAACTGCGCAACCGGCTTAACATCGCCACCGGCCTGCGCCTCGGCGCCACGGTCGTCTTCGACTACCCCTCCTGCGCGGCGCTCGCCGCCCACCTGCTCGAGCGGGTGGAGTCCAGCGGCGCCTCCAAGGTGACCCTCCGCGCCCCCCAAACGAGCGAGGAGCCGATCGCGATCGTCGGCATGTCCTGCCGCTACCCCGGCGGGGTCTCCTCTCCCGAGCAGCTCTGGGAGCTGCTCGCCGCCGGCAGGGAGGGAATCTCCGAGTTCCCCCGCGACCGCGGCTGGGAGCTGGAGCGCCTCGACGGGCCCGACGCCGACGGCGCGCTCACCAGCCACGCGATGGTCGGCGGCTTCCTCGAGTCGCCCGGCGACTTCGACCCCGAGTTCTTCGGCATCAGCCCGCGTGAGGCGCTCGCCATCGACCCGCAGCAGCGCCTCCTGCTCGAAGGCGCCTGGGAGGCGCTCGAGGACGCCGGCATCGACCCCACCGCGCTGCGCGGCAGCAGCGCCGGCGTCTTCGCCGGGATCAGCGCCCAGGACTACGGCTCGACCAGCATGGGCTTCTCCCCGGCGATGACCGGCAGCGTCGTCTCCGGCCGCGTCGCCTACACGCTCGGCCTCGAGGGCCCGGCGATCTCGGTCGACACCGCCTGCTCCTCCTCGCTGGTCGCGATCCACCTCGCTTCCCAGGCGCTGCGCGGGGGGGAGTGCGAGCTGGCGCTGGCCGGCGGCACGATCGTCCTCTCGACCCCCTCGGTCTTCGCCGCCTTCTCCGCCCAGGGCGGCCTCGCCCCCGACGGGCGCTGCAAGTCCTTCGCCGAGGCGGCCGACGGCACCGGCTTCTCGGAAGGCACCGGCGTGCTCGCCCTCGAGCGGCTCTCGGCGGCGCAGGCCAACGGCCACTCCGTGCTCGCCACGATCCGCGGCTCCGCGGTCAACCAGGACGGCGCCTCCAACGGGCTGACCGCCCCCAACGGCCCCTCCCAGGAGCGGGTGATCCGCCAGGCCCTGGCCAACGCCCGCCTCGAGCCGAAGGACGTCGACATGGTCGAGGCCCACGGCACCGGCACCACGCTCGGGGACCCGATCGAGGCGACCGCCCTGCTCGCCACCTACGGCCAGGACCGCGAGACCCCGCTGCGCCTCGGCTCGCTGAAGTCGAACATCGGCCACGCCCAGGCCGCCGCCGGAGTCGGCGGGGTGATCAAGGCGGTGATGGCGATGCGCGCCGGGCGGATGCCAAAGACGCTGCACGTCGACCAGCCCTCGACCAAGGTCGAGTGGGATGCCGGGGCGATCGAGCTGCTCCGCGAGGCCGAGCCCTGGGAGGCGAACGGACATCCGCGCCGCGCCGCGGTCTCCTCCTTCGGCATCTCGGGCACCAACGCCCACCTGATCCTCGAGCAGGGCCCCGAGCCCGAGCCCGCCCCCGAGCGCGAGGCGCCGCCCGTCCCGCTGCCGCTGGCGCTCTCGGCCAAATCGCCCGAGGCGCTCAGGGACTCCGCCGCGCGCCTCGCGGCCCACCTCGAGGCCAACCCCGAGCAGCCCCTGCTCGACACCGCCCACTCGCTGCTCGCGACCCGCAGCGCCTTCGAGCACCGCGCGGTGGCGGTGGGCGCCGAGCGCGGGGAGCTGCTCGAGGCGCTGCGGGCGCTGGGGGAGGGCAGGCCATCTGCCTCGACCGCAACCGCCCGCGCCAACCCCGGGCGCACCGCCTACCTGCTCACCGGCCAGGGCTCCCAGCGGGCGGGCATGGGAAGGGAGCTCCATGAGACCCACCCCGCCTACGCCGAGGCGCTCGAGGAAGTCCTCGAGCAGATCGGCCCCCACCTGGAGCTCTCCCTCAAGGAGCTGCTCTTCGCCTCACCCGGCTCCCCCGAGGCAAAGCTGCTCGAGGACACCACCTACGCCCAGCCCGCCCTCTTCGCCACCCACGTCGCGCTGCACCGCCTGCTCTCCAGCTGGGGCCTTGCACCCGAGCTGCTCGTCGGCCACTCGGTCGGCGAGATCTCCGCCGCCCATATAAGTGGAGTGCTCTCGCTGCCAGACGCCGCGAAGCTGATCTGCGCCCGCGGGGCGCTGATGGGGGCGCTGCCCACCGGTGGGGCGATGCTGGCGATCGGGGCAACCGAGCGAGAGGTCGCCGAGGCGATCGAGGGCCAGGAGCAAGAGCTCTCGATCGCCGCGCTCAACTCGCCGGTCTCCACGGTGATCTCCGGCGCCGAGCAGGCGATCGAAGCGCAGGAGGCGCTCTGGTCCGAGAGAGGGACGAAGACCAAGCGCCTGGCGGTCTCCCACGCCTTCCACTCGCCCCTGATCGAGCCGATGACCGAGGCCTTCGCCGAGCTCGCCGGCTCCCTCGCCTACCACGAGCCCCGGGTCCCGATCGTCTCCAACCTCACCGGCGAGATCCTCACCGCAAAGCAGGCCACAGACCCCGCCTACTGGGTCTCCCACGTGCGCGCCCCGGTGCGCTTCGCCGACTCGGTCGCCACCCTCCAAGCCCAGGGCGCCACGACCTTCCTCGAGCTCGGTCCCGACCCGGTGCTCACCGCGATGGCCGGGGAGTGCCTCCAAGCCGAGGAGCGCCCGCCCGCCTTGATCCCCACCCTGCGCGAGGGCCGCCCGGAGCCCGAGGCCGCGATCCTCGCCCTGGGCGCCGCCCACGCGGCCGGGGCGAAGGTCGAGTGGGGTCGCTTCTTCGAGGGCGCCGAGCCCCGGCGCGTCCCCTTGCCCACCTACCCGTTTCAGCGCAAGCGCTACTGGCTCGCGGGCGAGCCCGGCGGGCGCGACCCCGCCTCGATCGGCCTCGCCTCCGCCGGGCACCCGCTGCTCGGCGCCGCGGTCGAGGACCCGGTCAGCGGCGCCCTTGCCCTCAGCGGCCGCCTCTCGCTCGCCACCCATCCCTGGCTCGCCGACCACGTCGTCGCCGGCACGGCGATCCTGCCCGGCGCCGCCTTCCTCGAGCTCGCCCTGCACGCCGCCGGGCGGGTCGGCTGCGGGCAGGTCGCCGAGCTCGCCCTGCAGGCGCCGCTGGTCCTGCCCGAGGCGGGGGCCGTGCAGCTCCGGGTCAGCGTCGCCGCCGCCGACGAGCAGGGCGGGCGCGAGATCGGGATCCACTCCCGCCGCCAGGCCGAGGAGGACGAGGAGGCGCCCTGGGAGCTGCACGCCGAAGGCCTGCTCGCCGCGGAGGCGGCGCCCGCCCCCGCCGCCCCCGCCGAGTGGCCGCCGCCCGGCGCCGAGCCGCTCGCGGTCGACTCGCTCTACGACGTCTTCGCCGAGCTGGGCTACGAGTACGGCGCCGCCTTCCAGGGCCTGACCGCCGCCTGGAAGCAGGGCGAGACGATCCTCGCCGAGGTCGCGCTGGCCGAGCCCCAGGCGCAGGAGGCGGAGCGCTTCCGGCTGCACCCGGCGCTGCTCGACGCCGCCCTGCACTCGATCGTGCTCAGCTTCATGCAGAGCGGCGGCGCCGACGCCCCGATGCTGCCCTTCGCCTGGAGCGAGGTGTCGCTCGATCGGCCGGGGGGGAGCGCGCTGCGCGTCGCGCTCGAGCCGGCCGGCGAGCGGCGCTTCTCGCTGGCGCTCTCGGCGCCCGACGGCGCGTCGGTCGCCCGGGTCGGCGCCCTCGCCCTGCGGCCGCTCTCGGTCGACCAGCTGCGCGAGGCCGAGACCCGGCGGCTCGGCCTGCTGCGCGTCGAGTGGCGGCCGTGGGAGATGCCCGGCCCGGCGCCCGGTTCGCCGCCGGAGGCCGCGGTCTGGCGCCGCGGGCCGGCGACGGAGGCGGTCGACCCGACCGCCGCGGCCCGCGAGGCCGTCGCCGCCGCCCTGGCGGCGATGCAGGCCTGGCTGGAGAGCGAGGAGGCGGCCGCCGAGGGTCGCCTGGCGATCGTCACCGAGCGCGGCGTGGCCGCCGCCGAGGGCGAGGTCGCCGACCCGGCGCTCGCCGCGGTTTGGGGCCTGGTCCGCTCGGCGCAGCTCGAGCACCCCGAGCGCTTCCTGCTCGTCGACTGCGACGGCGCCCCCGCCTCGGAGGCGGCGCTCGCCGCGGCCCTCTCTCAGATCGACGAGCCCCAGGTCGCCCTGCGCGAGGGGGAGGCGCTGGTCCCGCGTGCCGCGCGGCTCGAGCCCGCCCCGCCGGACGGGGACGGCGCTGGCCCCCCGCCGCGCTTCGACCCCGAGGCCACCGTCCTGGTGACCGGCGCCACCGGCGCCCTCGGCGCTCTCACCGCCAGGCACCTGGTGGCCGCCCACGGCGCCCGCCGGCTGCTGCTGGTCAGTCGCCGCGGCGCCGAGGCTCCGGGCGCCGCCGAGCTGCGCGCCGAGCTCGAAGAGCTGGGCGCCGAGGCGAGGCTCGCCGCCCGCGACGTCGCCGACGCCGGGCAGCTCGCCGCCCTGCTCGACGACATCCCGGCCGAGCACCCGCTCGGCGCGGTCTTCCACGTCGCCGGTGCGCTCGACGACGGCACCGTCGACTCGCTCGGCCCCGAGCGCCTCGAGCCGGTCTTCGGGCCCAAGCTCGACGCCGCCTGGCGCCTGCACGAGCTGACCGCCGGGCTCGACCTCTCCGCCTTCGTCGTCTTCTCCTCGCTGGCCGGCACGCTCGGCGGGCCCGGCCAGGGCAACTACGCTGCCGCCAACGCCTTCTGCGACGCGCTCGCCGCGCGTCGCCACGCCGAGGGCCTGCCCGCCACCTCGATCGCCTGGGGCCTCTGGCAGGGGGGCATGGGCGGCGAGCTGCGCGAGGCCGACCTCAACCGCCTGCGCCAGACCGGCGTCGGGCCGCTCTCCGAGCGCCAGGGCTTGGCGCTGCTCGACCAGGCGCTGGCGGCGGGCTTCCCCGCCCCGGTGGCCGCCGACATCAGGCCGGCGGGCCTGCGGGCGATGGCCTCGCTCGGCGTGCTCCCGCCGCTGCTCAGCGGCCTGATCCGCATGCCGACGGCCGACTCGACGGTCGCCGGGCAGCTGCTGCGCGAGCTGGCGGCGATGCCCGAGGCGGAGCGCGAGGGCGCCGTGCTCGAGCTGGTCCGCTCGCAGGTCGCCGCCGTCCTCGGCCACGGCTCGGGGGAGGAGATCGAGCCCGAGCGCGCCTTCCAGGAGCTGGGCTTCGACTCGCTCGCGGCGCTCGAACTGCGCAACCGGCTCGGCATCGCGACCGGCGTGCGGCTGCCGGCGACCCTGGTCTTCGACTACCCGAACGCGCGGGCCCTGGCCGACTTCCTGCTGGCCAGGGCCGCACCCGACGGCGAGGGTGGCGCCGAGCTCGAGGCCGGCGAAGCCGAGGTCCGCGAGCTGCTCGCCTCGATCCCGCTCGCCCGGCTGCGCGGCAGCGGCCTGCTCGACTCGCTGCTGCGGATCGCCGGCGAGGACGGCGCCGGCGCGGAGGCCGGCGAGAACGGCGCGGGCGAGGAGGCGATCGACTCGATGGACGTCGAGGAACTGATCCGCGCCGGCCTCGAGGCCGACCCCGGGGACGAGCCGGCCGAGCCGGCGGCGGGAGGCACCGGTGAGTGAGCCCAAGCAGGACGTGGTCGCGGCGCTGCGCGCGGCGCTCAAGGACCGCGACCGCCTGCGCCGCGAGAACTCGCGCCTGCTGGCCGGCGCCTCGGAGCCGATCGCGATCGTCGGCATGTCCTGCCGCTACCCGGGTGGCATCGACTCGCCGCGCGAGCTCTGGCGGATGGTCGACGAGGGCCGCGAGGGGATCACCGAGTTCCCCGACAACCGCGGCTGGGACCTGGAGCGCCTCCACGACCCCGACCCCGAGAGCGTCGGCGCCAGCCACACCAAGCACGGCGGCTTCCTCCACGACGCCGGCGAGTTCGACCCTGAGTTCTTCAACATCGCCCCGCGCGAGTCGCTGATCATCGACCCCCAGCAGCGCTTGCTGCTCGAAGGCGCCTGGGAGGCGCTCGAGGACGCCGGGATCGAGCCGGCCTCGCTGCGCGGCAGCAAGGCGGGCGTCTACGCCGGCGTGATGTACCAGGACTACGGCGCGCCGCAGATCGGCTTCTGGCCGGGGATGGGCACCAGCATCGTCTCCGGCCGCGTCGCCTACACGCTCGGTCTCGAGGGGCCCGCGGTCACCGTCGACACCGCCTGCTCCTCCTCGCTGGTCGCGATCCACCTGGCTTCGCAGGCGCTGCGCGGGCGGGAGTGCACGCTGGCCCTGGTTGGCGGCGTCACCGTGCTGGCGACGCCGACGATCTTCGTCAGCTTCAGCGCCCAGCGCGGCCTCTCTCCCGACGGGCGCAGCAAGTCCTTCGCCGAGGCGGCGGACGGGGTCGGCTGGGCGGAGGGGGTCGGCATGCTCGTCCTCGAGCGGCTCTCCGACGCGCGCGCCAACGGCCACCGCGTGCTGGCCACGGTCCGCGGCTCGGCCGTCAACCAGGACGGCGCCTCGAACGGGCTGACGGCGCCGAACGGGCCCTCGCAGGAGCGCGTCATCCGCCAGGCCCTCGCCGGCGCCGGTCTGACCGCCAACGACGTCGACCTGGTCGAGGCGCACGGCACCGGCACCACCCTCGGCGACCCGATCGAGGCGGGCGCGCTGCTCGCCGCCTACGGGCAGGGACGCGAGCGACCGCTGAAGCTCGGCTCGTTCAAGTCGAACGTCGGCCACACCCAGGGAGCCGCGGGCGTCGGCGGCGTGATCAAGACCGTGATGGCGATGCGCGCCGGGACGATGCCGAAGACCCTGCACGTCGACGCCCCTTCCTCGAAGGTCGACTGGGACAGCGGCGCGGTCGAGCTGCTCACCGAGGCCGAGCCCTGGGAGGCGCTGGACGACCGCCCGCGCCGCGCCGGCGTCTCCTCTTTCGGCGTCAGCGGCACCAACGCCCACGTGATCGTCGAGCAGGCGCCGGAGGAGACCCCCGGCGAGCCCAGCGGTCGCACCTCTCACCGCGTGGCGGCGACAACCGCCACCGCCGAGGGAGAGGCGGGGGAGACCCAGGCCGAGGAGCGCGAGCCCGGGTCCGGTCCCCTTGCCGGCGCGATCCCCCTGCCGCTCTCAGCCAAAACCGAGGACGCCCTGCGCGAGTCCGCCGCCAGGCTCGCCACCCACCTGCGCCAGAACCCCGACCAGAGCCTGCTCGACACCGCCTACTCCCTGGCCACGACCCGCACCCCCTTCAAGCACCGGGCCGTGGCCGTAGCCGGCGAGCGCGATGAGCTGCTCGCCTCCCTGGACGCCCTGGCCGCCGGAGCGAGCGCCGGCGGCCCCTCCGGTGCGCCTTTGCACCTCATCGAGGGGCAAAGGCGCACCGCAACCGCCCAGGGCCCCGTCTTCGCCTTCGGCGGGCAGGGGTCGCAGTACGCGCGCATGGCGCTGGGGTTGATTGAGGCGAGCCCGGTCTTCGCCAAGAGCATCGAGCAGTGCGAGGCGGCTCTCGACCCCTACGTCGATTGGTCTTTGACCGAGGTCTTGAGAGAGGAGGACGGCAAGTGGATGGGGCGCCTCGACGTCGTCCAGCCCGCCCTCTTCGCGACGATGGTCTCCCTGGCGCGCCTCTGGGAAGCCTGCGGGGTGAAGCCCTCTCTCGTCATCGGCCACTCCCAGGGAGAGGTCGCCGCGGCCCACATCGCCGCAGCACTCTCACTCGAGGACGCCGCCAGGGTGATCGCCCTGCGCTCCAAGGCGATGACCAGGATCGCCGGCAAGGGCGCGATGGCCTCGGTATCGCTGCCGGTGGCAGATCTCCAAGAGCTGCTCGAGCCCCACGGCGAGCGGATCTCCCTGGCCGCGATCAACGGCCCACGCACGCAGGCCGTCTCCGGCGAGCCCGAGGCGATCGAGGAGCTGATCGCAGCCTGTGAGGCCAAGGAGATCAGGGCGAAGCGGATCGCCGTCGACTACGCCGCCCACTCATCCCAGATCGAGCAGCTGAAGGACGAGCTGCTGGAGGCCTTCGCCCCGATCTCACCCACCACCTCTGAGGTCCCCCTGCACTCCACCCTCACCGGCGAGCCGATCGACACCGCGCAGATGGACGCCTCCTACTGGTACCGAAACCTCCGCGAGACCGTCCTCTTCAACCCGGTGATCGAGTCCCTGCTGGGGCAGGGACGCTCCCACCTGATCGAGATCTCCCCCCATCCCGTGCTCTCCTTCGGGATCTCCGAAGCGATCGAGGCGGCCGAGCTCGATGCCCACGTGCAGGGCACCCTGCGCCGCGAGGAGGACCCCGCCACCCGCTTCGCCCTCTCCCTGGGAGAAGCCCACGCCAGCGGGGTCGAGGTCGATTGGTCCTCCTTCTTCGCCGGCTCGGGCGCCAAGCGCGTCCCGCTGCCCACCTACCCCTTCCAGCGCAAGCGCTACTGGATCTCCGCCGAGCTCGGCCAGGCCAACCTCGAGGCCGCGGGCCTCGCCGACCCCGGCCACCCGCTGCTCGGCGCCGCCCTCGCCGTCGCCGGCAGCGAGGAGCTGATCTTCACCGGGCGCCTCTCGCGCTCGACCCACCCCTGGTTGGCCGACCACGCGATCTCGGGCACGGCGCTCTTCCCCGGCACGGCGTTCCTCGAGCTCGCCCTGCGGGCGGCCTACCAGCTCGGCCTCGAGCAGGTTGCCGAGCTCACCCTGCGGGCGCCCATCGTCTTGCCCGAGTCGGGCGCGGTGCAGCTCCAGGTCGCGGTCGGCGGCCCGAGCGAGGACGGCGAACGCACGGTCGAGATCCACTCGCGCCCCGAGGCGCCGCCCGGCGAGGAGGAGCCCTGGGCGCTCAACGCCGAGGGCCTGCTCGCCCCCGAGGCGCCGCAGCCACCGCCGGTCCCCGCCGAGTGGCCGCCCGCGGGGGCCGAGGCGATCGACGCGACCTTCCTCTACGACCGCCTTGCCGAGATCGGCCTCGAGTACGGCCCGGCCTTCCAGGGGCTGAGCCGGGCCTGGCGGCGCGGCGAGGAGGTCTTCGCCGAGGTCGCGCTGGCCGAGGGCCAGGCCGGGGACGCGGGCGCCTTCCGCGTCCATCCCGCCCTGCTCGACGCCGCCCTGCACACGATCCCGCTCGGCGCGATGCAGGGAGGCGCCGCCGCGGTCCCCTCGCTGCCCTTCTCCTGGCGCGAGGTCGCCGTGCTCGCGCCCGGCGCGGCCGCGCTGCGCGTCGCCCTCGCGCCGTGCGGCGAGGAACGGTCGGGGCTGGCGCTCTGGAGCGAGGACGGGGCGCTCGCCGTCCAGGCGGGGGAGCTCGCCTTGCGCCCGCTGGACCCGGGGCAGCTGAGCGCCGCCCGCGCCCAGCGCGACCGGCTGCTGCGGGTCGAGTGGCAGGAGCGGGACCCGGGCGCCGCGGAGCCGCGGGCCGCGGTCGAGGTCTGGCGCCACGAGCCGCCGGCCGGCGGCGACCCGGCGGCGGCGGCGCGGTCCGGCACCGCCGCCGCGCTCGCCGCGATCCAGGCCTGGCTCGCTCGCGAGGACGCGGCGCCCGACGAGCGCTTCGCGGTCCTCACCCGGGGCGCCGTCGCCGCCCGCGAGGGCGAGTCGCCCGACCCGGCGGCCGCCGCCGTCTGGGGCCTGGTCCGCTCGGCCCAGCTCGAGCACCCCGGCAGCTTCCTGCTGGTCGACGATGACGGCGACGAGACCTCGGAGCGGCGCCTCGCCGAGGTCCTTGCCCAGGACGCGGAGCCGCAGCTGGCGCTGCGCGAGGGGGCCGTCCTGGCGCCGCGGGCGACGAGGCTCGCCCCGGCCGAGGACGAGCCGACGGCCGCCGCGATCGACCCCGAGCGCACGGTCCTCCTCAGCGGCGCGACCGGCACCCTCGGCGCGCTCACCGCGAGGCACCTGGTCGCCGCCCACGGCGCCCGCCGGCTGCTGCTCCTCAGCCGCCGCGGCGAGGACGCCCCCGGCGCCGCCGAGCTGCGCGCCGAGCTCGAGGCGCTCGGCGCCGAGGTGACGATCGCCGCCTGCGACGTCGCCGACCGCGAGGCGCTCGCCGCCCGGCTCGCCGCGATCCCGGCGGAGCACCCGCTCGGCGCAGTCTTCCACGCCGCCGGCGCCCTCGACGACGCGACGCTCGAGTCGCTGACGCCGGAGCAGATCGGCCCGGTCTTCGCCCCCAAGGTCGACGCTGCCTGGGCGCTGCACGAGCTGACCGCGGAGCTCGACCTCTCCGCCTTCGTCCTCTTCTCCTCGGTGGCCGGGACGATCGGCGCCCCCGGCCAGGCCAACTACGCCGCCGCCAACGCCTTCTGCGACGCGCTCGCCGTCCGCCGCCGCGCCGCCGGCCTGGCGGCGACCTCGATCGCCTGGGGGTACTGGGAGACGACCAGCGCGCTCACGGCCGGGGTCGGCCAGGCGGAGATCGAGCGGATGCGGCGCGGCGGGCTGACGCCGCTCTCCGACGAGCAGGGCCTCGCGATGCTCGACCGGGCGCTCGCCTCCGGGGTCGCCGACGCGATCGCCACCGGCCTCGACCCCGACGGCCTGCGCGCCCTGGCCGCGGTCGGCGCCCTGCCGCCGCTGTACGCGGGCCTGGTGCGGGTGCCCCGCCGCCAGGGGGAGGGGGCCGGCGCCGACCTGGCCCGGCGGCTGGCCGAGCTCGACGGGGCCGAGCGCGGGGCCGCGGTGCTCGCCATCGTCCGCGCGCAGGTGGCGGACGTGCTCGGCCACGACTCGGCCGACGACATCGAGCCCGAGCGCGCCTTCTCCGAGCTCGGCTTCGACTCGCTGGCCGCGCTCGAACTCCGCAACCGGCTCGGCATCGTCACCGGCGTGCGGCTCCCCGCCACGGTCGTCTTCGACCACCCGTCGTCGCGGGCGCTGACCGACCACCTGCTCGAGCGGATCGGCGCCGCCGCCGCGCCGGCGCGCCGCGCGACCGTAAGGGCGCGGGCCGCCGACGAGCCGGTCGCCGTCGTCGGCATGTCCTGCCGCTTCCCCGGCGGGGTCAGCTCGCCGGAGGAGCTCTGGCGGATGCTGGCGGCGGGGGGCGACGGGATCGGCGAGTTCCCCACCGACCGCGAGTGGGACCTCGAGCGCCTTCACGACCCCGATGCCGAGGGCATCGGCGGCGTCTACACGAAGCGCGGCGGCTTCCTCCACGACGCCGCCGAGTTCGACCCCGAGTTCTTCGGCATCAGCCCGCGCGAGGCGGTCGTCCTCGACCCCCAGCAGCGGCTGCTGCTCGAAGGCGCCTGGGAGGCGCTCGAGGACGCCGGGATCGATCCGGCGACACTGCGCGGCGAGCCCGCCGGGGTCTTCGCCGGGGCGATGTACCAGGACTACGGGGCTGCCCAGCTCGGCGTCTCGCCCGGCATGTCGACCAGCGTCCTCTCCGGCCGCGTCGCCTACGCGCTCGGCCTCGAGGGCCCGGCGATCACGGTCGACACCGCCTGCTCCTCCTCGCTGGTCGCCACTCACCTGGCCGTGCAGGCGTTGCGCGGGGGAGAGTGCGAGCTGGCGCTCGCCGGTGGCGTGACGACGATGGCCACGCCGTCCGTCTTCACCGTCTTCGGCGCTCAGCGCGGTCTCGCACCCGACGGACGATGCAAGTCCTTTGCCGAGGCGGCCGACGGCACCGGCTTCGCCGAGGGCATCGGCGTGCTCGTCCTCGAGCGGCTCTCCGACGCCGAGGCCAACGGCCACCGGGTGCTGGCGACGATCCGCGGCTCGGCCGTCAACCAGGACGGCGCCTCCAACGGCTTCAGCGCCCCCAACGGCCCCTCCCAGGAGCGGGTCATCCTCCAGGCGCTCGCCAACGCCCGCCTGCAGCCGGGAGAGGTCGAGATGGTCGAGGCGCACGGCACCGGCACCACCCTCGGCGACCCGATCGAGGCCGGAGCGCTGCTCGCCACCTACGGGCAGGACCGCGAGTCCCCGCTGAAGCTCGGCTCGCTGAAGTCCAACATCGGCCACACCCAGGCGGCGGCCGGGGTGGCGGGAGTGATCAAGGCGGTGATGGCGATGCGCGCGGGGCTGATGCCCAAGACGCTTCACGTCGACGCGCCCTCCTCGAAGGTCGAGTGGGGGGCGGGGGAGATCGAGCTCTTGACCGAGGCCGAGCCCTGGGAGCCCAACGGCCACCCCAGGAGAGCCGGCGTCTCCTCCTTCGGCTACAGCGGCACCAACGCCCACCTGATCCTCGAGCAGGGCGAAGAGACCCCCGCTGAGCCCGACCAGGGCTCGGGCGCCGCCCTGCCCCTCGCCCTCTCGGCCAAGTCCGAGGCTGCCCTGCGCGAGTCGGCATCGAGGCTCAAGGTCCACCTCGAGGCCAACCCCGAGCAGGGATTGACCGACACCGCCCACTCGCTGCTCACCACCCGCGGCGCCTTCGAGCACCGAGCCGTCGCGGTCGGGACCGAGCGCGAGGAGCTGCTCGGCGCCCTGGGGGCGATCGCCTCCGGCGAGCCCTCCCGGGCGGTGGCGAGCGGCCGCGCCCGCTCCGGGCGCACCGCCTACCTGCTCACCGGCCAGGGATCCCAGAGAGCGGGCATGGGACAAGAGCTCTACGAGACCTACCCCGCCTACGCAGAGTCCCTCGACGAGGCGCTGGAGCAGATCGAGCCCCACCTCGAGCGCCAGCTGCGCGACTTGCTCTTCGCCGAGCCGGGCTCCGATGAGGCGAAGCTGCTGAACGACACCACCTACGCCCAGCCCGCCCTCTTCGCCACCCACCTGGCGCTGCAGCGCCTCTTCGAGAGCTGGGGCCTAGTCCCCGAGCTGCTCGCCGGCCACTCGGTCGGCGAGATCTCCGCCGCCCATATAGGCGGCGTGCTCTCGCTGCCCGACGCCGCCAGGTTGATCTGCGCCCGCTCCACCCTGATGGGCGCCCTGCCCGCCGGCGGGGCGATGCTGGCGATCGGCGCCGGCGAGTCAGAGGTCGCCGCCGCGATCGAGGGGATGGAGGAGAGCCTCTCGATCGCCGCCCTCAACAGCCCCACCTCCACGGTGATCTCCGGCAGGGCCGAGGCGATCGACGCGCAGGAGGCCCACTGGTCGGAGCGGGAGGTCAAGACCAAGCGCCTGGCGGTCTCCCACGCCTTCCACTCGCCCCTGATCGAGCCGATGATCGAGGAGTTCGCCGAGGTCGCGAAGGAGCTCACCTACGGCGAGCCACAGCTCCCGATCGTCTCCAACCTCAGCGGCGAGCTGCTCGCCGCCGAGCAGGCCACCGACCCCGCCTACTGGGTCTCCCACGTGCGCGCCCCGGTGCGCTTCGCCGACGGCGTGCGGACCCTCATGGCCCAGGGCGCCACGACCCTGGTCGAGCTCGGCCCCGACCCGGTGCTCACCGCGATGGCCGCCGAGTGCCTGGCGGCCGAGGAGCGCCCCCCGGCGCTGATCCCGACCCTGCGCGAGGGCCGCGACGAGCCCGAGGCCGCGATCCTCGCCCTCGGCGCCGCCCACGTCGCCGGGGCGACCGTCGCCTGGCAGCGCTTCTTCGCGGGCAGCGACCCCAAGCGCGCGGCGCTGCCCACCTACCCCTTCCAGCGCAAGCGCTACTGGCTCAGCCAGGCGAGCGCCTCCGGCGACCCCGCCTCGCTCGGCCTCGCCGGCGCTCATCATCCGCTGCTCGGCGCGGCGATCGAGGACCCGGCGGGGGAGACCCTCACCCTCACCGGCCGGATTCTCGCTCGCCACCCACCCCTGGCTGGCGGATTACGCCGTGGCCGGCACGGTCGTGCTGCCCGGCGCCGCCCTGCTCGAGCTCGCCCTGCACGCCGCCGAGCGGGCCGGCTGCGAGCAGGTCGCCGAGCTCGAGCTGCGTGAGCCGCTCGTCCTCGCCGAGGCGGGCGCGGTCCAGCTCCAGGTGAGCGTCGCCGCGCCCGGCGAGGACGGCACCCGCGAGGTGAGCGTCTTCTCCCGCCTCGAGTCGGGCGAGGGGGAGGAGGAGCCGTGGGCGCTGAACGCCGAGGGCACGATCTCCCCCGAGGGCGCGCCCGCGCCCGAGCCGCTCGCCGAGTGGCCGCCCGAGGGCGCCGAGCGGCTCGACGTCGAGGAGCTGGGCGACCGCCTCGCCGACGCGGGCCTGGAGCTCGGCCCGGCCTTCGATTGCCTGACCGCGGCGTGGCGCCGCGGCGACGAGGCCTTCGCCGAGCTCTCGCTGGCCGAGGACCGGCACGCCGACGCCGGCTTCGCCCTGCACCCCGCCCTGCTGGAAGCGAGCGCGCAGGCGGGCGCCCTCGCGGCGGCGGGCGGGGAGCCCGGCCTGGCGGCGGCGTGGCGAGGGGTCTCGGTCCACGCGGTCGGTGCGACCGAGCTGCGGCTGCGCCTTGGCGCTCCCGAGGACGGGACGGCCGCTGCCATCGAGCTCTTCGAGCCGAGCGGCTCGCCGGTGGCGCGGATCGCCGCCGCCGGGCGCCGGCCGGTCTCCGAGGAGCAGCTGCGCCGCGCCGCCCGCCGGCAGGGGCTGCTCGAGATCGAGTGGCGCAAGCAGGCGCTCCCCGAGCCGGCCGCCTCCGCCGTCGCGGCCGAGACCTGGCGCTGGCGGGGGGACGCGAGCGACGACCCCGCCGCGGAGGCGCGCCGCGCGACCGCCGCCGCCCTCAAGGCGCTCCAGGCCTGGCTCGGCCGCGAGCACGCGGAGCCCGGCGAGCGGCTCGCGGTCCTCACCGAGGGCGCCGTCGCCGCCGCGCCGGGGGAGGCGCCCGATCCCGCCGCCGCCGCCGTCTGGGGGCTCGTCCGCTCGGCTCAGATCGAGCACCCGAACAGCTTCCTGCTGATCGACACCGAGGGCCGCGAGGCCTCCGATGAGGAGTCCCTCGCCGCCGCCCTGGCCCAGGCCGAGGAGCCGCAGCTCGCCCTGCGCGAGGGCGCGGCGCTGGTACCGCGGGCCAACCGCCTTGCGGCCGAGGAGACCGACGGGGGCGAGCCATTCGACCCCGAGCGCACGGTCCTCCTCACCGGCGCCACCGGAGCGCTCGGCGCCCAGGTCGCCCGCCACATGGTCGAGGCCCAGGGCGCCCGACACCTGCTGCTTGTCAGCCGCCGCGGCGCCGACGCCCCCGGCACCGCGGAGCTGCGCGCCGAGCTCGAGCGGCAGGGCGCCGAGGTGACGATCGCCGCCTGCGACGTCGCCGACCGCGAGGCGCTGGCGGCGCTGCTCGACTCGCTCGGCGACGACCATCCGCTGGGCGCGGTCGTCCACGTCGCCGGCGTCGTCGACGACGCGACGATCGAGTCGCTGACGCCCGACCGCCTCGACCCCGTCTTCGCCCCCAAGGCCGACGCGGCCTGGGCGATGCACGAGCTGACCGCCGACCTCGACCTCTCCCACTTCGTCCTCTTCTCCTCGGCGGCCGGCGCCCTCGGCGGCCCGGGCCAGGGCAACTACGCCGCCGCCAACTCGTTCCTCGACGCGCTCGCCGCCCTGCGCCGCGCCCGCGGCCTGCCGGCCACCTCGATCGCCTGGGGGATGTGGGAGGGAGGCGGCATGGGCGCCGCGCTCGAGGAGGCCGACCGGTCCCGCATGCGCCAGGGCGGCTTCGCGCCGCTCTCCGCGGAGCAGGGCCTCGACCTGCTCGACGGCGCGCTCCGCGGCGACCGCGCGGCCGTCCTCGCCGTGCGCCTCGAGCCGGCGGCGCTGCGCGGCCTCGCCTCGCTCGGCGTGTTGCCGCCGGTGTTCAGCGAGCTGGTCCGCGCTCCGCGGCGCCGGGCGGGCGGCAGCTCGCTCGCCCACCAGCTCGCCGAGCTGCCCGAGGCCGAGCGCCAGGGCGCCGTGCTGGAGCTGGTCCGCTCCCAGGTGGCGGCCGTGCTCGGCCATCCCTCGAGCGAGGCGATCGAGCCCGACCGCGCCTTCTCCGAGCTCGGCTTCGACTCGCTGGCGGCGCTCGAACTGCGCAACCGGCTCGGCCTCGTCACCGGCGTCCCGCTCAGCGCGACGGTCGTCTTCGACCACCCCTCGGCCGCTGCCCTCGCCGCGCACCTGCTCGAGGGCGTCGCCGCGGCGGCTCCCGCGGGGCGCACCGCAGTTCGGGCGCAGGCAAGCGACGAGCCGATCGCGATCGTCGGCCTCGCCTGCCGCTACCCGGGCGGCGTCGGCTCCCCCGAGGAGCTCTGGCGGCTGGTCGCCTCCGGCGGCGACGCGATCGAGGCCTTCCCCGACGATCGCGGCTGGGACCTCGAGCGCCTCTACGACCCGAACCCCGACAGCTTCGGCACCAGCTACGTTCGCGAGGGCGGTTTCCTCGCCGGGGCGACCGAGTTCGACCCCGAGTTCTTCAACATCAGCCCCCGCGAGGCGGCGCTGATCGACCCCCAGCAGCGGCTGCTGCTCGAAGGCGCCTGGGAGGCGCTCGAGCACGCCGGAATCGACCCGGCGACGCTGCGCGGCGAGCCGGCCGGGGTCTTCGCCGGGGTCAGCGCCCAGGACTACGGCAACGCCGACTTCGGGATCGCGCCGGGCCTGACGACGAGCGTCGTCTCCGGCCGCGTGGCCTACGCGCTCGGCCTCGAGGGGCCGGCGATGACGGTCGACACGGCCTGCTCGTCCTCGCTGGTCGCGACCCACCTCGCGGCCCAGGCGCTGCGCGGCGGCGAATGCGACCTCGCTCTGGCGGGCGGCGTCACCGTGATCGCCACCCCGGCGGTCTTCACCCTGTTCAGCGCCCAGCGCGGCCTCGCCGCCGACGGGCGCAGCAAGTCCTTCGCCGAGGCGGCCGACGGCACCAGCTGGTCGGAGGGGCTCGGCATGCTCGTCCTCGAGCGCCTCTCCGACGCCGAGGCCAACGGCCACCGCGTGCTGGCGACGATCCGCGGCTCGGCCGTCAACCAGGACGGCGCCTCCAACGGCCTCAGCGCGCCGAACGGGCCGTCCCAGGAGCGGGTCATCCGCCAGGCGCTCGCCAACGCGCGGCTCGAGCCGGGCGAGGTCGACATGCTCGAGGCGCATGGCACCGGGACCACGCTCGGCGACCCGATCGAGGCGGGCGCGCTGCTCGCCACCTACGGGCAGGACCGCGAGAGGCCGCTGAAGCTCGGCTCGCTGAAGTCCAACATCGGCCACGCGCAGGCGGCGGCGGGGGTCGGCGGGGTGATCAAGGCGGTGCTGGCGATGCGCGCCGGGACGATGCCCAAGACCCTGCACGTCGACCAGCCCTCGACCAAGGTCGAGTGGGCGGCGGGGAGGATCGAGCTGCTCACCGAGGCCGAGCCCTGGGAGCCCAACGGACACCCCAGGCGCGCCGGCGTCTCCTCCTTCGGCTACAGCGGCACCAACGCCCACCTGATCTTGGAGGAGGGCGAAGAGGCCCCAAGCGCTCGTGGCGCTGACTCCGCGCCGGAGGCAAGCCCAGCCGGGGATGCGATCGCGGCTCCTGAAGCCCCCGAGCGCAGCCCCGGTCCCCTCGCCGGCGCGATCCCCCTGCCGCTCTCAGCCAAAACCGAGGACGCCCTCAGGGACTCCGCCGCCAGGCTCGCCACCCACCTGCGCGACCACCCCGACCAGGGCCTGCTCGACACCGCCTACTCCCTGGCCACGACCCGCACCCCCTTCGAGCACCGAGCCGTAGCCGTAGTCGGCGAGCGCAATGAGCTGCTCACCTCCCTGGACGCCCTGGCTGCCGGAGCGAGCCCCGGCGGTCCCTCCACCGCAGCCCCACCGCCGGCGCTCGGGCGAGCTTCGGTGAGCTCGGGCCCCGTGTTCGCCTTCGGCGGGCAGGGGTCGCAGTACGCGCGCATGGCCCTGGGGCTGGTGGAGGCCTCCCCGGCCTTCGCCCGGGCGATCGGCGAGTGCGAGGCGGCGCTTGAGCCCCACGTCGATTGGTCGCTCTCTGAGGTGCTGAGGGAAGCGGAGGGCAAGTGGATGGAGCGCCTCGACATCGTCCAGCCCGCCCTCTTCGCGACGATGGTCTCCCTGGCGAGGCTCTGGGAGGCCTGCGGGGTCAGGCCCTCTCTGCTCATCGGCCACTCCCAGGGAGAGGTGGCCGCCGCTCACATCGCCGGAGCGCTTTCCCTCCAGGACGCGGCCCGGGTGATCGCCCTGCGCTCCCAGGCGATGGCCAAGATCGCCGGCAAGGGGGCGATGGCCTCCCTCTCGCTCCCCGTGGAGCAGGCCGGGGAGCTGCTCGCCCCCTACGGGGAGAGCCTCTCCCTGGCGGCGATCAACGGCCCGAGCACACAGGCGATCTCCGGAGAGCCAGAGGCGATCGCGGAGCTGATCGCCTCATGTGAGGCCAAGGACATCAGGGCGAGGCCGATAGCCGTGGACTACGCCGCCCACTCCTCCCAGATCGAGGATCTGCGTGACGAGCTGCTGGAGGCCTTCGCCCCGATCTCACCCACCGCCTCTGAGATCCCGCTTCACTCCACGCTCACCGGCGAGCTCCTCGACACCTCCCGGATGGACGCCTCCTACTGGTATCGCAACCTCAGGGAGACCGTCCTCTTTTACCCCGTGATCGAGTCCCTGCTGGGGCAGGGGCGCTCCCACCTGATCGAGATCTCCCCCCACCCGGTGCTCTCCTTCGGGATCCAAGAAGCGATCGAGGCCAAAGAGGCAGACGCCAACGTGATCGCCACCCTGCGCCGCGACGAGCGCGACGCCACCCGCTTCGCCCTCTCCCTGGGAGAGGCGCACGCCGCCGGGGTGCAGGTCGATTGGGAGTCCTTCTTCGCCGGCTCGGGCGCCAAGCGCGTCCCGCTGCCGACCTACCCGTTCCAGCGCAAGCGCTACTGGATCGGGGCGGCTCGGGCGGTGGCCGACCTCGACGCGGCGGGCCTCTCCGCCGCCGACCACCCCCTGCTCGGCGCCGCCGTCGAGGACCCCTCCGGCGAGGGCCTGACGCTCACCGGCCGCCTCTCGCTCGCCTCTCACCCCTGGCTTGCCGACCACGCCGTCGCCGGCACGGTGATCTTCCCCGGCGCCGCCTTCCTCGAGCTCGCCCTGCACGCCGGCGAGCGGGTCGGGGCGGCGCAGGTCGAGGAGCTCGCCCTGCGCGAGCCGCTGGTGCTGCCCGAGCGGGGTGCCGTGCGACTCCAGGTGACGGTCGACCGATCCGACCAGGAGGGACGCCGGGCGATCCGGGTCCACTCGCGCCCGGCTGCCGAGGGGGACGGCGAGGAGCCCTGGACGCTCCACGCCGAGGGCCTGCTCTCCGAGGAGGCCCCGGCGACGCTGGAGCCGCTCGAAGCCTGGCCGCCCCCGGCCGCCGAGCCGCTCGACGCCGAGTACCTCTACGACCGCCTCGCTGAGGCCAGCCTCGAGCACGGCCCCGCATTCCAGGTGCTCGAGCGAGCCTGGCGACGCGGCGAGGAGGTCTTCGCCGAGCTCGCCCTCAACGAGGACCAGAGCCCCACCGCCGCCGGCTTCGCCGTCCATCCCGCCCTGCTCGACGGGACGCTGCACGCCGCCGCCCTCGCCGCGCTGGAGGCCGGTGGCGAGGCCGAGACGCAACAGCCGGCGGCCTGGCGCGGCGCCGCGGTCTCCGCCGCCGGGCCTAGCGCCCTGCGCGTCCGCATCGACCTCTCGGGCGACTCGCTCGAGCTCGCCCTCGCCGACCGCGAGGGCCGGCCGCTCGGCGCCGTCGCCGGGCTGGAGCTGGAGCCGGTCTCGGCCGGGCAGCTGCGCGAGGCGGCGCGCCGCCGCGACAGCCTGCTCGCGGTCGAGTGGGTCGAGTTGTCCGAGGCGCCGCCCGCTGCCGCTCCCGAGCCCACCGTTTGGCGCCACGAGCCGCCCGACCGCGACCCCAGCCCCACCGCCGCCCGCCGCGCCGCCGCCGCGGCCCTGACCGCGATCCAGGAGTGGCTGGCGCGCGAGGACGCCGTCCCCGGCGAGCGCCTCGCGATCGTCACCTCGGGCGCCGTCGCCGCCAAGCCCGGCGAGACCCCCGACCCCGCCGCCGCGGCGATCTGGGGGTTGGTCCGCTCGGCCCAGGGCGAGCACCCCGACAGTCTGCTGCTGGTCGACACCGACGGCGGCGAGGCCTCCGAGCAGGCGCTCCCCGCCGCCCTGGCCCAGACCGAGGAGCCGCAGTTCGCCCTGCGCGAGGGCGCGCTGCTCGTCCCGCGCGCCACCCGCCTGCCGCGCCCCGAGCCGGGCGCGGAGCCCGCCCCGACGCTCGACCCCGAGCGGACCGTGCTGGTCACCGGCGCCACCGGCGTGCTCGGCGCGCTCACCGCCCGCCACCTGGCCGGCGCCCTCGGCGCCCGCCGGCTGCTGCTCGTCAGCCGCAGCGGAGAGGACGCCCCCGGCGCCGCCGAGCTGCGCCGCGAGCTCGAGGCGCTCGGCGCCGAGCCGACGATCGTCGCCTGCGACGTCGCCGACCGCGCCGCGCTCGAGGAGCTGCTCGCCTCGATCCCCGCCGCGCACCCGCTCGGCGCCGTCTTCCACACCGCCGGCGCCCTCGACGACGCGACGATCGAGTCGCTCACTCCCGACCGCCTCGACCCCGTCTTCGCCCCCAAGGCCGACGCGGCCTGGGCCCTGCACGAGCTGACCGCCGACCTCGACCTCTCCCACTTCGTCCTCTTCTCCTCGGCGGCCGGGACCATGAGCAGCCCCGGCCAGGGCAACTACGCCGCCGCCAACGCCTACTGCGACGCGCTCGCCGCCCACCGCGCCGCCCAGGGCCCGCCGGCCACCTCGATCGCCTGGGGCTACTGGGAGACGACCAGCGCCCTGACCGAGAAGCTGGGCCAGGCCGACCTCAGCCGGATGCGCGCCGGCGGCCTGGCGCCGATCTCCGATGCGCGGGGCCTCGCCCTGCTCGACCTCGCGCTCGCCACCCCCCGACCCGACGTCCTCGCGATCGGCCTCGATCCCGCCGGCCTGCGCGGCATGGCCTCGGTCGGCGCCCTGCCGCCGCTGCTCAGCGGCCTGACCCGCGTCGCGCGCCGGCCCGCGATCGGCGGCGAGTTCGCCCGCCGGCTCGCCGAGCTGCCCGAGGCCGAGCGTCAGACCGCCGTGCTCGAGCTGGTCCGCTCCCAGGTGGCCGCGGTCCTCGGCCACGCCTCCGCCGAGGAGGTCGACGTCGACCGCGCCTTCGCCGAGCTCGGCTTCGACTCGCTCGCGGCGCTCGACCTGCGCAACCGGATCGGCCTGGTGACCGGCGCCCGCCTCGCCGCCACCGCCGCCTTCGACCACCCGACCGCGGCCGAGCTCGCCGCCCACCTCTACGGGCAGATCGCCGCGCGCGGCACCGGCCGGGCCGCGGTCGCCGCCCAGGGGCGGACGAGCGAGGACCCGATCGCGATCGTCGGCATGGCCTGCCGCTTTCCGGGCGGCGATTCGCCCGCCGCCTTCTGGGAGCTGATCGAGGCCGGCGGAGACGCGACCGGCCCCTTCCCGGCCGACCGCGGCTGGGACGTGCCCCAGGTGCGCGGCGGCTTCCTCCCCGACGTGGGCGACTTCGACCCCGGCTTCTTCGCGATCAGCCCCCGCGAAGCGCGCGCCATCGACCCCCAGCAGCGGCTGCTGCTCGAAGTCGCCTGGCAAGCGCTGGAAGCGGCCGGCATCGACCCCGGCTCGCTGCGCGGCGGCGAGGCCGGGGTCTTCGTCGGCGCCGGCGCCACCGAATACCAGCAGGCGATCCTCGCGACCGGCCAGGGCGCGCCGATCGTCGGCGGCTCCTCGAGCGTCGTCTCCGGCCGCGTCGCCTACACGCTCGGCCTGACCGGGCCGGCGATCACCGTCGACACCGCCTGCTCCTCCTCGCTGGTCGCCGCCCACCTCGCCTCGCAGGCCCTGCGCGGGGGGGAGTGCGACCTGGCGATCGTCGGCGGCGTCTCGGTTTTCGTCACCCCCGTCGGCCTGATGGACTTCTCCAACCTCGGCGGCCTCGCCGCCGACGGCCACTGCAAGGCGTTCGCGGAGGCCGCCGACGGCACCGCCTTCGCCGAGGGCGCCGGCGTCGTCCTGCTCGAGCGCCTCTCCGACGCCGAGGCCAACGGCCACCGGGTGCTGGCGACGATCCGCGGCTCGGCCCTCAACCAGGATGGCGCCTCGAACGGCCTCACCGCCCCCAACGGGCCTTCGCAGGAGAGGGTGATCCGCCAGGCGCTCGCCAACGCCGGCCTCGAGCCCGGCGAGGTCGACCTGCTCGAGGCGCACGGCACCGGCACCACTCTCGGCGACCCGATCGAGGCCGGCGCCCTGCTCGCGACCTACGGCGGCGAGCGCCAGGCGCCGCTCAGGGTCGGCTCGGTCAAGTCCAACATCGGCCACACCTCGACCGCCGCCGGCATCGCCGGCCTGATCAAGGCCGTGCTGGCGATGCGGGCGGGCGTCATGCCGAAGACGCTGCACGTCGACGCCCCCTCCTCGAAGGTCGAGTGGGGGGCGGGTGGGGTGGAGCTGCTCACCGAGGCGCTGCCCTGGGAGGCGAACGGGCGGCCGCGCCGCGCCGCCGTCTCCTCCTTCGGGATCAGCGGCACCAACGCCCACCTGATCCTCGAGCAGGGCGAAGAGACCCCCGCTGATCCCGACCAGGGCTCGGGCGCCGCCCTGCCCCTCGCCCTCTCGGCCAAGTCCGAGGCTGCCCTGCGCGAGTCGGCATCGAGGCTCAAGGTCCACCTCGAGGCCAACCCCACCCAGCCCCTGCTCGACACCGCGTACTCGCTGCTCACCACCCGCGGCGCCTTCGAGCACCGAGCCGTCGCGGTCGGGACCGAGCGCGAGGAGCTGCTCGGCGCCCTGGAGGCGATCGCCGCGGGCGAGCCCTCGGCCTCCGTCGCGAGCGCCCGCGCCCGCCCCGGCCGCACCGCCTACCTGCTCACCGGCCAGGGCTCGCAGCGACCGGGGATGGGACAAGAGCTCTACGAGACCTACCCCGCCTACGCCGAGGCATTGGACCAAGCGCTGGAGCAGATCGACCGCCACCTCGAGCGCCAGCTGCGCGACTTGCTCTTCGCCGCGCCGGGCTCCGACGAGGCGAAGCTCCTGAACGACACCACCTACGCCCAGCCCGCCCTCTTCGCCACGCACCTGGCGTTGCAGCGCCTCTTCGAGGGCTGGGGACTTGAACCCGACCTGCTCGCCGGCCACTCGGTCGGCGAGATCTCCGCCGCCCATATAAGCGGCGTGCTCTCGCTGCCCGATGCGGCGAGGCTGATCTGCGCCCGCGGAGCGCTGATGGGCGCCCTGCCCGCCGGCGGGGCGATGCTGGCGATCGGCGCCGGCGAGGCCGAGGTCGCCGAGGCGATCGAGGGGATGGAGGCCGACCTCTCCCTGGCGGCGACCAACAGCCCCACCTCCACGGTGATCTCCGGCAGGGCCGAGGCGATCGACGCCCAGGAGGCCCACTGGTCCGAGCGGGAGGTCAAGACCAAGCGCCTGGCGGTCTCCCACGCCTTCCACTCGCCCCTGATCGAGCCGATGATCGAGGAGTTCGCCGAGGTCGCGAAGGAGCTCACCTACGCCGAGCCAACCATCCCGATCGTCTCCAACCTCAGCGGCGAGCTGCTCACCGCCGTGCAGGCCACCGACCCCGCCTACTGGGTCTCCCACGTGCGCGCCCCGGTGCGCTTCGCCGACGGCGTGCGGACCCTCATGGCCCAGGGCGCCACGACCTTCCTCGAGCTCGGCCCCGACCCGGTGCTCACCGCGATGGCCGCCGAGTGCCTGGCGGCCGAGGAGCGCCCCCCGGCGCTGATCCCGACCCTGCGCGATGGCCGCCCCGAGCCCGAGGCCGCGATCCTCGCCCTCGGCGCGGCCCACGCCGCGGGCGCCGGGGTCGAGTGGCGCCGCTACTTCGCCGCAAGCGACGCCCGCCGGGTCGAGCTGCCCACCTACCCCTTCCAGCGCAAGCGCTACTGGCCCGAGCAGTCCGATCGCCCGGTCGGCAACCTGCTCGAGCTGGTCTGGCGCGAGCACCCCCTGCCCGGGCCTGGCGACGACGGCCAGCCGGCGAGGCTCTGGCGACTCGAACCGGCCGCGGCAGGCGCCTCGCCGCCCGAGGTCGCCCGCGAGGCGAGCGCCCGCGCGCTGGCCGAGATCCAGGCCTGGCTCGGCCGCGAGGAGCCCGTGCCCGGCGAGCGCCTGGCGATCCTCACCCGCGGCGCGCCGGCCGTCTCCAGGGCCGAGGCGCCGGACCCCGCGGCCGCGGCCGTCTGGGGCCTCGTGCGCTCGGCCCAGTCCGAGCACCCCGGCAGCTTCCTGCTGATCGACACCGACGGCAGCGAGGCCTCGGACGGGGCGCTCCCGGCCGCCCTCGCCCAGACCGAGGAGCCGCAGCTCGCCCTGCGCGCCGGGATCGCCTTCGTGCCCCGCGCCACCCCCCTCGCCGACGAGGGGGAAGGGGAGGGCGCCCCGCTCGACCCCGAGCGCACGGTGCTGGTCACCGGCGGCACCGGCGCGCTCGGCGCCGCCGCCGCCCGGCACCTGGTCGCCGCGCACGGCGCCCGCCGGCTGCTGCTCGCCGGTCGCCGCGGCGAGGACGCGCCCGGCGCCGCGCGGCTGCGCGACGAGCTCGAGCAGCTCGGCGCCGAGGTCGAGATCGCCGCCTGCGACGTCGCCGACCGCGCCGCGCTCGCCGCCCTGCTCGACTCGATTCCCCCCGAGCGCCCGCTCGGCGCCGTCGTCCACGCCGCCGGGGCGATCCAGGACGCGACGATCGAGTCGCTCGAGCCGGCCTCCTTCGGCCCGGTCTTCGGCCCGAAGCTCGACGCCGCCTGGGCCCTGCACGAGCTGACCGCCGAATCCGATCTCTCGCACTTCGTCCTCTACTCCTCGGCCGCCGGCGTCATCGGCGGTCCCGGCCAGGGCAACTACGCTGCCGCCAACGCCTTCTGCGACGCCCTCGCCGCCTGGCGCCGCGCCCGGAGCCTGCCCGCGACCTCGATTGCCTGGGGACTGTGGGAGGGGGGGATGGGGGCGACCCTCGACGAGGCCGACGTGGCGCGGATCCGGCAGGGAGGCCTGACGCCGCTCTCGACCGAGCGCGGCCTCGCCCTGCTGGACCGGGCGCTGGCGAGCGAGCGTCCCGAGCTGCTCGCCCTCGACCTCGACCCCGCCGCCCTGCGGGAGATGGCCGCGGTCGGCGCCCTGCCGCCCCTGCTCGGCGAGCTGGCGGGCGCGCCGGGCCCCGCCGCCGCCGGCGAGCTCGCCCGGCAGCTCGCCGGGCTGCCCGAGGCCGAGCGCGAGCCCGCCGTGCTCGAGCTGGTCCGCGTCCAGGTCGCCGCCGTGCTCGGCCACGAGTCGAGCGAGGCGATCGAGCCCGAGCGCGCCTTCTCCGAGCTCGGCTTCGACTCGCTCGCCGCCCTCGAACTGCGCAACCGCCTCGCCCTGCTCACCGGCGTGCCGCTCGCCACCACCGCGGTCTTCGACTACCCCTCGGCGCGGGCGCTGGCCGCGCGCCTGCTCGAGGGCATCGGCGCCTCCGGTCCGAGGCGGCGCGCCGTGGTCCGCGCCCAGGCGAGCGACGAGTCGGTCGCGATCGTCGGCATGGCCTGCCGCTACCCCGGCGGCGTCGCCTCGCCGGAGGACCTCTGGCGACTGCTGGAGGCGGGCGGAGATGCGATCGCCAGCTTCCCGGACGACCGCGGCTGGGACCTGGAGCGCCTCCGCGGCGCCGGCATCGGGGGCTTCGGGGAGGGCGCAAGCCTGGAGGGCGGCTTCCTCTACGACGCGGCGGAGTTCGACCCGGAGTTCTTCAACGTCAGCCCCAGGGAGGCGGTCGTCCTCGACCCCCAGCAGCGGCTCTTCCTGGAAGGGAGCTGGGAGGCGCTCGAGGACGCCGGCATCGACCCGGCGACGCTGCGCGGCCAGCCCGCCGGGGTCTTCGCCGGGATCAGCTTCCAGGACTACGGCGCGGCGGAGATCGGGGTCTCGCCGGGGATGTCGGGCAGCTCGGTCTCCGGCCGCGTCTCATACGCGCTCGGCCTCGAGGGCCCGGCGATCACCGTCGACACCGCCTGCTCCTCCTCGCTCGTCGCCGCCCACCTGGCGGCGCAGGCGCTGCGCGGCGGGGAGTGCGAGGTCGCCCTGGTGGGAGGCGTGACCGTGATCTCGACGCCGTCCGTCTTCACCCTGTTCAGCGCCCAGGGGGGGCTCTCGCCCGACGGACGCTGCCGCGCCTTCGCCGAGGCGGCCGACGGCACCGGCTTCGCCGAGGGCATCGGCGTGCTCGTCCTCGAGCGGCTCTCCGACGCCGAGGCCAACGGCCACCGGGTGCTGGCGACGATTCGCGGCTCGGCCGTCAACCAGGACGGCGCCTCAAACGGCTTCAGCGCCCCCAACGGCCCCTCCCAGGAGCGGGTCATCCTCCAGGCGCTCGCCAACGCCCGCCTGCAGCCGGGAGAGGTCGAGATGGTCGAGGCGCACGGCACCGGCACCACCCTCGGCGACCCGATCGAGGCCGGAGCGCTGCTCGCCACCTACGGGCAGGACCGCGAGTCCCCGCTGAAGCTCGGCTCGCTGAAGTCCAACATCGGCCACACCCAGGCGGCGGCCGGGGTGGCGGGAGTGATCAAGGCGGTGATGGCGATGCGCGCGGGGCTGATGCCCAAGACGCTTCACGTCGACGCGCCCTCCTCGAAGGTCGAGTGGGGGGCGGGGGAGATCGAGCTCTTGACCGAGGCCGAGCCCTGGGAGCCCAACGGCCACCCCAGGAGAGCCGGCGTCTCCTCCTTCGGCTACAGCGGCACCAACGCCCACCTGATCCTCGAGCAGGGCCCCGAGCCCACTCCCCCCGCGGAGACGTGCCGTCGGAAAACCACCCATACGGTGGGTCAAGCGACGGCACGTCCCCAAGCGACGGTTCCCCTCAGCCTCTCGGCGAAATCGCCCGAGGCGCTGCGCGAGTCGGCCGCCCGCCTCGCGGCGCACCTCGAGGCCAACCCCGAGCAGGGATTGACCGACACCGCCCACTCGCTGCTCTCGACCCGCGGCTCCTTCGAGCACCGCGCCGTCGCGGTCGGGACGGAGCGCCAGGAGCTGCTCGAAGCGCTGGGGGCGATCGCCTCCGGCGAGCCCTCCCCGGCGGTGGCGAGCGGCCGCGCCCGCTCCGGGCGCACCGCCTACCTGCTCACCGGCCAGGGCTCGCAGCGACCGGGGATGGGACAAGAGCTCTACGAGACGTTCCCCGCGTACGCCGAGGCATTGGACCAAGCGCTGGAGCAGATCGACCCCCGCCTCGAGCGCCCGCTGCGCGACTTGCTCTTCGCCGAGCCGGGCTCCGATGAGGCGAAGCTGCTGAACGACACCACCTACGCCCAGCCCGCCCTCTTCGCCACCCACCTGGCGCTGCAGCGCCTCTTCGAGAGCTGGGGCCTAGTCCCCGAGCTGCTCGCCGGCCACTCGGTCGGCGAGATCTCCGCCGCCCATATAAGCGGCGTGCTCTCGCTGCCCGACGCCGCGAGGCTGATCTGCGCCCGCGGAGCGCTGATGGGCGCCCTGCCCGCCGGCGGGGCGATGCTGGCGATCGGCGCCGGCGAGGCCGAGGTCGCCGAGGCGATCGAGGGGATGGAGGCCGACCTCTCCCTGGCGGCGATCAACAGCCCCACCTCCACGGTGATCTCCGGCAGGGCCGAGGCGATCGACGCCCAGGAGGCCCACTGGTCCGAGCGGGAGGTCAAGACCAAGCGCCTGGCGGTCTCCCACGCCTTCCACTCGCCCCTGATCGAGCCGATGATCGAGGAGTTCGCCGAGGTCGCCGGCTCGCTCACCTACGGCGAGCCACAGCTCCCGATCGTCTCCAACCTGACCGGCGAGATCCTCGCCGCCGAGCAGGCCACCGACCCCGCCTACTGGGTCTCCCACGTGCGCGCCCCGGTGCGCTTCGCCGACGGCGTGCGGACCCTCATGGCCCAGGGCGCCACGACCCTGGTCGAGCTCGGCCCCGACCCGGTGCTCACCGCGATGGCCGCCGAGTGCCTGGCGGCCGAGGAGCGCCCCCCGGCGCTGATCCCGACCCTGCGCGAGGGCCGCGACGAGCCCGAGGCCGCGATCCTCGCCCTCGGCGCCGCCCACGTCGCCGGGGCGACCGTCGCCTGGCAGCGCTTCTTCGCGGGCAGCGACCCCAAGCGCGCGGCGCTCCCCACCTACCCCTTCCAGCGCAAGCGCTACTGGCTGACGGCGTCCTCGGCGAGCGCCTCCGGCGACCCCGCCTCGCTCGGCCTCGCCGGCGCTCATCATCCGCTGCTCGGCGCCGCGATCGAGGACCCGGCGGGGGAGACCCTCACCCTCACCGGCCGGATCTCGCTCGCCACCCACCCCTGGTTGGCCGAGCATGCCCTCGCCGGCACGGCGATCCTGCCCGGCTCCGCCCTGCTCGACCTGGCGCTGCGCGCGGCCGAGGGGGCTGGGTGTGGCGCGGTTGCCCACCTCGACCTGCGCGAGCCGCTCGTCCTGCCGCCCGAGGGCGCCGTCCAGCTGCGGGTCGCGGTGGCCGCGCCCGACGAGGGCGGGGACCGAGCCGTCCAGATCCACGCCCGCCCCGAGCCGAGCGAGAGCCGGCCGGAGCATCGTTGGACGCTGCACGCCGAGGGTGCTCTGGCCCGCGAGCCGGCGCCTGTCCCCGAGGAATGCGACGCCTGGCCGCCGGAGGGCGCCGAGCCGCTCGACCCCATGGCCCTCTGCGACCGCCTCGCCGAGGCGGGCCTCGACCGCGGCCCGTCGTTCCGGGGCATTCGCGGCGCCTGGCAGCACGACGAGGAGCTCTTCCTTGAGTTGGCCACGGCGGAGGAGAAGGAGGCGGAGGCGGCGGCTTTCCGCCTGCATCCCGGCCTGCTCGACGCCGCCCTGCAGGCCGGTTTCGAGCGGCTCGCGCGGGGCTCGAGCGAGGGATCCGCTGGACCGTGCCTCGCCCGCGCCTTCCGCGACGCCGGCGTCTCGATCGCCGGCCGGCCGGCCCTGCGCGCCCGGGTCACGGCCGCCGCTGACGGCATCTCGCTGGCGCTCTTCGACCGCGAGGGGACGCCGCTTGGCGCGCTCGGGACCGTGCTCGCCGAGGAGCTCGACTCCGCGGAGCTGCGCCGCGCCGCGAGCCTGCGCGCTATGCACCGACTCGAATGGATCGAGGTGCAGAGCCGCGCGCCCGTCGCTCCGGCGGGGCTCGCGATCATCGGCGAGGCGACGCTCGAGGGGTTGGGGAGCGCCCCGCTCCACGCCGATCTCGCGAGCCTCCGCGCGTCGATCGCCGAGGGCGCCGCGGCGCCCGACGCCGTCGTCCTCGACGCGCGCGCCTGGAGCGGGGAAGGCGCCGGCGCCGGCGCGGTGCGGGCCGCCACCGAGCGGGCGCTGGCCACGGCCCAGGAGTGGCTGGCCGCGGGGGAGCTGGCCGCCACCCGGCTCGTCTTCCTCACGGCTCGCGCCCTGGTCACCGCGCCCGGCGAGGACCCGGACCTCGTGCTCGCCCCGCTCGCCGGCTTCGCCGGCTCGGCGCACTCCGAGCGCCCCGACCGCTTCGCCCTGGTCGACCTCGACGGCTCGCCCGAGGCCGGCGAGGCGCTGCCCAGCGCCCTCGCCCTGGTCGACGAGGAGCCCCAGATCGCGGTCCGCGCCGGGCGCCTGCTCGCCCCCCGCCTCGCCGCCGCGCCCGAGGCGCCGGCCGAGGCGCCCGCGCCGCGTCCGCTCGACCCCGAGCGCACCGTCCTCGTCACCGGCGGCACCGGCGGCCTTGGCGCCGTCCTGTCCCGCCGCCTCGTCCTCGCCCACGGCGTCCGTCACCTGCTCCTCCTCAGCCGCCGCGGAGCTGAGGCGCCGGGTGCGCCGGAGCTGCGCGCCGAGCTGGAGGAGCTCGGGGCGCACGTCGAGATCGCCGCTTGCGACGTCACCGATCGCGCCGCCCTCGAGGAGGTCCTCGCCGGGCTTGCGGACGAGCGCCCGCTCGGCGCGGTGGTCCACTGCGCCGCGGTCTTCGACGACGCGACGCTCGAGTCCCAGAGCGGCGAGCGCCTCGACCGGGTGATGCGGCCGAAGGTCGACGCCGCCCTCAGCCTGCACGAGCTGACCCGCGGGGCCGACCTCTCCCACTTCGTCCTCTTCTCCTCGGCGGCCGGGATCGTCGGCGGCGCCGGGCAGGCCGCCTACGCGGCGGCCAACGTCTTCGGCGACGCGCTCGCCGCCCACCGCCGGGCGGCGGGCCTGCCCGCCACCTCGCTCGCCTGGGGACTCTGGCTGGAGCAGGTCGTGGCGGCCGGCGCGCTGCGGGGCGCCGACCACGAGACCGTCGATCGCTACGCCCAGCAGGTCCGCATGCGCCTCGGCTTCGCGCCGCTCGGCACCGAGCAGGGCCTCGACCTGTTCGACGCCGCCCTCGCCCGACCCGAGCACCTGCTGGCGCCGGTTCCCTTCGATGCGGCGGCGCTGCGCTCGCGCGCCGCGGGCGGCTCCCTGGCGGCCGTGCTGCGCGGCCTGGCGCCGGCGCCCGCGCCCGCCGACGGCCCCGGGGGCGACGGCGCCCTGGCGCTGCGGCTCGGCGAGGTCCCCGAGCCCGAGCGGCCCGCGGTCGTCCTCGACCTGGTCCGCGGCCACACCGCCGCCGTCCTCGGGCACCCCTCCGCCGCCGCGATCGAGCCCGACCGCGCCTTCTCGGAGCTTGGCTTCGACTCGCTCGCCGCGCTGGAGTTGCGCAACCGGCTGAGCGCCGCCGCCGGCGTGCGGCTCGACGCGACCGCGATCTTCGACCATCCGTCGGCCCGCGCGCTCGCCGACCACCTGCTGGCGGCCGCGACGGCCGACGGCGCCGCCCCCCGGGTCGCGGTCAGGAGCCAGGCAAGCGACGAGCCGGTCGCGATCGTCGGCATGGCCTGCCGCTACCCGGGCGGCGTCGCCTCGCCCGCCGATCTCTGGCGGCTCCTGGTCGAGGGCCGCGACGCGGTCGGGCCGTTCCCCGCGGACCGCGGCGTCGACCCGGACGAGCTCGAGGGGGTCGAGGGCGCCACGGTGGCCGGTGGCTTCCTCGCCGACGCCGGCGGGTTCGACCCCGGCTTCTTCGGCATCGCCCCCCGCGAGGCGCTCAGCATCGACCCCCAGCAGCGGCTGCTGCTCGAAGGCGCCTGGGAGGCGCTCGAGGACGCCGCCCTCGACCCGACCGCGCTGCGCGGCACCGAGACCGGGGTGTTCATCGGCGCCAGCGCCGGCGACTACTCCTATGTCGCCAACGCCGCCGGCATCGCCAGCTCGACCACCGACCGCGGCCTCAGCGTGATCTCGGGCCGCATCGCCTACGCGCTCGGCCTGGTCGGCCCGACGATGACCGTCGACACGGCCTGCTCCTCATCGCTCGTCGCGCTCCACCTAGCGGCCGGCGCCGTGCGGGCGGGGGAGTGCGGCCTGGCGCTGGTCGGCGGCGTCTCGGTCTTCGCCACGCCCTTCGGCCTGCTCGACGTCGGCGGCGCCGGCGGCCTCGCGGCGGACGGCCGCTGCAAGTCCTTCGCCGAGGCGGCCGACGGCACCAGCTTTGCCGAGGGCAGCGGCATGCTGGTGCTCGAGCGGCTCGCCGACGCCCGCGCCGCCGGCCACCGCGTGCTGGCCATCGTGCGCGGCTCGGCGGTCAACCAGGACGGTGCCTCCAACGGCCTCACCGCCCCCAACGGTCCCTCGCAGGAACGCGTGATCCTGCAGGCGCTCGCCAACGCCGGCCTGGAGCCTGACGACGTCGACGCGGTTGAGGCGCACGGCACCGGCACGACGCTCGGCGACCCGATCGAGGCGGGGGCGCTGCTCGGCACCTACGGCCGCGAGCGCGAGCGCCCGCTCTGGTTGGGATCGATCAAGTCCAACATCGGCCACGCCGCCGCGGCCGCCGGGGTCGCCGGGGTGATCAAGTCGGTGCTGGGGATGCGCGAAGGCCTGCTGCCGCGCACCCTCCACGTAGACGCGCCCTCCTCGAAGATCCGCTGGGACGCGGGCCCGGTCGAGCTGCTCACCGAGCCGGTCGAGTGGGAGGCGAACGGGCGCCCCCGGCGGGCCGGCGTCTCCGCCTTCGGGATCAGCGGCACCAACGCCCACGTGATCGTCGAGCAGGCGCCGGTCGAGGACGGGCTCCGGGAGGAGGGATCGCCGCGGGAGTCCGCTCCCACCCGCGAGCCGGCCCTGCCCGGCGCGCCGCCGCTGGTGCTCTCCGCCAAATCGCCCGAGGCCCTGCCCGAGATGGCGGCCCGCCTGCTCGAGCGCCTCGAGCGGGACCCCGAGCCCAAGCTCGGCGACGTCGCCTACTCGCTCGCCCTCACCCGCGCCCGCTTCGAGCACCGCGCGGTCGCCGCCGCCGCCGACCGCGACGGGCAGCTCGCCGCGCTGCGCGCGCTCGCGGCCGGCGACGATTCCCCGCACCTCCTCCGCGGCGCCGCCCGCGCCGACCAGCAGCCGGTCTTCCTCTTCCCCGGGCAGGGCTCGCAGTGGGCCGGCATGGGGGTCCAGCTGCTCGCCGAGTCGGCGACCTTCGAGCGCGCCTTCGCCGAGTGCGAGGAGGCGCTGGCGCCGCACCTCGAGTGGTCGCTGCGCGAGGCCCTCGCCGGCGGCCCCGAGGCGCCGTCGCTGGATCGCGTCGACGTCGTCCAGCCGGCGCTCTTCGCGATCATGGTCTCGCTGGCGCGGCTCTGGGAAGCCTGCGGCGTCCGTCCCGGCTGCGTCGTCGGCCACTCACAGGGGGAGATCGCCGCCGCCCACGTCGCCGGCGCCCTCTCCCTCGCCGACGCGTCCCGCGTGGTCGCGCTGCGCGCCCGGGCGATGGCGAAGCTCTCGGGCAAGGGGGCGATGGCCTCGCTGGCCCTGCCGCTCACCGAGGCCGAGGAGCTGCTCGCCCCGTACGGCGACCGGCTCTCGCTTGCCGCGCTCAACGGCCCCGCCTCGCAGGCGATCTCCGGCGAGCCCCGGGCGATCGAGGAGCTGCTGGCTGAGTGCGAGCGGCGCGGCGTCCACGCCAGGCGCATAGCCGTCGACTACGCTGCCCACTCGGCGCAGATCGAGGCCCTGGAGGAGGAGCTGCTCACCGCCTTCGCCCCGATCGCGCCGCGATCCTCGCCCGTCCCGCTCTACTCGACCCTCACCGGCGAGGCGATCGACACGGCGACGATGGACGCCTCCTACTGGTACCGCAACCTGCGCCAGAGGGTCCTGCTCGAGCCGGTCGTGGGCCGCCTGCTCGACCGCGGCCAGAGCGCCTTCCTCGAGGTCTCGCCTCACCCCGTGCTCGGCATCGGCGTCGAGGAAGCGATCGAGCAGCGCGAGGAGCGCGCGACCGTCGTCGCCGGCCTGCGGCGCGACGAGGGCGGCGCCCACCGCTTCGCCCGGGCGCTTGCTCAGGCCCACGCGAGCGGCGTCGCGGTCGAGTGGGAGGCGTTCTTCGCCGGCTCGGGCGCCGCTGTGACGCCGCTGCCGACCTACCCGTTCCAGCGCGAGCGCTACTGGCCGGCGGGTGGCGACGGCCGCCGCGGCGCCGGCCTGATGGGAATCGAGTGGCGCCCGCTGGATCTGGGCGCCGCCGGCGGGGACGCGGTCGAGTCATGGGCCTGCGAGGTCGATTGCGACGACGCCGATCCGCCCGCCCGCGCCCGCGCGCTCGCCGCCGTCGCGCTCGCCCGGCTGCAGGAGTGGGTCGCCGACCCGGCGCGCGCCGAGGAGCGGCTCGCGATCCTCACCCGCGGGGCCGTCGCCGCGGCCCCGGGAGGGCGGCCCGACCCGGCCTTCGCCGCCGTCTGGGGCCTGGTCCGCGCCGCCCAGACCGAGCATCCGGGTCGCTTCGTCCTCGTCGACGACGACGGCAGCGAGGCATTGGCCGCGGCGCTGCCCGCGGCGCTGGCGACCGGAGAGCCGCAGCTGGCGCTGCGCGACGGCGCCGCCCTCGTTCCGCGCGCCGTGCGGCTCGAGGCCCCCGAGGACGGCGGGGACGACGCGCCGCCGGCGATCGACCCCGAGCGCACCGTGCTCCTCACCGGCGCGACCGGAGTCCTCGGCGCGCTCACCGCCAAGCACCTCGTCGCCGCGCACGGCGTCCGTCACCTGCTGCTGGTCAGCCGCCGCGGCGGGGAGGCGCCCGGCGCGGCCGAGCTGGCCGCCGAGCTCGAGGCGCTGGGCGCCGAGGTGGCGCTTGCCGCCTGCGACGTCGCCGACCGCGACGCGCTCGAGGAGCTCCTTGCCGCGATCCCCGCCGAGCGGCCGCTCGGCGCCGTCGTCCACGCCGCCGGGGCGCTCGACGACGCGACGATCGAATCGCTCTCGCCCGAGCGCTTCGACCCGGTCTTCGCCCCCAAGCTCGACGCCGCCTGGAGCCTGCACGAGCTGACCCGCGACCTCGACCTCTCGGCCTTCGTCTGCTTCTCGGCCGCCGCCGGCATCCTCGGGGGCGCCGGCCAGGGCAACTACGCCGCCGCCAACGTCTTCCTCGACGCGCTCGCCGGGCTGCGCCGCGCCGAAGGCCTGGTCGCCACCTCGATCGCCTGGGGCTACTGGGAGTCGGGCAGCGGCATGACCGAGAGGCTCGACGATGGGGCGGTCGAGCGGATGCGTCGCGGTGGGATCGCGCCGATCTCCGACGAGCGCGGCCTCGCCCTTCTCGACGAGGCGCTCGCCTCCGAGCGGGGGGAGGTCGTGGCGATCGCCTTCGACCGGGAGGCGCTGAAGATGCTGGCCTCGGTTGACATGCTGCCGTCGCTGCTCGGCGAGCTCGTCGACGTGCCGCGCGGCGCCGGGCCGAACGAGGAGCTCGCCCGCAAGCTCGCCGAGCTGCCCGCCGACGAGCGCCGGCGCGCGGTGCGCGATCTCGTCCACTTCCAGGCCGCCCAGGTGCTCGGCCACGAGTCCGCGGCGCAGATCGACCCGGCCCGCGAGCTGGTCGAGCTGGGCTTCGACTCGCTCGCCGCGGTCGAGCTGCGTAACCGGATCGTCGCGATCACCGGCCTCTCCGTGCCGGTCTTCGCCCTGGCCAACAGCCCGACCGTCGACGACGTCTTCAACCAGGTGATCCAGCTACTCGAGGCGTTCGCCGCGGACGAGGCGGGGACGACGCCCCCCGCCGCGGGCGGCGCCGGCGTCGTCGCGCTCCTCGGCAGGGCCGTGGACGAGGCCAGGCTGGAGGAGCTCCGCGACCTGATCCGGGCCCTGGTCGGATTCCGCACCGGCGAGCCCGAGTACGGCGCGGACGGCCCCGCCTCGCGCCTGCTCAGCCTCGCCCGCGGGCCGGGCGAGCCCGCCCTGGTCACGCTGCATTCGGCGATCGCGATCTCCGGCCCGCACGAGCACGCCCGCCTCGCGGCGGCATTCGACGGCGGGCGCCGGGTCCTCGCCAGCCCGCTGCTCGGCTTCCGCCCGAACGATCCGCTGCCGGCCGACCTGAGCGCGGCCGTCGCCGTCCACGTCGACGCGATCCTCGACGCGGGGTTCGACTCCGGCTTCGCTCTGCTCGGCAACTCCAGCGGCGGCTGGCTCGCCCACTCCGTCGCGGCGGCGCTCGAGCGAGCCGGCGCGCCCGCCGCCGCCCTGATCCTGCTCGACCCCTACTGGCCCGCACCCGATCGCCTCGACGAGCTCTCCCTGCGCCTGCTCACCTGGATGCGCGACGCCGAGGCCGCCGGCTTCACCGTCGACGACGACCGCATCGCGGCGATGGTCGCCTACCTCGACGCGTTCAAGCAGTGGGCGCCGGAGGAGCTTTCCACGCCAACCACCGTGCTCCGCGCCCGGGTGCGCGAGGAGGGCGACGCGCTCTGGCCGATCGACCCGCTGGAGCCGACCTGGGAGGCGCCCCACACCCGCGTCGACGTCGAGGGCGGCCACATGAGCATCCTCCAGGACCACGCCGAGGAGACCGCCGCCACAATCCGCAAAATCCTCGCCAACCTGACCGACAACACGAGCGATCGCCAGCCGATCGAAGAGAGGGAGACCGAGTAATGCTGCTCCACACCCACCGTTGGGGAGGCGATGGCGCCGAGCCCGTCGTCTGCGTCCACGGCCTCGTCCAGAACGGCCGCGTCTACGAGGGCCTCGGCAGCCGCCTCGCCGACGCCGGGCGCTCGGTGCTCGCCGTCGACCTGCGCGGCCACGGCCGCTCGGGGCGCATGCCGCCCTGGAACGTCGAGACCCACGCGAGCGACCTGATCCAAACCCTCGAGGAGAACGGCGTCGAGCGCATGACCCTGGTCGGCCACAGCTTCGGCGGCCTCGTCGCGGTCCACGCCGCCGCCCGGCTCGGCGAGCGGGTCGAGCGCCTCGTCCTGCTCGACCCCGGCATCGAGCTGCCCGCCGAGCGCGCCCTTCGCGGCGCCGAAATGGACCGCCTCGACTGGAGCTTTGCCACCACCGACGGCGCCCTCAACGCCTTCATGTCCAGCGAGACGATCGTCTCCGCCCCGCGCGAGACGGTCGCCGCCTTCGTCCGCGAAGACGTCAAGCAGGGCCCCGACGGCCGCTACCGCTTCAGCTTCTGCCCCAGCGCCGCGGTAGTCGCCTGGAGCGAGATGACCCTGCCCGCCCCCATCAGCCGCATCCCAACCCTCCTCATCCGCGCCACTGTCCCCCTGGTAGACCCCCGCGCCCTGCTCGACCGCTACCGCGAGGCCCTGGCCGACCAGCTCACCGAGGCCACGGTCCCCAACGGCCACAACCTCCTCTGGGAATCCCCCACCGAGACCATCGCCGCCATAGAGCACTTCCTCCCCTAACCCCACCCACCGCCCCCGGCCACCCCCGTTCCGGTGCGCCTTATCCCCACATAGCGAGGGAAAAGCGCACCGGAACGACCGCGCGCGGAGCTGCTCGGGTTGTGGGACAGGGAGCCGCCCGCGCTGGAGGTGATTCCGCTCGACTGGTCGGGCCGCAAGATTCCGTAGGAGAAAAGGTGGGGAGGGGCGTCGTCAGCAGCACCCCTCCCCGCGTTACCCGGAGAGACCCTATCAGGACCTCTCTGGTTCCTAAAGCTACCTTATCCGCTTAAAAATGGACGATCGGGATGATCAGGATGGCGACGATGTTCGCCACCTTGATCATCGGGTTGATCGCCGGGCCGGCCGTGTCCTTGTAGGGATCGCCGACCGTGTCGCCGGTCACCGAGGCGGCGTGGGCCTCCGAGCCCTTGCCGCCGTGGGCACCGTCCTCGATCAGCTTCTTCGCGTTGTCCCAGGCGCCGCCGCCCGCGGTCATGCTGATCGCGGCGAAGAGGCCGACGACGATCACGCCGATCAGCAGGCCGCCGAGCGCTTCGACGCTGAGCAGGCCGACGATCACCGGAACGACGATCGGGATCAGCGAGGGAAGGATCATCTCCTTTTGCGCCGCCAGGGTGACGATGCTGACCGTCTTGGCGTAGTCGGGTTTTTCGGTGCCCTCCATGATCCCGGGGTGCTCGCGGAACTGCTCGCGCACCTGTTCGACCACCTCGCCGCCGGCCCGGCCGACGGCCTCGATCGCGAAGGCCGCGAAGAGGTAGACCATCATCCCGCCGATGATCAGCCCGATCAGCACGTTCGGATTCGAGATGTTGAACAGCTGCGTGAGGTTGGCTGCCGGTTCGGCCGCGCTCAGTTCGCTTTTGAAGGCGGCGAACAGCACCAGCGCCGCCAGCGCCGCCGAGCCGATCGCGTAGCCCTTGGTCACGGCCTTGGTCGTGTTGCCGACCGCGTCGAGCGGATCGGTCACGTTGCGGACGTCCTCGGGCAGGTCGGCCATCTCGGCGATCCCGCCGGCGTTGTCGGTGATCGGCCCGAAGGCGTCGAGGGCGACGATCAGGCCGCAGAGCGAAAGCTGCCCCATCACGGCGATGCCGATGCCGTAGATGCCCGCCAGCTCGTTGGCGCCGAGGATCGCCAAGGCGATCACCAGGGCCGGAGCCGCGGTCGACTGGAAGCCCTGCGCGAGCCCCTGGATGATGTTCGTCGCGTGGCCGGTCTCCGATGCCTGGGCGATCGTCTTCACCGGCCGGAAACGAGTCGACGTATAAAATTCAGTGATCACGAAGAGCAGCGCGGTAACCGCGACCCCGATCACGGCGCAGAGCCAAAGGTCGGTCGTTGTCACCGTCTTGGCGCCGGCTTCGAGGCCGAGCCGCACCGGGTCGCTCATCAGCCAGTCGGTGATCGGGTAGAAGGCCGCGATCGAGAGGATCCCGGCCGCGATCACGCCGGTGTACAGCGCCCCCTCGACCCGGTCGGTCTTGGTCCGCACCAGCAGCGCCCCGGCGATCGAGGCGATGATCGCCACGGCGCCGATCACCAGCGGGTAGATCGCCACCTCGCGGGAGAATTCGCCGCCCGCGCCGGTGAACTTGAGCACGCCGAGCAGCATCACGGCGACCGAGGTGACCGCGTAGGTCTCGAACAGGTCGGCGGCCATCCCGGCGCAGTCGCCGACGTTGTCGCCGACGTTGTCGGCGATCACCGCCGGGTTGCGCGGATCGTCCTCGGGAATCCCGGCCTCGACCTTGCCGACCAGGTCGGCGCCGACGTCGGCGGCCTTGGTGAAGATGCCGCCGCCGAGACGGGCGAAGACCGAGATCAGCGAACCGCCGAAGCCGAGCCCGACCAGGGCGTCGACGGCCTCCTTGTCGGTGCTCCCGGTGATCACCAGGATCCCGTAGTAGCCGGCGACGCCGAGCAGGGCGAGGCCGACGACGAGCAGCCCGGTCACCGAGCCGCCCTTGAAGGCGACGTCGAGCGCGGGGGGGACGCCACCGCGGGCCGCCTCCGCGACGCGCGAGTTGGCGCGCACCGAGACGTTCATGCCGATGAATCCGGCCGAGCCCGAGAGGATGCCGCCAAAGACGAATCCGATCGCGGTCTTGTAGTCCTGCAGGACCCAGAGCACGATCGCGATCGGCACCGCGACCGCGGCGATGATCGTGTACTGGCGGCTCAGATAGGCCTTGGCGCCTTCCTGCACCGCGCCCGAGATTTCCTGCATGCGCTCGTTGCCGGGCGACTTCGCCAGCAGGCGCTGGGTGATGATAAGTCCATATGCGACGGCCGCGCCGGCGCAGACGAGCGCGACGACGACCCCGTATTCGGTCAGAAAGCTGGTCAACTTGAGATTCCTCCGGAATGGTTTAAGCGGCGCGGGAGTCTATCTGCGGTGCCGGATACGGGCCGCGAGGGGGAGAATTCCGGATCCACCTCATCGACCCCGAAACCCTCGCCGCCCGCCTCGAGGACTATCCGGGCCGCCTGGGAGTGGCGCCCCTGCGCCGCATCCTCGGCCGGCACGTCTTCCTCCTCTCCGACTCGGACCTCGAGCGCTGGTTCCTGCCGATCGCCGCCGCGGCAGGCCTCCCCGTCCCGCGCACCCAGCTGCACGTCAACGGCTTCCGCGTCGACTTCTACTGGCCCGACCTGCGCCTGGTCATCGAGACCGACGGCCTGAGATACCACCGAACCCCAGCCCAGCAGAACCGCGACCGCATCCGCGACCAGGCCCACCAGGCCGCCGGCATGGTCCCGCTCCGCTTCACCCACTGGCAGGTCCGCCACGAACCCGACTACGTCCGCAAGATCCTGCGCAGTGTTGTGGCGCGACTGTAGGCTTCGCATAGTCAGAACTATGCTCAAAAAGTCTTGATTTAGCTGTCCCCGTCCCGTAGGCTGTCTAGCGGTGAAGAGGAACGATTGCGCTGCTGGCGAAACCCCTTCATTGCAACCGGGTTAGCTGCCGATATAGGCTTTGTATAGCGGGTATACAGGATCCGCAGGCATTCACGGCCCCCACGAAAGGCATGTTATGGCTTTGAAGCCAAGACAAGACGAGGCGATGACGGGCACACGGCGGTCGCGGCCGGATGTGCCCCTGATCCTTCAACGGGACCTTGACGAGCATCGAGAGGTTCCGCGGGTAAAGGAGCGCCTTAAGCGAGTTCAGGCACTGCGCAAAGCTGGCCGCTAACAGAATGTCTGGTCGGGCTCGCCGACTGCGTGCCACAGGCACGACCACTCTGAGGCGCCCTCTCGAGGCTCTCTGAGGTCAAAGCGCTTGATCCATAGCTCCTCGGCTGTCGTCTGGTCGAAGGCATCGACCATCAGCGCGCAGCTGCCGTCCTCCTCGGCGACGTAGAGGGCATACTCGAACATCTCTGCCCCAATGCCCGCCGGGGAATCCTTGTGCCGAGCGATCCAGACCAGTTTGGTGGCGGGTTGGGTCGGAGCGTCCGGGTTCTTGATCGCACGACGCACCTGCATTATCGGGACGTCACCGGGCGAAACCTGGACCTCTAGGGAGTCGAGGACGAAGAACCCGAAGAGGCGGTCCGGGTCCTGGTCATCGAAAACCAGGTAGGTGCGGTGCGGCAGGTTTTCCGTTTCCAAGTTCGTCTGAAGCCAGAGCTTCGCCTTCTTGCCCGCCTCGAAAGGCTCCAGCGGCTCAAACGGCTTGACCCACTCCAGGATCTGCCTGCCATAGTCGCCTCCGAGTGGCCCTGGCTCAAGAACTGCCAGTCCGAAGACACGCTCTCGTTTCTCGGGCGACGGCTTGATTTCTGCTCCTTGAGGATTCATAAAAAAGGCCCCTCGATGGACGAGGGGCCAGACATCGCGGTTATGGGGGGCTAGCGGTTCTCGTTTGACGAGTCGCTGGCCTGGTTTGCCCTTCGGATCGCCGCGACCCTTGCGAGGCGGGCCTGAACGGACGGAACTTCCCGATGCGCTTGGAGCTCGACAGCGGTGATCACCGGGGTGGGCTTGCTTCGCTGACGACTTCGGGCGGTGGGCTTATCCATCAGGGCCAATGCTTTTCCTCCTGCTGGGTGGCTGAGAACATCGGAATAATGATTTGGGAACGTACCAGACCCTAGAACGGAAAGTTGTTTCAAGTCGATGGCCCGTGGGCCGCCCTGTCGGGGGTCGACTCCAGCTCTACTTGCCCCGACCCGATAAGCCGCCGCGAGTCTCAGGGCGACCGAGGCCGGGGATGGGTGGAGGCGGGGGCGGAGGGGCGTCGCCACTGCTGGCCTGGAGCGTTGACGCCTGCTTATCCAGGCTCCGAAGCGCAGCCTCATATGCCAGTTTCTCGAATTCCCCTGCCATTGCGACCACGGTAGCTGGTCGATCGGCGGAACGTGTTGTCGTCAGCCAGCCGTGTACGTCCGCCGCGTCTCCGCCACCGCGTCGCGGTACACGTCCTCGATCGCCACGCCGGCGTCGAGCGCTTCGCGGGCTCGCTGGGCGCCGTTGCGGGACGGGAGCTCGACCGGGATGGCGAGCTCGGCGCGGGCCGGGGCGCACCAGGCGAGCACGGCCTCCAGTGCCGCCCGCGCCTCGACCTCCGCGCCCGCCCCGAAGTCGATCATCCGCCCGCCCATCCCGTGGCGGATCGCCCGCCAGAGGTTCTCCTCGATCTCCCGGTCGGCCAGCAGCGCCGCCCCGCCCGGCCCGCCGTACCCACCCTCGTCGTAATCGACCGCTGCCTGGGCGATGCACGCCGCGATCAACCCGGCCAGCCCGAAAGACTCCTCGCCCCGCGTCTGCGCGTCGCAGATCCGCACCTCGACCGTGCCGAAGGAATGGTGCGGGCGCACGCTCCACCACAGCTGCGTCGACTCGACCACCGAGCCGGCCCGCTCCAGCGTCTCGACGAAGCCCGCGTACCGCGCCCAGTCGACGAACGCGGACGGCACACCGCAGCGCGGGAAGGTCCGCGTGAAGATCTCCGTGCGGACCGTGTGCAGGCCGCTGTCGCGCCGGTCGAGGAAGGGCGAGTTGGCGGACACCGCCAGCAGCAGCGGCAGCAGCTCCCGCATCCGGTCGCAGACGGCGATCGCCCGGTCGGCGCCGCGCACCCCCATGTGCACGTGCAGGCTCCAGGTGTTGTTGCGCTGCGCGACGTAGCCCAGTTCGTGGCGCAGCCGGTTGTAGTGGGGGGTGTCGATGATCCGCTGGTCCAGGTATGAGGCCCACGGGTGCGTTCCCATCGCGCCCAGCGCCAGCCCCAGCCGCTCGGCCAGCGCGAAGAGCGCCAGCCGCCGCTCGCGCTGCATGCGCACCGCCTCGGCGAAGCTCTCCGCCCGCCCGGAGCGGATCTCGATCTCCGAGGCGATCAGCTCGCCCGCCGCCGAGCCCGCCAGCGCCTCGACCCCCTGGCACGCCTCGTAGACCTCCTCGAAGCGGTGCTCCAGCTCCAGCGTCGCCGGGTCGAGGATCGCGAACTCCTCCTCGAGCCCGACCGTGAAGTCGGTCGAGGACTCGAACGTCTCCCGGGCGAGGTCGAGGTCCAGGGGCAAGGCAGGCTCAGCTCAGGCGGGCGGGCGCGGTCAGGTCAGGTAGAAGTAGAGCGCGTAGAGCAGGTCGACCGCCGGGCTCGAGGCGTGCACGGTCACCTCGGGCGGCACCTGCAGCAGCTGCTCGGAGTAGTTGAAGATGATCCGCACCCCGGCCTGCACCAGCCGGTCGGCGACCGCCTGGGCCGCGGCGGCGGGCACCGCCAGCACGCCGACGACGATCTCCTGCTCGGCGACGACCGCCTCCAGCTCGGCCAGGTCGCGCACCCGCAGCGCCCCGACCTCGCTGCCCACCACCCCCTCGTCGACGTCGAACATCGCGACGATCCGGAAGCCGTGGTCGGCGAAGATGTCGGAGCTGGCGATCGCCCGCCCCAGGTTGCCGGCCCCGAACAGCGCGATGTTGTGCTGCCCCGAGGTGCGCATGATCTTCCGCACCTCGCCGACCAGCGACTCGACGTTGTAGCCGACGCCCCGCTTGCCGAACTTCCCGAAGCCGCTCAGGTCCCGCCGGATCTGGGTCGGGTTGATGTGCGTGTACTCGCTCAGTTCCTGCGAGGAGATCGTCTTGCGCCCCATCTTCCGCGCCTGCGTCAGCACCTGCAGGTACCGCGAGAGCCGCGCCGCGACCCCCAGCGAGAGCCGCTCGCCCTCGCCGATCAGCCCCTCCGCCGGGTCCGTCTCTTCGATCGTCGCGCCCACGACCCTCAGCGTATCGGGCAGCGCGCTTCCAGGGCTAAGGAAGCTTTGCGCTCGGCCATCCGCTGTGGCAGGCATCGGTGCGGGAGCGTCGTTTCAGCAATGCCAGCGCGTGTGGGGAGACGTCGATTTCCCTTCCCCGCGCCTTGCCGTGCCTTCTGAGGTGCGCCTCGTACCAGCCGCGGGGCGCTCCTTTCGCCGACATGGCCAGCCGCCCGGCTCCGGCAACCAGATCCGCCATCTGGATAAACGGATGCAGTTTGCTGTCTTGGAGCAGGGCGCCGCCGACGAACCATTTTGAGCCTGCCGTGACATAGGGCTGGCACCGAGGGAAATGGCGATAGAAGCGATAAGCGACCAGATCCTGGGCGCTGCGAAAGGAGGCGTCTTCTCCGTCGATGACGATCACGGGTAGTCTCGGACGAGGAGCGTTACGCCGCTCGACCAGGGCGGCATAGGCCATCCAAAACCAGAGTCGATAGACCTCGACAGGGCGCGTGGTGGGAAGGCCCACAGTCAGTATCCGTACCTCCGCAATCCCAGCAACGTGCTCAAGCGCTCGACGGAAGAACTGTCTGCCCGCTGCCTTGGCTGTCAGTGGCGGATGGCCACTGGCCAGCATGGCTCTTTGCGCATGGAGGGAGACCCCTTCCCCGTGGAGAAGTTCACGACTCTTGACCTCTGTTCGCCCCGAGCGGCTGCCCAACTCATTTCGGATGAAGGCGCGCCATCGATGCTCGGCGGGACGCAGCCAGCGGACCGGGATCAGGATTCCTGAGACGACTTGAAGTCGCCCCGTTCCCGACTCATCGAGAAAGGCGACGTAATCCTCGTTGCGAAGTCCGGCTTTTGGCACGCGCCTGAGTTTCCCATTTGGCTCCCCCGGAAAAGCGTCAGGCCCACCGAAGTGGGCCTGACGGCGCCCAGCCCGCTACCCCTCTACCGGGGGCCGACCGAGCAATGACGTTGGACCATAGCAATCTCGCTGGCTGAAAGCGAGCAGCAAATCGAGCCCCGACCTCGCTGCCCACCACCCCCTCGTCGACGTCGAACATCGCGACGATCCGGAAGCCGTGGTCGGCGAAGATGTCGGAGTTGGCGATCGCCCGCCCCAGGTTGCCGGCCCCGAACAGCGCGATGTTGTGCTGCCCCGAGGTGCGCATGATCTTCCGCGCCTGCGTCAGCACCTGCAGGTACCGCGAGAGCCGCGCCGCCACCCCCAGCGAGAGCCGCTCGCCCTCGCCCAGCAACCCCCTGCCGGGTCCCGCTCGTCGGTCGTCGCGCTCACGCTCCGCAGGGTATCGGGCAGGACACCGGTCCAGCTTCCCCTTGCATCCCGCCGCAACTTCTGGTACGAATGACGTGTCCTTTGTAGACGACAAAGTATCGAACGAAGGGACGCGGGGTTTGCAGCAAGGGGAGGAAGCAGTGGGGAGAGTCGGTGGCCGCGCCGAGTGAGTTGACCGAGGCGAAGCTCAGGCCCGGGCCGGGCATGTCGCCCGCCGAGGTCGAACGCAACCAGCGGACCCGGCTCTACCGAGCGATGCTCCAGCTGGTCGCCGAACAGGGCTACGACCGCGTCACGGTCCGCACCCTCGTCTCCACCGCGAAAGTCTCCAGCCGCACCTTCTACCAGCACTTCCAGGGCGTGCACGACTGCTTCGAGAAGGCACGGGAGATCGTGGCCCGGCTCGCGCAGACGCCGGACGAGCACGTGCTGCCCAGGACTTGGATCGAGGCGATGCTGACTAGCCCCGGTCTAAGAGAAGTGCCCGGGAGCTCCCTGGCCGAGCTCCACCCCAGTCCATCGACGGGCACGCCGCGGGAGGAGGGGGCACCGGCGCCGACGGGCGACGACCCCCTCTATCCCGTTGGTCCTTCGGAACACGTGGCGCTTGCAACGAGCGCCTGATTCTGGTACGACTGTGACCGTCTTGGGAACTACCTAGTACCCTCCGACGAAACGGGTTGCTGCGTATGCGAGTGGGAGCAGGGGACATGAAACTCACGGTCGCCATTGGGAGTTGGCGGCTTCTCCTCTCGGCCGCCGCGAGCCGTCGAGCAATTTCAACGGCCGCACGTCAGATCGCGGCAAACCCAAATCGCAACGTAAAAGGGAGAGGAGAAACACGATGTTCAAACGAATCCACAACCAGATGGGGACCGCCGGCCTCGTGCTGTCGATCGTCGCCATCGTTCTGGCCTTGGGCGGCGGCGCAATGGCCTCCGCGCGTCACCATCAGAAGAAGAGCGGCAAGTTCCTGACCAAGCCGCAGGTGATCAAGATCGCCCAGAAGGAAGCGAAAAAATACGCTGGCAAGAACGGGGAAAACGGACTTCCTGGCACCAAGGGCGACGCCGGTAGTCAGGGCTCCAAGGGCGACACCGGGGAACCCGGAAAAGACGGGGAACCCGGAAAAGACGGCGAACCCGGCAAAGACGGCAAGAGCGTTCTGATCTCGGATGTCCCGCCTGGCGAATTCGCCTGCGAAGAACGCGGCGGCGTCGAAGTCCGGCTCGAAGGACAGAACCCGGGCGAAGGCAAATACGTCTGCAACGGCGCCGACGGCTCGGGCGGCGGCGGGGTCAAATACGCCCTCAGCTCCAGCACCGACGAAAGCGATCCCACCGCCGGCATGGTGGCGCTCAACAACGCCGACCCGACCGCGGCCACCGTGCTCTCGGTGTCCGACACCGAAGGCGAAGGCGTCAACATCAACAGCCTGATCCACACCTGGCTCACCGGCGTCAGCGCCCAGGGGACCCTGACGATCAGCAAGGAAGGCGAACCGAGCACCTACGCCCGATACACGGTCGAAGGCGGCATTGCCTGCATCGCCAAAGTCGACAAAAAAAAGACCAACCAGTGCGGCATCCTGGATGAAGAAACCTACAACAAGATCAAGGTCCACTTCCAGATCGGCCACGGCACCCTCGCCACCGGCGAACCGGTAACCGTCACCTATTCCTCGACCGCCTCCGCGACCCTGCCGCACGGCGCCATCGAGACCGGCACCTGGACGTTCAGCCGTTCGGTTGACACGTTCACCGCTGACGTTAGCGGCACCCCAACTGAAATCACGGTCGGGAACTCGGCGCCAATCCGCGTCCCGCTCTCGATTGCGGTTCCCCTTTCCGGGTCAATCGAAGCGTCCCATGTCTACTGGAATACAGGTTTCGGAGACGCTGAATACGAAGCACACTGCGAAGGCACCACCGCACTTCCGATTCCCAAGGAACCGGGCGTAGTGTGCATCGTCTCGGTTGAGATTCCAACGGCGACGGCGTTCGCCAACGTATTCCAGCCGGCTGGACCCGAAGAAGAAGGAGGATCCGGGAGCGGATTTGGCAAGACCGGTGCCGTGCTTCAATTCACCAAGCCGACCGCCGACGTCAAGAGCTCGGGCTCCTTCGCGGTGAAAGGTTAAGGTTAGATAGTGTTTCTCGGGTACCCCGGCGAGGCCGGGGTACCCGAGAAAATAAGGATTGGCAAATGGCGTCGAACATTCAGCTAACCAACGGAAAATCGCTCACCGTCAGCGAGTCGGTGGCAGACGTTCAGGATGCGATTACGTCCTTGGAATCCGTGACCACGCCGATGGTCCGCTTGACCGAATTTGGACCTGTCGGCCAAGCGGTACTCGTATTTATCGCGCATATCACGAGCATAAAGGACCTGGGGTAGGTCTCACCCCAAGCCGTTCCGCGTGAACGGTCAAGGAGCCGAGAGGCAAGCAGGTAGCTCGCCGCTACGGCCTCAACCGACCGGGCCTCAACGAAGAGGAGCGGCTCACGCTATCCACGTTCATGACCGCAAGGGCCTCTTTCAGAACTCGACCAACCTCTGCAAGGGCGCCCACCGCGCCACCCTCAAACTCAACGGCCAAAACGGCAAGACCCACGACAGCCGCCCGCTGCTCAAGGCGTCCTGCCATGGGAAGAAGAAGGGCAAGAAGCGGCACGGGGGGCACCGGCGCCGAACACACTCGGGTTCTTCAAGCAAAAGATAGAAAACAATTTGCCCCGAAAACCTTGATTGCCGCGGACATCCGTGAGACAGTCTGAGGGTCGGCGGGAAAGGAACCCGCCGGCAGGCACAACTCAAGCCCTAACTCAAGCAAGAGAGGAACGAAAGGCAAATGCGATTAGGACTGATACTCAAGGCTCTCGGGCTCTGCGCCCTGATGGCTGCGTTCATGGCGATCTCCGCCGGCGCCGCTCAGGCCGCCCCCGAATGGATGGAAGCGACCAAAAACATCACCGGCACGACGAAATCCTCGCCGGTGGAAGGCAAACTCGAGAATGAAGAAGGCAAGCTGTTAGCGACCATCAACGGTCTGCACCTCTCGGTCAAATGCAAAAAAGGCACGCTGGAAAACATCCAGTTGACGGCGGGTGGCTCGACTACTGAAGGCGACGTGTCGTTCAGCAGCTGCGAAGTGTTCCAGGTAAAAGAAGAAAAAGAAATAGCAGTGGCTGGCTGTGAAGTGCGCAGCGAAGACCAAGCGGTAGGTTCGCACAAAATATTAAGCTTACCGGGTCGCGGTCAACTCGGCTTACACGAAGGCAAGCCAACTACCAAGATCGAACCGACGAGCGGCATTTTCGCGCATCTGAAGTTCGAAGAAGAAGAATCGGGAAGCCCCTGTGGCGCACTGCCGCTGAAAGAGTTAGTGGGCGGCACCCTCGTGATCGAAGACTGCGAAGGTAAAGCTGAAACCGAAAAGGAAGTCCACTTAATCGTCGAAGAAAAAGCCTTAAGTCACCTTTGGCTCTTCAACGAAGAACACCCAGCCACGCTTGACGGAAGTGCCCTGATCAAGTTGGCAAACAGCGCGAACTGGAGCGGCTTAGCCGGATAGAGGCAAACAAGGAATCACCAATCGCGATGAAGCGATGAGCAAAGCCCGGGCCGCGCAAGGTGCGGCCCGGGCCCCACAAGAGCAAGCAGCCGGGGAGAGGCGGCAAGGAGAAGGGGGACGGCAGGCATGGGGAGAGTTGGAGGAAGAGGCAGGGGACGGGGCAGAGCGGCGACCAAGACGCTGCTTTCCGCCGGCGCGGCGAGCATCGCGGTCCTGGCTTTCACGTCATCGGTCGCAAGCGCCGCGCCGCCGAGCGTCTCGCCGGTCTCGGCCTCGGAAGTCACCACGTCCTCGGCGAAGCTCTCCGCCGAGATCAACCCCAACGGCAAAGCGACCCTCTACCGCTTCGAATACGGCCCCGAAGCCTGCCCCTCGCTCGCCAACCCCTGCGCCTCGACGCCGAAAGAATCGGCAGGCGGCGCCAGCACCCCGGTGGCGGTCTCCGTCGCCCTCAAAGGACTTCCCCCCGCCACCCTCTACCACGCCCGCGTGGTGGCCGAAAGCGGCGGCGGCACGAGCGAAGGCCCAGACAGCGTCTTCGCCACCTTCTCCGAAGCGCTCAAAGGCCTCCCCGACAACCGCTCCTACGAGCAATCCACCCCGACCGAGAAGAACGGCCTGGACGCCGAAGGCTCAGTCGCCTACACCAGAGCGAGCTCCAAGGGAGACGGGATCAGCTTCCTCTCGACCTTCGGCATCCCCGGCGGGCAGAGCGCCGGCACGCTGCCCACCTACCTGGCCTCGCGCGAAGACGAGCAGTGGTCGACGAAAGGCCTCCTGGCCCCCGCCAGCTACGGCGAAGAATCCCAGGTGCTCGGCTGGCTGGCGGACTTCTCGGTCGCCTACGCCTACGCCTCCAACTACGCCAGCCCCCGCACCGTGGCCCTGCTGGCCGAGCCCAAAGGCGGCGCCCCGGTCCGGATGACCCCCTACGTGCACAGCGCCGACTTCGCCTACGTGGGCGCCACCGAAGGCGGCGCGGTGGTCTTCTTCGAAGCGAGCGCCAAGCTGCCCCCCGAAGAAGGCAAAGAACCGATCGCCGCGGCCCTCGAAGGAGCCCGCAACGTCTATGCCTGGGACCGCGAAAGCGGCCGGGTGAGCCTGGTCAGCGCGCTCGGCAAGCCCGAATCAAAAGAAGAGGTCCCGCTGCCCCTGGGCGGCTTCGCCGGCCCCTACGCCTGGGGCACGGGCATCGGCGGCGCCAACCTCGCCCAGGGCGGCGCCCAGCGCCTGTATTACCTGCAAGACATCCACACGGTGACCCCCGAAGGGGACGTCTACTTCACCGAAGCGGGCAGCGGGCAGCTGTATCTGCGCGAGAATCCGACGATGCCCCAAAGCGCCGTGAACGGCGCCGGGGAATGCACCGAAGAAGAGATGGCCTGCACGGTGCGCGTCTCGGCCTCCAAACGCACGATCGGCGGAGGCGAAGGCGGAGCCGACTCAGCCGGCCCCCAGCCCGCCGCCTTCCAGGGCGCCTCCGAAGACGGCAAGGCCGCCTACTTCACCTCCCCGGAGATGCTCACAAACGACGCCAACACCGGCCCCGAACAGCCGCCCGCCTCGATCGGGCGCTGCGCGGTCGCCTGCGAAGAACCCACTAGCGAAGCCGAAGCGGACTTCATCCCCAAAAAGGCCATAGGCCTCCTCACCGACTCCGAATACGTCTACTGGGCCGACCCGATAGACGGCACGATCGGCCGCGCCAAGCTCGGCGAACCCGCGAGCGCCAACCCCGCCTTCATCACCCCCGGGCCGACCGAATGCGGCAAAGAAACCGAACCCGGGGTGCGCGAAGCGGTGGAAAGCAAGCCCCGCTACCTGGCGATCAGCCCTGAATCGGCAAGCCCCCGCTACATCTACTGGACCAACACCGGCTGCGAAGAAGGCGTGCAGGAATCCACCGAAGGCGGCGGCTCGATCGGGCGGGCAAGGCTCGACGGGGACCCCGAAAGCATCGAAGCGGCCTTCATCCCCGGCAAAGTCGAACCGACCGGGGAAGTCGTCCACCAGGTCGACAACCCGCAGGGGATCGCGGTCGACTCAGAACACATCTACTGGGCCAACGACTCCGCCAGGAAACTCGATCGCGCGGGCGGGGATCGACGGCAGCGAAGTCGAACCGGAATTCTTCACGCTGTCCAGTTCGCGTCCCTTCGGCCTGGCGCTCGACGAAACCCACCTCTACATCGCCGCCTACGAAGACGGCAACAACAACGGCTTCATCGTACGGGTGCTCTTGAGCGGCGAAGAAGAAAAATTCGTCTTCGTCGGCAAGGGCGAAGTGGCCGGCGTCGCCCTCGACGCCTCCCACGTCTACTGGGCGAGCCAGGGCGAGGCGGCGATCGGTCGCGCCTCGCTTGCGGGCTTCAAAGAAGGCGCCTGCGAAACGACCATTCCCGACTGCGAAGAGAAATTCATCCCGGTGAGCGGCTCGGTCAACGGCGTCGCGGTGAGCGCCTCCCACGTCTTCTGGTCGGTCAACGGGGAGATCCCGCCCAACCCCGGCAACGACCTCTACCGCTTCGAGCCCGAAAGCGGGGCGCTAACCGACCTGACCCCCGATTCCGAAGGCAACGGCACGGAAGTGCAGGGCGTGCTGGGCTCCTCGCCGGACGGCTCGCGCGTGTACTTCGTCGCCAACGGGGCGCTCGACAAAAAAGCTGCGGCGCCCGAAAAACCGGTCTGTCACTCCACCGTCGCCCATGGCTCGCTGACCGACCTCAAAGGCCACTGCAATCTCTATGTCTGGCGCGAAGGCGAAGGCGGCGGGGAAGCGAGCATCTCTTTCATCGCGCAGCTGAGCGCCGAAGGGCCCTTCGAATTGGCCGACACCCTGGACTGGGCGCCCTCGCCGATAGTGAGCAGCGGCTTCACCGGGCGCGCCGCGCGGCTCGCCGACGGCGGCAAGGCGCTGCTCTTTCGCTCGCGCGAAAAGCTCAGCGCATACGAAAACGAAGGCACAGCCGAGCTCTACCTCTACCGCGAGGGCGAGTCGATCGCCTGCGTGAGCTGCGAGCCAAGCGGCGAAGCCCCCGGCGATGGCCCGGGGCTCGGGCGGATCGAAGTGCTCAAAGGCGTCGCCCCCGCGGGGGGGATCACTACCCTGACCCGCAACCTCTCCGCAGACGGCAAGCGGGTCTTCTTCGAAACCTCCGAAGCGCTGAGCCTCGCAGACACCAACGGCGCCAATGGCAAAGCCTGCCCGAGCGCCGACGGCTACCCCTCCTGCATCGACGTCTATGAGTGGGAAGCCGAAGGCTCTGGGCAGTGCAAACCGTCCTCCCTCTCCTACGCCCCCATGGACCGCGGCTGCCTGTACCTGATCTCCCCCGGCACAGAACACCGCCCCTCGCTCTTGGCCGACGCCTCCGAATCGGGCGAAGACGTCTTCTTCTTCTCCTTCGGGCGCCTGGTCGGCCAGGACAAAGACGAACTCAGGGACGTCTATGACGCGCGCGTGGAAGGCGGGATCCCCTCTCAGAACCCCGAACCCCCGCCGCCCCCCTGCGAAAGCGCGGAATCCTGCCACGGCCCCGCCCAGGAACCCGCCGCCGAAGCGAGCCCCGCCACCCCCTACTTCCACGGCCCCCAAAACCCCAAGCCCAAGCGCCACAAGGCCAAGAAGCACCACAAGAAGCACCGAGGGCACCACCGAAAGAAGAAGGGCAAGGCCAAGCACAAGCGCCATCGCGCCCGAGCCCACGCCGGGCGGAGGGCGGGCAAGTGAGGGCCCGCACGAAGCTGCTCGCCCTGGCGGCGCTCTGCCTGTGCGCCGCCGCGCTCGCCCCGGCCGCCGCGCAGGGCGCCGAGAGCGCCGCCTGGCGGATCACCCTGACCCCGATCCCCGCCAGCGTCCCCGCCGGCGGGGAAGGCCAGTACTACGCGGTCGCCACCAACGTCGGCGGCGCGCCCACCTCAGAAGAGGCCGAGCTGGAAATGACCCTGCCCGCGGGGCTCACGCCGAGCAGCTATGAAGCGATCAACCTCGACCCCGCCGCGGCCAAGCCGACCTGCGAAATCCTCGGCCAGAGGATCGCCTGCAAAGCCCCCGCGCCGCTGGGCGCCGGGCGGCTCTTCCTGGTCTCGGTGGAATTCGACGTGAGCGCCCCCGAAGGCAAATACGAAGCCACGGCGCTGGTGGGCGGCGGCGGCGCCCCCGACACGGCCGCCGCCTCCGCGCCGATCGCCGTGCAAGATGAAGTGCTGCCCTTCGAAGTGCTGCCCGACTTCGCCGCCCCCGCCAACGAAGCCGACGGCGCGCCCACCGCCCACGCCGCCGCCCACCCCTACCAGGCGACGGTCGACTTCGGCTTCCCGACCAAGAAAACCGGCAAATTCCCGACCGGCACGGGGCACCCCCGCGACATCACGCTCGAATTGCCGCGCGGGCTGATCGGCGACCCCGCCGCGGCCCCGGTGCTCTGCAGCGAGGCCGCGCTGCTGGCCTCCGAATGCCCCAAAGGCTCGGAGATCGGCCTCGCCGGGGTGACCACCCTGATCCTCGGCAAGCTGCCCACGGTCTTCGTCAACCCCCTCTATGACATGGTCCCCCCGCCGGGCTACCCGGCGGCGATCGCCACCAACGTAGCCGGGGTCGGGATCTTCGCCCACGCGCTCGCCGAAGTGCGCAGCGAAGGCGACTACGGCGTGCGCGCCTCGATCCGCGACGCCCTCGCCCTGCCGGGCTACCCGATCTTCAACGTGGAGTCCCAGCTTTGGGGGGACGCCGGCGGCGCCGCCCACGACCCCACCCGCGGCATCTGCCTGGAAGAAGCGAAGCCCGACCCCGCCAAAGAATGCGGCCCCGAAAAAGCCGGGGAAGCGCGCCCGGCCTTCCTGACGATGCCCGCCGACTGCCGCCCGGCGGCGCTGCCCTTCGAAGTGCGCGCCGACAGCTGGGAGGAACCCGCACCGCTCTTTGAAGAACGCACCGCCGGCTATGAGAGCGCCGACCTCAGCGGCGAAGAAGCGGTCCACCTCAAAGGCTGCGGGGAAGTCCACTTCAACCCGACGATCGAAGCGAGGCCCACCACCACCGAGGCCGACTCTCCTTCGGGCCTTGACTTCCATCTGCGCCAGCCCCAGCCCGCGCCCTCCACCGAACCGCTCTCCGCGCGCGGGGAAGGCATCCTCAAGGACGCGAGCATCTCCTTCCCGCAGGGGATGACGGTCAACCCCTCCCAGGCGGCTGGCCTCGGCGCCTGCAGCGAGGAGGAGATCGGCTTCACCGAAGAAGTCGCCTCCGGCGAAGAAGCCGGCGCCCTGCGCTTCTCCAAAGCCCCCCAGAGCTGCCCCGCCGAATCGAAGATCGGCGCCGTGGAAGCCTTCTCGCCGCTGCTCGTGCAGCGAAGCGAAGAAACCCACGAAGTGCAGACGGGCGGCGGCGGCGCGCCGCTTCCCGAAGCGCTCAAGGGCTCGGTCTACCTCGCCAAGCCCTACGCCAACCCCTTCGGATCGCTGGTGGCCCTCTACCTCGCCGTGGAAGATCCCGAAAGAGGGATCGTCGCCAAGCTCGCCGGGGAAGGGCATCTGGACCCCGACACCGGGCAGATCACCACCCGCTTCGAAGACAACCCCGAGGTCCCGATCGAAGACATCCACGTGCGGATCTTCGGCGGGGACAGAGGCGCGCTGATCACCCCGAGCGCCTGCGGGACCTACGCCGCCACCGCGGAGCTCACCCCCTGGAGCTCGGGGTCCCCGAGCAGCGCCGAAGGCCCCTTCACCCTCGACCGCGCCCCCGGCGGCGGCCCCTGCCCGGCCTCCCAACCCTGGGCGCCGGCGCTTCAAGCCGGCACGCTCTCCCCGGCGGCCGCCAAATACAGCCCCCTGACCTTCAAGCTGACCCGCGCCGATGGCTCGGCGCGCCTCTCGAGCCTGGAAGCCTCCCTGCCCCCGGGGCTCACCGCCAAGCTGGCGGGAGTCGGGCAGTGCAGCGATGCCGAGATCGCCAGGGCGCGCTCGCGCGAAGCCCCCAACCAGGGCGCCGCCGAGCTCGCCGACCCCAGCTGCCCGGCCTCCTCGCGCCTGGGCACGGTCGAAGTCGCCTCCGGTGCGGGCCCCAGCCCCTTCCACATCTCCGGCACCGCCTATCTAGCCGCCCCCTACAAGGGCGCCCCGCTCTCGATGGTCTTCATCACCCCCGCGGTGGCCGGGCCCTTCGACCTCGGCGCGGTGGTGGTCCGCGCGGCGATCTACCTCGACCCCGAAAGCGCCCAGCCCCGCGCCGTGTCGGACCCCGTGCCCCAGCTCATCGACGGCGTCCCCTCAGACGTGCGCCGCGTCAGCCTCACGATCGACCGCCCCTCCTTCGCGCTCAACCCGACCTCCTGTGACGAAGAGGCCTTCTCGGGGCAGGCCACCTCGGCCTTCGGGCAGCTCGCGCCGCTCTTCGATCGCTTCCAGGTAGGCGGCTGCCGATCCCTCCCCTACAAGCCAAAGCTCACCGCCCGCCTCCTCGGCCCCACCCACCGCGGCGCCCACCCGCGCCTTAAAGCGGTCTTCACCGCCAAGCCCGGCGAAGCCAACACGGCGCGGATCTCCTTCGCCCTGCCGCACTCGGAGTTCATCGACCAGGCCCACTTCCGCACGATCTGCACCCGCGTTCAGTTCGCCGCCAAAGCCTGCCCCAAGGGCTCCGTCTACGGTCACATGAAGGCCTTCAGCCCGCTGCTCGCCTACCCCCTCGAAGGCCCGGTCTACCTGCGCTCCTCCTCCCACGAGCTGCCCGACGTGGTGGCCGCCCTCAAAGGCCCCGCCTACCAGCCGATCGAGCTCGACCTCGACGGCAGGGTGGACTCCGTGCACGGCGGAGTGCGCACGATCTTCGCCAAGGTCCCCGACGCCCCGGTGACCAAGGCGATCGTCTCCATGCAGGGCGCCAAGAAGGGCCTCTTTCAGAACTCGACCAACCTCTGCAAGGGCGCCCACCGCGCCACCCTCAAGCTCAACGCCCAAAACGGCAAGACCCACGACGCCCGCCCGCTGCTCAAGGCGTCCTGCCACGGAAAGAAGAAGGGCAAGAAGCGGCACGGAAAGCGCTCCCGCTGAACACACTCGGGTTCTTCAAGCAAAAGATAGAAAACAATTTGCCCCGAAAACCTTGATTGCCGCGGACATCCGTGAGACAGTCTGGAGGTCGGCGGGAAAGAAACCCGCCGGCAGGCACTACCAAAGCCCTAACTCAAGCAAGAGAGGAACGAAAGGCATATGCGATTAGGACTAGCACTCAAGGCACTCGGGCTCTGCGCCCTGATGGCTGCGTTCATGGCGATCTCCGCCGGCGCCGCTCAGGCGGAAGCGGGATCCAAGTGGATGGAAGCGGGCAAAAACATCGAAGGAACCACGCAATCCTCGTCGGTGGAAGGCGAACTCGAGAACGAAGAAGGCAAGCTGTTAACGGAAATCAACGGCCTGCACCTGTCGGTCAAGTGCACAGTAGGCAAACTGAAAGGCATCAAATTCACATCGGAAGGCTCGACCACCGAAGGCGATGTGAAATTCACTGGCTGCACGGTTAATCAGGTCAAAGAAGGAAAAGAAACACCAGTCGCAGAATGCGAAGTTCGCAGCGAAGACCAGGCATTCGGCTCGGGTGTGATCTTAAGCTTACCCGGCAAAGCCTTACTCGGCTTACACGAAGGCAAGCCGGTCACGCACATCATCCCGACGAGCGGCATCTTCGCGCACCTGCGCTTCGAGGAATTCGAAGTAGGCGAACCCTGCGGCGCGATCCCGCTGAAAGGGTTAGTCGAAGGCAACCTCGTGGTCGAAGACTGCGAAAACGAAGCCACAAAAGAAAAGTCTGTTCACTTAATTGTCGAAGAAAAAGCGTTAAGCAGCCTGACTATCTTCGGGAAACCGGTCACCCTGGATGGCAGCGCCACGGTGTTCCTTGCAAACAACGCTCTCTGGAGCGGCTTACCGAAATAGACACTTAGCGCAACCAAGCGCAATCGCGATGAAGCGATGAGCAAAGCCCGGGCCGCGCCAAAAGGCGCGGCCCGGGCCCCACAAGAGCAAGCAGCCGGGGAGAGGCGGCAAGGAGAAGGGGGACGGCAGGCATGGGGAGAGTTGGAGGCAGAGGCAGGGGACGGGGCAGAGCGGCAGCCAGGACGCTGCTTTCCGCCGGCGCGGCGAGCATCGCGGTCCTGGCTTTCACGTCATCGGTCGCAAGCGCCGCGCCGCCGAGCGTCTCGCCGGTCTCGGCCTCTGAAGTCACCACCTCCTCGGCGAAGCTCTCCGTCGAGATCAACCCCAACGGCAAAGCGACGCTCTACCGCTTCGAATACGGCCCCGAAGCCTGCCCCTCGCTCGCCAATCCCTGTGCCTCCACGCCCAAAGAATCGGCAGGCGGCGGCAGCGCCCCCGTGACGGTCTCCGTCGCCCTCAAAGGACTTCCCCCCGCCACCCTCTTCCACGTCCGCGTGGTAGCCGAAAGCGGCGGCGGCACGAGCGAAGGCCCCGACAGCGTCTTCGCCACCTTCTCCGAAGCGCTCAAAGGCCTCCCCGACAACCGCTCCTACGAGCAATCCACCCCGACCGAGAAGAACGGCCTGGACGCCGAAGGCTCAGTCGCCTACACCAGAGCGAGCTCCAAGGGAGACGGGATCAGCTTCCTCTCGACCTTCGGCATCCCCGGCGGGCAGAGCGCCGGCACGCTGCCCACCTACCTGGCCTCGCGCGAAGACGATCAGTGGTCGACCAAAGGCCTCCTGGCCCCCGCCAGCTACGGCGAAGAATCCCAGGTGCTCGGCTGGCTGGCGGACTTCTCGGTCGCCTACGCCTACGCCTCCAACTACGCCAGCCCCCGCACCGTGGCCCTGCTGGCCGAGCCCAAAGGCGGCGCCCCGGTCCGGATGACCCCCTACGTGCACAACGCCGCCTTCGCCTACGTGGGCGCCACCGAAGGCGGGGCGGTGGTCTTCTTCGAAGCGAGCGCCAAGCTGCCCCCCGAAGAAGGCAAAGAACCGATCCCGGCAGCCCTCGAAGGAGCCCGCAACGTCTATGCCTGGGACCGCGAAAGCGGCCGGGTGAGCCTGGTCAGCGCGCTCGGGAAGCCCGAATCCAAAGAAGAGGCGCCGCTGCCCCTGGGCGGCTTCGCCGGCCCCTACGCCTGGGGAACGGGCATCGGCGGCTCAAACCTCGCCCAGGGCGGCGCCCAGCGCCTTTACTACCTGCAAGACATCCACACGGTGACCCCCGAAGGGGACGTCTACTTCACCGAAGCGGGCAGCGGGCAGCTCTACCTGCGCGAGAACCCGACGATGCCCCAAAGCGCCGTGAACGGCGCGGGGGAATGCACCGAAGAAGAGATGGCCTGCACGGTGCGCGTCTCGGCCTCCAAACGGACGATCGGCGGCGGCGAAGGCGGAGCCGACTCAGCCGGCCCCCAGCCCGCCGCCTTCCAGGGCGCCTCCGAAGACGGCAAGGCCGCCTACTTCACCTCCCCGGAGATGCTCACCAACGACGCCAACACCGGCCCCGAACAGCCGCCCGCCTCGATCGGGCGCTGCGCGCTCGCCTGCGAAGAACCCTCGAGCGAAGCCGAAGCGAGCTTCATCCCCAAAAAAGCCATAGGCCTCGTAACCGACTCCGAATACATCTACTGGGCCGACCCGGTAGACGGCACGATCGGCCGCGCCAAGCTCGGCGAACCCGACACCGCCAACCCCGCCTTCATCACCCCCGGGCCGACCGAATGCGGCAAAGAAATCGAACCCGGGGTGCGCGAAGAGGGCGAAAGCAAGCCCCGCTACCTGGCGATCAGCCCCGAATCGGCAAGCCCCCGCTACATCTACTGGACCAACACCGGCTGCGAAGAAGGAGTGCAGGAATCCACCGAAGGCGGCGGCTCGATCGGCCGGGCGAAGCTCGACGGCAGCGAAGTCGAAGCGGCCTGCATCCCCGGCAGAGCCGAACCGAGCCCCGGAGAAGTCGTCCACCAGGTCGACAACCCGCAGGGGATCGCGGTCGATGCCGAACACATCTACTGGGCCAATGACTCCGCCAGGGAGTTCTCGGTCGCGCGGGCGGGGATCGACGGCAGCGAAGTCGAGCTGAAATTCGTCACGCCGAAAGCGAGCCGGCAGCCGATCGGGTTGGCGCTCGGCGAAAGCGATACCAACCTCTACTTCACCGCCTATGCAGAAGGCAACAACCTCGGCTTCGTCGCGCGGGTGCCGTTGGCCGGGGGCGAAGAGGAAACGATCCTGCTCGGCGAAGGCGAAGCACGCGGCGTCGCCCTCGACGCCTCCCACGTCTACTGGGCGAGCCAGGGCCAGGCGGCGATCGGGCGGGCCGCACTGGCGGGATTCAAAAGCGGCGAATGCGAAACGTCGGTCCTCGACTGCGAAAGGAAATTCATCCCGGTGAGCGGCTCGGTCAACGGCGTCGCGGTCAACGGCGCCCACGTCTTCTGGTCGGTCAACGGTGAGATCCCGCCCAACCCCGGCAACGACCTCTACCGCTTCGATCCCGAAAGCGGCACGCTCACCGACCTGACCCCCGATTCCGAAGGCGACGGCTCCGAAGTGCAGGGGGTGCTGGGCGCCTCCCCGGACGGCTCGCGCGTCTACTTCGTCGCCAACGGGGCGCTCGGCGAAGAAGGGGGCCCGGGGACCTGCAAATCCACCGTCGCCCACGGCTCGCTGACCGACCTCAAGGGCCACTGCGACCTCTACGTCTGGCGCGCAGGCGAGGGCGGCGGGGAAGCGAGCATCTCCCGGATCGCGCAGCTGAGCGCCGAAGGCCCCTTCGAATCGGCCGACACCCTGGACTGGGCGCCCTCGCCGATAGTGAGCAGCGGCTTCACCGGGCGCGCCGCGCGGCTCGCCGACGGCGGCAAGGCGCTGCTCTTTCGCTCGCGCGAAAAGCTCAGCGCATACGAAAACGAAGGCACAGCCGAGCTCTACCTCTACCGCGAGGGCGAGTCGATCGCCTGCGTGAGCTGCGAGCCAAGCGGCGAAGCCCCCGGCGATGGCCCGGGGCTCGGGCGGATCGAAGTGCTCAAAGGCGTCGGCCCGGCGGGGGGGATCGCGACCCTGACCCGCGACCTGCCCGCGACGGCGCGGGACTTGAACGAAACCTCCGAAGCGCTGAGCCTCGCGGACGCCGACGGCAAGCGCCAAAATGGCGGGAGCGCCCCGGCTCCCGGCACCCGGCTTGGCCTCCTGCGCTCGAGGACTGAGCTCGGAAGCCGAAGGCTCTCTGGGCAGTGGAAGCCCAGCTTCCTGCTCTCCTCACCATGGACCGCGGCTGCCTGGCGATTGTCCCGGCACGGACCCCCGCCCCTCGCTCTTGGCCGACGCCTCCGAATCGGGCGAAGACCTCTTCTCTCTCCTTCGGGCGCCTGGTGGGGCAGGACAAAGACGAACTCTACGAGACAAGATGACGCGCGCGTGGAAGGCGGGGTCCACTCAAGCCCGAACCCCCGGGGGCCGCCCCCTGAGAAGCGCAGATCCTGCCACGGCCCCGCCCAGGAACCCGCCGCCGAAGCAAGCCCCGCCACCCCTACTTCCACGGGCCCCCAAAACCCCAAGCCCAAGCACCACAAGGCACGAGCGCCACAAGAAGCACCGAGGGCACCACCGAAAGAAGAAGGGCAAGGCCAAGCACAAGCGCCATCGCGCCCGAGCCCACGCCGGGCGGAGGGCGGGCAAGTGAGGGCCCGCACGAAGCTGCTCGCCCTGGCGGCGCTTTGCCTGTGCGCGGCCGCGCTCGCCCCGGCCGCCGCGCAGGGCGCCGAGAGCGCCGCCTGGCGGATCACCCTCACCCCGATCCCCGCCAGCGTCCCCGCCGGCGGGGAAGGCCAGTACTACGCGGTCGCCACCAACGTCGGCGGCGCGCCCACCACGGGGGAAGCCGAGCTGGAAATGACCCTGCCCGCGGGGCTCACGCCGAGCAGCTATGAAGCGATCAACCTCGACCCCGCCGCGGCCAAGCCGACCTGCGAAATCCTCGGCCAGAGGATCGCCTGCAAAGCCCCCGCGCCGCTGGGCGCCGGGCGGCTCTTCCTGGTCTCGGTGGAATTCGACGTGAGCGCCCCCGAAGGCAAATACGAAGCCACGGCGCTGGTGGGCGGCGGCGGCGCCCCCGACACGGCGAGCGCCTCCGCGCCGATCGCCGTGCAAGATGAAGTGCTGCCCTTCGAAGTGCTGCCCGACTTCGCCGCCCCCGCCAACGAAGCCGACGGCTCGCCCACCGCCCACGCCGCCGCCCACCCCTACCAGGCGACGGTCGACTTCGGCTTCCCGACCAAGAAAACCGGCAAATTCCCGACCGGCACGGGGCACCCCCGCGACATCACGCTTGAATTGCCGCGCGGGCTGATCGGCGACCCCGGCGCGGCCCCGGTGCTCTGCAGCGAGGCCGCGCTGCTGGCCTCCAAATGCCCCAAAGGCTCGGAGATCGGCCTCGCCGGGGTGACCACCCTGATCCTCGGCAAGCTGCCCACGGTCTTCGTCAACCCCCTCTATGACATGGTCCCCCCGCCGGGCTACCCGGCGGCGATCGCCACCAACGTCGCCGGGGTCGGGATCTTCGCCCACGCGCTCGCCGAAGTGCGCAGCGAAGGCGACTACGGCGTGCGCGCCTCGATCCGCGACGCCCTCGCCCTGCCGGGCTACCCGATCTTCAACGTGGAGTCCCAGCTTTGGGGGGACGCCGGCGGCGCCGCCCACGACCCCACCCGCGGCATCTGCCTGGAAGAAGCGAAGCCCGACCCCGCCAAAGAATGCGGCCCCGAAAAAGCCGGGGAAGCGCGCCCGGCCTTCCTGACGATGCCCGCCGACTGCCGCCCGGCGGCGCTGCCCTTCGAAGTGCGCGCCGACAGCTGGGAGGAACCCGCACCGCTCTTTGAAGAACGCACCGCCGGCTATGAGAGCGCCGACCTCAGCGGCGAAGAAGCGGTCCACCTCTCAGGCTGCGGGGAAGTCCACTTCAACCCGACGATCGAAGCCAAACCCACCACCGATAACGCCGACTCGCCCGCGGGCCTTGACTTCCACCTGCGCCAGCCCCAGCCCGCGCCCTCCACCGAACCGCTCTCCGCGCGCGGGGAAGGCATCCTCAAGGACGCGAGCATCTCCTTCCCGCAGGGGATGACGGTCAACCCCTCCCAGGCGGCTGGCCTCGGCGCCTGCAGCGAGGAGGAGATCGGCTTCACCGAAGAAGTCGCCTCCGGCGAAGAAGCCGGCGCCCTGCGCTTCTCCAAAGCCCCCCAGAGCTGCCCCGCCGAATCGAAGATCGGCACCGTGGAAGCCTTCTCGCCGCTGCTCGTGCAGCGAAGCGAAGAAACCCATGAAGTGCAGACGGGCGGCGGCGGCGCGCCGCTGGCCGAAGCGCTCAAGGGCTCGGTCTACCTCGCCAAGCCCTACGCCAACCCCTTCGGATCGCTGGTGGCGCTCTACCTCGCCGTGGAAGATCCCGAAAGAGGGATCGTCGCCAAGCTCGCCGGGGAAGGGCATCTGGACCCCGACACCGGGCAGATCGCCACCCGCTTCGAAGACAACCCCGAGGTGCCGATCGAAGACATCCACGTGCGGATCTTCGGCGGGGACAGAGGCGCGCTGATCACCCCGCCCACATGCGGGACCTACGCCGCCACCGCGGAGCTCACTCCCTGGAGCTCGGGGTCCCCGAGCAGCGCCGAAGGCCCCTTCGCCCTAGACCGCGCCCCCGGCGGCGGCCCCTGCCCGGCCTCCCAACCCTGGGCCCCGGCGCTTCAAGCCGGCACGCTCTCCCCGGCGGCCGCCAAATACAGCACCCTGACCTTCAAGCTGACCCGCGCCGATGGCTCCGCGCGCCTCTCGAGCCTGGAAGCCTCCCTGCCCCCGGGGCTCACCGCCAAGCTGGCGGGAGTCGGGCAGTGCAGCGAGGCCGAGATCGCCAAAGCCCGCTCCCGCGAAGCCCCCAACCGGGGCGCCGAAGAGCTCGCCGACCCCAGCTGCCCGGACTCCTCGCGCCTGGGCACGGTCGAAGTCTCCTCCGGCGCGGGCCCCAGCCCCTTCCACATCTCAGGCACCGCCTATCTAGCCGCCCCCTACAAGGGCGCCCCGCTCTCGATGGTCTTCATCACCCCCGCGGTGGCCGGGCCCTTCGACCTCGGCGCGGTGGTGGTCCGCGCGGCGATCTACCTCGACCCCGAAAGCGCCCAGCCCCGCGCCGTGTCGGACCCCGTGCCCCAGCTCATCGACGGCGTCCCCTCAGACGTGCGCCGGGTAACCCTCACCCTCGACCGCCCCTCCTTCGCGCTCAACCCGACCTCGTGTGAGGAAGAGGCCTTCTCGGGACAGGCCACCTCGGCCTTCGGGCAGCTCGCGCCGCTCTTCGACCGCTTCCAGGTAGGCGGCTGCCGATCCCTCCCCTACAAGCCAAAGCTCACCGCCCGCCTCTTCGGCCCCACCCACCGCGGCGCCCACCCGCGCCTGCGGGCGATCTTCACCGCCAAGCCCGGCGAAGCCAACACGGCGCGGATCTCCTTCGCCCTGCCGCACTCGGAGTTCATCGACCAGGCCCACTTCCGCACGATCTGCACCCGCGTTCAGTTCGCCGCCAAAGCCTGCCCCAAGGGATCGATCTACGGTCACATGAAGGCGATCAGCCCGCTGCTGGGCTACCCCCTCGAAGGCCCGGTCTACCTGCGCTCCTCCTCGCATGAGCTGCCCGATGTGGTCGCCGCCCTGCACGGCCCGCCCTACCAGCCGATCGAGCTCGACCTCGACGGCAGGGTGGACTCAGTGCACGGCGGAGTGCGCACGATCTTCGCCAAGGTCCCCGACGCCCCGGTGACCAAGGCGATCGTCTCCATGCAGGGCGCCAAGAAGGGCCTCTTTCAGAACTCGACCAACCTCTGCAAGGGCGCCCACCGCGCCACCCTCAAGCTCAACGCCCAAAACGGCAAGACCCACGACGCCCGCCCGCTGCTCAAGGCGTCCTGCCACGGAAAGAAGAAGGGCAAGAAGCGGCACGGAAAGCGCTCCCGCTGAACACACTCGGGTTCTTCAAGCAAAAGATAGAAAACAATTTGCCCCGAAAACCTTGATTGCCGCGGACATCCGTGAGACAGTCTGGAGGTCGGCGGGAAAGAAACCCGCCGGCAGGCACTACCAAAGCCCTAACTCAACAGAGAGGAACGAAAGGCAATGCGATTACGACTAGGACTCAAGGCACTCGGGCTCTGCGCCCTGATGGCTGCGTTCATGGCGATCTCCGCCGGCGCCGCTCAGGCGGAAGCGGGATCCAAGTGGATGGAAGCGGGCAAAAACATCGAAGGAACCACGCAATCGTCCGAAGTAAAAGGCGAACTCGAGGGCAGCTTAGGGAAACTATTAGCAACCATTAACGGCCTGAATATAGTGATCGATTGTAAAGAAGGCACGCTGAACGGCATCAAGCTGACCGCGAACGGCTCGACTACCGAAGGCGATGTCTCGTTCAGTAAATGCACGGTGTCGCACATAAAAGAAGGCAAAGAATTAGCGATTGCCGGCTGCGAAGTGCGCAGCGAAGACCAGGCGGTTGGTTCGGGTAAAATCTTAAGCTTACCCGGCAAAGCCTTACTCGGCTTACATCCCACCGAAAAGCCGGTCACCAAAATCATCCCGACGAGCGGCATCTTCGCCCACCTGATCTTCGAAGAAGAAAAATCGGGCGAACCGTGCGGCGCGCTGCCGCTGAAACTCTTAGTGGGTGGCCAACTCGTGGTCGAAGACTGCGAAGGCAAAGCCAAAGAAGAAAAGCCGGTCCACTTAATTGTCGAAGAAAAAGAATTAACCACCCTGTGGATCTACAAAGAAAGCATCAGGGCCACGCTGGACGGCAGCGCCCTAATCAAACTCGCAAACGGCGCGAATTGGAGTGCCTTACCGAACTAAGCAATCCAGCGCCAAGAGCGCAATCGCGATGAAGCGATGAGCAAAGCCCGGGCCGCGCCAAGGCGCGGCCCGGGCCCCACACGAGCAAGCAGCCGGGGAGAGGCGGCAAGGAGAAGGGGGACGGCAGGCATGGGGAGAGTTGGAGGAAGAGGCAGGGGACGGGGCAGAGCGGCAGCCAGGACGCTGCTTTTCGCCGGCGCGGCGAGCATCGCGGCGCTGGCGCTCACGGCATCGGTCGCAAGCGCCGCGCCGCCGAGCGTCTCGCCGGTCTCGGCCTCAGAAGTCACCACTTCCTCGGCGAAGCTCTCCGCCGAGATCAACCCCAACGGCAAAGCGACGCTCTACCGCTTCGAATACGGCCCCGAAGCCTGCCCCTCGCTCGCCAACCCCTGCGCCGCGACCGCCAAAGAATCGGCAGGCGGCGGCAGCGCCCCCGTGACGGTCTCCGTCCTCCTCAAAGGACTTCCCCCCGCCACCCTCTACCACGTCCGCGTAGTCGCCGAAAGCGGCGGCGGCACGACCCCGGGCCCAGACAGCGTCTTCGCGACCTTCTCCGAAGCGCTCGCAGGCCTCCCCGACAACCGCTCCTACGAGCAATCCACCCCGACCGAAAAGAACGGCCTGGACGCCGAAGGCTCAGTCGCCTACGTTCGCGCCAGCTCCAAGGGTGACGGGATCAGCTTCCTCTCGACCTTCGGCATCCCCGGCGGGGTGAGCGCCGGCACGCTGCCCACCTACCTGGCCTCGCGCGAAGCGGGGGAGTGGTCGACGAAAGGCCTCCTGGCCCCGGCCAGCTACGGCGAAGAATCCCAGGTGCTCGGCTGGCTTCCGGACTTCTCGGTCGCCTACGCCTACGCCTCCAACTACGCCACGCCGCGCACCGTGGCCCTCTTGGCAGAGCCCAAAGGCGGCGCCCCGATGCGGATGACCCCATACGTGTACAACGCCGCCTTCGCCTACGTGGGCGCCACCGAAGGCGGGGCGGTGGTCTTCTTCGAAGCGAGCGCCAAGCTGCCCCCCGAAGAAGGCAAAGAACCGATCCCCGCGGCCCTCGAAGGAGCCCGCAACGTCTATGCCTGGGACCGCGAAAGCGGCCGGGTGAGCCTGGTCAGCGCGCTTGGGGAGCCCGAATCCAAAGAAGAGGCGCCGCTGCCCCTGGGCGGCTTCGCCGGCCCCTACGCCTGGGGCACGGGCATCGGCGGCGAAAACCTCGCCCAGGGCGGCGCCCAGCGCCTTTACTACCTGCAAGACATCCACACGGTGACCCCCGAAGGGGACGTCTACTTCACCGAAGCGGGCAGCGGGCAGCTGTATCTGCGCGAGAACCCGACGATGCCCCAAAGCGCCGTCGACGCGGCGGGCAAATGCACCGAAGAAGAGATGGCCTGCACGGTGCGCGTCTCGGCCTCCAAACGCACGATCGGCGGAGGCGAAGGCGGAGCCGACTCAGCCGGCCCACAGCCCGCTGCCTTCCAGGGCGCCTCCGAAGACGGCAAGGCCGCCTACTTCACCTCCCCGGAGATGCTCACCAACGACGCCAACACCGGCCCCGAACAGCCGGCCGCCTCGATCGGGCGCTGCGCGCTCGCCTGCGAAGAACCCTCGAGCGAGGCCGAAGCGGACTTCATCCCCAAAAAGGCCATCGGCCTCCTCACCGACTCCGAATACATCTACTGGGCCGACCCGATCGACGGCACGATCGGCCGCGCCAAGCTCGGCGAACCCGACACCGCCAACCCCGCCTTCATCACCCCCGGGCCGACCGAATGCGGCAAAGAAATCGAACCCGGGGTGCGCGAAGAAGGCGAAAGCAAGCCCCGCTACCTGGCGATCGACTCCGAATACATCTACTGGACCAACACCGGCTGCGAAGAAGGCGTAGCCGAATCGACCGAAGGCGGCGGCTCGATCGGCCGGGCGAAACTCGACGGCAGCGAAGTCGAAGCGGCCTGCATCCCCGGCAGAGCCGAAGTCGAAGGCAAAGTCGTCCACCAGGTCGACAACCCGCAGGGGATCGCGGTCGACGCCGAACACATCTACTGGGCCAACGACTCCGCCAGAAACCACTCGATCGCGCGGGCGGGGATCGATTGCGAAGAACCCGAACTGGAATTCTTCACGCCTGGCTACAGCCACCGGCCCATCGGGCTGGCGATCGACGAAAGCCAAACCAACCTCTACTTCTCTAACTACATGATGGTGAAGTGACATCGGCTACATCGCACGGGTGCTCGTTGAGCCGGGGGCGAAGAAGAAACAATCCCTCGTCGTCGGCGAAGGCGAAGCGCGCGGCGTCGCCCTCGACGCCTCCCACGTCTACTGGGCGAGCCAGGGCGCAGGCGGCGATCGGGCGGGCCGCGCTGGCGGGATTCAAAAGCAGGCGAATGCGAAACGACCAGTCCTCGACTGCGAAGAGGAAATTCATCCCGGTGAGCGGCTCGCTGACGGGTGTTGTGGTCAAACGCCTCCCACGTCCTCCGGTCCATAAAATGGGAAGGTATCCTGCCGAACCCCGGCTACTCGAGACCTCTACCGCTTCGAGCCCAAAAGCGGCGGCGCCGCACCGATCCTGACCTCAGCCGCCGAAGGCGACGGTTCCGAAAGTGAAGGGCGTGCTCGCTGCCTCCCTGGACGGCTTCGGCGCCACCGACTTCGTCGCCAACTGGGCGCTCGGCGAAGAAGCTACCCCAGGGGACCTGCAAATCGACCGTCGCCCACGGGCCGCTTGACGAATCTTGAAGGCGACTGCAATCTCTATGTCTGGGCGCGAAGGCCGAAGGCTGGGGGCAATATTGTATCTCCCGGATCGCGCAGCCCAGCGCTGAGCGCCCATTCGAATCGGGCCGACACCCTCCGCGCACCGGGCGCCCTCGCTGATGCGGAGAGAAGCGGCTTCATCGGGGCGCATTGGGACGTGTGACCGACGAAGGCAGGGCGCTGCTCTTCAGCTCGCGCGAAAAGCTCAGCGAGATACGAAAACGAAGGCGTGGGAGAGCTCTACCTCTACCGCGAAGGTGCATCCGATCGCCTGCGTGAGCTGTGACCCGAGCGGCGAAGCGCCCGGGGAAGGCCCGAAGCTCGGGCGGATCGAACTGCTCGAGGGGGACGCTCCCGCGGGGGGGATCACGACCCTGACCCGCAACCTCTCCGCAGACGGCAAGCGGGTCTTCTTCGAAACCTCCGAAGCGCTCAGCCCCGCCGACGCCAACGGCAAGGGAAGCGATCCGAAAAGCTGCCCCGACGGCCGACGGCCTACCCCTCCTGCATCGACGTCTATGAGTGGGAAGCCGAAGGCTCTGGGCAGTGCAAACCCACCTCCCCCTCCTACGCCCCCATGGACCGCGGCTGCCTGTACCTGATCTCCCCCGGCACAGAACACCGCCCCTCGCTCCTGGCAGACGCCTCCGAGACGGGCAAACGACGTCTTCTTCTTCAGCTTCGGGCGCCTGGTAGGCCAGGACAAAGACGAGCTCAGGGACGTCTATGACGCGCGCGTGGGCGGCGGGATCGAATCCCAGAACCCCGAACCCCCGCCGCCCCCCTGCGAAAGCGCGGAATCCTGCCACGGCCCCGCCCAGGAACCCGCCGCCGAAGCGAGCCCCGCCACCCCCTACTTCCACGGCCCCCAAAACCCCAAGCCCAAGCGCCACAAGGCAAAGAAGCACCACAAGCCGCACCGAGGGCACCACCGAAAGAAGAAGGGCAAGGCCAAGCAGAAGCACCGTCGCGCCAGAGCCCACGCCGGGCGGAGGGCGGGCAAGTGAGGGCCCGCACGGAGCTGCTCGCCCTGGCGGCGCTTTGCCTGTGCGCGGCCGCGCTCGCCCCGGCCGCCGCGCAGGGCGCCGAGAGCGCCGCCTGGCGGATCACCCTCACCCCGATCCCCGCCAGCGTCCCCGCCGGCGGGGAAGGCCAGTACTACGCGGTCGCCACCAACGTCGGCGGCGCCCCCACCACGGGGGAAGCCGAGCTGGAAATGACCCTGCCCGCGGGGCTCACGCCGAGCAGCTATGAAGCGATCAACCTCGACCCCGCCGCGGCCAAGCCGACCTGCGAAATCCTCGGCCAGAGGATCGCCTGCAAAGCCCCCGCGCCGCTGGGCGCCGGGCGGCTCTTCCTGGTCTCGGTGGAATTCGACGTGAGCGCCCCCGAAGGCAAATACGAAGCCACGGCGCTGGTGGGCGGCGGCGGCGCCCCCGACACGGCCGCCGCCTCCGCGCCGATCGCCGTGCAAGATGAAGTGCTGCCCTTCGAAGTGCTGCCCGACTTCGCCGCCCCCGCCAACGAAGCCGACGGCTCGCCCACCGCCCACGCCGCCGCCCACCCCTACCAGGCGACGGTCGACTTCGGCTTCCCGACCAAGAAAACCGGCAAATTCCCGACCGGCACGGGGCACCCCCGCGACATCACGCTCGAATTGCCGCGCGGGCTTATCGGCGACCCCGCCGCGGCCCCGGTGCTCTGCAGCGAGGCCGCGCTGCTGGCCTCCGAATGCCCCAAAGGCTCGGAGATCGGCCTCGCCGGGGTGACCACCCTGATCCTCGGCAAGCTGCCCACGGTCTTCGTCAACCCCCTCTATGACATGGTCCCCCCGCCGGGCTACCCGGCGGCGATCGCCACCAACGTCGCCGGGGTCGGGATCTTCGCCCACGCGCTCGCCGAAGTGCGCAGCGAAGGCGACTACGGCGTGCGCGCCTCGATCCGCGACGCCCTCGCCCTGCCGGGCTACCCGATCTTCAACGTGGAGTCCCAGCTTTGGGGGGACGCCGGCGGCGCCGCCCACGACCCCACCCGCGGCATCTGCCTGGAAGAAGCGAAGCCCGACCCCGCCAAAGAATGCGGCCCCGAAAAAGCCGGGGAAGCGCGCCCGGCCTTCCTGACGATGCCCGCCGACTGCCGCCCGGCGGCGCTGCCCTTCGAAGTGCGCGCCGACAGCTGGGAGGAACCCGCACCGCTCTTTGAAGAACGCACCGCCGGCTATGAGAGCGCCGACCTCAGCGGCGAAGAAGCGGTCCACCTCTCAGGCTGCGGGGAAGTCCACTTCAACCCGACGATCGAAGCCAAACCCACCACCGATAACGCCGACTCGCCCGCGGGCCTTGACTTCCACCTGCGCCAGCCCCAGCCCGCGCCCTCCACCGAACCGCTCTCCGCGCGCGGGGAAGGCATCCTCAAGGACGCGAGCATCTCCTTCCCGCAGGGGATGACGGTCAACCCCTCCCAGGCGGCTGGCCTCGGCGCCTGCAGCGAGGAGGAGATCGGCTTCACCGAAGAAGTCGCCTCCGGCGAAGAAGCCGGCGCCCTGCGCTTCTCCAAAGCCCCCCAGAGCTGCCCCGCCGAATCGAAGATCGGCACCGTGGAAGCCTTCTCGCCGCTGCTCGTGCAGCGAAGCGAAGAAACCCATGAAGTGCAGACGGGCGGCGGCGGCGCGCCGCTGGCCGAAGCGCTCAAGGGCTCGGTCTACCTCGCCAAGCCCTACGCCAACCCCTTCGGATCGCTGGTGGCGCTCTACCTCGCCGTGGAAGATCCCGAAAGAGGGATCGTCGCCAAGCTCGCCGGGGAAGGGCATCTGGACCCCGACACCGGGCAGATCGCCACCCGCTTCGAAGACAACCCCGAGGTGCCGATCGAAGACATCCACGTGCGGATCTTCGGCGGGGACAGAGGCGCGCTGATCACCCCGCCCACATGCGGGACCTACGCCGCCACCGCGGAGCTCACTCCCTGGAGCTCGGGGTCCCCGAGCAGCGCCGAAGGCCCCTTCGCCCTAGACCGCGCCCCCGGCGGCGGCCCCTGCCCGGCCTCCCAACCCTGGGCCCCGGCGCTTCAAGCCGGCACGCTCTCCCCGGCGGCCGCCAAATACAGCACCCTGACCTTCAAGCTGACCCGCGCCGATGGCTCCGCGCGCCTCTCGAGCCTGGAAGCCTCCCTGCCCCCGGGGCTCACCGCCAAGCTGGCGGGAGTCGGGCAGTGCAGCGAGGCCGAGATCGCCAAAGCCCGCTCCCGCGAAGCCCCCAACCGGGGCGCCGAAGAGCTCGCCGACCCCAGCTGCCCGGACTCCTCGCGCCTGGGCACGGTCGAAGTCTCCTCCGGCGCGGGCCCCAGCCCCTTCCACATCTCAGGCACCGCCTATCTAGCCGCCCCCTACAAGGGCGCCCCGCTCTCGATGCTCTTCATCACCCCCGCGGTGGCCGGGCCCTTCGACCTCGGCGCGGTCGTCGTCCGCGCGGCGATCTACCTCGACCCCGAAAGCGCCCAGCCCCGCGCCGTGTCGGACCCCGTGCCCCAGCTCATCGACGGCGTCCCCTCAGATGTGCGCCGCGTCAGCCTCACGATCGATCGCCCCTCCTTCGCGCTCAACCCGACCTCGTGTGAGGAAGAGGCCTTCGAAGGAGACGCCACCTCGGCCCTCGGGCAGCTCGCGCCGCTCTTCGACCGCTTCCAGGTAGGCGGCTGCAGCTCCCTCCCCTACAAGCCAAAGCTCACCGCCCGCCTCTTCGGCCCCACCCACCGCGGCGCCCACCCGCGCCTGCGGGCGATCTTCACCGCCAAGCCAGGGGAAGCCAACACGGCGCGGATCTCCTTCGCCCTGCCGCACTCGGAGTTCATCGACCAGGCCCACTTCCGCACGATCTGCACCCGCGTTCAGTTCGCCGCCAAAGCCTGCCCCAAGGGATCGATCTACGGCCACATGAAGGCGATCAGCCCGCTGCTCGCCCACCCCCTCGAAGGCCCGGTCTACCTGCGCTCCTCCTCCCACGAGCTGCCCGATGTCGTGGCAGCCCTCAAAGGCCCCGCCTACCAGCCGATCGAGCTCGACCTCGACGGCAGGGTGGACTCAGTGCACGGGGGAGTGCGCACGATCTTCGCCCAGGTCCCCGACGCCCCGGTCACAAAGGCGATCGTCTCCATGCAGGGCGCCAAGAAGGGCCTCTTTCAGAACTCGACCAACCTCTGCAAGGGCGCCCACCGCGCCACCCTCAAGCTCAACGCCCAAAACGGCAAGACCCACGACGCCCGCCCGCTGCTCAAGGCGTCCTGCCACGGAAAGAAGAAGGGCAAGAAGCGGCACGGAAAGCGCTCCCGCTGAACACACTCGGGTTCTTCAAGCAAAAGATAGAAAACAATTTGCCCCGAAAACCTTGATTGCCGCGGACATCCGTGAGACAGTCTGGAGGTCGGCGGGAAAGAAACCCGCCGGCAGGCACTACCAAAGCCCTAACTCAACAGAGAGGAACGAAAGGCAATGCGATTACGACTAGGACTCAAGGCACTCGGGCTCTGCGCCCTGATGGCTGCGTTCATGGCGATCTCCGCCGGCGCCGCTCAGGCAGAACCGGGTTCCGAATGGGACGTCGAAGGGACGCCCCTGTCGGAAACCCCGGAATTAAATCCCGAACTAAAAGGCAAACTCGAGAACAAATTAGGCAGCCTGTTAACGATCATCAACGGCCTGCACCTCGAAGTCCACTGCGAAGAAGGAGCCCTGAACGGCGTCGTCTTGAAGCCGGGAGGCGGCACGAACAACACGGGCGACGTGTCGTTTGGCAAATGCACAGTGTATAAGGCGTTACCGACAAGAGAACCGATTGCCGGCTGCGAAGTGCGCAGCGAAGGCCAAGCGAAAGGCTCGGGTAAAATCTTAAGCTTACCCGGCAAAGCCTTACTCGGCTTACACGAAAGTGAAGACAAAACGGTTAAAGAAAAGCCGGTCACCCATATCATTCCGAACACCGGCATTTTCGCCCACCTGATCTTCGAAGAAGAAGAATCGGGCGAAGCGTGCGGGTTTGGGCCGCTGAAAGCATTAATCGGCGGCGAACTCGTGGTCGAAGACTGCACGTTAGTCGAACCGGGAGTATGTGAAGACCAGACCAGAGTCTCAAAGATAATGCACTTAATTCGGGAAGAACCTGAATTAAGCAACTTGTGGATCTTCAACGAAGAACATGAAGCCACACTTGACGGCAGCGCCGAAATAGAACTCACAGGCGCACACACGGGTCTGAACTGGAACGGCTTACCGAACTAGGCAATCCAGCGCGAAGAGCGCGATCGCAACAAAGCGATGAGCAAAGCCCGGGCCGCGCCAAGGTGCGGCCCGGGCCCCACAAGAGCAAGCAGCCGGGGAGAGGCGGCAAGGAGAAGGGGGACGGCAGGCATGGGGAGAGTTGGAGGAAGAGGCAGGGGACGGGGCAGAGCGGCGACCAAGACGCTGCTTTCCGCCGGCGCGGCGAGCATCGCGGTCCTGGCTTTCACGTCATCGGTCGCAAGCGCCGCGCCGCCGAGCGTCTCGCCGGTCTCGGCCTCGGAAGTCACCACGTCCTCGGCGAAGCTCTCCGCCGAGATCAACCCCAACGGCAAAGCGACCCTCTACCGCTTCGAATACGGCCCCGAAGCCTGCCCCTCGCTCGCCAACCCCTGCGCCTCCACGCCGAAAGAATCGGCAGGCGGCGCCAGCACCCCGGTGGCGGTCTCCGTCGCCCTCAAAGGACTTCCCCCCGCCACCCTCTACCACGCCCGCGTGGTGGCCGAAAGCGGCGGCGGCACGAGCGAAGGCCCAGACAGCGTCTTCGCCACCTTCTCCGAAGCGCTCAAAGGCCTCCCCGACAACCGCTCCTACGAGCAATCCACCCCGACCGAGAAGAACGGCCTGGACGCCGAAGGCTCAGTCGCCTACACCAGAGCGAGCTCCAAGGGAGACGGGATCAGCTTCCTCTCGACCTTCGGCATCCCCGGCGGGCAGAGCGCCGGCACGCTGCCCACCTACCTGGCCTCGCGCGAAGACGATCAGTGGTCGACCAAAGGCCTCCTGGCCCCCGCCAGCTACGGCGAAGAATCCCAGGTGCTCGGCTGGCTGGCGGACTTCTCGGTCGCCTACGCCTACGCCTCCAACTACGCCAGCCCCCGCACCGTGGCCCTGCTGGCCGAGCCCAAAGGCGGCGCCCCGGTCCGGATGACCCCCTACGTGCACAGCGCCGACTTCGCCTACGTGGGCGCCACCGAAGGCGGCGCGGTGGTCTTCTTCGAAGCGAGCGCCAAGCTGCCCCCCGAAGAAGGCAAAGAACCGATCGCCGCGGCCCTCGAAGGAGCCCGCAACGTCTATGCCTGGGACCGCGAAAGCGGCCGGGTGAGCCTGGTCAGCGCGCTCGGCAAGCCCGAATCAAAAGAAGAGGTCCCGCTGCCCCTGGGCGGCTTCGCCGGCCCCTACGCCTGGGGCACGGGCATCGGCGGCGCCAACCTCGCCCAGGGCGGCGCCCAGCGCCTGTATTACCTGCAAGACATCCACACGGTGACCCCCGAAGGGGACGTCTACTTCACCGAAGCGGGCAGCGGGCAGCTGTATCTGCGCGAGAATCCGACGATGCCCCAAAGCGCCGTGAACGGCGCCGGGGAATGCACCGAAGAAGAGATGGCCTGCACGGTGCGCGTCTCGGCCTCCAAACGCACGATCGGCGGAGGCGAAGGCGGAGCCGACTCAGCCGGCCCCCAGCCCGCCGCCTTCCAGGGCGCCTCCGAAGACGGCAAGGCCGCCTACTTCACCTCCCCGGAGATGCTCACAAACGACGCCAACACCGGCCCCGAACAGCCGCCCGCCTCGATCGGGCGCTGCGCGGTCGCCTGCGAAGAACCCACTAGCGAAGCCGAAGCGGACTTCATCCCCAAAAAGGCCATAGGCCTCCTCACCGACTCCGAATACGTCTACTGGGCCGACCCGATAGACGGCACGATCGGCCGCGCCAAGCTCGGCGAACCCGCGAGCGCCAACCCCGCCTTCATCACCCCCGGGCCGACCGAATGCGGCAAAGAAACCGAACCCGGGGTGCGCGAAGCGGTGGAAAGCAAGCCCCGCTACCTGGCGATCAGCCCTGAATCGGCAAGCCCCCGCTACATCTACTGGACCAACACCGGCTGCGAAGAAGGCGTGCAGGAATCCACCGAAGGCGGCGGCTCGATCGGGCGGGCAAGGCTCGACGGGGACCCCGAAAGCATCGAAGCGGCCTTCATCCCCGGCAAAGTCGAACCGAGCCCCGGGGAAGTCGTCCACCAGGTCGACAACCCGCAGGGGATCGCGGTCGACTCAGAACACATCTACTGGGCCAACGACTCCGCCAGAGAACTACTCGATCGCGCGGGCGGGGATCGACGGCAGCGAAGTCGAACCGGAATTCTTCACGCTGTCCAGTTCGCGTCCCTTCGGCCTGGCGCTCGACGAAACCCACCTCTACATCGCCGCCTACGAAGACGGCAACAACAACGGCTTCATCGTACGGGTGCTCTTGAGCGGCGAAGAAGAAAAATTCGTCTTCGTCGGCAAGGGCGAAGTGGCCGGCGTCGCCCTCGACGCCTCCCACGTCTACTGGGCGAGCCAGGGCGAGGCGGCGATCGGTCGCGCCTCGCTTGCGGGCTTCAAAGAAGGCGCCTGCGAAACGACCATTCCCGACTGCGAAGAGAAATTCATCCCGGTGAGCGGCTCGGTCAACGGCGTCGCGGTGAGCGCCTCCCACGTCTTCTGGTCGGTCAACGGGGAGATCCCGCCCAACCCCGGCAACGACCTCTACCGCTTCGAGCCCGAAAGCGGGGCGCTAACCGACCTGACCCCCGATTCCGAAGGCAACGGCACGGAAGTGCAGGGCGTGCTGGGCTCCTCGCCGGACGGCTCGCGCGTGTACTTCGTCGCCAACGGGGCGCTCGACAAAAAAGCTGCGGCGCCCGAAAAACCGGTCTGTCACTCCACCGTCGCCCATGGCTCGCTGACCGACCTCAAAGGCCACTGCAATCTCTATGTCTGGCGCGAAGGCGAAGGCGGCGGGGAAGCGAGCATCTCTTTCATCGCGCAGCTGAGCGCCGAAGGGCCCTTCGAATTGGCCGACACCCTGGACTGGGCGCCCTCGCCGATAGTGAGCAGCGGCTTCACCGGGCGCGCCGCGCGGCTCGCCGACGGCGGCAAGGCGCTGCTCTTTCGCTCGCGCGAAAAGCTCAGCGCATACGAAAACGAAGGCACAGCCGAGCTCTACCTCTACCGCGAGGGCGAGTCGATCGCCTGCGTGAGCTGCGAGCCAAGCGGCGAAGCCCCCGGCGATGGCCCGGGGCTCGGGCGGATCGAAGTGCTCAAAGGCGTCGCCCCCGCGGGGGGGATCACTACCCTGACCCGCAACCTCTCCGCAGACGGCAAGCGGGTCTTCTTCGAAACCTCCGAAGCGCTGAGCCTCGCAGACACCAACGGCGCCAATGGCAAAGCCTGCCCGAGCGCCGACGGCTACCCCTCCTGCATCGACGTCTATGAGTGGGAAGCCGAAGGCTCTGGGCAGTGCAAACCGTCCTCCCTCTCCTACGCCCCCATGGACCGCGGCTGCCTGTACCTGATCTCCCCCGGCACAGAACACCGCCCCTCGCTCTTGGCCGACGCCTCCGAATCGGGCGAAGACGTCTTCTTCTTCTCCTTCGGGCGCCTGGTCGGCCAGGACAAAGACGAACTCAGGGACGTCTATGACGCGCGCGTGGAAGGCGGGATCCCCTCTCAGAACCCCGAACCCCCGCCGCCCCCCTGCGAAAGCGCGGAATCCTGCCACGGCCCCGCCCAGGAACCCGCCGCCGAAGCGAGCCCCGCCACCCCCTACTTCCACGGCCCCCAAAACCCCAAGCCCAAGCGCCACAAGGCCAAGAAGCACCACAAGAAGCACCGAGGGCACCACCGAAAGAAGAAGGGCAAGGCCAAGCACAAGCGCCATCGCGCCCGAGCCCACGCCGGGCGGAGGGCGGGCAAGTGAGGGCCCGCACGAAGCTGCTCGCCCTGGCGGCGCTCTGCCTGTGCGCCGCCGCGCTCGCCCCGGCCGCCGCGCAGGGCGCCGAGAGCGCCGCCTGGCGGATCACCCTGACCCCGATCCCCGCCAGCGTCCCCGCCGGCGGGGAAGGCCAGTACTACGCGGTCGCCACCAACGTCGGCGGCGCGCCCACCTCAGAAGAGGCCGAGCTGGAAATGACCCTGCCCGCGGGGCTCACGCCGAGCAGCTATGAAGCGATCAACCTCGACCCCGCCGCGGCCAAGCCGACCTGCGAAATCCTCGGCCAGAGGATCGCCTGCAAAGCCCCCGCGCCGCTGGGCGCCGGGCGGCTCTTCCTGGTCTCGGTGGAATTCGACGTGAGCGCCCCCGAAGGCAAATACGAAGCCACGGCGCTGGTGGGCGGCGGCGGCGCCCCCGACACGGCCGCCGCCTCCGCGCCGATCGCCGTGCAAGATGAAGTGCTGCCCTTCGAAGTGCTGCCCGACTTCGCCGCCCCCGCCAACGAAGCCGACGGCGCGCCCACCGCCCACGCCGCCGCCCACCCCTACCAGGCGACGGTCGACTTCGGCTTCCCGACCAAGAAAACCGGCAAATTCCCGACCGGCACGGGGCACCCCCGCGACATCACGCTCGAATTGCCGCGCGGGCTGATCGGCGACCCCGCCGCGGCCCCGGTGCTCTGCAGCGAGGCCGCGCTGCTGGCCTCCGAATGCCCCAAAGGCTCGGAGATCGGCCTCGCCGGGGTGACCACCCTGATCCTCGGCAAGCTGCCCACGGTCTTCGTCAACCCCCTCTATGACATGGTCCCCCCGCCGGGCTACCCGGCGGCGATCGCCACCAACGTAGCCGGGGTCGGGATCTTCGCCCACGCGCTCGCCGAAGTGCGCAGCGAAGGCGACTACGGCGTGCGCGCCTCGATCCGCGACGCCCTCGCCCTGCCGGGCTACCCGATCTTCAACGTGGAGTCCCAGCTTTGGGGGGACGCCGGCGGCGCCGCCCACGACCCCACCCGCGGCATCTGCCTGGAAGAAGCGAAGCCCGACCCCGCCAAAGAATGCGGCCCCGAAAAAGCCGGGGAAGCGCGCCCGGCCTTCCTGACGATGCCCGCCGACTGCCGCCCGGCGGCGCTGCCCTTCGAAGTGCGCGCCGACAGCTGGGAGGAACCCGCACCGCTCTTTGAAGAACGCACCGCCGGCTATGAGAGCGCCGACCTCAGCGGCGAAGAAGCGGTCCACCTCAAAGGCTGCGGGGAAGTCCACTTCAACCCGACGATCGAAGCGAGGCCCACCACCACCGAGGCCGACTCTCCTTCGGGCCTTGACTTCCATCTGCGCCAGCCCCAGCCCGCGCCCTCCACCGAACCGCTCTCCGCGCGCGGGGAAGGCATCCTCAAGGACGCGAGCATCTCCTTCCCGCAGGGGATGACGGTCAACCCCTCCCAGGCGGCTGGCCTCGGCGCCTGCAGCGAGGAGGAGATCGGCTTCACCGAAGAAGTCGCCTCCGGCGAAGAAGCCGGCGCCCTGCGCTTCTCCAAAGCCCCCCAGAGCTGCCCCGCCGAATCGAAGATCGGCGCCGTGGAAGCCTTCTCGCCGCTGCTCGTGCAGCGAAGCGAAGAAACCCACGAAGTGCAGACGGGCGGCGGCGGCGCGCCGCTTCCCGAAGCGCTCAAGGGCTCGGTCTACCTCGCCAAGCCCTACGCCAACCCCTTCGGATCGCTGGTGGCCCTCTACCTCGCCGTGGAAGATCCCGAAAGAGGGATCGTCGCCAAGCTCGCCGGGGAAGGGCATCTGGACCCCGACACCGGGCAGATCACCACCCGCTTCGAAGACAACCCCGAGGTCCCGATCGAAGACATCCACGTGCGGATCTTCGGCGGGGACAGAGGCGCGCTGATCACCCCGAGCGCCTGCGGGACCTACGCCGCCACCGCGGAGCTCACCCCCTGGAGCTCGGGGTCCCCGAGCAGCGCCGAAGGCCCCTTCACCCTCGACCGCGCCCCCGGCGGCGGCCCCTGCCCGGCCTCCCAACCCTGGGCGCCGGCGCTTCAAGCCGGCACGCTCTCCCCGGCGGCCGCCAAATACAGCCCCCTGACCTTCAAGCTGACCCGCGCCGATGGCTCGGCGCGCCTCTCGAGCCTGGAAGCCTCCCTGCCCCCGGGGCTCACCGCCAAGCTGGCGGGAGTCGGGCAGTGCAGCGATGCCGAGATCGCCAGGGCGCGCTCGCGCGAAGCCCCCAACCAGGGCGCCGCCGAGCTCGCCGACCCCAGCTGCCCGGCCTCCTCGCGCCTGGGCACGGTCGAAGTCGCCTCCGGTGCGGGCCCCAGCCCCTTCCACATCTCCGGCACCGCCTATCTAGCCGCCCCCTACAAGGGCGCCCCGCTCTCGATGGTCTTCATCACCCCCGCGGTGGCCGGGCCCTTCGACCTCGGCGCGGTGGTGGTCCGCGCGGCGATCTACCTCGACCCCGAAAGCGCCCAGCCCCGCGCCGTGTCGGACCCCGTGCCCCAGCTCATCGACGGCGTCCCCTCAGACGTGCGCCGCGTCAGCCTCACGATCGACCGCCCCTCCTTCGCGCTCAACCCGACCTCCTGTGACGAAGAGGCCTTCTCGGGGCAGGCCACCTCGGCCTTCGGGCAGCTCGCGCCGCTCTTCGATCGCTTCCAGGTAGGCGGCTGCCGATCCCTCCCCTACAAGCCAAAGCTCACCGCCCGCCTCCTCGGCCCCACCCACCGCGGCGCCCACCCGCGCCTTAAAGCGGTCTTCACCGCCAAGCCCGGCGAAGCCAACACGGCGCGGATCTCCTTCGCCCTGCCGCACTCGGAGTTCATCGACCAGGCCCACTTCCGCACGATCTGCACCCGCGTTCAGTTCGCCGCCAAAGCCTGCCCCAAGGGCTCCGTCTACGGTCACATGAAGGCCTTCAGCCCGCTGCTCGCCTACCCCCTCGAAGGCCCGGTCTACCTGCGCTCCTCCTCCCACGAGCTGCCCGACGTGGTGGCCGCCCTCAAAGGCCCCGCCTACCAGCCGATCGAGCTCGACCTCGACGGCAGGGTGGACTCCGTGCACGGCGGAGTGCGCACGATCTTCGCCAAGGTCCCCGACGCCCCGGTGACCAAGGCGATCGTCTCCATGCAGGGCGCCAAGAAGGGCCTCTTTCAGAACTCGACCAACCTCTGCAAGGGCGCCCACCGCGCCACCCTCAAGCTCAACGCCCAAAACGGCAAGACCCACGACGCCCGCCCGCTGCTCAAGGCGTCCTGCCACGGGAAGAAGAAGGGCAAGAAGCGGCACGGAAAGCACCGGCGCGGGTGGGGATAGAAAAACTTCTCGACAACAGATACCCAGTCCAACGAATGAAAGACAGGAGTAAACACTCATGCGAAAGCATCGATCGAGGGTGGTGTGCGCGGCCCTGCTGGCCGTATCGCTCATCGCGCTCGGACTCGCTGGGAGCGCCCAGGCCAAACTGACCGGCGCCTACACTCATTTCGAACAGTGCCCATACACCAACACGGAAGTTAAAAAGTGCATCCAGTCCACCACGGAATCGGGCGAAGTGATCCTAGGCTCGAAGAAAGTCCCGATTGAAACTCCGGTCCTCCTGCAAGGTGGATATGGAGCAGTCGAAGAAGGTTTTGCTTCATTCTTCGCCGCGACGAACGGGGTGACGCTCGAAAAAGTCCCCCAGAACGTTCCCGGCGGACTGCTCGGCATCGTGCCGGAATCGAAACAGAACTGGCTGGTCAAAGCGCTGATCAAATTCTTCTTTGAAAACAGCCTGACCGGAGTCAACTCGACCCTTGAACTGGCGAAGCCTGCCACGGAAATTCGCATCAGCGAAGAAAACCTCATCACCACTGAAGGGACCACGCTTGAACTCCCGGTCAAGGTCCACCTTGAAAATCCGTTTCTCGGGAAAAGTTGTTACGTGGGTTCCAGCTCCAAACCGATCATCTGGAAACTGACCACAGGAACGACCAGCCCGCCTGAACCAAATAAACCGATCACCGGCTCCGGCGGAACCTTCGAACTTCTCGAAAGCGGTCGAATTCTGGAAGTCACAGGTGCCAGTCTGGTTGAAAACGCCTGGTCGGCTCCCTCGGCTACGGGTTGCGGAGGCATCCTTTCCTTCCTGGTTACGCCGATCATCAACGGTCAGCTCGGGAGCACCGCGGCCGGCCACAATACATCGATTCTCAATAACCACATCTTCATCACGTCCGCTCGCGCGGTGAAGAAAAACAACGAAGAAAATCCGTAGCGCGGTCACCGCGAAGGAGATGATGAGAAGATGAGAATGAAGGCAACAGCCATGGGCGTGGTGGCGATGCTCGCCCTGTTCGGCGCGATGTTTGCGGCGAACGCGAGCGCGAGCCCCACGTGGCACTTCAACGAAGAAGCGCTGGAAGAATCGGAATCGGAAACGATCCTCGGAGGAGCGTATGAAAGCGCGATGACGGTTCCGGGGATGACGACCACGTGTGAAGATTTCCTCTACAAACTGTCGATCGAAAACGAAGGCGGCGCGGGCAAAGGTTCGCTCACTGAAATGCCGCTGTTCGAATGCAGCACCGACACGGAAGGGGTCTGCACGGTCGAATCGATCGGCGCGCAGTCGCTGCCGTGGTCGACGCATCTTTCTACGGTGTCGTCGAACGACTACATCGTGATAGAAGGGGCCAAAGTCGGCATCCTCTACGCGGGTGAAGAATGCGTTCTGGATGAAACCATGGTGCTGGTCAAAGGATCGGCTGGCGGTTTGATCAACAACGAAGAAGAAACCGCCACTTTCAACAATTCGACGCTGAAAGCGACGGGCACCGAACTGAAGGCACTGAACCAGCCGATCGAATGGGTCGGCGTGTTCCCAACCGAAGCATTCGAATGGCATCGCGAACAGGCGATAAGCGTCTCATAGCAGGCCATCTGAACGCCACGAGCGCCAGGTTTTTCCTGGCGCTCGTGGCAGTTCTGTTCGTGGCGGGCTGCGGCGGCGGCTCGTCCGATCCGTCGACGGCCAGTGGGCCTGTCGGTGCCAGGGAGCGAACCGGCGCCGCGGCCGAAGACGGGCAAGGAGGCGTCGCCGGCGCCGAAGGAGAAGCTGCGCAGTCGGGGTACGCGGCCGGCAACGGCGAAGCCGGGCAGCAACACGATGCTCGAGGCTCCACGGGACGGGCCCATGGCACGAAGTCGGGGAAGCACGGCCCGCACATAATTCAGCCGAAGGGCCATCTGGAGCATGGGATCACGCCGAAGCAGGAAAGCGAAGCGACGATCGCCGACATGAAGCTGGAGAGCCCAGCAATCGGCTCGGCTGACGCCGGCCTTGGGACGCTGCCCACGCGGTATACGTGCGACGGCGAAGACAGCTGGCCCCAGCTGCTCTGGGGTCGCGTCCCTTCCGACACGAAGGAACTCGCCGTCTTTGCGATGAACTCCCAGCCGGTCGACGGAAAACTCTTCGTCGATTGGGCGGTGGCTGGGCTCGAACCGAGCTTGACCGGGATCGAAGCCGGGCGCCTGCCAAAGGGCGCGGTCGTCGGCACGAACAGCTTCGGCAAGCGCGGCTATTCGATCTGTCCGCGCAGCGGCAGCGAAATCTATGTCTTCGCCGTCTACGCCCTGCCAACCAAGTTGTCGCTCAGCCCCGGCTTCGACGGCCGGGAAGCCCGCAAGCGGATCCTCGACGTCTCGGGCGACGTCGGGCTGCTCGTCACGTCGTATAGCGGCGGCTGATGCCGCCCACAAGATCTTTCTCCCAAAAACGACAACAACAGGAGTAGAGAGGAAAAAATGAAGATCCAATCGAGCAAAGGGAGAGTCCTTACGACTCTTCTCATTGCGGCGGTCGCTGCGATGTGTCTGGTTGGCACGGCTCAGGCAAAACTGACCGGCGCCTACACCCATTTCGAACAGTGTCCATACACCAATGCGGAAGTCAAAAAGTGCATCCAGTCCACCACGGAATCCGGCGAAGTGCTGCTCGGCTCCAAGGAAGTGCCGATCGTCAACCCGGTGGTCCTCCAGGGCGGCTATGGGGCAATCAACGAAAAAGGATTTGCCCAATTCTTTGCCGCGACCAACGGCGTGACGCTCCAGAAAGTGGCGCAACCCGTGCCAGGTGGCCTGGCCGGTCTCGTCAACTGCAAAAAAATTAGCGAACCGTTCCTGCGTTGGGCTTGTGAACTCACGTTCGAAAACGGTCTCACCGGCCTCAACTCGACGCTCGAACTTGCAAAGCCGGCGAGTGAAATCGAAATCAGCGAAGAAAACCTGATCACCACGGAAGGAACGACGCTGAAACTCCCGGTCAAGGCTCACCTGGAAAATCCGTTCCTTGGCAGCGGTTGCTACGTGGGCTCCAGCTCCTCGCCGTTGATTTGGAATCTGACCACGGGAACGACCAGCCCGCCTGAACCCAATAAACCGATTACCGGCTCCGGCGGAACCTTCGAACTTCTCGAAAGTGGTCGAATCCTGGAAATCACGGGCGCCAGCCTGGTTGAAAATGCCTGGTCGGCTCCGGGCGCTACCGGTTGTGGTGGGTTCCTGGTCGAACTCATCCTCGACCCGATCATCAACGCCGCCGCGGGTCTGCCGGCCTCCGCGGGTCACAACACGGCGATCCTCAACAATCACATCTTCATCACGTCCGCTCGCGCGGCGAAGAAAAACGACGAAGAAAATCCCTAGTCCATCGGGATTCAGCGACGGGGCGCCCAGTCGGGCGCCCCGTCGCCAAAACTTATCGCCGCAGCTTGACAACTACACGAATTCCTGTATAGTTTCGCTCGCTGACGGCGGTGAGATCGAGCGCCGGGAGGGTGACGACGACCTCCCCGGCGCTCTCTCGCTGTGTAGGGCACTGCGTCAGTCCTCGACGTCGTCTTCTCTTTCGAGCTTTCGGCGCTCTTTTTCTTCGATCTTGCGTTCTTCCTCCTCGTCGAGCTCGTCGAGCTTCTGCAGCAGCCACTCGACGTCGACGCCCTCGGCGATCTGGTACTTCTGATCGGGGTCGAAGGGGACCTCCTCGCCGTCCTCGTCACCCTCCTCATCCTCGCCTTCCTCCTCCTCGATGTAGCGGGCCGCGACGGCGGGTGGCACGTCGCCGCCTTCCTCGACCCAGCGGTGGAGTTGGGTTTCCAGGTCGCGGGCGATGTCGACCAGCGCCTGGGTATGCGCCATCAGGGCGTCGAAGACACCTTTCATCAGGAGAGAGCGGTCTTCGTTGAGGCCGTCGGTTGGGACGGGTGCTTCGTCGAGCACCCGTTCGGTCTCCTCGGGGTCGGCCATCTGCTCGTCGATCACCTGCTCGATTGCCGTGCGGTGGCTTTCGGCCGTCTGGGCGAGGCCGGTGAGGAAGAGCCTCCAGGTCATCGGCTCGTAGTTGATGCGCGCCTCCAGCCAGGCCGGCGAGCGGCTCACCATCCCGGGCATCCGCTCGATCAGGTCGGCCTTGGTCGAGGGCAGGATCGCCAGGTGGGCCAGCATCGTTCCCTGGCGGTTGACCATCGTCGCCCAGTTGTGCAGCAGGATCCGGTCGTCGTCCAGCGGCAGCGCGTCCGGGGGCGCCTCCGCTTCCAGGATCTCCCGCGACTTGAACGCCCCCTGGATCGTACGAAGCACCATCATCTCGAGGTTCGGAGCCGCTTCGTCCATCGAGAGACCGAAGGGTATCGCTTTTGGAACGTCCTGTTGTCTCGGTGGCCGGAATAGGGGGCATCGAATCAAAATAGGTATTCTGGGATGCGGACTACCTATTTGAACCCGTGCAGACCTTTCGCGATTTGGAAAAGCACCTCGGCATGGTTCCGGCCTCGGCTGTGATGGCGCTCGCGGACGCGAGCACTGGCCGCGGGCGTGAGGAAGCATTCCGTCGGCAGCATCCGCAGGCGCTCGAGGGCCTGATGGAGATTGCTCGCATCCAGAGCAGCGAATCCTCCAATGCAATCGAGCAGATCACCGCGCCGGCCGACAGGGTCGCGGAACTGGTCCGGGACAAAACGACCCCTCGCAATAGGTCCGAGGAGGAGATCGCCGGCTACAGAAGGGCGCTCGACACGATCCACGCGAACGCCGAGAGCATTCCGCTCAAGGCGTCGGTGGTCCGCCAGCTCCACCGCGACCTCTATTCGTTTACGGCGACGCTCGGCGGCAACTTCAAGAGCACCCAGAACGAGGTGGCTCGGTTCAGCAAGGGCGGCAAAAAGATCGCGGTGATCTTCAAGGGTTCGACGCCTTTCGAGACTCCTGCCGCAATGGACGAGTTGCACGAGCGCCTCAATGGGGCGATCAAAGCCGGTCAGCACGCCCCGCTGCTCCTCGTGGGGGCTTACGTCTTCGACTTCCTGATGATCCATCCGTTCAATGACGGAAACGGCCGCCTCTCACGGTTGTTGACGCTTTTGCTGCTTTACCGCTCAGGCCATGAGGTCGGTCGCTTCGTCAGTCTCGAGAAGCTGATTGAGGAAAGCAAAGAGACCTATTACGAGAGCTTGGAGCGATCAACTGCGAGGTGGAGCGAGGGCGAGCACGACATCTGGCCGTGGCTGAACTACTTTCTCGGCATCCTCAACGCGGCATACAAGACATTCGAGGCGCGGGCTGGTGAGTTGACGGCGGGTCGCGGCTCAAAGGCGATGAGAATCAGGCAATTCGTAGAGGCGCACGCCTCCGACGTGTTCACGCTCGATGAGCTCCGACGGGCCCTGCCAGATGTGAGCGCCGACCACATCCGCGCCGAGCTGCGCAGGATGCGCGATGCGGGCGAGGTCCAGTCGCCGGGGCGCGGCCGCAGGGATTGGCGGCGAACCGGCTGATGGCCCAACGCATCCCGCGTGACGAATCGCTGAGCCGCGTCCACGGCGTCGGCGCCCTGTTCGCCGCCGCCTACGGCAACGTCGGCTCCTCGATCTACTACGCGCTCGGGGTCACCGCGGCCTTCGCGCTCGGGCTGACGCCGGTCGCCTTCGTCATCTCCGGGCTGATCTTCGCCTGCACCGCCGCCACCTACGCCGAGGCGACCGTGATGTACCCGGAGGCCGGCGGCTCCTCGAGCTTCGCCCGCCACGCCTTCAACGAGCTGCTCAGCTTCGTCGCCGCCTGGGGGCAGATGCTCAACTACGTGATCACGGTCGCGATCTCGGCCTACTTCGTGCCCCACTACCTGGCCGTCTTCTGGGCGCCGCTCGGCCACGGCCCGGGGGACATCGTCGCCGGCGCCGCGGTGATCGCCGGCCTCGCCCTGCTCAACATCCGCGGCTCCCAGGAGTCGGCCAAGCTCAACCTCGTCCTCGCGATCGCCGACCTCGCCACCCAGGTCGTCCTCGTCGGCATCGGCGTCGTCCTCGTGCTCAGCCCGGAAGTCCTGGTCGACAACGTCCACCTCGGCGTCGCCCCCACCTGGAGCGACTTCGCGCTCGGCATCGCCGTCGGGATGATCGCCTACACCGGGATCGAGACGATCTCCAACATGGCCGAGGAGGCCAAGGACGCGGTGCGCACGATCCCGCGCAGCGTCGGCTTCACGGTGATGGCCGTGCTCGGCCTCTACCTGCTGATCCCGATCGTCGCCCTCTCGGCGATGCCGGTCGTCCAGAACGCCGCCGGCCACTACGCGACCGAGCTCGGCAGCGAGTTCGCCAACGACCCGATCCTCGGCATCGTCGAGAACCTCGGCCTCAGCGCCGGCCCCACCGAAGCGCTGCGCTTCTACGTCGGCATCCTCGCCGCGGTGATCCTGCTGATCGCCACCAACGCCGGCCTGATCGGCGTCTCCCGCCTCACCTACTCGATGGGCCAGCACCGCCAGCTGCCCGAGGGCCTGCGCCAGGTCCACCCGCGCTACCGCACCCCCTACATCGCGATCCTCGTCTTCGCCGCGGTGGCGATGCTCACCCTGATCCCCGGCCAGACCGACTTCCTGGCGACGATGTACTCGTTCGGCGCGATGCTCTCCTTCACCATCGCCCACGTCTCGGTGATCCAGCTGCGCCGCCGCCACGGCGACGTGGAGCGGCCCTGGAAGCCGGTCGGCAACATCCGGGTGGGGGGGACGCTGCTGCCGCTGACGGCCGTCCTCGGCGGCCTCGGGACCTTCTCCGCCTGGATCGTGGTGATGGCCCTCAACCCGCGCACGCTCGCCGTCGGCGTGGGGTGGATGGCGCTCGGCATCGCCGTCTACGTGCTCTACCGCCGCAACCAGCGCCTGCCGCTCACCGAGACGGTCAAGGTACTGCTGCCCGAGCCGCTGGGCGTCGAGGAGATCGAGTACCGCTCGGTGCTCGTCGCCTTCGAGGAGGACGAGCCCTTCTCCGAGGAGATGGTCGCGACCGCGGTCAAGCTCGCCTCCAAGCGCCGCCGCGGCATCCACGTCCACTCGATGCTGACCGTGCCCACCCACCTGCCGCTCGAGGCCGAGCTGCCCGAGTCCGAAGCCGCGGCGCAGAGCAAGATCGAGCAGGCGAAGCTGATCGGCGGCCAGCGCGTCACCGGCCACGTCGCCCGCGTCCGCCCCGGCCAGGCCGGCTACTCGATCGCCGAGGAGGCCAAGCTGATCGCCGCCGCCGCCGCGGTCGTCGGCCTCCGCCACCGCGGCGGCCGCCCGCTCTACGACAAGACCCTCCAAACCGTCCTCGGCGAGCGCCCCTGCCGCGTGATAGTCGTCTCCGAGCCCGACCCCCAACGCGGCTCCGAGCTGAGCCCGGCGCTGGTTTGAATCAGCCGTCTTAACAAAAAATTTCGATTAAGCCTTGACAGCTGCAACTTTTGTTGTAGGGTTCAAATGGCTGACGACGGTTGAGGAATTGAGCGCCGGGAGGGGAGACTCTCGCCGGCGCTCCCTCAGCTTGTCCTCCGATGTAGATGTCCCCACGCGGCCGGTCTCCGTACCGGCCGCGTTCGTGTCTGGGTTCAGCTGCTCCTCCGACCCGCGACATTGACGGATTGATCGGAAGGGCTTGCGCTTTCGCCGAGATGCCGCTAGCATGCTCGCGAGGCTGACGACGCGGGGAACGCGGGCGTTCGGACTTCGGTCCGGACGCTCGCGCCGGCCCCGGCCTAGAATCGGTCGGTGAGCTCGCCCGAACGGATCTATCGAGGCTCTGTCCGACTCCTCTCCCTCGTCTTCGTCGCGGTCGGTTTGATCGTCCTGGTCAGCACCTTCGTCCACGGCGGCGGGCCGCTCTCAGTTGGCACGCTGCTCGGGGTCGCGTTCCTGGCCGTCGGCGTCGGCCGGCTCTGGATAGCGTCACGGATGTGAGCGACGCGCCCGAGCATGCCGCGACCCCGCCCGAGGGGCAGCCCGCCAAGCCGCGGCTCGAGCCTCTGCTGCAGCGCGGGCTCGGCGTGCCGGGCCTCTTCGTCGCGGTCTATTCGGCGGTCGGCTTCAGCATCTACTTCGCGCTCGGCGTGGTCGCCGACCGCGGTCTCGGTCTCACGCCGTTGATCTTCCTCGCCGCCGGCGTGCTCTTCGTGCTGACCACACTCAGCTACGTCGAGGGCGGCGCGATGCTGCGCGAGCGCGGCGGCTCCTCCAGCTTCGCCCGCCACGCCTTCAACGAGCTGATCGCCTTCATCGCCGGCTGGGCGATCCTGATCGACTACCTGATCGTCGCCGCCCTGGCGGCGCTCTCGGTCCCGCACTACCTGGAACCGATCACGCCGGACCTCTCCGAGCCGGGCCGCCAGATCGCCGTCGCCGCCGCGGTGATCGTCGCCGCCTGCCTGCTCAACGTCTTCAACGTCACCGGACGGGGGAGGGAGCGGCCGCTGGCGATCCTCGCCCTCGCCGACATCGCCCTGCAGCTGGCGGTGATCGTCGTCGGCGCGCTCGCCGTCTTCCACCCCGAGCGGCTCACCGACCAGGTCCACCTCTTCAGCAGCCCCACCTTCCACGACATCGTCTACGCCTCGGTGGTGGCGATGCTCGCCTACGCCGGGATCGAGGCCGCCTCCGACCTGGCGCCCGACATCGAAGTGCGCCCCGGGGACCTGAAGCGGATCGTCTCGGTCGGCGCCCTCGCCGTGCCGCTCGTCTACGCCGGCATGGCGGCGATCGCGCTGATGGCGGTGCCGGTCGTCGCCGGCCCGAACGGCCCCGAAACCGCGCTCGGCGGCGAGTTCGTCCAGGCGCCGGTGCTCGGCGTCGTCTCCGCCTACCACCCGGTCTGGGTCTCCCATGTGATGCGTTGGCTGGTCGCGATCGTTGCCACGCCGGTCCTCTTCTGGGCGGTGACCACGGCCCTGCTCGGCGTCTCCCGCCACATCTACACGCTGGCGATCAACCGCCAGATCCCCAGCTGGCTGGGCAAGCTGAACAGCCGCCACGCGACCCCGCACGTGGCGATTGCGCTCTCCGGCGTGATCGCGATCGGCCTCGTCGCGCCGACCAACGTCAAGCTGCTGGCCAGCCTCTACGCCTTCGGCGCGATGCTGGCGATCACGATCGCCCAGCTCTCGATCGTTCGCCTGCGGATCACCCAGCCCGACCTGCCGCGTCCCTACCGCGTGCCGCTCGACGTCTCCTGGCGCGGCGCCCGCCTGCCGACGCCGGCGATCTTCGCCGCGATCGTCAGCGGCCTCGCCTTCGTCAGCGTCCTCGCCTACCACACCGACGCCCGCTGGGTCGGCCTCGGCTGGATGACCTTCGGCCTGATCTTCTACGTCGTCTATCGCAAGGTGATCGAGGGCACCAGCCTCACCAAGCGCGTCTCGGTCACCGAGAAGGCGCTGACCAAGCAGGTCCCCGAGGTGGCCTTCCGCAACATCCTCGTGCCGGTCTTCGGCACCAAGCTCGACGACGACATCGTCGCCACCGCCGGTCGCCTCGCCGCCGCCGAGCTGGAGGACGGCGGCATCGGCGAGCAGACGCGGCTCGACCTCGTCTACGTGATCGAGGTGCCGCTCACCCTGCCGCTCGGCGCCCAGCTGCCGCCGGAGATCGAAGCCGAGGCCTGGCGCGCCCTGCAGCGGGCCAGCGACGTCGGCGCCGAGTACGAGGACGTGCACGTCTCGCCGGAGATCGTCCGCGCCCGCGGCGTCGGCGCCGGCATCGTCGAGACCGCCCGCCGGCGCAACTCGGAGGCGATCGTGATCGGCGGCGAGCCCCCCTCGAAGATCAAGGGCGGCGCCACCCTCGGCGGCATCGGCGCCGCCAAGCCCGCCGAGATCGGCGCCGCCACCGAGTACGTCCTCAAGAAGGCCCCCTGCCGCGTGCTGCTGACGGCCCCTCCGGAGAGCGTCGGCATCTAGTATCCGTCGCGTGTTCATCTTGATTGTCGGATGCGGTCGAGTGGGCTCCTCGGTCGCTCGCGCGATGCTGCGCGAGGGCCACGAGGTGTCCTGCCTCGACGAGGACCCCGAGTCCCACGCGCGGCTCGAGGTCGGGCTGGAGAAGGGCTGGGAGGACCTCGGCGGGAAGTTCACGGTCGGCGCCGGGTTGGAGACCGACGCGCTGGAGGCGGCCGGGATCGAGCGCGCCGACGCCTTCATCGCCTCCACCGACGGCGACAACACGAACATCGTCATCTCCCAGATCGCCCAGAAGCGCTACGAGGTGCCGACCGTGATCGCGCGCATCCTCGACCCGCTGCGCGCCGAGTGGTATGAGCGCCAGGGCCTGCACACGGTCTGTCCGACCCGGGTCGCGATCGACATGCTGGAGAGCGCCGTGCGCGAGGGCGCGCCCCGCGAGGCGGCCTGATGTACATCATCGTCGTCGGCGCCGGCAAGGTCGGCTGGAACCTGGGGCGCGAGCTGCTCGAAAAGGGCCACGAGGTGACCGTGATCGAGAGCGACCGCCGCCGCTACCTGACCGTCGAGCAGGAGCTCGAGCACAACGTCTCCTACGGCGACGCCTCGGAGCTCTGGGTGCTGGAGCGGGCCGGGATCCAGCGCGCCGACATGGTGATCGCGGTCACCGGCGACGACGAGGACAACATGCTGATCTGCCAGGTGGCGCGCGAAAAGTACGAGGTCGAGCGGATCATCGCCCGGGTCAACAACCCGCGCAACAAGCCCCACTTCGAGCTGCTCGGGATCAAGCCCTACGTCTCCGCCACCGACCTGATCCTGCGCCTGCTCGAGCACGAGGTGCCCGAGTACGGCCTCGTCCACCTGCTCGACCTGCAGGAGGAGCAGCTGGAGATCATCGAGATGCTGCTCGGCAAGGACTGTGGGGTCACCGGCCGGCGGGTCGGCGATCTCGAAATGCCCGAAGGCAGCCTGCTGATCTCGGTCCTGCGCGAAGGCAAGGGCTTCGTCCCCGGGCCCGACACGGTGCTCGAGGTTGGCGACGAGGTGCTCGCCGTGCTCGACCCCGGCCACGAGGAGCAGCTCAAGGCGCTCTTCGGCCCGGCGGGCGACATCGGCAAGGGCAACGGCGCCGGTGGCTGAGCGCGAGGTCGAGTTCCTGCTCGTCGGCGGCGGCATGGCGGCCGCCCACTGCGCCGCCGAGCTGCGCCGCCGCGGCGCCGAAGGGCCGCTGATGCTGGTCGGCCGCGAGCCCGAGCCGCCCTACGAACGCCCGCCGGTCTCCAAGGAGTACCTGCGCGGCGAGGCCGGCCGCGAGGACGCCTACGTCCAGGAGCCCGCCTGGTATGAGGAGAAAGGCGTCGAGCTGCGGACCGGCCTCAACGTGATGTCGCTCGACCCCGAGGCGCGCCGGGCGAAGCTGCAGGGCGGGGAGGAGGTGCTCTTCGACAAGGCGCTGATCGCCACCGGGGCGATGGTCAACATCCTCCGCGTCGAGGGCGCCGAGAACGAGGGCATCCACTACCTGCGCGCCTTCGGCAACGCCGACGCGATCCGCGCCGACGCCGCCGAGGCCCGCCACGTCGTCCTGATCGGCGGCAGCTACATCGCCGCCGAGGTGGCGGCCTCGCTGACCGCGCGCGGCACCCGCTGCACGATGGTGATGCTCGAGGACGTCGCGCTCTCGCGCGGCTTCGGCGAGGCGGCCGGGCGCTGGTTCCAGGAGCGCCTCGAAGAGCATGGCGTCAGCGTGCGCGGCGGCGAGCAGCTCGAGGCCTTCGAGGGCGACGGCCGCGTCCGCGCCGTGGTCACCAGGAGCGGCGAGGCGATCGAGTGCGACGCGGTCGTCGTCGGCGCCGGCGTCCGCCCCGACACGATGCTCGCCGAGCGCGCCGGCCTCGCGGTCGGCGACGGGATCCTCTGCGACGCCAAGCTGCGGACCAGCGCCGAGGGCATCTACGCCGCCGGCGACTGCTGCTCATATGAGAGCGTCGTCCACGGCCGTCGCCTGCGGGTCGAGCACTGGGACGTGGCGATGCAGCAGGGCATGCACGCCGCCGGCAACATGCTCGGCGAGGAGCGCGACTACGAAGTCGTCCCCTACTTCTTCAGCGACCTCGCCGACTGGGCCAGCCTCGAGTACGTCGGCCCCGCGTCGGAGTGGAACGAGGAGATCTGGCGCGGCGACCGCGAGGGCGGCGAGTTCTCCGTCTGGTACCTGAAGGACGACCGCGTGGCCGGCGCCCTCAGCGTCGAACGCCCCGAAGACCTCGCCGAGGCCCGCCGCCTCCTCGCCTCCGGCACCGACCTCTCGCCGGTCAAAGACCGCCTCGGCGATCCCGAGTTCGAGCTGGCGTCGATATCCTGAGGCAGCGCCCTCGATTCGTCGGCGCTGCGTCGCGCCAGTATCCTGTCGCGACACTGCTTTGCGCCCTGGTGTAATTGGCAACACGCCAGCCTCTGGAGCTGGATTTCGGGGTTCGAGTCCCTGGGGCGCAGCTAAAAGCCCTGCACGAGGCGTCCAATTCCTCTGCTAGTTTCGGATCCGTCTTGAGGCGTCGTCACACCCTGATCGTCGTTGTTCCGCTCGCCGCGCTGGCGATCGTCGGCTGCGGTGGGGGAGGGGGCGGCGAATCGACGGAATCGAATGTCGCGTCGATCGCGACCACGACCACGCTGACCAAGGCGGAGCTGCTCGAACAGGGCGACGCGATCTGCGCCGAGGTCAATGCGGCGGCCGGGTCGACCGAGACGAGCACCTCCGAAACCTCCAGTCCGGCGGCAGCTCTGGCCGGCCTCTACAGCGGCATGGTCAACAGCCTCAACAACCTCGGCACGCCGCAGGAAAGCGCCGGCTACGCCGAATTCTCCAGCGCCGCCGAAGAGCTGGCCAAAGCCGAGGACGAAGTGAAGCTGGCGGCGGAACGCGAAGACACGGCGGCGCTCGAAACGGCCGAGTCGAGCGCTTCTACGGCGCTTTCCGAATTTCAGGAAGCGGCCAGCGAATACGGCTTCGAAGACTGTTCCGAAGGCCCCAAGGCGCCGGCGCCCAGCGCCACCGGGACTGAAGGCTCCGAAGCTGAATCGGGCGGCGCCGAAGCCGAAGCGGCCGAACCCGAAGCCGTCGAACCCGAAGTGGAAGTCACGCCGGCCCCAGAAGTCGCCCCCGAAGCGGGCGGCGCCGGCGCCGTCGAAGGCGGCGGCACCGGCGGCGGCTCCGAAGGCGGCGGCACGACCGGCGGCTCATCCGGCGGCATCGGCCCCGGCTAGGACCCCGCGCCGGGTGTAACGCGTTGTGGATCAAATAGATCCACAACGCGTTACGGCGGGCGCCAGAACCGGGTGCGAGCGTCGGGCGTAACGTTTTCTGGACGCATATCGACCGAAAGACGTTACGCCCGGGTCAGGCGACTGAGGAGTCCTGCCAGGCCCCGTAGAGGCGCGAGTAGGGGCCGTCGGCCTCGATCAGCTCCTCGTGGGTGCCGGCCTCGGCGATGCGACCGCCTTCGAGGACGACGATCTTGCCGGCGCGGCGGATCGTCGAGAGGCGGTGGGCGATGACGATCGCCGTGCGGCCGGCGAGCAGGCGCTCGAGGCCCTTCTCGATGACTTTCTCGGTGCGTACGTCGACGTTCGAGGTCGCCTCGTCGAGGATCAGGATGCGCGGCTCCGCCAGCAGCGCCCGGGCGAAGGCGACCAGCTGGCGCTGGCCCGCTGAGAGCTGCACGCCGCGCTCGCCGACCTGGGTCTCGATCCCCTCCGGCAGCGCCGCGATGAACCCGGTCGCGCCGACGGCCGCCGCCGCCGCCTCGATCTCCTCGAGCGTCGCCTCGGGCCGGCCGAAGGCGATGTTCTCGCGCACGCTGCCCGAGAAGAGGAACCCCTCCTGCGGCACGATCCCCAGCTGCCGGCGCAGCGCCTGCTGCCGCACCCCGCGCAGGTCGTGGCCGTCGACTCGCACGGTCCCCCGCTGCGGGTCATAGAAGCGCGCCACCAGCTTGGCGAAGGTCGACTTCCCCGCCCCCGTCGCCCCCACCAGCGCCAGCGTCTGCCCCGGCGCCACATGCAGATCAACGCCCTCCAGCGCCCACTCGCCCCGACCGCCCGGTGGCTGACTTTGTCGTTTGGGCTGATATTGCCCCCCAAACGACGAAGTCAGCGGGTCGTAGGAGAACCACACGCCCTCCATTTCGATCTCGCCGCGCAGGGGCCCGGGGTCGATCGCGTCCGGCGCGTCGGTCATGTCGGGAGCCGTGTCGAGCAGCTCGAGGATCTTGTCCAGCGCCGCCATCCCCTGCTGGTAGGTCGTGTACAGCTGCGAGAGCTGCTGGATCGGTTCGAAGAAGAGCTGCAGGTAGCCGACGAAGGCGACGATCACGCCGATCTGCAGCGCCCCGTTTATCGCCTGCGTGCCGCCGTAGAGGAGGATCGCCGCGGTGCCGACCGCCGACATCAGTTCGACCGCCGGGAAGTAGGAGGCGTTGAGGTAGACGGTGCGCAGGTTGGCCTCGCGGTTGGCCTCGTTCAGCGCGGTCATCTCGGTTGCGTGGCGCGGCTCCTGGCCGAAGCTGCGCACGACCCGCACGCCGCTCAGCGTCTCCTGCAGGTAGGCGGTGACCGCCGCGATCCGCTCGCGCGTCGCCCGGTAGGCCCCGTGCGAGACCACCCGGAAGATCAGGCTGGCGACCGCCAGCAGCGGGAAGGTGATGAAGGTGACCAGGGCCAGCTTCCAGTCGAGCGCCAGCAGGATCACGACCACGCCGATCAGCGTCAGCGTGCTTGAGAACATCGTCACGACGCCGGTGCTGAGCAGCTGGTTGAGCGCCTCGACGTCGTTGGTCATGCGGCTGATCAGCACCCCCGGGCTGCGCCGCGTGAAGAAGCCGATCGACATCCCCTGCAGGTGGACGTAGACCCGTTCGCGCAGGTCCTGCAGCGCCCGCGTCCCGACCCAGCCGACCAGGTAGGTCTGCAGGTAGGAGGCGCCCGCGTAGAGCACCGCGACGCCGAGGAAGGCGAGCACGATCAGGTCGAGCGCCGAGACGTCGCCGGTGACGATCCCCGAGTCGATCGCCTTGCCGGCCAGGTAGGGCGGCGCCAGCCCCGCGCCGGTGGACGCCAACATCGCAACCAGCATCAGCGCCACCCGACCCTTGTAGGGCCCCAGCAACCCCGCCACGAACCGCAACCGTGTCACGCTCGTTCCTTCCGGTGCGCCTTATCCGCGCATACCGGGGAAAAGGCGCACCGGAACCGGGTCACAGGCGCGCCACCTCCTCGCGGCGCTCGAGGTCGCGTTGCAGGAAGACCGAGTCGGCGAGGCCGTGCTCCGCTATCTCGCGGTAGAAGCCGCAGCCCTCGAGCAGCTCCTCGTGCGTGCCCTGGTCGACGATCCGGCCGCCGTCCATCACCACCACCTGGTCGGCAAGCGAGACGGTCGAGAGCCGGTGGGCGATCACGAACGTGGTCCGTCCCGCCATCGCCTCGCGCAGCCCCGCCTTGATCGCTCCCTCGGTGGTCGCGTCGACCGAGGAGGTGGCGTCGTCGAGGATCAGGACGCGCGGGTCGGCGAGCAGCGCCCGGGCGATCGCGATCCGCTGCCGCTGTCCGCCCGAGAGGGTCAGCCCGCGCTCGCCGACGACGGTGTCGTAGCCGCCGGGCAGGTCGCGGATGAAGCCCTCGGCCTGCGCCCGCCGGGCCGCCACTTCGATCTCCTCGCGGCTCGCTCCCGGCCGCGCGTAGGCGATGTTCTCGGCGACGCTCGCGCTGAAGAGGAAGCTGTCGTCGGCGACGAAGGCGACCTGCGAGCGCAACGAGGCGACGTCGATCTCACGCACGTCGGCCCCGTCGACCAGCACCGCCCCCGCGCTCGGGTCGTAGAGGCGCGCGATCAGCGCCACCAGGCTCGTCTTCCCCGACCCCGACGGCCCGACCAGCGCCACCGTGCTGCCGGCCGCCACGTCGAGATCGACGCCCTCGAGCGCCGCATCCGACATTGACCCCGCTCTGGTGTGGTCAATCTCGGATGCGCGACCGCTGACCGCGTCGTAGCGCAGCGTCACGCCGCGCAGCTCGACCCGGCCGCCGCCCGCGGGCAGGGCCGGCGCCCCGGGCGGGCTCTCGATCCGCGGCTCGCGGTCGAGCACTTCGAAGAGCCGGTTGCCGGAGGCGATCGCCCGCTGCGCCATCCCCATCGCCATGCCCAACACCCGCATCGGCGAGGCCAGCATCACCACGTAGGTGTAGAAGGCGGTGAAGCTGCCGAGGCTGAGCGAGCCGTCGATCACCTGCCGCCCGCCGATGACCAGCACCAGCGCGACCCCCACCTGCGGCAGCAGCCCGATCAGCGGCGAGAAGGTCGCCTGCAGGCGGGTCGAGTAGATGCTCTGGTCGAAGACCCGGTCGACGGCCCGCCGGAAGCGGCGCAGCTGATGCTCCTCGCGGGCGAAGGCCTTGACGATCCGCACGCCGGAGATGCTCTCCTCGGCCTCCGCGGTCAGCTCCGCGATCCGCTGCTGCACCTCCTGCACCGCGGGGCGGGAGACGCGGTTGTAGCGCGACGCGGTGTAGACGACGAACGGCGCCGGGATCAGCGCGATCAGCGCCAGCAGCGGGTTGATGACCACCATCACCACGCAGGCGAGCGTGATCGTCAGCAGGTTCTGGGTGATGAAGATCAGCCCGTAGCCGAGGAAGAAGCGGATCGCCTGCAGGTCGACCGTCGCCCGCGACATCAGCTGCCCGGTCTGCTGGGAGTCGAAGAAGCCGAGCTCGAGCCGCTGCAGGTGCCCGTAGAAGCGCTCGCGCAGGTCGAATTCGACCGCGAGCGAGACCTTGCCGGCGACGACCCGCCGCACCACGGTCAGCCCCAGCCGAAGCACCCCCGCGCCGACGATCGCCAGGCCCAGCGGCAGAAGTTCCGGCTTCTTGCCGCTCTCGATCGCGTTGATCGCCCGCCCGATCAGCCAGGGGATCAGCACCGTCATCCCCATCGCCAGCCAGGCGAACGCCAGCGACCCCCAGAGCTGGGGGCGATAAGGCCGCAAAAAGCCCAGCAGACGCCGGTAGGTCCGCATCGGACTCACTATACAAAGTGAAGTATTGGCTGGCGCCGGGGCGCCTCAGCCGAACGCCGCGGCCTTGGCGCTGGGCACTTTGCCGCCACTGCACTTCGGGCCGTGGCCCGGGCGGGGGAGGATCTGGAAGTTGGTCACCGCGTGGGAGGGCGTGGTCGAGCCGTCGTTCTGGGCGAGGGTGATGACCAGGCGGTAGAAGCCGGGGCGCAGGTCGTGGTAGTAGATCTCGGGCCGGGTGGCGGGGGAGTAGCTGCCCGCCGAGCCGATCCGTTCGGCCAGCACGCCGTTGGGGCCGGAGTATTCGGCGAAGTCGAACGAGGCGCCGATCAGGCGTTCGTGTCCCAGCGGGCTGTCGATCGCGCGCTGCAGCTTGACCGGATCGACGCAATCGGGCACCCGGTTGAGCGAGAAGCGGATCTGGCCCTGGCCGAGCTGCGGTTCGCCGCCGAAGTGCCTGGGCGCCAGCTGGAAGTCGCGCACGCGGACCTTGACGACGACCGCGCGGCTCGACTGCCGTGCCCCGTTGCGCGGCGAGATCACGCTGACGCTCGGCGCGCCCGGGACCGCCGGGATCGCCCCCTTCGCGCTCGCTTCCTGTTTGCCGCCGCCGAGGGCGAGCACGACGGCCACCACGGCCGCGGCCGCGATCAGCACGATGAATGTCGCGGTTCGCTTCCGCATCGGCACTGGAACCCTAAGCGACCGCACGGCTAACGTAGGTGGCTTGATCCGACGCGCAGGCATCGCCGCCGCGGCCGCGTTCGCCCTCTTCGCAATCGCTCCACCGCCGACCCCCGCCGCGGGGCCGGCCGACCACGTGCACGTCTTCGCCGGCACCCGGCCCGGCCCCGGCACCTTCGGCGGCGGCCACGACTTCCCCGGCGCCGCCCTGCCCTTCGGCATGGTCCAGTGGAGCCCTGACACGACGCCCGCCGACCGCAATGGCCGCGGCGGCTACGACTACCGCGACTCCCACGTCAAGGGCTTCAGCCTCACCCACCTCTCCGGCGCCGGCTGCGCGCTCTACGGGGACTTCCCCTTCCTGCCGACGACCGAGCCGCTCGAATCCTCACCGGCCGCGACCGGCGAAGACGGCCTCGACGGCCCCTTCCAGCCCGGCTTCTCGCACGCCCACGAGAGCGGCCGCCCCGGCTACTACTCGGCGCGGCTCAACCCGGCCGGCGGCGCCAACATCGGCGTCGAGCTCTCGGCGACGACGCGCACCGGCATCGCCCGCTTCAGCTTCCCGCGCAACCCGCACTCGAGCGTCCTGATTAACGCCGGCGGCAGCGCCCAGCCCGACGACTTCGCCTCCGTCCAGATCGACCCCGCCCGCCGGGAGATAGACGGCACCGCCTCCAGCGGCCTCTTCTGCGGCCAGCGCCCCCGCTACCGCGTCTACATCGCCGCCGTCTTCGACCGGCCGTTCGCCACCTCCGGAACCTGGGAAGGGAGCACCCTACACCCCGAAGCGACCGCTGCCGCCAGCAGCACCGCGCCCCCGGCCAACCCCCCCACCAGCGCCGCTGCCGGCGCCTACGCGACCTTCGACACGCGCCGCAACCCCAGCGTGCTCGCCCGGGTCGGCGTCTCCTTCGTCAGCGTCGAGGACGCCCGCGCCAACCTCGCCGCCGAAGACCCCGGCCTCTCCTTCGGCGCCGTCGCCGGCCGCGCCGAAGCGGCATGGAACCGCTCCCTCGGCCGCGTCCGCGTCGCCGGCGGCACCCCCCGCCAGGTCGACACCTTCTACACGGCGCTCTACCACGCCCTGCTCGCGCCGCGCACCTTCAGCGACGTCGGCGGCGCCTACATCGGCATGGACGGCCTCCTGCACCGCGCCCGGGGCCGCATCCAGTACGCCGACTTCTCCGCCTGGGACACCTACCGCACCCAGATCCAGCTGCTCTCGATCCTCGCCCCGCGTCGCGCCGGCCAGATCGTCCGCTCGCTGCTCGCCGACGCCGCCGAGAGCGGCTGCCTGCCGCGCTGGTCCTACGCCAACGGCCAGAGCATGACGATGGTCGGCGACTCCGCCGACCCGCTGATCGCCTCGGCCGCCGCCTTCGGCGCGACCGGCTTCGACCGCGGCGCGGCGCTGGAAGCGATGCTGCGCGGCGCCGAAGGCGAATGCCGCAGCGCCAACGGCGAATACCTCGAGCGCCAGGGACTGGCGCCCTACCTCGCCCTGGGCTACGTCCCCTTCGACCTCGACACCAACCTGCGCAACTCCAACTCGATCTACGGCAGCCCCGACGCCGTCTGGGGCTCCGCCGCGACCTCGCTCGAGTACGCGATCGACGACTTCGCGATCGCCCAGCTCGCCGCCCGCCAGCTCGGCGATCGCCCCGTCTACAGCCGCTTTATGCAGCGTTCAGGGAACTGGCGCAAGCTCTTCGACCGCGCCGGCGGGATGATCGAGCCGCGCTACGAAAATGGCTCCTTTCCAGCGAATTACGACAACCTCCACGGCGGCGGCTTCGTCGAGGGCGACTCCGCCCAGTACACCTGGATGGTGCCCCAGGACCCGGCGGGGCTCTTCCGCGCGATGGGCGGCACGGTGAGGGCGAGCGCCCGCCTGCGCCACCTGCTGCGGCGGCTCAACGGTGGCCCCGGCGCGACGCACACCGACCACGCCCTGCTCGGCGACGAGCCCACCCTGCACACGCCCTGGCTCTTCGACTGGGCGCAGCGTCCCTACCTGACCCAGGAGGCGGTCGACCGCGCCCGTCGCCTCTACAGCCCGGCGCCCGACGGCTACCCGGGCAACGACGACCTCGGCACGCTCTCCTCCTGGTACGTCTTCGCCGCCCTCGGCCTCTACCCCGAGGCGCCCGGCACCGGGCTGCTGGCGATCTCCAGCCCGCTCTTCCGCAACGCCAGCGTCGCCCTGCCGCACCGCCGCCGGCTGACCGTCTCCGCCACCGGCCACGGCCACTACGTACGCCGCCTCACCCTCAACGGCCACGCCTACGCCCGTCCCTGGACCACCTGGTGCGGGCTCGCCCACGGCGCCCGCCTCGCCTTCGGCCTCTCCCAACGGCCCGACCGCGGCTGGGGCGCCACCCCCGGCGCGGCGCCCCCCTCCTTCGGCCCGCGCCGGCCGATGCCAGCCAACGCCTGCGCACCTTGACCCTCAACCTCGCCCCGACCCGCTCCGGCGCGCTCTGGATGCTCGCCGGCATCACCGCGCTCGGCATCGTTGCCCGCTTTGCCAGCCTCGGCCTGCAGAGCTACCACCACGACGAGGTGATCACCGCCGCCCGCGTGATCCCCGGCAGCTTCACCGACATGTTGCACTCGGTGAAGGGGAGCGAGTCCAACCCGCCCCTCTACTACGTCCTCGCCTGGGCCTGGTCGAAGGCCTTCGGCACGACCGAGGTCGGCCTGCGCTCGCTCTCGGCGCTCTTCGGCGCCGCCACCGTGCCGCTCGGCTACTGGATCGGCGCCGAGCTCTCCAGCCGCCGCACCGGCCTGATCGCCGCCGCCCTGCTCGCCGTCAACCCGATGCTGATCTGGTACTCGCAGGAGGCCCGCTCCTACGCGGTCCTCGTCTTCTTCTGCGCCGCCTCGCTGCTCTTCCTCGTCCGCGCGCTGCGCACCCGTGCCGGCAGCGACCTGGCGCTCTGGTCGCTCGCCTCGGCGCTCGCCATCTCCAGCCACTACTTCGCCGTCTTCGCGGTCGGCATCGAGGCCGTCTGGCTCGCCGTCGCGCTGCGCGATCGCTGGCGCGCGGTCGTCCCGGCGCTGGCGGGCGTCGCGCTCGTCGGCCTCGCCCTGGTCCCGCTGATCGCCGCCCAGGTCAACCCCAACCACATCGGTTGGATCGAAGTCACGCCGCTCGGCGGCCGCTTCCTGCAGACCGGCGTCAGCTTCCTCGCCGGGGAGACGGGACACGTGATCGCCGAGCCGCCGCGCGAGCGCTACGCGCTGCTGCCAACGGTCCTGATCGCCGCCGCCGCGCTGCTCGTCGTCTGGCGCGGCAGCGCGCGCGAGCGCCGCGCCGCCGCGCTCGCCGCCACCGTCGGATTCGGGGTCGGCGCCCTCGCCCTGCTCGCCGCCCTGCTCGGCAAGGACTACGTGGTCGAGCGCAACCTGCTGCCCGCCCTCGTGCCGCTCGCCGCGCTGGTCGCGATCGGCTTCGGCGCCGAGCGCGCCCGCCGCCTTGGCCTGCTGCTGGCGATCGTGCTCTGCTCCTACTGGGTCGCCTACGACTTCCACGTCACCCAGACGCCCAACCTGCAGCGCCCCGACTACCGCGCGATCGTCGACCAGATCGGCCCGCCGCGCTACCGGCGCGCGATCGTCAGCTGGAAGCTCGCCGCCGACCCGCTGCGCTACTACCTCCACGACAAGGCCCTGCGGATCTACAGCGGCGATCGCCCGCTGCGCGAAATCGACGTGATCGGCAAGCCGGACGCCGGCGAGCCCGAAGGCCTGCCACCCGGTTTCCACCCACTGGCCCGGGTAAGGTTCGACCGTCTCACCCTGACGCGCTACATCGCTCCCCGCGCGCAGGACGTCCATTTCTACATGCTCAAACGAATCGAAACGGGCTTCGGCAGCAACGCGGTCGTCATCGACGGCGGCCTGGGGGCGCGCCGGTGAGCGCGGCGGAGTTTGCCTACCGCGTCGGCGCCGCCGCCCGCCGCCCGGCGAGCTGGCTGCAGCTGCTCAAGTTCGGCCTCGTCGGCGGCTCCGGCTACCTGATCAACCTCGCCGTCTTCGCCCTGCTCAGCGGCAGCTTCGGGATCCACCACACGGCGGCCGCGATCGGCGCCTTCTGCGTCGCGATCAGCAGCAACTTCTTCTGGAACCGGCACTGGACCTTCGGCGCCGGTCACGGTCACGCCGGCTTCCAGGCCGCCCGCTTCTTCACCGTCAGCCTCGGCGCGCTGCTGATCAACCTGGTCGTGCTCGAGGCGCTCGTCTCGGGCGCCGGCCTCGGCGACCTCAGCTCGCAGGCGATCGCGGTCGCGGTCGCGATGCCGTTCAACTTCCTCGGCAACAAGCTCTGGACCTTCGCCTAGCCGGCGCGGTCCGGCGCTGCTTTGCAACGGGCCCCGAGCCCGTGCGGTCTCCTCCTTACCAGGCCCCCTCCAGCCAGCGCACCAGCTCGGGAGCGCGGCTGCCGAGGTCCGGGTCATCCGACGCCAGCTCGGCGCTGGCCAGCTGGATCGCTCCACCCAGCGCCAGCGTCGCCCGGTTGGGACTCAGGCCCAGGCCTCGCTCCAGCTTCTGCATGCTGCTCGCGTCCGCGCGCAGCGCCCGGAGCGCTTCCTGCGTTACCTCCGGATCCAGCTCCGCGATCTCGACCACCGTGGCGACCGCATCGTGGATCCGTTCGCCCGGGGCCGCGTCAGCGGCGGCCTCGAGTACTCGATCGACGAGTCGCTCGTCCACGCGACCGTCGAGAACGGCAGTTACCTCTCTACCATCACTCACGTGGGACCTCCCTCCAGGTCTCAACCCGGCCCCCACGACGGCGCGGGGCGCCGCCCGGGAGCATTACAGGGTTCAGTGTAACCGTTCATCTGGACGAAATGGGCAAATTCGTCATTGCTCAAATATTTTTCGAGCGCAACGCAAGTAGTGTCATGAATGAGGCAGGAAGTCAAGTCGGATGAGCAACGGACGACCCAGTTACGAGGCCGCGAAGGTCGAGAGCGAGCGCCAGGAGGCCTGGGCGCGGCGCGACGCGTTCGCCACCGAGCTGCCGCCTGAGGGCCGGCGCGCGATCTACATCAAGCCCTCGAGCCCCTTCACCTCGGGCAACCTGCACATGGGGCACGTGCGCGACTACGCGATCGGCGACGCCTACGCGCGCTTCCGCCGCGCCCGCGGCGACGCCGTCCTCTTCGGCTTCGGCTTCGACGCCTTCGGCCTGCCGGCCGAGATGGCGGCGATCGAGCGCAAAGTGCCGCCGGCCGAGTGGGTCGAGCGCTGCGGCGAGCGGATGCTCGGCCAGATGAAGCGGCTCGGCTTCTCCTTTGATTACGAGCGCGCCTTCTACAGCTCCGACGAGGCCCAGTACCGCTGGTCGCAGTGGCTCTTTCTGACCCTGCTCGAGGCCGGCCTGATCGACCGCGCCGACACGACCGTCGATTGGTGCGACCACTGCCGCACGACGCTCGCCGCGCTGCAGGTCGAGGACGGCACCTGCTGGCGCTGCCACAACGCGGTGCGGCTGATCCGCCGGCCGACCTGGTTCCTGCGCATCACGCCCTACCTGGAGGAGAACGACCGCCGCCTCGCAGAGCTCGAGGCGAGCGGCGACTGGGACGAGATCTCGCTCTCCACCCAGCGCTACATCCTCGGCCGCAGCGACGGCGTCGAGGTCGACCTGGGCGGCCCCGATGGCGCCGGGATCGTCGCCTTCAGCCCGCACGCCGAGGCGGTCGCCGAGGCCTCCTTCGTCCTGCTCTCCCCGCGCCATCCAGAGGTCGAGGCCTGGGCCACCGACCCGGCCGTGCGCGAGCAGCTCGACGAGCTGCGCTCCGGCGGTTGGGAGCGCAGCGCCCGCGACGCGCGCTCCGTTCCCCTCATCGACACCGGCGCCGAGGCGATCGCGCCCTGGAGCGGCGCCGCCCTGCCGGTCCTCGTCTCGCCGCTGGTCGACGCGCGGTACGGACCGACCGCGGCGCTCGGCATCCCCTCGGTCGACGAGGCCGACGCGACGCTCGCCGAGCGGGCCGAGCGCGTGGGGGAGGGGACGCCCTCCGGTGGCGCCGCCCCGGCCCCGCGCGAGGCCGTCCGCTACCGCGCCGCCGACTTCTCGATCTCGCGCCAGCGCTTCTGGGGCACGCCGATCCCGATCGTCCACTGCGGGGCATGCGGCGCCGTGCCCGTCCCCGAGGAGGACCTGCCCGTCGTCCTGCCGCGCGACGTCGAGCCGACCGGCGAGGGCAACCCGCTGGCCGAGCTGCCCTCCTTCGTCGAGACCACCTGCCCGCGCTGCGGCGAGCCGGCGCGCCGCGAGACCGACACCCTCGACTGCCACTTCGACGCGCTCTGGCTCTGGGTGCCCTCGGCGGTTCCGCCGGCGGACCGCGCCGAGCAGATGTTCACCCACCCCGAGCTGCGGCGCTGGCTGCCGTCGGAGCGGCTCGTCGCCGGCGCCGACTCGGGCGGCTTCGTCTTCGACCAGCGGGTGGTCACCAAGGCGCTGCGCGACATCGGCCCCTTCGCCTTCATCGAGGCGGGCGAGCCCTTCAGCGGCTGCCTCTTCCACGAGATGGTGATCGCCGACGGGCGCAAGATGAGCAAGCACCTGGGCAACGTCGTCGACCCCGACGAGCTGGTCGAGCGCTACGGAGCCGACACGGTGCGGCTCGCGGTCCTCTACGCCGCCGGGCCGGCGAAGACGCTCAACTGGAACGACGGCGCCCTGCGCTTCGCCAGCCGCTTCCTGCACAACGTCTGGGTCTACTCGCGGGAGCGCTTCGCCGGTCTCGAGCGGGCGCCCGAGGACGCCGAGGCGGCGGCCGACACCGAGTTCATGCGCGAGCGCCTCGGCAAGTGGTGCGACAACGGCGTGGCGCGGATCACGGCCGACCTCGAGGACCTGCAGATGCACAAGGCGGTGCGCAACGTGACGCGTCTCTTCGAGCGCATCCAGGACTTCGAGAAGCGCGTCGTCAAGCGCCGCGGGGAGCTCTGCCGGGCGGACGCCGAGGCCCAGGTCGCCGCCCTCGTTCTGCTCGCCCGCACCCTGGCGCCGTTCGCGCCGCACGCCGCCGAGGCGCTGCTGCTTGCCGCCGGCCACGAGGACGGGGCCGACCTGCCCGGCGCCTGGCCCGAGCAAGAAACCTTGACTGTTCCGGTGTAGCACCTCTATAGTCCCCGTATGGCGGGAGGCGACGTCTTGCCATACGACGCAATTGCGCTCGACGAGGCGGAGAAGCGGTTCTGGAAGGGGCTGTGGGAGACCGCTGTCGAGGATGCCGTGGTCGACCTCGGCATCGACATGGTGCGCTTCGGTCCCTGCGCCTGCGGAGTGGTCACCGAGGAAGCCGGCGAGCCGGCGCTCAACTTCGTCCTCGGGGCGGCGGGGGAGGGCTCGGTGTCGGACGGGTACCTGCCCGCCGCGCTGCGCTGGATGGAGCGCCAGGACGTCGATTACCGCGTCTCGCTCTCGCCCGAGCTGCCCGAGTTCAAGCAGGCCGAAGTCTGGCTGCGGCGCAACGGCCACCGGCTGATCGACGGGCCCGCGAAGCTGGTCCGCGACGGCGCGCCGCCGGCCTTCGACCCGCCCGCCGGGATCGACATCTACGAGCGCGTCGACCCGGGCGAAGACGAAGCGTTCGGCGACCCGCTCGCCGAATCGCTTGGCTTTGCCAGCTGGGCGGCGACCTTCTTCTTCGACCTGCCCGGCACCGCGGCCTGGCGCTGCTTCTGCGCCGTCGACGGCGACGAGCCGCTCGCCTACGCAGCGATGCGCCTGCACGAGGGCATCGCGGTGCTGGCGATCGCCTCGCGCCTCTCCCAGGTCCGCGACGGGATTGGCCAGGCGGCGGTGCTGCACCGCTGCATCTCCGAAGCGTCGCGCGCCGGCTGCACGACGATGGCGGTGGCCGAGGCGGGCGCCGACCCCGCCGTCGGCGACCGCGCCAGCCTGGTTCGCGCCGGCTTCCGCGACGTCGCCCGCACGTTCACCTGGCTGCCGCGAGCACGGGTGCCGATGTGACTCCCGGGAGCCCTCTCAGCCTGTGCATCAGGACAAATACACAGAATGACTTGACCAGTGGGGTGGAGTGTGTTATATCTACCGCCGCTGACGACCAAGCGCCAGTGGAGAGGTGGGAATCCGAGTCACGGGCGCTCGCCTTGCGACGAAAAGGAGTGTCCCAGTCATGAGTCGAGAGGTTGGCTGTTACGGGAGTACCAGGGAGGCGACGGTGCTGCTTGCATTGCCCCACCTCCAGCAAGCAGCGCTGCCCGGTACCGCAGCCGACACGTCCACCCACCTCTGGCAGCCTGGCCCCCGGAGAGGGGGGGCGGCCATGTAATGGGCCATGGCGCTCGAGGTGTGGCCGGCAGCTTCGGCCACGACCCAAGTCGCGCCGGGAGCATGCTGGCCCCGACGCAGCCGTAGCTCAGGCCGGAGCCCACAAGGCGCTGGTCGGAGGTCGGGCCCGCCCCGCGGAAGCTGACACCGCCGGGGCGGGCCCTCTTCTTAGAAGCATCAGTACTCTTGCCGGGAGGAGAGATCGAATTGTTGAACCCAGAGGACCGCACCCGCTCCTGCGCGACCGAACTGGTCTGCCGCGACTGCGGACGGCGCCTGCCGCTGATCGACACGACCTCGAAGTGCCTCGGCTGCGGCAACGGACTCGACATCGATTACGACTACGACCTGGCCCGCAAGCGGCTGGCGGAGATTCCCCCGGCTGAGCGCGAGATCAACATCTGGCGCTTCGAGGAGCTGCTGCCGATCGTCGACGCCCGCGCCCAGGCGCGAGTCGGCCGCTACAGCGGCCGCACGCCGCTGATCCGCGCCGATCGGCTCGGGGCCGAGCTCGGCCTCAAGAACCTCTACCTGAAGGACGACTCGACCTCGCGGCCCTCGCTCTCCTACAAGGACCGCGTCGTCTCGATGGCCGTCGCCCGCCTGCTCGAGCTGGGCAAGGAGGAGATCGGCTGCGTCTCGACCGGCAACGTCGGCACCGCCGTCTCCTCGCTGGCGGCCAAGGCCGGGGTCGCCGCCTACGTCTTCTACCCGTCGAACATGGAGCGCGGCAAGGCGCGCGCCTGCCGGGCGCTGGGCGCCGCCGTGATCCAGCTCGACGGCAACTACGACCAGGCCAACCGCGCCTGCCGCGAGCTGGCGCTGACCACCGGGATGCAGTTCGCCAACATCACCCTGCGCCCGTTCTACGCGGAGGGCGCCAAGACGGCGGCATATGAGATCGTCGAGCAGCTCGAGTGGGAGGCGCCTGACCACATCGTCATCCCGGCCGCCGGCGGCACGCTCTCCTCGCGCGTCCACAAGGGCCTGGGCGAGATGCAGACGGTCGGCCTTGCCGAGACCGAGGGCGTGACGATCGACATCGCGCAGGCGGAGGGCTGCAGCCCGATCGCCACCGCGATCCTCGACGGCTCGGGTGCGATCGAGCCGCAGACGCCGCACACCGCGGCGCACTCGATCGCGATCGGCGCCCCCGGCGACGGCCCGCTGGTGGTCGAGGCGGCGACCTCGCGCGGCGGCAGCGCCGCGACCGCGACCGACGCCGAGATCTTCGAGGCGATCGACCTGCTCGGCGCCACCGAGGGCATCCTCACCGAGCCGGCCGGGGGCACGACGATCGCCTGCACCGCGCGCCTTGCCCAGGAAGGCAAGATCGGCGCCGAGGAGACCGTCGTCGCGATCGTCAGCGGCAACGGCTACAAGACGCTCGACGAGCACCCGGAGAAGTCCTGGCCCGAAATGGTCGCCTGCGACGTCGACTCGATGGAGCAGGTCCTCAACGAGTTCCGCCGGCACGGCGTCGGCGCGACGCTCGGCTGAGCGTGCCGGCCGTCACTGATTGACTCGTCAGTCAACGGCTATAGTGCGCGCCGATGGCAGGCACCGACGGCAAGGTCGTCCCGGCTGAGTACCCGCCGCCGGTAGACGCGACCAAGGAGTTCGTCAAGCGCTCGCTCGACGGCGAGGACGAGCGGATCGAGATCGGCGTGGCGATCGTCGGCGGCGGCACGGCGGGGCTCGCCTGCGCCAACCGGCTGCTGCAGCTGCTCGCCGAGGATCCGGAGACGATGGAGAAGCTGGGCGAGGTCCCGGTCGCGGTGATCGAGAAGGCGAAGACCTGCGGCGGCCACAACCTCTCCGGCGCGGTGATGCGCCCCGGGCCGCTGCGGGAGCTCTTTCCCGACCTGAGCCGCGAGCAGTGGCGCGCCGAGGGCTTCGCCTTCGGCGAGGTGAAGAAGGAGGCGATCTACCTGCTGCCCAACGGCAAGACCAAGATCCGCATCCCGCCGCCCCCGCCGCAGCGCAACCACGGCAACGAGGTGATCTCGGTCGCGGCGCTCTGTCGCTACATGCAGGCGCAGGCTGAGGAGAACGGCGCCTACCTGCTGACCGAGACCGCGGCGACCCAGCTGATCGTCTCCGACGGCGCCGTGGTCGGCGTGCGCTCCGGCGACAAGGGGCGCGGCAGGGACGGCGAGGAGCTCGGCAACTTCGAGCCCGGCACCGACATCGCCGCGCGGGCGACGGTGCTCGCCGAGGGCTGCTGGGGCCACCTGACCGACGCCGCCGTGCGCGAGTTCGACCTGGCCGAGGGGCGCGAGCCGCAGGTCTGGGAGCTCGGCGTCAAGGAGGTCTGGAAGGTCGCGAAGCCACTCGACCGGGTGATCCACACGGTGGCCGGCTGGCCGCTGAAGATCTCCGCCAAGTACCACCAGATCGGCGGCTCCTGGATCTACCCGATGAAGGACGAGAAGACCGGCGAGGACCTGGTCTCGATCGGCTTCGTCCTCGACCTCGACTACGCCGACGCAACCAGCTCGGCCCACGACTTCCTGCAGCAGTTCAAGACCCACCCGATGGTGCGCGAGATCCTCGAGGGCGGCGAGCGGGTCGGCTGGGGCGCCAAGGCGATCCCGGCGGGCGGCTACTGGGCGATGCCGAAGCTCTCGGCGCCCGGCGCCGTGCTGGTCGGCGACGCCGCCGGGCTGATGAACCTGGCGGCGCTGAAGGGCGTCCACTACGCGGTCAAGTCCGGGATGCTGGCGGCCGAGGCGATCTACGCCGGTCTGAAGGCCGGCGAGAACGACTTCTCCTCCTACGAGGGGGCGGTTGAGGACTCGATCATCGGCAAGGACCTCTACCAGGAGCGCAACACGCGCCAGCCCTTCCAGAAGGGCCTGATCAAGGGCGGGCCGCTGGTCAACCTGATGATCGCCACCAGGGGCCGCTTCCCCGGCGGCCGCTGGGAGATCGAGCGCAACGACGCCCAGCCGATGTTCGTCGGCGACACGAAGGACGGCTACCCCCAGCCCGACGGCGAGCTGACCTTCGACAAGCTCTCCAGCGTCTACATCACCGGCAACGCGACCCGCGACGACGCCCCCAACCACATCCGCGTACAGCAGCGCGTGCCCCGCGAGCTGGCCGAGACCTGGGCCTGGATGTGCCCGGCCGGCGTCTACGAGATCCCCGACGACGCCCCCGAGTCCGGCGACGTCGACGTGATCGTCAACTACACCAACTGCGTCCAGTGCGGCGCCATAACCGCCAAGGGCGGCCGCCTCACCACCCCCGAGGGCGGAGACGGCCCGCTGTACCAGAACACCTGAGCCAGCCGCCGGCGCACGTCCGCTCCGCTGCGCTTTTCGCGAGCGGCCCCGGTCGCGTCGGCCCGTCGAACCTCATCCGCGACTGAGGCGTACCTCATGAGTGAACTGGCCCTCAGACGCTTCAAGCGGCGGCGCGACTAGAACTCCGCACTTGCTCGAGTAGCGACCTCGGAAGCGCGCATTCACCTTGTCAAGCCATGCCGGAGGAGGGACTCGAACCCCCGACACGCGGATTATGATGGGCGACACGCGGGGGTCTGATGGCTCCGAAAGTGGCTCTCAGGCACGGAAAGATGCCCTGAGTTCCCCCGAAAGCGACGAGTTGGGTGCGCGGTCGGGTGCGCGGCGCAAGCGCAAGAAGCGCCGGAAGTGATCTGCCGCATCGTTTTGTCCGCTGCCCGGCGTAGGCTCGCTCGACCATGATCGACCTCCCTCTTGGCGGAATCCTTACCGACGCGCTCTCGGGTGCCATTGCTGCCATGGTCGGCTTCACCGGGCTCTTCGGCGGCGCCGCGCACTACGGGTCGATCCTGACCGGTCGCACGAAAGCCGAAACCGAGCGTGCAACCGCCTTGGGCTTCTTCGTTGGTTTTGGCCTTGGAATCCTCGCCCTCGTGATCGACGCCTTGACGTGATCTACACTGCATCCATGCCTATTCGCATCGCGCTGATCGCAGTCCCGGCCGCCGCGGTGGTCGGTGTCGTCCTGCTGCTGAACAGCGTGGACGCCACAGCGGGCATCGCCGCCGCCGCCCTCGGTGTGGTTGCGGTCGCCAGCGGCACCGCATTCGGCTACTTCGCCGACCGCCTTCCCGAGCTTCCTCAGGCTCGCCGCCCGCATCGGCTTGCCGGGCTTCACCACGGCGACTGAGGCATGGCCTCCAGTGCTGCCCATGGCGGGCCGGTCGGTAGGTCCGCCTCGGACGACATCAAGGCCTCCCTCGCGGATCCCGAGTTCCGGGCCGAGTACGAGCGCCTTGCGCCGTATGAGGAGCTTGCCCGGATCGTCATCATGCGCCGCGCCTCCCTCGGCCTGAGCCAGGCCGAGCTGGCCGCTCGCATGGGCACCACCGCCTCGGCGATCTCCCGCATCGAGAGCGGCCAGCACGCCACCAGCCCCCAGACCGTCAAGAAGCTCGCCGACGCCTTCGGCGCCCGCGCCGTCCTCGGCTTCGAGTTCGGCCCGGTCAAGCACCCCGAGCGCGAGCTGGTTGTGCTCTAGTCCGAGTAGATCGCCCCGTCTATCCGCCCGTTAGCACCTTGGTCAGGACCTCGGCGGCGACGTTCTCGCCGACGCCTTGCACAGCATCGAGGACGTGCCGGAGCTTGCTCTTCTCCTCCTCATCATCAGTTGAGTCAATCTCGGTTTGAAGTGCAGTGAGCAAGCGGGCAAGCGCAACCTCGCCGTCAGCGGGCCAGCCCTCAAGAAGCTGCAGCGCCCGCTCGGTTGGTACTACGGTCAGCGCACCCGGAAGCTGCTCGATGCTTGCGGTGCCCTGAACGTATTCGCTTCGTTCCAAGACCTCAAATGCGCGGCTTGTGTCCGGATCGCCATCCTCGCGTTCAAGCCGCTGGTTGACCTGCATCTGCGATACGTCCTCGCCCGCGTCGGCTCGGGCATATACACCGACCACCGCTTCAAGAACAGGCAGGGTTACGTCCCAGGCGATCTTCGACCCGCCGGGCCTCGATGAAATCGCCTTGTCGGCGCGTACGATTCCCTGAAGGCGACGAGCCTCCTCAACGTGGTGAATCCCCTCGGCAGTCGGTCGGAGTCGCCCGGACATAGGCGAGTTTCCGGGGACCACGGCGATCAGCCCAAGGTCCCACAGTTCCTCGATGTCTCCGTGATCTACGCTCTCGCGACCTTTTACGCTCGCCTGTTGCATGGTTGTCCCGATTCCCATGCCGGTCGAGAAGTAAAATTCCTCCTTGGCCTCGGCGTAGCCATCTACGATCTGGCAGAGCAAGTTGTGTTGATCCTCTGTTATTCGCACAGGGACTCGATTCCAGCACATGGCTCGGCGGAATTTGCCCTAAACCTGGCTTAGTCCTCAATGCGGGCGAGCTTGTTGTACAGCGCCGGGCAACGGTGGAAGATGATCGCCTTCTGGCAGCGGCGTCCCGCCACGGCCCTACGCTTCCCGGATGGATAATTGGCTCGTCGCCCTGATTGCTGCCGCAGGAGCTCTCGGTGGCTCCGCCCTGACTGGAGTAATTACATACCGCCTGGCACGTCTTGAGCGCGAGGCTAGCCCGGATCATTCGCCAGGCGCCCGCGAGTAACGACAGCGCCCATGAGACAGGCGTGTATGCCTGAGCGCGGCCGGGTGGTGCCGCGGGAGTTGCGACGGAAGGCGCGGACGACCCGGGTGAGAACCTTTCGGGCAGGTCGAGATCGGGCGGCGACGGAAAGGCGAGTAGGAAGTGAAGAAGCGGTTCCGCGGAACCGCTTCGCCGGTCAGCCGGCCGGCGCGGGCAGCTCGCACAGCCGCGCGAAGGCGGCCGCGAGCTCCTCGGCCCAGGGCCAGCGGCGCTCCAACCGAAGGGTGGCGCGGCGGGCGTGGAAGGCGAGGCGGCCGGCGGTGTGCAGGGCGCGGTAGCGCAGTCGCTTCGGCTCCAGGCCGGAAAGCGCGCCGCGCAAGAGCAGAGTGTCGATCCAGGCGATCAACGCCTGGGCGATCAGCACCAGCTCCATCCAGACCGCGTTCATCTGGAAGTCGGCGAACGGGAGCAGCTCCAGGCCCATCTGCTTGGCGCAGCGGATGCGGTCCTCGCAACGGGCACGGGCGCGATGCTCACGCTCCAGATCGGCGGCCTCGCCTTCGCGGTCGGTGAGGATCGCCTGGAAGCGGTGGCCGTCTGCGTCGGTGAAGGAGAGCTGCGCGCCGGGGTGTGGGCGCTCGCGGCGGACGATCAGCCGCGAGCCCTCCGGCCAGCCGGAGAGGTCGATCAGGTCCGTGGCCTCGGCAACCTCGCCGTTCTCTCGCGCAGAGCCGTCCTGGGCGAGGGCGGAAACCCAGCGCCGATCGGGAATAGCGGTGATCGCCCGGCGCACGGGCTCGGTCAGGTCAAAGCCGACAGAGAAGCGGATGTCGCCCTCGCGCGCCCAGTCCAGCAACCCGTGCGTGGCGCCGGCGGAGTCGAAGCGCAGGACGACCTCCGAATCGGCGGCGAGGTCTGCGGGCAGCTGCTCGAGCGCCTCTTCTGCGACCTCGATCTGGTCGGCCACCGTGTTGGCGCCGGCATTGCCGGGGCGCAAGAGACCCGCCAGCGGCTCACCGCCGCAGGGGTCGCCCGGCCGGTCCAGGAAGGCGAGCATCGGGTGGAAGCCGAACCCTTTCTTGAACGTCGGGGCCGCTCCCTCCTTCTCGGACCCCGCTTCGATCAATGTCGGGTCGAGGTCGATGAACAGCGGCCCCTCGGGCTCCGCGCCGGCATCCCAGGCGCGCTCGCGCGCCTCCCGGCGAGCGCTGCGCAGCGCCCCCATCAGCTCGGGGTCGCCGGCGATCGCCTCCACCGTGCGCCAGGCGGTGGCATCGGAGGCGACCGCGCCGAAGAGCGGCTCCTGGTCGCGCACGGCGCGCAGGTCGGAGAGGTGGGAGCCGCCGGAGGCGAGCATCACGGCCAGGTCGCGCACCACCCGGCCGGGATCGTGGGTTCCGCGGCGGCTGCGCATCGGCGCAAGGCCCTCCGAGAGCGCGTCAGTCAGTCCGATTCGGTCCGCTGTCGCGGCAAGCAACGCCGCGCCTGCGTGGGAGACGACGCCCTCTCCGTCCGCTGTGACTTCTACGGTGAATTCGCGGCCATTGCGCTGCACCTTCATGGTGATCCTCCTGAACGGATTTGCGAGCTTCGAGAACCCGCAGAATCCCGCTTCAGGCGGACGAAACCGCGCCCTGGAAGACCCGGGGCGCGGTTTCTTCATGAACGATCCGGGCTAGTCGCCTGCCACTTTCGGCGACGCCCGTCCGAGGTTGCTCGTAGCCTTTGTCCATGGAGTTTTTCGTTCCAGCTTGCGACTCAGCGGAGGAGGCCGAGAAGGTCTGGGAGGCTACGCGCACCTTCGCTCAGGAAAACCTCGGCTGGGAGGTCAGTGGGAAGCGCATCTTCCGGATTACCGGGGTTCACGATGGCAAGGCAATCGACTGTGAGGTCGGAAAGGCTGAGCCGTATGAAGGGAACATGGTGATTGCCATCTTGGAGTCGAACGCCTACTTGGTCTGCACGGCCAACCGAGGGGTTTTGCGAGGCGAACCGATTTTGGTTGGCCGTGAGGAGGCTGGCTCGATCATCGAGTTCGACGCCGACGCGGTGTCCTCCGGGTAGCCGAGGGATAGGCCCGCCTGCGCCCTAAGCCAAGACGACGCCGAAGCGATCATCGAAGCGGTCGCGGTCCTCGACTGCGACCGCCTGGGAGAAGCGACTCGCGGTGACGGTGAAGTGGTCGAGAAAGCCGACGTTGCCGAGCAGGACCAGACCGAAGCTGTGCCAGCCATCGACGAATCCCACCGGGGCTTCCCACTCGCACCGAGCGCCGGAGTCGTCGTGGTGGTGCAGGCGCAGTGAGACGGTCTTGTAGCGGGCGACGATGGTGCGCCCGCCGACGGCGTGCAGTTCCTCACCCTCGTTGTCGGTCAGGTCGAGGCCAAGCTCGTCCGCCAGTAGGTCGCTCGCGAGGATCGCGTCTGCTCCGGTGTCGATCAGTCCCTCAAGCTCTGGCGTCGATGCGCCCTCAGTGGCAAGAGAGACAGGCACGAAGGGTCGGAACACCGGCTGTCCCAGCCGTGTTTGCTGGGGGTCCTCCCGATAGGGGTAGAGCCAGGGGTTCTTCGGCTCAGCCAAGGCCGACGTAGATCGGCTCGTTTGCGTGGGGAACCCGCCCGCCGACGACAACGTGGTCCAGCCTGCGGGCCTTCTCCAGCACGACTTTCAAGTCCTCGTCGGCGATCACGACCTGGCCCGTTCGGGTGTCGGTCGCCACGTACTTGCCCTCGTAGCCCTTGAAATCGGTGCGGATGGGTTTCACGCAGTCGATGATACCCGCTGCCTCCACGGGCTTTTCAGGGCTGGACCCTTGCCACCCCCTGCCAAATCGGCCTCGCCTGAGCTTGGGAGGCGGCGTGTTCCGCTTGCTGCTGCCATGCCGGAGGAGGGACTCGAACCCCCGACACGCGGATTATGATTCCGCTGCTCTAACCAGCTGAGCTACTCCGGCGGGGGACGGATCGTAGCGAGGGGCGGGCGGGAATCGCTTTGGGCGCGGGGGCTTTAGCCTTGGTGCCTTGACTCAGGAGCTGGACAGGGCGGTGCGGACGGTGCTGCGGGACTGTTTGCAGGTGGAACCGGGAGAAGAGGTGCTGGTGATCTGCAACCCGGTGACCGAGGACATCGGGGCGCTGATGCGGATCGAGGCGGAGGGCGACGGGGCCTTTGCGACGCTGGCGGTGATCTCCGAGCTCGAATCGAACGGGGCGGAGCCGCCGACGCCGGTCGCCGCGGCGATGATCGCCTCGCAGGTGGTGCTGGCGCCGACGATCCAGTCGCTCTCCCACACCTACGCGCGCCGCGCCGCCAACCAGGCCGGCGTGCGGATCGCGACCCTGCCCGGCGTCACCGAGGACATGCTGGCGCGGCTGATGAACGCCGACATGGCGGTGCTGCGCCGCCGCGGCGCGGCGCTCGCCGCCGAGCTGCGCAGCGGCGAGGAGGCGAGGCTCACCTGCCGACACGGCAGCGACCTTCGGCTAGGGCTCAAGGACCGCGTGCCGATCGCCGACGCGGGCGTGCTCAATGCCCCCGGTGCCTTCGGCAACCTGCCCTGCGGCGAGGCGTTCGTCTCGCCGGCGGAGGGCACCGCCGAGGGGACGCTGGTCGTCGACGGCTCGATCGCCGGCGTGGGCAAGGTCGAGACCCCGGTTGAGCTGACGGTTCGCGGCGGCCACCTGACCGACGCGACCGGCCCCGAGGGCGCGACCCTGATGGAACTGCTAACCAAGCACGGCGAGGACGGCACCAACGTCGCCGAGCTCGGGATCGGCACCAACGAAGAGGCGACGCTGACCGGCAACATCCTCGAGGACGAGAAGATCCTCGGCACCGCGCACGTCGCCTTCGGCGCCTCGCACGCGATCGGCGGCACCGTCCAGGTTCCCGTGCACCTCGACTGCGTGATCCTCGAGCCGACGGTCGAGATCGACGGCAAGAAGGTCGTCAGCGGCGGCGAGCTCTACGTCTGAAGTGGCGCCCCAGCTGCTCGCCGTCCCCAACGTCTCCGAGGGGCGCGACGCGGCCCGCATCGCGGCGCTCGAGGCTGCCTTCTCGCGCGGGGCCAAGTTGCTCGATCGCCACTCCGACGCCGACCACGACCGCACCGTCTTCACCCTCGCGGCGAGCGGGCCGTCGCTGCGCGACGCGCTGCTCGCCGGTGCCGAGCAGGCGATCGAGACGCTCGACATGAGCGGCTACCGGGGACTGCACCCGGCGGTCGGCGCCCTCGACGTCTGCCCGGTGGTCTGGCTTGCGCCTGAGGCGCGCCACGCTGCTCGGGTCGAGGCGCTCGAGGTGGCGGCTCAGCTCGGCGGCCTCGGCGTGCCCGTCTTCCTCTACGGCGAGCTCGCCAGCCGGCCCGAGCACGCCGAGCGCGCCTACTTCCGCAACGGTGGCCTGGCCGAGCTCTGGCTGCGGATGGAGGGGGGAGAGCTGCGCCCCGACTGCGGTCCGGGCCTGCCGCACAGCAGCGCCGGCGTCACCCTGGTCACGGCGCGCCCGCCGCTCGCCGCCTTCAACGTCGAGCTCGACAGCGGCGACGTCGAGATCGCCCGCGCCGTGGCCGCGGGGCTGCGCGAGTCGGGCGGCGGGCCGCCCGGCGTGCGGGCGATCGGCCTGGCCCTCGCCGGCGGCCACACCCAGGTCTCGACCAACGTCCACGACCCCTTCGCGGTGCCGCTGGCCGAGGTCGTCTCCCGAGTCGCCGAGCTGGCCGAGCCGCTCGGCGCGACCCCGGTCGAGGCCGAGATCGTCGGCCTCGTCCCCGAGGCGGCGCTGGCGGACTACCCGGCCGCGGTCCCCATTCGCGGCTTCGACCGGGCCGCGCAGACGATCGAGGCGCGCCTCCCGGCCGCCCCCTGAGCCGCCCTCCCGCTAGATTCCGGCCATGGCCCAGGCCAAGAAGAAGCGCCGCCGCAAGCACCGCGGCACCCAGGGCGGCCGCGTCGACGCCAACCGCCGCGCCGCCCGGCCGCGCAGCCGCGCCGAGGCAAAAGACCGCGTCCGCTCGGGGAGCAAGAGCCGCGGCCAGCGCGGCGACCAGCCCCCGACCTGGCGCGGTTCGATCACCCGGGGCGCCGTCGCCGCGGCGATCTTCGCCGTCCTCCTGCTCGTCATCTTCAAACGGCCGCCCGCCGCGGCGCTCGCCCTCGGCGCCTTCATGCTCGTCTTCTACATCCCGGCCGGTTACTACATCGACAGCTACATGTGGAGGCGACGGGAGCGGACCCGGATGCGCTCCGGCGACAAGTGAGCCTCGAGGTTCGCCAGCTCACGGTCGGCCAGATCGGCGAGAACTGCTTCATCGTCCGGCCCGAGGGCGGCGAGCGGGCGCTGATCGTCGACCCGGGCGAGGAGGCCGAGCGGATCCTCGCCGAGGTGGAGGAGATCGGCGCCGCGGTCGAGGCGATCCTCGTCACCCATACCCACTTCGACCACATCGGCGCAGTGGCTCCGGTGGCCAAGGCGACCGGGGCGCCGGTCTACTGCCCCGAGCTGGAAGTGCCCGTGCTGGCCGACATCATGGCCTTCGTCCCCTACGCCGGCTTTGGCCCCTACGAGAGCTACGACGCCGACGAGACGGTCAAGGGCGGCGAGGAGCTGCAGCTGGCAGGCCTGACGCTTGACGTGATCCCGACGCCCGGCCACAGCCCCGGCCACGTCACCTACTCGGTGCGTGGCGAGGACGCGATCTTCTCCGGCGACGTGCTCTTCCAGGGCTCGGTCGGCCGGGTCGACCTGCCGGGAGGCGACGGCCCGACCCTGATGCGCTCGATCCAGACCTTGGTCGAGTCCCACTCGCCCGAGACCAGGGTCTACCCCGGTCACATGGGCGTGACGACGCTCGGCGCGGAGCGCGCCGGCAACCCGTTTCTCGCCCAGCTGGACGGGTAGGGGCGGGCGGAGCCGCCGCGCAGGTAAGGTCGCGGCGACCATGGCCGGCCACACCTACCAGGCACCGCGCGGCACCTTCGACGTGCTGCCCGAGGCCGCCCGCGTGCGGCGGCGGATCGAGCATGCCGCCGCGGCGATCTTCACCCGCGCCGGCTACGAGCCGATCGCCACCCCGATCTTCGAGGACACCGAGCTGTTCGAGCGCGGCGTCGGCCACTCGACCGACATCGTCCGCAAGGAGATGTTCAGCTTCGAGGACAAGGGCGGGCGCAGCCTCACCCTGCGACCCGAGGGGACGGCGGCGATCTGCCGCGCCTACCTCGAGCACGGGATGCACGCCCTGGCGCAGCCGGTCAAGCTCTCCTATCTCGGCCCGTTCTTCCGCCACGAGCGCCCGCAGGCCGGCCGCTACCGCCAGTTCCACCAGCTCGGGGCCGAGGCGATCGGCACCGACTCGCCCCTCGCCGACGCCGAGGCGATCGGCATGCTAGCCCAGCTGGTCGCCGAGCTTGGCGTGCCGGGGGTCGAGCTGCGGCTCGGCAGCCTCGGCTCGGTTGAGGCACGCGCCGCCTATCTGGAGGAGCTGAAGGCCCACCTGCGCGCCCACGAAGGCGACCTGGCGAAAGAGGTGCGCGAGCGGATCGACGCCAACCCGCTGCGCGCCTTCGATTCGGACGACGAGGGCACGCGGGCCGTGATGGACGCGGCGCCGAAGCTGGTCGAGCGGCTCGAGGGCCCCGACGCCGAGCACTTCGCCGAGGTGCGGCGCCTGCTCGACGCCGCCGGGGTCGGCTACGAGATCGACCCGACCCTGGTGCGCGGCCTCGACTACTACACCCGGACGATCTTCTCCTTCGTCTGCGACCGGCTGGGCGCCCAGTCGGAGATCGGCGGCGGCGGCCGCTACGACGGCCTGATCGAGCAGCTCGGCGGCAAGCCGACCCCGGCGGTCGGCTGGGCGGTGGGGATCGAGCGGATTGCGCTGGCGCTTGACGAGGCGGTGCCGGCGCCAGGGCGCGACGTCTTCCTCGCCGTCGCGGGCGAGGACGGCGAGCGCCGTTCGCTGGCCCTCGTCCTCGCGGGCGAGCTGCGCAAGGCAGGCCTCTCGGCCGAGATCGACCTCGGCGGGCGCGGCCTCAAGGGCCAGCTCAAGCACGCCGACCGGGTCGGCGCCCGGCGCGTCGTGATCCTCGAGCCCGACGGCGGCGCCCAGCTGCGCGTGATGTCGAGCGGCGAGCAGCGGCCGGTCGACGCCGGCAACCTGATCGAGGAGCTGACGGGAGGAGAAGCGTGAGCGAGTTCCCCACGCTGCGGCCCAACTCGATGCGCGACACCTGGTGCGGCCAGGTGCTCGGCGACCGGGTCGGCGGCGAGGCGCGGGTGGCGGGCTGGGTGCACCGCCGGCGCGACCACGGCGGCCTGGTCTTCATCGATTTGCGCGACCGTACCGGGATGGTGCAGCTGGTCTTCAACCCCGACGAGGCGGGCGAGGCCTTCGAGCTCGGCCACAAGCTGCGCGCCGAGGACGTGCTCAGCGCCGCCGGCCCGGTCGTCCAGCGCTCGCCGGAGACCGTCAATTCCGAGCTGCCCACGGGCGAGGTCGAGATCAAGGTGAGCGCCGCCGAGCTGCTCGCCGACGCCCGGACGCCGCCCTTCCAGGTCGAGGGCTTCGCCGGCGAGGCCGGCGAGGACGCGCGCCTGCGCCACCGCTACCTCGACCTGCGCCGCGAGCCGATGCGCGAGGCGCTCGAACTGCGCCACCGGGTCGTTGCCGCGATGCGCGAGTTCCTCGACCGCGAGGGCTTCCTCGACATCGAGACGCCGGTCCTCACCCGTTCGACCCCCGAGGGCGCCCGCGACTTCCTCGTCCCCAGCCGCCTCCAGCAGGGGTCCTTCTACGCCCTGCCCCAATCGCCGCAGCTCTTCAAGCAGCTGCTGATGGTGGCCGGCTTCGAGCGCTATTACCAGGTGGCGCGCTGCTTCCGCGACGAGGCGACGCGCGCCGACCGCCAGGCAGAGTTCACCCAGCTCGACGTCGAGATGTCCTTCGTCGACGGCGAGGACGTGATCGACGTCAACGAGCGGCTGCTGGCGCACGTCTTCGACCGGGTCGGCGGGCCCCAGATCGAGCTGCCGATGCAGCGCATGTGTTACGCCGAGGCGATGGGCCGCTTCGGCACCGACCGTCCGGACCTGCGCTTCGGCCTCGAGCTGGTCGACCTCGGTGAGGCGCTGCGCGAGACCGAGTTCAAGGTCTTCCGCTCGGTGCTCGAGGGCGGCGGGGCGGTGCGCGGGATCAACGCCGGCCGGCGCGAGCTGCCGCGCTCCGAGCTCGACGGCCTGATCTCCCGCGCCCAGGAGCTCGGCGCCAAGGGCCTGGTCTGGGCCTTCCGCGAGGGTGAGGGCTGGCGCTCGCCGACGGCCAAGTTCCTCAGCGAGGCCGAGCTCGCCGACCTCAACGCGCGACTCGGCGCCGAGGAGGGCGACCTGCTGCTGCTGGTCGCCGACGAGCGCCCCGTCACCGACGCCGTGCTGGGCCAGATGCGGCTCGACCTGGCCGAGCGCTTCGGCCTGATCGACGCGGACGATCACCGCCTGGTCTGGATCGTCGATTGGCCGCTGATGGAGTGGAACGTCGACGAGAAGCGCTGGGACGCCCTGCATCACCCCTTCACCGCGCCGGCCGGCGAGTTCGACCCCGACAACCCCGGCAGCGCTCGCGCCCAGGCCTACGACGTGGTCTGGAACGGCCAGGAGCTGGGCGGCGGCTCGATCCGCATCCACGACGCCGAGGTCCAGCAGGCGGTCTTCGCCGCGCTCGGCATCGACGCCGCCGAAGCCGAGGCTCGCTTCGGCTTCCTGCTCGAGGCGCTGCGCTACGGTGCCCCGCCGCACGGCGGCATCGCTTACGGCGTCGACCGGATCGCGCAGCGGCTCTACGGGGCTGAGACCATTCGGGACGTGATCGCCTTCCCCAAGACCGCCTCGGGCTTCGACCTGCTCACCGGCGCGCCGGCCCCGGTCGACGAGAGACAGCTCTCCGAGCTCGGCATCTCCCTGCACAAACGGGGCCTCGCCGGGCATTGAGGTGGCCTTCTTCGGCCGGATCAGGGCGGTCTTCAACGCCCGGCCGCCGGGCCCGGGCGTGACGCCCATCCACGTCGACGACCCGCGCTTCGACGACTGGGAGGTGGTGCGCGACTTCACCGACGTGAGGACGGCCCGCGCCTGGCACCAGGCCGTGCGCGACGCCGGGATCGAGGCGGTGCTCACGGTCGACTGGCCGCTCGACCGCTTCGGCCGCGGCGACATCGCCCTGCGCGTCCAGGGTGGGGACTGGAGCGAGGCCGAGCTGCTGCTCTCCAACATCGACCTGGACGATTGACCCCTGGCCACGGCGCCCGCCCGGTGGTACGGTTGCCCCGAGGCTCGAGCCCGTACGTGAGCCGTCTCACCGTTTGACCCAACACAAACGGCATGGGAGCTGATCTCTCGTGGCCCCGTGGGGTTATGAGGAGGCGCCCACCCTTTACTTCAAGGGATCAAAGCCAGAGGCGGTACCGGCGGGCTGGAGCCTCTTTGAGCCTGTCTCGGTCGGCTGAGGCACGCGTCTGGCGGCGGCGACGCACCTCAGCCTCCCTCGACGGGCTCTTTCTTGAGTTTCGGGTCGAAGTTGGCACACGTTGCGCGCCACACGCGCGTTGAGACCGGCGACGATCAGACTCATGTCGAATCAAGCGTCGATTTCCCCTCTCATTCGCGGAAAACAGACGCTCGATTCCATTGATGAACGGATTGGGGAGCTTGCGGAGGCTCAGCATGGGGTTGTGGCTCGGCGTCAGTTGCTCGAGTTGGGATTGGGACGCAGCGCGATTGAGAGTCGGATCGCTCGGGGGCAACTTCGACGTGTGCATCGGGGCGTCTATGCGGTTGGTCATCGACCGGACAGTCGAGAGAGCCGTTGGATGGCAGCTGCCCTCACTGCTGGCCCAGGCGCCGTCCTCAGTCATCGGTCGGCCGGGGGCCTGTGGAGAATCCTGCCGACGATGGCGATCGTTCCCGAAGTGACGAGATCGACGCGGTGCCATATTCGCGTAGGTCTGAGGCTGCATTGCTGTTCGTTGCCACCGGACGAGGTTGCGCGCGTGGACGGAATTCCGGTGACCTCGGCACCGCGCACAGCGCTCGACGTCGCAGGGATGTCGAGCATGGCGGTGGTCGAAAAGATGCTGAACGAGATCGAAGTGCAGGGGATCACCGACAGCCTCTCGATCCCGGATCTGCTCGAGCGCTACCCGCGGAAGCCGGGCCGTCGCAAGTTGCTGGAGCTTCTGGGCGACGGGGCCTCGACTCGCGGGCTCACGCGCAAGGAGCTGGAGGGGCGGTTTGCGGCTCTTCTTGCGAGGACCGATCTGCCTCGGCCGCGGCGCAATGCCGACGTTGCCGTTCAGGGTCGCTTCTTCAACGTCGATTGCCTCTGGGCGGAGCAGCGGGTGATCGTGGAGCTGGATGGGGCGGCGGTGCATGGGACGCGGCGGGCGTTCGAGCGGGACCGGGAGAAGGACCGGCTGCTGCAGGTGGCGGGGTGGCGAGTGGTGCGCATCACTTGGCGACAGCTGCGGGACGATCCGGCGGCTGTGGTCGCCGATCTGGGCGCGATTCTGCGCGGAGCGGCGTCGGCTCCTACCCTTAGGCCATGAGTCGGGAGCTGTTCGACGCCTACCTGCATGACCGGACGCGCGAGGGCGCGGTGGTCGATGGCGCCTTCACGGGCGCTGCCGGCGGTGCCGCCTGCGGGGACCTCTCACGACTTTCGCTTCGCCTTGGCGAAGGCGGGCGAGTCGAGGCGGTCACCTTCGCCGCCGAGGGGTGCGGGGCGACCCGCGCCGCAACCGCCGCCGTGGCCGAGATCGTCGACGGGGCGCCGCTGCTCGAGGCGGCGCGGATCGGGACCGACGAGGTCGATGCCGCGATCGGGGGGCTGACGCCGGCCAAGCGGCACGCGGCGCAGCTGGCTGCCGACGCCCTGCACCGGGCGCTCGCCCAGGCCGCGGCCTCGGACCTAAGGCTCGCCGAGCCCAACGCCGACCGCGTCCTCGTCGCCATGTCGGGCGGTGTCGACAGCGCCGTCGCCGCGCTGCTCGAACGTGAGCGGGGGGCGGAGGTGGTGGGGGTGACGCTGAAGCTCTGGGCCGATCCGGACACCGACGGGGCCAAGGCCTGCTGCTCGCCGGAGGCGGTGCTCGACGCTCGCTCGCTCGCCCACTCGCTCGGCATCCCGCACCTGACGCTCGACCTCGAGGAGGAGTTCCGCCATCGCGTGGTCGCCGAGTTCCTCTCCGGCTACGCAGCGGGCACGACCCCGAACCCCTGCATCGTCTGCAACGGCGAGGTGCGGATCGCGGCGATGGCCGACCTGGCGATGCGGCTCGGCGCCACCCACCTCATCACCGGCCACTACGCGCGCATCGTCGAGGACGGCGACGGGCCGTTGCTCGCCTCCGCCGCCGACGAGGACAAGGACCAGAGCTACATGCTCGCCGCGCTGCCACCCGCGCTGCTGGGCCGCGTGCGCTTCCCGCTCACCGAGCTGACCAAGCCCGAGGTGCGGGAGATCGCCGCTCGCCATGGCCTCGCCGTCGCCCGCAAGCCCGAGAGTCAGGACCTCTGCTTTCTCTCCGGCCAGGGCAAGGCCGAGTTCCTGCGCCGCCACGCCGGGCTCGGCGAGCGCGAGGGCGATCTCGTCGACCGCGGCGGCCGGCACGTCGGCCGTCACCGCGGCCACCACAACTTCACGGTCGGTCAGCGGCGCGGCATCGGCGGTGGCGCCGAGGAGCCGATGTACGTGCTCGCCACCGACGCGGCGGCGAATAAGGTGACGGTCGGCCCGCGGCGCGAGCTGATGGCGCGCACCGTGCGCCTCCGCGACGCGGTCCTGCACCGCGACGGCGCCGCGGTCGACGCGGTCCGGCTGCGCTACCGCGCGCGACCCGTCCCCGCCGCGCTGACCGCGACGGGGACCGGTGCGCACGCCGCCCTGGAGGTGCTGCTCGACGAGGAGTTCGCCGGCGTCTCGCCGGGTCAGACCGCGGTGCTGCTTTCCGGCGAGGCGATCGTCGGCCACGGCCGGATCGCCGCCGGCGCGGGTCTTGCTCCCGGCCGGGCGTGAGAGCGCCCCGGCGCTTAGGCTCTGCGCTTCCGATGAAAGCCAGCGAGATCCGCCAGACCTACCTCTCCTTCTTCGAGGAGCGCGGGCACAAGATCGTGCCCTCGGCCTCGCTGGTGCCGTCCGTCCACGATCCCTCGGTGCTGCTCACCACGGCCGGGATGCAGCCCTTCAAGCCCTACTTCCTCGGCCGCGAGGAGCCCCCGGCCCGGCGCCTCGTCGACGTGCAGAAGTGCTTCCGCACGACCGACATCGACGAGGTCGGCAACACCGCCCGCCACCTCACCTTCTTCGAGATGCTCGGCAACTGGAGTTTCGGCGACTACTTCAAGGAGGACTCGATCCCCTGGGGCTGGGAGCTTTCCACGCGGGGCTTTGGCATCGATCCGGAGCAGATCTGGGTGACCGTCTTCGGCGGGGACGAGGAACTCGGCCTCGGTCCCGACGAGGAGGCGATCGCTGTCTGGCGCAGCGTCGGCGTGCCTGACGAGCGCATCGTCCACCTCGGCCGCGCGGACAACTTCTGGCAGGCCGGCCCGGCGGGGCCCTGCGGCCCTTGCTCGGAGCTCTACCTCGACCGCGGGGCAGAGTTCGGCGCCGAGGGCGAGCGGCCGGGAGACGACACGGACCGCTTTCTCGAGTTCTGGAACCACGTCTTCATGACCTACGACCTCGGCGCCGACGGCTCGCTGAGCGAGCTGCCGATGCGCAACATCGACACCGGCATGGGCCTCGACCGGATGGCGGCGATCCTCCAGAACGTCCCCTCGGTCTTCGAGACCGACCTGATCCGGCCGCTGCTCGACCTCGCCGAGGAGATCTCCGGTCGCTCCTACGCCGAGGGCGGCGCCGTCACCCGGGCGATGCGGATCGTCGCCGACCACGCCCGCGGCGCCACGTTCCTGATCGCCGACGGCGTCGTCCCGTCCAACGAGGACCGCGGCTACATCCTGCGGCGGATCATGCGCCGCGCGATCCAGCAGGGCCGCACGCTCGGCCTCGAGGCGCCCTGGCTCGGCCGCTTCGCCGAGCGCGCGATCGAGATCATGGGCGAGGCCTACCCCGAGCTCGGCGCCGAGCGCGAGACGATCGCCCGCTGGGTCGGCGACGAGGAGGAGAGCTTCGGCCGCACCCTGGAGCGGGGCATGGTCCTGCTCGGGGAGCTGGTCGCCGCGGCGCGGGACTCGGAGACCTCCTGGATCGACGCCGCCGATGCCTTCAAGCTGCACGACACCTACGGCTTCCCCTACGACCTGACCCGCGAGCTGCTCGCCGAGCAGGGCCTCTCGGTCGACGACTCCGGCTTCGAGGAGCTGATGGAGGAGCAGCGCCAGCGCGCCCGCACGGGCGCCGCCACCGCGCACGGCTCCGAGAACACCCACGAGCGGGTGGCGGCATTCGCGGCGGCCGCGCCGCAGACCCGCTTCGTCGGTTACGAGACGCTGCGCGTCGAGACCGGCGTGGCCGCGGTCGAGCAGCTCGACGGCTCCTTCCTGGTCAAGCTCGAGGAGAGCCCCTTCTACGCGGAGGGCGGCGGCCAGGTCGCCGACAGCGGCGTCCTCAGGCAGAACGGCGTCGAGCTGAGCGTGCGCGACGTCTACCGGGTCGGCGAGGACCAGACGCTGCTGCTCGACGGAGAGCACGATCCGTCGTCCCAGGTCGAGGCCGAGGTCGACCGCGAGACCCGCCACGCGACGATGCGCAACCACACCGCCACCCACCTCCTGCACGCGGCGCTGCGCGAGCGGCTCGGGACCCACGTGCGCCAGGCCGGATCCGCGGTCCGGCCCGACAAGCTGCGCTTCGACTTCACCCACGGCCAGGGGCTCAGCGCCGGGGAGCTGCGCGAGGTCGAGGACCGGGTCAACGAGTGGATCGCGGCGAGCCGTCCGGTGCGCTGGCTGGAGATGGAGCGCGCCGAGGCCGAGCGGCTGGGCGCGATGGCGCTCTTCGGCGAGAAGTACGGCGAGTGGGTGCGGGTGGTCGAGGTCGACGGGGTCTCTCGCGAGCTCTGCGGCGGCACCCACGTCGCCAACACGGCCGAGGTCGGCATCTTCAAGATCGCCTCCGAGGGCTCGAGCGCCGCCAACGTGCGCCGCGTCGAGGCGCTCAGCGGCCCGGCCGCGATCGATTGGTTCCGCGGCCGCGAGGCGTCCCTGGCCGAGGTCGGCGAGCTGCTCGGCTCGCCCCAGGACCCGGTCGCCGCAGCCCGCCGCGCCGCCGAGCGACTGGCCGAGGCGGGCAAGGGCGAGCAGCAGGCGCAGAAGCAGCTGCTCGGCGAGGAGGCCGAGCGCCTCGTCGCCGCGGCGGGCGAGGCGAACGGCGTGAGGATCGTCGCCGAACGCGCTCCGCTCGCCGACCAGAAGCTGCTGCTCGAGCTGGCAAACCGGGTGCAGTCGAAGCTCGGCGGCGACTCGGCGATCGCCCTGGGCGGCGCCGACGGCGACAAGGTCGCGCTCGTCGCGCTGGTCTCCAAGGCCGCGGTCGGGCGCGGGCTCTCGGCGGCTGCCGCGGTGCGCGAGGCCGCCCCGATCGTCGGCGGCGGCGGTGGAGGCCGCGACGACATGGCCCAGGCCGGCGGCAAGGACGCGAGCAAGCTCGACGAGGCGCTGGCGGCGGCCCGCGCCGCGTTCGAGGGGGCGACCGGCTAGCGATGCGGGTCCTCGCCCTCGACCACGGCACCGCCCGCATCGGCTGCGCGCTCTCGGACCCGAGCGGCACGCTGGCGACGCCGCTGCCGGTGATCGAACCGCCGGTCGCGCGGGCGGTCGCCGACCTGGTCGAGAAGCACGGGGTGGAGCTGGTGGTCGTCGGCCTGCCGCTGCACCTGAGCGGCGAGGAAGGCAGCCAGGCGGCCCTCGCGCGCAGCTTCGCCAAGGAACTGGAAGGGATGCTCGACCTCCCGATCGAGACCTACGACGAGCGCCTGACGACGCGCATGGCCGAGGCAAGCAAGCGCGAGGGCGCCGCGGCGGCGCCCGACTCGCTCGCCGCGGCGCACCTGCTGCAGGCCTACCTCGCCGGTCGCGCCGCGATCGAAGAGCGGCCCGATGCCGATGAGTGAGGAGCCGCACGCCGCCGAGCGCGAGCGGCGGCGGCGCGAGCGCGAAGCGAAGCGCGGCGCGGCGCCCGGGCCGCCCGCGCCCAAGCCGCCGCCGGCATCCCCAACGCGTGGCACGTCGGTCGAGCGCCGTCGTCGCCGGCTCGGGCTGGCGCTCGGCCTCGGTGCCGTCTTGTTGGGTGTCGCGGCGATCGCCGCCCTCGCCTACCGGCACTTCCAGAGGAGCACGCCGTCAGCGGCGCCCGTGGTCCTGAAGACCGTCACGGTGACAATCCCCGAGGGCTACACTCGCGCCCAGACGGCCGAAGTGGCCAAGCAGGAGGGCCTGCGGGGCAGCTATGAGAAGGCGAGCGTCAGCTCCAAGCACCTCAACCCGGCCAGGTACGGCGGCAAGGGCGCCAAGGACCTTGAGGGCTTCCTCTTTCCCGACACCTTCGAACTGCGCAAGCGGGCGAGCACCGCCGAACTGGTCCAGCTGCAGCTCGAAGACTTCAAGCGGCGCATCGCCGGGGTCAACATGAAGTACGCCCGCTCGAAGAACCTGACCACCTTCGACGTCGTGACGATCGCCTCGATGGTCGAGCACGAGGCGGCCGGCGAAGGCGACCGCCGCAAAGTCGCCCGGGTGATCTACAACCGCCTGCACGAAGGGATGCCGTTGGGGATCGACGCGACAACGCGCTTCGCCACCGGCAACTACACCCGGCCGCTGACCGAATCCGAACTGGCGGTCGAATCCCCCTACAACACGCGGACCCACACTGGCTTGCCGCCCGGCCCGATCGACAGCCCCGGCCTCGCCTCGATCGAAGCCGCCGCGCACCCGGCGAAGGGCGACTGGCTCTTCTACGTGGTCAAGCCCGGCGCCTGCGACAAGCTCGCCTTCGCCAGGACCGAAGCGGAATTCGAAGCGGACGTGGCCCGCTATAACGCGGCTCGCGAAGCAGCGGGCGGCAACTCACCGACCACCTGCGGGGAATGAAGCGGCTGGCCGTCCTCGGCTACCCGGTCGGCCACTCGCGCTCCCCGGCGATGCAGAACGCCGCCCTCGCCGAGCTGGGCCTGGCCGGCGAGTGGACCTACGAGGCGATCGAGGTCGCCCCCGACGCCTTCGAGCAGCGCGTGCGGGCGATGCCGGATGAGGGCTTCGCCGGCGCCAACGTGACCGTGCCGCACAAGGGCGCCGCGCTTGCCGTCGCCGACGAGCTCTCCGAGACCGCGCGCGAGATCGGCGCCGCCAACACGCTGGTCTTCGACAACGGCGCGATCCGCGCCGAGAACACCGACGCCGAGGGCCTGCTGCGGACGCTGCCCGGCTCGCCCGCCGGGCAGCGGGCGCTGGTGCTCGGCGCCGGCGGCGCCGCCCGGGCGATCGTCTGGGCGTTGCTCCGCGAGGGCGCCGTGGTCGACGTCTGGAACCGCACGCCGCCGCGGGCGACCCACCTCTGCGAGGAGCTAGGCGGCGCATTTGTTGCGGTGCCCAACCAGGCCGAATATGAGCTGATTGTCAACACGACGTCCGTGGGACTAGGACTGGGCCAGGATCCATTCATCGAGCTACCCATCACAACTTCCTTCTTGCCCGAGCAGATCGTCATCGACATGGTCTACGGAGGAGGACCCACGGCCTTGCTGCGCGCCGCCTCCGCGGCTGGAGCCGCCACGGTTGACGGCATCGAGATCCTCGTCCAGCAAGGCGCCCTCTCGCTGGAAATCTGGACCGCCCGCCCCGCCCCCCTGGACACGATGCGCGCCGCCGCCCGCCGCTGAATCGTGGGCCGACGGGCCGATATGTCAAGTATGTCTTGACATATCGGCCCGTCGGCCCCAACGGCGGGTAGCCTTGCGGACCTGATGAGCACGTTTCGATTCACGACGGCGGGGGAGTCTCACGGGCCTGGGCTGGTGGCGATCGTCGAGGGGATGCCGGCCGGGCTCGAGCTCGACCGCGAGGCGCTCGACCGCGATATGGCCCGGCGCCAGCTCGGCCACGGCCGCGGCGGCCGGATGAAGATCGAGACCGACTCGGTCGAGATCCGCTCCGGGCTGCGCCACGGGCGCACCCTGGGCAGCCCGATCGCCGCGCTCGTCGCCAACCGCGACTACGCCAACTGGGAGGAGCGGATGAACCCCTGGCCGGTCGAGGCCGACGTCGACGAGGTCCACCTGCCCCGCCCCGGCCACGCCGACCTGGTCGGCGCCCAGAAGTACGGCCACGCCGACATCCGCAACGTGCTCGAGCGGGCCAGCGCCCGCGAGACCGCGGCCCGGGTTGCCGCCGGCTCGATCGCCCGCGGCTTCCTCGCCGCGCTCGGCGTCAGCGTCCACAGCCACGTCACCCAGATCGCCTCGATCGAGGCGCCCGCGCGGCCCGAGCTCGTGCCGGCCGACTTCGAGAGCGTCGACGAGGACCCGGTCCGCTGCCTCGACCCCGAGGCGAGCGCCGCGATGGTCGAGGAGATCAACCGCCTGCGCAAGGCGAACGAGAGCCTCGGCGGCGGCTTCGAGGTGGTCGCCTTCGGCCTCGTCCCCGGCCTCGGCTCGCACATCTCCTGGGAAGACCGCCTCGACGGCCGCCTGGCCGGCGCGGTCGCCTCGATCCAGTCGGTGAAGGGCGTCGCGATCGGCGAAGCCTGGGAGGTCGCCGGCCGTCCCGGCTCGGAGGCGCACGACGAGATCTTCTGGTCGCCCGAGCGCGGCTACTTCCGTGAGACCAACCACGCCGGCGGCCTCGAGGGCGGGATGACCAACGGCCTGCCGCTCTCGGTGCGGGCCGCGATCAAGCCGATCTCGACCCTGACCAAGCCGCTGCGCTCGGTCGACACCGAGACCAAGCAGCCGGCCCAGGCGCTGCGCGAGCGCACCGACTCGACCGTGGTGCCCGCCGCCGCCGTGGTCGCCGAGGCGATGGTCTGCCTCACCCTGGCCCGCTACTACCGCGAGAAGTTCGGCGGCGACCACATCGACGACGTGCTCGCCGCCGTCGCCGCCTACAGGGCGCGCATCGACTTCCGGGGCTGAGGATGAAACCCGCCCTGGTCTTCATCGGGTTCATGGGGGCGGGGAAGTCGACGGCGCTTGCCGCGGCCCGCGACGCCGGGCTGGACACGGCCGAGACCGACGCGCTGATCGAAGAGAAGACCGGCACGACGATCCCCGAGTTCTTCGAGGAGTTCGGCGAGGAGGCGTTCCGGGCGATCGAGGCCGAGGTCGTGCTCGCCGCGCTCGAGTCGAGCGCCGGCGGCGCCGTCGCGCTGGGCGGCGGCAGCGTCCTCTCCGCGCCGGTGCGCAACGCCCTCGCCGATCACGTCGTCGTCTGGTTGCAGATCGACGCGAGCCGCGCCTGGCAGCGGGTCGCGCGCAGCGACCGCCCGCTGGCCGGCAGCCACGAGGGCGTCAAGCAGCTGCTGGCCGAGCGCGCGCCGCTCTACGAATCGCTGGCCGACGCGATCATGCCGATCGGCGACCGCGGCCTGATCGGGCGGGCGATGCCCTCGCTTATCGCTCTCACCGAGCTGTCGGCCGGCACGAAGATGCTCTGGGCGGCGAGCGCTTCCGGTGAGTATCCGGTCTTCGTCGGGCCGGATCTGCTGGGGTCGGGACCCTGGCCACTTCCCGGACAGCGTTTCTGCATCACCGACCGCGCCGTCGGCCCGCTCTATGTCGACCGGCTCGCTCCACTCGCGGCGCGGCTCGAGGTCGAGCCGGGGGAGAGCGCCAAGACGATGGCCGAGGCCGAGCGCCTGCTGCGCGACCTGGCCCGGGCCGGGATGACCCGCGAGGACCACGTCGTCGCCCTCGGCGGCGGCGTGGTCGGCGACCTGGCGGGATTCTGCGCCCACCTCTACCAGCGCGGCGTGCCGGTGATCCAGGTGCCGACCACGCTGGTCGCCCAGGTCGACTCCGCCTACGGCGGCAAGACCGGCGTCGACCTCCCCGAGGGCAAGAACTACGCCGGCGCCTATCACCTGCCGGCGGCGGTGCTCGCCGACACCTCCACCCTCGCCAGCCTGCCGCGCGAGGAGCTCGCCGCCGGCTTCGTCGAGCTCCTGAAGACGGGCCTGCTGGCGGGCGGCAAGCTGTGGGAGGAGGCGCGGGAACTCGAGCGGCTCGAGCCCGATTCGCTCGCGAATCTCGTCTTCGCCTGTGCCCGCTACAAGTGCGAGGTGGTGGCCGCCGACGAGCGCGACGCAGGCCTGCGCCAGGCGCTCAACCTCGGGCACACGGTAGGACACGCGATCGAGGCGGCCAGCGGCTACCGGCGCTACCGACACGGCGAGGCGATCGGCCTCGGCCTGCTCGCGGCGCTGCGCCTCTCCGACGCGCCGGCACTGCGCGACGAGGTCGAGGCGATCCTCACCCGCCACGACCTGCCGACCTCGCTCGACCCCGCGGTCGAGGTCGAGGCCACCCTCGACGCCCTGCGGCGCGATAAGAAGCGCACCGCAGTGGGCGTCGGCTTCGTCCTGCTCGCCGAGCCGGGCGCCCCCCGGACCGGGCAGCCGGTCGACCCGGATAGGGTCCGTGCCGCCGTGGAGGAGCTGCTTCCGTGACCACCGCCCACAACCGCGTCGCCGTCCTGCACGGCGTCAACTTCGACATCCTCGAGCGGCGCGATCCGGCGGTCTACGGGGGGCTCTCGCTGCACCAGCTGGAGGCGAAGATCGAGCGTTGGGCGCATGAGTTGGGTCTGGAAGCGATCTTCTTCCAGACCAACGCCGAGGGCGAGTTCTGCGAATACCTGCACCGCGTGCCCGAGCTGGCCGACGCGGCGCTCGTCAACGCCGGCGCCTGGACCCACTACAGCCGGGCGATCGCCGACGCGCTCGCGGTTGCCGCCGTGCCCGCGGTCGAGGTCCACCTCTCCGACGTCGAGGCGCGCGAGGGCTGGCGCAAGCTCTCGGTCTTCGACGGCCTCGTCCTCGCGAAGATCGGCGGCAAGGGGCAGGACGGCTACCGCGAGGCGCTCGAGCTGCTCGCCCGCAAGCTGGGCACGGGCTCGGCCTGATGGCGGACCGCGGCGAGCGGCTCGCGGCGCTGGTCACCGAGCGCGAGCTCGACCGCCTGCTCGTCACCGACCTGGTCAACGTCCGCTACCTGACCGGCTTCGGCGGCACCAACGGCGCCTGCGTCTGCGGCGGCGAGACCCGCGTCTTCCTCACCGACTTTCGCTACACCGAGCGAGCCGAGGCCGAGGTCCAGGACTGGGAGGTGGTCACCGTCCGCGACGACTGGCTGGGCGGGATCGCCGAGCACCTCGCCGGCCGCACCGGGTTCGAAGACCACCAGATGGCCGTGCGCACCTTCGAGAAGCTGAAGGAGAAAGTCGACGAGGGCGTCGCCCTCGAGGGCGCGGGGGGAACGGTCGAGAAGCTGCGCCGGGTCAAGGACGAGACCGAGCTGGCGGCGATCGCCGCCGCCGCGGAGCTCGCCGACGAGATCTGGCGCCGGGCGCTGGAGGACGGCCTGACCGGCCGCACCGAGCTCGAGGTGGCGCGCGCCGCCGAGGCGCGGATGCGCGAGCTGGGGGCGGAGCCCTCCTTCCCGACGATCGTCGCCGCCGGCCCCAACGGCGCCCTGCCGCATGCCGAGCCGGGAGAGCGCGAGATCGGCCGCGGCGAGCTGGTCGTCTTCGACATGGGCGCGAAGCTCGACGGCTACTGCTCGGACGGGACCCGCACCTTCGCCACCGGCGAGCCGGGCGAGGCGGCCCGCGCGGTCTACGCGACCGTGCTCGGAGCCCAGGAAGCGGCGCTGGCGGCGGTGCGCGCCGGCGCCCGGGCGGAGGAGGTCGACGGCGTCGCTCGCGAGTTGATCGCCGCCGCCGGCCACGGCGAGCGCTTCGGCCACGGCCTCGGCCACGGGGTCGGGCTCGAGGTGCACGAGGAGCCGCGCGTCTCGCAGCGCTCCGAGGACGTGCTCGCCAGCGGCGAAGTGGTGACGATCGAGCCCGGCATCTACCTCCCCGGCGAGCTCGGCGTCCGCATCGAGGACCTCGTCGTCGTCACCGCCGACGGCCACCGCAACCTCAGCGCCTTGCCCAAGGATCTTCAACTGGTGGACTGAGTGCAGGCTTAAGCGAGGCGCGCCCGGCGGTCGATGGGGCCGCATGACGACCACCGCCGACAGCCTGCGCGGGGCGCGCCGCGACCGCCTGCTCGACATGGAGCATCGCGTGCGCCGCTACCGCACGGCCTGCTTCGCGATCCTCGCCCTGGCGCTCGCCTCCTCCGGGCCGGCGGTCGGCTGGGTCTGGCTGGGGCCGCTGGCCGCCGGGTTCTGCGGCTTCGCCGTCGCCGATCGCTTCATGCAGCGCAGCGAACGGCCCTGGCTGTGGATCGCCGGCGCCTGGGGCTTCCTGCCGCTGCTGCTTGCCGGCGCGGTGGTCTCGACCGGCGGCCCGACCAGTCCGGTGCTGATGTGGTTCGCGCTGCCCGGCGTCACCCTCGGCGCCCGCTTCGACCCCTGGGGCATGGTCGTCGGCACGGTCTACCTGCTCGCGGTCTTCCTCGCCGGCACGGTTGGCGTCGACCCGGCCGGCGCCGCCGCGCACAGCCAGGCGCTGGTCGCCACCGCGGCCCTGATCCTCAGCACGGTGATCCTCTCCGGGGCCCTGGTCGAATCCGACCGCGCCCACCGCCGCCGCTCGACGCTCGATCCGCTCACCGGGCTCTTCAACCGCAACGCGCTCGAGCAGCGCCTCGCCCAGCTTCACGGCCAGCCCAGCCGCGACGAGGCCGGCCGGTCTCACGCCCTGCTGCTCTGCGACCTGGACCACTTCAAGCGGGTCAACGACCGTCTAGGCCACGCAGCCGGGGACACGGTCCTGCAGGACGTCGCCTACACGATGCGAGCCGTGCTGCGCGCCGGCGACTCGATCTACCGGATCGGCGGCGAGGAGATCCTCGTCGTCTTGCCGGGGGCGAGCAAGGCGGACGCGGTCGGGGTCGCCGAGCGCCTGCGGCGGGCGGTCCGCGAGCGGCGGCCGGCGGGCGTCGGGGTGACGATCAGCATCGGCGCCGCGATGACCAAGCCGGACACGGTCGACACCGAGGACCTCGTCGCCCGCGCCGACGCGGCCCTCTACGCGGCAAAGGCCGAAGGCCGCGACCGAGTCTTCGTAGCTAACTGACGGGCCTCGTCAGAGTCAGCGTGCGAGATCTACGTCCGCGCTGAGGCTCTCGGCGAAGGCGACGATCAGCTCGATCACGGCCTCGACGTCGTTCAGGTCGACCGTCTCGACCGGCGAGTGCATGTAGCGCAGGGGCACCGAGACGAGGCTGGTGGGCACGCCCGAGCGGGCGAACTGGACCGCGTCGGCGTCGGTGCCGGTCGAGTTGCCGGTCGCCCCGACCGTGTGCTCGACCCCGGCCCGCTCGGCGGCGGCGACCAGTAACTCGAAGACCCGTGGCGAGAGCGTCGCTCCGCGGTAGATCACCGGGCCGGAGCCGAGCGGGTGACTGCCCAACTCCTTCTCGTCGACGCCGGGGGCGTCGGTGGCGTGGGTCACGTCGACGACGATCGCCAGGTCGGGCTCGACCTTGAAGGTCGAGGTGCGGGCACCGAAGAGGCCGATCTCCTCCTGCACGGCGGCGATTGCCGCGACGCTGGTGCCCAGTGGACCACGCTCGTCACAGCGGCGCAGTGCCTCGAGCACGATGTAGGCGCCCAGGCGGTTGTCGAGCGAGCGGGAGACGAGCCGGCCGCTGGCCAGGCGCAGGGGCTCGCCGGCGATCACGACCGGGTCGCCGACGCGGAGGAGCTCTTCGGCCTGCTCGCGATTCGAGGCCCCGACGTCGATGTGCAGACCCTTCATCTCGACCACCTTCTTGCGCGCCTCGGCGTCAAGCAGGTGCAGCGGCTTGCGCCCGACCACGCCGAGCACCGGCCCGCCGGGGCCCTGCACCTCTACCCGTTGGCCGACCAGGATCTGCGGGTCCCAGCCCCCTATCGGCGCGAACCAGAGGAAGCCCTTCTCGTCGATGTGGCGGACGACGAGGCCGATCTCGTCGATGTGGCCGACGATGGCGAGCAGCGGCGAAGCATCGCCGACGCGGGCGACCGAGGAGCCGATCCCGTCGGTCGAGAGCGAGGCAAACGAAGCCGCCTCGCGCCAGACCGCGGCCGCCGGGCCCTCGTAGCCGGAGGGGCCGGGCGTGCGCAGGAGCTTGTCGAGTAGTCCAGGCGTTTCGTCCACGGGTGCGGGCAGTATGTCGATTCGAACAAACGTCCGCAGTGCGGCGTTTCTTGCGCCCGCCCGGCGCTTGGCTCAGGTGAAGCGCGACTGGGTCAGGTGGCAGTAGTGGAATTCGAAGACGAAGCCGACGTTGTTGGAGGCGTTGGCGGCACGTTCGACGCGGATCTGTTCGTGCGCGGCGAGGATCTTGTTGCCCAGCTTCAGCGCCTTGCCCAGTTTGCGCAGGTTCGTGCCGACGATCCGCAGCTGCCCGAACCACTTCAGCAGGCGCGGTTCGTCGGCCGGGGGCCGCGGCACCTGGGCCAGTTTGTCGACCGCGCTTTCGAACGTCTTCGAGGCGTGGATGAACTGTCCACCGGCGCGCGAGACCTGGCGCTGCTGCTTGCTCCTCGCCCGCTGCCTGGCGTTCTTCAGGATCCGCTTGTTCGCTTCGGTGTTCGCCTTGCAGATCGGCTCGACCCGTTCGACGTATTCGGCGCGGCTCGGGCCTTCTTCGGCATGCGCCGCGGGCGCGGCCGCGAGCAGAGCGACGGTGGCGGCTGAGATCGCCAGTGTGCGGATGCGGACCCCCTTCATTCCCTTCCTCCACGTTAACGACCCCCGCCGCCGGCCAATGTTGCGGTTCGGACAAGGCGCGAGGCGCCCTGCCTCCCCTAGGATTCGCGCGGTGATCGGCACCAACGAATTCCGCAACGGCTCGCACATCGAGATCGACGGGACGATCTTCCGGATCGTCGAGTTCCAGCACGTGAAGCCGGGCAAGGGCGGCGCCTTCGTGCGCACCAAGCTGCGCAAGATCGAGGACGGCACCGTGCAGGACAAGACCTTCCGCGCCGGCGAGAAGTTCCGCCCGGTGCGCACCGAGTCGCGCAAGATGCAGTACCTCTACGACTCCGGCGACGCGGTCGTCCTGATGGACACGCGCGACTACGAGCAGCTCGAGATCCCGCGCGAGGTGGCCGGCGAGGCGATGCGCTGGGTGCTTCCCAACGACGAGGTCGAGGTGCTCTTCGTCGACGAGCGGGCCAGCGACGTACAGGTGCCGAGCGCCATCGAGATGAAGGTCACCCAGACCGAGCCCGGCGTCAAGGGCGACACCGCCTCGGGAGGCGGCAGCAAGCCGGCCACGCTGGAGTCCGGGGTGACCGTGCAGGTGCCGCTCTTCATCGAGGAGGGCGAGTCGATCCGCGTCGACACCCGCAGCGGCGAGTACGTCTCGCGTGCGTAGGCCGGCCCGACCGGCCGGGGCGCGAGAATAGGTCTCCGATGCGCCGCTCCGACCAACGCCGCGACGCCGTCTTCGCCTGCTACCAGCGCGACGTGACCGGCCGCCCGCTCGACGAGCTGGTGGCCGATTCGCGCCCCTTTACAAAGCAGCTGGCGGCCGGGGTGGAGGCGCACCGCTCCGAGCTCGACGCGGCGATCGCCGCCCACGCCAAGGGCTGGGAGCTGGAGCGGATCGCGCCGCTGGAGCGCAACGCGATGCGGGTCGCGTTGTACGAGATCGAGCACAGCGACGACGTGCCGGTCGAGGTGGCGATCGACGAGGCGGTCGAGCTCGCCAAGGAGTACTGCGGCGCCGACGCGCCCGGCTTCGTCAACGGGGTGCTCGGCGCGATCGCCCGCGAGCGCGAGGGAGTCCGGTGAGCCGCCTGCGCGAGATCTCCGAGCGGCTCGGCGCGATCGCCCGCGAGCTCGAGGATTCCGCGGTCGACGACGCCCGCGCCGCCGAGCTGGCGAGCGAGGCGGCGGAGCTGGCCGGCGAGGCGGTCGAGGAGACCAACCGGAGCCTGCGCGAGTCGGACGGGTGAGCTATCCCGAGGAGCTGCGCGGCCTGGTCGATGCCGAGCTGGAGCGGCTGCGCTTCCCGGCGACGGCGCCGACGGCCGGGCTCGAGCAGGCGATGCGCTACTCGCTGCTGGCGGGTGGCAAGCGGGTGCGCCCGGTGCTGACCCTGGCCACCGGCCGGGCGCTGGGCGCGCAGCCGGGGCGCCTGCTGCCGATCGCCTGCGCGATCGAGATGATCCACACCTACTCGCTGATTCACGACGACCTGCCGGCGATGGACGACGACGAGCTGCGCCGCGGCCAACCGACCGCGCACGTGCGCTTCGGCGAGGACGTGGCGATCCTCGCCGGCGACGGCCTCTTCGCCGAGGCGATGCGGCTCGCCTGCGAGCAGCCGGGCGAGCCGGCCCGCGTGCTCGGCGCGCTGCGCGAGTTGAGCGCCGCCACCGGCGTCGACGGCATGGTCGGCGGCCAGTACGTCGACGTCGCGGTCGCCGAACGCGACGCCGAGCGGTTGCGCGCCCTGCACGAGCTGAAGACCGGCCGGCTGATCGCCGCCAGCGTCGGCGTGGCGTTGACCCTCGAGGGCGTCGCCGAACCTGAGACAATCCCCTTTCGCCAATTCGCGAGCGAGCTCGGCGTGCTCTTCCAGATCGTCGACGACATTCTCGACGTGACCGGCAGCGCGGAGCAGCTCGGCAAGCGACATGGAACCGACGAGCGACACGGCAAACTCACCTACGTCAGCCTCTTCGGCCTCGAGCGGGCGCGCGAGCTGGCGGCCGAGTCCCACGCCAAAGCGACCGAGGCGCTGGCCGCGGCCGGCGGCGAGACGGGCGACCTGAGGCGGATCGCGGACTACATCTTCACCAGGAACGAATGAGCGACAGCGGACACCACAACGACGAGGCGAGACGCCTGCTCGAGGGCATCGACGGGCCGGCTGACCTGCACGGCCTCGATGACGAGCAGTTGCAGCAGGTCGCGCAGGAGATGCGCACCTACATCATCGACACGATCGGCGAGATCGGCGGGCATTTCGGCGCCAACCTCGGCACCTGTGAGCTCGCCGTCGCCCTGCACAGCCTGCTCGACTCGCCGCGCGACAAGGTGCTCTGGGACGTCGGTCACCAGGCCTACCCCCACAAGATCCTCACCGGGCGCCGCGAGGGCCTGCCGACGATCCGCCAGTACGGCGGCCTCGCCCCCTTCTGCTCGGTCTTCGAGTCCGAGCACGACATCATGGGCGCCGGGCATGCCTCGACCTCGATCGGCTACGCGGTCGGGTTGAAGGAGGCGATGCGCAAGGGCATCGGCGAGGACGGGAAAGTCGCGGCCGTGATCGGCGACGGGGCGCTGACCGGCGGCGTCGCTTACGAGGCGCTGCACGCGGCGGGCGGCCTGCAGACGCCGGTCGTGATCGTGCTCAACGACAACGGGATGTCGATCTCGCCCAACGTCGGCGCGCTCTCGCGCTACTTCAACCGCGTCCGCCTCAACCCGCGTCTCTACCACGCCCGCGAGGGGGTCGAGGACCGGCTGACCAAGCTGCCGCTCGGCCTCGGCCGGCGGATCGAACGGCTCGGCCCCGAGGTCAAGTCGGCGATCAAGGCCTACTGGGCGCCCGGGCTCTTCTTCGAGGAGCTCGACCTCGCCTACATGGGCGTGATCGACGGCCACGACGTGCACGCTCTGCGCGATGCCCTGCGCGAGGCCTTCGCCGCCGACCGGCCGGTCGTCGTCCACATCCACACGGTCAAGGGCAAGGGCTTCTCTCCGGCGGAGGAGGGTGGCCTCGAGGGCATGGAGAAATGGCACGCCGCCAAGCCCAACTCGATCGTCAACGGCGCCCCCGAACTGCTCGAAGAGCGCCCCGCTCCGGGCGCCCCGCCGCAGTACACGAAGGTCTTCGGCGAGGCGATGGTCGCCGAGGCGCGGCGCGACCCGCGCGTGGTCGGGATCACCGCGGCGATGGCGGGGGGGACGGGACTGCAGACGCTGGCCGACGAGCTGCCCGAGCAGTACTACGACGTCGGCATCGCCGAGCAGAACGCCGTGCTGCTCGCCTCGGGGCTGGCGATCCAGGGGACGAAGCCGGTCTGCGCGATCTACTCGACCTTCCTGCAGCGCGCCTACGACCAGATCATCCACGACGTCTGCCTGCAGGAGCTCGACCTGACCTTCGCGATGGACCGCGCCGGCCTGGTCGGCGACGACGGCCCGACTCACCACGGCGCCTTCGACGTCTCCTACTTCCGGCCGATCCCCAACGTGGTGCTGATGGCGCCCCGCGACGAGGCGATGCTGGTCCACATGCTGCGCACCGCGATCGCCCACGACGGGCCGGCGGCACTGCGCTACCCGCGCGGGGCGGCCGAGGGCGTGGAGTTGCCGGCGCGCGCCGAAGAGATCCCGATCGGCCGCGGCGAGCTGTTGCGCGAGGGCGAGCGGGTGGCGCTGCTCGGCTACGGCTACGGCGTTGCGGTGGCGCTCGACGCGGCCGCGATCCTCGCCGAGCACGGCCTGGCGCCGACGGTCGCCGACGCCCGCTTCGCCAAGCCGCTCGACGCCGAGCTGATCGAGCGGCTCGCCCGCGAGCACGACCTGCTGGTGACGATCGAGGAGAACGTGCTGCCGGGAGGCTTCGGCGCCGGCGTGCTCGAGCACCTCGAGGACGCCTTCGCCGACGGCCCCAGCGAGCGGGCCCGGGTGATGCGCGTCGGCCTGCCCGACCGCTACGTCACCCACGGCAAGCCGGCGCTGCTGCGCGCCGAGGTCGGCCTCAGCGGGGAGGCGGTCGCCGAGAGGGTGCTCGCCGGGCTGCGAGCCGCCGAACCAGCTGGTGTTTGAGATCTGACCGGAGCAAGTCCCAATTCAAAAACGGCTTGCGTCAAACCGCTCAATCGGTTAGCCTGCCAGCGTCTCTTCTGGGGTTACTCGAGGGAGGAGAGACATCTCTATGTATGTGGATCCGCACGTAGGGAGCGTCGTGGATCTACTGCGTTAGCCGCGCCGGCGCCGAGAGCGCCGAGTCGCGGTGCTCAGAACCGTTGGCCGTCGTCCTCGTCGCCAATGCGCTCGGCCAGCAGCACGACCTCCGAGAGGCGCACCTCGAACACGGCGGCGATGCGTCGCACGGTCCCCCAGGCGGGGTTGGTCCGGCCGGACTCGATGTGGGAGATCCAGGTCGGGTGGATCTCGGCCTGATGGCCCAGTTCCTCCTGGCTCAAGCGCCGCTCTTTGCGTAAGCGGCGGATTGCCTGGCCAAGCGCGGGTTGTGGTTCGCTGCGGGGAGCCATCCATGGGGACGCTTCCCGTCGCGGTCGCCGCGGTCTATAGAGAAGAACTCAAGTAACCCGATGTAGTTGCGCTACGTGGCCTAATCAGGACCGCGCCTGCCACGGGTTGTTCATCGGCTGGCGCCGTTTCTGCGAGCGCTTGAAGAGGTAGCAGCCGACCACACCGCCGTGCATCTCGGAGTTGAAGAACTTGCCGGTGACCAGCTTCCAGCCCTCGACCGTGACCGAGTTGAGGATGTCGACCGGGTCGGTGGTCTCGCGAGCCGGGGAGCCGATCCTGCTGGGGACGACCGTCGGCTCGAGTGCGCCGACCGCGAGCTCGTACTGGAAGAGCTGGTGACCTCGCTTGTAGGCGAGGCGGGCACGCCCCGCGGGCGTCTTGAAGAAGGCCTGCTTGGCGGCCTCGACCAAGATGTGCTCCTTGCGCAGCTCCTTCGCCTGGGCGCGCTCCTCGCGCGCCTCGCGGCTGAGCGCGCCGCCGCGCAGCAGGGGCAGGCGCAGGCCGCGGCGCTTCTCCGAAGCGCTGGACTCCTCGGCGACGGCCTCCCGGCCCGGCTCCGCCCGCGTGGATGGCAGCCTGGCGAGGAGCTGTCCCTGTTCGCTCACCGCGGACACGCTAAGTGAACGTGACGAGCGGAGAGCGATTTCCGGCATGCCGGGTAGAACATCCGGCCAGTCAGTCGGCGGCGGGATTCTGCAAGGCTGGTCCGGTGCCGGTTGAGCTCGCAGAGGCGCCGCAGGCAACGGCCGAGGTCACCCTGCCCGCGGATCACGTGATCGTGCTGTTTGGCGCGACCGGAGACCTCGCTCGGCGCAAGCTGCTGCCGGGCATCTTCCACCTCTTCGAGGCCGGCCTGATGCCGGAGCGCTTCCGGCTGATCGGCGTCTCGCGTGGGGCGCTCGGAGACGAGGAGTTCGTCGAGCTGGCACGGCAGGCCGTCTGCGGGTCCGGCCGGCGTCCGGGGGAGCCGGGCGCCTGGAGCCGCTTCGCGGCGATGCTCGGCGCCGCCTCGATCGGCAATGGGTACGACGGTCTCGAGCGGGTGGTGTGCGCGGCCCGCGAGGAGCTCGGCGGCGCTCGGCTCCTGCATTACCTCTCGCTGCCCCCGGCCGCCACCGCCGGAACGGTCGAGCAGCTGGCCGCACATGGGCTCGGCAAGGGGGCGCGGGTGATCATGGAGAAGCCCTTCGGCCGCGACCTCGCCTCCGCGCGCGAGCTGGACGCGCTCGTCCGCTCGGTCTTCGCCGAGGAGGAGATCTTCCGAATCGACCACTACCTCGGCCGCGAGGCGGTGCAGAACCTGCTGGCGCTGCGCTTCGCCAACGGCATGTTCGAGCCGATCTGGAACCGCAACCACATCGACCACGTCCAGATCGACGTGCCCGAGACGCTCTCGGTCGAGGGGCGCGGCGGCTTCTACGAGGAAACCGGCGCCTTCCGCGACATGATCGTCACCCATCTCTTCCAGGTGCTCAGCTTCGTCGCGATGGAGCCGCCCACCTCGCTCGGCCCGAAGGCGCTGATGGGGGAGCGCGAGAAGGTCTTCGACTCGATGCGCGAGCTGGCGCCGGTCGACGTGGTGCGCGGCCAGTACGCCGGCTACCGCGAGGAGCCGGGGGTGGCCGCCGACTCCGACGCCGAGACCTTCGTCGCCCTGCGCGCCTTCGTCGACAACTGGCGCTGGGAGGGCGTGCCCTTCTTCCTGCGCTCGGGCAAGCGCCTGGCCGCCACCCACCACCTGCTCACCGTCGCCTTCTCCGAGCCGCCGCGCCGCATGTTCCCGATCGACTGCAGCCAGGTCGCCGAGGAGTTCGGCCACGACCACCTGACCTTCGAGCTCGGCGACCCGGGCAGCATCTCGGCCACCTTCCTGGCCAAGGTGCCGGGCCCGAAGATGCGCCTCGGCCAAGCTCACATGCGCTTCAGCTACGCCGACAGCTTCGGTGGACCGGAGGCGGCGCTCGACGCCTACGAGCGCCTGATCCACGACGTGATGGTCGGCGACCGCACGCTGTTCACTACCTCGGCCGCGATCGAGCGCCTCTGGGAGGTGGCAGACCCCGTGATGCGCAGGCCGCCACCGGTCGAGACCTACGAGCCCGGCTCCTGGGGCCCGGCGGCCACCGACGCGCTGCTGCACCCGCACCGCTGGCACATGCCGGTCGACCACCCCTGAGGCCGGAACGGAAAAGGGCCCCTTGCGGGGCCCTCTGCTTCCGAAGGACGTGCCACCAGTGAGCTCTGCGTTTCCCTGGCTCGTCAGTCCTCAAGTCTGGATCGGCGATGCTGGTCAATAAACACCGCGTGTGCTGGAAAGTTGCACCCGTTGCATCGGCTCTTGCAAGGCCGGGCTTGAGCCCCGTCGTGCGTGGTTTGCCGCGGACCCCCGGACGGCTTCTCCGCTAGATTCAAGTCCCCCGGGCGCTTAGCTCAGTTGGGAGAGCGCCAGCTCGACAAGCTGGAGGTCACTGGTTCGAGCCCAGTAGCGCCCATACCGGCCTGCCTGCCATCTAGGCTCGCGGCCTCGTGATCGGGACTTACGCAGCAACGCTGGCCGTCTGCCTCGCCTCGCCGGCGATCGGCCAGGCGGCGATCGCGCTCTGCGGCGTGCGGCGCTGGTCGTGGCTGGCGCCGGCGGTCGGGCTGGCGCTGCTCTGCGCGATCTGCTGGGGGACGGTGCGCCTCCCCGGGCATGGGACCGTGCCCGCGATCCTCGTCCCGGTCCTCGCCGGCGCCGCGGTGCTCTACCTGCGCGGCCGGCTAGAGGGCGGGGGAGGGGCGCTGCGCGCCGGCTGGCCGGTGGCCCTGCTCGCGCTCGCCGCCACCGCGCTTCCGTTCGTCGCCGAAGGTCACTTCGGCATCCTCGGCACCAGCTTCAACCCCGACATGTCCCAGCACCTGCTGGCGACCGACCGCCTGGCCCACGGCGAGGGCTCGCAGCTGCTCCATCAGGGCTACCCCCTTGGCCCCCACGCGATCGTCGTCGCCCTCAGCAAGGGCCTCGGCATCAACCTCGTCCAAGGCTTCGCCGGCCTGACGATCGCGATCTCCGTCCTGGCCACCCTGACCGCCCTCACGGTCTTCGCCGACCACCCCCCGACCCTCCGCATCCCAGCGTCCCTGGTGGTCGGCCTCACCTACATGACCGCCTCCTACTTCGCCCAAGGCGCCTTCAAGGAGACCCTCCAAGCCCTCCTCTTCCTGGCCTTCGTCCTCTCCCTGAGGGAGGCAAGCTCAAACCCCACCTGGCGATCCCAGCCCCTCCGCTTCGTCCCAGCAGCACTCCTCGCCACCGGCAGCGTCTACACCTACAGCTTCCCGGGCCTGATCTGGCTGTTCGGCGCCGCGGTCATCTGGGCGCTGACGCAGCTCGTCGTCAGCCGCTACCACCCACCCGCGGGTGGCGCTGTAGGGGGAACCACCCCTGAGGACGCTTTAGCGACCGGAAGGGGTGGTGGGTCCCCTGCAGCGATAGGACCCGCGGTCGTGAGATCCGTCCTGATCGCGTCCCTGCTGTTCGCCGTCCTGATCGCCCCCGAGATCGGCCGCATGATCGACTTCCGCTCGTTCGAGACCTTCGACCCCAACGGCCCCGGCCTGGGAAACCTCTTCGGCCAGATCTCGCCCTTCGAGGCGCTTGGCATCTGGCCCTCGGGCGATTTTCGCCTCAGCCCCGGCGACGGCGCCGTGCCGGCGCTCGGCTACTTCCTGGGCGCCGCCTTCGCCTCGATCCTCCTGCTCTACGGCCTCGTCATCTGCTGGCGCCGCCGGGAGACGGCGCTGCTCTCGGGGCTCGCCGCCGCGGCGCTGGCCTACGCGGCGGCGCGGATCGGCGGAACCCCCTACACCGCCGCCAAGGCGATCGAGATCGGCGCGCCGCTCCTCGCCCTCGTCATCGTCCTGCCGCTGCTGCGCCGCCCGGTCACCTGGCTCTACCTGCTGGCGGCGGGCGCCTGCTCGCTGCTCGCCCTCGCCAATGCGCCGGTCGGTCCCGCGTCCTACTCGCCGGGCCTCGCCGAGCTGCGCAGCGAGGTCGGCGAAGGCCCGACCCTGGTCCTCGCCTCCCGGCAGCTGCTCGCCGACGAACACGGCACGCCCTACATCTCCTGGGAGCTGCGCGGCGGCCGCGTCTGCATCGCCGCGGCAGGCGAAGCCAACGGCCACCCTCCTGCCGGCGTCCGCTACGTGATCGCCGAAGGCGACTCGCGCCGCCCCCCGTTGCCCGGCCTCCGCCTGCAGCGCGTCGCCGGCCCGTACACCCTCTGGCGCCGCCCCGGCAAGCTGCCCCGCAACACCCCCTGCCCCCCCATAGAAGTCCGCCAAGCCCGCCAGGGCAGCCACCCGACCCGCTGACTTCGCCCTTTGGTGGGCATATACGTCCCAAAAGACGAAGTCAGCGGATGGGGGGCTTGCGTACGATGGGCCGATGGAGGCGGCTACGGAGAAGGTCACGGTGACGCTGCCCGACGGGACGGCGCTGGAGCTCGGCGACGGGGCGACGGGCGCCGACGCCGCCGCGGCGATCGGGCCGGGGCTGGCCAAGGCGGCGCTGGCGATCTCGGTCGACGGCGAGCTGCGCGATCTCTCGGCGGCGCTGCCCGACGGCGTCGAGATCTCGATCCTCACCGACCGCGACCCCGAGGCGCTGGCGCTGATCCGCCACGACGCCGCGCACGTGATGGCCGAGGCGGTGCAGGAGCTCTACCCCGGCACCAGGGTGACGATCGGGCCGGCGATCGAGAGCGGCTTCTACTACGACTTCGACTTCCCTGACGACGTCAAGGTCACCGACACCGACCTGGAGCGGATCGAGGCGGCGATGCGCGCCCACATCGAGGCCGACGAGGCTTTCGAGCGACGCGAGGTGCCGGTCGCCGAGGCGATCGAGATCTTCGCGGGCCAGGGCGAGGACTACAAGGTCGAGCTGATCCGCGACCTGATCGCCGACGAAGGCGTGGAGACCGTCTCGCTCTACCGCAACGGCCCCTTCGAGGACCTCTGCCGCGGCCCGCACGGGCCCTCCACCGGCAGGATCGAGGCAATCAAGCTCAGCTCGCTGGCCGGCGCCTACTGGCGCGGCGACGAGAGCCGCCCGATGCTGACCCGGATCTACGGCACCGCCTTCTTCTCGAAGAAGGACCTCGCGGCGCACCTGGAGCGGATCGAGGAGGCGAAGAAGCGCGACCACCGCAAGCTCGGACCCCAGCTCGGCATCTTCATGCTTCGCGAGGAGGCGCCCGGCATGCCCTTCTGGCTGCCCAACGGAACCACCCTCCTGCACCTGATCGAGGCCGAGGTCCAGGCCCAGCTGCGCAAGCGCGGCTACAAGGAGATCGCCACGCCGCAGGTGCTCGACGAGGAGCTCTGGCACCGCTCCGGGCACTGGGAGAACTACCGCGACGAGATGTACTTCATGCAGTCCGACGAGAAGCGGCTCGCGCTGCGGCCAATGAACTGTCCCGGCGCCTGCCTGGTCTTCGACTCGACCCGCCACTCCTACCGCGAGCTGCCGCTGCGCCTGGCCGAGTTCGGCCGCGTCTCGCGCAACGAGCGCGAGGGCGTGCTGCACGGCCTGCTGCGCGTGCGCGCCTTCACCCAGGACGACGCCCACGTCTACTGCACCGAGGAGCAGATCGCCGACGAGGTGGCCGACATCTGCGCGGCGATCGACGAGCTCTACGCGCGCTTTGGCTTCGAGGACGTGCGGGTCGAGCTCTCGACCCGGCCGCAGAAGTCGATGGGCACCGAGGAGCAGTGGGCGAAGGCCGAGGCGGCGCTGACCGAGGCGCTCGATCGTCAGGACCGCGAGTACGAGCTCAACCCCGGCGACGGCGCCTTCTACGGGCCGAAGATCGACTTCCACGTCACCGACGCGCTCGGCCGCTCCTGGCAGTGCGGCACCTGCCAGCTCGACTTCCAGATGCCCGAGCGCTTCGACCTGACCTACGTCGGCGCCGACGACGAGCCGCACCGGCCGGTGATGATCCACCGCGCCCTGCTCGGCTCGATGGAGCGCTTCGCCGGCATCCTGATCGAGCACTACGCCGGTCGCTTCCCGGTCTGGCTGGCGCCGGTGCAGGCGATCGTGCTGCCGGTCTCCGACCAGCACAACCCCTACGCGGAGCGGGTCGCCGCCGAGCTGCGCGAGGCCGGCGTGCGGGTCGAGGTCGACGACCGCTCCGGCTCGGTCGGCCGCAAGATTCGCGACGCCGAGCTCGGCCGCTACCCCTACATGCTGGTGGTCGGCGATCGCGAGCGGGAGGCCGGCGCGCTCGCCGTGCGCTCGCACGAGCAGGGCGAGCTGGGAGCGATGAGCGCCGCCGAGCTCGTCGCCCGCGTGCGGTCGGAGAGCGAGCCGGGATGAGGCCAGGCCCTCACCGGACCGCCGCCTCTGTCTATACTGCGACCACTTGATCGCAGGCACCCCACACACCCCGCGCCGCTGAGCGTCCCGTGCCTGCCGCCTCCCGACTCCTCGTCCGTTTGAAGCTTCCCCCCTCACTTAGATAGTGCCGGTCCCGCGCAGGTTCGATCGGCGCCCACCAGAGCGCGACACGACCCGGATCAACGAGCGGATCCGCGTACCCAAGGTGCGCCTGATCGGCGCCGACGGGGAGCAGCTCGGGGTCGTCGAGATCAACGAGGCGCTGAAACGCGCCCAGGAGGCCGACCTCGACCTGGTCGAGGTGGCGCCCAACTCGAAGCCGCCGGTCACCCGCCTGCTCGACTATTCGAAGTACAAGTACGAGCAGGAGCAGAAGCAGAAGCAGGCGCGCAAGCACCAGCAGCAGGTCAACATTCGCGAGATCAAGCTGCGGCCAAAGATCGCCGACCACGACTACGAGACCAAGAAGGGCCACGTCGAGCGCTTCCTGCGCCAGCAGGACAAGGTCAAGATCACGATCATGTTCCGCGGCCGCGAGCAGGCCCACCCCGAGCGAGGGCGCGCCCTGCTCCAGCGCCTCTTCGAGGACCTCGACGGGCTGGCGGTGATCGAGTCGCATCCGTTGCAGGAAGGGCGGAACATGAGCATGTTGCTGGCGCCGGGCAAAGAGGCCGCTAAGGGTGACGGCGAGGGCGCTGACGAGAAGCCGGACGAGGCCGAGAAGGCCGCGGACGACGCGGACGCGGCGGCTTAGGCCGTCAGGTACCCCTCCCCAAAACGCTCGCCGGGAGGCTCGCTTGAGTGTTTTGGGGAGGGGTACCTGACGCCCTTCCCGACCTCGGCTTGACGCCCTCCTACGCGATCACGTCGGCCATGCGCTCTGAAGCGTGGCCGTCCCAGAGGGGCGGGGGGTTGGGTTTGCCCGGTGGGCGGAGGGAGAGCTTCTCCGGGATCTGGGCTATGGCGGCGGGGTCCAGGCCCAGGAGGGTGTTGGTGCCGGCGGTGATGGTTATTGGGCGCTCGGTGTTGGCTCTTAGGGTGAAGCAGGGGATGCCCAGGTAGGTGGTCTCCTCTTGGATGCCGCCGGAGTCGGTTAGGACGGCGCGGGCGTCGGCCGTGAGGGAGAGGAAGTCGAGGTAGCCGAGGGGGTCGCAGAGATCGAGGCCTGGGTGGCTGGACTCGATTGACTCCATCGCCGCGCGGGTGCGGGGGTGGACGGGGAAGACGACCGGGATCTCGCGGGCGAGGGCGGCGAGCTGCGCGATCGTCTCGCCGAGCAGCGGGCCGTCGACCAGGGCGGGGCGGTGCAGGGTGACGAGGACGAAGGCGCCGGGCTCGACGCCGAGGCGGGCCGCGGCGCCGGCCGCGCGGAAGCGCCCCTCGAGCGCTACGAGGGTGTCGATCATCGTGTTGCCGACCAGGTGGATGCGCTCGGCGGGGATGCCCTCGGCGTGCAGGTTGTCGTTGGCCTCGGGGCTGTGGATGAAGAGCTGCTCGGCGAGCTGGTCGGTGACGATCCGGTTGAGCTCCTCGGGCATCGTGCGGTCGAAGCTGCGCAGGCCGGCCTCGATGTGGGCGAGGGGGATCTGCATCTTCGCCGCGGTCAGCGCGGCGGCCACGGTCGAGTTGACGTCGCCGGGGACGATTGCCAGGTCGGGCCGCTCCTCCTCCAGCACCGGCTCGAGCCGCTCCATCACCCTCGCCGTCTGCTGCGCGTGGCTGCCCGAACCGACCTCGAGCATGTAGTCGGGCTCGGGCACGCCGAGCTGCTCGAGGAAGACCTCGGACATCAGCCGGTCGTAGTGCTGGCCGGTGTGGACGATCGCGTGACGGCCCTCCGGCAGACGGGCGCGCAGGGCGGCAATAACCGGCGCCGTCTTGACGAAGTTGGGCCGCGTTCCGACGACGTAGACGATGCGCACGAGCGCCACAGTACCCGGCGCCCGCGCGCGTCTGCTTCAATAGCGACCCCGTGCCGAAGATGAAGACCCACTCGGGCGCCAAGAAGCGCTTCCGCAAGACCGCCACCGGCAAGCTGCGCGGGCGGCGGGCCTACTCGAGCCACATCCTCGAGAAGAAGTCGCCGAAGCGCAAGCGGCGGATGGCGCGGCCGGTCGAGATCGCCCCGTCGGACACCAAGACGGTGCGGCACCTGCTCGGGGGCTCGAAGTGAGCCGGGTCAAGCGCTCCGTCCACGCGCGCAAGAAGCGCCGCAAAGTCCTCAAGGAAGCGAAGGGCTATTACGGGCGCAAGCACTCCTCTTACCGCTTCGCCAAAGAGCAGGTGCAGCGCTCGGGGATGTACGCCTACCGCGACCGGCGCAACCGCAAGCGCGAGTTCCGGCGGCTTTGGATCACGCGGATCAACGCCGCCGCGCGGCTCGAGGGCATGAGCTACTCCGAACTGATCCACGGCCTCGACGGAGCCGGAGTCGAGGTCAACCGCAAGATGCTCGCCGACATCGCCGTCAACGACCGCGATGCGTTCCGCCGATTCGTGGAGCTAGCCCGGGAGGGCGCCGCCGCCTAGCGCGGACAGGCGACACTCCACTCTCCCGGGCGGGCCGTCTTACGGCCCGCTTTTTCGTTCCAGGAGACGAAACACCCGACCCGAAAACCACACCCACCGAAGCCGATGATCGAGAGCCCCGACAACGAGAAGCTGAAGCTGGTGCGCAAGCTCGCCCAGCGCAAGCACCGCGAGCGCGAGGCCGCCTTCCTCACCGAGGGCGAGGACCTGCTCGAGGCCGGGCTCGCGGCGGGCCAGGAGCCGCGCCTTGTGCTGGTCGCCGCGGGCAGTGGGCGCGAGGGCGAGGAGGTCGAGCCGCGGCTGCTCGCCGGCGTCTCGGCGCTCGGCTCGGGGACGCGGGCGATCGCGGTCTGGGATCAGCGCTGGGCCGAGCCCGGCGGCTCGCCCTGCCTCTACCTGCACGGCGTCGCCGACCCCGGCAACGTCGGCACGATCGTCCGCACCGCCCACGCCCTGCTCGGCGGCACCGTGGTGCTCGGTCCCGGTTGCGCCGACCCGTTCTCGCCGAAGGCGGTGCGGGCCGGCATGGGCTCCGTCTTCGGTCAGCCGCTGGCGCGCGGCCGGGTGGGGGAGACGCCGGCGCCGCGGGCGGCGCTGCTCGCCCACGGCGGTGAGCCGCTCGCCGGGCTCGACGGCGTCGCGACCCTCTGCCTCGGCGCCGAGCGCGAGGGGCTGCCGGCCGAGGTGCTCGACGCCTGCGAAGCGCGGCTGACGATCGCCCTGCGCCCGGACGGCGCCGAGTCGCTCAACGTCGCGGCCGTGGCCGCAATTTGCGCCGAGAAGATATCGTCGCTCGCCATGCCGGAGGCGAGGCCAGATGCTTGATCGGATCGAGGAGATCGGAAGCGAGGCCGCCGCCGCGATATCGGCCGCGGAGGACTCCGCCGCGCTCGAGGAGCTGCGGGTCCGCTACCTGGGCCGCAAGGCCGAGTTGACCGCGATCCTGCGCGGGATCGCCGCGCTGCCTGCCGAGGAAAGGGGTCCGGTCGGCTCGACCGCCAACCGGGCGCGCGTGAAGCTGGAAGCGCTGATCGAGGAGCGCGGCGCGGCGCTCGACGCGAGCGAGCTCGAGGCGGGCCTGGCGGCGGACCGGGTCGACGTGACCCTGCCCGGCGCGCCGCCGCGGCCGGTCGGCCACCCGCACCTGATCACCCGCACCACGCGGCAGATCGAGGACACGATGATCGGGCTCGGCTACCGGGTGATGGAGGGGCCCGAGGTCGAGCACGACTACTACAACTTCACGGCGCTCAACCACCCACCCGGCCACCCCGCGCGGATGCTGCAGGACACCTTCTACGTGCAGTCCGACCCCGAGGTCCTGCTGCGCACGCACACCTCGCCGGTCCAGGTGCGCAGCATGGAGGCGCAGCCGCCGCCGATCTTCATGATCGCCCCCGGCAAGGTCTACCGGCGCGACTCCGACGCCACCCACAGCCCGATGTTCCACCAGGTCGAGGGGCTGGCGATCGGCGCGGGGATCACGCTCGCCGACCTGCAGGGGACGCTCGAGGCGATGCTGCGGGCGATCTTCGGCGGCGAGCGCAAGGCGCGCATGCGGCCGCACTTCTTCCCCTTCACCGAGCCGAGCGTCGAGTTCGACGTCTCCTGCTTCCAGTGCGAGGGCACGGGCGCGTTGCCCGGCGGCGAGCGCTGCAACCTCTGCAAGGGGATCGGCTGGATCGAGGTCGGCGGCGCCGGGATGGTCGACCCCAACGTGCTCGGCTTCGTCGAGTCGAAAGGCTACGACCCCGAGCGCGTGCAGGGCTTCGCCTTCGGCATGGGGGTCGAGCGGATCGCGATGCTGCGCCATGGCGTGCCGGACCTGCGGCGCTTCTTCGACAACGACGTGCGAGTGCTGGAGCAGTTCTCGTGAGGTGGCCGTCGTGAAGGTCCCGTACTCATGGCTGCGCGAATACTGCGACCCGGGCATGGCGCCCGAGCAGCTGGCGGAGCGGCTGGCGATGACCGGCACCGAGGTGGAGCGGGTCGGCGCGGTCGGGCCGCCCTCGCCGCAGGGCTTCGCGATCGGCAAGGTTCTGAGCGCCGAGCCGCACCCCGATGCCGACCGGCTGCGCGTCTGCCAGGTCGACACCGGCGACGGCGAGCGCACGGTCGTCTGCGGGGCGCCGAACGTCGCCGCAGGCCAGACGGTGGTCGTGGCGCTGCCCGGGGCGACGATGCCGGGCGGCCAGAAGATCGGCGAAGCGAAGCTGCGCGGCGTGCGCTCCGCCGGGATGATCTGCTCGGCCGCCGAGCTCGGCCTCGGCGAGAGCCCCGACGGCATCCTCGTCCTGGACGCCGGTTCCGGTGCGCCTTATCCCCCCGTGGCGGAGGAAAAGCGCACCGGAAGCCTCGTGCCGGGGACGCCGCTGGACGAAGTGCTGCCGCTGTCGGAGGCGGTGCTGGAGCTGGAGGTGACGCCGAACCGGGTCGACTGCTTCGGCGTCTACGGCGTCGCCCGCGAGGTGCACGCGATCAGCGCCGCGCCGCTCGCCCGGGAGCCCTGGCTGGAGGACGCGCCGGCCGAGGGTGACGGCGAGGTGGGGGACTACGCCTCGGTGACGGTCGAGGTCCCCGAGCTCTGCCCGCGCTTCACCGCCCGCGCCTTCACCGAGGTGACGATCGGTCCCTCGCCGACCTGGCTGCAGGCGCGGCTCGCCGCGGCCGGGCAGCGGCCGATCAACAACGTCGTCGACATCACCAACTACGCGATGCTGCTCACCGCCCAGCCGCTGCACGCCTTCGACCTCGACAAGGTGCCGGGCGGGGCGCTGACCGTGCGCGCCGCGGCCGAGGGCGAGAAGATGACCACGCTCGACGAGGTCGAGCGGACCTTCGATGCCGAGACGGTGCTGGTCTGTGACGCCAACGGCCCCTCGGGGATCGCCGGGATCATGGGCGGCCAGGTCTCCGAGGTATCCGAGCAGACGACCAGCGTCCTGCTCGAGGTGGCGAACTGGAACGGGACCAACATCCTGCGCACCTCGCGGCTGCTGGCGCTGCGCTCCGAGGCCTCCTCGCGCTTCGAGAAGCAGCTGCACCCAGAGCTCTGCATGCGGGCCCAGCGGATCGCCTCGCGGCTGCTGGTCGAGCTCTGCGGGGCGAAGCTGGTGCCGGGGACGATCGACGTCGCCGCAGAGGTCCCGGCGACGCCGACGATCGGCTTGCGCGGCGAGCGGGTCGAGGGCCTGCTCGGCATGCCGATCCCGCGCGGGGACCAGAAGGCCTACCTGGAGCGGCTCGGGTTCGGCGTCGCTGAGAGCGACGCGGGGCTCGATGTGACCGTGCCGCCCGACCGCCACTACGACGTGACCCGCGAGGTCGACCTGATCGAGGAGGTCGGCCGCGTCCACGGCCTCGAGGAGAACCTGCCCAGCACCCTGCCCGCCGTCGCCGGCCGGGTGGGCGGCTTGAGCCGCGAGCAGCGCCTGCGCCGCCGGGCGGAGGACGCGCTGCGGGACCTCGGCTTCGACGAGATCGTCGGCTGGAGCTTCACCGACCCGGGCGAGGCCGGTCGGCTGCGCATCCCCGCCGAGGACCCACGCGCCACCCCCGTCGTGATCGACAACCCCCTCTCCGAGGACCAGTCCGCCATGCGCACCACCCTCCTGGGCAGCCTCCTGGACGCCACCCAACGCAACCTCTCGCACGGCACCCCCTCCGTAGCGCTCTACGAGTCCGCCCGCGTCTACCTGCCCCGGGGGTCGACGGGCCTAAATGTCAAGGCAGACTTGACAAATCGGCCCGTCAGCGGGTTCGGCGGCGAGTTTGTCGGCGAGAGGGGGGCGCCTGACCTGGAGCCGCACAGGGTTGGGGCCGTGGTGGTGGGGGAGCTCGTCTCGGGGTCCTGGCGCGGGCCGGGGGTCGCCGGCGACCTCTTCGCGCTCAAGGGCGTGCTCGAAGCGCTTGCCGGGCAGCTCGGCGTGGCGCTTTCCTTCGAGCCGGCCGAGGAGCCCTTCCTGCATCCGGGGCGCTCCGCGGCCGTGCGGGTCGGGGAAGACGTGGCCGGCTGGATCGGAGAGCTGCACCCGCTGGTCGCGCGCGCCTGGGACATCGAGTCCGCCGCCGCCTTCGAGGTCGAACTCGCGACCCTGGTGGCCGCCGCCCGCACCGGCGAGGAGGTCTACGAAGACGTGACCACCTTCCCGGCCGTCCACCAGGACCTGGCCGTGGTCGTCCCCGAGGGCGTGCCCGCCGCCGAGCTGCGGCGGCTCGTCCTGCTCGGCGGCGGCGAGCTGCTGCAGGGCGCCGAGGTCTTCGACCTTTACGAGGGCGAGCAGGTCGGCGAGGGGCGCAAGAGCCTCGCCCTGCGGCTCGAGTTCCGGGCGTCCGACCGCACGCTCACCGACGAGGAGGTCGTCGAGCTGCGGGCCGCGATCGAGGCCGAGCTGGAGAAGATCGGAGGGACGCTGCGTGGCTGAGCCGCTCACACAGCCGTTCGCGGGCGAGCCGACGGCGCGGGTTCTGGTCGCCGGCGCCTCGGGCTTCACCGGCGCCCTGGCGGCGCAGATCGTCTGGCGCCACCCCCGCCTCGAGCTGGTCGCCGCGACCTCGCGCAGCGACGCCGGCCGGCGGCTCGAAGACCTCTACCCGCGCTACCGCGTGCCACTCGACCTGACCGAGCTCGACCTCGACCGGATCGAGGAGGTCGACGCGGCGATCGTCGCCTACCCGCACGGCGCCTCGGCGCCGACCGTGGCGGCGCTGCGCGGCCTCGGCGTGCTCGTCGTCGACCTCTCCGCCGACTTCCGGCTTCGCGACCTGCCGACCTACGAGCGCTGGTACGGCGAGCACGGCGCGCCGGAGCTGCTCGAGGGCGCCGTGTACGGGCTGACCGAGCTCCACCGCGAGCAGCTGCGCGAGGCCGAGCTGGTGGCGACCCCCGGCTGCTACCCGACCGCGAGCGTGCTGGCGCTGGCGCCGCTGGCCGAGAAGGGCCTGGTCGCCGAGGCCTACGTCTCGGCGATGCAGGGAACCTCCGGCTACGGGCGCAGCAGCGACGACACCGTCCACTTCAGCGCGATGACCGAGAACGCCTTCCCCTACAAGACCGAGGGCCACCGCCACCGGCCCGAGATCGAGCAGGAGCTGGCAGCGCTCGGCAGCCCGGCCCCGGTCAGCTTCGTGCCGCACCTGCTGCCGCTCGACCAGGGCGAGCTGGCGACCTGCTTCGCGCAGCTCTCCGAGCCGCTGTCGAAGGAGCATGTGCAGGCGCTCTACCGCGAGCGCTACGCGGGCGAGCCGTTCGTCCGCGTGCTCGACGGCCCACCGAACCTGCGGGCCGTGCGCGACACCAACGAGTGCCACGTCTACGTCACCGTCGAGGAGCGGGGCCGGGCGATCGCCTTCGCGGCGATCGACAACATCTGGAAGGGCGCCTCCGGCCAGGGCGTGCAGAACCTCAACCTGATGCTCGGCCTCGACGAGACGGAGGGCCTCGCATGAGCGCCCCGGCGGCGGACGCGGAGAGGAGCATGCCGGGTGACCATTTCTTCGGGTCGCGGTGGGTCAACCCGCCACCGGGGGTCGAGGAGCTCGACCCCGCGGCGCTGCCACCCGGCTTCCGGGCGGGCGCCGCGCATTGCGGGTTGAAGGGCGGCGGCAAGACCGACGTCGGCCTGCTCGTCTGCGACGCCGAGCGGGTCGCCTCCTCGATCCTGCTGACCCGCAACGCCTCCTCGGCGGCGCCGGTGCGGGTCTGCCGCGAGCGCTGCGAGCGGGGCGCGATCCGCGCCGCAGTCGTCAACGCCGGCAACGCCAATGCCGAGACGGGCGAGCAGGGCTACGCCGACGCGGTCGCGATGTGCGACGAGGCGGCCGCCCAGCTCGGCCTGCGGCCCGAGCTGGTCGCCGTCGCCGAGACCGGCGTGATCGGCGTGCCGCTGCCGATCGAGACCGTGCTCGGCGGGATCGGCGACGCCGCCAAGGCGCTCTCCGAGAACGGTGGCGCCGCCTTCTCCGAGGCGATCCTGACCACCGACCGCTGGCCGAAGCGCTGCACCCTGCGCGCCGATGGCGTGACGATCTCCGCCCAGGCCAAGGGCGGCGGGATGATCCAGCCGAACATGGCGACGATGCTCTGCTTCGTGCAGACCGACGCCGTGGTCGAGGACCCCGAGGCGGCCCTGCGGGCCGCCTGCGACGCCTCCTTCGAGCGGATCACGGTCGACGGTCAGATGAGCACCAACGACACGCTGCTGCTGCAGGCGACCGGCGCCGCCGGGGCGCCGCTGCCCGCGGGCCTGCTCGAGGCGGTGCTCCTGCAGCTGGCGATCGAGGTGGTCGCCGACGGCGAGGGATCGACTCGGGTGGGCCGGGTGCAGGTCGACGGCGCCGCCTCGCAGGCCGAGGCCGAGCGGGTCGCCCGGGCGATCGCCAACTCGCCCCTGGTCAAGACCGCCCTCTTCGGACGCGATCAGAACTGGGGCCGGATCGCCCAGGCGGCGGGCATGGCGCTGGCCGGCGAGGATCTGCACGAGATCGGCGCCGGCGCGATCGACAACGCCGAGCTCGGCGAGGACCTGCCGGAGGCCGAGATCGGCCTGCGCCTCGGGCGGGGCGAGCACTCGGCCCACGTCTGGTTCTCCGACCTGGGCTATGAGTACGTCAGGATCAACGCCGAGTACACGACATGAGCAAGGGAGCAGCGAGATGAGCGAGCAGGCGCCACAGTCGCGGGCAGCCGGGGTGAACGTCGAGACCCTGCTCGAGGCGCTGCCCTACATCAAGCAGTTCCACGGCCAGACCGTGGTGATCAAGTACGGCGGCGCGGCGATGCGCGAGGAGTCGCTGCGCGAGGCGTTCGCCACCGACGTCGTCCTGCTCAAGTACGTCGGCATGAACCCGATCGTCGTCCACGGCGGCGGTCCTGAAATCAGCCAGTACATGGAGCGGCTCGGCCTCGAGGTGCGCTTCCACGAGGGACTGCGCGTCTCCGACGCCGAGACGGTCGAGATCGCGCGGATGGTCCTGGTCGGCAAGCTCAACTCGGAAATCGTCCAGCGTCTCAACGCCCACGGCCAGCCCGCGGTCGGCCTCTCGGGCGAGGACGGGACCCTGTTCCGCGTCTCGCCGGTGCCCAACGCCGACGAGGTCGGCTTCGTCGGCTCGATCGAGCGGGTCGACGCCGACGTCCTCAACCACATCGCCGCCGACTACATCCCGGTGATCGCCTCCTCGGCCTCCGACCGCGACGGCCAGTCCTACAACGTCAACGCCGACGAGGCCGCCGGCAAGGTGGCTGCCGAGCTCGGTGCCCACAAGGCGATCTTCCTCACCGACGTCGAGGGATGGCTGGCAGACCCAAACGACACCGATTCGCTGATCGCCAGGGCCAGCGTCGAGGAGGTCAAGGGCGCGCTGGCGGGGATCGACGGCGGCATGCGGCCGAAGTTGGCGGCCTGCGCCGACGCGATCGAGGGAGGCGCCGGCGCGGCCCACATCATCGACGGCCGCCGGCCGCACAGCCTGCTCCTCGAGCTCTTCACCGACGCCGGCATCGGCACGATGGTGACGCCGTGAACCTCACCGATTTGCAGGCGCTCGAGCAGCGCTACCTGATGCGGACCTACAGGCGGGCGCCGGTCGAGTTCGTGCGCGGCGAGGGCGCCCAGCTCTGGGACGCCGAGGGACGCGAGTACCTCGATTTCCTCGGCGGCATCTCGGTCTGTTCGGTCGGCCACTGCAACCCCGAGGTGGTCGAGGCGGTGCGCGAGCAGGCCGGCCGCCTGATGCACGCCTCGAACCTCTTCTACACCGAGCCGATGGTGCGCCTCGCCGAGCGGCTCAGCCGCTCGAGCCTCGGCGGCCGGGTCTTCTTCGCCAACTCGGGCACCGAGGCCAACGAGTGCGCGATCAAGATCGCCCGCAAGCACGCCCACCGGCGCGGGATCTCCGCGCCGGAGATCGTCAGCTTCGAGCGCGACTTCCACGGCCGCAGCTACGGCGCTCTCTCGGCGACCCCGGCGCTGGCGGCGAACCCCGACCTGGCGCCGATGCTTCCCGGCTTCCGCGCCGCGCCGTTCAACGACGCGGCGGCGCTGCGCGAGGCCGTGGGGGAGAGCACCGCCGCGGTCCTGATCGAGCCGATCCAGGGCGAGGCCGGCGTCTACCCGCTCAGCGACGAGGCGCTGCTGGCGGCCCGCGAGGCCTGCGACGAGGTCGGCGCTCTGCTGATCCTCGACGAGATCCAGACCGGGATCGGCAGGACGGGGTCGTTGTGGGCTTACGAGCAGACCTCGGTGCGCCCCGACGTGCTTACCAGCGCCAAGGCGCTCGGCGGCGGCATGCCGATCGGCGCCTGTATCGCCACTCCCGAGGTGGGCGAGGTGCTCGAGCCCGGCGATCACGGCTCGACCTTCGCCGGCGGGCCGGTGGCGAGCGCCGCCGCCCTCGCCGTGCTCGCGATCGTCGACGAGCCGGAGCTGCTGCGCGGCGTGCGCGAGCGCGGCGCCGCCCTGCGCGAGGGCCTGCTGGCGCTCGAGGGCGTGCGCGAGGTGCGCGGCCGCGGCCTGATGCTCGGGGTCGGCCTCGACGACGGAATCGACGCCGCCGCGGTCGGCGCCGCCCTGCTCGAGCGCGGCCTGATCGTCAACGTGCCCGAGCCCGGAACCCTCCGCCTGCTGCCTCCGCTGACGGTGGAAGCCGATCAGATCGAGCGCGCCGTGACCACGATCGGCGCCGCCCTCCTAAGCTTCTCCGCTGAATGAGCTCCAAGAAGCGTCCACCCGAGCCGCGCGCCCTGACGGCGAGCACGGCCGAGCGCCTGGCGGCGATCGTCGAGGCGGCCGAGCAGGCCGCCTCGAAGGTGATCGACGACGCCGAGGAGCAGGCGCGCCGCGAGCTGGCCGACGCCTCGGCCCGCGCCGACCGGATCGTCGCCGAGCGCCTGCGCGCGCTCGCCGACGAGCTCGACCCGCCGCTGCCGCCGCGCCGCGAGGGGCACCTGCGCCCGGTGGAGCCGGCCGACGAGACCCCGCCTGCCGGCCGCCGCTCGGCAGCATCCGGCGCCCGCCTGCTGGCCACGCAGATGGCCGTCTCCGGCGCCAGCCGCGAGGAGATCGCCGAGCGCCTGGGCGGCGGCTTCGACATCGACGACCCCAACGAGATACTCGACGCGATACTCGGACCGGAGGAGTAGAGACATGCACGAGGACCCAACCCGGATGATGCGCCAGCCCGACGACGAGCACCGACCGCACGGCAACATGCGGCTGGCGATCGCCGGGCTGATCGCGGTGATCGTCGGCCTGGTGATCGCGGTCGTGGTGATCGCCGGCAACGGCGGCAGCAGCACGACCTCGACCGTGACGACGACGCCGAGCGAAGCGAGCTCGACCACCGAGACGACCAGCGGCTCGACGACGAGCTCGACCGAAACCTCGCCGACGACGACCACCGAAACCGAAACCTCGCCGACGACCACCACGACGACGACGCCCACCACGACCACCACGGCCCCGCCCGAAGAAGAAAACGGCAGCGGCGGCATCGGCGCTCCGTAGTGGCAACCGAGTCGCCGGCCCAGGTCCGCACCGCCTCCTACGAGGCCGATCCCGCCGAGGTGCGGCGCGTCCTGCTGCTCTACTCGGGCGGCCTCGACACGAGCGTGATGCTGAAGTGGATCCAGGACTCCTACGACGCCGAGGTCGTCTGCCTGACGGTCAATCTTGGCCAGCCGGGCGAGGACTACGAGGCGATCGAGGAGAAGGCGAAGCGGCTCGGAGCGCTGGAGTGCCACGTGGTCGACGCCCGTGAGGAGTTCGTCGCCGATTACGTCGCGCCGGCGATCAAGGCCAACGCGCTCTACGGCGGCGGATACCCGCTCTTCACCGCGCTCGGCCGGCCGCTGATCGCCAAGCTCGCGGTCGAGTACGCGCGGCGCGGCGGCTGCGACACGATCGCCCACGGCTGCACCGGCAAGGGCAACGACCAGGTGCGGATCGAGGCCACGGTCGCCACCCTCGCCCCGGAGCTGAAGACGATCGCCCCGGTGCGCTCCTGGCAGATGGGCCGCGAGGAGGAGATCGCCTACGCCCGCGAGCACGGCATCCCGGTAAAGGGCGGCACCGAGGTGGCGCCCTACTCGATCGACGACAACCTCTGGGGCCGCTCCTCGGAGGGCCGCTGGATCGAGGACCTCGACCACGCTCCCGAGCCCGACGTCTTCCAGCTGGTGAGGAGGCCCGAGGAGGCGCCCGACGCCGCCGAGCTGCTCACGGTCGAGTTCGAGCGGGGCGTCCCGGTGGCGCTCGACGGGCAGCGCATGGAGCTGGTCGCGCTGCTCGAACGCGCCGCCGAGATCGGCTGCCGCCACGGAGTCGGGATCGTCGACCACATCGAGGACCGGATCGTCGGCCTAAAGGTGCGCGACATCTACGAGGTGCCGGCGGCGGCGATCCTGCTCACCGCCCACGAGGAGCTCGAGCGCCTGGTCGGCACGATCCACCAGAACCAGTTCAAGCCCGGCCTCGACCAGAAGTGGGCCTACCTCGTCTACGCCGGCCTCTGGTGGGAGCCGCTGCGCACCGACCTCGACGCCTACATGGAGGCGGTCAACGCCCAAGTGACGGGCACGATCGGCCTCAAGCTCTACAAGGGGAGCGTCAGCGTCGTCACCCGCTCCTCGCCGAACGCCGTCTACGACGCCGACCTGGCGAGCTTCGCCGAGTCGGGCGGCCTCTTCTCGCAGACCGCCTCGCCGGGCTTCATCGAGCTCTGGTCGCTGCAGTCGCGGATGGCGCACCGGATCCGGCAGCGTGGGGAGGAGGAGGCGTGACCAACGACACGCTCGGAAAGGTGGCGGTCCGCTTCGCGGTCCGCTACGTGCGCCGTCGCTATCGCCGCCAGATCCGCATCGGAGCGGGCCTCGCCGCGCTTGCACTGGCGATTGCGGCCTACGCCGCGACCCGCAACGTGCCGGAGGGCTAGCGTAGCCTCGCGCTCTCGTGGCGCGAAAGCTCGCGACAATCGCAGCCGGCTGCGCGTGCCTCGCCGCGCTGTTCTCCGCGCCCGCGGGCGGCGCCGGCATCTCGTCGCTGAAGCAGAAGCTGAGCGCGGGACGCGAAGAAGCGGCCTCGCTGGCGAGCCGGCTGCAGGCGGCTCAGGCCGAAGTGGCGAGCGCCGAAGGCGAAGCCGAGGCCGCCGCCGCGCGCGAGCGCAAGCTCAGCGCCCTGCTGGCGAGCGGCGAGGAAAAGGCGGCGCGCCTGGCCGCTGAGGTGCGCCGCACGCGCCGCGAGCTGGCGGTCGCCAAGGCGCGCCTGCGGCGCGCCCGTCTCGCCCTCGGCGACCGCCTGGTCGCGATCTACGAGAGCGGCTCGCCCAGCACCGCGAGCGTGATCCTCGCCTCGGGCAGCATCGACGAACTGGCGACGCGGGTCGAATACCTCGACCGCATCCAGCAGTCCGACACCGACCTGGCGGACCGGGTCGCCGAAGTGCGCCGCGCCGTGACCCGCGCCCTGCGCCGCGTCGCCGCGCTCAAGGTCAGGGTCGACGCCTACAACGAACGCCTCGCGGCGGCGCGCGAAGAAATCGCCGGCGTCCGCGCCGCCGCCGAAGCCGCCGCCGCCCAGCTCGAATCGGTCGCCGCCGCCCGCTCGTCCGCCCTGGCGAGTCTCAAAGCGAAGATCGGCGGCTGGATCAAGGACGTGCAGGCCGCCGAAGCCGCCAGCCGCGCCGCCGCCGAAGGCACGGTAGAACGCTGGCTGGGCGGCCCCTTCTCGATCCCCACCTACATCGTGATGTGCGAGTCCGGCGGCAACTACGGCGCCGTCAATCCGAGCAGCGGCGCCGGCGGCGCCTACCAAATCCTCCCCTCCACATGGAAGCTATACGGAGGCCAGGGCCTGCCGAACGAAGCTCCAAAGGCCGAACAGGACCGCATAGCCGGAGAAATCTGGGCCGACTCAGGCCCGTCCGCCTGGGTCTGCGGATGAGAGGCAAATACTCACGCAAGACGCGCAAAAGCCTCACGGCTCCATCCACTCCGATTGCGATGATCGCGACCCGTGAGCGATCAGCAAGCCGTCCACCTGCACGCCCACAGCGAGTACTCGCTGCTCGACGGCCACTGCAAGATCGAGGCGATGGCGGAACGCGCCGCCGAGATGGGCCAGCCCGCCCTCGGGCTCACCGACCACGGCGTGATGAACGGGGCGGTGGACCTCTACAAGGCCTGCAAGAAACACGGGATCAAGCCGATCGCCGGCTTCGAGGCCTACTTCGTCGACGACGTCAAGGCGGTCAAGGAGAAGCCCAAGTACGAGCGCAACCACCTCACCCTGCTGGCCGAGAGCGACACCGGCTTTGCCAACCTGGTCAAGCTCACCTCGGTCGGCTTCCTCGAGGGTTTCTCGCGCGGCAAGGCCAACGTCGACATGGAGCTGCTCGCCGCCCACTCAGAGGGCGTGATCGCGCTCACCGGCTGCCTGCAGTCGCGCTTCTGCCGCCGCCTGGTCGAAGAGCGCGAGGACGACGCCCGCGCCCACCTCGACGACCTGATCCAGGCCTTCGGCCCCGAGCAGGTCTACTTCGAGGTGCAGAAGAACGGGATCGCCGAGCAGGACAGGGCGAACGAGGGGATCGTCCGCTTCGCCCGTGAGCTGGGCCGGCCGCTGGTCGGCACCGCCGACGTCCATTACCTGCGGCGCGAGGACTTCGACAACCACGCGGCATTGCTTTGCGTGCAGACCAAGTCCACCCTGGAAGCGCCGAAGATGAGCTTCGACACCAACGAGTTCTACCTCAAGGACTCCGGCGAAATGGCGGATTCCTTCGCCGAGTGGCCGGAGGCGGTGCCGACCACGCTGGAGATCGCCGAGCGCTGCGCGGTCGAGATCGAGCTCGGCAAGCTGTTGCTGCCCTGCTACCCGACCGCCGACGGCGAGGAGCCGGAGGCGATGCTGCGGCGGATCGCCGACGAGGGGATGCGCGCCCGCTACGGCGACCCGATCCCGGCCGAGGCGCGCGAGCGACTTGAGTTCGAGCTCGGGGTGATCGAGGAGATGGGCTTCTCCTCCTACTTCCTGATCGTCTGGGACTTCGTCCGCTACGCGAAGCAGAACGGGATCGCGGTCGGCCCGGGCCGCGGCTCGGCGGCCGGTTCGATCGTCGCCTTCGCCCTGGCGATCACCGACATCGACCCGCTCGCCAACGAATTGATCTTCGAGCGCTTCCTCAACCCGGGGCGCAAGTCGATGCCCGACATCGACATCGACTTCTCGGTGCGCGGCCGCGAGCGGGTGATCCGCTACGTCGCCGAGAAGTACGGCCGCGAGTCGGTCGCCCAGATCATCACCTTCGGCAAGATGGCGCCGCGCGCCGCCACCCGCGACGCCGCCCGCGTGCTCGGCTTCGACTACGGCACCGGAGACCGGCTGGCCAAGCAGATCCCCGAGCCGATCATGGGCCGCAGCCCCTCCTTCGAGGAATGCCTGGCGCCCGGGCAGGAGCTGCGCAAGACCTACGACGCCGAGCCCGACGCGAAGAAGATCGTCGACGTCGCCCAGGGCCTCGAGGGGATCATCCGCAACAACTCGATCCACGCCGCCGCGGTGGTGATCGCCGACCGGCCGCTGCAGGAGATCGTCCCGCTGCAGCTGGCCGAGGACCGCAGCGCGCCCGCCGCGGTCGGCAACGGCTCGGGCGGCAAGGCCGAGCGCCAGTACAAGATCGTCACCCAGTACTCGATGGGGCCGATCGAGGAGATCGGGCTGCTGAAGATGGACTTCCTCGGCCTGCGCAACCTCGACGTGATCGAGGACGCGATCGAGATCATCCGCCGCTCGCGCGGGGTCGAGCTGGACATGGGCACGATCCCGATGGACGACGCCAAGACCTATGAGATGCTCGCCGGGGGCGACTCGACCGGCGTCTTCCAGTTCGAGTCGGAAGGGATGCGCGAGGCGCTGCGCAAGGTGAAGCCGACCGAGTTCTCCGACATCGTCGCGCTCGGCGCCCTCTACCGGCCCGGCGCGATGGCCTATATCCCCGCCTACGCCAAGGGCAAGCGCAACCCGAGCTCGGTCACCTACCCCGACCCGCGGCTGCGACCGATCACCGAGGAGACGCATGGTTGCGTCATCTACCAGGAGCAGCTGATGGCGATCGCCCGTCAGATGGCCGGCTTCTCGGGCGCCGAGGCGGACGACCTGCGAAAGGCCGTCGGCAAGAAGAAGCGCGACCTGATGGCGACGATGAAGGACAAGTTCATGTCCGGCATGAAGGAGTCGGGCACCGCGGCCAACGTCGCCGCCGACCTCTGGAAGCTGAACGAAGCCGCCGCCGACTACTCGTTCAACAAGTCGCACGCCGCCTGCTACGGGCTGATCTCCTACCGCACCGCCTACCTGAAGGCCAACTACCCGGCCGAGTACATGGCGGCGGTGATCTCCTCGGTGATGAACACCAAGGACAAGGTCCCCTTCTTCGTCAACCGCTGCGAGGAGATGGGGATCGAGGTGCTGCCGCCCGACGTCAACTCCTCCGACCACGACTTCGTCGTCTCCGAGAAGGCGATTCGCTTCGGCCTCGACGCGGTGAAGAACGTCGGCCACCAGGCGGTCGAGGCGATCCTGCGCGCCCGCGAGGACGCCCCGATCGCCTCGATCTGGGACTTCTGCGAGCGGGTCGACTCGCGCGCGGTGAACAAACGGGCGATCGAATGCCTGGTCAAGTGCGGAGCGCTCGACTCGACCGGCGCCAGCCGCAAGGGCATGCTGGAGACGCTGCCCGCGGCCCAGTCGGCCGGCCAGAAGGCGCAGGAGGACGCGCAGCTCGGCCAGGGCTCGATCTTCGACGTCGGCGAGGACGAGGACGAGGGCGCCCAGGCGGGCGGCGGCCAGGCCCAGCACCGGCCGCCGATCCCGGCCGCCGAGTTCGAGCGCTCCGAGCTCCTGGCGATGGAGAAGGAGACGCTCGGCACCTACCTCTCCGAGCACCCGCTGACCGAGGTGCGCGGGGCGCTGCGGGCGCGGGTCGACTGCGGCATCGCCGATCTGTCCGGCAAGCAGGACGGCTCCTGGGTGACGATCGGCGGGATCGTCGCCGAGTGCAAGAAGATCCGCACCAAGAGCGGCGGCCAGATGATGTTCGCAACCCTCGACGACGTCGAGGGCCAGGTCGAGATGCTGGTCTTCAAGGCCGATCAGGCGGAGAGCGCCGCGGTGATCCAGCCCGACGCGATCGTCCTGGTCCGCGGCCGGCTCGACCACAAGGAGCGGGGCGAGACGAAGCTGGTCGTGCAGGAGGCGGAGCGCTTCGAACCGGACGCCGCGGAGATCGCCGCCGCCCCGGCGATCGCGAGCGCGCCCAAGGGCCCGTTCGAGCTGCGGGTCGACGCGGCACTGCTCAGCGAGGGCCTGGTCGAGGAGCTGAAGGCGGTGCTCGAGCACCACAAGGGCGAGGCCGAGGTGCACCTGGCGATCCGCAACGGGGCGGCGGAGCCGAAGCGGCTGGTGCTGGGGGAGGCGTTCCGCGTCAGGCCGTCCGCCCACCTGCAGAGTGAGCTCGATCACGTGCTCGGCTCGGCGTCGGCCCTGGCTGCCTAGCCAGTCTCGGACCTGGATTCCGCGCACCGGCGTCCGTAGACTTCATCCATGACCGCTATTCGCGAGAAGACCGGTGAGTGTCGGCAGTGCCGCTCCTTCTGCGACAAGATGGTCGAGCCGCGCGGCTGCGTCGAAATGCGCTGCCGCTACCTCTACAGCTTCGTCGACATGCTGACCGCCGTCCAGTACGTCGGTTGCATGCAGCAGGTCTTCTCGGCCAAGGTCGAGCTCGACGGGGTGCTGCAGCCAGGCGGCTTCGGCGGCGTGAAGATGACCGGCGACTCGCTGCCCCACTGCCAGTTCAGCGTCGAGCGCGCCTACGAGGGCGAGGGCGAGTCCTATGACTGCGTCAACCGGCGCTTCTTCGATTGCGCCGACGACGGCCCCGAGGGCATCCGCGCCTTCGACCTGCGCGACGTCTGATTCGCGACATCGATCCATGTACGATGCCGCGCCATGACAGACACTGCGGCAGTGGCAGAGGCGGAGGCGCTGGTGGTCGAGGCGGCCGGCGGAAGCGACGGAGCGGCTGAGGGACCGAAGTTCACCCTCGAGCTGAACCAGGACCAGAAGGACATCCGCGAGTGGGTGCACGGCTTCGCCGAGGGCGTCGTCCGTCCCGCCGCGGAGGAATGGGACGAGCGCGAGGAAACCCCCTGGCCGGTGATCCAGGAGGCCGCCAAGATCGGCCTCTACAGCTTCGAAGCGCTGGGCCAGTTCTGGGCCGACGAGACCGGGCTGACGCTGCCGATCGCCAACGAGGAGCTCTTCTGGGGCGACGCCGGGATCGGCATGGCGATCATGGGCACCTCGCTGGCCGTCGCCGCGATCTTCGGGCAGGGCACGCCCGAGCAGATGGGCGAGTGGATCCCGCAGTGCTTCGGCACCGCCGAGGAGCCCAAGGTCGCCGCCTTCTGCGCCTCGGAGCCCGACGCCGGCTCCGACGTCTCCGCGATCCGCACTACCGCCAAGTACGACGAGGCGGCCGACGAGTGGACGATCAACGGCCAGAAGGCCTGGGCGACCAACGGCGGCATCGCCGAGGTCCACGTGGTGATCGCCTCGGTCGATCGCGAGCTCGGCTCGCGCGGCCACGCCGCCTTCGTGATCCCGCCCGGCACGAAGGGATGCGAGCAGGGCGCCAAGGTGAAGAAGCACGGCCTGCGCGCCTCGCACACGGCCGACGTCCACCTCGACGAGTGCCGCGTGCCGGGCGCCTGCCTGCTGGGCGGCAAGGAGAAGCTCGACGAGCGCCTCGCCCGCGTGCGCGAAGGCAAGCGCTCCAAGTCGCAGGCGGCGATGCAGACTTTCGAGGCGTCGCGCCCGACCGTCGGCGCCCAGGCGCTCGGCATCGCTCGCGCCGCCTACGAGTACGCGCTCGAGTACGCCAAGGAGCGCCGCCAGTTTGGCCGGGCGATCGTCGAGAACCAGTCGATCGCCTTCACCCTCGCCGACATGAAGCTGGAGATCGACGCCGCTCGCCTGCTCGTCTGGCGCGCCGCCTGGATGGGCCGCAGCGGCCAGAAATTCGAAAACGCCGAGGGCTCGATGTCGAAGCTGAAGGCCGGCGAGGTCGCCGTCTGGTCAACCGAGCGCGCGATCCAGATCCTCGGCGGCAACGGCTACACCCGCGAGTACCCGGTCGAGCGCATGCACCGCGACGCCAAGATCTACACGATCTTCGAGGGGACTTCGGAGATTCAGCGGTTGGTCATCAGCCGAGCGATATCAGGGGTTCACGTCAGGTAGCGCAGGCGGGGGAGGGCGGCGTTTGCCTCTTCCGGAAATTGATGTCGCACGCGCTTCGCGCTTAGCGACGAAGATGCTGCGCGCCTGCGGCGCGCAATAAACGGAATGCTTTTCCGCCGCTTCGCGACATTCCCGGAAGAGGCAAACGCCGCCCTCTCGACGCGTGGCGTGGACGTGACCCTCCTTTAGGCGAAAGCTTTTGGCCAGGTGCCGGTGCGGAGGCGTTCGTAGAGGGTGTCGGGAGCTAGGTCCGCGCCTCCCGGCCAGGCGACGGTGCGGGATTCGGTGTCTAGATAGGCCTTTGCGAAGCCCTCCTGAGTGCGGGCTCGCTCGAAGACCGGGCCCCACATGTGCGGCAGCACCTCGACGACGCCGCTTAGGCCGTCTGCAAACGTCAACTCGAGTACGCCATGGCGCACAACCGAAACCCGGGTCATGTTCGGAGTCAGACCATTCATCTCAAAGGCTCAATCGCATTCAGTGTTTCACGAGCGCGAGCGCGACGCCAATTCTCTTCGAGGTCAACTTGATGGAGCTCTGCCCAGGCGAGGACGAAACGAAGCTGCCTTCTCCCCAGGCTGCTCTCAAGCACCTCCAGATTGTCAATGCGGACCTTGGCGCCTCCGTCGGCGTGATAGGCGTGGAAGTGAGGGTGACCATGATCCTTGAAGACATCGAGATCGTGATTCCGTAGAAGCAGCTAATCGTCGGCACGCACCTTTAAGAGGTGGGCGACGAAGATTCACCCCCTTGAGAGGCACTCAGTCGCGGCGTTTTAGGCCGGCTTTGCGGAGGCGCTTCGCCGCTTGCACTTCTTTCTTGTCCGGACCCTTCTTTTCGGGGCCGGGCGTCTCCAGGGTTGCGGGGAGGCCCTCGAACCTTGGCTCTGAGAGGAAGGCCTCCAGGCCTTTTTTGCCCATCTCGCCTTTGCCGATATTGGCGTGGCGGTCGCGGCAGGAGCCGAGGGGGGCGGCGGCGTCGTTTACGTGCAGGCAGCGGAGGCGCTCGAGGCCTACCTTCTCGTCGGCTTCGTCGACGATCTCGCTGAGGTGCTCAGGGTCCGTTACGTCGTAACCCTGGACGAAGAGGTGGCAGGAGTCGAGGCAGAGGCCGAGGCGCTTGCCGGCGCCGGCCAGCTCGATCAGCTCTGCCGTCTGGTCGAAGTCGCGGCCGAGGAGGCCCTTGTGGCCGGCTGTTTGCTCGAGGAGCAGAGGGCAGCTGTCGCTGTCTTTGAGCGCCGCGGCGATCACCTTCGCGGCGCGTTTGATCGAGGGTTTCAGCTCCTCGCCCTTCTGGGCGCCGGGGTGGAGGACGACGCCGGCGGCGCCGATCCCGTCGCCGATCCGCAGGGCGTGGGTCAGCGAGGCCAGTGACTTCTTGCGCAGCTCCTTGTCGGTCGTCGCGCAGTTGATCAGGTAGACGGCGTGAATCACCACCGCTTCGACCGGCGAATCGGCCATCGCCTCCCTGAAAGCGGCGAAGTCATCCGGCCCGTATTTCGTCGGCCGCCACATACGCGGGCTCTGGTTGAAGATCTGGATCGATTCGCAGCCGAGCTCCGTCCCCCGCTCGATCGCCTTGTCCAGGCCGCCAGATGTCGAAACATGTGCGCCGATGAGCATGTCTCGCGCATCCTATGGAGCCCTTTGTGTGAGAGCCGTGAGGCGGGCCGAACCCCGGGCATATCGTCGCCTGGTCCCCCCGTAGCTCAGCGGATAGAGCACACCTATGACTAAGGATGAGGCCGCGGGTTCGAGTCCCGCCGGGGGGACGGTTTCCAGCCGATCGTCGGTGGGTCCGTGCGCTACGCTGTGGCTTCTTAGTCATAGGTGCTGCTGACGCTGACGCGGGTTTGGCCCATGGCCGAGCTGCTAGTCGAGCAGCTTCTTCGCAACAGGCCCGCTTTGGCGGGCCTGTTGCGTTCTTCAGGTCGGTCTCTGTGGAAACATGCGCGCCCGTGACCGACGCCGGACCCCGACTCCGATTCGCTCCTTCGCCCACCGGCGCCCTGCACATAGGCGGCGCTCGCACCGCTCTCTACAACTGGCTTGCCGCCCGGCACGGGGGCGGGGAGCTGGTGCTGCGGATCGAGGACACCGACCGTGAGCGTTCGACCGAGGAGAACGTCGCGCAGATCATCGACGCGCTCGAATGGCTGGAGCTGGACTGGGACGTCGGGCCGGTCTCGCAGGCGGGGAGGGCCGAGCGGCACGCGGAGGCGCTGCAGCGGCTGCTCGAGTCGGGCGCCGCCTACCAGGACTCGGCGACCGCCAAGGACGTCGAGGTCTGGAAGGTCGAGCACGGCGCCGATCGCGGCTATCGCGGCACGCCCAGCGACGCGCCCGGCGCCGCGGTGCGGCTGCGGGTTCCGGACGAGGGGGAGACCGTCGTCCAGGATCTGATCCGCGGCCCGGTCAGCTTCCCGAACCGCAGCTACGACGACTTCGTCATCGCCCGCGGCGACGGCTCGGTCCTCTATAACTTCGCGGTCGCCGTCGACGACGCCGAGATGGGGATCACCGAGGTGGTGCGCGGCGACGACCACCTCTCCAACACGCCCAAGCAGCTGCTGGTGCTCGCCGCGCTCGGCCACGAGCCGCCGCGCTACGCGCACCTGCCGCTGCTGCACGGTCCCGACGGCAAGAAGCTCTCCAAGCGCCACGGGGCGGCCTCGGTGCAGGAGCTGCGCGAGGCCGGCTACCTGCCGGCGGCGGTGCGCAACTACCTGGCGCTGCTCGGCTGGGGCACCGACGACGACACGACGATCATGTCCACCGAGGAGCTGGTCGCGCGCTTCCGGGTCGAGGACGTCGGCCGCTCCGCGGCGATCTTCGACGAGAAGAAGCTGCGCTGGCTCAACGGCCGCTTCATGCGCGAGCTGCCGCTGGAGGAGTACACGGCGGCGGTCGCCCGGCACCTGGGCCGCGAGCCCGACGAGCGCCTGCGCGCCGCCTGCGCGATCGCCCAGGAGAAAGCCCAGACCCTGGATGAGGTCTGGGCCCTGATCGGCTTCCTCTTCGAGCCGCCCGTGGATGACGAGAAGTCCTGGGCGAAGGTGATGAAGGACGGCGCCGCGGAGGCGCTGGAGGCCAGCCGTGCGGCGCTCGCGGGTGCGTCGGGGTTCGACGCCGCGGCCGTCGAGGCGGCGTTGGAGCCCCTGCCCGAGCGCCTCGGCGCCAAGCCCGGCAGGGTCTACCAGCCGATCCGCGTGGCGATCACCGGCACCTCGGTCTCGCCGGGAATCTTTGAGTCGCTGGCCGCGCTGGGAAGGGACGAATCCCTTGCCCGCATCGACGCCGCCGTGGCTCGACTCCGTTCCTGACGGACAACGCCGGGCACCGATCTGCTCCGAAATGGACAGATGGCCGCGTTTTGAACCTTAATTTTGGGGATAAGAGGGCTAAACCGTGTGTCCTCGGTTGCCGATGAGGCTTGCGGAGCTTGCATCGATCATGGAAACCGCGAAGCAACACAGCAATGGCAGCAATGGGCAGGTCAAGGCGGAGGCGTCGGGCCGCCGCCAGGGTGGCCGTCCCGCACCCGGCGCCCGGCTCGCCGCCGCCTTCGAGGCGGTCGAGAAATTCCCCGTCCTGATCGAGTCGCGCGAGCGGGTCATGCGGGCGGCGACGGCGGAGACCGCCCGGGTTGGGGAGATCGTCGAGACGGTCGAGTCCGATGTCGGCCTGGCGATGGCCGTGCTGCGCTTCGCCAACCGGGCCGGCGGCGGTGGCGCGGCCACGGTGCCGGCGGCGGTCGACGTCCTCAAGCCCTCAGGCGTGCTGGCGATCGCCGGCACCGCTCCGGTCTTCGACTTCTTCGAGTCCAACGGCGGCCGCGAGATGCGCCCCGAGCGCTTCCGCGTCCACGCCCTTGCCACCCAGCAGGCGGCGGACGCGATCGGGCGCGCGGTCGGCTGGGAAGATCGCGACGAGCTCGCCGTCGCCTCGCTCCTGCACGACGTCGGCCGCCTGGTGATCGCCAACCTGCACCCCGGTGACCGCGGCCCGCTCGAGGCTGTGACCAAGCCGCCCGAGCTGCGGCTGCGCGAGGAACGCGACCGGCTCGGCATCGACCACGCCCTGGTCGGCGGGGTCCTGGCGCGGCGTTGGAACGTGCCGCAGCGGATCGCGGTGGCGGTCGAGCGCCACCACGCCGACGACGCCGAGGGCCTGGCCGGGATGGTCGCCACCGCCGACATGGTCGCCCACTACAGCCAGGGCGAGGCGGTCTCGCCGGATCGCCTGCACGCCGCGGCCAAGCGCTGCGGCCTGGCGCCCGAGGCGCTGCGCGACCTGCTCTACGAACTTCCCTACGCGCGCCGCGACCTCAACCGGGTCTCGGAGCCGTGCCCGCTATCGGCCCGTGAGCTCGACGTCCTGCGCCACCTCTCCGAGGGCATGGTCTACAAGCAGATCGCCGGCGAGATGCAGCTCTCGGTCTCGACGATCCGCACCCACCTGCACAACGTCTACGGCAAGATCGGCGCGGTCGATCGCGCGCAGGCAGTGCTCACGGCGCGCGACCGGGGCTGGATTTAGCGCTACTCGATCAAGGACTCGCGGAGGGCTATGGCTACCGCGTGAGTCCTGTTTCTGGCTTCGAGGCGGGCGAGGGCGTTCTTGGTGTGGGTCTTGACGGTTTCTTCGCTGAGGTCCAGCTCGCGGGCGGCCACGGTCGTTGAGCCGCCGTTGGCGAGCAATTGGAGAATTTCGCGTTGGCGCTTGGTCAGCTTCCCTCGGCTGCCGCGGGGCGGGACGCCCGGGTCTACGAAGCGCTTCTGGGAGAGCGCCGCACTGGCCGCGCGCTGCAGCAGGTCCGCCCCCGCCGTCCGGGCGACGTAAGAAGTGGCCCCCGCCTGCAGCGCCGCGGTCGCGAGGTGGCGCTCGGCTCGGTCGCCGTGGGCGACGATGCCGAGGCCCGGTTCGGATTTGAGCAGCACGCGGATCGCCTCGACGCCTCCGAGCGCACCGTCGGGCTGGCGCCGCATTTCGAGGATCGTCACGTCGAAGCTGCCGACGTCCCGCACGAGGTCGATCGCCTCGTCGCGGCTGCAGGCCTCCTGCACCTCGAACTGGTCCTCGAGCGCTCGGCGCACGCCGAGACGGACGATCGGGTGACCGTCGACGACTAGGCACTGGGGGCGCTCGTTCAGGACTGCTTCCGATCCTCAGGTTCTTGGCGAAGGCTCCATCGTCAGCCCTGGAGCCGGACGAACCGATCCTAACCCAGACTCCCGGGTCCGCCGGGTCCGGTAGAAAGACCCCGTGATCTCGATCACCTCGAAGTCGCGCTACGCCGTGGTCGCGATGGCCGAGCTGGCCCGTTCGGACGAGCGCCCGGTGCCGATCAAGGAGCTGGCCGAGCGCCGCGAGATCCCCGAGCAGTTCCTCGAGCAGCTCTTCTCGACCCTGCGCCGCGCCGGCCTGCTGACCAGCCACCGCGGGATGAAAGGCGGCTACACGCTCTCTCGCCCGGCCGAGGAGATCACCGTGCTCGAGGTCGTCCAGGCCCTCGACGGCAAGGTCGGCCAGGAGGCCGAAGAGGCCGGCGGCATCTGGGCCGAGGGCGTCACCGCCCTGCGCAAGGTCTTCGCCCAAACCACGATCGCCGAAGTGGCCCGCCGCGAGGCCGAGGCGGCCGGCAGCGGGATGTACTTCATCTAGATCCGGCCTGGCGGCACTGGCCTTCCGTTCGTTATGCTTTACCTATGTCTTCAGACGTAAAGAAAGAAAAGCGTGATCGACCGCGCAGCCAGACGAAGGTCTCCAGCAAGCACCAGGTGACGATTCCCGTGGGCGCGTTTCGAGAGGCCGGTCTTGTGACGGGCGACACGCTGCGGGTCGAGGCAGTGGGAGCCGGGCGGATCGTCCTCACCCGCCTCGACGAGCTGCTCGACCGCTATTCCGGCTGCCTGAGTACGGATGGGGGCTTGCGCGATAGCGTCGAAGGGCTGCGCGGCGAGTGGCGGTAGTTCTCGACTCGAATGTGGTGATCGGCTTCCTCGATCGCTCGGATGAGCTCCACGCGGCGGCCGACGCAGCGGTCCGAGAGTTCCTCGGCTCGCATCGGCTCTTCGTCTCCGTCATCACCTACGCGGAGGTGCTTACGGGTGCCCGGCTCGGGCATCACGACGAACGCCATGTGTCGGGGTTCTTCACCGACCTCATCTCGCGCGTCGTTCCGGTGGATATCGCCATTGGGGATTGTGCGGCACGCCTTCGAGCAAGGACAAAGACGCTGACGATGCCCGACGCCTTGATCGCCGCGACCGCCGAGCTCGGCGGTGAGGTCGCACTTCTGGTCACTGGCGACACCGATGTCGCAAGGACCAAAGGCCTCGGTTGCCCCGTCCACCTCATTGGCGGAAAGGAAAATTGATGCCTATTGGGCCGACAGCTGCCGCGGTCGTCGGGGGGACGCCTATGGTGGCGCTCTCGCGACTCGGCGAGGGGCTTGGCGGCGAGGTCTGCGTCAAGCTCGAGAGCCTCAATCCGGGGGGGTCGGTCAAGGACCGGATCGGGGTGGCGATGATCGAGGCGGCGGAGCGGGACGGGCTGATCGGGCCGGGGGAGTCGGTGATCGTCGAGCCGACCAGCGGCAATACGGGGATCGCGCTGGCGATGGTCTGCGCGGCGCGCGGCTACGAGCTGATCCTCACCCTGCCCGAGGGGATGAGCCGCGAGCGCTCGAAGCTGCTGCGCGCCTACGGGGCGGAAGTGCGGGAGACGCCCTCGCTCGGCGGCATGCACGAGGCGGTCGAGTTGGCCGAGGAGATCCGCGAGCAGCGCAAGGGCTTCATGCCGCAGCAGTTCGCCAACCCCGCCAACCCCGAGGCGCACCGGCGCACGACGGCCGAGGAGATCTGGCGCGACTGCGAGGGCGAGATCGGCGCCTTCGTCTCGGGGGTCGGCACCGGCGGCACGATCACCGGCGTCGGGCGGATGCTGCGCGAGCGCAGTCCCGAGACGCGGATCGTCGCGGTCGAGCCGGCCTCCTCGCCGGTGCTCTCCGGCGGCCGGCCCGGTCCGCACAAGATCCAGGGGATCGGCGCCGGCTTCGTCCCCGAGGTGCTCGACCGCTCGGTGATCGACGAGATCGTCTCGGTGGGCGACGAGGACGCGCTGGAGACGGCGCGGCTCGCGGCCCAGCGCGAGGGCGTCCTCGCCGGGATCTCGGCCGGGGCCAACATCCACGCGGCGCTGGAGGTCGCGGCGCGTCCCGAGATGGCTGGGAAGAGGGTGGTGACGATCGTCTGCGACTCGGGCGAGCGCTACGTGTCCCTACCCTTCTTCTCACCATGAAGCGGTGGAAGCGGCTGGTCTCCGAGGTGCGCGCCGACGTCACGGCGGCGCGCGACCGCGACCCCGCCGCCCAGGGCGTCTCCAGCTTCGAGATCCTCACCAGCTGGGCCGGGGTGCAGGCGCTGCTCGCCCACCGTCTCGCCCACGCGCTGCTCGAGGCGGGGGTGCCGCTGGCGCCGCGGCTGATCGCCTACCTCACCCGTGCGGTGACCGGAGTGGAGATCCACCCCGCGGCGCGGATCGGCCGCGAGTTCTTCATCGACCACGGCGCCGGCGTGGTGGTCGGCGAGACCTCTGAGATCGGCGAGCGGGTGACCCTCTACCAGGGCGTGACCCTGGGCGGCACCGGCTTCCAGCGCGGCAAGCGCCACCCGACGCTCGGCGACAACGTCACGGTTGGCTCCGGCGCCAAGCTGCTCGGCCCGATCGCCGTCGGCGACGGAGCGAAGATCGGCGCCAACACGGTGGTGATCGAGGACGTGCCTCCCTCCGCCACCGTTGTCGGCAACCCCGGCCACCCGGTCAGGGTCGAAGGCAAGCGGGTCGAGGGACCCGACGCCGACTGGATCCACCTGCCCGACCCGATCGCCGAGGCGATCCGCTCGCTCTCGCAGCGGATCGCCGAGCTCGAGCGCCGCATCGCCGCGCTCGACGGCGACGAGGCCGACGGCGCGGACACCGAGGTCCGCGAGCGCACCGGTCGCTCGTCGGCCGGTGGCTGATGTAGCCTGGCGCGCTCGTCCCCCTCGTCTCGCTGCCGAAAGGATTTCCGTGCGCAAGCGCCGTCTCGCCCTCGCCTGCCTGCTGATCGTCTCCGCTTTTGCGATCGCCGCCTGTGGGGGCGGCTCCGGCGACGAAAGTCAGATCGAAGAAGCGGTCGAAACCTCGGCGGCAAGCGGCGACCCTGCCGACTGCAAGAAGCTCTCGACCCGGCAGTTCATGGAACAGACCACCAAGTCGACCGGCTCCGAAGCGGTCGAAACCTGCGAAGAACAGGCAGCCGAAAACGAAGGCGTCGAAGCGGCGGTCGTCTCGAGCGTCGAAGTCGAAGGCTCGAAGGCCACCGCCGATGCGATCCTGACCGGCGGCGCCCTCGATGGCCAGGAAGTGGAAATAGACCTGGTCAAGGACGGCGATCGGTGGAAGCTCGACGAAATCGCCGGCTTCACCGCGTTCGACCCGAGCGCCGTGATCGCGTCTCTCGAAAAGGAATTCGCCAAGCCGTCGAATGAAATCAGCAAGAGTCAGACCGCCTGCGTCGTCGACTCGTTCAAAGCGGCACCCGAAGCCGAACTCGAAGAAGCCCTGCTGAGCTCCACAACCGAAGGCTTCGAAGAAATCGCGGGCAGCTGCTTCTAGCTGATCTGGACCGCCCCCGCCGAGTCCCTGGCTATGCTCGGCGGGTGACCCTGCAGAGCGAGTTCGAGGCTGCCCCGGGGGACGCTGAGGCGCCCGGCGGCGCCCCGATCGAGCCGGGCGCCGACCGCGCCGAGCGCCTCCTGGCGGGCCTCAACGACCCGCAGCGCGATGCGGTTCGCCACGGTGAGGGGCCGCTGCTGGTCCTCGCTGGGGCCGGCTCGGGCAAGACGCGCGTGCTGACCCACCGGATCGCCTACCTGCTGGCGACGGGCGGCGCGCGCCCGGGCGAGATCCTCGCGATCACCTTCACCAACAAGGCGGCGAGCGAGATGCGCGAGCGGGTCGGCGACTTGGTCGGCCGTTCGGTGCGGGCGATGTGGGTGACGACCTTCCACTCGGCCTGCGCGCGAATGCTGCGCGCCGACGCGGAGAAGCTCGGCTACTCGAAGAGCTACACGATCTATGACGAGTCCGACTCGCTGCGGATGCTCAAACGCTGCATGGCCGAGCTCGGCGTCGACCCGAAACGCTACCCGCCGCGCTCGGTCCGCTCGCAGATCTCCGGCGCCAAGAACAAGCTGGTCGGCGCCGCCGCTTACGCCCAGCAGCAGGGCAGCGTCTTCGAGGAAGTCGTCGCCGCGGCATACGAGCGCTACGAGAAGCGCATGCTGGAGGCCAACGCGCTCGACTTCGACGACCTCCTGGTTCAGACGGTCAACCTGCTGGAGCGCTCCGATGAGGCGCGCGAACGCTGGCGCCGCAGCTTCCGCCACGTGCTCGTCGACGAGTATCAGGACACCAACCACGCCCAGTACCGGCTGCTGCAGCTGCTCGTCGCCGAGCACGGCAACCTGATGGTCGTCGGCGACGAGGACCAGTCGATCTACGGCTTCCGCCACGCCGACATCCGCAACATCCTCGACTTCGAGCGGGACTTCCCCGAGGCTGAGATCGTCAAGCTCGAGCAGAACTACCGTTCGACCCAGACGATCCTCTCCGCCGCCAACGCGGTGGTCGAGCGCAACCGCGAGCGGCGGCCGAAGCGGCTCTGGACCGAGGTCGCCGGCGGCGAGCCGGTGCAGCTCTCGGAGCTGCGCGACGAGCACGAGGAGGCGCGCTGGGTGGCCGGCGAGATCGAGCGCCTGTCTGAGGATGAGGGCGTGCGGCGTGAGGACATCGCGGTCTTCTACCGGACCAACGCGATGAGCCGGGTGGTGGAGGACACGCTGGTCCGCTTCGAGCTGCCCTACCAGGTGATCGGCGGCACGAAGTTCTACGAGCGGGCCGAGGTCAAGGACGCGGTCGCCTATCTAAGCCTGCTGGTCAACCCCGCCGACCTGGTCTCCTTCACGCGGATCGTCAACTCGCCGCGACGAGGGATCGGAGACACCAGCCAGGGCCGGCTCGCCTCGCACGCCAACACGACCGGCCTCTCGATCTGGGAGGTGATCGAACGCGCCGAGGAGGTGCCGGGGCTGAGCGCCAAGGCGATCAAGGCGGTCTCCCGCTTCCACGAGACGATGGAGGGCCTGCGCGAACGCGCCGCCGAAGCGCCGGTCGCCGAGCTGCTCGAGGCGGTGCTGCGCGAGAGCGGCTACCTCGACGCGCTGGCGGCCGAGCGGACGATCGAGGCCGAGGGCCGGGCTGAGAACCTCGAGGAGCTGGTCGGGGTCGCGGCCGAGTTCGACGCCAACCACGAGCTCGAGGGGGAAGCTGAGGTCTCGCCCTTGGAGGAGTTCCTGCAGCAGATCTCGCTCTACACCGAGCAGGACGGGCTGCGCGCCGAGGAGTCGCTGATCACGCTGATGACCCTGCACAACGCCAAGGGCCTCGAGTACGACACGGTCTTCATCATCGGCTGCGAGGACGGCGCCTTCCCCCACATGCGGGCGCTGGAAGAGGGCAGCGAGGAGGAGGAGCGGCGCCTCTGTTACGTCGGCATCACCCGCGCCCGCCGGCGCCTTTACATGACCTGGGCGCGCGAACGGCGCCTCTTCGGGCGGGCCGAGCGCAACCTCCCCTCGCGCTTCATCGACGAGCTGCCGGCCGAACTGACCGAGCGCCACTCGAGCGCTCCCGGGGCGGCCGGGGGACTGGGCTGGGAGACGGCGCCGTCCGATCCCGCCGCGCCGCTTGAACCCGGGCCGACGCTGGAGCTTGGCGCCGGCGACGACGTCGTCCACGCCAGCTTCGGCGACGGGGTGGTGACGGCGGTCGAGCCGGGCGGGATCGTCGTCGTGCGCTTCTCCTCCGACGGCAGCGAGCGCAAGCTGATGGCCGACTACGCGCCGATCAGGAGGAGATAGAGGTGGCCGCGAGAATCATCGACGGCAAGGCGGTGGCGGCGAGCGTGCGCGAGCGGGTCGCGACCGAGGTCCAGGTCTTCGCCGAGCAGCGCGGCCGGGTGCCGGCGCTGGCGACGGTGATCGTCGGCGACGATCCGGCCTCGCAGGTCTACGTCGGCCACAAGCACCGCGCCTGCGAGGAGGCCGGCATCCGTTCGGTCCACCACGGCCTCGGCGCGGAGACCGGCGAGGGGGAGCTGCTGGAGCTGGTCGGCGAGCTCGGCCGCGACGAAGGCGTCGACGGCATCCTGGTCCAGCTGCCGGTCCCCGAGCAGATCGACCCCGACCGCGTGGTCGCGGCGATCGAACCGGCCAAGGACGTCGACGGCCTGACCCCGGTCAACGCCGGCCTGCTCGCCCACGGGATGCCCGGCCTGGTCCCCTGCACGCCGTCGGGGGTGATGGAGCTGCTGCGCCACGAGGGGGTCGAGCTGGAGGGGGCCGAGGCTGTCGTCGTCGGGCGCTCGAAGCTGGTCGGCGTGCCGGTCTCGCGGCTGCTGCTGGCCGCCAACGCCACCGTGACGGTCTGCCACTCGCGCACCCGCGACCTGGCGGGGACCTGCGCCCGCGCCGACGTGCTGGTCGCGGCGGTCGGCGTTCCCCGGCTGATCGGGGGAAACGCCGTCAAGCGGGGCGCCGTGGTGATCGACGTCGGCGTCAACCGCACCGAGGACGGCCTGGTCGGCGACGTCGACTTCGAGCCGGCGGCGGAGCGGGCGGCGGCGATCACGCCGGTGCCCGGCGGGGTTGGCCCGATGACGGTCGCGATGCTGCTCGTCAATACGGTGGCTGCCGCCCGGGCGCGGGTGTAGTGTCGGCTCGACCCCTAGCCCCACGGAGGAAGCGATGGAATTGGACAGGCTGAACCTGGGAGAGAAGATCGCCGGCGTCTCCGCGATCCTGCTCTTCATCTTCATGTTCTTCGATTGGTTCGGCGTCGAAGTTTCCGGCGTTAACGGCTTTTCCGGGACGATCTCTGGCAGCGGCGGCAACGCCTGGGACACGCTTGACTTCATCCCGATCGTCCTCGTGATCGCGATCGTCGCGGCGCTGGTTCTGGCCGGGATCCGCCTCGCCGACTCGACGGTCGAGCCGGCCGTGCCGCTCAGCGCGGCGGTCGCCGTGCTCGGCGCGATCTCGACGATCCTCGTCCTCTACCGGATCGTCTTCCCACCCAACTTCGCCAGCTTCGGCGGGGTCTCGGTCGACGCGACTCTGAGCGTCGGAATCTTCCTCGGCCTGCTCGCCTCGGCGGGGATCGCCTACGGGGGCTACACGGCGATGCGCGAGGACGGGATCACCTTCGGGGACGTGGCCGATGGGCTATCGCGGGGCGGCGGCGGCTCCGGCGGCGGTGGTCATCCGAGCGCCAGCGTTCCGCCGCCGCCGCCACCTCCCCCACAGCCCCCGGCGGGTTCGACACCGCCCCCGCCGCCGCCATCAAATCCGCCGCCGCCTCCGCCGGCTAGCTGAGCGCGAGCGGGGAGGGCGTCGGGCAACCCTCCCCAAAACGCTCGCCGGGAGGCTCGCTGGAGTGTTTTGGGGAGGGTCACCCGACGCCCTTTTCACTTCGACGGCTACTCGGTGGCGTTTTTCGCGAGCTCGGTTGCGATTCTCGTGGCGAAGGCGATGATCGTCATCATCGGGTTGACGCCGACTGAAGTGGGGAAGAGGGAGGCGTCTGTTACGTAGAGGGCTTCGGTGCCGTGGACTGAGCCGTCGGGGGCGCAGACGCCCTGGGGCTCAGGAGCTATTCGGGCGGTGCCCATGGGGTGGAAGGCCTCGAGGCGGAGTTCGGAGGGCTTGAAGCGGGTTGATTCGAAGGCCGTGAGGTCTGTTTTCCTTAGCTTGGGGACCCTGGGAACGTTTGGGTAGACCTCGGTGGCGCCGGCGGCGAAGTGGATTTCGGCGGCTCGGGCTATGCCGAAGGTGAGGCGGTCGGCGTCTTCTTGGGTGAGCTTGTAGGTGGCGCGGAGGCTGCTGTCGCGTGCCAGAGAGATGCGGCCGCTGGACTCGTCGGAGAGGTGGACTCCTATTGAGGCGATGTGGCCGAAGTCGAGCATCGATCGCTGGTGCTCTTGGCCGGTGCCGGGGAGCCAGCCGCCGCCGAAGGCGAGCGGGGTGAAGGTCGCCTCGAGCAGCAGGCGCTGGGGCTCCCACTCGTCGACGTAGTAGCTCTGCATCACCCCGTCCCAGCCGCGCACCTCCTCGGCGTAGCGCGCCCCGACCCAGCAGGCCGGGTGGATGTGGAGGTTGCGCCCAACGTGGCTGCCACCGAGCCCCGAGCGCAGCAGCAGCTCCGGCGTCCCCAGCGCTCCACCCGCCACGACAACCCCGACCCTGGCGCGAACCGCATAGGGCTGCCGCCCCGAATCGCCGGTTACGCCGGTGGCGCGGCCGCGCTCGGTGAGGATGCGGCGGACGTTGACGTTGGGGCGGAGGCGGGCGCCGGCGGCGATGGCGCGGGGGAGGTAGGTGACGTGCATGCCGCGCTTCGCGTCGATCGGACAGCCGTAGGGGCAGGAACTGCACTGCACGCAGCTGCCGGCGTTGCGGGAGATCGGGCCGCCGGAGGCTCCGAGGGCGGCGGCGCCCTCCATCGTCAGCTGGCCGTTGCGGCCCATGCGCTCCGGGTCGACGGGGGTGACGCGGAGCAGCTCCTCGGCCGTGGCGAACTCGGCGTCGAGATCCGTCGCCCAGGCGACGCCGAAGCGCTCGTGCCACTCGGCGAGGACCGGGTCGGGGGCGCGGAAGCAGGTGCCGGAATTGACCACCGTGGTGCCACCGACCGCGCGCGCCACCGGCACCGGGATCGCCGGGCGGCCCTCGGCGATCGTCAGGCCGCCGTCGCGGTAGAGGGCGGCGATTGCCGCCAGCGGGTCGGCCGGGTAGCTCTCGCGGTCGTAGGCGCCGCCGGCCTCGAGCACGATCACGTCGAGTCCGGCCTCGGCGAGGATTGCGGCGCTGACCGCGCCGCCGGCCCCCGAGCCGACGATCACCACGTCGCACTCCTCCTCGGCTCCGGCCGGCTCGGCGTCGCCCAGCGGCCCGGCGGGCTCAGGTCGCGAGCCGTCGGCGAGGCGGCAGCTGGTCTCGGTGCCGATCCGCGCCTCGACCTGAGGGGCGACCGCGTAGCCGAGCGTCGAGAAGACCTTGGCCATCAGCAGCAGCTCGTGCATCGGCCCCAGCCGCGAGCCCTCCATGCGGCGCAGGAAGTCCTCGCGGGCGGCGGGCGCCAGGCGGCTGAAGCGCCAGGGGAAGGGCAGCCAATCGAAGGCCCGCAAACCGAGCCGGATGCGGCGCAGGACGCGCGGCGAGAGCGAGCCGACGAACTGGGCGACGGGCGCCGCGACCGGCACGTCGCGCTCCGCCGCGGGCAGGCCGTCGAGGCCGGGGGCCATCGCCGCGCAGATCGCGCTCAGGGTGCGTTGCTCGGCGGCCGAGAGCCCCGGCGAGCGCTGTCAGCCGGGAGCGGGAGAGCGCCCGATGCGGCCGGCGAGGGCGTAGAGCCAGAGCGCCAGCAGAGCGAGGCCGCCGTCGACGAGGAAGTTGAGCAGGTAGATGAAGACGCGTTCGTCGAGCAGGAAGAAGGCAAGCGAGCCCAGCGAGGAGGCGGTCTTGCCGGCGACGAGGACGAGCAGCAGCGGCCGGTAGCGGACGACGTCGGCCTGGGCGAGGAGGCAGATGCCGGTGATCGCCACCATGTAGGCGAAGCCGAGCGCCAGCCATAGGTCCTCCTGCGTGTGCGGCGCCCGGGTGCTGTTGCCGAGCCATCCGCCGACGTCGGAGATCGTGTCGAGGACGCCGCTGGGGACGGCGATGAAGAGGATGCCGACGAGGGCGAAGGTCACCGCGAGCAGGCGCAGGCTGAGGACCACGAAGCGCTCTGCCGTCTCTCCCCGCATGGCGGTCGGACTCTAGCTCTTAGAATGCCGCGCGTGATCGAGCGGGAACAGGTTCTGCATGTCGCCAAGCTCGCCCGGCTGGGGCTGAGCGAGGACGAGGTCGAGACGATGGCCGGCGAGCTCTCCGGCATCCTCGAGCACGTCGACCGGATCGCGGAGCTCGATCTGGAGGGCGTCGAGCCGACCTCTCACGTGGTCGCGCTGGAGAACGTCTGGCGGGCCGACGTGCCCCACGAGAGTCTCGACCCCGAGGTGGCGCTCGCCCAGGCGCCAAATCCACACGATGGCTCGTTCCGCGTTCCCTCGCCGCAGGCGGAGGAATAGATGAGCGACCTGCTCGCGCTCACGGCCCTTCGGGCCCACGAAGCCATGGTCGCGGGCGATCTCGACGCCGTCGAGTACGCGAGCGCTTGGCGCGAGGCGGCGGCCAAGGACGAGCTCAACGCCTACCTCTGGCGAGACGAGGATGGCGACGCCACCGCGATCGCCGCCGACCGCCCCTCGATCGCGCCGGTCGCGGTCAAGGACATCTTCTGCACCGAGGGCGTGCCGACCACGGCCGGGTCGCGCATCCTCGAGGGCTACCGGCCGCCCTACACGGCGACCGCGGTCGCCAAGCTGCTCGAGGCGGGCGCAGCGGTCCTCGGCAAGACCAACATGGACGAGTTCGCGATGGGCTCCTCCAACGAGAACTCGGCCTACGGGCCGGTGCTCAACCCTTGGGACCGGGGGCGGGTGTCCGGTGGGTCGTCGGGCGGCTCGGCGGCGGTCGTCGCTGCTGGCCTGGCGCCCTGGGCGATCGGCACCGACACGGGCGGCTCTATCCGCCAACCCGCCTCGCTCTGCGGGATCGTCGGCCTGAAGCCGACCTACGGCGCGATCTCCCGCTACGGGATGATCGCCTTCGCCTCCTCGCTGGACCAGTGCGGGCCGCTTACCCGCGACGTCAGCGACGCCGCCCTGCTGCTCGGCATGCTCCAGGGCAAGGACCCCTGCGACTCGACCTCGGTCGGCCTGCCCGAGGCGCCGCGGCTGCCCGACCGCGAGGATCTCAGCGGATTGCGCTTCGGGGTGCCGGGCGACCTCGCCCGCGACGCGATCGAGCCCGGCGTGCGCGAGGTCTTCGAGGCGACCCTGGCGACGATCGAGCGGCTCGGCGGCGAGATCGCCGAGACCTCGCTGCCGCACGCCGAGCACGGCATCTCCGCTTATTACGTGATCGCTCCGGCCGAGGCGTCCTCCAACCTCGCCCGCTACGACGGCGTCCGCTACGGGATGCGCGCCGAGTCGTCCGGCGACACGATCGAGATGTACGAGGCGACCCGGGCGCAGGGCTTCGGAGCCGAGGTCAAGCGCCGCATCATGCTCGGCACCTACGCCCTCTCCTCCGGCTACTACGACGCCTACTACGGCCAGGCCCAGAAGGTGCGGACCAAGATCGCCGCCGACTTCGCCGGGGCCTTCGCCGAGTTCGACTTCGTCGTCACCCCGACCTCGCCCTCGGTCGCCTTCGGCCTCGGCGAGAAGACGGCTGATCCGCTGGCGATGTACCTCAACGACTTCTTCACCGTGCCGATGAGCCTCGCCGGCATCCCGGCGATCTCGATCCCGGCCGGCCTCGCCGAGCCGGCGGGCGGCGGCCCCGAGCTGCCGGTCGGCTTCCAGATCGCCGCCCCCGCCTTCGGCGAGCAGCAGCTGCTCGACGCCGCCTACGCCCTGGAGCAGGCGATCCGCTTCGACGCCCGCCCCGAGGGGGTGCCCGGTGGCTGAGCTCGAGGCGGTGATTGGGTTGGAGATTCACGTCCAGCTGGCGACCCGCACGAAGATGTTCTGCGGATGCTCGCTCTCCTTCGGGGACGAGCCCAACCTCCATACCTGTCCGGTCTGCCTTGCCCACCCTGGCGTGCTGCCGGTCGTCAACGAGGAGGCGATCCGCTCCGCCCTGAAGATCGCCGCCGCGCTGGAGTGCGAGGTGGCGCCGCGCTCGATCTTCCACCGCAAGAACTACTTCTATCCCGACAGCCCGAAGGCCTACCAGATCAGTCAGTACGACATCCCGATCGCCGGCGCCGGCCGGCTCGGGGACGTTCGCATCCACCGCGCTCACCTCGAGGAGGACGCGGCGAAGATGATCCACGTCGGCGAGTCGGGCCGCATCCACGGCTCCGGCGCCTCGCTGGTCGACTTCAACCGGGGTGGCACGCCGCTGGTCGAGATAGTCACCGAGCCGGACCTGCGCAGCGCCGCCGAAGCCGCCTCCTGGGCGCGCCTGCTTCGCGAGACCGTGCGCCAGCTCGGCGTCTCCGACGTCAACATGGAGGAGGGCAGCCTGCGCGTCGACGGCAACATCTCCGTACGCCCGGTCGGCAGCACCGAGCTGGGCACCAAGACCGAGCTGAAGAACATGAACAGCTTCCGCTTTCTCGAGCGCGGGATCGAAGCCGAGCTGGAGCGGCAGCGGGCGTTGATTGAGGCCGGGGGGACCGTCGAGCAGGAGACCCTCCACTTCCACCCCGAGGACGGCAGCCTGCACCCGCTGCGCTCCAAGGAGGAGGCGCACGACTACCGCTACTTCCCCGAGCCCGACCTGGTGCCGATCGCGCCGAGCGAGGCGATGCTGCGCGAGGCCCGCGAGTCGCTGCCAGAGCTCCCGGCGGCAAGGGCCGAGCGCTACCGCGATCAGCTGGGCTTGCCCGACGACGTGGCGGCGCTGCTCGCGGCAGACCCCGAGACCGCCGGTTACTTCGAGCAGGTTTCGGCCGCGGCCGGCGACGTCGAGGCCCGCGTTGTCGCCAACTGGGTCACGGGAGAGCTGGCCGCGGCGCTTCGCCAGAAGGGGGGAGAGGCGACTGCCGCCGAGTCCAAGGTCGAGCCCACTTCATTGGCTGCCCTCGTCGCGATGGTCCAGGAGAAGAAGATCTCCCACAGCAGCGCCAAGACGGTCCTTGCCACGCTCGTGGCCGACGGTGGCGATCCCGCCGCGATCGTCGAGCGCGAGGGCCTCGCCCAGATCTCGGATTCAGGCGAGCTGGAGTCGATCGTCGCCGCGGCGATCGAGGCCAACCCGGAGGCCGCGGAGCAGATCAAAGCTGGAAACGGAAAGGCGATCGGCGCGATAGTCGGCTTCGTCATGAAGCAAACGAAGGGGAGAGCAGACGGGGGCGAGGTCAACCGCTTGATCAAGGAGCAGCTGAGCCTCTAGAAGTGCGTTTCGGCACTTTGTAACACGTTGTCACAAAGTGCTACTTTCAGGTCATGGCCTGGAACGTCGTGATCGCCGGTGGAGGTTTTGGAGGCGCGATGGCGGCGCGGGAGCTGGAGCGGATCCTGCCGCGGCAGTCGACGCGGTTGGTGCTGGTCAGCGAGACCAACTTCATGCTCTACACGCCGTTCCTGCCGGAGGCGGCGGCGGGCACGCTGGAGCCGCGGCACGTGGTCACCCCGCTGCGCGAGATCCTCAAGCGCACCTACCTGCGCCTCGGGACGGTCGTCGGCCACGACCCGGCGGCGAAGACGGTCGCGCTGCGCACGCGCGAGGGCGAGAGCGAGCAGCTGCCCTACGACCAGCTGCTGCTGGCGCTCGGCTCGGTGTCCCGCGTGCTGCCGGTGCCCGGCCTCTCCGAGCACGCGATCGGGTTCAAGGGCCTCGCCGATGCGATCTGGCTGCGCAACCACGTGATCGAGACTCTGGAGGCGGCCAACGCGACCGACGACCCGGCGCGCCGCGACGAGCTGCTCACCTACGTCTTCGTCGGCGGCGGCTACGCCGGGCTCGAGGCGCTGGCCGAGCTGCAGGACTTCGCCGCCGACGCGATCGAGAGCTACCCGCGCGCCCGCCTGCACGGGATGCGCTGGGTCCTGGTCGAGGCGAGTGACCGGGTGCTGCCCGAGATCGACGCCGAGCTCGCCGATTACGCCCTTCGCGAGCTGCGCGGCCGCGGCATCGACATCCGGCTGGGCACGACGCTGGAGGAGGTGACCGCCGCCAGCGCCCGCCTCGCCACCGGCGAGACGCTGCCGACGCGGACGGTGGTCTGGACCGCCGGCGTGGCCCCGCACCCGAGCCTGCGCCAGCTCTCGGTGCCGCTCGACGAGCGCGGCCGCGTCCCCGTCGACGACCACCTGCGCGTGCAGGGCTCCGATTCGGTCTGGGCGATCGGCGACTGCGCCGCCGCGCCGGACCCGCGCGGCGGACTCTGCCCGCCGACCGCCCAGCACGCAGTCCGCCAGGGCCCCGTGGCGGCTGGCAACATCGCTGCCGAGCTGGGCATCGGCAGCGCTCGCCCCTTCGCGTACCGCGGCGACGCCGCTTTCGTCAACCTCGGCCGCTACAAGGCGGTCGGCAAGGTCGGCAACCGCACCTTTCGCGGCTTCCCCGCCTGGTGGATGGCCCGCACGTACCACATGAGCCAGATCCCCGGCGCCGCCCGCAAGGCCCGCGCGATCCTCGACTGGACCGCCAGCCTCCCCTTCCGCCGCGACCTCTCGGAGCTGGGAACGATCGGCCACCCGCAGCGCCTCAGCGAGACAATGGAAACGTGGAATACCTCGCCATAGCCTTCCTCTTCGGCCTGGCAACCGGCCTCATCGGCAGGGCCAAGGGCAGCTCCTTCTGGCTCTGGCTCCTGATCGGAACCGTGCTGCCGCTGTTTGGCCTGATTGCGGTCGTCCTCTACCGCCGCGACAAGGACGAACCCGAACGCCAGTGCCCCAACTGCCACAAGGCACTGAAGCTCTACGTCCAGGTCTGCCCGAGGTGCGGGGCTGACCTGTATCTGCCCGACCCGGGGGCGGTTCGGCACCCTGGGGTGCGGTGAGTCAGCGCAGCCAGGTTCTGACGATCGCGTTGGCGAAGCCCATTCCGTAGCGGAAGACAGCGGGCTTCTTTGAGTGGCCGTGGAGGCGCTGCTCCACGGTGATTGGAACCTCCTTGGCGGGGATTTCCCGCTTGATCGCCTCGATCATGAACTCGGAGGTGTGGAATTGCTCCTGGCGCAGGACGAGCTGGGGGAGCACCGTGGTTCGGACAGCTCTGTAGCCGTTCGAGCAGTCGCTGACCTTGGTGCGGGTGATGAACGAGACCAGCCGGTTGAAGAACACGATCCCCAGCTCCCTCGACAAGGTGTTGCGGTCCGCGTGGCCCAGAACGCGGGAGCCGTGGGCTAGGTCTACTTCGCGGTCGAGGACCGGCTTGACCAGGCGCTCCATCTCCGACGGGAGGTGCTGGCCGTCGGCGTCGAGGGTGACGACGACCTCGGCGCCCGATTCGACCATCAGGCGGTAGCCGGTGCGCAGCGCCGCGCCGCCGCCGCGGTTGATCACGTGGCGGGCGACGACCGCGCCGTGCTCGGCGGCGACGTCCCCCGTGCCGTCGCGCGAGCCGTCGTCGACGACCAGGACCGCGGTCTCGACGCCGCAGACCTCCGGCGGCATCCGGTCGAGCACGTGGCCGACGTTCTCGGCCTCGTTGTAGGCGGGGACGAGGATCGCGATCTTGCCGCGGAAGCGCTCTGGCAGGCGGGCCTGGCGGAACTCCTCCCAGGCGAGCCCCTCGAGCACGGCCGAGAGCTGGCGGGAGTTGCGCGCCGCCTGCGAGAGCGCCCGCAGGATGAGCAGGAAGAGGATGAAGATCGCGAAGACGGCGAGGCCGAGGATGCGGCCGCCGTTGCCCTTTTCAAAGGAGAAGGCGGAGAGCAGCTTGTCGGTGATTTCCGTGCCGGAGACCAGCGCCAGGCCGAGCCCGGCGAGCAGCAGGATGAGGACGTCGGCATTGCGCAGCGAGCGGCGGCGGGCGATCGCGTAGGCGACGAGGGCGACCCCGAAGAGCAGGCCCGCGGCGCGGAGCGCGGTCAGCTGGGCGGGGAAGATGCCTGCATAGACGGCCATTGCAGGCGGGAGGATACGGCCGCCGCCGCCCGCGCGAGCGCGGTGGCCGCGAGCGGAAAGATCAGCGTCATCAGCACCTCGTTGCGGCGCGGCGCGGCGAGCGATATCGCGCCGACCGCGGTGACGAGGACGAGAGGCGTCGCCATCGCGACCAGCTCCCACCAGCGCCGCCGCCAGGCGAGCACGCCGAGGCCGGCCAGCGCCAGGGCGACGATCAGGGTCTGGACGACGCGCCCCGCCGTGCTTTCCATCGCTTCGCCGATCCCCGCGGTCCACATACGCCAGGTCTTGCGCGCGGTCATCGCCAGGTATTCGACCGGGTCTTCGCCGAAGTACTTGGAGAAGTTCTGCTTGCCGACCTTGCCCAGGGCCGAGTCGCGCGGCAGGTTCGGGTAGCGGTTGGCGACTCGGTCGAAGAGCGGCGTCGGTTCGACTTCTTCCAGCGCCCGCGAGTGCGGGTCGTATTCGCGGTGCAGGTAGCGCTTGGCGAGGATCGCCTTGACCCGCTGGTATTCGCCGTCGGCGGGCAGGAAGGTGCCGACGTAGAGCGCCTTGCCGCCGCCGGTCGAGATCGGCACCGTGCGGTGCAGGACGACCTGGTTGCGGACCGCCCAGGGCAGGATCGGCGCCAGCAGGGCCGCGACGAGCAGCGCCGCCGCGGCGAGACCCGGTCGCCAGCCGCGCTGTCGCCCGACCCGGATCGGCGCGAGGATCGCGAAGGCGACGCCGACCAGCAGGTACTCCGGGCGGAACATCGCCGTGAGGCCGAAGAGGACGCCGGGCAGGAGCCAGGCGCGCACTCGCTCCCGTTCGCCGGCCCAGAGGAAGGCGAGCACCGCGGCGGGCAGGGTGAACATCGCCGGTGGCTCGCTGTAGAGAGCGCCAATCGAGTGGATGAACGGCGGGTAGATGGCGACGGCAAAGGCGGCGAGCAGCCCAGCCGGACGGCAGTTGATGCGCCTGCCGAGCAGGTAGACGACGACGATCGTCGCCAGGCCGAGCAGCAGCTCGACGATCCGGGCAGTGCCTTCGCGCGCGCCGCCCGTCGCGTAGAAGGACGCCGCGTAGAGCAGGGGGGCGCCCGGTGACCAGTCGCTCGGGTCGTGGAAGGTCGGTCCGCCGAAGCTGCCTTCGGTGTAGAGGGACTTGGAGAGCGCGTAGTAGGCGTGGGCGTCGTCGCCCGGCGTGGGCAGCGGCTCGACCACCCGATAGGCGCGCAGGCCGAAGCCGAGCAGGAGGATCGCCGCGAGCAGGATCAGCGTCGTGCGCCCGTGCCGCTCGGGCAGCCCGCGCATCCAGGTCTTCAGCTTCGCCATCGTCGCGCGAGGCTATCCCGACAAGCCACCGCCCCGACGCCGGCGAGGGCGGCGAGGAGCGGCATCATCACCAGGACGCGGCGGGGGGAGGCGACGAGCAGGGCGCTGATAGCGGTTATCGCGACGAAGATCGTCGCCAGCAGCAGCGCCTCCCAGCGGCGTTGCTTGACGAGCACGATCAGGCCCACCAGGCCGAAGGCGAGAAGCAGCCAGTGGAAGGTCTCCCAACCGGGCTCGCGCATCACGTCCCGTGGCCCGTGCGACCAGATCCGCCCGATCTTCTTCGCCACGAACCCGGCGTATTCGAGCGGCTCTTCGCTGACGCCGTCCCAGAGCTGTTCCTTGCCCATCTTCGAGAGCGCCTTGTCCGTTTCCATCCCGGGATACCGATGCGCCGCGAGCCGCGCCAAGATCTGCTCCAGCCGCAGCCGTTCAACCGCGTGCGGCCCGAACAGCCGCGGGTGCCGCGCGACCACCTCGGCCCCAACCCGTTCCGGGTCCCCGCCCGACGGCAGGTAGGTCCCCGCGTACAGCACCTGCCCGCCCCCGGTCGAGACCGGCACGAACCGCCCCAACGCCACCGCGTTCCGCGCCGTCCAGGGCACGACGACGACCGCTGCGCCCAGGAGAAGAACGGCGGCGCCCCTAGTCGCTCCTTGCCACCCGGCTCGCCAGTTCGCAACAAGGACGACAAAGCTCACGAGCAAGACAACTGCTCCGTACTCCGGCCGGACTAGGACCAGCGCTCCGAGCAACCCGCCTGGGACAACCCACCCGCGCGCCGGCTGGCTCTGTCTTGGACCGCTTGCCCAGAGCACTCCTAGCACCGCCCCCGAGAGCAGCGTCGCCGCCAGCGGCTCGCCCATCAGCATGCCCTGGTACTCGAGCAGCGCCGGGTAGATGGCGACCGCTCCGGCGCCGATCAGGCCTGCCGCCGGCCCCGATAGTCGGCGCCCGATCAGGTAGGCGAAGAGCACGGAGAGCGTGCCGATCAGGGCGAGAACGAGGCGGGCGAGCCGTTCGTGGACACCACCCGTCGCCTCGTAGATGCCGGCGACGAAGAGCGGCAGCCCGGGCGAGTAGTTGCTCGCCGGCTGGGTCGCACCGGGCCCGAGGGTGAAGCCGTCGCCGCTCTCGAGGTTGGCCGCGATCGTCGCGTAGGCCGCCGCATCGAAGACCGGTGGCCGTCCGTCCCAGGCCTCGCCGACCCGGAGTCCAAAGCCAAGGAGGAGAACGAGGACAAGGAGGGCGAGGTTGACCCGGCGCCTTGCAATCTGATTTGGTTGATCGCGCAGGTCGATTTGAGGATCGTCGTCTATGCGAACGGGGAGGCCCATGGAGTCCACGAAGGAGAAGCCGCCGCAGTATTGCGACATCGTGATGAAGGGCGGGATCACCAGCGGCGTCGTCTATCCGCTCGCGGCCGTCGAGCTGGCTGAAACCCACGGCTACGAGTTCCGCAACATCGGCGGGACCTCGGCCGGCGCGATCGCCGCCGCGGCTGTGGCGGCTGCCGAGTGCGGGCGGCGAACGAAGCGCAACAAGGAGTCGTATGACCGGATCAAACGGCTCCCCAAGGACCTGGGCAAGAAACTCACTTCGCTCTTTCAGCCGAGCCCGCGGATGCGGCCGCTCTTCAACGTTCTGCTGTTCGTCATCGACAAAAAGAACAGGGGGAAGCGACTCGGCGGCCTGCTGAAGGCGATCGGGGGGCCGCTGGTCGGCGGGGCGCTGCCCGGGCTCGGGCTGCTCGCCCTCGCGATCGCGCTCAACGGAGGCTGGCCGCTGCACGTCCTCGCCGGCCTCCTCGCGGCCTGCGTCGCGCTCGCCGGGGCGATTCTCGCTGTCGCCTGGGAGGGTGCGCTGCTGGTTCGTGAGCTGCCCCAATACCACTTCGGCCTCTGCCCAGGCAATGATCGAGACGAAGATGCGAAAACTCCACCGTTGACCAGGTGGCTGTCGAGCCTGATCGACGAGTTGGCCGGCAAGCCCGAGGGCGAGCCGCTTACCTTCGGCGACCTCTGGTGGCTGGGGCCGGAGCCGGATGGCGCAAGTTCAAGCTGCCCGTTTGAGAAGCGGCAGGTGAACTTGCAGATGATGACCACCAACCTGAGCCAGGGCCGCCCCTACTCGCTGCCCTTCGAAGCGGGGGAGGTTTTCTGGTTCGATGCGAATGAGCTGCTCGACTTCTTCCCCCGGGCGGTGGTCGACCACATGGTTGCCAGCTCAAGCGGGACGGCGACCGGCGCGCAGGGCGCGCTGCTACATGAGCTGCCCTGTTCAAAGGATCTCCCCGTGGTTTTTGCCGCTCGTCTCAGCCTCAGCTTTCCGGCTCTGATTGCGGCCGTGCCGCTCTACGCGATAAACCATCCCCTCGAGGGAGAAGTCTGCACTCAGCCTGAGCGTTGCTGGTTCTCCGACGGGGGGATCACCAGCAACTTCCCGGTCCATTTCTTCGACTCGCCGGTCCCCCGCTGGCCGACCTTCGGCCTCGACCTGGCGCAGCTTTCGCCAGGAGAGATGCCCAGCAACCGGCAGAGCGACAACGTCTGGTTGCCGAAAACCAACGGCGAGGGAATGGCGGAGAGCTGGGTTGGCTGGGAGCACACCTCGGGCTTCAAGCGGCTCGGCAAGTTCGCCACTTCGATTTTCCGCACCGCCCAGAACTGGATCGACAACCGCCAGATGCGTGGCGCCGGCTATCGCGACCGGATCGCCCACGTACTGCTTGGCGACGGCGAGGGAGGACTGAACCTGACGATGGACGCCGAAGAGATCAAAGGCCTAGCAGAACGCGGCGGAGCCGCTGCCGCTGAGCTCGCCAAACGATTCGGACCAGAACCGCCGGACGGGACGCAGCTCACTTGGGACAACCAGCGGTGGGTCCGCTATAGGGCCTACATGGAACTGCTTGAGCGCAAGGGGCACGAGGCACGGCGTGGGTCCTTCTGCCAAACGCAAGGCGCCGGGCTGGAGGAGCTCCGCGAGGACCCGCCGTCCTATCCGTTCAGCGAGGGCGAGGGAAGGCTCGACGGTGAGGCTGACGAGCTGGTAGCGGAGTTTGGTGCGTGGACGGGCGAGGAGCGCTTCTCCGACGGCGCTCCCCCGCCGCGAACCGAACCCTGGTCGATCCCGCGCGTCTGAGCGGCCACCGCGTCTTTCCCGTTCGCTACGCTGCCGCGACTTATGCGCGTTCTCATCCTTGGGGGCGACGGCTATCTGGGCTGGCCCACTGCCCTGAGGTTCTCGGCTCGCGGTCACGAGGTCGCGGTCGTCGACAACTTCTCCCGCCGTCGCTGGCACACCGAACACGGCAGCGGCTCGCTGACCCCGATCCGCGAGCTCGACCAGCGGGTTGAGGCCTGGCGCGAGTCCTCCGGCGAGCAGATCCGCCGCTACGTCGGCGCCGTCGAGGACGGCGAGTTCCTCGACGAGGTGGTCGCCGAGACGCGGCCCGAGGCGGTCATCCACTACGGCGAGCAGCCCTCGGCGCCCTACTCGATGATGTCGCGCGAGCGCGCGGTCGAGACCCAGCACACCAACGTGATCGGCACGCTCAACCTGCTCTTCAGCCTGCGCGACCACGTGCCCGACTGCCACCTGGTCAAGCTGGGCACGATGGGCGAGTACGGCCAGCCCAACATCGACATCGAGGAGGGCTACATCGAGATCGAGCACAAGGGCCGCACCGACACCCTGCCCTTCCCGAAGCTGCCCGGCTCGCTCTACCACTGCTCCAAGGTCCACGACTCGACCAACCTGCACTTCGCCTGCCGCACCTGGGGCCTGCGCGCCACCGACCTCAACCAGGGGGTCGTCTACGGGATCGAGACCGAGGAGACCGCCGGCGACGAGCGCCTGATCACCCGCTTCGACTACGACGAGATCTTCGGCACGGTGCTCAACCGCTTCTGCCTGCAGGCGGTGATCGGCCACCCGCTGACGGTCTACGGCAGCGGCGGCCAGACGCGCGGCTTCCTCAACATCCGCGACACCCTGCAGTGCGTCGAGCTGGCGGCGAGCAACCCGGCCGAGCGCGGCGAGTTCCGCGTCTTCAACCAGTTCACCGAGCAGTTCTCGGTGCTGGAGCTGGCGCAGCTGGTCAAGCACGCCGCCGAGCACCTCGGCTACAGCGTCGAGATCCAGCACTGCGACAACCCGCGGGTCGAGAAGGAAGAGCACTACTACAACGCGATCCACACCAAGCTGCTCGACCTCGGCCTCGAGCCGACGCTGCTCCGCGAGGAGTTGATCGAGTCGATGATCCACGCGATCGAGCGCTACAAGGACCGCGTGATCGAGAGCTCGATCGACCCGCACACCCGCTGGAACCCCGGCGAGCCGGTCCAGCTCTAAATCGCCTGCAAGACGGGCAGCAGGCCACTGGTAGCATCGCCTTTCCCATGCGCGCAGCCGACGCACTGATGCAGAGCCTCAAGGCCGAGGGGGTCGAACACGTCTTCGGCATCCCCGGCGGCGCCAATCTGCCGACCTACGACGCGCTCGTGGACGCCGAGTTCCGCCACATCCAGGTGCGCCACGAGCAGGGGGGAGGTCACGCGGCCGAGGGCTACGCCAAGGCCTCGGGCAAAGTCGGGGTCGCCTTCGCCACCTCCGGTCCGGGGGCTACCAACCTGGTCACCGCGATCGCCGACGCGATGCTCGACTCGGTGCCGACCGTCTTCATCACCGGCCAGGTGCGGACCGAGCTGATCGGCACCGACGGCTTCCAGGAGGCCGACATCCTCGGCGCGACGCTGCCCTTCGTCAAGCACTCCTTCGCGGTCACCGACCCGCGCCAGATCCCCGAGTACGTGCACGAGGCCTTCCACGTCGCCTCGACCGGCCGCCCGGGGCCCGTGCTGCTCGACATCCCGCAGGACCTCTCGCGGGCCGAGATCGATTACGCGCCGCGCACCGAGCCGGTCGAGCTGGCCGGCTACAAACCGCCCACCGCGCCCAACGTCAAGCAGGTGCGAATCGCCGCCAAGGCGATCGCCAACGCGCGCCGGCCGATCCTCTACACCGGCGGCGGCGTGGTCAACGCCAACGCCTCCGAGGAGTTGCGCGAGCTGGCCGCCTCGGACCGCTTTCCGATCACCTCGACCCTGATGGGCCTTGGCGCCTATCCGGCCTCGGGAGAGCAGTGGCTGGGGATGCTCGGCATGCACGGCACCCGCGCCGCCAACTACGCGATGGACGAGGCCGACCTGATCGTCGCGATCGGCGCTCGCTTCGACGACCGGATCACCGGCAAGCTCACCGAGTTCGCCCCGCAGGCAAAGTTCATCCACATCGACGTCGACCCGGCCGAGATCTCAAAGAACGTGCCGGCCCACATCCCGATCGTCGGCGACGCCAAGCTGGTCCTGCCGGCGCTGACCCGCGAGTACCGCGCCCTACAGACAGACGGCTCGCGCCTCGAGGGCTGGTGGAAGCAGATCGGCGCTTGGCAGGAGGAGTACCCGCTGCACTACGAGCCCGGCAAGGACGGTGAGATCAAGCCGCAGCTGCTGATCGAGGCGATGCACCGGGTGACCGGCGGCGACGCGATCGTCACCTCCGACGTCGGCCAGCACCAGATGTGGGCGGCGCAGTACTACGGCTTCGACAAGCCTCGCCGCTGGATCAACTCCGGCGGGCTGGGGACGATGGGCTTCGGCCTGCCGGCGGCGGTCGGCGCCAAGGTCGCCTGCCCGGACGACACCGTCGTCTGCCTGGCCGGCGACGGCAGCCTGATCATGAACTGCCAGGAGCTGGCCACCTGCGTCTCCCAGGACATCCCGGTCAAGGTCTTCCTGATGAACAACGGCTACATGGGCATGGTCCGCCAGTGGCAGGAGCTCTTCTGGGACCGTCGCTACAGCTCGGTGGAGATGGGCCCGAGCCCCGACTGGGTGAAGCTGGCCGAGGCCTTCGGCGCCACCGGCCTGCGCTGCGAGGACTCCGGCGAGCTCGAGGAGACGCTGGCCAGGGCGCTCGAGGCCGACGGCCCGGTGCTGGTCGACGTGCGCGTCTCGCCGGAGGAGAACTGCTATCCGATGATCCCGGCGGGGGCCGCCGCCAGGGACATGGTGGGCTGATGGAGGCCGGCACTCCGCAGGTGGTGAAGCTCGAGGAGTTGCGGGTTCCCGGTCAGCTCAGCGGCCGCAAACACATCCTCTCGATCCTGGTCGAGAACAAGCCGGGCGTCCTGGCCCGCACCGCCGGGCTCTTCTCGCGTCGCGGATTCAACATCGACACGCTGGCGGTCGGGCCGACCGACGACCCGAGCATCTCGCGGATCACGCTGACCCTCGACGGCGCTGTGCACCCGATCGACCAGGTGACCAAGCAGCTGCACAAGCTGGTCAACGTGCTGAAGATCCGCGACATGGAGCCGGAGGAGACGGTCGCCCGCGAGATGGCGATGTTCAAGGTCTCCGCCGCGGTCGAGAACCGCGCCGAGATCATCCAGTTCGCCGAGATCTTCCGCGCCAAGATCGTCGACGTCGCCCGCCGCACGATGACGATCGAGGTCACCGGCTCGGCCGACAAGATCGAGGCCTTCGAGCGGATGATCCGCCCTCACGGTCTCGTGGAAATGGTCCGCACGGGCGAGATCGCGATCGCCCGCGGTTCAGATTGAAAATGACGGCCCCAGACGCCGCCGCGCGAGAGCGCGCCCGGACGCGTCCCGGAGGGGAAATGACGGCCCCAGACGCCGCCATGCGGCGTCCTCAGTCGCCCGAATAGCGCTGCTATTCGGGCTCCCTGCGTCCTTGCCTGGCGACCTCTGGACCTCGTCATTTCCTGACCTCCGGTCCACGTCCGAGCGCGCTCTCGCCCGTGGTCGAAAGACGGTCGTCAGCATCACTTCTCAAATTGAAGAAGTCGATCCTTGTGCGGTGGTATTCGCATCACGGCTGGCGAGTGACCGTTGGTTCTGTTGGGAGCAGCCCGACCGCGAGTTCGCCCTGGCCGCCGTTGGTGTGGCGCATGAGGTTGCGTCTCGCGGAGACGATCGGTTTCGCGATGTGGCCGGCGAGTGCCTTGCGACTGAGGTAATTGCCGAGGAGCCCGCCGGGCTGCCGGCCGGCGCCGGTGCGGTATGGGTCGGGGGGTTTGCGTTCGACTCGGATGGGGGCGGGACGTCGCCTTGGTCCTCGTTGGCGCCCGCCTCGGTGGTTCTGCCGGAGCTGTCGATCTGTCGGAGCGGGGAGGAGGGCTTCGTGACGGTCAATGCGGTGATCCGGCCCGGCGATGACGTGGACGCTGCGGCCGCGGCACTGGAGGCGCGACTGGCGAGCCTGCGGGACGATGCGCTGCCGCTGCTCGACCCTCACCCGACCTCGCGAGTCGAGATCACCAGTGTCCGGCCTCCCGGCGAGTTCGAGCGGATGATCTCGGCGGCGACCGAGCGGATCGGGGCGGGGGAGATGTCTAAGCTGGTTCTTGCCCGTGAGGTCCTGGCCAAGGCGAGTGAGGCCCACGACCCGGCGGCAGTCTTCGGCGCCCTGCGCGAGCAGTTCGGCTCCTGCTTTTGCTTCTGCTGCGGCACGCCCGAGGCGGCCTTCATCGGGGCCAGCCCGGAGCTGCTGCTGCGCCGCTCCGGCGCCAGCGTCTCGACCGTCGCCCTCGCCGGCTCGACCCGCCGCAGCTCCGATCCCGCCGTCGACGACCACCTCGGCGAGCAGCTGCTGCGCAGCGACAAGGACCGCCGCGAGCACCGGATCGTCGCCGAGCGCATCGCTCGCACCCTGCGGCCGCACGCCGTCTGGGTCGAGGCGGCGCCCGAGCCGGAGATCGTCAAGGTCGCCAACATCCAGCACATGGCAACCCCGATCGTCGCTCAGCTGGCCGAGCCCCACTCCGCCGTCGAGTTGGCCGGCATCCTCCACCCGACCCCGGCCGTCGGCGGCGAGCCATCTGCCGTCGCGACGGCAGCCATCGCCCAGATGGAGCAGATGGACCGAGGCTGGTACGCCGGCCCGGTCGGCTGGATGGACGCCACCGAAGACGGCGAGTTCTGCGTCGCCCTGCGCAGCGCCCTGCTGCGTGACCGCGAGGCCCACCTCTACGCGGGCGTCGGCGTGGTCGCCGGGTCAGAGCCGGCGGCCGAGCTGGCCGAGACGGAGATCAAGCTGCAGGCGCTGTTGCCACTCCTTTCCTAGGCGCGAGGCGGGGTGGGCGAGGTGTGCCCCTCTCCGAAAGACCGTCGCGCAGCAGGTCGTTGGAGGTTGTGCGGATGGTGAAGCCAGGAGTCTTTCGGAGAGGGGCACACCACGCCCTTCTCGATCCGGTCCTAGGTCGAGAGGGCGGCTTTGACCTGGTGGCTCAGGTGGGAGTGGAGGTCTACGTTGGCTTGGCGGTCGGTCTTGACCTCGATCAGTGCGGTGCCGGTCGCGAGGGCTTCGGGGAGCTGATCGAGGGATTCGAGAGGGTGGTGGGGGAGGTCGAAGAGGGTTGCGGCCTTCTTGGTGCTTATGCCGCGGGGGGTGCCGAGGAGGGACTCGTATTCGTCGGGGGGCATTGCGTTGGCTTGGGGGAGGAAGCCGAAGATGCCGCCGCCGTTGTTGTCGATTACGAGGATGCGGACGGGAGTGGTGACCTCGCGGAGGGCGGCCAGGGCGCCGAGGTCGTGGAGGAGGCCGAGGTCGCCGGTGACGATCGTGGTGGGGCGGCCGGTGGACTGGGCGGCGCCGATTCCGGAGGAGATCAGGCCGTCGATGCCGTTGGCGCCGCGGTTGCAGAGGAAGATGGCGTCGGTGGCGGCGGGTGGGAGGAAGGCCTCCTGGTCGCGGATCGGCATGCTTGAGGCGGTGTAGACGAGGTCGCCGTCGGTGTGGGCCTCACCGAGCGCGCGGTGCAGGCCGGGCTCGGTGATCTCCTCGAGCGCATCGAGCTCTCGGTCCAACGCGTCGCGGGCGACCGCCTCTGCCTCCAGCCAGGGGGAGGGCTCCGAACGGTCATCGCCCAGCCGAGCCGCCCAGCCGGCCGCCAGCTCGGTTGGGTCGGCGCGCAGTAGGGCCGCGGCGCGGCCGGTCGGCTCGTTCCAGCCGCCGCGGGGGTCGACGACGATCTGGTCGGCACCGGATCCTGCGAGCCACGAGCGCAGCGGCTTGCAGGTCGGCATCTCGCCGAAGCGAAGGACGAGGTCCGGGCGCACGGCGTCGCGGAAACCCTCGTCGCGCAGCAGCAGGTCGTATGTGGAGATGACATGCGAGCGGTCGTGGGGGCCGCAGCGCAGCTGCGAGGTCGGCTCGGCGAGGATCGGGAAGCCGGCAACGTCGGCGAGACGGGCGAGCGGCTCGCGCAGCTCCGGGTCGAGCTGGCGGCCGGCGACGATCACGCCGGTCCTCGACTCCGCGATGTGGCCGGCGACCTCGTCGAGCAGGAAGGTCGTCGGCTCCAGGTCAACCGGCGTGACCGCGGTCAGCGGTCGTGGGTTCCGTCCATCCAAGGCCAGCGGGTCAATCGCGGTTACGGCGTCCTCGACCGGAACCGGCGCCAGGGGCTCTCGCCAGGGCAGGTTGAGGTGGACCGCGCCGGGACGGGGCTCGCCACGCGCAGCGGCCAGCGCCCGGCAGGCAACCGAGCGGTAATGGAGCAGGCCGGCGTCGTCAGCCTCGTGCGTGCCGACTTCGCAGAACCAGCGCACCGCGTCGCCGTAGAGCTTGACCTGATCGATCGTCTGCCCGGCGCCGACGGCGCGCAGCTCCGGCGGCCGGTCGGCGGTCAGCGCGATCAGCGGCACCGCCGACTCGTCCGCCTCGCAGATCGCCGGGTGGTAGTTGGCCGCCGCGGTGCCCGAGGTGCAGAGCAGCGCGACGGGGGCGCCCGTCGCCGCCGCGGCACCCAGGGCGAAGAAGGCGGCCGAGCGCTCGTCGACGATCACGCTGACCTCGATCGCCGGTTGGCGCCAGAGCGCCACCGCCAACGGCGTCGAGCGCGACCCGGGGGAGACCACCGCCAGCCGCACGCCCCCGCGCGCCAGCTCCTCGACCAAGGCCGAGGCGAGGGCGGTGTTGGCATTGGTGGGGTCCATTCGCGAAGCCTATTGGCGACTTACCTGCCCGTAGAGGGCAGGTAAGTCGCCAACCCCCCCGCGGATCAGAGCCGGTGGGCCTTCAAGGCCCCCTCATCGATTTGCACACCCAAGCCGGGACCAGCTGGCGGGTGAAGCTTTCCATCGCGGATTTCGCATTCGACCGAGGCGATCGTCGAAGCGAAGAGGCGTTGCGTAGCCAGCCCATGGGCGAAGCTGGGGCTCTCGGCGGGAGCAGTGGCTGCAAGCGTTTGCGCCACCTGTGCAGCAGCCGCGATGCCGACTGGCCCGTCGAGCGCGCTGGAGAGGAAGCACGGCATCACCTCCGCGATCTCGATTGCCGCCTCGGGCCCGCCGACCTTGGAGAGCTTCAGGCCGGCGATGTCGCAGGCGCCGACCCGTATGGCCTCTTCGGCATGCGCGCGCGTCTCGATGCTCTCGTCGCCGGCGATCGGGATCGACGTGGCAGCGCTCACCTCGGCCAGCTCCCCCAGGGCGGCCACTGGTTGCTCGGCCAGCTCGATCTCGAGCGGCTCCAGAGCGGCCAGCGTTCGCTTCGCCGTCTCCACGTCCCAGGCCGCGTTGGCGTCGACGCGAATCCGCGCTCGCGGACCGACGGACTCGCGCACCGCGTAGACCTGGCCGAAGTCGTCTCCTGCGCCGAGCTTCAGCTTGAAGGTCTCGAAGCCGTCTTCGGCCCACGCCTCGGCCTCGGCGGCAACCGCGGTCGGCTCTCCGGCGACCAACGTGGCGTTGCACTCGATCGGTCCGGACCCGGGGGACGCGGTCCCGTCCCCCGCCGCCCTACGGCCACGCAGATCGAGCAGCGCCGTGAGCGCCGCGCAGCGGGCGGGCGCGGAGAGGCCGAGCGCGTCGCCGCCCAAGGTGGTCTCGTCGAGCGCATCCCGCCCGCCGAGTCCTTCCAGCTCCGCGACCACCTCTGCCAACCCGGTGCCTCCGCGCAGCGAGAGCGGCACCGCTTCACCCAGTCCCACCAGGCCATCCTCGTCGCGCAGCCGCAGCAGCACCATCTCGCGCCGCTCGAGCCGCCCCCGGGCCGTCACGTATGGCTCGCGGAAGGGCAGCGCGTACGGAACGACCTCGACCGAGGCGATCTTCACGATGCCAGCAGCAGCCCCACCGAGACCAGCAGGCTGAAGGCGCCGAGCAGGGCGCCGGTGCCGGCCAGGGCGCCGTTGAGGGACGCTCCGTCGGTGCGGTTGGTGACCGTGCGCATCGGTTTAGCAGCCAGCGGCAGGGCGAACAGGCCGATCAGGGGGAGCCAGCTGCCTCCACCCGCCAGCAGCGAGAGCGGCAGGACGACGAAGGCGCCGAGCACCAGCATCCGGTAGAGGTTGATCGCGTTGGCGCGGCCCATCCGCACGGCGAGGGTCATCTTGCCCGCGCGGCGGTCGGTCTCCATGTCACGCACGTTGTTGACGACGAGGATCGCGGTGGCGAGGAAGCCGACCGCGATCGAGAGTCCCAGGGGCAGGGCGTCGAGGCGTTCCAGCTGCACGTAGTAGGAGCCGTTGACGGCGACCAGGCCGAAGAAGAGAAAGACGAAGACCTCACCCAGGCCGGCGTAGCCGTAGGGCCGCGGTCCGCCGGTGTAGAGCACCCCGGCGGCGATCGAGAGGCCGCCGATTACGAGGATCGCGATCCCGGCGACGACGGCCAGATAGATCCCGCAGGCGACCGCGATCCCGAAGGCGATCCAGGTCGCGTTCAACACCCGCCGCGGCGTCACCAGGCCGGCCGAGGTGACCCGCACCGGCCCCAGTCGGTCGGCGGTGTCGGCCCCGCGCCGCGCGTCGGAGTAGTCGTTGGCCAGGTTGGTCCCCACCTGGATGAAGATCGAGCCGATCAGGGCGGCGACGAACGCTCCGGCCCGGGGCAGCTTTCCGGCCCATTCGACCGCCGCCGCGCTGCCGACCAAAACCGGGGCGATCGCCGCCGGCAGCGTCCGCGGACGCGCCGCCATCACCCAGATCCTCATGGCCGCCTCGGGAACCGCGCGAAGTTCGGCTGGCGCTTCTCCTTGAAGGCCTCGCGCCCCTCGCGCGCCTCCTCGCTGCCGTAGAAGAGGAGGTTTGCGTCGTGGGCGAGCTGCTGGATGCCGGTGTAGCCGTCCTCGTGGGCGTTGAAGCTGGACTTGACCAGGCGCAGCGCGAAGGGGGAGAGGGAGAGCATCTCGCGGCACCAGGCGATCGTCTCCTCTTCGAGCCGATCCAGCGGTACGACCGCGTTGACGAGCCCCATCTCCCGCGCCTCCTCGGCGTCGTACTGGCGGCAGAGCAGCCAGAACTCCTTCGCCCTCTTGGTGCCGATGAGGTCGCGCAGCAGCGAGGCGCCGAAGCCGCCGTCCCAGGAGCCGACCCGTGGACCGGTTTGGCCGAAGACGGCGTTGTCGGCGGCGATCGTCATGTCGCAGCAGACGTGCAGCACGTGGCCGCCGCCGACCGCGTAGCCGGCGACCATCGCCACCACCGGCTTCGGCAGGCGTCGCATCTGCACCTGAAGGTCGGTGACGTGGAAGCGGCCGACCGAGGCGCCCTCGGCCATGTACCCGGTGTCGCCGCGCACTTGCTGGTCGCCGCCCGAGCAGAACGCCTTGGTCCCGGCGCCGGTGAGGATCACCACGCCGACCTCGGTGTCCTCCCGCGCCAGCTCCAGCGCGCCCGAGACCTCGACCAGCGTCTGTGGCCGGAAGGCGTTCAGCACCTCGGGCCTGTCGATCGTGATCTTGGCGATCCCGTCGGCCTTCTCGTAGCGGATGTCTTCGTAGGCGGCGGCGATCCGCCACTCGATCGGCGCGTGCAGCGCCTCCTCGGGCGGGGCCTGCTTGTGGCGTTTGGGCATGATGGGGACCATATCCCGCCGATGAAACTCGACGACTGGCTCGCCCAACGCTCCCAAAGCTGTCCCGAGCGCACCGCCCTGGTGGCGGATGCGGCCGAGGTGACGTACGCCGAGCTCGAGGCCGAGGCAACCTGGGTGGCCCGCCGCCTGATCGCCCAGGGCGTGCGCCGCGGCTCGATCGCGGCGATGACGATGCACCCACGCCGCGAGCAGGTCGTCCTCGTCCACGCGCTGATGAAGGTCGGCTCCGTCCTGCTGCCGCTCAGCCCGCGCCTCTCGACCGAGGAGCGCGCCGCCGTGATCGCCGCCGAGGAACCGGCGATCGACCTCGACGACGCCGGCGAGCTGACCCAGACCGAGGCCGACCTGCCGCTGCTCGGCGAGCACGACATGGACGCCGTCGCCTGCCACGTGATGACCAGCGGCAGCACCGGCGCCCCGGACCCGGTCGGCCTCACCTACGGCAACTTCCTCTGGAACGCCGTCGGCTCGGCCTTCAACATCGGCGTCGAGCCGACCGACCGCTGGCTCTGCTGCCTGCCGCTCAGCCACATCGCCGGCCTCGGGATCGTGATGCGCTCGGTGATCTACGGGACGACGGCCGTCGTCCACGACGGCTTCGACGCCGAGCGCGTGGCGGCGGCGCTCGCGGACGACCAGATCAGCGTCGTCTCGCTGGTCACCACGATGCTCACCCGCTTGCTCGAGGCGGGCGCCGACCTCTCGGGACCGCGGGCGATCCTGGTCGGCGGCGGCCCGGTTCCGGAGGATGCGCTCGAGGAGGCCTTGGCCCGCGGCGCCACCGTCGTGCAGACCTACGGCCTGACCGAGACCTGCTCGCAGGTGACGACCCTGGCGCCGGCCGACGCGCGGCGCAAGCTCGGCTCGGCCGGCCGGCCGCTGCTCACCACCCACCTGCGGATCGTCGATGGCGAGATCCTCGTCCAGGGACCGACCGTGGCGCCCGGCCGCGCCGACGCCGACGGCTGGCTGCACACCGGCGACCTTGGCCGCATCGACGAGGAGGGCTTCCTCTACGTCGAGGACCGGATCGACGACATGATCGTCAGCGGCGGCGAGAACGTCGTCCCGGCCGAAGTCGAGAAGGTGCTGCTGCGCCACCCCGACGTCGCCGACGCCGCGGTGGTCGGCCGCGAGGATCCCGAGTGGCAGCAGGCGGTGACCGCGATCGTCGTCCTCGAGGACGGCTCGGACGCCAGCCCCGACGACCTGCGTCGCCACTGCGCCGAGTCGCTCGCCGGGTTCAAGGTGCCGAAGCTGGTCGAGCTGGCGGCGGTGCTGCCGCGCACGCCCTCGGGCAAGCTGATGAGGCGAGCGCTCCGCTAGCCTGCCCGGTCATGCCAGACGACAAGCAGGACAGCCCTCAGGACATTTTCTACGACTCAGACGCCGACCTCTCGCTGCTCGACGGCAAGACCGTCGCGATCCTCGGCTACGGCTCCCAGGGCCACGCCCACGCCCTCAACCTGAAGGACTCGGGAGTCGACGTGGTCGTCGGCCTGCGCCCTGACTCCTCCAGCCGCGCCAAGGCCGAAGCTGCCGGCCTCGAGGTTCTCGAGATCGCCGAAGCCGCCAGCCGCGGCGACGCGGTGATGATCCTGCTGCCCGACGAGAAGCAGGCCGAGGTCTGGGAGAGCGACATCGCCGACGGCATCGCGCCCGGCAACCTGCTGCTCTTCGCCCACGGCTTCGCCGTCCACTTCGAGCAGATCGTGCCGCCGGCCGGCGTCGACGTCGGCATGGTCGCGCCCAAGGGACCCGGCCACCTCGTCCGCCGCCAGTACGAGGAAGGCCGCGGCGTGCCCTGTCTGATGGCCGTCCAGCAGGACGCGACCGGCAACGCCCACGACCTCGTCCTCGCCTACGCCTGCGGGATCGGCGGCGGCCGCGCCGCGGTGATCGAGACCACCTTCAAGGACGAGTGCGAGACCGACCTCTTCGGCGAGCAGGCCGTCCTCTGCGGCGGCGCCTCGGAGCTGGTCCGGGCCGGCTTCGAGACCCTGGTCGAGGCCGGATACGACCCGCGCCTCGCCTACTTCGAGTGCCTGCACGAGCTCAAGCTGATCGCCGACCTGATGTACGAGAAGGGCATCCAGGGGATGCGCTACTCGATCTCCAACACCGCCGAGTACGGCGACATGACCCGCGGCAAGCGGGTGATCGGCGAGGAGTCCCGCGCCGCGATGAAGCAGATCCTCGGCGAGATCCAGTCAGGCGAGTTCGCCCGCGAGTGGATCGCCGAGAACCGCGCCGGCGGCGAGAACCTCTCCCGCATGCGCGAGGAGGGCAAGAATCATCAGGTCGAGGGCGTCGGCAAGGAGATGCGCGACAAGATGCCCTGGATCGACCAGGAGTTCTCTTGACGGTAGTCGGCTAGAAGCGGGTCTCGCCCTCGGGGAGCTTGCCGTCGCGGCCGACGTAGCCGTCCTTGCCGCCGACGATCACGTAGACCGCGTCCTCTGAGTCGCTGAGGTTCTTCAGGCGGCGGACGGTTGAGGCGTCTACCCAGGCTAGGCCGCCGGGCTCTAGCTCGTGCGCGGTGCCGTCGCCGAACTCGATCTGCACGTGGCCGCTGTGCAGGAAGTAGAGCTCCTCCTGCTGCTCGTGGTAGTGGCTGCCGGTCTCATAGGAGGGCGGCAGGACGATCGCGTTGACGCCGAACGCGGTCACGCCCAGCTCCTTGCGGATCTTGCGGAAGCCCGGCCCGTCGCCGAGGTCGCTGAGGTTCGCGACGGCGTAGCCGTCGCCCTTCGTCACTTGCTCTGTGGTCTCGCTCATGGTCCGCAGCCTACGCCGTTCCGGTGCGCCTTTGCCGCGATATGACCGGAAAAGGCGCACCGGAAGCCGAGCTGCTGGGGTGGCTGGGGTCCAGCGGCGGGGGTCACTAACCTGTCGCCTCCGCCGTGACGACCGAGACCGCCGCCCAGATTCCCGCCGACCTGAAGCCCGCCGACGGGCGGTTCGGGTGCGGGCCCTCGAAGGTGCGACCCGAGGCGCTGGCGCGGCTCGCCGAGCGGTCGAAGCTGATGGGTACCTCGCACCGGCAGAAGCCGGTTCGCGACTTGGTCGCGCGGGTTCGCGGCGGCCTGGCGGAGCTCTTCTCGCTGCCCGACGGATATGAGGTCGCTCTCGGCAACGGCGGCACGACCGCGTTCTGGGACGCCGCTTGCGCCTGGCTGGTGCGGGAGCGGGCGCTGCACCTGACCTACGGCGAGTTCTCGAGCAAGTTCGCCAAGGCGACCGCGGGCGCGCCCTTCCTCGGCGATCCGATCCTGGTCGAGGCCGAGCCTGGCGGCGCACCGGCCCCCACCGCCGACCCCGCCGCCGACGCGATCGGCTGGGCGCACAACGAGACCTCTACCGGGGTGATGGTGCCGGTCGAGCGGCCCGCCGGCGCCGGCGACTCCCTCGTCCTGATCGACGCGACCTCGGGCGCCGGCGGCCTGCCGGTCGACGTCTCGCAGGCCGACGCCTACTACTTCGCCCCGCAGAAGGCCTTCGGCGCCGACGGCGGGCTCTGGCTCGCCCTGCTCAGCCCGGCGGCGATCGCCCGCATCGAGCAGCTCGACGGCGCCGCCGACCGCTGGCAGCCCGGCTTTCTCTCGCTGCAGACCGCCCTGGAGAACTCGCGCAAGGAGCAGACCTACAACACGCCCGCGCTGGCGACCCTGCTGCTGCTCGCCGATCAGGTCGAGTGGATGCTCGCCGGCGGTGGGCTCGATTGGTGCGTGGAGCGGACGACCGCGTCGTCAGGCCACCTCTACGCCTGGGCCGAGGCGAGCGACCTCGCCACGCCCTTCGTCGCCGACCCGGCGAAGCGCTCGCTGGTCGTCGGCACGATCGACTTCGACGACTCGGTCGACGCCGCCGTCATCGCCGCCACCCTGCGCGCCAACGGCGTCGTCGACGTCGAGCCCTACCGCAAGCTGGGGCGCAACCAGCTGCGGGTCGGGATGTTCCCCGCGGTCGAGCCCGCCGACGTCGAGGCGCTAACCGCCTGCATCGACTGGGTGGTCGAGAACGTGGGGGAGGCGCGGCCGTGAAGGTCCTGGTCAAGGAGAAGATCGCCGATTCGGGCGTCGAGCTGCTGCGCGAGCACTTCGACGTGGACCTCGGCCTGGAGATGTCCGACGAGGAGCTCGCCGAGGCGATCGGCGCCTACGACGCGATCCTGATCCGCTCGGCTACCAAGATGACGCCGGAGCTGATCGAGCGGGCCTCGAACCTCAAGGTGATCGGCCGCGCCGGGACCGGCGTCGACAACGTCGACATCGCGGCCGCCACGCGCCGCGGGATCGTCGTCGCCAACGCGCCGGAATCGAACTCGGTGGCCGCCGCCGAGCACACGATCGCGCTGATGCTGTCCCTCTTCCGCAACGTGCCGCAGGCGCACGGCGCCCTGGTCGACGGGCGCTGGGACCGGGCCAAGTACAAGGGCGCCGAGCTATACGGCAAGACGCTCGGCGTCGTCGGCTTCGGCCGCATCGGCCAGCTGGTCGCCAAGCGGGCGCAGGCCTTCGAGATGGAGGTCGTCGCCTTCGACAAGTTCGTCTCCGCCGAGCGCTTCCGCGAGCTCGGGGTCGAGGGCGTCGACGAGCTCGACGATCTCTTCGCCCGCGCCGACGTGGTCACCGTCCACGTGCCGAAGACGCCGGAGACGGTCGGCCTGATCGGCGTCGAGGCGATCGCCGCGATGAAGGACGGCGTGCGGATCGTCAACTGCGCCCGCGGCGAGCTGGTCGACCTCGACGCGCTGCTCGCCGGCCTCGAGTCGGGAAGGGTCGGCGGCGCGGCGCTCGACGTCTTCCCCTCCGAGCCCTTCACCGAGCACCCGATCTTCGCCCGCTCCGACCTGGTGGTCACGCCCCATCTCGGCGCTTCCACGGCGGAGGCCCAGGACCGCGCCGGCGTGGTCACCGCCGAACAGGTGACCGCCGCGCTGACCGGCGGCGTGGTCACCAACGCGGTCAACATCGCCGCCGTGCGGCCCGAGGAGATGGAGGCGCTCGCCCCCTTCGTGCCGCTCTGCGAAAAGCTCGGCCGGCTCGCCGAGGGCCTTGCGCAGGGCTCGGTCGATCGCCTGGCGGTCGAGTTCCGCGGCAAACTCGCCCAGCACGACACGCGCCTGCTCGGCATCGCGGTCATGGTTGGCATCCTCCAGGGCCATACCGAGGAGCCGGTCAACCTGGTCAACGCGCCGCAGCTGTCCGAGGAACGCGGCATCGAGCTGACCGAGGCGAAGGAGCCGAGCTCCGAGGACTTCACCGAGCTGGTCACCGTGCGGCTGCAGTCCGGCGACGAAGAAGTCGAGGTCGCCGGCACCGGCGTCGGCCCGCGTAACGAGCCCTACCTGGTCTCGGTCTGGGGCGAGAGCTTCTACCTGCCGTTCGCCGAGCACCTGGCCGTCTTCCGCTACGCCGACCGCCCCGGCATGATCGGCCGCGTGGGCTCCGCCTTCGGCGAGGAGGGCGTCAACATCGTCTCCGCCGCGGTCGGCGCCGAAGAGGGGGGAGAGCGTGCGGTGATGGCGCTGACCACCGACGCGCCGGTTAACGACGAGACGATCGCCAAGATCCTCCAGCTCGACGGATTCGCCGTCGGCCGCTCTGTGGACCTCTGAGCGGCGCATAGCGCCCGGACTCAGTCGCTCGCGTGCAGAGAGCACGCCACGCTCCCTGCGTCATTGCTCTGCTTGCTCGGGCGTCCACAGCACATAGTCTTTGTACTGGTGAAGGCGCTCGTACAGACAGGCAACGGCGGCTATGACGTCCTGCGGGTGCAGGAGCGGCCCGATCCGGCAGTTGGCCCCGGCGAGGTGCGGATCGCGGTGCGGGCCGCCGGGCTCAACTTCGCCGACACGATGGCCCGCGTCGGCCTCTACCCCGACGCCCCCAAGCCGCCCTGCGTGATGGGCTACGAGGTGGCCGGCACGATCGAGTCGGTGGGCGAGGGCGTCGAGGGGCACGCGGTCGGGGATCGGGTGATGGCTGGAACTCGCTTCGGCGGGCAGGCCGAGCTGGTCACGGTGCCCGCCGACCAGGCGCTGTCGTTGCCCGAGCGGCTCAGCTTCGAGCAGGGCGCCGCCTTCCCGGTCAACTACGGGACCGCCTACGCGGCGCTGGTCCTGGTCGGCAGCCTGCGCGCCGGCACGCGCGTCCTGATCCACGCCGCGGCCGGCGGCGTCGGCATCGCCGCCACCCAGATCGCCCGCAACGCCGGGGCTGAGATCTTCGGCACCGCCTCACCCGGCAAGCACGAGGCGATCCGCGCCCAGGGCGTCGACCACCCGATCGACTACCGCGGCCTCGACTTCGAGGCCGAGGCGATGCGGCTCAGCGGCGGTGAGGGGGTCGACCTGATCGTCGACGCGCTCGGGCCGACCTCCTTCCGCAAGGACTACCGGCTGCTGCGCCCGGGGGGGCGCCTGGTCATGTACGGGATCTCGGAGGGGACCAGCGAAGGCCGCCGCGACCTGCCGGCGATGCTGCGCAGCCTCGCCAAGATGCCGCTGGCGACGATCCCCTGGTGGAAGAGCCTGATGCTGATGAACGAGAACAAGGGGGTCTTCGGCCTCAACATGCTGAAGTGGTGGGAACGCGAGGGCAGTCTCGACCGGGTCACCGAGCCGCTGATGCCGGAGCTCGAGGCCGGTCGCCTCGAGCCGGTCGTCGCCGAGGCCTTTCCCTTCGAGCGCGCCGGCGACGCGCACAGATTCATCGCCGAGCGCCGCAACGTCGGCAAGGTCGTGTTGTTTCCAAGCTAGACGTCCGCCGCCGGGTGGGGGCGTTTGCGATGAAGAAGTCGATCCTGACCACGTTTGTGATCCTCGCGGCGCTCGCCGTCCCGTCGGCGAACGCCGAATCGAGCACCTACACCGTCGTCCTTGCCGGGGGCGCGGCGCAGAACATGATCCATATCTGGCTCAGCCCGGACGGAACGAGCTATGTGATCGACTCGGTCGTCGAGCTCGAAGTCGGCGGGAGCGTTTGCGAAAACGCGCCCGAAAACCCGAACGAGCTGCTCTGCAAGGCGCCGCTGGTCGCCGGTTTCGAAGTCAATGCCGGGCCCGGCGACGACAGGGTCTCGGTTTCCAACGCGGTTGACGTCCCGGTGACGCTCCGCGGGGGCTCGGGGCGCGACGTCCTCGCGGGCGGCTCGGGCTCGGACAAGCTGATCGGCGGCGCCGGCAACGACCGGCTTTACGGCGGCCCGGGCAACGACCTGATCTACGGCGGGCCGGGCAACGACCTGCTCAACGGCGGCCCGGGGGAAGACGTCCTGCACGGCGGCCCGGGACACGACTCGTTCGGGCCGGGCTCGAGCCACGACGCCGTGCGCCAGGGCATGCGCCACGTCGCTCGGGGCTGACTCAGGTCGAGGCGCGCCGCGCCCGCGGCTCGCCACCAAACAGGCGACCGCCGACGAAGAACAGGGCGATCAGGAAGCCAACCAGCGAGAGCGCCGCGTCGAGCCGGAACGCGGCCTCGATCCCGTCGGCGAAGCTGCCCTGCGAGGAGAAGACCATCGTCGTCAGGCCGAGGCCGATCGAGCCGCCGGCGATCTGGAACATGTAGACGATGCCGCCGGCGAGGCTGGTCTGCGATTCGTCGACCGAGGTGACGCCCGCCGTCGTCGCGGTCGGGTAGAAGCTGCCGATCCCGATCCCGAGCACGACCATGCCCGGAATCAGCGAGGCATAGCTCGACCCCGAGGCGACCAGCGAGAAGACAAACGGCGCGATCGTGATGCAGCCCGCCCCGACGCTCACCAGCAGCTTGGCCCCCAAACGCTCGTAAAGCGGCCCGGCGACGAAGGAGACGCAGGCGAAGACGGCGAGAAAGGGCAAGAGGCCGACCCCTGCTTGCAGCGGCGAGTAGCCGAGCTGGTGTTGCATGAACTGCGGCAGGTAGAGCAGGGCGGCGAAGAAGGTGGCCGACATCAGCATGATCGCCAGGCAGGAGGAGCGGAAGCTCTCGTTTGCCATCACCGCGCGGGGGACCAGGGCGTGCGCCCCGGCGCGGCGCTCGATCGGCGCGAAGGCGACGAGCAGGACCGCGGCCAAGACGAGCATCCCGATCACCCGCGGGTCGCCGAAGCCCCAGTCGTCGATCTGGTCGAGGGCGACCAGCAGCGAGACCAGCCCGACCGAGATCGTCGCGATCCCCGGGTAGTCGATCCGCTGGTCGCCGACCTCCGGCTCGGTTACGTGGACCAGCCGGTAGGTGACCAGCACGGCGAAGGCCGAGACCGGCACGTTGAGGAAGAAGATCCAGCGCCAGCTGAGTGCGTCGGTGAGCGCGCCGCCGATCAGCGGCCCGATAGCGTTGCCGAGACCGGCGGCGCCGATGATGATCCCGCCCGCCAGGCCCGCCTTGTCTTCGGGCAGGATCGCGTAGGTCATGCCGAGGATCGCCGGCCACATCAGCGCCCCGCCGATCCCCATCGCGGTCCTCGTCACGATCAGCCAGGTCTCCGTCTGCGCCACGCCGCCGAGTGCCGACATCGAGGCGAAGATCGCGGTGCCGAGGAAGAAGGCGTTGCGCCGGCCGAACATGTCGGCGAGCCGGCCGCCGGTGACGATCATCACCCCGAAGGTCAGCGCGTAGGCGTTGATCACCCACTGGATCGTGTTGACGTTGGTGTGGAAGTCCTTCTCCATCGTCGGCAGGGCGACGTTGATCGCGGAGAAGTCGTTGGCGATCACCACCACGGCGATGCCCATCGCGAAGAGGGCGAGCCAGGTCGAGCGCGGAATCTCGCTTGCTTGGGCCTCGCTCGCGATGCGCGCAGCCTACGCTAAGCTGAGGCGACCGAATGACGCACCGGCTCGACAGCCTCGCGCTTCTCCTTCTCCTCCCCCTCCGGGGGGAATAGCGCTGGGCGGCGCGTTAGCCGCGAGAGACAAGGTCATTCGAAAGCAGCAGAGAAGGAGGAGGACCCAGTGATGGCACCCGTAGACGACGCGAACCGCGTCCACATCTTCGACACGACGCTGCGCGACGGCGAGCAGTCGCCCGGAATCTCGCTGAACACCGCCGAGAAGGTGGAGATCGCCCAGCAGCTGGCCCGGCTGGGGGTGGACGTGATCGAGGCCGGCTTCCCGATCACCTCTCCCGGCGACTTCGAGGCGGTCGAGGCGATCGCCCGCGGGGTCGAGGGGCCGACGATCTGCGGCCTGGCCCGCACCCACAAAGCCGACGTCGACGCCGCCTGGGGCGCGATCAAGGACGCCGAGCGACCGCGCATCCACACCTTCATCTCGACCTCCGACATCCACATCGAGCACCAGCTGCGGACCGATCGCGAGGACGTCAAGGGCCAGGCTCGGGCGGCGGTGCGGCTGGCCCGCTCCTACTGCGAGGACATCGAGTTCTCGCCGATGGACGCGACCCGCGCCGACGTCGAGTTCACCGCCGAGGTCTGCGCGATAGCGGTCGAGGAGGGCGCCACCGTGGTCAACATCCCCGACACGGTCGGCTACACGACGCCGCAGGAGTACGCCGATTACTTCAGGCGCCTGTACGAGCTGGTCCCGGGCCTGCGCGAGGTCGAGACCTCGGTCCACTGCCACGACGACCTGGGAATGGCGGTCGCCAACTCCTACGCCGGCCTGCTGGCCGGGGCGCGCCAGGTCGAGTGCGCCGTCAACGGGATCGGCGAGCGAGCGGGCAACTGCTCGCTGGAGGAGATCGCGATGCTGATCCGCGTCCGCGAGGACGTGCACGGCCTGAGCACCGCGATCAACACCCGGGAGCTGGCCCGCACCAGCCGCATGGTCTCGCGCCTGACCGGCTACGCGATCCAGCCCAACAAGGCGGTCGTCGGCCGCAACGCCTTCGCCCACGAGTCCGGCATCCACCAGGACGGCGTGCTGAAGGAGCGCACCACCTACGAGATCATGGACGCGACCGAAGTCGGCTTGGAGTCGAACTCGATCGTTTTGGGCAAGCATTCCGGTCGCCACGCGCTGCGCGACGCGCTGGACCAGCTGGGCTTCAAGGTCGAGGGCAACGCCCTGAACGCCGCCTTCAAGCGCTTCAAGGAGGTCGCCGACCGCAAGAAGCAGGTCACCGCGCTGGACCTGGAGGCGATCGTCTCCGACGAGATGCGCGAGAAGGCCGACGCACACGAGCTGGCCTGGTTCGAGGTCGAGGCGGGCTCGCGACGCGAGCCGCTGGCCCGGGTCAAGGTGAAGATGCCCTCCGGCGAGGAGTCGCTGGGCGAGTCGAGCGGCGACGGCCCCGTCGACGCGATCTTCCGCGCGATCCAGAAGGCGGCCGAGACCGAATGCGACCTGCGTCAGTACACGGTCGAGGCGGTGACCGGGGGGGAGGACGCCCTGGGCCAGGTCACGGTGATGCTGCGCGCCGCCGAACGCCTGGCCACCGGCCAGGGCGTCGCCACCGACATCCTGGAGGCGTCGGCGATCGCCTACGTCCGGGCCCTGTCCAACGCCCTGGAGGGCGCCGCGATTCGCGAGGCCGAGGCGGCCACCGCCGAGGCGGCTGTCGAGCGGACGCCGGGTCCGTAGGCGCCGTCCCGGTAGGGGTTCCGCTTAACTTTTTCGGTGCATCGCCGGCGGGCTGCCGCCGCTAGCTCACGACGAAAAAGTACAAGACGCTCCACCCCTACCGGGACGGCGCCTTGCTCACAGATGTCCGTCGCTGTCGATGCGGTGGGCGAGCTCTATTTGCAAGCTTGCGATGGTCAGGTAGAGGGTGGTTGCGACGAAGGCGCCTAGCAGCCAGGCGACGATGCCGGGGATCAGGCCGATCAGGACCGTGGCGCCGAAGGCGGCGCCGATCGCGAAGACCTGCATCATCCCGGCCCGGATCAGGTCGCCGCGGCCGACCGGAAGCGGGCGCGGCGCGGCCCGCTGCGCGACCAGGGCGAGGACGAGGAAGGCGGCGACGGCGCCGATCACGAACAGCAGGATGTCGAGAATCGTCGGGGCGCCATGGCTGTGGGAGAGGATGCTGTGGCTGGAGAGCACGGTCAGCGTGTATCCGTAGGGGACGGCGCTGCCGCGCAGCACGGTCCGCAGCGCCTCGATCGGTTGTTGGGCGCCGGGTGTCCGGTCGGTCTCGGTCAAGCCGGGAGTTGCGTGTCGGGCGCCGGCCCGGGCGGTTTCGCCAGCGACCGCAGTCGCCGCGAGGTCTGTTCGTGCTTCGCCCGGTCCTCGTTCAGACGTCGATCGTAAACGCGCAGGATGTCGCGATGGGAGAGCCAGCCGATCACCCGCTCGCCCTCGTCGTCGAGGACCGCCAGGCCGGAGCTTTCGCTGCGCACCAGCGCCCCGGTCGCCTCGGCCAAGGTCTCGCCGCCGCGCAGGGCGGGCAACTGGCGGGCGAGGGCGCCCGCGTTGGCCTCCTCGCCCTCGCCGATCGCCCGCTCGACCTCCTCGTCGGGCAGGATGCCGAGGAAGCGGCCCTCGGCGTCGACTACGGGCAGCGCCCCGTCCTCGGCGCGGTCGAGGCGCATGACCACGTCGGCGAGGTCGGCGGCGGCGGGAATCGGCTCGGGGGTAGGTCGCATCGCCTCGGCAACGCTGAGCGTTTCCATCGGGCTCAGCGGCCGGCGGCGCATCAGGTCGATGCCGCGGCGCACCAGCTTCAGCGTGTAGATCGACTCGCGCGAGAGGCGCCCGGCCAGGGCGGTGGCGATCACCACGGCGAGCATCAGCGGCAGCATGACGCGATAGTCGCCGGTCAGCTCGAAGATGATCAGGATCGCCGTCATCGGCGCCCGCGCCGCGGCGGCGAACACCGCGCCCATGCCGATCACGCCGTAGGCGCCGGCCGGCCCCGAGAGCCCGGGGAGCAGATCGTGGGCGGCGATCCCGAAGGCCGAGCCGAGCATTGCGCCCATGAACAGAGACGGCGCGAAGACGCCGCCGGAGCCGCCGATCGAGAGCGTCACGCTGGTCGCGACGATCTTGCCGATCAACAGCGCCAGCAGGAAGAGCAGCGCGTATTCGCCGTTGATCGCGTTTTCGAGCACCGGGTAGCCGACCCCGTACATCTGCGGCAGGGCGAGGAGGACCAGGCCGAGGGCGACGCCACCGGCCGCCGGCCGCCAGGCCTCGGAGAAGCGCCAGAGTCCGTCTGCACGGTCCTCGAGCCCGTAGAGGATGCGGATGAAGGCGACTCCGACGAAGGCCGCCAGCAGGCCCAGGAGCACGTAGAGCGGGTAGCCGCCGACCGGGCCGACGCCGACCTTGGGCAGCGAGAGGAAGGCTTCCGAGCCGAAGGCCGCGCGGCCGATCACGTCGGCGGTGACCGAGGCGACGACGACGGCGCCGAAGGAGCGGGTCTCGAAGTCGCGCAGGATCACCTCGAGGGCGAAGAAGACCCCGGCGATCGGGGCGTTGAAGGTCGCTGAGATCCCGCCGGCCGCGCCGCAGGCGACGAGCAGTCGCATCCGTTCCTCGGGCGAGCGGGTGATCTGGCCGAGGGTCGAGCCGAGCGCCGAGCCGATCTGCACGATCGGACCCTCGCGTCCCACCGAGCCGCCCGAGCCGATGCAGAGCGCCGAGGCAAGTGACTTGATCAATGCGACGACGGGCCGGATGCGCCCGCCCTGCTGCGCCACCGCGAGCATCACCTCGGGCACCCCGTGGCCGCGCGCCTCGCGGGCGAAACGATCGACCAGCGGGCCGTAGAGCAGGCCGCCGACGATCGGCACCAGCAAGACGAACCAGAACCCGAGAGCGGGGAGATGCGGGTTGGCTTCGTGGCCGCCGACTCCGTAGTCGCTCTGGCCGGTGAAGACGTAGGTGAAGCCCTCGATCAAGAGGCGGAAGGCGATTGCGCCGAGCCCGGCGCCGATCCCGATCAGCAGGGCGAGGGCGAGCAGTCCGCTCGGCCCGGCCAGCCGCTCCCCGATCCGCGCCCGTTCGGCGATCGGCAGCACCCGGCGGCGCAGGCCGCTTGTGCGGGCTGTGCTCACCGGGCCACGATCCCGTCCAGCAGCTCGTCGACGGCGCGGCGGATGTTCTCCCAGCGGAAGGCGGTCGGGTCGAGCGTTGCGTGCAGCATCAGGCCGTCGGCGGTGGCGAGCAGCAGCGAGGCGAGCGCGTTGGCCGGCACCTCGCGCAGCTCGGACCGTTCGCTCGCCTCCTCGATCCAGCCGCGCAGGTGAACGCGCCGCCGGGCGCCGCTGGCGGCGAAGTGCTCGCGCAGCGATTCCTCACCGAGCACCGCGGCCCAGAGATCGGCGCGCACCTGGGCGCGGCCCGGGTCGCCGGCGTGCTCGAGCATCGCCTGGGAGAAGCGGCGCAGCCGCTCGACGCCCGAGGTCTCGCTCTCGCCGATCTCGTTCAGCATCCGGTCGAGCGCCGCCGCGTCCTCGTCGAGCAGACCGACCAGCAGCTCGTCCTTGGTTTCGAAGTAGCCGTAGAAGGCCCCCTTGCTAATCCCCGCCTCGGCGCAGACGTCGTCGACGGTCATCTCGGCGAAGCGCTTCGCGGCAGCGCAGCGCCAAGCAGCCTCGAGCAGGTGGCGGCGACGGGCGTCCTTGACTTCGGGTCGTAGCTTGGGCATGTAAACCGACTGGTCGGTTTTTATATCAGCCGGGCCACCCGCGTACGCTCGTACGTGATAACGTACATCCTCGTGAACGTTCCGGTTGCTCCGTCGCAGTCCCCGCCGTACGCGGCGAGCGCGCCCTCGGTCGGTCCACGGATCCGCGCCCTGCGCGAGGCGATGGGGCTCTCGCTGCGCGACCTGGGCGAGCGCTCCGGAGTCAGCGCGCCGATGCTCTCCCAGGTTGAGCGGGGGGAGACGAGCCCGACTCTCGCCGTGGCGGCGAAGATCGCCGCCGGCCTCGAGCTGACCCTCTCACAGCTGCTGCGCCTCGACGAGGGCGAGCACGTCGCGGTCAGCCGCGCCGGCGGTCGACGCACCATGGACCGTGGCGGCCACCGCTTCGAGGAGCTGACCCCGCCGCTGCCCGGGCAGCGCGCCGACGTCTCCCTGCACGTCCTTGACGCCGGGGCCACGACGGGCGGCCGCGACGATCCGCCGATGCACGAGCCGGGCAGCCGCGAGACCGCCGTCGTCCTCGCCGGCAGCCTGGCGCTGGTCGTCGACGGCACGCGCCACGAGCTGAGAGAGGGCGACAGCGTCACCTTCGACGCCGACCTGCCCCATCACTTCGAGAACGAAGGCGAGGAGCCAACCAGGTTCCTCGCCGTGATCGCCGCCGGCCTGAGGCGCGGCTAGGAGGAGAAGGAGGAGCGATGCCCCAAACGATGTTCGACAAGCTCTGGGAGGCGCACGAGGTCTCCGACGGCCTGATCTACATCGACCTGCACCTGGTCCATGAGGTCACCTCGCCGCAGGCGTTCGAGGGTCTGCGGCTCGCCGGCCGCGGCCTGCGCCGTCCCGACAAGACGCTGGCCACCGCCGACCACAACGTGCCCACCGACGGCACGATGGCGGCGCGGCTGATCGCCGATGAGCTCTCCCGCGTCCAGGTCGAGACCCTGGAGCGCAACTGCGAGGAGTTCGGCGTCCCGCTCTACTCGCTCGGCTCCGAGCGGCAGGGGATAGTGCACGTGATCGGGCCGGAGCTGGGCGTCACCCAGCCGGGCATGACGATCGTCTGCGGCGACAGCCACACCTCCACGCACGGCGCCTTCGGCGCGCTGGCGTTCGGCATCGGCACCTCCGAGGTCGAGCACGTGCTGGCCACCCAGTGCCTGGTGCAGAAGCGGCCGAAGACGATGCGGATCTCCTATGCCGGGCGGCTAGGCACAGGGGTGACGCCCAAGGACCTGATCCTGGCGACGATCGGCAAGCTGGGCACCGGCGGCATGGTCGGCCACGCGGTCGAGTACGCCGGGCCGGCAATCGAGGCACTCTCGATGCCCGGCCGGATGACGATCTGCAACATGACCATCGAGGGCGGCGGCCGCGCCGGGATGATCGCTCCTGACGAGGCGACCTTCGAGTGGGTGCGCGGCAAGCCCGGCGCCCCCGCCGACTTCGACGCCGCGGTCGAGCGCTGGAAGCAGCTGCCGACCGAGGACGGCGCCGAGTTCGACACCGAGGTCGAGGTCGACGCCGGCGCGATCTCGCCGATGGTCACCTGGGGAACGAACCCGGGCATGGTTGTCCAGGTGACGGACCCGGTCCCCGATCCGGCGCGGATGGAGTCGCCGGCCGATCGCGAGGCGGCCGAGCGCGCCCTCGCCTACATGGGGCTGGAGGCCGGAACGCCGATGACCGAGGTCGCTCCCGAACGCGTTTTCATCGGCTCCTGCACGAACTCGCGGATCGAGGACCTGCGCGAGGCGGCCGCGGTCGTCGACGGGCGCCGGGTCGCCGGGTCGGTGCGGGCGATGGTCGTGCCCGGGTCCCAGCAGGTGAAGGCCGAGGCCGAAGCCGAGGGTCTGCACGACGTCTTCCGCTCGGCCGGCTTCGAATGGCGCGAGGCGGGCTGCTCGATGTGCCTCGGGATGAACCCCGACATCCTGATCGAGGGCGAGCGCTGCGCCTCGACCTCGAACCGCAACTTCGAGGGCCGTCAGGGCAAGGGCGGCCGGACCCACCTGGTCAGCCCGAAGATGGCCGCCGCGGCGGCCATCGAGGGTCACTTCGTAGACATCCGAGAGTGGAGCTGAGCATGCGACCGATAGACATCATCGAGGGCAAGGTCTCGGTGCTCGACCGGGCCGACGTCGACACCGACCAGATCATCCCCAAGCAGTTCCTCAAGCGGGTCGAGCGGACCGGCTTCGGCGAGTTCCTCTTCTACGACTGGATCCGCGACGGCGAGATCGAGCTGCAGCCAAACCCGATCCTGGTCGCGGGACGCAACTTCGGCTGCGGCTCCTCGCGAGAGCACGCCCCCTGGGCGCTGGAGGACTTCGGCTTCCAGGCGATAATCGCGCCCTCTTTCGCCGACATCTTCTACTCGAACTGCACGAAGATCGGCCTGCTGCCGGCGATCCTCGACGAGCAGCACTGCCGCGCCGTCGCCGAGGCCGGCGAGGCCCGCATCGACGTCGACGACGAGACCGTCACCTGCGCCGCCGGCGTCTTCGAGTTCGGCATCGAGCCCGACGTCAAGCACCGGCTGCTGAACGGCCTCGACGACATCGGCATCACCCTGGAGAACGCCGCGGCGATCGACGCCTTCGAGGGCGCCGGCGGCGCCCACGGCCCCATCACAACCACGCTCTAGCCTCACCCCGACCCGGGGACGTGCCGCAACTTAGGTACCTATGCGGGCCGCTAAGTTGCGGCACGTCCCCGCTGAATAGAGTGGCGGGCCGTATGGGTGAGTCGATGCCGCGCATAGTCCTGTTGCCGGGCGACGGGATCGGGCCGGAGATCGTCGCTGCGGCGCGGCGGGTGCTCGAGGCGCTGGGGGAGTTCGCGTTCGAGGAGCGGCTGATGGGGGGCTGCTCGATCGATGCTCACGGGGTCGCGCTGACGGATGAGGTCCTGGAGGACTGCCGCGCGGCCGACGCGGTGCTGCTCGGCGCGGTTGGCGGTCCTAAATGGGACACGACCGACCCGAACGCGCCGCGGCCCGAGCAGGGGCTGCTCGGCCTGCGTAAGGGGATGGGGCTCTACGCGAACCTGCGGCCGGTGCGGCCCAGCCCGGCGCTGGTCGGGGCCAGCCCGTTGCGGCCGGAGCTGATCGAGGGGACCGATCTTCTCGTTGTCCGCGAGTTGACGGGCGGCATCTACTTCGGCGACCGCGGCCGCGAGGGCGACGTCGCCCACGACACCTGTGAGTACTCGGCTGGGGAAATCGAGCGGATCGCCCGGGTCGGCTTCGAGGCCGCCCGCCGCCGCGCCGAGGGCTCGGGCCGCAAGCCGCGCGTCACCTCGGTCGACAAGGCCAACGTGCTCGAGACCTCGCGCCTCTGGCGTGAGGTGGTCGGCCGCGTCGCCCCCGACTACCCCGACGTCGAGCTCGACCACCTGCTGGTCGACAACGCCGCGATGCAGCTCGTCTCGCGCCCGGCCGACTTCGACGTGATCGTCACCGAGAACCTCTTCGGAGACATCCTCAGCGACGAGTCGGCGATGCTCACCGGCTCGCTCGGCATGTTGCCCTCGGCCAGCCTCGGCGCCGAGGGCGAGCCCGGCCTCTTCGAGCCAGTCCATGGCTCTGCCCCGGACATCGCCGGCCAGGGCGTCGCCAACCCCCTCGCCACCTTCCTCTCGGCGGCGATGATGCTCCGCCACGGTCTAGACCGCCCCGACGACGCGGACCGCATCGAGTCCGCGGTCGATGCCGTCCTAGACCGCGGCCTCCGCACCCCCGACCTCGCGTCCGGCGAGGAGACCCCCGTCGGCACCGGCCAAATCACCGATGCGGTCCTCGCCGAGCTCAGCTGAGCGCTTCCGGTGCGCCTTATCCCCGATATGCGTAGATAAGGCGCACCGGAACGGCTGCTATGGCGCGGTGACCGCCCACTGGCCGAGGGCGAAGTACGGACCCAGTTCTTTTGACTTGGCGACCAGGCCGAAGCCGAGCCGGATGTTGTTCTCGACGCCGAGCGGGGTCGTTTCGTCGAGGTTGCTCGTTTCCGTGAGGTAGACGCAGAGGTTGCCCGCCGTCGCCTGTGGCGTCTGGTTGTTGCCGCCGCTCAGCCCGCCACAGTTGGCGCTTGTCTGCCCGGGCAGGAGCACCGTCACGGCCGGCGTAGTGCCGAGCGGGAACTGGTAGCTGACCGCCGAGCGCGCGAGGTCACCCGTCGCTTGCGACATCGCGCCGACATCGAACACTCCACGCAGCGTCTGCCCTGGTTTGAGCGTTCCGAGCAGCGGCGTGACTTCGCTGCTCAGCTTGCTGAGGGTCACCGATTCCTTGCCGAGCTTCGTCGTGCTGACCGCTTCGTTGCCCAGCTTGTCGGTCGTCACCGCTTCCTTGTTCAGCTTGTTCGTGGTCACGACGCTGTTCTTGATCGACCTGGCGATCACTGCGCCGTCGCCCAGCTTGGCGGTGGTCACGGCGCCGTTGCCGATGTTGCCGGGGCCCACCGAGTTGGGCCCGAGCTTGCCGTTGGTCACTGAGCGGGGCGCTAGCTTGCCGCTGGTCACGGCCTGCTTGCGGATCTTCGCGGCGGTCACGGCACCGCGCTTCAGCTGCCGCGGCCCGACGCTGTTGCGGGGGAGTTGAGAGGCGGCCACCGCCGCCCCGCCGAGGGCGAGGAAGAGGGCCAGCGTGGCGACCACGTTGGCGTAGGTGGCTCGCTTGCGAATCGCTTCAATCATGCGTGTCTCCTTTCGGTTCGTCCGTTTCCTTTCTCGGCACGGCTCGAATGCCCTTGCTCTATCGGGCATACTTCTCCGAACATGGAGACGGCCGAGTTGATTTGGCAGAACGGTGAGTTCGTGCCCTGGGAGGACGCGAAGGTGCATGTCCTCAGCCACGGACTGCACTACGGCACGGGGGTCTTCGAGGGCGTGCGCTGCTACGAGACCGAGCGTGGCCCGGCGATCTTCCGCCACGCCGACCACCTCGAGCGACTCGCCAAGTCGGCCGAGCTCTACTACCTGGAGCTGCCCTACTCGGCCGAGGAGATCGGTGCTGCGACCCGCGAGCTGGTGCGCCGCAACGGGCTCGCCTCCTGCTACATCCGCCCGCTCGCCTTCCGCGGCTACGGCAGCCTCGGCCTCTACGCCACCGACGCCCCCGTCGACGTGATCGTCGCCGCCTTCCCCTGGGGCGTGTACCTGGGCGAGGAGGGCGCCAAACACGGCATCCGCACCAAGGTCTCCTCCTGGCGGGCGCTCTCCGGCGACAGCCTGATCCCGCACTCGAAGGCCGCCGGCCAGTACCTCAACTCGGTCCTCGCCAAGACCGACGCACAGAAGTCCGGCTACGAAGAGGCGATCCTGCTCGACCAGCACGGCCACGTCTCCGAGGGCTCGGGGGAGAACGTCTTCGTGATCCGCGACGGGGTGCTCGTCACCCCCGGCCACACCAACGCGATCCTCGACGGGATCACGCGCGCCTCGGTCGTTCAGATCGCCACCGACCTCGGTTACCGCGTCGAAGAGCGCAACATCGCCCGCGCCGAGCTCTACCTGGCCGACGAGGTCTTCCTCACCGGCACGGCCGCCGAGCTGGTGCCCGTGCGCGAGATCGACGACCACCTGATCGGCGAGCCGGGTGAGATCACTCGCGTGATCCAGAAGAAGCTCGACGACGCTCTGCACGGGCGCTCCGAGGAGTACCTGGAGTGGCTCGACTTCGTCGACGCCCAGGCCGGGGCGGAGCAACCAAGTAAGGTGAGTTCCTGATGCAGCGCCGTTTCGAGGCCACCGGGCGAATTACCGCAGCCGCCTAGCGGCTGGCGTGGCAATGCCACGCGCACGGGTCCCGCGTGGCCCGCTCCCCGGTCTCCTCGAATCGAAAGGCATCAGATGGAACAAGTAAGGCTCTACGACACCACCCTGCGGGACGGCATGGGCGGTCAGGGCATGTCGCTCTCGGTGGGTGAGAAGCTGAAGGTCGTCAAGGCGCTCGACGAGCTTGGCATCCACTTCATCGAGGCTGGCTTCCCCAGCTCCAACCCGAAGGAGGCGGAGCTCTTTGAGCAGCTCGCCGAGCTGGAGCTGAGCCAGGCAACCGTCGCCGCGTTCGGCATGACCCGTCGCCGCGACGTCGCCGCCGAGGACGACGAGGCGCTGAGGGTCCTGGCCGAGTGCTTCGCCCCGGTCGTCTGCCTGGTCGGCAAGAGCTGGCGCCTGCACGTCGACAAGGTGATCCGCGTCACCGCCGAGGAGAACCTGACGATGGTCGCCGACTCGATTGCCTTCCTGCGCGCCCAGGGCAAGCGTCCGGTCTTTGACGCCGAGCACTTCTTCGACGGCTATCGCGACGACGCCGCCTACGCGCTTCAGTGCGTGCGGGCCGCGGCTGAGGGGGGCGCCGAGAACGTCACCCTCTGCGACACCAACGGCGGCAGTCTGCCGAGCTTCGTCGCCGAGGCGACCGCCGCTGTGCGCGCCGAGCTAGGCGACGCGGTCGAACTCGGCATCCACACGCACAACGACTCCGAGTGCGCGGTCGCCAACTCGCTCGCCGCCGTCGAAGCGGGCGCGCGTCTCGTGCAGGGCTGCGTCAACGGCTACGGCGAGCGCTGCGGCAACGCCAACCTCGCCTCGATCCTGCCGGCCCTGCAGCTGAAGCTGGGCTTCGAGGTCGTCTCGCCCGAGCAGCTGGCGAGCCTGACGCCGACCTCGCACTACCTCGACGACCTCTGCAACATGACCCCGAACCCCGACCGCGCCTACGTCGGCCGCAACGCCTTCGCCCACAAGGCAGGGATGCACGCCGCCGGGGTGGCGGCCGACGCCAGCACCTTCGAGCACCTCGACCCGGCCCTGGTCGGCAATGAGCGCGACATCCTCGCCTCCGAGCTCTCCGGCAAGGCGACGATCCGCGCCCAGGCCGAGCGCGCCGGACTGGACCTCGGCGACGAGGCCGCGGCGCAGGCGGTCGAGGAGCTCAAGCGGCGCGAGCACCGTGGCTACCACTACGAGGCCGCGCAGGCCTCCTTCGAGCTGCTACTGCGCCGCGAGGCGGGCGTCTACCGGCCGCTCTTCGAGCTGGAGAGCTTCCGGGTGACGACCGAGAAGCGCGAGGGCGGCCGGGTGGAGACCGAGGCGACGATCGAGGTCACGGTCGATGGCGAGCGCTACGTCGAGGTCGCCGAGGGCAACGGCCCGGTCAACGCCCTCGACAAGGCGCTGCGCGCGGCGCTCGGCCGTCGCTACGGGCATCTGGCCGAGATCGAGCTGACCAACTACAAGGTGCGGATCCTCGACGAGGCGCACGGCACCGGCGCCGTCACCCGCGTGCTGCTCGAATCGACCGATCACAAGCGCGAGTGGGGCACGATCGGCGTCTCGGAGAACATCATCGAGGCCTCCTGGGAGGCCCTGGTCGACTCCCTTTCATACGCGTTCCAGGGGCAATGAGCGAGCCGATCCCGCTGGCCAGGCCCGAGATCGGGGCGCGCGAGGAGGAGCTGGCGCTCGAAGTGCTGCGCTCCGGACGGCTCTCGCTGGGGCCGATGGGGGAGCGCTTCGAGCGCGCCTTCGCCGAGTGGCTCGGGGTCGACGACGCGGTCGCCGTCTCAAGCGGCACCACCGCCCTCCACCTCGGCGTGCGGGCGCTCGGCTGGGGACCGGGCGACGAGGTGCTGACCAGCCCGTTCAGCTTCGTCGCCTCGGCCAACTGCCTGCTCTACGAGGGAGCGAGGCCGGTCTTCTGCGACGTCGACCCGGTGACCCTCGACCTCGACCCGGGCGCCGCCGCGGCTGCGACGGGCGAGCGCACCGCCGGCATCCTGCCGGTCCACATCTTCGGTTACCCGGCGGCGATGCCCGAGCTCGAGGCGCTCGCCGCCAAGCACGGGCTCGGCCTGCTCGAGGACGCCTGCGAGGCGCTCGGCGCCGTCGACTCGGAGGGCCGCGCGGTCGGCGCCCGCGGCAACCTCGCCAGCTTCGCTTTCTACGCCAACAAGCAGCTGACCACGGGGGAGGGGGGGATGATCGTGCCGCGCGACGCGGCCGACGCCGCCCGCCTGCGCGCCGAGCGCAACCAGGGGCGCGCCGCCGACATGGGCTGGCTCGATCACGGCGGTCTCGGCTTCAACTACCGCCTCTCCGACCTCGCGGCGGCGCTCGGCGTCGCCCAGCTCGAGAAGCTCGACACGATGCTGGCCGAGCGCGCCCGCGTCGCCGCGCTCTACGAGCAGGGCCTCGCCGGAATCGACGGCGTCGAGGCCCCGATCGCCGGCCGCGGCGCGGAGCGGCGCAGCTGGTTCGTCTACCCGGTGCGGCTCGACCCCGGGATCGACCGCGACGCGACGATCGCCCGCCTCGCCGAGCGCGAGATCGCCGGCAAGGCCTACCTGCCCTGCATCCACCTCTTCCCCCACCTGCGCGAGCTCGGCTACGGCGAGGGCGACTTCCCGGTCGCCGAAGCCGCCTCGGCGCGCTCGCTCGCCCTGCCCTTCTTCCCGGCGATGGGCGAGGCCCAGGTCGCCCGGGTGTGCGAATCTCTCGCCCAACTCGTCGCCTGATGTCGCGCTTTCGCAAAGACCCCGACCCCCGCTTCTGGCGGATCAACCGCTCGATCGAGTTCGACTGGCGGCTGGCTCCCTACGACATCGACCAGTCCCAGGCCCACGCCCGCGGCCTGCGCGACCTCGGCGTCCTCGATGGCCCCGAGTTGGAGCAGATCGAGGCCGGCCTCGAGCGGGTGCGGGAGCGGATGGGCGAGCACGGCTTCCGCTTCGAGGACGCCGACGAGGACATCCACATGGCGGTCGAGCGCCTGCTGGGCGAGGAGATCGGGCCGCTGGCCGGCAAGCTGCATACCGGGCGCTCGCGCAACGACCAGGTCGCCACCGACGTGGCGATGGTCGTCCAGGCCCACTCGCTGCGTGCGATCGAGCTCTGCGGCGCCGCGATGACGCAGCTGCTCGAGCAGGCCGAACGCCACCGCGATTGGCCGATGCCCGGCTACACGCACCTGCAGCGCGCCCAGCCGGTCTACCTCGGCCACCACCTGCTCGCCTACTTCTGGATGCTGGCCCGCGACGTGCTGCGCTTCCAGTTCGCGCTCGACAGCGCCTCGGTGATGCCGCTCGGCTCCGGCGCCCTGGCCGGGGTCAACTGGGAGATCGACCGGCGCGCGGTCGCCGACGACCTCGGCTTCGAGCACGTCAGCCACAACTCGATCGACGGCGCCTCCAACCGCGACTTCGTCCTCGACTACCTCTCCGCCGCGGCGACCTGCTCGATGCACCTCTCGCGGCTTGGTTCGGAGATCGTCATCTGGTCGAGCACCGAGTTCGGCTTCTGCCGGCTCGACGAGTCGTTCTCCTCGGGCTCCTCGATCATGCCGCAGAAGGTCAACCCCGACTCGGCCGAGCTGCTGCGCGCCAAGAGCCCGCGGGTCGCCGCCGACTACCTCTCGCTGCTGGGGACGATGCACGCCCTGCCGCTCACATACGGCAAGGACATGCAGGAGGACAAGGAGCCGCTCTTCGACGCGATCGAGACGCTCGAGTCCTGCCTCGACGCGGCCGCGGGGATGCTGTCCGGGATCGAGTTCGACCGCGAGCGCCTCGAGGCGGCCTCCGGCGACGAGATGCTTGCCGCGACCGAGGTCGCCGACCTGCTGGTCCGCCGCGGCGTCCCCTTCCGCGAGGCGCACGGGATCGTCGGCGGCCTGGTCCGCGACGCGGTCGAGCAGGGCAAGCCGCTCTCTGAGCTGACGCCCGAGGAGCTGCGTCGGCGCTCCGAGCTGCTCGACGACACCTTCTACGAGGTTCTGAAGCGCAGCAGCTGGCTGGAGTCGAAGCGGATCGAGGGCGGCACCGGCTCGGAGCCCCTCGCTCGCCAGATCGAACACGCCGCCGAGACGCTCTCCGCGGTTCGCGCGAGGGCGCTCGAAGAGCGACGGTGAGCGCCGCGGTTGCGACCGGGGAGCGGCTCGGAGCGGACTTCTTCGACCGCTCGGCCCACCTCGTCGCCCGCGAGCTGGTCGGCTGCCGACTCTTCTTCGACGGCTGCGGGGGGACGATCGTCGAGACCGAGAGCTACGAGCGCGACGATCCGGCCTGCCACGCCTACGTCGGCCTGACCGATCGCACCGAGGTCCTCTTCGGCCCGCCGGGGCGCGCCTACGTCTACCTCTCCTACGGGATTCACAGCCTGCTCAACTTCGTCGCCGAACCAGAGGGCGACGCCGCCGCCGTGCTGATTCGCGCGCTCGAGCCGAGCGCCGGCCTCGAGCGAATGCGCGCCCGGCGCGGCGCCCGCCCCGACGCCGAGCTCTGCTCGGGTCCGGGCAAGCTGAGCGAGGCGCTCGGCATCGGCCTCGAGCAGAACAAGGCCGACCTCGGTCGCGACCCGTTCCTGCTGCTCGGGCCTGGGCCCGGCTGGGATGCGGAGGTGCTGAGCGGCCCGCGGGTCGGGATCACGAAAGCAACGGAGCGCCCCTGGCGCTTCTGCGCCGCCCGCAACCCGCACGTCTCGCGTCCGCGTCCCGAGGCCGCTACCCGGCGGTGACGCCGCCGCCCGTGGCGGGGGCCGCCGGTTCACTCGGCGCCGGCGTGGCGGGTTCGGCCGGTTCCGCGGCTTCGGGAGCTTCCGGTGCTTCCGGTTCGGCCGGTTCCCTGCCTTCTGGCGCCACTTCTTCTTCCGGCGCCGGTTCCGCTTCGGTCGTGCCTTCCGGCGCCGTGTAGGTCGAGCCAGATTCGGACGACGAAGAGGAGCCGTGGCCCTTGCGATGTTGCTTCGCTTCGGCTTCGCGTTCGGCCTTGATTTCCTGCCAGGCAGACATCACGCTGGCCCAGATCAGCGCCGGGAAGGTTCCGCCCATCACCGGGCCGCCGTTGTAGAGCGTGGCCATCGAGGTGGTCGAGTCGGCGTAGCCGACCCAGACGCAGGCGGTCGCTTCGTCGATCCCGCCGCAGAACCAGGCGTCGGCGCTGTTCGTGGTCGTGCCCGTCTTGCCCCACTCGCCCGAGGCGCCGATGTTGGCGTGCGTCCCGGTGCCGCTGCTGACCACGGTTTCGAGGATGCTCTTCGCTTCTTCGGCCACGCCCTGGGGGATCACCTGGTGGTGGATCGTGTTGTTGTCTCCCCCCTTGATCGTGTGCCCGTTCTGATCGGTGACCCGCGTGTAGGCGACGGGACTGTCGCCGGGGCGTGGCGCCAGCGTGCCGCTCACCCGCGAGCCGTTGTTGGCGATCGTCGAGTAGGCATAGGTCCAGCTCATCGGCGTGACGCCCTCGGTCAGCCCGCCGAGCACCATCGCCGGGTTGGTCGAGACCGGGTCCGAGTAGCCCATCTTGTGGATCGTCGATGCGATCGAGCGGGTGCGATCCCGGATCGTCTTGCCCTTCAGGCCTTCGAGGGCCAGCTGGGCATAGATCGAGTTGTCCGAGTAGGTCGTGGCACAGACGATGTCGCAGGAGCCGAGGTAGGAGCCTTCGTCGTTGTGGACTTCGAACGTTTCCTGACCGTGCTTGCCGAAGTGGAATACCTGGGGCGCCGATTCGTAGGTCGTGTAGGGGGAGATCCCCTCCTCGAGCGCGGTGATCAGCTCGAACGGCTTGATCGAGGAGCCGGGCTGGCGGTGTCCCTGGGTGGCCAGGTTGAAGGGCTTGGT
>OY969913.1:1820000-2847203 GCA_963704515.1 uncultured Solirubrobacterales bacterium
AGTTACTCGTCAGTGGCAAGGTTAAGCGATGAGCGGAGCCGTAGCGAAAGCGAGTCTGAATAGGGCGACACAGTCATTGGCGGTAGACCCGAAACTGAGCGAGCTATCCATGGGCAGGCTGAAGCGGGGGTAAGACCTCGTGGAGGGCCGAACCGACCTAGGTTGAAAACTGGGCGGATGACCTGTGGATCGGAGTGAAAGGCTAATCAAGCTCAGAGATATCTGGTTCTCTCCGAAATATATTTAGGTATAGCGTCGAGTATTTGCGTTTCGGCCGTAGAGCACTGTTTGGACTAGGGGCCCTACCAGGTTACCGACTTCAGGCAAACTCCGAAGACCGTTACGGTTAACTCGGCAGTCAGTGTGCGGGGGATAAACTTCGTACGCAAAAGGGAAACAACCCAGACCGTCAGCTAAGGTCCCCAAGTACTAGCTAAGTGGTGAACGATGTCCGAGTGCATAGACAACCAAGAGGTTGGCTTAGAAGCAGCCACCCTTGAAAGAGTGCGTAACAGCTCACTGGTCAAGTGTTCGGGCGCGGAGAATTCAACGGGGCTCAAGCTAGTCACCGAAGCTACGGGTGTGCAGGCCTGCGGGCTCTGCACGCGGTAGGAGAGCGTTCCAGCTGCGTGAAGCGGATGCGTAAGCCTCCGTGGAGCGGCTGGAAGTGAGAATGCCGGCATGAGTAACGAAAGAGGGGTGAGACTCCCCTCCACCGATTGTCCAAGGTTTCCTGAGTAAAGTTCGTCTGCTCAGGGTTAGTCGGGACCTAAGGCGAGGCCGAAAGGCGTAGCCGATGGCCAACAGGTTGATATTCCTGTACCACGTCGTTTCCGTTATGACCGATGGGGGGACGGGGAAGGGTAAGGGAACCCAGGCGATGGTCGTCCTGGGGCAAGCACGTAGCCAGTCGCCGTAGGAAAATCCGCGGTGGCGTTTTGACGCGAGGTGCGATGCCAGCTGGCTTGACCGCCGGCGAGTCCCCGATCCCATGCCTCCGAGAAAATCCTCTAGGCAGGATTCGCGTGCCCGTACCGATAACCGACACAGGTGGACAAGTAGAAAATACTGAGGTGAGCGAGCTAACTCTCGTTAAGGAACTCGGCAAAATCGTCCCGTAACTTCGGGAGAAGGGACGCCCCGGTAGGGTGAACTCCGCACGGAGGGAGCCTGAGGGGGCCGCAGTGAATTGGTCCAACCGACTGTTTACCAAAAACACAGGCCTCTGCTAAGTCGCAAGACGACGTATAGGGGCTGACGCCTGCCCGGTGCCGGAAGGTTACGCGGACTTGTTAGCGCTTCGGCGCGAAGCAGTGAAGCTAAGCCCCGGTAAACGGCGGCCGTAACTATAACGGTCCTAAGGTAGCGAAATTCCTTGTCGGGTAAGTTCCGACCTGCACGAATGGCGTAACGAGTTGGACGCTGTCTCAACGAGAGGCTCGGTGAAATTAAAGTCTCGGTGAAGATGCCGAGTACCCGCAGCTAGACGGAAAGACCCCGTGAACCTTTACTGCAACTTGATATTGGAGTCTGGGGTATCTCGCTCAGGATAGGTGGGAGACAGTGAACCAGCGGCTTTGGCCGCTGGGGAGTCGCCCTTGAGATACCACCCTTGGTAGTCTGGGCTTCTAACACCATGCCGTGATCCGGGTGGTGAACAGTGTCAGGTGGGCAGTTTGACTGGGGCGGTCGCCTCCTAAAATGTAACGGAGGCGCCCAAAGGTTCCCTCAGCACGGTTGGAAATCGTGCGTAGAGTGTAAAGGCAATAAGGGAGCTTGACTGCGAGACCGACGGGTCGAGCAGGAACGAAAGTTGGGCTTAGTGATCCGGCGGTAGCAAGTGGAAGCGCCGTCGCTCAACGGATAAAAGGTACTCCGGGGATAACAGGCTTATCGTTTCCAAGAGTCCACATCGACGAAACGGTTTGGCACCTCGATGTCGGCTCGTCGCATCCTGGGGCTGGAGTAGGTCCCAAGGGTTGGGCTGTTCGCCCATTAAAGCGGTACGCGAGCTGGGTTCAGAACGTCGTGAGACAGTTCGGTCCCTATCTGCTGTGGGCGTTGGAGAGTTGAGAGGAGTCATCCCTAGTACGAGAGGACCGGGATGAACGTGCCGCTGGTGTATCTGTTGTCCTGCCAAGGGCACCGCAGGTTAGCTACGCACGGAACGGATAACCGCTGAAAGCATCTAAGCGGGAAGCCGTCCTCGAGATGAGCTCTCCCATCCCCTTGAGGGAGTAAGACCCCTGGTAGACCACCAGGTTGATAGGCTGGCGGTGCAAGCGCAGTGATGTGCTCAGCCGACCGGTACTAATGGGTCGAGGGCTTGACGGATGTTTTTACCTTTTGGCCTTGTGCGGTTTTCAAGCTCCACCGGGGCCGTCTCGCAATATTTCCGGTGGTGCATAGCGAGAGGGAAACACCTCTTCCCATTCCGAACAGAGCAGTTAAGCCTCTCAGCGCCGATGGTACTTGGAGGGCAACCTCCTGGGAGAGTAGGTCGCCGCCGGTTCTTAAGTCGATTGAAGCGAGTGAGTCGAATTCCCGCAGCCACGGATGACGCGTCTGGTGCGGCGCTGGATCGTCACCCGTGGCCTTGCGCGTAGCGCTGCTACGCGCTGCGGACACGTGCGCCGCCCAGCTTGACCAGCCGCGCCCCCGCGGCCACGTCAATTCGCCTCAATCGCTTCAACCGACTTTCTGCTCTAGGAAGCGGCTAAGTCGATGGTCATACAGGGTTGGGTTTATGTTCCAGGCTTCTGTGTGGCCGCCGATTGGGACTCGGTCGAAGGTTACCCATGCGGGTAGCTCCCGGGCGAATTCTTCGCTGGTTGAGATGGGGACCAGTTCGTCTTCAGCGGTGTGGAAGAGGAGGATCGGGAGGTGGAAGGCGTCCGGGTGGTCCAGGGCGTTCAGGCTGGTCCAGTCGGGGCTGATGCGGGCGTCTATGGTCCACTCGACCGGGAGGGCCAGGAAGCTTGGGAGGCTCATCTGTTCGGCGTTGAACTCGAAGATCGATTTCCAGTCGAGGACTGGGGCGTCTAGGACGAGGCCGGCGACCTTGGAGGCCAGGGGGGAGCGCTGCATGAACTGGGTGATCACGACGCCGCCCATCGAGTAGCCGATCAGGACGATTCGCTTGGCGCCGGCGTCGAGGGCGTAGTTGACGGCGGCGGCCAGGTCGCGCCACTCGGTTTCTCCGAGGTGGTAGAGGCCGTCGGGACTCTTCGGGGCACCGAGGTCGTTGCGGTAGGAGATCAGCAGGGACGTCAGGTCGAGGCGGCGCAGGGTGGGGGCTATGCGGAGGTCGTTCTCACGGTTGTCGTTGTGACCGTGGACGACTATCGCCCAGGTGCGGCCGGGGCTCTTGGCCGGAGGTATCTCCCAAGCGGGCATCGGGCCCAGTTCATCGGGAACGCCGACCGAGTGGAATGGGAGGTCCAGGCTTTGTCGGGGATCGCCGGCGTAGACGTGGCTGTCGAAGCCGACCTTGATGTCCGGCACGAGGTAGCCCTGCACATCCGTGACGCGACGGGTAACCGTGTTCGATCTCTCCCCGAGGATCCGGCCGACGATCGCGTGGCCGGCCTGCCAGTCGAGCCCGTACAAGCCGGGCTGTTCGCTGTGCTCGTCGCGTGAGAGGACGATGCGGCCGGGCTGGACGGCTTCGACGCGTGTTTCCAGCGGCCACTCGGAGTGATCGGGGACGATCGCCACCGCGGCGAAGTGCCAGCTGGCGGCGACCGCCAAAGCGACCGCGAGCACCGCGACGACGACCAGGGCCGTGACCAGGCGGAGGTGCCGCCGCAGCCAGGCCCGCGTCGTCGCCACCTAGGCGTGGGTGGCGAAGTGGTCGATCGCGGCGCGCCAGGACCCGGTGCTGCGCGCCGCGCCCTGCCTGGAACGCGTCTCACAAGGGCGGGGAGCCGCTTCGACCCGCTCGAATCCGTACTCGCCGAGGGTGGCGAAATCGATCGTCAGATCAATAGTGTCGGCCAAGCGGTCTGTAAGTGTTTGCTTAGAATCGAACATGGGTTCGTAATCTAGGAAGGCCCTCGGACGGCACCTGGAATCTGCATGCAGTCTTGCACGTCTATCTGGATTTTGGCTTTCCGGCTGGTTTTTTGGCCTTCGCCGCCTTGCGTTGCCGCTGGAAGCCGAGGACCAACGCGGAGGCGAGCGCCGGTTTCTCGACGTTGGGCGAGTGGCCGGCACCGGCGATCAGCTTGGTGCGTGTGCCGGGATAGGTCGCGCGGTATTCGGCGAGCCGCTTGGCGGGTTCGTTGACGATCTGCTCCTCGGCGCCCATCATCACCAGCAGCGGCTTGCCGGTTTCCTTGATCCGCTGGTCGAGCGGCTCTTCCTTGGTGTAGTCGTCGAAGGCCGTGGGCGAGTCGTCGTAGGCGCTGAAGTTCATCCGGTCGACGTCTTCGACGAATTCATGGGGAACGTCATAGCCGGGAGCGAAGGCGACCTCGAGGCCCTTCTTCACCGCGAAGTCGGGCTTGACCCGCCAGAAGAACTCGCCGATCACCGGGGCGAAGCCGAGCTTGGCGACGAAGCCGAGGTCGCCGCTTTCATGGGTCGGAGGCGTGTCGACGATCACCACGCGGTTGACCAGCCGTGGCGACTGCTGGGCGAGGGCGACGGCCACGGCGCCGCCGAGCGAGTGGCCGACGATCTCGGCGTCGGTCACGCCCAGCTTGGCCAGTGCCTGGGCCACCAGGTCGGCCTGGTTGGAGACCGAGTAGCCCGAGGTCGGCTTTTCCGAGCCACCGTGGCCGAGCAGGTCGACGGCGACGACCCGGTGGGCGCGCGCCAGCCGGGGCGTCATCCGGTTCCACCAGTTGATCGCGCAGGTGAAGCAGTGGATCAGGACGATCGGTTCGCCGCTCCGCGGGCCTTGTTCGACCACCTCGAGCTTGCCGCCCTGTAGATCGAGGACCCTGCCGCCCGGTTCGGTGACGCCGGCGGGCTTGGTTTCGCCGTCGACGATCAGCGTGTTGAGGCCGAGCAGAACGGCGATCGCGAGCACCGCCCCGATCAGGATCTTCCAGCCTCGCCGCATGCCGGTCGTTACCCTAGCCGGAGAATGACGACCGGGCGCGAATAGGTGTCGTAGAGATGGAGAAATTCGTCATCCGAGGCGGGGTGCCGCTCTCCGGCGAGCTGACCGTCGCCGGCAATAAGAACGCGGCCCTGCCGATCCTCGCCGCCTGCCTGCTCACCGAGGAGGAGGTGCTGCTGCACCGGGTGCCGCGGATCCGCGACACCGAGGCCCAGATCGCCCTGCTCGAGCAGCTTGGCGTCGCGGTCGAGTGGGTGGCCGACAACAGCGTCCGGCTCTGCGCCGCGGGCGTCACCGAGGTGACCGTCGACGAGGAGCTCTCCAAGCAGATCCGCGCCTCCTTCCTGCTCGCCGGGCCGCTGCTCGCCCGCTTCGGCGAGGCCCGGATGCCTCCACCGGGCGGCGACTTCATCGGCCGTCGCCGGCTCGACGCCCACCTCGACGCCTTCGCCGACCTCGGCGCCCGGGTCGACGGCGATCGCTGGATCGAGCTTTCCGCGCCCGCCGACGGCCTCGCGCCCTGCGCGATCTTCATGGACGAGCCCTCGGTGATGGGCACCGAGAACGCGCTGATGGCGGCCGCGCTGACCCCTGGGCCGACGACGATCTCCAACGCCGCCTGCGAGCCGCACGTCCAGGACCTCGCCCGCATGCTCTGCGCGATGGGCGCCCAGGTCGACGGGATTGGCTCCAACGTGATGACCGTCCACGGCCGCGACCGCCTCGGCGGCGCCGAGCACACGATCTCCGCCGATCACATCGAGGTCGGCAGCTTCATGGCGCTCGCCGCGGCGACCGGGGGGGAGCTGCGCATCCGCGACGTCGAGCCGCTCGACCTGCTGATGATCTGCCGCCAGTTTCGGCGCCTTGGGCTGCGCTCGGAGATCGAGGGACGCGACGTGCTCGTCTCGCCCGGGCAGCGACTCTGCATCAAGGCCGACCTCGGCGACGCGATCCCGAAGATCGAGGATGGGCCTTGGCCGGCCTTCCCCGCCGACCTGACCTCGATCGCCCTCGCCCTCGCCACGCAGGCGGACGGCGAGATCCTGATCTTCGAGAAGATGTTCGAGAACCGCCTCTTCTTCGTCGACAAGCTGGTCGCGATGGGCGCTCGGATCACGCTTTGCGATCCCCACAGGGCGATCGTCAGTGGTCCGAGCCGGCTTCACGGCGAACGCGTCGAGAGCCCCGACATCCGCGCCGGGATGGCGATGCTCATCGCCGCCCTGGCGGCGGAGGGCACTTCGGAGATCGGCAACATCCGCCAGATCGACCGCGGCTACGAGCAGATCGACGAGCGCCTGCGCGGCCTCGGAGCGCGGATTGAACGGGTCTCCTCAGAGGTCCCCGCCTGAGGGGGCCTGCGCCCTCGCTCTCGTAAGGTCCCGTCGATGATCCATCCCATCCCCCCAGGGACCCGCGATGTGCTGCCCGACGAGATGCGCGAGCTGCGCCGCCTGCACTTGGCGATGATCGAGGTCTTCGAGGCGCGCGGCTACGGCGAGGTGGCGACGCCGGCGATCGAGTACGACGAGGTGCTGGCGCGCGGCGACGGGCGCACCGCCGGCAGCGCCTACCGCTTCTTCGACGAGCGCGGCGACCTGCTCGCCCTGCGCTCCGACATGACCGTGCCGATCGCCCGCCTGGTGGCGAGCCGCTACGCCGGGGCGGAGATGCCCCTGCGCCTCTGCTACCTGGCGAACGCCTTCCGGGCGGTGCGCCCGCAGCGCGGCCAGATGCGCGAGTTCGCCCAGGCCGGGGTCGAGCTGATCGGCGCGCCCGCTCCGGCCGGGACGGCCGAGGTGGTCGAGGTGCTGGAGGCGACGCTCGACGCCGCCGGGCTGAACCGGGCGGTGATCGGGCTCGGCGACGCGGATCTCTACCGGCAGCTGCTGACCGAGCTGGGGATCGAGGGCGAGGCGCGCGAGGCGGTGCTCGGCCGGCTCGCCGCCCACGACCTCGTCGGGCTCGAGGTCGAGCTCTCCGAGATAGAGGGGATCGGCGACGAGCAGATCGCCACCTGCGTGGCGCTCTCGCAGCTGCGCGGCGGCAAAGAGGCGCTCGAGCAGGCGCGCTCGCTCGGCGGCGAGGCGGTCGAACGGGCCACGGCTCGCCTCGGCGAAACCTTCGAGGCGCTGGAGCAGCGCGGCGTGGCCGACCGGGTGCAGATCGACCTCGGTCTGCTGCGCCACCTCGGCTACTACAGCGGCGCGATCCTCGAGGTCTACGACCCGGCGCTCGGGCACGTGCTCGGTGGCGGCGGCCGCTACGACGAGCTGCTGCGCCGCTTCGGGCTCGACCTGCCGGCGGCCGGCTTCGCCCTCTACCTGGAGCGCGTCCACGTCGCCCAGATGGAGGAGGAGTCGCGGGCCAGGGAGACGGGCTCGTGAGCGTCGAGGTCGCCGGGCTGGGCCGGGCCAAGTCCGAGGGGCCGCTGAAGCTGGCGGTGCCGCGCGGCGCGCTGCTCGGCGAAACGCTCGACGCGCTCGACGCGGTCGGGATCGAGACCGCCGAGGTGCGCGGCGAGTCGCGCTCGCTGATCTTCGAGGGCAAGGGCATCACCCTGGTGACGATGCGGCCCTCCGATGTGCCGACCTACGTCGAGGCCGGCGCCGCCGACGTTGGCATCACCGGCAAGGACGTGCTGCTCGAGCAGGCCGACCGGGTGGTCTACGAGCTGCTCGACCTCGGCTTCGGCCGCTGCCGCATGGTGCTCGCCGGGCGCAAGGGCGATGAGCGCCTCGGCGAAGCGCAGCGCCGCCTCGGCATGATGCGGATCGCGACCAAGTACCCGCGCACGGCCGAACGCCACTTCGAGGCCACCGGCCGCCAGGTCGAGGTGATCGAGGTCAAGGGCTCGGTCGAGCTCGCCCCGCTGATCGGCCTCGCCGACGGGATCGTCGACCTGGTCGCCACCGGCCGCACCCTGGAAGAGAACGACCTCGAGGTCCGCGAGGAGATCCTCGAGTGCACCGCGAGGTTCGTCGCGAACCGAGTCGCGCACAAGCTGCGGGCGCGCGAGGTCGACGGGCTCGCGGCGAAGCTGCGGGAGGCGATGGTGTCGTGACGCCCAAAGAGTTCTTCTGGACCGATGCCGCCGACACCGCGGAGCAGCTCCGAATCTGGAGCGAAGGGGTGGTTCAACGGCCGCCTGAAGCGGAGATTCGCCGGATTGCAGACGAAGCCGGCAAAGGAGACGAGGCGCTGCTGATACTGACGAATCGCTTCGATGCGACGGAGACGCCGCGCGACTCAGTGAGCGTCGGAACGGACGAGGCCGCTGCAGCCCTGGCCGGTCTCGATCCGGCGCTACGCGAGTCGCTGGAGATCGCCGCGGGCAACGTCAGGGCGGTTGCCGAGGCCCAGCCTGCTCGGGTGCAACGCGTTACGGATCTATATGGACCCCAGCGCGTTGCGCTGCGCGAGGTGGCGGTCGGTTCAGCCGGGGTATATGCGCCCGGCGGGCGCGCCGCGTATCCGTCGAGCGTCCTGATGTGCGCGATCCCGGCCCGCACGGCCGGAGTGCGGCGACTCGTTCTCGCCACTCCGCCGGGCCCTGATGGAAAGCTCAATCCACTGGTCCTGGCGGCGGCGGCTCTTGCCGAGGTCGATGAGATCTACGCGGTTGGCGGCGCCCAAGCGATCTTCGCCATGGCTTACGGCAGCGACTCGATTGAGCCAGTGGATGTGATCGCCGGGCCGGGCAATGCCTGGGTGCGTGAGGCGAAGCGGATGGTCAGCGGCCGTGTCGGCATCGACTCACTTGCGGGGCCGTCTGAGCTGATGGTGGTTGCCGATGCAGACACCAACCTCGTGTGGGCCGCGCTCGACCTCTGCGCCCAAGCCGAGCACGGCGGAGACGGGCCGCTAATCGCTGCGGCGGCAGAGAAGGATGTGCTCGATGGGCTGGAGGCCCAGGTGAAGCGGGTTGCCGCCGACAACGAAATAGACGGCATGCCGCTCGCACTCGTCCGGGTTCCCAGTCTGAGCGACGCCGTCGAGCTTGCCAACGCCTTCGCGCCGGAGCACCTCGAGCTTCTGGTCGAGAACGCGACCGCGCTGGCCGAAACGGTCACCACCGCTGGTTGCGTCTTCGCGGGCGCCTACAGCGCCACCGCCTTCGGCGACTACATCGCCGGCTCCAACCACGTGCTTCCCACGGGCGGCGCCGGTCGTTTCTCCGGTCCGCTTGGACCGGACGTCTTTCGTCGCAAGATCGCCACGGTGGAGATCACCGCCGAGGCCGCTGCGAAGCTCGCCCCGCACGTCGATCGCATCGCTCGGGCGGAGGGATTCCCCGTGCACGGCGAGTCCGCGATGATTAGGACCGAATCATGAGCCGCACAGCCGAAAGAGAGCGCGTCACGGGGGAGACCCGGGTCAGGCTGAGCCTTGACCTCGACGGTGGCGAGGCGAGCGCCTCGACCGGGGTCGGGTTCCTCGACCACATGCTCGACCTGCTCGCCCGGCACGGGCGGCTGGGGCTGAAGGTCGAGGCCAGCGGCGATCTCGAGACCGGCGCTCACCACACGGTCGAGGACGTCGGCATCGTGCTCGGGCAGGCGCTCGACGAGGCGCTCGGCGACCGGGCCGGGATCCGGCGCTACGGGTCGGCCCTGGTGCCGATGGACGAGTCGCTGGCCGAGTGCGCGATCGACATCTCCGGGCGGCCGCTGTGCGTCTTCGACGCCGAGCTGCCGGTGACGACGATCGCCGGCTTCGACACCGAGCTGGCCGAGGAGTTCTTCCGCGCCGTCGCCAACGGCGCCAAGCTGACCCTGCACGTCTCGGTCCGTTACGGCACCAACGCCCACCACATGGTCGAGGGCTGCTTCAAGGCCCTCGCCCGCGCCCTGCGCGTCGCTGTCTCGGTCGACCCGGAGGAAAGCGGCGTGCCCTCGACCAAGGGGACGCTGAGCGAATGACCACGCAGGTCTGCATTCTGGACTACGGGATGGGCAACCTGCGCTCGGTCGAGAAGGCGCTCGAGCACGTCGGCGCCCGAGCGACGATCGCCAGCGACGCGGAGACCGTGCGCGCCGCCGACGGACTGATCCTGCCCGGGGTCGGCGCCTTCCCCAAGGCGATGGAAGGCGTGCGGCGACTCGGCCTCGACGGGCTGATCGCCGAGCGGCGCGAGGCCGGCGTGCCGGTGCTCGGCATCTGCCTCGGCCTGCAGCTGCTCTTCGACTCGACGACCGAGCTGGGCGGCGCCGATGGGCTTGGCCTGCTGCCGGGCGGCGTCGCCGAGCTCGAAGCGCCGGGGCTCAAGGTCCCGCACATCGGCTGGTCTCCGGTGCGCTGGGAGAAGGACTCGGCATTGACCGAGGGGATCGAGTCCGAGACGCCCTTCTATTTCGTCCACTCCTTCGCCCCGTCTTCCGAAGCCGGCGACCTGCTCGGCAGCGCCGCCTACGGCGCCCGCTTCGCCTGCGCGGCCGAGCGGGGCAACGTCTTCGGCGTCCAGTTCCACCCCGAGAAGTCGAGCGCCGCCGGCCTGCGCCTGCTCTCCAACTTTGCCGGGATCTGCGCCTCCGTCCCCGCGTGACGGCGTGATCCTCTATCCCGCGATCGACATCCGCGGCGGCCAGGCCGTGCGTCTCGTCCAGGGCGATTACGAGCGCGAGACGGCCTACGACGCCGACCCGGTCGACGCCGCGACCCGCTGGGCCGGCGAAGGCGCCGAGTTCCTCCACGTCGTCGACCTCGACGGCGCCAGGGCGGGCGACCCGCGCAACCTCGACGCGATCCGCCGCATCGCCGCCGCGGTCAAGTGCCCGATCCAGGTCGGCGGCGGGCTGCGCGATGCTGCGTCGGTCGAGGCGATCCTCGGGGCGGGCGCCGAGCGGGCCGTGATCGGCACCGCGGCGCTGCGCGACCCGCGATTCCTCGCGAAGATGCTCGACCGCCACAACGAGCGGATCGTCGTCTCGGTCGACGCCCGCCAGGGCAAGGTCTCGCTCTCCGGATGGACCGAGACCAGCGACGTGGACGTCGCCGACGCCGTCGCCCACCTGACGGGACGCGGCGCGACGCGGTTCCTCTGCACGGCGATCGAGGTGGACGGGACCATGGAGGGGCCGGCGGTGGACGAGCTGAATCGGATCGCGGCGGCGACCGAGATGCGCGTGATCGCTTCCGGCGGGGTCGGCAGGCTGGAGCACCTCGATGTGCTTGCCCGAGACGCTGCGGACAACGTCGAGGGCGTGATCGTGGGACGAGCGCTGTACGAGCGCAAGTTCACGGTCGCTGAGGCTGTGGCGGCGTTGGCGGGGTAGGCGGGTCGTGGCACCCTCCCCCGAAGACCGTCGCGCAGCAGATCGTGGGTTGCGATTTGGCTTCGCACACCGGGAGCCTTCGGTGGAGGGTGCCACGACCCGCCTGCTTCTCCGGAACGTGCCCCGGCAGCCCAGCGGGGCGGGCTAGGCTTAGGAGATGGTGCTCAAGCGGGTCATTCCTTGTCTGGACGTCGATGCGGGGCGGGTCGTCAAGGGGACGAATTTCGTCGGGCTGCGGGATGCGGGGGATCCTGTTGAGCTTGCGGAGCGGTATGACGCTGAGGGGGCGGATGAGCTTGTCTTCCTTGACATCACTGCCTCGCATGAGAAGCGGGACACGATTGTTGAGCTGGCGAGGCGGACGGCTGACAACGTGTTCATTCCGTTCACGATCGGGGGCGGCATAAGGTCGGTCGAGGATGCCCAAGCTGTGCTCGACGCGGGGGCGGACAAGGTCTCCGTGAACTCCTCGGCGCTTGCGCGGCCGGAGCTTCTGACGGAGCTTGCGGATCACTTCGGCGCTCAGTGCGTCGTCATAGCTATTGACGCCAAGCGGCACGTGCCGGAGGGAAGCTCACCTCCATGCGAGGCGCCGCCAGGGCACTTTGGCGACCAGGCTTGGGACGTCTACGTGAAGGGAGGCCGAGAGAAGGTGGAGGGTCGCGAGGCAGTTGCCTGGGCTCGTGAAGCCGTCGACCTTGGAGCAGGCGAGGTGCTCCTGACGAGCATGGACCGCGACGGCACCGAGGACGGCTACGACATCGAGCTCACGAAAGCCGTAGCGGACGCAGTGAGCGTCCCGGTAATTGCCTCTGGGGGCGCGGGCAAGCTGGAGCACCTAACCGAGGCCATCGCAGAAGGCAATGCGGACGCCGTTCTGTGCGCGTCGATCTTCCACTACGGCACGTACTCCATCCATGAGGCCAAGGAGCAAATGGCGGCTGCGGGCCTGCCGGTCCGACTCTGAATCGAAAAGGCGGTTCGGGAAGCCCTTCCCCGAAGGCTCCCGGTAATACAAGCCGAATTGCCACAAACGACCTGCTGCGCGACGGTCTTCGGGGAAGGGCTTCCCGAACCACCCTCACCCTTCAAGGTCGCCCGCAACCCCACTGACCCCGCTCGACCCCAGGACCTCGAAGCGATCGAGTTCGTAGGGCTTCGACCGTTCCGCGTACCCCGGCACCTCCGTCGTGGCCCCGGTGTACCCGGCCCTTTGGACCGCTTCGACCACGGCCGAGTCGAACCGCCCCGCCGGGTAACAGAAGTTGTTCACTGGGACCCCGTACTCGCGCTGGAGGAGCTTGCGCGAGCCGGCCACTTCTTCTTCGAGTTCGGCCGCGCCGAGCGTGGTCAGGTCCTGATGGTTGATCGTGTGGGCGGCCAGCTCCCAGCCCGCCTCGATCATCGCTTCGACGTTGCTCGTGTAGAGGTCCGAGCCTTCGGCCTTGAGGTTGAGGACGCCGGGCCAGCCGTGCTTGCGCAGCTCCGGCAGGGCGTAGGTGAACTGCGGCCGGTAGCCGTCGTCGAACTGGATCACGACCGGCTTCGGGGGCAGCTTGCCGCCGTGGTACCAGGCTTTCTGGACCGTTTCCAGGGTCACGGCCTGGTAGCCGTGGTCTTCCAGCCAGTTCATCTGGTCGCGGAAGTCGGGGCGGGCCACGTACAGCTCGGGGTACGGGGCGTCGGACGGGGCCGCGCCGAGGACGTGGTACTCGAGGATCGGCACGGGACCGGTGTAGGGCTTCCAACTGGGCTGGGGGGTGGCGTTGCGGACGAGGGCGGACGTTTGCGGCTTGGTCTCGGTCCTGCTGGTGCCGGGTTTCGCGGCCTTGGCCGTGGTCCCGTCATGCGAGGAGCCGCCACCGGCGAGGGCGATCGCGGCGATCGCGGCTGCGGAGAGGAGCGCCAGGGCGCCCGCCGCGGCCAGGCGGCGTCGACGGAGCGCTCGCCGGCGTCGCGCGCGGCGGCCGCGACGTTCGGCATGGTCGCTGTCGGGCTGCCGGCTGTCGGGTCGGTCGGGCATCCGGAGAGGCGATCATGGTAGGCAACGCGGTCATGTCCACCGGTCAGGAGCACAGCGAGAGCCTCGCGGAGGCGCTCGAGCACATGCATCCCGAGCTCGACCTCGTGCGCGAGGCCGGCGGCGATCCCGTCTACCTGGTCGGCGGGGCGGTACGCGATCTCCTGCTTGGCCGCGGCCGGGCGGACGTCGATCTGGTCGTCGAAGGCGACGCCGCGACGCTCGCGGCTCGGCTGGGCGCCGAGGTCACCGCGCACGAGCGCTTCGGCACGGCAAAGCTGACCCTGGCGGGCCACGAGGTGGACGTCGCCACCGCGCGCACCGAGGCCTACCCGCACCCGGGCGCCCTGCCGGTGGTCGGCCCGGCGCACCACCTCGAGGCCGACCTGGCGCGGCGCGACTTCACGGTCAACGCGATGGCGATCCCGCTGCACGGCGAGCCGCGCCTGATCGACCCGCACGGCGGCCAGGCGGACCTGGCGGCGCGGCAGCTGCGAGTCCTGCACGCCGGCTCGTTCGTCGACGACCCGACGCGGGCGATCCGCGCGGCGCGCTACGCGGCGCGCTTTGGCTTTGACCTCGAGGCGAAGACCGAGGAGCTCTTGCGCCAAACGGACCTTGGGACCGTCTCGGCCGACCGGCGCGAGGCGGAGCTGCTGCGGCTGGCGGGTGAGGCCAGGGCGCCGCGGGCCTTCGAGCTGCTCGGCCAGTGGGGCCTTGTCGAGCTGCGGGGGGGCGGCGTCGAGCTGGTGGAGGCGGTCGATGAGCTGCTGCGGACGGCGCCCTGGGCGGGCGAGGCGCCGCGCGAGCGGGCGCTGTACGCCGCTGCCCTTGCCCCGGTCGGCTTTGACGCGGAGCTTGCCCGTGAGGTGCCCCAGCGCCCCTCGGAGGCCGTGTCGCTTGCCGCCGGTCACGACCCGGTGGAGCTTGTCTTGGCCCGTGCCCAGGGCGCGGTTTGGCTCGACACCTACATGGCGGAGTGGCGGGGCGTGCGCCTGGCGATCGATGGCGAGGAGCTGATCGCGGCAGGCATTCCGCAAGGCCCGGCCCTTGGGCAGGGCCTCAAGGAGGCGCTGAGGGCGAAGCTGGACGGCGAGGTCGAAGGGCGCGAGGCGGAGCTGGCGGTGGCGCTCGCGACGGCGAGGGGCGACGATGGAGTGGCGTGAACGCGACGGCGTGCGCTGGCTGGAGGCGGAGATGGCCGGCGCGACGGCGGTCTTCTCGACCCGCCTGGGCGGCGTCAGCGAGCCGCCGTTCGACTCGCTCAACCTCGGCGTCTTCACCGAGGACCAGTGCGAGGCGGTGGTCGAGAACCGTGGCCGCCTGACCGCGGCGCTTGGCTTCGCCGCCGAGCGAGTGGCGATCGGCCACCAGGTCCACGGCGCCGAGCTGGCAACCCACGACGCTCCCCAGGTGCCCAGCCCCTTCGCCGAGCCCGGCGCCGCGGCGCCCGAGGTCGACGGCCACGTCACCTCGGTCCCGAACCTCCCCTTGCTCGTCTTCGTAGCCGACTGCGTCCCGGTTGCCCTCTCCGGCTCCGGCGGCGTGGCGATGCTCCATTGCGGCTGGCGCGGCCTGGCGGCCGGGGTAATCGCGCGGGGCGCCGCGGCCGTTGAAGCGACCGAGGCGGCCATCGGGCCGTCGATCGGACCCTGTTGCTACGAGGTGGGGGACGAGGTGCGCGAGGCGTTCGGCGGGCTCGGGGACGGCGTCGCGAACGGGCGGATGCTCGATCTGCCGGAGGTGGCGCGGCGGCTGCTGGGCGAGGCGGGAGTCGCGCGGATCGAATCGAGCGGGCTCTGCACGAGCTGTGAGCGGGAGCTGTTCTTCTCGCACAGGCGCGACGCGGGTCGCACCGGGCGGCAGGCGGGGATCGTTTGGCGGCATGGGGAGGGGGACTGACGATGGCCGGCCTGATCCACGGACTCGACCCGGCGAAGATCGCCGCCAACCTCGCCCGGGCGCGGGAGATCGCCGGGCCCGAGGTCGAGATCCTCGCCGCGACCAAGTACGTGCCGCTCGAGGAGATGGGGGCGTTGGCCGAGGCCGGCGTCACCCTGGTCGGCGAGAATCGCCAGCAGGACCTTGTCGCCAAGCACGAGCGCTGGGGCGACGCCTTCGAGTGGGACTTCATCGGCAACCTGCAGAGCCGCAAGGTCAAGCAGCTGCTGCCGGCCTGCCGGCTGATCCACTCGGTCGCCACCGATTCCGCCCTCGAGCAACTGGCCAAGCACGGCACCCCCGAGACCGAGGTCCTGGTCGAGGCCAACGTCGCCGGCGAGCAGGGCAAGGGCGGCGTGGCCCCGGACGACCTACCCGCCTTCATCGAGCGCTGCCCGGTCCGCGTCGCCGGCCTGATGACCATGCCGCCGTTCAGCCAGGACCCCGAGGACTCGCGCCCGCACTTCGTCCGCCTGCGCCGGCTCGCGGAGGCAAACGACCTCCAGCGCCTCTCGATGGGCACCTCCCAGGACTGGCAGGTAGCCGTCGAGGAGGGCGCAACCATCGTCCGCTTGGGAACGACGCTCTACATTTGAGCGATAATCCCTGGAGGAATCGGCCGGGCAAGGCCGAAACAGGCGAAAACCATGGCCCTACGCGATACATGGCATCGAGCGCTGGTCTACTTCGGCCTGGCCGAGGATCACGACTACGGCCCCGAGTACGAGGAAGACTTCGAGCCGGAGACCGGTGCCGAAGACGCGCCCGAAGGCAGGCGCGAGTCGGGCCAGGTGCGGCGGTTGCCGACCTCGCGTCGCTCGCGTCGCGACGAGATCGACGACATCTTCGCCGACGACGAGCCGATCTCCGCGTCCCGGACGCGTACGCTGCGGCCGGTCGGCAACGGCGACTCCGACGTCCAGGTCCACCTCGTCATCCCACGCAACTTCAACGACGCCCAGCAGGTTGCCGACCAGTTCAAGCGGTCGGTGCCGGTGATCCTCAACCTGCAGACGACCGATCACGAGCTGTCCAAGCGGATGATCGACTTCTGCTCGGGCCTCACCTACGCGCTCGAGGGCGGCATGCAGCGGATCGCCGAGAAGATCTTCCTGCTGACGCCTCGCAACGTCGAGGTGTCGGCGGAGGAGAAGGCTCGGTTGCTGGACAAAGGATTCTTCAACCAGTCTTAGTGGGGTGGTTGGGGGGCCACCCGACCCTCCTCTCGAACCGCCACTAGGCTGCGGATCGATGATTGTTGGCTTCTGTGGGTCCGGGAATATGGCGGCGGCTATGGCTCGTGGGCTTAGCGGCAGCGCCGAGTTGATGCTCTTCACGGACGGAGGTTCTGGGCGCGCGGCGGGGCTTGCCGAGGAGCTTGGGGGTGAGGCGGTTTCTTCGAATGGGGAGCTTGCGGAGCGGGCCGATCTGGTGGTGCTTGCCGTGAAGCCGGCTCGGCTCGATGAGGCCGCGGCGGAGCTTGCGGGGGCCCGCGTCGTCGTCTCTCTGCTCGGGGCCACTTCGCTGGCGCGACTGGAGGAGGCTTTTCCGGATGCCGACGTGATTCGGGTCATGCCCAACGTCGGGGTTGAGCTGCGCAAGGGCGTGTTGTGCGTTACCGGTTCCTCGCACGCGGGAGCCCGGGCGATGCTCGAGGGACTTGGGCATGTGGTTGAGCTGCGGGATGAGCAGTTCGATGCGGCTACGGCGGTCATGGGGTGTGCGCCGGCCTACCTTGCGCTTGCGGTGGAGGCGATTGCTGATGCTGGGGCTGCTGATGGTCTGGATGCGGAGTTGGCCCGGGAGCTGGTGGTGGAGACGACCGCTGGGACGGCGGAGCTGTTGCGGGTCAGGCATCCCGCAGACGTGCGCAGGGCGGTCGCCTCGCCTGGGGGGAGCACTGAGGCTGGGCTGGAGGCGCTTGACCGAGAGGGGGCGCGTGAGGCGTTTGAGGCGGCCGTGCGGGCCTCATTGGAGAGGATGCGGGAATGAGCCTGCTGCTCGCCATCACCCGCTACGACGTCGCCGACTACGTCGGCGCGCTGTTCCTCGTCTACATCATCCTCGTGCTGCTCAACGTGCTGATCTCCTGGATTCCGCGCGTGCCCTACAACCGGGCGCTGATCGCGACGCTCGACTTCGTCAAAGAGACCACCGATCCCTACCTCAACATCTTCCGGCGCTTCCTGCCGCCGATCGGCGGTGGCGGCTTGGCGCTCGACCTCAGCCCGATGCTCGGCATCATCCTGCTCTACATCCTGCGCACGATCGTCGTCGGCCTGATCGAAGGGTGAGTGGCGCGAGCGCCAGCGGGCGCGCCTGGCGCCTGGCGGGGGCGCTCGCCGGGCTGGTCGTGGTCGCCGACCAGGCGGCGAAGGCGGCGATCGAAGCGCACCTGCTGCCCGGCGAACGGGTCGAGGTCGCTGGGCCGCTGGAACTGACCCTCTCGCACAACAGCGGCGTCGCCTTCGGGGTCGCGGCGGGCGGCGGCGTCGGCCTGGTGCTGCTCACCGCCCTGGCGCTGGGCGTGGTCATCGCGGTCTTCGCCCGCAACCCGACCCGGCCCTGGATGTGGGCTGCCGCCGGGCTGCTCGCCGGCGGCGCGCTCGGCAACCTCGCCGATCGGATCCGGGCCGGCGCCGTCACCGACTACGTCCTGATCGGCAGCTGGCCCGCCTTCAACCTGGCGGACGCCGCCGTCACCTGCGGCGTTCTGCTGCTCGCCCTCTCCTTCCTGCGCGATGAGACCTCCAAATGACCGAGCTGCGGATCGCCTATGAGGACGACGACCTGGCGGTGGTGGACAAGCCGGCCGGGCTGGTCGTCCATCCGGCGGCCTCGCACCGGGGGCCGACCCTGGTCGACGAGCTCGGCGAGCTGCTCGGCGGCGGCGCCGACCCGGAGCGGCCGGGGATCGTCCACCGGCTTGACAAGGGGACCAGCGGCCTGCTCGTCGTCGCCCGCACCGACGAGGCGCACGCGGCGCTGCAGGCGCAGGTTCAGCGCCGCGAGGTCGCGCGCGTCTACCTGGCCCTCGCCCGCGGCCGCCTCGCCTCGCGCACCGGCACGATCGACGCGCCGATCGGCCGCGCCTCCCGCCAGCGCCACCGGATGGCCGTCTCGGGCGCCGCCTCGCGCGAGGCCCGCACCCACTTCGAGGTGCTCGAGCTGCTCGGCGAGGAGACCTACCTCGAGGCCCGCCTGGAGACCGGCCGCACGCACCAGATCCGGGCCCACTTCGCCGCCATCGGTCACCCGCTGGCCGGCGACGAGACCTACGGCGGCGAGCGCAAGTACGGCCTCGGCCGCCAGTTCCTCCACGCTCACCGGCTGACCTTCGACCACCCGCGCACGGGCGAGCGGTTGAGCTTCTCCTCGTCGCTGCCCGCGGACCTCGCCGCTGCCCTCCAGGCCGCCCGCGCCGCCTAGCCCGGCTGCCCCGTCTACAATCGCTCGGTTCGCAAACGACCCCCGCCGGCACCGACCGGATCCTGACCGGCGTCAGCCGGATCCCGAGCCAGGACGGCGGGCAAGCACCACCAAGACGACAAGGAGCTTTACCCATGCCAGAGGCAGGCCTCAAGGAGCTGCTGGAGGCCGGAGTTCACTTCGGCCATCAGACGCGCCGCTGGAACCCGAACATGCGCCGCTACATCTTCGGCGAGCTCGACGGGATCCACATCATCGACCTGGTCCAAACCGAGGCGCTGCTCGAGAACGCGCGTCGCTTCGCCGGCGAGCTCTCCAGCGGCGGAGGAACGGTGCTCTTCGTCGGCACCAAGAAGCAGGCCCGCGGCCCGGTCGAAGAGTGGGCCGGCCGCTGCAAGATGCCCTACGTGAACCAGCGCTGGCTGGGCGGGCTGCTGACCAACTTCAACACGATGTCGGCTCGAATCGCCCGCCTGCACGAGCTGACCGGGTGGCGCGAGGAGGGCAAGCTCGACCTGCTGCCGACCAAGGAGCGGATGCGCATGCTGGCCGAACTCGCCAAGCTCGAGTTCAACCTGGGCGGCGTGCGCGACATGGACCGGCTGCCCGACGCGGTCTTCGTCACCGACCTGAAAACCGAGGAGATCGCGGTGCGCGAGGCCGCTCGGCTGCGGATCCCGATCATCGGCCTGGTCGACACCAACTGCGACCCGACGCCGATCGACTACGTGATCCCCGGCAACGACGATGCGATCCGCTCCTGCCAGCTGGTGATCGGCACGATCGGCAGCGCGATCGAGGAGGGGGCCGGCGCCTGGCGGGCGCAGGAGGAAAAGCGGATCGCCGAGGAAATGGCGCGGCGCAAGGTCGAAGAGGAAGAGCGCAAGAAGCGCGAGGAGGAAGAGAAAGTGCGGCGCGAAGCGGAGGAGGCGGCTGAGGCGGCCAAGAAGGCAGCGGAAGCGAAGGCGCAGGCGGCGCAGGCGCAGGCTCAAGCTCAGGCCGCCCAGGCGCCCGCTCAGGGACAGGTGCCCCAGGCTGTCAAGGCCGAGCAGCCCGAGGCCGAGAAGGCTCCCCCGGCGGAGGAGAAAGCTTCTGAGGGCGAGGGGGGGTCGAAATGAGCGTCACGGCTGCCGATGTGAAGGCCCTTCGGGATCGGACCGGGGCGGCGATGATGGATTGCAAGGTCGCGCTCTCGGAGTCCGAGGGGGATGTGGACCGGGCGATCGAGATCCTCCGGGTCAAGGGGCAGGCTTCGGCCGCCAAGCGCGAAGGGCGAGGCACCGACGAGGGGGTCGTCGCCTCCTACATCCACGCCAACGACAAGGTCGGGGCGATGGTCGAAGTCCAGTGCGAGACCGACTTCGTCGCCCGCAACGAGGACTTCAAGGCGTTCGCTTACGAGGTCGCGCTGCACGTCGCCGCAACGGCCCCCAAGTACGTGACGATCGAGGAGATCGACGAGGCCGAGCGAGAAGCCGAGCGCAAGGTCTTCGAGGAAAAGGCGCGCGAGGAGGGCAAGCCCGACAACGTGGTCGAGAAGATCGTCGAGGGCCAGCTGGCGAAGTGGGGCAAGGAAGTCGCCCTGCTCGACCAGTCCCACGTCAACGCCGAGAAGCACGACTCGAAGACGATCGAGGAGCTGCGCCAGGAGCTGGCGGCGAAGACCGGCGAGAACGTCCGCATCGCCCGCTTCGCCTACTTCCGCGTGGGCGAATAAGCTCGCGGCCGAGATGGCCGCCGACCCCCAGTTCAAACGCATCCTGCTGAAGCTCTCGGGCGAGGCGCTGATGGGCGACCTCGCCTACGGCACCGACGCCGGGGAGGTGCGGCGGATCGCCGAGCAGGTCGCGGCGCTGCGCGCCCGCGGGGTCGAAGTCGCGATCGTCGTCGGCGCCGGCAACATCTACCGCGGGCTCTCGGCCGCCGCCGAGGGCATGGACCGCGCGACCGGCGACTACATGGGGATGCTGGCCACGGTGCTCAACGCGCTCACCCTGCAGGACGCCCTCGAGAAGCAGGGCGAGCACACGCGGGTGCTCTCGGCGATCGACATCAAGGAGATCGGCGAGCCCTACATCCGCCGCCGCGCGATCCGCCACCTGGAAAAGGGCCGCGTGGTGATCTTCGCCGCCGGCACCGGCAACCCGTTCTTCACCACCGACACCGCCGCGGCGCTGCGCGCCCTGGAGATCCACGCGGAAGCGATCCTGATGGCGAAGAACGGGGTGGAGGGGGTCTACGACTCCGACCCGGCGAAGAACCCCGACGCGAAGTTCATCGCTGAGATCAGCCACCGCGAAGCAATTGAGCGCGGCCTGCGGGTGATGGACTCGACCGCGCTCTCGCTCTGCATGGACAACGATCTGCCGATCTACGTCTTCAACATGGGGGACGCCAAGAACATAGATAGGATCGTCAGCGGCGAGAGGGTGGGCACGCTGGTCGACAGCGCGCCCGCCGGGTAACGAGAACGGGGGCAACGTGGAGTTGATCGACGAACTGCTCGAAGACGCCAAGGGCCGGATGGCCAAGTCGGTCGAGTCAAGCCGCAACGAGCTCGCCACCGTGCGCACCGGCCGCGCCTCCCCGCACCTGCTCGACCGCATCATGGTCGATTACTACGGCGCCCAGACGCCGCTCAAGCAGCTCGCCAACGTCGCCGCTTCCGACGCCCGCCTGCTCACCGTCACCCCCTTCGACAAGGGCGCGATCGGCGCGATCGAGAAGGCGATCCAGGAGTCCGACGTCGGCCTGTCTCCCAGCAACGACGGCAACCTGATCCGCCTCCAGGTGCCGGAGATGACCGAGGAGCGCCGCCGCGAGATGGTCAAGGTCGTGCACGGCGTCGCCGAGGACGGCCGCGTCGCGATCCGCAACATCCGCCGCGACATCATGCAGGACCTGCGCGAGCTGAAGAAAGACGGCGAGGCGGGCGAGGACGACGAGCGCCGCGCCGAGACCGACCTGCAGAAGCAGACCGACGCCGCGACCGCCGAGATCGACGCGCTGCTGAAGGGGAAGGAAGAGGAGATCCTCGAGGTGTGAGCGCCTCCGCGCGGTACGTAGCGATCATCACCGACGGCAACGGGCGCTGGGCGCAGAACCGGGGCCTGCCGGTCATCGAGGGACACGAAGCGGGGGCCGACACGGTCAAGGCGAGGTTGCGCGACGCGGTCGAGCTGGGGATCGAGGAGCTCACCGTCTACTCGTTCTCGACCGAGAACTGGTCGCGGCCGGCCGAGGAGGTCGAGGGGCTGATGCGGATGTTCCGCGAGCGGATCTCCTCCGAAACGCCGGAGTTGAACGAGGAGGGCGTGCGGATGCGCTTCATCGGCCGCCGCGAGGGCGTCTCCGGCGAGCTGGCGGAGCGCATGACCTGGGCGGAAGAGACGACCGCGACGAACGAGCGGATCAGCCTCTTCGTCGCCTTCAACTACGGCGGACGGGCGGAGATCGTCGATGCGGCGGCGGCCTTCTCCGGCGGTTCGGAGGAGGACTTCCGCGCCCACCTCTACGCGCCGGAGATGCACGACCCCGACCTGCTGATCCGAACCAGCGGCGAGCACCGCACCTCCAACTTCCTCCCCTGGCAGTGCGCCTACTCCGAGATCGTCTTCCGCGACGAGCTCTGGCCGGACTTCGACCGCGCGGTGCTGGAGCAGTGCCTGCGCGAGTTCGAGGCCCGCCAGCGACGCTTCGGGGCGCGCCTATGACGGAGGACCCCTTCGACCTCGAGCTCTTCGAGGAGGAGCCAAAGCCGGAGCCGCGGCAGCGAGCGCCGCGCAAGCGGCGGCGCGGCGGCGGCGAGACCGCGAAGCGGATCGTGATCGTCATTCCCTGGATCGCCGCGACGATCGCGATCGTCGTCGCCGGCGGCCTGGTCTTCGCCCTGGCGATGGTCGGCGTCGGCGTCCTCTGCCTGCGCGAGTACCTCGAGATCACCGCCGATATGCGGCCGATCGCCCGGGCCGCCTACGTCAGCGTCGTCGCGCTGATCGTCGCCGCCTACTTCGGCACCGCCTTCAACGTGCTGCTCGTGCTCGCCGCGTCCTTCCCGGTGCTCTTCCTCTTCGGCACCGACCGCCATCGCCGCGAGGGGATCACGATCTCGATCGGGGTCACCCTGCTCGGCATCCTCTGGATCGGCATCCCGCTGGTGCACGCGGTGCTGCTGCGCGACCTGCCCGGCCACGGAGCGGGCCTGCTGGTCGACGTCCTGGTCGGCACCTTCGTCACCGACACCGGCGCCTACGCGGTCGGCCGCATGTTCGGCTCGCACCGGATCGCCCCCAATCTCTCGCCGAACAAGACCCTCGAGGGACTGCTGGGCGGCTTCGTGATCGGCACGATGGCCTTCTGGTTCGCCGGCCTCTACCAGGACTGGCTGACCGGGGTCAACGCGCTGATCATCGGCGCCGCCGTGGCCGCGATCGCGCCGGTCGGCGACCTCTTCGAGTCGATGATCAAGCGCGATCTGGGCCGCAAGGACACCGGCACGATCTTCGGCCCCCACGGCGGCATCCTCGACCGCCTCGACGCCGTCTTCTTCACCGTGGTCGTCGGCTACTACCTCGCGGTCGGCCTGGTGTATTGACGGGATCGCCTCGTCCGTATGCTCCCGGTAATGCGAGAGGTAGTGATCCTTGGCTCGACTGGCTCGATCGGGAGGCAGGCGCTTGAAATCGTCGGGGGCTCCGAAGACCTCGAGGTTGTCGGTCTGGCGGCTGGGTCGGGCTGGGAGCGGACGCTTGCGCAGGCGGATGAGCATCGCGTGCGCAGGGTGGCCTTTGCCGACGACGGCGCCGCCCGGGCGGCTCGCGGGGCCTGGAGCGGCGAGGTGCTTTCGGGCGAGGAGGGGATTCGGGAGCTGATCGTCTCCTCGGGGGCCGACCTGGTGCTCAACGGGATCGTCGGCGCGGCGGGGCTGGGGCCAACGGTCGTCGCGCTCGGCGAGGGGATCGACCTGGCGCTGGCCAACAAGGAGAGCCTGGTGATCGGCGGAGAGCTGACCATGGCCCTGGCCGAGGCGACCGGGGCGAAGCTGCTGCCGGTCGACTCCGAGCACTCGGCGCTCTTCCAGCTGATCGGCGCTGAGGCGCCGGGCACGGTCGACCGCCTGGTGCTGACCGCCTCGGGCGGCCCGTTCCGCGGGCGCACAGACCTCGACGGCGTCACGGTCGAGGAGGCGCTCGCGCACCCGACCTGGAGCATGGGCGGCCGGATCACGGTCGACAGCGCGACGCTGATGAACAAGGGCCTCGAGGCGATCGAGGCCCACCATCTCTTCGGCGTGCCCTTCGAGCGGATCGACGTGGTCGTCCATCCGCAGTCGATCGTCCACTCGCTGATCGACCTCAATGACGGCGCGACGATGGCCCACCTCGGCTATCCCGACATGCGGGTCCCGATCTCCTACGCGCTGCACCACCCCGAGCGCGCCGACGTCGACGTGCCGCGTCTCGACCTCGCCGCCGTCGGCCGGCTCGAGTTCGAGCGACCCGACCCGGAGACCTTCGCCTGCCTGCGCCTGGCGCTCGATGCGGGCCGGGCGGGGGGGACGGCGCCCTGCGTGCTCAACGCGGCCGATGAGGTCGCGGTCAGCGCCTTCCTCGCCGGGCGGATCGGCTTCACCGCGATCCCGGCCGCGATCGAGGCGGTCCTGGAGGCGATGCCTGCGCAGCGCCCGACGCACTTCGAAGACCTCTTCGCGGTCGACGCCGAGGCGCGACGGCGCACCGAAGAAGAGGTTGGCGGGTTGGCACGGGTATGAGCTGGGTCCTGGTCTTCCTCGGCTTCTCGCTGCTGATCATCCTGCACGAGGCCGGGCACTTCTTCGCCGCCAAGGCGACGGGGATGCGCGTCGAGCGCTTCTTCCTCTTCTTCGGCCCGAAGCTGGTCTCGGTCAAGCGCGGCGAGACCGAGTACGGGATCGCCTCGATCCCGGCGGGTGGCTACGTGAAGATCAGCGGTATGCACCCGGAAGACAAGCTGCCGCCCGGGGAAGAGCACCGCGGCTACTACGAACAGCCGGTCTGGAAGCGGATCGTCGTGATCGGCGCCGGACCGGCGGTCAACATCGCCCTCGCCTTCGCGATCCTCTTCGTGCTGGCGCTGGGCGCCAGCGACGCGACCCAGAAGGTCGGGGAAATCGTCCCCGGCTCGCCGGCCGCGGCGACTCTCAAGACTGGCGATCGCATTCTCGCGATCGACGGCAAGAGCTACCCGGGCGCCAGCACCGAAGACCGGCTCGAAAGGTTCTACGAAGACGTCGGCTCGCACAAGTGCGCCGGCAAGCCGACCGACGGCTGCCGCGCGACGACGCCGGTGACGCTGCGAATCGAACGCAACGGGAGCGTGCGGACGATCTCGGTGCGCCCCGCGTACGAAAAGTCGCTCGGTCGCACCCGGATCGGCTTCTCCTACGGCCAAGAGCCGGCCAACCTCGGCGTCGCCGGCGCCGCGGATCGCTCCCTCAGCGCGATCTGGCTGGTCTCGAGCAAGACGGTGACCGTCTTCGCCAACCTCTTCGACTCCGAACAGCGCAAGGAAGTCTCCGGGGTGGTCGGCGTGAGCGACGTCGCCCACCAGACGATTGGGCTCGGCGCGCGCGAGGCGCTGACGCTGCTGGCCGTGGTCAGCCTCTCGCTCGGCCTGATCAACCTCTTTCCCTTCCTGCCGCTCGACGGCGGTCACATCTTCTGGAGCCTGGTCGAGAAGGTGCGTGGGGAACCGGTCCCCTACCGGACGATGGAGCGCGCTGGAGCGCTGGGTTTCGTCCTGGTGATCATGCTCTTTGTTCTAGGTCTGACCAACGACATCGGCCGCCTCACCGGCGAAGGTTTTCACGTCCGCTAATGGCGTCTAGCATTCAGGTGCTTGGTGAGTAATCCCTGCGCCGGGCCGGGGAGACCAGACGCGATGGGAACGCCGAGACGACATCCAACGAGGGCGCTGCTGGCGCTGACGCTGCTCACGCTGTTCGCGTGCGGCTGGGCGGCCGCGCCGGCCTGCGCCGAGCTCGTCCCCGCGACCGCCTCGCCGCAAGCCGCGCGTGGCTACTGGACGCCGGCGCGGATGCGCGGCACGCCGCCGCTGCCCGAATCCCGCCGCCGGGCGCCCAAGTCCGCCGCGATCGCCAGCTCCGCGGCCGAAACGATCGCCGAACCCACCCTGCCCGGCGCCAGCCAGAACGGCGCCGTCTTCATCGTCACCGCCAATGGCCTGCGCGGCCGTTGCTCGGGCACCGCGGTCGAGGCGGGCAACCGCAGCCTGGTCGTCACCGCCGGTCACTGCGTGCACGACTTCGGGCACTGGCTGCGCGGCCGCTGGGTCTTCGTCCCCGGCTACCACTACGGACAGCGCCCGCTCGGGACCTTCGCGGCGAAGTGGCTGGGGACGACTTCGCAGTGGCTGCACGGCGAAAACGAGAACTTCGACGTTGGCATGGCGGTCGTCTCGCGCAACGAACGGGGGCAGCGACTCGCCGATGTCGTGCATGCCGACAAGATCGCCTGGGGCCTCCCCCGTCAGCAGGTCTTCGACATCTACGGCTACCCGGTGGAAGAACCCTTCGACGGCGCGACCCTGCAGCGCTGCCCGCAGGCTCCCTATGAGGGGCACGACTTCCTCTCCTTCCTGACCACCGGCCCGCTCGACCTGGCGGTCGAGTGCGACCTGACGCCCGGCTCGTCGGGTGGCGGCTGGGCGATCCACGGCGACACGCTGAACGGCGTTACCAGCAGCGGCTACCCGGATAACCCGGGAACGACCTATGGGCCCTATTTCGGCGCGGAGATCGGCAAGCTCTACCGGGAAGCGGAGCGGACGAGATGAGCGGGCGCATTCGCCGCGGGCGGGCGGGCTACCTTTGTTTCCTTGGCCTCGTCGTCCTCCTCGCGCTGCCGGCGACGGCGGCGGCGAAAAACGGTCTCGAACTCGACCTGCGCCTGGCCGGCAGCCACGGCTACGGGATCGACGTGGGCGGCTATGAATCCACCGCCTTCGTCTCCGCCAGCCGCTCGGTCGGCACGCCGCGCAAGCTCGAGGCGACCAGCACCTACATCGCGCGCGGCAAGGTCTCGGCGACCTCGATCAAGGCGAGCTTCGGCTCGCTGGGGCGGGTCTCGCTGCGCTTCCACCCGACCGGCCCGGTGACTAAGACCAAGCCGCGCCGGCACTGCCTCGGCCCCGACCACTACACGATCCGCGCGGGCGTCTTCGTCGGCACGGTCCGCTTCCGTGGCGAGGACGGCTACACGACGGCTGTGGCGCACCGGATCCTGGGCAAATCGGTGACTCCGCCCGAACTGGTCTGCTTCGACTCGATCCAGTCGATCCTGCGCGAATTCGGACTCAGCCTGCCGAGCAAGAAGAAGAAGCCGAAGGTGACCAGGCTGCGGGCCGGATGGCGGGAAGCCGTCGGCTCGACCTACCTGGAAGCGAGCCGCAAGCGCGACGAGGCGACCTTCGTCACGGTCCACGAGCGAACCGAGGGCGAGCTCGCGATCTACCGCAGCGCCTACGCCAAGGCGCCCGCCTCGAGCTTCGGCGCGCAGCGCTCGCTGAGCCAGGCGACGTTCAGGCCGCCGGCGCCGTTCACGGGGACGGGCCTCTTCCGGCGCGATTCCCAGGGGACGAAGCTGTGGAGCGGCTCGCTGGCGATCTCTTTTCCGGGCGAACCCAACGTGCCGCTCACCGGACCGCGGTTCAAGACCCAGCTGACCCGCAGCTGGTAGCCGGCGCCGAAGCGCTGTCGCTACGCTTGCGCCATAGCTTCGAAGCGACAGATATTCGTCGGTGGCGTGCCGATCGGCGGTGGGGCGCCGGTCGTCGTGCAGACGATGACCAAGACCGAGACCGCCAACCTGGCGGCGACCATGGAGCAGATCCGCAAGGTCGCCGAGGCGGGCGCCGACATCGTGCGCTGCGCGGTGCCGCGCGACGAGGACGCCGAGGCGCTGAGGACGATCGTGCGCGAGTCGCCGATCCCGGTGATCGCCGACATCCACTTCAACCACACCCTGGCGCTGAAGGCGATCGACGCGGGCGCCCACTGCATCCGGCTCAACCCGGGCAACATCGGCGGCCGCGAGAAGGTCGCCGAGGTGGCCGAGAGGGCGACCGCGGCCGGCGTGCCGATGCGGATCGGGGTCAACTCCGGCTCGCTCCCCAAGCATTTGCACGAGCTCGAGCGCGAGGCGCCGGTCGAGGCCCTGGTCGCGGCCGCGGTCGAGTTCGTCGAATTGATGGAGGGCCTCGACTTCGAGAACTTCAAGGTCTCGATCAAGTCGACCAACGTGCCCAACACGATCGCCGCCAACCGGCTGCTCTCCGAGAAGATCCCCTACCCGCTGCACCTGGGGATCACCGAGGCGGGGACCAAGTGGTCGGGCTCGCTCAAGTCCTCGGTCGGGCTGGGCACGCTGCTCGCCGACGGGATCGGCGACACGATCCGGATCAGCCTCTCGACCTTCCACGCCGAGGAGGAGGTCAAGGTCGCCTGGGAGATCCTCAAGGCGCTGCAGCTGCGCGAGCGCGGCCCGGTGCTGATCGCCTGCCCGACCTGCGGCCGCTTGCAGTTCGACATGGACTCGGTGGTCGCCGAGATCGAGCAGCGGCTTGAACGCTACGCGGAGCCGATCGAGGTCGCTGTGCTGGGCTGCGCCGTGAACGGGATCGGCGAGGCCTCGCACGCCGACTTCGGCATCGCCGGCGCCAAGAACGAGGGCCTGATCTACGCCCACGGCAAGCCGTTGCGCAAGGTGCCCCAGGCGAGCCTGGTCGACACGCTCTTCGAGGAGATCGACAAGTCGCTGGATCGTGGCGGGGTCGAGTTCGACGAGGACGAATCGCGCGAGGGCGCCGCCTGGCTGGCCAAGATCGAGGCGGAGAACGCCGGTGACCTGACGCCCGAGAAGATCGCGCGGATGGAGCACGAAGCGGCTGAAAAGGGCGAGTCCGACAAGGTCTTGCTCGACGAGGACGCCTCGCCTACGGCGGGACGGCGGTTCACCCGCGCCTGAGTCGCCAGTAGGTTTCCCGCGTGACTCGATTCAGTCAGAGCTTCATCCCGACTTTGAAGGACGCCCCTGCGGATGCGGAGGCGCTTTCGCACAAGCTGATGGTGCGCGCGGGGCTTATTCGCCAGGTCGGGGCCGGGCTGTGGAGCTACCTGCCGGCGGGGTGGAGGGTTGAGCGGAAGGTCGAGGGGATCATCCGGGAGGAGATGGAGGGGATCGGCGCTCAGGAGATGCTGATGCCCGTGCTGCAGCCCTCCGACGCCTGGCAGAAGACCGGGCGCTACGCGATCGACGAGCTGTTCAAGCTCGAGGACCGCAAGGGGGCGCCGATGGTGCTGGCGATGACGCATGAGGAGTGCGTCACGCAGCACGCGGCGCGGGAGGTGCGCTCCTACCGCGATCTGCCCTTGATGCTCTTCCAGATGCAGACCAAGGAGCGAGACGAGCCGCGGCCGCGCGCCGGCATCCTGCGCACGCGCGAGTTCACGATGAAGGACGCCTACTCATTCGACCGCGACGAGGAAGGGCTGGCGCGCTCCTACGAGCTGCAGACCGCCGCCTACGAGCGGATCTTCGACCGCTGCGGGCTGCGCTGGCACCGGGTCGAGTCCGACGTCGGGATGATGGGCGGCTCGGGCGCCCATGAGTACATGGCGCCTTGCGCGGCGGGCGAGAACGAGGTGGCGCTGGCGCCGGGGTACGCCGCCAACGTCGAGATCGCCTCGGCCGAGCCGCGGGCGGTCGAGCTGCCGGCCACCCTGGCCGCGCCGCAGCGGATTGAGACGCCGGGACTGACCACGGTCCAGGAGGTCTCCTCCTCTCTCGGCCTGCCCGCGGGCGCCCTGATCAAGGCGATGCCGATCGTGGTCGAGGGCCGCGGCCTGGTGCTCGTCCTCGTGCGCGGCGACCACCGCCTGAACGAGATCAAGCTGCGCAACGGGATGGGGACCGACTTCCGCCCCGCCCGCCCGGAGGAGATCGAGGCGAAGCTGGGACCGGTGGGCTTCATCGGCCCGGTCGGCGCCGAGGTGCCGATGATCGTCGACACCGCGATCGCCGGCAACTCCTACGTCACCGGCGCCAACGAGGCCGACGCTCACCTGCGCGGGGTCGACCCGTCCCGCGACTTCGAGGCCTACGCGATGGACGTGCGCTCTGTCGAGGCGGGCGACACCGCCCCCGGCGGCGGCACGATCGAGATCGAGCCGGCGATCGAGATCGGCAACATCTTCAAGCTCGGCACCCGCTACTCGGAGCCGCTCGGCGCCACCTATCTGGACGAGTCGGGCGTCGAGCGGCCGATCGTGATGGGCAGCTATGGGATCGGGCCGGCGCGGGTCGTCGCCGCGGCGATCGAGCAGGGCGCCGACGAGCGCGGGATCGTCTGGCCGCGGTCGATCGCGCCCTGGCAGGTGCACCTCGTCTCCCTCGCAAAGGGGGCCGACAAGGAGGAGCGCGCCGCGGCCGACCGGCTCTACGAGGAGCTGCTCGAGGCCGGCGTCGAGACGATCTATGACGAGCGCGAAGCCGGCGCCGGGGAGAAGCTGACCGACGCCGAGCTGCTCGGCTGTCCGCTGCGCGTGGTCGTCGGCCGGCGCGGCCTCGCCCGCGGGGTTGTCGAGGTGAGCGAGCGCGCCTCCGGCGCCGAGCATGAGCTGCCCGTGGGGGAGGCCGGCGCGCAGGCGCAGGCGCTCCTCCGGGCCGATGGCTGACGCCGCCCCATTCGGGCGCGGGCGCATCCGCCGTCTCTTCGGGCTTGACCGCAGCGGCCCGCCGCCCCGCCAGGTCGGGAAGGGCGAACCGCTGAATCCCTGGACGCTGCCCAACCTGGTCGGCTACGTCCGCCTTGCGGCGCTGCCGCTCTTCCTCTGGCTCGCCTTCGAATCGGGAGACGGGCGCAGCGCCCCGGCCGCGATCGTCTTCTGGCTGATCGCCGCCGGCGACTACCTCGACGGCTTCCTCGCCCGCGTCACCGGCCAGTACAGCCGCCTCGGCTCGATCCTCGACCCGCTGGTCGACCGGCTGACGATCCTCGCCGGCGCGGTGGTCTGCTGGCACTTCGAGCTGCTGCCGCGCTGGGCGCTGGCGCTGCTCGCCGCGCGCGAGCTGGCGATGCTGGTCCTGGCCCAGTACGGGCTGCGCCACGGGGTCGAGATCCGCGTCAACTGGCCGGGGCGGATCTCGGTCTTCCCGATCATGGGCGGGATCTTCTTCGCGATGGTCTTCGCCGGCTGGGTCCCGGCGGCGTCGCTGATCGTCGGCCTGGCGCTGGCGATCGTCGCCACCGTGCTCTACGCCCGCACCGGCATCCGCGAAGTGCGCGCCGCACGGGGTCTGCAAGAGCAGGCTCATTCTCCATAACCTTCAACCTTTAGTTGAACCTTTGGTGGATGCACCTATAATCGGCGCAGCGGGCTCACCCTGGGCCAGAACCGCGACCAAGGAGCGAGATGGAGGACACCTTTCCCGATCTTGGTTCCCTCAGCGATGAGGAACTGAAGGAGCTGATCGACAAGCTCACCGAGGAGGAGAACGAGATCTCCTACAAACGGCGCGTCCTGCACGGCAAGATCGACATCCTGCGGGCGGAGCTGGTAAACCGGCTGCGTCAGAAGCGCGAGCAGGGCGAGTCGCTCTTCTCGGGCGACGACGTCGCCCAGCTGACCGAGATCCTCGCCGGCAAGGCGGGATCGCCCGAGGACGAGTCGGCCGCCTGAGCGGGAGCATCGATGGCCATCCACTGTCCTGAATGCGGGTTCGTCAACCCCGAGGGCGCCAACTACTGCCAGAAGTGCGGCGCCTACGTGGGTGGACCGGCCGATGGCGAGAGCGGCGACGAGCCGACGACGATGACCTACAAAGTCGACGAGACCGGCGAGATGCAGCCGGTCGACATCGACGAGACGGTCGAGCGCAGCGGCGCGGCACTGGTGATCCGCGCCGGCGGCGGCCGGGCTGGAGAGAGCTTCGCGCTCGGGGAGGACCGGATCAGCATCGGGCGCAGCCCCGACGCCGGCGTCTTCCTCGACGACGTGACCGTCTCCCGCAACCACGCGCTGCTTGTGCGACGCCGCGACGGTCTCTACATCGACGACCTCGGCTCGCTCAACGGCACCTACGTGAACCGGCGGCGGATCGAGTCGCACCGGCTCGAGGACGGCGACGAGATCCAGGTCGGCAAGTACAAGCTCAGCTACCTGGAGAAGTGAGGGGCCAGGTGGAGGTCTCAGAGCAGCAGGGGGCCGGGCGGCGCGACTCGCGGCCGCGCAAGGCGCTGACGATCGGCGCGGTCTGCAAGATCCTGCAGAGCGAGTTCGACGACGTCTCGATCTCGAAGATCCGCTACCTGGAGGACCAGAAGCTGCTCACGCCGCGGCGCACGCAGGGCGGCTACCGCCTCTACAGCCAGTCCGACGTCGAACGGCTGCGCACGATCCTGCGCCTGCAGCGCGACGAGTTCCTGCCGCTGCGGGTGATCCGCCAGGAGCTGGCGGCCGGGGGCGACCTGATGGGCCCCTCGGGCGGCGAGAAACGCCCCTCGGGCGGCGCCGTGCGGCGCGCGATCCTGGTCAACACCTCGCGCGCCTACCTGACGCTGGAGGAGGTCATCGAGGAGACCGGCGCCCGCGAGGAGCTGATCGCCGAGCTGGAGAACTTCGGCATCGTGCAGCCCGAGAAGCGCGACGGCAAGACGGTCTACGACGAGACCGACCGCGAAGTGGTGCGCGCCGCGAACGAGCTCTCGCGCTTCGGCGTCGGCGCCCGCAACCTGCGCGTCTTCCGCTCCTCGGCCGACCGCGAGGCGAATCTGCTCGAAGCGCTGCTCGGGCCGTCGCTGCGCTCACGCAATCCGGACCGGCGCAAAGAGGCGCTCGAGAGCCTCGAGAGCATGGCGGCTACGGTCAGCCACCTGAAGCACCTCTTGCTGGTTCGCGACCTGCGGCGACTTGCGGGCGAGTAGGCGTTGTCTCAGCAGGGGTTCCGCTTAACTTTTTCGGTGGAGACGCGGGTTGCTGACGCCTCTTAGCTCACGACGAAAAAGTACAAGACGCTCCACCCCTGCCGAGACAACGCCTTCAGGGTTCAGATGTCTCGGGTGACGCGGAGGAGGAGGGTTGGGGTGTCCGCCGCGCGGGTTTTTGAGCTTGTGGCGGATCCGTACAACCTGCCTCGTTGGTGGCCGCGGGTTCAAAGGGTTGAGGGTGTCGAAGGGGAGGGCATTGGGATGCTTTGGACGAGTGTCCTGGGGACCGCCGAGGGGCGGGGGGTGCGGGCTGACTTCAGGTGCAGCGACTTCGTTGAAGGGGAGCGGATGACTTGGGGGCAGCTGCTAGAGGGATCGCCGTTCGAGCGCCATTTGAGGAAGTACGAGCTGGCAATCGCAGTGCGCGCCGAGGGCGAGGAGACCGCGGTGGAGATTTCAGCGGCGCAGACGTTGCGGGGGCTTTCTCGGCTTGGGACGCCGATGATGCGCGGGGCTCAGGGGAGGCTTTTGGATGAAGCGTTGGATGGGATTGAGCGGGTGTTGGGGTGAACGGGCCGCGGCGGGACTCGAAGTGGTGGGGGTGGGGAGACCCGGCGATCGAGCCTGAGCTTGACGGGCCGGCGCTGGGGACGCTGCGGGAACGGGTTGGGGAGCTGACGCCCTCGCGGCTGGGTGCCGGGATCGAGGACTTTCGCTTGCCCGCCGCCGAGCCGCTGCCTGCTGCGCTGGTCGAGGCGGTTGGCGAGGAGAACGTCTTCACCGGGGCCGAGGACCGCATCCGGCACGCGACCGGGTGCGGCTACGCGGATCTCGCCCGGTTGCGCTCGGGGGCGCTCGAGGCCGCGCCCGACGCGGTCCTGCTGCCGGCCGATGCCGCCGCGGTGCAACGCGTTCTGGAGGCATGCGCGACACAGGGCGTTGCGGTGGTGCCGTTCGGGGGTGGGACCAGCGTCGTCGGCGGGGTCGAGCCGCTGCGCGGCTCGCACTCGCGGCTCGTCAGCCTCGATCTCACGCGGTTGCGCGACGTGGAGGTCGATGCGCGGTCAATGACGGCTCGCCTTGGCGCCGGCCTGCGCGGGCCGGAGGCCGAAGCGGCGCTGGCGCGCGAGGGTCTCGTCCTCGGCCACTGCCCGCAGAGCTTCGAGTACGCAACGATCGGCGGCTTCGCCGCGACCCGCTCGGCCGGCCAGGCATCGAGCGGCTACGGGCGCTTCGACGCGTTGGTCAGCTCGGTGCGGCTGCTCTCCCCGGCCGGCGAGCTGCGCACGCTGGAAACGCCGCACACCGCCGCGGGGCCGGCGCTGCGCGAGATTGTGGTCGGCTCCGAGGGCGTGCTCGGCGTGATCCCCGAGGTGACGGTCCGCGTCCGGCCGTTGCCGCGGCAACGGCGCTACGAGGCGTGGATGGCGGAGAGTTTCGAGGCGGGCGCAGGGATCGTCCGCGCCCTGGCCCAGGGGCCCGGACTGCCCGAGGTGATCCGCGTCTCCGACGAGCAGGAGACCGAGGTCTCGCTGGCGCTCTCCGGGCCGCGTGGGCTTGCCGGCTCGCTCCTCGGCGGCTATCTCGGCCTGCGGCGCCGCCGGGGCGGGTCCTTGATCGTGGTCGGGATCGAGGGCGACGAGGAGTCGGTGGCCCGGCGCCGAGCGCTCTGCGTACGCGAGCTGCGCGCGGGTGGCGCCGCCTACCTGGGCCAGGCCGCGGGCCGCTCGTGGGAGCACGGCCGCTACCAGGGCCCTTACCTGCGCGACACCCTGATGGGCATGGGGGCGATCGTCGAGACACTGGAGACGGCCCACACCTGGAGCCGGCTGGGCGAGCTGCACGCGGCGGTCGGCGGCGCGATCGGCGATTCGCTCGCCGGACAGGGCACGCCCGGGCTCGCCTTCTCCCACCTCTCCCATGCCTACCCGGACGGGGCGTCCCTCTACTTCACCTTCATCGCCCGCGCCCGGAGCGGGGAGGAGGTCGAGCAGTGGCGGACGATCAAGCGTGCCGCCTGCGATGCGATCGTCACCCACGGCGGCACGATCACCCACCACCACGCCGTCGGCCGCGACCACGCGCCTTACATGAAGGCCGAGGTGGGGGAGGTGGGGCTCGACGTGCTGCGCGCCGTTAAGGCCCAGCTTGATCCGACCGGGATCATGAACCCCGGCAAGCTCTTCGGCTGATCACTGCTTTTTGATCGCCGGCCCGGTGATTTCGCCGCGCAGAACCGATTCTCCAACGTGTGGCGGCAGCTTCTTTTCCTTCTTCGCCTTCTGGAAGGCCGCCTGATATTCGGCGGTCGGCGTCAGCGAGATGTCGATCTGGTTGAAGGCTCCGTTGGCGACGTAGGCGAGCAGCTGGGCGGGGATCTGGAACTGGGCGGCGATCTTGCCCGAGGAGCTGACCGGGACCGAGCCGATCTGCAGCGCCAGCTTCGGCGAGCGGTAGAGCCAGACGGTGTAGGTCTGTCCCTTGCCGGTCGGTTCGAGGCTCTGGGCCTCGACCTGGAGGAGGACCTTTTTGCGGTAGCGCCCGAAGAGCGCCCTGCCGCTGCCTTCGCCGCCGTCGACCGGGCTGAGGACCGCCTGGGTGAGGTTCTTTTCTTCGGCCGCGGTCAGATGTTGTTCGCCGCCTTCGGCCGCGGTCGTGTCGGACGACGACCCTCCGCCGCTGCCGCCGACGATCAGGATGATCACCAGCACGACCACCACCAGCGCGCCGGCGGCGATGCCGACCGCCGGTCCACGCTGCTTCGGCAGCTTCGGCTTCGGCAGAGAGAGCTTCGGCGGGCCCGCCGCCCGCTTTGGCCTCTCGGGCGCAGGCAACGCGGCCCGCGACTCTTCGGCCGGCGTGGGCGCCTCGACCTCCTCGTCGACCTCGGCGAGCGCTTCTTTGACCCGATCGCGAACCTCCTCGACGCTGAGTCCCATCAGCGCGGCCATGTCCTCGTAGCCCTCCTCGCGCTGGGCGAGCAGGCGCAGCATCGCCTTTTGGTCGTCGGTCAACCCCACCGATCGGGAAGCCTACGTGAGCCGCCCGCTGGCAGGGCGTCTCTGCGGTTAAGGTCTCGCCCGATGGCCGAGGACCCGCGCGGACTGCTTTCCCACTTCGACGCTGTGGTGGGCACGGAATGGCTCGACGACGACCCCGATCATGCCCGCGCGCGGGTGCCGATGCGCGACGAGCTGCGCCAGCCGGTCGGCCTCCTGCACGGCGGCGTGATCTCGACCCTGGTCGAGAGCGTCTGCTCCCGCGCCACCGCCCTCGCCGTCCTCGGCGACGGGATGATGGCGATGGGCCAGTCGATCAACGTCAGCTTCATCCGCCCGATCACCGACGGTCACGCCGAAGTCGAGGCCAAGGCCCGCCACCGTGGCCGCACCACCTGGGTCTGGGACGCCGAGGTCCGCGACGCCGACGACCGCCTCTGCGCCCTGGCCCAGATGACCGTCGCCGTCCGCCCTGCGCGGGGACGTGCCGCAACTTAGGGACCTATACGGTCCTCTAAGTTGCGGCACGTTCCCGGGGCGGGTTAGCCGCCGAAGCGGTTGGTGATCGGCAGGCGCCGGTCGCGGCCAAAGGCTCGGGGGGTGATGCGGATGCCTGGGGCCGCCTGGCGGCGCTTGTACTCGGAGCGGTCGACCATGCGGATCACCTCGTCGACGGTGTCGGGCGGCAGGCCGGCGGCGATCATCTCCTCGCGGCCCTCGTCGCGCTCGACGTAGGACTCGAGGATGCGGTCGAGCAGCTCGTAGGGCGGCAGCGAATCCGTGTCGCGCTGGTCGGGGCGCAGCTCGGCCGAGGGCGCTCGCTCGATCGCCGAGGCCGGGATCAGCTCGCGGCCGGCGACCTCGTTGCGATGGTGGACGAGGTCGTAGACGAGCGTCTTCGGCACGTCCTTGATCGCCGCGAAGCCGCCCGCCATGTCGCCGTAGAGGGTCGCGTAGCCGACCGACATCTCGCTCTTGTTACCGGTGGTCAGCACCAGCCAGCCGTGCTTGTTGGAGAGCGCCATCATCAGGTTGCCCCTGATCCGGGCCTGGATGTTCTCCGCCGCCAGGTCGGGCTCCGAGGGCCGCGTCGGGTCGCGCGGCAGCGCGCCGTCCTCGGCTTCGCCCCCGGCGTCGCCGAAGGAGCCGGCAAGCGCCCCGGCGTACTCATCCATCGCTCCCTCGATCGGGATCTCGATCGCCTCCACACCGAGGTTTGCGGCGATATTCCGCGCGTCGGCCTGTGTTTCAACGCTGGAATGCGGCGAGGGCATCACCACGCAGCTGACCCGGTCGGGCCCGAGGGCGTCGACGGCGAGCAGGGCGACGAGAGCGGAGTCGATCCCGCCCGAGAGGGCGATGCCGACGTGGCGAAAGCCGTTCTTGGCGACGTAGTCGCGCAGGCCGAGGGTGAGCGCCGCGTAGACCTCGGCCAGGTCGGGCAGCGGCTCGGCGAGCGGGCCGGGCCCGGCGGCGGGCAGGTCGCAGACGAGCAGCTCCTCCTCGAACTGCGCGGCGCGGGCGACGATCTCCCCGTCGGCGCCGACCACGAGGCTGTGTCCGTCGAAGACCAGCTCGTCCTGGCCGCCGACCAGGTTGCAGAAGGCGAAGGCGACGCCGTAGGCGCGGGCCCGCTCGGCGAACATCGCTTCGCGCTCGCGCCCCTTGCCGCGGTGATAGGGCGAGCCCGACGGGTTGGCGATCAGGCTCGCGCCGGCTGCGGCCTCGCTCGACGCCGGCGGCCCCGGCGTCCAGACGTCCTCGCAGATCGTCAGGCCGACCCTCTCGCCACCGACCGCGATCGTCTCCGGCTCGCCACCCGGGACGAAGTAGCGCTGCTCGTCGAAGACGGCGTAGTTGGGCAGCCGGTTCTTGCGGTAGACGGCTCGCACGGCGCCATCGGCGAGCACGGCGAGCGAGTTGTGGGCGTGACGGGAGTCGCCGCCCCCGGGGAGCGGCTCGGCGAACCCGACCAGAGCCACGGTCCCGGACACGCCGAGGGCAAGCTCCTCGACCGCCCGCCGGTTGGCCTCGAGGAAGTGTCGCTTCAGGTAGAGGTCCTCGGCCGGGTAGCCCGGGATGCAGAGCTCCGGGAAGATCGTCAGCTCGGCGCCCTGGGCGCTCGCACGCCCGATCCACTCGGCGACCTCGGCCGCGTTGCCGTCGACGTCGCCGACGGTCGGGTCGATCTGGGCGAGGGCTACGCGCAAGGCGCTCTCCGGGGGGCGGCCACGGCTGAAGTATCGCCGCCGGCGGTGTCGGGCCGCGCCCGGGTCGGCTGTAGATTGCGGGGGGTGGGGGCTCGCCGGCGGCTGATAGGGGCATCGCTGGCGGCTGCCGCGCTGCTGGCGCTGGCGCCCAGCTCGGCCTCGGCCGGCGCGCAGTGGGTCTTCCGTGCGCCCGAGGCGCGGCCGACCGACCATCCCGACCCCAACCGCAACGCCTACACCGTGCCGGAGGCGCCCGGCTCACCCGCCTGCACGCGCCACTTCTGCGTGCACTGGGTGGCGGAGGGCATCGACGCGCCGAAGCTCACCGACGCCAACGGCGACGGCATCCCGGACTACGTCGCCCGCGTGCAGGGGGTCGCCGAACGCGTCTACTCGGTGGAGAACGAAAGGCTCGGCTGGCGCGACCCCAAGTGCGACCGCCACAAAGGTGGCGGCTGGTGCAAGACCGACATCTACCTGGAGGAGATCGGCGGCGCCCTTTTCGGCTACGCGGCGCCGGACCGCAACCAGGCGACCAAATCCCACCGGCTGCCACGCCGCCTCTACGGATACCTGGTGCTGGACAACGACTACGCGCCCAGTGAGTTTCCGGGGACCACGCAGGAGCACGACCTCGAGGTGACCCTGGCTCACGAGTACAACCACATCCTCCAGTTCGGCTACGACGCCTACCAGGACGCCTGGTTCGCCGAGTCGAGCGCCGTCTGGATGGAGGACGAGGTCTACAACGGGATCAACGACTACCTGCGCTACGTGCGCCGCTGGGTGAAGCTCTCCGACACCCCGCTGACCGCCAACTCGATCAAGGAGTACGGCTCGGCCGTCTGGAACAAGTGGCTGGCCCACCGCTACGGGCGCTCGATCGTGCGCAACACCTGGGCGCGAGCCGAGCACACCAGGCCCGGGGGCTTCTCGGTCGCCGCCTACAACTCGGCGATCGAGGCGGCCGGTGGATCGGACTTCAGCCGTGACTTCGCCCGCTTCGCGTCCGACCTTCCCGAGTGGCGGACCGACACCGTCTTCCCCGAGGGCAACCTCTACCCGGACGTCTCACGCCAGGGCAGCCTGCCGACCGACGGCCGCACGCTGGACCGCAGCCTCAACCACACGACCTTCCAGTTGCTGCGCGTCCACGCCCGCGCCGGCCGAGCGCTGGTCGTCCGCGCCACCGCTCCGCGCGGGATCGCCGCCGGGCTCGCCCTGGTCGGCAGGATCGGCAGCGAGCGGCACGGCCGGGTGGTGAAGGTGGTGCGCTTCGGCCGCAACGGCGGGCGGATGACGGCGCGCATCGGGAGGCCGGGGCGCTTCGATCGCCTCACGACCGTCCTCGTCAACGCCGACACCAGCACCTCTGGCTTCAGCGCCCGGCGTCTGGACTGGGCCTACTTGACCGACAGCGCGCCGTTCCGCGTCTCGGCGCGGCTGCTGCGCTGAGCGGCGCCGTCGGGGCCCGCGGGAACCCCCGTGATCTCGGCGATCGCGCTCTCGAGGTCGCGGCCGAAGCTCTCCAGGTCGGCCATCGCGTCGTAGTCGCCGATCAGGCCGAAGTTGACCTGCCCGTTGTAGGACATGATCCCCACGCAGAGCGCCTGGCGGCGGGCCAGCGGCACCATCGGAAAGATCGCCTCCATCTGGCGGCCGAGCACGTAGAGGGGGAACTGCGGCCCCGGCACGTTGGTGACGACCAGGTTGAAGAAGCGCTGCGCGGGCTGCAGGCGGGCCGCCTGTGAGGCGATCGTGGTCGGCGCGAAATCGACGATCCGGGTGAGGATCTCGGCGCCGACCGCCTGGCCAGAGCCCTTCAGGTCGCCCATGATCTCGGTGATCAGGTGCAGGCGGCGGACCGGCTCCTCGCACCAGACCGGCAGCGGCGCCATCATCGCCGAGATGCGATTGCCGAGCGCGCCGCGCTCCTCCTCGGCGCGGACGCTGACCGGCACCATCGCCCGCATCTCGAGGCCCTCGGTGTCATGGCCGCGGGCGCGCAGGTAGTTGCCGATCGCGCCGGTGACGACCGAGAGGACGACGTCGTTGACCGTGCCGCCGTGCTCATTCTTCACCGCCTTCAGCGTGGCCAGATCGGCGCGGACGAAGGCGACGCGCCGGTGCGGCCCGATTTCCACGTTGAACGGGGTGGAGGGGGCCGACATCCCGGCGCCGATCATCTTGCCGGTGTCGCCGAAGCCGCGCAGCACCTGGCGCGGCCCGCGCAGAGCCGCGCGCACGCCGCGGACGAACTCGCGCGGGCTGGTGGCCCGCTCGTGCAGCGCGTCGGCAAGCAGCTTGAAGTCGGTTGGCTCGGGGCGCGGCGCCCACTTGGGGGGCAGAGCCGGAGGGTTCGCCGGCTCGGGCTCGGTGTCGAAGAGGACGGTGGTGATGTCGACGCCCGAGATCCCGTCGACCAGCGCGTGGTGGCTCTTGCCGACGATCGCGAAGCGGTCGCCCTCGAGGCCCTGGACCAGCCACAGCTCCCAGAGCGGCTTGCTGCGGTCGAGCTGCTGGGAGAAGATCCGCGCCGCCAGGTTGCGCAGCTGCTCCTCCGAGCCGGGCTCCGGCAGCGCGGTGATCCGCACGTGGTAGTTGAGGTTGAGGTGAGGGTCGTCGACCCAGACCGGCCGCCCCTGGCCGAACGGCACGAAGCGCAGCTTCTGGCGGAAGCGGGGCACTAGGTGCAGGCGCGAGGCGATGTGGTCGCGGAACTCCTCGTGCGTGGGCGGCGGTCCCTCGAAGATGCTGGTCGAGGCGACGTGCATGTGGGCGCCGGACCGCTCCAGGTGGAGGAAGGAGGAATCGAGCCCAGTCAGTCGGTCGGTGCTCACCCGGGAATCTTCGCACACGCTCCAAGGGTTCCCGCGGGGTCGGGACTCGATGCTCAGGCGGCGAAGCCGAGGCGCAGCTGGTCGTCCCGCGGCTCGGCCTCGGCGGTTTCCTCACCCGCGTCGAAGCCGGCGACGCGGACGCCGAGCAGGCGGACCGGGCGCCGCGGGTCGTAGGCGCGCAGCAGGTCGAGGGCCACCGGCCCGACCACGGCAGGGTCGTTGGTCGGGGCCTCGACGGTGTGCGAGCGGCTGACGTTGGTCCAGTCGTCGAGCCGCACCTTGATCCCGATTGTGCGACCGCACAGTTCGCGCTTGCCCAGGCGGCGGCAGAGCTCCTCGGCGAGCCGCGCCAGGTGCGCCTCCAACTCGACCCGGTCGCCAACGTCGACGTCGAAGGTCGTCTCCGCCGACTGCGACTTGGTCTCGCGCGCGACGCTGACCGGGGTGTCGTCTTCGAGCCGGGCGCGGCGATGCAGCCAGCGCCCCTGGCGTGGCCCAAAGGCGCGCTCCAGAGCGTCGGGGTCGCGGGCCCGCAGATCGGCCAGCGTCCGGATGCCCATCGCCTCCAGCTTGGCGACCGACTTGGGTCCGATCCCCGGGATCAGGCCGGGCGAGTCGCCAGAAAAGCGCTCCAGCGCCTCGGCCCGGGAGAGGACGACCAATCCACCCGGCTTGCCCAGCTCGCTGGTGATCTTGGCCAGCATGCGGCTCTCGGAGATGCCGACCGAGCAGCCCAGCCCGGTCCCATCCTTGATCTCGGCGGCAATCCGCCTCATCGTCGCCTTCGGCGAGAAGATCCCGGTGAGGTCGAGGTAGGCCTCGTCAAGCCCGACCACCTCGACGACCTCCGCGTTGCCGCGCAGAACTTCCATCACCCGCGCCGAGGCCTCGCGGTAGGCGGCGAAATCGGGCTGCAGGTACACCGCGTCCGGCAACTTCCGCCGCGCCACCGCCGCCGGCATCGCCGAGTGGATCCCCGCCAGCCGCCGCGCCTCATAGCTGGCCGTGGTCACCACCGCCCGCGGCCCCGAGCCGCAGACGACCACCGGCTTCCCCCGCAGCTCCGGCCGCCGACACAGCTCCACCGAGGCGTAGAAGGCGTCCATGTCGAGGTGGGCCACGGTGCGCTCGAAGTTCACGTCCCGATGGTAAGAGGGAGGGGAGACGGCGATTGGGGCTCCCGGTGGCGGGTATGGTTTCGGGTGTGGCCGACGTGAAGCACGCGAAGATCGAAGAGATCGACGCGATCGAAGGTTTCTTCGAGAGGCTCTCGATGCGCCGCGCCGCCGCCGCCCTCGGCGTCACCTCCTTCGGGATCTCGATCGAGGAGTTCGGGCCGGGCGCCGACGAATACCCCGAGCACGACCACGCCGAGGACGGCCTGGGCGGAGAGATGTTCGCCCAGCGCCCTGAGCAGCTGGGTCAAGAGGAGGTCTACGTCGCCCTGCGCGGCTCCGGAACTCTCGTGGTCGACGGCGAGGAGCACCCGATCGACCCCGATCACATAGTCCGCGTCGGCCCCGGCGTCGTGCGCAAGATCGTCGCCGGCCCCGATGGCCTGCGTCTCCTGGCGATCGGCGCTACGCCCAACCGGGCTTACGACCCCGGCGGCACGCTGTAGCGGGGCGCCCGCCCGCCTAGACTTTCGACGATGGCTTCACCCGAGGCGAAGAACCTTGAGGCGATCTCCAGGGCGATCGACCAGCACAACCGCAACTGCCCTTTTCCGGCGGCGGAGGTGCGGATGAACCCGTTCGAGGTCGAGCGGCTGGGGTGGGATCAGATTCGGGGACTGCCGGTGGTGCCGGATGCCGAGATCGGGACCGGGCGCTTCCGGATCGTCTGCTCGCGAGAGCTCGACGGCGAGGGGCTCGAGGAGACCGAGGCCGTCGGGCGCGAGGTCGAGGTGGAGACCGTGGTCCCCGCGATCACCAACTAACCCCTGAAATGCGCCGGCCTCGGGTCCTCTCAGATGTTCCAGAAGTTGACGCCCAGCCCTTCGAGCCAGCCTAGGACTTCGGAGTTGAGGCGGGTGAGTTGGCCGGTCCAGATCAGGATGCCCATCGCGATCAGGATCAGGCCGCCGACGGCGATGATCGCTTGGTAGTGGCGCTTGACCACGGTGAAGGCCGTGGTGGCGCGGGAGAAGGCGACCGCGGTGAGCAGGAAGGGAATCGCCAGGCCGGCCGAGTAGACGGCGAGCAGGAAGGCGCCGCGGGCCGCGGAGCCGGAGAGCGAGGCGGCGGAGAGGATCGCGCCGAGGGTCGGGCCGATGCAGGGGGTCCAGGCGATCGCGAAGGCGGCGCCGGCGACGATCGGGCCTCCCTTGCCGGCGCGCTCCAGCAGGCCGTCGACGTGCCACTCGCGGTTGAGACGGGTGACGAAGAGCGAGGCGACGAAGAGCACCCCCATGGCGACGATCAGGGCGCCGGAGATCTTGGTCAGCAACTGTTCATGGTCCTTCAGGGTTGAGCCGATGCCGGTCGCCGTCAGGCCGAGGAGGATGAAGATCGTCGAGAAGCTGGCGACGAAGAGCAGGCTCGGCCCGAGGATGCGGCGCCAGCCCGCGGTCTCCAGTTCTGCCGCCGAGACGCCGCTGACCGCCGAGAGGTAGCCCGGAACCAGAGGCAGCACGCAGGGCGAGAGAAAGGAGACGACGCCCGCGGCCAGGGCGGCGAAGACGCCCACGCCCGCGGCGGGATCGCTGCTGAATGCGGCCAGGATCACGACCCGTCAGGTTACTCGGGGAAACTGGCGTCCATGGAGCTCTTCAATGCCAGCGGCGCGGCGCGGCGGCTGCAAACCTCGCCGCTGTTCGCGATTGGGCCCAGTGCGCCCGGTCCGGCGCTGCGGCGCGGCGTGCTGGTCGCCGTGCCGGTTGGGGCGGCGCTGCTGCTCGAGCTGGGGCTGAACAGCGCCAGCAAGGGGGCGATCGGCACCGGGGCGCTGCTGGCGGGGTTTCCCGGGCTCGACGCTCCAGCCCGCACGCGGGCCGCCTGGCAGGCGATCACCGCCCCGCTGATCGGGCTGACCGCGGCCCTCGGCGTGCTCACCGGCTCCAGCGCCGTCCTCGCGGTGGCGACGATGGCGCTCGTCGGGGCCGTTGCCGGCTACTGCTTCGCCGTGTCGTTGCGCCTCTCGATCGCCGGCCTCTCGGTGGCGCTCTCGCTGTTGATCGCCCAGGGTCTGCCGCTGGACGCCGCCGACGCCCTGCCGGCCCTGCTGCTGGCCACCGCGGGCGGCCTGCTGCAGGCGGCCTTCTCGGCCTGCGTCTGGGCGGTGGGCGAGAGGAGCGAGGAGGGGGGAGGGGCGGCCTGGAGCACCCCCGCGGCGCTCGAGGCGCTGCGCGCCAACCTGACGCTCGACTCGGTCGACCTGCGCCATGCCCTGCGCTTCGGCGCCGCGCTCGGCGCGGGCGTCGCCGCCTACTGGGCGCTCGGCATGAGCGAGCACGGCTTCTGGGTCCCGCTGACGATCCTCTTCGTCCTGCGGCCGGAGCGCGAGGAGACCTTCCACCGCCTGGTCCTGCGCGCGATCGGCACCGCCGCCGGCCTGGTGCTCGCCACGGCCCTCGCCGAGTGGCTGGGGGGCGATGGCGTAGCGGTCGCGGTTGCGCTCGCCGTGGCCACCGCCTTCGCCTACGGCCTGCTCACCGTCCAGTACGCGCTCTTCACGGCCGCGATCACGACCTACGCGGTACTGCTCGCGGATTCGATCGGCGAGACCGCCCTGCGCGCCGCCGGCCAGCGGGCGCTGGCGACCGCGATAGGCATCGCGATCGCCGGCGCCGCCTTTCTGCTTTGGCCGAATCCCGGGGATCGAGGCGGAGGCCGGCGGGGCTTCAATGCCCGTCTATAAGACGGTCAGAGCTTCACCCAGGTTGGAGCCGGTGGGGAACCATTCGAAGGTGCCGTTGAATTCGATTGCCTGAGTGAGGGCCTTGAGTTGCGCTCCCACGGTTGCCATGGTCGTCGCATTGAAGGTGACCGTGTGGGACGAGTCGTCGACTAAGCCGCCGGCTGCGCCTTTGACCACAACCTGGACTCCTTCGAGGACGCATTCTTCGCCGCTGTAGAAGAACGAGATCCTGATTCCTTCGATGACGAAGTAGTGCTCGCCGCCGATCTCCGTCAGGTGCACGGGCCAGGGAAGGTTTTCCGCTTTGGCAGTTTCGACAGCGCAGACTTCAGTATCGGTATGGCAGTTGTTCAGCTGTACACCCGTCACTTCTCCGACCCCCGGCCCTCCGAGCAGATTTTCGACTTCGAGTTCGAGGATCAACGGTTCGCACGTCGTCGTCAGACCCGGGATCGTCAGGCTCGCTTCGGCCGCTTCCGCGGTGACCGTTTCCTGCGTCTGGTAGGGCAATAACGTGCCGCCGAAGTGCCACTCGGGGGAGGCGAGAGCCGAACTCGAGGACGCCGCGGTCGCCAACAGCAGCCCCGCCAGGACCGACAGGAGGACGCTCGTTTTCTTGCGCTTGTTCATTTTCGATTCCCTTTCGGTGTCGTTGGTCGCGAGGACGCACCTTCCGTGATCGCTAAGGAGACGTCAAGCGATAGTCGGGCGCCGCGCGCCGCCGGCCGGACAGGAGCCCCGCCGCGAGCGCCACCCGGTAGATTTCTTGGCCAGCCAGCCAAGCCGCGCCGCGCGGCAGACAACAGGAGCAGACTTTGAGCAACCGCACGTTCGTGATCGGGGTCGGGATGACCAAGTTCGAGAAGCCCGGCACCAAGGACGGGGATTACCCCGATTGGGCCAAGGAGGCGGGGGAGAAGGCGCTCGCCGACGCGGGGATTCCCTATGACGACGTCGAGCAGGCCTTCGCCGGCTACTGCTACGGCGACTCGACCTACGGCCAGCGGGCGCTATACCAGCTCGGTCTGACCGGGATCCCGGTGGTCAACGTCAACAACAACTGCTCGACTGGCTCCTCGGCGCTCTTCCTGGCCCGCCAGACGGTCAAGGGCGGACTCGCCGAGTGCGCCCTGGCGCTCGGCTTCGAGAAGATGGAGCCGGGCTCGCTGGGCGTCAAGTACACCGACCGCACCAACGCGCTCGACAAGCACGCGACGCGGATGTTCGAGATCCGCGAACCGGAGGCCTCGCCGCCGGCGCCGCAGATGTTCGGCAACGCCGGCCGCGACCACATGGAGCGCTACGGCTCAAACCCCGACCACTACGCCTGGATCGGCTGGAAGAACCACAAGCACTCGGTCAACAACCCCTACGCCCAGTTCCAGGACGAGTACACGATCGAGGACATCAAGGCGGCGAAGATGATCCACGACCCGCTGACCAAGTTGCAGTGCTCGCCGACCTCCGACGGCTCGGCCTGCGCGATCGTCGCCTCCGAGCGCTACGTCGAGCAGCACGGCCTCTGGGAGCAGGCGATCGAGATCGCCGGCCAGGCGATGGTCACCGACCTCTCCTCGACTTTCGACGAGGACGCCGACTGCATGAAGATCGTCGGCTCCGACATGTCGAAGCAGGCGGCCGACGAAGCCTACGCCGAGGCGGGCGTTATCGCCGATGAAATCGACGTCTGCGAGCTGCATGACTGCTTCAGCGCCAACGAGCTGATCACCTACGAAGCGCTCGGCTTCGCGGCCGAGGGCGAGGCGCACAAACTGGTCGAGGAGGAAGCGACCACCTACGGTGGCAAGGTCGTCGTCAACCCCTCCGGTGGGCTGATCTCCAAGGGCCACCCGCTCGGCGCGACCGGGCTGGCGCAGTGCTCGGAGCTGACCTGGCAGCTGCGCGGGGAAGCGGACAAGCGCCAGGTCGAGGGCGCCAAGACCGCCCTGCAGCACAACATCGGCCTCGGCGGCGCCGCCGTGGTCACCGTCTACAAGCCGGCGGCCTAACGCCACCGGAGGAGGAGGAGGTACCGATGGCGAAGCAGCGGCGCAGGCCCCGACAGAATCTCAGCGGCAAGGTCGTCGCGATCACGGGCGGTGCCCGCGGGATCGGCAAGGCGACGGCGACGGCGCTGGTCCGCAAGGGGTGTCGCGTCGCGATCGGCGACCTCGATCTCGGGCTGGCCGAAGCGACGGCGGCGGAGTTGGGCGGCGGCACGATCGCGCTGCCGCTCGACGTCACCGACCGGGCGTCCTTTGCCTCCTTCCTCGACGCGGCCGAGCGTCAGCTTGGCCCCCTCGACGTGGTCGTCAACAACGCCGGGATCATGCCGGTCACGCCGTTCGCCGAGGAGTCCGAGGCCTCGATCAAGCGCCAGCTCGACATCAACGTCTACGGGGTGATCGTCGGCATGCAACTGGCGATCGAGCGCTTCCGCCCGCGCGGGCGGGGTCAGATCGTCAACCTCGCCTCGCAGGCCGGCAAGGGCGGCTTTCCCGGCATCGCCACCTACTCAGGCACCAAGCACGCCGTGGTCGGGGTCAGCGAGGCGGTGCGGGCCGAGCTGCGCGGCAGCGGGGTCGAGATCGCCTGCGTGATGCCGACCGTGGTCAACACCGAGCTGACCGCCGGGGTGGGACAGAGGCTGATCCGCCCGGTCGAGGCCTCCGACGTGGCCGACCAGATCGTCGACGCCCTCGAAGTGCCGCGCTTCGACGTCTGGGTGCCGCGCGAGAACGGCGTCTTCTTCAAGCTCGTCGCCAATCTGCCGCGCACCTGGCGCGAGGGCCTCGGCCGGCTGATGAAGGTCGATAAGCTGATGACCGAGGTCGACCACTCGGCCCGCAGCCGCTACGAGGAGCGCGCCGCACGCGAGGACATGGCGGGCGGAGGAAGCGCCACCGACCCGCAAGCCGATCCCAGCGTCGAGCGCGAGGCCGCGTAGCCGCGATTCGTTGGACCCATGGGCCTTGCCTCCAACTTCTACGACGCAACCTGGGGCAGGGCTTTCGCCGCGATATACGACCGCGGCCTGAAGGGGACCGAGGAGGGCGGCCTGCGCGAGATGCGCCGCGAGACGCTGGCTCGGGCGAGCGGCCGGACGATCGACCTCGGCGCCGGAACCGGCGTCAACCGCGAGCTCTTCCCGGATGCGGTCACCGAGCTGGTGATGGCCGAGCCGAGCCCGCACATGCTGGCCAAGCTGCGTGAGAAAGTCGCGGAGGGCGACGGCGTGCGCGTCGTCCAGGGCTCGGCCCAAGACCTGCCCTTCGACGACGACAGCTTCGACACGGCGGTCTTCACCCTGGTGCTCTGCACGGTCCCGGACCCGGCCGCCGCGCTGGCCGAGGCGGCTCGGATCCTCAAGCCCGGCGGCAAGCTGCTCTTCATCGAGCACGTTCGCGCCGAAGACCCGCGCCTGGCCCGCTGGCAGGACCGCCTGGAGAAGCCCTGGCGCCTCTTCGGCGACGGCTGCCACTGCAATCGCGACACGGTGGCGACGATTCAGGCCTCGCCATTCGAGCTCGAGCGCCCCTCTGCCGGAGTGCTGCCGAAGGCCCCGCCGATCGTCAGGCCACTCGTGCGAGGCCATGCCGTGCTGGGGAGCACATAGGCACGCACGGCGCCGGCTCGAAGAACGCTATCGTTTATCGGGTGGGGAGGGTGTACGACGCAACCTGCGGCCGGCTGTTCACCGCTTGGTACGGCTTCGGCATGCGACGGATCGACGAGCTCGGCCTGCGCGAGACGCGGCGCGCGGCGCTCGCCACCGCCAGCGGTCGCACGCTGGAGATCGGCAGTGGGACCGGATGCAACGTCTCGCTCTATCCGGACGCGGTCGAAGATCTGATTCTGGCCGAGCCCGACGCCCATATGCAAAAGGCCCTGCGCCGCCGGGTCGAGGAAGACGGGGCATCGGTCTCCGAGATCGTCCAGGCGACGGCCGAGGAGCTCCCGTTCGAGAGCTCAAGCCTCGATTGCGTCGCCTGCACGATGGTCCTCTGCACGGTTCCTGAGCCGATGGAGGCGCTCGCCGAGATCGCCCGTGTGCTGAAGCCGGGCGGGAGCTTCCTGTTCATGGAGCACGTGCGCTCCGAGGACCCGAAGTTCGCCCGCAAGCAGGACCGGATGGAGCGACCGTGGCGCTTCCTCGCGGATGGCTGTCACTGCAACCGCGACAGCCTGGCGACCATCCAGGCCTCGCCGCTGGAGGTCGAGTCGTTCTGGCGAGGAACGATGCCGGCTGGGCCGCTCTTCATGCGGCCGCTCGTCTCCGGCCGGGCCGTCGCCCCCGGTTAACGCACGATAATGGTGGTTATGTCAACTCAGCCGCTTGGGATCAGCGGGCTTTTGAGATCGCCGCTTCGAGCGCGCTGGAGGTCTGCGTTTCGGAGACGCCGAGGGTTTCCAGTCCGTTGGTCTTCGGCCCTTCGATCGCGAACGACGGCGTGCCGGTGAAGCCGAGCTGTTTGGCTTCCGCCGTTGTCGCTTCGACTTCTTCGATCGTCGCCTTGGCCGTGCGGTCCTTGTTCCACTTGGCGATGTTGGGCACGCCGGCGCCCTTGGCGATCGCGGTGAGGAATTCGTCGGTCGCGTAGCCGGAGTTCTCCTTGCCCTGGTTGCGGTAGAAGAGCTCGATGTAGTTGAAGGCGCGGCCCTGCTTGCCGGCGGCGATCGCCGCGGCACCGGCCGGGATCGACTGCGGGCCGATGATCGTGTAATTGCTGAAGCTGAGCTTCGCCTGGCCGTTGAAGATCTGGTTTTCGATCACTTCGGGCAGCACTTCTTCGGAGTTGGCCTTGCAGAACGGGCACTGCAGGTCGCCGAACTCGAGCAACGTCACCTTGGCGCTCGGTTCGCCGAGCACCATGCCGTTCTGAGGGATGCCTTCGAGCAGCTGGTCGACCTCGGCGATTTCATTGAGGTTGCTGGCGTCGCCGCCACTGCCGCCGCCGCTGGAGGCAACGACGATCAGAATCGCGACGACGACCACAGCGACGAAGGCCGCGGCGCTGCCGATCTTGATCAAGCGCTGGCGACGATCGCCCGACTGGACTTCGGCTTCTTCGCGCAGACGCTCTTCGCGCCTTTCCTCCCTGTCGCGTCTCCCGCTCATGGTTCCTTCCCGACGTAGATCAACATACGCGTCACATTGGTAGCAAAGAGCAGCGTCATCAGCACTGCGCTGGAGACGCACCACTGGCAGATCGCTTCGATCTTGAACAGCTCCAGATAGGTCAGGTAGAAGCTGTAGCCGAAGCCGCCGAGGCTGACGAGGAAGCCGGCCATCCGCGGCAGGTCGCCGCGCAGCAGCGCGCAGACGAGCAGCACGACGTAACCGGCGATGCCGAAGACGGCGATGTTGGCGCCGAAGACGTGCGAGTAGGTGCTTTCGGCGACGGTCTGGCAGCCGTGGCTTCCGGCGGCGCAGACCGGTGAGCCGCCGCCGGAGTCGGCGATCGTGATGTAGGTGGCGACGCCGATGCCAAAGGCCGCGAGAAAGGTCGCGATTCCCCGCAAGGTCCCCTCCCTCGGCCGTCCCATGTCGGTCAAGGCTATTGGAAAGGACTTAGTGAGGCATAAAGGCCGCCGCGATCGCTCGCGAGAGGCGGCCGCCCTGCCAGGCCAGCGGCGAGGCGCCCTCGGGCTCGCCGATCAGCTCGGCGCGCGGCAGGATCTCCGCGTAGGCGGCGGCCGTCGCGTAGGGATGGCCGGGATCGGCCTCGTCGTGGCTGGCCACGACGAGGGCCGGGACGTCGAGATCGACGAGGTCGCTCAGCGCCCCGAACGGCTGCGAGTGCGGCACCTGGCGCAGCGCATCGATCACGGCGTCCAGGCGCCGGTGGCGCAGCATCCGTTCGCGGGTGAAGCGCAGCACCGAGTCGCGCCAGGCGGAGTCGATCGGCTGGGCCTCGCCGATGTAGGCGACGAAGGCCTCGATTCCGCCCGTCTGCAGCGCGGCGGCGAGGCCGTCCCAGTAGGCCAGCGACTCGGCGTCCGGCGGCCCCTCGTAGGTCGGGCCGATCAGGACCAGGCCGGCAAGGCGCTCCGGGTGGCGCAGCGCGTAGCCGAGGGAGGTGTGCGCGCCCATCGAGTGGCCGCCGAGCAGGAAGCGCTCCTCCTCTCCCACCGCCGCGGTCACGACGCGCTCCAGGTCGGCGATCAGATCCGGGTATCCATAACCCTCCCCCGGTGGGGCGGGATTGGACTCGCCGTGCCCGCGGGCGTCGTAGACGATCACGCGGAAGCCGGCTCGCTCCAATGCGCGTGAGCCATGGATCACCGAGCGACGCGTCGCGGTCAGCCCGTGGCAGAGGACGATCGGCGCGCCATCGCCCGCCGACTCGCCCCGAATCGCCGGCCCGTCGCCGGCGACGAATTGCCGCGCGCCCGGGCTGTCGCCGGCCATCAGGCGACGGCCGCGAGCGCCGCCGCGATGTCGTCCACCGACTGGAAGCTGGCGCCGGTGCGCGAGACGTGGCGGTGGCGGACGATCCCCTCTGCGTCGACGATGAAGATCGCCCGCATCACGTAGCGGCCGCCCGGGGTGTCCTTCAGCTCGGTGAGGCGCGCCAGCGGGCCGAGCCAGCCGGTCACGCCGTAGCTCTTGGCGACCGAGAGGTCCTCGTCGGCTAGGAGCGGCACGTTCAGTTCCTGCTCTTCGACCCAGCGCTCGTGCGAGTCGATCGATTGCGGCGAGATCCCGACCACCTCGGCGTCGAGCCGGTCCAGCTGGTCGGCGTTGTCGCGGTAGGAGCAGAACTGCTTGGTGCAGACGGTGGTCGCGTCGCCCGGGTAGAAGGCAAGGACGACGTTGTGGCCGCGGTGCTCGGAGAGCTTGAACCTCTGTCCGCCGGTGCCCGGCAGCTCGAAGTCCGGTGCGGCGTCTCCCACCTCGACCTTGGCCATCGCCGCAGACTACCGCGCTAACCCTTTTCGATCGTCACCTTTTCGATCAGGACCGTCTGCTTCGGTTTTTCTTCTTTCGTGCCCTGTTCTTCGATCGCTTCGACCGCGTCGTAGCCCTTGCTCACCTTGCCGACCAGCGCGTATTCGGGCGGAAGGCCGGCGTCGGCCGCGGTGACCACGAAGAACTGGCTGCCCGAGCGACCGGGTGGGTCGGCGGAGCTCTTCGCCATCGCCACCGTGCCTTTGGTGTAGGAAAGGTTCGAGGGGGGCTTCTCGGTCACCGAGTAGCCGGGGCCACCAACCCCGGTGCCGAGCGGGTCGCCGCCCTGGATCACGAAGCCGGGCGCGATGCGGTGGAAGGTGAGGTCGTCGTAGAAGCCTTCTTCGCTCAGGTAGACGAACGAGTTGACCGTCTTCGGCGCGCGGCTCGAGTCGAGCGCGATCTCGAAGGTGCCGCAGCTGGTTTCGACGACGGCGGTGAGCTTTTCGCTTTTCGTCACGGTCTGCGGCGGAGCCTTGAGGCTGACTTTCTTCGGAGCCGGCTGTTCGACTTCCTTGCAGGGCCCGCTGCTCGCCGAGTCCGAGGAGCCGCCGCCGCTGCGGCTGATCAGGACGATCGCGACGATCGCTACGGCGACCAAGGCGAAGACGCCCAAGATGATCAGCCGCCGATCCGTCCCCTGCTCCTCCATCGGCGCGCAAGCCTAGTAGATGCGCCCCTGGCGCCCCGCCCTGCGATCATCGCTCGCCGTGCGCGCCCCACCGCTCACCCCGCTTGCCGCGGCGGTCATGCACGTGCCGCCGCCGGAGCGAGCCCTTGTCGTCGAGTGCGGCGACGGCGAGCCCGCACTCCTCCTCGCCCGCGAGTTCCCCGCGGCGCGGATACGCGGAGTCGACTCCTCGGCCGAGCAGGTGCGAGCCGCAAGCGGCCGCGTCGGCCTGGACCCGGAGGGCCGTGTCGCCTTCAAGGTCGGCAAGCCCGGCAAGCTTCCCTATCCAGACGACTTCTTCGACCTCGTGGTCCGGCACGACGGCCACCCGTCGCCGGCGGAGACGGCTCGCGTCCTGCGCCGCGGTGGCCGCCTGATCCTGTCGCGGTCTCAGCCGCCTCGGATAGCTCCCGCCCACCGCGAAAAGCTTGCAAACGCACGGCTGGCCAGGTTCGGCTTCGGCCTGCTGCGCTCGGAGGATGCCGGCGATGGAAGCTTTCAGACCTACGAGCTTTGCGATGCAGCTCGATCGCGCGAAGAGGGCCTGTCCCGGTAGGGGTGGAGCGTCTTGTACTTTTTCGTCGTTAGCCGGCGGCGCCAGCCCGCCGACGCCCCACCGAAAAAGTTAAGCGGAACCCCTACCGGGACAGGCCCCACGTCCACGCAGCCGACAGACACCGCTCCGCTCACCCTGCTGGTAAATCCCCACTCCGCGGGCGGCCGAGCCCTGAAGCTGCTGCCGCGGCTCGAGCAGGAGCTCGACGCCCGCCGGATCCCGTTCCGCGTCGAGCGCACGAAGAGTCTCGAGGACGGTGTCGAACGAGCGCTGCGCGCCGCGGACGCGGAGGAGATTCCGGTGGTGGTCAGCGGCGACGGGCTGATCGGCGCGGTCGGCGGAGCGCTGGCCGGCTCGGACACATCGCTGGGCATCGTCCCCGCCGGGCGTGGCAACGACCTGGCTCGCGGGCTGGGCATCTCCGGCGAGCCAGCCGACGTCGTGGCGATGCTCGCCGCCGGCGAGACGCGTCGGATCGACGTCGGCGAGGTCAACGGCAAGCGCTTCCTCGGCATCGTCAGCGCCGGCTTCGACTCCGAATGCAACCGCCTCGCCAACGAGACCGGGTGGCTGCGCGGCGGCTTCGCCTATGCCTACTCATCGGTTCGCACGCTGATCGGCTGGCGAGCCGCGCGGTTCACGATCCGGGCCGGCGACGAAAGCGAGCGCTTCAACGGCTACTTCGTCTCGGTCGCCAACAACAAGGCTTACGGGGGCGGAATGCTGATCGCCCCCGACGCAGAGATCGACGACGGCGAGTTCGACGTGGTCACGATCAGCGAGCACAGCAGGCTGCGCTTCCTGGCTAACCTGCCGAAGGTGTTCAAGGGCACTCACGTCGAGAAGGACGAGGTGCGTGTCTTCCGCACCTCGCGCCTGGAGCTGAGCGCCAGCCGACCATTTCCGGTTTACGCCGACGGCGAGCACCTCACCGACCTGCCGGCCACCGTGCGCATCCTGCCGCTCGCGCTCAGCGTCATCGTGCCGCCCGCGGCCGGGGCTTGATCGTCTTGGCGCCGAGCACCGAGCGCCGCGGCGCAAACGGGGCCCTGTTCAGGGCGAAGCGCGCTGTCGCGCGAGCGATCGGGGCGGCCAGCCGGGCCAGCGGTCGGGGCGGCGGCACGACGCTCCCCGGGCGGCTGCTGCTGCGGCTCGAGCCTGACGCGATCGCCCGCCTCGGAACGGCGCTCGGGCGCGGGACGACGATCGTCAGCGCCACCAACGGCAAGACGACCACGGCGGGAATGATCGCCGCGGCGCTGGCAGCCGACGGGCGCTCGCCGGTCCACAACCGGGCCGGGTCGAACATGACCTGGGGAGTGGCAACGGCACTGCTCGAGCAGCGCGGCGAGGAGGGGCTGTTCGAGGTCGACGAGGCCTGGCTCTCGAAGGTGGCCGAGCAGCTCGACCCGTCGCTGATCGTGCTCGGCAACCTCTTCCGCGACCAGCTCGACCGCTACGGCGAGCTGGAGACGCTGGCCGAGGGCTGGGCCGCGACGGTGGCGGACCGCGCCGGCCGCACGCGGTTCGTGCTCAATGCCGACGACCCGACGATCGCCGACCTCGGGCGCGACGAGTCCGGCGCTCCGCGCGAGGGCGTCGTCTACTTTGGCGTCGAGGACGCCTCGCAGGCGCTGCCGGAGCTGCAGCACGCCTTCGACGCGACCCACTGCCGGCGCTGCGGCCAGGCCTACGTCTACGAGCGGGCCTTCGTCGGCCACCTCGGCCACTACTCCTGCCCGAGCTGTGGCGCCGCCCGCCCGGCGCCGGCCGTAGCGGCGACCGCGATCGAGCTGCGCGGGATGGAGGGCTCCCGCGTCACCCTGCGCACTCCCGCCGGGGAGCTGCGCCTCGACCTCCCCCTCCCCGGCCTCTACAACGTCTACAACGCGCTCGCCGCGGTTGCCGCTGCGCTCGAGCTCGGCGTCCCGGCCGAGCGGATCGGCCCGGCGCTGGCCGATATGCGGGCCGCCTTCGGCCGGGTCGAGACGATCGAGATCGGCGAGCAGCGGCTCTCGATCCTGCTGATCAAGAACCCGGCCGGAGCCAACGAGGTGCTGCGCACCCTGCGCCTCGAGGCGGGCGAGGGCGGCCTCGACCTATGGATCGCGCTCAACGACCGGATCGCCGACGGGCGTGACGTCTCCTGGGTCTGGGACGCCGACTTCGAGCTGCTGGGGGGCGCCGTGCGCCGCGTGGTCTGCGCCGGGACGCGGGCGCCGGAGCTGGCGCTGCGGCTCAAGTACGCCGGCCTGCCCGTCGACCGGATCGTGGTCGAGCCGGGGATCGAGCGCTCGTTGGACCGGGCGCTGGAGGGTGCGGGCGGGCGCCTGTTCGCGCTGCCCACGTATACGGCGCTGCTGGAGCTGCGCAAGTTGCTCGCTGGACGCGGGCTCGCGAAGGAGTTTTGGGTGTGATCGCGACCCGAGACGCGTCTGTCATCTGGCACGACCTCGAGTGCGGCGCGTACACCGAGGACCTGCAGGTCTGGCAGGCGCTGGCCGCCGACGGAGGTGGGGCCGTCCTCGACCTCGGCTGCGGAACCGGCCGGCTTGCGTTGAAGCTTGGGAAGGCCGGGCACAACGTCACTGCACTCGACCGAAACTCGACCTTTGTCGCGGAGCTTGGAAGGCGAGCCTGCGAGCTCCCTGTGGTTGCTCACGTTGGCGACGCGGCTGGGTTTGAGCTTGAGGGGCGGTTCGACGCGATCCTCGCGCCCATGCAGTTGGTTCAGTTGCTCGAGGGCGAGAGCGAGCGGGGACGATGCCTGCGCTGTGTCGCCGACCACCTTCGGCCGGAGGGACTATTCGCCGCGGCGATCGTCGATGGGGTGCCGGTGGCGGCTGAGGGCGAGGTCGGGGAGCCACCGCTCCCCGATGCTGGTGAGATCGAGGGATGGGTCTATTCGAGCTTGCCGCTAGAGAGCGGGATCGACGGGGACCGGATCGTCGTGCGGCGCTTGCGGCAGGTCGTCTCTCCGAGTGGAGACTTGACCGAGGAGGTCGATGAGACCGTGCTGTGGGCGCTGACCGCGGACGCACTGGAGTCCGAGGCGCGTGCGGCCGGACTGCGCCCGGCTGGTAGGCGGGAGATTCCGGCTACCGATGCGCACGTCGGCTCGACCGTGGTCCTGCTGGAGATGGAGGCGTGATGGAGCTGCGACTGCTGGCCCTATACCCGGACCAGATGAACATCTACGCCGACCGCGGCAACATCATCTTCCTGCGGCGCCGTTGCGAGTGGCGCGGGATCGGGTTCTCCTATGCGGCAGCGGGTCCCGGCGAGCGTTTCGATCCCGGCGAGCATGACTTCCTCTACCTGGGCGGCGGTCAGGACCGCGACCAGCGCGCGGTCGCCGCCGACATGGTCGAGACCAAGCGCGACGCCTTCGCCGCCGCGATCGCCGACGGCGCGGTGGGTCTTGCGGTCTGCGGCGGCTACCAGTTGCTCGGCCACAGCTACCAGCTGGACGATCAGAGTCTGCCCGGCCTCGCCCTGGTCGATCTCGAGACGGTCCGCACCCCCGGCCCGCGCCTGATCGGCAACGTGGCGATCGAGGCCGACCTCGGCGACGGCCCACGCACGATCGCCGGCTTCGAGAATCACGGCGGCCGCACCCACCTCGGCCCCGACGCCCAGCCCCTCGGCCGCGTGATCAAGGGGTTCGGCAACAACGGCGAGGACGGCCTCGAGGGCGTCCGCCGCGACAACCTGATCGGCACCTACCTGCACGGCCCCCTCCTCCCCAAGAACGCCTGGCTGGCAGACGAGCTGATCGCGAGGGCGCTCGCGCGGCGGTACGGGGGGCGGCCTGAGCTGGGGGCGTTGGACGATTCGCTCGAGGTCGCTGCGCATGAGTCGGCTCGGGGGGTCGCGCTTGGGCGGTGAGGGCCGTCTCGACAGGGGTTCCGCTTAACTTTTCGGATGGAGAGGCTGGGGCGGTCGCCGCAAGCCTCACGACCGAAAAGTACAAGACGCTCCACCCCTGCCGAGACGGCCTACGAGGGTCCTAGCGGCCGCTGGAGCCGAAGCCGCCGTCGCCCCGAGCGGAATCGGCGAGGGTGTCGGCTTCAACCGGGTCGGGGAGCGCGATCGGGGTTATTAGGAGCTGCGCTATCCGGTCGCCGGGCTCGACTCGGAAGGTCTCGGCTGGGTCCGTGTTGAGGAGGAGGACGCGGACCTCGCCTCTGTAGCCCGAATCGATCAGGCCGGGTGAATTGACCAGAGCTATGCCGTGCTTCTTGGCGAGGCCCGACCGCGGAAGCACCAGTCCCGCGTGTCCGTCGGGAATTTCAAGGGCGATCCCCGTCCCAATGCTCCAACGCTCCCCCGGCCCGACATGGGCGGCCTCGCAAGCACAAAGATCAAGGCCGGCGTCGTCGTCGTGGGCCCTTGTCGGCAGGACTGCCTCGGGATTCAACTTCGCGATTCGGAGCTCCACGAGGCGGGACCCTACAGCGAGGATCCGATTCAGGCCGCTGCCGGCCCGCGGTCTCTCGCGGGGGGGTGGTGCCAAATCCGTGACAGGACCCGCCGCGCGACCAGCGTCCGTCCTGAGGTCCTCGAATCGATACAGCTCAGCGAGAGGGACTTTGGCCCGCACGAGGACCCCGTCCGCCCGCTCGTCCCGCTCCAGATCCCCGGCCACCTCATGCAGCTCGTGCAACCGCCCCCCCTCGGCGTACGGCACCAGCAGCTCGACCTCGGCCAGGGTGTCCTCGAAGGCCGCCTCGATCCGTTCGCGCAGCGTGTCCAGTCCCTCCCCCGTCAGCGCCGAGACGAGCACCGCCTCGGGCTCCTGTAGCAGCGCCTCCTCGCGCTGCTCGTCGCCGAGCAGGTCGGCCTTGTTGAGGACGAACAGGCGCGGCCCCTCGCCCGCGCCGATCTCCTCCAGGACCTCGTCGACCGCCCGCTCGTCGGCGAGGCGCCGCTCCTCGGGCGCGGCCGCGTCGACCACGTGCAGGATCAGGTCGGCGAGCACGGTCTCCTCGAGGGTGGCCTTGAAGGCCTCGACCAGCTGGTGGGGCAGCTTCTCGATGAAGCCGACCGTGTCGGTGAGCAGGTACTCGCGGCCCGAGAGCTCGACGCCGCGGGTGGTCGGGTCGAGCGTGTGGAAGAGCCGGTCGCCGACCCCTACCTCGGCCCCGGTGAGGGCGTTGAGCAGGGTCGACTTACCGGCGTTGGTGTAGCCGGCGAGGGCGACGCTGGGCAGCGAGGAGCGCGCCCGCTGCGCCCGCTGCACGCCGCGGTTGCGCTCGAGGCGCGTGAGGCGGCGGCGCAGGGCGGCGATCCGGTCGCGGGCGAGGCGGCGGTCGGTCTCGATCTGGCTCTCGCCCGGGCCCCTGGTGCCGATCCCGCCCCCAAGCCGCTCGAGGTGCGTCCAAAGGCCGCGCATCCGCGCCAGGTTGTATTCGAGCTGGGCCAGCTCGACCTGCAGCTTGCCCTCGGCCGAGTGTGCGTGGTCGGCGAAGATGTCGAGGATCACGGCCGTGCGGTCGATCACCGGCACGCCCAGCGCCGCCTCCAGGTTGCGCTCCTGGCGCGGCGCCAGCTCGTCGTCGCAGGCCACCAGGTTGGCGTCGCACTCCTTGACCGTCGCCTTCAGCTCGGCCAGCTTGCCGCGGCCGACGTAGCGGTCCGGGTCGGGCGCGTCGCGCTGCTGCAGCGCCTCGCCGGCGGTCGCCACACCGGCGGTGCGCAGCAGCTCCTTCAGCTCGGCCAGCGGGTCGCCGTCGGCGCGCGAGCCGGTGATCCCGATCGCCAGCGCCCGCTGCCGGGCGCGCGGGTTCGACACCCCGGCTCCCCCGGCGCCGTAGCGCGTCTCCGCCCGCCTTCCGTCTCGCGACCTCTCCATTCCTTTCGATTGTAGGCTTCCCCCTGTGAAGGTCTTCGTCACGGGAGGGACCGGGTTCATCGGCGGCGAGGTCGCCAGTCAGCTGCGCGCCCGCGGCGAGGAGGTCAGCTGTCTGGTGCGCTCGCCCGAGAAGGCCGGGAAGCTGAAGGAGCTGGGCTGCGAGCTGGTCAGTGGCTCGCTCAGCGACGAAACGGTGCTGCGCGAAGGCATGGAGGGGTGCGACGCGCTGGTCCACGCCGCGGCGATGTACGAGGTCGGCATCCCCGCCAAGCAGCACCCGGCGATGTACGAGGCCAACGTGCGCGGCACCGAGCGGGCGATGCGCGCCGCGCTCGAGGCCAAGGTCCCCAAAGTCGTCTACGTCTCCACGGTCGGGGTCTTCGGCAACACGCACGGCAAGGTCGTCGACGAGTCCTACGAGCACCCCGGCAAGGAGTTCACCTCCTACTACGAGGAGACCAAGCTCGAGGCGCACCGGATCGTCAAGCGGATGATCGCCGAGGACTCGCTGCCGGCGACGATCGTCCAGCCCGGCGGCGTATATGGCCCGGGTGACACCTCGCAGCTATTCGACCTCATGGACCAGTTTCTCTCCGGCAAGCTCCCCTTGCTGCCCTTCCCCGACCTCGGGATTTGCCTAACGCACGTCGAAGACATTGCCGGCGGCATCATTCTTGCGCTTGACAAGGGCAAGGTCGGCGAGACCTACGTGCTCAGCGGCCCCGCGACGACGATGCGCTCCGCGGTTGACGTCCTGGCGGAGATCTCCGGCCGCAAGGCGCCGAAGCGTGCCCTGCCGACCGTGCTGATGAAGGCGATGGTGCCAATCGGGCCCCTGGTTGGAAGGATGGTGGGCCAGCCGCCGAACCTCCGCGAGTTGATCTCCTCCGCCGACGGAGTCACCTTCTGGGCCGGCTACGAGAAGGCCGGCCGCGAGCTCGGCTACACGCCGCGAGGCATGGACGAGGGCTTCCGGCAGACCCTGGAAGCCGACGAGCGCTTGCCCAATCCGGCTGCGTGAGGGAGTCGGGAGAGGGTCTCCCGAAGCCTCCCCGCTGTTGCTTCGGGAGACCCTCCCCCGACTCCCCTAGGCTGCGGCAATGCGCGTAATCGACGTCATGCACCTCGGCCGGCCGCACGTGATCGGCTGCTGGGAGATGGAGGGCGCGCTCGTCGACCCCGGGCCACAGTCGTCGATGGAGACGCTGCTCGACGCGCTTGGCGGGGAGCGGCCGCGGGCGCTGCTGCTCACCCATATCCACCTCGACCACGCGGCGGCGACCGGGGCGCTGGTGCGCCGCTGGCCCGATCTTCCGGTCTACGTCCACGAGCGCGGCGCCCCGCACCTGATCGACCCGTCGAAGCTGCTGGCCAGCGCCGAGCGCCTTTACGGCGATCGGATGGAGCGCCTTTGGGGCGAGATCGTGCCGGTGCCCGAGGCCAACGTAAGGCCGTTGGCCGGTGGCGAGGAGGTGCTCGGCATGCGAGTCGCCTACACGCCCGGCCACGCATCCCACCACGTCTGCTACTTCGACGAGGACTCCGGCGCCGCCTTCGTCGGCGACGTCGCTGGGGTGCGCATCCCCGGCGCCGAGCTGATCGTCCCCCCGACGCCGCCGCCTGACATCGACATCGAGGCCTGGATCGACTCGATCGGCATCGTCGAGTCCTGGCGCCCGGAGCGCCTCGCCCTCACCCATTTCGGCGCGGTCGAGGAGCCGATCGCCCACCTGGAGCTCGTCCGCGAGCGCCTGCGCGAGGAGGCTCAGCTGGCCCGCGACCTCTCAGAGGAGGAGTACGAGCAGCGCCACCGCGCCCGCGTCGCCGAGAGCGTCACTCCCGAGATTGCCTCGGAGCTCCTCCAGGCCGTCCCGCCCCAGTACCAGTGGCGCGGCCTGGACCGCTACTGGCGTAAGCGCGCCGAGCGCGAAGCGGCCTGACTCACAACGATTCGGCCGCCGCACCGGCGAGGACTCCGCCAAGCAGTTCGATCGTCTCGTCCACGGAGTCGAGGATCGGTTCCTCGCGCCAGGGCTCGCCAAGGCGCTCCCGCGCCCCGGCACGCGAGCGAAGCGCGGCCTCCGAGATGACCTTGGCGTGTTCCCTGACTCGCCGCGGCGCGATGCCGAGCGCCTCCCCTAGGTGATCCAAATGGCGTCCCCTGATTCGGTCTGGTCGATACTCCCCGCCGTATTTCATGCCCATCTTGCGATCAAAGCGGCGCCCGTAGGCGCGGGTCGAGATCAAGTCGTAGAGAGGCGCGAGCCTTGGCGCGCCGGGCCCCTCGAGCAACAGGGAGTAGTTCTTCGAATGGGCATCGGCGTTGCCGATCGCAAAGGCGCGCGCGATCGCCTTCAGGAAGTCTCCCTCCAGTAGCAAGCCAGCGAAGAACGGCCGGCAGTCCTCGTCCGTGTAGGGGTCGTCCGTCAGCGGGAGCGACAGCGACAGCGGCATGGCGGCGGTCGTGAGCCAGCTGGGGTCATAGGTGAACCGCAGCCTTGCTCCCTCGAGGCGCTCAAGCGTGCCAGCGCGGTCTTCGTGAAGGTAGACGTCGAGAGCGGTCATCGCGATTCGACGAACAGATCGAGTCCCAGCGCCGCGAGAACCCGCCGGATCCCGTCGAACTGCGCCGTCGCCTTGCCGCGCTCGAGTTCGCTGACGAATCGTAGGGTTACGCCGCAGACATCAGCCAACTCCCCCTGGGTCAACTCCAGTTCGTTGCGCCGCTGTCGAATCGACATTCCTAGATCGTGCTCGCTTCTGATCTGCGTTCTCATTTTCCCGTCCGGGAAAATCGCCCTGGCTCAGCTCAGGTGCTCGCGCATCCGCTCGACCGCCTCGATGATGCGGTCGTCGGGGGTGGTCAGCGAGATGCGGAAGAAGCCCTCGCCGCTCGGCCCGTACATCGAGCCGGGTGAGACGACCACGGCGGCCTCTTCGAGGACCAGCTCCGAGAAGGAAGTCGAGGTGTGGCCCTCGGGGACCGGCGCCCAGACGTAGATCGTGCCCTTCGGGGCGCTGACCTCGACGCCGATCTCGCGCAGGGCGCCGACGACCAGATCACGGCGGCGCGCGTAGGTCTCGTTCATCCGCTCCAGCGGGCCGCGCGGGCCCTGCAGGGCGGCGACGCCGGCCATCTGGATCGCCTCGAAGAGACCCGAGTCGACGTTGGTCTTCAGGCGCCAGTAGGTCTGGATCGCCTCGGCGTTGCCGAGGATCGCCGCACAGCGCCAGCCGGTCATGTTGAAGCCCTTGGAGAGCGAGAAGACCTCGACGCCGACCTCCTTGGCGCCCGGCGTGGCGAGGAAGCTGGGCGCCACGTAGCCGTCGTAGGTCGTCTCCGAGTAGGCGTTGTCGTGGACGACGAGGATCTCGTGCTCGCGGGCGAAGGAGACCACCCGCTCGAAGAAGCCCTCGGGGACGACGGCGCCGGTCGGGTTGTTGGGAAAGTTGATGAACATCAGCCGCGCCTTGGCGGCGACGTCGGCCGGGACGGCGGCCAGGTCGGGGGCGAAGCCCAGCTCCGGGACGAGGGGAAGCAGCTCCGGGGTCGCACCGGCGAGGATCGGGCCGCCGGTGTAGACCGGGTAGCCGGGATCGGAGGCGAGCGCCACGCCGCCCGGGTCGAGGAAGGCGAAGCAGAGGTTGTAGATGCACTCCTTGGCGCCGATCGCCGGGATCACCTCGTTCTCCGGGTCGATCTCGACTCCGAAGCGGCTGTCGTAGAACTCGGCGAAGGCCCGGCGGAACTCCTCGCGGCCGCGGTTGGACGGGTACTTCTGGTTGGCGTTCTCGGCGACCGCCTCCTGCATCGCCGAGACGACGTGCGGGTAGGTCGGTTCGTCGGGGTCGCCGATGCCGAGGCTGATCACGTCGATGCCGGCTGCGCGCTTCTCGGAGATGCGCCGCTCCAGCTCCTGGAACATGTACGGAGGCATCGCCTCCAGCCGTTTGGACGGATCGGAGATTCCCATCGGCGCGAGAATCTATTCGTCCAGCGCCGCGAGCGCGTCGAGCAACTCGGCCGAGAGCTCGCCGGCGCAAACCGGCTCGGCCCAGCCGCTCAGGGTCACGTCCAGCTCGGGCGAGATCCCGACCTCCAGCTCACCGCCGTCGAGCTCGACCACGATCGGGCTGGGCGCGCCGCGCAGGAAGGCGGTCACCGCTGCGCCGCTGGCGCCGGTGCCCGAGGAGAGCGTCTCCCCCACCCCGCGCTCGAAGATCCGCGCCCGCACGCGGCTGCCGTCGATCCGCAGAAAGGAGACGTTGGTGCGGTTCGGGAACTGGGCGTCGGCTTCGATCGCGGGGCCGATCGCGGCCAGGTCGAGATTCTCGAGCTCCTCGCCGACGACGATCGCGCACTGCGGGTTGCCGATCGAGACGTGCTGGAACGCCCAGGCGCGCCCTCCGCTCTCAACGGTCCCCCCGCCACCTGTCGGTCCGTCGGGAAAATCCTTCGACGTCGTCGAAGCCCGCCCCATCGCCACCGAACAGGTCCGCCCCGAGGTGATCGTCGGCGTCACCGGGCCCGCCGCGGTGACGATCGAGAACGTTTCCTCCTCCGTCCACCCATGTCGCCGCAGGTAGAGAATCGCCTCCCGCGCCCCATTCCCCGAGAGCTCGGCCTCCGAGCCATCCGGATTGAAGATCCTCAGAGAAGCGACGTAGGCTGGATCGTCGCTGCGCTCGAGCAAAAGCACCCCGTCCGACCCGACCCCGAAGTGCGGATCGCAAACCCGCCGCACCCGCCCCGCCGTCAATTCCCACGGCAGCGCCTCCGCCTCGACAACCAAGTAGTCGTTCCCCAGCGCCTGCCACTTCTCGAATCTCACGAAGCTGAGCCTATTTGCCCGACGATCTCACCGGCGACCTCCGCGTCGGTGAGAATCGTGCGGTCGATCCAGCGGAGGTTGGGGATCTTGCGCATCCAGGTCAGCTGGCGACGGGCGTAGTTGCGGGACCGCTTCTGCATTCCGGCCAGATCGCCTCGCATCACCTCGTCAAACCCAAGCGCGACCCGAGCCGTCCGCGACGGCCCCAGCGCTTCCGCCTTTTCGACCTCCTCCCGCGCCCCCGACTCGAAGATCCGAGCGGTCCGCTCATCGATCCGCCGGTACAGCTCCCCCCGCTCCATATCCAGCCCAAAGATCTTCGTCGGATGTCGAGTCTCTGGCGACCAGAGCTCAGAATCCTCAGATTCCGGCGGCGCCTTGACCAGCGAAAGCTCCCCCAGCGCCGCCCGCAGATACAGCCCCGTCCCCCCCACCACAATCGGCCGCCGCCCCGCCTCCAGAGCCGCATCGATCTCCCGATGCGCCAGCGGCATGTACCGCCCCACATCGAACTTCTCCCCCACCGGCACAAAGCTCACCAAGCGATGCTCGAGCTTCGCCTGCTCCTCCGCCGAAGCCAACCCAGTGAGCGTCTCCAGCCCTTCGTAAACCTGAAGCGCATCACAGGAAACAGCAACGGGGTCCTCTCCCCGTCCTCGAAGCTCACGAGCAAGCGCGACGGCAACCCCGGTCTTCCCGACCCCAGTCGGCCCGAATATCGCGACAACGTCCATGACCAGAAGCACCGATCCCTTCCGTTAGGAGGGTGTCGGGGTAGTTCCGAACGGCTTGTACTTTTTCGTCGTGAGCCGCGAGGCGTCAGCCTGACTCCTCTCTACCGAAAAAGTTGAGTGAGGGACTACCCCGACACCCTCCTAACCAACCCGGCTCAGAAGCTTCTCCGTCCCCGACAACGTCTGCGAGGTCGCCGACTCGATCTCGACCATGACCAGGTCCCCGGCCGTCGCCGTCCCGTCGAAGTTGACGGCCTTGTTGTGCCGCGTCCGCCCCCGTAGCCGCGTCTCATCCGTCCGGCTCGTCCCCTCGACCAGCACCTCCATCTCGCGCCCGACGAAGCGCTGCGCCCGCTCGTTCGCGCGCCGCTGAACCAGCTCGACGAGCCGCTCCATCCGCTCGACCTTGACCGGGTGCGGCACCTGCTCGCCGAACTCTGCCGCCTCGGTTTCGCGGCGGGGCGAGAAGACGAAGGTGAAGGCGCCGTCGTAGCCGACCTCGTCGACGACTTCCAGGGTCTCGGCGAAGTCCGCCTCGCTCTCGCCGGGGAAGCCGACGATGATGTCGGTGGTGATCGCGCAGTCGGGGACGTGCTCGCGGATCAGCGAGACGCGGTCCGTATAGCGGCCGCGGTCGTACGTGCGGCGCATGCGCTTCAGCACAGCGCTGGAGCCCGATTGCAGCGGCAGGTGGATGTGCTCGCAGACGGCGGGCAGTTCGGCGTGGGCGCGGATCACATCCTCCTTCATGTCCTTTGGATGCGGACTGGTGTAGCGGATGCGGTCGATCCCCTCGACCGCGTCGACCCGGGCGAGCAGCTCCGAGAACCCGATCCGCGTCTCGAGCGGCAGGTCGCGGCCGTAGCTGTTGACGTTCTGGCCGAGCAGGGTGATCTCGCGCACTCCATCGGCGGCGAGCCCCTCTGCCTCCCGCTCCAGCTCCGCCGGGTCGCGGCTCACCTCGCGCCCGCGGGTCGAGGGGACGATGCAGTAGGCGCAGCGGCAGTTGCAGCCCTGGGAGACCTGCAGCCAGCCCTGGAACTCGCGCACGCGCCGGCTCGGCAGGCTGGCGGAGAAGTCCTCGAACTCGAAGTAGCCCTGGGCGGTGAGCGAGTCGGAGTTGAGAAACTCGGCCAGCTTGTGGATCTGGCCCGGACCGAAGGCGACGTCGACGAAGGGAAAGCGCTGGAAGACCTCCTCCTTGACCGACTGCGCCCAGCAGCCGCCGACGCCGACGACCCGGTCGGGACGCTCGGACTTGAGCCGCTTCGCCTCGCCGAGGTGGGCGATGAAGCGGTTGTCGGCCGACTCGCGGATCGAGCAGGTGTTGAAGAGGATCAGATCGGCGCCCTCCCGATCCGGCGCCTCCTCGTAGCCCAGCGACTCGAGCATGCCGCGCATGCGCTCGGAGTCGTGCACGTTCATCTGACAGCCGAACGTCGTGACGTGGTAGCTGGGCATGACGCTCAGCGTACCGGGGCGAAACCGCTCCTACTACTTGGACTCGGCGTTTTCGGCTTCGTTGGACGCTTTGGTCAGCTCGGCCTTCTTTTCGACTTCCTCGTCCTGGGCGTGGAGGACGGCGAAGGTCGTGCTGGCGCCGACCAGGGCAATGAACCAGAGCGCGACAAGCGGCGCGGCTTTGCCCGGGAAGCCCTTCACGCGCAGCCCGATCAGGCTGGTGAGCACCGCCGAGACGGCGAGCGCGATGCCGCAGATGTAGAACAGGGTTTCGTTGCTCATCGAACGCGCGGAATCCTATCCGCGAAGCGCAGGCGCCGTCAGGCCGCCTGCGCCTCCGCAACCGGCGGCGCAGGCTCGTCGGCCGGCGCCTCGGCGCCGATGCCGAGCGCGGTGCGGATCTTCTCCTCGAGCTCGGTCGCCAGCTCCGGGTTCTCGGCGAGGAACTGCTTGGCGTTGTTGCGGCCCTGGCCGAGCCGGGTCTCGCCGTAGGAGAAGAAGGCGCCCGACTTCTGAACCAGATCGTGCTCGATGCCGAAGTCGAGCAGGGCGCCTTCGCGCGAGATTCCCTGCCCGTACTCGATCTCGAACTCGGCCTGGCGGAACGGCGCCGCGCACTTGTTCTTGACGACTTTGACCCGCACCCGGTTGCCGACCGCTTCGGTGCCGTCCTTGAGCGTCTCGATGCGGCGGATGTCGAGCCGCTGCGAGGCGTAGAACTTGAGCGCCCGGCCGCCCGGCTGGGTCTCGGGCGAGCCGAACTGGACGCCGACCTTTTCCCGGATCTGGTTGGTGAAGAGGCAGACCGTGTTCGTCCGGTTGAGGTTGCCGGCCAGCTTGCGCATCGCCTGCGACATCAGCCGTGCCTGCAGGCCGACCGTGGTGTCGCCGATCTGGCCATCGAGCTCCGCCTTCGGCGTCAGCGCCGCGACCGAGTCGATCGCGATCACGTCGATCGCCGTCGAGGCGATCAGCCGATCGGCGATCTGCAGCGCCTGCTCGCCGTAGTCGGGCTGGGAGACGAGCAGCTCGTCGGTGTCGACGCCGATCGCCCGCGCGTAGATCGGGTCCATCGCGTGCTCGGTGTCGATGAAGACGCAGACCCCGCCCTTCGCCTGGGCCTCGGCGATGATGTGGTAGATCAGCGTCGTCTTGCCCGAGGACTCCGGGCCGAAGATCTCGACGATGCGGCCGCGCGGCACGCCGCCGATGCCCAAGGCCTGGTCCAGGGCGAGGGCGCCGGTGGAGATCGCTTCGACCGGGAGGGCGCTCTCGGCGCCGAGCCGCATCAACGTGCCCGCGCCGAAGTCGCGCTCGATCTGGGTCACCGCGGCCTCGAGCGCCGCGTCTTTCGCCTTTGCCGCCTTTGCGTCCTTCGCCGAGGCGTCCTTCAAAGTCGCTTTCTTGTCTGCCATCTGTTTCTCACCTCACTGCCGCCCGTCATCGGACAGCTCGACTTGCGCCAGCGGGATGTATCGCGCACCCTGCGGCTGGAGTTCGGAACGGTAGAGCGTCATTCGGACGCCAGACGCGGGCGATAAGAGCCTGCGCGGCAGGCGTCCGGGCAGTTTCTTGACGACGGCCGACCGCTTCGAGCCGCGCCCCTCGGGCTTGACCCGCGCAACCGTGACGTGCGGCCAGAACGGGCGCTTCTCCGGCTCGTACAGGCGTGCCGCGACCAGCTTCCCCTGCAGCTCGGACTGCAGCGTGACGGTCCCCGGCGAGTCGACCGGCAAGGCGAAGAGCCGCGGCCGCCGCCCCGAGGGCCTGCCGACCGGATCTTCCAGCCGCAGCACCGGCGCCGGGGCCGCCAACCCGGTCACGATCTCCCCCAGCCGGCCGACGTCCTTCTCCGCCGTCCAGCCGAGAAAGGCGAGCGTCACGTGGAGCGACTCGGGCCGCACCGCCCGCAGCGCCGGGTCGCGCAGCTCCCGCTTCCCCCAGGCCACGATCCCCTCGCGCATCTCTTCCGGCAGATCGAGCGCCACGAACGCCCGCAGCCGAGGACTCTTCAATCTCTCCTTCGCCATCCCCGCCCACGCTAGGCGGTCCCGACACACGGAACAAGACTCGAATGTCACAGAAGTCAAAAACTTCCGGCGCAGACTCCTGCCCTAAAGCAAACGACCCGCCGGAGCGGGTCGAGCCTGTTGATGCGGGAACCACCCCGCGAGCGACTGACAATCGTCATGAGCCTAGCATGGCAACGCAGACAAAAACTTTCGCTAAAGGGGAGGCTCTTCGCCGCCGAGCAGCATGCGGAGCAGGTGCATTCCGACCAGGGCGGAGCGTTCGCGGATGTCGGCGCGGCCGCCGGGGATGACGGGGTCGCGGGCGATGGCGGTGCCGTCGGCGAGGCGGGCGTTGAAGCAGACGTAGCCGACCGGCTTGGCCTCGGTGCCGCCGTCGGGGCCGGCGATGCCGGTGATCGAGACGGCTACGTCGGCCCCGAAGCGATCCAAGGCGCCGAGCGCCATCTGCTCGGCCACCTCGGGGGAGACGGCGCCCTTGGCCTCGATCAGGGCCGGGTCCACGCCCAGCAGCTGGGCCTTGGCCTCGTTCGAGTAAGCGACGACGCCGCCCGCCATATAGGTGGAGGCGCCGGGCAGGTCGGTGATCCGCGCCGCCAGCAGGCCGCCGCTGCAGGACTCGGCCAGGCCGAGGCGATGTCCGGCGAGCAGACTTGCCACCTGAGCGTCGATCGTCTCGCCGTCGAGGCTGAAGAGGTGGCTCTCGTGACGGGCGCGCAGGCCCTCGCGGACCGCCTCCGCGGTCGCCACGGCGCCGTCGCGATAGCGCACGTCGATCTCGATCTCGCCTTTGCGCAAGCAGGTGGTGATCTCGACCTCGCCCAGCGCCACGCCCTCGTCCTCGATCTCGCGCAGGCTCTTGGCGATCTCCGACTCGGGGACCCCGAACATCCGCAGCGTGTAGCCGTGCAGCGGCGTTGCGCGGGCAAGCACTTCGCGCAGCGGCCCGGTCGCCAGCGCCGCCGGCCACATCGGCTGCAGCTCGCGCGGCGGGCCCGGCAAAACTACGACGACCCGGCCGGCGGCGGGGACTACCAGGCCCGGCGCGGTGCCGACCGGGTCGAGGGCGAGCGCGCCCTCGGGGACCATCGCCTGCTTGCGGTTCGCCTCGCGCAGCGCCTCGACGTCGAACCGCATGACACCGGCACGGCGCGCGAAGCCACGCAGGATCTCGGCGATCTTGGCCTCGACCTCGTCGTCGAGAACGAGCTCGCGGCCGGCGAAGTGAGCCACAACCTCGGCGGTCAGGTCGTCGGCGGTTGGTCCCAGCCCCCCCGAGGTGACGATCAGGTCCATGCCCTCGGCGGCCATGAAGCGCAGCGCCGCCTCGAGGTCCTCGGGGCGATCGCCGACGACCAGGATGTGGGCGACCTCCACCCCGCGCTCGGCCAGCCGTTCGGATAGCCACGGGCCGTTTCGATCCGCGATCCGCCCGGTCAGCACCTCGGTGCCGGTGACGACGATCCCGGCGCGCAGCTCGCTCCCGCTCATGTGCAGCTCGGCCGTTCCGATTCGCTCAGCGCGGTCATCGCGCCCGCGCCGTCGATCGAGTACCCGACCGGGCTCGACGTCGCTGGGATTTCGGCTTGCTTGCCGTCGATCGTCATCGCAACCTCACCATTGCCGAAGGCGACGGTGAAGCTACCGGACCGGAAGGGCCCCTCTTCGGCTCCCGCTTCGAGGATCCGACCGTCGATCAGGTGGGCGCCCTTGGCGTCGACCACGCAGACCCAGACTTCGGCATTGGCCGTGAGGTGGACTGAGACGCCTCGCTGGTGCGGCTCGGCCCTGGGCTTCGCGTTCGCGGCGCGAGTCCCGCTCTTCGTCTGACGCGCGGCCTTGCCGTCCCCGCTTCCTCCTCCGCCTCCCCCGCCCGGGAGCAGCACGATCGCCCCGGTCGCGATCGCGACCACCGCGGCGACGGCGATCCAGCTCGCGCGGGGCAGCGATCGCCGGCCTCCCGGGGCGCCGGTCGCGGCCGAGGCGGCGACGGGCGCCAGCTCTGGGCCGGGGGCCCGCTCGCGGGCGCCTTCGACTTCACGGCGAAAGTCCTCCGCCAGCCGCTCCCCGTCGAGTCCGAGGTAGCCCGCGTAGGTGCGAATGAAGCCGCGCGTGTAGACGCCGCCGGGGAGCACGTCCCACTCCTCGTTCTCGATCGCGCGCAGGAAGCGGACCCTGATCCGGGTCGCCTCCTCGACCGTGGAAAGGTCGACTTTGCGGCGATTGCGCGCCTCGCGAAGAATCGGTCCGACGCCGTTGGCCATTGGACTCATTGTCCTACCCGATGCCGCCGAGGCGAGGTTAGGCCGCTGTGTCCCGGCTACTCGGGCACGGCGCTGGGCTCGGCCTGCGCCTCGGCGGCGGGCTCTGCCTGCTCCCCGCCGCCCCCCGTGAGTCGCGCGAGGTCGCCCTGGGTGACCAGCACCTGGCGCGGCTTGGAGCCTTCGTAGCCGGAGATCACGCCGCGCCGCTCAAGCATGTCGATCAGGCGGCCGGCGCGCGTGTAGCCGACCCGCAGGCGACGCTGGATCATCGAAACGGAGGCGGTTTCGGTCTCGACCACGACCCGGATCGCCTGGTCGAGCAGGTCGTCGCTGTCGGGGTCGTAGTCGCCATCGGCTTCGACGCCCTTCTCGCCCTGCGTCTCGACCAGCAACTCCGCCTCGAACTCCGGTTCGCCCTGTTTGGCCCAGTGGCCGGTGATCCGGGCGATCTCCTCCTCGGTGACGAAGGCGCCCTGGATCCGCTGCAGCTTCGAGGTGCCGGCGCCGCGGAAGAGCATGTCGCCCTGGCCGAGCAGCGCCTCGGCGCCACCCTGATCGAGGATCACCCGCGAGTCGGTCTGCGAGGAGACCGCGAAGGCGATCCGCGCCGGGATGTTGACCTTGATCGTGCCGGTGATGATGTCGGTCGAGGGGCGCTGCGTCGCCAGCACCAGGTGGATGCCGGTGGCACGCGACTTCTGGGCGAGACGGATGATCGAGTCCTCGACCTCGGCCGGCGAGACCATCATAAGGTCGGCGAGCTCGTCGATCACGCAGAGGATGTGCGGCAACGGCGGTTCGCCCGCCTTGGCCCGCGCCCGGTTCAGCTCGCCGAGGTTCCTCGCGCGAGCCTCGCCCATGATCCCGTAGCGACTCTCCATCTCGCCGATCAGGTTGGCCAGCACGTTGGCCGCAAGACGCGGCGAGGTGACCACCGGCGTCAAGAGGTGGGGCACGTTCTCGTAGTGGTTGAGCTCGACCTGCTTGGGATCGACGAGGACGAGGCGCACGTCGTTGGGCGAGGCCTGCATCAGGATCGAGGAGAGGATCGCGTTGACGCAGCCGGACTTGCCCGAGCCGGTGGTGCCGGCGACCAGCACGTGCGGCATCTTCGCCAGGTCGGTCCAGACCGCGTTGCCGTCGATCCCCTTGCCCAGCCAGGCGACCAGCGGCGAGGTCTTCTCAGGGCGGCCGGCGTAGATGTCGCCGAGGCGGACGATGCGCCGCCGCGTGTTCGGCACCTCGACCCCGACCGCCTGCTTGCCCGGGATCGGCGCCAGGATGCGGATGTCGGTCGAGGCGAGCGCGTAGGCGAGGTCGTTGGACAGCTCGGTGACCTTCTTCACCTTGGTGCCCGGTGCGAGGCGCAGTTCATAGCGCGAGACGTGCGGCCCGCTGACGATGCCGACGATCTTCGCTTCGACCCCGAAGTGGCCCAGGGCCTCGACCAGCTTGCTGCCGACCGCTTCATGGTCGCGAGGGTCGACCCCCTTGTCCCCTTTGCCGCGCTCCAGCGCCTTGGCCGGCGGCGGCCGGTAATCGATCCCTTCCGAGATCGTCACCCCGCGCTTGTTGCCCTGCGGAGTGAGCGCCACCTGCTCGGGGGCGGCCTCGGGGTCCGCGCCCAGCGCCCTCTCTTCTTCCTCCTCGATCTGGGCCAGCTCCGCGTCGAAGTCCTGCGTGACGGGCTCCTCGACGGCCTCGACGGGCGCCTCCTCGCCCAGCGCCACGGTCGGCTCGACGTCATCGTCCTCCGGGTAAGCGCTCATCACGTCCGTAGCTCCAGCCTCGGTCTCGAACGAAAACGTATTGGCCTCCCGAGTCTTGGCCTCATGCCGATCCCGCCGCTGCTGGACTGCCGTCTGCGTCACGTCCCGTGTTCCCAGGAAGACCGTCCGCACTCCCCGCCCGATCCCCCGGAACAGCGTCGAGATGGACGTGCCGGTGACGATCAACCCCCCGGCGATCAGCATCAAAACAGTGAAGATCCGCGCCCCAACCTGCCCACCGAGATAAACGAGCGCCGTTTCCAGCCCATAGCCGATCTTGCCCCCGTCCCAGCCAAAGAACAAAACAAAGCTCAAATAAACCCCGCCGGCAATCAGCAACAAACCAACCAAGTCAAGGTGGCGCTGCTGCAGCCCCTCCGGCAAATGAAGCTTCCCCCCACCCCCGGCTTTCGCCTTGGGCCTTTTCGCTTTCCCGCGCGCCGGAGCACGCCGCTTCTGGCGTTTGAACATGGACCGGGCTTCGACGCCGAGACTTAGTCCCCTTTGAAGCTGGAAAGCCGGTCTGGCGGGGTGTGGAGCGTCTTGTACTTTTCGGTCGTGAGGCAAGAGGCGACTGCCCCAGCCTCTCCATCCGAAAAGTTAAGCGGAACCCCCTGCCAGACCGGCCACCCCGCCTCGCCGGCGCCTAAACCCGGCCTAAAACTCCGCCAGGCGTCCCTCCCGGGCCTCTAACATCGCTCCAATGCTCACAACCGACCAAGAGACCGCCACCGGCAGGGTGCTCGTCGTCGAGGACGACGCCGAGATCGCCGACGTCCTCAGACGCTCGCTGCGCCAGGAGGGCTACGAGGTCCGCACCAGCGCCGACGGGGTCGACGCGCTGGACGTCGCCGCCGGTTTCGTCCCCGACCTCGTCGTGCTCGACCTCGGCCTGCCCCGGCTCGACGGGATCGAGGTCTGCAGGCGGTTGCGGGCCGACGGCGACGTGCCGATCCTGATGCTGACCGCGCGAGCCGAGACCGAGGACCGGGTCGGCGGGCTCGACAGCGGCGCCGACGACTACCTGGTCAAGCCCTTCGAGCGCACCGAGCTGCTCGCCCGGATTCGCGCCCTGCTGCGCCGCCGCCCGCCGCGCGGCGCCGCCTCGCTGCGGGTCGCCGACCTGACGCTCAACCCCGACACGCGGGAGGTGCGGCGCGGCGAGCGCGAGCTGGAGCTGACCAACCGCGAGTTCGAGCTGCTCGAGTACCTGATGCGCAACGAGCGGCTGGTCGTCTCTCGCGAGCGCCTGCTCGACGACGTCTGGGGCTACGACCCGACCGCGGCGACCAACACGATCGACGTCTTCATCTCCAACCTGCGGCGCAAGCTGGAGGCCGGTAACGAGTCCCGCCTGCTGCACACCAAGCGCGGCGCCGGCTACGTGCTCAAGGAGTAGCGCTTGAGCTTGCTCCGCAAGGCCGCGGCCCGCTGGCCGGCCCAGCTCCGCCCGGGCAACTGGCCGGTCAGGTGGCGCCTGGCGGGGGTCTCCGCCGGCCTCACCCTCGTCATCCTGCTCGTCTTCGGAGCCGTGATCGGCCAGGTCGCGACCAGCCGCATCCGCGACGACTTCAACCGGCAGGTGAGCAGCGCCGCGCAGACGCTGGCAGCCGAAAGCCGGATCTTCAGAAATCCGCTCACGCTGACGCCCGTCCGCCGTGGGCCCAAGCTGGACGACTTCGTGCGCCCCGACGGTGCCTCGGCGCGGGCCTTCAGCGTTAACGGCAACCTTCTCAGCCTCCTCGGAGAAAGCACAGGAGCCGAAGAGCTCGGCCGCCCGGTCGCCGGTCTCACCACCTACGGCAAGATGCGGGTCGCGACCGCTCGGATTACCGGCGACTCCGGCACCGTCACCGGCTTCGTCCAGTACGGCCGCAGCGTCGCCCACGTCGATTCGACCATCGACCGTCTCTGGCTGTTTATCGCCGCGGGAATCCTTGGCGGCACCCTGATGGCGAGCCTCGCCGGAGTGGCGATCGCCTCCCGCGCGATGCGGCCGATCTCGGCGCTGACCTCGACCGCGGGCGCGATCGCCGCCACCGGCGACCCATCGCGCCACATGCCCGTGCCGCAGGCGGACGACGAGGTGGGCGAGCTGGCCCGCACCCTCGAGCAGATGCTGCGCTCGCTCGACGCGGCCCGGGCCGAGCGCGAGGCGGCGATGCGCAAACAGCGCGAGTTCGTCGCCGACGCCTCGCACGAGCTGCGCACGCCGCTGACCAGCGTGCTCGCCAACCTCGAGCTGCTGCAGGCCTCGCTGCGCGACCCGCGCCAGGAGGACGACCGGGCGATGATCGATTCCGCCCTGCGCTCCTCACGGCGGATGAGCCGTCTGGTCGGCGACCTGCTGCTCCTCGCCCGCGCCGACGCCGGCCGGGCCAGTCGCAAGCAGCCCTGCGACCTGGCCGAGGTGGCCGGCAACGCGGCGGCCGAGGTCGCCCCCGTGCTGGGCGAGCGCGAGCTGGCGATCGATAACGAACGCGTGCTGACCGTCGACGGCAACCCCGACGAGCTGCACCGGATGGTTCTCAACCTGCTCGACAATGCCGGGCGCCACACCCCGCCCGGCTCGACGATCGAGCTGCGGCTGCGCGCCGAGGGACCCGACGCCGTGGTCGAAGTCGCCGACGACGGCCCCGGCATCCCGCCCGCGATGCGTGCCCAGGTCTTCGACCGCTTTGTCCGCGGCGACGGCCCGGCCGACACCGCGGTCGGCCCGGGCAGCGGCCTCGGCCTGGCGATCGTCCACGCGGTCGCGGCCGCGCATGGCGGCACGGTCGAGGTGACCGAGCCCGAAGGCGGCGGGGCGCTCTTCCGGATCCGCATCCCGCTGCACCGCTCGGAGCGGGCGCTGAGCACCTTTTAGCCCGCCTTTAGAGCCCCTCCTTAGTTTTCCCCACGGACGAGACACAGGACCCGCCGGGCTCTCCCCAACACCCCCGGCGGGTCCTTTTTATCTGCATGTCAGACCTCGACGACCACCGGGAGGACCATCGGCCGGCGGCGCAGCTTGTCGTAGAGGACCTTGGCGACGGCGTCGTGCAGGTCTTCTTGGATCAGGTGCAGCTCGCGCGTTCCCGCCGCGGCGGCGTCCTCTAGCGAGTCCTCGACCAGGTCCTTGAGCTCGTCGACGAGCGGATCGGACTCCTCGAAGGCGGCGACCCCGCGGACCAGCACTTCCGGGTCGGCAACCACCTGGCCGTCGTCGGAGGAGATCGTCGCGACGACGATGAAGATGCCGTCGGCCGAGATCTCGCGCCGGTCGCGCAGGGCGACGTCGTCGGGCTCGCCGACGTTGACCCCGTCGACGTAGATCACGCCGGCGTGGATGTCCTCGCCGAAGCGCGCCCCGTTGGCGTCGAGTTCGAGCGGCAGGCCGTTGCGGCCCTGGAAGATGCGCTCGCTCTCGACGCCCACCGATTCGGCCAGCTCGGCGTGCAGGCGCAGCCGCTGGAAGTCGCCGTGCACGGGCAACACATAGCGCGGTTTGGTCAGGTTGAGCATCAGTTTCAGCTCCTCCTGCCAGCCGTGCCCGGAAGCGTGGATCGGCGCCTGCTTGGCGGTCACCACCGTGGCGCCGATCTCGTAGATCCGGTCGATCGTCTCATTGACGGCGCGCTCGTTGCCGGGCACCGGCGTCGCCGAGAAGACGACCGTGTCGCCCGAGTGCAGCTCGACGTCGCGGTGGTCGTTGTTCGCCATCCGGCGCAGAGCCGAGAGCGGCTCGCCCTGGCTGCCGGTCGAGATCACGATCACCTTCTCGTCGGGGAAGTTCTCGATCTCGCGCGGCTGGATGAAGAGCCCCTCCGGCGCCTTGGCGATCCCGAGGCTGGAGGCGATGTTGAAGTTTTTGCGCATCGAGCGCCCGACCAGCGCCACCCGGCGGTCGAGCTGCACGGCGGCGTCGATCACCTGCTGGACGCGGTGGATGTTGGAGGCGAAGGAGGTGACGATGATCCGCCCCTCGCAGCCTTCGAAGGTCTCCAGCAGCGCCGGGCCGACGCTCGACTCCGAGGGCGCCACGCCGGGACGGTCGGCGTTGGTCGAGTCGCCGCAGAGCAGCAGCAGGCCGTCGCGGCCTACTTCGGCCAGGCGCGAGATGTCGGCCGGGCGACCGTCGACGGGAGTCTGGTCGAACTTGTAGTCGCCGGTCATCAGCACCGTGCCGAGCTCCGTGGTGAGCAGCACGCCGCGGGCGTCGGGGATCGAGTGCGAGAGGTGGACCAGCTCGAGCTCGAAGGGACCGGCCCGCACGGTCTCCCCCGCGGGCAGCTCCCGCAGCGGCGCGTTCTTCAGCTTGTGCTCGTCGAGCTTGGCGCGGACCATGCCGATCGTCAACATGCCGCCGTAGATCGCCGGCGGGTTGCCGATTTCGCGCAGCACGTAGGGCAGGGCGCCGACGTGGTCCTCGTGGCCGTGGGTGAGGACGATCGCCTCGATGTCCTCGGCCCGCTCGCGCAGGTAGGAGAAGTCGGGCAGGACCAGGTCGATGCCGAGCATCTCGGCGGTCGGGAACATCAGGCCGGTGTCGACGACGACGATCCGGCCGTCGTACTCGATCACGGTCATGTTCTTACCGATCTCGCCCAGTCCCCCGAGCGGCAGCACGCGAAGCTTGGCGGCGGGCACTATGGGTTCACCGGGGCCAGGCCGACGCTCTCCAGCGCCGTCCGCACAGTCGCTCGCTGCGCCTCGTCGGCGGGAACGAGGGGAAGTCTGAGGGTGTCTGACGGGATCAGCCCGGTCATCGCCAGCGCCGCCTTGACCGGGATCGGGTTGGTCGTCACGCCCATCGCCGCGTAGACCTGCTTCAGGGTCGCGTCGATCTGACGCGCGCGGTCGAGATCGCCGGCCTGCGCCGCGTCCCAGATCTCGCGCATCCGCGGGCCGACCAGGTGCGAGGAGACCAGGATGCCCCCGGCGCCGCCGATCTCGAGCGTGCGCAGGAAGATCTCGTCGTTGCCGGCGAGGACGTCCATGCCCTCGATCGGCTGCAGCTCCTCGTTGTTCGCCTGCTTGACGGCGACCACGCTCTCGATCTTGGCGATCTCGGCGAGCTGCTCGGGCGGCACGTTGACGACCACCCGCGAGGGGATGTTGTAGGCGATCAGCGGGAAGCCGGGGACGGCCGCGGCGATCGCCTCGAAGTGAGCGAGGATGCCGGCCGGGTTGGGCTTGTTGTAGTAGGGAGTGACGATCAGGGCGGCGTCGGCGCCGGCCTCGACCGCGCCCTGGGTCAGCTCGATCGAGTGATCGGTGTAGTTGGTGCCGGTGCCGCAGATCAGCAGCACCCCCTCGCCGACCTCGCGCCGGATCGCGCGGAGGAGGTCGAGCGCCTCCTCGTCGGTGAGCGTCGGCGCCTCGCCGGTCGAGCCCGAGATCACCAGGCCGTGCGAGCCATGCTCGAGCAGATGGGTGGCGAGCTTCAGCGCCGCCGCCTCGTCGACCGCGCCGCTCGCGTCGAACGGCGTCGCCATCGCGGTGAGGACTCCCCGAATCTCCTTCATGGGCGCAGGGTATCGCGGGTCATCTAGAGGAGCTTCTCCAAGCCCACCGTGAAGCGGTCCGGCAGATCGCCGACGCGGCGCACGGCGAGCAGCACGCCGGGCATGAACGAGCGGCGGTCGATCGAGTCGTGGCGCAGGCTGAGGGTCTGACCCTCGCCGCCGAAGATCACCTCCTGGTGGGCGACGAGGCCCGGCAGGCGCACCGAGTGGATCGGCTGGTGCACGTTGCCGCCGGCGGCGTCGATCAGCTCGGCGGTGCGCTTCGCCGTGCCCGAGGGCGCGTCGAGCTTGCGGTCGTGATGCAGCTCGACGATCTCGCACTCGGGCATGTGGCGGGCGATCGACTGCGAGACCTCCATCAGCAGCACGGCGCCGATCGCGAAGTTCGGCGCGACGAAGCAGTTGGCCCGCGCGCTCTTCGCGGCGGCGGCGCGCAGCGCGTCGAGGTCGAAGCCGGTCGTGCCGACGACGACGTGCACGCCGGCCTCGAGCGCGTTCGTCGCGTTGGCGAGCGCTGTGTCGGGCGTGGTGAAGTCGACCAGGACGTCGGCATCGCCGAGTACCTCGGAGAGCTCGACCCCGAGCGCCGGGTCGGCGCGGCCGGCGAGCTCGGTGTCCGCCGCCTCCTCGACCGCCTCGCAGACGGCCTCGCCCATGCGCCCCGCGGCGCCCGAAACGGCGACCCGGATCACGCCGCCACCAGGGCTTCGCTGATCGGTGCCAGGGACTGACGGAAGCGGTCCTCGTCGCGGCCGACGCAGGCGGCGGAGAGGCGCTCGGGCGCGTAGAGCTCGGTCGCCAGCTCGGCCAGGTCCTCGACGCTGACCGCCTCGACCTTGGCCAGCATCTGGTCGAGGCCGTCGATCGGCAGGCCGAAGAGGGTCGCCCGCGAGATCCGCGTCATCCGCGCCGCGGTCGACTCCGAGGAGAGCACCAGCCGGCCCTTGACGTTCTCCTTGCCGCGCCGCAGCTCCTCGGCGGAGAGCGGCTCGGCGCGCAGTCGCGCCAGCTCGGCGCCGATGATCGAGCAGGCCTCCTCGACGTTGTCCTCGCGCGTGCCGACGTAGCCGGCGACCAGGCCGGAGTCGGTGTACTGCTCGTTGTAGGAGCCGACCGAGTAGGCGAGGCCGCGCTTCTCGCGCACCTCGCAAAAGAGCCGCGAGGAGCTCGAGCCGCCGAAGATCGAGTCGAGCACGGCCAGCGCGTAGCGCCGCTCGTCGTCGCGAACGATGCCCGGCGCGCCGAAGCAGATGTGGTACTGCTCGGTGTCCTTCGCGTAGAAGCGGGTGCGCGCCGCGTCGTCGGCGGCGGCGCCATTCGTCGGCTCGGGCTCACGGCGCTCGGGGGCGACCAGGCGCTCGGCGAGCGCCGCAATCCGCTCGTGTTCGAGGTTGCCGGCGGCGCCGACGACGATGTTGGCGCCGGTGTAATGGGCGCTGCGGTAGGCCTCGATATCGGGCACCGGTGCCGAGCTGATCACCTCGGCCTCGCCGAGCACCCGGCGGCCGAGCGGGTGGGCGCCGAAGACCGCCTCGGCGAGGATGTCGTGGACGCGGTCCTGCGGCTCGTCCTCGTACATAGCGATCTCCTCGAGCACGACCTGGCGCTCGGAGTCGACTTCCGGGTAGGTCGGCGCCAGCAGCATCTCGGCCAGCAGGTCGAAGACCTCCTCGGTGTGCTCGTCGAGGAAGCGGGCGTGCAGGTGCGTGGTCTCCTTGCCGGTGGCGGCGTTGACCACGGCGCCGAGCCCGTCCAGCCGCTCGGCGATCTCGATCGCCGAGAAGCGCGCCGTGCCCTTGAAGAGCAGATGCTCGAGGAAGTGCGAGACGCCCGCCTGAGAGGGCGTCTCGTTGCGCGATCCGGTCCTCACCCAGAGCCCGAGCGCCACCGAGCGCACCGAGGGAACCGCCTCGGTGACGACCCGGACGCCCGAGCCCTGCGTTGTCAGCTGCGCCTCGGCCAATGCCTAGTCGCGACGCTCGCGCTCACGCCGGGGACGCCGCTCGCGGCCACCCCGGCCCCCGCGGTCGCCGCCGTTGCGGCGCGGGCCGCCGTCGCCGGAGCCGACCGTGGCCAGCTCCTCGGGGCTCTTGCCCTCGACCGACGGGTCGTCGGAGAGGCGCAGCCCGATGCGACCGCGCTCGCGGTCGACCTCGACCACGGTGACGTCGATCACGTCGCCGGAGCTGAGCACGTCGTCGACCGAGTCGACCCTCTCCCCCGGCTTCACGTTGGAGATGTGCAGCAGGCCGTCGGTGCCCTTGACCAGCTCGACGAAGGCGCCGAAGGTGGTCGTCTTGACGACCTTGGCGGCGTTGTAGCGGTCGCCGACCTCGGCCTCCTTGGTCATCGACTGGATGCGGCCCACGCAGGCTTCGACCAGTTCGCCGGTCGGCGCGTAGATCCGCACCGTGCCGTCGTCCTCGACGTCGATCTCGGCTTCGAACTCCTCGCAGAGGGCGCGGATCGTTTCGCCGCCCTTGCCGATCACGGCGCCGATCTTCTCCGGGTCGATCTTGATCGATTCGATCCGCGGCGCGTGCGCCGAGAGCTGCTCGCGCGGCCCGTCGATCGCCTCCGCCATCTTGCCGAGGATGAACTGACGGCCCTCGTTGGCCTGGGCGAGCGCGTCGCGCAGGATGTCGAAGGTGACGCCGGTGATCTTGATGTCCATCTGCAGGGCGGTGATCCCGTCGGCGGTGCCGGCGACCTTGAAGTCCATGTCGCCGAGGTGGTCCTCGACGCCGGCGATATCGGTGAGGACGATGTAGTCGTCGCCCTCCTTGATCAGGCCCATGGCGACGCCGGCGACCGGTGCTGAGACCGGGACGCCCGCGGCCTGCAAAGCCATCGAGGAGGCGCAGACCGAGCCCATCGAGGAGGACCCGTTGGACTCGAGCGTCTCGGAGACGACCCGGATCACGTAGGGGAAGGCCTCTTCGTCGGGGATCGACGGCGCCAGGGCGCGCTCGGCGAGGGCGCCGTGGCCGATGTCGCGGCGCTTCGGGCCGCGCATGAAGCCCGCCTCCCCGACCGAGAAGGGCGGGAAGTTGTAGTGGTGCCAGAAGCGCTTCGTGGTCGCCAGGCCGAGCGTGTCGAGGCGCATGTCCATGCGCGTCGTGCCCAGGGCGACGTTGGAGAGGATCTGGGTCTCGCCGCGGGTGAAGAGCGCCGAGCCGTGCACGCGCGGGGAGAGGTCGACCTCGGTCTCGATCGGTCGGATCTCGTTCTGGGCGCGACCGTCGGGGCGCTTCTTGTCGACCGCGATCGCCTTGCGGATCGTGTCCTTCTCGATCGCGTCGAAGGCGGTGCCGACCTCGGCCTTGCGCTCGCCGTCGACCTCGCCGTCAGCGCCCTCCGGCGCGTACTTGGCGACGACCTCGGCCTTGACCTTGCCGATCGCCTCGTAGCGCTCGAGCTTGCCGTCGGTGGCGATCGCGTCGACCAGGGCCTGGCCGTGGGAGGCGCGGATCTCGCTCAGCAGTCCCTCGTCGATCTTGGGGGGATCGACCTCGATCTTCTCCTTGCCGGCCTTCTCGGCCAGTTCCTGCATCGCCGCGCAGAGCTTCTTGATCTCCGAGTGGGCGATGTCGAGGGCGTCGAGGATCTCGGCCTCGGTGACGCCGTCGGCGCCCGCCTCGACCATCAGGATCGCCTCGTCGGTGCCGGCGACGATCAGGTCGAGCTCGAGCTCCTCGAGCGTCTCCTCGGGCGGGTTGACGACGAAGTCGCCGTCGAGCTTGCCGACGCGCACGGCGCCGACGTGGGCGGCAACCGGGACCGGCGAGATCGCCAGGGCCGCGGAGGCGCCGTTCATCGCGAGGATGTCGTAGGGGTGGACGTGGTCCACCGAAAGCGGGGTTGCGACCAGCTGGGTCTCGTAGTGCCAGCCCTTGGGGAAGAGCGGCCGGATCGGCCGGTCGATCATCCGCGCGGTCAGCGTCGCCTTCTCGCCCGAGCGGCCCTCGCGACGGAAGAAGGAGCCGGGGATCTTGCCCGCGGCGTACATCCGCTCCTCGACGTCGACGGTCAGCGGCAGGAAGTCCACGTCGCGCAGGTTGCCCATCGTCGCGGTGCAAAGGACCATCGTGTCGCCGGACTGGACGACCACGGCGCCGCCCGCCTGGCGGGCGAGCTTGCCCGTCTCGAAGGAGATCTGGCTCTCGCCGATATCCGCCGAAACGCGGCTTACGTCAAACATGCTCATTGAATTTTTTACCTCCGGCCGCCCGTGTGGCAGCCATCTGCATTCAGAACTCTCGTTCTCTGTCCCACGGGAGAGTACAGGGACGGGGACGTGCCGTAACTTGGGTACCACCACGGGCCGCTAAGTTGCGGCACGTCCCGGGAAGACCGTGGGGGTGGCGGTTACTCCGGCGCGGATGCCCGATTCGAAGTCGCGGCGGATCCTTGTGGCGACCGCGTTGCTGCGGCGGTCTCGCTCGAAGCGCTCCAGGTCCAGGCCGAGGTCCTCGGCGCGCTGCCAGAGGTGGGGGTCGTCGACGTGGCCGCGGTCCTCATACAGTGAGTCGACCATCTCGAAGAAGCGTCCCTGCAGCCCGGCGGCCTCGGCGGCGGCGTGCAGGGCCGGGGCGCGCGGGTGCTTGCTGGCGACGGGGAAGTGGCGGAAGACGACCGTCGCCTCGCGCGCCGAGATCTCGGCCCAGGCCGAGGCGCAGTGCGGGCAGCCGAGGTCGGCGTAGACGATCAGCTCGGGACCGTCGCCACGCCGATGGTCCTCAGGCCCGACGGGCGGGACCGCGGCGCTGGTCAGCTCAGGCGACAGGGGCGAGAGCGTCGAAGATCAGGTTGGCGCCGGGGATCTCCAGCGGGGTGGGCGACTCGTGCACCCACTCGACAACGCCCTCCTCGTCGACGAGGACGAGCGAGCGGTTGGCGTGGCCGGTCCTCTCGATGTAGGCGCCGTAGGCGCGGGCCACCTCGCCCTTGGGCTCGAAGTCGGCGAGCAGCTGGGTGTCGATGCCGAGCTTCTCCTGGAAGGCCTTGTGGGCGAAGCCGCTGTCGACGCTGATCCCCAGCAGGCGCACGCCCTTGGCCTCGATCTCGGGCTTGACCTCCTGGTAGACCGAGAGCTGGTCGCTGCAGACCGGGCTGAAGTCGAGCGGGTAGAAGACGAGCAGGACCTTCTCGCCGCGGAAGTCCGAGAGCGAGACCTTCTCCCCGTCCTGGTCGCGGAGGGTGAACTCGGGGGCCGGTTGCCCGGCCTCGATCACCGGCGCAGGCCGAGATCGGCGACCAGAGCGCGGTAGCGCTCGAGGTCGTTGCGTTCGAGGTAGCGCAGCATGCGGCGCCGCTTGCCGACCAGCATCAGCAGGCCGCGGCGCGAGTGGTGGTCTTTGGCGTGCGCGCGCAGGTGCTCGGTGAGTTCGTTGATCCGCTCGGTGAGCAGCGCGACCTGAACCTCGGCCGAGCCGGTATCGCCGTCGGCACGGCCGTACTTGCCGATCAGCTCGCTTTTTTTGTCCTTGGTCAGGCTCATCTCGAAAAAAGAACCGTGCTCCTGGCGGAGATCACGGCCGCTGGAAGCTAGCACAGACGCGCTTCGCGTCCTCAACGTCGATCCGCATCTGGGCGATCAGCTCCTCGACGCCGGCGAAGCGCTTCTCGCCGCGCAGGCGCTCGACGAAGGCGACGCGCAGGGTCTGCCCGTAGAGGTCCTCCTCGCGGTCGATCAGGTAGGACTCGATCAGCACCCCGCGGCCGCTCTCGAAAGTCGGCCGCACGCCGATGTTGACCGCCGCCGGAACGCCGTTGGCGAAGGCGGCGTAGACGCCGTGGCCGGGGATCGCCAGGCGGTCGTTGGGGACCAGGTTGGCGGTCGGGAAGCCGAGCTCGCGACCGCGCTGGTCGCCGCTAACCACTTCGCCCTCGACCATGAACGGGGCGCCGAGGCAGTGCCGGGCCCCCTCCATGTCGCCGGCGGCGACCAGGGCGCGGATCCGGGTCGAGGAGACCGTCTCGCCGTCGACCTCGACCAGGGGCACGACCCGCGTCTCGAACTGAGCGTGCGCCGCCAACATCGCCGGGTCGCCTTTCGCCTTGGCGCCGAAGCGGAAGTTCTCGCCGACCGAGACGCGCTCCGCGGTCAGCCGCTCGACCAGCACCCGCTCGATGAACTGCTCGGCGCCGAGCGCGGCGAACTCGCGGTCGAAGGGGATCACGACCAGCTCGCGCACGCCGAGGCCCTCGATCACATCGCGCTTCACGCCGAAGGGCATGATCAGCTTCGGCAGCGCCGCCGGGTGGAGGACTTCCAGGGGGTGCGGATCGAAGGTGAGCACCGTGTCGGCATCGTCGATCACCGCCTGGTGTCCCCTGTGGACGCCGTCGAAGGTCCCGATCGCAACGTGCCGCGCCCGCGGCTCGGCGTCCGGCAGCGAGGTGACCTGGATGCTCACCGCACGCCCTTCCGGTGCGCTTTATCCGGGCACAGCGGGGCAAAGGCGCACCGGAACCTCATCTCAGGGCCTCCGTCACCGATGGGACCAGGTCGCCGATCTGGCCGAGGGTCAGCTCGGTGCCCGCGTCGCTGACTTTGAACGGGCCGATCGCGGTGCGGCGCAGCTCGGCGCAGTAGGCGTCCTCGAGGGTCTCGATCAGGGTGCGGATGTAGGTGCCGGCAGAGCATTCGATCTCGAATTCGGCGCTGTCGCGATCGCGGTCGAGCAACTCGGCACGGTAAACCTCCACGTCGCGTGGCGGCGTCTCGACCTCCTCGCCGCGATGCGCCTTGCGGTAGAGCCGCTCGCCGCCGACGCGCACCGCCGAGGTCATCGGCACCCGCTGGCGCACCGTGCCGGTCGGCAGCCCGAGCGAGCTCGGCAGGCGCCCCGTCTCGCGCAGCTCGCCGTCGGGATCGCCGCTGCTCGAGCGCCATCCCAGCCGGGCCTTGGCGACGTAGGTCTTCGGCAGGCCGACCAGAAAGCGCTGCAGGCGAGTCGCCCGGCCGATCAGGACGAGCAGCAAACCGGTGGCGAAGGGATCGAGGGTGCCCGCGTGGCCCACCTTGCCGCCGCGCTCCCGACGGACAGCGGCCACGACGTCGTGCGAGGTCTTGCCGGGAGGCTTGTCGAAGAGGAGCACCGATCCCTCGCCGTGGGCCGGCCTCACGCTCAGGGCCCGAGCTGGGCGGTGACCTCGCCGCAGAGGAAGCTGACCAGCTCCTCCAACTCGAGGTCGGTGGAAAATCCCGCTGCTCGCTTGTGGCCCCCTCCCCCGTGCTGGCGGGCGATCGCCGAGACGTCGATCTCGCCGCCGCTGGAGCGCAGGCTGACCTTGCGCGCGGCCCGGCCGCGGTCGCCCTGGTCGCGGATCAGCGCCGCCACCTTGGAGCCCTCGACCGAGCGCAGGTGGTCGATGATCCCCTCGGTCATCTCCTCCCCCGCCCCGGTCGCCTCGTAGTCGGCGGCGGTGATGTAGGCGACGACCAGGCGCTCGCCGCAGTAGCGGCGGATGCCGTCGAGGGCGCGCGAGAGCAGGCGCAGCTTCTCCAGCGGCACGTGCTCGTAGAGGCGGCGGTAGGTCTCGTCGACGGCGACCCCGGCGTCGATCAGCTCGGCGGCGATCCGGTGCGTGTGGGCGTTGGTGTTCTCGTACATGAACTTGCCCGTGTCGGTGATCAGGCCGACGTAGAGGGCGGCGGCGATCTCCGGGGTGATCTCGACCCCGAGCAGGATCGCCAGCTCGTAGACGATCTCGGCGGTGCAGGAGGCGGCGGTGTCGACCAGGTTGACGTCGCCGAACAGGGTGTTGTCGTGGTGGTGGTCGACGTTGATGCGGAAGTTGTCGCCGTCGCTGAGGAACTCGACCGGCATCCGGTCGATGTTGCCGCAGTCGAGGAAGACCACGGTGCGATCGGCCATGTCGGCGGGCGGCTCGTGGAAGACCTCCTCGAGCGGCAGGAAGCGGTACTCGACCGGCAGCGGGAACTCCTTCGCCGCCATGAACATCACCGAGTCCTTGCCCAACTGGGTGAGCAGGTGGTGCATGCCGAGCAGCGAGCCGAGCGCGTCGCCGTCGGGCCCCTCGTGGGCGGTGAGCAGGAAGCGCTGGCGGCCGCGGATCTCATCGGCAACCCGCTCCAGCTCGGCGGTGGCGAGGCCCGTGGGGGCGTTCATGCCTCCCCCTCCTCCTCCAGCAGGCGCGAGATCCGCATGCCCTTCTCGACCGTCTCGTCGTAGTGGAAGTCGAGCTTCGGAGTCCGCTTCATGCGGGTCTCGGCCGCGATCTTCGCCTGCAGGATGCCGTGGGAGTTGCGCAGTCCGGTCAGGGTCGCCTCCCGCTCCTGCTCGGAGCCGAGCACGCTGAAGTACACCTTGGCGGCGCGCAGGTCTGGGCTGGTCTCCACGGAGGTCACGGTCACGAAGCCGATGCGCGGGTCGCTCAACTCGGCGATGGCGGCGCCGATCACCTCGCGGAGCACCTCGTTGATGCGGCGCATGCGAGGGGTGGCCATCCTACTCCAGGGTCTGCTCGACCTGCTTCGTCTTGAAGAACTCCAGCACGTCGCCCTCCTTGACGTCAGCGTAGCCGTCGAGGACGATGCCGCACTCCTGGCCCTCCTCGACCTCCTGAACGTTGTCTTTGAAGCGGCGCAGGGAGCCGAGTTTGCCGTCCCAGATGACGGTGCCCTCGCGCACCAGGCGGACGCTGGCGTCGCGGGCGACGCGGCCCTCGTTGACGATGCAGCCGGCGATGCGGCCGACCTTGGAGGCCTTGAAGGTCTGCTTGACCTCGGCCTCGCCGAGCGTTTCCTCGACCTCGACCGCCTCGAGCATGCCCTCCATCGCGTTGCGCAGGTCCTCGGTGATTTTGTAGATGACCGAGTAGGTGCGGACGTCGACGCCCTCGCGCTCAGCGGCGCGGCGGGCGTCGGCGAGCGGGCGCACGTTGAAGCCGATGATGATCGCTTCCGAGGCCGCGGCGAGCATCACGTCGGACTCGTTGATGCCACCGGTCTGGGAGTGGATGATGTTGATCCCGACCTGCTCCTGGGGGACCTTGGCGATCTCGTCCTGGAGAGCCTCCAGCGAGCCGGCGACATCGGCCTTGAGGACGATGTTGAGCTCCTTGATCTCGCCCTCCTGGACCCTCGAGAAGACCTCCTCGAGGCTGACCTTGCGCGCCTGGCGCCGGGCCAGCGCCTCGGTCTTCAGCCGGTTGGCCCGCTCCTGGGCCTCCTGGCGGGCGCGGCGGTCGTTCTCGACCGCGTGGACGAACTCCCCCGCATCGGCGACGCCGTCAAAGCCGAGCACCTCGACCGGCATCCCCGGCCCGGCGCTCTCGACCCGGGTGCCGGTGAAGTCGTGCATCGCCCGCACCCGGCCCCACTGCGGTCCGGCGACGAGCGAGTCGCCGACCTTCAGCGTGCCGCGCTGGACCAGGATCGTGACGACCGGGCCGCGGCCCGGATCGAGCTGGGACTCGACCACGGTGCCCGAGGCGGGCGCCTCGGGGTTGGCGCCAAGCTCCTCCAGCTCGGTGACCAGGAGGATCATCTCGAGCAGCTTGTCGAGGCCTTCGCGGGTCTTGGCGGAGACGTCGACGTAGACGGTGTCGCCGCCCCAGTCCTCGGGGGTGAGCCCGTCGGCGGCGAGCTCGTTGCGGACCCGGTCGGGCTGAGCGCCCTCCTTGTCGATCTTGTTGACCGCGATCAGGATCGGCACGTCGGCGGCGCGGGCGTGGTCGATCGCCTCTTTGGTCTGCGGCATGACGCCGTCGTCGGCGGCGACGACGACCACGGCGATGTCGGTGACCTTGGCGCCACGGGCGCGCATCGCGGTGAACGCGGCGTGGCCGGGCGTGTCGAGGAAGGTGATCGTCTTCGCGTCGTGGTGGACCTGGTATGCGCCGATGTGCTGGGTGATGCCGCCCGCCTCGCCGGCGGCGACCTCGGTCTCGCGAATCGCGTCGAGCAGCGAGGTCTTGCCGTGGTCGACGTGGCCCATGATCGTCACGACCGGCGGCCGGTCGACCAGCTCCTCGTCGGAGTCCTCGAACTCGGGCGCGGCCGGCTCCTCGTCGGCGGCGGTGACGACTTCGATCTTGCGGTCGTACTCGTCGGCGATCGCCTTGATCGACTCGTCGGTGAGGGTCTGGGTGAGGGTCGCCATCTCGCCCATCATCATCAGCTTCTTGATCACCTCGGCGCTGCCCAGGCCGAGCAGCTCGGCGACCTCGCGTACGGTCGCCCCGGCCGGGACGACGGTCGCCTCCGGCTCGGCGGCCGCCTCGACCCTGGGCGGCGGCTCCTCGAGCAGCGGCCGGCGTCGGCGCCCACCGCGGCGGCGAGGCGGGCGCTGCGGCGGTGGCCCGCCCATCTGGTCGCGCCGCGATGCCTGCGAGTCGATCACCACGCGTCGCTTTTTCGAAGACCCCCCACCGGCCTGCGCCCCGGCCTGCCCATCGGCCTTGGGCCGCACGGGCGTCTGGGAGGCCTGAGACTTGGGAGCGGGTTTGGCGGCGGGCGCCTGGGTCTGCGCTTTGGGCCGCGCGGCTGGCTTGGCCGCCGGTTTCGCCGGCGCCTCAGTGGCGGGAGCCTGGGGTTTTGGCGCGGCAGCGGGCGCCACCCCGTCGCCGTCGATCGCCTTCAGGGCGACAGCCTCGTCAACGCTGGAAGAAGCGGTTTTTACATCGACCCCAGCCTTCTTCAGCGCAGCGACAAGCGCCTTGCTCTCGAGCCCCTTCGCTTTCGCGATCTCATGAACCCGCTTCTTAGCCACTACGCCTGCTCTGCCTCCTCGGCAACAGCCTCGGGCTCCTCGGTCTCGGCCGCCGGCTCCTCCTCGGGCTCTGCGGTCTCCGTGGGAGCCTCCTCGACGAACGCCGCTTCCGCCTTGGCGACGATCTCTTCGACCTGGCCCTGATCGGCGTCGGGGTCGGCGAGGATTTCGACCTCGGCCTCGGCGACCGCGCCGAGCACCGCCATCTGGTTGGTCTGGAAGCGGCTCAGCGCCTGGTGCTGGGGCAGGCCGCAGTAGGTCGAGCCGGCGATCGCCGCGTTGGGGCAGCGGCGGCCGGTGGTCAGCGCCGCCATGCAGCGGCCGTCAAAGGCCTCTTCGCCCTGGTAGTCCTCCTCGACGTCTTCGGCGGCGAACTCGGTCTCCGACTTGATGTCGACGCGCCAGCCGGTGAGGCGGGCGGCGAGGCGGGCGTTCTGGCCGTCCCGGCCGATCGCCAGCGAGAGCTGGTCGTCGGGGACGATCACCGTCGCCTGGCGCTCGTCGTCGTCGACGATCACCTCGCGCACGCGCGCCGGCGAGAGCGCCTTGGCGACGAAGCGGGCGGGCTCGTCGTTGTGGGGGATGATGTCGATCTTCTCGCCGCGCAGCTCGGAGACGACCATCCGCACCCGCGAGCCGCGCGGGCCGACGCAGGCGCCGACCGGGTCGACCCCGTCGGCATGGGAGATGACGGCGATCTTCGAGCGGTAGCCGGGCTCGCGGGCGACGCCGACGATCTCGACCAGCTTGTCGGCGATCTCCGGCACCTCCATCTCGAAGAGTTTCTTGATCAGCTCGGAGCTGCGCCGCGAGACGACGATCGCCGGCCCTTTGGTCGAGTCGGAGACATCGGTGATCACCGCCTTGACCCGCATGCCGTGGTCGTAGCGCTCGTTGTAGACCTGCTCGGACTTGGGCAGCAGCGCCTCGACCCGCTCGCGCAGCTGGACCAGCGTGTAGCGCTTGTCCGACTGCTGGATGATCCCGGTGATCAGCTCGCCGACCCGGTCCTGGTACTCCTCGAACATCATCATCCGTTCGGCCTCGCGGATGCGCTGCAGGATCACCTGCTTGGCGGTCTGCGCGGCGATCCGGCCAAAGTCGTCGGGGGTGACGTCGCGGGTGCTGATCTGGTCCTCGTAGGGGGCGATCATCTCCGGGTCGAGCTCGGGATCCTCGGGCTCCTTCAGCTCGCCGGTCTCCGGGTCGATCTCGCGCTCTTCCTCCTCCTGCGCCTCGGCCGCCTCGGCGAGCAGCTTCTCCTCGAGCTCGGGCGGCAGGATCAGTTCGAAGACGCGGAAATCGCCGGTCTCGTGGTCGAGGTCGACGCGGGCGTATTTCGCCGCTCCGGGGGTCTTCTTGTAAGCCGAGAGGAGTGCGTCGGCGAGCGCGTCCATCAGCTTGTCGGCGGAGATCCCCTTCTCCTGCTCGAGCGCCCTTACTGCGTCGACGATCTCTTTACTCACGAGGTCTCCTTGAGGTTGCGGTACTTGGGGCCGGGCGAGGAGACCTCCAGCGAGTAGTCCGCGCGCAGGTGGTTGAGGTGGTGCGTCACCCGTTCGCAGAGGGCGAGGTCGACGCCGCCCGGGTGGTCGATGAAAAGGCGCAGCGCTTCTTTGCTCGGCTGCTCGACCGCGATCAGGTCGAGCTCGGAATCAAGCTCGCAAAGCTGTTGCTGGATGTCCTGCTGGAGGTCTGCCATGGGTTGAAGCCGTAAAAAAAGTGGGCCAGGCCCACTTCGGGTACTGCGGGTGAGACGAAAAGCTTGGGGCGAGTATAGCTCGCCTGCGTCAGCGGTTCGGTTGGCGTCCCTCTTCGCGGAGCGTGGTTACGCGGTCGAGGATGGCGTCCGCGATCTGGTTCTTTGGAGCTTGCGGGACGGGGGTCTCGCTTGCTGAGTCGATGAGGGTCACAGCGTTTTCCTTGCTCTCGAAGCCGATCGATGAGTTGCTTATGTCGTTGAGGACGATCAGGTCGGCGCGCTTGCGCGTGAGCTTTTTGCGGGCTCGGTCGAGGTTGTCGCCGGATTCGGCGGCGAAGGCGACCACGGTTTGGGTGTCGGCCTTTTGGGCGCTGAGGTTGGCCAGGATGTCTTCGGTCGGCTCCAGATGGAGGTCTAGGGACTTGTCGCGGGTCAGCTTGCCCTCGGCGGCCTCGGCGGGCTTGAAGTCGGCGGGGGCGGCGGCCATTAGGAGGATGTGGGATTTCGGGAACTCAGTTCGGGCGGCGGCGGCCAATTGCTCGGTCGTCTCGACGTCGATGCGGTGGACGCCGGCCGGCTCGGGGAGCACGACGTTGGCGCAGACCAGGGTCACCTCGGCGCCGCGGCGTTGGGCGGCGGCGGCCAGGGCTATGCCCATCCGGCCGCTGGAGCGGTTGCCCAGGTAGCGGACCGAGTCGATCGGCTCTCTGGTGCCGCCCGCGGTGACGAGGACGCGGAGGCCGTCCCAGGGGCGCACGCCGCTGGGTAGCTCGGCTTCGACAAGGGCGAGCAGCCGAGCGGGGTCGGGGAGGCGGCCGCGGCCGTGCTCGCCGCGCGATGCGAGGGCGCCCTCGTCGGGCTCGACCACGGTCACGCCGCGATCGCGCAGGGTGGCGAGGTTGGCCTGGGTCGCGTCGCTGGCGTACATACGGTCGTTCATCGCCGGGGCGAGGAGGCGCGGCGCCGTGCAGGCGAGGAAGGAGGTGGTGACCATCGAGTCGGCCGCGCCGGCGGCGAGCTTGGCGATCGTGTTCGCCGAGGCCGGGGCGACGAGGTAGGCGTCGCAATTGGCGGCCAGCTCAAGGTGGCCGATCGGGTCGTGGGCGGGCGCCGGGTCGCCGGGAAAGGCGCCGCGCATCGGGTCGCGCTCGAACTCGGAGACCAGCGCCGGGGCGCCGACGATTCCCTCGAAGGAGGCGGCACCGACGAAGCGGGTCGCGCCCTCGGTCATCAAGACGCGGACGCCGTGGCCGGCGGTCGTCGCGAGGCGCGCCAACTCAAGCGCCTTGTAGGCTGCGATCCCTCCGCTCACACCGAGCAGGATCCTGGCCATCTGTCCTCCTGGGAGATCGGACCGCTAGGAGCGGTACTCGTACTTGAGCTTCCCCTGGGCCACCTCTTCGAGCGCGATCGAGAGATAGTTGCGGTCGCCGGGGATGTCGACCATCGGCGGCGGGTACTCGCCGAAGCTGCCCTCGCCAAGGCTGTGGAAGTAGCTGTTGATCTGCCGTGCCCGCTTGGCCGCGACGACCACAGCCGCGTAATGGGAGTCCGTGTGCTCGAGGAGCTTGTCAACGCGTGGTTTGATCATTCGGCCGCGGAGTCTAGTGGTATGCCGAGCTCGGCGCGCACGATCCCCTCCAGCTCGGTCGCCGCCCTGTCGAGATCGTCGTTGACGACGGTGTGGGCGAACTCGCCCCGCGCCGCCATCTCCTGCTCGGCCACCTCGAGCCGCGCGTCGATCGCCTCGAGGCTGTCGGTGCCGCGCGACTCCAGCCGGCGGCGCAGCGCCGCCGGGTCGGGCGGCGCGATGAAGACCTGGACCGACTCGCGCATCGCGGCGCGCACCTGGCGCGCACCCTGCACCTCGATCTCGAGCACCACCGAGTGGCCCTCCTCGAGCCGGCGGCGCACCTCCGAGCGCAGCGTCCCGTAACGGTTGCCACTGTAGGTGGCGAACTCGAGGAAGTCTTCGGCCTTGATCCGCTCGTCGAACTTCTCGGGGGTGAGGAAGTGGTAGTCGCGGCCGTCGGCCTCTCCCCCGCGCGGCTCGCGGGTGGTGGCGGAGATCGAGAGCTCGAGGTCCGGCACGCGCTCGAGCAGGCGGGCGATCAGCGTGCCCTTGCCGACGCCGGACGGCCCAGTGATGACGAAGACCTTGGCCATGCGGGCGCGGATACTGACCGGCGGAGCGGTCGTACTAGCGGCGCAACTGCGAAACCAGCTCGGTGCGCTGGCGCTCCGAGAGCCCGCCGATCGTCTTCGACGGCGAGATCCGGCACTGGTTGAGGATCCGGTTGGTCTTCACCCGGCCGTACTTGGGCACCGCCAGCAGCATGTCGAACACCTTGGCGGTGAGCACGTCCTCCGGCGGGTCGAGCAGCAGGGCGTGGATGTTGGCCTTGCCCGCTTTCAGGTCCTTCTTCAGCTTGGCGCGGGCGGTGCGGATGTCGTTGGCCCGCTTGAGGGCATCCATCCGCTGGTCCAGCGACCGCTCGGGGGTCGCGGTGGAGGTCTTTACTGGGGCCGGCATCTGGGCGGCGAGTATAGCCGCGGTGAGAGCACGCGCAAGCGCTCGGAGCGATTTAGGCCCAAATTCACCTGAACCTCGACTCGAGGTTTAGCCGGCGGCCATTGTATGAGCGCCACCTCGACGCTCTTCGAGCGCTCGGGAGATCTCGCCCGCCACCCTCTCCCCCGCCCGCGGATCCCGGAAGCTCTCGGTGCCAACCGCGACCAGCGTCGCCCCTGCGTCGAGGAATTCGAGCGCGTCGGCGCCGTCGGCCACGCCGCCCATGCCGACGATCGGGATCCTGACCGCGGTGGCGACCGCCCGCAGCTGCGCGATCGCCACCGGGCGCACGGCGGGGCCGGAAAGGCCCCCGTGTCCCGCCGCGATCCCCGGTTGCCCGGTGGCCGGGTCGATCGCGCTCGCCTTCATCGTGTTGATCAGCGAGACCGCGTCAGCGCCGCCCTGCTCGGCGGCGACGGCGACGTCGGCCGGGTTGGCGACGTTGGGAGTCAGCTTGACGATCAGCGGCTTCGAGGTCAGCGGCCGCAGCGCTTCGAGCAGCGCCTCGGTCTCGGAGGGCTGCTCGCCGACGATCAGTCCGGAGTGCACGTTGGGGCAGGAGACGTTGAGCTCGATCGCGGCAACCTCGTCCCTCTCCCCGACGCCGCGAACCAGCCCGGCGAACTCCTCGTGCCCGGTGGCCATTGCGGACACAATCAGCGGCACCGGAAGCTCCCGAAGAAGCGGGAGGTCTTCTTCAAGGAAGCCTTTGAGTCCCTTGTTCGGCAAGCCAATCGAGTTGATCATCCCCGCCGGTGTCTCCCAGATCCGCTGCGGCTCGTTCCCAGCTCGCGGCTCGGGCGTGATCGTCTTCGAGACGAATGCGCTGAACGGGAACCGCTCCAACAGCTCGTCTCCGTAGACCCTGCGTGCAGCGATCGCGTCGAAGGTGCCCGAAGCATTGATCACCCGATGTTTCAGCTCGATCCCGCAGAACTCGACTGAGGCCCGCGACTCCGTGCCGTCCCTGGCCGTCTCCCCGGCTCCGTGGCTGCCGGCGGGTGGCGCCGTAGGGGGAACCGCCCCTGAGGACGCCTTAGCGACCGGAAGGGGTGGTGGGTCCCCTGCGGCGACAGGACCCGCCGGCCCGCCGCGCAGCACGGGGCCGTCGACGCACAGGCGGATGTAGCTGCCGTCCCCACGGGGAACAGCGCAGCCGAAGCAGGCCCCGTAGCCGCAGGCCATCGGCGACTCCATCGCTAGCTCGCATGGGACGCCGGCATCGAGACACATGGCGCCCACGGCATCGAGCATCGGCGGAGGGCCACACGCATAAACGGCAGCTGAGCTCGCGTCGTCGCCTTCGAGCATCTGCGCCAGCAGGTCGGTTACGTAGCCGTGGTGGCCGACGTGGCCGTCGTCGCTGGCGAGGCGGACCTCACAGCATGAGAAGAGCTCGTCGAGGCCTCCGGAGTGGTCCCGGTCGCGGAAGCCGAGAAGGACGCGGGTGGGAACGTTGGCTTCTGCGAAGCTGCGGCGCAGGAGTGCCAGCGGGGCGACCCCAATGCCTCCACCGACCAGAACAGCGCCCGCTCCGTTTGGGGAAAGCTTTTTCGGAGGGGTGAAGGGGTTGCCCAGGGGACCGTTGATCCAGAGGCGCTCGCCGGGCTCCAGGTCGCAGAGGCGGTCAGTGCCTGGGCCTATGCCCTCGACCAGGAAGTCGAGGCGCACGCCGTCTGCGGCTGACGCCGTTTCGGCTACTGATAGGGCTCTTGGGAGGAAGGGGCGCTCGCCCGATTGGTCCCAGTGCTTCTCGGTGGCCAGCATGTAGAACTGGCCGGGGAGTGGCTCGGGGCCGTCGGAGTCAAAGACGGAGAAGAGCTTGTAGCCGCCGGTGGCGCGGTTCTCGGTGACTTTGCAGAGGCGGCGCCCGAAGGGAGCCTTCATCTCGCTTGCTTCGCCCTCTCGAGGCCGTGAATCTCCTGGAGCGATTTGACCTCGGCGTCTCCCCTCTGCTTGGCGGCGATCGCGCGCACCGCGGCGGTGGCGCCGGTCATCGTCGTCACGCAGGGGATGTCGTTGCGGACCGCGGCGGTGCGGATCTCGTAGCCGTCGGCGCGGGCGCCGGCGCCGGTCGGGGTGTTGATCACCAGGTCGCAGCGGCGCTCGCGGATCAGGTCGATCACGTGCGGCGAGCCCTCGGCGATCTTCTTGATCGGGGTCACCGGCACGCCCATCGCCGAGATCGCCTGGGCGGTGCCGCCGGTGGCGACCAGCTCGAAGCCGAGGTCGTGCAGGCGGGCGGCGAACTGGGTCGCGGCAGGCTTGTCGGTGTCGGTGACGGTGATGAAGACGGTCCCCTCGGTGGGCAGCGAAACGCCGGCCGCCGCCTGCGCCTTGCCGAAGGCGGTGGGGAAGTCGGCGGCGATCCCCATCACCTCGCCGGTGCTCTTCATCTCCGGGCCGAGTACCGAGTCGGCGCCGGCGAAGCGGGCGAAGGGCAGGACCGCCTCCTTGACGCTGACCATCCCCGCGGGCGGCTCGCGCAGCTCCTGGTCGGCGAGCTTCTCGCCCAGCATCAGTCGCGCCGCCAGCTTGGCCAGCGACACTCCGGTCGCCTTGGAGACGAAGGGCACGGTGCGCGAGGCGCGCGGGTTGGCCTCGATCACGTAGAGCTCGCCACCGGCGACGCCGTACTGGATGTTGATCAGCCCGATCACGCCCAGCTCGAGCGCGATCCGCCTGGTCGTCGCGCGGATCTCCTCGAGCATCTCGACTCCGAGGCTCATCGGCGGCAGCACGCAGGCCGAGTCGCCCGAGTGCACTCCGGCCTCCTCGACGTGCTGCATGATCCCGGCGACGTGCACGTCCTCTCCGTCGGCGAGCGCGTCGACGTCGACCTCGATCGCGTTCTCGAGGAAGCGGTCGAGCAGCAGCGGGTGCTCCTGGTCGGCCTTGACGTTGGCCTCGAGGTAGGCGCTGAGGTCCTCTGTCGAGTAGCAGATCTCCATCGCCCGGCCGCCGAGCACGTAGGAGGGCCGCACGAGCAGCGGGAAGCCGACCTCCTCGGCGATCACCGCCGCCTCCTCGGCGGAGAGCGCCGTGCCGTAGGGCGGGTGCTTGACCCCGAGGCGGCGCAACAGGGCGCCGAACCGGCCGCGGTCCTCGGCCAGGTCGATCGCGTCGACCGGCGTGCCGAGCAGCGGCACCCCCGCCTCCTCCAGGGAGCGGGCCAGCTTCAGCGGCGTCTGGCCGCCGAACTGGACGATCACCCCCTCGGGAGACTCCTGCTCGCAGACGGCGAGCACGTCCTCCGTGGTCAGCGGCTCGAAGTAGAGCCGGTCGGAGGTGTCGTAGTCGGTCGAGACCGTCTCCGGGTTGCAGTTGATCATCACCGCGTCGCGGTCGAGCTCGCGGGCGGTCATTGCGGCGTGCACGCAGCAGTAGTCGAACTCGATTCCCTGGCCGATCCGGTTCGGCCCGGCGCCGAGGATGACGACCGAGGGGCGCTCGCCGCGGCGCACCTCGGAGGAAGCGGCGCCGGCCGAGGGCCGCTCGTGGGCCGAGTAGTAGTAGGGCGTCGCCGCCTCGAACTCGGCGGCGCAGGTGTCGACCGACTTGTAGGTGCGGGTGAGGCCGTCGGTGCCGTCGCCCTCGAGCGCCAGCGCCCGCAGCTCGCGCAGGAACCAGGGGTCGACCAGGCTGCGCTCGTGGACCGCCTCGACCGAGAGGCCGCGCTCGAAGGCGGCGAGGATCAGGTCGAAGCGCTCGGCGCAGGGCTTCTCGAGCAGCTCGAGCAGCGCCTCGTCATCGGCCGGGACGTCGGCCTCGGCGTCGAGCTCGCGCGAGCGCAGCGCCTTGGCGAAGGACTCGCGGAAGGTGCGGCCGATCGACATCACCTCCCCGACGCTCTGCATGTGCGTGGAGAGGCGGCCCTCGGCGCCGGGGAACTTCTCGAAGGCGAAGCGCGGGATCTTGGTCACCACGTAGTCGATCGTCGGCTCGAAGGAGGCCGGCGTCGCCTGGGTGATGTCGTTGGGGATCTCCTCCAGCGCGTAGCCGACGGCGAGCTTCGCCGCCATCTTGGCGATCGGGAAGCCGGTCGCCTTCGAGGCCAGCGCCGAGGAGCGCGAGACGCGCGGGTTCATCTCGATCACGACGATCTCACCGCTCGCCGGGTCGACCGCGAACTGCACGTTGGAGCCGCCGGTCTCGACCCCGACCGCGCGGATCACGGCGAGCGCCTGGTCGCGCAGGTCCTGGTAGAGCGCGTCGGTGAGGGTCTGGGCCGGGGCGACGGTCACCGAGTCGCCGGTGTGCACGCCCATCGGGTCGACGTTCTCGATCGAGCAGATGATCACCGCGTTGTCGTTGCGGTCGCGCATCACCTCGAGCTCGAACTCGCCCCAGCCGATCACCGACTCCTCGACCAGGACCTGGTTGATCGGGCTGGCGGCGAGTCCCTCGGAGACGACCTGGCGCAGCTCGGTCTCGGTCCCCCCCACGCCGCCGCCTTGGCCGCCGAGGGTGAAGGCCGGGCGGACGATCGCCGGCAGGCCGATGCGGCCGTCGGCGAGCGCCGCCTCGACCTCGCCGAGGGTCTCGACCGTCATCGACCAGGGGATCCGCAGTCCGGCCTCGGTCATCGTACGGCGGAACTCCTCGCGGTCCTCGGCGCGGCGGATCGCCTCGTGGTTGGCGCCGATCAGCTCGACGCCGAAGCGCTCCAGGGTGCCGTCCTCGTGCAGGGCCATCGCCAGGTTGAGGGCGGTCTGCCCGCCGAGGGTCGGCAGCAGCGCGTCGGGGCGCTCCTTCTCGATGATCCGCGTCACCGGGCCGGGCAGCAGCGGCTCGACGTAGGTGGCGGTGGCGAACTCGGGGTCGGTCATGATCGTCGCCGGGTTGGAGTTGACGAGCACCACCTCGTAGCCCTCCTCGAGCAGCACCTTGCAGGCCTGTACGCCGGAGTAGTCGAACTCGGCCGCCTGGCCGATCACGATCGGCCCCGAGCCGATCAGCAGGATCTTTTCGATGTCGGTGCGCTTAGGCATGGGCGAGCTCCAGGAAGCCGTCGAAGAGATGGCGGGCGTCGTGCGGGCCGGGGCCGGCCTCCGGGTGGTACTGAACCGTGGCGGCGTTGACGTCGCGCAGCACGAGGCCCTCTACCGTGCGGTCATAGAGGTTGAGGTGGGAGAGCTCGGCGGCGCCGAAGTCGGTCTCCCAGCGGACCGGCTCGTCGGTCTCGATCCGCGGCTCGCCACCCGGGCCCTGGACGGCGAAGCCGTGGTTCTGGGAGGTGATCTCGATCCGGCCGCTCGCCAGGTCCTTGACCGGGTGGTTTGCGCCGCGGTGGCCGAAGGGCAGCTTGAAGGTCTGCAGGCCGACCGCGCGGCAGAGCAGCTGGTGGCCGAGACAGATGCCGAAGAGCGGCTTCTGGCCGACCAGCTCGCGCACCGTGTCGACCACGTAGCCGAGCGCCGCGGGATCGCCGGGGCCGTTGGCGAGGAAGACGATGTCGGGCTCCTCGGCCAGCACCTCCGTCGCCGAGGACGTGCAGGGCAGCAGGGTCAGGCGGCAGCCGCGCTCGCGCAGCTGGCGGACGATGTTGAGCTTGATCCCGGTGTCGATGCCGACCACGTGCGGGCCCTCGCCCTCGAAGCGGACCGGCTCGGCGGGGGTGACGGTGCGGGCCAGGTCGGCGCCGTCCATCGAGGGCTCGGCGGCTACCCGCTCGCGCGCCTCGGCCTCGGCGGTCCCGGCCGGGAAGATGCCGCCGCGCATCGCTCCCTTGTCGCGGATCTGGCGGACGATCGCCCGGGTGTCGACGCCGCCGATCCCTGGCACGCCGCGGTCGGCGAGCCAGTCGAGCCAGCCACCCTCGGCGGTGGCGACGTCCTCGCCGTTCTTCGGGTCGCGCATGACCACGCCGCGGGCGTGGGCCCGGTCGGACTCCATCGCCGCCGCGGAGACCCCGTAGTTGCCGATCAGGGGATAGGTGAAGACGATGATCTGGCCGGCGTAGGAGGGGTCGGTGACCGACTCCTGGTATCCGGTCATCGCCGTGTTGAAGACGACCTCCCCGGTAACCGGTCCCGAAGCGGCGCAGGCGACCCCCTCGAAGCGAGCCCCGTCCTCGAGCAGCAGGTACCCGTCGCTCACGGTTCCGGTGCGCCTTTTCTCGTCATACAGGGGATAACGCGCACCGGAACGGGGTTCATGCCGCTACCCCCATGGAGAAGGAGCGCAGGCGGTAGGCGATTTGGCCGGCGGCCAGGGTCATTTGGACGCGGCCGGTTAGCTGCTCGCCGGCGCACCAGGAGTTCGAGGAGCGGCTCTCGTAGCCGTCCTCGCCCACCGTCCAGGCGGCGGCGAGGTCGCAGAGTGCGATGTTGGCCTCGCTGCCGGGGACGAGCGAGGAGCGCTCGACGCCGAAGGGCTCGGCGCCGCCGGCCATCCGCTCGACCAGCAGGCCGAGGTCGACCACGCCGGGTAGGACGAGGTGGGTGTGCAGCGCGGCGAACGCGGTCTCCAGGCCGGTGACGCCCATCGCCGCCTGCTCGAAGGGGACCTCCTTTTCCTCCGGGGCGTGCGGCGCGTGGTCGGTGGCGACGCAGTCGATCGTGCCGTCGATCAGGCCCTCGATCAGCGCCTGGCGGTCGGCCTCGGAGCGCAGCGGCGGATTCATCTTGTGACGGCGGGGGTCGAGGCTGCGCACCGCCTCGTCGGTGAGGCAGAGGTGGTGGGGCGAGGCCTCGCAGGTGATCCGCACGCCCGCCGCCTTCGCCGCCCGCACCGCCTCGACCGACTCGGCCGCGGAGAGGTGCTGGACGTGGATGCGGCCGTCCTCGTAGCCGGCCAGGGCGGCGTCGCGGGCGATCGTCGTCGACTCCGAGACCGAGGGTATGCCGTCGAGGCCGAGGACGGCGGAGACCGGGCCCTCGTGCATGACCCCGGCGCCGGAGAGCTCGGGGTCCTCCTCGTGCAGGGCGATAGTCCCGCCGCAGAGCCGCTGGTATTGGAGCGCCCGGCGGAGGATGCGGGCGCTGCGGATCGGCAGGCCGTCGTCGCTGAAGCCGGCGGCGCCCGCGTCGCGCAGCGAGGCCATCTCGGTCAGCTCCTCGCCGCGCATCCCGGCGGTGACGGTGGCGAGGAAGCCGGTGCGCACCGAGGCCGAGGCACGGGCGTCGGCGAGCAGCGCCTCGACATCGGCCGGGGTCGAGACGGGCGGCTCGGTGTTGGCCATCGCCAGGACGCCGCAGTAGCCGCCGGCCGCGGCGGAGCGCGAGCCGGTCTCGATGTCCTCCTTGTGCTCCTGGCCCGGGGTGCGCAGGTGCACGTGCGGGTCGAAGAAGGCGGGGAAAGCGTGCAGGCCGGCGGCGTCGACCCGCTCGAGCCCATCGACGGACGCGGCGCCCGGCGCGGCGAGCTCGGCCACCCGCCCGTCGCGGACGACGACGTCGTGCTCGGCCTCGATCCCGGCGACCGGGTCGAGCACCGTCGCGCCGCGCAGGACGACGTTCGCGCTCTCCCCGGCGCGCATCTCGAGGCGCGTGCCGCTCACGCCGGCTGTCCGATCGGGGTCGCCTGCCGCCCGTTGCCGGCGGCGGGCGCCGGCTCGGAGTCGCGCGAGGCGAGCAGCTCGTAAAGGATCGCCATGCGCACGACAAGGCCGGACGCGACCTGCTCGGCGATCAGCGACTGGGGAGAGTCGATCACCTCGCCGGAGAGCTCGACGCCGCGGTTGACCGGGCCGGGGTGCATCAGCAGCTGGCGGCGGCCAAGGCGGCGGGAGTCGATCTGGAAGTGGGCGGCGTACTCGCGCAGCGAGGGGACGAAGCTCTCCCGCATGCGCTCGTGCTGGAGGCGCAGGGCGTAGATCACCTCGGCCTCGCCGAGCCGCTCGAGCGAGTGCTCGACCGCGCAGCCGAGCCGATCGAGGCCGCGCGGTATTAGCGCCGGCGGCCCGCAGACGGTCAGCACGGCGCCCATCTCGCGGAAGGCGATCAGGTTGGAGCGGGCGACGCGGCTGTGCAGGACGTCGCCGACGATCCAGATCCGCTTGCCCTCGAGTGAGCCAAGCCGGCGGCGCAGGGTGTAGACGTCGAGCAGCGCCTGGCTCGGGTGCTCGTGCTTGCCGTCGCCGGCGTTGACCACGGCCGCGTCGGCCCACTCGGCGACCAGCTGGGCGGCGCCGGCGTGCGGGTGGCGGAGGACGATCGCCGCCGGGTCGTAGGCGGAGAGGGTGGCGACCGTGTCCTTCAGCGACTCGCCCTTGTCGACCGAGGAGCCGGCCGCCTTGACCGAGACGAGGTCGGCGGAGAGGCGCTTGGCGGCCAGCTCGAAGGAGGAGCTGGTGCGGGTGCTCGCCTCGTAGAAGAGGGTGACGACGGTGCGACCGCGCAGGGTCGGGACCTTCTTGATGTCGCGGCGGCCGACCTCCGCGAAGCTCTCGGCCCGGTCGAGGATCGCCTCGATCTCACCTTTCGAGAGGTCGCCGATCGAGAGCAGGTGCCTCACGCGTGCACCTCGCTCAGCTCGGAGATCGTGACCTCGTCCACCTCGTCCTGCTCGGAGAGGCGCACGTTGACCCGCTCGTCGCGGGCGGTCGGCAGGTTCTTGCCGACGTAGTCGGGGCGGATCGGCAGCTCGCGGTGGCCGCGGTCGCAGAGCACCGCCAGCTGCACCCGCCGCGGGCGGCCGTAGTCGAAGAGGGCGTCGATCGCCGCCCGCACGGTGCGGCCGGTGAAGAGCACGTCATCGACGAGGACGACGGTGCGCGCCGCGAGGTCGAAGTCGATGTGCGAGGAGTGGACGACCGGCTGGTCGCCCGGCGCCTTGGCGCCGACGTCGTCGCGGTAGAAGGAGATGTCGAGGTCGCCGATCGGCAACTCGGTGCCGGTCAGCTCGCCGAGCAGATCGTGCAGGCGGCGGGCCAGCAGGGCGCCGCGCGTGTGAATGCCGACGATCGCGAGAGCCTCGGGCCCCGGATTCTTCTCGGCGATCTCGTGCGCGATCCGCCGCAGCGTTCGCGTAACGTCGTCGTGCCCAAGCACGACCTTCTCGTTCACCTCTGTTGGCTCCTTCTCGGCCTCACGGGGCCTGGTTAAAGGACGGCCGCAGCGTAGCAAGGGGGACGGCGACCTCAGGTCTCGCTCCCCGAATCGTCCAGCCCCTGCCGTTCGCGGGCCCCGTTGGGGACCAGCTCGGGGCCGCCGCGCTCCGGAAAGGGGATCTCGATCAGGTCGAAGTCGCGAGGGGCGACGGCTGGCTCGAAGATCTCGCGGGCTTCGTCGAGGACGGCGCCGACGTGGTAGCGGGAGGAAATGTGGACGAGGGCGAGCATTTTGACGTGGGCCTCGCGGGCGACCGAGGCGGCCTGGCCGACGGTCGAGTGGCCGGTGTCGGCGGCGCGCTGCGCCTCCTCCTCGGTGAAGCTCGCCTCGTGGATCAGCAGGTCGGCGTCGGCGGCGGCCGAGACGGTCGAGTGGCAGGGAGCGGTGTCGCCGGTGAGCGCGATCGTACGCCCGGGGCGCGGCTTGCCCATCACCTCCTCGGGGCTGACCGAGCCGGCGCTGCCGTCGACCTGCTCGCCCCTCTGCAAGGCGGCGAAGGCCGGCCCTTCCGGCACCCCGAGGCGCCTGGCGGCCTCGGGGTCGAAGCGGCCCGGCCGCTGCTCCTCGATCAGCGCGTAGCCGTTGGCCCGCACGCTGTGCTCGACCGCGAAGGCCTGCACCTCGGCGCCGTCGTGGTGGACGGCTTCGCCGGGGTCGATTTCGATCAGGTCGATGCTGTAGTCGGTGCGGCCGACCAGCCGGCCGAGCGCCGCCTTGAAGAGGTCGCGCAACCCGCGCGGCCCGTAGATCGTCAGCGGCTCCTCCCGCCCGGTCAGGTCGTAGGTCTTCAGCAGCCCCGGCAGGCCGAGCATGTGGTCGGCGTGGAAGTGGGTCAGGTAGATCTCGTCGACCTGGGTCAGCCCCAGCGAGCGCTGCAACTGGCGCTGCGTCCCTTCCCCGCAGTCGAACATCATCCGCTTGCCGCCGCGCACGACCAGCACGCTCGCGGTCGAGCGCCGCGCCGAGGGCACCGACCCGCCGGTGCCGAGAAAGATCGCCGAGAGATCCATGCGAGCCTGCGAGCTTAGGCAACTAGACTGCGGGGCGAGCGCCCGTAGCTCAGCTGGATAGAGCGCCACCCTCCGGAGGTGGAAGTCGCAGGTTCGAATCCTGCCGGGCGCGCTCTCGCCACGCGCCGGGGCGGCGGCTCAGGCGATGTGCCGGAAGCGGGCCGCCCACTCGTCGCGGTCGAACTCCGCCGGCTCGGTCTCGTTGAGGAAGCGCTCGAGGACGGCGATGAAGTGGCCGGGCTGCTCGATCTGTGGCATGTGGCCGACGTCCTCGAAGATCTCCAGCCGACTGCCCGGCAGGGCGGCGTGGGCGTCTTCGCCGTGGTGGGAGGGGATGATCGGGTCGCGGGCGCCCCAGACGATCAGCACCGGCATCTCCTCGGCGAGGTAGAGGCGGTCGGAGGCCGAGACGCTCTGGCCGCCGGTGCCGATCACCGATCGCAGCGTCGCCAGGAAGGCGCGGCGCCGCAGCGGATCGGAAAGCGAGCCGTAGCCCCGGGCGACCTCGGCGACGTCGGCGGACGGGCGCATGCCGACCGCGGAGAGCGCCCGGCCGAGCGTGCCGCCGGCCGCCTGACCGGCGCGGGCGGTCGCCGAGATGAAGAGGTCGGCGCCCGGCAGAGCCGCGGCGCGCAGCACCGGGCTCACCTCGGGGCCGAGTCCGCCGCTGGAGACGAGGACCAGGCGCTCGACCATCTCGGGGAACTGGTAGCTGAACTGCATCGCGATGCCGCCGCCCAGCGAGTGGCCGACCAGGGTCGCGCGCTCGTGGCCGAGGGCAAGCAGCAGGTCGCGCAGGCCGGCGGCGAAGGCGCCCAGCGAATAGTCGCCCGGTCCACCCGCCGATACGCCGTGCCCGGGCAGGTCCGGGGCGATCACCGTGTGCGAGCGGGCCAGCGGCTCGATCACGTCGCGCCAGTTCTCGCAGCTGCCGGCGATCCCGTGGATCAGCAGCAGAACCGGCCCCTCGCCGCCGCCCAGGTAGCCGACCTCGCGCCCGTGCAGCTCCAGCGTGCGGAAGCTGACGTCAGTGGGGTGAAGCGGCGTGGTGCGCTTTGCCACACCTAAACGGTAGCGCGCCCGTCTCCTGGCCCCGCGCTCTCCACTTCCGCCCCCGCTTCCAATACTGTCGCGGCCGATGCCCGACCTGAGGAGAATCCCGCCGCCCCGCGGAGCGCTGATCGTGATCGCGATCGGGCTGCTGGCGACGGTGGCGGCGGCGCTGCTGACGGCGAATGCGAGCGGCGGCAGCTCGGTCGCGATCGAATGGACGGCGCACGCTCCGCTCCCCGACTCGGCCGCGGTGGCGATCCCGGGCGGGGGCTCGATGCGCCTCCAGGACGGCGGCCTGCGGGCAAGCGAAGGCAACATCGAAGGCGAACGGATCTACCGCGTCACCTCGGTCCTGCGACTCACGTCCGGCTCGGCGGTCGGGCAGGCGCGGGTGCGCTGCCGGATGACCGGCGGCAAGAACGCCGAACTCGCCCGCACGGTCAACAGCCGCGCCGCCTTCCCCCGCTCGAGCGGCGAATACAACCTGACCAAGCAGGACGTCCCCGGCAGCGTCGGAGTCAGGCTGCCGATTCACGGAGCCGAATACGCCTCGCTGGAACTGAAAGACGCCTTCGAAGCCTTCACCGAGCTGCCCGGCGTGATCGTCAGCTGGATGCCCCACCGGACGCACTCGCAGGAATGGCAGTGGGGGCTGCCCAACGGTCGGCTGCGGCAACCGCTGGACCTCGGCCTCGCCTCCTTCTGGCGCACCGGCGGAGATCTCGCGGCCCGCGTCTCCTGCACGGTCGAAAACTCGGCCGGCTCGGCGACGGTTCGCACCGCCGGGCAACTGAGCGGATAGCCGTGACGCGCCTCGGCCGGGCGCTGTTCCCGCTCCTCGCCCTTGCCGTGGCGCTGGCGCTCTGCGGCTGCGGCTCGATCTCCGGCTCCGCGGGCGAGTTCAGCCCGGCCCACCCCGGCGTGCTGACCGTCGCCACCTCGACCATCCCCACCCCCGGCTTCTGGGAAGGGACGGCCCGCCGGCCCACGGGCGGCTTCGAATACGAGCTGGCGCGCAAGCTCGCCGAGCGCTTCGGGCTCGGCTCCGTGCGGGTCAAGGTCGTCCACTTCCACCGGATGGTCGCCGGCGAGCTCGGCGGCGCCGACCTCGGCATGGCGCTGATTACGCCGACCGACGAACGCGAAGCGGCGCTCGACTTCTCCAGCCCCTACTTCGTCGCCGCGCCGACGATCGTGGTTCGCGCCGGGACCGAGGTGCCCGACCTGGCGAGCGCCGAGGAACTGCGCTGGGGCGTGGTCCGCTCGACCACTTTCGTCGATACGGTCGCCGAGAGCGTCTCCCCCGAAGCGCCGACCAAGGCCTACGACGGGCAGCGCGAGCTGCTCGACGCGCTCGAAGCGGGGAAAATCGACGCGGTGCTCTTCGATCTGCCGCTGGCGGTCTCGATCGCCGAGCACTCGCGCGGCAGGCTCGAAGCGGTCGCGCAGCTGCCCGGTCCCGAGCCGATCGCCGTCGCCCTGCCGAAGGAATCGGACAACGTCGAAGCGGTCGACTCGGCCCTGCGCTCCTTCGAAGCCGACGGCACGATCCACGACCTGCTCGAAGAATGGGTCGGCGAAGCGGCGGCCGACGCCGAGCACTCGCTGCCGCTGCTGAGGACGACGCGGGGATGAGCGTGGCGCCCTCCCAGCCCCCGCTCGCCTCGATCGCGGTCCACTCGCCGAGCGGCGCCGCCTGGGAGTTCCTGATCCTCTTCGCCGTGGTGATCGTCGGCCCGCCGCTGATGCAGCGGGCGCGGGCGCCGGGGATCATCGGCCTGCTGCTCGGCGGTTTCGCGATCGGACCTCACGGACTCGACCTGATCGGCGCCGGCAACACGACCGTGCCCGAGCTCGGTCAGCTCGGCCTGCTCTACCTGATGTTCGTCGCCGGGGTCGAGCTCGACCTCGGGCTGGTCCGGGCGCACCGCACCTCGGTGGTCGGCTTCGGCGCGATCACCTTCGCCGTGCCGATGACGCTTGGCGTCGGGGTCGGGGCGGTGCTCGGCTGGGATCTGCCGGCCTCGCTGCTGCTCGGCTCGCTGATGGCGTCCCACACGCTGCTGCTCTACCCGACCGCGCGCGGCGCCGGCCTCGCCGCCGACCGCGGCGTCGCCACGGCGGTCGGCGCCACGGTGCTCACCGACACGACCGCGCTGGTCGTGCTCGCCGCCGTCTCGGGATCGCAGCTGGCGGGCGGCTCGACCGCCTCGATCGCCGCCCAGATCGTGGTCGGGCTGGCCGCCCTGCTCGTCTACACGCTCGGCCTGCTGCCGCGCCTGGTCCGGCTCTCCTTCCGCTACCTGGGGACGGACAGGATCGTCCGTTACCTGCTGGCGATCGCGGCCTTCCTCTCCGCCGCGGCGCTCTCCGAAAGCTTCGGCATCGAGGGGATCGTCGGTGCCTTCTTCGCCGGCCTGGCGCTCAACCGGCTGGTGCCCAACGAGGGCCCGCTGATGGAGCGGATCGACTTCTTCGGCTCGGCCGTCTTCGTGCCGGTCTTCCTGGTCTCGGTCGGGATGCTGCTCGATCCGGCGGTGATGGTCGGCGGCGAGACGCTGAAGCTGGCCGGCCTCTTCATCCTCGCCAGCATCGGCGGCAAGGCGATCGCCTCGGGCATCGGCCGGCTCGCCTTCGGCTACAGCGGCGCCCAGACCGAGCTGATGCTGGGACTGACCGTGCCGCAGGCCGCGGCGGCGCTGGCGGCGACGATCGTCGGCTTCGACATCGGCCTCTTCGACCAGTCGGTGGTCAACGCGGTGCTCGTCCTGATCCTCGCCTCGATCGTCGTCGGCACGCTGCTGGTCGACCGCGCGGTGCGGCGCGTGCCGGCCCCCGAAGCGAGCGACCGGCTCGGCCGCCGGGTGCTGGTCACCCTGGAGGACCCCGAGCAGGCGCCGCTGCTCTTCGAGTTGGCGCGGCGCATCGCGGTCGCCGACAACGGCGTCGTGCGCGGCCTGCTCGCCTGCGCCCCGGCCAACGCGGGCGAGCGTCAGGCGCTGCTGGACGAGCTGAGCGCCGCGGCCTTCGCCGCCGACATCGACGCCGAGCCGCACCTGCTCGTCCATGATTCGCTGCCGGAAGGCGTCGTCAACGCCGCCGCCGCCGAGCGCGCCTCCCTCGTCCTGGTCGGCCAGCGCCCCGCCGCCGCCTCGGCGTTCGGCACCGCCGGCGAGGCCGTCGCAGCCGCCTCGCCGGCCCCGGTCGCGATCGTGCTCGGGGACGCCACCCGGGTCGACGCCGTGCGCCTGGCCCAGGCCGACGGTGAGATCGACCCGGCTACGACGTCCCTCGCAGCCGAGCTCGCAACCCGCCTCGGCGCCGACGGGGCCACCCAAGCTCAACCCTCAGCCCCGGGCGAGCTTCAGGTACTACCCGCACCGTCCTGGGAGTTCCTCGCCGACCCGCCGGAACCGCCCCCGGGGGCCGCGGTCCTGGTAGTGCCCGAACCGTAAAGGCGCATCCCGGTTGGGGTGGAGCGTCTTGTACTTTTTCGTCGGGAGCCGCGGGAGCCAGCCCGACCACGCCACACCGAAAAAGTTAAGCGGAACCCCCACCGGGATGCGCCCCACCCTTCAGGGCGCCAGCAACAACTCCGGCCCCTCGCTGCCTTTGCCGACCTTGTTCAGCGCCGGGTTGGCCGCGGCGCTCTGCATCCGATCGGCCGCCAGCGGGCCGCACATCGCGACCGCGTCGTCCAGGTCCAACGCCGGGTTTAGCCAGGCCGCCTCGGCCTCCGGTCCGGGCAGGATCGCCGGCATCCGGTCGTGCACGCGCGCCACGACCTCGTTCGGGGTCGTGGTGACGATCGTGCAGCTGTAGAGCCAGCCGTCCTCGAAGCCGCGGTCCTCGGGGTCGGTCCACTCCTTGCGGGTGCAGAGGCCGGCGAAGGCGAACGGCTCGCCGCCGTCGACGGTGAAGCGCCAGGGCTGGCGCGGCTGCTTGGGATCCTCGGCGACCATCCACTCATAGAAGCCGTCGGCGACGATCAGGCAGCGGTGGCGGAACTTGCCGACCAGCGGCGAGTACGCGCGGCTGGTCTTCAGGTTCTCGGCCTTGGCGTTGATCATCCGGTAGCCGACCTTGAGGTCCTTGGCCCAGCGCGGCACCAGTCCCCAGCGCATCGCCCGCGCCTCGCGCTCGCCGCGGGCGGCCTCCTCGGGGTCCGGCGAGGCGCGCACCGTAAGCACTTCTTGGGTGGGCGCAACGTTGTAGCGGCCCAGCGCCGACTCGGCCTTCTTCGCCCGCTCCGCCGTCGGCGGCGGCGCCTCTCCGGAGCGGTTGCGCTCCAGCGACCGTTCCAGCTCGACCTGGAAGCGGTCGGCGATCTTCTTCGTGTCCTTGGCCGTAACCGTGAAGCGCCCGCACATGACGGGCAGACTAGCCGGGTGGCGCGGGGCTCTACTTCGGGGCGATCAGCTCGACGGTCGGGAAATAGGTCCGGTAGCGAGCCGGGTCCCGCGTCAGCAAACGCCGCCCGGTTACGGCCGCGTGGGCGCCGATGAAGAAGTCGGGAAGCGGAGAGCGTTTGGATCCGCCACGCCGTTTGTAGTCGACGAAGGCCTTGCCGGCCAGAAACGCCGCCTGCCAGGGCGTGTGCTCACGCCGGAAGTCGTCTTCGGGCAACTCGCGGTCGAGCACCTCGATCCGGGTGTAACGGGCGGACACCTCGGCATAGATGGCCTCGTTGATCACCAGCGGGCCCGCGGCACCGGCGCGGCGAAGCGCTTCAGTCGACCATACCCCCCAACGGCGATCGCCGGAAAGCACGTCGATGAGGACATTTGAGTCGACGATCGTTGCTCGCACGAGTGTCTAAGGCCCCGGCGATCAATTCTCTCCCCGGGTCAGGGCCATGATTTCGTCGGTGGAGATCGCGATGTCGCCACCGCTCGCGTTGCGCAAGCGCTCGACGATCCGATCTCCGCGGCTCGGACTACCCGGGCGCTTGCGTACCTCCGCCCCGCCATTCCGCTCGACGAACTCGACCTCCGTACCCGGCAACAGCCCGAATCGATCTCGAATCTCCTTCGGGATCGTGACCTGGCCCTTGCTGGTGATTTTCGACATTAAGTAAGAGTAGCACCGGTATTACTCTTACTCGGTCGGGCCTCCGGGTGGGCGCGGTACCACTCGAGCGTCTCGCGCAGGCCGTCGGCGAGGGAAACTCGGGGGCACCAGCCGGTCAGCTCGCGGAGCTTGGTCGAGTCGACGAACTGGCGGTCGATCTCGCCGTCGGGGGTGCCGGCGCCGAGGTACTCGGGCTCGATGCCCGTGCCTGCCGCGGCGGCAATCTGCTCGACGACCTCGCGCACGGCGTGCGGGCGCTCGCCGCCGGCGTTGAAGGCCTCCCCCCTCGCCCCCTCGCCGTCGAGCGCGGCCTCGATCGCGAGGTAGGCGGAGACCGCGTCGTCGACGTGGAGGAAGTCGCGCTCGGGGCTGCCGTCGGAGCGGATCCGCGGCCGGCGCCCGTCGAGCACCGCGATCGTCGTCTCCGGGATCAGGCGGGAGAAGTTGAGGTCGCCGCCGCCGTAGATGTTGGCGAAGCGGGTCACCGCGAGCGGCAGGCCGTAGGCGTTGGCATAGCTGCGGGCGACGATGTCGGCGGCTGCCTTGCTGGCGTCATACGGGTAGGCGGCGCGCAGTGGGAAGTCCTCGCGGTAGGGCAGCTCGGGGCTGGTGCCGTAGGCCTTGTCGGAGGAGGCGAAGACGACCCGCGAGGTGCCGTGCTCGCGGCAGGCCTCGAAGACGTTCCAGGCCCCGCGCACGTTGACTTCGAGGGTCTCCAGCGGCGACTGGCGGGCAACGCCGACGATCGTCTGCGCGGCGAGGTGGAAGACCGCGTCGCAGCCGGCCACCGCCGTGGCGACGGCGTCGGCGTCGCGCAGATCCCCCTCCGCGAGTTCGACCTCGTCGCGCAGTCCGAGCAGGTCGAGGCCGGAGAGGCGCGGACCGCCGACATCGGCAGTCCGCGGATCGGGCCGGTCGAGCACCCGCACCGCGTCGCCGCGCTCCAGCAGTGCTCCAACTAGATGCGACGCGACAAACCCATGCGCCCCGGTAACCAGCGACGTCACTGACCGCTCCGGGAAATCGAAGCGAGAGTTGACCCCCCTATAGGTGGGTCAACTCTCGCTTCGTCGAAAGTGGGCCAAGGGGCGTCTCCCGACGCCCAGAGATCGTTGAGCTCGACCGCGTCCTTGTAGGTGTCCATGCAGTCCCAGAAGCCCTCGTGTCGGTGGGCGGCCAGTTCTCCAGCGGAGGCCATTTGCTCCAGTGGTTCGCGCTCAAGCACGCTGTCCTCACAGATGTAATCCAGCGCACCCGGCTCGAAACAGAAAAAGCCGCCGTTGATCCAGTGCTCGCTGCGGGGCTTCTCGACGAAGCCCTCGACCCTGCCTTCCTTGCCCAGCTTCGCAACGCCCCATTGCAGGTGGGGCTGCACGACGGTAACGGTGCCGAGCGCCTCCTGCCCGCGGTGGAACGAAAGCAGCGCGCCGAGGTCGATATCAGCGACCCCGTCAGCGTAGGTGGCGCAGAAGGTCTCCTCGAGCCGCTTGCCGAGCCGGGCGATCCGCCCCCCGGTAGGCGTGTCGAGCCCTGTGTCAATGCACTCGATTTCCACCCCGTCGGGCCAGCCCTCGGCTGCCACGAACTCCTCGACCATCTCGCCCAGGTATCCCGTCGCCAGCAGAAAACGCTCAAACCCTTGCGCGGCGTAGATGCCGATCACATGCCAGAGGATCGGCCGGCCGCCGATCTCGACCAGCGCCTTCGGCATCGTCTCCGTGCGCTCGCGCAGGCGCGTGCCACGGCCGCCGCAGAGGATGACTACCGGTGGCTCCACGTCACGATTATCCGGCAAGTCGTGAAACGACGGTACGCCTCGCGCGCTCGTATTACTCAATGACACTATAGGGGTCGCTCGATGTCAAGCTCAATCTACCCCGCGATCAGGATCTTCAGCGCCTTGGTGGGGGTGACGGCCTTCGCGCTCTTCCTCGTTGAAGGGGTGCCCGGCCGCGAACAGGCAAACAAAGGCAAGAGAGTGAGCGTGACTCGCCTGAGTCGCACCCCTTGTCACCGCCTCTGCAAGGACCCCGAAAAGGCCGAACGGAAGACGACCATCTCCATCGACCCGGCCCAGCAGGCGGAGGACCCAAGCGTTTTTACGAAGGCAATCGACAATGACATCGGCGTGCTCGGCCTGAGGTTCCTCGCCTCTCTGCTGCTTGCAGTCTCGACCGCAGTTGCCCTGGAACGTCTCGTGCGCGGCGATAGCCGCCCTCCCGACGCGGGGGCGCCGGCCGACCCGCCCAAGAATCGGGGCAGCGGCTCGGGCGGCTCGACCCAGAAGGCGCCAGAGCGCGCCAGGAACGCGGACGATCCCGAGGAGGTCGAGTTCAAACCAGCGACCATTGAGGACCCCACCCCGGAGGAGACCAAGGCACGGAATCGGGAGGCGAAAAGGCATGCCCGGTCCATGAAGAGACAGGCGGAAATGAAGGAACGCAGTCCACCTTTGAAGATCGACGATGGATGAATCCGGGAGCCACCTTCGCTCTGACGCGGTAGTTCAGGGGCCGGGCTTAGCCACCGGCGACGGCGGGGAGGATGGTCACCTCGGCGCCGTCGTCGATCTGCGTCTCGAGTCCCTGCTGGAAGCGGATGTCCTCGCCGCTGACGTAGACGTTGACGAAGCGGCGCAGGTCGCCGTCCTGGGTGATCCGCTCGCGCAGCCCGTCGTGCGCCTCGAAGACGGCGTCAAGCACCTCGCCGACGGTCGCGCCGCTGACCTCCAGCTCGGCCTCGCCGTCGGTGACGGCGCGCAGCTGGGTCGGGATCTTCACGGTGACTGGCATCAGGCGGCTACCTCCTGGGCGAACTCGGTCTCGAAGCTCTCGAGGGCGGGGTCGATCTCGTGCATGCGGAACCTATCGCGGGTCACGTCGAGCGTCTTCAGCCCCTCGCCGGTGATGTAGACGACGACGCGCTCGCCGGCCGCCAGCTCGCCGCGATCGGCCAGCTTCTTCAGCACGCCGACGGTGACCCCGCCTGCGGTCTCGGTGAAGATGCCGGTGGTCTCGGCCAACAGGCTGATCGCGTCGCGGATCTCGGCGTCGGTCACCGCGTCGACGCCGCCGCCGGTGCGGCGGGCCTGCTCGACCGCATAGGGGCCGTCGGCCGGGTCGCCGATCGCCAGGCTCTTGGCGATCGTGTCGGGGCGCTGCGGCTTGCAGACGTCCCAGCCTTCGGCGAAGGCGGTGGCGACGGGGCTGCAACCCTCCGCCTGGGCGCCATTGAAGACCGGCTGAGACCCCTCGACCAAGCCGATGTCCAGCCACTCCTGGAAGCCGCGGCCGACCTTGGTGAAGAGCGAGCCCGAGGCGATCGGGCAGACGACGCGGTCGGGCAGTTTCCAGCCGAGCTGCTCGGCCGTCTCGTAGGCGAGCGTCTTCGAGCCCTCGGCGTAGTAGGGGCGCAGGTTGACGTTGACGAAGGCCCAGGGCCGGGTTTCGGCGAGCTGGGTGCAGAGCCGGTTGACGTCGTCGTAGTTGCCGCGCACGCCGACCAGGTTGGTGCCGTAGATGCCGGTGGCGAGCAGCTTCTGCTCCTCGAGGTTGGCCGGGACGAAGACGTATGACTTGAGGCCGGCGGCGGCGGCGTGGGCGGCGACGGCGTTGGCGAGGTTGCCGGTCGAGGCGCAGGCGACCGTCTCGAAGCCGAGCTCCTGGGCCTTGGCGACCGCGACGGCGACGACCCGGTCCTTGAAGGAGTGGGTCGGGTTGGCGGCGTCGTTCTTGATCCAGATCTCGGCGTCCACCCCAAGGCGTTCGGCGAGGCGATCGGCGCGCAGGAGTGGGGTCAGGCCGGGCTCGAGCGGGTCGCCGGGACGGCCCTCGAAGGGCAGGAAGTCGACATAGCGCCAGATCCCCTGCGATCCGGCCTGGATCTTGCGCTTGGTCTCGGCCGGGTCCAGAGCCGAGTAGTCGTAGGCCACTTCCAGCGGCCCAAAGCAGTTCTCGCAGGCGAAGTGCGCGCCGAGGTCGTAGGTCGCCCCGCACTCCTTGCATCTCAGATTCTCGATTGACATCCGATCTATCCCTCTCGTTGCCTTGCCGCCAACAAAAAAACCTCCGCCTTTTGTGGGGGAGGTCCGATCGGACATTCCCCACATCTTCCAGGCCTTTGACTTGACCTGCTGGAGTTGGCACCTCCCCCGAACCTGTCGGTCCGGGGCGGTTGCCGGGGTTTCATCGGGCCAGTCCCTCCACCCCTCTAGATGTGGCGCTTATGTAGAAGGAAGACTAACAACAGGAGTAGTCAATTGAAAGATTGACCGCCAAGCGTGGCCCCGAGGGAAGTTTCGTTCAGCTCACGCCCGGCTAACCCGCTTGATCCACGGCGGCTAACCTTGTGCGCGATGCCGGACGAGACGATGAGCGCGAACGATGCCGAACCTTCCGAAGCCGAGGCTGCGGCGCGTCGGCCGGCGCGACGAGCTCATCTCCGCGGCGGCCCAGCCTGAGCCGCAGGCGCCGCGCGTCGAGCAGATCGACTCCTCCGGCCTGCGCTGGGTCAAGGTCGAGCGCCCGGGAGCGCTGGAGCGCACCTGGCTGGAGGAGAACTTCGATTTCCACGCGCTCGACCTCGAGGACGTGCTCTCCCGCAACCAGCGGCCGAAGATCGACGTCTACGACGACTACCTCTTCATCGTCCTCCACTTCCCGATCTTCGACCCGGCCGCGGGCCGGCTGGGAACCGGCGAGCTCGACCTCTTCGTCGGCCCCGGCTACGTGGTGACGATCCCCAACCAGCCGCTGCAGCCGGTTGAGTACCTCTTCGAGCGCTGCCGCTCCAAGGAGGAGCTGCGCGAGCAGCTCTTCTCGCGCGGCTCGGGCTACCTGCTCTACCGCCTGGTCGACGACAGCTTCGACTACTGCTTCCCGATGCTGCGCAAGATCGGCAACAAGCTCGACGCGCTCGAGGACGACATCTTCGAGGGCCGCTCCGACGAGGTCGTGCGCGACATCTCCAACGTCAAGCAGGAGATCATCAACTTCCGCAAGGTGATCCGCCCGCAGCGCCCGGTGCTGCACGATCTGGAGAAGGTCAAGCAGCGCTACCTGGCGACCGACCTCGACCTCGAGATCTACTTCGACGACATCGTCGACGCCCACGAGCGGATCTGGGACATGCTCGAGAACTACAAGGAGGTCGTGGTCGCGCTCGAGGAGACCAACGAGGCGGTTATCTCCCACCACCTCAACGACATCCTCCGCGTGCTCACCTCGATCAGCGTCGTGATCCTGCCGCTGACCCTGATCGCGAGCATCATGGGAATGAACTCCTGGGTCCCCTTCGAACACGACGAGGCCGGCTTCTTCGCGGTGCTCCTCGTGATGGCCGCGATCCTGATCGGCCTGGTCCTCTTCTTCCGCCGCCGCCGCTGGCTATAGCCCGGGGACGTGCCGCAACTTAGCGGCCCGTATAGGTACCCAAGTTGCGGCACGTCCCCGAATAGGATGGTCGGCTGTGGCCAACTTTCGGATCTGGGCGCCTTGGCGCCTCGCCTACGTGAAGGACGCAGCGAAGGACAACGAGGACGAGTGCGTGTTCTGCGCCAAGCCGGCGCAGGGCGATGACGAGGCGAGCCTGATCGTCCATCGGGGCGAGCGGGCCTTCGTGATCCTCAACCTCTTCCCGTACACGAACGGGCACCTGATGGTTGCCCCCTACGAGCACATCGGGCGCATCCAGGAGCTCTCGGCGGAGACCGTCGCCGAGATGATGGGACTGGCGCAGCGGGCGATGAGCCGGCTGGAGGAGGTCTACGAGCCGCACGGCTTCAACGTCGGCTTCAACCAGGGACGGGTCGCCGGCGCCGGGGTCGAGCACCACATCCACATGCACGTAGTCCCGCGCTGGGGCGGCGACACGAACTTCATGCCGGTGATCGCCGACACGCGGGTGATGCCGCAAACGCTGGAGCAGAGCTACGAGGCACTGAAGGGGGCGTTTTGAGCGAGCAGCGGGTCCTGGCGCCGCCAGGCATCTTCAAGGCGTACGACATCCGCGGGCTGCACGGCTCCGAGATGGACGAGACGACCGCGCACGCGATCGGCCGCGCCTTCGCCCGGGTGCTGGCCCGGCTGCGCGGCAAGCAGCCGGGCGAGCTGCGGGTCGGGCTGGGTCGCGACATGCGGCTGACGGCGCCGACGATGGCGGCGGAGCTGCGCGACGGGCTGATCTTCGAGGGCGTGACGGTGCTCGACGCCGGGATGGTCGCCACCGAGATGCTCTATTACCTCGTGGGGTCGCGTGAGCTGGACGGCGGCGCGATGGTCACCGCCTCGCACAACCCGAAGGCCTACACCGGGGTGAAGCTGATCCGCGAGGGGGCGCTGGCGCTCTCGGGCGACGCCGGGATCGGCGACGTGCGGCGCGAGATCGAAGCGGGGCTCGGCCACGCGCCCGGCGGCGGCTCGCTGGAGGAGGTCGACGTCTGGGAGGAATACCGGGCGCACGCCCTCTCGTTCATCGACCCGTCCAAGGTGAAGCCGATGAAGGTCGTGGTCGACGGCGGCAACGGGATGTCGGGACCGATGGTCGGCCCGATCCTCGCCAAGCTCGGGCTCGACCTGGAGGAGATGTACTTCGAGCCCGACGGCGAGTTCCCCGACCACGAACCGAACCCGCTGCTGCCCGAGAACCGCGAGCTGATCGTCGAGCGGGTGCGCTCCTCGGGCGCCGAGCTCGGCATCGCCTGGGACGGCGATGCCGACCGCTGCTTCTTCATCGACGGCACCGGCGAGTTCTGCGACGGCGACTTCATCTGCGCGTTGCTGGCGCGGGCGGCGCTGGCCAAGGAGCCGGGCGCGACGATCCTCTACGACCCGCGCTCGAGCCGCGCCGTGCCCGACCTGGTCGCCGCCGAGGGCGGTCGCTCCGACCTCTCGCGCGTCGGCCACGCCTTCTTCAAGCAGCGGATGCGCGAGGAGGGCGCCGTCTTCGGCGGCGAGGTCTCCGGCCACTACTACTTCCGCGACTTCTGGTGCGCGGACTCCGGCACGATCCCGGCCCTGCTGGTGCTCGAGCTGCTCTCCCGCGACGGCCGCTCGCTGGCCGAGCTGATGGCCGAGTTCCGCTCGCGCTACTTCATCTCCGGTGAGATCAACTCCGAGGTCGCCGACCAGGAGGCGAAGATGGCAGAGATCGCCGAGCGCTACGCCGACGGCCGCCAGACGACGCTCGACGGGATCTCGGTCGACTACGACGAGTGGCACTTCAACGTGCGCCCCTCCAACACCGAGCCGCTGCTGCGCCTCAACCTCGAGTCGCTGGTCTCGCGCGAGGACATGGAGCGCCGCCGCGACGAGGTGCTGGGACTGATCCGGGCGTGACCCCCGAGCAGGCGCTCGAGCAGGCGGCGCTGGCCGGGATCCACTGCCTGCGCATCCCCACCCCCTTCGCCGTCGGGCGGGTCAACTGCTACCTGATCGAGGACGAGCCGCTGACCCTCATCGACACCGGGCCCAACTCGGGCAAGGCGCTCGACGAGCTGCAGTCGCAGCTGGCCGAGCACGGCCACGCGATCGAGGACCTCGAGCTGCTGGTCATCACCCACCAGCACATCGACCACCTCGGCCTGGCGGAGATCGTCGTGCAGCGCTCCGGCGCCGAGCTGGCGGCGCTCGGCGCCGCCGCCGAGCGGCTGGCCAACTTCAGCGAGGACGCCGAGCGCGACGACGAGTTCGCGGTCGGGCTGATGCTGCGCAACGGCATCCCCGAGGAGGTGGCGCGGGCGCTGCAGAGCGTCTCGCGCAGCTTCCGCGGCTGGGGCTCGCGGGCGGTGGTCACGCGGCCGCTCGCGGACGGCCAGCTGCTGCCCTTCGGCGACCGGGTCCTGCAGGCGCTGCACCGGCCGGGCCACAGCCCCTCCGACACGATCTTCTGGGACGAGGAGCGCAAGATCCTGCTCGCCGCCGACCACCTGATCGCCCACATCTCCTCCAACCCGCTGATCAGCCGCCCGCTCGACGGGTCGGACGAGCGGCCCCAGGCCCTCGTCACCTACATCGAGTCGATGCGGCGCACGCGCGAGATGCCCGCCGAGATCGTCCTCTCCGGCCACGGCGAGCCGATCGTCGACCACGTCGCCCTGATCGACGACCGCCTCGCCAAGCACGAGCGCCGCAAGGAGAAGATCCACGGCCTGATCGCCGAGCGCCCCCGCACCGGGTATGAGATCGCCCAGGCGATCTGGGGCAACGTCGCCGTCACCCAGGCCTACCTGACCCTCTCCGAGGTGATCGGCCACGCCGACCTGCTGGTCAACGAGGGGCGCGTGCGGGAAGTCGAGGACGGGGAGGTGGTCAGGTATGAGGCGGCCGGGTAAGGCGCGCTCCGCCAAGAAGCGGATGCTGATCATCGTCAACCCGTACGCGACGACGGTCTCGGACCGGCTGAAGAACCTGGTGGTCTACGCGCTGCAGGGGCGCTTCGATGTGGAGACGGTCGACACCGAGGCGCAGAACCACGCGACGGAGATCGGGCGGGAGGTGCGGGACCACGGCTATGACGTGGTGGTCGCTTTCGGCGGGGACGGGACGCTGAACGAGGTGGTCAACGGGCTGGCGGGGACCGACGTGCCGGTCTCGGTGCTACCCGGAGGCTCGACCAACGTCGTCTGCCGCACGCTGGGCATCCCCAACGACGTGGTCGACGCGACCGAGCACCTGCTGGCGCTGGCCGACGAGTGGGCGCCGCGGCGGATCGACCTGGGCCGGGCCAACGAGCGGCATTTCGTCTTCTCCTGCGGAGCGGGGATCGACGCGACCGTGGTCAAGCGGGTCGACGCCCACCCGCGGATGAAGTCGGTGGCCGGGCCCTACTACTTCAGCTGGGCGGCGATCTCGGCCTTCTATCGCTCCTACCTGGTCAACCCGGTGCGGCTGCGGGTGCGGACCGGCGGCGGCGAGAGCGCCGAGGGGGTCACCGCCCTGGCCCAGAACTCCGACCCGTTCACCTACTTCGCCAGCAAACCGGTGCGCGTCTGCGAGAACGTCGAGATCGACGACGGCACGCTCGCCCTGGGCGTTCTGCAGCGGGCGGCGCAGCGCGACATGCCGACCCTGATCGCCCGCCTCTTCAGCGCCGATCGGCCGGCGGCCCGCCACCGCCGCATCGACCACTTCGAGGGCGTCTCCGAGGCGACCATCGCCTCGATCTCGGAGACCAAGGACGGCATCGTCCGCCCCTTCCCGGTCCAGGTCGACGGCGACTACATCGGCGAGAAGACCGAGATGGCGCTGCGGGCCGAGCCGGGCGCGCTGACGATCGTGGCTTGATCGGGGCTCGGGGTCACGTATTCCGAATTGTCCGCCCTGGAAACTCCGAGTCATCCGGCCTCTAAACCCCGTCTAAACTCCGAACCGCGACTCAGTGGCGAGCCAAGTGGACGCTCGGAGCTCGACGACCGAATCTGGGCCGTTCCGCTGGCTGGGCTCTGGACGGCCTAAAGCGGCGAAGGCTCGCCGTAGGGCGCGCGGCCGCGGCGGACAGTGGCGAGCGCGGCGCAGGCTGCTTGGCCGGCCCCGGCCCGGCCACGGCGCGAGACCGAGTGGACGGCGGCGCGCAGCGCGTAGCGCAGGGTCATCGCCCAGCGGTACTCGGCGGCGGCCCACGGGAAGTGCTTGCGGGCGAACTGCATCCGCGCGTAGGCGGTCTGCGCCTCGAGCCGGGTCCGCTCGCGACGCCCGAGGAACCGCCGGCGCACCGTCATGGCAGGCGTATGGACGACGCCCCAGCCGCCGCGCCGCAGGCGCAGGCAGAGGTCGGCTTCGGCGGCGGAACGCACGAAGCGGGGGTCGAAACGGCCGACCTCCTCGAAGGCGGCGCGGCGCACGAGGACGAATCCGGCGGTCCAGTCGCACTCGGTCTCGCGCGCGTATCTGCGCCGGTCGAGCTCGTGCTCGCCCAGCACCCTGCGGGTCGCCGGCAGCCGGTCGAGCCCCAGCGCTTCGGCGAGCATGTGGCGCGATGAGGGGAAGCGACGGATGCTGGGCAAGAGCGACCCGGCCGCATCCAGGTGCCGCACGCCGAGCAAAGCCAGCCGCGGACGCCGGTCGAGGCCGGCGACGAGCGGCGCCAAGTCCCCCTCGAAGATTTCGAGCGCCGGGCTGAGGAAGAGCGCGCAACGCGCCTCGCTGCCCTCGAGCGCCCTGTTGCAGGCGTCGCCGAAGCCCCGGCCGGGAAGCTCTACCGTTTGGACGTCGAGAAAATGCTCGTTGACGTGGGCGGCGACGCGTCCGTCCCCGGTGTCGACGACGACGGCGTCCAGGTCGAGCCAGCCGGCGTGGCCAAGCACGCTGGAAAGCGCGGCTCCGACCCGGCGCTCGCCGTCTCCCGCGACGATCACCACCCGCGCGTCGGGGACGGGCGCCCGCGCTTCGGCGGGCGACGAGGGGACTCTCCGGCTCACGTCGTCATAACGGCGCTCGGCGCTCGGCACTTGCGCCGTCCTGTCTGCAAAAGCACCGCGTCTCACGCGTCGTACGGAATTCGTACCCATTCGGCGGCGCGGCATTGACCCCGCCGCCCGCTGGCTATACACCTCCCGAACCCGGGGTTATGCAGCGATGACCAGTAATAGATGGCCGGGGCGCACGGCGCTCCTCTTCCTACTCAGCTTGGGGCTGGCGGCCGCCCTGTGCGCATCCTCAGCGTCGGCGGCCACGCTCGCCGTCGACAAAACGGTCTCGACCCACCAAACAAAGGCGGCGAAGACCGTCTCCTCCCCCGCCTTCAGCACGAGCGAACCGGGTGAGCTCCTGCTCGCGTTCATCGCCTCCGACGGGCCGGCCAGCGGTGGCACGCAGACGATCTCCAGCGTCAGCGGCGGTGGGCTCACCTGGCGCCTGCGGCAGCGGGCCAACGCGCAGGCGGGCACGGCCGAGATCTGGGCCGCCGACGCCTCGGCGACGCTGACCAACGCGACCGTGACCGCGACGCGCGGCAGCGGCTCTTACCTCGGCGCGATCACCGTCGTCAGCTTCACCGGCGCCGACCTGGTGGCGGACGGCGCCTCCGCGACGGCGAGTGCCGGCAGCGGCGAACCGAAGGCGACGCTCACCGCGACGCGAGCCGGATCGATGATCTGGGGAGTCGGCAACGACTGGGACCGGGCGGTTGCTCGCACAGTCGGCGCGGGCCAGACCAAGGTCGACGAGTTCCTCGCCTCGGTCGGCGACACCATCTGGGTGCAACGGCAAGACGTTGCGACACCGTTCGGCGGCACCATGGCGACGCTGAACGACACGGCGCCGACCACGGACCGGTGGAACCTCGCCACGGTCGAGGTGCTGCCCGCCGAAGCCGAAGCGACGGAGCCGGAAGAACCGGAAGAACCTGAAGAAGAAGAAGAAGCCGGCGAAGAAGAAGCGGGCGAAGAAACCGAAGAACCGGAAGAAGGCGGCGAAGAAGGCGGAACCCCTGGACCGCTCACGCTCGACACCACGGTCAGCACCCACCAGAGCTCGGGCGGCTCGACGATCTCCGCACCTTCGCTGAGCACGGCGCAGCCCAACGAGCTGCTGCTCGCCCTGATCGCCTCCGACGGCCCGAACGCGAACGGCGCGCAGTCGATCACCGGTGTCAGCGGCGGCGGGCTGAGCTGGACACTGCGCAAGCGGGCCAACGCCCAGGCGGGCACCGCCGAGATCTGGCAGGCCGTCGCCCCGGCGAAGCTGAACGGCGCGACGATCGCCGCCAGTCGCGCCGCCGGCGGCTATCAGGGAGCGATCACCGTGGCGGCCTTCGAGGGGGCCGACACGGCGGCAAACGGGGCCGGCGTCTCCGGCTCGGCCGCCAGCGGCGCGCCCTCGGTCTCACTGAGCACCACCCGGCCCGGCAGCTGGGTCTGGGGCGTGGGCGATGACTGGGACTCGGCCAAGGCGCGCACGCCCGGCTCCGGCCAGGAACTGGTCGACCAGTTCCTCAGCGCCAGCGGCGACACCTTCTGGGCTCAGCGCCAGGCCAAACCGACGCCGGCCGCTGGGACCAGCGTCGCGATCGACGACACCGCGCCGAGCGGCGATCGCTGGAACCTGGCGGCGGTCGAGGTGCTGGCCGGCGAGGGCGGCGGTGAAGAAGGCGCGGGCGAAACAGAAGAAGGCGAAGAAACCGAAGAAGAAACGGGTCAAGAAGAATCTGAAAACGGAGGCGGAGAAGAAGGTGCCGGCGAAGGACCGAGCCAGACCGGCGAATGGGGGCCGCTGATCCCCCTGCCGGCCGTCGCGATTCACTCGGCCCTTCTGCCCACGGGGCGCATCCTGCTCTGGCAGGGCGATTTCGCCAGTGGAGGCCAGCAGTACGTGCTGAACCCGAGCACCGGCGCGGTCACCAAGATCCCGGATGCCGCCGCGGACCTCTTCTGCGCTGGGCAGGCCGTCCTGGCCGACGGTCGGGTCCTCGTGATCGGCGGCACCTCGACCTCCGGCGGACTCGGCGTCCCCGACCTCACCGCCTTTGACTGGCACAGCCAGACCTGGGAAGCGCTGGCGCCGATGCACTACCCGCGCTGGTACGCGACCGGCACGACGCTTGCCAACGGCAAGGTCCTGGTCACCTCGGGTGACGACAAGAACGCGGGCGACATCGTCGCCGTGCCCGAGCTCTACACGCCGGCGAGCAACAGCTGGCAGAGCCTCACCGCGGCCAGCCACACGATGCCGATCTACCCCTTCATCTACCAGCTGCCCGACGGCCGCATCGTCCATCTGGGCGGCTCCGAGGTCCCGACGACCAGCGAGGAACTCGACCTCTCCACGGGCCAGTGGACGACGATCGACTCACGCGTGATCGACGGCGGCAGCATCGCCAACTACGCCCCGGGTCGTTTCGTCAAGGCCGGATCCGCGGCCGACGACGGCTTCTCGGGCAGCTCGCTGAGCACCGCCTACACGCTGGACATGAACCAGCCCGGTGCCACCTGGCAGCCGACCACCAGCATGAAATTCCCGCGCAGCTTCCTCAATCTCACCAACCTGCCCGATGGCACCGTGCTGGCCACGGGTGGCGGCACGGACAAGTCCGGCTTCGTCGACTCGCACGCTGTTCTGCAGGCTGAAGGCTGGAACCCGGCGAGCGGGGCCTGGCGCACGTATGCGGCGATGAGCGCACCCCGCCTCTACCACTCGGTCGCCGTGCTGCTGCCCGACGGGCGGGTGTACGTCGCCGGTGGCGGCGGCGACCCGGGGGTGAGCGACCAGCGCAGCGCCCAGATCTTCTCGCCGCCCTACCTCTTCAAGGGACCGCGGCCGACGATCGAATCGGCGCCGGCGACCGGCGAATACGGCGCGAGTCAGTTCGTCGCCACCCCGGACGGCGCCTCGATCTCGCGAGTCTCGCTGATCCGCACCGGCTCGGTCACCCACGCCTTCGACCAGAATGCGCGGGCCATGTCGTTGAGCTTCACCCAGACCACGGGCGGGCTCGACGTGCAGATGCCGGCGAACCGCGACGAGGTGCCGCCCGGCTACTACATGCTCTTCATCGTCAACGGCGAAGGCGTGCCCTCCGTCGCCTCCTTCGTCCGCTTCCCCGCCTCGGAAGAAACCGGCGAAGAAGAAGCGGGCGAAGAAACCGAAGAACCGGAAGAAGGCGGCGAAGAAGGCGGAACCCCTGGACCGCTCACGCTCGACACCACGGTCAGCACCCACCAGAGCTCGGGCGGCTCGACGATCTCCGCACCTTCGCTGAGCACGGCGCAGCCCAACGAGCTGCTGCTCGCCCTGATCGCCTCCGACGGCCCGAACGCGAACGGCGCGCAGTCGATCACCGGTGTCAGCGGCGGCGGGCTGAGCTGGACACTGCGCAAGCGGGCCAACGCCCAGGCGGGCACCGCCGAGATCTGGCAGGCCGTCGCCCCGGCGAAGCTGAACGGCGCGACGATCGCCGCCAGTCGCGCCGCCGGTGGCTATCAGGGAGCGATCACCGTGGCGGCCTTCGAGGGGGCCGACACGGCGGCAAACGGGGCCGGCGTCTCCGGCTCGGCCGCCAGCGGCGCGCCCTCGGTCTCGCTGAGCACCACCCGGCCCGGCAGCTGGGTCTGGGGCGTGGGCGATGACTGGGACTCGGCCAAGGCGCGCACGCCCGGCTTCGGCCAGGAACTGGTCGACCAGTTCCTCAGCGCCAGCGGCGACACCTTCTGGGCCCAGCGCCAGGCCAAACCGACGCCGGCCGCGGGGACCAGCGTCGCGATCGACGACACCGCGCCGAGCGGCGATCGCTGGAACCTGGCGGCGGTCGAGGTGCTGGCGGCGCCCTGACGCCGCCCGGGTTGGCGCCCGGCGCTCTACCGCTCGCGGGCGGGGTTGCCGACCACGGTCGCGCCGGCGGGAACGTCTCGGGTGACGACCGCGCCGGCGCCGATCGTCGCGCCGGCGCCGATGCGGATGCCGCCGAGCACCGTGGCGCCCGAGCCGATCGTCGCGCCGCGCTCGACCACGGTCTCGAGCAGCTCCCAGTCGGCCTCGGTCTGCAGCTCGCCCTCGCCGTCGGTGGCGCGGGGGAACTTGTCGTTGACGAAGGTGACCCCGTGGCCGACGAAGCACTCGTCCCCGATCCGCACGCCGTCGCAGATGAAGGTGTGGCTCTGGACCTTGCAGGCAGCGCCGATCTGCGCCCCGCGCTGCACCTCGACGAACGTCCCGATCCGGGTGCGAGCGCCGATCCGGCAGCCGTAGAGGTTGGTGAAGGCATGGACGACGACGCCGTCGCCGAACTCGACCTCGGCAATCAGGCGGTGTGGCGCCTCGTTGACCGGCGCCCCGGTTGCGGTCGGCGCCGCGGTCGGGTGAGCAAAATCTGCCATCGAACGACCAACGACCCAGGCGCGGACCGGCTTGCGCGCATGTGGAAGCTCGGGGGTTCCACCCACGTTCTTTCTGCATGCCAGCCCTGGAACAGCGGCGGGAGCGTTCTCCCGTCGCCGGCCTCTCATCGGCGATCGTCGTGGCCCAGGACGCCGGTGTCCGCGCCCGCATCGTCTCGGTGATCGCCGAGCTCGACCTCGACCCACCGCTGACCCTCGCCTCCGGCGCGCCACTCGCGGAGTGCACCGTCGACGAGTCGACGATCGTGACGATGCTCTGCGACATCGACGTGCCGCAGGAGGTCACCCGCCTGCGCCGTATGCGCCGCGAAGCCGGCGAGGCCGCGGTGATCGTCGTCTCCCAGCCGGCGACCGGCGCCGCCGTGCGCCGGGCGCTCGACGCGGGCGCCGACGCGCTGGTCTTCGAGCCCAACCTGGAGCTCACCCTCGCCGCCACGATCCGCGCCGTGGCCAGCGGCCAGTCGGTCGTCCCGCGCAAGCTTCGTGCCAGCGTCGAGCGGCCGACGCTCTCGCACCGTGAGCATCAGGTGCTCACCCTGGTGGGAGAGGGCCTGACCAACGCCGAGATCGCCGAGCGTCTCTATCTGGCGGAAAGCACGGTCAAGAGCCACCTGGCGTCCGTCTTCACCAAGTTCGGGGTCCACTCGCGCAAGGAGGCGGCCGCGGTCTTCGTCGACCTCGCCCTGGCGCCGGCCGGCACGCCGGCGGCCCTTGGCTACGAACCATCCCCCGAGGGGACGATCGCGTGAGCCCAAACGCCGCTTTCGCCAGGCCGGGCGCAAGCGACGCCGGCGCGCTCGAGCGAGTGCCCTTCACCCGGCTCGACAACGGCGATCCCGAGCTGCTCGCCGAGCTGCTCGAGGTCGTGGCCGACGTCGCCGCGCGGGCGGCGTTCACGCTTGGCGAAGAGGTCGAGGGCTTCGAGCGCGAGTTCGCCGCCTGGTGTGAGGCCGGCCACGCGGTCGGCGTCTCCTCCGGCACGGCCGCTCTTGAGCTCGCCCTGCGCGGCCTCGAGATCGGGCCGGGTGACGAGGTCGTCGTCCCCACCAACAGCTTCATCGCCACCGCCGAGGCGGTCAGCGCCGCCGGGGCCACGCCGGTGCTTGTCGACGTCGACGAGGAGACGGCACTGCTCACGGCCGAGATCGCCGAGCGGGCGGTCACGTCGCGCACCCGCTGCGTGATCCCGGTTCACCTCTACGGGCGCACGGTGGAGATGGGCCCGCTGCTCGAGCTCTGCCGGGCGCGGGGCATCGCGGTGGTCGAGGACGCCTGCCAGGCGCACGGCGCCCGGTACCGCGGGCGTCCGGCCGGATCGATCGGCGACGCCGGCTGCTTCAGCTTCTACCCGACCAAGAACCTCGGCGCCTGGGGCGATGGCGGCGCGGTGGTGACCGGCGACCAGGATCTCGCTGAGCGGGTCCGACTGCTGCGCTCGCACGGCGAGGGCGCGCGGCACCACCACGAGATGCCGGCGCGCACCGACCGCCTCGACGCCCTGCAGGCCGCGATCCTGAGGGTCAAGCTGCAGCGCCTCGACCGGGCCAACGACGCTCGGCGCAAGGCCGGCGCCGGGTTGCGCGAAGCGCTCGCGGGCGCCGACGTGCTTGCCCCTCCCCCGCCGACGGCCGACGGCGACCACGTCTTTCACCTCTTCGTCGTGCGCTCTGAGGTCCGCGACGCCTTGCGCGAGCACCTCGACGGCGAGGGAATCTCGTCTGCGATTCACTACCCGACGCCGATCCATCTGCAGCCTGCATATGCGAGCGCGGGCCTTGCCCCCGGCAGCCTTCCAGTGGCCGAGCGGCTGGCGGGTGAGATCTGTTCCCTGCCCGTCTTTCCCACGCTGACCGACGAGCAGATCGAGCGAATCGCGGCCGGCGTGGCCGGCTTCGCGGGCACCTGATCGCTCCATTTCGGCGCACCGCGGCGATCCACGCAGCTACCGCGGCAAAGCACCCCCGAGGTCCTGCCGTGAATTCCGCCTGCCTAGAACATCCGTCTGAGGAGGCATAACCGAAGTCATCGACGGCGGTGAACGGCCGAGCTTTCCAGTATGACCGGAAGAGCCCGTCGTTCCAATCGTCCGCGCGTCAACCCCAACAGGTCCCTCCGCCCGCTCGTCACCCTTTGCGTCGCCCTCATAGCGCTGGCCTCTCTCGGCGGCGGCTGGGCGCTGGCGCGCTCCGGTGGCGTGTTCGGGCAGAAGACCGTCGTCGCGCGATCGCATGAAGCGCCCCGGCGCTCCCTGAGGCACATCGGGGTGTCCGACCGTCTCGCGGTTGGGCGTGGAAGGCCGGTCCGGGGTCATCACGATCACTCTCACCATTCCGAACCGGAACCGACCCCACCTGAAACCACACAGGAAGAACCGGCCTCAGAAGGCACGCCGGTGGAAACTCCTCCCGTTGAAACGCCTGAACAGGAAGAAGAAGCGCCCCAGCCTCCCGAAACGCCAGAAGAGCCCGAAGAACCCTCGCCGCCGAACATCGTCGCCCACGCAATCTGGACCCCACCGGCAAACGCGCAGGTTGGGGTGTCGGTCACCCTAGACGGCACCGCATCCCAAGGCGACAGCCCACTAGCCTGCACCTGGTCGTTCGAAGACCAGAGCGGCAGCACGGTCTGGGAGACGCACAACGGCTGCGCGCTGCCGTTCACCTTCCAGGTGGCCGATACGAAGTACGTCACCTTGAGCGTCTCCGACGCCGACGGCGAAGTGGATTCCAGCCGGCACTCCTTCTCGGTCCAGGCAGCCGCGGAAGAAGCGGAAGAACCCGAAGAAGCGGAAGAACCGGAAACACCCGCCGACACGACCCCGCCGGAGACGACGATCAGCTCCGCTCCGGCCGGCACGACCACCTCGACTTCAGCCAGCTTCTCGTTCAACTCAAGCGAGAGCGGCTCGACCATGGCGTGCAAGCTGGACAGCGGCAGCTGGAGCAGTTGCACGTCGCCCAAGGCCTATGCCGGCCTGAGCGTTGGCTCCCACACATTCTCGGTGCGGGCGACGGATTCCGCCGGCAACACCGACCCCAGCCCGGCGACCAACACCTGGACGATCGAAGCGGTCGAAGAAAAAGAGGAAGAAGAATCGCCGACCGGGACCAGCCACTGCTACTCCTCCCCGCACTCGTGCGGCTACCCCGATACGACGAACACCGGGGCTTCCGGGACTCTCACGCCGTCCGGCCCGATCACGGTCTCGACCAACGGGACGGTGGTCAAGGACAAGGAAGTGAGTGGGACGATCACGATCAACGCCAGCAACGTCACGATCGAAAACGTCAAGATCGTGCCGACGGCGACCGGAAGCGGTTCTGCGGCGATCAGCAACAGCGGTTCCGGCAACGTGATCAGAAACGTCACCGCGGGCGGCAAGGGCAGCGGCTCGAGCACGATCGAGGCAGCGGTGCGCGGCTTCAACGGCGTCACCCTCGAACGCGACTACTTCTACAACTGCAACGAGTGCATGCAGGGTGGCGGCACCGTGAAGGACACCTACATGGTCGTCTCCTCGATCTACTCGGGAGCCCACGCCGAGGACATCTACGTCTGCTCCGACACGATCGCGGTCGAACACTCGACCCTGATCAACCAGGTCAACCAGACCGCAACGGTCTTCGGCGACACGATCTGCGGCGGCGGCAACAAGTACACGGTGAAGAACAGCCTGCTTGCCGGCAGCGGTTACGTCTTCTATCCCCAGGCAAACAACACGAACCCCTCTGGGGCGCAGACGACGATCACCGGCAACCACATCGCCCGCTGTCTCGGCACGGCGGAAACCAAAGAAAGCGGCCACTGGTACTGCAAAGGCGGCTCGGACAGCAACGGTCTCTATCCCTACGGCGGCAGCTATGGCATAGGCGCCTATTTCTCGGGGTCGGTCACCTGGTCGGGCAACGTCTGGGACGACAACCTGGCGTCGATTCCCGAGCCCTGAGCGCTGGGACCCTCGGCGGCTGGATCAACCTGGCTGCCGACGGTGCTGGGCCCGCTGGGGACCCCGTTGCTTCAGGGTGATCGCGATCATGCGGCTGACCGTCGCCTCCCCCTTGGCCTTGTAGCCAATCCTGACGCGGACCTTGAGCCGGCCATCTTCGAGCAGGAGCCTGCGTCCGGCAGCCGCGAGCCGAATCGGCACGCGCACCTTGCCGGCGTGCCTGATGCGCACGATCCTCGACTGGATCTGGTGCGATCTCCTCCAGAGAATCGCCTTCTGCGTCGCGCGCTTGCGCAGGGCCTTGGGGCTGGTCGGCGTCGGCGCCGTCACCGAGAGCGAGCCCGGGCCGGGGACGTCGAAGAGCAGGCGGGCACTGCCGTGGTGCAGGTCGTATTCGATCTTCAGCAGACGGACGGGGGTGCGCAGCGCCAGGGTGCTGGGCGGAGTTTCGCTCGGGGTGTCCGTCCCTTCGGTGGCGGGTTCGGTCGAGTCCTCGACGTAGGCGATCGGCGTCGAGCAGGACGAGGTGATTTCGGCGACCGAGGTGGCGGTGGCGCTGAAGCTCGTCGTGGAATTGTCGGGAACCGTGACCGTGACACCGGCAGCCAGTTCACCTGGGTCGACGACCGCGACCGGCGCGCCGCTGCAGTCGGCGTTCGCGTACAGCTTCACGGTCGTGCCGGCCGGCGCTGAGCCGGCGACCTTTGGCGAGTTGTCGTTGGCCGGCGAGGCGGGGATCGTCGCGGTCAGGACGGGAGACGAGGGAACGCTCGCATCCACTTCGAAGGAGCGGGTCGCCGCGGCGCCGGTGTTGGAGGCCTGATCGGTGGCCCGCACGCGGAAGGTCCAGCTGCCGTCGGCCAGGGCGCTCGGCGGCGTGTCGGCGCCGGGGTCTGAGCATGCCCCCCAGGCCGGGGTACCGGTGTCGATCGAGCACTCGAAGCTCGAGCCCGCCTCGGAGGAGTGGAATTCGAAGGTCGGGGTTGGGTCGTTGGTCAGCCCGCTGGGGCCGGCGTCGATCGTCGCGGTGGGCGCGGTGGTGTCGACGGTCCAGTTGAAGGTCGCGGGCGAGCCGTCTGTGTTGGCGGCCTGATCGGTGGCCCGCACCTGGAAGGTGTGGGAGCCGTCTGAGAGGGAGCTGTAGCTCTGCGGGGAGGCGCAGGCCGACCAGGCGCTTGCTTCGGTGGAGTCGCGGCGGCATTCATAGGAGGCCACGCCCGAGCCGCCGGCGTCGGTGCCCGAGAAGGCGAACTGGGCGGAGGCGGAGTTGGAGAGGGCCGCGGGGTGGGTGTCGATCTGGGTGTCGGGGGGGGTGGTGTCGACCGTCCAGTCGAAGGACGCCGGGGACCCGTCGGAGTTTCCGGCCGCATCGATCGCCCGCACTTCGAAGCTGTGGGCGCCATCGGCGAGGGAGCCGTAGGACTTGGGCGAGGCGCAGGCGCTCCAGGCGGAGGGTTCGGTGGAGTCGATCCGGCACTGATAGGAGGCGACGCCCGAGCCGCCGGTGTCGGTGCCCGAGAAGGCGAACTGGGCCGAGGGGCTGGCCATCAGGGCCGCGGGGTGGGAGTCGATCTGGGTCTGCGGGGCGGTGGTGTCGACCGACCAGGTGAAGGCGGCCGGGGTGGCGTCGACGTTGGCGGCTTTGTCGGTGGCGCGGACTTCGAAGGTGTGGGCGCCCTCGGCGAGGGAGCCATAGGACTTGGGCGAGGCGCAGGGCGCCCAGTCGCCGGCCTGGCTGGAGTCCAGGCGGCATTCATAGGAAGCGACGCCCGAGCCCGAGCCATCGGTGCCGCTGAAGGTGAACTGCGCGGCGGCCGAGCCCGTCAGCGCGGCGGGATGGGTGTCGATCTGGGTGGTGGGCGCCGTGGAGTCCTCGGTGTAGGTGAGGGGGGCCGAGCAGCCCGAGAGGTTGCCCGCCGCCGAGGTCGCGGTGGCGCGGAAGGCAGTGGTGGAGTCATCGGGGACGCTGACCGTGATCCCGGCTTCAAGCGCGGCGGCCGAGACGGTGGCGATCGGGGAGCCCGAGCAGTCGGCTCCTTCATAGAGGCGCACGGTGGAGCCCGCCGGGGCGCTGCCGATGATCTTCGGCGAGTTGTCGTTGGCGGGCGAGGGCGGTGCGCTGGATTGCAGGCTCGGGGCGCCCGGGGCGGCGGTGTCGACCGTGAAGGAGCGGCTCGCCGCGGCGCCGGTGTTGGAGGCCTGATCGGTGGCCCGCACGCGGAAGGTCCAGCTGCCGTCGGCCAGGGCGCTCGGCGGCGTGTCGGCGCCGGGGTCTGAGCATGCCCCCCAGGCCGGGGTACCGGTGTCGATCGAGCACTCGAAGCTCGAGCCCGCCTCGGAGGAGTGGAATTCGAAGGTCGGGGTTGGGTCGTTGGTCAGCCCGCTGGGGCCGGCGTCGATCGTCGCGGTGGGCGCGGTGGTGTCGACGGTCCAGTTGAAGGTCGCGGGCGAGCCGTCTGTGTTGGAGGCCTGATCGGTGGCCCGCACCTGGAAGGTGTGGGAGCCGTCTGAGAGGGAGCTGTAGCTCTGCGGGGAGGCGCAGGCCGACCAGGCGCTTGCTTCGGTGGAGTCGCGGCGGCATTCATAGGAGGCCACGCCCGAGCCGCCGGCGTCGGTGCCCGAGAAGGCGAACTGGGCGGAGGCGGAGTTGGAGAGGGCCGCGGGGTGGGTGTCGATCTGGGTGTCGGGGGGGGTGGTGTCGACCGTCCAGTCGAAGGACGCCGGGGACCCGTCGGAGTTTCCGGCCGCATCGATCGCCCGCACTTCGAAGCTGTGGGCGCCATCGGCGAGGGAGCCGTAGGACTTGGGCGAGGCGCAGGCGCTCCAGGCGGAGGGTTCGGTGGAGTCGATCCGGCACTGATAGGAGGCGACGCCCGAGCCGCCGGTGTCGGTGCCCGAGAAGGCGAACTGGGCCGAGGGGCTGGCCATCAGGGCCGCGGGGTGGGAGTCGATCTGGGTCTGCGGGGCGGTGGTGTCGACCGACCAGGTGAAGGCGGCCGGGGTGGCGTCGACGTTGGCGGCTTTGTCGGTGGCGCGGACTTCGAAGGTGTGGGCGCCCTCGGCGAGGGAGCCATAGGACTTGGGCGAGGCGCAGGGCGCCCAGTCGCCGGCCTGGCTGGAGTCCAGGCGGCATTCATAGGAAGCGACGCCCGAGCCCGAGCCATCGGTGCCGCTGAAGGTGAACTGCGCGGCGGCCGAGCCCGTCAGCGCGGCGGGATGGGTGTCGATCTGGGTGGTGGGCGCCGTGGAGTCCTCGGTGTAGGTGAGGGGGGCCGAGCAGCCCGAGAGGTTGCCCGCCGCCGAGGTCGCGGTGGCGCGGAAGGCAGTGGTGGAGTCATCGGGGACGCTGACCGTGATCCCGGCTTCAAGCGCGGCGGCCGAGACGGTGGCGATCGGGGAGCCCGAGCAGTCGGCTCCTTCATAGAGGCGCACGGTGGAGCCCGCCGGGGCGCTGCCGATGATCTTCGGCGAGTTGTCGTTGGCGGGCGAGGGCGGTGCGCTGGATTGCAGGCTCGGGGCGCCCGGGGCGGCGGTGTCGACCGTGAAGGAGCGGCTCGCCGCGGCGCCGGTGTTGGAGGCCTGATCGGTGGCCCGCACGCGGAAGGTCCAGCTGCCGTCGGCCAGGGCGCTCGGCGGCGTGTCGGCGCCGGGGTCTGAGCATGCCCCCCAGGCCGGGGTACCGGTGTCGATCGAGCACTCGAAGCTCGAGCCCGCCTCGGAGGAGTGGAATTCGAAGGTCGGGGTTGGGTCGTTGGTCAGCCCGCTGGGGCCGGCGTCGATCGTCGCGGTGGGCGCGGTGGTGTCGACGGTCCAGTTGAAGGTCGCGGGCGAGCCGTCTGTGTTGGCGGCCTGATCGGTGGCCCGCACCTGGAAGGTGTGGGAGCCGTCTGAGAGGGAGCTGTAGCTCTGCGGGGAGGCGCAGGCCGACCAGGCGCTTGCTTCGGTGGAGTCGCGGCGGCATTCATAGGAGGCCACGCCCGAGCCGCCGGCGTCGGTGCCCGAGAAGGCGAACTGGGCGGAGGCGGAGTTGGAGAGGGCCGCGGGGTGGGTGTCGATCTGGGTGTCGGGGGGGGTGGTGTCGACCGTCCAGTCGAAGGACGCCGGGGACCCGTCGGAGTTTCCGGCCGCATCGATCGCCCGCACTTCGAAGCTGTGGGCGCCATCGGCGAGGGAGCCGTAGGACTTGGGCGAGGCGCAGGCGCTCCAGGCGGAGGGTTCGGTGGAGTCGATCCGGCACTGATAGGAGGCGACGCCCGAGCCGCCGGTGTCGGTGCCCGAGAAGGCGAACTGGGCCGAGGGGCTGGCCATCAGGGCCGCGGGGTGGGAGTCGATCTGGGTCTGCGGGGCGGTGGTGTCGACCGACCAGGTGAAGGCGGCCGGGGTGGCGTCGACGTTGGCGGCTTTGTCGGTGGCGCGGACTTCGAAGGTGTGGGCGCCCTCGGCGAGGGAGCCATAGGACTTGGGCGAGGCGCAGGGCGCCCAGTCGCCGGCCTGGCTGGAGTCCAGGCGGCATTCATAGGAAGCGACGCCCGAGCCCGAGCCATCGGTGCCGCTGAAGGTGAACTGCGCGGCGGCCGAGCCCGTCAGCGCGGCGGGATGGGTGTCGATCTGGGTGGTGGGCGCCGTGGAGTCCTCGGTGTAGGTGAGGGGGGCCGAGCAGCCCGAGAGGTTGCCCGCCGCCGAGGTCGCGGTGGCGCGGAAGGCAGTGGTGGAGTCATCGGGGACGCTGACCGTGATCCCGGCTTCAAGCGCGGCGGCCGAGACGGTGGCGATCGGGGAGCCCGAGCAGTCGGCTCCTTCATAGAGGCGCACGGTGGAGCCCGCCGGGGCGCTGCCGATGATCTTCGGCGAGTTGTCGTTGGCGGGCGAGGGCGGTGCGCTGGATTGCAGGCTCGGGGCGCCCGGGGCGGCGGTGTCGACCGTGAAGGAGCGGCTCGCCGCGGCGCCGGTGTTGGAGGCCTGATCGGTGGCCCGCACGCGGAAGGTCCAGCTGCCGTCGGCCAGGGCGCTCGGCGGCGTGTCGGCGCCGGGGTCTGAGCATGCCCCCCAGGCCGGGGTACCGGTGTCGATCGAGCACTCGAAGCTCGAGCCCGCCTCGGAGGAGTGGAATTCGAAGGTCGGGGTTGGGTCGTTGGTCAGCCCGCTGGGGCCGGCGTCGATCGTCGCGGTGGGCGCGGTGGTGTCGACGGTCCAGTTGAAGGTCGCGGGCGAGCCGTCTGTGTTGGCGGCCTGATCGGTGGCCCGCACCTGGAAGGTGTGGGAGCCGTCTGAGAGGGAGCTGTAGCTCTGCGGGGAGGCGCAGGCCGACCAGGCGCTTGCTTCGGTGGAGTCGCGGCGGCATTCATAGGAGGCCACGCCCGAGCCGCCGGCGTCGGTGCCCGAGAAGGCGAACTGGGCGGAGGCGGAGTTGGAGAGGGCCGCGGGGTGGGTGTCGATCTGGGTGTCGGGGGGGGTCGCATCCTTGGTGACGCCTGCCGTCGTCGAACCCCGGTTCGCGGCGGCGTCGGCCACGCAGACGCGCAGCGTGTTGGCGCCTTCGGCCAGATCCGTCGCGGCGACGACAGAGGTGTGCTGTGCCGGAGCGCCGGTGTAGGCGCCCGACGCGATCTGGGTGCCGCCGGTGCAGTCGCTCCCCCCCACGCGCAGTTCGAAGGAGCCGTTCTCGTTCGAGTGCCAGTGCACTTCGCTCGACTGGCCGGCTCCCACGAGGGCCTTGGAGAGCGAGTCGATCGCGACGACCGGCGGGGTCGTGTCGATCGTCCAGCTGTATGCGGCAGGCGACCCGTCGGCGTTGCCGGCCGCATCGATCGCCCGCGCTTCGAAGCTGTGGCTGCCGTCGGCGAGGCCTTCGTAGGTCTTGGGCGAGGCGCACGGGTGCCAGTCGGCCTGCTGGGAGGAGTCGAGGCGGCATTCGAGCGAGGCGACGCCGGAGCCCGAGCCGTCGTCGCCGCTGAAGGCGAATGCCGCTTTGGCCGAGGAGCTCAGCGCCGCCGGGTTCGCGGAGATCTGCGTCTGCGGCGCGGTGGTGTCAGCCACCCAGGTCGAGGCCGCCGGCGTCCCGTCGGCGTTGCCGGCGTGGTCGACGGCGCGTACTTCGAAGCTGTGTGAGCCGTCGCTGAGGCCTTCGTAGGTCTTGGGCGAGACGCAGGCCTGCCAATCGGCTTCCTGGGTCGAATCCAGACGGCATTCGTAGGAGGCGACGCCGGAACCGCCCGCGTCGGCGCCCGAGAAGGCGAATTCCGCTTTGGCGGTGGCGACCAGGGACGACGGGCCGGCGTCGATCTGGGTCGTCGGAGCGGTGGCGTCGATCGTCCAGCTTCGGGCGGCGGGCGTCTGGTCGACGTTCCCGGCTTGGTCGATCGCCCGGACTTCGAAGGTGTGGCTGCCGTCGGCGAGGCCGGTGTATTGCTTCGGCGAGGAGCAGGCGTGCCAGTCGGCGCTCTGCGTCGAATCGATCCGGCATTCGTAGGCGGCGACGCCGGAACCGCCCGAGTCGCTGCCGCCGAAGGCGAATTCGGCCGCCGTTTCGCTTGTCAGTGAGACTGGGCTCGAGGAGATCTGCGTGTTCGGGGCTGTGGTGTCGATCGTCCACGTGTAGCTCGCCGGGGACGGATCCGTGTTGCCCGCCTGGTCGGTCGACCGCACTTCGAGCGTGTGCGAGCCGTCGCCGAGGCCTTCGTAGGTCTTCGGCGAGGAGCAGCTCCCCCAGTCCGCTTCTTGGGTCGAGTCGAGGCGGCATTCGTAGGAGGCGACTCCCGAGCCCGAGCCGTCGTTGCCGCTGAAGGCGAATTCGGCTTTGGCGGAAGGACTGAGCGACGGCGGCTTGGAGTCGATCCGGGTGTCGGGAGCGGTCGTGTCCACGGTCCAGGTCGAGACGGCCGGGGTCGCGTCGGCGTTGCCCGCTTTGTCGACCGCCCGCACTTCGAACGTATGGGCGCCGTCGGCGAGCGATGCGTATTCCTTCGGCGAGGAGCAGGTGTGCCAGTCGGCTTCCTGGCTGGAGTCCAGGCGGCATTCGTAGGAGGCGACGCCGGAGCCACCCGAGTCGCTGCCGCTGAAGGCGAATTCGGCTTTGGCGGAAGGACTGAGCGATGGCGGCTTGGAGTCGATCTGGGTGTCGGGAGCGGTCGTGTCCACGGTCCAGGTCGAGACGGCCGGGGTCGCGTCGGCGTTGCCCGCTTTGTCGACCGCCCGCACTTCGAACGTATGGGCGCCGTCGGCGAGCGAGGCGTATTCCTTCGGCGAGGCGCAGGCCATCCAGTCACCCGCCTGACTCGAATCCAGGCGGCATTCGTAGGAGGCGACGCCGGAGCCGCCTCCATCCGAAGCCGAGAATTCGAATTCAGCCGCGGTGGCCGTCGTCAACGCGGCCGGGCCGGAGTCGATCTGGGTCTGCGGCGCGGTGGTGTCCACGGTCCAGGTCGAGACCGCGGGCGTCGCGTCGGCATTGCCCGCCTGGTCGATCGCCCTGACTTCGAAGGTGTGCGAGCCGTCGGCGAGGCCCGTGTATTCCGTCGACGAGGTGCACGAGGCCCAGTCTTTGGCTTCGCTCGAGTCGAGGCGGCACTGGTAAGAGGCGACGCCGGAGCCCGAGCCGTCGTTGCCGCTGAAGGCGAAGGTCGCTTTGGCGGAGGAGCTGAGCGCCGGCGGGTTCGCGGAGATCTGAGTATCGGGTGCTGTCGTGTCTACCGTCCAAGTCGCGACCGCCGGGGTCGCATCGGCGTTGCCGGCATGGTCGACGGCACGCACTTCGAACTTGTGGCTGCCGTCAGCCAGACCCGTGTAGTCCTTCGGCGAGGTGCAACTCCCCCAATCGGCCTGCTGGGTCGAGTCGAGACGGCATTCGTAGGAGGCGATCCCCGAGCCTCCGGTGTCGCTGCCTGAGAATTCGAGCTGGGCGCCGGCCGAGGCGCTCAGCGACGCCGGCTGCGATTCGATCTGGGTGGTCGGCGCGGTCGTGTCGACGGTCCAGGTCGAGACCGCGGGGCTGGCGTCGGCGTTGCCGGCCACGTCGACCGCGCGGACTTCGAAGGTGTGGCTGCCGTCGGCGAGGCCGCTGTATTCCTTCGGCGAAGAGCAGCTTCCCCAATCGGCCTGCTGGGTCGAATCCAGGCGGCACTGGTAGGAGGCGACCCCGGAGCCGCCGGTATCGCTACCGCTGAAGGCGAAGGTGGCTTTGGCGCTGGCCACGAGCGACGATGGGCCGGAGTCGATCTGGGTCGTCGGCGCCGTCGCGTCGACGGTCCAGCCGAAGCTCGCCGGCGAGGCGTCGGCGTTGCCGGCTTTGTCGACGGCCCGCACTTCGAAGGTATGCGAGCCGTCGGCGAGGGCGGTGTATTCCTTCGGCGAGGAGCAGGCGGCCCAGTCTTTGACTTCGCTCGAATCGAGACGGCATTCGTAGGAGGCGACGCCCGATCCGGAGCCGTCATTGCCGCTGAAGGCGAATGTGGCTTTGGCGGTGGCGACCAGGGACGAGGGGCCGGAGTCGATCTGGGTCTGCGGCGCGGTGGTGTCCACGGTCCAGGTCGAGACCGCGGGCGTCGCGTCGGCATTGCCCGCCTGGTCGATCGCCCTGACTTCGAAGGTGTGCGAGCCGTCGGCGAGGCCCGTGTATTCCGTCGACGAGGTGCACGAGGCCCAGTCTTTGGCTTCGCTCGAGTCGAGGCGGCACTGGTAAGAGGCGACGCCGGAGCCCGAGCCGTCGTTGCCGCTGAAGGCGAAGGTCGCTTTGGCGGAGGAGCTGAGCGCCGGCGGGTTCGCGGAGATCTGAGTATCGGGTGCTGTCGTGTCTACCGTCCAAGTCGCGACCGCCGGGGTCGCATCGGCGTTGCCGGCATGGTCGACGGCACGCACTTCGAACTTGTGGCTGCCGTCAGCCAGACCCGTGTAGTCCTTCGGCGAGGTGCAACTCCCCCAATCGGCCTGCTGGGTCGAGTCGAGACGGCATTCGTAGGAGGCGATCCCCGAGCCTCCGGTGTCGCTGCCTGAGAATTCGAGCTGGGCGCCGGCCGAGGCGCTCAGCGACGCCGGCTGCGATTCGATCTGGGTGGTCGGCGCGGTCGTGTCGACGGTCCAGGTCGAGACCGCGGGGCTGGCGTCGGCGTTGCCGGCCACGTCGACCGCGCGGACTTCGAAGGTGTGGCTGCCGTCGGCGAGGCCGCTGTATTCCTTCGGCGAAGAGCAGCTTCCCCAATCGGCCTGCTGGGTCGAATCCAGGCGGCACTGGTAGGAGGCGACCCCGGAGCCGCCGGTATCGCTACCGCTGAAGGCGAAGGTGGCTTTGGCGCTGGCCACGAGCGACGATGGGCCGGAGTCGATCTGGGTCGTCGGCGCCGTCGCGTCGACGGTCCAGCCGAAGCTCGCCGGCGAGGCGTCGGCGTTGCCGGCTTTGTCGACGGCCCGCACTTCGAAGGTATGCGAGCCGTCGGCGAGGGCGGTGTATTCCTTCGGCGAGGAGCAGGCGGCCCAGTCTTTGACTTCGCTCGAATCGAGACGGCATTCGTAGGAGGCGACCCCGGAGCCCGAGCCGTCTTCGCCGCTGAAGGCGAAGCTCGCCGAGGCCGAGGCGCTGAGCGCGTTCGGGTGCGATCCAATCTGGGTCTGCGGCGCGGTAGCGTCGATCGTCCAGCTGAAGACCGCCGGACTCTGGTCGACGTTGCCAGCTTTGTCGATCGCCCTGACTTCGAACCTGTGGGCACCGTCGGCAAGCGCCGGGTAGGTCTGCGGCGAGCCGCAGGGAATCCAGTCTTTGACTTCGCTCGAATCGCGGCGGCATTCGTAAGAGGCGACCCCGGAGCCACCCGCGTCGGTCCCGCTGAAGGCGAATTCGGCGTTCGCCGAAGCGCTCAGGGCGGCGGGGCCCGAGTCGACCTGCGTCTCGGGGGCGGTCATATCGACCCTCCAGGTGTGGGTGGCGGGACTCTGGTCGGCGTTGCCCGCCAGGTCCAGAGCGCGGACTTCGAGGGTGTGCTGGCCGTCACCGATTGCGGTGTATTCCTTCGGCGAAGAGCAAGCGTGCCAATCTCCGCTCTGGGCGGAATCGAGGCGGCATTCGAAGCCGGCCACGCCCGATCCCGAGCCATCGCTACCCGAGAAGGCGAAGGCGGCCGTCGTGGAGGTGGTCAGCGCCGCCGGCCCGGATTCGATCTGGGTCTGCGGGGCCGTGGCGTCAATCGTCCATGCGACCTCGGCCGGACTGGCGTCGGCGTTGCCGGCTTGGTCGACGGCCCGCACCTCGAATTTGTGGGCGCCGTCGGCGAGCCCGGTGTATTCCTTCGGCGAGGAGCAGGGATGCCAGTCGGCTTCCTGGGTGGAGTCCAGGCGGCATTCGTAAGAAGTCACGCCCGAACCGCCCACATCGGCGCCCGAGAATTCGAACTGCGCCACTGCCGACGCGCTCAGCGCGTTCGGTTGCGAATCGATCTGGGTGGTCGGCGCCGTCGTGTCGACGGTCCAGTTGGCGACCGCCGGGGTGGCGTCGGCGTTGCCGGCCTGGTCGACCGCGCGGACTTCGAAATTGTGGGCGCCGTCACCGAGTGCGGTGTATTCCTTCGGCGAGGAACAAACGTGCCAGTCGGCTTCCTGGGTGGAGTCCAGGCGGCATTCGTAGGAGGCGACGCCGGAGCCCGAGCCGTCTTCTCCGGAGAATTCGATTGAGGCCGCGGTGGACGTGGTCAGCGCCGCCGGCCCGGATTCGATCTGGGTCTGCGGGGCCGTGGCGTCAATCGTCCAGGTGTACGTCGCAGGGCTGGCGTCGGCGTTGCCGGCTTGGTCGACGGCCCGCACCTCGAATTTGTGGGCGCCGTCGGCGAGCCCGGTGTATTCCTTCGGCGAGGAGCAGGGATGCCAGTCGGCTTCCTGGGTGGAGTCCAGGCGGCATTCGTAAGAAGTCACGCCCGAGCCGCCCGCATCGGCGCCCGAGAATTCGAACTGCGCCACTGCCGACGCGCTCAGCGCGTTCGGTTGCGAATCGATCTGGGTGGTCGGCGCCGTCGTGTCGACGGTCCAGTTGGCGACCGCCGGGGTGGCGTCGGCGTTGCCGGCCTGGTCGACCGCGCGGACTTCGAATTTGTGGACACCGTCGGCGAGGCCTTCGTAGGTCTTGGGCGAGCTGCAGCCGTGCCAATCGGCTTCCTGGGTCGAGTCGATCCGGCATTCGTAGGAGGCGACGCCGGAGCCGCCGGCGTCGTTGCCGCTGAAGGCGAATTCGGCTTTGGCGGAGGAAACCAAAGCCGCCGGGCCCGAGTCGATCTGGGTTTGCGGCGCGGTCGCGTCGATCGTCCAGTTGAACGTCGCTGCGCTCTGATCGACGTTGCCGGCCTGGTCGACGGCCCGCACTTCGAACTTGTGGGGGCCGTCGGCGAGCCCGGTGTATTCCTTCGGCGACGGGCACGGTGCCCAGTCCCCCGGCTGGGTCGAGTCGAGGCGGCACTGGTAGGAGGCGACGCCGGAGCCTCCGGTGTCGCTGCCGCTGAAGGCGAAGCTGGCTTTGGCCGAGGAGCTCAGCGCCGGCGGGTTGGTCGAGATCTGGGTGTCGGGCGCCGTCGTGTCGACGGTCCAGTTGGCGACGGCCGGGGTGGCGTCGGCGTTGCCGGCCTGGTCGACCGCGCGGACTTCGAATTTGTGGGCGCCGTCGGCGAGACCGGTGTATTCCTTCGGCGAGACACAGCTGCCCCAGGCGGCTTCCTGGATCGAGTCGAGGCGGCATTCGTAGGAGGCGACGCCGGAGCCGCCGGTGTCGGTGGCCGAGAATTCGAGTTTCGCGGCGGTGGCCGTGGTCAGGGCTTTGGGCGCCGAGTCGACCTGGGTCTGCGGAGCGGTCGTGTCGATTGTCCAGCTGTAGGTCGCGGGCGACTGCGTGACGTTGCCGGCGCCGTCGATCGCCCGCACTTCGAAGCTGTGGCTGCCCTCGGCGAGCGCGTTGTACGTCTCGGGCGAGCTGCAAGCCTCCCAGGCGCCCACCGCTTCGGAGTCGCGGCGACACTGGTAGGAGGCGACGCCGGAGCCGCTGTCGGTTCCGGAGAAGCCGAAGGTCGCGTCGGAGGACGCCGAGAGCAGCGCCGGCTTCGATTCGATCTGCACCTGGGGCGCCGTCGTGTCGACGGTCCAGCTGGCGACGGCCGGGCTCGCGTCGGTGTTGCCCGCCTGGTCGACCGCCCGGACTTCGAATTTGTGGGCGCCGTCGGCGAGACCGGTGTATTCCTTCGGCGAGACACAGCTGCCCCAGGCGGCTTCCTGGGTCGAGTCGAGGCGGCACTGGTAGGAGGCGACGCCGGAGCCTCCGGTGTCGCTGCCGCTGAAGGCGAAGCTGGCTTTGGCGGAGGAGCTCAGCGCCGGCGGGTTGGTCGAGATCTGGGTGTCGGGCGCCGTCGTGTCGACGGTCCAGCTGGCGACGGCCGGGCTCGCGTCGGTGTTGCCCGCCCGGTCGACCGCCCGGACTTCGAATTTGTGGGCGCCGTCGGCGAGACCGGTGTATTCCTTCGGCGAGACACAGCTGCCCCAGGCGGCTTCCTGGGTCGAGTCGAGGCGGCACTGGTAGGAGGCGACGCCGGAGCCGCCGGTGTCGCTGCCGCTGAAGGCGAAGCTGGCTTTGGCGGACGCGGTCAACCCCGACGGGCCCGACCCGATCTGGGTCTGCGGCGCGGTCGAGTCCTCGACGTAGGTGAGGCCGGCAGAACAGGTCGAGGCTTCGCTCGCCGCCCCCGTCGCCGTCGCCCGGAAGGTCGTGGTCGAGTTGTCGGCAACCGACACGGTGACGCCGGCCGCCAGTTCGGCGGCGCTGACCGTGGCCAGCGGCGACCCTGTGCAGCCGCTCGTTGAGTAGAGCTTCACGGTGGCACCCGAAACAGCCGAGCCGACGACCTTGGGCGAGTTGGCGTTGGCCGGCGACGGGGGGACGGTGCCGGTCAGGGTCGGCGCGGGCGGCGGCGTGACGAAGCTGAGCGGCGAGAGCAGCAGGCTGGGTTCGGTGCGCGAGCTGGCCCCGCTGGTTGAGGTGACGCGGAAGTAGTAGGTCGTGTTCGGGCTCAGCCCGGTGAGCTGGACGCTGTGAGCGGTGACCGGCGACGCGTCGCTTTTGCTCGAGCTGAGCGAGTTGGAGCTCGTGCCGTAGGAGACTTTCGAGTCCGAGGTCTTATCCGTTTGCCAGGTGACCGTCGCGGTTCCGTCGTTGTGCGCCGTGGCCTGGATGTTGGAGATCACCGGCGGCTGCTGTTCGGCTTCGAAGACGACGTCAGCCATGTAGTTGGTGCCGTTGTAGCTTTCGGGACCGCCCTCCGAGAAGAGGCTGCCGTTGCCTCCGTAGTGGTAGACGCCGTTGCCACCGCTGACGCCGCTGGCGAGCGCATGCAAGGGTGCGGCGTCGGCACCGACCACCGAGAAGTAGCCGCTCAGCGCCGCGTAACGGCCTTTCGGCGCGTAGTAGGCGGCGACGTAAGTCGTGTTGGCGCTGATCGCCACCGGGCTGGCCAGGTTGACCTGCTGCCAGCCGGACGCGGTTTCTTTGGTGAAGGTCGCTTCCGCCAGTTGGGTGCCGCCCGCCGTGTAGAGATGGCCGACGTGGGTGCCGGTGCCTTCCGGCGTCTTGTAGAAGCGCAGCCCGGTGATGTAGCCGGAAACGTCGGAGCGGAACTTCACCCCGACTTCGATCTGGCTCGGGTCGGATTCCGGTTCGCCGGTGAAGGTGTTGTCCCAGATCGTGCAGGGGCAGGTGTGCGGCACGACTTCGATCGTGCTTTCGTCGCCGGGTTCCTCGAGGTTGGCGCTGTCGTCGGTCGAACGGGCCATGATCGTCACGACCCCGGTTTTGCCCGGCGTCCATTTGTACGTCCACGAGCCGCGCCCTTCCGCCGTCTGCCAGGTTTCGCCCCCGTCGAGCGAGACTTCGACCCCCGCCACCTGACCGCCGACGTCAGTGGCGCTGCCGCTGATCGTCATTTCCTGCCCGCTTTCCACTTCCGAGCCGTTCGCGGGGGTTTCGATCGTCGTCACCGGCGGCGTGGTGTCGGTGCTTGCCGTCGCCGGCACCAGGCCCGCCTGCAGCGTTTCCGGCTGCGTCCCCATGTCGGCGAGCAGGTTCACGGTCGCCTGCTGCATGCGCGAGTCGGGACTGCGCGGATAGGCGCCGCGGTCGTGTTCTTCGTCCAGGCCCCACGACCACTGCACGGTGCCGGCGCCGAAGACCAGCGCCCCGCTCGGCGCCCGGTAGAGGGTCAGGTGGTGGTGAGCGGTCTCGGGCAGGTAGTTGGAGCCGTAGTCGATCAAGTAGTCCTGGACTTCGACCGTGGTCGAGGAGAGGTCGATCAGGCCCGGTGGGCGCGAGCTGTTGTGGACGTCTTCGTCCCACTCATAGCCCAGCGTTTCCGTCCCCAGAACCGCGCTTTCGCCCGCTTTCAGCGATTCGATGTCGGTATTGCGCCAGAGCCGCAGATGCTTGTCTTCGGCCGGCACTTCGATCTCGGCGGTCCCAGAGTTGACCATGAACAGCTGACCGGAGAGCGCATTCTCGGGCTTGCCCCCGTCGGCCGGCGGGCTGAAGCGCGGGTCGCGCCAGGTCCCGGTCCAGACTTTCGATTCCGGGTCGATCTTGGCGTTGGCCGCCGTCTCCTTGTAACAGACGATCGTCCGGTAGCTCGTGTTCGAGCCGTCGATGCTGTTCGCCCAACGCGTCTTCCAGAAGATCTCGTTGCCGCTGAAGAAGGCGAGGTTGACGCCGGCTTCGCGCGCTTCTTCGACGTGTTCGCGCTGCGAGGCCGACCAGTACTCGTCGTGACCCACCGAGAGGAAGACCTTGTGCTGCAGCAGCGGCGTCGCCGAACGGGCCACGTCGACGCCACTCAGGTAGCTGACGTCATACCCATTGCGCTCAAGCCAGCGCACCATCGGATATTCGGCCGAGAAGGGAGCGTCTTCGGGAGTCGTTCCGCGCGTCGTCAGCGGCCGGTTGTAGCTGACCTTGTAGGCGCGTTCGGGGTCGGTGCCCGGGCCGCCGACGTAAAGCGAGTTGCCGCCGTAGCGGTTGTATGCCTCCCAGGTCGTGTCGGCAGTCTGGAAGACGAGGTTCGAGTGGCTGGAGTCGTTGCGCACGACGAAGACGATCTGGCTGCCTTCCGAGTTTTTGTCGGTGCGAACCAGCTTGGCGAAGTAGATGCCGGAGACCGCGCTCGAGGGCACCGCCCAGGAGGCCGATTCGGCCCAGTTGCCGCAGTCGACCAGCCCGGTCGACGCTTCCGTTTTGCAAGCCGGCTGGCTCTGCGGCAGTTTTGCGGTCGGCGCGATGTTGCTCGCCACCTTGCGGGCGCCGTCGCCGCCGTAGTAGCCCATCCGGTAGATGTCGAGGTGGTAGGCGGTCGATTCGGTCTTGATCTTGAAGTGGATCGTTTCGCCGCGGTTGACGCTGATCTGCGTGGTGAAGCCCTGGATGTTGGGATCGCCGGACCCTTCGACGTCCCATTCGGTGCGCGGGTTGCCGGGCTTCGAGTTCTCGCAGACGATTTCGTTGGCGGGCGGGTCGCAGGGACCGGCCGCCGCCCGCGAGGCAAGCAGCCCCTGGCCCCCGATCAGGGCCAGGAGGAGAGCGAATGTCCAGGCAGAGACCTTTGCCACCTGATGCAGCAACGACACCCGGCGGCGCGATTTTTCACCGCCGCGTACAAATCACGTCCCTCAGCCTCAACCTTACGTCGAGACTCGGCCCCTATTCGCGGAGCGCGACCGGCGAGCTGGCGTCGCGAACCACCAGCCGCGGCTGCCCGCTTCCGTCGGCCGGCACGGTGTAGACGTCGAAGCTGTCGGAGTACACCAGGTTGCTGTCGTCGAGCCACTCGACCTGGTCGTCGATCGGCCGGTGCTCGGCGACGTCGTGGGCCTTCATCGTCGCCAGGTCGAGGACCTTGAGCTGCCACCGATTCTGCCGGCCCAGCCGGCTCTTGTAGGCGATCCGCGTCCCGTCCGGCGAGAGCGAGGGGCACTCGACGTGGTTGTGGATGACCCGCATGGTCCGCGCCCCAACGTCGCCTTCCACCAGGAAGTAGTGGCCGTGCGTGCGCAGCGTCGCGTAGAAGCGGTTGGAGTCCGGCGCGAAGGTGACGCCCCAGAAGTTGAAGTCTTCTTCCTCGAAGGGCCGGCCGCCCTTGGTCACCTTGAAGCTCTCCAGGTTGGCGATCGTCTCCCCGGTTCGCATGTCGACGATCGTCGTCTCGGTCGAGTAGCCGCCGTCCTCGAGGTAGGCGTGGCCGTTGACGAAGGCGGTCATCGCCCCGTAGCGACCGTCGCTCGAGACGCGCGCCCGCGAGGGCACCCCGCCGAGCGGCAGCGTGTAGAGCGTCCCCAGCGACGAGTCGAAGATCGTCGCCTCGTAGCCCGAGTCGGTTTCCGCGGTCGCCAGGCAGAGACCCCGCCCCGCGGCGAAGTAGACCCGCTCGCAGTCGAGCTCCGGCCCGTCCAGCTGGCGCGGGTGCCCACCCTTGAGGACGAAGACGCGGCCGTTGCTGAGCGGGTCGCCGCGGTTGACGGCGCGCACCATCAGCTGCGATCCGGCCAGTTCGGTCGGGACGCCGGCGACGCCAACCGGCTCGGCCACCTCGGTGCCGCCGCTCGAGCTCGGTGCCGCAACGACCACGTAGACGGCGACGCCGGCGAGGCAGAGTACGCCGAGTGCCGAGACCGCCTGCCAGCCGCGGCTGCTCATGCCGCGATGCGGGCCGCGGACCCCGTCCGGGGCTCGCGCTCGGTGTCCGCCGCGCCGCGCTTCATCGCCCGCTCGTACGCCTCGAGCAGCACCGCCGCGGAGCGCTGCCAGGAGAGTTCGGCCACCCGCTCATGGCCGCACTCTCGCATCCGCCGCCGACGCTCCGGGTCCTCGAGCAGATCGTCGATGCAGCAGCCCAGCGCCTCCGGCGCGGCCTCGGCGGCGTAGGCCGCCGCCTCACCGGCGGAGACCCGCGTCTCCTTCAGCTCGTAGGCGGCGACCGGGCAACCCATCGCCATGTACTCGAGCACCTTGATCATCGTCGAGCTCTCGTTCAGCGGGTTGGGCGGATCGGGCTCCAGGCCGACGTCCGCGGTCGAGAGGATGCGGCGGATGTCGTCGTCCTCGCGCCAGCCGGCGAACTCAACCAGCCCGGCGATCCCCAGCCGCGCCGCCAGGGCTTCCATCGCGGGCCGCACCTCCCCCTCGCCGATGAAGACCGCGTGCCAGTCCTCGCCGCGCAGCGAACGCAGGACGGCGAGAGAGCGCAGCGCGTCGTCGATCCCGTCCTGAGGGCCCATCATCCCCAGGTAGGCGATCAGGTGGGTACGGCCGCGGCGCAGCCGCGGTTCGGGGTCCACCGGCCGGAAGCGCTCCAGGTCGGGTCCATTGCGGACGACGAAGACGTCGGCGGGGTCCACCCTTCCGCGCTCGACCGCGATCCGCCGGTAGGACTCGTTGGTCGAGATCACCACGTCGGCGGCGCGCATCGCGCGGCGCTCGATTGCCAGCAGGGTGCGGTGGGCGAGCCCGGCGCGGCCGAAGCGGGTGCGGAAAAGCTCCGGCGTCAGGTCGTGGTGGTCGAAGACGAGGCGGGCGCCCCGGCGGCGGGCGGGGCGAGCGGCGAGGTGGAGGAAGTCGGGCGGGCTGGCGACGTGCACCACGTCGAACGGGCGGCGGCGCTGCAGGCGCCGCACCAGCCGGCGGAATCCGCCAGAGCGCCTGGCCGTACTCGCGCAGATAGCCGAGAGTGCCACCTGCCGGACGCAGCGGGTAGCGGTGTACCTCGATCCCCTCGATCGTCTCCTCGGCCGGCTGCTCGCGGTCGGCCGCGGCCGCGCAGACGGCGACCACCTCCCAGCCCTCCTCGCTCAGCGTGCGCGCCTCGCTCCAGACCCGCCGGTCTCCGGGAAGCGGCGCGTTCTCGCTGATCAGCAGAACCCGGCCGCGGGGGGCGCTCATGCAGCGCCCTTGCCGTGGATCACGGTCGGCAAGGTGAGCAGCAAGATCTTCAGGTTGAGCCCCACGGATCGGGTCTCGGCGTACTCGGCGTCGAGCTCGATCATCTGCTTGAAGGTGAGCAGGCTGCGACCGCTCACCTGCCAGAGGCCGGTCACCCCCGGCTTCACAGCGAAGCGGCGGAAGGCTTCCGGCGGGTAGCGGTCGACCTCGTACTGGATCGGCGGCCGCGGGCCGACCAGCGACATCTCGCCGCGCAACACGTTCCAGAGCTGCGGCAGCTCGTCGATGCTGGTCCGCCGCAGGAACGATCCGACCCGGGTCACCCTGGCGTCCTCCTGAAGCTTGGTCATCGGCCGCGTGCCCTGCCGGTCCCCGTCGGCGATCATCTCCTCGACGTGGCTGCGATGGGCGCCGCTGTCGGCGCCTTCCCCCATCGTGCGGAACTTGGCCACCGAGAACGGCTCCAGGTCCTTCCCCAGCCTCCGCTGCCGGAAGAAGACCCGGCCCGGCGAGTCGAGCTTGATCGCCACCGCGACGACGAGCAGGAGCGGCGAGAGGACGAGCATGCCGAGCGTCGCGCCGGCCACGTCGAGCAGCCGGATGGAGGCGTCGGCGAAGCGGCCGGCGGCGCTCGGCACCGCCCTCAGTGTCGGTTCCGCGCTCACGTCACCCCGGCGATCGCGACTCCGGCGAGGCTCTCGATCACGCGATCCTGGGCCTCGTCGCCGAGCCCCGGGAAGAGCGGCAGCAGCACAACCTCGCGCGCCGCGGTCTCGGTGTGAGGCAGGCTGACCGCCGAATCGGCGTAGGCGCCCTCGAGGTGGATCGCCATCACCCCACGTCGGGTGGCGATCCCGTCGTGCAGCAGGACGCGCATCAGCTCTTCGGCGTCGAGCGGGGCGTCGGCGCCGATCCGCACCGGGTATGACTGCCAGGTGCGCTCCGCGTAGTCCGGGTCGCGCGGTGCTTCGATCCAGGGAACCTCTTGCAGTGCAGCGGTGTAGCGCTCGGCCAGCCGCCGGCGCTCGGCGAGAATCTGGTCGAGCACCGCCAACTGGCACAGGCCGACAGCGGCCTGCAGGTCGGTCATCCGCGCGTTCCAGCCACGCTCCGGGTAATGCTCGATGACGACGTCGCGCGCCTTGTGGCGGGCAAGGGCCGACTGGTCCATCGCGTGGGTGCGCAGGCGGCGCAGGCGCTCGGCGATCTCCGGGTCGTGGACGGCGATCATCCCGCCCTCGCCGCAGGTGATCACCTTGCGCGGGTGGAAGGAGAAGCAGGCGAGCGGCCCGAGCGAGCCGATCGGACGGTCGCGGTGCAGGGCGCCGATCGCGCAGGCGGCGTCCTCGACCAGGCTCAGGCCATGCGCCTCGGCGAGGGCGAGGAAGCGGTCCATGTCGGCCGGCAGCCCGACCTGGTGGACCGGGATCACGGCCTTGGTGCGCGGCCCCAGCCGCCGCTTGACGTCGTCGGGGTCGAGGTTGAAGGTCCGCGGGTCGACGTCGGCGAAGACCGGCGTCGCGCCGCACTGCCAGACCGCGTTGGCGGTCGCGATGAAGGACAGCGAGGGGACGATCACCTCGTCGCCGGGGCCGACCCCCGAGGCGTACAACGAGAGCTGCAGCGCCGTCGTGCAGCTCGTCGTGGCGACAGCCTCGGGCGCGCCGACGCGCTCGGCGAAGGCGCGCTCGAACTCCTCCACGCGCGGGCCCTGGGTGAGCCAGCCGGAGGCGAACACCTCGGCGACCGCCTCGGCCTCGCCGCCGCCGAACCAGGGCTTTGCGAACGGCACCTCCATCAGCGCGCCTCCGAGGAGACCAGCGGCGCGGCGCCGGAGCCGTTGCGGCTCGCCCGCCACCACTCGACCAGCATCCGCAGCCCCTGCTCGAGGTCGATCTCGGCCTCGAAGCCCAGCTCGCGCCTCGCTGCCTCGGTATCGGCGAGCCGTCTCGTCACCCCGTTGATTGCACGCTCGGGCCCGTACTCGATCTCCAGATCCGAGCCCATCGCCCGCAAGAGGGTCTCGGCCAGCTCCTGCAGGCTCGTCTCCACCCCGCTGGCGACGTTGTAGACGGCGTCGGTAACGCCCGCCTCGGCGGCGAGCAGGTTGGCGCGGGCGATGTCGGGGACGCAGACGAAGTCCATCGTCTGGGTGCCGTCGCCGAAGATCAGCGGCGGCTCGCCGGCCGCGATCCGCTCCATCCAGCGCACCAGCACCTCGGTGTAGACACCGTGAACGTCCATCCGCGGCCCGTAGACGTTGAAGTAGCGCAGGGCGACGTAGTCGAGGCCGCTCATCGCCCGGTAGCTGCGCAGCAGCCCCTCGTTGAAGGTCTTCGCCGCCCCGTAAAGCGTGTCGTTGGCGTAGGGGTGGTGCAGCTCGCCGGTGGGAAACTCCTCGGCGAGGCCGTAGACCGAGGCCGAGGATGCGGCGACCAGCCTGCGCACGCCTGCCGCGACGGCCGCCTCGACCACGTTGAAGGTCCCGTCGACCAGCACCTCGAGGGCCAGGCGTGGCTCCTCGGCGCACTGCGTGATCCGGATCGCGGCCTGGTGGAAGACGACGTCGATCCCCTCGCTCAACTCGGCGAGCAGGGCGCGGTCGCCGATCTCGCCGTCGATCACGGTGACGTTGCCGTTGGCAGAGGCCCACTCGAGGTTCTCGCGCCGGCCGCGAACGAAGTTGTCGATCACCACGACCTCAGCCGCGCCGCCTTCGACCAGCTGGTCGACCAGGGTCGAGCCGATCGTGCCGGCGCCGCCGGTGACCAGGTGCCTGCCGCCCGCGATCATCGCCGGTTCCGATCCGCGTTGCGCTTCGTCTTGGCTCGCATCTGCTCTCCTGGGGAAGGGGTTTTCTGGTCTGGGGTGACTCGGTGAATCAACGAAGCCGGGCCGCCGATGTTTCCGCTCCGATCGAGGCCGGCCGCACCCGCCCGCGCAGCGGGCCGCTCATGCGGCCGCGCAGCTCGGCCCGGGTGAAGCGCCGGAACTCGGGGTCCTCGACCCGCGGCACACGTCGCAGGCCGGCGCCGAGGTAGCCGCCGAGGAAGGCGAGGCCGGAGACGCCGACCGGCGAGGTGCGCGCGACCTTGAGCGAGCGCAACGCGGTCCAGAGCGGCCCGTAGTGGAGAATCCAGGCGCACTCGCCGTGGCGAGCTCGGCCGCGCAGGCGACCGTCGGCCGAGCCGTGCGGGCGGTGGTGGCGGGCAAGCAGATCGGCGAAGGAGAGGGTCTCGAAGCCGCGCATCCGCGCGTAGGTCTCGTCGATCGTGTCCCAGCCGAGCCGCTCGGGGACGCCGCCGATCGCCTCCAGGCACTCGCGCCGGAAGAGCTTCACCGCGCCGTGCACGTGATGGGCCGGGATCGGGATCGTCCGCCAGCTCCCACCGCGGTCGGGCTCGGCGAGCCGGCCGCCGGCGAGGCCGAGGCGCGGGTCGGCCTCGAAGCGGGCCGCGAGGGTGGCGAACCAATCGGGGGGCAGCTCGACGTCGCCGTCGAGCTTGCCGATCAGGTCGTACTCGCGCCAGCCGCAGAGCTCCAGCCCAGCGTTGAAGGCGTGCGCCTCGCGGGCGAGGCCGAGGTTGTCAGCGCCGGGCGCGATCGTGCGCGGCGCCTCGGCAACCGTGAGGAACTCGAGCTCGCGCTCCAGCCGGCGGGCGACGGCCAAGGTGTCGTCCGCGGAGCCGTCGTCGATCACCAGCCAGCGGTCGGGCCGCAGCGACTGGGCAGCGACGGCGCGCGCGGTGCGCTCCAGGTTGGCGCCCTCGTTGTAGACCGGGGTGACAACGAGCAGGCTCTCGAGAGCGGAAACCATCGCCAGATCAACGCCCGGCGCGGTGGGCCGCTTGCGGCGGGATGAAAGGAAGAGCGGCCGCCTCGCGCGCGTTGGTTCAAAAGGGACGGCCCCGGCGGCGTCCCGGCCCAGCATGCCCAACCCAGGCCCAGACCAAGCACTCGCCCGGCGGCGCAGGATCCTCGCCTTCGCCGCCGTCTCCGCGATCGTCGCGACGCTCGCGACCGCATGCAGCCTGGCGACCTTCAGCCTGCTGCCGCCCGGCATCCAGATGCGCCACCTGGAGGACGGCGGCGCCGTCACCCACGCGGCGATCGATCTCCCCCCCGCGCGCCGCCCGGCCTCGCTGATCGGCTTCGAATCGCAGGCCAAGCGGATGAACCTGGTCGCCAACCTGATGACCAGCGAGCCGGTGCTGGCGCGGGTCGCCCGCCTGACCGGCGTCGGTCCCGATCAGGTCACCGCGAACACGCAGGTCACGGAAAACGTCTCCCGCTCCTTCATCGAACCCGACGCCGAGCGCCGCGCCAACGAGATCCTCGTCGCCCACGACCCCTACAAGCTCGAAATCCAGGCCCGCCCCAGCCTGCCGGTGATCGACGTCTACGCCCAGGCGCCCACCGTCGGCGCCGCGGAGCAACTGGCCAACGCCTCGGTCAAGGCGACCAACCCCTACCTGCGCGACCTCGCCCGGCGCGACCGGGTTGCCGGGGCTGCCCCCGTGACGCTGACCCAGCTCGGCGCCGCCCAGGGCGAAACCCTCGACCCGACCGCACGGCCGCTGATCGCGCTGCTCACCTTCCTCGTCGCCTTCGCGGTCTGCTTCGGCCTGCTCTTCGGCATGGCCGAGGTGCGTCGCGGCTGGCTTCGCGCCGGCCGTCGGCCCGACCCGGGCGGGCCGGTTGCGGCGACGCCGCGGCCGGAAGGCCGAGGGCGGCTCGACGACTGGCCACACACGACCCGGGTTCTGCCCTGGATGGTCGCCGGCTTCATCGCGATGCTCTGGCTGCTGCCGATCGACGCGATCACGATCCAGGCATCGCTGCCGGTCGACCTCAAACTCGACCGCCTGGTGCTGCCGGTGATCGTCCTCACCTGGCTGCTCTCGCTGGCGGCGGGAGGGCCGGGGGCGCCGCGCTGGCGCTTCACGAAGATCCACGCGGGCGTGGCCGCCTTCGTGGCCGTCGCCTTCCTCAGCGTCGTTCTCAACGCGCCCTCGCTCGCGGGGGCGCTCGAGTTCAGCCTGGCGATCAAAAAGCTGACGATGCTCGCCGCCTTTTTCTCGATCTTCCTGCTCGTCGCGAGCGTCGTGCGGCCGACCGAGGTGCGCCCCTTCATGACCCTGACCCTGGCGCTCTCCGTGGTCGTCGCGCTCGGCATCCTCTGGGAGTACCGCTTCAAGACGAACCTCTTCTACACCTGGTCGGGGAAGCTCTTCCCCAGCTTCTTCCAGGTGACGCCGCTCGACACGACGGGAGTCGACGAAATCGGTCGACCGGCGGTCGCCGGGCCCGCCGACCTCAGCCTCGAGGCGGTCGCGATGCTGGCGATGGCACTGCCGATCGCCCTGGTCCGCGTGATGCACTCCTCGCGGACCCGCGAGCGAGTGCTCTGCGGCCTCGCCGCCTGCGTCCTGCTCGGCGCGATGGTCGCCACCTATCGCAAGAGCGCGCTGCTGGCGCCCGTCGCGGTCGTCCTCACGCTCGCCTATTTCCGCCGCCGCGAGCTGCTCCGGCTCGCCCCGCTCGGGCTCGTCGTCGTCCTCGCGATCCCGGCCCTGGCGCCGCACGCGCTCGGTTCCGTGCTCGAACAGCTGCAGCCCAAGCGCCTCGGCGTCTCCACCGTCAGCGACCGGGTCTCCGATTACGACGCGATCCGCCCCGACGTGCTCAGCCACCTCGCCTTCGGCCGCGGCTTCGGCTCATACGACCACGCGCTTTACCGGGTGCTCGACAACGACCTGCTGATGAGGCTGGTCGAGACCGGGGTGGTCGGCGTCGGCGCCTACCTCTTGATGCTTTTCCTGGCGATCGGTGCGGCGGTGCCGATCATCCGGCGCCGCGAACCGGGTCGCGCCCCGCCGGCGCTGGCGATCGCCGCCGCGACCGGCGCCTTCCTGGTGCTCTCGGCGCTGTTCGACGTCATGTCGTTCCCGCACGGGCCCTACATCCTGATGATCATGTTCGGGCTGCTAGCGGTGCTGGTCGCCGACGAAAGCCGCGCGCCGGCCGGCGCGCGCCGGCGCCTGCCGGCCGAGCTCGGCGTAGAAGCCGAGCAGCGCCTCGACCTGCCGCTCGAGCGAGTGCCGGCCGCGGACGTGCTCGCCGGCCAGGGCGCCCGCTGAGCGCACGGCGCTCGGGTCGCGCTCGTAGCGCTCGATCGCCTCGGCGAGCGCCCGGGCGGCGCCGAGCACGTCGCCGTCCTCCACCGGCGTTGAGAAAGACGGATCGAAGAGCTCGCGACCGCCGAACGCGGAGAAGCCGACCACGTAGCAGCCCGAGGCCATCGCCTCGGCGACCGGCAGGCCGAAGCCCTCGCGACGGCCGAGGGCGAGGAAGAGCGGTGCCGAGCGCAGGGCGTTCGCCGTCTCGGCCTCCGAGGCGCCCTCGATCCTCACCACCTCCCAGCCGCGCAGTCGCTGGCCGATCAGGGCGAGGATCTCCTCGGCCTCGGAAGGGCGCTTGCGCGGCATCAGCGCCAGCCGGCGGGGCGGCGGATCAATCGCGGGATGGAAGACCGCCGGGTCGACCGCGTTGGGGACGACCCGCGCATCGAGACCGGGGAAGGCGAAGCGCAGGTACTCGGCGCTGTCCGGCGAGACGGTCATCGCCGCCTCGAAGATCTCGTAGGGCGGTATATCCCCGGCCGGAAGGTGCTCGAAGGTCAGGTAGGCGTTCTGGCTGAAGGCGACGAGGCGCGGCTCGCGCGGCAGCCGTCTGAGGAAGGGCCCGTAGACCTCGGGCACGACGAGCACGTCGGCGGCCGAGAGCGTCACCGAGGGCGCGCCGAATATGCGGGTCGAGTGCTCGAACCAGCGGCAGGCGAAGTCGTCGCGATGGTGCAACACGGCGGCGTTCAGCCCGGCCGCGTTGAGCACGTCGACGTGGCGGTAGATCGCCCTGATCCCCCCGCTGGGCACCTGATAGTCGGGACAGAGGTAGTAGATCGTCGCGGGACCGCCCTTCGGGCCGGTGCGGATCGCCGGCGGCCGGCGCGTGCGCAACGCTCCCCGCCGAGTGAGGCGCTCGCTGGCCCGGGTGGCGACCCCCCTGGCGATGTCGTTCAGGTCACGCATCGGCTAGGACTCCACCGCGACCGCCGGCCCGAGGCGGCGGTCGGCGCGGCCGAGGCGGCTGGGCAGCAGGCGCGCCAGCGCCGCGATCAGGTCGGCGGCGCTCGCCGGGAAGATCAGGCGCAGGGCGAGCAGGTAAGCGGCGGCACCCGCCAGCCCGACCCCGGCCATCAGCGCCAGCACCGGCGCCCCGAGCGAGGCGAGGCCAAGGCTGGCCGGCACCGCGGCGGCGGCCAGCGCTGCGCAGGCGACCAGCGCCGGGGCGAGATCGCGCCAGAGCACCCCCAGGGCGCTCTCCTCGCGACCGCGAAGCAGGACGAAGTAGGCGACGAGCAGGAAGAGGCCATGTACGACCGAGCCGGCGATCGCCACCGCCTCGATCCCCAGGTGGGCGACGGCAAGCACCGCGCCGACGTAGACGACGAAGTGCGCGACCCCGTAGCCGAGCAGCGCCCGCGCCCGGCCGGCGGCCATCAGGGCCGAGCCGCAGGTGTTGATCGCCAGCGTCGCCGCCCCGCCCGCGACGAGGATCTGGGTCGGCACGACCGAGGGTTCCCACTCAGGCCCGAAGAGCCAGGGGATCACGGTGGGCGCCAGCACGATCAGCAGCGCCAACAGGGGGAAGACGAGCACGGTCAGGAGGCGCACCATGCGCTGACGCAGGACGAGCAGCGCCTCGGTCCCCTCGGTGCGGGCGAGCACCGGGAAGGCCACCTGCGAGACCGCGTTGGCGACCTTGCCCTGGTATTCGACGGCCAGCTGGTAGCTGCGCCAGTAGAAGCCCGCCTGCGCGGGCCCGAGGACCGAGCCGATGATCGCGTAGTCGCCGTTTCGGAAACCGGTCCAGGAGATCGTCGCCAGCGCCGCAGGCCCGCCGTAGGGCAGCAGCTCGCGCATCGCCCGTGGCCGCCAGGCCGGTAGCGGAACCGGCGCGAAGACGAGCGCCAGGCAGAGGGCCGCCGCCATGCCGATCATGCTGCCGAACACCAGCGCCGAGGCGTTCAGCCCGATCAGCGCCAGGGCGAGACTGGCGAGCGCCCGGGTAGCGTTGAGGACGAGGTCGATCAGGCTGAGCTTGCGGAAGTCGAGCCGCCGGCGCAGCACCGCCATTGGCACCGCGTAGACCGCGCCGAGCAGGAAGTAGGGCGTGGTGGCGATCGTCAGCATCTCGGTCTGGCGGCCCATCAGCGGCTCGACCACGACCACCGCGACCAGCGCCGTGAACGCCGCGCCAAGCAGGCCGAGGCCGACGCTGAGCGCGAGCCCGCCGCGCAGATGGTCGCGCTCGATCGAGCGGCGCTGTACCAGGGCGCCGCCGATCCCCTCCATCGGCATCATCTGGGCCAGCTCCTGGACGATGGTGACCACGGCGAAGATGCCGAACGCCTCCGGCGGGACGATCCGCGCCAGGGCAACCATCGTGATGAAGAGCAACACCTCGATCGCCATCCGCGCGTAGGCGACCCAGCGCAGGCCGGCGGCGGCAGCCGCGGTCAGGTCCTCGTTGGAGAGGACGTCTTCGGCGCCTTGGCTCTCCAGCGTCTCGGCGGCCGGCGGGATCTGCCCCGGGTCGCTCACAGAAAGACCTCACGTTCGCGCCTCACAGCTCCCGCACCACCCGGGCCGGGTTGCCGGCCGCGACGACGCCGGCGGGGATCGCCCCGGTGACGACCGAGCCGGCGCCGATCACCGCGTCGTCGCCGATCGTGACGCCCTTGAGGATGCGGGCGCCCATGCCGACGAAGACGTTGTCACCGATCTCGACCGGCGCCACCCGCGCCGCGCCGGTCTTGCGCCGCTCGGGGTGCAGGTCGTGGAAGTCGCTGTCGAAGATCTCGACGTGGGCGCCGAAGAGGCCGTCGCGGCCGATCCGGACCCCTCCCCCCTCGCTCTTGATCATCAGGTTGTTGTTGAACTCGGTGCGGTCGCCGACCTCGATTCGCGCCCGCCGATCGGCGGCCTCGACGTGGCAGTAGCCGGTGAAGAAGAGCGGCGACTGGCGCCAGCCGAACTGCACCCCCTCGCCGAGCGCGATCTCCCCCGCGCCGATGAAGAGCACCGGCTGCAGGAGGCGCGGCGGCCCGCCCGTCGGCCGGCAGGTGGAGAGCAGCCGGTACTTCCAGATTCGCGGCGCCTGCGCCAGGCCACCGACGGATCGGGCGATGCGCTCCCGGCCGCGCCTCTCAGATCCCGCGCGCATGGAGGCGGAAGCGGTTGTAGTGGGCGCGCAGCCGGTGGCCGGCGCCGGTCGCGGGGAAGAGCGGGAACCATAGGCCGCGCCCGGCCCCAAGCCGCCGCCGCAGCGACAGCCCCCACCACTCGCGCAGGCGTCGGGCGGGCGGGTAGGTCTCGAGCGCGAACGTCGCCAAGGCGTCGGCCGCGCGGCGCTCCTCATCGTCGGCGAAGCCGCGGTCGTAGCAACGGCTCGCCCGCCAGAGCGCCTGACGGGCCAGGGTGCGGCGGACGGTCGCCCGCAGCCGCTCGGCGCCCGGGAGCCCGGCGCCGGGACCGTCGAAGAACTCCTCGAAGGCGGTGCGCCGGTCGGTGATTTCGATCAGCGGGCCGCTGCTGTCGGTGAGCATCGTGCGCGACATGCTCACCGGGTGGATGCGGTAGAGCGCCTGGGCGATGCCCTTCACGTAGGCGACGTCGGAGACCGCCGCAACCCGCAGCCACATGTTGACCTCGCTCATGTGCCCCGCAGCTTCCTCATAGGCACCCACCTTGCGCGCCACCGAGGTCCGCACCACCGCCTCCGGAGAGGAGATGCAGCCGTGGCCCGACCGGCAACGGATCCGAATCCACTCCTCGCCGCCCCAGACCTTGGTCCCGCGCCAACGATCGGCGCGCGGCAGCGGCAGCCGGATCCAGCCCTCGTCAGACCAGATCTTGGTCCCAGCCCAGGCGGAGCCGCTTCCGGGAAGCGGCTCGCCGGAGGCGAACTGGAGCGCGCGTCCGTAGACCAGGCCGACCTCTGGCTTCTCCTCCATGACGCTCGTCGCCCGCCGCAGGGCGCCCGGGGCGAGCAGATCGTCGGCGGAGACGATCGCCACGTAGTCGCTGTCCGTCGCCCACTCGAGCCCTTCGTTGGCCGACGCGATCAGTCCCATGTTCCGCTCGTGACGGCGGTACTCGACCCGCGCGTCCTCGGCGGCCAGCCGGCGGCCGACCTCGGGCGTCTCGTCGGGAGAGCAATCGTCGACGATCAGCACCCGCACCTCAACCCCGTCCTGGCCGAGCACGCTGGCGACGCATTCGGGCAGGTAGGAGGCGTAGCGGTAGCAGGGCACGATCACCTTGACCAGCGGCATCGCCACGGCCGATTCGGGGCGCGGGGGCGCCTCGCTGAGTGTGGTCGCACTCTCAGACATCGCTCTACCGAGGCAACGCGAGACCGCCGGGAAAGCTTGCGTCAGAGGAGGGCGCCCGACTCGCCCGCCCAGTCGCCGAGCCGCCGGTCGCGCCGCCGCCGCGCGACGCCGTCCGCGGCGACCAGGCCGATGCACCAGAGGACGAGGATCGCGAGCGCCGCGAGGGCCGCTTTCTTCTTGCCCCCGCCGACCTGCTTCGTACCGACCTGTGGAGCCCCGAGCCGCTCGACCCTGACCGGACCTCGCGCCGGCGCGGCGCGGCGGCCGGCCGCCGCCAGCGCCACGGTCGTGGCAGCCATCAGGCGTGCCGCGGCACGCGAGTCGGGGGCGGACGCCTGGATCGCGAGGATCGGCTGGCCGGCTTCGAGACCGACGCTGACCACGTAGGGCTCGCTCGGCCTGGTTACTTCCAGCACCCCTTTGGCCAGCGGCGATTCGGTCTGCGGCACCGCGATGGTCGAGGCGATCGCGCCGACTTCTTCCGGCGCCACCCCCAACGCTCGGGCGATCCGGCGCTGGAGCGGCTCGGATGTGACGAGGTCGGCGAGGACCGTCGCCCGGATCACGATCGCGCTCGCGCCCTTCGCCTGGGCATCGGCGACCAGCGATTCGGGCGTGTCGACCAGCACCCGCTGGCTGGCGAAGCCGCTGCTGGTCGTCTTGCTCGTCAGGAAGGGCGGCGAGCTCGAGACTTGGTAGGCCGCCAACAGCCCAACCGCGAGCGCCAGCGCCAGGCCGAGCCCGAACAGCAGGGGCCGCCGCGTCAGCGCTCGCAGGATGCTGACCGACTCCACCGTGCCTCACCCGGCGCCGAGCGGCGCGCCCGGGCCCTCCGACGCGGCCCAGCCGCGGCGCACTCGGCTGACGAAGAGGACGGCGGCGGCGGCCAGCGCGAAGACGAAGACGAAGACGAGGATCGCCAGCTTGATCCCGGCGCCGGAATCGATCGTGCCGCCACTGGCGCGACCGAGCTGCGCGACCCTCACCTGGCGAGCGAGCGGCGTGCCGTGCTGTGAAGCGAGGGCGCGCAGGTAGTCGCGCAGGCCTTCCACCGACGCATTGGCGAGCTTTTCCGCCGCACTCCCGTCGGGAGCCTCGGCATAGATGTCGAGCACCGGGACGGTCGGGTTCGCCTGCACGTTGAGCCGGTATTCCTCCGGCGAGCGCAGCAGATCGGAGGTCTTCGGCTGGTGGGCGCCGTCGGTGACCACGCGCGGCTGTTCGGGGGTGAGCGGCGCCTGCACCCGGATCAGCTGCGCGGGCACTCCCGCCCGGCGGGCGATGTACTCGCGTACCGGCAGGCTCGCCATCACGTTGCCGAGCAGCAGCGCCCGGTTGGTCAGACCGGTGAAGCTGTAGGTGTCCGAGCGCAGGTCGATCACCGAAGAGCGGGGCGTGTCGACGATCGCCTGGGTCGAGGCGCTTGCCAACCCCACCGACTGAGGCTCGAGGCTGGGTGGGAACAGGCCGATCGAGTACAGCACCCTGGTGGCGGCGATCAGCGCGATCGCCAGCGCGATCGCCAGGCCGACCTTCTGACCCCAGAGCTCGCGCATGTGCATTCCGAGCTGCACTCCCCGATAAACGCGATGCGCAGCGGCGATCTTCCACCGCCCGCCGTTACTCACAAGAAGGCCCCGGCGGCGGACGTTGATTTCCGACCCATGCCGGCCGGCGACGCGCCAAGAACGACGGTTGCGGTTCGCCCAGCGACCGCGCTCGCGGCGCGCCCGCGCCTCTTCGCGGCGCTCGAAGAGGCATTCCCGGTGCGCTTCGCCGGGGCGGAGGCGCCCGTTGCCGCGGCGACGATCGCCTTTGGAGGGGCGGCCCCCGCGGACGGCCGCCCGGCGCTGCTGCTCGGCGACGGAGCGGGGCCCGGACGGGGTCCCGGCGGCGACGCCAAGACCGCCGAGCGCGGACCGCTGGACCCCCGCCTGCAGGGCATCGCGCTTCGCGACCCGCTCGACCGGCCGCCGCTCGAGCCGTCAAAGGACGCCGTCGATCTCCTCGCCTGGAGCGATGGGCGGCCGGTCTGGACCCGGACCCGGGGACCAGCCCCCATTCACGCCGCCGCCTCCACGCTGCCCGAGATGGCGGCGCCCCGGGCGCTGCGCGAGCTGCTCGCCGAGCGGCCCCTGGCAATGCTCGCGCTGATCGAGTTCCTGCGTTCGGCAACCGCCGCCCATGCTTATGAGCCGCCGCCGCTGCGCGCCGCGATCCTCTTCGACGACCCCAACCTGCGCTGGCGGACCTACGGCTTCATCGACTACCGGCGGCTACTCGCCCACGCCGAGGCGCACGGCTACCACGCCTCGATCGCGACGATCCCGCTCGACGGCGGCCGCCAGCACCGGGCCACGGTCGAGCTCTTCCGCAGACATCCCGAGCGACTCTCGCTCGCCTTCCACGGCAACGATCACCTGAGCCGCGAGTTGCTGCGCGCTGAGGATCCGACGCGGGCGACGGCGATCGTGGCCCAGGCGCTGCGGCGGATCGCCCGGCTCGAAGCGCGCTCCGGCCTGCGGGTCGACCGGGTGATGACCGCCCCGCACGGGATGTGCTCGGCCGCGGTGGCCTCCGTCCTCCCCCGGCTCGGCTTCGACGCCCTCTGCGCGATCCACCCGCTGCCCTGGCGCGAGTCGATCCCCGCCGACCGTCCGCTCGCCGGCTGGGGCCCGGCCGAGTTCGCCGCCGGCTGCGCCGTGATTCCCCGCCTGCCCTTCGTCGCCGACGCCACCGAGCTGGCCCTGCGCGCCTACCTCGACCAGCCGCTGGTCCTCTACGGCCACCACGAGGATCTGGCGGGCGGCCTCGACCTGCTCGCCCAGGTGGCGGGACGCGTCAACCGCATCGGCCCGGTCCAGTGGGTCTCGCTGGGCGAGATCGCCGCCACCAACAGGGCGACGGCGTGGCGGGACGGCGTCCTCCACGCGCGGCCCTTCGCCCATCGGATCCAGGTCGAGCTCGGCGATCGGGAGGCGCAGCTGATCCTTGAGCGTCCGCGCGGTAGCGACCGCGAGCTCGCCGGCTGGCTGGACCCCCACGGCGCTGTGCATGACTTCGACGTGCCGACCGGACCGATCCCGGGCAAGCAAGAGCTGCGCCTCGCTCCCGCCACCGCAATCGACCCGGCAAGCGTGCCCGCGCCGCCGACCAGCGTCTGGCCGGCGCTGCGCCGCGCCGCCACCGAGACCCGCGACCGCCTGGCGCCGCTTGTTCGCGCCGGAGACCGATGAACGGCGGGGCAGCCGGCATCTGGGCGGGGATGCGGGTCCTGCTTGGCCTGCTGACCGCGCTGACCGGCGCCGGCCACGCCCACCACGAGCGGGGACACCGCCATCAGGCCGGCTGCTTCTCCCGCCCGAGCCGTTGCGGCTACCCCGACGCGACCAACACCGGCGTGCCAGTCGGAACCACACTCAGCCCGTCCGGGTCGATCACCGTGAGCGACGACGGCACGACGCTCTCCGGTCTGCGGATAACCGGCTCGGTGACGGTCGCCGCCGACGGCGTGACGATCGAAGACAGCCGCATCTTCCAGCCCCAAGGCGGCGAGGGCAGCTACGCCGTGATCCTCAACGAAGGCGCCGACGACTTCACGATCCGCGACAGCGAGGTGCTCGGCCCCGACCGGCGCCGCGGCGGGCTCGAGTCCGCCGTCTGGAACCACTACGACAACCCCGGCGCGATGGCGAGCCGCGTCTACTTCCATAGCTGCGCCGACTGCTGGGAGGGCTCCGGCACCTTCCGCGACTCCTACATGGTCGTCGACGCCGCCTATCCCGGCTCCCACGACGAGGACATCTACGTCTGCGGCACCAGCGTCAACGTCGATCACAGCACCCTGGTCAACCGCCACTCCCAGACGGCGACCGTCTTCGGCGACGCGGGCTGCGGTGGCAACCGCTTCACGGTCACCGACAGCCTGCTTGCCGGCGGCGGCTACGCGCTCTACCCGCAGGCCAACAGCAGCTCGCGGACCGGCTCGATGCGCGTGGTCAACAACCGCTTCGCCCGCTGCCGGACCCGGGCCGTGTTCGAAGCGGCGTCGGGAGGCACCGCGTGCGCGGGCGGCCCGGACCGGCGCGGCCTTTTCCCGCACGGCGGCTACTACGGCGTCGCCGCCTACTCCTACCGCGGCCACGGCCAGGTCTGGCGCCACAACTACTGGGACGACAACCTGCGACCGGTCTGTCCGGCCGGCAGCTGCTGAGGAAACGTTGGCTCGGCCTTGTTTCCCGGCGGGACCGGTCGGGTATGTTCCTCTCGGGAAGAGAGGTTTACCGATTATGGGCATCCACCGGGGAGTGATTTTCGCGGCTGCGGTCACGCTGCTCGTCGCGCTTCTCGTCATTCCCTCGGTTGCCGGCGCGGCGACGAGCAACTGCTTCGCCAGTCCCAACAGCTGCGGATACCCCGATCCAACCAACACCGGACCGAGCGGCACGCTAACCCCCTCCGGTTCGATCACCGCGGCGACCGACGGTCAGACGATTGAAGACAAGGAAGTGAGCGGCTCGATCACGGTGACGGCCGCCAACGTGACGATCCGAAACGTCAAGGTCACGGCGACGACGACGGGTGGCGGCTCCTGCACGATATGCGCCAGCAACGCCGACGGCTTGCGGGTGATCGACTCGCGGCTATCGGGCAACGGCTCCGTGAGCTCGACCGTCGAGGCAGCCGTTCGCGACTACCGATCGGTGGCGATCGAAGGTACGAGCATGGAACTCTGCAACGAGTGCGTGCAGGGCGGCGCGGTCACCCTGAAGGACAGCTACGCGAAGGTCTCTTCGATCTACGCCGGCGCCCACGCCGAGGACATCTACATCTGCTCGGACGCGGTCGAGGTCACGCACTCCACGCTGCTCAACGAACAAAACCAGACGGCGACGGTCTTCGGCGACACGATCTGCGGCGGCGGCAACGACTTCACGGTCACCGACAGCCTGCTCGCCGGCGGCGGTTACGTGCTCTACCCGCAAGCCAACAGTGGCTCGGCCGTGGGCACGTCCCGGATCGTCGGCAACCGCTTCGGCCGCTGCGAGACGAGCGCCGTCTACAACCCGGGCAGCGGCGGCACCAGCTGCAGCGGCGGCACCGACTCCTTCGGCTACTACCCGCTGGGCGGCTACTACGGCCTGGCCGCCTACACCTACTCGCCACCGAACCATGTATGGGAAGGCAACGTCTGGGACGACAGCTCCGCGGCGGTCTGCGACGACGGCCGACTCGGATGCGCAGGCGCCTCCGAACCACCCGAAGAAGAAGAAGAAGAAGAAGTGGAAACACCCGAAGAAGAAGTTGAAGAAGAAGCGCCGCCGGAAGAACCCGAAACCCCAGGAGAAGCAGAAGAACCCGCGCCACCCGTCGAAGAGACGCAGTCGCCACCGGCGACGACAACGGCGGCAATCTCCGAGCCGATCGTCCTTCCGGCCGACGCCGCCGGCCTTGTCGCGCAACCGGCGCGGGCCGCCCTGCGGGCGATCTGGCGCCTGCCGCGCGCGGCGCTCCCCGGCCACACGGTCATCCTCAGCGGCTCCGGCTCGCGCGGCGCGCAGCCGCTGGCCTGTCGCTGGACCGTCGCCGGGCGCAGCCGCGTCTTCCGCCGGCACCGCGGCTGCACGCTGCGCTTCCGCATGCCGCGAGCCGGAGTCCGCTTCGTCACCCTGAAGGTGCGCGACGGCCTCGGTCGCCGCGACAGCCTGCGGCGCGTTGCCTCAGGCCCGCGGCTGCGCTAGCGGCCGCGCCTCGGAGGCGTGGGGCTCGGCGGCGTGGCCGCGCGCCTCCGCCTCTTCGATCTGGCGCCAGCTGCGGGCGAACCAGGAGCCGCCGACGATCGCCCCGCAGCCGAGCAGCGCCAGGACGATGGTCGCGACCACCGCGTAGCGGCGCGGCAGGCCGCGGACGGCGGTCTGCGCCACCGGCGCGCCGAACCGGCGAACGACGAGCTGGTTGGCGGCCGGGATGTGCTGCGAAGCGGCAACCGAGCCCAGGTAGCCGCGCACGGCGGTGACCGTCGCGCTGGAGAGCTTCAGCGCCGTCTCCTGCTCCGGCGCCTGGGCCACGACGTGGAGGATCGGCAGCGTTTCGTCGACGCTCAGGTTGAGCACGGTCGCTTCCGCGTCGGGCACCCCGCGGCTGGCCGGCGGCGTCACCGGCGCCGGCGTCACGCCGGGCGTGTTGACGTTGGCCGGTGGCACCACGCTGATCTGGCTGCGGGGGATCTTCGCGTCCCTGGCGATCGCGTTCTTCAGCGGGCCGCCGGTCATCAGGTTGCCGATCAGGTTGGCGCGACCGGCGAGAGTGGTCAGGTCGGGGCCTTTGCCGCCAATTGCGACGACCTGCGAGTCGCTGGTGTCGATCAGGATGTCGGCCGAGGCCAGCGAGACCTCATACTGGCGGCTCCGCGGCGGCAGCTGCGGCTTGAAGGCGAGCAGCAAGCCGACGAGCAGCGAGAAGCCGAGCACGAGGCCGACCAGGCGGCGGCGCCTCGACAGCTCTCGCAGAATCTTGACCAGCTCCAATGCGCCCTCCAGCGGTGCGATTTCGGGTTGCGGGCGCTCTCGGCCCGGCTAGAAGTGAACGCGCGCGCCTCCGGCCTTCTTGCGGCGCCCGCCGCTCGGCGACCTTAAAAGAATCCTCAGCGGCGGGTCGTTGGTCCGGCGAAACCCCCCGACTCCCGAACCCGGAATGGAAGAGCGATGAAAACACTTGTAACCGGAGGCGCAGGATTCATCGGCTCGCACGTCGTGCGCGAGCTCGTCGAGCGCGGCGACGAGGTCGTCGTCCTCGACTCGCTCGAGGAGCAGGTCCACAACGGGACCGCCCCCGAGCTGCCCGACTCGGTCGAGTTGCTGGTCGGAGACGTCGGCGACGTCGAGCTGGCCGACCGGGCGCTCGCCGGGGCCGACCGCGTCGTCCACCTGGCGGCCGCCGTCGGGGTCGGCCAGTCGATGTACGAGATCGCCCGCTACACCGAGCTGAACACGATGTCGACGGCGCGCTTCCTCGAGCGCCTGGTCGCGACCCGGCCGCTGCCGACCCGCCTCGTCGTCGCCTCCTCGATGTCGATCTACGGCGAGGGCGAGTACATCTGCGAGAGCCACGGCCGCCAGGCTCCGGGGCCGCGCCCCGAGGAGCAGCTGCTGGCCCGCGAATGGGAGCTCGCCTGCCCCGAGTGCCGCCAGCCGCTCAGCCCGGTGCCGACCAGCGAGGCCAAGCCGCTGCTGCCGACCTCGATCTACGCGATCAACAAGCGCGACCACGAGGAGATGTCGCTGATCACCGGCGCCGCCTACGGGATTCCCACGGTCGCCCTGCGCTTCTTCAACGTCTACGGCGAAGGCCAGGCGCTCTCCAACCCCTACACCGGGGTCGCCGCGATCTTCGCCTCGCGCCTGCTCAACCGCCGCCCGCCGGCGATCTTCGAGGACGGTGGGCAGTCGCGCGACTTCACCCACGTCTCCGACATCGTCCAGGGCATCCTCGGCGCGCTCGAGTCCGACTCGGCGCCCGGTCACGCGATCAACCTCGGCACCGGCGTGCCGACCTCGGTGGCTCGCGTCGCCGAGGTTCTCGCCGCCGGCACCGGGGTCGAGGTCGAGGCCGAGCTCAACGGCCAGTACCGGGCCGGCGACATCCGCCACTGCTACGCCGACATCGGCACCGCGCAGCGGCTGCTCGACTACTCGCCCAAGGTCAGCTTCGAGCAGGGCATGGGCGCCCTGGTCGAGTGGCTGGCCGACCAGCAGGCGGTCGACCGGGTCGAGGACGCCACCAAGGAGCTGGCGGCGCGTGGCCTCACCCGCTGAGCCGCCCGCGGCGCACGACCTGGCGATCGTCATCGTCTCGACCAACGAGGCGGGCTGGCTGGAGCCCTGCCTGAGCACGGTCTTCGCCAGCGCCGGCGGCGCCTCGCTCGACGTCGTCGTCGTCGACAACGAATCGAACGACGGCACCCGTGAGCTGATCGCCTCGAAGTTCCCAGCGACGCGCGTCGTCGCCTCCGCCAACCGCGGCTTCTCGCACGCCAACAACCGCGGCGCCGACACCTGCGACGCGCGCTACGTCCTCTTCCTCAATCCGGACACCGAGATCGTCTCGGGGACCTTCGGCGAGCTGGTCGCGGCGATGGACGAGCGCCCCGAGGTCGGCCTGATCGGCGTCCGCCAGCTGACCGGCGACGGCACCCTCTGGCCGACGATCCGCTACTTCCCCAACCTCCCGCGGGCGCTGGGCGAGGCCTTCGCCTCCGAGCGCTGGCCGCGCCGCGGCCGCTGGGCGGGAGAGCGCGAGCTCGACATGTCGGTCTACGAGCGCGAGCACCGCTGCGATTGGACCTCGGGCTCCTTCATGCTGGCGCGGCGCGAGGCGCTGCTCAGCGGCGGCCTGCTCGACGAGCGCTTCTTCATCTATTCCGAGGAGACCGACCTCTGCCTGCGGATCAAGGAAGCCGGCTGGGACATCCGCCACCTGCCGGCGATGACCATCGTCCACCACGCCGGCAAGGGCGGCGTGCGGCCAAAGATGGTCGCCCAGGACGCCTACGCCCGCCGCCAGTACGCCGAGAAGCACTTCACCCGGCCGGTGCGCACCGCCTACCTTGGCGCCCTGCTTGCCCGCCACGCGCTGCGCGCCGCGGCACCGGCCGGCAACGAGGCCTCCGAGGCCCGCCGCGAGGCCGCTCTCAGCGCAATTCGCATCCTCACGGGCCGCGCCGAGCCACCCTTCGGGGAACCGCCGGCTACAGCGGTCGCGCCGCTCTTGCGTCGCTGAGCGTCTCCCCCATTTTTCAACCTCCCGTAGCCGCGCCCGGCGCAAGGCCAGGCGTCGCCCAATCGTTTTTCAGTCGATGAACCTCGACCACGCGATTGAGACCATGGTCGTCGGCTACGGGTACTGGGGGCCGAACCTGGTCCGCAACGTCGCCGAGCGGCCCGAGTTCAACCTCGCCGGCCTCTGCGAGCGCGATGAGGGGCGCCTGCAGGAGTTTCGCCTGCGCAACCCCGGCGTCCCCTGCGAGCGTCACCTCGACGTCGCCCTGGCCGACCCGAGCCTCGAAGCGGTCGCGATTGCGACGCCGCCCCACACCCACCACATGCTGGTTCGCAAGGCGCTCGAGGCCGGCAAGCACGTGCTGGTCGAGAAGCCGCTGGCGCGCACCGCCGACGAGGCCGCCGACCTGATGTCCCTCGCCGAAGAGCTCGAGCTCGTGCTGATGCCCGGCCACACCTTCCTCTACAGCCCGCCGGTGACCAAGATCCGCAGCCTGATCCGCGACGGCGTGCTCGGCGAGATCCACTTCGTCACATCCTCGCGGATGAACCTCGGCAAATACCAGCGCGACGGGGTCGTGCTCGACCTCGCCCCGCACGACCTCTCGATCCTCCTGCATTGGCTCGACGAGCCGCTGGTCGAAGTGACCGCCAACGGCTGCAGCATCCACCAGGACGGCGTCCACGAGACCGCCTTCCTGACCCTCGGCTTCGCCAGCGGTACCCAGGCCAACGTCCAGGTCTCCTGGCTGGCGCCGCGCAAGATGCGCCAGATGGTCGTCGTCGGCAGTCGCCAGATGGTCCAGTACGAGGACACCGCCGCCGACGACCCGGTGCGGGTCTACGATCGCGGCATCGACTTCGCCGAGCCACCCGCCAACTTCGGCGAGTACCGGCTCACCTACCGCACCGGCGACATCGTCGCGCCGAAGATCGAGCCGGCCGAGCCGCTCGGGCTGGAGCTCAAAGACTTCGCCTCGGCGATCCTCGAGGGCACCACGCCGGTCTCCAACGCCCGCCTCGGACTCGAGGTGGTCTTCGCCCTCGAGGCGCTGGAGCAGTCGCTGCACTCCCGCGGCGAGCCGGTCGCCGTGCGCAGCATCGACGACGCCCTGCTGCACCACGCCCACCAGGCAGCCTGAGCGCCCCCTGGGCGCCTTTCGGAGCCGTCCCGAACCCGTTTCAGGCGGACGGGCTGGCGGTACCGATGAAGTCGAGCTCCGCCAGGTAGACGAGCACCGTGTGGCGGGTCAGGCGGTCGAGCGGCAGCCCACGCGCCTGCGCCTCGCGGGCCAGGGTGGCCTCAATCTCGGGATCGACCGGCAGGTCGAGGACCGTCTCGTCTTCCCGCGGGCGATCGCCGGCGAGAAAGTCCGGTGGCGCGACCGGGGGTCGGCCCGACTTGAGTTTGTGACAGTAGTGACAGAGGGCCGCCTGCACCGCGTCGGGCAGGGGCGAGCCCAGCTCGGATTCGATTCCGTCACGGGCGAATGTGTCAATTGGGATCTTCATTGCGGCCATTGCGTTGAGGCAACTACTGCAAGGTGCCCAAGATTTTCACTTCGAAACCTCAAATCCTCCTAACTTCAGCCGTTGATTCCTGTGCACGGAGACGGTCTTGAATTTGAGGATGAGATTTAGACGAATGTTGGGCATTGACATTCGGATGAAAGGCCACTATTCCTTCTGGCCGCAACGCGGAATGCTCATTGGAAATTTTCGCAAAATTTGCGGACAGTTTTAAGTAGAGACCGCAATTTGGGGGCTCTCCCTCCCCCACTTGGCAGAGAACACAGAGTCCACTTTGACATTTGGAATAAGACCAGCCAACCCCCTGGAGTCACCAAATTGACCAGTTCTAGAAGCGAGACAAGCACCGACCCGAACGGCCACCGAGCCGCCGGATCGGGCAACAGCAACCTGGTCAGCGAGGCCGTCAAGCGCGCCCAGGCCGGCGACTCCGAGGGGCTTCATTTCCTCTACGTCCGCTTCGCCCCCGACGTGCAGCGCTACATCGCCAGCTTCGTCCACGACCACCACGAGGCCGAGGACATCACCCAGAACGTCTTCGCCAAGTTGATGAAGGCGATCCGGAAGTACGAGGAGCGCGAGGTGCCCTTCGCCGCCTGGATCATGCGGGTGGCTCGCAACGCGGCGCTCGACCACATGCGCGCCCGGCGAGCAATTCCGACCGAGGAAGTGCGCCTCGCCGATAGCGGCCAGGCCCAGACCAGCATCGACCGCGGCCGCGACCTGCGCGACGCGCTCGAAGAGCTGCCCGAGGACCAGCGCGAGGTGCTCGTCCTGCGCCACATCGCCGGCCTCAGCCCGGTCGAGATCGCCAGCGCGTTGAAGAAGTCCGAGAGCTCGGTACACGGGCTGCACCACCGCGGCCGGCGCACGCTGCGCGCCAAGCTCGCCGAACTCGGCGCCGCCCCCGTGGTCTCCCCGCCCGCCGCCTGAAGCGCCGCTCAGCTCTCGTCGTCGAGGTCCTCGAGGATCCTCTGCGTGATTCGCCCCGCGTCGACCTCGGCCGCGTAGTAGAGGATCGCGTGGCCAACCAACCCCTCAACCGCTACACCCTGCGCCGTGGCCTCGGCCTCCACCGCTACCCAGAGATCTTCATCGAGGCTGAGCCGCAACTCGACCGGCTCGGCGGGCTCTCGCCGAGCAAAGGGCGGCACTTTCCAGCCCGCTCGCTCCGCTTCCTTGTCGCCAAGGTAGGCCCTGATTGCGCGCTCGGCGCGCTCGGCGACGTGATCGACGCCGCTGCCGTCCTCCCCGCCAAGCGCGCGCTTGGCGAGGCCGCCGACGCTGACCCTGACGCTGCGTTTCATCGCTGGCACTGAACTCCCCTCGGACTGGGCGGCGCCTCCCCCGCCTCCGACGATCCTATTACAAGGTCAGCGCCGTGTGTGCAATCCATGAGACAACGCTCACGCTACGCCGCCGGCGTGATCCGATAGGCGTCGAAAACCGACTCGACGTTGCGCAGGCGGGCAATGCACTGTTTGAGCTGCTCGGTGTCACCCACCTCGATCACGAACTGGTTTTTCACCATCGGGTGGTTGGTCGTGCAGCTGGCGCCGAGGATGTTGATCCCAGCCTCCGAGAAGGTGCGCGAGAGGTCCTCGAGCAGGCGGGTTCGGTCGTAGGCGTCGATCTGGATCTCGACCCGGTATGAGGACTCGTTCTCGCCGTCCCAGCTCACCTCGACGAACCTTTCCGGCGCCCGCTTCAGCGCCTTCATGTTCTTGCAGTCGGTGCGGTGGATGGTGATGCCGCGACCGAGCGAGACGTAGCCGGCGATCTCGTCGCCGGGCACCGGCCGGCAGCACTTGGCCAAGCGTACCGCGACGTTGGCGGCGCCCTTGACGCTGATCCCGTAGTTGGAGGCGTCCTTGGTGCGGCGCGCCTTGTCCTCGCGGTGGCCGCCCGGCAGGCCGAGCGGGTCGGCCTCCTCGACCGCCTCGCCCGCCTTCAGGCGCTGCATCAGCTTGTTGGCGACGACCTTGGTCGAGACCTTGCCCTGGCCGAGCGCGATGTAGAACTCGGTCGCCTTGCGGAAGCCCATCTCGCGGATCACGTCGACCAGCAGCGGCGAGGCGGCGACCTTCTGCATCGGCAGCCCGCGCTTGCGCAGCGCATCCTCCAGCCCGTCGCGACCCTTGCGCTCGGCGTCCTCGCGGCTCTCCTCCTTGAAGAAGGCGCGGATCTTGTTGCGGGCGCGGCTGGTCCGCACCAGCTTCAGCCAGTCGCGCGAGGGACCGCGCTTCTGCTTCGCGGTCAGCACCTCGACGATGTCGCCCGAACGCAGCTGGTAGTGCAGCGGCACGATCGAGCCGTTGACCTTGGCGCCGACGCAGGCGTGGCCGACGTCGGTGTGCACGGCGTAGGCGAAGTCGAGCGGGGTCGAGCCGGCCGAGAGGTTCTTCACCTCGCCCTTCGGGGTGAAGACGAAGACTTCGTCCTCGAAGAGGTCGACCTTGAGCGACTCGAGGAACTCGGTCGGGTCCTGCTCGCCCTCGGCCTCGACCAGCTGGCGCAGCCAGGTCATCTTCTCCTTCCGGGGGTCGGCGACGCCGCCCTCCTTGTAGGCGACGTGGGCGGCGATCCCGTACTCGGCCAGCTTGTGCATCTCATCGGTGCGAATCTGGATCTCGAGCGGCTTGCCCTCGGGCCCGATCACGGTCGTGTGCAGGGCCTGGTACATGTTGGCCTTGGGCATCGCGACGAAGTCCTTGAAGCGCCCGGGCAGCGGCTTCCAGAGCGAGTGGATCACGCCGATCGCGCCGTAGCAGTCCTTCACCGAGCCGACGATCACCCGCATCGCGGTCAGGTCGAAGATCTCGTTGAACTCGCGCCCCTTCTTGGTCATCTTCGTGTAGATCGAGTAGAAGTGCTTGGCCCGGCCGGAGATCTCGGCATCGATCCCGACCTCGCGCAACTCGCCGGCGAGGAACCTTCCGGCCCCGGCGACGTAGGTCTCGCGCTCGTTGCGCTGCTGGGCGACGAGCTGCTTGATCTCGGCGTACTTGCGAGGGTGCAGGGTGGCGAAGGCGAGGTCCTCCAGCTCCCACTTGATCGCGTGGATCCCGAGCCGGTGGGCCAGCGGCGCGTAGATCTCCAGCGTCTCGCGCGACTTCGCCATCTGCTTCTGCTTGGGCAGCGCGCCCAGCGTGCGCATGTTGTGCAGGCGGTCGGCCAGCTTGATCAGGATCACCCTGACGTCGGTGGCCATCGCCACCATCATCTTGCGGTAGTTCTCGGCCTGGCGCTCGTCGCGGCTCTCGAAGGTGATCCCGGTCAGCTTGGTGACGCCGTCGACCAGCTGCGCGACCTGCTCGCCGAACTCGTCCCGGATCTCCTCGAGGCTGGCGCTGGTGTCCTCGACCGTGTCGTGCAGCAGCGCCGCGCAGAGGGTCTCGGTGTCGAGCCGCATCCCGGCGCAGATCTGGGCCACCCCGACCGGGTGGGTGATGAACTCGTCGCCGGAGCGGCGCAGCTGGTCGGCGTGCCGCTCGCAGGCGAACTCGAAGGCGCGGCTGACCGCGGCGCGGTCGATCGTCGCCACCGCCGTGGCAAGCGCGCCCTCGGCGCTCGCCGCTGCGTCGCCATTAGCGCTCGGCGAGGAGTCGAACTCCTCGACCACCGCGAACAGGTCGGCCAGGAGCGAATCGTTCGCTACGGATGTTTGCGTGCTTCGAGGTATTGCCGGGCCTCCTCGTGGCGAGCGCTGTAGGCGCGGAAGGCAGCCGAGCGCTCCAGTTCTGTCCCCTCTGAGGATACGACCCCGACCACCCCTTCGCCCGCGGCGGGCTCGCCGCGCACCAGGCCGAGCTCGCCGAGGACCCGGAAGCAGCGCGCCGCGGACTCGGCCGAGCGCGGCTGCGCGCCGCTGCCGAGCAGTGCCGCGCGCAGCTCCTCGCCGCTCGCCTCACCGGCCTCGCTCAGGTCGCGATAGGCGGCGATCAGCGTGGCCCGCTGAGCCAGCTGCTCGTCGAGCATCGCCAGGGCGAAGCGCCGCTCGGCCTCTCCCCAGGCGACGTGCAGGTATCCGCCCTCTGCGCTCGGCAGCGACGCGAGCCGCTCCAGGTGCTCGAACTGCGGCGGATCGACGAGCACCACGTGCGAGAAGCCGGCGGCCAGCTCCGGGTCGGCCTCTAGCACCGCGCCGTCCACCAGCGTCACTCCCGGCCCCGCGAGCGCCGCCCGCCGCTCGCGGCAAGCGACAACCGCCAGCACCTCCCCCTCCCCGCACGACGCCAGCTCCCCCACCACGGCCGCCGGCGAGCTCGCGGGACGCAACGTCTCCCGCAAACCGCCGCCGACGGGACGAAATGTCAAGTCTGACTTGACATTTCGTCCCGTCGGCCCCAGGTCGCGGGTGAGCTCGGCTTCGAAGCGGCGCCACCAGGCGGCGGTCTCGTCCGCTTGCGCGGCCTCGCGCTTGTAGAGCTCGCGCAGGATCAGCTGCGGCTCTACCGCGCCGTTCCACCGGTTGACCTCGAGCCGCACGGCGGCGTCGACCAGGTCGTCTTCGCCGACCCCGAGCGAGGGCCGGCCGAAGGCGACGCCGAGCGCCCTGTGGGCACCACTGTGCAGGTTGAAGCGGGAGTGCTTGCCCTCGCCCATCGTGCGCACGTCGCGCACCCGCGCCGCCGGCACCAGCAGCCGCACCCCGGGGTTGCCCATCCCGAACGGCGCCAGCCGACCCAGCTCCTCGGCCAGCTCGAGCCCCAGCGTGGCCCCACCGACCACCGCGTCGATCCGCTCGGTGCGAACCAGGTCCTCCGGCCCGAGCACCGACGCCGCGTGAGCCGCAAACGCCTCGCGAAACGAACCCAGAATCCTCCTCTCGGAGCTCGAGTCCAGCAGCCGCCTTGTGCCCGCCGAACTGCCCGAGGTGCTCCGAGCACGCCTCGAGCGCCGCAAGCAAGTCGAACCCCGGGATGCTCCGCCCGGACCCGCGCCCTCCGCCTTCGTCATCGAGCGAGACCACGACCACGGGCCGATGAAGCTTCTCGACAAGTCGCGAAGCCACGATCCCAACCACGCCGGGGTGCCAACCGTGACCCGCAACGACAATCCCCGGCGCCTCGCGCAACTCATCCGGCAGCTCACGCAACGCCGCTTCGGCTTCGTTAGTCACCTCCCGCTCCGTAGCGCGCCGCTCTCCATTGGCCCGACTGAGCTCCTGCGCAATCTCAGCCGCCCGCTCCTCATCCTCAGTGAGAAATAGCTCGACCCCGGCATCTGCCCTGTACAGCCGCCCAGCTGCGTTGATCCTCGGTGCCAACCGGAAGGCAAGGTCGCCCTCATCCAGCTGGGTTGGCTCGCACTTCGCAGCCTCGATCAGCGCTCGAATCCCCGGGCGCCGAGCCCGCCGAACCTCCTCGAGTCCCCGCTTGACCAGCGCCCGGTTCTCCCCAACGAGCGGAACCAGGTCGGCGACCGTCGCAAGAGCGACGAGGTCAAGGTCCGTGGCGTCGGTGGGGGCGGTGGCCGGGGTGGAGTCCCCAAAACGCTCGCCGGGAGGCTCGCTTGAGTGTTTTGGGGACCCCACCCCGGCCACCTCTCGCAGCGCCGACGCCAGCTTCCAGGCGACCGCGGTGCCACAAAGGTCGTCGAAGGGATAACCGTCGTCCAACCCCGGATGCAAGGTTGGGCAGTGAGGAAGCTCTTCACCGGGTTGATGGTGGTCCGTGACCACGACTGCCATCCCTAGGTCCTGAGCAAGCTTTACCTCTTGAACTGCCGTAATCCCGCAGTCAACGGTCACGATCAGGGAAGTCCCTCGCTCCGCCAGCTTCTGGACGTTGGCCTCGCTCAAGCCGTAGCCATCGGCCATCCGATCCGGGATCAGCCAGTCGCAATCGGCGCCAAGCTCCCGCAGTGCTCCCACGAGCACCGAGGTGGCACAGACCCCGTCGACGTCGAAATCTCCGTAGACCGTGATCCGCCGTTCCTCTTCGACCGCCCCAAGGACCACCTCGAGCACGCCATCCATCGCGGCGAAGGCCTCCGGCGGGTGGCTTTCGTCCGCGTCGAGAAACGTCCGCGCCTCCTCTGCCGTCCGGTATCCCCGCCGAACCAGCGTGATCGCCACCGGCTCACTGACCCCGAGGTCAGCCGAAAGCCGCCGCGCCTCCCCGTACGAGTACGGCTCAGCCTTGTATGCCCGCAGAGCTTCGGCCACACCTCAAAGGTAGGCAAGCCCCCCGACGGAATCGGTTGGCAACGAATCCGGAAAATGCAGGCAGTTCGCGCTCACCCCGAAGCGAGAAGGCCCGTCTCGGTAGGGGTGGAGCGTCTTGTACTTTTTCGTCGTGAGCTAGCGGCGCCAGCCCTCAGACGATCCACCGAAAAAGTTAAGCGGAACCCCTGCCGGGACGGGCCCCACCCTCAGGCGTCAGCCCGAACCCTTTCGTCCCGCACTCCAAGCGCCCAGACGATCGCCAGGCCGATGACCACGCCGGGAATCGCCTCCAGCGCCGTCAGCAGGTTGGTTTCGCCGACCCCTTTGCCGCTGGCGATCTCGAGGATGCCGCCGAAGACCACGGCGCCGATGGTCGAGCCGAGGAAGGCGCCGACGATGCCCTGCCAGAAGCGATCGGGGAGGAAGACGGTGAAGTGCCAGAGGGCGATGCCCATCGTGAAGTAGACGAGTAGGGACATGGGCTAGCGGCTCCTCCCGTGTTTGCGGCGCTGCTTGCGTCGCTCGCGGCGGCGCTCCTCGCGGTCGCGCTTGGCGGCCTCGGCCGGGTCGACCGCCGGAGGTTCGCCGTTGCGCGAGGGCTTGCCGCCTTCGCCGCCGGTATCCGGCTCGGGCTCGGCGACGGCGACGGCGCCCGCCTTGGGCTGCGCCTCGCGCTCGGTCGCGGCGAGCTCGTCCTCCAGCTCGGCGTCGCTGATCTCGCCGTCCTCGCCCAGCCGCGCCAGCGAGACGTCGTCGGCGAAGGCCGGCACGCTGCCGTCGATCGCCGCGATCCGCTCGCGGCGGCGGATGAAGCCCGGCTCGCGTTCCTTCCAGGCGGTCAGCACCGGCGAGGCGATGAAGATCGAGGAGTAGGTGCCGGAGGCGATCCCGACGAGCATCGCGAAGGCGAAGTCCTGCAGGGTGGCGCCGCCGAAGATCAGCAGCGAGACGACCGAGAGCAGCGTCGTGAAGCTGGTCGCCAGCGAGCGGGTCAGCACCTCGCTCATCGAGCGGTTGACGATCTGCGAGAACGCGGCGCGCGGCATGCGCGGCATGTTCTCGCGTATTCGGTCGAAGACGATGATCGTGTCGTAGAGCGAGTAACCGAGGATCGTGAGGAAGGCGGCCACCGTGCCGCTGGTCACTTCGCGCCCGGTCAGCGAGTAGATGCCCGCCGTGATCAGGATGTCGTGGAAGAGCGCGATCAGCACCGGCACGGCGAATTTCGGGTCGAACCGGAAGGCGATGTAGGCGCAGATCACCAGCAGCGAGAAGATCAGCGCGTTGCGGGCGCTGTTGGCCACGGTGGTGCCGAAGGTCGGCCCGACGCTGGTGCTGTTGAAGCCGTCGGCCTGGATCCCGAATTCCCTGTCCAGCTGCTTCTGCAGCTTGTTGATCTGGCTCGGTTCGAGCGTCTTGGACTGGATCAGGTAGGCGTTGTCGCCCAGCCCCGGGTTGGTCACCTTCTGCACCTCGCCGCCGGAGAGGCCGGCGTTCGTCACCGCTTCGCGCACGCCTTCTTCGTCGGTCTGCTTGGTCAGCGCGACTTCGACTCGCGTGCCCGACTTGAAGTCGATGCCGAGGTTGAGCTGCTTGGTGGCGAGGGCGAGGGCGCCGACGATCAGGATGCAGCCCGAGAGGGTGAAGAACCAGCGGCTCGCCCCCATGAAGTCGAAGTGCCAGCGGATCCCCTCGCGGGCGGCCCCCAGCGCGCTCGGTGAGCGCAGCAGGCGCGAGCGGCTCATCGTCCCGAGCAGCGCCTGGGTGAAGACGACGGCGGTCAGCAGCGAGACGATCGTGCCGACGCCGAGCACGAAGGCAAAGCCCTTGACCCCCGCCGTGGCGAGCACGAAGAGGACGAAGGCGGTCAGCAGGGTGACGACGTTGGCGTCGATGATCGTCGCGATCCCACGCCGGTAGCCCGCGGCGATCGCGCCCGACATCGAGCGCCCGGCGCGCACCTCCTCCTTTATTCGCTCGAAGATGACGATGTTGGCGTCGGCCGTCACCCCGATCGTCAGCACCAGCCCGGCGATCCCCGGCAGCGTCAGCGTGATCGGGATCAGTTTGACCAGGGCGAAGAAGATCACCCCGTAGGCGCCGATCGCCGCCACCGCGACGAAACCGAGGAAGCGGTAGAAGGCGAGTAGGAAGACGATCGTCAGGATCAGGCCGATCAGGCCCGCCTTGATTCCCTCGTGCAGCGCTTCGGCGCCCAGCGTCGCCGAGATCTGCGACTGGCTGATCAGGTGCAGGTTGACCGGCAGCGCGCCGCGCTGCAGGAAGCTGGCCAGGTCCTGGGCGTCTTCGATGCTGCTGAAGCCGCCCGAGATCTGCGCCCCGGTGCGGCCGTCGATCCCGTCCGGGTTCTGGGCGTAGTTGATGATCGGCCGCGTCTTGACTTCGTTGTCGAGGACGACCGCGAAGTGGCCCGAGGTCGCTTCGGCGGCTTCCTGACTGCTCGGCCCGATCGCCGAGGCGGCGCCGCGCTGGGCGATCCGCCGGGTGACCTCCTGGAAGTTCTTGCGGCCGCTGTCGGTGAATTTGAAGGTGACGTTGGGCTGGCCGAGTTCGTCGGTTTCCTGCTTCGGGCTGGTGATTTCGGTCCCCTTGAGCGCCGGGTTGTCGTTCAGCGCGAACCAGCCCGGTTCGGCGTTTTCAAGCGTCTGGCCTTTGCCGTTGCTCGGCTTTTCGGAGACGACGATCGTCCCCTGCTTCACCTTGACGACGACGCCCGCGCTCTTCGGCCGCTTCTTGCCGTTGGGGTCGATGTAGAGGTCTTCCCTGGTGAACTCCGGCCCGTCGATCAATTCGTGCGGTTCGGACTTCTTGAAGAGGTAGTAGGTGGTCGGCTGACTGCAGTTTTCGCAGGGTTCTTTCAGCGGCTGTTCGGAGGCGAGCTTGGCCGCCGCGTACTCGGTCGGGAAGGCGCCCGCGACGATCAGCTGCTGGTTCACTCGACGACTGGGGCTGCGGCCGGCTTCTTTCCATTCTTCGTCGATCTGGGCGTAGGCCGATTCCGGTAGTTCCTTGCCTGGGTGGCCGCCGATCGTGGACTCGCGGCCAATCAGGTTCGGTTCCCAGTCGAAGAAGAAGAGGCGGGCCGGCTTGGTCGCGCATTCGGTCGCCTTGCCGACGCTGGTCGCGCCGGGGATGCCGACCTGGATCTGGTTTTCTCCGACCCGCGAGACTTCGATCTCCGAGACGCCGAGCTGGTCGCAGCCTTCGCGAATCAGGTCGACAGCGCGTTCCATCGAGCCGCTTTCGATCGTCGGCTGCTGCGGCGTCGGCCGGGCCTGCAGGACCAGCTGCACGCCGCCCTTCAGGTCGAGGCCGAGCTTCGTTTCCTTGTTGGCGATGACGATCGCCGAGACGGCGATCAGGCCGAGGACGAAGAGCAGGACGAAGACGTGTCGGCGCCGCTTGCCCATCTCCGCCTCAGTTCCCGCTGCTCTCGGGCGTCAGCACGATCAGCAGCCCGCCGTCGTCGTCGTAGGCGGGGAAGACGTCGGCCACGGCCACGGCCGGGATGTCGCCCTCGGCGTTCACCGACACGCGCTTGCCGAGCGAGCGCACGCCCCACTCCAGCGAGGTCTCGATCGGGTCGGTTTTGCCATCGCCGTTGGTGTCGGCCTCCTCGCCGCCGTCGCCCGGGTCCTGCCACTGCAGGCCGAGGACTTCCTGCACCGGGCGGCCGATCACGTCCTCGTCGGTCAGCCCGGTCAACTCGAAGCTGCCCCGCCCGGCGTCGATCACCCTCGCCTTCTGGTCGCAGACGAAGAAGGCCGCGTTGGGCGCGGGGTAGTAGTCGTCGAGCAGCTCGAAGACGAAGCCGAAGCCGCATTTCGAGCAGCCCTTCGGGCGCGTGCTGAAGCCCGCGGTGCGATCCGCGCTGATCTCCCTGTGGCCGCAGTTGGGGCAGATGAAGAACGGCACCTCAGGCAGGTTACTGAGAGTCGCTTTTAGAAGAGGCTTCTTGCGGCATCGGGCACCGGCAGGCCGAGGTGGTCGTAGGCCCGCGGCGTGATCATCCGCCCCCGCGGCGTGCGCTTCAAAAGGCCCTGCTGCAGCAGGTAGGGCTCGAGCACGTCCTCGATCGTGTCAGCCTCCTCGCTGATCGCCACCGCCAGAGTCGAGAGGCCAACCGGGCCGCCGCCGAACTTTGTGGCGATCACGTCGAGCAGGGCGCGGTCGCTGCGGTCGAGACCCCCGGCGTCGACCTCGAGCATCTCCAGCGCCGCGGACGCGACGTCGGCGTCGATCGCGCCGCGCTCCTTCACCTGGGCGAAGTCGCGCACCCGCTTCAGCAGCCGGTTGGCGACGCGCGGCGTGCCGCGCGAGCGCGAGGCGATCGTCTCCGCCCCGGCGGCGTCGATCTCGACCTCGAGGATGCCGGCCGAGCGGACGATGATCTCGCCCAGGTGCTCGGGGCTGTAGTGCTCGACCCGGTGCGAGAGGCCGAAGCGGTCGCGCAGCGGCGTGGTCAACAGGCCCGCCCGGGTGGTGGCGCCGACCAGGGTGAAGGGCGGCAGCGGCAGGGTGACGGTGCGCGCGCCCGCGCCCTGGCCGAGGACGACCGGCAGCTCGCCGTCCTCCATCGCCGGGTAGAGGGTCTCCTCGACCGCGCGGCCGAGGCGGTGGATCTCATCGACGAAGAAAACGCTGCCCGGCTCCAGCGCGGTGAGGAAGGAGGCGACGTCGGCCTTGCGCTCGAGCGCCGGGCCGGCGGTCTGCACCATCGGCACGCCCATCTCCTCGGCGACGATATGCGCGAGCGAGGTCTTGCCCAGGCCAGGTGGTCCGGCGAGCAGCACGTGGTCGAGCGCCTCGCCGCGCTTCTTTGCCGCCTCGATGAAGATCGCCAGCTGCTCGGTGACCTGCTCCTGGTTGACGAAGTCGGCCAGGGTGCGCGGCCGCAGCGAGCGGTCGAGATCCTCGTCCGGCGCGTCGGCGCGCGCGTCGTGAATGCGAACCTCATCAGCCGCCGCCTCCTCCGCTTCGCGTCCGGGGGCGGCGGGAAAGTCCTCAACGCCCGGCGTGCGGATCCGGTTCTCGCCGATCCCGCTCACGCGCTGCTCCGCGAGGACCCGGCTTTGCGCAGCGCCGCGGCAAGCAGCTGCTCGGCGTCGCCGCCGTCGATCCCATCGAGCAGCTGCTCGGCCTCCAGCGGCGCGTAGCCGAGGTTGACCAGGCCATCGCGGGCCAGGCCGCGCGGGTCGGCCTCGCCGCCGGCGGCGCCGAGCGCCACCTCGTCCTCCAGCTCGCCCGCCACCTTCTCGCGCAGCTCGACGATGATCCGCTCCGACGTCCGCTTGCCGATCCCCGGGACCGCCTGAAAGCGCTTCGCGTCGCCGGCGGCGATCGCCCTCAGGAGCTCGCGCGCCGGGCCGCCGGAGAGGGCGGCGATCGCCACCTTGGGTCCGATGCCGCTGACCGAGATCAGCTGGCCGAAGAGGTCGCGCTCCTCCTCGGAGGCGAAGCCGAAGAGGGTCAGCGAGTCCTCGCGTGAGATCAGCTCGGCGTGCAGGAAGACCTCGCGCCCGGTCGCCGGCACCGCCTTCAGGGTCTCGGCCGAGACCGCCAGCCGGTAGCCGATGCCGCCCGCGTCGACCACCACGTGGTCGGGCCGGCGCACCATCACCTCGCCCTTGACGGCGGCGATCATCCGACCAGCCTCGCCGCGGCGTCTTCGTCCGCCGCCAGGGTCGCCGCTTCGCGGCCGGTGGTGCCGCCGTGGCAGATCGCCACAGCGAGCGCGTCGGCGGCGTGGTCGGGGGTCGGCGGCTCGGGCAGCCCGAGCAGGGTGCCGACCATGCGCTGCACCTGCTGCTTGCCGGCGGCACCGGAGCCGCAGACCGCCATCTTGATCGCCTGCGGCGTGTAGGTGAAGCAGCGCACGCCGCGCTGCGCGGCGGCCAGCATCGCGGCGCCGCTGGCCCGGCCGACCGCCATCGCCGAGTGCACGTTCTTGCCGAAGTAAAGGTCCTCGAGCGCCACCGCCGCGGGCTCGTGCCACTCGATCAGCTCCGAGAGGGAGCTGTGGATGCGCTCCAGGCGCCGCTCCATCGGCAGCTCCGCCTCGGTCTGCACGACGCCGCCGTCGAGCGCGACCATCTGGGCGCCCTCCACCCTGACCACGCCAAAGCCAAGATCCGCCACGCCGGGGTCGATCCCCATCACCACTTGCATGGGGAGTGATTCTGGAAAGCCCGCCGGATGCCTTTACGCAGCGAGCTTCTCGATGATCTCCCGCGGCACGTCGAAGTTGGCGTGCACCGCGTTGACGTCGTCGTGCTCGTCGAGGGCGTCGACGAGTTTCAGCAGCCATTCGGCCTCGCTGCCCTTGACCATCACGGTGCTCTTCGGCTCCATCGCCACGTCGGCGGACTCGATCTCAACCCCGGCGCCCTCGAGCGCCTCGCGCACGGCGGCCAGGTCGCCGGGATCGCAGAGCACGCGCAGCTCGCCGCCGTCGTCGCGCACGTCCTCGGCGCCGGCGTCGATCGCGACGATCAGGTCGTCCTCGTCGTAGCGCTCGCCGTCGACCACGATCGCGCCGCGTTTCTCGAAGATCCAGGCGACCGAGCCGGGCTCGCCGAGGCTGCCGTGGTGCTTGCTGAAGGCGTGGCGGACGTCGGCGCTGGTCCGGTTGCGGTTGTCGCTCAGCGCCTCGACCAGGATCGCCGCCCCGCCCGGGCCGTAACCCTCGAAGAGGATGCTCTCGATCGCGTCGGCATCGGTGCCGACGCCGCTGCCGCGGTCGATCGCGCGCTGGATGTTGTCCTTCGGCATCGAGGCGTCGCGCGCCTTCTGCACGGCGGTCGCCAGGGCCGCGTTGCCCTCCGGATCGGCCCCTCCGTCGCGGGCGGCGACGGTGATCGCCCGGGCCAGCTTGGTGAAGAGCTTGCCCCGCTTGGCGTCGGCGGCGCCCTTCTTGTGCTTTATCGAAGACCACTTCGAGTGTCCTGACATAGATGCCATTCTATGAGCGAGGAATGGCCACCGACTCGCAAAGCGTTGGGCCGGCCCGGGGACTGATGGGCGGCGTGATCTTCGTGGCGATGCTGATCGCCGCGCTCTCGATCTGGACGGCGGTCCCGCTGAGCTGGATCTACATCGGCTCCAAGGTCTCCCAAACCCAGTTCCCCAGTGGCGGGCCCTACTTCGTCGTCGCCGCCGGAATCCTCGTCTCGGTGATGCTGATCGGCTGGCTGATCGGCCGCCTCAACCGCCTCTACATCCAGGTCACCGGCACCAACCGCCTGGAGCCGATGCGCCCCACCTGGCTGAAGAGCATGCGCGACAGCGGTCCGCGCGGCACCACCACCGTGGTCGAGGCCGTACTGATGGGCTCGGTGCTCCTCGCCGGCGCCGTCCTCACCTTCTGGTTCTTCTTCCTCGCCGGCTCCCCGATCCCCAGCGTGTAGGGCTCAGAGTTCCGCCAGCAGCTCCCGCGCCCGCTTGCGCGCGAATTTCGTGCGCCGCAACGCCCGCAGTGCCCGCTCCACGAGCAGAGTCTTCGCCCCGTTCTCGAGGCGAACGAGATATGAGCGATCCACGCCGGCCTGCTGCGCGACCTCTTCCTGTGTCAGCCCTCTTGCCAGCCGAACCCCGGAAACCGCCCGCCCGAGGTCGGCCGGACCGCGAACGGACCACTGATTCGCGGAAGCGGGAACGTTTGTGCGTATATCCGCACTGCACTTCACACGAGCTACACCACGAATTTGCCGTCGACCTGGAAGTCCTCGCCGTCGACTTCGATCTTGCCGCCCTGGCGCAGGTCGCAGACGAGGTCGGTGTGGACGGCGGAGTCGTTGACGCCGCCCGACTCGGGGTAGGCCTTGCCGACCGCCATGTGCACGGTGCCGCCGAGCTTCTCGTCGAGCAGCACCTCGAGCGTGCCGCGGTCGATCGCGTAGTTGGTGCCGATCCCGAGCTCGCCGAGACGGCGGGCGCCCTCGTCGGTGTCGAGCAGGTTGATCAGGAACTCCTCGCCTCGCTCGGCCGAGGCGTCGACCACTTTGCCCGCCTCAAAACGCAGGCGCACGCCCGAGACCTCGCGGCCGCCGATCACAGCCGGCAGGTGGAAGGTGACCTCGCCCTCGACCGAGTCCTCGACCGGGCCGGTGAAGAACTCACCGTCGGGCATGTTGTGATCGCCGACGCAGGGGATGAAGTGACGGCCGGCGATGCCGAGCTTGATGTCGGTTCCCGGCGCGGTAACGCGCACCTCTTGGTGGCCCTCGATCCACTCGGCGAGGCGGCGGGTCTCGGCCGAGGCGCGCTCCCAAGCCGTGAGCGGGTCGGGGTCGTCGGCGAGGCAGGCGCCGAAGTAGAAGTCCTCGTAGTCGCGCATGCTCATCTCCGCCTCCGAGGCGTAGGCGTTGGTCGGGAAGAGCGTGTAGCACCAACGGAACTCGCCGGCTGCGCTGCGCTCCATCATCCGGCCCAGCACCGGACCGGTCGCGGCCTGGCGCCGGGTCTGGCGCTCGGGCGGCACGCCGGAGAGCTCGCGCGTGTTGGCGCTGGCGCCAACCGCGATCCGCACGTCGGCGTTGTCGACCGTCCACTCCATCAGCGGCGAGACCCAGTCCAGCTGCGCCTCGGTGGCGTGCTCGTAGTAGGTGGCGGCGAGGCCGTCGAGGGCGACGTTGAGGATCGGGTGGGCACCGGCCTTCAGCACTTCCTCGTAGATCGCCCGCAGCAGCGGCTCGGCGCCGATCTCGCCGTCGATCGAGACCACCTCCCCCGCCTTCACCTTGGTCGAGTAGCCGACCACGATCTTCGCCAGGTTCTCCACCCGTGGATCTCTCAAGCCTCTGCCTCCTCAGGCGCCTTGGCGCCGGTAGTCATTGCCATGAAAAGTGCGTGCATCCTCGAATCGTCGGTCAGCTCCGGGTGAAAGGCGCAGGCCAGAACCCGGCCCCCGCGAATCGCGACCGGATGTCCGTCATAGGCGGCCAGCACCTCAACGTCCGCACCGACGCGCTTCACCCACGGCGCACGAATGAACACGGCCCGGAACATCTCGTCGCCGATCCCTTGAACCTCCAGGTCCGCTTCGAAGCTCTGCAACTGCCGCCCAAACGCGTTCCGCTCCGCGGTCGCATCGATCAGCCCAAGGTGCTCGTCATCGCAAACGATCATCCCGGCGCAGGTCCCGAAGATCGTCCCGCCAGCCTCACTAAATGCCTTGGCTGGCTTAACCAGGCCAGAAGATTCAAGCCCCTTGGAGATGGTCGTGCTCTCCCCCCCTGGAATCACCAACCCATCCAACCCCACCAAATCCGCCGGCAGCCTCACCTCCCGTACCTCGGCGCCGAGCCCGCGCAGCGCGTCGCAGTGCGCTTCGAAGCCTCCCTGGATGGCGAGCACGCCGAGGCGCAGCTCAGGCACCGCGATCCTGCAGAAGCGCGTCCGCGGCGGCCAGCTCGGCGATCTCCAGGCCCGGCATCGCCTCGCCGAGCCCGATCGAGGCCGCCGCCACCCGCTCGGGGTCGTTGAAGTGAGTCGTCGCCTCGACGATCGCCTTGGCGCGGCGCTCGGGGTCGCCGCTCTTGAAGATCCCCGAGCCGACGAAGTTGCCCTCGGCGCCGAGCTGCATCATCAGCGCCGCGTCGGCCGGCGTCGCGATCCCGCCGGCGCAGAAGAGCGGCACCGGCAGGCGGCCCTTCCCGGCCACCTCGTGCACGACTTCAAGCGGCGCCTGGTGCTCTTTGGCCGCGGCGGAGAGCTCCTCGGGCCCGAGCTGGGCCAGGCGCTTGATCCCGGAGACGATTTCGCGCATGTGGCGCACCGCCTCGACCACGTTGCCGGTCCCGGCCTCGCCCTTGGAGCGGATCATCGCCGCCCCCTCGCCGATCCGCCGCAGCGCCTCGCCGAGGTTGGTCGCCCCGCAGACGAACGGCACGTCGAAGGCGAGCTTGTCGATGTGGTTGCGCTCGTCGGCCGGGGTCAGCACCTCGGACTCGTCGATGTAGTCGACCTCGAGCGCCTGCAGGACCTGGGCCTCGGCGAAGTGGCCGATCCGCGCCTTGGCCATCACCGGGATCGTCACCGCCTCCTGGATGCCCTTGATCATCTGCGGGTCCGACATGCGGGCGACCCCGCCGTCGCGGCGGATGTCGGCGGGAACGCGCTCCAGCGCCATCACCGCGCAAGCGCCCGCCCGCTCGGCGATCCGCGCCTGCTCAGGCGTGACGACGTCCATGATCACGCCGCCCTTGAGCATCTCGGCCAGGCCGGTCTTCACCCGGAATGTCGCTCGCTCCGCCACGGAGGCGAATACTACGCGTCGCCGCTACTTGAGCTTGTACGCCCGGATGCGGTCTTTGTGGCTGTCTTCGTCGCGGGCGTAGAGGCCGTGGGCCAGGGCCTGGACGAGCGCCATCAGGGCGGTGTTGGAGCGGGCGAAGGAGGGGCTGTTCGAGGAGTAGTAAAGGGTCAGCTCGGCGTGCTCGCCGACCTCGGACATCGAGGCGTCGGAGACCACCAGGGTGCGGGCGCCGCGGTGCAGAGCCAGTTTCATCGCCCGCAGCAGGAGCGGGTGGGCGCGGCCGGAGGAGAGCACGATGACCAGCGTCTCCTCGTCGATCCGCCCCAGCCGCTGCAGCGATTCGCCGCCGGTGCTGGCGACGATCTCGGCGCGGATGTCGAGCAGGCTGAGGGTGTGGCGCAGGTAGCTGGCGAAGAAGGCCATCTGGTCGACGCCGACGACCACCACGCGCTGGGCTTCGGCTAGCGCGGCGACGGCGCCGTCGACCTGCTCGCGCGTCAGCTTCTTGGCCGTTTCCTCGAGGTTGGCGTAATCGGCGCCCAGCGAGCCCTCGAGCTCGGAGTGGTCGAAGGAGAAGAGCGAGCCGGCGTTGGCTGCCCCGGCGCTGCCGGCTCCCGCGGCGCGGTACTCCTCGATCGCCGCCTGCTGCAGCTCCGGATACCCCTCGAAGCCGAGGGCCTGGGAGAAGCGCACCACCGTCGATGACGAGGTGCTCGCTCTCCGGGCCAGCTCCTCGGCGGTGAGGAAGGCTGCCTCGTCGAGATGGTCGACGATGTATCGCGCTACGTCTTTCTGCGAGCGCGAGAAGTCTTCGAAGCGCTCCTGGATGTACTCCGAGAGGCTCTTGAGCTGGGGGGCGGGCTTGGTCGCAGTCTTGGTCACGGGCGTCCATTTCGCCGGACCCGGTGCTTTCCCTTCTCCGGCGTTTTTGGTTGGATGACCGGTGCGATGACCGTTGAGAGTGCACTGCGTTTCCAGAACCGGTTCATGATCGGCTTCGATCTCGCCCTCGGCGGCGGCGCCCTGCTGGCCCCGGCGACGACGATGAAGGCGCTCGGCCACTGGCACCCCTCGCCCGAGGCCGAGCACCTCTTCCGCCGCTCGGCTCCGGTCTGGCTCACCTTCGCCGTCGCCCACGCCGTCGCCGAGCGGCGCGGCGAGTCGCGCGACTGGTGGGCGCTGGCCTGGCTGCGCGGCACCGAGATCGCCACCGACGCGATCTGGGCCCGCTCCCCCGCCGTCAGCCGCCCCGGCGCCAAAGCCGGCCTGCGCTTCGCCGGGGTCGCCAACCTGGCGATGGCCGCCGGCTTCGCCTGGCTCTCGAGGAGATAGAGAGTGGCCGACCTCTCCGGCCTGCCCGACAAACGCTGGAGCCTCAGCGGGCTCACCGAAGAGGGCGACGAGGCCTGGCTGATCCGCGGGATCTCGCGCAAGCTCTACCGCTGCCCCGCCTGCCACGGCGAGATCGAGATCGGCTCCGAGCACGTCGTCGTCCAGTACGTCTTCCGCCTCGGCGGCACCGAACACCACCACTGGCACCGGCGCTGCGCCGAAGAGCTGCTGATCGGCGAGCTCAGCGACGTGCGCAAGGTGCCGACGGCCGAGTCGGGGCAGTCGAAGCTGGAGCAGCGCGGCCGGCGGCCGGCGGGCCGGCGGCGGAGACGCTGAGGTGAGCGGGCGCTCGCGCCTGATATCCACCTACGCGCGGATCGGAGTCACCTGGTGGCGCTGGGCGCCCTCGCTCCTGCTCCTCGCCTTTGTCGTCTTCGTGCCGCTCGGCCTGCTGCACGCGATCGCGATCAACGCCGAGATCGGCTCGTTCGGCTTCGGCGCCGGCTTCAAGCTGCTCGCCGCGATCGCCGCGGTGCTCGCGGTCGCCGCCACCGGCCTGATCGGCGAGGTGTTCTACGCCGGCGCGGTGGCGATCTCGCTCACCCAACCGCGCGACGGCCGGCCGCCCTCGCTGCGCGAGATCGCGAGGATGGTCAACTACGGGCCGCTGATCGCGATCGACCTGATCTACGGCGTGCTGGTCGCCTTCGGCCTGGTCGCCTTCGTCGTCCCCGGCGCACTCGCCTTCGTCTGGCTCGGCCTCGCGGCGCCGGTGGTCGAGATCGAGCACCGCGGCGTCCGCGCCGCCTTCGCTCGCAGCGTCCACCTGGTCCGCGGCCGCTTCTGGCTGGTCGCCTTCGTGCTGATCCCGATCGAGCTGATCGGCGATTCGCTCACCGACCTGCTGACCGCCGCCACGCAACACATCTTCGCCAGCGAGCTGCTCAGCGAGTGGGCCGCCGACCTGCTCGCCAACGTCGCCTTCACCCCCTTCTACGCCGTGGCCGCCGTCCTGCTCACCGTCGACCTGATCCGCGAAAAGGGCGGCGCGATCGAACTACACTCGAAGCCTGCGTGATCGCGGCCTCGATCTTCACCGACTTCTGGGACAAGCTCGCCGAACACGACGAGCAGGGGCTCTTCCTCGTGCTTGTCGGCTTCATCCTCTCCTTCGCCTTCATCCGGATGAGCACCCGGCTGATGCGCAGCCCGAAGGTGCCCTGGTGGCCGGGCAGCGTGGTCAGCGACAGCGGCGTCCACCTGCACCACCTGGTCTTCGGGATCGTGACGATGATGGTCGCCGGGGCGCTCGGCTTCAGCGCCTTCGGCGCCAGCCCCTGGACCGAGATCTGCGCCTTCGCCTTCGGCGTCGGCGCCGGGCTGACGATCGACGAGTTCGCCCTCTGGGTCTACCTCGACGACGTCTACTGGGCCGAGCAGGGACGCAGCTCGATCGACGCGACCGTGATCGCCGCCGCCGGGATGGGCCTCGTCCTGCTCGGCTTCAGTCCCTTCAGCGTCGACACCGGCTCGGCGAGCGCCGTGATCGGCACGATCCTCAGCGCCGTCTTGATCTTCGGCCTGGTCGCGATCTGCTTTGCCAAGGGCCGGGTGATGCACGGCACGGTCGGCTTCTTCGTCTTCCCGATCGCGATCTACGGCGCCGCCCGCCTCGGCAAGCCGGGCTCCGCCTGGGCGCGCAAGCGCTACGGCGAGCGCAAGCCGGACAAGCAGCGCCGGGCCGAAGAGCGCTTCCCGCCCGCCCGCCGCACCGACCGCCTCAAGAACGCCTTCCGCGACATCGTCGGCGGCAAGCCCAGCGAGGGCGTCGCCGCGGTCGGGCAGGAGGCGGCGGCGGCGACCCGCGAAGCGGCCGATGAAGTGCGGCAGCGGGCGGAACGCATCACCCACCTCGACGGCTCGTAGCGGCCGTCCTGCGGTGTTCTACGGATCAGGATCGGCCCCTGCCGTCGATCCGGTCTTCAGACCACGCATATGGCAGAGACCCCCGAAATGCCCCGCTTCGTCAGGCTGGGACTGCGTCCCGTCCTCGGCGCGGCCGCCGCCGCGCTCGTCCTTTATCTGCTCGGCGTCGGCTTCGGTCCGCTCCACGGCTTCATGGACCGCTGGGCGGGCCTCGTGCTGGAGATCGGCGCCGCGGTCGGGCTCTGGATGCGGGTCGTCCTCGTGCGCGAAGAACGGCTCGCCTGGGCGCTGCTCGCAACGGCGGTCTCGGCCTGGGCGCTCGGCGACTTGGTCTGGCGGGTGGACTACTTCTCGGCCGCCAACCCGCCGGCGCTGACGCTCGCCGACGCGCTCTGGCTCGCCTTCTACCCGATCGCCTACGCCGGCATCGCCCTCCTGTTGCGCGAACGCACCCGCGAGGTGCAAGTCGGGGTATGGCTCGACGGCCTGATCGCGGCCCTCGCGATGGCGGGGCTCGCGGCGACCGTCGTCCTCCACGCCGTACTCGATCAGCGCGACGTCTCCGGCCTGGCGACGGCGATCAACTACACCTACGTGCTGGCCGACGCGATCCTGCTGGGGCTGGTCCTCGTCGCCTTCGCCGCCAACGGGTGGCGCTTCCTCGACCGGGCTTGGGCCTGGCTGGGAGCGGCGCTGGCGCTCTTCGCGGTCAGCGACGCCGCCTACCTGCAGCAGTCGACGCAGGGCGCCTACGCCGGCGGAGGGCTGCTCGACGCCGGCTGGTCGATCGCCCTGCTGCTCGTCTGCGTCGCCGCCTGGCACATGGGCACGGCGCACCCCGCGCGGCGGCTGACCGAGACCTGGCGCTCGATCGCGCTGCCAATTGCCTTCGGCTTCCTCGCCCTGGCGATCGAGGTCTATGACCACTTCACCCAGGTGACCGTCCTCGCCCTGATCTTCGCCAGCGCCTGTCTCGCCGCGGTCCTCGCCCGCCTGGCGATCACCTTCGCCCAGTACCTGCGCATGCTGCGCGCCAGCCGCGAGCAGGCGCACACCGACCCGCTCACCGGGCTCGCCAACCGGCGCCGGCTGATGACCGACCTGCGCGAGACGCTGAGCACGCCCACCCAGCGGGAGGACCGCTTGCTCCTGCTGCTCGACCTGGACAGGTTCAAGACCTACAACGACACGCTTGGCCACGGCGCCGGCGACGCGCTGCTCGAACGCCTCGGCCGCGGACTCGCGGACCGGTTGCGCCCCTGGGGATCCGTCTACCGGATGGGTGGCGACGAGTTCTGCGCCCTGCTCCACCCCGACGGCGCCAGCCCCGCCCAGCTGGCACGGATCGGGAGTGAGGCGTTCAGCGAGCCCGAGGCGCCCCTGCCGATCTCCAGCTCGGTCGGCTGGGCCCTGGTCCCCTCCGAAGCCCCCGATCCGAGCAGCGCCCTGCGCCTCGCCGACCAGCGCATGTACGCCCACAAGGACGGCCGCCCACACCCCGACCGCCGCAGCGGCCCCCGCTCCACCGCCCCTGGCTCGCGCTCCCGGGTCGCTACTTCTCGGCGATGATCTGCTGGCCGGGCCAAAACGGCCACTCCTCGAACTCGCGGCAGCGGCCGGCGGCGGCGAAGCGGACGATCCAGAGGTCGCGGTACTGGAGGTGGTCGGGCGCTCCGTACTGGACTTCCACCCGGACCACGGCGGTGTCGCCCTCGACCGCGACGATCTCGTGCCGCATCTCGAACTCCTCGTCGGGCCCCTCGCGCTCCCGCTCCCAGAGCTCGGCGATCCGCTCCAGGCCCACCGCGGGCTCCTCGTAGGGCGACATCCGGTAGGTCGCGTCCGGCGTGAACAGCTCGCGCAAAGGCTCGGCGCCGGCAGATCGCCAGGCGCGCTCGTAGGCCTTCACCCAGACCTCGGCTCGCTCGCGCGAGACGCTCATTCGCGGTTGGTGCTGCATTCGCGCAGGCCGATTTGGCGGGCGAGGTCGTAGCGTTCTCCGCTCTCGGCGTCGCGGCGTCCGCGGGCGGCCACGTAGGCTTCCGCGTCGCCTTCCTGGGCCGCCTTCAGCGCCTGGCGGTCGTAGCGCATGACGCGTTCCTGAGCCTTTACGTACTTGGCGAAGGCCGGTTCGACGCTTTCCGGCGCGAGCAGCCGGCGGAAGCGGTTGGCCCCGCGCTGCGAGATCCGGGCCAGGGTCGCGGCGTAGGCGACTTCCGGGACTTCTTCCTTTTCGGCCGAGAAGACGCTGGTGTAGGTGTTCTTGCTGTCGGCGCAGATCGCGTCTGTCTTGGCGATCAGCTCCGAGCGGCTCAGCGTCTTCGACTGGGGCTTGGACTTCGTCTTCGCCACGGTCTTCGTCGAGCTTGTGCCGGCTCCGCCCGCGGTCGTATCCGCGCCCGATCCCCCTCCCCCGTTCGCGATCGCCACGACCAAGGCGACGATCGCGACCAACGCCGCCGCGCCGAGCCCAAGGGCCACACGACGCCGGGAGCGCCGCGGCTCAGCCGGCTCGTCGATCCGCTCCGTCGGCGCATCCGACTTTGACCCCGCTCCAGTGTGGTCAATGTCGGATGCGCGCTCGGGGTGGACCGTCTCCGCGGTGCGGGTCGCCGCCGCGCCGGTCGCGACGGTGCGCTCGGGGAGCGCCGGCGTCTCGCCGCGCAAGGCCGCCTGCGCCGCCCGCCCGAGGTCGCCGGCCGAGGGGTAGCGGTCGTCGGGGCTCTTCGACATCGCCCGGATCGCCACGTCGTCGAGCGCCATTGAGATCTCCGGGACCCAGAGCGAGGGCGCCGGTGGCGGGTCGTTGAGGTGAGCGAAGAGCTTCGCCGCCTCGGCCTCCTTGGGGAACGGCACCTCGCCGGTGAGCAGCTTGAAGAGCAGGCAGCCAAGCGCGTAGACGTCGGCCCGCGCGTCGACCTCGCCGCCGGAGATCTGCTCCGGAGCGACGTAGTCCAGCGTGCCGACAAAGCGGCCGGTCTGGGTCAGCCCCGACTCGGTGGCGACGTTGCGGGCGACGCCGAAGTCGGTGATGTAGGCGTGCTCGGCGCCGGCGTCCCCGCTGAGCAGGACGTTGGCCGGCTTCACGTCGCGGTGGACGAGGCCGGCCGCGTGTATCGCGTCGAGGCCGGCCCCGACCTGGGCGATCAGCTCGACGGCCGCGGCCGGCTCGAGTCGGCCCTCGCGGGCGAGCCGCCGCGCCAGGTCGGCACCGGCGACGTAGCGCATCGCGATGTAGGGGACGCCGTCCTGCTCTCCGGCGGCGTAGATCGGCACCACGTTGGGATGCTCGATCGAGGCGGCGATCCGCGACTCCTCGGCGAAGCGCTTGGCGAAGACCCCTTCCTCGGCCGCCTCGGGGGCGATCAGCTTCAGCGCGACGCGACGCTCGAGCCCCGGCTCGAGCGCCAGGTAGAGCACCCCCATGCCGCCCCGTCCCAGCCGTCCCTCGATCCGGTAGCCGGCGAACTCATCGCCCTCGGAGAGCTCGATCCCGTGAGCCTGCTCGGCCATCGCCCAACCCTAGGGACTCGGACTCGGGTTGGGGAGGCGGCGAGGGACGCCCCATGTAGAAGCCCTGGGCGTAGTCGACGCCGAGGCGGCGCACCATCGCCATCGTCTCCTCGTCCTCGACGCCCTCGGCCACGGTCTTCTGGCCGAGCCCGCGGGCGATCGCGACGATCGCCTCCACCAGTTGCTGGTCGGCTGGGTTGAGCTTCAGCTCGTGCACGAACTCCGTGTCGATCTTGAGGAACTGAGCCGGGATGTGCTTGAGGTAGGTGAAGGAGCTGAAGCCGGTGCCGAAGTCGTCGAGGGCGAGGCTGCAGCCGAGCTCGCGAATGCGCCGGGCGAAGCGCTGGGCGTCGTCCATGTTGGCGACCGCCGCGGTCTCGGTGATCTCGAAGTTGAAGAGGGCCGGCTCCAGGCCACCCCCGAGCGCCTCCTCCAGCCGCGGCAGGTAGCGCCCGTCGGCGAGCGTCAGGGCCGAGACGTTGACCGCCACGGCCCTGCCGCGCTTCGCCAGGTCGACCGCCCGATCGAGCACCAGCAGGTCGATCTCCTGGATCAGTCCGAAGCGCTCCGCGTAGGGCAGGAAGGCCGGCGGCGGGATCGCGTCGCCGTGCGGGTCGATCATCCGCACCAGCAGCTCTTCGCGGACCTCCTCGCCGGTCGCCAGATCGACGATCGGCTGCGTGTAGACGATCAGGCGGTCCTCGTCGATCGCGTCGCGGATCCGCTCGACCCAGGTCAGCGCCCGGCCGCCGTGGCCCGAGTAGACGACCGCGCCGCCGCCGCCCGCCTCCTTGGCTTCATAGAGGGCGATGTCCGCCGCGACGAGCAGCTCGTCGGGGGCCCGCTCTCCGGAGCCGTCGAAGGGAGCGACTCCGACGCTGGCGCCGACGCTCGGGGCGGTGCGCGTGTGGATCGCCTCAACCAGGCCCTTGGCGACTTCAACCCCCTCCACCTCGTTCGCCTCGCGCAGCAGCACCGCGAACTCGTCGCCTCCGATCCGAGCGACGACGTCGGTCTCCCGCACCGTGCCGGAGATGATCGCGGCTGCGTCGCAGAGCAGTTTGTCGCCGGCCGGGTGCCCGTAGGAATCGTTGACGAACTTGAACGAGTCGAGATCCATCATCAGCAGCACGCCCGGGCGGGAGTAACGCTGCGCGTAGCTGATCTGTCCCGAGACCTCGCGCTCGAGGCGGCGCCGGTTGTAGAGGCCGGTGAGGCTGTCGTGGTCGGCCTGGTGGCGCAGCTGCTCTTTCATCTGGCGCTGGTGGGTGACGTCGTCGAAGACGGTGACGGCGCCGACGATCTGCCCGCCTTCACGGATCGGGGTGCTGGTGTAGTCGACGGCGATGCTGCTGCGGTCCTTGCGCCAGAAGAGCTCGTCGGTGACGCGATGGGTCGCCCCGGCGCTCAGAGAACCCCGCACCGGGCACTCCGCGGCCGGATAGGGCGCCCCGTTGGGCCGCGTGTGGTGGAAGAGCTTGTGCGCGGAGTGGCCCAGCACCTCGTCCTCGTCCTCGTAGCCGAGGAAGCGCAGGGCAGCCGGGTTGACGTAGGTGACCCTCTCGGCGAGGTCGACCCGGAAGATCCCCTCGCCGGCAGCGCCGATGATGCCCTCGTTGTCGCGGACAAGCCGGTCGTTCTCGCGGACGGCGGCCACCAAGCGCAGCAGGATCGCGCAGGGGACGAGCGCCGAGAGGGCAATCACCACCGGATTGCGGTCGCCCATCGCCTCCTGGAGGAGGAGGACCAGCGCGACGGCGAAGGAGAGCCCGATCGTGCCGTAGAGGGCGGCGCCGCGCAGGGCGCGGACGCGCTCGAGGGAAGCGCCAAGCAGCGGCGCCAGGGCGATGGCGAGCATGCCGGCGGGCCAGGCGGCGTAGGTCAGCGGCGACGGTTCCGGGGCCCCGCCGACGATCTCATGGGCCAGGGAGACATCGCCGGCAAGGACGAGCAGCGTGCCGGCGGCGATCGCCAGGTAGGCGCGCCCCACCCGCAAACGGCTCGGCGCGCAGACCAGGGCCAGCATCACCAGGGCGGCGAAATCGAGCACCGAGTACGAGACCTGGCCGCCGACGATGCTGGACGCCTGGCTGACATTGACGAGGCCGTTGAAGATCAGCTCGTAGCCGAGCGCGGCGAGAGCGAGAGCGACGATCGCCGCGTCGAGTGAGATCCCCAGCCGCGCCGGGCGACGCTGACCGCGGGCCAGCAGCGCGATCGTCCCGACCAGGCAGGGGTAGAAGCCGAGCCAGAAGAAGTCGGCGGGACTGGGGAACGCGGTCAGCCCGCTCTGCGCGAAGAAGAAGACTGCGAAGCCGAGGGCGAAGCTGGCAATGCCGGCGGCGAGCACAAGCCAGGCGGCGCGCTCGATACGCGACCGGCCCCAGCCTCCGAGCACGGTGGCGAGCGCCGCGAGCGAGACGGTCCCCGTGACCAGGCCGTTGCGGGCGCCCTCCGACCCGGGCCCCGGGTCGAGGGCGATCAGGCCGAGGAGCACCGCCAGCGCCGCCGCGCCGACACCGAGCAGGACCGCTGCCGCGCGCCGCGAGGACATCACCAGCGCCGCCTCGATCCGAACAGCTCCTGCGCGTAGCCGGCCACCGAGACCGGCGACATGAAGAGCTGGTAGGTGAGCAGGTAGCCGAGGTAGCCGATCCGGTTCTGGCGAACCTTGATCCCAACCTCGTCAAAGGACTGCTTGCTGAGGTGGAACATGATCATCGAGAGCGCGAAGTTGAGCGGCAGCACGGCCAGAGTCATCGGCCCGACGATCGCGAAATTGCCGAAGAAGACCGCGAGGACGATTCCGATCGGGAAGGCGATCGAGTAGACGACGTCGACGTAGGGAAAGATGAAGTTGACCAGCACCGCATGGGCGTTGGACCGGCCGCCGACGAGAAGCGTGCCGCCGTGCTCGCGCAGGCCCTCGATCATCCCGCGCGCCCAGCGGCGGCGCTGGCGCGCGAAGCTCCTGACGTCTTCCGGCGCTCCGGTGAAGGCGATCGCCGTCCGCTCGTAGCCGACCCGGCCGCCCTCGCGCATCATCGCCCAGGTGAGCACGATGTCCTCGCCGATCCGGTCGGGCCAGCCGCCCACCTCGCTGAGCGCCGACGTGCGGTAGACGCTGAACGCGCCCTGGGCGACCATCGTCCCCTGGAAGAGACCCTGCTGGCGCTTGACCGAGGCGATGCCGAGGAAGTAGTCCCACTCCTGCGCGCGGGTGATGAAGTTGCTGCGTGAGTTGCGCACGAAGACCGCGCCGGCGACGGCGACCGTGTCCGCAGGGGAGATGAGCAGCCGGGCGACGATCCGCTCCAGCGAGGAGGGCATCAACAGCGTGTCGGCGTCCACGGTCACGACCAGGGGGGTCCGCACCCGCGCCAGCGCCGCGGTCAGGGTATTGGCCTTGCCGCCGTGGGGAACGGTGATCACCGAAACCGCCGAACTCGCTTCGGACCGTGCCGAGGCGAGTTCGGCGGTGCGGTCCGTGGAGCCGTCGTCGGCGACCAGGATGCGGAGATCGCCGGGGTAGTCCTGCCCGGCGACGTAGTCGATCGTCTCCTCGATCGTCTCCTCCTCGTTGAAGCAGGCGATGAGCACCGTCACCGCCGGGAAGTCGAGGTCGAAGCGCAGCGGCGGCGGCCGGTCGATCAGCAGCGAGGCGATCAGGTTGGCGTTGAGGTAGCCCGGCACGATCGCGATGCCGAAGATCACCGCAACCGCCAGCGGCAGGGTGATCGAGTGGCTCAGCTCCGAGATCCAGGGCAGGGCGATCCACAGCGAGAAGCCCGCCCAGCCAAGCGCGATCGCGATGACGAGCAGGAGTTTCAGTCGCAGCGAGACGTAGAGGGGTTTCCGTTCCCCGGGCGTCCGCTCGAGATCCTTGACCCCGATCGACGGCTCTTCGAGCAGAGCTGTCGCCAGAGGCATCTCCGGCGGCGAGGAAATCGCTGGCTGTGAAGGTGAGTCGAGCATCGAGGCTCTCCTCCGTCATCGACATCGACGGGCCTTCCATTACCGCCCCGGTCGAGTCTGCGGGAAACCACGGAGCGGCCCCGCGGCCGGCTGCTGATGCGACCCAGCGCCGTCACCGGCAAGCTTGGCGCGATGAGCGAGGCCGCAGCGGCAAACGGATCGACAGCACCGCGCGTGGTCGTCCTCGGCGGCGGCTTCGGCGGCCTCGAGACGGCCTTCTACCTGCGCATGCTCGCCCGCGAGCGGGCCCGGATCACGCTCGTCTCCGACCAGCGCAGCTTCCTCTTCAAACCGAACTCGATCTACGTGCCCTTCGGCCTCGACCCGGAGAAGCTGCGGGTGCCGCTGACCAAGCCCACCGTCCGCAAGAACATCGAGCTGATCCAGGCCCGAGCGCACGAGATCGACCCCGACGCCCGCCGGGTCTCAGTCGACGACGGCGCTCTTCCCTACGACTTCCTCGTCGTCGCCACCGGCGCCGGCATGCGGCCGACCGAGATCCCCGGCCTCGCCGAGCACGCGATCAGCACCTGGACGCCGGTCGACATGCTGAAACTGCGCGCCGGCTTCGAGGGCCTGCTCGAGGCCGCCGGACGGCGCGAACGGCGGCGGGTCCTGTTCGTCGTCCCGCCCAACAACAAGTGCGCCGGACCGCTGTACGAGATCGTCCTGATGCTCGACACCTGGCTGCGGCGCAAGGGCGCTCGCGACAGCATCGAGATCGTCTGGTCGACCTTCGAGCAGACCTACATACAGGCCTTCGGCCCGCGCCTGCACGAGGTCGCCGCGGCCGAGTTCGAGCGGCGCGGGATCGAGGGGCACCCCGGCTGGGTCGTCGAGCGGGTCGAGCCCGGCAGCGTCACCTACGCCGGCGGCGAGCAGCTCGGCTACGACCTCCTGGTCGCCTTCCCGCCCTACGTCGCCTCCACCCCCTTCCCCGGCCTGCCCGCCGACGAGCGCGGCTTCCTGCGCACCGAGCTGGGCAGCAGGCGGCTGGTCGGGCACCCCGAGATCTTCGCCGTCGGCGACGCCGGCGACTTCCCGATCAAGCAGGCCTTCCTCGCCTTCCTGCAGGCAGATGCCGCGGCCGCTCACCTGTCCGCCGAGATCCTCGGCGAGCAGCCGCGGCTTGACTTCGACCCGGTCAGCATGTGCGTGATGGAGCAGTTCGACAAGGCGACTTTCGCCCAGGTGCCGCTGCGCCTGACCGGCGACCCCGAACGGCCGATCGAGGTCCGCCCCGACGCCGACGGCGATTACCGCGTCGGCTCGGCGAAGACCTGGCGGCTGGGCAAGAAAGCGCTCGGCTTCTCCGTCCCCTGGCGCTTCAGCCGCGGCGAGCCCTTCCACGGCGGCGCCTTCTGGCGTGGCATGGACACCGGCCTCAAGGCGATGTCGAGCCTGCTGGCGAAATAACGCACGGTCAATCCGGCGCCGCGGAGCGCCGACCTACACTTGGCATGTGACCGTCCGCCGCCTCTCGATCTTCGCCGCGCTCGCCCTGGCGCTGACCGGATTGGGCGGCGCGGCGCACGCCGAACTGCTCCAGCAGGGCAACCTGCGGGTCTTCTTCGACGGCCGCCTGGCGCCGCGGGCGCTGCCGCGCGAACGGCTGGCGCCGGTCAGCGTCACCCTCGACGGCTCGGTCGCGACCGCCGACGGAACCCGCCCGCCGCAGCTGCGCGAACTGAGGTTCGCGGTGAACAGCGCCGGCCGGGTGTCGACCGCCGGCTTGCCTCGCTGCGGCGCGGGTGTCCTGCAGCAGACGAGCACCGAAGCCGCGCTCGAACGATGTCGGCAGGCCCTCGTCGGCCGCGGCCGCTTTTCCGCCAACGTCAACTTCCCCGACACGCCGCTGATCCCCGCGCACGGCCAGGTGCTCGCCTTCAACAGCCGCATCCACGGCCATGCCGGCTTGCTGCTGCACCTCTACGGGACCACGCCGGTGCAGGCGACCTTCGTCCTGCCCTTCAGCATCACCCGCCAGCCGGGCGAATTCGGCACGGTCTTCTCGACTCGCATCCCCCAGCTCGCCTCCGGCCTCGGCTACGTCACCAACATCACGATGACCCTCGGGCGCAGGTACGGCTACCGGGGACAGCGCCGCAGCTTCCTCAGCGCCAGCTGCGCCGCCCCCGCCGGCTTTCCGGCAGCGGTCTTCACCCTCGCCCATGCCACCTTCGCCTTCTCCAACGGCCAGCGCCTCTCGACCTCGCTGGCCCGCGACTGCCGCGTGCGCGGCTGAGCCGGGGAGCGGCGCCGCTCAGAGCCCAATCTCACCGCCCGCCACGCCGTCGGGACGGCCGGCGGCGATCCAGACGCGCCAGAGGTAGAGGGCGACCAGGCAAGAGGCGAGCAGGGCGATCGTCGAGTCGAGCCTGGTCAGGTTCAGCGCCAGGACGAGCGCCACGAGGGCGGCCCCGAGCAGGTTGATCGCCATCGCGGCCGTCTTCCGGTCGCGCCGGTTGAGCCGGGCGCCGCCGAGCGTCGCCGCGAGGAAGCTGGCAAAGACGGCGACGGCGTAGAAGCGGACCAGCTCCTGCTCCTGGGCGCGAGCGGCGAGGATCATCGCGGCGGCGACCGCGAAGACGGCGACGACGCCCCAGTGGGCGACGAGGAAGCGGTTCTCGCGCCGCAGGGGCTCGGGCAGCAGGCCCCGGCTGCCGCCCTCGCCGAGCGCGGCCAGCGCCTTGAGCACGCCGGACCCGGCGAGATACGAGGAGGCCGCGGCGGCGAGCAGCAGCAAGGCGCTGAGCGCCTGGAAGCAGGCCAGCGGCCAGCCGCCGCCGACCGACTGGCGGGCGACGTCGGCGAGTAGGGTCGAGCCCTCTTCTGGCAGGGGCACGTTGAGGCGAACCGTGAGACAGGCGAAGCAGAGGGTGAGGCCGCCGACGATCGCCACCATCAGCCAGATCGTCAGCCGGCCGAAGATCCGGCGACCGCGATCGCGCAGCTGCGGCAGCTGGGCGATCGCGTCCGACGGGGCCTCGACGCCGGTGGCCAGCGCCATGCCGAGCGGCAGCGCGAGCAGGACGGCGCCGAGCGAGGCGTCGGCGAGCAGCGGCTCGCCCCCCTTCGGGATCGCGCCGCTCGCCGGCAGCGGTTCGGCGAACAGGCCGGCGACGATCACCGCGGCCGCCATCAGCACGAAGGCCTGGGTGGCGATCGCGAACCCGACCCGGCCGCGGTGGCCGAAGAGGACGCCGAGTCCCACCGCGGCCGCCAGCGCCAGCGCGATCGGCAGCCGGACCGACTCGAGCCTCGGCAGATAGGCAATCGCCGCGGCCGCCGCGGCCGAGCAGCTGACCGCGACGGTGAGCGTGAAGTCGACCAGCAGGGCGCCGAGGGGCAGGAACACCCAGTCGTCACCGTAGGCGACGCCCACCGCCTTGGGACCTCCGGCGCCCTTCGGGAAGCGTCCGACCAGCTGGTGGTAGGTGACCGAGACGACGACGATGATCCCGACCACCAGCGCCATCGTCGCCACCAGGCTGGCCAGGTCGCCGTCGAGCGCCCGCAACGCCGCCTCGATCGCGTAGGCGACCGAGGAGACCGGGTCCGCCATCACCGTGAAGGCGAAGGCGACGAAGAGATGCAGGCGGCTCGACCTCATCGCTGTCGGGAGGCCGAGCCGCCGGCCGGCTCAGGGCGAGTATTCCTGTGCTCGCTTTTCGGCTTCTTCGATGCCGCGTTCGGCTTCTTCCTTGCCCTTTTCGATCCCCTTCTGGGCTTCCTTGCTGCCCCTTTCGATCCCCTTCGAGGCCTTGTCCTTGCCTTCTTCGACGCCCTGCTTCGTCGCTTCTTCGGCTTCCTTGAAGCCCTTCTTGACTTCTTCCTTGGCGGTTTCGATGCCCTTCTTGCTTTCTTCGACGCCTTTTTCGATCGCTTCCTGGGCGCTCGAGGTAGAGCTGTTGCTGCTCCCGCCACAGCCTGAGACGACCACGCCGATGACTCCGATCGCCGCGACCAGCGGCAAGAGGCGGGCCCGACGAGATCCGGTCCGGCTCAGGTCCATGAATGACACTTCGACTCCTCTCGATAGCAGGGGGTGAGGGGCGATCTTCGCACCGCCGGCGGCGCGCCGCTAGTGCCGGCGCACGAAGGCGCGGATCCTGCCCACCGCGGGCGAGCGGAAGGGGAAGTAGAGGCTGGAGACGTGGCCGCGGTTGGGGACGACGTAGAGGCTCGAGCGAGGGAAGCGGGCCCCGACCTGGTGCGCCTCCGCGACCGAGGTCACGTCGTCGAGCTCTCCGGCCAGGATCAGGGTCGGGAAGCTGGTCGGCGCGCGCCAGCCGCTCGGCACCGGCGGTTCGAGCCCGCCCGGCGGCGGCGCCGGCCAGGCGAGGCAGTTGGTCAGGTGGGCGGCCGCGGAGAGCACGTACTCGGCGCGGCCGAAGGGGAAGAAGGCGCGGCCGGGGAGAGCTCGCACCGAGGCGTCGAGCTGGCCGACGCGCTGGGCGAACGGAGCGGCCGCGTCCCAGAGCAGCGGGTAGTCGTTGCACTCGACCGCGATCTCGAGGCCGTAGGAGAAGTCGCGCGGGTTGCCGTGGCCGAGCGGGCCGGGCGCCAGCAACCGGTCGAGGCGGCGCGGGTCGCCGCGCAGGTAGCGCCGGTCGGCTTGGTCGAGGCTCAGGTAGGAGCGCGGCGCCAGGGTGCCGGCTTCGAGCAGGAAGCGCAGCAGCGGGTCGGTCGAGCGGCGCGCCGCATGCAGGCGTCGGACGACCCGCCGGAAGCGTCTCGAGGCATCGCCGGCGCAGTCCGGCGCCCGCCGGCAGGCGCCGTTCAGCGCCCGCACGCCGGCCGGGTAGAGCGTGCGGTAGTAGGGGTCGTCGGCGGGATAGGGCGAGTCGAGGATCAGGCCGCGCAGGCGCCGCGGGAAGCGCGCCGCGTAGGCCTGGCCGAGCAGCGTGCCGTAGGAGTCGCCGTAGAGGAGGATGCGCCCGTGGCCCAGAGCCGCCCGCACCGCGTCCATGTCGCGCGCCGCTTCGGCCGTCGTGTAAGCGGCGTAGGAGGCGCCGAGCCGGTTGGCGCACTGGCCGATCGCGATGTATTCCTGCACCGTGGCCCGCTGCAGGGGCGGGCAATCGACTGCGCCCGAGGTGCCGGTGCCGCGCTCGTCGAAGAAGACGAGCTCGCGGCGGCGCAGCAGCGGCGCCAGCGCGGCGCCGACCGAGCGCACGTATTCCGCCGCGGTCGAGGCGTAGCCGGGTCCGCCGTCGACGGCGAAGATCGTCCCCAGCGAGGGTTGGCGGCGATCGGAGCGCGGCCGCAGGGCAAACCCGACGCGCGTCTTGCCAAGGCCCGGATCGGCGCGGCGCAGGGGTACGACGATATGGCCGCAGCGCAGCGGCCGGGCGGCGCCGAGGTCGCAGCGGTGCAGCTGAGGCGATGCGGCGGCTGGGGCGGGCGCAAGCAGCGCCCCCAGCACCCAAACCGCCGCAAGACCCACGAAGCGCATTCCCCCAATCCTCCCAGCACCCCCGGCCGTCGGCGGTCGAGGTAAGGGGCGAAAACGGGCGGTGACTTGAAAACTGGCCAGCCAGCCAGTTACTATGCGCGTCGCGTGGGACCGACCGACCAGACCGCCGCGGCCGAGACGCCGATCGAGGAGCTCAACGTCACCGAGCGCGAGCTCTGGCTCGACGGCCCGCCGCACGAGACCTTCAAGCGACTGCGCCGCGAGTGTCCGGTCCACTTCACCTCGAAGATCTCCGAATTCCCCGAGTCGGCCGGCTTCTGGTCGGTGACCGCCGCCGACGACGTGCAGGAGGTGAGCCGGGACTGGCAGACCTACTCCTCCGAACGGGGCGGGATCACGGCGGTCACCGAGGTCTTCCCGCTGGAGCTGATGCGGGCGATGTTCATCGGCATGGACCCGCCCAAGCACGACCGGATCAAGGCCCTCTTCCAGATGGGCTTCACGCCGAAGCGGATCGCCGCTCACGAGGAGGAGATCCGCGAGATCGTCAGCGGCGTGCTCGACCGGCTCGCGGGCCGCGAGAGCTGCGACCTGGTCGCCGACGTCGCCCAGCCGGTCGTCGCCCGGGTGATCGGCAGCTTCATGGGCATCCCACCCGAGGACGACCGGGTCTGGGCCGAACTGATGAATTCGACCCTGGCTGCCAGCGACCCCGACCTCAACCCGCGCGGCGCCGCCGCCCCGGAGGACATCGAGGCGACGATCGAGGCCAACGTCGTGAAGATCTTCGAGCGCTGCGGCAAGATGATCGCCGAGCGCCGCGAGAACCCGACCGACGACCTGACCAGCGTGCTCGTCCACGCCGAGGTCGAAGGCGAGAAGCTCGAGGAACACGAGATCGTGATGGGCTTCTTCCTGCTCGTCGCCGCGGGCAACGACAGCACGCGGGCGACGTACGCGAGCGGCATGCGGGCGCTGATCGAAGACCCGGCCCAGCGCCGGCTGCTGGTCGACGACCCCTCGCTGATCCCCGGCGCGGTCGAGGAGTCGCTGCGCATGTTCCCCGCCTTCGCCCACTTCCGCCGCACCGCCACCCGCGACGCGACGCTGGGCGGCCAGGCGATCAAGGAGGGCGACAAGGTGGTGATGTGGTACGCCTCGTCCAACCGCGACGAGACGCGCTACGAGGACGCCGACCGCTTCGACGTCCTGCGCAACCCCGAGCACCAGGCCTTCGGCGCCGGCGGCCGCCACTTCTGCCTCGGCACCGCCCTCGCCCGACTCGAGCTGAAGATCCTCTTCGAGGAGACCCTCGCCCGTTACCCGGCGATGGAGCTCGCCGGCCGGCCGAAGTTCACCGAGTCGGCCTTCCTCAACCAGCTGAAGACACTGCCCGTGCGGCTGGCGTAAGCGCCGCCCCGGCCGCAACCTTTTACAAAGCGGCGGTTTGAGCAGTGCGAACCAGCCTGGGCAGGGGCCCTGGCGCACACCAAGGAGGATTCATGGGGAGACAGAGGAGAAAACGGCAACGGCTTGGCGCCGTCGCCGCGGGCGCGGTCGGCGCGCTGGCGCTGCTTTCCGGCCCGGCGGCGCAGGCCTCGACGGTGACCGTCGGAAGCGTGTTGCCTCCGGGCTCGGTGGCGACTGAATTCGGCCAGGTGCAGACGCTCTTCAACACCGCGCTGCCGGAGAACGGCGCGAACCTGGCCTCGCCGGTGAGCGGCGCGATCGTGCGCTGGCGCATGCAGGACGCCGAAGGCGGTCCCTTCCGCCTGCGCGTGCTGCGGCCCAACGGATCCGGCGCATATACGGCGGTGGGAACCAGCAATCCGGCGACGCCGGCCGGGAGCGGGGTGCAGACCTTCACCGCGAACCTGCCGGGTCAAGGCGGGTGACCTGATCGGCGTCGACCCGAGCAACGCGACCGACAAGCTGGCCGTCGCCGAAGCGGCCGGCGCCAGCTACGGATTCGTCTTCCCTCCCCCCTTCGACAACGCGACCGTCGCGCCCAGCGGCTCGGTTGCCGGCAAGGAGATCCTGCTCAGCGCCGAAGTGCAGCCGGCGCCAACCGTCACCTCCCTCAAACCGGAATTCGGTCCGGTCGGCGGCGGCACGAAGGTGACGATCTCGGGTACCGATCTGACCGCCGTCAGCGCGGTTCAGTTCGGTGAAGTCCCGGCCACCGGGTTCACGGTCGAATCGGAATCCAAGATCGCCGCTATCGCGCCACCGAGCGCGGCGGTTGGCGCGGTCGACGTGACCGTGACGACGCTCGCCGGCACCAGCGCGACGAGCAGCTCCGATGTCTTCGATTACGAAGGCTGCACGGTGCCGAAGCTGAAGGGCAAGAACCTGCGGTCGGCGCGGAGAACCCTCGGCCGCGCCCGCTGCAAGCTCGGCAAGATCACCCGCCGCAAGGTGCGGAAGGCCAAGTGGCGCGGCAAGGTGCTCGTCCAGCACCCCAAGCCAGGCCTGGTCCGCCCGTCGGCCACCAAGGTGAACGTGGTGATCGGCAAGTAGCCTGCCGCCTCCATGACCCGACGTGCGACAGCCACCCTCGCGATCCTGGCCGGGCTGGCGCTGCTTACAGCGCCCGCGGCCGGGGCCGCGGGTGGCGTCGCGCCCGGGCAGGCGCTCGGCGGCGCCGACCCGAGCCCGACCACGGTCGGCTTCTGGGCGGGCGAGACGGTGCCGGGAACCGATTGGCACGATCCGGCGACCTACTGGAACCGGCGCAGCCTGCGGCTCTACACGCCGGAGCTCTGGCAGGTGCTGCGCCGCTACAAGGTGCCGCTCTACTTCAACCTGCGCTACGAGCGGGACTTCGGGCCGGTCCCGCCCGGCGAGCCGCACTACAACGACGCTCTGCCGGTGATCCGCACCGCCAACCGACTAGGCGTGCCGGTCTGGGGTTGGGTGCTGGTTCCCTACTCCGACGGCTACTGGGCCTGGGAGGGCAACGCGGCCGAGCAGTTCGCCGCGGTGAAATCGCTAACCGCCTGGGCGCGGGAAAAGCACGTGAAGCTGGAAGGCCTCGCCCTCGACCCCGAGCCGCCGCTCAACTTCCCCTTCCAGGCGACCGCGGTGACGATGGGTGGCGACGGCCCCGAACTGCCTTCGCTCTTCCAGCAGACGATCGACCCGGCCTCGCAGTGCGCCGCCTGGCGGGAGTACGCCCGCATCCCCCGCTGGGGCGCGGCGCACGGCGTCCCGGTCGCCGCGGCGCCGATCGCGGCGACGCTTGACGACGTGCGGGACCACAGCCTCTCGCTGCAGGACGCGGGCCAGTTCATCGTCCCCGAAGCGCCCTGGGCCGAGCTCTTCTTCCAGGCCTACCGCAGCGTCTTCAAATACTTCGCCGGATACGACCCGGGACCGGGCATCGTCTCCTCCTACCTGCGCTCCGCCCGCCACCAATTCGGCGAAGTCGGGCAGATCAGCCTCGGCAGCGCCGGCCGCGGCGGATACCGCCGCCTCAGCCCGCTGCTGCGCGACGTCCGCATCGCCGCGACGCTGGGCGCGCGGGACGTGCCGATCTACTCGCTCGAGCGCACCCTTCGGTCGTACGGTGGGCCGAACGCAATCGTCCGCCTGGTCCAGGCGGCGCGCCACCCCTTCGCCGGCCCCCGCGCCAGCAAGGCCGCGGCGCCAACTCCGGCCGCCACCGCCCTGCGTACGGCGGTTCGCCAGGCCGACGCGGAGGCAACCGCTGCCGACCCAACCCTCACCGCCGCCCGCGGCGCCCCCCAAGCGCCCAACGCCTGGCCCGGCGGCTGCGGCCACTAGCTCAAGTCGAACCGGATATCCGGGACGTGCCGTCCCCCAGGTACCGCCCGTGACCGCTTGGGGACGGCACGTCCACGGGATCAGAGCCCGAGACCGCCGACCCCGTCCTCGTTCCAGCCGAGGTGGTGGGCGAGCTCGTGCCGCAGCGTGCGCTCCACCTGCCGCGCGAGCAATTCGCGGTCGTGCCCGAAGTCGCGTTCCAGCGTGTCGCGGTAGATCACTATCCGGTCCTCGTAGCGTTCCCGCGCCACCCCGTCGCCGAAGTACTGCCCGTAGGCATGCACCTCTGCCCCCAGGTCCGAGACGACCACCGCGACCTTGGCCAGCACGTCCTGGAATTCGTCCGGCAGCCGATCGATCGCGTCGGCGACCAGCGACTCGAACTCACCAGCATCGGGCTGCGCGGACACCCCTCCACGGTAGGCCAAGATCTACTCCGCCGGTAGCAGCCCAAAGGTCGCCACCCTCACGGGACTGAGCAGCTTCAGCGTCCGAGACACCCTTCCCGGAGCCGACCTCGTCAAGCAGGGTGCCGAAGACCTGGACGGCGGACATGAATCGGCCGAGGCGCTGCTCGTCTCGATTGGCGCTCCACGACTGCGGTCGGTCGGCGTCGAGTTGTCGTCGACGATCTCCTCCCCCGAGCACAAGCTCTACCTGCTCCTTGCGCGCGAAAAGGGCGATGCCGCTCACTCCGCCTATAACGCCGCCGCGTTTATCTCACCGGCGGCGCGACCGCGGTGCTCCACGGCTGGCGGGACACGACCATCGACGTCGACATCAGGCTCTCGGAGCAAGCGGGGCGGGAAGGACTCGAACCTTCTACCGACGGATATGAGTCGGGCCGGAAGCCGTCTATAGAGCTGAACCTGGCCTGAGGGAGCGAATGAGGTCCAAGGAGTTCAGCTGAATTCGGTGGAGTCGGGGACCAATTTCGGGACCAAGTTTTCGAGGCCCTCGGAAAAGTTTGGGACGGACGCTTTCCAGCTTCCCCCGGGCGCTGGGAGCCTGACGCCCTGCTACTCTGCATGCACGTACTCTGGTTGCTTCGGGAGCCGGAGGGGGGCCGCCGCAAGGCGGCCTCACTTTTTCTAGGACGACCAGTCGGCGGGTCGGCTGATTGCACCGCCGTCCGTCTCCACCGTCGCCGGGAGCTGGCATTCGAGCAGGGTCGCCTCGTGAACGGGCCGGTAGAAGCTCGCCTCCACGGCACGTCCGAGTCGCGGGCTGCACCGCGGGCTTGCGACGCCGAGCGTCCGACCGAGTGCGCTGCCGACGACCCGCAGCGGCTCCTTGAGGTCGTAGTCGTCAGAAACGACGACAGCGACCTCGGCGTCCTCGCGGAAGGCGTCGAGCAGCAGGTGGGTGGCGAGGTTTACGTCGGAGCCCTTCTCCTCCGTTCGCAGAACCTCGACGATCTCCGGCGCGTGGGCCGGTGAAGACGCCAGAGGCAACCGGGCTGGTTTGGTCTGAAAGTAGCCCTCGTGAACCGAGACCTCCGGCAGTGACGCTACGGCGCGCAGGTAGGTGTCCTGGCGCTGTGGGAGGTGAGGATCGACCGCTCGCCCGCCCACCCGAGCCGTGACGTAGCGGACGCGATGCAACTCCTGATCGGGGAGCAACAGGGCTCGGCCGAAGGCCGCGAGGTCGAGCCACTTGAGGTACGGCCGGCCCTTGAGCGCCCCGTAGAAGAGGTTGAAGCCGTCGATGTAGACGTTTGCGCTTTGCATCTGGCCGGGCACTCTGTCGCACCTGGCGCCGCTACGTCTCCAGGCCGGACTGGCAACATGACCGTAGGACGAACGTCATCTCGGAAAAGCGACAATCGCGTCATGGAGAATTTAGGTCGCAACAAGAACACGCCAGGCACGGACGTCGCCTTTGATCTCCTGAGCGAAATCGCGGTTGACGCGGATCGAGCCGAACGCTACCCGGACGGGATCGTGCTGATCCCCGCCGATTCGCCCGACGCTTTCGTGTTGCTGTCGCGGGCCATAGGCAGCCGTAGGCCGGTTGCCCTTGTCTATCCAGGGGGTCGCGAGATCATCGCCGCGCCCCGAGGCGGGCCGCTCGCATTCTTCAAGCGTCTTCTGACCCAGCGCCCAACGCCCGGAGATGGTCAGCTCGCCGTTCCGCTGCCCGCTGACTATCGAGTCGAGATCAAGAGCCAGCAGACGCTCACGGCCTAAGCGGAATGGGGCGGGAAGGACTCGAACCTTCGACCGACGGATTATGAGTCGCCCGCAAACGGCTCTAGCAAGCCAAATTTGGCCTGTTAGAGCGAAGGGATCCTGAGGAGTTTCGCGGAGATCGGTGGAGTCGGGGACAAAGTTCGGGACAAAGTTTTGGCGCCTGTCCCTCCGGCCGTATCTTGATAGGACGGCTCCGGGTATTTGTCAGCTTGCCTCTCCCCTTCGCCTGCGGTTTGACGTGAAGACTTACCCGTCAGATAGCCCCAGCCCGAGCACCATATCCTGACCCGATGGGGGTCGAGACAGTCCTGATCGGTGCACTGCAGCTGCTGGCATCGCTTGTGCGCTCAGTCCTAGATGGGCTTCGCGGGCGGCGGCGGTCGGCAGCCGGGCGTTTGGCCCACGTGCTGGCAATGAAACGAGAGGTGAACGCGCATCTCTGGGGGCTGTTGGCGGAGACCAACGGCGATGCGATCATCTGTGAGCTGCGGCGCAAGGACAGCTATCCCGAGGTCGACGAAAGTCTGCGCTCGACCTCGCGCTGGTTCAAGGTCGAGCTGAAGGGGACCTACCACGCCGGAATCGAGGTGTTCACCTCGATTCAGAACGTGGTGGTCGAGGACGGGGTGGCACGACCGGCGGCGATGGATGTGCCGGACTCCGAGGCCGTGCACGTCGTCGGGCGGATCCCGTACGAGGCGATCGAAGGGGTCGACTGGGATGGGGATGAGTACCACGGCTTTACCCACATCTACTGCCGCTTCCGGATCGGCAGACGGCGCGGGCCGTTCGCCGAGACCGTCCTGTATGAGACGGACCCGCGGGTAATGAGCGACGGCCGCAAGCACTACGAACGGCTCGACGGGGTGAAGTGGAAGCCGAAGCGGCGGGGGCTGGTGCGGCGCTTCCGAGACCGGCGCGCGCTGCGCAAGATGGACAGGAACTAGGGCCAGTTCGTTTGGCAGCCGGGCGCTGGCGGGCCGGCGCCGGGTGGTTGAATAAGCGCATGTCGATCAAGCCGATCGAGGCTCCCGCCGGGCTGGAGATGCCGGAGACGCCGAGTGCGGACGCGGTCGTGCTGCCGCGGGAGACCGACGGAGAGATCGGGCTCTACGACGACTCGGTGGTGACCCTGGTGAAGGAGCTGCGCGAGGCCGGGGCGAGCGCAGAGTTCCTGCACGGCGCAGAGTCGCGCAGCTTTATCGGAGAGAAGGCGGTCGATGTCCTGGTGGTCAACCTGGTGATCGGCATCGCCAGCAACGCCGGTTGGGACGCGCTGCGCGCGGTCTTGAGCCGGCGCGGGAAGAAGCCGGTCGAGGTGAGGGCCGCCCGCTATGAGGAGGAGGCGGACGGGAAGCGCTGGGAGTGGATTGAGGCAAAGGGTGAGGGCGAGGGGGTCGCCGCGGCGATCGATGCCTGGCGCGGGGAAGGTGGCGAGCGCGCCGCGGATGGCACGGAGGAGTAAGGGCCGCAAGGGCCCGGCGCCAGGCAGGAACGAGATTGCAGCCAGCGCGCCGGGCGCACCTGAGGAGGGAGCCGAAGCGGGCTCCGATGAGGACCTGGTGCACGAGCGTGAGATGGCTGGGATCCGCGAGGCTCGCGGCGCGGCGAACTCGCACTTCGCCGAGGCCAAGCGCCTGCTCGGCAGTGACCGTGCAGGGGCGGAATCTGAGGCGCGGGCGGCGATCGATGCCGCGGTGCGGGGCTTCTGGCGGGCTGAGGATACGCCGCTGGAAGAGCCGCTACACCGACTGATGCACCGGATCGGGCGCTGGACCCGGGAGCATTTCGGTTGCTTTCTGCATTTCGACGGCGAGAAATACGAGCAGCGGTGTCCGCTGGCGATCGCCCACAAGCGGTTCGGCTTCTCGATCGGCTTCACGGCGCAGCGGATCTGCTCGATCTGCGGCGAGGACCTCTCAGAGTGCCCCCACATCCGCGGCCGCGCCTACTGGGTGCGTGGCGGCAGGGGGCCGAGCGGGCATTGCCCGGTCTGCATGGAGGAGGACTGCGAGCACAGCCCCGAGACCCTGCACCGGGTGAGCGTGGTCGCGATCATCAAGGAGATGCGTGGCCGCGAGCTGAGCGTCGTGCGCCGGCCGGCGTTCCCCGAGGCGCGAATGAGAACGGAACCAATTTCGACTGCCGACCTGGCGGAGCATCTCGGGGAGGACTTCCGGCCCGGGATCGAGGTCTCGTGTGACCTGTGCCTCGGCGATTGCTGGGGCTTCACCGAGATAGACCCGGGCGCGGGCAACAGCAGCGTGCCGTAGAAGCGCGGGCAGAGCTCAGAGCGCCCAGTTCCGGTAATGGCGGCGAAGGAGCTTGGAAGCCTGCGCCCTGGTGAAGCCCAACTCCCTAAGCAGAGCAGCCTGCATCAGGGCGGCGGCGCGGCGGGTTGCGAGCAGCGTACCCTCTTCGATCTCGGCGACTGAGTACTTCTGCCCGGGGCTGCCCAGATGGGCGAAGTAGTCCCTGGCGGCACCGAAAAGGCCCAGGGCGTCGTTTGAGCAGCCGGTGAGCTCATTCGGGACCCGGGCGAAGGTGCGTAGCTTGCGCGGGCTGCGATGGCCGTGCCGTACGTGGCTATAGCCGGTGATGGCTGTGTGAAGGGTGATGAGACGGGACGGGGAGAAGGTCGAGCCGAGGTTGATGTGGTCGCCGAAGATGCCGAGCGCGGGGCGCACCTTCTCGTAGAGGCGCCACCAGCGAAGGACCGAGAGGCGGAAGTCGAGGAGCTCGGCGGCGTAGAAGAGGAGGGCGTTAGGCCGCCATTCGGGCGACTCGATGAGGGCACCGGCGCGCCATAGCTCGATGCGCTGCTGGCGCTTGCCGTGAATGTAATGCTCCTCGGTGATCGTGTCGGGGCGATCGGCCGCGAAGGCGGTGAGGGCGAGTAGTGGCATCGCGTAGCGCCGCGAGAGATCTTCGATGCGGGCCGGTCGACGAGCTTCGACGAGCACGCGGCGGTGAGTGCACAGCGAATACTCGGGCATCAGGCCGACCAGACGGTCAACGTCGGTGGCGAACTTGAGGCGGGCGCCCCCGACCGAGACCTCTTGGACCGACGGGCGCTGCCAAGCGATCTGAAAGCGCGGCGACCCGTCGGGACCATCGGAGACCGAGTGGCCGAGCCCCGACGCTTTGCTCCACTCACCGAGGTTCGCGGTGGAGTAGACCGCCCTCTCCCAGGTGTCAGTCGGCTCGACATGCTCACCGAGTGCCAGGGTGGCGGCGCTAATCCGCTTGACGCGATCATCGAGGACGGTGGTGCGGACGAGCCCGTCGAGCATGGTAATCGGATCGGATTCCTCGATGACGCCGTGGAGCGTCAGGTGTTCGGTATTGACCGGCGAGCGCCAGCGCGGGTCGAGCAGCTCGACCACCGCGCCGTCGTCGGGGGTCCAACGCAGATGGCCGGGCAGATCTTCGTTGGAGCCGGCGATCTCGAAGTGGCCGAGGACAGCCTCTCCGGCCCGCAGCCGATCCCTGGTCTTGCTCCAAATCACGACACCTCTTTTAGCGGGCGGGTCGGCGATCGATTTGCGCCTCTCCCCCTGGCGGCGCCGTCCCAGGCTTTCGAAGGGCGCGATGCCGTATTGAAACCAATATCTGTACCTTTATTGGTGTCAATTCAACGCAAGGAGACTCGATGGCTTCACTGGCAGTGATCTTCGACGACGACCCGAGAGGGATCGAGGCGGCGAGACGCGTTCTGAAGCGCCTGGAAAAAGCGTTTGAAGCGGGTGGCGGAGATGCCCCGAAGGCCGGCAGCGCGGACGGCTCAAGCCAGCCGAATCCGGCCGTTCTCCTCTACAACACAGTCGGCAAGGGGACCTTCACCAGGCGGATGCTGGCGCTGCTCGCCGTCGGCACCGGCGGCGGGCTGACGCCGGCCGAGATCGCCACGGAACTGGAAGGCGAAGGGAAGAAGGTGATCTCGAAGGGCTCGGCACGAGCAGCGATCCTCAATGCGAGGCGAGTCGAAAAGCGGCTGCGAGACGAAGGGCGGATCGAAAAGCCGGTGATCGTCGCTGACTTCGACAACTACGAGCTCGAGGGCGCCGGCCGTTACCAGCTGGAAGACGAGGACAGGGCGGCGCTGGCGGCGCTGGCGAACTAGGGGGCGGGCGCCAACGGCAGACTGAGCGCCGCCTAGCCGATGCGCGAGTACAGGGTGCGCGAGAGCTCGCGGGTGTTGTCAATCCCGGGATGCTTGCGATGTCAACTTGGATAGCAGGGCGTCACGGGCTAGGCTCGCTGGATGGCCTACCGAAACAAGACCTTCGTTAGCTTCGCGAGCGAGGACATTGGTCATTACCGCTTGATGACCGCCTGGCGTGAGAATCAGCACATCGATTTCAGCTTCCACGATGCTCACGATCTGAATACGGCACTTGACACTAGCCACCCGGACACGATTCGTCGTCGCCTCCGAGAGCGTCTCTCAAACACCAAGCAGGTAGTGCTGCTGCTTGGAGACGACACGCGACGGGTTGCTGGCCGTTCGACTCGCTTCCTCTACTACGAGGTCGAAGTGATCTTGAAGCTCGGTCTGCCAATTGTTTTCAGCAACCTGAACGGGTCACGGAAGTCCGAAACCAATCGGATGCCCGTCACACTGCAGACCTCCTACACCATGTCCGTGTCTTTTCAACCCAAGATCCTTCAAAAGGCTCTCGAGGACTGGGTAGAGCGATACCCGACCGAAAAGCTCAGCAAGTCGGGGCCTTACTTCTACAAAGCAAACGTCTACGCCGATCTCGGCCTCTGACCGTGAGGTGGATAGGGCGAGCTCGGGCCCATTGGGGACGACGAGCAGGCTATCGGCGCCTTGGCTCCTCCTTCGCGATCATCTTCGGGACGCTCTGGCTCTTCCTTGAGCCGGTCTCACTGATCTTCCCGAACCTCTTCGAACACAGCTGGGAGCTACTCGTCGCCCTCATCGTCGTCGGCCTGCTTGGAGCCCTGTGGCGCTCGCGCCCCAGGGAGCGGCTCGAATTCAAGCTGCCCCCATCGGACCTGAAGATTTCAATCGCGGTTGGCGACGTGCTCTCCCAGGACGGGAACGTCGTGCTCGGATCCAACGACACCTTCGACACCTCCCTCTCGGACGACATCATCAGTCCGAAAAGCGTCCAGGGACAGCTCCTACAACGCAGCTTCGGAGGCGACATAGACGATCTCGATGAACAGATCGCGACCTCCCTTGCCGAAGCGACAGCGGTGGTCGATCCCGACAAGACCTTCGGCAAGACTGCCCGCTACCCGATCGGCACCGTGGCCATCGCAACGAAGGGAAATACGAGGTACTTCCTGCCGGCGATCGCCCGGATGTCGGCGAGCACTCCGCCGCACACGAAGGCGACGGTCGAGGGAGTGCAGATGGCACTCACGAAGGCCTGGGAGGCCGTCGGACGGGCCGGACAGCGCGACCCCGTCCACGCGCCGATCGTCGGTTCGCACCTGGCCCGCCTCGGCCTCTCTCACACGTGGCTCGTCCAGATGATGATCCTTTCCTTCGTAGCCGTGACCAAGAAGGACAGCGGATCTTCGTCTTTGACGATCTGGGTTGCCGAAAGCGACGTGACGACCGTTGACCTCGCGGCCCTCGATGACTGGCTGCGAGCTTTGTGCGCCGCCTGAGCTAAGTCGCGATGGCTCGCGGGAACCGCTTCATGTACTGACCCCCAAGCCTCCTGACCTTGGCGTAGTCGCGCTCGGAGAACTTCTTGCCGGAGTCCTTGACCATCCCGGTGATGACCGCGATTTGGGGTCCGTCGAAGCCGCGCTTTTGGAGTCCGTCTGGGTCAGCGTTGTCGAGGACGCAGAAGAGCCGATACTGGCGCCGCCCGGGGCCGGTCAGCCGAATCTCGTGGAACCCGCCCATGTCGCCATGCATCGCCTCCCAGTAGCCGCCGCCGCTGAACTGCGGAGGCGGAGCGTCGCGCACAGCTTCCAGGACAGCGTGGAACCGAGCCTCGATCTTTGCCGGACAGGCATCCAGGAAATCCTCGGCCGGCACCTTGCCGTCCTTGGTCTTGAAGTAGACGATCCCCCACGCCAACCCGGCGCAGGCTAGAGGTGTCCGCGGCGGCCCCGTCGCCTACGCGACAGCGGCTCCGGCATGCCGAGGGCGCTTCTTGCGAGCTCCCTTATTCGTAACCACCTTGACCTCCGCCCCGAGGGCGTCGGCGACGGCGGCAACGGTCTTCAGCTCCGGATTGATGTCGGCGGTGAAAAACCGGCGGACACTGGATGGCTCCTTACCGATAGCTCGAGCAAGCTCGGCCTTTGACATCCCCGCCTGCTCACGCAACTCGTCGAGCTGGCGGACTATGGAGTCGATCTGTGCAATCTCCCGGCGCTGCCGCTCGAACTCCGCACGGAACTCAGGATCTTCCTTGAGCCGTCGTGCGAGCCGCCGGTCGTGGTAAGTCGTGTCGAGCTTGCTTCGAGGGGCCATGATCGTTAGCCAGCGTAGCATAGAAGTTACGCTGTCAGTTGGTGGTCTTGAAGCCAAGCACCTCTATCCGTGTCAAGCTGAGTCAATAGCCCACCACAAGCGCAAACGCCCCAAGCATCGACGCAACGGCTGTTTGCTGTGCAAGCCTCACAAGCTGACCGCCAATGTCAAGGCGGAGCGTCGGCGGGATCGAAGTCGATGGACCAGCCACGAGAGAGCCGCCTGGTAGCGACGGCGCGCTGAAGCACCCCACCGCGTTAGGTTGGGACCGATGGCACTGCCCGGTGAGGTATTTCCGCAGCGGTGCACCGATCACGAGGAAGACGGCGTCGAAGCGCTGAGCAAACTCGGCATCAAGCTTCCGTGAGAACACCCAGGCAAACGTCGGCCAGTTCAACCAAACTGGCGCGTCATGGTTTCCGCGACGCTGGACACTTCATGCGCGCAAAATTTCCTCAGCACAGATGAGGAGCCAGACGAGAGCCTGATGGAGTTGATCAGCCTGGCGCTCGCTGGGCGGGTTGTAGTCAATGTTTCCGCGGAGACGTTCGACGAGGTAGAACGCACGGACGACGTCGAGGCCCGTCAGCGTCGACTTGCGCGACTCAAGACCTTCGGTCGACTTGAGATCCCACCACACCGAGTGGCTGAGAGGGACCAGCTCGCGGACAATCTTCACGAGACGCTCTTCCCGAACGCAGTCTCTGGAAGCCGCCAAGACGATCACAACGTTCGGGATTGCCGGCAGCTCGCCACCCACCACCTGATTGGCCGTGACGCCTTTGTCACTCGTGACGAACGCCTGCTGCGAGGAGCCGAGGCCGCAGCCGAGCAGGGCATCACCCTCTTGAGCCCTAGCAAGTTGGTAGAGCGTGTCGGCGCAGAAACCGCCGCGGCGGGGCTTCCGAGCTACCCCGGTATCTCGGTGCGGGACGCGGAGATCGAGCGAGACGAGAGCGACATTAGGCGGGTCCTTGCTCCGCTGGGCAGTGATTACCCCAACTTCGACGGCTGGTTGACGAAGGCGCTGGCAAAGCCCGATACCCGCGTACGCCTCGGCGAGTACGACGGGAAAGTTGCTGCGGTGGCGTTGAGCCAGCCCAAGGACGAGCGGGTCGTCAAGCTCTCGGCCTTCTACGTCGCCGAGGTCGCACGCGAGGCTGGCCTCGGTGGCCACCTGCTGTGGTCCGAGGTGCGGACCTGGGCACGCCACGGCGTCGAGAAGGTCTATGTGACGGTCTCCTCGCGCCACGCTGACCTGGTCGGCTTCTTTACTGGATTTGGCTTCCTGGTCGAGGGGATGTCGCCCCGCCGCTATCAGGAAGACACGGTGGAGTTGGTGCTAGGCAAGCACTTCCTGCGCGAACGTGTGAACGACGAGAACCTGGGCGAGTTCACCGAGAAGCGAGGTGCCGTTGTCTTCCGGGTCCCGGCTGAAGCAGAGGTGGGGGCAACTGGATGGGGGCTTCAGCCAGACGCGCAGCGGCCCATACTCGACTGGCAGGGGGAGGGAGACACGCTGCGACTGGTCGCCCGTGACGACGAGCGCGACCTACGGACCTGGAAGCTGCTCGACTTGGAGCGGATATTCCATCCGGTTCGATTCGCTGTGGCCGACCGGAAGGCTCTGATGGTTCCAATCGAGCCACGCTGGGCCGACGCGCTGCTCGAGCATGCGGGCCAACAACGCGCGCTCGGCCAAGACGCCGCCTCCGAGCGCCTGCTCCTTCGTGCCGACAATGCCTACTACTGCTACCCCAAGTCGCTCGACATCTCCCACCCCGGAACGCCGATCCTCTTCTACGTCTCCGCCCCTACGAGCGCTGTCGTGGGCGAAGCACGCATTCTCGACGCGGCTGTCGATGTTCCTGAGGAGCTCTTCGCCGCATTCGGCGGCCTGGGTATTTATCGACTCCCACAGATCCGGTCACACGTGATGCCACGCGGCCCCAACGAGGGCAAGGCGCTGGCTCTGCGCTTCGGAATGTACGTCCCTTTTCCAGAGGTCGTCCCGGCGAGCGAGCTGGAGCGCATCGCTGGCTGCCGCCGCATTCCACAGGGGCTCCTCTCCATCTCCTTCGAGGAGTTCGAGGGAATACGGCGAAGCGGTGGGCTGGAATGGTGAGCCGGGACGTCCTCATGTCGATCCGCCCCGAGTACGCCGAGGCGATTCTCTCGGGCAAGAAGACCTTCGAGCTGCGTCGGCGCCGGCCGTCGTTTGCCGCCGGCAGCAGAGTGGTGGTCTACTCATCCTCTCCAGACCAGCGCCTACTGGGAACTTTTGAGGCAGGTGCAGTCCACGAGGCATCACCGGATGAGATCTGGCAGATGGTGTCGAAGCGTGCCGGGATCGACCGCGACGCCTTCGATGCTTACTTCTCTGGTTGCGAGAACGCATACGCAATTGAGGTTCGGTCCCCGCAGCGTCTGGACCCAAAGCCACTGCGCTTCCGTCCTCCACAGTCCTATCTGTTCTTGCGCCCTGGAAGCAGCGGCCACCGAAGCGTCCTTCGCTGGGCAGCGGCGACTTAGCCTTCGGCGAGCGACTACCGCCCGATCCCCATCCCCCGCCCGAGGTCGCGCTCTCGGGACGCGTGCTGTCCCAACCCGAGCAGCCGCTGGGCTTCGTGGATGCGCCGCAGGGCGGCTCGTTGCTCGATCTCTCGCGCGCGCTCTCGCCCGAGGGCTCGATTCGGGTCCTTGATCCCGTGCCGCTGGCGGTAGCCCTCGATCTCCGCCACACCACGATCCCACGCTCTCTGCCTCGTGCGGTCGAGCGGCCTCTCACCCAGCTCCCTGGTGATGTAGGTCGGAGGAGCTAGCCGGACGGCAAGAACCGCCGCTCGTAGACGTTCGTCGAGAACCTGCTCGGCGGCCGCCAGCTCGCAGCGGGCGGAGTGCACGACCGGCGGCATCTGGCGAAGCTCGGCTTCCATCTGGGCAAGCGACCGCTGGGTGCTCGCCTCGGTGCGATCGATCCGCTCAAGCTCGGAGCGGCGCAGCTTGCGAGGCAATTCCCCGGCCCGCTTACGCTGAACGTCCATGCCGGCGAGGAACTCGAACTGCTGCTCAATCCGCCTCTGCAACTGAGCGCGATCACGTTCGTTCATCCGCTCGTGGACAGCCTGCGGCCCCAACGCATCTCGCCTCTCGATCAACTCCGGAGTGGGCAGGGCTTCGATCTGGGCGATCTCGTGGGCCGCGCGCTGCGCTCGGTCGCGTTCTGAGGCTTCGGCGATATGCGGGATGCCCTCGCGCATGTAAGGAGACCGCGGCGCGATCTCCTCGCGGTGTTCCTGGACCTCGGGCGTCACGTAGAGGTAGGTCTCCTTACGGGCGCGGGAAGCGGCCACGTAGAGCTCCTGCTTGTCCATCGAGGGATCAACCATGACGAAGGCGCGGTCGACGGTCGCGCCCTGGGCGGAGTAGGTGGTCACCGCGTAGGCGTGTTCGAGCGCGTGAGTATCAGAGTGCGGATTGGTCCGGGCTAGATACTCGGCCCCTACCTCCACTCGCTTAGCCTGGTCGACGCCTTCGAGGACGACGCGGCGCTGCTCGGCGTCGACCTCGGCGATCCGCCAGCGCTCGCGGTTGTAGATATCCGCGGTGCGGTCGTTGACGCGGGTGATGACCTGATCGCCAGAGGCAAAGCGGGCCTCCCCCACCTCGATCTCCTGTGCTCCGAGCTTTCCTTCCTGCTTGCGGACCTCGCGCGCCATCGCGTTCAGCTTCTGCACCTCGGCGTTTCGCTTGGCGATCATCACCGCGTCCTCGCCGTGGTCGAACGACTCGTTCCAGTCCGCCACCATCGCCTCGCGGCGGGCCTCTGCGTCGGGCGCAATCGTCACCCGCTCGGAGGAGCGGTAGAGGCGCAGCGCCTCTGCGCCTTCGCCCTCCCTGATCCGCTTAGCCGCCTCGCGGTCAAGCTCGTGCTCATGGCGGATCACCTCGTCAAGGTGGATCGGCTCGGTTCGATCCGCGATCCCCCGGAACAGACCGCCCGCCTCGATCTCCCCAAGCTGCTCGGGGTCGCCGACGAGTACGAGCTTCGCTTCGGCCGCCTCGGCGTGATGGACAAGGCGGGCCAACGTCGCCGAGTCGACCATCCCCGCCTCGTCGATCAGCAGCACCGATCCCCGCGCCAACTCCTCGCCGCCTTCATGTTCGGCGCGGTCAAGCTCGGCGAGCAGGCTGGCGATGGAGGTCGCCAGCAAGCCCTCGTCGCGCAGGACGTTGGCCGCCCGCCAGGTGGGAGCTGCAACTCGCGACTCGGCACCCGCTTGCGCCCAACCCTCGGCCGCGGCGACGATGGCGAAGGTCTTGCCCGTGCCGGCCTCGCCGATCACCACCGCGACTCCCTCGGGATTCGTGAGCAGGAGTCTGACCATCTCGCGCTGGTCGGCCTTCAGGGTCGGGCGGGCACCGATCACCCTGGCGGCGATCAGCTCGCCGGCCGGAGATGGTCCTTGGGTCTTCAGCCGCTCGATCGTGGCCAACGCCTCGCGCTCCAGCTCCCAGATTCGCCGGGTGGTGTAGCGGGTGCCTTTGGCGGACTCCGCGATCTGCATTACCGCATCCGAGGCGAGGTAGGCGTCGGCCAGACGCTCGACCTCGGCTCCCGGCGCTCCATTGGGCAGCAGACCCGCGACGGCCCGGATCGCATCGCGACGGTCGAAATGGGACGCAGCCGCCGAGACCGCACGGTCTACCTGCCAGGTAGAGACCGTGCGGGCCTCGGCGGCACCGGGCCTCAGGCGCAACTCGGAGTCATAGGTCCGCTTGATCGTCTCGCGGTCGAGGCCAATTTCCTCGGCGCGGGAGTGCCAGCGCTCAAGCAGTTCCCCACGGCCGACGTCGGCCTCCTTCGGCTTGCGGGTGGCGAGAGTCGCAACCTGCATCGAGCGTGCCGAGGCGTCCGGCCCTGCCGCCTCGAGGATTTCGGCGCGGCGGGTAGAGAAAGCCCGCAGGTGCTCGTCGGCGAAGCCCTCGATCTCGGCAATGCCCTTGCGGACCTCCTGCCAGCGTACGCCGAGGCGCTGGGTCAGCTCGTGGCGCAGGTGGGCCTCGTAGATGTAGGAGGCGGTGGTGGCGTGGTCGTAGATCGCCGGGTGGTAGAGCCTCGTCCACTTTCCGTCGGGGCCCTGGGTCGCGTTGGCGATGAGGACGTGGGTGTGGAGCTGGGGATCGCCATTGCGCGAGGAGCGGTGGCGGTAGGCAGCGGCGAGGTAGCCGTTGCCCTTGACGAACTCTGCGCCTCCGGCTCCTCGCCTCGTCCAGCAGGCCTCGCGCTGCATGTAGGAGAGGGCGGCGCCGACGGCTTCGCGGTGGGCGGCTTGGACTTCTGAGGCGGCGACCGGGCCGCCGAGACCCCAGAGCAGGGAGACTGACTTCGGGGCTGAGAAGGTGAGGTCAAAGCCGGGGACCGGCCCATCGCCGCGAACGCCCCGCATCGAGAGCAGGGGCTCGGCGTTGACCGGGTTTCTTCCGGTGAGCATGCCGACGAGCTGGTCCTCCCCGACCTCTCCTTCGAGTCCGAGGCCTCGAGCGGCATCGCCGATCCACTCTCCGGCCGCCTCTCCCTCGCCGGAGTAGTAATCCTCGGCGCCTTCAGCGACCTTGTCGAGGTAGTAGCGCTCCTGACCGCGCCCGAGCTTTCCGATGGACAGCATCACCCCCTCTGTCCAGCGGGAAGGCGGTTTGCCCCGATCTCTTAACGAAGTGATGTGGCGTGAGGGTGGTGGCTGTTAGGGCTTCATTCTGGACTGGAGGCTCAGGGGGGTGTCTGGCGGCCTGGTCGAGGTCTCTCTCTGGTTTCTTGCTGACGGGCTTTGCCCTGGATGGACTTTGCGGTTTCGCTTCGCTGGCTTGGTGGCTGGCTGATTGCTGGATGAGGTATCGCTTCGCTCGGCCCTGATCTGGCCGAACGCGCAGGGCGTCGGCGGGGGATTCAAGGACGCAGCGGGAATCGTGATCGACCGCAGGGGCAGGGATGCCCGAAGTCGATCTACTCCTACGCCACCCAGCGGGCGTTGGCCAGCTCGTGCCGATACTGCCCGGTTGCCAAGTAGGCCCGAAGGCGCCGGTCGGGAACGAGCGGCCTGACCTTACGGATGGCGCGGGCGGGGGTCTTCTCCTCGGTTGCGTAGACACGCCGATAGTCCGGCGAGTCGGGGCCGGCCTCGGGATCGGTGGCAAAGACGAGGAAGCCACGCCGTTCGGAGCGGGCGCGGTTCGCCTTGGCGATGCGCGCCTGGTCGCGTTCCAACTCCTCAGCCCAAGCGAATAGGTCTATCTGCGTTGCAGGTTGAGCCATTAGGAATCTTGTACCACGTCGTTCGGTTGTCCAAGCCGGGCTTCTACGAATCGGCACAAAGCCTCGACACTCTCTCCCGTAAAGACGTCAAAGACGTCCTGATCGGTCCGCATGTAGGACCACTGGCGGCCGGTGAGCCGCGTCGCATCCCTACACCAACGCCGTGCTCGCTTGTCTTTGAACGGCACGTCCTGGTCTCGAAGGCCCTTGGTCTCGACGAGCATGCACGAGTCGTCAGAGAGCCGCACGACGAAGTCGGGATAGTAGTAGCGCAGCGCTCCATTCTCGGCGATGTACTCCAACGCGAAGCGACCGAAGACCGGCAACTTGGCGAAGGCCGCCACGTCGGTTGCTCGGTCAAGGAACAACGCGAAGCGCCGCTCCAAGTCGTTGTCCACCGCCGTCAAGTTGAAGACCGTGCGCTCGCACTCGACGGTGGTCCGCGACCAGGAGAACGGCGGCGTCTCAGTCATCTTGATCGCCGTCTCAGTGATCGTCGCCTCACGCTCGGTCAGGCGCAGCCCGCGGATCGCCTCGGCAAACGCCTGCTTGACCAGCTCCTGGGCGTCGTTCTCGGCGAGCCGGCGCAGCACGACCTTGTCGTCAAGCTCCACCGTCTCCTCGAAGATCCGCGACTCCAGATAGCTGCGAACGAGCGGCGCCAGCGCCGCGAAGGCGCCGGAGACGTTCCCAAGCCCTCCCACCTCGCAGACCCGTTTCGTGTAGAAGGAGATCACGCCGGAGGGGTCCTCTGCGTAGGGCACCTCGAACTCGTATTCCTCGATGATGCCCTTGTCGATGAGCTGCCGCCCCCGGTACTGGATGTACTCGTCGGGCTCGATCTTGGGAACCTCAAGCGGCGTCGGCGGTGACGCGATCGAGTCGAAGTCGAGCTGCTCGAAAGGAAGCTCCTGCAGGCTCAGCGACCGAGTCAAGATGGGGATCGAGATCTCGAAGCGCTTCTTGCCCTCATCCGGGTAGACGGCGACCGCGTTCGCGCCGATCTTCTCGACCTCTTCGCGCTGGACGACCAGGCCACCGTCGAGCTCCTTGTCCCAGAGATCGCGGAACGCCTCGTGCTCGATCACCACAACCCGCTCGTCGAAGCCCGAGCCGGGCGGGGTCATCCGCCGCAGTCCTCGGCCGAGAGCCTGCTCAGGCAGGATCTTCGCTTTCGCGGTGAGGCTGCGCAGAGTGACGATCACGCTGACGTTGCGCACGTCCCATCCCTCGCGCAGCATCAGCACGCTGACGATGCAGCGCACCGGACTCTCGTCACCGTCGATATCGCGCGCCGCCCGGCGGGCGATATCGAGGTCGGCCTTGGTGACCTCGCCGGAGCGATTCGTATGGATGACGAGCAGCTTGTCGCCCGCGAAGTCGGGAAGCTGGCGCAGGTAATCGCCAACCTCGTCAGCCGCCTGCGTGTTCTCGCACATCACGAACAAGACCGGGCGCTTGCCCGACGGCGACAGGTCCTCGTCGAACTTGCGCCAGCGACCCACCGCTGCATCGATCCAGCGCCGGTAGCGCTGTACCGCCGAATCGCCCAACTCGGGCTCGGCGCCATGTAGCTCGCCAATCACCGGAGTCTTTACGATCCCGTCCTCCACCGCCTCGGCAAGCGGATAATCGACGACGACGTGCCGGAATGCCCGGCCCTTTTGGTCCTTGGGCGTTGCGGAGAAGTCGAGCTGGGCGATCACACCCGCTCGAGGGTCGCCAGGCGCTTTCTCCTGCAGCGTCTCGTGGAGCCTCTCGATCGACTGGTTCCATTTCAGCTTCTCCGACCAAACGTGGTGGGCCTCGTCGTTGACCACCATCACCCGCTCACGGGTCGCGATTCGCCGGAACAATGCCTCGGCTGAGCTTCCCGCCCCATCTGTGACCCGCGGCCCCACCATCGCCTCGACGGGGTTGGGATCGGTGTCCTTTTTGCCTTTCGGTGGCTCGTAGAGCCTCTGCACGTTGGTCAGGAACAAGGCGCCTGGCGTCGTAATCGGCACCAGCCCGTCCTGAAGGACAACCGTGAGCTGGAAGTCCTCGGCCCACTCCGGTGGGATCAGGGGATCGCGGCGAAACGTGGCCGCATCTCCGAAGTCGCTCTTCAGCCGCTCGAAGACGATCACGTTGGGCGCGATGACGAGGAAGCTGGTCGCCATCGGTGAGTCGTCCTCGCGGCGGGCGTGAAGATAGGACCAGGCGATGCAGAGGCTCATCGCCATCGTCTTTCCCGACCCGGTCGCCATCTTCATCGCCAAGCGCTGGCGTTTGGTCTCTGCCGGGTCGATCATGATCGGCGCCTGCGCGTACTCGATCAGGTCGGAGAACGAGCCGGCACGCTTGATCTCGGAGAGGTAGATGAACGTCTCCACAGCCTCGCGCTGGCAAGAGAAAAACCGGAAGGGCTCACCGGTCGGCCGCCGGTGGTCTTCCTCGAACCAGAAGCGAAGCAAGCGCCGGGTGGTCTCGCTTGCGCCCGGGTAGCCGTTCGCGCGCCAGGCATCAACCGCAGCACGGACACCGTCGACCAAATGCGTTCTCTCACTGGGCCTTCGGTGACTTCGGACCCCGTAGGGATCGGGCTCGGCGCCTGGCGCCGCGGCGCCGTCGGTCATTTGACCGCGACCTCAGCCAGCTTCGTCGTGTCGTTCCCGAAGATGTCGATGATCTTGACGACGATCGTGTGCCGCCCGGCTTCCTCGTACTCATGGGGATCGCTCTCCCGCGCCAGCTTTGGCTCCTCGCGGGTGCGGTACGCCTGCCACTGGTTGTGGAAGGTGTCGTCGGTGTAGTCGAAGTCGACCGACCAGTAGTCGATCAGGTCCGACCAGCTCTCGATCCGGTCACGCACATTTGGCGGGATCAGCTCCTCACTGGGGATCGCGAAATCCTTAAGGACGACAGAGACCTCGCGCTTGCTGCGCTTCACATCGAGATCCACGTGAGCCAACTCGAAGAAACGGACCGCGTCCGCGTCCCGAATACCAGGCTCGATGATCTCACGAGGAATCTGCAACGGCCGCAGGTCGAGTCCTCGCCGTCGCGCCGTCTCGCTGATCGTGTCGTGCAGACCCATCTCCCACTCCCAGCCGAGCACGTCGCAGGACTCGATGCCGTTGTCCGCCATCTCGTCCATCACTTCCTCGAGCTCATCAATCGTCACGGGGGCATCCGTCGCGCCAACGTGGATCATCCGGCCCGCTTTCTGACCGTGCAGGTTCGTGAAGCCCTCGACCGGCTCGGCCTTGTAGAAAGAGAGGATGGTGTCCAAGTAGTCAGTGAGTCGTCCGTTGCCGGACTCTCGCTGCCAACGCTGCCGCTCGTATGCGCCAAGGTTCTTGATCTCGAAAGGACAGCAATCGGCTACGTTTAGCAGCCGCTTCCTGGTCGTGTGGATCGCGAATCGCCCGAGATCCGTCGCTATCCACCTGCGTCCGAGCTTCTCTGCCACCGCCGCGGTCGTCCCGGAGCCAGCGAAAAAATCGGCGACCAGGTCACCCTCGCCGCTGCCCAGCCGGATGATTCGCTCGAGCAGAGCCTCCGGCTTCTGCGTATCGTACCCCAGCCGTTCGTGGGATTGCGACTGGACCGGCGGGATGTCGTTCCACACATCCTGCAGGGGAATGCCGGGCAGCTCGTCGAGGTAGCGCTTCTGCCTCGGCACGGTCCCTGGCTTCGTCTGGACGATTCGCCCTTCCTCGTACATCGAGTGCATGCGCTCCTCGGAGAAGCGCCAATAGCGCGTCACCCCGAGGAACTCGTAGCGAGGGTTCCCCTTGCTCTCGCCACCGGGCCCGGTAATGTCGCCAAGCCCGTAACGGCGACCGGTGTCCGGCTCGGTGTGCTTGTAGAAACTCGACTCGTAGCTCTCGTCGTAAGGGGTGAATTCCATGTTCCACGCCCCACCCTCGCCTTTGCGGTAAAGCAGGATCGTGTCGTGGACCCGGCCGAGGTGGCGCGCGCCCTGGCCGATGTCGCTGTGCGCCGTCTGGCGCTTCCAGATGATCTCGTTGATGTAGGAGGCGGGCCCGAAGACCTCGTCGCAGACGACCTTGCCGTAATGACTGATGTTCGAGCCCAGGTGGAGGAACAGGAGCCCGTTCTCACTGAGTAGTTCGTCGATCAGCACGACCCGCTCGTAGAGCATCGTCATGTATGAAGACTGGCCGTGCCCCCAGGTGTCCCGATAGGCGCTCTCCTCGAGGATCGAGGGAGCCTTGGCAATGTCGATATCGCCCACCTGGATCCGGAACGAGAAATCGGTGCCGGTATCGAATGGGGGATCGATGTAGATCAAGTCAATCTTGCCGGCGTAATCCTTGAGCAAGCTGCTCATCACGAGCTTGTTGTCGCCCCAGATCAGCTGGTTGGGAGGATGGTTCGCTTCGGCATCTTGTCCGGCCAGCAACGAGCCGCTGTCGCGGTCGCGCGTCGCCCGCGACTGGTTGATCGTCTCGACGGTCTGGAACGGCAGGCTGAGACGCTCAATCTCGGTCGGCTTCCCGTCCCACTCCAGCCGGACGCTCATCTCATGCTCCGCTCAGGTCTCATCGGAGGGCAAGCCTAGAGTTCCGGGCGGCGTCAGACTCCAAATTCAATCCTCGAAATCTTCTCCTCCAAACACGCCTTTGCCTGGAACGACGCGGAGGTCGATTTCGCGAGGGCGATGACTACCGATGCAGCGAAGGATCTCACTGGACAGAGGAGATATGGAGACCCTGATTTCGGAGCCGGCAGCAATCTGTTGGAGCAGCTGGACAGCCTTTCGACATAGATGGTGAGAGACCATGACCGATCAACTGCTCGCAGAGCCCCTGCTTGACGCGGATGAGGCAGCACAACTGCTTCACGTGCCGCGCAGCACGCTCTACGAGCTCGTGCGCTCCCGCGGGCTCCCCCATGTTCGAATCGGCGAGCGCGGACTGCGCTTCACGCGCTCAGGGCTCGAGGAATGGATCGCGGCGCATACCTACGGGCGCCGGCCTCAGGGCTGAGGCACCGACGCCGACGACTCCTCGAGGCGGAAGGCTTCGGAGACTCGCTTCGCCGCATCCTCGCGGTCGACGAAGGCCAAGTAGCGCCTGGTCGTCGTCAGGTCGGCGTGGCCCATCCACTCCATGACCTCGCGGGAGTCAGCGTGGCGGATCACGGTGCTGCCAAAGGTGTGGCGGAGGTTGTGGAAGCGGAAGTCCACCTGCAAGCCGGCCACCTTCAGGGCGCCGCGATAGCGGTCCTTCAGGGACTTGTAACCGAGATGCCGGCCTCCGCTGGTGCAGAAGACAAGGTCGCCGTCGGCGGTGAAGTGCTCGCGCTGGCCGATCTTCGCCAGCCGCTTCGCCACCTCCTCGGCCATCGGGACGGCGCGCTCGGTGCCGCTCTTGGGGGTCGTCGTTTCGCCGCGGGTCCAGTTCTCGCGGACGTGGATCGTGCGGCGGCCGAAGTCGATGTCGCGCCAGCGCAGCGCCAGCAGCTCCCCCATCCGCAGGCCGGCGAAGGCGGCGGTGTGGAAGATCGCGGCGTCCTGTTCGTCCTGGCGGCGCAGCTCCGCTTCCCCCCTGGGCCCGATCGGATATTCGGGCGGCTTGCGGTGACGGCCCTCCTCGGCCGCCCTGACGAGCGCCAGGACCTCCTCGGGCCGCAACACGTCGATCTTCGCCGCGCGGCGCACCCGCGGGCGCTCGACGACGTCGGCCGGGTTGCGGGGCAGGCCGTAGACCTTCATCGCCCGCTTGAAGATCGAGCCGAGGCAGACGAGGTACTTCTGGCGGGTCCGGTTGGAGCCGCCGTAGCCGCTCACCCAGAGCTCGATGTCCTCCGAGGTGATCGCCTCGACCTTGCGGTCGCCGAACTCGCGGACGAGGACGCGGACCATGTTGCGGTAGTCGCGCATCGTCGAGGCCTTGCAGTCGCGGACGTTCTCGCAGTAGGCGAGCCACTCCTCCGCGGCGTCGCTGAAGGTCTTGCCGGTCTGCACCATTCCCGCCAGCGTCCCTTGGCGGGCCTTCGCCAGCAGCTGGTCCAGATGGGCCGTCGCCTTCGCCTTGGTGAAGTAGCCGTCAGGCGCCGCCGTCTTCTGCGTCCAGGCCGGGCCGAGGCGTTTCTGCTGCTGCCGCCCGTCCGGCAAGCGGTACTTCGCGTACCAGACGCCGCCGCGTTTTCCCTTGCGTTTGAAGACGTGTCCGGAGATTGGGCGGGGTGGCGGAGGGCGCATCTGCCACTGATTGTAGCTTGTTTTCGGGACAAATTCGGGACAAAGTTTGCCAATTGTCCTAATCCGCACTTGTTGAATATGGCTATTTAGAGGGCTTTTCTATGGGGCGGGAAGGACTCGAACCTTCGACCGACGGATTATGAGTCCGCTGCTCTAACCAGCTGAGCTACCGCCCCTCGGGGTGAGCGTAGCGGTCAGGCGCTGAAGAGCTGGGCGAGGGAGCGGCCCACGTCGGGGGGCTCTTCCTCGCCCTTGGCGGCGGCGGCGGCGCCTTCGGCTATGGCTTTGGCGGCGTCGGCGATCTGGTGGGTGCGGCCGCCGCGGATGACCCCGGACTTCTTCGCTTCGGCGAGGTCGGATTCCATCAGGCCGGCGAGCTCGGCGAGGCGGCGCAGGCTGAGGGCGCCGGCGGCGCCCTTGAGGGCGTGGGCTTCCATGCGCATCGTCTCGAAGTCGGTGGTCTCGGTGGCCAGGCCGGCGGCGATCACGTCGCAGCGTCGCTTCGCCTCCTCGGCGAAGGAGGCCAGCAGCTCAGCGTCCGGGCTCGTTTTCTCGCTCATTCTCCGGTCAGTCCCTTCACCACGCGGGTCAGTTCTTCGACGCCGAAGGCGCCCTCGATCTCGGCCTCGATCCTCCCATGTTGGTCGATCGCGAACAACCACGGCTCGCTCGGCAGGTGGAAGGCGCGCACCTGCGAGCGCACTCCCTTGTTCGGGTCGTTGTCCTTGTAGATCTCCATGTGGATGAAGTTGGCCTTGTCGCCGTATTCCTGCTTGAGCTGCTCGGCGACGTCGACCACGGGCCCGCAGACCCGGCTCTGGCAGAACTGCGGCGTGGCGAAGAGCAGGACGATCGGTTCCTTGCCGTAGACGTCGGCGTAGTCGACCCGATTCTGCGTGTCGGGCGGGACGCGCGTCGTGATCTTCGAGAGGTCGCCGCCGACGTCGGCCGGGGTCGGCGTGTGGATCAGCGGCGCCTTCTGTCCGACGCGCGGCACGCGCTTGTAGGAGCCGACCGAGGCGCTCGGCAGCAGCGTCCCCTTTACTTCGTCGCCCTGCTTGATCAGCGCCGCGATCCGCCACTCCCCGTTGCTGGGGAAATCGACGTCGGTCACGTAGATGACCGAGGCGGCGTCGGGGTCGCTGGTCGTCGTCTCGGCGCGGAAGGCGGGCTTGGTCCGCAGCGTTTCGACCCTGGCGGGGAACGGGCCGACCGCCGGCTGGTTGCGGGCACGGATTTCGGCGTTCCTCTCAGCGGTGCTGGACTTGCCCGCGGCCTTCGGCACCTTGGCGAAGTAGAGCGCGACGTCCGCGTCGGTGACCTGGCTGTGGTCGCGTTTGAAGACGCCGACCGTGTAACGGTTCTTTCCCTTGTAGTAGACGAGCCCCGCCGGCGAGACGACCAGGTCGGAGGGTCCGTCGGCTGCCTTCAGCACCTGCGTGAGCGTCTTGCCCTTGGCGCTGGGGAAGTCGCCAGGCGGCGGCGCGGGGCGGCTCTCGGCGCTCGACGACGACGAGCCGGTCGCCGAACCGGAGCCGCCGCCGCAGCCGCCGAGCGCGATCGCCAGGGCGACCGGCAGGCAGAGAAGGGCGGCGATGGCTCGGCGGGCGCGCATCGCGGGCATGTTATTGAGCGCAATCGAGCCGCGGCCGTCTCCTTTGGGCGGGCCGGCCGGCGGCGAGGTAGGGTCCGCGGCGTACCAGTCGAGCTGAAGGAGGGCGAGTTGGCGGAGCGAGCGGCACTGATAACCGGGGCATCGAGCGGCATCGGACTGGCGATCGCCCGCGCCCTCGGCGAGGAAGGCTACGCGCTGACCGTCGCCGCGCGGCGGCCCGAGAAGCTCGAAGGCGCCGCCGCCGGGCTGCGCGAGGACGGGCTCGAGGTGCAGAGCATCGCCGCCAACATGACCGAGGAGGAGGACGTAGTCGACGTCTTCGCCAGGCACCGCGACGCCTATGGCCGGCTCGACGTGCTGGTCAACAACGCCGGCGTGGGGATCGGCGCTCCGATGGAGGATATCCAGACCAAGCACCTCGACATGCAGCTCGGCGTCAACCTGCGGGCGCTGATCATCGGCACCCGCGAGGGCCTGCCGATGCTGAAGCAGGCGGGCGCCGAGCACGGCAAGGCGCTGATCGTCAACACCGCCTCGATCGCCGGCAAGGGCGGCCAGGCCTGGCTCTCGATCTACGCCGCGACAAAGGCGGCGGTGATCAACTTCACCCAGTCGACCCACCGCGAGGTCGGCGGCGGCGGGATCCAGTGCACGGCGCTGGCGCCGGGCTTCGTCGAGACCGCGATGACGGAGTTCGTCCAGGGACAGATCCCGGGTGAGGAGATGATCCGTCCCGAGGACCTCGGCGAGGCGGTCCGCTTCCTGCTGCGCACCTCGCGCAACTGCCACGTTCCCGAGATTGTCTTCACCCGCCCGGGCGAGAGCCTCGAAACCCCCTAGGAAGAGCATGCGGTTCTTGGTCGCGGCCTTCGGCGACCCGGGCCACGTCTTCCCGGCGATCGCCCTGGGGAGAGCGCTGCGCGGGCGTGGGCACGAGGTGACGATCGAGACCTGGGAGGAGCGGCGGGGGGCGGTCGAGGGCGCCGGGCTGGCCTTCGCCGCGGCCGAGGAATACCGGATGTTCCCGCCACCCGACCCCGACTCGACAGATGGCGCCCACGCGGCCGAGGCGGCCCGGGCGCTGCTGCCGCTGCTCGAGGAGATGCGCCCGCACGCGGTCATCAGCGACATCCTCACCCTGGCGCCCTCGCTGGCCGCCGAGCGGGCCGGCGTGCCGCTGGCGACCCTGATCCCCCACATCTACCCGGTGGTCGAGCCGGGCCTGCCCTTCTTCGCGGTCGGCCTGCAGCCTCCGCGCACGCCGCTCGGGCGCGCCGTGTGGCGGACGGGCCAGCGGGCGCTGAACATCGGCCTCGAGCACGGCCGCCGCGACCTCAACCGGCAACGCGAGCGCCTCGGCCTACCGCCGGTGGTTGGCTTCCACGGCGGCATCAGCCCCGAACTCGCCCTGGTCGCGACCTTTCCCCAGCTTGAGTACCCGCGCCACTGGCCGGCCGGGGTCGAGATCAGCGGGCCGCTGACCTTCGAGCTGCCGCACCCGGAGATCGAACTGCCGCCGGGCAAGGAGCCGCTCGTCCTCGTCGCGCCCAGCACCGCGCACGACTCAGAGAACCACCTGGTGCGCACCGCGCTGGCGGCGCTGGTGGGCGAGCCGGTCCGGGTGGTGGCGACGACCAACAAAGTCGTGCCGCAATCGCCGATCGAGGTCCCCGCCAACGCGATCCTCGTCGACTGGCTCAGCTACAGCCAACTGATGCCCGCTGCTTCCCTCGTCGTCTCCCACGGCGGCCACGGCACGGTCGCCCGCGCCCTCGCCGCCGGAACCCCGGTCCTCGTCTGCCCCTTCACCGGCGACATGAGCGAGACCGCGATGCGCGTCTCCTGGTCCGGCTGCGGCCTCTCCCTCCCCTGGCGCCTCTGCCGCCCCGCCCCGCTGCGCTGGGCGATACGCCGCCTGCTCGCAGACGAATCCTTCGCCGCGCGCGCCCGCGAGCTCGCCGCCTGGGCCAAGCAGAACGACGGCGCCGAGCGCGCCGCCGGCCTGGTCGAAGAGCTGGCTCGGTCGAGGTCGGTATCTTGTGCCCCGTACCGGGCTTGAAAGTCGCCCGGGGTGATCCGGGGTGACGAAATTGGTAGCCGTGCCAGACTGTTAATCTGGTGCCCGAAAGGGCGTGTGGGTTCGAGCCCCACCCCCGGAGTTCTTTCTGGTTTGCCTAGCCGCGCTCCCTCGCTGTCCCAATCGTCGGAAGCGTGACGAACCCGGCCTCAACCTCGGCGTGGCAGTTCGCGCAAAGCAGCACGCACTTACGTGCCTCCTCCCTTGATCGTGCGAGCGACCTCGACTGTCCTTGATGCCCGAGGTGGAACCCCTTTGTGGAGGGGTCGAGATGATGGAATTGCAGAGCCTGTTGGCAGCGGGAATAGCCGCAGACGCCACACTGGCCACCCGCCTCTTCGACCAGTCTGCGCTTGACAGTGCGGCGCCGCTTCGACACAGCTTCTGAGCGACAACGAACGCAGCGGTAGTAACCGCGCCCCTCACGCACGAACCCGGTCTCTCCGTGATACCGACATTCCATCGTTGCCCGCTCCGGTTCCCCATGGGGTGCCTCGCGGCGCCGGCCTACTGTCTTCAGCTCGTATCTGTCCATCCAGTGACGTACGGTTGACACGCTTCTCTCGAGTCGCTCGGCGATATCCCGGAGGGTCAAGCCTCTGCTGACGAGCGGCTCAAGTTCTTCCCTGGTCAGGCCGCCCCTGGGCGAATGCCGATCGGCATTGGAAGCGGAAAGCCCGTGCTTCTTCAGCCAGTACCCCACCGTGCTCGGGTGCTTCCCGACCCGCTCGCCGATCTTCTCCAGCGACATCCCATCAGCTAGACATTCCTCCAGAAACCGCTTATCCATGCGGAAATCTTGCCATCCGAGTCGGACGGAAACGAGAGGTTTTGTCTTCGTCGTCAGCCCCCGACCCGCTCCGTCCGCGCTATGCGCTCGACCAGGGCGGCACGATCGCGGCTCAGGGCGGCGCGACGCTCGTACTCGTCGCGTTCGCCGGCGGCGGCGATCTCGGTCTCGAGGCGGCGCTGCTCGAGCAGCAGGTAGTTGAGCTCCATCGCCTCGGGGGAGGCGGGCTCGTCGTGGGCGACGATGACCAGCTCGGCGATCAGGCCGGAGAGCTCGGCGTCGCCCTGGGGAAGATTCGAGGCCGGGTCCTCGGGGTTCTCGCGCAGCCAAGCGGCGGCGCGGGCGCCGAGCGGCGAGAGGTGCTCCGCCGTGAGCCGGGCGAGGTACTCGCGCCCCTCCGCCGGCAGGGCGATGCACATCGCCAAGAGCGCCCGCTCGCGCCGCTCGCGCGAGGTCAACTCGGCGGTGCGGCGCGGGGCCGGCGCCGGGCCTTCGTCGCCTCCGGCCGGCCCGCCCGGTCCGCCGGTCAACGGCTGCGCCACCACCACCCGACCCATCACCATCGAGGGCTCCAGGTCGAGCCGCTCCGCCACTCGCCGCACCAGGTCGTCGCGGCTGGCGCTCTCCCCCAGCCCGGCCAGCACCGGCGCCACCTCGGCCAACGCCCGGTCGCGCTCGGCCGGCGAGGAGACGTCGGTGCGCTCCAGCACCAAACCGACCTGGAAGGCGGCCAGCTCGACCGCGCCATCGAGCAGCGCCCGGAAGCGCTCGGCGCCGCCCTCCTCGGCCATCATCTCGGCCGGGTCCTCGCCCGCCGGCATCGAAGCCACGCGCAGCCGCATCCGCCGCCCGGCCGCCACCCGCTGAGCCCGCAGCATCGCCTCCTGGCCGGCGGCGTCCGCGTCGAGCGCCAGCACCACCTCGTCGACCATGCCGGAGAGCGCCGCCACCTGCTCGTCGGTGATCGCCGTGCCCATCACGCCGACCGCCTCCTCGATCCCGGCCTGGTGCAAAGCGAGCACGTCGGTGTAGCCCTCGACCACCACGGCGCGACCCGCCTTGGCGATCGCCGCCTTGGCGAGGTCGATCCCGTAGAGCATCTGGCTCTTGTGGAAGAAGTCGGTCTCCGCCGTGTTGACGTACTTGGCCCCCTGGTCGGAGCGCATCGCCCGGCCGCCGAAGCCGAGCGTGCGGCCGCGGCGGTCGCGGATCGGGAACATGATCCGCGAGCGAAAGCGGTCGTACTCGCCTCCCCCCCGCCCCTTCTGCGCCAGGCCGACGCCGCGCAGCTCCTCGACGCTGAAGCCCGCCCGCTGCCCGCGGACCAGAACCTTGTCCCAGGCGCTCGGCGCGAAGCCGACGGCGAAGGCGCGCAGCGTCTCCTCGGCGAGACCGCGGCCGGTCAGGTACTCGCGTGCCTTCGCCGCCTCCTCGGAGTCCCAGAGGTAGGCGGCGTAGAAGGAGGCGGTGCGGTCGAGCAGATCGCCAAGACGGCGGCGCTGCTGGCGGCGCGCCTCGGCCTGGGGATCCTCGCGCTCGCGCTCCAGCTCAACCCCATAGCGGTCGGCGAGCAGCTCGACCGCCTCGGAGAAGCCCAGCCCCTCCTTCTCTTCGACGAACTTGATCGTGTCGCCGCCCACCCCGCAGCCGAAGCAGTGGTAGAGCTTTTCCTGGGCGTCGACCGAGAACGAGGGCGTGCGCTCCTCGTGGAAGGGACAGAGCCCGACCCAGCGCGAGCCCTGGCGACGCAGGTCGGTGTGGGCCGAGATCACCTCGACGATGTCCGCCGCCTGCTTGACCCGCTCGAGGCTCTCGGGCGAGATCAGCGCCACAGCGCCCCCTTGGGGATCGAGAGCTCGGCGAACTTGGCGATGCAGTAGCGGTCGGTCATCCCCGCCAGGTAGTCGGCGACCCGCTGGCACTCGCTCGCCCCCGGCTCCAGCTCCGGCGCCTCCTCGGGATGCTCCATGTAGTGGTCGAAGAGAGCCCCCATCACGCGCCGTACCCGCTCATGCTCGCCGCTCGCCTGCGGCCCGAGGTAGACGCGGTCGAACATGAACTTGCGCAGGCGCAGCATCGCCCCGCCGATCCCCTCGCTCTGGACGATGTCCCCAGCCGCCCGCGAGCTCTCGACGATGTCGCGCACCAGCGTGTCGATCCGCGCCGAGCCGCTGTCGCCGAGCAGTTCGATCTCGGCCGCCGGCAGGTCCTCTGCCTGGAGGATGCCCGCCCGCAGGGCGTCGTCGATGTCGTGGTTGATGTAGGCGACGCGGTCGACCAGCTTGACGATCCGCCCCTCCAGCGTCGCCGGCTTGCGCGAGCCGGTGTGGTTGAGGATGCCGTCGCGCACCTGCTCGGTCAGGTTGAGCCCGCGCCCGTCGCGCTCCAGCACCTCGACCACGCGCAGCGAGTGCTCGTTGTGCTTGAAGCCGGCGCCGCAGCGCTCGCGCAGCGCGTGGTCCAACGCCTCCTCGCCGGCATGGCCGAAGGGCGGGTGGCCGAGGTCGTGGCCGAGCCCGATCGCCTCGGTCAGATCCTCGTTGAGCGCGAGCGCCCGGGCCACCGTGCGGGCGATGCCACAGGCCTCGAGCGTATGAGTGAGCCGGGTCCGGTAATGATCCCCCTCGGGCGCGACGAAGACCTGCGTCTTGTGCTTCAGTCGCCGGAACGCCTTGCAGTGGACGATCCGGTCCCGATCCCGCTGAAACGGCGTCCGCAGCGGACTGTCCCCCTCCTCAACCACCCGCCGCGCCGGATAAGACCGGGCAGCCCTCTCATCAAGAAAGCTCTCCTCCCAGGAGGCGATCCGATCCTCAAATGTCGCCGTTGCATCCACCGGGGTCGATCCTAAGGGCCGGTCCCGGCAGGGGTGGAGCGTCTTGTACTTTTTCGTCGTGAGCCGCGAGGCACCAGCCTGACCCCTCTCCACCGGAAAAGTTAAGCGGAACCCCTGCGGGGACCGGCCCTCACGCCGCCGCCCGCAGCTGCACGTGGGCGTGGTGCTCGAGCGTCTCGCCCACCGCCCGCTCGGCCTGCGCCAACGCCCGCGGCTCGGCGGCGGGGGCCTCGGCCAGCGGGCTGCCGATCGCCTCGACCATGAAGCGGTGCGCCTCCTCGGAGAGCGGGAAGGAGCCCGCTTCGCAGGCGGCGCAGACGACCCCGCCCGCGGAGCCGGAGAAGCCGCTCAGGTGCTCGGCCTCGCCGCACTGGGCACAGGAGGCGAGCTCCGGGGCGAAGCCCGCCGCCAGCGCCAGCTTCAGCCGGAAGGCAATAGCGGTCACCGGCTCGGCGGCGCGCTCGGCGGCCGGATCGTCGAGCAGGCCCAGATAGCGGCAGAGCAGGTTGTAGGCGGGCGGGTTGGGCTCGGCCGAGTCGAGCAAGCGCAGCACCGCGTCGCAGGCGCGGGCGCCGGCGCCCAGCGCCGGGCCGGAGTCGCGCAGGCGCGGGTAGCCCTCGACGGTGGCGGCGCTGGTCACCGTGAGCAACTCCCCCCGCCCTTCGTGCAGGACGAGGTCGAGGCGGAAGAAGGGCTCCAGCCGGCCGCCGAAGCGCGACCTCGGTTTGCGCGCGCCCTTGGCGATCGCCCCAATCCGCCCCCGCGTGCGTGAGTAGAGATGCAGGATGCGATCGGCCTCCCCGTAGCGGATGCTGCGCAGCACCACCGCCTCGGTCTTCAGCGTCGTTCCCGGCATAGCCGATCTACGGTGAACGACCGCCCGGACGACGCTTGGGGCGACGGCGCAGGCGCACCTGGCAGTTCGGGCAGTAGTAGGTGGAGCGGCCGGAGACGACGATGCGCGAGATCGGGCCGCCGCACTCGGGGCACTCCTCGCCCTCGCGGGTGTGGACGAGGAACTCGTCCTGCATCGTGCCCTTCTCGCCGCGGCCGTCTCGGTAGTCGTCGATCGAGGCGCCACCGCCGTCGATGCCCGCTTCCAGCGTGGCGACGACGGCGTCGCGCAGCGCCGCGGCGTGCTCGGGCTTGATCGAGCCGGCGGGTGAGAGCGGGTGCAGGCGGGCGCGGAAGAGCGCCTCGTCGGCGTAGATGTTGCCGACCCCGGCGACGTGGCGCTGGTCGAGCAGGAAGGACTTCAGCGGCGCAGTCCGTCCCGCCGCCATCTCGCCCAGCGCCTCCGAGGTGAAGTCCGCGGACAGCGGCTCGACCCCGAGCCTGGCGAATCGCTCGTCCAGCCTCACGTCATCGATCAGGAACGCCTCGCCGAAGCGGCGCGGGTCGGTGAACCAGAGCTGGCGTTCGTCATCGAGCGTGAAACGCGCCCGCAGGTGGCGCTCCGAGGTCGAGCGCTCGCCCTCGTACAACCGCCGCCCCTCGGAGGGGTCGAGCTTGTCCTCGCCCTCGACCAGGACGAGGTTGCCGGTCATCCGCAGGTGCATGACCAGCGTCCGCTCGCCGTCCAGTCCGAGCAGCAGGTACTTGCCCCGCCGCCCCAGGCCCTCGATCGTCGCCCCCTCGACCGCGGCCTCGAACTTCCGCGGCGCCACCGGTCGGCACCAGCGCGCATCGAGCACCTCCAGCGCCTCGATCGCCCGCCCCGCCAACTCCGGATCCAGCTGTCGGGCAACGGTCTCCACCTCCGGCAGCTCGGGCATCCCGCCGAGTTCTACACGCTGGGAGGGGTGGTGGGTTAGGCGGTGGCTCGGGGGTGAGAGTTGAAGTAGACGGTCTTTAGTTGCTCGCCCGAGAGGTGCGTGTACATCTGGGTAGTCGAGATGTCGGCGTGGCCGAGCATCTCCTGCACGGCGCGCAGGTCGCAACCTCCCGCCAGCAGGTGGGTGGCGAAGCTGTGCCGCAATGTGTGCGGACTGAGCTGGCCCGCCAGACCGGCAGTGCGCGCGTTGCGCTGGACGATCTTGTAGAGGCCCTGGCGGCTGAGCGGGCCGCCGCGGAAGTTGAGGAAGAGACGCGCCTCATGGCGTTCGCCAACCAGCTTCGGCCGCCCGCCGCGCATGTAGGAGGAGATCGCGGCGATCGCCTTGCGCCCCAGCGGCACCAGCCGTTCCTTGCTGCCCTTGCCGCGGGCGCGCAGGAAGCCCTCGTGCAGGTCGACGTCGCCGACATCCAAGCCGATCGTCTCCGAGGCGCGCAGCCCGCAGGCGTACATCACCTCGAGCAGCGCCCGGTCGCGCAGCGCCGTCGGCTCGTCGCCGCGCGGCGACGCCAGCAGCTTCTGCACCTCGGCGTAGTTGAGCACCTGGGGCAGCTTCTTCGCCCGCCGAGGCGAGCTCAGCGCCGCGGTCGGGTCGTCGCCGATCAGCTCGTCGCGGCGCAGGTTCTTGTAGAAGGAGCGCAGGCAGGCCGCCTTGCGATGCACGGTGGCCGAGGAGTACGCCCGCCCCTCGCCGCCGGTGGCCAACTCGGCGAGGAACTCGCTGATGTCGGCCGGCCCGGCAGTGAGCGCGTCGAGATCATGCGCGCCGAGGTACTCGCCGTACTGGTGAAGGTCGGTGCGGTAGGCGTCCAGCGTGTTGCGCGAGAGGCCGCGCTCGAGCTCGAGGTAGGCGAGGAAGTCGAGGACCAGGGACTCGAAGCGGGACTCGGTGCGCGGTGGGTCGGCGACGGCCATGAGCCGTGGATTCGCTCTGCGTTGCGTCAACCCTTGGTTGGCAAGGGACCGTGCGTTGTCGCTGCGGGTCCTGTCGCCGGGGTGGGGTGAGCCGCTTGCGCTGCGCGCTGCTCGGGTAGAGGGTTGACTGCGGGGTCAGGGTTCGGGGCCTTGCCCTCCGCAGCCTTCGCGCTGCGGATCACCCCACCCCCGCGCCACCCGCAGAGAATTCGCCCAGTGCCCGGCCCGAGGCGAGGGCGGCAGCGAAGAAGAGGGGGTCCTGCTCGATGGTGCGACCCATCGTGCTTGAGGGGAGCTTGGTGGCTTCGTAGGCGGGGAGGTCGACTGGGGCTTCGTGCAGTTGGTGGCGAGTGCCCGCTGCGTCTGTGAGCTTTGGGAGGAGGTCCGGGTAGCTGGACGGGATCGGGAGCGTGACCGGAGCCAGGAGCATCTCCACGACTGTGAGGGTGTGGTGGCTCACCGGGTTGTGGCGCTCGCGGGGGTCGCCGGAGGACAGGCGCGGGGACAGCAGGGTCGGGAGCCCGAGGGCCAGCGAGGCATGGGCGGTGTCCAGGGCGGCGATGCCGCCGTGGCCCAGGGACGTGTCGGAGCCGATGATGCCTGGGCCTGGGCCGGCTATCGCGGCGTCCCAGCCGAGCGCGCGCGCTGCGGCGTCGAGAGCGCCCGGGGTGGAGATCGCCTCGTGCTCGCCGCCGTAGGCGGGGGCTGCGGTGACGTGGCCGCAGAGCAGACCGCGTTCGCGCAGTTCGGCCACGTCACGACTGAGAGAGCCGGGGAGCGCCCCTCCTCCCGTCTGCACGTAGCCGACCCTGATCCCGGGCCGAGCCTCGGCGGCGGCCCAGGTCGCGGGCGCCAGGTGCCCGTGCAGCGGAATCACCAACACCGGCGTCGGGTGCAACGTCTTACGGTCGTCATCCATCCGCAACGCGTTACGCCCGGGGCTCTCGACCGGGGGTACTGGGTGCTGCAGGGACGTGTAGTTGAGCTTGATCACGTGGTCGCTCGTGTCGTCGCCACCTTCCAGGCCCCGGGTCAGGTTGGCGTGGACCACGTCGAAGCCGCCCGAGCCGAGGCCGAGGTCCAGAGCGACGGTGTTGACGACGACCTCGTCGCCCTCGCGCATCTCGCCGAGCAGGGTCGTGTCCGCCCAGGCCGGGCGGCGCTCGCCGTCGACCTCGGTCGTCAGCGGATCCTCGCTGACGACCACCCCCCGGCGCAGCTTCAGCCGGCCGCTCACTCGCTGCCGGCGCCCGCGGCCGCCTCGGCGACGATCCCCTCGCAGACCTCGAGCATCGCGTCGAGGTTGCGGGCGCTGACCGACTCGTCGGGGGTGTGGTTGGCCTCGGTGCCGTTGGCGAGCAGGATGCAGTCGAAGCCGTCGACGATCAGGGCGTTGGCGTCGCTGCCGCCGCCGGTCGCCGTCCGCTCGGGCTCGAACCCGGCCCGCCGCAAGCCGGCCTCCGCCAAGGCCAGCGCCGGAGAGGAGGGCGGGATCCGGTAGCCGCGGAAGAGCTCTTCGATCCGCACGTCGGCATCGCAGCCGTGCTCGCTTGCGCCCCAGGCGCAGGCATCGCTGAGCGCGCCCGCCACCTCGGCAGCCCGCCCCGAGTCGAGGCTGCGCGCCTCGGCGACGATCTCGCAGTGCCCGGGCACGACGTTGCCCGAGGTCCCGCCGCGGATCACCCCGACGTTGGCGGTCGTCTCCTGGTCGAGCCGCCCCAGCTCCATGCGGGCCACCGCCGCCGCGGCGGCCGCGATCGCACTCTGTCCGTCCTCGGGCCGGATGCCGGCGTGCGCCTCGACCCCGTGGAAGTCGGCGCGCACGCTCTGCTGGGTCGGCGAGGTGACGATCAGCTCGCCGACCGCGCTGGCATGGTCGAGGACGAAGCCGACCTCGGAGCGCAGCCGCGACGCATCGAAAGCCTTCGCCCCGCGCAGCCCCTGCTCCTCGGCGACGGTCAACAGCAGCTCGATCCCCACCGGCGGCGGCCCGTCCGCCCCGGCGTGTCGTGCCACCAGCTCCATGAAGACGGCAACCGCCGCCTTGTTGTCGGCGCCGAGAATCGTCTCCCCGGCGCTGCGGAAGACCCCATCGGACTCGACCACCTCGATCTGGCCGGCGTGCGGCACGGTGTCGATGTGGGCGCAGAACATCACCCACCCCTCGCTCGCCCCGGGCAGCCGCGCAAGCAGGTTGCCGGCCCCAGCTTCCGCCGGCCCGGCAGCATCGTCCTCGCTCACCTCGAGCCCCAGCGCTCGCAGCTCGGCCGCGATCGAATCCGCGACCTCCCGCTCCTCACCCGTGGGGCTGCGGATCTCGCAAAGTCGGACGAACGTCTCCTGCAGCCTCTTCACGACGAGACAGGCTAACGCCCGCCTGCCGCGCCGCCGCCCCGACGAACTCGCGGAAGAGCGGCTCGGGCCGGTTGGGGCGCGAGTTGAACTCAGGATGGAACTGGGAGGCGACGAAGAACGGGTGGTCGGGCAACTCGACCATCTCGACCAGGCGCTCGTCGGGCGAGGTCCCGCCGCAGACCAGGCCCTCGTCTTCGAGCCGCCGACGCAGCTGGTTGTTGACCTCGTAGCGGTGGCGGTGGCGCTTGTAGATGACCGCCTCGCCGAAGATCTCGCGCGCCCGGGTCCCCTCGTGCAGCTTCACCGGGTCGGCGCCGAGGCGCATCGTGCCGCCCATCTCGGAGACCTCCTTCTGCTCGGGCAGCAGGTCGACCACCGGGAACGGCGTCTCGGGGTCGAACTCGGCCGAGTTGGCGCCCTCCATGCCGACCACCGTGCGAGCGAACTCGACCACGGCGATCTGCATCCCGAGGCAGATGCCCAGGTAGGGGATCGAGCGCTCGCGCGCGATCCGCGCCGCCGCGACCTTGCCCTCGATACCGCGCTCGCCGAAGCCGCCGGGGATCAGGATGCCGTCGGCGCCCTCGAGCCGCTCGGGGTCGAAGTTCTCGGAGTCGACCAGCTCGACCTCGACCTCGACGCCATGGTGGATGCCGCCGTGCTCGAGCGCCTCGATCACCGACTTGTAGGCGTCGGCGAGCCCCACGTACTTGCCGACCAGGGCGATCCTCACCTTGCCCTCGGCGGCGTCGGCGCGCCTCACCATCGCCTCCCATTCGGAGAGGTCCGAGGGCGGCGCCTCCATGTCGAAGTGGTCGAGCACCAGGTCGTCGACTCCCTCGGCGCGGAAGACGAGCGGCACCTTGTAGATGTTGTCGACGTCGTTGGCCGAGATCACCGCGTCGACCGGCAGGCTCGCGAAGAGCGCGATCTTCTCGCGGATCTCGCGGTCGAGCCGGCCTTCGGAGCGGCAGACCAGGGCGTGCGGCTGGATCCCGATCCGCCGCAGCTCGTTGACCGAGTGCTGGGTCGGCTTGGTCTTCAGCTCGCCGGCGTGGCCGACGTAGGGCACCAGCGTCAGGTGGACGAACATCGAGCGCTTCGGCCCGAGGTCGGTGTAGAGCTGGCGGATCGACTCGAGGAAGGGCAATGACTCGATGTCGCCGACCGTGCCGCCGATCTCGGTGATCACGAAGTCGACCGACTGCGACTCGGCGACGATCCGGATCCGGTTCTTGATCTCGTTGGTGATGTGCGGGATCACCTGCACAGTGGCCCCCAGGTAGTCGCCGCGGCGCTCGCGGTTGATCACCGAGTTGTAGACCGCGCCGGCGGTCACGTTCGAGGCGCGCGAGGTGTTCTCGTCGGTGAAGCGCTCGTAGTGCCCGAGGTCGAGGTCGGTCTCGGCGCCGTCCTCGGTGACGAAGACCTCGCCGTGCTGGAAGGGGCTCATCGTCCCCGGGTCGACGTTGATGTACGGGTCGAACTTCTGCAGCTGAACCCGGTAGCCGCGCGAACGCAGCAGGCGGCCGATCGAGGCGGCGGCGATCCCCTTGCCGAGAGCCGAGACGACCCCGCCGGTGACGAAGATGAAGCGGGTATCTCCTTGGGAAGGGCGACTCATGCTCTGCCGAGCGAGTCTAGCCAGCGCAGTGGCGGAACCGAGTCGATCGTCGCCGAGATCGAACGCAACTCTCCGTAAATGGTGATTCCGGCGACCACCGCCAGGGCTACGAGGCGGGCGTCGGGGCCCAGCGTGGTCAGCAGCCAGACGCCGCCGATCGCCCCGACCAGGTTCGAGCCGGTGTCCCCCAGCATCGCCCGCTCGCGCAGGGTGAAGGCGGCGCCGACCAAGACCGGCCCCGCGAAGATCCCGAGCAGCTCGAGTGGCGCCCAGGTCCAGGCGCCGAGGCAGATCCCGGCGCCGAGCAGCGCCAGCCCCTTCTCCGCCCGCCCCGGCCGCAGGTCGAGCAGGTTGAAGGCGTTGGTGGCGAGGATCAAGAGCGCCACGTCGGCCAGGTAGCGCCACGATTCGAGTCCCCGCCCGGAGACCACGTAGGCGGCCAGCGCCAGCGCCCCAAGCGCCTTCACCGCGCCGGTCGAGAGGCTGCCGGCGCGCAGCGCCCGCGCGTGCCCGCGCCAGCCGCGCGGCGCCCCCGACTGCTCCCCCCGCCCCAGCGAGTCGTCGAGGAAGCCGAGGAAGGCGACGCCGAGCAGGTAGGGCATCCAGCGGCGTAGGTCCGGCGAGAGCAGGTTGAGGTCGGCGCGGTCGTTGAGGAAGGCGAGCGGCGCCAGCGCGACCAGCGCCGCCGTCGCCAGCACCGCGCCAAGCGGGAAGGCGAGCTCAGCGCCGCGGTAGTTGGCTCGCACCAGGCCGGCGTCGCGCAGCCCCCGCACGCCCGCCGGCACGACCAGCAGGGCGACCGCGATCGCGACCGGGAACCCGACCCAGGTCACGGGTTGTGGGGGGCGGCCGGCGGCAGCAGATCGGGCAACAGGCGGTCGGCGGAGCCCTTGACCCCGAAGCTGCCCTCGGCGCCGAGCAGGGCGAAGACCGTGGCCACGCGCCCGGCCGCGGTCTCGACGTCGTCGACGCTGGCCAGGTCGTTGCCGTTGAAGAAGGAGACCGAGGACGGTTCGGCCGCCGAGGTCTCGACCCCGACCGCCGGCCGCCGCGTGCCGGTCACGCCTTTCATCAAGGCCGCTTCCAGCTCGCTCGCGTTGGCTCGTTGCACCGGCCCAAGCTCTTCCGGCGCCTGGCGCACGACGATCATCCCGTCGAGGCCGCCGAAGTTGCCGCTGGCGCGCGAGAAGAGTTGACCGCGCACCAGTTCGACCAGCGTGCCGCCGCGGACCAGCTGCCGCCCAACGCCGACGCCGAAGGCGGTCAACGCTTCGGGGTCGCGCCGCAACCGCGCGAAGCGCGTCTTCGCCAGATCCCCGGCGAGCCCGTTGAGGTCGGCCGGCTCGCGCACGACCCCGATCCCGACCAAGCGCGCCCCGGTCGGCCCCAGCGTTTCCTCGATCGCGTTGACGGTGCCGCCCGGCAGCCCACCGAGCGCCAGCACGCCGATCCGCCGCCCCGCCAGCCGGTTGTGGACCAGCGCCGGGTAGACGCGGCTGGCGAATTCGTTGGAGCGACCGAGCTGGCCGTTCAGTTCGTCCACGCGTTCGCGCGCGTCCTGCAGGTTGCCGGTCAAACTCTGCTCGAGGTTCTTGCGCGTGTTGTTGAGCGCATCGCCGCCGAACTCGGCGCCGACCAGGATCCCGATCGCGAGCGCCAGGAAGACCGCGATCAGCGAGGTCGCGTGGTATCGGGCGCTGTACCCCATCAGAGGCCGAGCCAGATGCGGATCTTCAGCCAGACCAGCTGGAAGAGGTCGTTGAGGGCCGGCGAGGTGATCACCAGGATCGTCAGGACGATCGCGAAGGCGGCGAGGAAGAGGACCATCGGGCCGAAGGGCGAGCTCGGGTTGTAGAGCCGGCTCACCCCCTTGGCGTCGACCAGCTTCTCTCCGATCCGCAGCCTGGTGAGGAAGGTCGAGGACATGCCGCCGCGCTTGCGATCGAGGAACTCGATCAGGTTGAAGTGGGCGCCGACGCTGACGATCAGCGCCGCCCCCTTCTCGTAGGCCATCAACATCGCCACGTCCTCGCTGGTGCCGGCGGCGGGCACGACCGTGTGGTCGAGGCCGAGGTCGCTCAGCCGCTCGCGGCCCGGGGCGCGGCCGTCCGGGTAGGCGTGGACGATCAGCTCCGCCCCGCAGCGCAACGCCTCGTCGCCGGCCGAATCCATGTCGCCGAGGATCACGTCCGGTTTCATCCCGGCTTCCAGCACGCCGTCGGCGCCGCCGTCGACCGCGACGACGATCGGCCGCACGTCGCGGATGTAGGCGCGCAGCGCCTTCAGGTCGCGCCGGTGGCGGTCGCCGCGGACGACGATCAGCACGTGGCGGTCGCGGAAGGAGGCACGCGTCGGGGGGAACTCGACGCTGCCGGTGAGCAGGTCGGTCTCCTGGCGCACGTGGGCGACGGTGTTCTCGGCGAACTCGGCCAGCGCCTCGTCGAGCCGCTCGCGTTGCTGGTCGAGCTGGCGCTCGAGCTCGACCGCGCCGAGCTCGCTGCCGCGCAGCAGCTCGCGCCCGCCGACGCTGATCGCGCCGGCCGCAACCGTCACCCGGTCGCCCTCGCCGAGCAGCTCGAACGGGTCGCAGTCGGCGACGTCGACCAGCGCCACCCCGGCGCGGACCAGGAGCAGCGGCCCGGCGTTCGGGTACTTGCCGTCCGAGGAGGGCGCGGCGTTGACCACGGCCCGCACCCCGGTCGCGATCAGCTCCTCGGCGGCGATCCGGTCGATGTTGCGGTGGTCGATGACGGCGACGTCGCCGGGCGCGAGACGCTTGACCAGGTGCTTGGTGCGACGGCCGAGGCGGACGGTGCCCTCGATCGCGCCGTCGGCGGCGGTCCCGTTGCGACGGGAGAGCAGCGCGGGGATGCGACGGCGACTGGCTGCGGTTGCCACCGGAGCAGGTTAACCGCTCTGGCAAGCGGATCAAACGGCCTCAGGCGGCGGCGAGCAGCTCCTGGGCGTGGCGCGTGGCGGCCTCGTCGGCCCCGTCGCCGCCGAGCATGCGACGGATCTCCTCGACCACGCCGTTGCCGTCGAGGCGGCGTACGGTGGCGCTCGCCCGCTCGCCGGAGACGTCCTTCTCCAGGGTGAAGTGCGTGCCCGCCAGCGAGGCGACCTGGGGCAGGTGGGTGATGCAGAGCACCTGCCGGCCCTCGCCCAGCGCTCGCAGCCGCTCGCCCACCGCGCGCGCCGTCTTGCCGCCGACCCCGGCGTCGATCTCGTCGAAGACCAGCGTGCCGGCGCCGGCCGCCCCTCCGAAACCGCTCAGCGCCAGCATCACGCGCGAGAGCTCGCCGCCGGAGGCCGCCTCGCGCAGCGGCGCCGGTTCGAGGCCGGGATTGGGTGCCAGGCGCAGCTCGACCGCCTCGACGCCGCCCGGGCCGAAGCCGTCCGCGTGCGGCTCGAGCGCCACCTCGAGCCTAGCGCCGGGCATCGAGAGACGCTCGAGCTCCTCGGCCACCGCCGCTTCGAACGGCGCCCGCGCCTTCTCCCGGGCACTGCTCAGCTTGCCCGCCAGCCGCGACCGACGCTCCTCCGCCTCGGCCAGCGCCGCCTCGGCCGCGGCACCCCGCTGCTCGGCGTTCTCGAGGCGCTCGATCTCGGCCCGGCAGCGCTCGGCGTGGGCGAGGACCGAGTCGACGCTGCCGCCGTGCTTGCGCTGTAGCCGGTCGAGCGCGTCGAGCCGCTCTTCGAGCCCGGCAAGGCGGCCGGGATCGGCCTCCAGCCCGTCCAGGTAGGAGCGCAGCTCGCCCGCCACGTCGCCGAGCTCGATCGCCAGGGCGCTGATCCGCGTCGAGAGCGCGTCGAGATTGGAGTCGACCCCGCCGACGCCCTGCAACAGCGCCTCGGCCTGGGCCAGCGCCCCGGCGGCGCCGCCGCCCCCCTCGTCTTCGCCGAGCACCGCGACCTGCGCCCCGGCCGCAGCCTCGCGCAGCCCCTCGGCGTGCCGCAGCCGCTCGCGCTCGCCGAGCAGCTCGTCCTGCTCCTCGGCGTCGGGCTCGACCGCCTCGATCTCGGCCAGCTCGTAGCGGTGGAGATCGAGGTCCCGCTCGCGCGACCCGTCCAGCTCGCGCAACTCGGCGAGCTCAGCCGCGAGCCGCTGGCACTCCCGGTGAGCCTCGCGATACTCGTCGCGCAGCCGTAGGTGCTCGACCCCGGCGAACCCGTCCAACACCTCCGCCTGCGCCGAGGAGATCGTCAGCTTGCGGTGCTCGTGCTGACCGAAGAAGGCGAGCAGCCGCGAGCCGAGCAGTTTCAGGTCGGCGACCGAGGCCGCCCGCCCGGCAACGAAGGCGCTGGTCCGCCCGCCGGCCAATACCCGCCGGCCGAGCACGACCTCTTCGGCCCCCTCGGGAAGCCGCTCCGCCAGCTCTGACATCTCGGGCTCGGCGAGCAGCCCCTCAGGCAGGTCGAAGACCCCCTCGACCCAGGCCTCCTCCGCCTCCGGCCGAACGATCCCCGACCGCGCCTTGCCCCCCATCAACAGATCCAGTGAGTGAGCGAGGACCGTCTTCCCGGCCCCGGTCTCCCCCGTGATCGCGTTCAGCCCCTCGCCGAGCCGCAGCTCCGCCCTCTCGATCAGCAGCAGGTTCTCGATCCGAAGCTCGCGGAGCACAGGCCTTATGTAGCAGTGCCCGCGGACGCGGGAGCTACGCTGCCGCGGCGTCGGGCACGGCCTCGGTCGACTGCACGAAGTCGCGCGAGCGGACGAGGAAGAAGCCGAGTCCGGCGACGACGAAGGAGAGGATCGCGCCGATCAGGAGGATCTCGTTGAAGCCGCTGACGAAGGCGACCTTCGCGGCCTGGACGAATTCCGCGTGGCGTCCCGGCGGGGCGACGAGGCCGGCGGCGCGCGAGCCGCCCGAGGAGACGATCTCGCCCAGGCCCTGGGGCTTGTTGGGAAGCACTTCGGCGAGCTTCGAATCGACCCTGGACTGGAAGATCGCGCCAAGCGAGGCGACGCCGGTCGCGATCCCGACCTGACGGAAGGTCGTGTTGATCCCCGAGCCCATGCCGGCCTTCTCGACCGGCACGACGGCGATCGCTGCCTGGCCGATGCCGGGGTTGGCGGTGCCGATGCCGACGCCGGCGATCAGGAAGCCGAGCAGCAGGTCGCTGACCGGGGAGTCGGCGGTCAACCCGTGCATCAGGAAGAGGCCGATCCCGACCATGCAGAGCCCCGCCCCGAGCAGCACCCGGATCGGGATTTTGTGCGAGAGCGAGCCGGCGATCGGCGAGGCGATGAAGGAGAGCACGGTCAGCGGCAGGAAGTGCAGGCCGGTTTCCAGGGGCGAGAAGTCGAGCACGCCCTGCATGTAGATGGTCAGGTAGAGGAAGAGCGCGAACATCCCGGCCGAGAGGCCGAAGGCGACCGCGGAGACGCCGTTGAAGGCCGGCTTGCGGAAGAGGGTGAGGTCGAGCATCGGGTGCGCGCTGCGCGCCTCGATCGCCACGAACGTCAGCAAGAGCAGCACGGCGCCGCTCAGCGCGCCGACGATCACGCCGCTCCCCCAGCCTTCCGGGTTGCCGCGGATCAGGCCGAAGATCAGCAGGAAGAGCCCACCCGAGAAGGCGGCCAGGCCGGGCAGGTCGATCCGCTGCGGGTCCTGGGCGGCGACGTTGACCAGCTTCATCTCGGTCAGCGCGATCGCCACGGCGCCGATCGGCACGTTGACGAAGAAGATCCACTCCCAGCCGAGGTGCTCGGTGATCACGCCGCCGACCAGCGGTCCGATCGCCACGGCGCCGCCGATCGTCGCCCCCCAGACGCCGAACGCGGTCGCCCGGTCCTTTCCGTGGAACTCCTGGCCGATCAGCGCCAGCGAGGTGGCGAACATCCCCGCGCCGCCGATCCCCTGCAGTCCGCGGGCGAGGTTGAGCAGAGTCGGGTCGCCGGCGATCCCGCAGAGGAACGAGGCGAGGGTGAAGATCCCGAAGCCAAGCGAGAAGACCCGCCGCCGCCCGAGCCGGTCGCCGAGCGAGCCGGCGGTGAGCAGGAAGGCGGCCAGCATCAGCGAGTAGGCGTCGACGACCCATTGCAGGCTGGAGAGGCTGGCGTGCAGTTCCCGCTGGATGTCGGGCAGGGCGACGTTGACGACCGTGATGTCCAGCAGCAGCATGAACGTCGCGATCGTGATCAGGACGAGAGTCCACCACTTGCGCTCCATGGGCGGAAACCCTAGAGAACCCGGTGCGCCGGCCGAACTACACGGCCAGATGCCCGAACTTTTCGCGGATGCGCTGGTAAAAGCTCGTGCCGGGGAGCTGGGCAAGACGGCCGACCGCGTCGACGAAGCGCACGTCGAGGGCGTCGCCGGGGGCGAGGCTGGCGACCTGGGCGCCGTCGATCGCGATGTCGACCGGCTCGCGCCCGGCGGCGTTGCCGACGCTGAGCACGTCGCCGGGGGCGACGACCAGCGCCCGCGCGGTCAGCGAGTGGGGCGAGATGTAGGAGACGACGTACCCCTTCACGCCCCAGGCGAGGATCGGTCCCTGGTTGGCGAGGTTGTAGCCGGTCGAGCCGGCCGGGGTGGCGGCGACCAGTCCGTCGCAGCGCACGTTGCCGACCTCCTCGCCGGCGATCCGGTAGCTGAGCTCGGCGACTCGGTCGTGCGGGCGGCGACTGAAGCTGACGTCGTTGAAGCCGACGTGCTCCTCGCCCTCAGCCTCGATCGCCAGCCCCGGCAGCTCGATCGTCTCGGTCTCGCCGGCCAGCGCCCGCCGGATCCCCTGCGCGGCGTCGTCGCGCTCGACCGCGGCGAGGAAGCCGACCGTGCCGAAGTTAACGCCGAAGACCGGTACCCCGGTGCGGGCGAAGCGGCGCAACGCGTGGAGGATCGAGCCGTCCCCGCCGAGGACGAGGCAGAGGTCGGGATCGGCCGGGGGCGAATCGACCGCCTCGACCCCCTCCGCGGCGTGGTCGTGCTTGGCGACCTCCTCCGACGTGGCGACCAAGCGCCAGCCAGCCTCCGCAGCCGCCTCGATCGCGATCGGCACCGCCTCGGTTGCGGCGGGCGGGTGCGAGTGGGTGATCAGGACCGCGGTCTTCTCAGCCATCGATGCACCCCCCTTGGCGACTTACCTGCCCCTGGAGGGGGGGAAACTCGCCAAGCATCAGGCATCCACCTCGCCGATCGCGGCCTCGAGGTCGCCAATGCCCTCGCCGGCACCGCCGCACCGGACGAAGGTCTCGCGGTTGCCCTTCGGGCCGGGCAGGCCAGAGGGAGCGAAGCCCTGGACCGGCAGGCCGATCTCAAGTGCCGCTTCGGCAATCCCGAGGATCGCCTCGCGCCGGTCCTCGGGATCGTGCACGACCCCCTTGCCGACCCGCTCGCGGCCGAGCTCGAACTGCGGCTTGACCATCGCCAGGATTTCGCCACCGGGCGCCAGGCAGCGCGCCACCGCCGGCAGCACCTTCGCCAGGGAGATGAAGGAGACGTCGATCGTCGCCAGCGAAGGGGCGAAGGGCAGGTCGGCGGGCAACAGCTCTCGCGCGTTGAGCCGCTCGATCACGGCGACGCGCGGGTCCTCCCGCAGCTGCTGCGCGATCTGGCCATAGGCGACGTCGACGGCGGCGACGTGGGCCGCGCCGCGCTGCAGCAAGCAGTCGGTGAAGCCGCCGGTCGAGGCGCCGACGTCAAGACAATCGCGGCCGTTCACTTCGATGCCGAGCGCGCCGAGCGCGTTCTCGAGCTTGACCCCGCCGCGCGAGACAAAGCGGGGACCCTCGTCGACGACGAGCGCCGCCTCCGGCTCGACCAGCTGACTCGGCCGCAGGGCGACCGGCCCGTCGACGCCGACCCGGACCGCGCCGGCCCGCACCGCGCCAGCCGCGGCCGTGCGCGACGGGAACAGCCCGCGCTCGGCGAGCACCGCGTCTATCCGGGTCTTCTTCATCCGCCGCAACGGTAGCGCCGCCCGGGCCGCCCGGCCATCCGTCCAGGGCCGATACAGCTTTTTAACCACCCTTTGACTTGGCCTGATTCGATGCGGGAAGACCGAGTGGCCATCGAGCGGCAAAGCGCCCGGAAGACCGCTCAGGGACTGTGATCCCACTCACACACAAATCGCACATACGTTCGTATGCTGCTCAAGGATTCGCAGAGGACAACCGATAAGGAATAGAACGAAAGACTTTTTGGCTGGGTTCGGCGTCGCCCATACGGCGCTCATCGCTTCCCACGATGATCGCACCGCGACACATCAAAGGGCCCACCTACCTCCCACGGATCCACATATATAGAGATAAATAATCTCTCCTCCCTGTAGTAACCCCAGAATTCGCCTCCGCTCCCCGCGGGGGCGTTTTCTGTTGTGGGGGCTGCCAAATGCGGGGGTTGAGACTAATGCCGAAAATCTTTCGTGGTCGGTGCTACCCTCGATAGCAGGGTCAATAGGGTGAAGGCCCACTTTGGGCCAGCTCGCTTGACCGGAGGGAGGGCCACATCACTCCACGCATTCCCCGGCGCCGGCGCACCGCGAACCTGGAAGCCGATCAGTCCGCTTCCGACCGAGACCAAACCGGCGCCGACGCCGACCAGACCAGTTCCGACGCCGACCAGACCATGGCCGATCGTGACCAGGCGGCCTCAGAGGCCGACCAACGCGCCGCCGACCGGGACCAGAATCTCGCTGACCGTGAGTTGGCGGACTCTTCTGCCGATCCGGCCTTGCTGCAAGCTCATGAGCGGGCCAAGTCCAGCCGGGGCGAGGGGACGATGGCGCGGATGGCGACCACCGCGGTCCGCGCCCAGGTCGCTGCCCAGCGCCACGACCAGGCATGGCGCCGCGACGAGATCGCTCGTCACCGCGACGAGGTGGCGGCCACCCGCGACCGCGAAGCGGAGGAGATCGACGAAGCCGCCGAGAAGATGGCGGGTGATCTGGGCGTGGACAGCCCCGCCGCCAAGGTGGCCGCCGTCGCCAGGGCTTCGGCCGCCGCCGCCAGGACGCGCGCCGCCGAGGACCGCGCCCGCGCCGCGCGCGACCGGGAGGACGCCGCGCGCGACCGGGAGGCGTTGATGGCCGAGATCGAGCGCTCCCACTTGGATGAGCCGAGCGGCGCCTACGGACGGGAGATCGGGGAGGTGCTCCTGCGCCACGAGGTCGAGCGTGCCCAGGGCACGGGCGCGCCCCTCGTGCTCGGAGTTGTCACCTTCGGGGAGGCCGAGCAAGCCGAGAAGGCCGACGGCGACCCCGCGGGCCACGGGCTGTCTCGCAACCTCTTTCTCGCCCTTCAGGGGAAGATCCGCCCCTACGACCCGATCGTCCGCTGGGACGAGAACGAGTTCGCCTGCGCCGTGAGCGGGCTCACCGAGGAGGAAGCAAGCCGCTCGCTTGGCGACGCGTGCTCCGGAGTCGTCGAGCGCCACCCCGACACCCTGACGAACATCGGCGTGGCGATCCTCCAGGAGGGCGACACCCTCGACAGCCTGATCGAGCGCGCCAGAAGCTCTGGCTAACGGCCGCGGGCGTCGTGTACCGCGTCCACCAAAATAAAACCGGTGTAAACGGCTTTGCAGGCGCGTTTGCAGGCGGCGCATTCCGCTAGTTCAAGCGGAAACGCCGAGTCGTGCCACCCTCTATGCCACCGTGAGCGGCGTCAGACAACAGCGCCGTGCGTGCTCGCGGGCGCGGGAAGCGTGGCCAGAACCTCGGCCGGGAGACGCTTGCTGGCTGACCAAACCTCGACGGCAACGACCTCATCGGTAGCCGAGTCATGGTCGATCAAACCCCATTCGACCTCCTCGCTGACCACGTTGGCGGAGTTCCCGGTGGGAAGCCAGGCGATATCGGCGTCTCGGTGGTAGTAGGCGAATTTGTCGCTCATGGTGTCGCGACGTGCAGCGGGCCGCTCTGTTCGCCCTCGTCGGCGAGGTAAAGCGCGACTCCCTCTTGCAGGGACTCGAAAAGCTCGTCCAGCGTGTGGCCGGAGGCGAAGCAGCCTGGAAGCTCGGACACGTTGGCCCAGCAGCTTCCTTCCTCGATATGGATGCGAGCAGTCAGTTCCATCCCGGAGTCCATCTCATCGTAGCCCTGCCGCCGAGAGCCTACGCGCGTGAGGACAGCCGACCGTCCGCGCTGCCGATCTGCCAGCGGACGCCCGGCCCGAACTCCAAGACGACGCCACCCGGCGTGATCAGCTCCCAGGTCGGAGGGTCGTCCTCTGCCTCATGGGTCGCCGGCCTAACGTCGAGCAGGGAGCCGTCGGAGAGCTTGCAGCGCAGCTCGCCGGTTTCTCCGTCGATGTCGGCATCGTCGACTGAACGGCCCACCAGATCGGCCGGATCGGACGGCGACCACTCCGCATCCTTCGTAGTGAGTCTCCAGAGTTCGCCCGCCGAGTCCTTGATCTCGACGTGAAGAACCTCCGGGTAGGCAACCCGCGCATCGACGATCTGCCCACGCATGGAGCGCAGGACGTTGACAGGCGAAGCGTCAAGGGCGAGCCTGTTGTTCATGGAGGCGACGTCCGGCGCCTACGCCGGAACCCGCTCGCCCGAGCGATCCGACTGGTCCCCCACCGGCTCCTCTACCGGCTCGATCTCCACCCGGACGACATGCGTCGGTTCGAGGCCCGAGGCTGCACCGCCCTCGGCCCAAACGACATGGCCCAGCCTGAGCGCGTGGTCCTGATCGCTGGCCTGCAAGGAGAAGGTCACGGAGAGCGCATCGGCCGCCCGATTCTGCGAGACAACCGGGCCAGTCTCCGGATGCTTAGCCTCAATCCACCGATTCACCCGCACGGATAGGGACATCGTCGACGAGAACGGTGTAGACGCCGAAAACCGCGGTCTGTAACTCAAGTCGTGTGCCGATTGGAGGTCGAGGGGCCCCGCGGGGGTTGTGCCGTGTCCGATTCCGAGCAGCCCGCGACGGCCGAGGGATTCGGCGAGTGAGGAGAAGCCGGTCGAGGTGGATCAGGCTGCGACGGGAAGCGCCCTGATCTTGCTCAGCGCCTCGACGAAGGCCTCCTGCCAGGGCCAGCGGGCGGGCAGGTGCAAGGTGAAGCGCCGCGCGGTGCGGGTGATCCGGCCGGGTAGCGCGATCAGCCGGCGGCGGATCGTCCGCGCCGCCCGCCAAGTCTCATCCTCGAGGCCGAGCTGCCCGACCCAACGCGCCAGGTTGTGGGCCAGGCAGGCGATCACCGTCCAGGCGGCGTTGGCGTCGAAGCGGCCCGAGGGGAAGTGGGCGAGCGCTTGGTCCTTCAGGTCGCGGATCGCCAGCTCGACCTCGGCGTGTTGGCGGTGCTCGGCGTCGACGGTGTGCATGTCCTCGGTGCGGTTGGTGAGGAAAGCGAAGTGGCGCCAGTAGGCAAACAGCTCGGTCTGCTCGTCTTGGGCATGAAGGTGCACGCGGCGCACGATCAGCCGCCGCCCGCCGTAGGTCGTCTCGGCAAGCTCGCAGATGCCGGTGTCGGGGTAGTCGGGGACCGGACGCCAAGCCGACTCCGGGATCTGTGAGATCCGCTCTGCGATGCGCTTGTGCTGGCGGACGGCAATCGAGTAGAGGCAGCCCTTTGCCTCCAGGTAGTCGATCACCTTGTGCGAGTGAAAGGCCGAGTCGGCGCGGATCAGGATCTCCCCCTCAGCGCCGGCCCTGCGCACCCGGGCGATCAGCTCTTCGCAAAAGCGAAGGGCGCCGCGCCCGGAGTTGGCGGCCCCTTTGCGAGTGCGGACGTGCAGCACCTCGCCGGTGCCCGCCCGGGTGGCGAGCAGCGGGCGGTAGCCGCGCACTCCCGTGTAGCCGAAGGAGGCGCCCTGCTTGAGGCGCCCGTAGACCTCCCCGACGAAGGAGTCGATGTCGATCACCAGGCGCTTTGCGCCCGGTCCAGCCCCCATCGCCCAGGCGCGCCCGATCACCGCACCCAGCACCCGGTCGAGCTGGCGCACGTGGCCGAAGGTGAAGGCGCGCAGGAAGGTGCCGAGCGTGGAGGGCGCCATCGCCTTGTGACCGAGCAGAGCCTCGGTGGCGCCGCTGCGCGGCACGTCGGCGTCGTCGATCGAGTCGGCCCCCGCTGCGATCGCGTGGATCAGGGTGAGCACCTTGCGCCCGGGGCGCGAAGCGCCCGCTCGCTCTCCCAAGCGGACCGTTTCCTCGACCAATGTCCCAATGCCGAGCCGCCTGGCGAGAGTGGCGATCAAGACCAGCCCCGCGTTGGCGATCAGCCGCTCGTCGTCGAACTCGACGCCTACCGAATCGAGCCGCGCGAGCGCCTCAGAACCCTTCACCATGTGAGTGACCTCCTGATGCCAGGCCGCGGCTGCCCTTAACAGCCGCATTTTGCCTGCTCAGGAGGTCATTTTCACGATGGGAGCGGACGGATCGCTCGAATCAGGGTGCGGTGAATCGGTGGATTGAGGCTTAGCCAGAAAGCCCTCCAGGAACGCATCTGCCGCGTCCTCGTCCCGGCCATAGCCGGCCATAGTGATCGTGACCCGGTACTCGGCGTGGCCGAGCCTGCGATGCCAAGCCTCGTAGATGTCGTCCATGCCGTCGATCACCGCCCTTTCCATTTGAAACCGTAGCGCCTCAGCCTCGCGATCAGGTTGTCAATTGAGCGATGGTCGCGCCAGCATCCTTCAGCGCGAGCCTCGGACATACCCGACAAGCAAAGCGGCGATTTGCAGGGGTTATTTGCCCTTTGGCTAGCGGAGAGGCTAAGCCGCAGCCGCGACAGACTGCTTAGAAGCGATCACTGGAGCGGACCGCTCGGGAACGTCGATCGCCAGCATGTGAGCGTGATGCGCCATTTCACGGGCAGCATTTCGGTCGAACGGGACAACGCACCCGTCACGCACAACCACATCATCCTGTGGTCCGTTGTAATCGCTGTAGCGGATCATTCCGCTGTAAAGCGTAGCGCTTGCGTCAATTGGCAAGTTCATCACGAATGTAATCGACAATGTGATTGGCAAGCTGAAGATACGGCTCATTGTCATCGCGGAACGCGATACCGATCAGATCATCGTGGAGTTCAAGATCCGGAAACATCACACGGGGCAGATCGAGAGCCAACAGAGCTGCGTGCAGAGCAACGAACGCGACGCGTAGATTCCCGTCCGCCCACGGATGGGCTCGCAGTAGCTTCGCGTAGAAGCGCGCAACCGCATATGCCGCGTCGTTGATGGAGGCCAAAGCGGGTTCCGCTTCAATGATGCCCTGCCGGGCCTCGTTGAACTCTTCGCAGATTTCCCCAAGACGCCCTCGCAGCTTTCGCGGATGAGCCCCTCGATACTCCTTCGTCCTACGGCTCCGGACGGTCCCGACATTCCCGCCGAAATAAACGTGCTCCCAGTCTCCGTCCTTCCGCCAGCGAAGATGGCCGGCCTCTTCGGGGAAAAGGCTTCCGAAGATCCGCTCATGCCAATGGCAAAGCAGGCCAGGCGTGAATTGGAAACCCGGCTCTCGGACAACAGCGGGAAGCTCCAGCAAGAGAGTCGCCATCGAATCGACTGAGCGGTCCCAGGTCTCGACAGCGCTAATCCCAACGGAGCGGTAGAACGGCGACTCGGGACGATCGCTAAATCCTGCGAAGTCTCCGACTACATCTTCGCGCGTTTCGCTCATCGTCCAAACCCTATGGATCGCCGCCGGCCCGGGCCTCCCGTGTTCCGTGCGCCACCCAAATAGCCGGTTTCAACCGGAATCAGCCGGATTCGGCGCGCGGCCTCTGAGGCCGCTCAAACCGCTCTGGAAAGGGGGAAACGGCTCTACGAAGCCAGAGGCGCCCACCGGAATCGAACCGGTGTAAACGGCTTTGCAGGCGGGAGCAAGGTCAGCTAAAGGGCTTGTCCAAGCCAATTCTCGTCGTGGGGTGCCAGTAGGGGTGCCAACGCCTACCGTTCACTGACCAGGCTCGGCGGGTGCTTGTGGTGGCTTCGCTCAGTGTACGTCCAGTGGTCGCCTGGCTGCTGGCCCGCCATCTTTTCGACGTGCTTGTGGACGATGTTCTGCTTCGCCTGCTCGAATGCACCCCCCTTGAGCCCCTTAGGCGCCATGACCCAAGCGATGGCATAGCGCCCCCAATCGAAGCCGCTCGCGTCGTCGATGATTGTCAAGTCCAGGGTCACGAACGTCCAGGCCTCGCTGACCTTGCCACCGATCTCCTTGACCAGATCGGAGTCGGGCCGCTTTCCGCCTAGCCCTATCTCGGCAACCGGCACAGCGGCGAAGCCACGGCCCTGCAAGCTCGCAACGAGGATGTGGGCTGACAGATGATCCTCAAGAACGAGTGTTGCCCCCACCTACCACCTGCCTCGTGCGGGCTACGCGGCGGCAGCGGGTTGTCGGCGGCCGAGGTGCGATGCCGCGTCGGCCCACTGGACGCACTCGCGCACGCCCTTGTCCGGTAGCTCGTACTGCTCGTGCAGGATGCACCGCCCCTGCTCGTCGGCCGCGATGAGGGCGACGTGGTGGACGGACCAGCGCGTCCCCGCGAGGGTCGGCTGGCCACCCAGCAGCCCTGGCTCCACTTCGATCTGCTTGAGCCGAAGCTCCCGTGCGATCCATCCCCCGGACCGGAGGACGTCCTCAATTGCCAGCCAGAACTCGGGCTTGAAGGCGACTTGGTCGTAGCCGTGGGTGACGTCCAAGTACTGCCCATCGCTTTGATCCTTGAGGACGATCGAGCCGCGGTCGTGCTTCGTCTCGGCCGTGGCGCGGCCCAAGCCGATTTTTGACCGGCTCAGCGGCCATGCCGCATGCTTCTTGCCAACCCGCTCATCCTCCCTGCGGGCGCCCTCGATGGCGTTGTGGATCTGCTTGTAGCTGAACCCGCTATCCCGCAGCCATCGCACGGCGATTGCCTCGGCGGCATCGAAGAAGCTGTACAGGTTGCTAGGAAGGCCCTTCTGGACAGTGGGCTGGATCAAGTCGTTCCGCGCCCACTGGCCAATCATGTTGCCGCTTACCCCGGCGAGCGCACCCAGGCGCCGCGGCGTGTAGACCGCCTGCTCGGTGTAGTCGAAGGCCAGCTCCATCTTCCTGATCCTAATCTTCCCTGCACACGGGCCAATTCCCCCATCAGGCGGCTCGAACCCGCTCCTCAGCGTACTCGTGTTCGCGGCCGAGGAAGCTATCGAGCAGGGCGGCTGCCTCAGCCGCGGCGCCGGGCATCAGGTGCCCGTAGAGGTCGAACGTCACCTTGATCGAGCTGTGGCCCATGAAGGCCGACAGCGCCTTGGGGTTGACCCCGGCGGCGATCATGAACGAGGCGTAGGTGTGGCGGGCCTGATGCAGCCGCAGGCGATCCGTCAGCCCAGCCGCCTCCCAAGCCCGGTCGGCGCGGCGATAGAGGCTGGCGGCGTGAAACGGCTGATCGCCGTCGCCGAAGACGAGGGCATCGTCGGGCGGCTCGCCACGTCTCTGACGGTGCTCCAGAATGAGGTCGCGCAAGAGCCCCGGCATCGGCGTCGCCCGCCGCGACGTTGGGGTCTTGGGCGCGATGCGCCCCTCCTTCGGGTCCCAGCTCTCGACCACTCGAATCGCGCCCGTGTCTGTGTCCACGGCCGACCAGCGCAGCGCCCTCAGCTCGCCATACCGCAGCCCGGCGTACAGCGCCGTGCCCCAGACCGGCCGGTCCTCGACCGGCAAGGCGGCCAGCAGGGCGGCGGCTGTCTCGGGAGACACAATCTCGACCTCGTTGGGACGCGCTGCCGGTAGCTCCAGGTCGCGCGTCGGGTTCAGCGGCAGCCCGCCCCGCGAGCGCGCTCGGCGGAAGATCGCCTGCAACGGCTTGATCGCGTTGCGGATGGTTGAGGCTTGCTGTCCCTCCCCCATCCACCGATCCACCAGCTCCTGCAAGTCCAGCGTCGTCACGGTGCTGAGCTTTCGCCCCCCGATCAATGGGAGCACCCGATCCTCAAGAGCCTGCCTGTAGCCGCGCAGCGTCGCTGGCTTGTAGGGATGCCCCGAACGGTTCCTGACCTCGCCCGCCTCCGCTCCAGTGAGCCATTCCTCGGCTGCATCCCTCAGCGTCGTCTGGGTCGGCGCTTGCAGAGTGCCGTGGTCGAGCGCCCGCTTGGTCTCGGCCCGCCAGGACCGTGCTTCGGACTCGCGTCGGAATCGCTTGCGGAGCTTCCTGCCATCGCGGGGTGAGTAGACAGACGCCTCCCACCCCGCCCGGCACTTGCAGCGCCCGCCCCGGTGAGCCGGGCAACCCTCGGAATGGCGCTTCCGGATTCCGGTTGCCATCAGCCCTCGCCCCCGTAGGTGTACGCGCCCAACCGCGTCCCGCCAGGGTTCCAGCCCATGCCGTCGAGCAGTTCTTCGGGAGGGATGCCGAGGGAACCGGCGAGCTTGACCACGGTGTCCACGCGGGCGACCCGTTCGCCGCGCTCAAGCTGGCCGACCGCTGTTCGGTGCAGGGAGGCCCTGACGGCAAGCTCTTCCTGGGAGAGCTTCGCCCGCCTGCGGCAATAAGCGAGGTTACGGCCGAACTGGTCTGCGAACTTCACTGCTCGCGCTCCTTCTCCACGAAGCCGCCGGGCCGGTAGTCCCCCAGGGTCCAGGTGATCCCTGCGAGCAAGTCGTCGGTGGAGATTTCGAGGGAGGCCGTCAACTTGATCAGCGTGTCGATACGGGGGATGCGAAGTCCCCTCTCAAGCTGACTGACCTCTGTGCGGTGCAGCGATGCAAGGTGGCTCAACTCCTCTTGGGAGAGGTCGGCCCGCTTGCGCAGGCGGGCGAGGTTGTCCCCGAAGTGGGCGGCGATGTCGATCATCTGCTTTCCCCTCCTCCGATCTGGCCGAGCAAGCCGTACAGTGCCTCGTGCTCGGCAACGACCCGCGCGTACTCGTTGCTGCCGTCGATGATCCGGGCAAGATTCGTCAGGACGGCTCGCACCTCGTCGTCGGGGACAATCACCAGCTCGTCCAGGGCCGCGAGGAGTCGCCCATAGGCGGCCTCCTCGCGGCGTAGGTGGTTCGGATCTTTGGGTCGCTTCGCGTTCGCCAGCTCGTCTCGAACGCCATCAAGAGCGTCCTCGAACGTCTCGCGCAGGAAGCGGACGTGACCGGCGGGGAATTGGAGGGCCACGGCAACGCCGCGCCCCGTAGGGTTTCGATCAGCCATGAGGAGCTTGCTCTCCTTGTGGTCAGCCCCCCGGTTGGCGTTAGCGCGCCGCCGGGGGGCGCTTATGTTCGGACGCCGAAATCCTAGCAGTAGTGTCGGTGAACCCCTACGCCTGCTACTTGCCCCGGAGGATTTCGGCGACGCGGCTGAAGTGCAAGCCGGTCTCCTTGCCGATGTCGCGCAATGAGAAGCCAGCCGCCCGCGCACGCTCGAAGGACTCGCGCCTCGCCGCACTTGCTTTGTCGCGCTTGCTCTGAGCGCGCTCGAAATCAGCCTGCGCCCGTCGCAGGTCGCGACTGACTTTCTTCTGGTCGGCGTCCGCCATTCCGTGCAGCGTAGAAGCTGCTCGCGATCCCTGGCGGCTCCAACCTCGGAGCGCAGGCCGCCGGTCATCCCGACTCCCCGAAGACGCGACTCGCGTTCTCCGCCGTCCAGCGTTCAAGCTCGCTGACCGGGACCAGGCGCTTGCGCCCGCGTCGCACGAGCCGCAGCTCGGGCGCGACGTTGGCGTCGAAGAAGTCCGGCCCGACCCCGATGGCGGCCGCCGCCTCGGGCGGGGTGAGGGCGATCCGGGGGATGGACGCGGGGAGCTTCTTCGCCATCCCTATCCCTGTCCGAACCGAGCGAGCATCGTCTCGGATATGTCCGCGAGTGCGGGCGAACGCCCCCGGCGATTCCCCACCGCCCGCCGTGTCTCGTCCACGCGCCCCACGCCCTTCCTGTCCAGCGCGGGCGGCGGATGCATCGCGCCTGCGACCAACAGCCAGTCAGCCAAGAAGGCCAAATCAGCCAAGCCAGAAACGCAAGAGGAAGCAGCCAAGAGCCAGAAGACAAGGCACCCCAGGACAGCCAGAAAGCCAGTACCCGAGAGCGCTCCAGGCCCCCACCTCAAAAGCAAACAGCAACCCACTTCACGCCCTATCACTGGAGTGATTTCCGGGGGCGCTGCGCTTCCCCGCCGGACATCGAAGGCGGATGGAGAACCGCCTCGATGCAACCGCCCTCCTGGCCGGACACCCCTACCGATGATCAGCATCGGCAAGCTGGGCGGCGGCCAGGAGCGCTACTACACCGAGAAGGTCGCCGAAGGCGCGGAGGACTACTACTCCGGCGAGGGCGAGGCGGAGGGCAAGTGGATCGGCGACGCCGCCGCCGAGCTCGGCCTGACGGGCAACGTCGACCCCGCTCAGCTCACGGCGATGCTGACCGGCAACAACCCCGCCACGGGCGAGCCCTTGGGCCTGCGCCCGGTCGGCGGCAAGGGGCCGGTCCCCGGCTTCGACCTCACCTTCTCGGCCCCGAAGTCCGTATCGCTGACCTGGGCGCTGGGCGGACCCGAGGTAGCCGCCGAGGTGGCGGCCGCCCACGAGCGCTCCGTCCAAGCAGCCCTCGACTACATGCAGGCCCACGCCTGCTGGACGCGGCGGGGCGCGGGAGGCGCGGAGTTCGTGCAGGGCTCGGGCTACCTCGCCGCCGCCTACCTCCACCGCTCCTCGCGCAACGGCGACCCCCAGTTGCATACCCACGTGCTCGTCGCCAACGCGACCAAGGGACCGGACGGCAAATGGTCACGGCTCTACCACCCGGCGATCTACGAGCACGCGAAGACCGCCTCCTATCTCTATGAGGCGAACCTGCGCCACGAGCTTTCGCGCACCCTCGGCGTGCAGTGGCAGGAGGTGCGCAAGGGCATTGCCGAGATCGCGGGCTTCAAAGACGAGTGGCTGAAGACCTTCTCCACGAGGAGGGCCGAAATCCTCGCGGCCGCCGGTCGCGGCGCTTCGGCCAAGGCCCGCCAGGTCGCCACGCTCACCACCCGCCACGCCAAGGAGCGCGAGATCGAGCCCGAGAGCCTGCGCGAGCGCTGGACGGAGCGCGGAGCGGAGATCGGCCTCACCCGCGAGGGCATCGCCGCCACCCAGGGCAAGGCGGTAGAGCTGAAGGCGGAGCTGACCCTCGATGCCCTGGACCGCGCCGTCACCGCCCACGCCTCCCACTTCGACCGCCGCGAGGCGATCCAGGCCGTCGCCGACCTATTGCCCAGCGGTGCTCCCGCTTGCGAGGTCGAGGCGACCGCCGACGCCTTCCTCGCCTCCGAAGCCGTGATCCGCATCGCCGATGCAGCCAAAGGCGAGCGCTTCACCACCCAGCGCATCTGGGAGATGGAGCGGGGAGCGTTGGAGAGCGCCGAGACGATGGCGAGCGAGCCGCGAGGCGTCGCCGGGGAAGTGATCGCGTTGAGGACGATCAAGGACCGCCCCACCCTGAAGCCCGATCAGCGCCGCATGGTCGAGCGGTTGCTCGCCGGGCGCGAGGGCATCATCGTCGTGATCGGCGAGGCGGGGACCGGTAAGACCTTCGCCACCGTGGCGGCAGCCGAAGGCTGGGCGCAGGCCGGTTTCAGGGTCCAGGCGGCGGCTCCCACCTGGAAGGCGGCGAATGTGCTCAGCGACCACGGGCTTGAGGCGACCACGGTGGCCGGGCTGCTGGGCAGCCTCGACCGGGGCTACGTCGCGTTGGACGAGCGAACCGTCCTGCTGATCGACGAGGCGGGGATGGTCGGCAGCGAGGACATGGCCGGGCTGATCTCCCACGCCGAGGCGGCCGGGTCGAAGCTCGTGCTGATCGGCGACCCCGCCCAGCTCGACGCGATCGAGGCGGGCGGGTTGTTCGGTGCGATCGCGGAGCGCACCGATCCCGTCGGGCTCGATGAAGTGATCCGCCACAACTTCGACCTTGACCGCGACGCCACCAAGCGCATCCGCGAAGGCGAGGGAGCGCAGGCCCTCTCCCTCTACCGCTCCGAGGAGCGAGTCACCGTCGCCCCCGACGCCGATGCACGCCGGGAGGCGATGGTCTCCGACTGGCTCGCCTCCTACCGCACCGGAGACGACGCGCTGATGGTGGCCCAGCGAAACGCCGAGGTGGCGAGGCTGAACACCACCGCCAGGGAGGCGCTTCGCGCGGAGGGGATGCTGGGAGAGCGGGAGATCGTGGTCGGCGAGGCGCGCTTCGCGGCCGGCGACCAGGTCATCACCCGCGTCAACGACCACGCCAACCGCATCTACAACCGCGAGCGCTGGCAGGTGGCCGAGGTGGACCCCGAGCGCAGGAGGATTGTCCTTGAGGGGATCGACCGTGACCGCACCGTGGAGGTCGGACCCGACTACCTCGCCCAGACCACCTTGAACGGAGAGGTGGCCGCCCTCCAACACGCCTACGCCGTCACCACCTACTGCGCCCAGGGAGCCACCGTGGACCGTGCCTACGTGATGGCCGACCCCACGATGGACCGCCAGGAGTTCTACGTCGCCACCTCGCGCAGTCGCGATCAGACTTACCTCTACGCGACGGCCGAGCATGACTCGGGGCGCGAGGAGTTCGCGCCGCCCTCCGCCGAGGAGCGGGGAGCGCTGGGCCAGCTCGCGCAGGCGGCCGAGCGCGACCGCTCCCAGAGCGCCGCCCACGACGAGGCGAAGCGGGCAGAGCTGGAGAAGCTGCCGACTCCGCAGCTTGCCGAGCGCCATCGCGAGCTTGAGCGTCCCGCCGATGACGAGTCTCGCCAGGAGCGCGCTTGCGTCGAGAAGGTCAAGGAGGTCGAGCGTTGCCGCGAGCGCCTTGAGCGCGCGGTCGCCGAGCGCGAGACCGCCGAAGGACTCCCCAGGCGCGAGCGCAAGGTCGAGCTACCCCAGGCCCGACTGAGCGAGCGATGGGCCGAGGAACGGCTCACCGAACACTCGGGGGCGCTGCGCGGCATGGAGCCGCCTACGGACTCAGCCCGCCGCGAGCACGCCATCGCCGAGCGGCTTCTCGCCGAGCGCGTCGAGCAGGCGCTCACCGCCGCCCGGATCGAGCCGCCCAAGTACGTCACGAAGGAACTTGGGGAGCGACCGTCTGACCCGACCCAGGCGAAGGCATGGGACAAAGACGTCCGGGGTATCGAGAGCTACCGCCAGGAGCACGGCGTCACCGACAAGAAACGCGCACTCGGCAAGGAGCCGAAGGAGATCGGGAGGCAAGCCGCCCGCGAGCGGGCGCAGAGGAGACTTCGGGAGGCCCAGCGCGGGCTCGGCAGGGCACCGCAGCTCACGCGCTCAAGGGATATAGGGCGTGGGCTCGGGATCGGTCGATAGGCCCCGACCCGCTCGATTGTGGCACCGCTCCGGCGGCCGTCAACCCCCTGCGGGGGTCGGGCACTGCGTGCCCTTGACTGCCGCCTTCACGGTGCGGGTTGGCGGGTAGGTCGGGGCGGGAGAGAGCGCGCGGTCGGCTCGCTGCCCCCGGTTTTCTGTGGCTCGGTTGCCGTTTGCCGCGCTAGGCTGAATCCATGAGCTTCACACGGATCACTGTTCGGCCCGATCAGATGGGCGGCGTCCCCTGCGTGCGCGGCCTGCGAATCCCCGTCGCGACCGTGGTCGGCATGGTCGCCGATGGCATGAGTGAGACTGAGATCGTCGCCGCTTATCCGGACCTGGAGGCCGAGGACGTGCGCGAGGCGATGCGCTACGCGGCCGCGGCCGTGCGAGAGCGTGAGCTGCCGCTTGCTGCCTCCGGGTGAAGTTCCTGATCGACAACGCGCTTTCGCCCGCCCTCTCCGAGCAATTGAAGGCTGCGGGGCACGATGCCGCGCATGTTCGGGACTACGGGATGCAGGCAGCAGCCGACGAGGAAATCTTCGTACGGGCGCAGGAGGAGCAGCGCATCGTCGTGTCCGCCGACACCGACTTCGGCACGCTTCTCGCGACCCGTCAGGAGCGCTCGCCTTCGGTGATCCTGTTCCGCCACGGCGCCCAGCGACGGCCCGAGGGACAAGCCGAGGCCCTGTTGTCGAACCTTGGGGCAATCGAAGCCGATCTCGCCAGCGGTAGCGTCGTCGTCATCGAGCCCTCGCGTATCCGCGTTCGCTCCCTCCCGCTGGTGTCATAGGTCACTCATCCGCGACGAGAAGGTTCATCGCCTGGGTTCGGGTGCCAGTCGGGTGCCAGTCGCGCCCGTTGACAACCGATTTCAGCCGGATTCAACCGGCTGAGCACAGACCGTCGCATTCCGCACCAGCAAGCCGAAATCCCGCTGTTCAAGCCAGAGGCGCCCACCGGAATCGAACCGGTGTAAACGGCTTTGCAGGCCGCTGCGTAGCCACTCCGCCAGGGCGCCGGGCGGGAGTAAGGGTATCGGGGCGGGGTTAGCCCTCGTAGTGCTCGACGGTGTCGGCGTCGCGGGCGCTGGCGTCGTCGGGGTCGAGGCCGTACTGGCGGAGGGAGCGGCGCTGGCGGAGGAAGTCCCAGGCGCCGTCGAGGCTCGCTTTGACCTCCTCCAGGCGAGCGTTCTCCTCGGCACTGAGCGGCTGCTCGCCCTCGTGGCGGTGGAGGAGGCGCTCCTCCTCCTGAACCAACTGGTCGATGCGCGCGAGGACCTGCTCGTCATCCATGCCGGTCAGCTTACCCGGCCCGACCGCTACTCAAGCCGCGTGCTGTTCGGGGCCCTGATCCTCGTCGATGTCGAGGATCAGGTTGTCGTCCGCGGTGCGGCGGACTTTGAACTCGAGCGGGGAGCGCTCCTCCAGCTCGCGAAGCAGCTCGACCGGCTCGTTGAGACGCATCGAGAGGGTGGCGCGCCCCTCGGAGAAGCGCTCGACCGAGATCTCCGAGGTTGCCCCGATCTGGCCGGCGGCGTCCTCGAAGCCGACCAGTTGGGAGAAGTCATCGAGCGGGCCGATCTCGACCTTGACCAGGCCTTCGTACAGGTGCTTGGCGGCCAGCTGGACCTCGTCGCCGGCCACAGCCGCGGCGCCGTTCGGCGACCCTTCGCTTGCAGCCTGGGCCTCGGTCAGCTCCTGCGCCCGGCGGCCGACCTCGACCGCCTCGCGCAGCGCCTTCATCCTGATTCGGGTCGCCTGGCCGCGGGCCTGGGCCTGGATCTCCTCAAGCTTCGCCGAGACCACCTCCAGCGAGGCGACGCTGCGGTCGTGGCGCTCGTTGGCTTCCAGCAGCCGCTGGTGCAGGCCGCGGATCTCGCGCTCGCGCTCGATCACCATCTCGGCCAGCGTGGCAAGGTCCTCCTCGGCGCCGGCGGCCGAGTCGGCAGCCTCGCGCCAGCGCCCGAACGCCTCCTCCGCGTCGCGCTCCAGAGCCCAGCTGCGGGCGTCGCGCGCCGCAATCGCCGCATCTACGTCGGAGCGGCGGTAGCCGAGGAGCGCCCTCTTGAAGCTACCCATGCGCGGCACCGTAGAGGTGCCCTCGGACGCCATCCTCGGACGTGCCAAGCTCGAGCCGCGGCGCCTCGCGCCAGAGGTCCTCGAGCTGGTAGCGCTCGCGCGCCTCGGCGGTGAAGACGTGCAGCACGCAGTCGAGGTAGTCGAGCACGATCCAACCCGCCGCCTCGGCCACTTCGGAGCCGCCTGGCAGCAGCCCGCCCTGCTGCTTCAGCTTGAGTCGCACCTCGTCGGCGATCGCCCGCGCCTGGCGCTCGTTGCGCGCCGTGCAGACGACGAGGAAGTCCGTATAGGAGACGAGCGAACGCATGTCGAGGGCGACGATCTCGGCCGCCGATTTCGCGTCGGCGATCTCCGCCAGCCGCAGCGCAAGCGCCTCGCTGGGACTCTGCTTGGCCTGGTCGCTCACCGGTAGATCCCCTTCTCTTCGATGAAGCGGGCCACCGACTCCGGCACCAGGTAGCGCAGCGGCCGCCCGGCCGCGGCCCGCTCGCGCACCGCCGAGGAGGAGACGCCGAACTGCGGCATCTCCAGCATCGTCGCCCGGCCCTCGGCGCCCAGGCTGCGCAGCACGGCCGCCACCTCGGCATCGGAGATCCCGGCCCGCCGGGCCACGGCCAGCCGCGCCAGCTCGGTCACCCGCCGCGGCTCGCGCCAACTCTCGAGGCCGACCGCGGCGTCCGCCCCCATCACGAACACCAGCTCTCTGTCGCCTCGTTCCTCCGCAAGCAGCTGCAAGGTCTCATACGTGTAGGACGGTCCCTCGCGCTCGACCTCCAGGGTCGAGACGGAGAAGCGCGAGTCGTCCGCCGCCGCGAGCCGGGTCATCGCCAGGCGCAGCTCCCGCCCGGGCTCGTCGGCGATCCGCTTGTGCGGCGCCGTGCCGGTCGGCACCAGCACGACCTCCTCCAGGCCGAGTTGCCAGAGCGCCTCCTGGGCGAGCGCCAGGTGCCCAAGGTGCGGCGGGTTGAACGCCGAGCCGAGGACGCCGATGCCGGCCGCCGCGGCGCTACCCACGAACCTGGCCGTCGCCGTGGACGACGTACTTGTAGGTCGTCAGCTCGCGCAGCCCGATCGGCCCGCGCGCGTGCAGCTTCTGGGTCGAGTTGCCGATCTCCGCCCCCATGCCGAACTCGAACCCGTCGGTGAAGCGGGTCGAGGCATTGGTATAGACGACGGCCGCGTCGACTCCGGCGGTGAACCGCTCCGAGGCCTCGGCCGAGCCGCTGACGATCGCCTCGGAGTGGCCGGTGCCGTGAGTGTTGATGTGCTCGACCGCCTGCTCGAGCGAGTCGACCACCCCGACCGCCATCTTCAGGTCGAGGTACTCGGTTTCCCAATCGACGTCGGTCGCGGCGCCGACCTCGACCCCGCCGGCCAAGGCGCGCGCCCGCTCGTCACCGACCAGTTCGACCCCCGCATCGCGTAGATCGGCAAGAGCCCCCGGCAGGAACTCGGCCGCCACCGCCGCGTCGACCAGCAGCGTCTCGGCCGCGTTGCAGACGCCGGGACGCTGCACCTTCGCGTTGAAGGCGATCCGCCGAGCCATCCCCAGGTCGGCCTCGGAGTGGACGTACACGTGGCAGTTGCCGGCGGCGGCGTAGATCACCGGAACCGTCGCAACCTCCTTCAAGGCGTTCTTCAGGCCTTCCCCGCCGCGCGGAATCAGCAGGTCGACCGTCCCCTCCTGAGTGGCGAGCTCAGCCAGGTCCTCGCGCCCCTCGCCCACCGGCACCAGCGAGACGGCGTCCTCCGGCAGCCCGGCCTCGGCAAGCGCCTCACGCGCCACCGCCGCCAGCGCCGCATTCGACCGCTCCGCGTAGCTGGACCCCCGCAGCACGATCGCGTTCCCACTCTTGATCGTCAACGCCGCGCAATCGATCGTCACATTGGGCCGCGCCTCGTAAACCACGGCGACCACTCCCAGCGGCACCCGAACCTTGCGCAGGTCCAGTCCGCTCTGCAAGGTCTTGTGTTCAAGCTCCTCACCCACGGGGTCGTCAAGCACGGCGACCGCCCGCACCCCGTCGGCGATGCCCTCGACGCGCGCCTCGGTAAGCGTCAGCCGGTCGCGCAGCGCCTGAGTAAGCCCGGTGGCCCGTTCATCAGCCAGATCAGCCGCATTGGCCTCGAGGATCTCCGCACTGCGCTCGCGCAACAACCGCTCAATCGCAGCAAGCGCAGCATCCTTGGCAGCGGTAGGCGCGCTCCCAAGCTCCCGAGAAGCCCGCTGCGCCCCCGCACATACCTCCGCCACTGTTCGACTGGTCACTGCCATCGACGTAAGGGTAGCCGGGAGCGCCGGGTGCCCCCTCCCCGAAAGACCGTCGCGCAGCAGATTGCTTGACGGGGCTCGGGACGTGGGGCCGGGAGCCTTTCGGAGAGGGGGCACCCGGCGCTCCCCCACGCTCGCGCTCGTGTCACACCAGCACGAACCGATCCCGATGGATGACCTCCTCGTCCGCGTGAGGAAGCAGCTCTCGAGCGTCGGAGGTCTTCATTCCCTTGATCCGCTGAAGCTCGCGCGACGAATAGGAGGTGATCCCCTTCCCCACGACCTCTCCGTTGCTGAAGACATCGACAGCGTCGCCGGCATCAAATGAGCCCTCCACGGCAACGACTCCGACCGGAAGCAGACTTGACCCCTCTTCGCGAAGCACTCGGGCGGCGCCGTTGTCAACCTGTAGCGAACCGCGAGCGGGCTTGGCATGCTTGATCCACAGCTTGAAGCTCGACGCCTTATTGGGTTTCGGCTCGAAACGGGTCCCATCCGCCCCCCCGCGGGCTGCGGCCAGCAGGGTGCCCGCTCGAGTGCCGTTGCAGATCACGGCTGGGATGGATGACTCACTCGCCATCTGAGCAGCCGACACCTTGCTGCGCATTCCACCCGATCCAAACGTCGAGGTCCGGTCGCCGATGGCCATCTCGCCCAGCTCGGCGAAGTCGTCGATCGCATGGATCAAGCTTGCTTCCGGCTCGACTCGCGGATCGGCGTCGTAGAGGCCGTCTACATCGCTGAGCAGGACGAGCAGCCTTGCCTCCAGGAGCAGCGCGACCTGCGCGGCCAGGAAGTCGTTGTCGCCGAAAGTGATCTCGTCGGTGGCGGTGGTGTCATTCTCGTTGACGACGGGCACGACCTTCCACTCGATCAGCTTGCGGAGGGTCTGACGGGCGTTCAGGTAGTTCGTCCGGGCGGCGATGTCTGCCGCAGTTAGGAGAACCTGGGCGGAGCGCACGCCGTGCTCCGCGAGCCGCTCCTCGTACGCCCGAAAGAGGCTGCCCTGACCGACCGCAGATGCAGCCTGAAGCTCCTCGATCGCGGCCGGGCGCGAGCCCATTTCCCGCATCCACATCCCACGTGCAACGGCTCCCGAGGTCACCAGCACGACCCGCTCGCCGCTGCGCTCCAGCTCCGCCACCTGCTCGCAGACGGAGTCGAGGACGTCGGCGCGCAGGGCGCCGTCGTCGGCGGCGACGATCGAGGAGCCGAGCTTGACGACCAGGGTCATGGCCGCCAAGTGTATGAACAGCGGCTCGCACGAACCGCCTCTCTGCCCTCACGCTCAAGCCCGCGTTGCAACACTGCCGACAGAGCTAGCGATGAGCCGACCGCAGGACAGCCGCCTGCCCTACCTGCCCGGCATCGACGCGCTGCGCGCGATCGCCGTGCTTGCCGTCTTTCTCTACCACGCGGGCGTCGGCTGGATGCCGGGCGGCTTCCTCGGGGTCGACGTCTTCTTCGTGATCAGCGGCTACCTGATCACCTCGCTGCTGCTCAGCGAGCATCGCGGCACGGGCCGGGTGCCGCTCGGGCAGTTCTGGCTCCGTCGCGCGCGCCGCCTGCTGCCTGCCGTCGGCGTGCTGATCGCGGTGACGATGATCGTCGCGGCGATCGCCGAGCCGGACCGGCTGACCGCGCTGCGCGGCGACGCGCTCGCCTCGCTCGCCTACGTGGCCAACTGGCACTTCGTCTTCGAGCACCAGTCCTACTTCGAAGAGTTCCAGCGCCCCTCGCTCTTCCGCCATCTCTGGTCGCTCTCGGTCGAGGAGCAGTTCTACCTCTTCTGGCCGATCGTCTTCGCCGCCGGGATGTCGTTCTTCGGCCGCCGCCGGCTGCTGGTCGGCGTGCTCGCCGGCGCGCTGGCCTCGCTGGCGCTCGCCTGGGTCCTCTTCGACCCGCACGACACCGCGCGCGTCTACTACGGCACCGACACGCACGCCTCCGGCCTGCTGATCGGCGTCGCGCTGGCCCTCGTCTGGAGCCCCTGGTCGCTGCGCCGCGCCAAGCCGGGACGCTGGTGCGGCCCGGCGCTCGACGCGGTCGGCGTCGTCGGCCTCGCCTACGTCGTGCTCAGCTTCCTGCGCGTCCACGACTACGACCTGGCGCTCTTCCACGGCGGCTACCTCTGGCTGGCGCTGGCCACCGCCGCCGTGATCGCCGTGGTCGCCCACCCGGCCGCCCGGCTCGGCGGCCTGCTCGCCCAGCCGCCGATGATCTGGCTCGGCCTGCGCAGCTACAGCTTCTATCTCTGGCACTGGCCGGTGCTGGCGCTGACCCGCCCCGGCCTCGACGTCTCCCTGCCGCGCGGCGTGCTGATCCCGCTGCAGCTGCTCGCCGTCCTCGTCCTCGCCGACCTTTCCTACCGCTTCGTCGAGCTGCCCTTCCGCGGCAAGCGCCCGCTGTTCTCCCTGCCGGACGGCTGGCTGCGCGTCGGTCGCCCGGCGCTCGGCTTCGCGGTGATCGCGATCGTCGCCCTGGTCGGCTGGGGCGGCCTCGTCTCGACCGGCGGGCATCAGCTGGAATCGGCCTCGGCGGCGGCCTCCACCGCCGAAGTGGCCAAGGTGACGGTGAAGCCCGTCGCGCACGTCGGGCGTAACGCGCAGCGGATACATGCCAACCGCAAGGCGTTGCACCCGGGTGCGGCATGGGGGCGCGCCGGCAGGCCGCCGCGCATCGTCGCCTTCGGGGACTCGGTGATGGTCGGCGCCAAGGACCGCCTCGCGGCGCGCTTCGGCCCCCGCTTCTCAATGAACGCAAAGGTCGGCCGCCAAGCGGACGAATTCGTCAAGCTCGCCCGCCGCCTCAAACGCCGAGGTGGCAACGTCGACGCGCTGATCATCCAGATGGGCAACAACGGCCCGCTCTACAGCCCCGAAATGGAGGCGCTGCGCAAGGCGACCTCCAACGTCGGCGAGCTCTTCCTGATCACCGACCACGCCCCGGTCTCCTGGCAGGACGAGTCCAACCACGCCCTCGAGGAAGCCGACGCCACCTGGCCACACACGACGCTGATCGACTGGGCCCCCGTAGCCGCCGCCCACGAAGACCTACTCTGGGACGGCATCCACCTCACCCCCGGCGGCGCCGGCCTCTACACGAGACTGATTGTCCACACCGTCCACCAAGCTCTCCGCTGAGGAGGGTGGGAGTGGGAGTCGAAAGGACCGTGATGTCCTCTCTCAAAACACTCCAGCGAGGCTCCTGCCGAGCGTTTTGAGAGAGGACATCACGGTCCTCACGGATACAGCTCGAACTCGTGCTCGCCGACCCGGACCTCGTCGCCGGGCTCGAAACCGGCGGCGCGGAGGGCTGCGATGACGCCGATCTCGTTGAGTCGCTGCTCGAGGTAGGCGAGCGCCTCTTCGTTGGCGATGTCGTGGCGCTCGAAGAGCAGCTCCACGCCACGGCCGGTGACCCGGTACGCGCCCTCCCCCTCGCGCTCGATCGCGTAGCCGCCCTCGCCCACCGGCCGGTAGACACGGTGCTCGGCCTCGAACTCCGAGGGCTCGGTCGAGGCAACGGATGGACGCGCCTCCGGCAGTTCGTCGAGGGCCGCAAGGATGCGCCCGCGCAACTCGCCCAGTCCCTCGCCGGTCGCCGAGGACACGGCAAGCACGCCGAGAGCATCGTCACCCTGCCGCTCGCGCCACTCGGCGACGACAGCCTCAGCGTCCTCGGCCGGAAGCAGGTCCCGCTTGGAGAGCACGACCAACTCCGGAAGCCCGTCGAGCCCGGCGCCGTAGGAAGCCAGCTCGTCCCGCACACCCCCATAGTTCGCAACCGGGTCGCCTTCCAATGGCGCCAGATCCACAAGGTGAACCAGCATCGCGCAGCGCTCAACGTGGGCGAGGAACTCGTGCCCCAGCCCCGCTCCCTCGGCCGCACCTTCGATCAGCCCGGGGATGTCGGCGAGCACCGCCTGCCGCTCGTCGCTGTCGATCGTTCCGAGGACCGGCGATGTCGTCGTGAACGGATAGTCCCCGACCTTTGAGTCCGCCCGCGTCAGCCGCCCCAGCAGCGACGACTTCCCCGCGTTGGGCAGCCCAATCAACCCCACGTCCGCCAGCAGCTTCAAGCGCAGCTCGATCCAGCCCTCCTCCCCGCTCGTGCCCTTCTCCGCAAACCGAGGCGCCTGCCGCGTTGAGGTCGCGAACCGTTTGTTCCCATGCCCCCCGCGCCCGCCATGAGCGACCACAGCCCGCTGCCCCGCCTCGACGAGGTCAACGACGCTCCCATCCACGGCTTCAGCCTGCGTCCCCGGCGGAACGAGGATCTCCCGATCCTTCCCCCGCCCCCCATGCCGGTTCGACCCTTCCCCATGCCCCCCACGTCCGCCTCGAAAGTGCTTGCTCCCCTTCAGCGCCCCCAGGTCCCGCCGCGACGAATCGCAGACAAGCACCACATCCCCGCCGTGCCCGCCATCTCCCCCATCAGGACCACCACGCGGCACATGAGCCTCCCGTCGAAAGCTCACGCACCCGTTCCCCCCACCCCCGCCCTCAACCCAGATTTTGGCTTTGTCGTACATGCGCCGCTGAGGTGTAACGCATTACGGATGCGATGCGTCCACAAGACGTTGCACCGACGTCGGCAGCGCTGCGAGCCACCGAGGCGTAACGCGCTACGGATGACATGCGTCCACAAAGCGTTACACCCCGGCGAGCCTTGGAGAGGCGCCGGCGATCCGCGTCGCGAAGAGGGCCGTCCGGCTCCTCCCCCGCCACCGGGTTGTCAGTCAGCCAAAACGCTGATCGTGCGGCCCTTGCGACCCGGCTTGAACTCGACCGTCCCCGGCCGCGCCGCGAAGATCGTGTGGTCGCGGCCGAGACCGGTGCCCTCGCCGGGCCAGAAGCGGGTGCCGCGCTGGCGGACGATGATCTCGCCGCCGCTCACCTTCTCGCCCGCGAAGACCTTGACCCCGAGCATCTTGGGGTTGGATTCGCGACCGTTGCGGCTTGAACCGAGTCCCTTCTTATGCGCCATCAGTCGTCCTTTTTAGCAGCCGGTTTCGCTTTGGCGACCGGTTTTTTGGCTTTCGGAGCAGCTTTTTTCGCGGCCGGCTTTTTCGCTTTGGCCGCTGGTTTTTTTGCCGGCTCTTTTTTGGCGGCCGGTTTCGCTGCCGCTTTGCGGCCACCGATGCTGACCTCGGTCACCTCGAGCTTGGTCAGCTCGGAGCGGTGGCCGGCGCGGCGGCGGTAGCCCTTCTTCGGCTTGTATTTGAAGACCTTGATCTTCGGGCCGCGCAGGTGCTCGGCGACGGTCGCCTCGACCTTGACCTTCTCCAAGCCCTTGGCATCGGCGACGACTTCCTTGTCGCGAAACATCACTGGCCGCAGGGCGACTTTCTCGCCCTCTTTGGCGCCCAGCCGATCGACGAGCAGCGAAGTGCCCTTCTCGACCCGGTACTGCTTGCCACCTGTCTCTATGACTGCGTACGTGCTCATTCGTCCTTGCCGCTCTCTGATGTGGAGCGCGACCGACCGCGACCGCCCCTGCGACCACGACGGCGACTGCGCGAGGGCGAGGATTCTAGCTGGGAGCCGTTCTCCTCGCCGCCTGCGCCGTTAGACGAGTCCTCGCCGGCCGGCAGCGAGGCCACCGCGGCGGAGCGCTCGACCCGCTCGATCCGCACCAGCCTGCGCTCGCCGACGTGGCGCCCGCCACCGGTGACGCTGACGATGTAGGAGTCGACCCGGGCGATGGCGTCGTCGGCGTTGTACATGTGCGGCTCGTCGATCTTGACCAGCACCTCCTCGCCGACCTTGAAGGGCAGCGCCCGCTCCTCGATCGCCTCGCGCGTCCCGGTTTCGACCACCTTGAAGGTGGCGATCGGCAGCGCGTCGCCGCCCTCGAAGTGGAACTGCTTGCCGGTCTCCTCCTCGAGCTCGGCCAGGCCGCTCTCCGGATCGATCAGCTCCGCCGCCACCTTCGGGTGGACGCGCAGCAGCAGCGCCTCGGCGTCCTTCGCCCCGGCCGCCATGTCGGGCAGGCGGCGCATCGCGTCGAGCGCCACGGTCTCGGCCGAGAGCACGACGCCCTCGCCCTCGCAGGTCGGGCAGGCCTCCGTGAGGATCTCGCGCACCCCGTCGGTGACGTTCTGGCGCGTCATCTCGACCAGGCCGAGCGGCGAGACCTCGACCACGTAGCTCTTCGACTTGTCGGTGTCGAGCGCTTTGCGCAGCGTTTTCAGGACCTTGTCCCGGTTGCGCGCCCGCGCCATGTCGATGAAGTCGATGACGATGATGCCGCCGATGTCGCGCAGGCGCAGCTGGCGCACGGCCTCATCGGCCGCCTCGGTGTTGACCCGGGTGATCGTCTCCTCGAGGCCGCCCTTTCCGCGGCCGGTGAAGCTGCCGCTGTTGACGTCGATCACGGTCAGCGCCTCGGCGTAGTCGATGATCAGGTAGCCGCCGGAGGGCAGGTCGGCGCGCCGACCCAGGGTCGACTCGATTTCCACGTCGATCCCCCATTTCTCGAACAGCGGCTGCTTGCTCTTGTAGAGCTCGACGCCATCGACCAGCTCGGGCGCGGTGCGCTGGAAGAAGTTCGTCACCCGCTCGAACTGCTTCTCGGAGTCGATGATCGCCTTCTCGAAGTCGCTGAGGAAGATGTCGCGCAGGACCCGCACCGGCAGGTCGGCCTCCTGGAAGACGAGGTCGGGGGCCTCGGTCACGGCGGTGCGCCGGTCGAGCACCTCGGTCAGCTTGTGCAGGTAGCCGATCTCGCGCACGAAGTCGGCCTTTTTCGCCCCGTGGGCGGCGGTGCGGACGATCAGCCCGCCCTCGCCTTTGTAGGTCCGGTCGACCATCTTGCGCAGCCGGTCGCGCTCGGAGTCCGAGAGCCGGCGGCTGACGCCGACGCCGCTGCCCTGCGGCGCGTAGACCAGGTATCGCCCGGCGATCGAGACGTTCATCGAGAGCCGCGCGCCCTTGGTCTTCAGCGGGTCCTTGACCGCCTGCACGAGGACCTCCTGCCCGGGCTTGATCAGCTGGTCGATGCTGCGGCCTTTGCCGCGGCCGCGCTTCGGCGCCTGTTCCCCGTTGGGCAGGACGATCTCGTCGACGTGCAGGAAGCCGTTGCGCTCGAGGCCGATGTCGACGAAGGCGGCCTCCATGCCGGGCAGGACGTTGTCGACCTTGCCCTTGTAGATGTTGCCGACGATCGACCGCCGGCCGCGTCGCTCGATGTAGAGCTCCGCTACGTCTCGTTTGCCGCCTTTGGTCTTCGACTCGAGCACGGCAACGCGTGTCTCGCCGCGATCGGCGGACACCAGAATTGTCTTTTTCATCAGTGGTTCAGCTCAGTTCAGTTGTAGGTGGGTACGCGCCCGGCGTTCCCTTCTGGGGATCACCAGGCGAACCTGCCTTTCTGGCTGAGCCGCGCTTGCATGTGGACGCTCTGCAGGATGCCGATCGCCAGGAAGGTCGCCAAGACTGACGACCCCCCGTAGCTCATCAGCGGCAGGGGAATCCCGGTGATCGGCATGATCCCGAGGTTCATCCCCACGTTGACGAAGACCTGGAAGAGCAGCATGCCGGCGATTCCGCCGGCGACCAGGGTCCCGTAGGAGTTCTTCGAGAGCGTCACAATTCGCAGCGCCCGCCAGATAAGCAGGGCGTAGAGGGATAGGACCAGGGCGGCGCCGACGAACCCGTAGCGCTCACCGATCACCGCGAAGATGAAATCGGTGTGCCGCTCGGGGACGAAGTCCAGCCGCGTCTGGGTGGCCCGATTGCCTCGGCCGGTCTTCCCCCCGGATCCGATCGCGATCTTGGCCTGGTTCTGCTGATAGCCCGCATCGGCGGGGTCCGCGCTGGGGTGCAGGAACGAGGTCAGCCTCTGCTCCTGGTACCCCTTCAGGATCGGCGTCCCGACGGCGGGCGCCACCACGAGGACCGCCGCCGTGAGGGCGACGAAAGCCGCGCCGATCACCGCGAAGTGCGTCCAGCGGACGCCCCCCACGTACATCACGGCGAGCGTGATTGCCCCGAACACCAGAGCGGTGCCGAGGTCCGGCTGCAGAAAGACGAGCGCAGCCGGGGCCAGGCCGAGGCAGAGGTAGCGCACCGTGCGCTGACGCTCGGACCCGTTCCTGGCGCCATCGATGACGAACCCGGCGAGGGCCAAGACGAGCAGCACCTTGCCGAGCTCCGATGGCTGGAAGCTGAAGAAGGGAAGTTCGAAGGAACGCCGCGAACCGCGCGCGGCGAAGCCGAAGACGAAGACCAGCGAGATGCTGACGCAGAGGAAGGTGTAGATCCCGACCCGCAGCTCGCGGAAGCGCGAGTAGTCGATCCGGGTCAGCGCGAACATGCCGATCAGGCCGAGGACCCCGTAGATCCCCTGCCGTTCGGCGTAGTAGTAGGGGTCGCCCGGCACGTCGTGCAGGGTCGCCTGGGCCAGGGTGAAGACGCTGAAGGCGACGAGCGCCATCCCGGAGAGCGCCAGGGTGCCGTCCATGTAGGGCAGGCCGAGGCGCTCGGCGATGCCCGGCCGGACCGCGAAGGGCTCGGGCCTGGCGCGGCGGGTGCGGGTCGCATACATCATCAGCCGTGGCTGCCCTGGCCCGATTCGGCTTCGCCGAACGAGCCGTGCTCTTTGAAATAGGCTTCGAGGATCTTCTTCGCGGCCGGCGCCGCGGATTCCGACCCGAAGCCCCCTTCCTCGATCGTGACTGCGGTGACGATGCGGGGGTTTGGGTAGGGCGCGAGCACAATGTACCAGGACTGATTGGCCTGGTAGACGCCGCGTTCGGCCGTGCCCGTCTTGCCGGCGACTTCGACCGGGAAGCCGCAGAAGCTCGAGCAGGAGGTGCCGCCGCTGCTCTGCGCAGCCTCGTGCAGGCCTTCGAGGATCGCGGCCCGGAAGGTCGGATCGACGTGCACATGCCGCCGTGGCTTCGGGGCGAATTCCTTCAGCACCCGGCCGGCGGCGTCGTCGATTTCCTTGCCCACGTGGGGGGTTACGACGGTGCCGCGGTTGGCGACGGTCGCGTAGGCGATCGCCATCTGCATCGGGTTCGTCTGCAGGCTGCCCTGTCCGGTGGCGAGCTGGACGTTGTAGCCGGCCGACCAGGGGCCTTCCACCAGGCCCTTGCCCTCGCGGTAAAGGCGGTCCTGCCAGGCTTTGCTGGGCAGCAGCCCGACTTCGGAGCCGGGCACGTCGATCCCCGTCGGCCGGCCGATGCCGAGCAGGTGCGCCCAGTGCTGCAGCGCGCCCGTATTCCACATCTTGTACCCCAGCGTGTAGAAGTAGACGTCGGACGAGTACTTCAGCGCTTCGACGAGGTTGACCGGGCCGTAGCCGACTCCTTCGGAGTCTTCGAATTCCTCTTCGCCGATCGTGATCGAGCCCGGGTCGTTGATAACCGTCGACGGCGTGCTGACGCCCGAGTTGAGCGCCGCCATCGCGGTGATCAACTTGAAGGTCGAGCCGGTCGGGTAGAGGCCGGCGATCACGCGGTCGGTGAGCGGCGCGGCCGGGTTGCGGTAGGTCTGGTTGACCTGCGCCTGGGTCAGCGGCGGGGTCAACTGGGCCGGTTCGAAGGTCGGGAAGGAGCCGAGGCCGAGGATTTCGCCGGTGTGCACGTCCATCGTCACGAAGGCGCCGGGCAGGCCCTCGCCGGCGAGGGCCGCTTCTCCCGCCGACTGCACGGCGCCGTCGAGCGTCAGCACCAGGTTGTCGCCGGGAACCGGCGGCTTGGAGACGAGCTGGCCGTTCGGCGTCGGCTCGCCGAGCGCGTCGACCTGGATGCGCTTCAGCCCCGGCTTGCCGCGCAGCCAGCGGTCGTAGGTGTCCTCCACCCCTTCCTGGCCGATCTGTTCGCCGGGCTGCACGCCCTTGAAGCGCGGCTCCTTCAGCTCTTCCGGGTCGATCTCGCCAACGGTGCCAAGCACGTGGGCGGCCGTCGTCCCATCCGGGTAGGCGCGCACGAAGACCCGCTGCACGGCCACCCCGGGGAAGCGGTCCTGGTTTTCCAGCAGGTAGTAGATGAGGTAGTTGCCGACGTCCTGGCGCAGGGTGACCGGCGCCGCCGGGGCGTTCTCCAGTTCTTCGTGCATCGTGCGGCGCACGTGGCGCAGGGTCGTGTGCGTGAGGCTGGCCAGGCGCGAGAGCTCGGCGCGGCGCTTGCGCGGGTCGAGCGGCAGCTTCCGCGGGTTGACCTGCAGGGTGAGGCTGGTGCGGTTGGCGACCAGGACCTTGCCGCTGCGGTCGAGGATCTCGCCGCGCGGGGCGCTCACCCGGTAGGAGCGGGTGCGGTTGTTCTTCGCTTCGGCGAGGAACTTTTCCCCGTCGATCACCTGCAGCAGCCAGAGCCGGGCGAAGAGCACCGCGAAGAGGACCACCGCAAAGCCCCCGAAGATCGCGATCCGCACCGCCAGACGATTCGTCATCCCCGGTTCCCGCTCGTCCCCGCGCCGGTACATCAGGAGCTCCCGTAGCCGCGCTTCGTGGGCGTTTGGGTGGGGGGCGCCTGGCCGTCCTTCGGGCGAATTGATGTCGCACGCGCTTCGCGCTTAGCGACTATGCGTGAGCGCGCCTGCGGCGCGCAATCACCGGATTGCATTTCCGCCGCTTCGCGACATTCGCCCGAAGGACGGCCAGGCGCCCCACTCGAAGCGCCCGTGAAGCTCAAATCGTCGAAGCGAAAGCATGGATCCCGATACATGGAAGCTTCAAGCGTAGAGGCCGCATTCCAGGCCAAAGCTTTGAACCAAGCTTCGAAGGCCAATCCGGGAGCTTGACGCGGTGGTTCGCCCTGGATTTGAGCTTGGAGCGAGTATGGGTGTTTGTGGATCGGGACTCGTTGCCCTCGGAGATTTGATGGGGGTGGCGGGTGTGCCTCTGCGGGAATGTCGCGAAGCGGCGGAAAAGCATTCCGGTTATTGCGCGGGCGCAGCCCGCGCTCCAACATCGTCGCTAAGCGCGCAAAGCGCGCGTGCGACTTAAATTCCCGCAGAGGCACACCCGCCACCCCCACCCCACTACGCCCCAAGCACAGTCGGCGCCCGACGCCGTCGCACCGTCGACTCTTCGACCAAGGCGGGCCGCAAGACCCGTCTGATGAGCAGGTAGGTGGGCCAGCCGAGGAAGAAGGCGTAGACGCTCTTCAGCAGGAGGTCGCGGATAACCAGGACGCTGAGCGGGGCGTCGAGGCCGAGCAGGAGCTGGATCACGCCGAAGCCGATCTCGGCGAGCAGGGTGAAGCCCATGCAGAGCAGCGCCGGCAGGACCGTGCTGTGGATCTCGAAGCGCTCGCGGAAGAGGCCGGCGAGGTAGCCGACCCCGAGCAGGACCAGCGAGGTGATGCCGAGCGCCTCGACCAGCAGGCAGTCGACGAAGAACCCGATCGCGAAGCCGCTGACCGCGCCGGTCATCGCGCCGCCGAGCAGCCCGAGGCAGACGACCAGGGCGGGCAGCACGTCGGGGCTGACGTGGAAGAGCTCGATCTGGGAGAAGAAGGAGAGCTGCAGGAGCACGCCGAGCAGGCAAATCGCGACGATCCTGACGAGGATCTTCGGCGTGACGATCACCCGCGTGACCCCCCGGTGAGAACCTGGACCAGGTCGAGGTTGCGCAGGTCGGCGGAGGGCCGCACGTCGACCTGCGCGTTGGCCTCCTGTTCGAAGATCGAAGCCTTGGTGACTTCTCCCAACGGCAGACCGGGCGGAAAGTGCGAAGGCGGCAGGCCCTGCGCCCGCCAGCCGGCGGTGACCACGGTCTGGCCCGCGTGCACGCGCTTGGTCGACGAGATGAAGTCGAGGATCAGCGTTTCGGGGTTGCCGACTTCGGGCTTCACCACTCCCTGCACGCCACTGGGGAGGATCTTGGCGGTGACCGCGCTTTCTCCGTCGGTGAGCAACATCACCTGTGAGGAACCCGGCGCGACGGAGGCGATGCGGCCGACCAGCCCTTCACCGCTGATCACCGGGTCGTCGACGTGCACGCCGTCGCCGCTGCCCGCATCGATCGTCACGCTCGAGCGCCAGACGGTCGGCGAGCGGGCGATCACCCGGCTGGTGACCTCCTTGTAGTTGGTGTAGACGAGCGGCGGGTTGCGATCGAGTTCGAGCAGCTTGCGCAGCTGTCCGTTCTCCTGCAGCGCCTCCTGGCCGGCGACCGCCTGGCGGCGCGTCTTCGCGAGCTCCGACTTGAGCCGGCCGTTTTCGCCGCGCGCGTCGAAGGTCTTGTCGAACCAGTCGACCAGGTCGCGAGCCGGCTTCAGGGCACGGTCGGCCACCGACTGGATCGGGCTGAAGATCGTGCTGACCCCGCTCTGCAGGCCGTGCGAGCCCTGGTATGTGACCGTCAGCAACACGAAGGAGCCGACCACCAGCAGGGCGAGCACCGCCCTACGGCGGCGTACTTGCTTTCGATACACGGTGAAGACCTATGTTTGGAACTTGCGATGAAGGAGAGCTAAGCAAAACGCCGGGTTCCGGAGCTCTGCTTGCTGGCGCGATGGATGGTCTCGAACTCCTCGAGCGAGAGGCCCGACCCCACCGCCACGCACGTCAGCGGTGACTCTGCCAGTTGACAGGGCATCTGGCACTCGTCGCGCAGGCGCTGTTCGAGTCCTTGCAGCAGCGCGCCGCCGCCGGCCAGGGTGATGCCGCGGTCCATGATGTCGCCGGCCAGCTCCGGCGGGGTGCGGTCGAGTGTGTCCTTGACCGCCTCGACGATGTGGCCGACCGGTTCCTCAAGCGCCTCGCGCACCTCCTCGGAGCCGAGCGTGATCGTCTTCGGCAGGCCCGAGACCAGGTCGCGGCCGCGGATCTCGGCCCGCACCTCCTCGGCCAGCGGCGAGGCCGAGCCGGCCTCGAGCTTCACCTCCTCGGCCGTCTGCGTGCCGATCGCCAGCTTGTACTCGTGTTTGCAGTGGGTGACGATCGCCTCGTCGAGCTCGTCTCCGCCGACCCGGATCGACTGCGAGACGACGATCCCGCCAAGTGAGATCACCGCCACCTCGGTGGTGCCGCCACCGACGTCGACGACCATCGAGCCGGTCGGCTCGGCCACCGGCAGGCCGGCGCCGATCGCCGCCGCCATCGGCTCCTCGATCAGGTAGGCCTGGCGGGCGCCAGCCGAGAGGCAGGCCTCCTCGACCGCCCGCTTCTCGACCCCGGTTACGCCGGAGGGGACGCAGACGACGACGCGCGGGTGCGAGAAGCGGTTGGAGTGAACCTGCCTGATGAAGTGGCGCAGCATCTGCTCGGTGACGTCGAAGTCGGCGATCACCCCGTCCTTGAGCGGCCGGATCGCGGTGATCGTGCCCGGCGTGCGGCCCAGCATCCGCTTCGCCTCGACCCCGACCGCATGCACCTGGCCGGTCTGCGAGTCGATCGCCACGACCGAGGGCTCGGAGAGGACGATGCCGCGGCCGCGCACGTAGACCAGCGTGTTGGCCGTGCCGAGATCGACCGCCATGTCGCGACCGCCGAGGCTTCTCAGGTATCCGATTATGCCCATTCGTGAAGGTGCCGCGAGGCCGGGGAACGACCTCGGGACGAGGATTCTCCCAAACTGGACAAATCGGCTCGTTTGACACCGTCCATCGCGCACCTATAATTGCGTGTACCGGACTAATCCCATTGAGATACCGAAGGTTTTCCGGTGCAAGCCGAGACGGGCCTCGTCAGATCCGAAGGAGCTGGATCGGCATTCGAGCAGTTCCTGGAGTTCGTGCCTGATGCGATCATCGGGGTGAGTGGTGACGGCAGGATCGTGCTCGCCAACGGGCAGGCGGAGGAGCTCTTCGGCCACCCCCGCGACGATCTGATCGGGAAAACCATGGAGATTCTGGTCCCGACGCGCTTCCGCGAGATCCACCCCGCACACCGTGGCAACTACTTCGCCGAGCCGCGAACCCGGCCGATGGGCGCCGGCGTGGAGCTCTTCGCGCTGAGGAAGGACGGCACCGAGTTCCCGGTCGAGATCAGCCTCTCCAGCATCGAGCTCGGCGGCGAGCGGATCGCCACCGCCGCGATCCGCGACATCAGCGAGCGGGCCGAGAGCGAGCACGAGAGGGCGCTGCAGCACCAGCTCGACCGCGGGCGGCGGTTGGAGAGCGTCGGCCAGCTCGCCGGAGGCATCGCCCACGACTTCAACAACATCCTCGGCGTGATCATGAACTACGCCGAGTTCGTCGCCGGCGAGCTCGAGCCCGGCTCACAGGCGCACCAGGACGTCGAGGAAATCCGCCGCGCCGCCGAGCGCGCCGCGGCGCTCACCCGGCAGCTGCTGATCTTCAGCCGCCGCGAGGTGGTCAAACCCGAGGTGCTCGATTTGGCGAAACTCTTTGCCGAGCTGGAGAACCTGCTGCGCCGCGCCCTGGGTGAGCGGATCGAGCTGCATGAGACCTTCTCCGAGGACCTGTACTCAATCGAAGCCGACCCCGCCCAGATCGAGCAGGTCCTCGTCAACCTGGCGGTCAACGCCCGCGATGCGATGCCCGAAGGCGGCCGGCTGGTGGTCGGGGCCGAGAACGTCGAGCTCGACGAGGAGTACGCCTACATGCACCCCGACACCAAGCCTGGGACCTACGTGCGGCTCAAGGTCAGCGACACCGGCGTCGGCATGGACCCCGAGACCGTGGATCGCATCTTCGAGCCGTTCTTCACCACCAAGGACGACGGCACCGGCCTCGGCCTGGCGACCGTCTACGGGATCGTCACCGCGGCCGATGGGCGGATCGATGTCTACTCCGAGCCGGGGATCGGCACGACGATCAAGGTCCACCTGCCGGCGACGGTGCAGAGCCCGGCGCCCAAGCCGGCGGACGGCGAGGCGCGCACCCGGGGCGACGGCGAGGTGGTGCTGGTGGTCGAGGGCGAGCCCGACGTGCGGCGCATGGCGGAACGAATCCTCAACAAGGGCGGCTACGCGGTGATCGGCACCGACAGCGGGCTGGAGGCGCTGGAGGTCTGCCGGCGCGAGCGGCAGCGGATCGACGTGCTGCTCTCCGACGTGATCATGCCCGAGATGCTCGGCACCCAGCTGGTCGGCGAGGCGCGCGAGGTGCGCCCCGGGCTGCCCGTCGTCTACATGTCGGGCTACAGCCACGAGGTGCTGGCGCCGCGAGCGCTCGCCGAGGCGGCCTACAGCTCGTTCATCGAGAAGCCGTTCAGCGCACAGCTGCTTCAGGGAGTCGTGCGCGAGATTCTTGACCGCGCGGGAGGCGCTGGGAAGGGCGGTGGTGGGTAACGGGGACGAGCAAGCCAACGGCCGGGCTCGGATCCTCGCCACCGACGACCGGCCCGAGGTGCTGCGACTGGTCGACCGCGCGCTCGGCGAGCAGTACCGCTGCGAGTTCGCGACCAGCGTCGCCGAGGCGCGCGAGAAGCTGGCGGGGGAATGCTTCGACCTCGCCCTCTGCGACATCCAGATGCCCGGCGAGTCCGGCCTCGACCTGGTCGAGGAGATCGCCCGCACCCACCCCGAGACGGCGATCGTCCTGGTCACCGGGGTCGATGACCCCGAGATCGCCGAGCGGGCCTTCGAGCTCGGCGCCCACAACTACCTGGTCAAGCCCTTCTGGCCAGGGCAGCTGGCGATCACCGCGGCCACGACCCTCCACCACCATCAGCTCGAACTCGCCCACGAGTCCCGCCAGGTGGCGCTGCTGGGCAGCGCCGAGGAACGCACCGAGGCGCTGCGCCACGAGCTGATCGAGGCCCAGCGCCGGGCGATCGAGGAGCTGCGGGTTTCGCGGCGGGAGACGATCGAACGGCTCTCGCGGGCGATCGAGATGCACGACGCCGAGACCGGGCGCCACGTGCAGCGGATGGCCGAGGTCGCCGCAATACTCGGCCGCAAGCTCGGCCTCAAGCCCGAGCGCGTCGACCTGCTGCGCGTGGCGGCGCCGATGCACGACGTCGGCAAGGTCGCCACCCCGGACGAGATCCTGCGCAAGGAAGGTTGCCTCAGCGGGGAGGAGCTGGAGCAGATGCGCCGCCATACGGTCATCGGCCACCGCATCCTCTCCGGCTCGGAGAGCGAGCTGCTGCGGATGGCGGCCTCGATCGCGCTCACCCACCATGAGCGCTACGACGGCGAGGGTTACCCACAGGGGCTGAAAGCCGACGAGATCCCGATCGAGGGCCGCATCGTCGCAGTTGCCGACGCCTTCGACGCGATGCTCAGCGACCGCCCCTACCGGCCGGCGATGAGCCTGCGGGAGGCGGTGAAGACGATCGCCGCCGAAAGCGGCTCGCACTTCGACCCCGACGTGGTCGAGGCGCTGCTGGCGAACGTCGACGAGGCGGCCGCCCTACGCGGCTGAGAAGAGCTCCGGCGCCAGCTCGACGAGCAGCCCGACCGGCAGCCCGACCACGTTGGAGACGCTCCCCTCGAGCCGCTCGACCAGGGTCGAGCCCAGGGCCTGGATCGCGTACCCCCCGGACCGCCCCCGCCACTCCCCAAACGCAACGTAGCGCTCCTTCTCGGCCTCCGAGAGCTCCTTGAAGACCACGGTCGTCCGTTCCAGCCCGCTCCGCTCCTCGCCGTCGACGAGCACCACAAGCCCGCTCAGCACCTCGTGCGCACTGCCCGACATGCGGTCGAGGTAGGCCCGCGACTCAGCCGCGTCGGCGGGCTTGCCAACCGCCCTGCCGTCGAGGACGACATCGGTGTCGCAGGCGATCACGATCCCGTCGCGCTCGACGGCGCGAGCCTTGAGCCGGGCGTTCTCGAGCACCTCGAAGTCCGGATCGCCTCCGGTGAGCTCATCCACCCCCGAGACGACGACCTCGAACTCCAGCCCCAGCTTGCCGAGGATCTCAGCCCTCTGCGGCGAGCCGGAGGCGAGGGTCAGCCTCAAGACAGCTCGGGGAACCAGATCTCGATCTCGCGCTCGGCCGACTCGTCGGAGTCCGAGCCGTGGACCATGTTGAAGGTCACCTCGAGCGCGAAGTCGCCGCGGATCGAGCCGGGCGCCGCCTCGACCGGATTGGTTGCGCCGATCAGCTGGCGGGCGGCGGGCACCGCTTCGTGGCCCTCGAGCACCATCGCCACCAGCGTGCCGCCGGTGATGAAGGAGACCAGCTCGCCGAAGAAGGGCTTCTCGGTGTGCTCTTCGTAGTGGCGGTTGGCGATCGGCTCGTCGGCCCGCATCGTCTTCAGGGCCGCGATGCGCAGTCCCTTGCGCTCGAAGCGGGCGATCACCTCACCGGTCAGGGCGCGCTGGAAGGCGTCAGGCTTTACGAGGATCAGGGTCCGGCTCACGGGCGGGGCTCCTTTGCGGTCGTTTTGGCGGTGCAGTCTCCTTCTCGGCCTCGTTCGCCCCCGGCCGCGCGGCGCCCTCGGCGTCCTTCGGCTTTGCCGAGGGTTTGCGCTTCGGCCGGGAACGCCGCGGGCTGCGCTGCCGCTCGGGCAGCGCGCTCTCACAGTAGGGACAGAGGGCCCAGCGCGGGTCGACCGGCTTGCCGCAGCTCGGGCAGGGGTCCTTGAGCCGCTGCTGGCACTTCGGGCAGCGCAGGTAGTTCTTCTCGACCGGGTATTCGCATTTGGGGCAGGAGGCCTCGGTCAGCTGGCGCACGCGCAGCTCGGCGGCGCGGATCTCCAGCTCGCGTTCGTGCGCGTCTTCGAGGAACTCCGGCGGGCGCACGATCGCGTAGACGGCGGTGCCGATGTACGGGAAGAAGGAGCCGACCGTGGCGCAGGCGACGAGGAAGGGATCGGAGATGCGACGCCGGGCATCGAGGTAGGTGTAGACGATCAGGGCAAGCCAGACGACGACGATCCCCAGCAGGAAGAGGGTGACGGCCAGGTTGAGGCCGCTGTTGCTGATGCCGAAGATCGCTAGTGCCATGGGTGAACGCCCGCCCGCGGGTGGGGTGCGGCAGTCTACTTCGCCGCCGGTCCGCCGAACCCTCGCATCCGACAATGACCCCCCGCCAGGTGGGTCAATCTCCGATGCCTCAGAGGAAGAGGTTGCCGAACAGGTAGCCGAGGCCGAAGAAGACGAGGATCACGGCGGCGACCACTCCGGCGACCAGCGCCATCATCGAGAGCAGTTCGGAGCCGGCGCTTTTCGTCTTCGCGTCCACCGCCTCAATCCTCCCACAGCCGGATCGCGGCGCGAGCCGGAGCGAGCGCGTAGTGAGAGCCGGCGATCAGCAGGACGCCGCCCAGTTCAAGCGCCAGCTCGCGCCCCCGCGCAACCGCACCCCCAAAGTCCTCGACCCCCTCCGCCCCCAGCCCAACCCCAACACAAGCCGCAACCAGCCGCCCCGCCGGGAACGAGGGCCGACGGGCCGATATGTCGCGCATGCCTTGACATTTCGTCCCGTCGGCGGCGTGCCCGGGTAGCTCGGTGCAGATCGCGCGGGTTGCGACTGGGGCCAGGGCCTCGATCATGGCTTTGGCGTCCTTGTCGGCCAGAACCGCGATGCAGGCAACCACCGGGCGACCGACCGCCAGCTCGGCGACGCCCTCGGCGACGGCGGCCGCGCCGTCGGGGTTGTGGGCGGCATCGATGTAGGTCGGCGGCCGGTCGGCGACGCGCTCGAGGCGGCCGGGGACTGTCAGCTCGCCCGCGACCGCGGCGACCTTCGCCGGGTCGAGCTCGCCGAGGAACGCCTCGGCGGCGGCCGTCGCCAGGGCGAAATTGCGGCGCTGAAAGCGGCCGGCCGCGCGCAGCTCGATTTCCTCGCCCGGGTCCTCCGGCGCGATCACGAGCCGCGCGCCACGCTCGCTCGCCGTCCGCTCGGCCAGCTCCGCCACCGCCGGGATCACCCGACCCACCACCAGCGTGGTGTGGTCGCGCAGCACGGCCAGCTTCTCGGCGGCGATCTCCAACTCGGTCTCGCCCAGCCACTCTGTGTGGTCGAGGCCGATCGAGGTCAGCGCAGTCACCCGCGAGGGGATCGTGTTGGTTGCGTCGAGGCGGCCACCGAGCCCGGCCTCGACCACGGCGACCTCGACCCGGGCCGCGGCGAAGGCGACGAAGGCCGCCGCGGTGGCGACCTCGAACTGGGTTACCTCCTCCCCCTCCTCCAGCCCGCGGTTGACCGTCTCGGCGGCCTGTGCGGTGCGCTCGACGGCGGCGGCGAACTCGGCCGCGCCGATCTCCTCGCCGCCGATCAGCACCCGTTCTGACCAGCGCGCCGCATGCGGGGAGAGGCAGGCGCCAGCCCGCAACCCGTGCGCTTCGAGCAGCGCGGCGATCATCCGCGTCACCGAGGACTTGCCGTTGGTGCCGACCACGTGGACCGAGGCGAAGCGATGCTGCGGCATGCCCAGCGCCGTGCTCAGCCGGTGCATCCGCTCCAGGCCGAGCTTCCAGCCAACCGGCTCGAGCGAGTCGAGGTGGGCCTGCGGGTCTATTCCGTGAGCTCCTCGAGCTCCGCCCGGTAGCGCTCGAGCTTGATCCGCTCCTCCTCGACCAGCTCGGCCGGGGCGCGGGCGACGAACTTCTCGTTGCCGAGCTTGCCCTCGGCGCGGGTGACCTCTGAGCGCAGCTCCTCGCGGCGCTTCTCCAGCCGCGTCGCGACCGCCTCGGCGTCGATCTCGGGTGAGGCCATGACCCGGACGGGGCCGACCGAGGCGATCTGCCGGTCGCCGTCGGCGGCGAACTCGAAGCGCGCGAGGCGACCGACGAACTCATGCGGCGACTCGCCCTCGAAGCGGGCGGAGATCTGGGTCGCGGCGGGCGCCTCGACCATCTCGCGCCAGGCGCGCAGGCGCCGGGTCAGCTCGATGCCACGCTCGACCTCGGCTTCGGCCTCCTCGTCGAAGAGCGAGGCGTCGACCTCGGGGAACGGGTGCACGGCGAGATGACCCTCGCGGCTCGGGTGGAACGACCAGATCTCCTCGGTGACGAACGGCATCACCGGGTGCAGCAGCCCCAGGGTCCGCTCCAGCAGCCACAGCAGGATCGCCGAGACCTCCTCCTCCCCCTCATACAGCCGCGGCTTGACGATCTCCAGGTACCAGTCGCAGAGCTCAGACCAGAAGAACGCATAGGCCTCCTGCGCCGCATGAGCGAAGTCATACCCATCGAGCTTCCCAGTGACGGACGCAATCACGCGCTCCATCCGCGAGAGAATCCACCGATCCTCCGGCCGACGGGCCGAAATGTCAAGGCCGGCTTGACTTATCGTCCCGTCGGCGCCGTTGAGGAGGATCAGGCGGCTGGCGTTCCAGAGCTTGTTGGCCAGGTCGCGGCCCTGTTGGACCTTGGCGTCGGAGTAGCGCACGTCCTGCGTCGAGGACATCGCGAGCAAGCCGAAGCGCAGGGCGTCGGCGCCGTGCACGTCGATCTCCTCCAGCGGGTCGATCCCGGTGCCGAGGCTCTTCGACATCCGCCGGCCGTCGCGGGCCTGGATCACCGAGTGGACGTAGACGTCGTCGAAGGGGACGTCGCCGGGGAACTCGAGCCCGGTCATGATCATCCGCGCCACCCAGAGGAAGAGGATCTCGCGCGCGGTGGTGAGAAAGCTGGTCGGGTAGAAGGCGCGCAGCTCGGGGGTGTCCTCGGGCCAGCCGAGCGTGGCGAAGGGCCAGAGCGCCGAGCTGAACCAGGTGTCGAGAACGTCGGGGTCCTGGCGCAGCTCGCCACCGCAGGCGCCGCAGCGCTCCGGCGCCTGCTCGGCGACGAAGGTCTCTTCGCAGGGGTCGCAGTACCAGACCGGCAGCCGGTGTCCCCACCAGAGCTGGCGCGAGACGCACCAGGGCCGGATCTCCCGCATCCATTCCAGGTAGACGCGCTTCCACTGGCCGGGGGCGATCCGGACCCGGTCGCTCTCCACCGCCTCGATCGCCGGCGCGGCGAGCTCGTCCATGCGGCAGAACCACTGCAGCGAGATCAGCGGCTCGATCCTCTCTCCCGAGCGGTGCGAGAAGGGGACCGAGTGGACGTAAGGCTGCTCGGCGCGCAGGGCGCCCTTCTCGCGCAGGGCGGCGGTCACCGCCTCCTGCGCCTCGGCCACCGTCAGGCCGGCGAACCTCTCCCCCGCCTCGGCGGTCAGCCGCCCGTCGGAGCCGATCACGACGATCTCCTCGAGCCCGTGCTTGCGGCCGATCTCGAAGTCGTTGGGATCGTGGCCGGGCGTGATCTTCAGTGCCCCGGTGCCAAACTCGGGGTCGACGTGCTCGTCGGCGACGATCGGCAGACGGCGGCCTACCAGCGGCAGGACGCAGTGCTCGCCGACCAGGTCGGCGTAGCGCTCGTCCCCCGGTTTGACCGCGACGGCCGTGTCGGCCAGCATCGTCTCCGGGCGAACCGTGGCCACCGTCAGCACCCGCTCGGAGTCCTCGACCGGGTAGTCGATCGAGTAGAGCGTGTCCTCGACCTCGCGGTTCTCGACCTCAAGGTCGGAGATCGCCGAGTGCGAGCCCGGGTCCCAGTTGACCATGTAGTTGTCGCGATAGATGTAGCCCTTGTCGAAGAGCTGCTTGAAGACTCGGTAGACGGCCTTCACGTAGCCCTCGTCGAGGGTGAAGCGCTCGCGCTCGTAGTCGCAGGAGGCGCCGAGCCGCTTGTACTGCTCGACGATCCGCGATCCGTACTCCTCGCGCCACTCCCAGACCCGTTTGACGAACTCCTCGCGACCGAGCTCGCGGCGGTCGACGCCTTCGGCGCGCAGCATTTTCTCGACCACCGCCTGCGTCGCGATCCCCGCATGGTCGGTCCCAAGGATCCAGAGCGTGTTCCGCCCCCGCATCCGGTTCATCCGCACCAGCGCATCCTGAATCGCCCCATTCAGCGCATGCCCCATATGCAGCGCCCCCGTCACATTCGGAGGCGGAATCGCAACCGAGTAGTTCTCCCCAGGAGTCCCCTCCGCCTCCGGATGGAAGTACCCGGCCTCAAGCCATTCCGCAAAGACCCGCGACTCAACCTCCCCGGGCTCATACCGAGTCGCCCCTTCAAGCTTTTTCCGCCGACCCTCGTCCACCGAGGCGAGTCTAGATATCCGCGCCTTTGGTCGTCTCAGCGCCAAGCGTTGGAAGGGCGGCGGGTGCCTCTTCCCAAAACACTCAAGCGAGCCTCCCGGCGAGCGTTTTGGGAAGGGGCACCCGCCGCCCCACCCCTAAGCCGATTCCTCGCTGAGTTCGTCCCCAACCCCGCCGATGTCCTGCGGCGCCGCCTCGGTGACCAGGGTCGGCCGACGACCCTGCTCGATCGTCTCACGCGTAACCACGCACTTGGTCACGTCGCGCCGCGAGGGCAGCTCGAACTGCACGTCGAGCAGCGTCTCCTCGAGGATCGAACGCAGCCCGCGGGCGCCGGTCTCCCGTTCGAGCGCCTTGTCGGCGATCGCCTTGAGGCTGTCCTCGGCGAAGACCAGCTCGATCTCGTCGAACTCGAAGAAGCGCTGGAACTGCTTGGTCAGGGCGTGCTTGGGCTCGGTGAGGATCGTGATCAGGTCGTCGCGGCTGAGCTGGTGGATCGCGGCGACGACCGGCAGACGGCCGATGAACTCCGGGATCAGGCCGTATTCCATCAGGTCCTCGGGCAGGACCTGCTCGAACCACTCGCCGGCGTCCTTCTCCTCACGCGAGGAGATCGCCGCGCCGAAGCCAACCCCGCGGTCGCCCACGCGCCGCTCGATCACCTTGTCGAGTTCGGCGAAGGAGCCGCCGCAGACGAAGAGGATGTTGGTCGTGTCGATCGTCAGGAACTCCTGGTGGGGGTGCTTGCGCCCGCCCTGGGGGGGAACCGAGGCGGTCGTTCCCTCGAGGATCTTGAGCAGCGCCTGCTGCACGCCTTCGCCGGACACGTCGCGGGTGATCGACGGGTTGTCGGCCTTGCGCGCGATCTTGTCGATCTCGTCGATGTAGATGATCCCCGTTTCGGCCTTTTTCACGTCGTAGTCCGCGGCCTGGATCAGCTTCAGGAGGATGTTCTCGACGTCCTCGCCGACGTAGCCGGCCTCGGTCAGCGCCGTCGCGTCGGCGATCGCGAAGGGGACGTTGAGGATGCGGGCGAGGGTCTGGGCGAGCAGCGTCTTGCCGCACCCGGTCGGCCCGAGCAGCATGATGTTGGACTTCTGCAGCTCGACCTCGACGTCCTCGGCCTGGCTCATCTGGACGCGCTTGTAGTGGTTGTAGACGGCGACGGAGAGGGCGCGCTTCGCCGCCTCCTGGCCGACCACGTACTCCTGCAGGACCTCGTGGATCTCGCGCGGCTTGGGCAGGTTCTCGAGTTCGACCGCGGCGGGCGGCGTCAGCTCCTCGTCGATGATCTCGTTGCAGAGGTCGATGCACTCGTCGCAGATGTAGACGCCCGGGCCGGCGATCAGCTTCTTGACCTGGCGCTGCGACTTGCCGCAAAAGCTGCAGAGGAGCTGCTCGTTCGAGTCTGTGGGCCGTGCCAGCGAAATCCCCTCCTTAGGGGCAGTGGGTTACCTGCCGGCTCGCGCTCCACAGCTTAAAGGGAGCATCAAGCCGGCCCTGTCGGCCGTCTTTACTTCGCCAGGGTCGCCGACCCTCCCCGTGAGCGCAACCTTGCGCGGGGTGGGCGGCGCGGGAGGGTCGGGTGCCCCTCCTCAAAACGCTCGCCGGGAGGCTCGCTTGAGTGTTTTGAGGAGGGGCACCCGACCCCCCTGGGGTCCGACCAGCGCCAGGTAGCCTGGGACGATTGCCGCTGAGTTGAACATCGAAGCCGTTACGGAGGGGCAGCTCGAGAAGGTTCTGCCGCTTATTGGGGAGTACCAGCGCTTTTATGAGGTCGAGGACGTTGATGCGGGGCGGAATCGGGAGTTCTTTGGCGGGTTCGTCGCGCCGAGCGAGCGGGGGGTGCTGCTTGGGGCGTGGGACGGCGGTGAGCTGGTCGGCTACGCCTGTCTCTATTGGACCTATACGTCGCTGATCCCGGCCGAGGTGGTGCTGCTCAATGACCTCTACGTGGTCCCCGAGGCGCGCGGAGAGGGGGTCGGCCGGGCGCTGATCGACGCCAGCGCCGGGGTCGCCCGCGAGCGTGGCGCCGCCCGCCTCACCTGGCTGACCGCCCAGGACAACAAGCGCGCCCAGCGCCTCTACGACACCACCGGCGCCATCGCCGAGCCCTCGATCGAGTACGAACTGGAACTCTGAGCGGCCGAGCGCCTCAGTGGTGTTCGATGACCCGGTCGACGATGCTGTACTCCTTCGCCTCCTCGGCGCTCATGAAGTAGTCGCGATCGGTGTCGTTCGTCACCTTGTCGAAGGGCTGGCCGGTGTGCTTGGCGATGATCTCGTCTAGGCGGCGGCGGACGTCGATGATCTCTTTGGCGTGGATCTCGATGTCGGTCGCCTGGCCCTGGAAGCCGGCCGAGACCTGGTGGATGAGGATCTTCGAGTTGGGCAGCGACATCCGCTTGCCGGCCGCGCCGCCGGCCAGCAGCAGGGCGCCCATGCTCATCGCGATCCCGACGCAGATCGTCTGCACGTCGGGCTTGATGAACTGCATCGTGTCGTAGATCGCCATTCCGGCGTAGACGTCGCCGCCGGGGGAGTTGATGTAGAGGCTGATGTCCTTGTCCGGGTCCTCGGACTCGAGGTGCAGCAACTGGGCGACGATCAGGTTGGCGATTTCCTGGTTGACCTGCGTGCCGAGGAAGACAATCCGCTCGTTGAGCAGGCGCGAGTAGATGTCGAACGAGCGCTCGCCGCGCGAGGTCTGCTCGACAACCATCGGAACCAGGGGACTCATGGCGCGCACTCTATAGAAGGCCGTCGGTCGGCTACTCGGAGCCGGGAGTCCAGAGCTCGGAGGGCTTCTCCTCCTGCTCTTTCTCCTTCTCGGGCGTCCAGATCTTCTCGCGCGCCTCGGCCTGCTCGAGCGGGATCGGCTTCGCCGCCTCGACGACCAGGTCGATCGCCTTGCGCACGACGATGTCCTCGCGGACCATCGCGTCGCGGCCGTTCTCGCGCAACCGGGCAAGCAGCTTCTCGGGCGTGGTCCGCTCGTGCTCGGCGGTATGGGCAAGCGCCTCGACCATCTCCTCCTCGCCGGCCTCGAGGCCCTCCGCCGCGGCGATCGCGGCCAGCACGGCCTCGCGCTTCAGCTCGCGTTCGGCGTCGGGCTTCGACTCGACGATCACCTCCTCGCGGGTCTTGCCCTGCATCTGCAGGTAGGCGTCGGGGCTCATCCCGCTGCCGGCGAGCTGGCGCTCGACCCGCGCCCAGCGCTCCTCGGCCCGGCCGCTGACCAGCGCCTCGGGCACCTCGACCGTGGCGGCGTCAACGGCGGCGTCGACGGCGGCGACGCGGAAGTCCTGCTCGGCCCGTTCGTCGACCGCCTCGCCGACCCGCTTGGCGATGTCGGCGCGCAGCTCCTCGAGCGTCTCGAACTCCGAGGCCTCGGCGGCGAACTCGTCGTCGAGCTCGGGCAGGATCTTTTCCCGCACCTCCTTCACCTCGACCGCGAAGACCGCGTCTTCGCCGGCCAGGTTCTCTGCCTGGTAGTCCTCGGGAAAGGTCACCTTGACCTCGCGCGACTCCTCGGCTCCGGCACCGAGGAGCTGCGCCTCGAAGCCCTCGATCAGCTGGTCGCTGCCCAGCTCGAGCAGGTAGTCGGCGGCCTTGCCGCCCTCGAACGCTTTGCCGTCGAGCAGCCCCTCGAAGTCGATCAGCAGCACGTCGCCCTCGGCCGCCTCACGCTCGACCGGCTCCAGCCGCGCGAAACCGGCGCGGATCCGCTCGATCTCGCGGTCGACGATCTCATCCGACGGCTCGGCCTCGGCCCGCCCCACCTCGAGGCCCTTGTACTCGCCCAGCGTCGCCTCCGGCCGCACGCCGATCTCGAACTCGAAGCTGAGTGCCTCGCCCTCGGCCTCGGGCGCCGAGACGATCTCGATGCTGGGGTCGCCGACCGGGCTGATCCCCGAGCCGAGCAGCCCCTGCTCGTACCACTCCGGCAGCGAGTCGCGGATCGCCTCCTGCAGCACCGTCCCGTAGCCGAGCCGCTGGATGACCAGGGAGGGCGGCGCCTTGCCCTTGCGGAAGCCGGGCATTTTCATCTCGCGCGCCAGCGCCCGGGCGGCGCGCTGCATGCCGCGCTCGACCTGCTCGGCCGGCACCTCGACCTCGACCTTGGCCCGCGACTCGGGCAGCTCTGTGACAGACGTCTTCACCGAGCGCGAGACCCTAGCGCGGTGCGGATGGCGAGGGCGAAGTCGATCGCGAAGGCGGCGCCGCGGCCCAGCGGGCCGGTGACCAGCCAGGCGCGGGCTCTATCCAGTCGGGACACGGTCCCCTCCCCCAGACTTTGCGATCCGCTCTTCGAGCAGGGCACCGTGGCCGGCCGTCACCGCGCGCTGCGCGCGGCGCTCGTCGAGGGGTACGCCGCGGTCGCGGGCGAGGTCGAGCAGGCGCTGCTTCTCGATCCCTTCGCGGGCCACCTCGAAGAAGACCCAGGCAAGCACGCCGAGGGCGAGGAAGGTGCCCTCGATCATCATGATCACCCCGGCGGTGCTCTGGTCGGCGATCGGCGAGACCCCCCAGTAGTGCTCGCCGCGACCGTAGATCGGGTAGAGCACCGTGTCGGACCACATCAGCACGTTGCCGAGGATCGCGCTGACGAAGCGCACGGCGATCACGTAGCCGACCTTCCAGCCGGCCGTAAACCACTCGGGCTTGGGCAGCGGGCCGAAGACCGGCATCCACATCAGGCAGCCGAAGATGAAGAACGCGGTGTGCTCGAGCGCGTGGATCGGCGCCGTCCCGTAGGCGGCGTCGTAGATCGGCGGCACGTGCCAGAAGTAGAAGTCGATCGCCCAGAGCGGGAAGGCGACGAGCGGGTGGGTGAGGATCTGCAGCCGGTTGAAGATCCGGATCGCGAGGATCGGCTGCAGGATCGCCTTGGTCAGGCCGAGGACGATCAGCAGCGTGGCGATGTCGCCGATCAGCAGGTGCTCGACCATGTGGGCGATCACCAGCTCGTCGGAGATGTGGCCGATCGGGCTGAAGAGGGCGACGGCGATGACCAGCAGGCCCGAGCCGAAGCAGATCTGGCGCCAGAACGGCACCGGGCGGCCATCCCAGGAGAGGGACCGCACCCTCGCCCAGTAGGCGACGCCGCCGATCGTGATCGGGAAGACCTCGATCGGGGCGAAGGCCCCGGCGACGTGCGCGAAGAACACGCTGCTCACGGTGGTAGCTTGGCACTTCCGTGAGCCCTGCCGACACCCGCTTCCCGCCAATCGGCGGCTACGGCTTCCTCTCCGACTGCCACACCGGCGCGCTCGTCTCCTACGACGGCAGCGTCGAGTGGCTCTGCCTGCCGCGCTTCGACTCGCCCAGCGTGTTCGCCAGCGTGCTCGACCGCGGCGCCGGCCACTTCAAGGTGGCGCCGCGCGGCGTGATCGTGCCGATCAGCCGCCGCTACGAGCCCGGCACGCTGGTAATCGAGACGACCTGGGAGACCGAGACCGGCTGGCTCGTCACCCACGACCTGCTCTCGATCGCCGAGTGGGCGTCCGAGGGCGGCAGCCGCAGGCCGAGCACGGAACACGAGTCCGATTGCTCGCTGCTGCGTCTCTTCACCTGCGTCGACGGCGAGGTCGAGGTCGCGATGGAGTGCGCGCCGCGCTTCGCCTACGGCGCAGAGCCGGCGATCTGGAGCGGCGGCGAGATCGGCGAGGCGACCGCCACCGGCCCCGACGGCGCCGAGCTGAGCCTGACCAGCGACATGGAGCTCTCGCTCGAAGACGGCGTCGCCCGCGGCACGATCCGCTTGCGAGAGGACGAAACCGGGTTCTGCGCCGTCACCTGGGGCGACCGCGACCTTGGCGGCCCGCGCAGCGCCCCGGAGGCGCTCGAGCGGCTGGACTCGACCGAAGAGTTCTGGCGCGAATGGCTGCGTGCCGGCAAGTTCCCCGACCACCCCTGGCGCATCCACCTGCAGCGCTCGGCGCTCGTCCTCAAGGGCCTCACCTACGCGCCGAGCGGGGCGGTCCTCGCCGCGCCGACGACCTCGCTGCCCGAGACCCCCGGCGGCGAGCGCAACTGGGACTACCGCTACAGCTGGATCCGCGACTCGACCTTCAGCCTCTGGGCCCTGCACACGCTCGGCTTCGACCAGGAGGCGCGCGACTTCATGCGCTTCATCCTCGACGTCTGCAGGGGCCACCCCGACCTGCAGATCATGTACGGGATCGGCGGCGAGCGCGACCTGACCGAGAGCACGCTCGACCACCTGGGCGGCTACGGCGGCGCCCGCCCGGTGCGGATCGGCAACGGCGCCTACAGCCAGCGCCAGAACGACGTCTGGGGCGCCCTGCTCGACTCGATCTACCTGCACCAGAAGGCGCTGCGCGGCTCGGCGACACCGGCTGACCGGCAGCTGATCCGCTACCAGGTGGAAGCCGCGATCGAGGCCTGGGAGCACCCCGACCAGGGGATCTGGGAGTCACGCGGCGAGCCACGGCACTACGTCTCCTCGAAGCTGATGATCTGGGTCGCGGTCGACCGGGGCGCTCGCCTCGCCCGCGGCTCCGGCTTCGCCGAGGTCGCCGGCAAATGGGAGGAGACGGCCGAGCGGATGCGGGCCGAGATCCTCGAGCGGGGCGTGCGCGACGGAGTCTTCCGCCAGCACTACGAGACCGACGCGCTCGACGCCTCGACCCTGCTGATCCCGCTGCTGCGCTTCCTCCCCGCCGACGACCCCCGGGTGCGCGCAACCGTCGACGCGATCGCCGGCGACCTGACCCAGCACGGGCTCGTCCTCCGCTACAAGGTGGACGAGACCGACGACGGCCTCAGCGGCGAGGAGGGCACCTTCCTGATCTGCTCCTTCTGGCTCGTCGCGGCGCTCTCGGAGATCGGCGAGCGCCATCGCGCCCGCTCGCTATGCGAGCGTCTGCTCGAGTCCTCGGGCTGGCTCGACCTCTACGCTGAGGAGCTCGACGCCCCAAGCGGCCAGCACCTCGGCAACTTCCCCCAGGCCTTCACCCACCTGGCGCTGATCAACGCCGTCTCGCACGTGATCGCCGACGAGCAGCGGGCCGACGGCGGGCCGACCGCCGTCTTCACCGAGATGGGCGGCGTCCGCGAGGACGCCTGAGCCGGGCGCGGAGCGGCGGCACTGCACGTTCCCTTGCCGCAGACAATTCCTTGACAGACAGTAGATTTCGTTTGCTTTATATTCCCGCCCCAGGATGGGGAGCAACGACAAGGGCAAATCGGTCGACCTCTTCGAGGGCCTGGCCCACACGGTGCGGCGGCGGATCCTGCGGCTGATGATGGATAAGCGCCGGGAGTGGACCCCCAGCGCGCTCTCGGAGGCGCTCGATGAGCCGCTCAGCGTGCTCAGCTACCACGTGCGCGTGCTCGAGCAGTGCGAGGCGGTGCGGCTGACGCGCACGGAACGGGTGCGCGGCGCCACACAGCACTTCTACCGCCTCTCGCTGAAAGCCAAATGGGCCCGACGCGCGCTGGAAACGACAAAGGACCCGCCCAAAGGAAAAACAGAAAAAGGTCGCAAGGGGGGAGAGAAAGGCGGCCGGCACCCTTAGGTAGGAGTCAGTGGACGAACGGGACGACATCCGCAGCACCGACGCCGAGGACGTAGCGCTCGAGTCGGCGGTTCTCCAGCACGTCCTCGCCCTCCACCCGGCGATCCTCACGCGCGAAGAGCTCGCGCTGGAGCTGGGCAGCGAGGATGGCCCCTTCGCCGAGCGTGACGCGGTGGAGCGCGCCGTGCGCGACCTCGCCGGGGCCGGGCTACTGCACGTCAGCGACTCGCTCGTCATGCCCAGCCGAGCGGCGCTGCGCTTCGATCGGCTGCTCGGCGATTAGCCTCCCGCTTCTCGCTACCCTGCGTCGCTGACCGTGAGGCGCGTCTTCTCGATCCTCGCCCTGGCCGGAACGCTGCTGCTCGGCCTCGCCCCCGCGGCGATTCCGCAGGGAGCCCTGACGATCCAGGGCGCCGCCTCGGGCACCCACCTGCGGCTCTCGGTCAACGGGTCGACCCTCGTCGTCACCGGCCCGATGGAAGCCCTCAGTGGGAGCTGCGGCTTCATCCGCGGACGCGGCGCCGCCGCCTGCCCGCTCACCAACATCGGCTCAATCGAAGTCAACACCGGCCCTGGCAGCGACAAGGTGGAAGTGCTCAGCCCGCTGCCGGCGCCGCTCACCGCGCACCTCGGCGCCGGCTCGGACAAGCTGATCGGCAACAGCGAGCGCGACTTCTGCTACCCGGAAGGGACGCCGCGCAACCGCTGCGTCGGCGGCGGCGGCAACGACGTCTGCATCTCGGGCCCGGTCAACACCGACTGCGTGGGCGGGCCGGGGAACGACTACTGCCAGACCGGGCGCGGCAGCGATGGCTGCTGGGGCGGGCCGGGCAACGACGTCTGCAGGATGGGGAGCGGCAGCGACGGCTGCCATGGCGAAGGCGGCAACGACAGGCTCTACGGCGGGCCGGGCAGCGACCAGCTCTACGGCGGGCCGGGCTACGACTACTGCAACGGCCTGCCGGGCGTCGGCCGCTCGCACGAATGCGAGAGCGGCCCGGGCCACTGATCAGCCGGCCGTCGTGCCGGCCGCCCCGAGCGCGCCGCGGACCGCGGCCTCGTCGAGGATCAACTCGGAGACGACCTTGCCGTCGATCTCCACGACCGGGATCTTCTCGAGCAGCCTCTTGAAGAGGAGATCCTCGCTCTCGATGTCGACCTCGTGCAGCTCGAAGCGGTAGCCCTCGGCGTGCAGGCGCGCCAGCGCCTCGATCGCCTCCTCGCAGAGGTGACAGCCCGGCCGCGAGTAGACGGTGACTTGGCTCACGCGGTGGCCCGTTCGCCGCTGGCGAAGGCGTCGTAGGCGAGGTAATCCGGGTAGGGGATCGGCGTGGCAAAGCGGGCGGCGGAGCCGATCATCGCGGCGTTGTCGGTGCAGAGCTCGATCGGCACCAGCTTGAGGGCGACGCCGCGCCGCTCGCAGAGCGCGGCAACCGCCTCGCGCAGCGGGCCGTTGGCGGCGACCCCGCCGCCGAGCGCGACGGCGCGCCACTCCCCCCGCTTCAGCGCCCGCTCCAGCTTGGCGACGAGCTGGCCGACGGCGGCGGCCTGGAAGCTGGCCGCCAGGTCTGCGCGGCGCTCCTCGACCCCCGCCTCGCCGAGGTCGCGACAGAGGTAGGCGAGCGCTGTCTTCAGGCCGCTGAAGCTGAAGTCGAGGCCCGGGTCGTTGCGCATCGCGACCGGCATCTCGAAGGTCTCGGGATCGCCCTCCTCTGCCAGCCGCTGCAACGCCGGGCCGCCCGGGTAGCCGAGGCCGAGCAGGCGGGCGACCTTGTCGAAGGCCTCGCCGGCGGCGTCGTCGAGGGTCTGGCCGAGCAGCTCGTAGCCGCAGTGCTCGCGGACCCCGGCCAGCAGCGTGTGGCCGCCGCTGGCGATCAGGCAGAGGAAGGGCGGCTCGAGCGGCTCGGGCTCCAGGAAGTTGGCGGCGACGTGGCCCTGCAGATGGTCGATCGGGATCAGCGGCAGGCGGCGCGGTGCGGCGATCGCCTTCGCCGTGCTGACCCCGACCAGGAGGGCGCCGATCAGGCCCGGGCCGGCGGTGACGGCGACCGCCTCGATCTCGTCGAGGGTCCCGCCGGCTTTCGACAGCGCCGCCGCAACGACCGGCGTCGCCAGCTCCAGGTGTTGGCGCGAGGCGACCTCGGGGACGACCCCGCCGAACTCGGCGTGCGCCGCGGCCTGCGAGGAGATCACGTTGGAGAGCGCCCGCCCGCTGTCGAGCACCGCGGCGCAGGTGTCGTCGCAGGAAGTCTCGATCGCCAGGATCAGTCCAGCCACATGATCAGAGCGTCCTCGCCGTTGTCCTGGTAATACCGGGGGCGCACGCCCGCCGAGCGGAAGCCCAGCCGCTCATACATCGCGATCGCCGGCCGGTTGGAGACGCGCACCTCGAGCGTGAAGGGCAGCCGGCCGCCGCCCTCCTCGACCAGGCGGGCGATCAGCCCGCGGGCGACGCCCGATCGGCGCCGCTCGGGCGCCACCGCGACGTTCATCAGGTGCCAGACCTGGTCGTAGCGCGAGCAGACCAGGTAGCCGAGCAGCTCGTCCCCGTCCGTCGCCGCCAGGCAGATGCCCGATGGCTTGGACAGCTCCAGCACGAACATCGCCAGCGACCAGGGGGTCGGGAAGGAACGCCGCTCGATCGAGATCACCCGGGGCAGGTCGCTGTAGGCGAGGCGGCGGATCGTCGCCGCGCCGCCGGCCGCCTCAGTCTCGTCTCTGGGAATCGTGTCGCTCACGCCATCGCTGCGCATCGGGAGGTCTCAGGTAGATCGGTTGGAGGGGCACCTCGTTCCCGCCCGCCGCGGCCTCCGCCAGGGCGCAGAGGTGCCGCGCGGCGACCCGGTGCACGGGATCGGAATCGCCGGGGACGACGGCGCCCCGGCTCGCCAGCTCTTGGCGAAATCGTACCGCGCCCGACCCCCCCGCCAGCGGCGGCGCGGGCAGTGACGCGAGCCGCTCGGCGAGCTCCTCCGGAGCGGCGACGAACGGCTCCCAAATCCGCTCGCCGCCGGGCGCGTAGAGCGCGGCAAAGACCTCACCGCGACGCGCGTCGAGCACCGCGAGGCTTGCGGTGGTCCTTTGCCCCTCCATCCCGGGCAAAGGACCACCGGAGCCGGACGTTCGCTGGGTGAGGGCTCGGCCGAGGGTGTCCAGGGTGCAGATGCCGCTCACCGGGAGGCCGGTGCTGGCGGCTAGGCCGCGCGCCGTCGCGATGCCGATCCGGATGCCGACGAAGGAGCCCGGCCCGAGGCCGACCGCGATCCGCCCCACGGCCTCCCAGCCGCCTGCCGCGGCCGCCGCCCGCTCAATCTCGGCGAGCAGCCCGGTCGAGTGGCGCGGGCTGCCGTCGGGCGCCAGGCCAAGCAATTGCTCGTGCAGCAACTCGCCGCCGCGCGTCGCGCAGACGGCGGTGTCGGCGGTCGCTGTGTCGAAGCCGACGACCGCGCCTGGCTGGGGGACGCGCTCAGCCAGTGACCTGGAAGAAGAAGACGCCGACCCGCTTGCCTTCGACGAACCAGCTCACCCGGTGCTTGCCGGGGATGTTCGAAGTGATCTTGTTGACGTAGAGGGTTCCCTGGGTCGCCGGCTGCGCTTTGGCGCAGATGTTTTTCCCGGTCGGGAACTTGACGCAGACGCTGTAGTTGACGTCGGCCTGCAGGCTCTTGAAGAAGGCGCCCTTCTTCGCGTTCTTCGGGCACTTGTGCTTGGCCTTCGCGTTCTGTGAGACCCCGCAGGAGACGTAGTGCTTGTACGCCGCCGCGCCCGCCGACGCCGGTGCCGCACTGGCCACCAGGGCGACCCCAAGCAGCATCGCCGTCAGCGTCTTCAGTCCCTTCATCTCGCGTCCCCTCCGTTCGCTTTCAACGTTCGTTCGATGCTACACGCACCTTCCCTCTCGAACACGGCTATGCGGGGGCCGATGCGGCGGGCAGATCGATCTCGCGGCGGTCGCCGCCGGCATGGCGGAGATCGACGGCGATCACCCTGTTGCCGGAGAGCCGCGGCTCGGCCGCCGCGGGCCACTCGACGAAGGCGACGCCGCGCGGGTCCAGGTAGTCGTCGAGCAGAGCCGGGTCCTCGCCGTCGAGGCCGCCCTCGAGGCGGTAGAGGTCGAGGTGGGAGACCGGCAGGCGGCCGCCCGCGTAGCGCTGGCCGATCGTGAAGGTCGGCGAGGTGACCGGCTCGCTGACGCCCAGCGCCCGGCAGGCGCCGCGGATCAGGGTCGTCTTGCCGGCGCCGACTTCGCCGTGGAGGACGACCACGTCGCCGGGCTCGAGGCGCGCGGCGAGCTCGGCGCCGAGCGCTTCGGTCTCAGCGGCGGATTGGGTCAGCGTGGCGCTCACCCGAAGAAGTCGAGTTGGTCGGCGGCGGGCTCGGGCGGCGCCTCGGCCGTCTCGCCGGGCTCCTCGAGCGGCTCTTCGGCCGGCACCGGCGGCCCCATCGCCAGCAGGTCCGGCAGGGTGGCGAAGTCCTCGCGCAGCGTCTCCTTGACCGCCGGCGTGCGCAGCGCCGCGGCCGGGTGAAAGAGCGGCAGCAGGAACACTGTGCGCCCGCCCAGCTCGTGCACCTGTGGCGCGCCGCGCACCCGCGTGATCCCGGCCGGGTTGCCGCTCAGCAGCTTGGTGGCGAAGTTGCCCAGGGTGCAGATCACGGTCGGCTCGATCAGCCGGATCTGCTCGAACAGATAGGGCCGGCAGGCCTCGATCTCCAGCGGCAGGGGATCGCGATTACCCGGCGGCCGGCTCTTCAGCACATTGGCGATGAAGACCTCCTCGCGCGAGAGCCCGATCCCTTCCAGCATCTGGTTGAGCAACTGCCCCGCCCGCCCGACGAACGGCAGCCCCTGCCGGTCCTCTTCGGCCCCCGGCGCCTCGCCGACGAACATCAGATCCGCGTCCGCGTCCCCCGCCCCAAACACGGCGTTCGTCCGCGTCTCGTGCAGGGGACACCTGGTGCACGCCTGCACCTCCTTGTAGAGAGCGACCAACTCCTCCCGCCGCCCCTCCGCGCCAGCGCTCATCCCACCCCTCCCCCCTTCCGGTGCGCCTTATCCGGACATAGACCACAAAAAGCGCACCGGAAGCTCATCTCTGGGCCTCGCGCCTGCGCTTCGTCTCCGCCAAGCGCTCCGAGCGTGCCGCTTCGCGCTCCCCGCGGCGCGATTCGTCGGACCGGACCGCCGCGCCCCTCGGCTGCCGCGAAGCGGGCGAGACCCGCGACCAGAGCCTCTTCGAGCGGGTCGAACCACAGGCCGGACAGGTGATGGCCTCGGCACCGACCGCGGTCAGCTCCTCGAACCGCTCACCGCACTCCTCGCACTCGAACTCGTAGACGGGCACCAGATCGAATCGTAGTTCGAGTCCTCCACCGGTGCGGCATCGGTCTCCTGTCTCTATGCTTCGATAGACCTGACTACTCGACCGGCAAGAGAAGTGACTTGCAAACCGCCTTACGCCGTCAGCCCCCCTGCAATTCGAGGCGATTCTCCGGTACGCATGCGGTCTTGTCGAGGATCACCGCTAACAAACTCCTTGAAATACGCCAATTAGCTACGGCTATTACCGAACGCACATCGACCGGTCATTTGTTTACTCAGATGACACTAAGTAAGATATCTATCGCAACCACGCCTGACGTGAAAATGTGTTGTCTGAGACGTTTCCGAGGACGATTACTCAGAACAGCGTCCATACTCGGTCAAGATCGGATGCGTACTGAGAAAAGATGTCGCCGCTGCGGCGGCGCTCATAGACGTGGTCGGGTTTCGGAAGTGATGGGTGCGGACCTCAGGTCGTGGAAGACGAGGACCTGGCCGGCGGTGCCAGGGTCGGTGCCGATGCCGCTTTCGCGACGTGCTACGCAGCGTCGGGACTTGTGCCTGCCGACGACCCCGGTCGGGGAAGGGCCTCCAGCAGCTCATGGGGCAGTCGGAGGCTGGCGTCCCAGACCTCGAAACCCATCAGGTGATCGTCACCGGGATCACGGTCGATCAAGCCCCACTCATGCTCCTCGCTGACGGCCTCTCCGCGCTCGATCACCATCAGCGCGATGTCGACCTCGGGGTCGTAATGAATGCGCATCGTCGTTCGAGGGTAACGCTCCATGTCTCCTGTTGCTACGTCTGCCACGCGCTCACAATCCTTGCTCCGCCCTGGTCGCTGCCATGGGGATGGTCATAGACGACCACGATCGTTCGGCCGTCAGTCATCAGCCCGCTTATCCGCCACTGCGCCCGGCCGCGGTTGATCGCCCGTGCCTGGTGCCGTTCGGCCACCAAGCGCTCGATCTGCGTGCCGTCGAGGCGTCGCTCTTTGACGCGGGTTTTGGCGTGGTGCGTCCAGGCGAATCGCTGGATGCGAGATTGGGCTGGCCGATTGGAGAGATCGCTGCTTGAAGAGCACTGGGGATCAAGCTGCCAACCACGTCAACTCTCCCCCCTCTACTCCCTGGCTTCGACAGATGTACCAGGCGCTCCTCGGCCAGGGAGCTTCTACGCCAGCGGCTCCCAGTCCCACGCCTTGGCCGAGCTGAGGCTCTCCTGGTCGAGGTAGTTGCGGAACTCGGAGAGCTCGGCGGGCTCGATGCCGTAGACGTGGTCGGGTTCGGGGAAGTGATGGGTGCGGACCTCGGATACGTAGCGGCGCATTCCGTCGACCATCCGCTCGTGGATGTCGGCGTATTGCTTGACGAATTTGGCCATGCGGCCGGTGGTGATGCCGAGCAGATCGTGGAAGACGAGAACCTGGCCCGCCGTGGCGGGGCCGGCGCCGATGCCGATCGTCGGGATCTCGAGCTTCTCGACGATCGCCTCGGTGACGGCGGTGGGCACCGCCTCGAAGACGATCGCGAAGCAGCCGGCCGCCTCCAGGGCGAGCGCCTCCTCGCAGAGCTTGATCGCGCTCTCCGCGGTCTTGCCCTGGGCCTTGTAACCGCCCAGTGCGGTCGCGGTCTGCGGGGTGAGGCCGACGTGGCCCATCGTCGGGATGCCGGCGCGGACGATCGCCCGGGCGCGCTCGACCGAGATCCCTCCCGCCTCCAGCTTCACCGTCTGGCAGCCGGTCTCCTTGACCAGGCGCATCGCGTTTTCGACCGCGACCTCGTTGCTCGACTCATAGCTGCCCTTGGGCATGTCGCCGACCATCAGAGGAGTGGTCAGGCCGCGGCGCACCGCCTTGCCGAGGACCAGCATCTCCTCCATCGTCACCGCCTCGGTGCCGGAGTGGCCGAGCACCACGTTGGCCGCCGAGTCGCCGACCAGGACGACGTCGACGCCCGCCTCCTCGGCGACCTTGGCCGACGGATAGTCGTAGGCGGTGACCATCGCGATCGGTTCGCCCTTGGCCTTCATCTCGGCCAGGCGCGGCAGGCTGACCGGCGGACGGTCGGCCGACGGCGGCGCGGTATGGGAGCGGGCGCCGGAGCTCATCAGACCATCTCCGCGTCGGATGCGTGCGCCGGCTCGGCGAGCAGCACCTCGGGGTGGCTGTCGACGGCGACGATCTCGTTGTCCTCGCCGACGTGGACGACGACCGGCGAGTAGGTCTCGATGTCGCGCTCGTCGTAGGCGCCGAAGGAGGCGACGATGATCTTGTGGCCGGGGCGGGTCAGGTGGGCGGCGGCGCCGTTGACCTGCATCGTGCCCGAGCCGGGCTCGCCGTCGATCGCGTAGGTGACGAAGCGGGCGCCATTGTCGATGTCCCAGACGTGGACCTGCTCGTTGGTGATCAGGTCGGCGGCGGCCATCAGCTCGGTGTCGATCGTGATGCTGCCGATGTAATCGACGTCGCAGTCGGTCACCGTCGCCCGGTGGATCTTGGACTTGAGCATCTGCCTCTGCATCGGTCTCCCAGCTCTCCTTTAGGTGTTTCCTTGCGTGGTTCGCGGTTCGATCAAGACGTTGTCGATCAGGCGGGCGGCGCCCACCTGGGCCGCGAGCGCGACCAGCACGGCCCGCTCGCCCAGCTCGCTGACCGGGGAAAGGTCTTCGGCGTCGCGCGCTTCGAGGTACTCGGGCTCGATCCCGGCGGCGCTGAGTTCGGCGCGGGCGGCGGCGAGCGCGGCCCGTAGGCCCTCGACCGGCGCACGATCCTCGACCAGGCGCAGCGCCCCCGACAGCGCCGTCGCCCGCTCGCGATCGCGCGGCTCGAGGTAGGCGTTGCGCGAACTCATCGCCAGGCCGTCGGCCTCGCGCACGATCGGCAGCACCTCGATCCGCACCGGGAAGTCGAGGTCGCGCGCCATGCGGCGGATGACCAGCGCCTGCTGGGCGTCCTTCTGGCCGAAGTAGGCGACGTCGGGTCCGACCGAGTTGAAGAGCTTGGCGACGACCGTGGCGACGCCGCGGAAGTGGCCGGCGCCGCGGCGGGCTGGGTCGCCGTCGAGGACGCCGGTCAGGTCCTCCCCCACCTCGACCTGCGTGGCGAACCCTTTCGGGTAGACCCCCTCGACCGGTGGCGCGTAGACGAAGTCGGCGCCGGCCTCGGCGGCGAGGCGCAGGTCGCGCTGCTCGTCGCGCGGGTAGCGCTCGAGGTCCTCGCCCGGCCCGAACTGGGTCGGGTTGACGAAGAGGCTCATCACCACCGCGTCGCACTCGGCGCGGGCGGCGCGCAGCAGCGAGAGGTGCCCCTCGTGCAGGTAGCCCATCGTCGGCACCAGTCCGATCGTGCCGCCCTCGCGGCGGATCGGCGAAAGAGCAGCGCGCAACCCGTCCCTCGCGCGGAGGAGCTTCACGTCGCCTTCTGCTTGTGCGGGATAGACGAGTTCGAGGAGGTTCATTTGGTCCATGCCCTTCGGGTCACGGCCGTGTTGCGAAGTATAGGCACCGCCGCGCACGTCTAGCGCAGCTTTCGTCACATTTCAGACTGAGCGCAGCGGTCGTGCCGGGCTGCCCGCGGCGATTGTGCCTGGCGGGATGTCGCCCGTCACCACCGAGTTGGCGCCGATCACGCAGCGCTCGCCGATCGTCACCCCGCTGGTGACGACGACGTTGGCGCCGAGCCAGCAGTTGGCGCCGATCCGCACCGGCCCCTTCGAGGTGAAGCCCTGCTGGGTGACCGGGGTCTCGGGGTCGTCGAAGCGATGCGCGGAGTCGCCGACGAAGCAGCCGTTGGCGAGCATCGTGTGGTCGCCGATCTCGATCCGCTCGAGCGCCGCCAGCATCGTGTTGCGGTTGAGGAAGCAATCGGCGCCGATCTCGATCCGCGCCTCAGGCGCCAAAGTCAGCCAGCAGCCCGGCTCGAGCAGCGTCCCTTCGCCGATTCGCAGGCGCCCCTCGTCGAGCGCCTCCAGCACCTCGCCCTCGACCGGCTGGCGAACGAAGAAGCCGCCCCGCGCCGCGTGCCGCGCCAGCCGCCAGCGTCGCAGCGGCCGCCGGTTGCGCTCATACCAGCGCCGCTTGAGCAACCACAGGCGCCAACCTGTCTGCTTGCCGGCCACGCGCCTAGCTTTCCAGAGCCCGCCTGAGTAGTGTCGGCCGACAACCGCTCAAGGAGGAAGCAGCGATGGGAATGTTCGAGATGAGCCCCGACCAGGTCGCCGAGTGGCGCCGGCAGTGCCTGGAGCTGGTCGCGTCGCACGTCAACGGCGAGGAGGTGCTCGCGGCGGCGGGCTTTCGCCAGGGAGGAGCGAGCGCCAACTACGCCGCCTCCAAGGCGCAGCTGGGCGGTGCCGTCTACGCCGGCATCAAGATGCTGCGCAAGAAGAAGGCGGGCGGGCTGCCCGACAAGGTGATGCTGGCGGTGACCCCGGAGAGCCTCTACGCCTTCAAGCTCAGCGTCGGCCGCAGCTACAAGCTCGGCGACGAGGTCGGGCGCTGGGCGCGGGCGGGGCTGAAGGTCAGCACCGATGCGAGCGGCGGGATGACCTCGCTGACGATTGAGTCCCCGGGAGCGGACGTCGAAAAGGCGACCCTGGTTGGCATCAGCGTCAAGGACGACCCGGTCAGCCAGGACCTGATCGGCGTGCTGCAGGGCGCGGCGCCGAGCGCCGCGTGACGATGGCCGGCGACGCGCCGCGCGGCGGCATCGACCTCGGCGGGACGAAGATCCAGACGGTGATCGTCGACGCCGGCGGATCGGTGCTGGGCGAAGCGCGGCAGCCGACGCCGACCTCTGGCGGCCCCGCCGACGTGGCGCGGGCAATGGAGGACGCGCTGCGCGAAGCGGCCTCGGCCGCGGGCGCCAAGCCCGACGAGTTGCGAGGGGTCGGCGTGGGCTCGCCCGGTGACGCCGACGGCAAGACGGGGACCGTCTCCGGAGCGCGCAACCTGCCCGGCTGGGAAGGCAGCTTTCCGCTTGGGGAAACCCTGACCGAGGCGCTCGGCACCTCGGTGAAAATCGGCAACGACGTCCAGGTCGCGGTCGAAGGCGAGTACGAGCTCGGCGCCGGTCGCCACCACGACTCGCTGCTTGGCGTCTGGTGGGGTACCGGCGTCGGCGGCGGAATCATCCTCGGCGGCAAACCGTGGCTCGGCCGCGGCGCCGCCGGCGAGATCGGCCACACCGTGGTCAAGCGCAACGGCGCCCGCTGTCCCTGCGGCCGGCGCGGCTGCCTCGAGGCTTACGCCGGGCGGGCGGCGATGGAGGCTCACGCGCGGCGCGAGCACGACGAAGGGGTCGAAACCGAGATCTTCAAGATCATGCAGAAGCGCGGCAAAGGCCGGCTGACCAGCTCGGTCTGGGAGCACGCTCTGCGCGAGGGCGACGCGCTCACCGAGAGCCTGCTGCGCCGCGCGGTCCGCTACCTGGGCACCGGGATCGCCTCGGCCTGCAACCTGCTCGACGTCGAGGCCGTGGTGCTCGGCGGCGGCCTCGGCGTCCGCTTCGGAGACCGCTTCATGGACCACCTGGCGAAAGAGATGCACAAGCACCTCTTCGTCGAGGACCCACCGAAGCTCGAGGTCGCGGAGCTCGGCGACCTCGGCGGCGCAATCGGCGCCGCGCTGCTCGTCTCCTAGACCCGCCCCTCGGCCTGGCGTTGGGAGCGGGCTACGGCGTCGACGATCACGGCCGCGAGCAGGACTCCGCCGGTGACCATGTACTTGACCGAGGATTCGAGCGCCAGCAGGTCCATGCCGTTGGAGATCGAGCCGATCACCACGGCTCCGAGGAGCGCCGACCAGACCGAGCCGCGGCCGCCGAAGAGGCTGGTGCCGGCGATCACCGGGCCGGCGATCGCGAGCAGCAGCAGGTCGCTGCCGCCCGAGCTCTGGTTGACGGCGAGCAGGCGCGAGGCGGCGAGGATGCCGCCGACGGCTGCCATCGAGCTGCAGAGGACGAAGGCGGCGACGCGGATGCCGTCGACGCGGATGCCGGCGCGGCGGGCCGCCTCGGCGTTGCCGCCGACCGCGAAGAGGTGACGGCCGAAGGAGGTGCGGGTGGCGATCTGCTGGAAGCCGATCACGAAGGCGAAGAGGATCAGCAGAGCCAGCGGCAGGCCGCGGTCGGCGTTGAGGATCAGGGCGCCGGCGATCGCCACCGCGGCGACGATCCCGATGCGCAGGACGAGCACGCCGAACGGCTCGGCGGTGACCCCGGCGGCGACCCGCTGCCGGTAGCCGCCCAGCGTGGCGACGGCGAAGAGCGCCACCGCGAGGGCCGCGAAGGCCCAGGTGACGCCCGGCCCGTAGAAGGTGTTGGCGAGGTCGGTGATCCCAGAGTTGCTCAGGTTTACGGTGCCGGTGCTGCCTAGCACCTGCAGCAGGGCTCCCTGCCAGGCGAGCAGCCCGGCCAGGGTGACGACGAAGGAGGGAATGCGAAAGCGGGTGAAGAGCGCCCCCTGGAGCAGCCCGATCGCCGCGCCGGTCAGGATGCCGGCGGCGATCGCGGTCACCGGGCTCCAGCCGTGTTTGACGTTGAGCACCGCCATCACCGCGGCGCTGACGCCGCTGACGGCGCCGATCGAGAGGTCGATCTCACCGAGCAGCAGCACCATCACGACGCCGACCGAGATCAGGCCGACGGCGGTGATCTGCAGGAAGAGGTTGGTCAGGTTGACGGCCGAGAGGAAGCGGTCGTTCTGGGACTGGAAGACGACCCAGATTACGGCGATCGCCAGGATCACCCGCAGCGCGGCGAGGTCGCCCTGCACGAAGCGGCGCACTATCTCCCCCCTGCTTACGGCCTCCGACGGCGACTCGCCCGGCGCCGCCGAGTCCGGGATCGCCACTCTCATCGCGCCTCCTCCCGATCGCCGTTGGGCCTTTCGCCGAACTCGGCGCCGGTGATCGCGCCGACGATCTGCTCCTCGCTGGTCTCGCGCGCCTCGTAGTCGCCGGCCCGTTTGCCGAGCCGCAGGACGAAGATCCGGTCGGCCACCTCGAAGATGTTGGCGAGGTTGTGGCTGACCACGACGACGCCGAGGTCACGCTCGCGCAGCCGCTTGATCAGGCCGAGAACCTGCTTGGTCTGCACCACGCCGAGCGCCGCGGTCGGCTCATCGAGCATCACGACCTTCGGCTCGCCGAGCAGCGAACGGGCCACCGCGACCTGCTGGCGCTGGCCGCCGGAGAGCGTGCCGACCTCGGAGCGGACGCTGGGGATCGTCACCGAGAGCTGCTCGAGCAGCTGGTGGGAGCGGTGCTCCATCTCGGTCTCGTCGAGCGCCCGCAGGAGCCGGCGGGGACCGCCGCCCATCAGCTCCTGGCCGAGGAAGAGGTTGGCGACGACGTCGAGGTTGTCGCACAGCGCCAGGTCCTGGTAGACGGTGGCGATGCCGAGCGCGGTCGAGGCGTTCGGGCCGCTGATCGAGACCGGCTCGCCGCCAAAGACGAACTGCCCGCCGTCGATCGAGTAGATGCCGGCGATCGACTTGATCAGGGTCGACTTGCCGGCGCCGTTGTCGCCGACCAGGGCGACCACCTCGCCCCGGTTGACGTCGAAGTCGACGCCGTCCAGGGCCTGCACCGGGCCGAAGCTCTTGCTGATCCCCTGACAGGAGAGGATCGGCGTGCTCCCGTTCATGCTCCCTCCGGTTTCCGGCCGCGGCCGGGGCGGGCCGCAACCCTGCGCCCACCCCGGCCGATTGCCATCGGACTATTCGATTCCGGCTTCTTCGCAGGCCTTCTTGTAGGGCTGCGTACAGATTTCCGAGGCCGTCCAGAATCCGTCCTTGACGACCGTTTCGTTGATGTTTTCCTTGGTCACCGCCACCGGTTCGAGCAGGACCGAGGGGACTTCTTCCAGTTCGTTGTTCGTCTTGCCGTTGACCAGGCCGGAGGGGATTTCTTCTTCTTCGGCAAGGGCGACGGCGATTTCAGCCGCGGCGTAGGCCTCGGGCTTGATCGCCTTGTAGACGGTCATGAACTGTTCGCCGACGAGGATGCGCTGGATCGCTTCCAGTTCGGCGTCCTGACCGGTGGTCGGCTTCGAGGACGGTTCGATCCCGGCCGCCTTCATCGCCGCGATCGCCCCGCCGGCGGTGCCGTCGTTGGCGGCGTAGACGGCGGCGAAGCCGTTCTTGCCGAGCGCCGTGATCGCCTGCTGCATCTCGTTCTGAGCCTGGTCGGGGCTCCAGTCGGGGGTGTCGTATTCCTTGGCGACGTCAACCCCCGCCGCCTTGAACCCCTTCTGGGCGCCAGCCTTGAACTGGCCCGCGTTCGGGTCGGTCGGCGAGCCGTTGATCATCACGATCGGCCCGCTGCTGCTGCCTTCTTCGACGAGCTTTTCGCTCAGCGTTTCGGCCTGGAGTTCGCCGACCTTTTCGTTGTCGAAGGAGATGTAGTAGTCGATTTCCGAGTTGAGGATGAGCCGGTCGTAGCTGATCACCGGCACGCCCTGTTCGTTGGCTTTCTTCACCACCGAGCCGACCGCGGTCGCGTCGACCGGGTCGAGCACCATCACGTCGACGCCCTGGGTCAGCGCGGCTTCAGCCTGGGACTGCTGTTCGCTCGTGCTCTGATTGGCGTTCGAGAAGATGACTTCGCATTCTTCACAGATTTCTTCGACCTTTTCTTCGAATTCCGGCCGGTCGTGCGCTTCGTAACGGCTGGTCTTCGACTCCGGGAGGAGCAAGGCGATCTTCGACCCGTTGCTGCTGCTGCTTCCGCAGCCGGCCGCGACCGCGACGATCGCGAAGAGGGCCACTGAGGCGACGACCAGGGGCTTCAACGGTGAATGGGACATGGGCGACTCTCCTTTCGTCCCTGCACTTACCCGCACCGCACGAATACGACTCACCGTAGCGGCCGAAAGCGCCGCGCGCCTCAGTGTTTTTCCCTATGCCGCGACGGGCTCGCTGCGCCTGCGTGCGGCGCGTTTCGGCCTGCTGGCGGGCTCGAGGAGCTCAGCGAGGAAACGGCCGGTGTATGAGCCGGCGACCGCGGCCACCTGCTCGGGCGTGCCGGTGGCGACGACTTCGCCGCCCTCCTCGCCGCCCTCGGGGCCGAGGTCGATCAAGTGGTCGGCGGTCTTGATCACGTCGAGGTTGTGCTCGATCACGACCACCGTGTTGCCGGCGTCGACCAGCCGGCCGAGCACCTCGAGCAGGCGCTGCACGTCGGCGAAGTGCAGGCCGGTGGTGGGCTCGTCGAGGATGTAGAGGGTGTTGCCGGTGGCGACCTTGGAGAGCTCGGTCGCCAGCTTCACCCGCTGCGCCTCGCCGCCGGAGAGCGTCGTCGCCGCCTGGCCAAGGCGGATGTAGTCGAGCCCGACATCGTGCAGGGTGCGCAGCCGCCGGGCGATCTTCGGCACGTTCTCGAAGAACTCGACCCCCTCCTCGACTGACATCTCGAGCACGTCGCCGATGTTCTTGCCCTTGAAGCGGACCTCGAGCGTCTCGCGGTTGTAGCGCTTGCCGTGGCACTGCTCGCAGGGCACGTAGACGTCGGGCAGGAAGTGCATCTCGATCTTGATCTGGCCGTCGCCGCGGCAGACCTCGCAGCGGCCGCCCTTGACGTTGAAGCTGAAGCGGCCCGGCTTGTAGCCGCGGGCGCGCGACTCCTGGGTCTGGGCGAAGAGTTGGCGGATGTGGTCGAAGACGCCGGTGTAGGTGGCCGGGTTGGAGCGCGGCGTGCGCCCGATCGGCGACTGGTCGATGTTGATGATCTTGTCGATCTGGGAGAGGCCGTCGACGCCGTCGTGGGCGCCGGGGCGCAGCTTCGCCTGGTGCAAGCGGTTGGCGACCGAGTGGTGCAGCGTCTCGTTGACCAGGGTCGACTTGCCCGAGCCGGAGACCCCGGTGACGCAGCAGAAGACGCCGAGCGGAATCGCCACGTCGATGTCCTTGAGGTTGTGTTCGCGGGCGCCGCGCACGCGCAGGGCGCCGCTCGGGGAGCGGCGCTCGGCGGGCACGGCGATCTGGCGCTTGCCGGATAGGTACTGGCCGGTCAGCGAGGCGGCGTTGCGCGCCACCTGCTTCGGGGTGCCGGCGGCGATCACGTGGCCGCCGTGTTCGCCGGCGCCGGGGCCGAGGTCGACCAGGTGGTCGGCGGCCATCATCGTCCCCTCGTCGTGCTCGACCACGATCACCGTGTTGCCGAGGTCGCGCAGGCGGTCGAGGGTCGCGATCAGCTTCTCGTTGTCGCGCTGGTGCAGCCCGATCGAGGGCTCGTCGAGCACGTACATCACGCCGACCAGGCTGGAGCCGATCTGCGTCGCGAGCCGGATCCGCTGCGCCTCGCCGCCCGAGAGCGAGCGCGCCGAGCGCCCCAGCGAGAGGTAGCCGATGCCGACGTTCTCGAGGAAGGCGAGCCGTTCGGAGATCTCGCGCACGATCAAGCGGGCGATCGCCCGCTCGGTCTCGGTCATCTCCAGCGCCTGTATCCACTCCGAGGCCGCTTGCGCCGACTTATCGCTGAACTCGGCGATGCTGATCCCGCCGACCTTGACCGCGAGGCTCTCGGGGCGCAGGCGGGCGCCGAGGCAGTCGGGGCAGGGCTGCTCGGCCATGTAGCCCTCGATCCGCTCGCGGTTGGACTCCGAGTCGGACTCCTCGTAGCGGCGCTGGAGCTGGTTGAGAATTCCCTCGAAGCGGACCTTGTAAGAGCGGCGGCGGCCGAAGCGGTTGGTGTAGGTGACCTGGTGGCGCTCGCCACCGGTGCCGTTGAGGAAGATCTCTTTCTCGGCCTTCTTCAGCTTCGACCAGGGCTTATCGACGTCGACGCCGTACTCCTCGGCGACCGAGGCGATCAGCCGCCGCCAGTAGGCGGTGACGCCGCGGTTCCAGGGCTGCAGGGCGCCCTCGGCGAGCGAGAGGGTCGGGTCGGGGACGACCAGTTCCGGGTCGATCACCCGCTGGAAGCCGAGCCCGTGGCAGCGCTCGCAGGCGCCGTGGGGCGAGTTGAAGGAGAAGACCCGCGGCTCCAGCTCGGGGATCGAGGTGCCGCACTCCAGGCAGGCGAACTGCTCGGAGAAGATCAGCGGCTCGCGCCCGTCCTCGCCGACGAACTCGACTTCGACCAGGCCGGCGGCGAGCCCGGCGGCGGCCTCGACCGACTCGGAGAGCCGGCGGCGCAGGTCGGGCTTCATCGCCAGACGGTCGACGACGACCGCGACGTCGTGTTTGTATTTCTTGTCGAGGACGATCTCCTCGTCGAGCCGGAGCAACTCGCCGTCGACTTTGACCCGCGAGTAGCCCTCGAGGCGGAACTGCTCGAAGAGCTTCCCGTACTCGCCTTTGCGGCCGCGCACGACCGGCGCCGTGACCATGAACTTGGTCCCCTGCTCGAGGGTCATCAGCCGGTCGACGATCTGCTCCTGGGTCTGGCCGGTGATCTCCGCTCCGCACTGAGGGCAGTGCGGCACCCCGATCCGCGCCCAGAGCAGGCGCAGGTAGTCGTGGATCTCGGTCACCGTGCCAACCGTCGAGCGCGGGTTGCGCGAGGTCGTCTTCTGGTCGATCGAGATCGCCGGCGAGAGTCCCTCGATCGAGTCGACGTCGGGCTTCTCCATCAGGCCGAGGAACTGGCGCGCGTAGGCGGAGAGCGACTCGACGTAGCGTCGCTGCCCCTCCGCGTAGATCGTGTCGAAGGCAAGGCTCGACTTGCCCGAACCCGAGAGCCCGGTGATCACGATCAGCGCATCGCGCGGCAACTCGAGGTCGACGTCCTTGAGGTTGTGCTCGCGCGCCCCGTTGATGACGATCCGCTCAGAAGCAGCCACTGGCACCCATCATACGGAGGCGAACAGATGTTCTGGGGGGAGAATTTGTGCTGACTTCGCCCTTAAGGGTGCATATGCGTCCCAAACGACGAAGTCACCACGGGCTGGCGGAGCTCGCCGGGAGGCAACATGGAGTTGTTTCGCTGGAACAGCTCCGGGCGCTTGGCTATTCGACGGCGAGCGTCAAAGAGATGGCGATGTCGGGACGGCTCCACCCGGTGCAGCGGGGCGTGTACGCAGTAGGGCACGCACGTGTCACGCGACATGGGCGGTGCTTGGCGGCGGTGCTCAGCTGCCGGGACGGGGCGCTGCTCAGCCACCGGTCGGCAGCCTGGCTATGGGGATTGATGAGGAGGTTCGCGCTGCCGCTGGAAGTCACCGCCGCCAGTCCGCGGCGAACGCGGGACGGGATCACGATCCACAGCGCCGAGGCCCTCACCCATGACGATCGAGCCTTGGTGGATGGCATTCCGGTCACCGGGATCCCGCGCACGCTTCTCGACTTCGCCGCGGCCGATCCGAGCTACCTGAACATCGCGCTCGACAACGCCCATAGCCTGGGACTGATCGACCTGGCCGCAATCGACGCGCTGATCGCCCGCAGCCGCGGCTTCAGGGGCGTGGCACGACTGCGGACAGGGATGGAGATCCACCGTGAGCCGGCCTTCACCCGTTCGGGACTGGAGCGCCGCTTCCGCGAGCTGGTCGCCGGGGCGGGACTGCCGAAGCCGTCGGCAAACCTCTTCGTCGAGGGACATGAGCTGGACGCGTACTGGCCCGAGGAGCGGTTTGCCGTCGAACTCGACACCTACGACTATCACGGCAGCCCCCAGGCATTCGAGGCCGACCGCATCCGCCAAGAGGAGCTGAAGCTGGCCGGTATTGAGCTCGTCCGCATAACGGGCACCCGGCTCAACCGCGAACCTGCGGCCGTGATGCAACGCCTCCGCCGCCTTCTCGCCCAGCGTCGCCGGCAACTCTCCGGCTGACTTCGTCGTTTGGGAGGCATATCCATCCCAAACGACGAAGTCAGCGGGGTTAGTAGAGAGCTGAGGCCAGGCGGCGGCGGTAGGTGGCTGCGGTCGGGTCGGTGGGGTCGAGGTCGGTGAGGATGCCGACCACGGCGCGGCGCAGCAGCTCGCGGGTGGGCTGGTCGGTGGCGGGGAAGGACTCGAGGAGGAGGTCGAGGGCTCGCTCGCGCTCGCCGCGGCCGAGGGCCTTGAAGGCCTCGGCTCCGATTCCGGCTTTGGCCAGCTCGACCCGCGCGGCGATTCCCTCGGCGGCGAAGTCGCCGTCGTGACCCTCGACCGCCTCCAGGGCCTCGTCCTCCGCCCCGCGCTCGAGCCGCGCCCGAGCCAGGGCGACGGCGATGTCGGCGCGGCGCGGCTCCAGTTCGGAGGCCTCGCGCAGGGAGAGCTCGTCGCCGGCGGCGAGCAGCTCGTCGGCGCGCGACGGCACCAGCGAGTCGAACAGCTCTTCGACCTTGGCCTTGGGCACGGCGCCGACAAACTCGCCGACCACCTGGCCGTCGCGAAAGGCCTTCACCGCGGGGATGCCCTGCACGCCGAACTGGGCCGCCAGCGCCTGGTTGGCGTCTACGTCGACCTTGGCCAGCAAGACCTTGCCGGCGCGCGCCGCCTCGGCCGCCTCCAGCGCCGGGGTCAGCGTCCGGCAGGGCCCGCACCACTCAGCCCAGAAGTCGACCACCACGGGAACGCTGCGCGAGCGCTCCACCACCTCGCGCTCGAAGGTCTGCTCGGAGACGTCGACGGCCACGCGGCAAGGATATTCGGGCGCCGTCCCGGGGCCAAACGGTTAAGGAACCTTGCGCGACCCGGCGGGCCGGAGTAGCGTGGCCCGAAAGGCAGGGCCCAGCCACGAAGGAGGAGAGATGTCCAATCTCGACACAGCCCGGTCCGCCTACGACGCCTTCGGTCGCGGAGACCTGCAGGCGCTCGGCGAGCTGATGGCCGAGGACGGCTCCTGGCTCACGTCAGACGAGCTGCCGCTGGGCGGCGAAACTCGGGGGCGCGACGCGATCATCGGCAACATGGCCCAGATCCCCAACTACTGGACGAGCTTCTCGGTGGAGCCGGAGGAGTTCATCGATGCCGGAGAGTGGGTGGTCGTGCGCGGCACGCAGCGGGCCGGCAACGACGGTGGCGAGTTCGAGTCGCCCTTCGCCCACCTGATCAAGTTCGATTCCGACGGCCGGATCTCGCGCGGCGAGTTCTACGCCGACAGCGCCAAGGCCGCCAAGGTGCTCGCCTAGGGAGGAGCCCGGGCAGCAGACGGGCGCCGCGGCTGCGCAAGCCCGCGGCGCCCGTCCCGGCGCCCACCTCGCGAACGGGTCGCTACGCGCGAGCCGCCTCCGGCTCAGGGGCGTCGTGGCGCATCCGCGGCAGCCTGCCCAGCGCGCTCGGCAGGTACCAGTTGCGCTCGCCGAGCAGCTTCATCGTCGCGGGCAGCAGGATCGCCCGGACGATCGTCGCGTCGATCAGGACCGCGACAGCCAGGCCAAGGCCCATCTCCTTCATGTCGACGATGCTGAGCGTGGCGAAGATCGAGAAGACCGCGACCATCACCACGGCGGCGCTGGTCACCGTCCCGGCCGTCGCCGCGATCCCCTCGCAAACCGCCTCGTCGCTGCTCAGACCCCGGTCGACGCCCTCGCGGACCCGGCTGAGGATCAGCACGTGATAGTCCATCGAAAGCCCGAAGAGGATCACGAAGAGGAAGAGCGGCAGCCAGGAGCTGACGCCTCCGTTCGAGTGGAAGCCGAGCAGCGACTCCCCCAGCCCGTTCTGGAAGACCAGCACCAGCACCCCGTAGGCGGCGCCCACCGAGAGCAGGTTGAGCACGATCGCCTTGATCGGCACGACGATCGAGCGGAAGGTCACCAGCAGCAACAGGAACGCCAGGCTGAGGACGAAGGCGAAGACCAGCGGCAGGCGCTGGCGGACCAGGTCGCTGAAGTCCTTCGACTGGGCCGCCTCGCCGGTGACGTTGACCTCGGCCCCGGGCACGCCGGCGAAGGCCGCCGGGGCCATCCGCTCGCGGATCGTCTCCAGCGCCGCGGTGGCCGCCGCGTCGCTGCCCCTGCCGACCGTCGGCAGGTCGACAGCGGCCACCGTCCGGTCCTTGCTGCGTTCTACGTCAACCGGGCCGCTGACGACGCCGGGAGCGTCTTCGGCCGTACGACGCAGATCCGCGACCGCGGCGGCCACCGGGCCCTTGCTGACGTCATCGGCCTCGACGACCACCCGCGCCTGCGCCGCTTCGCCCGGGAAAGCCTTGGTGACGCGATCGAAGGTCCGCACGATCGGGATGTCGCGCGGCAGGTCGTCGGAGCTGCTGACGACCAGGTTCATGCCGAGCGCCGGAATCGCCAGACCGACCAGCAGGGCGACCGAGGCGACCATGGCGACGAGCGGGCGGCGCATCACGGCGGCGACGATCGTCGCCCAGGCCGACCCGCCGCCGCGCCGCTCGCGCCAGCGGCGCAGGAACGGGATGCGGCCCTTCTCGACCCTGTCGCCGAGCTTCGAGAGCACCGCCGGCAGGACCGTGAGCGAAGCGAACATCGCCACGGCGACCACGGTCATCGTCCCCACCGCGAACGAGGTGAAGGTCGGGTCGCCGCTGAGCAGCATCCCGGCCATCGAGGCGATCACGGTCGCCCCCGAGACCAGCACCGCCCGGCCGGAGGTGGCCGCCGCGGCCGCCAGCGCTGCCCCGGCGCTGCGTCCCGCCCGCCGCTCCTCGCGCTCGCGGCGCAGGTAGAAGAGCGAGTAGTCGACGCCGACCGCGAGGCCGACGAGGACGACGACCGAGGAGACGTTGTGGTCCATCGGCACCAGCTGGCTGGGAAGCGCCAGCAGCCCGACCGTCGCCAGGACCGCGGAGAAGGCGATCAGCAGCGGCACCAGCGCGGCCACCAACGCCCCGAAGGCGAGCACGAGGACGATCAGGGTGATCGGCAGCGAGGTCGTCTCCGCCTTGCGCAGATCTTCGCTGAAGACCGCTTCCAGCGCCTTGTTGGCGCTGACTCCGCCGAACTGCTCGATCCGCAGGTCTGGATGCGCGCGCTGCGCCGCAGCGGTCGCCGCCAGAACCCGGTCGATCTTTGCTTCGGCCGCTTCTTTGTCGCCGGGGATCTGGAATTCGATCAGCGCCGAGTGGCCGTCCGCGGAGACGCGGCCGCCACCCTCGCCGGGCGAGCTGAGCTTGGTCACCGCGGGCAGCGCTCTCAATCTCGTCGCGGTGTCGTCGACCGCAGCTTCGAAGACCGGGTCATCGGCCTTCAGGGTCTTGCTCTGGACGAGAACCTCCTCGGCGTTGGGGTCCAGACGCGAGCGTTCGACCGCGACTTCGGCGCGGCCGGCCTCGCCGGGCACCGCTTCGGAGTTGGTCAGCTCCCGCTGCCCGACCGCCCCGCCGATGAAGACCGAGACGACCACGAAGGCAAGCCATCCGAAGATGGCGACCTTGCGGTGCGCGGTGCTCCAGCGAGCGGCACGGGCGGCGATGTTCGTCTTGCGTTGCATGGAGTTCCTTCCGGTGAGTTCGTCTTTTCGGCTGCGATTGCGTACCGAAAGACGAAGTGAGCGATTTGACCGGTCTCAGGCTGCCAATGCGACAGCTCGCTTCCCAGGGGGCTGGCAGGCGTGTTGGGGTGCGGCTCGCCCGCCGCGATGGTGGGGTTAACCGCACCCCCAGACCCCCCTGAATGCAGGACAATCGACGCGATGCCCAGCTCAGTCCTGATCGTCGACGACCACCCCAGCTTCCGGCTCAGCGCGCGCCGCATGCTGGAGGCCGACGGCTACTCAGTGGTCGGCGAGGCCGCGGATGGGGCCGCGGCGATCGAAGCGGTGCGGGAACTCGACCCGGACCTCGTCCTGCTCGACGTGCAACTGCCCGACATCGACGGCTTCGAGGTGGCGGAACGGCTGCGCGCCCGCAACGGCGGCCCGGCGATAGTCCTCACCTCCACCCGCGAGCACTCCGACTTCGGCGAGAAGATCGCCGCCAGCCCCGTCCGGGGCTTCGTCACCAAGGGCGAGCTCAGCGGCGAGGCGATCGCGGCGTTGCTCGGATGATCGGCCTGCGCCGTGCGCTGATCGGGCTGGGGGCGCTCGCCTTCGCGCTCGGGATCGGGACCGTCGCCCTGATCATGACCAGCGACCATCAGAGCCCCCGCGGCGTGGTCGTCGCCCTGGTCCTGATCTCCGCCTGGGGCTTCGTCGGAACCGGGCTCTACGCCTGGGACCGGCGCCCGCGCAGCAACGTCGGCCCGCTGATGACCGCGGTCGGCTTCACCTGGTTCCTCGAGGCGCTCAGCTCCTCCAACAACGAGGTCGTCTTCGCGCTCGGGGCGCTCAGCTCGGCGCTGCCGTTCGCCTTCCTAATCCACCTGCTGGTCACCTTCCCCTCGGGCAAGCTGGAAACCCGGCTGCAGAAGTTGCTGGTGGGCACCACCTACGTCATCACCACGGTCGTCCAACTCGCCTGGGGCTTCTTCGTCGACCCCCGGCAGGACGGCTGCGACAACTGCCCTGAAAACCCCCTCCTGGTCGAAGGGCACCAGTCGGTCGCCGACGTCATCAACAGCGTCCAGGCTCTGGTCTCGATCGTGGTGATAGTCGCCGTCGTTTGGCTCCTCTACCGGCGCTGGCGCGAGAGCTCGGCCGAACAGCGGCGGGTGCTGACCCCGGTCCTCGCGGTCGGCGGGCTCGCCTTCGCGCTGCTGATCGTGACTGTGATCGCCGGCGCGGTCGGCTCGTCGAACACCGTCGAGAGCATCTTCTTCATCGCCACGGTGACGGTCTTCGCCTGCCTGCCGTTTGCCTTCCTGCTCGGGCTGCTGCGCTCGCGGATCGGGCGCGAGGAGGAGATCCGCACCCAGCTCACCGCCGAGAACCGACAGCTCACGGCCGAGCTGCGGGCCAAGGTGGCGGAGCTGCGGGCCTCGCGGGCGCGGATCGTCGAGGCCGGCTACGAGGAACGGCGGCGGGTCGAGCGCGACCTCCACGACGGCGCCCAGCAGCGCCTCGTCGCCCTGACGATGAGCCTGCGCCTGGCGCGCGGCAAGCTCGAATCCGACGCCGACGCCGCGGCGGAGCTGCTCGACGAGGCGCTCGCCGAGGTCGGCGAGGCGACCCGCGAGCTGCGCGAGCTGGCCCGCGGCATCCACCCCGCCGTGCTCAGCGACCGCGGCCTCGACGCGGCGCTCAGCGGTCTCGCCGAACGGGCTCCGCTGCCGGTCGAGATCGTCGAGACGCCGCACGAACGGCTGCCGACGGCGGTCGAGTCGGCGAGCTACTTCGTGATCGCCGAGGCGCTGACCAACGTCGCCCGCTACGCCGAGGCCGAGGAGGCGACAGTGCGGGTCACGCGCAGCAACGGCGTGGTCGAGGTCGAGGTCAGCGACGACGGCGTCGGCGGCGCCGACCCGGCCGCGGGCACCGGCCTGCGCGGGCTCGAGGATCGCGTCGCGGCGCTCGACGGCGAGCTCACGGTCCACAGCCCCGAGGGCGAGGGCACGACGGTGACCGCGAGGATCCCGTGCGCGTAGTCGTCGCCGACGACTCGACCCTGCTGCGCGAGGGCATCGTGCGGCTGCTCGAGGAGGCCGGGCTGGAGGTCGTCGGCCAGGCCGCCGACGGCGAGGATCTACTGCGCAAGGTGCGCGCCCACAAGCCCGACGTCGCCGTGGTCGACGTGCGCATGCCGCCGACCCACACCGACGAGGGATTGCGCGCCGCGCGCGCGATCCGCGCCGAGCTGCCCGAGGTCTCGGTCCTCGTCCTCTCCCAGCACATCGAGGTCGCCTACGCGCGCGAGCTGCTCGCCGAGAGCGCCGAGGGGCTCGGCTACCTGCTCAAGGACCGGGTCACCGACGTCGAGAGCTTCACCGCCTCGGTGCGACGCGTGGCCACGGGCGGCTCGGCCCTCGACCCCGAGGTCGTCTCGCAGATGCTCGGCCGGCAGCGCCGCGAGGACCCGCTGGCCGAGCTCACCCCGCGCGAGCGCGAGGTGCTGGGACTGATGGCCGAGGGCCGCACCAACGCCGCGATCGCCGCCGAGCTGGTGGTCACCGGCCGCGCCGTCGAGAAGCACGTGACCAGCATCTTCGCCAAGCTCGACCTGGTCGCCGGCCGCGAGGACCACCGCCGCGTGCTCGCCGTGCTGCGCTTCCTCGATCAGGCAAGCTAGGCGCCGGCCCGCATCCCGTCGAGGTCGCGGCGCAGCTCCCGCAGCTCGTCGCGCAGCCGCGCCGCCTCCTCGAAGCGCAGGTCGTCGGCGGCGGCCAGCATCTCCTCCTCCAAGGAGACGATCGTCCGCTCCAGCTCGGCCGGGTCGTCGAAGTCGGCGGCGCGCTTCGTGCGGCGCTTGCGCGGCGCCCGGTCCTCCATCGCCAGGAACTCGCTCATCTCCGAGATGCCCTTGCGCACGGTCGCCGGCGTGATCCCGTGCTCCTCGTTGTAGGCGAGCTGGATCGCGCGGCGGCGGTCGGTCTCGCGCAGCGCCGCTTTCATCGCCTCGGTCTCCCTGTCGGCGTACATCAGCACCCGGCCGTCGACGTTGCGCGCCGCCCGGCCGATCGTCTGCACGAGGCTGGTCTCGCCGCGCAGGAAGCCCTCCTTGTCGGCGTCGAGGATCGCGACCAGCGAGACCTCCGGCAGGTCGAGCCCCTCGCGCAGCAGGTTGACCCCGACCAGCACGTCGTACTCGCCGAGCCGCAGGTCGCGGACGATCTGGATCCGTTCCAGGGTGTCGATCTCGGAGTGCAGGTAACGCACCCGCACGCCGTACTCGAGCAGGTACTCGGTCAGGTCCTCGGCCATCTTCTTGGTCAGCGTCGTGACCAGCACCCGGTCGCTCTGTTTGGCGGCGACGGCCTTGATCTCGTTCATCAGATCGTCGATCTGGTTCTTGGTGGGGCGCAGCTCGATCGCCGGGTCGACGATCCCGGTCGGGCGCACGATCTGCTCGACGATCCGGGTCGACTCGGCCCGCTCGAACGGCCCCGGCGTCGCCGAGACCATCACCAACTGCGGCACCCGTTCGAGGAACTCGTCGAACTTCAGCGGCCGGTTGTCGATCGCCGAGGGCAGGCGGAAGCCGTAGTCGATCAGGGTCTGCTTGCGCGAGCGGTCCCCCTCGTACATGCCGCCGATCTGCGGGATCGTCTGGTGGGACTCGTCGGCGAAGACGACGAAGTCGTCGGGGAAGTAGTCGATCAGCGTGTGCGGCGGGCTGCCCGGGGGGCGCCCGTCGAGGATGCGCGAGTAGTTCTCGATCCCGGAGGTGAAGCCGATCTCCTTGAGCATCTCGAGGTCATAGGCGGTGCGCTGGCGAAGCCGGTGCGCCTCGAGCTGCTTGCCCGTGGCCTCGAGCTCGGCGGTGCGCGCGTTCAGCTCGGCGCGGATTTCCTCGACCGCCCGCTCCAGCGTCTCGTCGCGGGTCACGTAGTGCGAGGCCGGCCAGACCGAGACGTGGTCCATCGTGTCGAGGATCTCGCCGGTCAACGGGTCGAAGTGCTGAATCCCCTCGATCTCATCGCCGAAGAGCGCGATCCGGTAGGCCGACTCGGCGTAGGAGGGCATGATCTCCAGCACCTCGCCGCGCACCCGGAAGGCGCCGCGACCGAGCACCGAGTCGTTGCGCTGGTACTGCATCTTGATCAGCTTGCGCAGCACCTCGTCGCGGTCGATCTCCTCGCCGACCTTGAAGAGCTGCATTTTTTCGTTGTAGACCTGCGGCGATCCGATCCCGTAGATACAGGAGACCGAGGCGACGATGATCACGTCGCGGCGGGCGAACAGCGCCGCGGTGGCGGCGTGGCGCAGGCGGTCGATCTCGTCGTTGATCGAGGAGTCCTTCTCGATGTAGAGGTCCTGGGCCGGGACGTAGGCCTCGGGCTGGTAGTAGTCGTAGTAGGAGACGAAGTACTCGACCGCGTTCTCGGGGAAGAACTCGCGGAACTCGTTGCAGAGTTGCGCCGCCAGCGTCTTGTTGTGGGCGATCACCAGCGAGGGCCGCTGCACCGCTGCAATCGTCGCCGCCATCGTGAAGGTCTTGCCGGTGCCGGTCGCGCCTAGAAGGGTCTGGAATTGCTCCCCCTCACCCAGCCCCTCGGCCAATCCGGCGATCGCCTTGGGCTGATCGGCGGTCGGCGTGTAGGCGGGATTGAGCTCGAACTCGGGCACGCCACGAAGATAGCGGGCGCACTACACTGCCCCGCCGATGACGCGCTCTCAGAGAGCTTTGGCCGGGTTCTTCAGCTTCGCGGGGGCGATGCACTTCGTGAGTCCGCGCAGTTACGAGGCGATCGTGCCACCCTCGCTGCCCAAACGGGAGGCAGTGGCAGTCAGCGGGGTGGCTGAGATTCTCGGGGGCGTTGCTGTGCTCTCGCCGCGCACGCGGCGCTTTGGGCGCTGGTGGTTGCTCGCCCTTCTTGTCGCCGTCTTTCCGGCCAACCTGCATATGGCGCTCAAGCCCGAGCAGGTCCGCGGACTGGACCTGGAGCGGGTCCCGCGCTGGGCGCTCTGGGCGCGCCTGCCGCTGCAGCCGCTGGCGATGTTCTGGGTCTGGCGCGCGACTCGCGACTGATCTGTGTATAAACATGGCGTTTCGTGACGCGATGTTTTGACTGTAGCGCTTCTGTCGTCGCAGACAGAGAATGCCGCGAATGAAACCAAGGGAACGTTTTTCCACCAATCTGCGCAAGGCGCGGCAGCAAAAGGGAATCTCACAGGAGGAGCTCGGCTACATGTGCGATCTGCACCGAACCGAGATCTCCCTGCTCGAGCGCGGCGGGCGCGAGCCCCGCATGGGCACGATCGTCAAGCTCGCCGGATCGCTCGACACAACGCCCAACGAGCTCTGCGATGGCGTCGCCTGGAACCCGCAGCGACGCAAATTCCAGATCAAGAAATAGGGTCCGCGGGCCCGGCTCAGGGCAGGAAGCCTTCGAGCAGTTCCTGGGCGGGGCCGAGGAAGCCCTGCACGTTGTCGAGCAGGGATTCGGCGTCGTTGATCAGTTCGATCGCTTCTTCGAGGTCAATGCTGCGCAGCGTTTCGCGCAGCGGGCCGGCGATCAGGGAGCTGAGGGCGCCGGCGCGTTCGGCGTCGTTGACGGCGCGCAGCAGGCCGGACCGTACGGCACGGGCGATCTGCGCGTCGGTCAGGTCGTAACGCTGGGCGAAGCGTTCGCGCGCCTCCGGGGAGGCGAGCGCCTGGGCCAGCGTCTCGCGGCTGACGCCGAGCTTGCAGGCGGCGCCGTCGAGGGCGGAGAGCGAGAACTGTTCGGCGATCTGGGCCAGTCCTTCGGCGCTGCGCCATTGCCGCGCCTTGCATGGGTCCTGGGTCTTGGCGGGCGCGTAGGAGGCGCCGCCGGCCGCGAGGTAGACGCCGACCAGGACCACCGCGGCGACGATCGCCCCGCCGACCAGGACCCGCGCCCGCCGCGCCGCGCTCACAGCTCAACCTCCCGCGCCAAGCCGATCGGCAGCAGGGCAAGCAGCCCGATCAGCGCCGCGATCCCGAAGGAGGGGCTGAAGGCGTGGGTGGCGCCGCGGTTGAGCTGGTCCTGGAGTTCTTCGCGCAGCTGCACGACCTGTTCGCGTTCGCCTGAGTCTTCGGGCAGCGGTTCGAAGGCCGGTCCGATCGTCGGCACCTTGCCCCGCTCTTCTTCCAGCCGCGACTCGATCCGGCCGGCGAGGGCGAGCTTGGTCAGCGGCGCCACGCGCGAGTCGAGGATCACCGCGGTGCCGGCGTCGATCGCGTCGCGGCGCTGCTGGGCGATGTCGTGGGTGAAGATCGGGGTCACGGCGAGGATGCCGATCACCACGCCCGCGTGCCGCGAGGAGATCGTCCAGCCGCCATGGATCGCCTGCGGCGCGCGGCCGCCGAGGGCGGTCTCGGTAAGGGCCGAAAGGACGAGCGCGAGCCCCACGCCGACCATCGCCTGCGGCGGCAGGGTCAGCGCAACCGTCGCCTTGGGCAGCAGCGCCAGCCCGCCGAGGCCGCCGGAGACGAGGATCGCGCCGGCCGCGGCCCGCGCCCTGGCGCTGGGCACCGCGTCGCTCAGGCGGCTGCCGAGCAGGGCGCAGACCGGCATCGCGCTGACCACGATCGCGGCGACGATCGGCGAGAGTCGCCAGCCTTCGATCAAGAGCAGGACGAGCAGGAAGAGCGCCGCGGCAATCGCCGCCGAGACCATCGCCAGGGCGACGTTGGCCAGGACGTGCGGCCGTCCGATGCGGCGCAGCTCCAGGGGGATGATTCCGGTCGCCGCCTCGTGGCGGGCGACGGCGAGGATCGGCACGGCGGCGGCCAGCGCCAGCGGCACCTGGATCAGGAAGATCGCCTGCCAGGAGACGAGCTCGGTGAGCAGGCCGCCGACCGCGGGCCCGAGCGCCGCTCCGGTCGCCCCGGCGGCCGCCCAGAGCGCCGCCGCGCGCCGCTCCGAGCCAACCGTGGCCGGCAGCAGCTCCAGCACCGCGGTGACCGCGGCGGCCCCGCCCAGCGCCTGCACGCAGCGCGCCGCCAGCAGCGTGCTGAGCTGATCCGAGGCGGCGCAGGCGAGGCCGGCGCCGGCGAAGACCGCCAGCCCGACCGCTGCCGTGCGGCCCGGGCCGGCCCGCCGCGCCAGGTGCGCGGCGGGCACAGCCGCCAGCGCCATCACCAGGTTGAAGGAGACGAGGACCCAGCTGACGCCGCTGACGGTGGTGTCGAGTTCGCGGTAGATCTCGGGCAGCGCCAGGACTACGATCGAGGAGTCGGCCAGCACCAGGCCGACGGCAAGCGCCAGCGCGGCGACGCGCGGTCGGGGCGCCGCGCTCACCGGTAGCCCAGCTCTTCCGCGTACTTCTCGCGGTAGGCGCGCTGCTTGTCGAGCACCTCTTCGACGTAGGCGCGGGTTTCCGGGAAGGGGATGCCCTCGACGGTCAGCTCGCGGCCACCCCAACGGTCGACGTTGCCCGGCCCGGCGTTATATGCGGCGAGCGCCGCGACCACGTCGCCGTCGTAGCGTTCGAGCAGTTCGTGCAGGAGGAAGGTGCCGTAGCGAATGTTGATTTCCGGGTCGGAGAGATCGCTGAAGCGGAAGGTGGAACCGCCGCTGTGGCGCTCGATGTCCTTGGCGGCTTCGGGGGTGATCTGCATCAGGCCGCGGGCGCCGGCGCTTGAGGTCCGGTCGCTGAACTTCGACTCGGCGTAGATGACCCCGGCGATCAGCGCCGCGTCGACGTGCTTTTCGCGCGACTGCTGGCGGATCACGTCCTCGTGCTTAAGCGGCAGGGTCAACTCCTGAATTCCCCGCTCCAGCGTTCCGAGGGCTCCCAGCAGCACGCCGGCGACGATACCTGCGGCAACCACCGCCGTACCGATCGCAAGGCGCTTTCTTCTTCGTTTCTTCACCGAGCGGTTGCGGGCCGCTTTCACTCCCCAAGTTTCGCGAGCAGGGCGGACAGGCGCGCTTCGAGGTCATCGACCGTACCGTCGTTCTCGACCACGTGCTCGGCCCGGGCGGCCTTCTCCTCCTGGTCGAGCTGGCGCGCCTCGCGCTCGCCGACCAGGGCGTGACCGCGCGCTTCCGCCCGCGCGCGCCGTACCTCGTCGGAGGTGACGACGGCGACGGTCGTGTCGAAGATCGGCTCCATCTCGGTCTCGAAGAGCAGCGGCACCTCGACCACGGCGACCTCCGCCTCCGGCCCGAGCGACGCCAGCCAAGCCCCGAGCCGCTCCCCCACCAACGGGTGGATCTGCGCCTCGAGCCACTTCAACTCCTCCGGCTCAGCAAACGCGATTTCCCCCACCTTGGAGCGGTCCACGATTCCACCGGGAGCCACCCCCTCCCCCCACCGCTCAACCAGCCGCCCGACCAACGGTTCCGCATCGAGCAACTCATGCACCACCGCATCGCTCGAAATCGTCGCCGCCCCAAGCCGCCCAAACGCAGCGAGAGCCTCCGACTTCCCAGCCGCAATCCCCCCGGTCAACCCGACGGTAAGCGGCACAACGCCTACGACTCGGAAGCTTCCTCTTCGGCAGGAGCCTCGGCCTCGGCCGTTGCCTCCTCAACCGCAGAAGCCTCCGCCTCAGCGGCCGGGGCCTCCTCAACTGCTGGAGCTCCCTCCTGAACGGCCGGCGCCTCGGTCTCTTCGGCCGGGGCCTCCGCTTCAGCGGCGGGCGCCTCGACAGGCTCAACCTCGCCATCCGCGGGTGGCGCTGTAGGGGGGACCTCCCCTGAGGAAGCTTCAGCTACCGGAAGGGGAGGTGGGTCCCCTGCAGCGACAGGACCCGCGGCTGAATCGCCTGGTCCCTCGTCAGTAGCGGCCGGTCCCTCGTCAGTAGCGGCCGGTCCCTCGTCAGCCGGAGCCTCCTCTGCCACCGGACCCTCGTCAGTAGTCCCTTCACCAGCCGCCTGGATCTGCTCACCCAGGTTGCCCATCGCCATCTTGCCCTCGTCGACCTGCTTGATGCTGAGCGAGAGCCGCCGCCGCTCCTCGTCGATCTCGAGGATCTTGACGTCGAGTTTGGCGCCGGGCTCGACAACCTCGCCCGGGCTCTCGACGTGGTGGTCGGCGAGCTCGGAGATGTGGACCAGGCCCTCGACCCCGGGGAGGATCTCGACGAAGGCGCCGAAGGCGACCACCTTGGTCACCGTGCCCTCGAGCACGTCGCCGTCCCGGTGCTGGCTGATCACCCGCTGCCACGGGTCCTCCTGGGTCTGCTTGAGGCCGAGCGAGATGCGCTGGCGGTCGCGGTCGATGTCGAGCACCTTGATCCGCACGGTGTCGCCGATCGCGACCACCTCGGACGGGTGGTTGACGTGGCTCCAGGAAAGCTCGGAGATGTGGATCAAGCCGTCGATCCCGTCGAGGTCGACGAAGGCGCCGAAGTCGACGATGTTGGAGATCTTGCCTTCCACGACCTGGCCCGGCTCGAGCCGGCCGAGGATCTGCTCGCGCACCTCCTTGCGCTCTTCCTCGAGCACGGCGCGACGCGAGAGCACGACGTTGTTGCGGCTGCGGTTGAGCTCGATCACTTTGCACTCGAGCGTCTGGCCCGTGAACTCGTCGAGGTTGTGGACGCGACGGATGTCGACCAGCGATGCGGGCAGGAAGCCGCGCACCCCGAGGTCGAGGATCAGGCCGCCCTTGACCACCTCGATCACGTTGCCTTCGACCGGTTCGCCGGACTCGGCGGCGGCCTCGATCTTGCGCCAGGCCTTCTCGAAGCGGGCGCGCTTCTTGGAGAGGATCAGGCGGCCGTCGGAGTCTTCCTTGGTGAGGACGAGCGCGTCGACCTCCTCGCCCTGCTCGACCTCGTCCTCAGGGTTGACCGACTTGCGGATCGAGAGCTCATGCGAGGGAATGACCCCCTCGGACTTGTAGCCGATGTCGACCAGGACCTCGTCCTTGTCGATGCGCACGACCTTGCCCTTGACCACGTCCCCCTCCTCGAAGGAGACCATCGTCGCCGCGTAGTTGGGGACGATCTTGCCTTCGACTTCGAGCAGCAGGCCGCCCGAGCCCTCCACCGGCGAGCCGGCGGGAGCATCGGAAGCAGGGGTGATGGTCGTATCGGTCACGGACACAGCGGGGGATAATTGCAGGTGAGTACGCTCTGCGTCGTGCCGATCCGAGCGACCAAACGCGGCGACGAGCGCACACCGCTCGACGGCAGCCACGACGTGCTGATCTGCGGCGCCAGCTTCGCCGGCCTGGCGGTGGCTCGCGAGCTGGCCGGGGCGGGCGCCGACGTGCTGGTGGTCGACCGCTACGAGATCGGCGAGCGCCAGACCTCGGCCTGCGGCATCCCGACGGCATGGATGGAAGCGTTGGGCCTGATGGACGCCGAGCGCCAGCGCTTCGACTCGCTGCTCTTCCACACCCCCCACGGCGACGCCCGCTTCCCCCTCCCCTTCACCTTCTCCACCTTCGACTACCGCGAGCTCTGCGCCCTCCTCTGGGCCCAGTGCGACGCGAGCTTCGAGACCGCCAAGGTCCACGGCCGCCGACGGGCCGATATGTCAAGCGATACTCGACATTTCGGCCCATCGGCCCCCGCGCCGATTGCGGTGGAGACGGATCGGGGGGTGATTTCGGCGCCGCTGGTGGTCGATGCGCTTGGGTGGCGGCGGGTGCTGGCCAGCGGCGACGGCTACCAGCCGCCCGAGGCGCCGCTCTCGCGCGGGCTCGAGGTGCACCCCGAGGGCGAGGGCGAGGACCTCGAGGTCTGGATCGACCGCCGCTACGTGCCGGCCGGCTATGGCTGGAGCTTCCCCGCCCGCGACGAGCTGCGGATCGGCGTCGGCTCCTTCGACCCGCGCTTCCACGTGCGCGAGACGACCGAGCTGCTCGCCGAGGACCTCGGCGCCGAGCGGGTCCGCTACCAGGGCAACTGGATTCCCCACAAGCTGCGGCGCGGCACCGAGGGCGGTGTCTTCTTCACCGGCGACTCGGCCGGCCACTGCCTGCCGCTCAGCGCCGAGGGCATCCGCACCGCGCTCTACTTCGGCATCGCCCTCGGTCGGGAGCTGCGCGCCGTGGTCGAGGGTCGGCAGAGCCGCGAGCAGGCGGCGGTCCGCTACGCCGAGTTCAACGACTCGCACGAATGGAAGTTCCGCTGGATGCTGCGCGCCCAGCGCCTCGTGCCGAAGATCCCGCCGCGCGTCCTCGGGCCGATGATCCGGCTGCTCAGCGCCCGGCGCTTCGTCGCCTGGTCCTTCGGCCACTACCTGAGGATCGCCCCGCCGGAGTTCGCGACGCCGGCCCCCTCAGCGCACGATCAGAACGGTGCCGGCCAGCAACAGGGCGACGCCGATCACCCGCTCGGGGCTGAGCGGGACCTGGTCGAGGCCGAATAGCCCGAACCGGTCGATCGCGACCGAGGCGGTCAGCTGGCCGGTGATCGTCGCCGCCGCGACGCCCCCCGCCCCGATCGCCGTCACCGCGATCAGCGCGTTGGCCACGTAGACGGCGCCGAGCAGCCCGCCGAGCAGGTAGTACCAGGAGAGGTCGAAGGTCGAGGTGAGGCCGCCCGCGTTGCCGCTCAGCACGACGATCGCGGCCAGGGCGATCGTGCCGACGAGAAAGGAGACGAGCGCCGCCGGCAGGCTGCCCGTCGCCCTGCCGAGCCCGGCGTTGATCGGCGCCTGCAACGCGATCAGCCCGCCGGCGCAGGCGGTGAGGATGACTGCCAGCCCGCGGTCCATGGAGCCCGAATCCTCCCAGAGCGTGATCTTCGGGGGCCTCACGTGTTACACCAGTGACATGCCGCCCCCGGCAGATGGATTCGCAGCCCGCCTCGTGCTCGGCCCGGCGCTGCGCGCGCAGCCGGATCGACGACTGGTCGCGCTCGTCCGCGAGGGCTACGAGACCGCCTTCGAGGAGATCGTGCGCCGCTACGGCAGACCGCTGACCCGCTACGCGGGGGCGATCGTCGGCTCCCGTGCGGAGGACGTCACCCAGGACGCCTTCTCCAAGGCGCTGCTGGCGATGCGCCGCGACGGCGCCGAGATCGAGCTGCGGCCTTGGCTCTTCCGAATCGTCCGCAACGCCGCCCTCAACGAGCTGCGCGACAGCCCGCCCTCGGCCGAGGCGCTGGCCGGGGAGATCGCCGGCGGCGGCAGCCCGGCCGAGGTGCTGGAGCGGCGCGAAGAGCTCGCTGGCCTGATCCGCCGCCTGCGCTCGCTGCCCGAGCCGCAGCGCGCGGCGATCGTGATGCGCGAGCTGGAAGGGCTGAGCCATGAGGAGATCGCCGCGGCGCTGGGGCTGAGCGGCGGCGGCGCCCGGCAAGCGATCTACCGGGCGCGACAGGCGCTGCGCGAGGGCCTCGGGTTGCTGCTTCCCCTGCCGCTGCTGAGGGCGCTGATCGCCCAGGGCGGCGACGCAGCCGTCGGCGCTGCCGCCGGCGGGGCCGGCGGGGCAGCAGCGGCGAGCGGCGCTCTGGGCGGCGCTGGCGCCGGCGTGGCGCTGAAGGCGGGCGTGGTCGGCGCGCTGCTCGCCGGTTCGGTGGGAGCCGGCGTTGCCCTGCACGACCACGGCCACCAACAGGCCGACGCCGCGACAGCGGCGGCCAGCTCGACCGTGCGACGGGCAACCGCGCCGAACCCCGCTGCCCCCGCTCCAACCGTGCCGGCGGCGCTCGAAGCGGGCCTCTCCGCCGCTGCCGGCGCCGGCGGCCGGCACGGCCAAGACAGCCCGGGCTCTGCCGGGCCGGGCCGCGACCTGGGCGGCTCCTCTCACGCTGGTCTGCGCCGCCATGCTCACCACCCAAGGCACGGACTCGGTCCCGAAGGCGGCTGGCAGGGTCCGCATGGCCCCCGCCACCACGGCAGTCGCCGCCACGAACATCCCGCCAAGGACGGGCCGCGGGGGACCCGCGGTGGGGGAGGCGGCGGCGCCGGATCGCACTCCGGTCCGCGACCGGGCGGCCGGCCGCCGCGCGGCGGCCGTGGGGACGGCGGCGGTCAGGGTGGTCCGCGGCCGAGCAACGGCGAGGTGGGTGCCCCTCGCGGCGGCAAGGGCAACGGCGACGGCCCGGGCGGCACCCTCCCTCCTCCACCACCACCTCCGCCGAAAGAAGAAACGCGGGAAGGCGACGAAGGCTCGGGTTCCGAAGGTGCCGAACCGGGATCTGCCTCGGGCGCCTCTCCCGGCGCCGGCGAAGGCGGCGAAGAACTTCCGTGATCTTCGCCCCCGCCTCGGGTTGAGGGGGTGAAGGTGTTCGCTCAACCACCGAGGAGGAGACAATGAACCGTCCGCACGCCAATCGGGTTCGGCTGGGAGGGGCGATGCTCGCCGCCGCCGCTGCCTTTGCGCTGCTGGCGCTGCCGGGCCTCGCGTCCGGCCATGACCATCACCACGCCCCACCGGCCGACGCGGGCACGATCGAATCGTTCGACGGCGAAAGCGGCGTCCTCACAATCGCCCTGACGAACGGTGGAACGGACAGCGGCCTGGTCACGCCCCGCACCCACATCCAGTGCGGCAGGGACCGCGGACATGGCCACGGGCGCGGAAATGGCCACGGCCGTGGACACGGCCGCCGGAACCGGCGCGGCACCGAGCACTCCGCCCGCTGCACGACCGATGAACTCGTGGCCGGCACGCCGGTGAGGGTCGCCGAGCTGACCCTGATCGACGGCAACGCCTACTTCAAGCTGGTCGCGCTCCCGCCGAAGAGGCCGGAAGGCGAACCCAAAGGACCGGAATACACGCCGGCCACCTAGGCGCGGTTACTTCGCGTCGAGCCAGTCGGGGCCGACGCCGATGTCGACCTCGAGCGGCGGATCGAGCTGGAAGGCGGCGCACATCTCGCGCCGCACCAGCTCGGTCGCGCCGTCCATCTCAGCGGGCGGGCCCTCGAAGAGCAGCTCGTCGTGGATCTGCAGGACGAGGCGGGTCTCGCCGCCGGCCTCCGCCAGCGCCCGCTGACAGCGCACCATCGCCACCTTGATGATGTCGGCCGCCGTGCCCTGGATCACGGTGTTGACCGCGAGCCGCTCGCCCAGGCGGCGCGTGTTGGGGTTGCCGGAGCGCAGCTCGGGGATCGCGCGGCGGCGCCCCATCAGCGTCGTCACGTACCCCTCCTCCTGCGCCCGCTCGACCACCTGCTCGCGGAAGGCGCGCACGGCGGGGAAGCGCTCCAGGTAGCGCGCGACGAATTCCTCGCCCTCTTTGCGCGGGATGTTGAGCCGGTCGGCGAGGCCGAACCCGGTGAGGCCGTAGACGATGCCGAAGTTGACCATCTTCGCCTTCGAGCGCTGGCCGACGTCGACGTCGTCGCGGGAGATCTCGAAGACCTCAGCGGCGGTCGCCGCGTGCACGTCTTCGCCGGCGCGGAAGATCTCTTTCAGCACCTCCTCCTCGGCGACGTGGGCCAGCACCCGCAGCTCGACCTGGCTGTAGTCGGCGGAGAGCAGCCGGGCGCCCCGCTCGGCGACGAAGCAGGCGCGCACCGGGCGTCCGATCTCGGTGCGGATCGGGATGTTCTGCAGGTTGGGGTTGGTGCTGGAGAGACGGCCGGTGGTGGTCGCCGCCTGGTTGAAGGTCGTGTGGACGCGGCCGGTCTCGGGGTCGATCAGCTCCGGCAGCGAGTCGAGGTAGGTGTTCTTCAGCTTGGTCAGCTCGCGCCAGTGCTCGATCTTCTCGACGATCGGGTGCTCCTCGCGGATCTGGGCGAGCACCCGGGCGTCGGTCGAGTAGCCGGTTTTGCCGCGCCGCTTGCGAGTCAGGCCGAGCTCCTCGAAGAGCACCCGGCCGACCTGCTGCGGCGAGCCGATCGTGAACTCCTCGCCGGCCAGCTCGAAGATCTCCTTCTCCAGGGTCGCGATCCGCTCGCCAAAGCCGGCGCCCACCTCGGCGAGGCGCTCGGCGTCGAGCTTGAGGCCCTCGCGTTCGATCGCGGCGAGGACGTGGACCAGCGGCAGCTCGACCTCGTGCAGGAGCTCGCCGAGACCGAGCTCCTCGATCCGCGGGCGCTGCGCCTCGGCGAGCGCCGCGACGAGGCGGGCCTCCTCGGCCGGGTCGAAGCCGGCCTCGCCCTCCTCGCCGTCGAGTGAGAGCTGGCCGTCGCCCTCAGCGCCGACCGCTACCGCCCCCTCAGCCAGCCCGATGCCGGCGTCCGCCGCCAGCTCGGCCAGGTCGTAGGTGCGGCGCTGCGGCTCGAGCAGGTAGGCGGCGAGCATCGTGTCGTGCTCGAGGCGCAGCTCGACCCCCTCACGAGCGGCGGCCGCCAGCAGCCCGTGGCGACCGCCGCCGAGCGACTTGGCATCGTGGGCGATGAGCTCGCGCCCGGGGAGGGCGACCGCCAGCTCGTCGAGGCTCGAGGCTCCGCTGACGATTCGCTCGCCGTCCGCGGCCGCCCAGCCATCGCCGCCGATCGCCAGCGTCAGCGGCCCCTCCCCCGCGCTCAGGTCCGCCGGGCCCCCCGCGACCGTCTCGACCTCGAGCTCGGTCTCGACCCGGCGCCCCGGCACCGCCTTGCCCTCGGGCAGCGCCTCTTCGAGGCGCTCCAGCACGGCGCGCAGCTCGAACTCGCGCATGAACTCGCGCAGGGCGCCGCGATCGGGCTCGGCGCCCATCACCGCCCCCAGGTCGACGCCGGTCTCGATCTCGTAGTGCAGCGTCGCCAGCTGCTTGGACATGCGGGCGTCCTCGGCATGCTCGGTCAGGTTCTGCTTGCGCTTCGCGCCGGAGATCTCGTCGACCGAGGCGAGCACGCCCTCCAAGTCGCCGAATTTCTGCAGCAGTTGGGTCGCGGTCTTCTCGCCGATCCCGGGAACGCCGGGGATGTTGTCGGAGGTGTCGCCGCGCAGGCCCATCAGGTCGACGATCCGTTCCGGCGGCACCCCGTAGCGCTCTTCGACCGCGGCCGTGTCATAGATCTTGGTCTCGGTGATCCCACGCGAGGTGCTCATCACCCGCACCCCCTCGCCGACCAGCTGGTAGGCGTCTCGGTCGCCAGTCACCACCATCACCGGAATCCCCTGCTCGCGCGCCTGCCTGGCGAGCGAGGCGATCACGTCGTCGGCCTCGTACCCCTCGACCCTGACGTTGGTGTAGCCGAAGGCCTCGACCAGCGGCATCAGGTTCGGCCACTGCTCGCGCAGCAGGTCGGGCCGCGGTTTGCGCTGCGCCTTGTAGTCCTCGAAGGTCTTCTCCCGCCCCGACCAGCCCGCGTCCCAGGCGACGACGACCCCGGCCGGCGCGTGCTCGTCGATGATCTTGACCAGCATCGAGGCCAGCCCGTAGATCGCGTTCGTCGGCCGCCCGTCGCTGGTCCCGATCGACTCCGGCAGCGCGAAGAACGCCCGGTAGGCGAGCGAGTTGCCGTCGATCAGGAAGAGCTCATGGGCGGGGTCGGCCATCGAGGCTCACTCTATGCCGCGTGGGTGTCGTGGCGTGGGGGGCGATGGGCACCCCCTCCCAAAACGCTCGCCGGGAGGCTCGCTGGAGTGTTTTGGGAGGGGGTGCCCATCGCCCTGCCTCGATCGCATCCCCCGAGCGGACACCGATGGTGACGCCGACGACGATTCAAGGACGGAGCTTGGACGGTCGATTCGGATGCGGTGGAAGCTTCCAGGGTTCCGACGCAAGCTGGGCCGGTTCCGGACAAGATGACGATCTGGCCGATGGACGACGGCCGGTACGGACTTGACGCGACCTTTCAGGGCTCCAGCGGATATGAGCGGGCCGAACGGCACGTCGATGCTCTTGACCAGAGCGGCGTTCGCTACTCGTTCCGGCAAGAGCTGAGCGGCGCCTGGACGATTCGCTTCGGCCCGATCAGCGCGAGCGAGGTCAGCACGGCCTTGACGGCGTTCGTCCAGTAGCGGAAGACGCCTCGCGTCAGGGGCAGCGAAGGGTGATGCCGGGGCGCGGCGATCAGCGCCGCGGGGGTCCCCAGGCGGTGCGCGCAATTGCCGCGTGGGGCATTCCAGCGGTGAGGCTGACGTTGGAACGGCCGGGAAAGTCAACCGCGAGCGAACCGCTCCAGACAGCTGGTCCATGTTTCGATCGACTGAAGACGGCCGAGCCCGAGAACGGAGCGGGTGGACGCACGCTGGCGAACCTCAGCGTGTGGCGGTAGCGGAAGGTGCCCGGGAGACCACGAACGGACACGCCGCGAGCGATGCCGATCCCATCGCGCTTTTCGCTGACGGTGGCGGTGAAGCCCGCTCGACTGCCGGGCGTGTTCTTGTGGGCGACGAACGAGACGCCGTCGCCGCGCTGAGGTCGCACTCGCAATTCCGCCCCGGGCAGTCCGGGCCCACTCCCGGTCGGAGTGACGTCCCCTGGGCAGACCAGGTCAAGGACGAACTGGGGATCGATCGGCGCCCGAGTCGCCGTGACCTCGGTGTACCCCTCCTCGCCGCTGAATTCGATCGTCCCTTCGAAGAAACCGGCGTCATAGCGCAGCGGCCCGCCGCCACATGAGGACCTCGCCGTCTTCGAGCGGCCGGACGGGCTATACGCCACGTCAATGCGTCCGAGGGAGCCGAGGTCCGCCTGAATCGACGTTGCGCTGACGGCGGTGGCAGGCGCGCTGTAGGTCACTTCCCCGCCGGGACCGCGGACCAACACCAGGACGACAGCAGGATGTTTGCCGCGCGCAGAACCACCGACGACCACGATCGAATAGCCAGCGCTGGCTCGGAGTTTGAACGCGGGTACGGCAACAAGCGTCTTCCCGGTCGCCTGGGGCGGCGGAGACAGCAGGCAACCGATCGCGAGCACCGCGACAAACAGCACCCACAGTCGTACGCTCGGGAAAGAACCCCTCTCGCCACCCGGCATGAGATCTCACCCTAGACGGAAGTCGACGTTTAGACCGTGCCCTTGGGAGCGATCCACTCGCAGGGCTGGCCGGTGACCTCGGCGATCAGGTCGAAGTCCTTGTCGTAGTGGAGCACGGTGAGGTCGGCGCGCTGGGCGGCGACGGCGACGACCGCGTCGGTCAGGGAGGGGGCGCGGTGCAGGGAGCCGCCCTTCTCCGCCAGTTGTTGACCGATATCGAGGGCGCGCGGCCAGTCGGCCTCGCCGAAGGGCGCCTGGTCCAGCGCCCCCAGAACCCGCCGAAGCCCCACGTACTCCTCAGCGTTATTGGTGCTGTGCAGGAGCTCCCACTGGACCGGGCCACAGGTCGCCAGATCCCCAGCCGACACCAGGCGACTGAACGAGCCGCGCAGCTCCTCCGGAGCATCGCGGCGCCTGGCTAGCAGCCAGGCGCTCGTGTCGGCTAGGTAAGCCACCGTCGCCGCTCACTCAAAATCAAACGTACGGGGCTTGCGCATCTCCCAGAGCCGATCGAGGGCATCGTTCGGGAACTCCCACCGAGAGAGACTCTCGAGAGCATCCTGGCGAACGACGCGCTCGAGCGCCGCGCGGACAGTGGCCGTCGCCCCTTTTGTGCCGAGGACCTCGGCCGCGCGCTCCACGAGCGATAGATCGAGTATTAGCGATGTGCGCTTTCCCATGCGCTCAGGATACGTCCTTCTTCGGCGGAAAGTGCGTATATCGATTGGCTGAGCCGGCATATGGAGAACTGCGCTCGCGTTTTGCATGGCCATCTAAGGGCTCAGCGGTCGAAACTCGCCCCCCCTCGCGAGAAGAACCTCACGCAGGCAAGCGTCCCGAATCTGATTCGATAGCTGCCCCATGGCAGTCAGCGCCCAATACAGCGTCACGATCCGGGTCGAGCTCGACGCGCGGCAGGAGCCGCTCGGCAAGCTGACCGCGGCGATCGCCGAGGCCGGCGGCCAGTTGCAGGGCGTCGACCTGGTGCCGGGCGCCGGCGGCGAGGGCAAGCGGGTGCGCGAGTTCACGATCGACGCCCAGGACCGCGAGCACTGGGAGCGGATCCTGCGAGCGATCGGCTCGACCCGTGGCGCCAAGGTGCTCGACTACGTCGACCGCACGATGCAGATGCACCGCGGCGGCAAGATCACGGTCGAGAACAAGTACCCGCTGAAGACGCGCGACGACCTCTCGATGGCCTACACGCCCGGCGTCGCCCGCGTCTGCCAGGACATCGCCGACGATCGCGCCAAGGCCTTCGAGTACACGATCAAGAAGAACACCGTCGCCGTCGTCTCCGATGGCAGCGCCGTGCTCGGCCTCGGCAACATCGGCCCCGAGGCGGCGATGCCGGTGATGGAGGGCAAGGCGATGCTCTTCAAGGAGTTCGCCCAGGTCGACGCCTTCCCGATCTGCCTCGACACCCAGGACACCGAGGAGATCATCAAGGCGGTGGAACTGATCGCGCCGACCTTCGGCGGGATCAACCTCGAGGACATCTCCGCGCCGCGCTGCTTCGAGATCGAGGAGCGACTGAAGGCCTCGCTCGACATCCCGGTCTTCCACGATGACCAGCACGGCACCGCGATCGTCACCATGGCCGCCCTCTTCAACGCCCTGAAGATCGTCGAGAAGCCGATCGAGGAGTTGCGCGTGCTGATGGTCGGGCTGGGCGCCGCCGGGGTAGCGGTGACCAAGATGATGCTCGCCAGCGGCGTCACCCACATCGTCGGCTGCGACCGCCAGGGGGCGCTCTCGACCGAGCGCGCGGACTACGCCTCGGGCGAGATGAGCGGGATCAAGCGCTGGTACGCGGAGAACTCGAACCCCGAGAAGCTCAGCGGCGGGCCGAACGAGGTGCTCGAGGGCATGGACCTCTTCATCGGCCTCTCCGGCCCCGGCCTGATCGAGGCCTCCTCGCTGGGCAAGATGAACGACGACGCGATCGTCTTCGCGATGGCCAACCCCAACCCCGAGGTGATGCCCGAGGACGCCGCGCCCTATGTGCGGATCATGGCCACCGGCCGCTCGGACTACCCCAACCAGATCAACAACGTGCTCGCCTTCCCGGGCATCTTTCGCGGCGCCCTCGACGCCGGCTCGCCGAGCATCACCGAGGAGATGAAGCTTGCGGCCGCTCGCGGAATCGCCGAGGTCGTCGCCGACGACGACCTCTCCGAGGACTACATCATCCCCAGCGTCTTCGACCGCGGAGTGGCACCGATGGTCGCCGCCGCGGTGGTCGAGGAGGCCAAGCGCGAGGGGATCGCCCGCTTCAACGAGGAGACCGGCACCTTCTCCACCGTGGAGGTCGCCCAGCCCTCGTGAAGGTCCTCGTCAGCGGAGCCAGCGGGTTCATCGGGTCGGCACTCTGCGACGCATTGCTGGTGCGGGGGGACACCGTGGTGGGACTGACGCGCGACCCGAAAGCGGCGCGCCGCACCAACCCGAGCGTCACCTGGCACGCCTGGGAGCCGATGCTCGAACGCCCGCCGGCCGGCGCCTTCGAGGGGGTCGACGGGGTCGTCAACCTGCTCGGCGAGAAGATCAACCAGCGCTGGACCGACGAGGCCAAGCAGCGGATCATGGAGAGCCGCCGCACCGGCACCCACAACCTTATCGGCGCGCTCTCCGCCCTCGACCGCAAGCCACGGGTCCTCGTCAGCCAGTCGGCGATCGGCTACTACGGCGACCGCGGCGCAGGTCTCGTCGACGAGTCGAGCGAGCCGGGCGAGGGCTTCGACGCCGAGGTGACCCGCGAGTGGGAGCGAGCAGCCCACGAGGCCGATGCCCACGGCGTGCGCCTCGTCGTGATCCGCACCGGCCACGTGCTCGACCCGCGCGGAGGCTTCCTCAAGCAGCTGCTGACGCCGTTCAAGCTCGGCGTCGGCGGCCCGCTGGCGGGAGGCGAGCAGTACGTCTCCTGGATCCACGTCGACGACGAGATCGGCCTCCTGCTCTGGGCGCTGGACGACGACTCGGTCAGCGGCACGATCAACGCGACCGCCCCAAACCCGGCGACCAACCGCGACTTCTCCAAGTCCCTCGGCCGCGCCCTCGGCCGCCCGGCGGTGCTCCCGGTCCCGGGGCTGGCGCTCGATGCGATGTATGGGCGCGAGTTCGGGGCGGTGCTGCGTGGCGGCCAACGCGTCATCCCCCGCCGGGCGCTCGACCTCGGCTACGAGTTCCGCCACCCGGAGCTGGACGGGGCGCTCGCGGATCTGCTCGCCCGGCATAGCTGAGAGCGCCCGGCAACCGGCAACCGGGACTCTCGTTTCAGGCCCGGTTGCTCTCCCTGGGAGCGCCACCCGGCTTTGACGCCCTCCAGTGCACGTACTTCATCCGCCCGCTGATCAGGTCTTCGTATCCGGGCGTATCCCTTAGGCAAAGCATTCCCTCGACAACCGCAACCCGGTGCGCTTCGACCCGCTCGGCGATTTGCGCCCGGAAAGCGCTCGAGCGGCTGGAGGCGTCCCTGGCCCAGACCACGTTCTCTGTGATGTCCGTGCGACTCTCGACGATCAGTCCGGCGGATTCGATCTGAGCGCTGATGTCGTCTGCGTCTTCACCCGAAACGCCGATCACGATGTCGGCAATCAGAAAGGAGCCGCCAGGCCGGAGCACCCTCGCCACCTGATCGAAGAACCGCTTCCTCGATGGATAGCAGTGCGACGACTCGAGGTTGAGCACGACGTCGGCGCTCTCCGCCTCGACCGGCAGATCCAGCGCATCGCCCTGCGCGAAGCGGAGATTCGGCTCGCGATGGCGCTCTTTGCCCCAGGCGATCATGCCCTCGTTGAGGTCGATGCCTGTGAACGATGCCGAGCGATGCGCTCGGGCCAGATGAGCGCTGCCGGCGCCGGGCCCGCACCCCACCTCGATGACCTCCTCCCCGTCTAAGCGGACGTCGGCAACCAACCGGTCATAGAGCTGTTCCGACAGGCGATCGCCGATGTCGGCGGAGTCGTCGTCACCCAACTGCCCCGGGTCGTCGACATAGCCGAGGTTCACGAAGCCCATGATTTCCCTGGGCAGGAAGTCGCCGGAGGAGTCGCTGTAGAGCCTGTTCCAGAACGCCCGGCGGAACCGTTTCGACACCCTCCAGTTCCGCGACGCAAAGTCAACCGCGATCCGCAGCAAACCAAGCAAGAGAGCGGAACGAAGTCTCCACACCAAGCCGCCCGTGCGGTCTGTCGATTCCGATGCGCTGTTCCCTGCTGACGACTTCACTCAGGTCCCTCCCGGTTGAAAGTGCACCCACCCTCGCACGCCGGCCAGGGAAGTGTCAAGCAATCCGCCCCGCTAGCGCGTCTCGCCCCACAGCGCCTGCCGAAGGGCCGATCCATTTGCGGTATCGATCGAACGCAGGAGGCCTTCCATCGCGTCTTCCCCGTTGCCCGCGACGATCCAGGAGATTTCGGCGGTTTCGAGGATCGGGCGGGTGAAACGAGCGCGTCTTGGTTCGGGGGCTTCCAAGTAGGCCACCGAGGTGGAGTCCTCGGTAGCCCGACGAGCATTGGCGCCCACGGTCGCCAAATCGAGCTTCTCGCCATTCCGAGGGCTCGGTAGGCAGATCGCTCGAACGTGAACATCTCCAGCCCCCCCATGGGCCCTCTCGAGCTCTTCCTTAGCCCGGGCGCACAGAGGAGCTTCCACGTAAGCCGCCACGGTCGCCCCACTGGCCACCCCTCCCCCGCCGCACCCCGCCACAAGCACCAAGCACGCCGCCAGAACCCCCAGCGATACAGCTGCCTTGGGCAAGTCTCGGGAGGGCCGGGTACCCCCTCCCAAAACACTCAAGCGAGCCTCCCGGCGAGCGTTTTGGGAGGGGACACCCGGCCCTCCCCCCGCCTAGCCAAAAAACACCTCCGCCTCGCCGTAAAGCTCCGGCGGCACGGTCTTGAGCTTGGCCACGGCCTCGTCGAGGCTGACAAGCCTGATGTCGGTACCGCGCAGCGCGGTCATCTTGCCCCAGTCCCCCGCGTCCACCGCGTCGATCGCGTGCAGGCCAAAGCGCGTAGCCAGCACCCGGTCAAAGGCCGTCGGCGTCCCGCCGCGCTGGACGTGACCGAGGACGGTGGCGCGCGTCTCCTTGCCTGTGCGCCGCTCGATCTCGCCCTCGAGCCAGTGGGCGATTCCGCCGAGGGCGACGTGGCCGAACTGGTCGAGCTTCTCGTTTTTGGTCTCGGGCATGCCGCCGACCGGCTGGGCGCCCTCGGCGACGACGACGATCGGCGCGAAGTTGTGCTCGAAGCGGCGGCCGACGAAGGCGCAGACCCGCTCCAGGTCGAAGGCCAGCTCGGGGATCAGGATCACGTTGGCGCCGCCCGCCAGCCCGGCGTGGAAGGCGATCCAGCCGGCGTGGCGGCCCATCACCTCGACGATCAGCACGCGGTGGTGGCTGTCCGCCGTTGTGTGCAGGCGGTCGATCGCCTCCATCGCGATGTTGACCGCGGTGTCGAAGCCGAAGGTGTAGTCGGTGGCGCTGAGATCGTTGTCGATCGTCTTCGGCACGCCGACGACCCGCACGCCGTGCTCGCGGTGCAGGCGCGCCGCCGCGCCAAGCGTGTCCTCGCCGCCGATCGCGATCAGGCCGTCAACGCCGTCTGCCTCCAGCTGCGCCGCGATCCGCTCGGGGCCATCCTCCTCGTTGAACGGGTTGGTCCGCGAGGCGCCGAGGATCGTGCCGCCGCGGGGCAGGATTCCGCGCACCTCGGGCACGCCGAGCGGCCGGCTGTCGCCCTCCAGCGTCCCCCGCCACCCGTCGCGGTAGCCGACGAACTCGTGGCCGCAGTGTTCGACCCCCTTGCGCACGATCGCCCGGATCACCGCGTTGAGACCTGGACAGTCCCCGCCCCCGGTGAGCACGCCGATCCGCATCGCCCTCAGGTTAGCCAGATGTCGAGTTCGTCGAGGCCGAATACCTCGAAGCTGTCGCGACGCGCGCTTGGCTCAGGAGCTCGGCTTGAAGACCCGGGCGCTCGCGCCGATCAGCAGGATGCCGAAGAAGACCAGGCCGGAGACGCCGCCGCCCTGGCCGAGCACGGCGTAGACGACCGTGGTCGAGGCGAGGGCCAGGAAGAGGGTGATGATCATTCCCATGCGGCCGGCATCCTAACCGCCGAGGGCGACGCGCGTCTCGCGCAGGAACGATCCCACCGCCTCGCGGGCGCCCTCCGGTCCATCGCCCTCGCTCGCGGCGCGGACCAGGCGGCTGCCGATGATCACCCCGTCGGCGAGCCGGCCCACCTCGGCGGCCTGAGCCGGCGTGCCGATCCCGAAGCCGACCGCGACCGGGACGTCGGCCTCGGCCCGCGTCGCGGCAACCAAATCCGCCAGCTCGGGTGGGATCGCCTCGCGCTCACCGGTGGTCCCCACGCTGGAGACGACGTAGACGAAACCCTCGGCGGCGGCGCAGATCCGCGCCCGGCGCCCGGCCGGCGTGGTCGGCGCCACCAGCGGCACGAGCGCCAACCCCGCGTCACGGAACGCCTCGCGCACCGGCTCGGCCTCCTCCAGCGGTAGGTCGGGAACAATCGCCCCCGCGGCCCCAGCCGCCAGCGCCCGCCGAGCGAACTCCGCCGCCCCGCCGTGCGCCAGCACCATGTTGGCGTAGACCATGAAAACCACCGGCACCCGTTCGGAGATCGCATCGCAAAGCTCCATTGCCGTCTCGAGGGAGGCTCCCGCCTGCAGCGCCGCAGTGGCCGCGGCATGAATGGTCGGCCCGTCGGCCAGCGGATCGGAGAACGGCACCCCAAGCTCAACCAAATCCGCCGACTCCGCATATGCCAAGGCGACAGCCCTCGACGTCTCGAAGTCAGGGAAGCCACCCATCAGATAGGGCATCAACGCCGCCCGCCCCTCCTCCCGAGCTTTCCCAAACGCAAGGGCGATCCGCTCAGCGCCAGTTGGCGCTCCCGAGACGGAGGCAGGGGGGTGACCCGATGGAGCCTCCCCGCTGTTGCTCCAGCGGGTCACCCCCCTGCCTCCCCCCCGCCAGTGCGCTCCATGTACTCAGCCAGGTCCTTGTCGCCCCGGCCGCTCAGGGACAGCACGTCATAGCCCTCGCCACCCCCGTTCTCGAGCAGCCACGCAACAGCGTGCGAGGACTCGAGCGCCGGAATGATCCCCTCCAGCCGGCAGAGGTCGGCGAAGGCCGCCAGCGCCTGGGCGTCGGTGACGGAGGTATAGGTGGCGCGGCCGGTGTCGCGCAGCCAGGCGTGCTCGGGGCCGACGCCGGGGTAGTCGAGCCCGGCGGAGACCGAGTGCGCCTCGAGGATCTGGCCCTCCGCGTCGGCAATCACCGAGGAGAGCGAGCCGTGCAGGACGCCGGTTGCGCCGGCGCCGAGCGAGGCGCCGTGGCGACCGCCGTCGAGTCCCTCGCCCGCCGCCTCGACCCCGATCAGCTCGACGCCCTCGTCCTCGACGAACGGGGTGAAGATCCCGATCGAGTTGGAGCCGCCGCCGACGCAGGCGATCACCCGGGTCGGCAGCGCACCCTCGGCGTCGAGCGCCTGCTCGCGCGCCTCCTCGCCGATCACCCGCTGCAGATCGCGAACCAGGGCCGGGAAGGGCGCCGGGCCGACGGCGGAACCGATCACGTAGTGGGTCGTCTCGACGTTGGCGACCCAGTCGCGGATCGCGGCGCTGACCGCCTCCTTCAGGGTCCGCGCTCCGGCCTCGACCGGGACGACCTCGGCGCCGAGCAGGCCCATCCGCTCGACGTTGGGGCGCTGACGACGAATGTCCTCGGAGCCCATGTAGACGATGCACTCGAGGCCAAACAGGGCGCAGGCGGTGGCCGTGGCCACGCCGTGCTGGCCGGCGCCGGTCTCGGCGATGATCCGGCGCTTGCCCATCCGCTCGGCGAGCAGCGCCTGGCCGATCGCGTTGTTGATCTTGTGGGCGCCGGTGTGGGCGAGATCCTCGCGCTTCAGGTAGACCCGCCGCCCGGCCCGCTCGGAGAGGCGCTCGGCAAGGTAGAGCGGCGTCGGCCGGCCGATGAAGTCGCGGTGCAGGAGGCGCAGGCGTCGGTTGAAGTCCTCGTCCTCGCGGGCCTCCTCCCAGGCCGCGGTCAGCTCGTCGAGCGCCGCGATCAGCGTCTCGGGCACGTAGCGCCCCCCATAGGGGCCGAAGTGGGTCTCGACGGCGCTCATGCGGGCGAGACGCTAGCCGCCTGAGCGGCCTCGAAGAAGGCGGCCATCGCGGCGTGGTCCTTGCGGCCCGGCTCGGCCTCCACGCCGCTCGCCACGTCGACCGCGTAGGGGTGGGTGAGCTCGATCGCGGTGGCGACGTTGTCGGGCCGCAGCCCGCCGGCGACGATCGCCGGGATCTCGGAGCGGTGGCCGCGCAGCAGGGTCCAGTCGAAGCTTTCCCCGGTCCCGCCCCACAGCCCACGGCCGCGCCGGTCGAAGAGGTGAAAGTCGGTGCGGAAGGCCTCGGCGGCGTGGATCTCGGCCGCGCTGGCGACGTGGATCGCCTTGATCACCTTGACCCCCGTGCGCCGCGCCACCTCGGCGCAGAGCTGCGGTCCCTCGGCCCCGTTCAGCTGCACCATCGTCAGTCCGGCGCCCTCGACCGCCTTCGCCACCTCGTCGAGCTCGGGGTTGACGAAGACGCCGACCACCTCGCACTTGCGCCTGAAGGCGGCGCAGATCGCCGTCGCCTCGTCGGGTGGGCAGAAGCGCGGACTGCGGTCGTAGTGGATCAGGCCGATCGCCCAGGCGCCGAGCTGGACGGCCTCGGCCGCGTCGTCGAGGTTGGTGATCCCGCAGATCTTTACGCGCACACCCGCAGGGTACGCGAGCGACTATTTGACCGAGTTCGGCCGGTTGCCGAGCGTCACGTCGACCTGCTGCGTTTCGCCGTGCCGGAGGACGGTCAGTTCCATCTTGTCGCCGGGCTTGGCGGTGTTGACGGCTTCGATCAGCTGTTCCATCGAGTCGATTTCCTTGCCGTCGATTTCGGTGATGATGTCGCCGCCGAGCTTGAAGCTGGCGCCTTCGATCGTCGCTTCGGTCGAGCCGCCCTTCAGCCCGGCCTTGTCCGCCGGGCCGCCCTTGACGACTTCGGCGACGAGCACGCCCTTTTCGACCGGCAGGTTGACCGCCTTGGCGAGTGCCGGGGTGATCGTGCCGCCGTTGATGCCAAGGTAGGCGTGTTCGACCTTGCCGTTCTTCTCGATTTCGTTGACGACTTCGCGCGCCGTGTTGATCGGGATCGCGAAGCCGATGCCGACGTTGCCGTTGCCACCGCCGCCGGTCTCGATCTGCGAGTTGATCCCGATCACTTCGCCCTTCGAGTCGATCAGCGGGCCGCCCGAGTTGCCGGGGTTGATCGCCGCGTCGGTCTGGATCACGTGGTCGATCGAGAAGCCGTTGGGCGCCTGGATCTGGCGCTGAAGGGCGGAGACGATACCCGTGGTCACCGTGCGGTCGAGGCCGAACGGATTGCCGATCGCGACGACCGGATCGCCGACCCTCACTTTCGAGGAGTCGCCGAGCGCCAGCGGGTGCAGCTGGTCTTCGGGGGCGTTGACCTTGAGCAGGGCGATGTCGCTGGCAGGATCGGTGCCCACCACTTCGGCCTTCAACTCGGTTTCCGAGGAGCCGAGCTTGACCTCGATCTTGGTCGCGCCGTCGATCACGTGGTTGTTGGTGAGGACGTGGCCTTCGGTGTCGATCACGATGCCCGAGCCGGTCGCCACCCCGCCGCCGCTCGATTCGCCTTCGCCGAAGGGGTTGAGGGGCGAAGCTGCGGATTCTTCGGCGGCCAACGTCGATTCGACGAAGGCGACGCCCTGGCCGTCGCGGCGGTAGATCTGGTTGACGGCGTTGGTGTCGCCGCTTTCCTTGCTGGCGACCGGTGTCGCCAGCGGCTCCGGCAGGGTCGCGGTCGTGCCGCCCTTCGCGTCGATCCATCCAGCCGAGATGGCGACCGCGAAGAAGGCGGCGACGACCGCGCCCCCGAGGAGCGCCGAGCCGAAAGGAGTGCCGAAGAAACGCTTCATGCGTCGAAGACCCTAGAGACGATTCCTCAGCGTTTCCTAAACGGCCACGCAGGAGACGCTAAAAGCTGCCGACGGCCTCAAGGCAGGTGGTGCTCGCGGGTGTTCTCGTCGGCGCCGGTCAGCTCGCGGGTCTTCGCCTCGGGGTCGGCGGCGCTCATCAGCGCCGAGCCGATCAGCACCGCGTCGACCCCGACCCGCTCCAGCTCCTCGAGCTCGGCGCGGGTCGAGATGCCGCTCTCGGCGACGATCGTCTTGCCGGCCGGCACGTCGGTGAGCAGCTCGTAGGTGGTTGAGATGTCGACCGTGCCCTGGTCGAGGTCGCGGTTGTTGATCCCGATCACGTCGACGTCGAGCTCCAGCGCCCGCTGCAGCTCCTCGGCGTCGTGAACCTCGACCAGGCAGTCGAGGTCGAGTCCGCGCGCCACGTCGTACATCGAGCCCAGCTCCTCGTCATCGAGGGCGCGGACGATGAGCAGCACCGCGTCGGCGCCGTTGACCGCCGCCTCGTAGAGCTGGTAGGGATCGACGACGAAGTCCTTGCGCAGGATCGGCAGGTCGCAGGCCGCGCGCGCGGCGCGCAGGTCCTCCAGCGAGCCGCCGAAGTGACGCTCGTCGGTGAGCACCGAGAGCGCCGCCGCGCCGCCGCGCTCATAGGCGCCGACCCGCTCGGCAACCGTGGCCGTCGCCGAGATCTCCCCGGCGCTCGGCGAGCGCCGCTTGAACTCGGCGATCAGCGAGAGCCCGGGGCGCACCAACGCCTCGCTGAAGGGACGGTCCTCGCCGCGCGCGGACAGGTGCGACTCGAGGTCCGCCTGCGGGACCCGCCCGCGGCGCTCCTCGACTCCTTCCCGCGCCACCGAGATCAGCTGCTCGATCATCGCCACTTGAGGGGACTAGCCTAGCCCGCGAGCGCGGCGGTCGCCGCAATCAGCCGCCCGAGCAGCTCGCCGGCGGCGCCCGAGTCGATCGCCTCCGTCGCCCGCTCGACCCCGGTGCCGAGGCTCTCTGCCTGGCCGCCGACGTAAATCGCGGCGCCGGCGTTGATCAGCACGAGGTGGCGGCGCGGCCCCGGCTCCCCCTCCAGCACGGCCCGCGAGGCGGCGGCGTTCTCCTCCGGGGTACCGCCGGCGACGTACTCGAGCTCCGCCTCGGCGAAGCCGAAGTCGCCCGGCTCGACGAAGCGCTCGGCCGTGCGCCCGTCCTCGACCTCGATCACCCGGGTGCGGGCCGAGATCGAGAGCTCGTCGACGCCGTCCTCACCGGCGACCACCATCGCCCGCTCGCTGCCGAGCCCGACCAGCGCCTCGGCGATCGTCTCCTGATAATGGCGATCGGCGACGCCGAGCAGCTGGCGGCGGGCGCCGGCCGGGTTGGTCAGCGGCCCGAGGAAGTTGAAGATCGTGCGCACCCCGAGCGCGGCACGGACCGGGCCGACGTGGGCCATCGCCCGGTGGTGGCGCGGCGCGAACATGAAGCCGAAGCCGACCTCGTCGATGCAGCGTCCCACCTGCTCGGGCTCGAGCTCGATGTTGACGCCAAGCGCTTCGAGCAGCTCTGCCGAGCCGCACTTGCTTGTGTTGGAGCGATTGCCGTGCTTGGCGACCGCGCAGCCGGCCGCGGCTGCGACCAGGGCCGCCGTGGTCGAGACGTTGAAGGTAGAGGGACCGCCGCCGGTCCCGGCCGTGTCGACCAGGTCCTGGCGCGAGCTCTCCACCGGGGTGGACAGCGAGCGCATCGTGCGGGCCAGGCCGACCAGCTCGGGGACCGTCTCCCCCTTGGCCCGCAGCGCGATCAGGAAGGCGCCGGTCTGCACCTCTCCGGTCCGTCCCTCCATGATCTCGGCGAGCACCGCGGCGGCGTGGTCGGCGGTCAGGTGGTCGCCGGCGCAGACCGCATCGATCGCCCGGCAGACGACGTCATTCGGCGTCAAAGCTCGCTCCCCCCTCCGTTCCGGTGCGCTTTATCCCCCGTATGCGCGGCAAAGGCGCACCGGAACGTCATTGGGCGCCTCCGAGGAAGTTGGCGAGCAGGGATTTGCCCTGCGGGGTGAGGACCGACTCGGGGTGGAACTGGACGCCCTCGGCGGGCAGCTCGCGATGGCGGACGCCCATCACCACCTGGCCGAGGCTGGCGCTCAGCTCGAGCTCGTCGGGCAGGTCCGGGTCGGCGACCAGCGAGTGGTAGCGGCCGGCGACCAGCGGGCTGGGCAGGCCGGCGAAGATCGTGCGGCCGTCGTGCTCGACCTCCGCGTCCTTGCCGTGGATCGGGTCGCCGACCACGGTGCGCCCGCCGAAGGCCTCGACCAGCGACTGGTGGCCGAGGCAGACGCCGAGCACCGGCGTGCCGGCTTCGGCGAAGCGGCGGATCGCCTCCTTGGAGATGCCCGCCTCAGCCGGCGTGCAGGGGCCGGGCGAGACAACCAGCCGGTCGGCGCCGCGCTCGAGCAGCTCGTCGACCGTCGCCTTGTCGTTGCGCACGACCCCCAACTCCGCCCCGAGCTCGCCCAGGTACTGGACCAGGTTGTAGGTGAAGGAGTCGTAGTTGTCGATCACGAGGACGTTCATCGCTAGGGCCAATCCGGCTGTTCGCAGGCCAGCTCGACCGCGCGGAAGACCGCGCGCGCCTTGTTGACCGACTCGTTGTACTCGTAAGCGGGCTTGGCGTCGGCGACCGTGCCGCCGCCCGCCTGCACGTGCAGCTGCCCGTCCTTGACGACGACCGTGCGGATGTGGATCGCGGTGTCGAGGTCGCCGTTCCAGGAGAAGTAGCCGATCGCGCCGCCGTAGCCGCAGCGCTTGACCGGCTCGAGCTCGTCGATGATCTGCATGGCGCGCACCTTGGGGGCGCCGGAGAGCGTCCCGGCGGGCAGCGCCGAGCGCAGCACGTCCATCGCCCCGACCCCCTCGCGCAACGTGCCCGAGACCTGGCTGACGATGTGCAGCACGTGCGAGTAGGTCTCGACCACCATCAGCTCGTCGACCTTGACGCTGCCGTACTCGCAGACGCGGCCGAGGTCGTTGCGGCCGAGGTCGACCAGCATCACGTGCTCGGCCCGCTCCTTGGGGTCGTTGACGAGCCGTTCGGCGAGCCGGCGGTCCTCCTCCTCGTCGGCGCCGCGCGGGTAGGTGCCGGCGATCGGCCGGGTCTCGACGCGATCGCCGGTGACTTTGACCAGCGGCTCCGGCGAGGCGCCGGCGATCTGGAAGTCGCCGAACTCGAGGAAGTACATGTAGGGTGAGGGGTTGACGGCGCGCAGGCCGCGGTAGACCGAGAAGGCCTCGACCGGCGCCGGGGCGGAGAAGCGCTGCGAGGGGACGACCTGGAAGGCGTCGCCGGCGTGCACGTACTCGACGATGCGGGCGACCGCGGCTTCGAACTGCTCGCGCTCGAGGTTCGAGGTGAACTCGGGCGGCTCGGCGAGGGCGGGGTGCTCGACAGCGGGGACAGCGCCGCGCAGACGGGCCCGCGCCTCGGCGATCGTCGCCGCGGCGCGCTCGTAGGCGGACTCGATGCCGCCCTCGTCGTCGGCGAAGGCGCAGGCCATGATCGTCAGCTCGTGGCGCAGGTGGTCGAAGACGAGCAGCAGGTCGGTGACCATCAGCGCCATGTCGGGCAGGCCGAGCGGGTCGGGATTGGGCTCGCCGAGCGGCTCGACCGTGCGCACCAGGTCGTAGCCGAAGAAGCCGACGGCGCCGCCGCTGAAGGGCGGCAGCCCCTCGACCGGCGCGGGCTGGAAGCGGCTCAGGTGCTCGGCGACGGCCGCGTAGGGATCGGCCGCCTCCCGCTCGCCGCCATCGCTGTCGGAGAGCTTCCCCTCACTCCAGCGCAGCACCGAGCGCGGCCGGAAGCCGACGAAGGAGTAGCGGCCGACCTGGCCCTGCTCGGCCGACTCGAGCAGGAAGCAGGGCGCGCCCTCGGGCTCACCGGCGCGCAGCTTGAGGAAGGCCGAGACGGGCGTCTCGCAGTCGTCGATCAGGCGAGCGCAGACGGGCACCACGTTGCCCTGCCGCGCGAGCTCGCGAGCCTGCTCGAGGCTCGGCTCGAGCCGCAGCTCCGAGGACTCAGCGGCGACGGCCATCGAGCACCTCCATCACCGCCGACTGCGGCACCTCGCGCGCGGCGAGCAGCACAGCCAGGTGGTAGAGCACGTCGGCCGCCTCTTCGGCGACCCGCTCGTCGCTCTCCTCGCGCGCCGCCCGCACCACCTCCTCGGCCTCCTCCTCGACCTTCTCGCCGATCATCGCCGGGTCGTCGAGCAGCTTCACCGTGTAGGAGCCCTCAGGCCGCTCGGCCGCGCGGCTGCGCAACGTGCGCTCGAGCGCGACCAGCGTTTCGTGCAGGGCGGGCTCGGGCGTCCCGTCGCCGTCCAGATCGCGGTAGAAGCAGGAGCGCTCCCCCGTGTGACAGGCCGGCCCGGTCGGCTCGACCAGCGCCACGACCGCGTCGCCATCACAGTCGTAGCGCAGCTGCCGCAGCTTCAGCACGTTGCCGGAGGTTTCCCCCTTCCTCCAGATCTCCTCACGCGACCGGCTCCAGAAGTGCAGCTCCCCGCTCTCCACTGAAAGCCGCAACGCTTCCTCATTCGCATAGGCAAGCGTAAGCACCTCCCCGGTCTTCGCATCCTGCGCGACCACGGGCACCAGCCCCCGCTCATCAAATCGAAGCTGCCCAAACATCGCTCAATCGTATGGGAGGCTCGGGGACGTGCCGCAAGTTAGAGGACCGTATGGGTCCCTAAGTTGCGGCACGTCCCCGGATTACTCGATGCCTAGGCGGTCGAGCAGATCCTCGTCGCGGCGCCAGCGGTTGCGGACCCGGACCTGGAGGTCGAGGTGGACCTTGGCGTTCAGCTCGGCTTCGAGGGAGCGGCGGGCGCCGGCGCCGATCTCGCCGATCTTGTTGCCGCCCTTGCCGATCAGGATTCCCTTCTGGGACTCGGTCTCGGCCCAGATCTCGGCGACCACCGCGACCAGTCCGTCCCCGTGGCGGTCGATCTCCTTGACCGCGACCTCGACCGAGTGGGGGATCTCCTCGCGGGTGCGGTTGAGGACCTGCTCGCGGATCAGCTCGGCCAGCAGCAGCTCGCTCGACTGGTCGCTGTGGTCCTCCGGTGGATACAGGTAGGGGCCCTCCGGCATCAGTTCCGCCATGCGCCCGACGAGCGCATCGACGCCGTCGCCGTCGCGGGCGCTGATCGGGAAGACCTCGTCGACGCCGCCCAGCTCCGCCGCCTCGGCCAGCACCGGGACCATCTGGTTCGGCCCGAGGCGGTCGGCCTTGTTCACGGCGCAGATGATCGGCAGCTTGGCACCGGCCCCGAGCAGGGCGCGGGCGATGAAGCGATCGCCGGGACCGACGCCCTCCTCTCCGTTGATCACGATCAGGGCGAGGTCGGAGTCGGCGAGCTCGCGCTCGACCCGCTTCTGCATACGCTCGGTGAGCACGTCGCGAGGACGCTGAACGCCGGGCAGGTCGACGAGGACGAGTTGGCGACCGCCCTCGACGTCGGTGTGGATGCCGCGGATCGCCCGCCGCGTCGTCTGCGGCCGCATCGAGACGATCGCGACGTGGCTGCCGACGATCTGGTTGACCAGCGTCGACTTGCCGACGTTCGGCCGGCCGGCGAGGCCGACGAAGCCGGAACGGGTCACGCCAATCCCTCCAGCACCCTGGCCTGCAACGCCAGCATCTCGCCGCCGTCAATCTCGTGGTCGTAGCCGCAGAGGTGGAGCGCGCCGTGGACCGCGGCCTCGGTGACGTCCGAGCAGTGCTCGGGACAGATCGCGACGTCGCCGAGCTCGCGCGGGCCGGGCGCCGGGCCGGCGCCGTCGATCGGGAAGGCGAGGACGTCGGTCGGCGCGTCCACGCCGCGATGCACGCGGTTGAGCTCGCGGATGCGCGACTCGCCGACCAGCTCGACCGCGAGGTGGCCGTCGAGGACCGCCGCGGCGGCCAGGGCGGCGGATACCGGCTCGCGCAGCCCCGCCGGCACGTCGGAGAGGTCGAGACTCAAGGGCCCGGCGTCGGCCCGTGTTCGGCCCGGGACGCGCGCTCGCGGTCGCCGTGCTCGTCGTAGGCGGCGACGATGCGCTGGACCAGCTTGTGGCGGACGACGTCCTCGCCGCCGAAGTTGATGAAGTCGATGTCCTTAACCGAGCCGAGGATGTCGCGGACGACGACCAGGCCGGAGTTCTGGTCGGTGGGCAGGTCGATCTGGGTGACGTCGCCGGTGACGACCATGCGCGAGTTGAAGCCGAGCCGGGTCAGGAACATCTTCATCTGCTCGGGGCTTGTGTTCTGCGCCTCGTCGAGGATTACAAAAGAATCATTAAGCGTCCTTCCCCGCATGAAGGCGAGCGGCGCGACCTCGATCACGCCACGCTCGAAGTAGCCGTTGACGCGGTCCGGGTCGAGCATGTCGAAGAGCGCGTCGAAGAGCGGCCGCAGGTAGGGGTCGACCTTGGCCTGGATGTCGCCGGGCAGGAAGCCAAGCCGCTCGCCCGCCTCGACCGCGGGCCGGGTGAGGATGATCCGCTGCACCTGCTTGTCGGCCAGCGCCGCGGCAGCCATCGCCACCGCAAGGAAGGTCTTGCCGGTGCCGGCCGGGCCGATGCCGAAGGTGATCGTGTGGTCCCGGATCGAGTCGACGTAGCGCTTCTGGTTGAGCGTCTTCGGCGCGACCTTGGTGTTGCGGTGGCGCCAGACGACGTCCTCGAGGATCTCGGCCGGGCTCTCGTCGGCGTCTAGCGCGCCGGTCACCGCTTCGATCGTCCCCGGCGCCACCTCGTGCCCCTGCTCGATCAGCTCGACCAGCTCGTCGACGACGGTCGCCGCGGTCTGCACGTCGGCCGGTTCGCCGTCCAGGGTGAGGACGTTGCCGCGCAGGTGGAAGTCGCAGTCGAGGTGGCCGCGCAAGGCGCGCAGCACCGCGTCCTCGGAGCCCGCCAGTTCGGCGGCGACGGAGTTGTCGAGGGTCAGCTGCCTACGCGCCAAGCCGCTCACGCACCGCCGCGCTGACCCGCTTGCCGTCCGCGCGCCCGCCGACCTTCGGCATCAGCGCCGACATCACCTGGCCGATCTGCTTCTGCTCGGTGGCCCCGGTCTCGCCGACCGCGGCCTCAACCAGCTCGGCCAGCTCCTCGTCGGAGAGCTGCTTGGGCAGGTAGGCCTCGATCAGCTCCGCCTCGTGGCGCTCCGCCGCGGCCTGCTCGGTGCGGTTGGCCTCGTCGTAGGCCTCCGCGGCTTCCAGGCGCTTCTTGCGCTCCCGCTGCAGCACCGCGACCTCGTCGCCGTCGCCGAGCTTGGCGTCCTTCTGCAGCGCGTCGACGATCATCCGCAGCGCCCCGGTCCGCGCGCGATCGCCCGCCTTCATCGCGGTCCGTACGTCCGCCTGTGCCTGCTCGAGAGCGCTCATCGCCCTAAGGGTAGTCGGCGCCGAGCGCGACCCGCTCGACCTCGCCCAGCGGCATCTGCAGGAAGCGGGTGCCGAGCTCGCGGAAGGAATCGACGTCTCCGGTGCAGAGGAAGCGGTAAGCCCCTTCCCGGTCGGGCTTTCGCGCCAGGTTGCGGCGCTCGAGAGCGCGCTGAACCCCTCCCGCAACCGCGTGACCGCCGCTGACCAAGCGCACGTCGCGGCCGAGGATGCGCTGCAGCATCGGCGCCACCAGCGGGTAGTGGGTGCAACCGAGGATCAGCGTGTCGGCCCCGGCTCGCTTCAGCGGCTCGCAGTAGGAGCGGGCCATCTCGACCACGGCCGCATCGAAGGGAGATCCGTCCTGGATGAACGGCGCCAGGTCGGGCGCCTCGACCTCGGTCACCTCGAGCGCCCGGCCCTGCGTTTCGAGCGCCCGCCGGTAGGCGCCACTCTCGACCGTGTTCGGGGTCGCCAGCACACCGACCCGGCCGCTCTCGGTGATCGCCGCCGCGATCTCAGCCTGCGGCTCGACCACGGGCACGACCTCCACCCCGTGCGCGGCGGCGACCTCGCGCGCCACGTCCTCGCCGATCGAGGTCGCCGTGTTGCAGGCGATCACGAGCAGCTTTGCCTGCCCGCCAAGCAGCAACTCCGCGATCGAGCGAATTCGCGCCCGCAGCGCGTCGCGGTCCTTCACCCCGTAGGGAAACCACGCGGTGTCACCGAGGTAGACGTAGTCCTCCTCGGGCAGCGAGACGAGGCACTCGTGCAGGACGGTGAGCCCACCCACCCCCGAGTCGAACATCGCGATCGGAAGCGACGCGTCGAGCGAGCCCCCACTGGCTGCCGGGTCCGTCGGAACTCCTAGAGGAAGGGCTTGTAGGCCATGAAGAAGACCGTCACCACAACGATCAGCCCGGCCAGCGTGCCGACCTTGCTGAGCCGTTCCGAGACGGCCATGTACTCAGGACTGAGCTCGTCTCCGGACTTCAGGTCGCGTTCGGCGAGCTCCCGAGCCCGGGCTGACTGAGGCCGAAAGAACCCGTGCTGCAAACCGAAGAGCACGATGATCGCCAGGAAGCCGATGCTGACAAACGCGTCGCTCGCCTTCCACGGCCCGTCGACCAGCAGGTAGATGCCGGCCAGCAACAGGACGATCATTCCCGGGTTGACGAGATAACGGTCGACCTTCTGCACCCCGGCGATGATCGCCGGCGTCGCCCGCGGGAACTGCGGCGTGACCGAGAAGAAGAACGCGTAGCCGAAGGTAGGCCCGAAGGCGAGGACCACGGCCAAGATGTGCAGAAACAGCGCAATCTTGTACCCGGGACTGATGATCGTCGCCAGCGCCATCGCCGGGAACCATATAGCCAGGCTCAGGCAGACCGCAGCAGCAACGCGGCCCAACCGCCGTCCACCCGACGATCCGCCTCGCCCAGCCCCCACGGCTCAAACGCGGCCGCGATCCCATCCACCTCCGCCGGGAGCAACCCGGAGCAGATGAGCGTCGAAGGGGTCTGGGCAGGGGTCCCCAAAACACTCCAGCGAGCCTCCCGGCGAGCGTTTTGGGGACACCTGCCCAGACCCCCCGACCCACCCACCGGCACCGCAGCCACGTCCCGGAGCACCGGCGCAGTCATGTTCGCGACCACGGTCGGGGAGAGGTCCGGGAGGCCCTGGCGGAGGTTGCGCCGTTCGAAGTCGATCTCGACCGCGTTGGCGGCGGCATTGGCTTCGGCGGCTTCGATGGCCGGGGGCTCGTGGTCGTAACCGCTCACCGGATCCCAGCCGAGCTTGGCGGCAGCTATCGCGAGCACGCCGGAGCCGGCGCCCAGATCCGTGAGCGGACCCGAAGCCTCACCCGCGTCGGCCAGCCCCAGCAGGTATCCGAGACACATGCGCGTGGTTGGGTGGGCGCCGGTGCCGAACGCCTGGCCGGGGTCGACGACGACGTCGATCGCGTCCTCGCGCGGCGGCTCCCAGGAGGGACGCAGCCAGAGGCGGCCGCCGACCAGCAGCGGCTTGTGGAATTCCTGCCAGCGCTCGGCCCAGTCATCGGGGACCTCGGTCGCCACCACCTCGACCAGCCCGTCGCCGGCCGCCGCCTCGACCTCGCCCAGCTCCGGCAGCTCCCCCGCGCCTCCGTAGATCGCGTACTCGACGTAGCCCGGCCCGCGCTCCTCCTCGACCCCGTTCGGGGCGAGCACGGTCAGCTCGGCGAGGACGATCTCGGCCTGCTCGGGCGAGCAGCGAACGGCGAGGCGGATCAACCGAAGGCTCTGCGCATGCGGGAGATGAAACCCTCGTTCCCCTCGCCGGAGCGCAGGTTGTGGGGCTCCAGCGATGCCTCGAGCTTCTCGGCCAGCTCTCGCTGCTCCTCGGAAAGGTCGCTGGGAACGATCACGTGGATGACGATGCGCAGATCGCCCGAGGGTCCACCGTTGGCGCCCGGCAGCCCGTGGCCGCGCAGGGCGAACTGGGTGCCGTGCTGGACGCCGGAGGGCAGCTCGATCTCGCGCTCGCCCTCGTGGCTGGGAATCTTCACGCTGACCCCGAGCATCGCCTGCACCGCCGAGATCTCAACCGCGTGCATCAGGTCCTGGCCGCGCATCGGGCCGCGCCGCACCTCGAAGCCGAAGGCGCCGCCGAAGACCGCGCCGAGAAGGTCCTCGATCGAACCGAAGCCGGCGCCACCGCCCGGCGGGAAGCCCCCTTGGCGCAGGCCATCCTGGCCATAGCGGTCGTAGACCTGGCGCTGCTCGGGGTCGGAGAGCACCTCGTAGGCCTCGGCCGCCGCCTTGAACTTCTCCTCGGCTTCCGGGTCGTGGGCGTTGACGTCGGGGTGCAACTCGCGGGCGAGTTTGCGGAAGGCGCGCTTCACCTCCGTCTCGGAGGCGCCGCGCTCGACGCCGAGCAGCTCGTAGTAGTCGCGCGGCATCCGCTCAGCCGTCGTAGACCGTCTCGCAGTAGCGCGAGAGCTCGCGGGCGGCGCCGCGCACCGAGGAGATCGCCGTTGCGTAGTCCATGCGCAGCGGGCCCACGACTCCGACCGCGCCCAGGTTGCGGTGACCGAGCCCGTAGTTGGCGCCGACAACGCTCACCGAGCGCAGCTCCGGCCGCGGGTTCTCGCCGCCGATCCAGAGGAAGACCGAGCGCTCCTCGAGCGCCGTGCGCAGCGCGCCCAGCACAGCGGCCTGCCCCTCCAGGGCATCCATCAGCTCGTCGACGTGCGGCAGGTCCGCGAGGTGCTCGGCGGAGAGCAGCCGCGAGACCCCGTGCATGTAGAGCGTGTCGCCGACCGGCGCGGTGACCAAAGCCATCAGATCGGTCACCTGAGCAAGAGCGGTCGTCGTCTCCCGCATCGCCTCGTCGATCTGGCGACGCAGGCGGGAGACCTCGAGCTCGACCGCGGGATCGACAGTGGGACCCCCCGCGGCCATCATCAGATCGACGTGCCGCCGGTACCCAAGCTCAGTGGGCACCCGCCCGGCGGACGTGTGCGGATGCGTCAGGTAGCCAGCTGCCTCAAGCGCCGCCAGCTCTGCCCGCACCGTAGAAGCTCCCCACTCAACCTCCACCCGCTGGACAAGCTCTTTGGACGGCACCGGCTTGCCCGACGCCAGGTAAGCATCGACTACAAGCTTGAGGATGAGCTCCTGCCGCGGAGAAAGCATGGCCTGAAGTCTAGAAGGGCGGTCGGGTCACCCTCCCAAAACACTCAAGCGAGGCTCCTGCCGAGCGCTTTGGGAGGGGGACCCGACCGCCCCCCACACTCAAAGCTCGACTTCGGCCTCGGCGTTGCGGATCGTCTCGTTGTCGCCTTGGGCGGCGACCGTGTCGACGACGACCGTGTTGCCGTCGACCGATTTGACCGTGCCGCTTACGACGATCTCGGTCTCGGGGGCGCCCATGCCGCGGAACTGGACTGAGAGCCTTTTTAGAGCCCGCGGATCGCCGTCGGCCAAGGTGGCGTTGGCTCGAGCGACCAGCCCCATCATGTAGAGGCCGTGCAGGATCGTGTTGGGGAGGCCGACGGCCTTGGCGAACTCGGGATCGATGTGGATCGGGTTGAAGTCTCCCGAGGCTCCCGCGTAGCGGTGCGGGAGGTACTTGTCGGGAGTGACCCGTAGCTCCGGGATTGCGTCGCCTACGTTCAAGTCCGCCATCTCAGACCCCCCTCACGATGTTGGTCCAGGTGCCCTTGACGACCTGAGCGCCGTCCTGGTTCACCGAGGTCGTCTCGAAGACGTAGAAGCCCTTGTCCTTCTTCTCGTAGATCTCCAGGCACTTGGCCGTGGTGACGATCTCGTCGCCCACGCAGGCGGGCTCGTCCCAGACGAACTCCTGGCCGCCGTGCACCATCGCGGCGAAGTTCATCCCAACCTCGGGATCGAACATCGCCGGGGCGAGCGCCGGCGCGCTGTAGACGACGCAGAACATCGGCGGCGCGACGACGTCGCGGAAGCCGGCCGCCCTGGCCGCCTCGCGGTCGAAGTGCACCGGGTTCTCGATCCCCAATACCCGCGCATACTCCCCAATCTTCTCCCGCCCAATCTCATACCTGGTAGCGGGCCATTCCTTGCCGATGGCTTCAGTCTTGACGCTCATAGCGGCGGCAGTCTAGAGGGACCAAAGCAAAGGGCGTCGGCCACCTCTCCCAAAACACTCCAGCGAGCCTCCCGGCGAGCGTTTTGGGAGAGGTGGCCGACGCCCCCTACTCATCGATCTCAAGAACCGCCAGAAACGCCTCCTGCGGCACTTCGACCCGGCCCACCGACTTCATCCGCTTCTTGCCCGCCTTCTGCTTCTTCAGCAGCTTCTGCTTGCGGGTGACGTCGCCGCCGTAGAGCTTCGCGGTGACGTCCTTGCGCAGCGCCTTGACCGTCTCGCGGGCGAGGACGTTGGAGCCGATCGCGGCCTGCACGGGCACGTCGAAGAGCTGGCGCGGGATCGTCTTTTTCAGCCGGCCGACCAGCTTCTTGCCCTGCTCGTAGGCGAATTCGCGATGGACGATGATCGAGAGCGCGTCGACCCGGTCGCCGGCGAGCAGGATGTCGACCTTGACCAGGTCCGAGGCGCGGTTGCCGATCGGCTCGTAATCGAGCGAGGCGTATCCCTTGGTCGAGGACTTGAGCAGGTCGAAGAAATCGAGGACGATCTCGGCGAGCGGCATGTCGTAGCGGATCTGCACCCGCACCGGGCTCAGGTAGTGCATGTCGACGTGGGTGCCGCGGCGCGACTGGCAGAGCTCCATCACGGCGCCGACCTGCTCGGAGGGACAGATGATCGTCGCCCGGATGAAGGGCTCTTCGATCGTCTCGATCGTGCTGGGGTCGGGCAGCTCGGTCGGGCTGCGCACCTCGAGCTCCTCGCCGTTGACGAGATGGACGACGTAGCGCACGTTGGGGGTCGTCGCCAGCAGATCGAGCCCGTACTCGCGCTCCAGCCGCTCGCGCACGATCTCCATGTGCAGCAGGCCGAGGAAGCCGCAGCGAAAGCCGAAGCCGAGCGCCTCGGAGGTCTCCGGCTCCCAGGAGAGCGCGGCGTCGTTGAGGGCCAGCTTCTCGAGTGCGTCGCGCAGGTCTTCGAAGCGGTCGGTGTCGATCGGGAAGAGCCCGCAGAAGACCATCGGCCGCACCTCGCGGTAGCCCTCCAGCGGCTCGCTCGCGGGGCGCTCCAGCGCGGTCAGGGTGTCGCCGACGCGCAGCTTGGCGACGTCCTTGATGCCGGTGATCAGGTAGCCGACGTCGCCGGCCTCCATGCCCTGCACCGCGGTCATCGCGGGTCGGAAGAAGCCGATGTCGTCGATGTCGGCCTCGGTGCCGTTCTGCATCGCCAGGATGCGACCGTTCTTGCGGAAGCTGCCGTCGACCATTCGCACGTAGGCGACGACGCCGCGGTACTGGTCGAACTCGGAGTCGAAGATCAGGGCGCGCGTCGGCGCCGCGGGCTTGCCCTCGGGCGGCGGCACGCGTGCGACGATCGCCTCGAGCACGTCGATGACCCCCTCCCCGGTCTTGGCCGAGATCGGGATCGCATCGCCCGGATCGCCGCCGAGCAGGTCGGCGATTTCAGCGGCGACACGCTCCGGCTCGGCGCCCGGCAGATCGACCTTGTTCATCACCGGGATCAGCTCCAGCCCGTTCTCGATCGCCAGGTAGGTGTTGGCGACGGTCTGCGCCTCGACCCCCTGGGCGGCGTCGACGACGAGCAGGGCGCCCTCGCAGGCGGCGAGGCTGCGCGACACCTCGTAGGAGAAGTCGACGTGACCGGGCGTATCGATCAGGTGCAGGTGATAGGTCCCACCGTCGGCGGCGGTGTACTCGACCCGCACGGCCTGGGCCTTGATCGTGATCCCCCGCTCGCGCTCGAGCTCCATCGAGTCGAGCATCTGCGCCTTCATTTTCTTCGGGTCGACGGCGCCGGTGATCTCGAGGATGCGGTCGGCGAGGGTCGACTTGCCGTGGTCGATGTGGGCGATGATCGAGAAGTTGCGGATGCGGTCCATCGGGAGGCGGAGTATGGAGGACGGTGGCGGTCGGTCGACGGGTGACGCCAACGGCTGTCGCCCGCGGGTCCTGTCGCTGCAGGGGACCCACCACCCCTTCCGGTCGCTAAAGCGTCCTCAGGGGTGGTTCCCCCTACAGCGCCACCCGCGGAAGGAACGTCTGAGGCACACGCCCAGGCACGGGCGTCGTCAGCGACAAGCCGATGGCCGTAGGGGGCCGTTGAGCTTGTAGACGACCGTGGGGGGCTTCTTGAGGACCACGTGGGTGTTGGGGGCTTGGGTCCAGCGGGCGGTGGGTGGGTAGGGGGGCTTGTTGGGTTCCAGGCGGTCTCGGGTGGTGACTACGTAGTCGTAGAGGCCCTTGTTGAGGAGGCGGCGCCAAGCGGGGCAGGTTGCCGGGGCGGTGAAGCCTGCGTGGGAGCGCTCTTCGCCTATGTACTGGACTTCGTTGCTCAGATCGCGGCCATAGAGGGGGTACTGGCGGGTGCTGGTCGTGGCTATGCGGGCGTCGCCTATGCCCTGGGCCCAGGCGAAGGCGGCGTTGAGGCCGGGGGTGGTGAAGGACGGATTCGCGTAGCGATCGCGCAGATAGTGGCGCTGCACCGGATAGCCAACCACGACGGCGGCGACCAAGATCCCGGCGACGAGCCAGCTCAAGCCCCAACCCCTTCGCTGACTTTGTCGTTCGGAACGCATATGCACCCGAAACGACGAAGTCAGCATGGGGGCCGTGAGGCGGTTGCGGAGTTGGGGGGCGGTTGGGAGGAGGGCTAGGCCGAGGATCAGGGATGGGGTCAGATAGCGGAGGCCAGATTCGAAGCCGTGGGGCATGCCGTCCGGGCCCGAAGCGGAGGTCGGGGCGACCAGCCAGGCGAGCCCAGCCGCCAGCCCGGTCAACCCGGCTACCGCCAGCGCACCGCTGGCATTCCGGTGCGCCTTCACCCCCCCATGACCTGAAAAGGCGCACCGGAGCGAGGGGACGACGGCAAGCAGGAGACCGGCCAGGGACAGGGCCGCGAGGAGTGGCCAGAGGAGGGTGAGGCCCTGGTGGAGGCCGGGCAGGAACCAGTCCGACCAGACCGAGCCGTCGGTCAGGTAGCTGAAGACGCTGTGGCCTTCGCGACCGCCGAGGGCCTGTTCGGGCGCCGGAAGAGCGATCGGGCCCAGGTGCATCACCCAGGGCAGTGGGTTGCCCACGTGCGCCAGGTTGCGCAGGTACCAGTAGCCGCCGCCCGCCAGGGCACTCACGGTCGCAACGGCGAAGGCACCCCAGCGCCGACCCGCCGGAGCGACAAGCGCAACACCCACGACGAGTACCGCCGCCGGCAGGAGGAAGTTGAGCTTCGTCCCGGCCGCAAGGCCGGCTGACAGACCAACCACGGCCACGGGGCCCAGCGCGAACGCAGTTCTACCCGCCAGATTGGAACTGCGTTCGCGCTGGGCTACGAGGATCGCCACCGCGGAGAGCAAGAAGAAGATCCCGACGATGTCATTGCGCATCTCCCCGGCCTGGTCGTGCAGCGCCGGCACGCTCAACGCGATCGCCGCGAGTCCAAGAGACCACGGCGCAACCCGATACGGCCTCCCGACGCACCACGCGGCAATGAGACACCCGACGAACCACCCGAGGTTGAGCAGCGGCGAGAGCAGATCCCGCCCAAACGCCAGCATCCCAACCGCATGAACCACTTCCGAATTCGCCGGATAGAACCAGGCAAGGAACTGCGGCGCAATGAAGTGCAACCCCCACGTGTCCCCGCTACGAAAGAAGCCCGCCGCAAAAGGCCCGTGGTACCAGGTCGAATCGAACCCAGTCATCCCCGTGCCCAACCGAAGCTTCACCCCAATCGCGAAGCGAATCACCGCCACCAGAGCCACCACCAACGCGATCGCAGTAGGCAAGTCGACCGTCACCCCGCGTCCCTCCCCAACCGCGTCTCCCGCGGGTGGCGGCGTAGGGGGAACCGCCCCTGAAGACGCTCTAGCGACCGAAAGGGGCGGTGGGTCACCTGCGCCGACAGGACCCGCGGGCGACAACCGCTCGCGGCGGACCCGGCGACCCACCGCCCACGTCCCTCCTCCAACCACGACCACACCAGCCACGTACGCCCCGGCTTCGAACCCCCCGAAGCTGCCCAGCAGCTCCGCCACCCAGACCAGGATCGCGACCGCCACCACCCCACTCGCCAGCTGTCCCGTCAACCGATCGAGCCTGGGCGCCAGCCGCCGCCGCAGGCTCGACGCCCCCAGCCAGGCAAACCCGACCAGCAGGGCCAACTCTGCCACGCCGAGTATGTAACGGCCGGGGCCAAGCATCTAGCGTCGGCGGACGAGCCGCATGATCTGGTCCAGCTCCTCGATCCGCATCAGGCGCGCCAGCCCCAGGTAGACCAGCCCGCCGACGCCGAGTCCGACGCCGAGCGAGACGACCTGGCCGAGCAGGCCGTGGCCGAGGGCGCCGTCGAGGACGTCCCAGACGCCGTACGAGACGGCCGCGAGCGCCGCCGCGGCGATCGTGATCTTGGCCCCGGTGGCGAACAGCCGGCCGAGCTCCAGCCCGCCGAACTCACGGCGCAGGATCACGGCCTGGGCGACCACGGCGGCGGTCGTGCCGATGCCGGTGCCGGCGACGATCCCGCCCGTGCCGAACGGCTTGTAGAGGACGAGCGCGCCGATCGCCGAGACGACCAGGTCGAGCCCCGCCAGGCTGGTCGCCCGCCAGGGGCGCTGGAGGCTGAAGAAGGTCCGCGTCTGCAGCAGGTAGAGGCCGTTGGTGGGCAGCGAGAAGGCGAACCAGAAGAGCGCCGTGGCGACCAGGGTCGTCTGGGCGGCATTGAATTCCCCGCGCTGGTAGACGAGGCGGATCATCGGCACCGAGAGGACGAGGATCGCGGCGGCGGCCGGCACCAGGACGAAGAGGATCTGGCGCATGCCGTTGGCCATCGTCGCCCGCAGGTTCTCCATCTCCCCCCGCGAGGCGAAGCGGGCCAGGGTCGGGAAGAGCACCGTGGCGATCGCCACCGAGAAGATTCCCTGGGGCAGCTGGTAGAGGCGGAACGCCTTGTCGATCGCCGCCGGGGACTGGTCGCTGACCAGGCTGCCGAAGATGCTGTTGATCAGCATGTTGAAGTTGATCAGGCCGAGGCTGATCGTCACCGGCAGCATCAGCAGCAGCACGCGGCGCACGTTCGGATTGCGCCACTCGAAGCTCCATTCGAACTTGAACGGCGTGTTGCGCAGGTCCCATGCGGGAATCAGCAGCTGGACCAAAGTGCCGACGAGGATGCCGATCGCGTAGGCGTAGATCCGGTTCTGACCGTGGAAGGAGGGCGCCAGCGCGACGGTGACGACGATGATCGTCAGGTTCCAGAAGAGCGGCGAGATCGCGAAGGCGCCGAAGCGGTCGTAGCTGTTGAGGATGCCAACGACGACGCCGCTGACCCCGAGCAGGATCAGGATCGGGAAAAGGACCTGCGAGAGGGTGACGGTGAGGTCGAGGAGCTCGCTGTGACTGACGAAGCCGGGCGCGAAGAGCGGCATGATCACCGGGGCGAGGAGCACGAATAGCGCCGTTATCGCGCCGAGCACGAGGGTGATGAGGAGCAGCAAGGTCGAGGCGAGGCGGAATGCCTCGCGGTAGTTCTTCTTCTCCAGTTGCTCGGTGAAGATCGGCACGAAGGCCGGCTGCAGGGCCGCGTCGGCGAAGAGGGCGCGGACCAGGTTGGGCACCTGGAAGGCGATCGTGAAGGCCGACATCGGCCCGTAGACGCCGTAGTAGGAGGCGGCCACGACTTCCCGTCCCAGGCCGGCAATGCGCGAGGCGGCGGTCGCCGCGGAGAAGAACGCGGTGGAGCGGGCGATGCGACCCGCCTGGCGCCCGGGGGCCGGCTCGCCGCTCGGTTCCTCGCCCTGATCGAAGGCCTCGGCGGCGCGCACGGCAGCATCCTCGGCGAGCAGCTCCTCCTCGCGATCGGGTGTGTCGGGTGCCCTGGGGGTCTCCAAGCTCGGTCTCAATCGCTATAGTCGGCGGCCGCCCGGGGGGGCCTCGGCGCCCTCTCAGGCACACGACTCATGGCCAACATAGCCTCACAGAAGAAGCGGATCCTACGCAGCGAGCGCGAGCGCACCGAGAACCGCCTGTTCACCAGCACGGTGAAGACCCACTTCCGCCGCCTCGAGGCCGCGGTCGCCGAGGGCGACGCGGGCAAGGTCGAGACCGAGCACAAGGCGCTCGTCTCGAAGGTCGACAAGGCGATCCAGAAGGGCGCGCTGCATAAGAACACCGGCGCCCGCAAGAAGTCCAGGGCTTCGCGGATCGCGGCCGGCGCCGCGGCCAAGAGCTAAGCCGAAGCCCCGGCCGCCCGGCGTAGCGCCAGCGTCAGCGCCAACTCGTCGCCGTAGTCCATCCCGCCCCGGCACCAGACCTCGAGGTCGGCGAGCGCCGTCGTCGCCTCGCGCAGCTGGTCGAGGCTCGTCCTGCCCACTCGGGCGACGAGCTGCTTGGCGGCGTAGGGGTGCATCTTGAGGCTGGACTCGACCTGCTTGGGCGGGACGCCCTGCTCGAGCTGGGCGGCGGCGGCGCAGGCGCCGCGCAGGCGCGAGGCGAGGCCGTAGATCAACCCGGTGACGTTCTCACCCTGGGCGATCAGACGCTCGGCGATCGCCGCCGCCTTCGCCGCGTCGCGCTCGAGCAGAGCGTCGGAGAGCGTCCAGACCGCGGCCTCCGAAGTGTCGGCGATCATCGCCTCGAGGTCGGCGGCGCTCACCCGCCCCCCCTCCCCAGTCCACAGCGCCAGGCGCTCGAGCTCGTTGCGCAGGCGCACCGGGTTGGCGCCCATCCGGTCGACGAGGATGCGCGCCGCCGCCGGCTCCAGGACGAAGCCGAGTCGCTTTGCTTCGCCGACGAGGAGGCCCGGCATGTCGCGCGCCTTGGGCGCCTCGAACTCGTGCACCTCCCCCGCGCCGGCCTTTACCGCCTTCGCCAGCTTCGCCGGGGCCTTGGCGCGGGAGATCAGGACCACCGTCAGGTCGGGGGGCAGCTCGGCCAGCGCCGCGACGACCGCCTCCAGCTGCTTGTCGCGCCAACGCTCGACCCCGTCGGCGAGCAGGTAGCGGCGCGACTCGGTCAGCGACATCGCCGGGATGGCGGCGAGCAGCGCCTCGTGGTCGGGCGCGCCCCTGCCCTCCGACGGCTCGAAGACCTCGAGAGCCGCGACACCGCCGTCGCCTTCGGCGCGGGCGCGCAGGCGGGAGCGGGTGGCGTCGATCTTTGCCTGGTCGGTGCCGGCGATCAGGTAGAGGGGGGCTAGGTCGGGCATTCGGTCTGAGTTCGGGACGTGGCGGCGAGGCGCGGTCCGGGGGGTCCGTCCCGGCAGGGGTTCGGCTTAACTTTTCGGATGGAGAGACTGGGCTTTCGCCGCAGGCTCACGACCGAAAAGTACAAGACGCTCCACCCCTACCGGGACGGACCTTCAGCGATCGTGCCGGTAGCCCGTGCCGTGGCCAGAGTCGTGGCCGCCGTTGTCGCTGTGATCGTCGGACGAGGGGTCGGCGCTTGAGGGGGTGTAGCTCGGGGGGGCGGGCGGGGCGTGGGAATTGGTGCCGCCGTGGGAGGAGTCGTGGCCGTGGCCGGCCCAGGAGGGTGGGCCGTGGCCGTGGTTATCGCCTGAGCGACCGGGGGAGGTTTGTTCGGCTTGGCTGGCAATGGCAGGGGGTTCCGCCGGGGGAGATTCGGGTTCGGGCGTGGTCGCGACGGTCGTCGCCGGCGGCGTGTCTGCTGGGGCGGGCTGCTCTCCGGTGGTGGCGGGGTGGGAGGGCTTGGAGGTGGGCGGATGGGTCGCGTGCGGGTGATCGGTTGGTTCGTGGCCTTGGCCCGGGCTAGCCGGGTGCGGTTGAGCGGGCGGAGGGACGTAGGCGACGGCTGGGGTCGGCGTCGGCGCGGGGGCGGAGCGAGCGCGCTGGACGTGCGGGACCGATGCCCTCCCTGGGGCGGGCATGGCGATTGTCTGGTGGTGGACGAAGGGTGCCGGAGGGCGCTGGGGCAGTGGGCCGCTGGAGACGTCGGGCAGGCCCTGCTGGGATGCGAGGGCGACCAGGCCGAGGCCGACGGCCGCGGCCAGGCCGACGAGGCCGATGGTGCCGCTTCGGAGGCGCACCAGCATGCTGTTCCCGACCAGCTGCGATTCGCCGAGACGCCGAGAGAGCGCTTTTCCGAGCCTGGAGGCCACCACCACGTCCATCGGCCGCAGACCCGCAGAGTGGAAGGCCCCCGCCAGAGAACCCCAATAGTGCCTCGACGATCCGTTGAGCTCAGGCACCGGTGTGGACGTCGACCGAGTGCCTGCCGACGTCCAGGACGATCGTTCCGTCTTCGTCGGTGCGCAGGGTGGGGACGTGGTGGGCGGACAGGGTGGCGAGCGTCTCCGCGGTGGGGTGGCCGTACGGGTTGCCGGCGCCAACCGAGATCACGGCCAGCTTCGGGTGGATGCGGTCGAGCAGGGCACCGAGGCCGGCGTCCTCGCTGCCGTGGTGGGCGACCTTGAGCACATCGACGGGTCCGGGGTCAAGTGGGACGGCCTCGGCCTCGGCATCCGCCGTGAGCAGCATCGAGAAGTCGCGCCAGCGGGCGAGCAGGACCAGGGCCTGGGTATTGGGGTCGGCGCCTCCCAATGGCTCGGCGAGCAGCTCCTTCGGAGGCCAGAGGACTTCGAGGCGCAGACGACCCGAGCGCAGCGAGCCCCCGGCGGCGATGCGCACCGTGTCGGCACCGGCCGCCTCGGCCTCGCCGCGAAGGCGGCGACTGAGGCGCGCGTAGGCCAGGCGGGCGACCGGAAACCGCCCGAGCAGCTGCTCGATCCCACCCGCATGGTCCGACTGTTCGTGGGTGACGACGGCGACACCGAGCCCGCCCACGCCCGCGGCGCGCAGCTTGGCGGCGAGATCGTCCCCCGGCGGCCCGCCGTCGACCAGGATCGCGGCGGCATGCGCCGGCTGCAGCAGGATCGCGTCCCCCTGGCCGATGTCGAGGACGGAGACCCGCAGCCCGCGAACCGGCCCAGCGGCCTCCACCCCACCTTGTCCCGGCAACCAGACAAGCGCCACAACGGCAACCAGCGCCACGGCGCCACCGGCGAGCCCCCGCCTCCGCGACCGCCGGGCGTAACGCGCTGCGGATGAGATAGGCGAACTAGGCGTTACGCCCGCGCCGGGCTCGCGATCCTGACCCCCGGTGTAACGCGTTGCGGATGAGATAGACGAACAACGCGTTACGCCCCCGGGGTGCTGGGCGGGGACACGAGTTGCACGCACCTGGGCGAGGTGACGGCGGCGCAGGAGGACGGGCGTGGCGACCGTGCCCAAGGCGAGGGCCGCGTAGGAAGCGGCCAGGCCGCCCAGCCCAAGCCGCAGGTGGGCGTAGGCCCAGCCCGGGCGGCCGCACCAGGCGGCGACCTGGGCGATGTAGGCGAGCAGTGGGGCCTCGACCGTGTTGAGGAGCGCCACCGGGAAGTCCGGGACCTGGGCGCCCGCCGCGACGATCATCCCCAGCCACATCGCCGGCGCGACCGCCGGTAGGGCGAGCAGGTTGGCGATCAGGGTCGTGGTCGAGATGCCTTCGAAGTGGAAGGCGATCAGCGGCGCGGTGGCGAGCGTGGCGGCGACGGTCAGCGCGGCGCCCTCGGCAAGCGCCCCGCGCAGCCGGCCGCGGCCGAGCCGCGCGGCGATCGCCGCCCGCAGCGGTCGGGCCAGCGCCAGGATGCCGAGCACCGCGGCGAAGCTCAGCTGCCAACCGACGTCGGCGGCGATTCGCGGGTCGATCGCCAGGGTCACGACCGCCGCGACCGCCAATGCGTAGAGCCGTGAGGAGCGCCGGCCGGCGAGCGTCGCGAGGACGGTGAGGCCACCCATCACGGCGGCGCGCACGATCGAGGGACCGGCGCCGGCCAGCGGCACGTAGACGGCGATCAGGCCAAGCACCCAGACGAGCCGCGTTTTCAGCGGCATGCCGAGCGCCGCCAGCAGGGGCATCGCCAGCAGGGCGAGCAGGGCCACGTTCTGGCCACTGACCGCAAGCAGGTGCGCCAGTCCGGAGCGGCGGAAGTCTTCGACGGTCGCCGCGTCCACCGCTTCGTCCTCGCCGAGGACGAAGCCGCGAGCCAGAGCCGCCTCGCGGGAGGGCATGCCGCGGCCCAGCCCCGCCTCGGCCCGGCCGCGGATCTCGTCGCGGTGGGCGAGCGCCAGGGTCGCCACGACGACGACGCCGAGCACCGCGACCCGCGAAGGCGGCCCGGAGCGCACGCCGCCTCAGGGCTGCAGCCGGGCCCGCAGCGACTCCATCGTCGCCGGCCCGATCCCGCTCACCTGGTCGAGCTGGTCGACCGAGGAGAGGCCGCCATGTTCTTCGCGGAAGTCGATGATGTCCTGCGCGGTCACCGGCCCGATCCCGTCGATCGTGTCGAGCTGCTCGACGGTCGCCGTGCCGAGGCTGATCGGCCCTTCTTCGCTCGTCGCCCCCGCGGTCGCGACCGGCGCCCCGCCGGGACCCTTCTTCGGCACCACCACCTGCTGGCCGTCGGCGAGCCGCGCGGCGAGGTTGATCGCTTCCAGCTGCGCGGCGCCGGTCGCCCCGCCCGCCCGGTCGACCGCGTCCTTTACCCGTGCGCCGCTCGGCAGCCGGTAGACCCCGGGCCGCGCCACCGCCCCGGTGACGTCGACCACCACGTCACCCGAACCACCGGTGCTGACGCTGATCGGGCCGCCGCCCCCGCCCGAGGAGAACGAGTCCGCGCCTTCGCCGCTGCTCCCCTCAGCCCGTATCGCCCGTGCGCCGAGCAGCAGCAGCACGACGGCGAGGGCGCCGTAGACGGCAATCTGCGATCTGCTCAGCTCGGGCATGGCCCGAACCGTGACCGATCGCGGCGCGCGCGTGGCGCGCAGAATCAAACAATTCGGTTACAGATCTTCGTCGTCATAGCCCGCGACCTCCGCGAGCTGATCCGAGTACAGCTCCGAGGCGGCGACGGGCGGCGACTGGACCGAGATACAGGCGAGCTCGGCGTCGTTGGCGTTGGCGATCGAGTGGTCGGTCGCCGGCGGCACGAGGATCAGGTCGCCCTCGGCCACCTGCTGGGTATCGCCCGCCACCGACATCGTGCCGGCGCCGCGCACCACCACGTAGGCCTGCTCGGCCTCCTCGTGCGAGCGCAGTGTCTGCTCGGCGCCGGAGGGCAGCTCGAGCCAGGTGACGGAGAGGTTGCGCGAGCCGAGTTCGCCCGCGTCCATCAGCACGTGGGTGCGCAGCCGGTGCCACTCCTCGACGGGGGCTTCGGTGAGTCTTCTGACCAGCACGCGCGCTTTGTACCAGATAAATCGACCAGAATCGCTGCGACTCAGCGAACGACGAAGTTGACCAGCTTGCCGGGGACGACGATCTCCTTGACGACCTGCTTGCCGTCGAGGAAGCGCGAAACCTTCTCGCTGCCGCGCGCCAGCGCCAGCAGCTCCTCCTCTGAGGCGTCCGCCGCCGCCTCGATCCGGTCGCGCAGCTTGCCGTTGACCTGGACGACGAGGGTGACCGTGTCGCTGGCCAGCAGCGCCGGGTCGGCCACCGGCCAGGGCCGCTCCCAGACCCGGCCGCCCTCGAGCCGCTCCCAGATCTCGGCCCCCAGGTGCGGGGCGAAGGGGAAGACCAGCGAGGCGGCGGTGGCGGCGGCGAAGCGGACCGCGGCAACACCCTTGGGCTCGCCGTAGAGGCCGTCCTTCAGCCGGTAGGCCTCGTTGACCAGCTCCATCACGGCGGCGATCGCGGTGTTGAACTGGAAGCCGCGCTGGAAGTCGCGGGTCACCTTGTCGATCGCCCAGTGGGCCTTGGCGAGCAGCGCGCGAACGTCCCCCCCGGCCGCGGCCGGGTCGAGCTCGCCGGCCTCCTTCTCCCCCGCCTCCTCGCAGAGCCGCCAGAGTCGCGAGAGGAAGCGGTTGGCGCCCTCGACCCCCTCGTCGACCCAGTCGGCGTCGCGCTCGGGCGGGCCCATGAAGCAGATGTAGGTGCGGGCGGTGTCGGCGCCGTAGCGCTCCACGTACTCGGCCGGGCTGACCGTGTTGCCGCGCGACTTCGACATCTTCGCCCCGTCGCGGGTGATCATCCCCTGGGCGAAGAGGTTGGCGAAGGGCTCCTGCACGCCCAGCACGCCGCAGTCGGCCAGCGCCTTGGTGAAGAAACGCGCGTACATCAGGTGCAGGATCGCGTGCTCGACGCCGCCGATGTACTGATCGACGGGCAGCCAGTGCTCGGCGGCGGCGCGGTCCCAGGCGGCCTCGCCGTTGCGCGGGTCGAGGTAGCGGATGAAGTACCAGGAGGAGTCGACGAAGGTGTCCATCGTGTCGGTCTCGCGCCGCGCCGGCCCGCCACAGCGCGGGCACTCGGTCACCACCCACTCCTCGGCCGCGGCCAGCGGGCTCTTGCCCTTGGGCGCGTAGTCCTCGACCTCGGGCAGCTCGACCGGCAACTGCTCGGCTCCGAGCGGGACGATCGCCGGCGCGCCCTGCTCCCCGCACCCCTCGCAGTAGACGACCGGGATCGGCGCCCCCCAGTAGCGCTGGCGGGAGACCAGCCAGTCGCGCAGCCTGTAGTTGACCGAGGGCTTGCCGCGCCCCTCCTCGCCCAGCCAGGCGACGATCTCGGCGTAGGCCTCGCGGTTGCCCTGCCCGTCGAAGCGCCCCGAGCCGGTCATTGGGCCGTCGCCGGGATAGGGCAGGCCCCGCTCGTCGGAGGCCACCTCGGGGTCGGTGCCCTCGATCACCCGGCGGATCGGCAGCTCGAAGGCCCGGGCGAACTCATAATCGCGCTCGTCGTGGGCGGGCACCGCCATGATCGCCCCGGTGCCGTACTCCATCAGCACGTAGTCGGCGACGAACATCGGGATCTCTTCGCCGTTGACCGGGTTGACGACGGAGCGCCCGAGCGGCACGCCGGTCTTCTCGCGGTCCTCGGCGCCGCGTTCCTCGGCCGACTCGCGCGCGGCGCGGTCGACGTACTCGCGCACCGCCGCCTCGGCGGGCGTGCCGGCGACCAGCCGCTCCAGCTCCGGGTGCTCGGGGGCGAGAACGAAGAAGGTGGCGCCGAAGAGCGTGTCGGGGCGGGTCGTGAAGACCGGGAAGTCGAGATCGAGCTCCTCGCAGCGGAAGACGACCTCGGCCCCCTCGGAGCGGCCGATCCAGTTGCGCTGCATGGTGATCACGTGCTCGGGCCAGGACTCGAGCAGCTCGAAGTCGGCGAGCAGCCGCTCGGCGTACTCGGTGATCCGGAAGAACCACTGCTCGAGCTTGCGCTGCACGACCTCGGTGCCGCAGCGCTCGCAGCGTCCGTCGACGACCTGCTCGTTGGCGAGCACCGTGGCGTCCTTCGGGCACCACTGCACCGGCGCCTCCTCGCGGTAGGCGAGGCCGCGCTCGAGCAGCCGCAGGAAGATCCACTGCGTCCAGCGGTAGTACTCGGGGGTGTGGGTGGCCAGCTCGCGCGACCAGTCGATCGAGATCCCCCACTCGCGGAACTGGCGCTGGAAGGAGGCGATCGAGCGCTCGGTGGCGACGCGCGGTGGCTCGCCCGTCTTGATCGCGTTGTTCTCCGCCGGCAGGCCGAAGGAGTCGTAGCCCATCGGGTGGATCACCTCGAAGCCCTGACGGCGGCGGAAGTGGGCGATCGCGTCGCCGACGGCGTAGCACTTGAGGTGGCCGACGTGCGGTTCGCCGGAGGGATAGGGCAGCATCTCCAGCACGTAGGACTTCGGCTTCTCCGCCGCGAATCCGGGCTGTCCCGGGTTGGCGACCTCCCAGGTCTTCTCCTCGGCCCATACCCGCTGCCACTTGCGCTCGACTGTCTTTGGGTCGTACCCGCTCATGGCGGGCGATCTTGTCAGACGACCGGCGAGAGAGCTTCGAGGACGTGGGGCCAGACGTAGACCTCGATAGTCGCCGCCGCGAGCAGCATCGGGATCGCGATCAGGACGGTGACGAAGGTGGCGGCGAGCAGCTGATTCCACTCGCCGCGGCGGCTGGCGATCAACCAGGCGGCGAGCGGCAGGAAGAGCGCGGTCAGCTCGATCAGCGCGTGCGGCAGGACGCTGAGCAGCAGGACGCCGATCGGGATGTGCAGCTGGTAGGCGATCGTCGAACCCTGGAAGCCGAGGTAGAGCGCCTGCGTGGAGAGCGAGAAGAGGGTTACCGCGCAGACGAAGAGGATCGCCAGCTCACCGGCCTTGACGTGGATCCAGCGCGAGATCCCGCTGCGCTGGGCGGCCGCGATCGGCATCGAGGCGCCGGCGATGAAGCCGGCAACGCAGGCGGTCGCGTGCAGGGCGAGGACCAACGAGTTGCGCCAAAGGATCGGCACCAGGTCGCCGGGTTCGGACGGTTCGGTCAAACCGGGCAGGTGGATCGGCGTGATGTCCGGCGTCAGCATCCCGGCGACGACCCAGACCGCGGCCAGCAGGGTCAGCGCGATCGCGATGCTGAGCGCGAACCAGCCGCGGAGAACCGCCCAGGGCCGTCCGTTCCATTCGGCCAGCGCCAGGCGCGTGTCCCGCATCCCGTGCGAGAAGACGTGCTGGTTGGCGAGGTTCATCGCAGACTCATCGGCAGGAGCAGGCGCCGATTTGAGAAGTGGAGCTGAGGGGGCTCGAACCCCTGACCTTCGCGCTGCCAGCGCGACGCTCTTCCAGCTGAGCTACAGCCCCGAGGCACTGCGAACGCAAGTCTAGCGTTGCATCGCGGCCCTCACGCCGCCTGCGCGGGCCGCGGCTACTCGGCGGGCTCGGGCGCCTCGAAGGCGGCCAGGCCGACGATCGCCTTCATCGTCGGCGTCCCGCGCATCGCGGCTTCTTCTTCGAGGCTCGGCACTTTCGCCCAGACCAGGCCGAGCATCTTGGTCAGCGTCTTCCAGGCGAGCTCGTCGAGCTTGGCTTCGTCCCAGGTGAGGACGAAGTCGCCGCGGGCGGTGAAGCTGCCGGTCTCGATCGCGTGCGCGGCAATGCAGAGGAAGTCCTGCAGGCCGGCGGCAGCGATGTCGCCCTGCACCGACTCGGGCAGCTGCTGCCAGTCGCCCGCCGTGATCACCCCGCGCTTGGTGCCCACGTACATGTGACGGACCGAGCCCCGCACGGGCTCCAGGCGAATCAGCTTGATCGCGCCATAGTCGGCGAGCTTGCGGAAGTGTTCGGCGACGCTGCTGGTCGACAGCCCGTGCGACTTGGCGAATTCGGAGGGGCTGATCGCCTGCCTGTGGGAGGCGGCGAGGATCTGGACCCGAGTCGGGTGGGAGAGCAGTTTGGCCAGGCTCGCCTTGCGTTCGCTGGCGGCAGGCGGTATCCGTGGCTCGCTGCCGTTCCCGTTTCGGAAACTGCCTGCGTCCTGCTTCGCGGACCCAACCTTCGCAGCCCTCGACGCCATTAAGAACCCCCTTGTTTAGTCAGTGGTGCATGAGCGGTCTGGCAAGGCTAGTCGATCGGCGGGGAGTTTGGCGGGTCTTTGCCTTTCATTTACTCAACCGGTTGGGGATTTCCCACCGGTTGGCCTAAGCTCACCACGGCGGCCGGTTCGACTCGCGCCGCCCCCTCGCTGGGCCAGTCCCCGGCCCCCCCGGCGATACCCACGAGCGGCAATGGCAGAGACGACGCAACGCGCCCTCCGCGGCGCCAGAGAAGGAGGTGAGCAGGCATGAAGGTGATTCCGTGCAACCAGGTCTGTCCTATGCACTCGATCTTCAAGTCCAACTAGGACTAGAAGATCACCCACCCCGGGCCTGGCCGCGTAGCCGGGCTCGGGGTGCGAACGGTCTGTTTCGGACCCAATGGACTCCTCTCAATCGATCAGCCCGCGCCGCATGCCCTCGGCGACCGCGGCCGCCCGGTCGGAAACGCCGAGCTTCTCGTAGAGCTGGTGCAGATAGGACTTGACGGTCGAGGAGCTGAGGTGGCGTTGGCGTCCGATCTCTGGCGCGGAGAGACCCTTTGCCAGATCCACGAGCATCTCCTGCTCTCGCGGCGAGAGCAGGACGTGCCCATGGTCCGCGTGATCGCGGATCTGATCCATGAGTCCGGCGTGGAGATTCGGCGGCAACACGGTATCGCCGCGAGCCAGGGCGATAACAGCGTCACCCAGTCGCTCCGCACCCTCGGTCTTCGACATGAGGCCGGCGGCGCCGGCCTCAATCAGCCCGTAGGCGTTCTTCGGGCTGAGGTCTCCGGAGACGATCAGGGCGCGGGTGGCGATTCCGTCGCGAGTCATGGACTCGACGATCCGACCGCCATCGAGGTCGGGCATGTGCAGGTCGAGCACAGCCACATCGGGCCGATGCTCTTTGATCAAGTCGAGAGCCCGGCGGCCTGCCTCCGCTTCCCCGACCAATTCCAGCTGAGAATGCCTGCGAACCGTGGTCGCAAGAGCCTCACGGAAAAGCGGGTGGTCGTCGGCGACAACGACGGTGATGCGCTTTTTACTCGACTTCAATGGCTCGCCTCCGAGTCGGCGATGCCTGCCTCGCAGCACATTGGTTTGCGCCGCTCTTTCGATCATACGGTGTCCGATCGGACGGTATGGACCCCACCGTAAGTTTGGTTGAACGATAGGGGTGTGGTGCGCGCATAAATGGCGACACTAGTAGAGACATGGCTCAGTCAAAGCCCGCCCTCCAGGGAATGGATATTGCCGATCGAGTGGAGGCCAGACCAATCGTGGACGAGGCTCGACCGAAGGTGCAATCGACGCTTTCGGCCGAGCTTCGCGCACCCCTTGCAGTGATCATGGGCTACGTCGACCTACTCCAGAATCGGCACCGGTTGACACTGACCGAGGAGAAGCAGGGCGAATGCCTTGAGGTCGTGGAGCGCAATTGTCACGAGCTGCTCCATCTAATTGAAAAACTCGTCTTTACGGAGGCGATCGAGCCCGGGGATCTCGCGGTCCATCGGCAGGGAGTGGATCTTGGCGACCTGGTTGCGAGTTGCTTCGGAACCTGGACCGCGCAAGCCGCGGCGCAGGGCGTCGAATTGACTCTCGTGAAGGGCTCGCCGATTTCGCTCGAGGGCGACGCCGACACACTCACCGAGCTTTTCGATCAGCTCCTCGCAAATGCCGTGGGATGCACGCCGGCAGGCGAGCGCATCGCAATGAAGCTGTCAGCCGACGATACCCATGCGGTGATCGACCTGACGAACTCCGGAACCTATGTGGCGCCGGATGAGCTCGAGCGAATTTTCGAACCGTTCTTCGGAGAGCCGGACGTCCCGCCGACAGAAGGGTCCAGACCCGACGTCGGCCTGGGGATCGCCAAGGCGATCGCCGAGGCCCATGGCGGCGCTGTCAGGGTCGGAAGCGTGCGCGGCATCGCAACTCAATTTTGCGTCACCCTACCTTTGGTTGAGCCAGGCAATGGTTGACCGTGAGTTCGACAAACACCCAGGTTCGACCAGTGGGGTCTTGATCGACACTCAGATGCGCGCTGGACGTGCCCGTGAATCGGTTCCAGTTGTGGCAGGCGTGACCGTCGTTGCCGTCGGTGTGCTCGTCCTGCTCAGCTGGATGTTCGACGTGCAGGAGTTGAAGAGTGTCCTGCCCGGCCTGACAGCGATGAAGGCGAACATCGCGCTGGCACTGATCGCCACCGGCGCGAGCATCCTGTTTCTGGTGCCAGGGAGAATGCCCCGCCAGCGGCGAATTGGCCTGATGCTCGGGTTGGCGGTGGCGGTCTTTGGCACCGCGGTCCTCGCCGAGTACCTGTTCGGCAAGGTCGGAGTCGATCGGCTGCTGTTCGCGGACTCGGGGATCGACCCTGGCCGCCCGTCGCCGCTGACGGCAGCGCTGCTCGTCTTCCTCGGGGTGTCTCTGGCGAGTCTCGATCTCAGTGGAAGAGCCTCGCGGTTGAGTCAGGCGACGGGCGCGATCGCGAGCGCGCTCCTGATCGCCGGGCTCGTCGGCCTGGCCCTCGGCGTCGACTTCCTCCGCGGCAGCGAAGCCGGGGGACCGACCGGATTTGCCCCGTACACGGCGCTCGCGCTGCTGGTGGCGATCGTCGGGCTCGCTTACCTGCGGCCGGAGCGGGGAATCGTCGCATTCCTGAGTGGGAGCGACCCGGGGGCGGTGGTCGCCCGCCGATTGGCCCCGGTGGCGATCGTCCTGCCGCTCGTCGCCGGGCTCCTCGCTCGTGAGGGTGAGGCGCAGGGGCTCTTCGACGCGCGGGTTGGACTTTCGGGGGTGGCCGTGCTGACCATCGGCTCGATGCTCGGGCTGATTGCGCTGACCGCCTCGCAGCTGCGCCGCTCGGCGCAGGATCGTGACCGCGCCGATGCGCTCGCCCGGACCCTGATCGCCAGCGTCGGCGTCGGCGTCGCCGCTTGCGATGCCGCGGGCCGGCTTACGTTCTTAAACCCCGAGCTGCAACGCATTCACCGGCTGGCCGCGGGGGACGCCGATCCAAGCGAGTGGATCGGCGGCTACAGCGCCGGCGCTTCATTGAGGGAGGCCGACTTCTCGTCGAATACGCCGCTGTTCCGCGCCCTTCGCGGCGAGGTCCTGCGCGGGTTCGAGACGACGATCGAGCGGGAGGGCACGGCGCCCCGGCACCTCCGCGTCAACGCGGATCCGCTCCTGGGCGCGACCGGAGCGACGATCGGGGCGGTGGCCACCGTCCAGGACGAGTCGGAGCGCCGCGACGCGGAAGAGGTCCGGCGCCGGCTTGCGGCGATCGTCGAGTGGAGCAACGACCCGATCATCAGCAAGAGCCTCGACGGCGAGATACGCACCTGGAACGAGGCAGCCGAGCATCTCTACGGCTACTCCGCCGAGGAGGCGATCGGCAGCAATATCTCGATCATCGTTCCGGCCGACCGGCAGGATGAGCTGGCCGACCTCATGCGCAGGGTTGCCGGCGCGGAGCGAGTGGAGCACTTCGAGACCGTCCGCCGGCGCAAGGATGGGCAGTTGGTCCAGGTGGCCTTGACGTTGTCGCCGATCTTCGACGCCGAGAGCAAGATCGTCGGCGCTTCCGTGATCGGCCACGATGTCTCCGAGAGCCAGCGCGCCGACCGCATGTTCGGCCAGCTGCTGGAGATGGCGCCCGATGCCGTGATCGGCATCGGTGGGAACGATTGCATCGAGGTCGTCAACTCCCAGACCCAGGCGATGTTCGGCTTCGGGGAAGAGGAGTTGATCGGCAAGCCGGCCGAGGTCCTCCTGCCTGGACGCACGGCTCCTCCGATCGAGGCGGGGGGTGCGCAGCTCGCCCGCCGCCGCGACGGCAGCGAGTTCGCCTGTGAGATCACGGTTGCCCCGGTCGAGACCGATCGAGGTCGGATGGAAATGGCACTCGTCCGCGACGTCACCGATCGCAAGGAGATCGAGCAGGAGGCCGACCGCTTGAAGTCGGAGTTCTTCGGGCTCGTCTCCCACGAGCTGCGCACGCCGCTCACCTCGATCCTCGGTTACGCCGACGTGCTGAACGAGGAGGAAGGCGAGCGATTGTCCGAGCAGGGACGTCACTACCTCGCGATTGTGAAGCGCAACAGCGAACGCCTCGATCGGCTCGTCCAAGACCTCCTGCTCGTCGGCCAGGTCGGCGCCGGCACCTTCAACATCCGCGTTGGCGCGGTCGACATCGAGGCGGTGACACGTGAGTGCGCCGAGCGCTCTCAGCCGGCTGCTATCGCGGCCGGAGTCGAGCTGTCCGTCGAGAGCCACGAGGTGCGCGCGTTCTCCGGTGACCAGGGCCGACTGAGCCAGGTGCTCGACAACTTGATTTCCAACGCTCTGAAGTTCACGCCCCCCCGCGGTCGGGTGGTCGTCCGAATGCAGGAGCGCGGCCAGACCTGCGTCCTCGACGTCGAGGACACCGGCCTGGGGATCGGCCCCGAGGAGATCGAGCATCTGTTCGATCGCTTCTATCGCGGGACGCAGGCCAACGCCGGCCAGATCAAGGGAGTCGGCCTCGGTCTGGCGATCACCAAGGCCATTGTCGACGCCCACGGCGGCGAGATCGAGGTGGAGAGCGATCCCGGTCGCGGCTCCAACTTCCGGGTGCATCTGCCAATCAAGGAGATCGAGACAACGGACGCGGACGCGTCGAATCGACCTGCGAGGAGCGTAAGCGGATGAACCAGAGCCAACTTCGAGAGCGGCCCCTGGTCCTCGTGGCGGACGACGAGCCGGACATCCTCAGCCTGGTCAGCCTGCGCCTGAGGGAGGCCGGGTATGACATCGCGTCCGCGGTCGACGGGCGCCAGGCCTTTCGGGTTGCCAGGGAGCGACGGCCCGACGCGGCGGTGATCGACGTCTGGATGCCGGAGATGGACGGCTACGAGCTGACGCGGGCCATCCGCGGCGACCCCGGCCTCCACGCGATGCCGATCGTGCTGCTGAGCGCCAGCGTGCGCGAGTCAGAGATCCACCTCGGCGAAGAGGCGGGCGCCAACGATTACCTGCGCAAGCCCTTCGCTCCGTCAGAGCTCCGGGCGGCGGTCGCGGCCGCGCTGACCGCGGTCAGCGTCTCCGCCGAGGCACTTCGATGAGCGCCCCGGAACGTGACAAGCCCCTTGTCCTGATCGCGGACGACGACGCGGACATCCTCGGACTGGTCGAGTTCCGCCTCGACGCGGCCGGCTACAAGGTTGCCCGAGCCGAGGACGGCAGAGAGGCGCTGCGGTTGGCGCGCGAGCTCCTGCCCGAAGTCGCGGTCCTCGACGTGATGATGCCCTTCCTCGATGGCTACGAGGTGACCGAACAGATGCGCAAGGACGACACCACGAAGGGGATTCCGGTGATTCTGCTGACGGCCCGTGTTCAGGAGGCCGACGTGCAGCGAGGCTTTGACGCCGGCGCCGACGACTACGTCAAGAAGCCTTTCAGCCCGCAGGAGCTCCGCTCGCGGGTTCAAGCGGTACTCGGGCGCCGCTGAGGTCGACGTGGTCGGCGGCCTGCTGGCTGTGGCGCTTCTCGACCCGGGGGCCGTCCGCGCGGCGCGGGACCCCGGCGGCAGTGTTGTCGAAGAGCCATCTGCGGCGTCGCGATCACAGAGTCGACGACCGCGGGCGACCCTATTGTGGCCTGCCCTTGTACGACGCTTCTCAGCACCCGATCGGCGGCAGGGCGCCTACCCGATCGCTTCCGGATTGGCCCGATGCCCGACCCCTGCGCTCGTGGCAGGAGGAGGCGACCGAGGCGGTGCGGGCGCACACGGCCACCAGCTTCCTGGCCTCGGCTACGCCGGCGGCCGGCAAGACCACCTTCGGCCTGCACATCGCCCACCGGATGCTGAGCGCCAAGTTCGTCTCACGCGTTGTCGTCGCCGGACCGACCACCCACATCTGCCGCCAGTGGGCCGCCGACGCGGCCCGTTACGGCATCGACCTCGAGCCGAACAGGCCAAATTCGGACGGGCCGGAGTCGGCCGACTTCCACGGCGTTGCCGTCACCTACCAGACGATCGCCGCCGGGCCGGATACGCACCGGCTGGCCGCCGGTCGCCGGCCGACCCTGCTGATCGCCGACGAGCCCCACCACATGGGCGACCAGGCCGCCTGGGGCCTGCAAACCCGTAAGGCCTTCGACGGCGCCCGCTTCCGGCTGCTTCTCTCGGGCACCCCCTTCCGCTCCGACAACTCGGCGATTCCCTGGGTCACCTACGACGAGGACGGCCTCAGCCGGGCCGACTACGCCTACGGCTACCCGCAGGCCCTGGTCGACCGGGTGTGCCGCCCGATCGCCTTCCTGCCCTATGACGGCGAGATGGAGTGGATCTCCGACGGCCGGCTGCGCAGCGCCGACTTCGACCTCGTCCTGCCCGCGGCGGAGGCGGCCCGGCGCCTGCGCACGGCGCTCAGCCCGGACGGCGAATGGATGGGGGAGGTGCTGCGCGACGGCGACGCGCGGCTGAGCGAGGTGCGCGCCGAAGGGCACCCCGACGCGGGCGGCCTGGTGATCGCCTCCGACCAGGAACACGCGCGGGCGATCGCGGCGCGGCTCGCCTCGGTCTCGGGAGAGCGGCCCGAGCTGGTGATGAGCGACGAGCCCGACGCCAGCCGGCGGATCGCCGAGTTCGCCTCCTCGGACCGCCGCTGGCTGGTCTCGGTGCTGATGGTCTCCGAGGGCGTCGACATCCCTCGCCTGCGGGTCGGCGTCTACGCGACCGCGGCCCGCACCGAGCTCTTCTTCCGCCAGGTGGTCGGCCGCTTCATCCGCACCACCCCGGGCGGCCCGCGCCGCCAGATGAGCTACCTGCTGATGCCGGCCGACTCGCGGCTCAAGGCGCTCGCCCACGAGATCGAGCTGGAGCGCCGCCACGCGCTCGACCTCTCACCGGACGCCGAGGAAGACGAGGGAGAGGAGTTCGACGAGCCTGACCTGGAGGAGGGCGAGCCGGGCGGCGGCTTCGCCGTCCTCAGCTCAGGCGACGCCGAGCTGGACGAGGCGATCATGAGCGGCACGGCGCTGCAGCTCTTCCCGACCGACGACCCCGAGCCGAGGCCGAAGAGGGCGGCCGCCCCCGCCGAGCCCGAAACCTCCCCGGAGCCCCCGGAGCCCGAGCGCGAATCCGCCTACGCGACCCGCGAGCGCCTGCGCGGCGAGCGTCGCCGGCTGGTCGCCGACGTCGCCCGCCGCACCAACAAGTCGCACCGCGAGGTTCAGGCCCGCATCAACCGCGCCACCCGGGCGCGCTCGGTCTCCAGCGCCACGATCGACCAGCTCGAGCGCGGCAACGCGATGCTGCGCCGCGAGCTGTCGCGCTGAGATTCTCGATAGGCCTCAGCGTTTGCGACGCCGGTGCGCTTTCTTCACCTTCACGCACCTCGGCTTGCCCCTGACCTTCTTCTTCTTGAAGCCCTTCTTGCACCGCAGCGGCTTTGGCTTCGGGGTCGAGGCGGCGCTGCCCGCACCCGCACCCGCGTCGCCGCCACTGCCCGCAACGCTATTTCCGCCACCTCCGCCCGGCTGTTCGCCGCCGCCGCCACCGCCGCCGCCGTCGTCGCCTTCGCCCGCTTCGCCGGGTTTGGCGCTGACGACCGCGGTCGGGCTCGAGGTCGAGTAGCCGCTGCCACCGGCGTTCGTCGCCGCCACCTCGACCTCGATCTCGTGTCCGACGTCGACGGCGCCGAGCGCGTAGCTCTGCCCGGTGGCCCCGGGGATCGCGGCGCAACCGCTGCCGGATGAGTCGCAGCGCAGCCACAGGTAGGAGAAGGAGTACGGGCTGCGGGTCCAGCTGCCCTGGCTGGCGCTGAGCTGCTGGCCTTCGACGGCGTTGCCGGTGATCGCGGGGGCGCTGATCGCGGCCGGCGCCGCCGGCGCAACGACCCCGGTGTGGAACGAGATGACCGAAGCATGGCCGCCGTCGTTGGTGCCGATTTCTTCAACCCTGATCGAGTGTCCGACGTCCGACGGGGTGACCGTGTACGTCTGGTTGACGGCGCCCGCGATCGGCGCGCAGCCGTTGCCGACCGGGTCGCAGTCCAGCCACTGGTAGGTGATGGTGGGGCTGTGCGACCAGGAGCCGGTCCCAGCCGCCTCGCTCAGCACGTTGCCTTCGACCGGGACGCCGGATATCGAGGGTTCGAAACCGAAATAGGTCGGCGCGGGTGGCAGGACGACCTCGGTGTGAGCCGATGTCGCGCCGGCTTCGCCGCCGCCGTTGTGCGCGGTGACCCGGACCTCGATCGTGCCGCCGACATCGCCGGCACCGAGCAGGTACGTCGAACCAGTGGAGCCACCGATCGCGCCGCAGTTCGAGCCGCCGGAGTCGCAGCGCAGCCACAGGTAGGTGTAGTAGCTCGGACGTTCCCAGGCGCCGCTGGCGGCGCTGAGGATCTGACCTTCGACCGGCGAGCCGGAGATCGTCGGGGGGCTCGTGTTCGCCGGCGGCCGCGGCTCGATTGTCGAGGTGCCGAAGTACGGGCCCATCGCAGTCTGGCCGGTGGCGTTGTGCGCGGTGACCACGACGTTGACCGTGCTCCCCACGTCCGCCGAAGTGAGCGTGTATGTCTGGTCGGTGGCGCCGGGGATGTCCGTGCACCCGCCGCCGCCCACCGGGCAGCGTTCCCACTGGTAGGTGTAGCCGCTGACGCTGTACCACCAGCTTCCGTTGGTGGCACTGAGCATCTGACCTTCGACCAAGCTGCCGCTGATCGCGGGTGCCGCGACGTTGTAGGGCGGCGGCAGCACCACCGGGCCGGTCGGTGTCGAGGTCGAGGAGGCTTCGCCGGCGGCGTTGTGCGCGGTCGCTTCCAGCCGAACCGTGTCGCCCGCGTCGTCGGGGGTCAGCGTGTAGTCCTGGCTCGTCGCCCCGGAGATCGGAGAGCAATTGTCGCCCGAGGCGTCACATCGCTTCCACTGGTAGGTGTAGGAGCCGGGTTCGTTCGCCCAGGCGCCGTGGTGGCCGTTAAGCGTCTGTTCGTCGATCGCGGTGCCGGTTGCGCTCGGCGCCGAGATGCTGAAGGGGATCTCCCCCAGCGAGGTCGCCGTCACCGAGTGCGGGGTGTAGTCGATCCTCAGCACGGGGGCCGGCCAGTCGCACGCCTCCAGCAACAGCGCGCCATTGGGGACACCGGCGAAGGTCCCTTCCAACTGCCCCGTCGAGGAGACCAGCGAGAGCTCACTTTCCGCTGGCAGGCTCGGGCACGGCGAGGACGGCTCACCGAGCACGTTGAGCTTCGCACCCCCGAGATCGACGGTGCCGGTCGCCGCCAGCTGTGAGAAGTCGTCACCCGGCGTGGTGCCGTCGCCGACGACGAAGGAGAGGGCGGAGGCGGAGTCGAACGTCGCCGACCCGTTGACCGCCAGCGAGCCGAACGGTTCCCCTTCCGCCGGAAACGGGTCGCCCACGTCGACGCCCCCGCCTTCCACGCTGAGGGGACCGAGAGTCCCCGCGCCGATCAACCCCACGTCCTTCAGGAGCACCGGGTTGCCGTCGTCCGCGTTGAGACGTGGAGCTTGCTCCGCCGGTTCGATGCTGAGGCCGAGAAGCCCGTTCGCGAGCGTTTCTTCGCCGGTCTTCCCGGGATCGGCTCCTTCGATCGTCAGCGGGCCGACCTCGTCGTCCGGGCTTCCCGCCAGGTCGATGCCCGCCAGGTCGCTGAGCTCGATGTGCAGGGAGTGGGATTCGCCGTCGATCGAGCCTTCGAATTCGAGACCGCCGAAGCCCGGGGCGCTGCCGGGCCCTTCGACCGACCAGCTCTGGTCCGCGCCGAGAGCGATCGGCATGCGGAAGGACGGCACATGCGTGTTGTCTTCGGAGCTGTTGGAGACCGCTTCGATCCCACCGGCGCCGAGCGTGAACGGTTCCCCGTAGAGGATGTAGGGGTAGCGATCGTTAGCCGCGATCTTTTCGACTCCGATTCCGGCGATGTCGTTGCGGCTTTGGTAGCAGGCGTCGACGATCGTTCCCACGCAGTCGGGATTGCCCGCCAGCGAGGGCAGGGTCAGGGTGCCGATGTCCTCGGCTTCGCCGGGGGGCGTCCCGCCTTCCCAGTTGCCGGTGGCGGTCCAGGCATCGGCGCCGGACCCGGCGCTGCGCGGGGTGGCGCCGGTCCAGGTGAACGAGTGGCTCGACCTGGCGAGGACCACCGCGGTCGCCGGGGAGACTTCGCTCGCCTGCCCGCCGGCGTTGCTTGCCGTGACTTCGACCCTGATCGTCTGCCCGACGTCGGCGGCTTCGAGGCGGTAAGAGCCGGTGGTCGCGCCGCCGATCGCGGCGCAGCTCGACCCGGCCGAGTCGCAGCGCAGCCAGCGGTACGCGTAGGCGGTCGGTTCGTTGCTCCAACTGCCGGGGCCGGCGCTCAGCGTCCGTCCTTCCATCGGGTATCCGGAGATCGCCGGCGCCGAGACGAGCGTTGGCGCGGCCACGTAGGTGAAGCGGTCGGCCGGTTCGGGGTTGGAGGTGCCGGCTGGCGTGGTGACCGTGACGTCGACGGCGCCGGCCACGTTGGCGGGGTTGGTGACGGTCAGTTCCGTCGCCGAGACGGAGGTGAGCCCGGTGGCGGCGGCGGCACCGAAGCGCACGACGCCGGCGGCGCCCAGATCGTGGCCGGTGATCGTCACCTGGGTGCCGCCGGCGAGCGGTCCGGCGGAGGGCGCCACCCCGGTGACCACGGGCAGCGAGAGGTACTGGAATTCGTCGGCGCCCGACACGGGGCTGGTCCCGCCGGGCGTGGCCACCGTGACGTGGACGACCCCTTCGGCGTGGGCCGGGCTGATGACCGTCAGTTCCGTCGGCGACGCTTCGACGACGCCGGTCGCGGCCGTGGCACCGAAATCGACCGCGCTCGCTTCGGCCAGGTTCGTTCCCCTGATCGTCACCGCCGTGCCACCGGCGATCGTGCCGGCGCCCGGTTCCACGGCGCTGACGCTGGGCCGCGCGACGTAGGTATAGCGGTCGAGCGCGGTGGCGGCGCTGGTCCCATCCGCCGTGGTCACCGTGACGTCGACGGCCCCTTCGGCGTGAGCTGGGGTCGTCGCGGTGACTTCGTCCTCGGAGACGGCTACGACGTCGGTGGCGGGGACGTCGCCGAAGGAGACCGCGGTCGCGCCCCCGAGCCGTTCGCCCGTGATCGTCACCGAGGCGCCGCCTTCGCTCGGTCCCTTCTCCGGTTCGACCTTTGAGACCGCCGGTTCCGCGAGGTAGGTGAACCGGTCGGCGGCGCCCGTCGCGCTGGTTCCGCCGCCGGTGGTCACGGTCACGTCGACGGCGCCCGGTTCGTGGCCGGGGGCCGTCACCTTGAGCTGCGTTGCTGAGATTTCTTCGATCGCGGTGGCTGCGGCGCCGCCGAACTTGACCGAGCCCACCCCCTTCAGGTGTTCGCCGCCGATCGTGACCACGGTGCCGAGGTCGCCGCCGGAGGGAGAGATCGCGCTCACCGATGGGGCGGGGGGAGCGAAGGCCGTCACCCCGGATGGCGTGCCGACCCCGGTCGGTCCGTCATAGCCGGCTCCGGCTTTGCAGATCAGATTGCCTTCGCAGTCCGCTTCCTCTTCGGCTGTCGTGCAGCCGGCGGTCTCGCCTTCGTAGTCGAAGGCATTGGCGCATTCGCCGTTGGAGCCTTCGGTGACGTCGAAGAGGCCGGCGGAGCCCAGGTGCCCGTAGACGGTCTGGGCGGGGAAGCTGACCCCGCCGCTGCCCCCGGCGAGGGCGAAGGTGGCGGCGATCACCGGCGAGGCGAGGCTGGTGCCGCCGACCGTGCTCCAGTTTCCGTTGCGGTAGACCGCCAGGCCGGTGAACGGGTCGCCGACGGCGCCCACGTCGGCCGCCGCCCGCTTCGTCCCACAGCCGACCGCGGCCCAGTCTTCGACCGAGCTCTGCCAGGCCTGGGCGCTCGGCCCTTCGCTGCAGCCGCCACCACCGACGCCGTAGCCGCCGCCGAGGGCCGAGCCGTCGTTCCAGACGGTCTCGCCGACCCGCGTCCCGCCATTGAGGCGGAGTCGGGTGCCGCCGACGGCGACGACGTCGGGTGAGGAAGCCGGGTAGTTGGGATGGCCTCTGAAGAAGGAGCTGGAGGAGGTCCAGTTGAGGTAGCCGTCGTCGCCGGTGGAGGCGGTGATCACGACGCCGGGATGGTCGTAGCCCGAGCCTTCGTTGGCCGGCTCGGCCGAGCCGAACGAGTTCGAGACCTCGGTCGCACCCATGGCGACGGCGGTGTTCTCCGCGGCTTCCAGCGAGCTGCCGGCCGAGCTTTCCGCCTCGACGAGGAGGATCTTGCAGTTCTGGCAGACGGCGTGGACCGTCTCGACATCGAGCGCGATCTCGCCGGCCCATTCGCTGTTGTAGGCGGGGAGCGGGGAGGAAGAACCACCCTGATTCACCTTCCTGAAGCAGCCGTTGGCTTCCGTGCAACCGGGCAGGCCGAATTCGGCGTCATAGGCGGCGAGGTCGGCTTCCGCGGTCGGGTCGTCGTAGGCATCGACGATCGCGATCGTCTGCGAGGCCGGCGATTCGGCCGGCAGCCCGTAGCCGCTGTGCAGGTCCTGGGGGCGCAGCCCGAAGCTGCCGCCGGCGGCGCTCTGCGGCTCGACCCTGCGGTGCAGGGTCATCCCGATCGGCGTCGCCCGTTCGCGCGCCCTCGCCGTCTGCGGCACCAGCTTCAGGGCGAAGCAGGAGGCTTCTCCCGGCCCGGGTTCGCCGCAGAGCGGGCGTACCGAGTAGTTCGACGCCGGCAGCGGCCTGCTGACGGTCGCGGCGACGGCGACGGTCGCGGTCGCGGCGACGGCGCCAGCCGCCAGCGCGGCGGCCAGGAGCGCTCGGGAGAGCCGGGACATCAGTGCTTGCCGTGGCCTTTGTGGCCGTGCTTTCCGCGGCCCTTGTGCTTGCCGTGCTTCCCATGGCCCTTGTGCTTGCCGTGCTTGCGGTGGTGCTTCTTACGGGCCGGTTTCTTCGGCTTAGGATTCGGCGCGGGCGCCGGAGTCGGGACGGGCGCCGGAGTCGAGGCGGGGCTCGAGCCCGAGCCGGATTCGGATTCCGGTTCGGAGCTGGGGCCGGGTTCGGAGGTCAGGCTCGCCGCGGTCGACCACAGCTCTTCTCCGTGGCTGCCGTCGTTGGCGGCGAAGAGCAGCGCGTTGCCGAGGACTTCGAACCGAAGCGGATAGGAGCTTTCCGAGCCCGGGTTGATGTCCTTGAGCAACGTCGTGCCGGCTTCGGTGCCGTCGCTCTGCCAGAGCTCATATCCATGGGCGCCATCGTCGGCCTCGAAGTACAGCGTGTCGCCAATGATGGTGAATTCGCCCGGGTAGCCATCTTCGGTTCCCGGGTTGATGTCCTTGACCATCGTCGTCCCCGCTTCGGTCCCGTCGGTCTTCCACAGCTCGTAGCCGTGGCTGCCGTCCTTGGCGTCGAAGTAGATCGCGCCGTTGAACTCGGTCAGTCCCGAGGGGCCGAATTCGAAGAGGGAGCCGCCGGGGTTGATGTCCTTGACCATCGCCGTGCCCGCTTCGGTCCCGTCCGTCTTCCACAGCTCGTAGCCGTGGGTGCCGTCGTAGGCGGTGAAGTAGAGTTCGCCGCCGATCGCCCGGAATTCATACGGGTTGCTGGAGCCGGGAGAGCTGTATTCGGTGGTGGGATTGATGTCCTTGACCATCTGCGTTCCGGCTTCGGTCCCGTCGGTCACCCACAGCTCCCGCCCGTGGCTGGCGTCCATGGCGCTGAAGTAGACGTGCCCTTCGAAGGGCGTCATGTACTCGGGGTAGGAGGACCCGGTGGGATTGATGTCCTTGACCATCTGCGTCCCCGCTTCGGTCCCGTCCGTCTTCCACAGCTCGTTGCCGTGGGTGCCGTCGTTGGCCTGGAAGTAGAGGGTGCTGCCGGAGGGGGCGAGGTAGATGACGGACCCCATGGCACCCGTGCCAGGGTCGATGTCCTTGACCATTTCAGTCCCGGCTTCGGTCCCGTCGCTTTTCCACAGCTCGGTGCCGTGCGTGCCGTCGTTGGCGGTGAAGTAGAGGGTGCTGCCGTCGGCGACCAGCTGGTGGTCTTCGAGGGGCATCGAGTCACCCGACCCGGGGTTGATGTCCTTGACCATCACGGTCCCGGCTTCGGTGCCGTCGCTCTTCCACAGCTCGGTGCCGTGCGTGCCGTCGCCGGCCCAGAAGAAGAGGGTGCCGTTGATGTCGGTGACTTCGTAGGGCGAGGAGCCCACGGAACCCGGGTCGATGTCCTTGACCAGGTGCGTTCCCGCTTCGGTGCCGTCCGTCTTCCACAGCTCTTCGCCGTGGGCGCTGTCGTGGGCGGTGAAGTAGGCGGTGCTGCCGATCGTGGTGATCTGCCAGGGGCCGGAGCCTTCCGAGCCGGCGTAGATGTCCTTGACCATGCCGATCCCCGTTTCGGAGGCGAGGGCGCTCTGCGCCCCCAGCGAGGCCCCGAACAGGGCCAGGGCCGTAATCAGGCACGCGAGGCGCCGGTTGCCGAGACTGGGAATGAGTTGACGCACTGACGCCTCCTAGGGTCGCGAGAATCCGCTTAAGTCACGGTGTTTGCGCACCATCGAGGCGAGCGTAGGCGTCTTTCTCCGCCGATTCTAAAACTCTGTAATCAGGCGCTTGAAAACCTGTAATCCCGCGCGTTCGAGGCGCTCGGCACCCGCCGCGGCGGGTCAGTCGGCCGGGGAATCGAGCGCGGCCGTGAGCTCGCCGCGACCGGAAATGCCGAGCTTGCGGTAGACGTTGCCCAGGTGGAACGCCACGGTTCTGGGCGTGACGACCAGGTGCGCGGCGATCTCGCCGTTGGTCATGCCGGAGCCGGCGAGCTCCGCGATGTGGGCCTCGCGCTCCGTGAGCGCCTGCGGGCCTTCGAGCCGGGCACGGCGCGGTCGGCTGCCCGCCGCATGAAGCTCGGCCAACGCAAGGCGCGCCAGCGCTCGGCCGCCGCACTGCTCGGCCAGGTCGAGTGCGACGCGCAGAGTCTCAGGCGACGCGCCGGTCCCCCCCGCCTCGCGCTGTGCGCGGCCGAGCGCATGGAGCGCGTAGGCGTAGTCCAGGCGGGTCTCGCTGTCCTCGAGCGCCTCGACCGCACGAGTCATCCAGTCAAGCCGCTCGCCTGACGATGCCACGAGCCCCCGCACGCGCAGCGCGCCGCCGAGAGCCCGCGGCGCACCCCAGGCTTCGGCCCGCTCAAGGTCCTCGTCGGCGAGCGCGAGCGCCTCGTCGGTGCGCCCCAGCTCCGCGAGCGCGATCACGGCGTCCGAACGCCACGGCGAGCACGCTGGATTGGAGATCTCAAGCTCCGCCCCCATGCGACGGCCCGTCTCCTCGAGGATCTCGAGCGCACGCGCGGGATCGCCGCGCACGAGCTCGAGGCGCCCACGCGCGGCTTCGGTCATCGCCCACATCGGGCTCTCGCGGGGGTGCAAAGCAAAGTCGTCGGCAGCCGCAAGCACGGCATCGGCACCGTCGAAGTCATCGCGCTCGATCAGGAGGTAGATCAGCGCCGAGGCGTTGATCGGCAGCCACGCGGACCAACCGTGCTCACGCATCGAGAAGGCGGCGCGGAGCTCCGTCTCCGACTCGTCGAGGCGGCCTGCGTAAGCGAGCGCGTGCCCACGCATGTGCTGCCAGGTCGCGATATCCATGCGCGAGCCCGACTGGCGTGCGGCGGCGAGGCAGCGATCGGCCATCTCGACCGCCTCCCGCTCGGCATCGGCGTTGTGAAGCACGGCGAACAGCCGAATCGCGGTGGGATCGTCCACCCCGCCCCCTGGGAGCGTCGCGGCGCCGGCCCACGCCCGGCGTGCCAGATCGGCGGCGGCCGTGTGGTCGCGCCCGGTGAAGAGTCGCTCCCGAGCCTCCGCGATCAGGTCCTTCATCCCCGGCATAAGCTCGATTGCACCGGTGTCTTCGCCGCTGCCGGAGGTCCAGACGAGCGCCGTGTCATACGCCGCGGCCAGCTCGGTTCGCAGCTGGTCGTCGATCAGGTCGATGCGCAGCCCCAGCTCGGCGGTCCGCGCGGCCTCGGCGAAGCGAGCCTGGTCCTGGTAGGCCCGCGTGAGACCGAGCAGGAGTCGCGCCCGGTCCTCGTCCGCGTCCGTTGCGGCGATGGCCGCGGAGAACGTCTCCACGCCGGCGGCCTCTCCGATGGCGGCCTGCGCACGAGCCAGATCCGCAAGCACACGGGGCCGCTGCTCGGGTGTCGGTGGCTCCTGCAGGGCACGTCCCAGCAGCTCGACGGCACGCTCCGGGCTCGCTTTCCGGCGCGCCTGGTCGGCTGCGCGAACCAGCGCCTGCACCGCCCAGGGCCGACCGGTGGCAGGGCTGAGCAGCAGATGAGCGGCCACGACCACCGGGTCTCCGCGCTCGGCAAGCAGCTCGGCGGCTCTGGCGTGGAGCAGCGATCTCTCGGCCGGGGGTATTGAGGCACGAATCGCCTGCCCGATCAGCGGATGCGCGAAACACAGCTCGGTCTCGCCCTCCACCAGACGGGCAACCTGCAACTCGGCGATCGCATTTCGTGCCGAGTCCGCGTCAACGCCGGCCAGTGCGGCGGTGAGCTCGACGGTGCCATGGGTGTCAAAGACGCTGACCGCCCGGGCTACCGCGGACGCCGGTTCGGGCAGCCTGCGGAGCGTCCCCTGCACCGCCCACGCAACCGGCTCCGGGCCGATGCGTCGCAGCAGCTCGAGGTCCCGGTCGGAGCCTACGGCCCCGTGCTCGGCGAGTCCGCGAGCCAGCTCGCGGACCAGCAACGGGTTGCCCCCGGTTACGGAGATGCACTCGCGAGCGAATGCGGGATGCAAGGGGCGCTCAAGCGCCGCGGTGACCATCCCCACCACTTCCTCTTTGCGCAGCGGCCGGGGTTCGATTCGCTGGACCGCGGGCGTCTGGGTCAACTCGCCCAGCAGGTGCGCCTCGGCCCCCGGGTGCGACGGACGCAGAGCGACGACCAATACGACCGGCAGATCGCGGACACGACGCGCGAGGTACGCCAGGAAGTGCAGCGACGGCGCATCGAGCTCGTGCGCGTCGTCCACGAGCAGGGCCAGCGGTCGCCGGGCCGCCAGGTCGGCAACCAGCCGGTAGAGGCTGTGGATGAGCAGATGCCGGCCTTCGGACTCGCCAAACGTGCCGGCGCCGGCGTCGAGGAAGAACAGACGCCTCGACATGCCCGCCGCCCCAATGAGCAAATCGGGCGACCGTCGCACCGATGCCTCCAGCAGCTGAAGCACAGCGCCAAACGGCATGTCGCACTCGAGTTCGGTGCCCCGCGCGACCAACCGGACCAGGCTCGGGCGAGCGATTTCGGCCGCCGCTTTCAGCAGGTGGGTCTTGCCGATCCCAGCCGGACCGCTGACGAGCACCGTCCTCCCGCGGCCGGCCCGCGCACCGCTCACGGCCGCACGCAGAATATCCACGCCATCGGGCTCCTGCAGGGCCAGCGCTCGGCTGTTGCCGCCTCCCCAATCCAACTTGCAACTGATGGTATTTGCTAACTCAGCTAGAAGGCGCTCGCGTCATCCGGGACCGCAGCGCTCACAGCGGCCGCGGATCGTCACCTCGTGCTCGGCGGCGTCGAAGCTCATTCGCCCGCTCACCTTGCCGATCGCCCGCTCCAGCGAGGCATCCTCGAACGGAATCATCCGGCCGCAGTCGCGACAGATCGCGTGGTGGTGGTGCTCGCCGTCGGGCTCGATCCGCTCATAGCCCGCGACTCCCCGCGCGACCTCGATGCGACGGAGCAGGCCGAGCTCCTTGAGCTGCTCGAGCGCACGGTAGATGCTCGCCCGTCCCACCCCAGCCTTGCGCCGCCGCAGCTCGTCGTCGAGGTCAAGCGCGGTGACGGCGCAATCGTGGCGAGCGAGCGCTTCGACCACAACGGTGCGGGCGCCGCCGCGACGGTAGCCGGCGGCTCGCAAGGTGGCGAGAGCGTGGTCGGCCCAACTCGTCTTGGTAGCGGTGCTCATGCTCTCGATCCTAGAGACAGCTCACCGCGTATCCCGTCGATTCCCTGGGACGCGGGCGGGCGGGCGCGACGGCGCAACCAGGAGACGGCGGCGGCGAGGAGGAAGGCCGCGGTCGCGACGCCGATCACCGCCGTGCTCGCCGGCAGCGCGGGGACCCGGTAGCTGAGCGCGAGCCCGATCCACATCGAAGCGACGGCAATCGCGCCCGACAACCCGAGGCCGCGCCAGGGATTGTCGGACAGCAGCCGCGCCGCGCCTCCCGGTGCCGCGAGGAGGCCGAGCAGCAGAAGTGCGCCGACCGCCTGCGTCGCCTCCGCCGCGACGATCGCCAAGAGGACGAAGAAGCCGAGGCCGAGCGCCCGCACAGGCACGCGGAGCCCACGCGCCACCTCGGGGTCGACCGAGGCAAACAGCAGCGGCCGGGCGATCGCCGCCAGCGCCAGGCAGGCGAGAATCGCGATCGCCGCGGCGAGGCGGGCGTCGGCGAGCGAGAGGCCGAGGATCGAGCCGAAGAGGACGCGGACCGCGGCCGTCCCGTTGGAGCCGCTCGAGCCGCTGATGAAGATCGAGAGGAAGAGCGCGCCGAGGCCGAGGATCCAGGCGAAGACCGATCCGATCACGACATCGTCGGGGCGGGCGCGCTCGCCGAGCAACCCCATCCCTCCCGCCACCGCGATCGTCGCCGCGAAGAGGCCAAGCCTGACGTCGATCCCGGCCGCCGCTGCCGCGAGGGCTCCGGTGAAGGCAACGTGGCTGAGCGCGTCGCCGGCGAAGACCTGGCTGCGCAGGACGACGAAGTAGCCGATCAGCCCGCAGGCAAGCGCGACGGGAGTGCCGGCGAGGAATGCGTTGCGGATGAACTCGTGCGCGAACATCAGACGGGCTCTCCCACCGGCACGGCGATCGGGCTGCGGCGGACCGCGGCCTTGCACAGCCGCACCGCCACGAAGACGCCGAACGAGAGGCTCGTGACCCAGAAGCCGACCGGATAAGGCGAGAAGTAGGCGATCGTCAGGCCGACCCAGGTGACCGCCAGCGCCAGGGCAACCGAGAGCGCCAGCCCCGGACCCGGCCGGGCCGTGATCTGCTGTGCGGTAGCGGCCGGGGTGACGAGCAGGGCGAAGACCAGCAGGGCGCCGGTGATCTCGGCGGTGGCGGCGACGGCCATGCCGAGCAGCAGCAGGAAGACGGTCGCGAGCGCCCGCGTCGGCACCCCGGCTGCGCGGGCGACCTCGGCGTCGACCGAGGCGAAGAGCAGCGGCCGCCCGATCGCCGCGAGCACCAGGAGGGCGACGAGCGCGATCCACAACAGCGTGGCCACCTGCCCGGTGGTGATGCCGAGGAAGGTGCCGAAGAGCAGCGACTCCAGGCTGGCGAGCTGGCCGCTGTAGAGGTTGACGAAGAGGAAGCCGAGGCCGAGGCCAAAGGCCTGGACCGTGCCGATCGACGCCGACTCGCCGCTGCGCGCCACCCGGCCGGGGCCGCTGACCGCGGCGAGGACGAGTGCCCCGAGGCCGCAGGCGCCGAAGTAACCGAGGGCCAGGGGCAGGCCGGCGAGGGTCGCCCCCGCCGCGCCCGGAAAGGCGATCACCGAGAGGGTGTGGCCGGCGAAGGTCTGGCGGCGCAGGACCATGAACCAGCCGATCGCACCCGCCATCACCGCGACGATCGTCCCCGCCTGCAGGGCGTTGACCATGAAGGGGAATTCGGTCAGCGCTTCGAAGTCGCTGACGGGGTCCCAGGAGAGGGCGGCGAGCTCAGCCATGATCGTGGCGGTCGTGGTGGTGGGCGGGCGGCTCGGGCGTGCCGACGACGACGAGGCGTCCGTCGGAGGTCTCGAGCACCTCGATCGGCGCCCCGTAGAGGCGGCTCAGGGTCGGGCCGTCGATCACCTCCCGCGGCGGGCCCTGCACGCCGCGGCCGCCGGCGAAGTAGACGACCCGGTCGAGGTAGCCGAGGATCGGGTTGACGTCGTGGGCCACGAGCAGGACCGTCACCCCCTGGCTCTCGCAGATCCGCTGGACGAGGGAGGCGATCGCGCCCTGGTTTGAGAGGTCGAGGCTGTCGAGGGGCTCGTCGAGCAGCAGGATCTCCGGCTCGCGCACCAACGCCTGGGCGATCAGCAGCCGCTGCTGCTCGCCACCGGAGAGTGAGCCGATCGGGCGCGAGCCATAGGCACCGGCGCCGACCAGCTCGACCATCTGCTCGACCCGCTCGCGCGCGAGGCGGTCGCCGCGGCTGAGGGCCGGCGGCAGCGGCAGGCCCCAGCGGGCGCCGTCGAGGCCGAGCCGAACCATGTCGACGCCGCGAATCCGCGTGCCGGAGTCGAAGCTGCGCCGCTGCGGCAGGTAGCCGATCCGGCTCTTCGCCGCTCCAGGATTCTCGCCGAGCACCGCCGCCCTGCCGGCGCTGAGCGGAAGCAGGCCGAGCACGACGTGAAGGAGGGTCGACTTGCCGGCGCCGTTGGGGCCGAGGACGGCGACGAACTCGCCCCTGCCGATCCCCAGGTCGAGTCCCGACCAGATCGGGCCGGCGCCGCGAGCGGCGGCGGCCCCTTCGAGCCGGATCACCTCGCCGTCCCCCTGGCGCGCCGCGAGCGCGGAGCTGGATTTCGCCGCCGCCTTCGTCTCAGCCCCCCGCCCTGGCGAGCGCCGCCTCGATCCCCTTCAGCTCGCGGGCCATCCACTGCTGGAAGCTCGCGCCTTCGGGGGTCAGGGTCTCGGTCACGGTGGCGATAGGAATTCCGGCCGATTCGGCTTCTTCGTTGAGGCGCTTCACGTCGGGGGTCGCGTTCTGGCTGTTGTAGACCCAGAGCTTGATCAGGCCGTCCTTGACCTGTTCGTCGGCGCTCGCCTTCTCAGAGGGGGTCGGTTCGGTGCCCTCGGCGATCCCGTCCATGAACCCCTTCGGGGTGATCAGCTTAAGCCCGAGCGAGGGCGCCAGCGGTTCGAAGATGCTCTCCGAAGCGCCGACGGGAGTCCCCGAGTAGGTGGACTTGATCCGCGAGATCAGTTCCTTGTATTCGGCCAGGCCTTCGGTTTCGAAGGCTTCCTGCTGTTGGTCGAAGTAGGCGCCGTTGCCGGGCAGGGCTTCCTTGTAGTCGGCGACGATCGCCTCGATCACGCTATGGACCGAGATCGGCGAGTACCACTGGTGCGGGTTGTCGCCGTCCTGCAGCCCGAGGACATCGCCGACGATGAGTTCGGTGCGGCTCGATTCGGGGCTGGCGGCGAGCAGCTTGGATGCCCATTCGTCGTAGCCGATCCCGTTGACGATCGACATCTGCGCCGCGGCCAGCGTCTTCGCGTCTTCGCTCGTCGGTTCGTAGTCGTGGGGGTCGGCGGCCGGGTTGGTGACGATGTTCGTCACCTCGACCTTTTCGCCGCCGAGCTGTTCGGCGATCGAGCCCCAGAAGTCCTCGGCAGCGACCACATTCAGCTTGCCGGAGGAGCTGGTGGCGCTTGAGCTCGACCCTCCGCATCCGGCGAGCAGCGCCGCCGCCGGCGCGGCGAGGATGAGAAGGGCGGTGAAAGCGCGGGCGCCTGGTCGGAGCATCGGGTCTCCTTGGAACGTGGAGTGGCCGGAAGTCCTGGCGGCGGCCTCTGCCGTCTCGGACGCGGGCACCCTAACATAAGAGTGAGACTCGTTCTCTTTAGTGAGCCGCCAGCCTTCCCAGCGGGCCGCCCCATGCCTCCGCTACCCGATCGGGCACCTGAGGGGCGCCCTCGCTGGGAGCACTCTCAGCCGTTGACGGCCTTCTTCAGCTCCGCTCCGGGGCTGAACTTCGCCGCCGTCTTCGCGGCAATCTGGAGCGACTCTCCGGTCTGCGGATTGCGGCCTTCCCGGGCCGGCCGGGCGACGGTCGAGAATTTGCCGAAGCCGGTGAATTTGACCTCGTTGCCGGCCGCGAGCTGAGCGGTGATCTCCTCGATCGTCGCATCCACCGCGAGCTTCGCCTGGCCCGTCTCCAGCCCGGTCCGCGCGGCTACCAGCTTTGCCAACTCATCCTTGGTCGTAATCGACATCTCTTCTCCTTGAGGTAGTGGACGCAGGGCCGGATCCGGCCTGCTGTCCCCAGCTTTCTACAGGCCCGGGCGGCTACGTTGGTGGCTCACCGCTTTAGACGCCTTCATCCGCCCGAATCGAGCTCGCGCAGAAAATTGCGCAGCAGCGGGTCGGGGACGCGCCAGCTTCGCGGCGCGTCCCGCTCGACGATGCCGGCATCGCGCAGGGCTCGCAGCGTGTCATTGGCGATCTTCGAGTTGAGCCCCGAATGCAGGGGGCTACCGCTGGCAACCCGCATCGCAAGGCGCTGGGCATGCCGGCCCAGGGCACGAATGCGGTCGAGCGTCTGCTCGTGCTTTGGTAGGTCGGCGAGCTGCGCGGCTCGGATGCCGGAGCCCACGTGCGCCTCGAGCAGAGTACGGGTGCCCTCGACAACGGCAGCCTCGTGCGTCCAGCGTGCGATCACCATGTTGCAGCGCTGCTGCCCTCACCTTCTCGGTAGAGCGGATCGAACGGGCCGAGCCCTCCTACTTTTCCTGTGCCAGCCTCCCCACCCGGTTGGACTCCTTGCCGGTCAGGCCGTCGAAGGTCGCCGTGCCGGCGGAGGTGCCGGTTTCTGTGTGTGGTAGCCGACGCTCCGCCCTGGCCGGACGCCGCACATCACGCGAATAGGGTGAACTCAGCTGCTTCCATTGCCCCTTGGGTCGTCGCGCAGCAGCCCGATCGAGCGGGCGCGCTCGACGGCCTCCTCGCGCGAGGACACGCCGAGCTTGCGATACACCGCTCGCGCCTGCGTCTTCACCGTGTTGGGCGAGACATGGGCTTGGGCGGCAAGCTGAGGGAAGGAGTGATGGGTGGGGAGGTAGCCGAGGATGCGCAACTCGGCCGGGGTCAGGTCGCCCACCGCAGCCGCCGAGATCGTCTCGGTCTCCACCTCGCCCAGGTGCAGCCAATCGGCGAGCAGCGTCGCTTCGGGCATCCGCCGGGCCAGCCGCCGTGCCTCGCCCAGCAGGTCCTGCGACAGGCCGATCTCGTCGAGTCGAGCCGCCGCCCGGGCGAGGACGATTCTGGTTTGGGCTTCATACCAGGCGGCGAACTCGTCGAGCCGGCGCATCAGCCGGACCCCCGCATGCAGGTCCGCTGCCGCCTCGGCGGTCATGCCGCGGTGAGAGCGGACGAAGGCGGATACCGCGAGGGCAAGGGCGGCGGTCGGGTAGTCGCCCAGCCGGGAGCGCTCGATCTGGGCCCTCGCCTGGGAGGCGAGCATTTCTGCCACCTGCCAGTCGGGCTCCTCGACCGCGAGCATGGCGAGCTGGCTCAGGCAGAGAACCTGGATGTGGGGCGCACCGATCGCGCCGCGCCGCGCCCCGTCGACGAGCCGGTCGCGCGCCTCCTCCAAGTGACCGCGCAAGAACAGGCCGGAGCCGTCCATCAGACAGCACATCGAGAGCCAAGGGCTCTCGTCGGGAATGACTGCGGCGGCCGCCGCGGCTCGCTCGCTCATCGCGACCAGGCCATCCCGGGCGAGTGCCGCTTCGGCAAGAACGAGGCCGGCGGTCAACGAGCCGTCGACCGCACCGTTCGCCTCCGCGAGCAACCGCCGCGAAACCGCGATCCAGTGATCGGTCATGCCCCCTTCCCCCCGGCCCAGGGACCCCTGCGCCGCCGCAACGCCCAGGGTCGGCAGGGTCGCGACCCGCTCGACCCCGATCCGCTCCAGCCAGCGCCGCATCGTCGCGTTGCGACCGCGCGCGTAGTAATCGGGGGCCGCCGCCCAGATCAGCTCGCCCGCGCGCTCATGGGACCCGGCCTCGATTGCGTGCCCGACCGCCCGGTCAGTGTCGCCCTGCTCGGCCCACCACTCCGAGGCACGCCGGTGTAGCAGCGGCTCCCCCTCGGGCTCTGCCCGCCCCAGCTCCACGCGGAGCATGTCGGCAAGCAGGGGGTGCAGGCGAAACCACTCGTCGTGGCGATCGAGTGACAGCAGGAGCGTGTTGCCGTGCGCCAGGTCGCTCAGCACCCTGGCAGACCCGCTGCGAGCCAGCACCGCGTCGCAGAGCTCGCCGTCGAAGCGGTCGAGGATCGAGACCCGCCGCAAGAACTCGAGCCTGCGCTTGGAGACCGATGCAAGGAACTCGTCCCGGATGTAGTCGGCTATCGCAGCGCTGACATCGACCTCGTCGAGCATGGCAATCCCAGCCAGGTAGAGAGCCGCGGGCCAGCCCTCCGTGCGCTTGAGGAGCGCGTCGAAGTCGCGGGGGCTCAGCTCGATACCGAGGCCGGCGAGCAGCGACTGGCACTCCGGCCCCCTCATCGTCAGCTCGGCCCGGCCGATCTCGGTCAGCAGGCGATTCGCCCGCAGCCTGCCGAGCGGCAGCGCCGGCTCAACTCGGGTAACAAGTGCGATCTGGGAGCCGGTGCGCACGTGCGCGACCAACGAGTAGACGACCGCCAGCGCCTGGGGCGACTCGATTTGCTCGAGCTCGTCCAGCACCAGCACCGTCGCCGCCTCGCGTGCCTCTATTGCCCGCTCGACTCGCGGCAACACCACCCCCTCGATGTCGGGTTCAGGGACCGCAAGCCCGGCGGCGATCTCGGCCGGCATGGGCTCGGTCTGCTCCAGCGCCGCCAGCACGGCCTCCAACAGGACGACCGGATCGTTGTGGGCGGCGCGAAGGGTGACCGAGGCGAAGGGGCGGGGGTCGCGCTCGGCCCATTGAGCGAGCAGCACCGACTTGCCGTAGCCGCTGGGCGCGCAGAGCAGGACAAGGGGCGCGGCGTCCCGCTCGAGCTTGTCCAGCAGGCGTCCTCGTTCGACCAGGCTGCCGAGCGCCGGGCGCCCCAGATCAATCCCGGCGACCGGGCTGCTCCTTGGCGAATTTGTCTGCGCGGTGGGCATTCCGATCCATTCGTACGCGCGGGAATTCCCCCCGCCCGGCGTTACCACGCTAGCCGCAAGCCCTGCACCTGTCCATCCGTGTAAATCACCCTCTTCGGGGGATGCGAGCTACGGATTCGACCCCTAGCCTCGCCTGCGATGGCAAACCCTCACCGGGGAACGAGATCTGGCGACGATGCCGCGGCGATGCTCTACGGCAACCGCTTTCTCACCGAAGACGCCCCCGCCGCCGACTTTCCGACAAGCGGCATGTCGGCGCTCGACGCGATGCGCCTGCTTGGCGAGGAACTCGCCCTGGAGGGCGACCCGCAGCGAAACCTGGCGACTTTCGTCACCACCTGGATGGAGCCCGAGGCCCAGCGAGTGATCGCCGAGAACCTCTACCGCAACTTCATCGACCATGCCGAGTACCCGATCTCGGCCGAGGTCGAGCAGCGCTGCATCCGCATGCTCGCCGACCTCTACCACGCGCCGGGGGAGACGACCGGCGCCCGCACCCAGGGCTCCTCGGAGGCGATCATGCTCGGCGCCCTCTCGCTCAAGTGGAAGTGGAAGCAGCGCCGCGAAGCCGAATCGAAGCCGGTCGACAAGCCCAACCTGATCTTCGGCGGCGACGTGCACGTGGTCTGGGAGAAGTTCTGCCGGTACTTCGACGTCGAGCCGCGGATCGTGCCGCTGCAGGACGACAAATACGTGATCGGGCCCGAGGACGTGCAGCCCCACGTCGACGAGAACACGATCGGCGTCGCCGCCGTGCTCGGCACCACCTTCACCGGCCACGCCGACGACATCGTCGGCATCAACAAGCTGCTGGTCGACCTCAAGGGCGAGAAGGGCCTTGACGTGCCGCTGCACATCGACGGCGCCAGCGGCGGTTTCGTCTGGCCCTTCCTCTACCCCGACTCCGAGTGGGACTTCCGGCTCGAGCAGGTGCGCTCGATCAACGTCTCCGGCCACAAGTTCGGCCTCGTCTACCCCGGCATCGGCTGGCTCGTCTTCCGCGAGAAGTCAGATCTGGCCGAGGACCTCGTCTTCTACGAGAACTACCTGGGCAAAACCGACGCCACCTTCACCCTCAACTTCTCCACCGGCGCCTCGATGGTGCTCGCCCAGTACTACAACTTCGTCCGCTACGGGCGCGAGGGCTACGCCTACATCATGAAGGCGATGCAGGCCAACGCCCGGGCGTTGGCCGACAAGCTGAAGGCGAGCGGCGACTTCGAGCTGATCGGCGACGGCGAGGAGCAGCTTCCCCTCGTCGCCTTCAAGCTCGCCGGCGAGAAGAACTACGACGAGTTCGACCTCTCCTGGCAGCTCTCCGCCGAGCGCGGCTGGATGCTCCCCGCCTACACGATGCCGCCCGACGCCGAAGACGTCAAAGTCCTGCGGGCCTTGGTCAAGCAGACGCTCAGCCGCGAGCAGATCGACCGCCTCGCCGACGACATCGCGACGGCCTGCGCGACGCTGGACGAGAAGGGCGGCGCCCACCCCTCCGAGCGCAAGCGGGTCAAGACCGGGACGGGGTACTGAAGGGAGGAGGCGATTTCAGCCGGCTGCCGCGCCGATCGCACTCAGGTCCTCGGGGTGATTCCAGCTGTCGACGAGGGTCTCGCCGCCGGCCACGAGGATCGCGTCGCGCAGTCGCCGCAGCTCCTCCAGCGCCTTGCCCTCGAATTTGCCGTGCTTGAAGCCGATTGGCCTCGGCGCCGCGGTGCGCGCTTCGCTTGCCGACCGCGTAGCCGGCGCCTCCCACCATCGCCGCGCGCATCAGCGGCCTTCTTCTTCCTATTAGCGGCATCGTGCCCGACATGGAATCGCGGGAGAGCGCCGGCGGCATCGTGCGATCCGGGTGAAATTGCGATCGGGTCGGGGAACCGTCACACGATCAGGCCGCCGATACCCTTGAGGACCAAAGCCACACCGATCGCGACGGCGCCGATAATTGCTGCCCGGCGGCCGTTGCGGGCGAGCCAGGCGCGAAAGCGATCCACCGCCCCCTGAGTCCACTCCGGCGCCAGCGCGTAACCGATAAGCGGCAGCTCGAGCAGCGTCAGCTGGACCAGGCAGAAGCCGACGACGAGCAGCACCGTCGGCGCGGTGGCCGCTTCGAGCGAGTCGATATGGCCGAGCCCGGCCAGGTAGGAGGCACCGGGGAAGCTGAGCACGATGCCGATCGCGAAGGCGACGCGGGGCGAGCCGCGCCCCAGCAGGCGGATCGTCAGCGGTTCCTTCTCCTCTCCCCCTTCCTCCTCGCGCTTGGCGCGCTTGCGGCGCTCTTTGCGCTCGCGCAGGCCGCGGTCGCGGTCGGTCGCCAGGACGAAGGCGACCAGCAATGCAAGCGCGCCGAGGACGATGTCCTCGACCGGGCTGATCGTGTGCTGGCTGGTGCTGACGGCGCTCGATTCCTGCAATGCGAAGACGATCGTCAACCCGAGGCCGATGCTGGTTATGTAGGCACCGAGCAGGTAGCCGAGCATCAGCCGCTTCGGGCTCGGCATCAGCAGCATCACCGTCACCGCGGCGAGCAGCGTGGGGTTGAATATCGAGAGCAGCGACAGCAGCAGGATCTGCAGGGGGTCGCTCACCAGGCGATTGTTGCCGCTGCGCACGCCGTTGAAATCACCCGAACCGGGCGATGTGGCGATAGGGGGCTCCGGCTTACGGTCACTTCTGACAAATCCCGGCACCGGCCAAAGCGCGCAGCGGAAGCCGAGGTTCCCGGTTGAGTCGTGAGGCTCCGCGAGGGGGCTGAGGGGCTCGGCGCCGTCGGCTTCGCGGTCGGGCTCTTCGCCCCCGCCGCTGCTGGCCGCCACGGCGATCGGCGCCGCCCTCGGCGCCGGGGCGGCAAGCTCCTGCATTACAAGACCGCCGGCAAGATCGGCGAGCAGGCGGGTGAGACGATCCCCATCGGCGGCGCCGGCCTGATCGTCGCCTACTCGCACTCCGAGGCGGAAAAGGTCGAGCCCGTCATTACGCGCGCCGTGACCAAGACAATCGGCGAGGCCGAGGGCAACCACGTGGCGGCCCTGAAAGGCGCGTTGGCCGACGCGCAGGAGAAGTTGGCCGAAAGCCAGTAGAGCCTCGCGTTGAAGGCGACCACGGCCAAGCCATTCCAGGCACTAATTCGCAGTAGTGCCTGGAATAAGCGGCTGATCGGATTCGAACCCACGACCTTCTGCATGGCAACTATTTGGATGTGCGCCGATATGCGGCATTTCGGGAACTTCTCGCCAGAAGTTCCCGAAATCGACGAGGGCGGTTCCAATCGTCTCTGCGAGCCTGGCGACGGTGCCGAAACCTTCGCGACCGATTCCGTTTCAGCTCGCTCGTGCCCGCTCCAGGTAACGCCCGAAGTGCGGGACGGTGAAGGCGATCTGTCCGCGCTCCGCAGGGTAGATCAGGCCCTTTCGGATCAGGGCTGCGCGGGCCGGTGAGAGGCCTCTCGGCTCTCGCCCCATCCTCCGCGCCACCTCGCGGATCGGCTGCGGTCCCTCACCCAGGCTCGCCAGGGCGCGGCAGAGCTCAAGCTCCGCCGCAGTCGTGCGCCCCACCCTGAGCCCGAAGAACTCCTCGTCAAGCTCCTCGGCGACCTCGGCGGATGCCACGGCGATCGCCGCCTCGTCGATCTGCTTGTCGGCAGCCGCGTTCCAGGCCGCCTTCCCCCACTCCTGTAGGAAGTAGGGGTAACCGCCGCTCTCGGCGAGGATCGTCTCGATCGCCTTGGCCGTGTAGTCAACCCCGAGCTCGGCGGCCGGCAGCCGCAGGGCGCGCTCGGCGGCCTCCGGCTCGAGCGGCCCGAGGCCCGGGAACCCAAACAGTCGCTCGGCGTAGGTCTTTGCCTCAAGGATCAGCCCAGGGAGGGTCGGCAGGCCGGCGCCGACGAGGCCGACCGGCAGTTGTTGCTGCGCCATCCGGTGCATCGCCGCAACCAGACTCTCGAGTTCCGGCTCTCCGAGGATCTGCAGCTCGTCCAGCAGGAGGAGCACCCCCGAATCGGCTTCGGCGGCCAGCGCCCCGACCTCGGCGAGGAGCTCACCGAGGTCCTGCTCGAGCTCGCCGCTGTCGGCGAGGCCTCGCTCTGGCTCCCACTGAAACCCCAAGCTCACCTGGCCCTCGGAGCCGATCGTGGTCGTGAACGACCCCAGCGCCCCGCGGGCTCGGCGCAGTGCCCGGCGGACCGCACCTCCCCGTTCGTAAGCGGCGAGGGTGGCGCCTACGAGCCGGGCGATGACGATCCGGAAGTCGCTCTCGCGACGCCACTCATGGCGGAGCGCCTTCCATCCCGCGGACTCGGCGCGCGATGCGAACTCGGTGAGGAGCACCGTCTTGCCCACCCCGCGCAGCCCGTGGATGATCAGGCTCTTCTCGCTGCGGCCTCGCGAGAGACGGCCGAGCAGATACGAGAACCTCTCGACCTCACGCTCACGCCCCACCAGGGCGGGCGGCAACGTGCCGGCGCCGGGCGCGTATGGGTTCTCGAGCGGATCCACCTCGCGTGAGTCTAGCGATATCTAATGTTTTCTAGCGATTCCGCTAGAGAAGTGAAGATTCTAATAGAGAGCAGAGCGAGAAGGCAAATGGCAAGGGTGACCACGAGCCCTCGGGCGCACGGCGATCGCTCTCGGCGCGGCGTTCCTCGAAGGGGAGTTGATTCTGGATTCCCCGGTCGGGACCAGCCCGCCCACATGCAGGGCATTCCCGAAAAAGCGGCTGATCGGATTCGAACCGACGACCTTCTGCATGGCAATTACACAGGTCATCAGCAAATCACGGCCTCTGCTCAAACGTCATTTGCAGGGCTTTCGTGATTGGCGAGATCTCGGGTATTCAGCGCGGATATGAACGGATATGAACGGATATGCAGCGAGTCAGGCACTTCGCCCCAGAAGTGCCTGAAATCAACGAGGCCGGTTCCAGCCAGCGAATCGCTACAGATCGGCGGGTAGGATCGTGAAGGCGTCGCCCCGCAACGGCGTCATCGTCCGGAAGGCGCGCTCGTCGAAGCTGGCGATCCGATCGGTCCTGTGCCGGTCGGCGAGCACGGCAAGCGAGGCGTCGGCAAGGCCCAGCTCGAGATCCCGGTAGCGACGCGCCAGGTCGCGCGCCACCCCCAGCTCTTTGCGATCGAGGCAATCGACGACGAACGTGCCCGTCGCGAGGTCGTCGAGAAAGGCGAGCTCGACATCGACGCCGAGCCGGGTGAGGATCAAGTAGTCGGCCTCGGCGACCGCCACCTGCGAGGTGACGAGCGGCCCCCTCTCGCCTTCAAACAGAGTGACGACCGCCTCGTGCTCGGGGTCGTCGGCATCGGCCTGCGCGAAGAGCGTGCCGGCGTCGACGATCAGGGTCATCGACGGTGTTCGCCCCGAGCCTTGGCATAGAGCTCATCGGCACCCCATCGCCGGTTCACGTTGCCCCCGCTTCGCCCCTTCCCCATGCTGCGGAAGGTCCGCGAAGGCGCCTCGGAGAGCACCCGATCCACACCCTCCCGGATCAACTCGGCCTGACTGCGACCGCTCGAGGTCGCCAGCCGGCCCAGGCGCTCGGCTTGGGAATCGTCAATGTAGACGGTGGTCTTATGCATGCGATGTATGGTACCAGCTAGCTGGTACGCTAGCGGCTCCAGGCATGCGAGTGGTGGGAAAGCGGCCGTTTTGCACCCTTTTGTCCGGGGGGAGGTGCTCACGCTACAAGCCGCGTGAAAGAGTCGGCAAGGAGCTACACCACAACTCGCGACCTGACTCGGACCACTTCTTCGCGGCGCTCTGGGCGCGGCCCGAGCTGCTCTTCGACGAGGAGATCTGAAGGTGGGCTACCCCGACTCCTACCTCTGGCGGCTGCGATAAGCCGTCGGCAACGACCTCGTCCTGAGGCCCGGCGCGATGGTCGCGCTACAGCGAGAGGACGGATGCGTCTTGCTCACCAAGCGAGCCGACGACGGAACCTGGTGTCTGCCTGCTGGCGCGGCCGAGCCGGGCGGGAGCTTTGCTCGCACGGCGATCGACGAGCTGGCCGAGGAGACCGGGGTCGAGGTCGCCGAGCCCGACTTGATCGCGTTCGGCTGCCTCTCGGAGGCCGAGCTGCGCACGATCGACTATCCCAACGGCGACGTCACCCACTGCTTCGCCCTGCTCTTCCTGGCGCGGTCCTGGCGCGGCGACCCTCAACCCGACGGCGAGCGTCCGCGGCATGCTTCCCGATGAGCTTGAGGCTGCGGTCGGCGTGGCCCGCTCGCTGGGCTATCAGCAGGCGGGTGTGTGGACCTACAGCGACAACACCCCGGCCCACAGGCTCTACAAGAGCGCCGGGATGGCGACTACGGGCAAAACCGCACGGGTGCTCACCCGCACGCAAATCCAGTACGGATGCCTCCTCGGTGGTCAAAGTCAAGTTTCTCGAGCCGCCGGAGGTCCAAAGTGACAAGGGCCGCGAGCACCAAGGCGCCCTGGACGCCGAGCTGCTGCTCTCCGGGCAGGTGCAGGCCCTTAGGCCGGAAGAATCGGCGATCTACAAGCCGCGCTGAAGAGCCTTCTACGAGACGCCGCTGGAGGAGCACCTGCGCGAGCTTGGCGTGACTCGACTCCGCGGAGGCGGTCGAGCGGCTGTGACGAAGCCGGAGGAGTCGGTCAGCTGACCGAGGCTAGGAACCGCTCCAGGCGCTCATCGAAGCCGGGCGCCGCGGCGACGAAGTGCCCGGCTCCGGGAGCGACCAGTCGCTCGGCGTTCAGCTCGTCCGCGAGCGCGTCGGCCGCGCGCTCCAGGAACGAGGCGTGGTCGCCGGAGGCGACCAGCACCGGGATGTTCGCGTCGCGCAGGATATCGAGGGTCGGACGCGCCTCGCTCGGCGATCGGCTGCCGTGAGCGCGACGAACCGCCTGGACCACGTTCTTGGGAAGGGGCCCGGAATCCGGGACGGGTGAGCCCGCGATCCGCAGGAACTCACGCAGCGTCTCGGGGTCCGCGTCGAGGCCGTGGGCCAAAGCCTCGTTGCCGATGCGCTGAAAGCGCGCCAGCTCGGGATCGTCGGGGACGAGATAGAAGAGCGGCGGCTCGATCAGCGTCAGCGAACGCACCGGCGCCGGCTTGCGCGTAGCTGCAATCAGTGCCCCAAGCGCACCGTAGGAGTGTGCGACGACGTGGAGGCGCCGGTTGAGCAGCGGCTCGATGTCGGTGGCATCGACATCGAAGTCCTGGCGCCCATCCGGGGGCGCTGGACTGGGCGGAAAGCCGCGCCGGTGGATGGTGATCAACCTCCACCGATCTCTCAAGGGCTCAAGCCCCGACCAAGTCGTCGCCGGGCTCGCCCCTCCGTGGACGAGCAGGACCTCCCGCCCCGCGCCCTCACGGCTGACTGCGATCTCATCCATGCGGCTCCTCGGCCACCCAGAGCTCAGGCGCGGCCCGGTACTGCATCCGACTGCCCGTCACCCGACCAGATCCGGTCGAACAGCTCGCCGTCGAGAGGAACGAGCCAGACCTCGCGAATCCAACCGTGCTCGACATCGACTCGATAGATCCCGATCGTCTGCCAGGAGACCTGCTCACCATCCAGAATGGCCGTCCCGTCTACGAACTGCGCTACCGCGTCGCCGTCGGAGATTACGTCGCCCGGATGTATGCGCATGGTGGCGTTTGCAAGCTGGCGACGCCTCTCGAAGTAGTCGATCACCTGCCTGGCGCCACGATGGTCGCCGGCGATCGGGCTCTTGCCCGGCACGTGCCAGATGATGTCCGGCGCCAGTAGTTCCAATACCGGGTCGATCGAGCCCCCGGCATACATCTCGCCCTGGCGCCGGTGCAGCTCGGCGATCAAGTCCAGGTACTGGCGTCCCGCCGCGGATCTAACCGACACCTCGACTCCGTCCGCGAGTGGGATCTCCACCGATGAGTAGCCGTTGTCGGGATCGCGGACATAGTCCAGATACGGGTGGAGATCCGGGTCCTCGGTGTTCAGGTCCGCCACCAGAAGCGCAGCGGGTGCCAGGTTTGGCTCGACCAGCTCGAGCAACGAGAGGTAGAGGTCGTTGCGACCGTCGAGGAAGAGGAGGTCGACGCCCTGCGGGAGCTGTCTGAGCGTCTCCAGCGCATCCCCTTCTCTCCACTGGACAAGGTCCCCAAGCCCCGCCTCCGCCAGGTTGTCGCGCGCTGCGCTGATCTTCCCCGGCAATAGCTCCGTGGTGATGACCTCCCCGGTGTTCCCGCCGTCTCGGATGGCGGCCGCGAGGTAGATCGTGCTGATACCGAGGGAGCACCCGAACTCCACGACCCTCTGTGCCCGACGGATTCGGGTCAGCATGTACAACAACCTTCCGACCTCGCGGGTGATCGCGAGCGGCGCCTCGCCGTAGAGCTCATAGCGTCGCTCCTGGCGCAGCCTCTCGCCAAGCTCTGCCTCACGTGCCTGTACTCGCTGCTTGGCAAGCGGGTCCTCGCGCTCAGCCTGGTCGTGAAGCCGGTCGAGAATCTGAGAGATGACAGGAGATCTCAGCGTGCTGGGGATCTTGCTCAGCCTTTCTAAGCCATCCGGTCCGTTCCGGATCGCAGACGGGGGCACCGTATCTGGGCAAGTTGCTCGAGGCAACGAAGAATTTGGCGAGTGCGTCATCTCACAGACGCGGGATACGACTCGCGAGAGAACCCGATAATGGAAGGCATGGCCGGGGAGGATTGGACAAGCGACGCGCAGAGAGTCGCCAGCTATCTCGACCGAGCGGATGAGTTCCCCCACCGCGCAGAGGGCGAGGGCGTCCTGCTCGAGCATCTGCCTCGCGACGTGCGGCGCATCCTCGACCTCGGGACGGGCGACGGACGCCTGCTTGCCCTGCTCGAGGCCGACCGTACTGAGCTGCTCGGCGTGGGCCTCGACTTCTCCGAGCTCATGCTTGGGGCTGCGCGGGCGCGCTTTGCCGGCGACGATCGCGTCGAGCTCGTCAAGCACGATCTCGCTGAGCCGCTGCCCGCGCTTGGGCGCTTCGATGCCGTCGTCTCGTCAATGGCCATCCACCATCTCGAGCACGAGCGCAAGCGCTCGCTCTACGGCGAGGTGTTCGACCTGCTCAATCCCGGTGGGGTGTTCGCGAACTTCGAGCACGTCGCGTCAGCAACCGACCGCCTGCACGCAGCGTTCTTCGCGGCGATCGGCGTGCCGCTCGAGGATGCGGATCCATCTGACCGCCTGCTCGATGTCGAGACGCAGCTCGGGTGGCTGCGCGAGCTCGGCTTCGATGACGCCGACTGCTACTGGAAGTGGCTCGAGATGGCGCTTCTGATCGGCGTCAAGCCAGCCGAGGCCCGATAGCGCATTGGCGAGATCGAGCCGACCGGCGCACACGTCGAGTACGCTGGTGCCGCCTTCTTTCGGCTGGTGGAGAGCACGATTCAGGACGCGTGGGTTGTTGGGGATACCCAGGAGCTTTGGCGAGCGCTCGGGAGGCTCGACGTAAGGATTCCGTAACCGTCACATTCGGCGGCGCGAATACGAATCTTTGCTAGCCGTCCATCGCGGCCAATTTGACCACTGCCTGCTGCGCCTTCGACAAGCTGCGCGCGGCGGCCGGCCCCATGATCCGTCGCCATGCCGGAGCCAGGACGCCTTCGATGTAAATCGTGTTGGTAAGGCGGCCGCCGCCCTCGGCGCCGGGCTCGATCAGGTGGCGGTGCCCCATGCGCGCCCCGGGCAGGCGCGCCTCGTCTGTGAAGAGGCGGCCCTGCTCAAACTCCACGACGCGGAAGCGCAGGCGCAGGCCGGTGCGAAAGACGATCCTCGCTCGCGCGCCGAGAGCCAGCGGCCCGTCCAGGCTGGCCGTCCTGATCTCGGCGTTCCAGCGCGGCCACGCCGCGGCCTCGGCGTAGGCCCTGTCCCACACAGCGGCCGGGGAGACCTCCGCGTCCAGCGTGCTGGTCGTCTCCCATCGGCTCATAGGAGAACCCTTTTCTCGCCGGGTCTCATAGCGAGATCAGCTCCGTCAGAGAGCGCTTCTGCATCCCTCGGCCGTCGAGGTTCTCCGGGGCCAGCCAGGCCTCAAAGCCGGCGCGGACCGCGGGCCAGTCCTTATCGATCATCGCGAACCAGGCGGTGTCGCGATTGCGGCCCTTGACGATCTGGTGACTGCGGAACACGCCCTCGAAGCGAAAGCCGAAGCGCTCGGCAGCGCGCCGTGAGGCGTCGTTGAGCGCGTCGCACTTCCACTCCAGCCGCCGGTAGCCCAGGTCGTCGAAGGCATGATGAGCGAGCAGGTAGATCGCCTCGGTCGCGGCGGTCGTGCGCCGTAGCTCAGGGCCAAACCAGATGTGGCCGATCTCGATCGTGCCGAAGGAGGGCTCGATCCGCAGATAGGAGGCCTGGCCTAGGGGACGCCCGGCCGTGAGCGGTTCGATCGCGTAGTAGACGTGGCCCTCGGCCCCTGCCTCCCAGGCGAGCGTTTGGCCCAGGTGCTCGGCGCTCTCGTAAGGACCGTCGGGAAGGTAGGTCCAGATAGCTGGATCGCCGGCTGGTAGATGGGATGCGGAGTAGAGCGGCTCGGCGTCGGCGGCGGGATCGAGCCGCCGGAGGAGAACGTGGTCGCCGCGCAGCGGCTCGCCCGATGGCACCGGAACAGGACTCCAGTCGATCGGTTCACCGAGCGGGGGGTCGGACACGGCGGCGAGCATATCCGGCGCTATCCGATGGCCTCGAGCCTGCAACCCTGTCCGATCAAGTTCCCGTAGTGGAGATGCGGGGGTGGTCCCAGTTCCCCCGGCGAATGGCGAAGTGGCCGTGTGCAGGGGATTCGAAGCGAAGCGGATGAAGGGACTCGAACCCTCGACCTTCTGCATGGCAAGCAGACGCTCTAGCCAACTGAGCTACATCCGCACAAGGAGGGGATTCTAGCTTCCTGCGGGGGTTGGGCTCATCGCGGGTGGGGGATCTGGTTTGTCTACCAAGTATTTGGTAGGGTTTGTGAGTCGGGATGGGTGGCTGCCCGGCCGGCGAGGAACTGGCTCTCTCAACCCAGTGGTCAAGTTCGAAGTCCCTGTCTCGCCGGCCAGCGGTTCTCGTTGCGGCGGTCCCTCCCTCCGTCGCCCCGCGAGGCCCTGGGCGTCGGGTGGCCGCCCGTCCCGGTTCTCAGTCCCGCGGCGCTGCCTCGGCGAGCAGAGCCCGCAGGTCGAGTGGGCGGGTGTGCATCGCGACCCTCTCCTCCGGGGCCGGCTCCGGCCACTCCTCGCGGGGCCGGTCCCAGTAGAGCTCGATCCCGTTGCCGTCTGGGTCGTCCAGGTAGAGGGCCTCGCTGACGCCGTGGTCGGAGGCGCCATTGACGGAGATGCCGGCCGCCGCCAGGCGGCGCAATGCGTCGGCGAGGGTGGCGCGGGTTGGGTAGCGGATCGCGACGTGGAGGAGGCCGGTCGTGCCCGGCGGGGGCGCTGAGCCACCCTTCGAATGCCAGGTGTTGAGGCCGATGTGGTGGTGGTAGCCGCCGGCCGAGACGAAGGCCGCCTCGTCGCCGAGGCGCTGCTGCAGCTCGAAGCCGAGCACGTCGCGGTAGAAGGCCAGGGAGCGCTCGAGGTCGGCGACCTTGAGGTGGACGTGGCCGATATCCACGCCGGGGTCGATCGGCTCAGCCATCGAGCGCCCGGTTGACGAGGCGGTCGGCCTCGGCGTTGTGCTCGCGGCGGACGTGGCGGATCGACCAGGAGTCGAAGGCGCGCAGGGCCCGCTTCACCTGGGCGTGCAGCTCGCGCATCGTCGCGTCCTTGACCTTGTACTCGCCCCTCACCTGCTTGACGATCAGCTCCGAGTCGCCGACCAGCTCCAGCTCACGCGGGCCGTGGGCCGCGGCGAGCTCGATGCCGAGCAGCAGCGCCCGGTACTCGGCGACGTTGTTGGTCGCCCGGCCGATCCGTTCGCCGTGCTCCTCGAGCACCTCGCCGCCGGGGCCCTGGAGCACCGCGGCGATCGCCGCCGGGCCGGGGTTGCCGCGGGCGCCGCCGTCGACGTTGACGACCAGCTTGCCGTCGCCCTCAGCCAACCGGCTCCCCGTTCCGCTCGCGCCCGCCGGCCGGGGCGCCCAGCGCCAGCCGGCCGCCCTCCCCGGCGCTCGCGTTCCACTGGCGCGCCGAGCGGTCGAGCTGCTCGATCTCGTTGCCCTTGTCGATCGGGAAGACCGGCCGCCCCTCATCGCCGAGGTCGACCCCCCACTGGTACCAGCAGAGCTCCCAGGCGACCGTGATCCGCGCCTCGCTCGGCGAGCCGGCGACGGCGCCGACCGAGATCCAGGGCCGGCCGAGACTGCGCGTCAGGCCGGTCACGGTGCGCGCCGCCTCGCTCGTGTTGAAGCGCTCGACCGCCCGCTCCAGCCTGCCGCGCGGCGCCTCGCGGGCGGTCTCCGGCTGCGTGCGCCCAACGTTGGCGCCGGGCGCCGTCGGGTCGACCCAGCCCAGCGCCCGCGCCCGCTCGCGGCAGAGCTCGCAAACCGGCTTCGCGCCCTCTCTGGGGCTCATGTAGGTCCGCGTCCGCTCTCCCGCCAGGATCGAGCGCCCGCAGACACCGCAACTCTCACCAGGGCTCACACCTGGAAACTAGTTCATCGCGCCGGCCGCCACGACCTTCTCGGCGAGGTGCGTGGGGACTTGCTCGTAGCGGTCGAACTCGACCTCGAACTCGGCTCGGCCGCCGCTGATCGAGCGCAGGTCCGGGGCGTAGTCGAGCACCTCCGCCATCGGCACCTCGGCCCGCACCTCGGTCATCGCCCCCTTCGGCTCCATCCCCAGCGGGTGACCGCGGCGCGAGTTGAGGTCGCCGATCACGTCGCCGACGACGTCCCCCGGGCAGCTCACCGAGAGCCGCACGATCGGCTCGAGCAGGATCGGGTCGGCTGCCTCCATCGCCTGCTTGAAGGCCATCGCCCCGGCGATCTTGAAGGCCATCTCCGAGGAGTCGACGTCGTGGTGCTTGCCGTCGACGAGACGCACCCGCACGCCCTTCACCGGGTAGCCGGCGACGGTGCCGTGCGCCATCGCCTCCTCCACCCCCTTCTCCACGGCCGGGATGAAGCCGCCGGGGATCGCCGCCCCCTTGATCTTGTCGACGAACTCGAACTCGATGCCGTCCTCGGTCGGCTCGATCTCGATCTGGCAGTCGGCGAACTGACCGCGGCCGCCGGACTGCTTCTTGTAGCGGGCGTGGGCGCCGGCCGGCCGGCGGATCGACTCCCGGTAGGGGACGCGCGGCGGGTGCAGCTCGATCTCGACCCCGAAGCGCTCCTTCATCCGGGCGACGATCACCTCGACGTGGACCTGGGTGAGGCCGGCGATGATCTGCTCGCCGGTCTGCGCGTCGCGGTGCACGTCGAGGGTCGGGTCTTCCTCGCAGAGGCGCCGGACCGCCGCGGCCGCCTTCTCCTCGTCGCCCTTCGAGCGCGGCTCATAGGCGAAGGCCATCACCGGGTTGGGCAGCTCGAGCGGCGCCACGGCGATCTGCTCCGCGGCGGCGCAGAGCACGTCGCCGGCATGCGTCTCCTTCAGCTTCGCCACGGCGCCGATGTCCCCGGCGCCGAGCTCCTCCACCGCCCGCATCTCCTTGCCGAGCGGCTGGGAGAGCTGACCGACCCGCTCCTTGCCACCCTGGGTGACGTTGACCGCGTGGGAGTCGGAGCGCAACGCGCCGCGCAGGACGCGGAAGAGGTTGACGCGGCCGGTGTAGGGGTCGGCCAGGGTCTTGAAGACGTAGGCGACCAGCCGGCCGTCCTCGTCGGGCTCGATCTCGATCGCCTCGCCGCCGGCGCCGAGCGCCGGCACGGCGCCGCGCATCGCCGGCGAGGGCAGGTCCTCGACCAGCGCCTCGAGCAGCCGCCCGGTGCCGAGGTTGCGGGTCGCCACGCCACAGGTGACCGGGAAGATCCGCCCCGCGGTCACCCCCTGCTTGAGCGCCCGCACGATCTCGTCGTGGTCGATCTCCTCGCCCTCGAGGTAGCGCTCCAGCAGCTCGTCGGAGTTCTCCGCCACCTCGTCCATCAGCTTCTCGCGGTACTCCTCGGCCTGGTCGCGCAACTCGGGCGGGATCTCCACCTCGCGCGCCGCGCCCGGTCCCGTCCCCTCGTAGAGGAAGGCGCGCTGGTCGACCAGGTCGATCACCCCGCGCACCTGCGCTTCGGCGCCGACCGGGATCTCGGTGGCGACCACGTGCGGGCCGAAGGCCGCCTTGAGCGAGTCGAGCACGGCGAAGAAGTCGGCCCGCTCGCGGTCGAGCATGTTGACGAAGACCAGCCGCGCCAGGCCCTCGGCGTCGGCGCGGCGCCAGAGGCGGTCGGTGTGCACCTCGACCCCGTTGACCGCGTTGACGACGACCACGGCCGCGTCGGCGACCCGCAGCGAGGCGATCGCGTCGGCGACGAAGCTCGGCTCGCCCGGGGTGTCGATCAGGTTGATCTCGCGACCGCTGTGCTCGAAGCAGGCCAGCGCCGCGTCGATCGAGATCCCCCGCGCGCGCTCGTCGGGCGCGTGGTCGGAGACGGTCGTGCCGTCGGCCACCGCGCCGAGCCGCGAGGCCGCCCCCGCCTCGAACAGCATCGCCTCGAAGAGGCTCGTCTTGCCGCAGCCCCGGTGCCCTATCAGGGCGACGTTGCGAATCCGGTCTGCGGCCTTATGAGGCACGCACTGAAGGTACACCCGGTGGCGCAGCTCGCCAACCGCTCTGAGACTTCTGATCGATTCAGACGGCCTGCAGGCCGGACTTCAGCCTCATCACTGCCTTGGTGTGCAGCTGGGAGACGCGCGACTCGGTCACGCCGAGCACCTCGCCGATCTCGCGCAGGGTGAGGTTCTCGTAGTAGTAGAGGGCGACGACCAGCTGCTCGCGCTCGGGCAGCGAGGCGATCGCCTCGGTCAGCCGGTCCTTGATCTCGCTGCTGGCCAGCGACTCCTGCGGGTCGTCGGCGCGCGGGTCGGAGATCGTGTCGAGCAGCGAGACCTGATCGCCGGAGGAGTCCGAGACCGTCCAGAGCTCGTCGAGCGCGTAGACGGAGGAGTTGGCGATCTCCAGCAGCGAGGTCTGCAGTTCGTCCTCGGAGATTTCCAGCCGGGCGGCGAGCTCGGCCTCGCTCGGCGCCCGCTGCAGCTCGTGCTCGAGCTTCGCCTGCGCCGCCTCGATTTCGCGCGCCCGCGAGCGGACCGAGCGCGGCACCCAGTCGAGCGAGCGCAGCTCGTCGATGATCGCTCCGCGGATGCGGGTCATCGCGAAGGTCTCGAACTTGATCCCCCGCTCGGGCTCGAAGCGCTCGATCGCCCCGATCAGCCCCATCAGGCCGTAGGAGATCAGGTCGGCGTCGTCGACGTGGGAGGGCAGCCCGGCGCCGAGCCGGCCGGCGACGAACTTGACCATCGGCGAGTAGGCGACCACCAGGCGCTCGCGAGCCCTGGCGTCCCCATCCCCCTTGTAGCGGCGCCAAAGATCGCGCAGCTCCACCTCTTTTACGCCGGTTTCCATGGAATTCGGCTCGATTCTATGGTCGCTGACAGGTTATTTGGCCTCAGGCACGGGGATGGGTGGCGGCGTACGCGTCGCGCAGGCGTGCCGCGTCGACCCGAGTGTAGACCTGCGTGGTCGAGATCGACGCGTGGCCGAGCAGCTCCTGGATCGTGCGCAGGTCGGCTCCGCCCTCGAGCAGGTGGGTGGCGAAGCTGTGGCGCAGCGAGTGGGGAGAGACCCCGGCCTGCAGCGCCGCCTGCCTCACCCAGAGACCGAGCCGGCGGGTGACGTCGGAATTGGAGAGGCGGCGGCCGCTCTTGGAGAGGAAGAGCGCCGGCTCGCGCGGGTCGCCGGCGAGGGCGTGGCGGCCGCGCTCCATGTAGCGGCGCAGAGCCCGCTGAGCCGGCTCGCCCACTGGCAGCAACCGCTCCTTGGAGCCCTTGCCGAGCACGCGCAGCTGCTCGGTCTCGTGGTCCAGGGCGCCGAGATCGAGGTTGACGATCTCCTCGCAGCGCAGCCCGCAGGAGTAGGCGAGCTCGAGCATCGCCCGGTCGCGCAGCTCCAGCGGCGTGCGCGCCGGGATCCCCTCGAGCAGCCCCCGCATCTGCTCGCTGCTCAGCACCCGCGGGAGCTTCTCCTCGCGCTTGGGGCTCGACACGAGATCGGCCGGGTTCTGCCCGACCCGGTCGGTGCGCACAAGGAAGTCGAAGAGGCCGCGCACGGCAGCCAGCTTGCGGGCGACCGTGGCCGGCGCCGCGCCCGCGGCGGTCAGCCCAGCCGCGTAGCGCCGCACGTCGCGGTGGCGGATCTCGCCCGGCGCCCGCTCTGCCGCCCACTCGACGAACTGCCCGAGGTCGACCCCGTAGGCGCGTCGCGTCCGCTCGGCGGCGCCGCGTCCCCGCAGGTCGCGGTCATAGGCGGTCAGCGCGTCGTCCCAGCTCACGGGACGAGATTCGCGTTTGGCGGCTCTCGTCCTCTGAGCGAACGCTCAGTCGCCGATGAAGATCGGGGTTCCGACTTCGACCTGGGGATACAGTTCGATCACGTCGGGGATCGCCATCCGCACGCAGCCGTGCGAGGCGGCGGAGCCGAGCGATTCGACCTCGTCGGTGCCGTGAATGCCCGCTCCTTCGAAGATTCCCATCCAGCGCGCCTTGATCGGGTCGGCGGGGCCGGGCGGGATCACCTGGCCGGCCAGTGAGCCTGCCCAGGCGGATTCCGGCACGTGCCAGGACGGGTTCACCTGCTTTTCCTGGATGTGGTAGAGCCCTTCCGGCGTTTCCAGTCCTTCCTGGCCGACGGCCACGGTGTAGCTCTTGGCCAGCTTCAGGTTCTTCCAGAGCCGCAGGGTGAAGGCGCCGCGGTCGAGGGTGAGGTAGGACGGATACCGTTCCGCGACGTCCTTCGTCGCCACTTCCGGCTTCGTGTAGTGGGTGCGGGCGGCGATCGTGTGATCGGCGTCGGCGTTCAGCACCGCCGCCTCGAGCTGATGGGTGAGCAGCACGTCACGCAGCTTGCGCCCGTTCTTCGCCTTGACCACGGTCAGCGAGGACGGAGTCGGTTCGACGCTCGCGTTCCGCGCTTCGCGGTCGACCGCCGCGGCGACCCTGCGCACGAAGCGGTTGACCGCGTGCTTGGAGTAGGTGACGTCGGCCGGTATCTGCTTTTCCAGTTCGCCGCCGGTGACGTAGCGGACCAGCCGCCCCGGCAGGCCACCGTCGCGGCTGTCGGCGAGCGCTTCTTCAACCGCCGCGTCGAGGTCGGCGTGCACCTTGAGGCTCTTGCCCGGGAGCTCCCAGCTCTGCCCGGAGTAGCCGACGCGCAGCGAGTGCGTCAACGGCCCGAGCAGCCGGCGGCTCACCGCCTGCTTCGCTTCGGCTTCGTCCATGCCGCCGACGTCGACGCCGCCGATCGTCACGCCGTCGGCGATCGTGCCGTCCTGGGAACTGTCGTAGGCGTAGCCGACGCCAACGAGTACGAGCAGGATCGCCGCACCTGCGCCGATCGCGATCCATGTCTTGCGGCCCATCGCTGTAAATCCTACGACTGTCCGCCGACCGATCGTGGCGGATATCTTTCTCGCGTGCCCGCCAAGGACGAGCTGCGCAAGGGATCGAAGGACGAAGTGCGCAAGGAGGTCTGGAAGGCGATGGACCGGGCGGGCGTCTCCCGCTTCCCCGGCGCCGAGGGCCGCATCCCCAATTTCGCCGGGGCGAAACTGGCGGCGGAGAAGCTCGCCGGCCACCGGCTCTGGAAGCGAGCGCGGGTGATCAAGGCGAACCCAGACTCGCCCCAGACCTACGCCCGGCGCATCGCCCTGGAGGAGGGCAAGACCGTGATCATGGCGGTGCCCCGCCTGCGCGACCCGCATCCCTTTCGCGTGCTCGACCCGAAGAAGCTGAGCAAGGGGGCGCTGAAGGAGGCGGCGACGATAAAGGGGGCGCTCAAGCACGGGCGGGTGACCGCCCTCGACGAGCTGCCCGAGATCGACTTCGTCCTCTGCGGCTCGGTCGCGGTCAACCTGAGCGGCGCCCGGGTGGGCAAGGGCGGCGGCTACTCCGACCTCGAGTACGGCGTGCTGATCGACGCCGGCAAGATCGACGGCCACACGACGGTGGCGACGACCGTGCACCCGACCCAGGTCCTGCGCCGCCACCTGATGATGACCTCCCACGACCTGCCCGTCGACGTGATCGCCACGCCGCGCGCCGTGATCGAGGTCGAGCGCCAGTACGAGCGCCCGCGCGGCATCCTCTGGGACCACCTGCAGCCACCCCAGATACGCGAGATACCGATTCTCGAACGAATGGGCTACGCATAAGCGATCATCCGCGCACCGGATGACCCACGACGACTACGGCAACCCCGACCCCGAGTGGCTGAAGATCGATTGGCGGCCCCACCTGCACCGGGTGGAGCTGCCCGGCGCCGGGGTCACCTACGCCGAGATCGGCGAGGGAAGCCCGATCGTCTTCGTCCATGGCATCACCAGCTCCTGGCAGGCCTGGCTCGAGAACCTGCCCTACTTCGCCGCCCGCGGGCACCGGGCGATCGCGCTCGATCTGCCCGGCTTCGGCGCCAGCCCGATGCCCTCCTGGCCGATCGAGATGCCCGCCTACGGCCGCCTCCTGCACGACTTCTGCGAGAAGCTCGGGCTCGAGCGGGGCGTCACGGTGGTCGGCAACTCGATGGGCGGCCTGGTCGCCGCCGAGGCGGTGCTGACCGGGCCGTGGCGCTTCGAGCGGCTCGTCCTGGTCTCGGCCGCCGGCCTGATCAACACCTGGCTGCCCCATCAGCGCGGCATCGCCACCTCGCGCGCGTGGGACACGTTCGGCGCTCGCGTTGGCGCTCTGGCCCGCTTCACGGTCACCCACAGGCTCGCCCGCTGGCTCAACTTCCGCTTCGCCATCCGCTACCCGGGGCGCCTGCGCAAGGAGCTGCTCTGGGAGCAGCTCAACGCCGGCGTACCCTGTCCCGGCTTCGGTGACGCCCTACAGGCCGTGATCGAATACGACGCCCGCCACCGCCTCGAAGAGATCGAGATCCCGGTGATGATCGTCTGGGGAACCGACGACCGGGTGATCCCCTCAGCCGCCGCCCTCAGCTACAACCGCCGCATCCCCCACTCCCGCCTCGAGATCTTCGAACACACCGGCCACGTGCCCCAGCTCGAGCGCCCGGCGAGGTTCAACCGCGTGCTGGAGGAGTTCCTGGACAGTGACCCGCCGCCGGTGTAACGCCTTGCGGATGCAATGCATCCACAAGGCGTTACACCGAGCGAGGGTCAGACAGGCACAGCATCGACCGTAACGTCTTTTGGATGAATCGCGTCCACAGTGCGTTACGCCCGCAATCTGGGTCAAACGTGCCTGCAGTCGTATGCGCTCCGGAATTAGAGGCAAATCGGCTGCGAGTCACTCAAAGTTCGGAAACGCAAATATCGAGGCGCTCGTTGATGACGACACGATCGCCTTCGTACACCCGAAGGGAGTGCTCTGCACCGCCGGAAGGCGAAAGTACCTCAGTAAAGAGGTCAGGTTCAAGGGCATTGGACATATCTGTCGAGCAGGGACGCCGACATGCACAAGTCAGCCTTGTCGGCCTGCGCGACGTGAATGGCGGCTTCAGGCCAAATGATGCGGCAGGCAAGCTGCGTGCTCGGCTAGCCGCGCCAGGTCCGGATCCGGACCGCTCCGAACGAGGATCCGAGTGTCGCGTTCGGCAAGGATGCGTCGGCGCTTGCGCACAAGCGCGCATCTGTGGGCAGGACCGAAGTCACCGGCCGACATGACAGCTAGCCGGTGACCGCGCCCTTCGAGGCCGAGGAGACCGTCGCGGCGTACTTGGCCATCACGCCGGGGCCGAAGGGGGACGGTGGGGACTCGTAGGCGGCCACGCGCTTGGCGATCTCCTCGTCGGCGAGAGCAAGGTCGAGGCGGCGGGCGTCGATGTCAACGGTGATCTCGTCGCCCTCGCGGATCGCGGCGATCGGGCCGCCGCGGGCTGCCTCGGGGGCGACGTGCCCGATCATCAGGCCGCGGGTGGCACCGGAGAAGCGGCCGTCGGTGACCATCGCGACGCTCTGGCCGAGACCCTCGCCGACGATCGCCGCGGTGACCTGAAGCATCTCGCGCATGCCGGGACCGCCGACCGGGCCCTCGTTGCGGATCACGACGACGTCGCCGGGGTTGATCTGCTGGTCCTTGACGGCGCGGAAGCAGTCCTCTTCGGACTCGAAGACCCGGGCCGGGCCGGTCTGCCGGGTGCGCTCGGTGCCGGCTAGCTTGACCACGGCGCCCTCCGGCGCGAGGTTGCCGCGCAGGATCGCCAGGCCGCCTTCGGGCTTGAGCGGGTCCTCCAGGGGGCGCACGACCTCCTGGCCCGGCTTCTCGCTGGCCTCGGCGGCGACCTCGCCGATCGTCTTGCCGGTCACCGTCAGCGCCTCCTCGTGCAGCTTGCCGGCTTCGGCGAGGCGCCTGAGGACCAGCGGCACGCCACCGGCCGCATAGAGGTCGGTGGCGACGAAGCGGCCGCCGGGCTTGAGGTCGGCGAATAGCGGCGTGGCGCGGGAGATGCGCTCGAAGTCGTCCATCGTCAGCTCGATCCCGAGCTCCTGGGCGAGCGCGATCAGGTGCAGCACCGCGTTGGTCGAGCCGCCCGAGGCGCAAACGCAGGCGATCGCGTTCTCGAGCGAGTCGCGGGTGATCACCCTGCTCGGGGTGATCTCCTCGGTGAGGACCCGGATCACCAGCTCGCCGATCCGCTCGGCGACGCTGCCCTTCTCCTCGTCTTCGGCCGGGACCATCGCCGAGCCGCCGGCGCTGACTCCGAGCGCCTCGAAGGCGCAGGCCATCGTGTTGGCGGTGAACTGGCCGCCGCAGGCGCCGGCGCCGGGACTGGCCACGCCCTCGAGCTCGTTCAGTTCCTCGTCGCTCATATCGCCGGCGTTGTGGGCGCCGATCGCCTCGAAGACGTCGAGGATCGTCACGTCGCGGCCGTGCCAGTGGCCGGGGGCGATCGAGCCGCCGTAGAGGACGACCGAGGGGATGTCGAGCCGGGCGAGCGCCATCGCGCAGCCGGGGATCGTCTTGTCGCAGGCGCAGAGGGCGACGATCGCGTCGAACTGGTAGCCGCGCGCCATCAGCTCGATCGAGTCGGCGATCACCTCGCGGCTGACCAGCGATGCCTTCATCCCCTGCGTGCCCATCGTGATCCCGTCGGAGATCGCGACGGTGTTGAACTCCAGCGGCGTCCCCCCCGCGGCGCGCACCCCCTCCTTGACGTGCTCGGCGAGGCCGCGCAGGTGGAAGTTGCAGGAGTTGGCCTCGGCCCAGGTGTTGGCGATCCCGATCGTCGGCCGGCTGAGCGCCTCGTCATCGAAGCCGACGCCCTTCATGTAGGCGCGCGAGTGGGCGCGGTCGGGCCCGTCGAAGACCGTGGCCGAGCGGGGACGGGGCAGCTTGGTGGTGGCGCCGTTTGAGCTCATGGCCGGAATCTACCGAGGCGGTCCGGAGATCAGATCGAAGACGTCGACCGGACCTGGCCCCGCCCCGATCTCACGCAGGCCGTGGGCGACCGCCCGCGAGACGATCTCGCGCGCTCGGCGCGCCGCCTCGAGCGGCGGCTCGCCGAGCGCGAGGAAGGCCGCCAGGGCCGAGGAGTGGGTGCAGCCGGAGCCGTGCGCGGCGCCGTCGGGGTGACGCTCGCCGGGGATCTCGACCGCCTGGCGGCCGTCGAAGAAGAGGTCGACGATCCGCTCGCTGTGCCCACCGGTCACCACCACGGCGCGCGAACCGAGGGCCAGCACCTCGCGCGCCAGATCGTCCTGCGACTCGTTCTCGCCGACGCCGGCGAGCGCCCGCGCCTCGGGGATGTTGGGCGTGATCACGCTCGCCAGCGGCAGCAGCCGCTCGACCAGGGCCGCCCGCGCCTCCTCGTCGAGCAGAACGGCGCCGCTCTCGGCGACCATCACCGGGTCGACGACGACCGGCGCCTCGCCGACCAGCGAGAGCGCCTCGACCACCGCCTCGACCGTCTCGGCGGTGCCGAGCATCCCGACCTTGACCGCGTCGACGCCGATGTCTTCGGCGACGGCACCGACCTGGGCGACGATCGTCTCCCGCGAGACGACCTCGACCGCCTCCACCCCGACCGTGCTCTGCGCGGTGATCGCCGTGATCGCCGTCATCCCGTGCACGCCGCAGCGCGCGAACGCCTTCAGGTCGGCCTGGATCCCGGCGCCGCCGCCGGAGTCCGAGCCGGCGATCGAGAGGACGGCTGGCACGCGCTTGACCACTACCCCGCGCAGCCTAGACATCGGCTGCCCCGAGCAACGTCCGGGAGTAGACGCCGACCAGCGAGCAGGACACGTAGCCGAGCGCCTCGAGCGTGGCCAGCGCCGCGGCGATCTCGGCGCCGCTCCTGCCCAGCTGCGAGGCGATCCCGTCGCAGGTGTCCTCGCCCCGCTCGAGTGCCCCCAACACCTCGCGCAGCTCGGGCTCGATCTGCGGCCCGGCCCGCTCTACGCTGCGCACGCCGGGGCCGAGCATCGCGTCGAGCACGTCCTGGGGGTCGCGAATCAGGCAGGCGCCGCCGGCCAGCAGCTCGTTGGTGCCCGCGGCGACGCGCGAGTTGACCGGGCCCGGCACCGCGCCGAGGTCGCGGCCGAGGTCGGCGGCGAGGTCCGCCGTGATCAGCGAGCCGGAGCGCTGCGCCGCCTCGACCACGACGGTCATCCCCGCCATCGCCGCCATGATCCGGTTGCGCGCCGGGAAGGTCCAGCGCCAGGCCCCGGTGCCCGGCGGCAGCTCGGAGAGGATCAGGCCGCGCTCGCCGATCCGCCGCCAGAGCGAGCGGTGCGAAGCCGGGTAGGCGATATCCGGGCCGCTGCCGAGCACGGCCACCGTGAGGCCGCCGTCGAGAGCGCCGCGATGGGCGCAGGCGTCGATGCCAAAGGCGAGGCCGCTGCAGACAACCAGGCCCGCCGCCGCCAGACCGCGGCCGAGCTCGTTCGCGACGCCGCGGCCGTAGGCGCTCGCCCGCCGCGCGCCGACCACGGTGACGACCTCCTCTGGCGTCAGCCGCGCGAGCAGGGCCGGGTCGCCGCGGCCGATCAGCGCCCATGGCGCATCGGCGGCGTCGCGCAGGCCCGGCGGGAAGCGCTCGTCGTGCCGGCAGCAGGCCCAGCACTCGGCCGCCAGCAGGTCGGCGCGCAGCCGCTCCTCCGGTGTGGCAGCGATCTGGGCGAGGATCTGCCCGGCCACCTTCGGCGCCACGGCGGCAGCGAGGTCCTGGCTGGAGAGCCGCAGCAGTTCCGGCGAGCGCGAGCCGACGGCGCCGGTCGCGATCTTCTCGATGTAGGGCGCGAGGTGAGCCAGCAACCGGCCGCGGCGCAGGCAATCCGGGCAGGCGCTCGGGGCGCTCACGAGCGGTCCCTGCGGCGCAGTTGCAGCGCCTGCGCCATCTGGTCGCGGCCGACGGACTCGGCGCCGGCCAGGTCGGCGACCGTGCGCGCCAGGCGCAGCACCCGGTCGTGAGCACGGCCGCTGAGCCGGCGCCGCGCGTAGGAGTCAGCGAGCAGCGAAGCGGCGCCCTCTTCCAGGGAGCACTCGCGCACCTCCGCCGGCGTCATCTGCGCGTTGCAGCGGCCGGCGCCGAGGCGGGCTTCCTGGCGCTCGCGTGCGACAGCGACCCGCTCGCGCACCGCGGCCGAGGGCTCGCCGGGCGGTCCGCCGATCTCGGCCGCGCTCGGCTGACGGATCGCGGCAAGCACGTCGATCCGGTCGGCCAGCGCCCCGCTCAGCTTCGCCTGGTAGCGCTGCACAGCGAGCGGCGGACAGGCGCACTCGGGGTCGGCGTCGCCGCGCCCGCAGGGGCAGGGGTTGGCCGCGGCGATCAGCATGAATTGGCAGGGCAGGTGACGCCAGGAGCCGGCGCGGGCGATCGAGACCCAGCCGGTCTCCAGCGGCGCCCGCAGCGCCTCCAGCGTGTCGCGGTGGAACTCGCAGAGCTCGTCGAGGAAGAGCACGCCGCGGTGAGCCAAAGTCACCTCTCCGGGGCTCGGCGGGTTGCCGCCGCCGATCAGCCCCGCCGGGCTGATCGTGTGGTGCGGGGCGCGGAAGGGCCGACCGCCCGGGCCGTGGCCGAGGCGCCCGCAGGCGCTCGCGATCCGCGCCACCTCGAGCGCCTCCTCCGGCGCCAGCGGCGGCAGGATCGAGGGCAACCGGGCTGCCGCCAGCGACTTGCCGGCGCCCGGCGGGCCGACCATCAGCAGGCTGTGGCCGCCGGCCGCGGCGACCTCGAGCGCGTAACGCAGATGCGGCTGGCCGCGAAGGTCGGCGAGGTCGGGACCGCCTTCGGTGGCGCGGAGCCCCAGCGCCAGGGGCTCGGGACGCGAGGGCTCCCAGTCGCCCGCCGCCAGGGCGGCCAGCTGGGCGAGGCTCTCGAGCGGGACCACGTCGAGATCGCCGACCAGGGCGGCCTCCGGCCCGTTCTCGGCCGGCACGACGATCGCCTCGCTGCCCCGCTCGCGCGCCGCCTCCGCGATCGCCAGCACCCCGTGGACGGAGCGCACCGAGCCGTCGAGGGCGAGCTCGCCGACCAGCGCCAGCGGCGGCAGGCTCCCGAGGTCGAGCTGGCCCGAAGCGGTGAGCAGCGCCGCCGCGATCGCCAGGTCAAGTCCCGGGCCGGCCTTGCGCACGCTCGCCGGGGCGAGGTTGGCGACGATCCGGCTCAGGGGGAAGTCAAAGCCGCAGTTGACCATCGCCGCCCGCACCCGCTCACGCGCCTCGCGCACGGCGGCGTCGGGCAGGCCGACGACCTGGAACGCGGGCAGGCCGCGGTGAACGTCGACCTCGACCCGCACTGGGCGGGCCGAGATGCCGTCGAGGGTGAATGTCCGCGCCGTGGCAAGCACGGAAACGACGCTAGAGAGCCAAATCGCGCGTGTGGGTGCAAAAGGTGCCAATTCTGAAAATTCATCCGCACGATTCCCTCGCACCCCGCTCCGAGGCCCATCGGAGCGGCTCTAGGGTCGGCCGGGATGACCGTGCAGAGACAGACGATCGGCCGCACCGCCGAGGACCTGGTCGCCGCCCGGCTGGCCGATCGCGGCTGGGAGATCCTCGAGCGCAACGCCCGCACCCGTTACGGCGAGCTCGACATCGTCGCCCGCGACGACCGCACCCTGGTCTTCGTCGAGGTCAAGGCGGGCCGCGCCGGCTCCGCCTACGGTCCGGAGCGACCGATCCTCGGCGTCAACCGCCGCAAGCAGCTGCGCGTCCGCCGCCTCGCCGCCGCCTGGATGGCCGAACGCCGTGACGCTCCCTACTACGACGAGATCCGCTGCGACGCCGTCGGCGTCACCTTCGACCACGACGGAGACGCGGTCGACGTCGAGCACATCGAGGGCGCCTTCTGAGGCAACGGGGACGTGCCGTAAGAAAGCGGTCCGTATAGGTACATAACTTGCGGCACGTCCCCGCCGTCAGGCGATTTCGAGCTGTGCGTAGGCGACCGACTGGAACGAGCGGCGGTGCAGCGGTGAGATGCCGATTCGCTCGATCGCCTCGCGGTGCTCGGGGGTCGAGTAGCCGACGTGCTCCTCGAAGCCCCAGCCCGGGTGCCGCTCGGCGGCGCGGCGCATGTAGCGGTCGCGGGTCACCTTGGCGATCACCGAGGCCGCGGCGATCGCGGCGCTGGTCCCATCGCCTTCGATCACGGCGCGGTGCGGCACGCTGCACTGGCGCAGGGCGAAGCCGTCAGTAAGGCAGGTGGTGCCGTCCTCGGGCGCCAGCCTTTCCAGCGCCACCGAAAGCGCTTCGATGTTGGTCACGTGCAGGCCGCGCCGGTCGATCCCCGCGGCGCAGCGCACCACGACGCTGACCCTCTCCGCGGCGCGCAGCACGGCGGGAAAGATCTCCGCCCGCTTCTCCTCCTGCATCTGCTTTGAGTCGTGCAATCCGGCGAGCGCGCGCCGGTCGGCATGGGAGAGCCTCTCGTGGTCGATCAGCACCGCGGCGGCCACCAGCGGACCGGCGAGGCAACCGCGGCCCGCCTCGTCGACCCCGGCCACCAGCCGCGTCCCCAGCGCGCGGTCGAAGGAGAAGAGGCGGCGGGTGCGCGCCAGGCGCCGCTGATGCGCCTTGCCGCCGCTGCGCTTAGAGCGTTCCGATGCGGTCTGGGGGCCAGTAGGTGGCAAAGGCCTTGCCGATGATCCAGGAGCGCGGGACGGGTCCCCAGAAGCGGCTGTCGTCGCTTTCCCCACGGTTGTCGCCCATCATGAAGTAGTGGTCGGGCGGGATCTTGATCTTTTTCGGCAAATTGCAGGCCATGGCGCCGCCGCAGGGGCGGATGTAGGGCTCGTCGGTCTTCTCGACCCCGTTGACGACCGGGTGGCCGTTGCGCACCGAGAGCGTGTCGCCCGGGCCGGCGACGATCCGCTTGATGAAGTTCTGACTCGACTCGGCTTCGGTCGGCTTCGGGCACGACTCGCCGACGTTCACCGGCTCCTGGCCTTCGATCGTGACGCCGCATTCGGTGCCGTTGTCGGCGCCGGCCGGTGGGTGGAAGACGACGATGTCGCCCGGCTGGGGGTCTTCGAAGTGGTAGATGAAACGGCTGACGAGGACCCGCTGGCCGACGTCGAGGGTCGGCTCCATCGACTGTGAGGGGATCTGGTAGGGCTTGATCAGCCAGGCCTGGATCGCCAGCGCCAGCCCGAGGGCGAGCGCGACGATGACGACCAGCTCGACGATCCCGCCGGCGCGACTCTTCGGCTTGGGGATCGAAGGTGTCAGGCCGAGTCCCCGCCGGAGTCGCCGGAGTCCTCCTCCGGCGCCTCGTCCTCGGCGTCCTCAGCCGCGGCGTTGTCCTCGGTCTCCCCCGCCTCGGACGCCTCCGCGCCCTCGTCTACCGCTTGCTCGGCCTCAACCTCAGCCGGCGCCTCCTCGGCGTCGGCCTCCGGCGCGGCATCCTCAGAAAGCGCGGCCTCATCCACCTGGGCCTCGGCGTCTTCCTCGGCGTGGCTCACGCCCTCCGCATCCACCGCTTCGGGCTCGGCCGCCGCCGTCGGCGTCGAGATCATCTCCTCGTCGATGCCCCAGCGCCGCTCGGCGACGCGGGCCGCCTTGCCGATCCGGCCGCGCAGGTAGTAGAGCTTGGCCCGGCGCACGTCGCCGCGCGCCGCGATCTCCAGTTTCTCGATCTTCGGCGAGTGCAGCGGAAAGGTCCGCTCGACGCCGACCCCGAAGGACTGCTTGCGCACGGTGAAGGTCTCGCGCACGCCGGAGCCCTGTCGCCGCAGGACGATTCCCTCGAAGACCTGGGTGCGGCGGCGGCTGCCCTCGACCACCTGGAAGTGGACGCGCACGCGATCGCCGGGGTCGAAGGAGGGAATCCCCTGCCTCAGCTGACTGCGCTCGATGTCCTGGATAACGCTGCTCATTGGCCGTAAAAAGACCGCCGGGCCCGGGCCGGGCACCGCGCGGCCGCCGAATGGTAGCTACTCCGGGCTTTCTTCGAACTGCTCGGCCCGCGCCCTGCTCTGCTCCGCCCGCCAGAGCCGCACCCGCTCGTGGTCGCCGGAGAGCAATACGTCGGGCACCCCCCAGCCGCGGTAAAGCGGCGGCCGCGTGTAATGCGGGTACTCCGGCATCCCCTCCAGGGTCGCGCTGAACGACTCCTCAACGGCGCTCCGCTCATGCCCCAGCGCCCCCGGCAGCTTGCGCATCAGGACATCGGCAACAACCATCGCCGGCAACTCGCCACCCGCCAGGACGTACCGACCGATGGAGATCTCGTCGTCAGCCAGATGCTGATGGACCCGATCGTCAAACCCCTCGTACCGCCCGCACATCAAAGCCACATGCGGCTCCTGCGTCAGCTCGTCCGCAAGCGCATCGTCAAGCAACCGCCCGGCAGGCGACAGCAACACCCGCCGAGGCCGCTCCCCATTCGGATACGCGGCTTGGAGAGCCGCATCCACCACGTCCACCCGAAGCACCATCCCAGCGCCACCCCCATAAGGCGCATCGTCAACCTGCCCAGCCCCGAGCGGCGTGCTATCCCGGTAGTTGAACAACCGAAGCTCATTCCCTTTGGCCAGCGCATTCTGCACCGACCTTTGGGAGCTGAACCAATCGAATGCCTCGGGGAACAGAGTGAAGACGTCTAGCTTCATGCGTGTCGTAGGCGGGGTCCGGGGCAGGGGTGGAGCGTCTTGTACTTTTCGGTAGTGAGGCCCGAGGCGAAAGCCCCAGCCTCTCCATCCGAAAAGTTAAGCGGAACCCCTGCCCCGGACCCCGCCCCCCCACACGCTTCAGTCGAGGATGTCGACGATCACCCGTCGATCGAGTCGGACCGCAGCCGCCTTGGCGATCGTCCGGATCGCGTTCGCCACCCGGCCGCCCTTGCCGATCACGCGACCCAGGTCCTCCTCGGCGACCGAGATCTCGTAGATCAGGTCGCCGTCCTCTTCCAGCTCCTCGACCGAGACCGCACCCGGGTCCTCGACCAGGGCGCGGACCAGGAACTCGAGCAGCTCGGTCACGCGGGGGTCAGCTTCCCGAGGCCGGGATGCCCTTGGTGCGCAGCAGCGTCGCCACGGTCTCCGACGGCTGGGCGCCGTGCTCGAGCCAGTGGCGCGCGCGCTCCTCGTCGAGCTCGATCGTCGAGGGCTCGGTCTGCGGGTTGTACTGGCCGATCGTCTCGATCGTCCGCCCGTCGCGCGGCGAGCGCTTGTCGGCGACGACGATGCGCCAGATCGGGTTCTTCTTCGACCCGACTCGTCTAAGTCTGATTCGTACGGCCATAAGGACTGCGGCAGGTTAGCGCCTCTTGAACTTCGGGCGCGGCGCTCCCCCGGCCATCTGGGCGAGCTGCTGCTGATCGGGCATCTTGCCGGAGGCCATATGGCGCATCAGCTTGCGCATCTGGTCGAACTGCTTGACCAGCTGGTTGACGTGCTGCGGCCGGGTGCCGGAGCCGTTGGCGATCCGTTTGCGGCGCGAGCCCTTGATCAGCGCCGGGTTGGCGCGCTCCTCGGGCGTCATCGAGAGGATGATCGCCTCGACCCGGTCGAGCTGGGCCTCGTCGACGTCGGCGTTCTTCAGCTGCTTCATCGCCCCCATCCCCGGCAGCATCCCGAGGATGCCGCTCAGCGGGCCCATCTTCCGCACCTGGCGCATCTGCTGCAGCATGTCCTCGAGCGTGAACTGGTTACGGCGCAGTTTCTGCTCGAGGTCGAGCGCCTGCTGCTCGTCGATCTGGGCCTCGGCTTTCTCGATCAGGCTGAGCACGTCGCCCATGCCGAGGATGCGCGAGGCCATCCGGTCGGGATGGAAGCGGTCGAACGCCTCCAGCTTCTCGCCGGTCGAGGCGAAGAGGATCGGCTTGCCGGTCACCGCCCGCACCGAGAGCGCCGCGCCGCCGCGCGCGTCGCCGTCGAGCTTGGTCATCACCACGCCGTCGAACTCGGCCGCCTCGGCGAACGACTCGGCGACGCCGACCGCGTCCTGGCCGGTCATCGCGTCGACCACGAGCAGCACGTCGTGCGGCCGCACCCGCTTGCGGATCCGCGCCAGCTCGCCCATCAGCTCCTCGTCGATGTGCAGGCGCCCGGCGGTGTCGACGATCAGCGCGTCGCGCCGCTCGCGCTTGGCCTCCTCCAGCGCCCAGGCGGCAATCTCCACCGGGTCGGCATCGGTGCCTTTCTCGTAGACGTGCGCCCCGACCCGGCCGCCGACGGTGACCAGCTGCTCGACCGCGGCCGGCCGGTAGACGTCGCAGGCGGCGAGCGCCACGTCGCGCCTGCCCGACTCCTTGAGGAAGCGGGCCAGCTTGGCGCAGGCGGTCGTCTTGCCCGAGCCCTGCAGGCCGGCCATCAGGATCACCGTCGGCCCGCTCGAGGCGTAGGCGAGGTCCCGCCCGGCGCCGCCCATCAGCTTGGCCAGCTCCTCGTTGACGATCTTCACCACCTGCTGGCCGGGATCGAGGCTCTCGAGCACCTCGGCCCCGAGGCAGCGCTCCTTCAACCCCTTGGTGAAGGTTTTGACGACCTTGAAGTTGACGTCCGCCTCGAGCAGCGCGAGTCGGATCTCGCGCATCGCCGCGTCGACGTCGGCCTCGCTCAGCTTGCCCCGCGAGCGGACGTCGGAGAGCGTCGCATGCAGCCGGTCTGAGAGCTGGTCGAACAAGCGATCCAGGCTACTCCGCCAGTAGCGCGTTGGCGAAGTCGGCGGGGTCGAAGGGGCGCAGGTCCTCGAGCTGCTCGCCGGTGCCGATCAGCTTCACCGGGATGCCGAGCTCGTCGGCGATCGCCAGCACGATGCCGCCCTTGGCGGTGCCGTCGAGCTTGGTCAGGACGACGCCGTCGATCTCGGCTGCCTCGGCGAAGAGCTGCGCTTGGCGCAGCCCGTTCTGGCCGGTGGTGGCGTCAATCGAGAGCAGCGTCTCGTGCGGGGCGCCGGGCATCTGCTTGCCGATCACGCGGCGCACCTTGGCCAGCTCGTCCATCAGGTTGGCCTGCGTGTGCAGGCGCCCGGCGGTGTCGACGATGACCACGTCGGCGCCGCGGGCGCGGGCGGCCTCGACCGCGTCGTAGGCGACGGCGCCGGGGTCGGTGCCCTCCTGACCGCGAACCAGTTCGGCGCCGGCCCGCTCCGCCCACTTTTCGAGCTGCTCGGCGGCGGCGGCGCGGTAGGTATCCGCGGCCGCCAGCACTACCGAGAGGCCGAATTCCTTGGAGAGGTGCCAGGCGATCTTGCCGATCGTCGTCGTCTTGCCGGTCCCGTTGACGCCGACCATCAAGAGCACCGCCGGCTCGCCGCTGAGGTCGATCGGCGCCCGCCCGGTCGAGGCGACCTCGGCGAGGATCTCGATCAGGCGGGCCTGGACCGCCTCGCCGTCTGCCCCGACGCTGCCCGCCTCGACCTCGTGCTCGAGCCGTTCGACCACCTTGGCCGTGGTCGGCGCGCCCGCGTCGGCGAGGATCAGCGCCTCCTCGAGCCGCTCCCAGGTCTCGTCGTCGATGCGCTCGAAGAGGCTGGCCGAGATCTCCTCGGTCAGCGCCTTGCGGCTCTTGGCGAGGCTCTCGCGCAGGCGGCGGAAGACGCCGCGCCGCTGCTCCTCGGGCTCAGGCGTCGCGGAGTTCGCGCTCACGCGCGAACCGAGGTTGAGCGTCTCCTGCCAGGTCGTCGCCATCGTCGGCGCTGGAGGCTACCCCGGCGGCCGCCTGAAGCTCGTCGACGGCCTCGCGCAGGTAGGCCGAGAGCCGTTCGGCGTCGGGCACGGCGGCGCGGTCGGCGAGGATGCCAAAGCCGACTTTGCCGTTGTAGCTGACGATCGCGATCGCCAGCGCGTGGCGGCGGGCCAGGAAGCCGACCGGGAAGACCCCGGTGACCTCGCGTCCGAGCACGTAGAAGGGAATCTGCGGGCCGGGGAAGTTGGTGACCAGCAGGTTGAAGAGCCGGGTCGAGAAGTTGATCGCCGCGGTCGGGCGCAGCAGCACCGGCGGGGCGAAGTCGCGGAACCAGTCGTTCAGGCTCCAGATCGCCTCGGCGCCAAGCGGCTGCTTGGAGGACTTGAGCTCCTCCATCCCCGCGTGCACGGCGCGCAGCCGCTCAACCGGGTCCTCGATGCCGACCGGGAGCGGCCCGCGCATCGCCGTCAGCCGGTTGCCGAGCTCGCCCTGCTCGTCGATCGTCCGCACCGAGACCGGGACCAGCGCTTTCAGCTCCATGCCGCCCGTCTCGACCTCGCGGTCGGCGAGCCAGCGGCGCAGGGCGCCCGAGGTCGCGGTGAGGATCACGTCGTTGACGGTGACGTCGAAGGCGTTCTTGATTGCCTTGACCTCGGCCAGCGGCAGCTCCGCCCAGGCGAAGCTGCGCTGCGCGCCGATCTCGACGTTGAGCGGCACCTTCGGCGCCGGCTTGAACAGCGCCGAGGTCACCTCCCAGAGGCCGGCGACGCCATCGGAGGCCCGTTTTCGCGTCCGCCCGGGCTGGCGGGCGGCCCGGCCCAGCCAGCGCGTCAGGCGCCGCACGGTGGCCCAGACGCCGCCGAAGGCGCGAGCCACGAGGGCGCTGCGCGTCGGCGGCTGCCGCGGGTCCCAGGGCGCTTCCTCGCGCGAGGGAACCGGGTTGGGCTCGGGATCGAAGAGCAGCTTGCCGATGTCGACCGCGGAGAAGCCGTCGGCTAGCGCGTGGTGGGTCTTGTAGACGATCGCGAAGCGGTCGCCCTCGAGGCCCTCGACCAGGACCAGCTGCCAGAGCGGCCGCGAGCGGTCCAGCGGCGGCGAGAGCACCTCGCCGACCAGGTCGTGGAAGGCGGCCTCGCCTCCCGGGGCGGGAAGCCTGACCCGGCCCAGGTGGTCGTGGATGTCGAACTCGGGGTCGTCGACCCAGAACGGCGTCCCCAGCCCGAGCGGCGGGAAGGCAAGCCGCTGGCGCAGGCGGGGCAGCAGGTGGACGCGACTGCGGATGTGGGCGAGGAAGTCGTCCTCGCTGGGGGGATCGCCGTCGCAGACCAGCACGGCGCCGATCGCCATGTGCCCGTTGGACCTCTCGTTGGCCAGGAACGACGTGTCGAACGACGTCAGCCTGTCCATGTGACGTTGTGCCACGGACCCCTCCTTTCCTTCCCGAAATTCAGCGTAGCGCAGACCCGGGGCTGGAAAATGAAGAGTTTCTTTAGGTGACCGCGACTAGGCCACGGCCGAAAGCGAGGGGCCCTGCTCCTCCGACGCGACTTCCCTCGGCAGGCGGCGGGAGACCACCTTGGTCACCCCGTCGCCGCCCATGCTGACCCCGTAGAGCACGTCGGCGGCGTCCATCGTGCGTTTCTGGTGGGTGACGATCACGAACTGGGCGCGGTCGGAGAAGCGGCGGATCAGCTGCAGGAAGCGGTCGATGTTGGCGTCGTCGAGGGCGGCCTCGACCTCGTCGAGGATGTAGAAGGGGCAGGGCCGGGCGAGGAAGACGGCGAAGACGAAGGCGATCGCGACCAGCGACTTCTCGCCACCGGAGAGCAGCGAGAGCTTGCGGGTCGACTTGCCCGCCGGGGTGACCTCGATCTCCACCCCGAGCTCCTCGCGCTCCTCTTCCTCCTCCCCCTCCTCGTCGGGCTCCTCCGCCTCGGCCGCCGCCGGGGACTCCTCCTCGGCGTCGCGGACTGGACGCAGGCTGACCCGGCGCAGGCGCCCACGGCCACCCGGGAAGAGGTGCTCGACCATCTCCTCGAAGTTCTTCGCGGTCGCCTCGAAGGTCTGCTCGAAGGCGCGCTCGATCTCCACGTCGATGTCGCGGATCAGCGTCTCCAGCTCGCGCATTCCCCGCTCGGTGTCCTCGCGCTGGGCCTGCAGCGACTCGACCTGCTCGCGCGCCTCCTCGTACTCCTGCTCGGCCAGCGGGTTGACCGGACCGATCTGGGCGCGGCGGCGCTCCAGCCGCTCCAGCCGGCGGTCGACGTCGGCGCGCTCCTCCTCGCTCAGCGGCGCGCTCGCCGGCTCGATCTGCTCGCCGAGCCGCTCGGCGATCGAGGCCAGCTCCCTGGCCGCCTCGGCGCGGCGGTCGCCGAGGTGGGCCGCCTCGACCTCGACCTCGGTCAGCCGGTCGGAGATCTTGCGCATCTCCGCCTGCAGCTCGTACTCGCGCTGCGAGCAGCTGCGCATCTCCTCGGCGATCTCGTCGCCGTCGCCCTCGCCGCCGACCACGCGCTGCTCGATCGACTCGACCCGGGCGCGGATCGCGGCCTCGGCGGCGGTGGCGGCCGCGGCGGCGGCTCGCACGTCCTCGAGCAGCTGCTCGCCGGCGTTGAGCCGGCCGCGCAGGCGCTCGCGGTGGCGCTCGCCGAGCAGGCCCTCTGCCCGGCGGGCGTGGCGCGTTGCGCGCTCGGCGCCCGTGCGCACGGCGCCCAGGGCGGTCTCGCGCGCCGTCTCGCTGGCGCTCTCGTCACGCGCCTTGGCGAGCCCGTCGGCGGCGACCGAGAGCCCCGCCTCGACCTCGCCCAGCTCCTCCTCCAGCTTGCGCGCCCGCTCGGCCGGGGCGCCCGAGCCGCTGACCTCGAGCGTCAGCGGGCCGAGCTCGGCCCGCAGCGCCTCCAGCCGGGCGGCGATCTCGCCCTCGCGGTCGTTGAGCCCCGAGGCGCGGACCGCGACCCGCTGCTGGTCGCCGCGCAGCTTGGTCAGCAGCCCCCACGCCTGCGTCCGCTCGCGGTCGCGGGCGGCGAAGCGCTCCTCGGCGGCGCGGCGGCGCTCGCTCACCTCACTCAGTTTCTTCTCCAGCGCGGCGCGCTGCTCACGGGCCTCGGCCGCGGCCTTCTCGGCCGCCGCCGCCCGGTCGGCGCCGAAGCGCAGCTCCTCGGCAACCAGCTGGCCGCGCAGCCCCAGTTCCTCGCGCTCGATCCGCGCGCCGAGCTCGGCGGCCTGCGCCTGGCGCTTCAGCGGCCGCAGGCGGGCCCGCGCCTCGCGCTCGAGGTCGAGCGCTCGGTCGAGGTTGTCGCGCGCGGCGCGCAGCTTCAGCTCAGCCCGTCGACGGCGCTTGCGGTGCTTGCCGAGCCCCGCGGCCTCCTCGATCAGCAGCCGCCGTTCGCGCGGTTTGGAGTGGATGATCGACTCGACCCGGCCCTGGCTGATCACCGAGTGCATCTCGCGGCCGAGGTTGGTGTCGGAGAGCACCTCGACCACGTCGACCAGGCGGCAGCGGGCGCCGTTCAGCCGGTAGGCGCCGTCGCCGGAACGGTCGAGCGTGCGCCTCACCGCGATCTCGGAGAGCTCGGTCGCGGCGCGCCCCTCGGAGTTGTCGATCGTCACCTCGACTTCGGCCTGGCGGCGCTGGCCAACGCCCTTGCCGCCGGCGGAGATCACGTCCTGCATCGAGGCGCCGCGGATCGCCCCCGGGCTCTGCTCGCCCAGGGCCCAGAGCACCGCGTCCGTGATGTTCGACTTGCCGGAGCCGTTGGGCCCGACGATCACGCTGACCCCAGGCGAGAACTCGAGCGTCGTGCGCTCGGGGAACGACTTGAACCCCTTCATCTCGATCGATCTCAGGTACATGCGCTCTCGGCTCCGGTTCCCCGTCCCTCGCGCGCAAGGCTTGCGATCGGGTCGGACGCGACCGGCACTCCTAGTCTCCCAGGCGTTTCAAGGCCTGCTCGGCCGCGACCTGCTCCGCGGCCTTCTTGCTGCGGCCGGCGCCCTCGCCGACCCGCTTCTCGTCGACCAGCGCGGCGACCTCGAAGCGGCGGCGGTGCGCCGGGCCGCTCTCGCCGGTCACCTCGTAGGTCACGGTCAGGTGGCGCCGGGCAAGCACCTCCTGCAGCGCCGACTTGAAGTCGATCCGCGTGTCGGCGGCGTGCACGATCCGCGACTCGAAGGCGGCGGCGACGGCCACGGCCGTGCGCTCGAAGCCGAAGGCGGAGAAACAGGCGCCGATCAGCGCCTCGGTCGCCTCCGGCAGCGGGCGCTCGCCTTCGAGCAGGATGTCGGCCGGAATGCCGGCCGAGAGGTCGTCGGGCTCGGCGGCGCGCAGCATCTCGGGCACGCCCAGCTCGCGGCCGACCTCCGCGCAGGCGACCCCGCTGACCGCCTGGTTGTGGATCTTGGTCAGGCCGCCGGCGTCGACCTCGGCGAAGCGCCCGACCAGGTCGCGGGCGACCGCGAGGGCGAGCACGCTGTCGCCGAGGTAGGCGAACCGCTCGTAGGACTTGGTCCTGTCCTCGCTCCAGGAGGAGTGGGTCAGAGCCAGCCCGCGCAGCTCATCCGGCAGCTCGGCGATCAGCTCGGCTAGGGGTGCGACGCTCACGCGGGGGCGTGGGCGAGCACGAAGTCCACCGCGTCGCCCACCGTCGAGATCTTGGTGGCCTGCTCCTCGGAGACTGAGATCCCGTAGGTGTCCTCGAGCTCCATCACCAGCTCGTAGAGGTCGAGCGAGTCGGCGTCGAGGTCCTCCTTGAAACGGCTCGACTCGGCGACCCCGTCGGCGTCGAGCTCGAGCTCCTCGGCGAGGTGCTCGCGAACCTTGGTGAGGACTTCCTCGCGGGTCATCGGCTGGTTCCTATCACGCCGCGCCAGGGGCGTCACGGTCGGCGGCCAGAGCGGCTCGCCCGGCTCCGGCCTCGCTGAGCAGCGCCGCGGTGCGGCCGACCGCGTCGACCTCGGCGCAGCGGGCGGCGAGGCGCACCGCGTTGGCGATCCCCTGCGCCCCGGAGCTGCCGTGGCCGACGACGGCGACGCCGCGCAGCCCGAGCAGGATCGCGCCGCCGGTGGTGTCGGGGTGCAGCTCGCGGCGCAGGCCGCCGAGCGCCGGGCGCATCAGCAGGCCGCCGAGCGCGGCGAGCGGATTGGAGCGGGCGGCCTCGCGGATCGCGCCGCTGACCGCCTTCGCGGTCCCCTCCATCAGCTTCAGCGCGACGTTGCCGGTGAAGCCGTCGGTGACGACCACGTCGGCGGCGCCGGCCGGCAGGTCCCGCCCCTCGACGCTGCCGACGAACTCGATGCCGGTGGCATCGGCGAGGGTCGCGCGCGCCTCGACCACCTCGGGCCGCCCCTTGCCGGCCTCCTCGCCGACCGAGAGCAGCCCGACGCTCGGGCGCTCAACCCCGAGCACCGCCTCGCTGAAGGCGGCGCCGAGGAAGGCGAACTGGACCAGGTGCTGAGCACGCACCTCGACGTTGGCGCCGACGTCGAGGAAGAGCACCCGCTGTCCCGGCACCGGCAGCTGCACAGCAAGCGCCGGCCGCTGCACCCCCTTGAGCCGCCGCAGCCCAAAGGTGGCCGCGGCCATCGTCGCCCCGGTCGAGCCGGGACTGACCATCGCCGCCGAGCGCCCCTCGGCCACGTCAGCGGCCGCCCGCACCACCGAGGCCTCCTTCTTGGCCCGCACCGCAGAGACCGGGTCCTCCTGATTGCCGATCCATTCAGAGGTCGGCACGACCTCAACCCCGTCGACCCCATCGATCCCAAGCTCCCCAGGCGGTCCAAAGACCCGGATCCGAATCCCGTCCCCAGCAGCCAAGCGAGCGCCCTGCGCAAGCACATCGAAGCCCTGCTCCGCCCCGAAGCCATCAAGGGCGACGGTCGGCCTCTCAGGCATGGCTACTCAGCGTCGGTAGGCGCCGCAGTCGGCTCGGCAACCGTGTGCACGATCACCTCACGCCCGGCATAAGTCCCGCAAGTCGGGCAAACCCGGTGCGGCAGCCGCGGACTGTGGCAGCGAGGGCAACGATTCAAGCGCGCCTTCCCAGCTTTGTGCTGAGCGCGCCGCTTATCCCTGCGCGCGCTGGAAGTTCTCTTCTTAGGGACAGCCATCGGTCGCGGGATGGTAGCGGTTAGAGCGCCGGGTGCTCGGCGCTCCTCCCCCTACTTTCCCTCGAGCTTCAGCTCATCGAGCTTGGACCAGCGCGGATCGACGCCCGTGTCGTGCCGATGGTCTGCGGCGTCCGCGTCATTTAGAGACTCGCCGCAGACGGGGCAGAGGCCGGCGCAATCGGGGCGGCAGAGGAACCGGGTTGGGATCGCGAGGACGGCGGCGTCGTGAACCCAGCGGCCGAGGTCGAGCTCCTCGTTCTCGACGTACGGACTGAGCAGCTCCTCGTCCTCGGTGTCTTCCTGGGCGACCTCGCGGGCGTCGACCTCGGCCTCCAGGGCAGCCCCCTCAAGGCAGCGCATGCAGGGGCCCTCGATGCGAACCGGAAAGCGCAGCCGGAAGGCGTAGCCGCCGCTGGGCCGGGAGACGTCGAGGCGCACCGGGACCGAGTCGGGCGAGACGTAGGCCTGGCCGGCCAGCTCCAGCGGTTCCAAGTGGACCGGAACGTCGAGCCGCCGTCCCTCGCCGTGGGACAGGGACAGCCGCGCCAGGTCGATGATCGTCGATTGATGTGCCATTGGCGCTCCTCCGCTTCAGCCAGGCTTACGATGGGCCTGCTGACGAGATTACGGAATGGATCGATTCGACTGGACACCCGAGGTCTACCTAGAGCGAATCCGCTCGCAGATCCCCCGCTACGACGAGCTGCAGGAGCAGGCGATCGCCGCGATCCCGTTCCCGCCTGAGCGGGTGCTGGAGCTCGGCATGGGCACCGGCGAGACGACCCGCCGCCTGATCGAGGCCTATCCAGACGCTTGGGTGATCGGCCTCGACTCCAGTCCCGACATGGTCTTCCGCGCCCGCCAGACCTATGACGACGTCCAACTGGCCCGCATGGAGGACCCCCTCCCCGACGGCCCCTGGGACCTGGTCATCTCCGTCCTCTCAACCGGCGACCTACCCGACGACCAGCTACAAGCCCTCTGCCGCCGCGTCCGAGAGCATTCCCGCTCCCTAGTCATAGGCGACGTCTTCGAGCAAGACAAGCTCAACCGCCTCCTCGACTGGTCCGGCGGCCGAATCACCTGGCAAGCCGACGACCTGGCCGTCGTAAGCGCCACCTACTGAAGCAAGAGAAAGACGCTGGACACCGGAAGGGAGGCCGGGTGCCCCTCCCAAAAACACTCAAGCGAGGCTCCTGCCGAGCGTTTTTGGGAGGGGCACCCGGCCTCCCCCCCACGCCCCGCGCTAAGACTGCTGCTCGTCGAGCTCGGCGACGGGCGCTTCCTCGTCCCGCCCCGCGAGCCGATCCCGCCCCCGCTGGACCGCGGCGAGGAACTTCTGAAGGTTGACCTCGAGCGTGTTGAGGATCTCGTCGGCGTAGTCCTCGGCGCCGAGCCGGATCTCGCGCTCGCGCGAGCGGGCGTCCTCGACGATCTCGTCGGCGGCCCGCTCGGCCTGCTTGGTGACCTCCTCGTCGGAGATCAGGCGGGCCTGCTGCTCGCGCGCCTCGCGCACGATCCGCTCGGCCTCGCGCTTGGCCTCGGCCAGCATCTCCTGACGCTCCTTGACGATCCAGCGCGCCTGCTTGATCTCCTCGGGGATCGTCGCCCGCATCTGGTCGAGCAGGTCGTAGATCTCCTCGCGATCGACGCGCACCTGGTCCGTGAGCGGCACGGGCCGCGCGTTGTGGACCACGTCGTCGAGCTTGTCTATGAGAACGAGAACGTCCATCAGCAGGTCGTAAGCCTACGTGTCGGAGCCATCTTCGGTGAACAAACCGTTATTTCCTGGCTTTTTGCAAGCTCTTGCCCACACCGCTCCGAGCCGGGAAAGCCTACCTGTCGGCGAAGCGTTGCGCCATTGCGGCGGCCACGGGGGTCGGAACGAGGTCGGATACGTCGCCACCGAAGGTCGCCATTTCCTTCACCCCGGTGGAGGAAAGGAAGCTGTACTGCGGCGAGGCGATCATGTAGATGCTCTCGATGCCGGGATCGAGCTTGCGGTTGAGCTGGGCCATCTCGAACTCGTACTCGAAGTCGGAGATCGCCCGCAGGCCCTTGACGATCGCCTTCGCCCCCTGTTCGCGGGCGAACTCGACCAGCAGGTTGGAGAAGACCCGTGCCTCGACGTTGCCGAGGCTCGCGGTCGCCTCTTCGATCAGGCCCTGGCGTTCCTCGGCGGTGAACAGGGTGCGGTCCTTGCGCATCGGGTTGTTGACGACGCCGACCACGACCCGCTCGAAGACCTCGGAGCTGCGGGTGATGATGTCGATGTGGCCGTTGGTAACCGGGTCGTAGCTGCCCGGACAGACGACGGTCCCGTCGCGCTCGGCCATCAGCCCTGCTCCCCGTAGATCGCGACGTCGGCGGCGCCGTAGCGGCGCTGGCGCAGGCGTGGCAGCGACTCCATCGGCAGCGGCCGGCGAGCCGCGCTCTCGATCACCACCCGCCCCCCTTGCTCAAGGAGGCCAGGCAAGTGGCTGTCGAGTTCCTGCCCCACGCGGTCGGCGAGTTTATAGGGGGCATCGAGAAAGACGATCTCGTAGCGGGCGTCATCCTCCTCGCGGGCCGCCAGCCAGCGGGAGACGTGGAGGCGGACCAGCTCGGTCCGCTCGCCGAGCCCCAGCCGCTCGACGTTCCCCCAGGCGCCGCGGATGTCGCGGTCGACCAGGGTCGCGTGGGCGGCGCCGCGCGAGAGCGCCTCGATCGCCAGCGCGCCGGTCCCGCAGCAGAGGTCGAGCACCCGAGCGTCGACCACCCGCTCCCCCAGCACCGAGAAGATCGCCTCCCGCGCCCGCTCCGAGGTCGGCCGCACCGCCGTCCCCCGCGGCGCCATCAGCCGCTGCCCCTTCAGCTCTCCACCGACGATCCTCACAGGGGGATTGGGTCGGAGGCGGCGGCGCCGAAGCGGCGGTGGGCGGCGTCGAGGAGGGGGCCAAGGGCTGGGGCGTTTAGGGAGCCGTGCTCTTCGAGGAGGCGTAGGACCTCTTCGCGGGCGGCCGCTAGGGCGTCGGCGTCCTCGGGGAGCTCGGCGACGGCGAAGCGGGGCAGGCCGTGCTGGCGGGTGCCGAGCACCTCGCCCTCGCCGCGCAGCAGCAGGTCGACCTCGGCCAGCTTGAAGCCGTCGCTCTCGCGCTCGACCGCCTTGAGGCGGCGGCGCGCCATCGCGCCGGCGTCTTCGGGGAAGAGCATGCAGACGGACTCGTGCTCGCCGCGGCCGACCCGGCCGCGCAGCTGGTGCAGCTGCGAGACGCCGTAGCGCTCGGCTCCCTCGATCACCATTACGGTCGCGTTGGCCACGTCGATGCCAACCTCTATCACGGTCGTCGCCACCAGTACGTCGGTCTCGCCCGCGGCAAACGCCTCCATCGCCGCCGCCTTCTCGGCCGAACGCATCTGGCCGTGGATCGTGCCGACCCGGAAGTCGCGCAGCTCGCCGGCGGCCAGCCGCTGCGCCTCGACCTCGGCGGCCCGCCCCTGGACCTTCTCCGACTCGGAGACCAGCGGGCAGACGACGAAGGCCTGGCGCCCCGCGCGCAGCTGGCCGCGCAGGAACTCGTAGGCGCCCTCGCGCTCGTCCTCCTCGACGATCCGGGTGGAGACCGGCTTGCGGCCCGAGGGCAGCTCGTGCAGGGCGGTCGTGTCGAGGTCTCCGTAGGCGGTCAGCGAGAGCGTGCGTGGGATCGGGGTCGCGGTCATGTGCAGGACGTGCGGCGCCAGGCCTTCGGCCCCCTTCGAGTCGAGCGCCCGGCGCTGCTCGACCCCGAAACGGTGCTGCTCGTCGACGACGCTGAGCCCGAGACGGGCGAACTCGACCGTCGGCTCGACCAGGGCGTGGGTGCCGACGACCAGGCCGAGCTCGCCGCTCGCCAGCCGGTCCAGGGCCTCGCGGCGGCGGGCCGCGGGGGTCGCCCCGGTGAGCAGCGCGAAGGGCGTCGCCTCCTCCGCCAGGAGCTTGCCGAGCGTGGTCGCGTGCTGCTCGGCGAGGGTCTCGGTCGGCGCCATCAGCGCCGCCTGGTAGCCGGCTTCCAGCGCCCGCAGCATCGCGTATAGCGCCACCACGGTCTTGCCCGAGCCGACCTCGCCCATCAGCAGCCGCTGCATCGGCTCGCCCGATTCGAGGTCGGCGTCGATCTCCTCGAACGCCCGCCACTGGTCGCCGGTCGGCTCGAATGGGAGCGACGCGAGCCAGCGCTCGACCGCCTCCCCTCGCCGTCCCAGCCGCTGCGCGGGGCGCGCCAAGCGGTGGCTGCGCTTGCGCGTCGCGAGAATCGCCTGGTAGAGGAAGAGCTCCTCGAAGCGCAGCCGCTCGCGCGCTTCTTCGACGTCGACCTCGCTCTCGGGGAAATGGACGGCGGTCACCGCGTCCGCCGCGTCCGCCAGCCGGTGCCGCGCGCGCAGCTGGGCGGGCAGCGGCTCGAGCAGGTTTCCCACCGACCCGATCGCCTGCTCCATCCACTGGCGCAGGCGCTGGGCTTTGAGCTGTTCGGTGCCCGGATGCACCGGGACCAGACCTTCGCTCGCCTCGCCGCCGAAGTCGTACTCGGAGACCCGGAAGCCGCGCTTGTCGACGGACCCGGTGAGGACCATCGTCGCCCCGGCCGTCAGCTTCGGGGCCAGCCAGGGCTGGTTGAACCAGGTGGCACGAATCGCCCCGCTCTCGTCCCCGACCTTGACGGTGAGGATGCTGAGCCCGCGGCGCGGTCGGTAGGGACGGCCGGCGTCGGAGAGCACCTCGACCGCGATCGTCGCCTCGCGCTTGGGCTCGAGCGTCGCCACGGACACGACCTGGCGGTCGCGGTGGCGATGCGGGAAGCGGGTGAGCAGGTCGCCGACGGTCATGAGTCCGGCGTCGGCAGCCGCCTCGGCCAGGCGCGGCCCGACGCCGTCCAGGGTCTGCAGCGAAACGTCGAGGGCGCTCGGGCGCGGCAGGCGGACCGGCGCCTCGCGCAGCTGGGCGGGGGTGAGCTCCGCGGCGCCGGCGAAGCCGCGCACTACTGCGCCGCCAGCAGCCACCACCAGCTCGGCTGACCCCCATCGTGGGTCTCGATCTCGACCCCCGCCGGCACGTGCGGGTCGAGCTCGTCGAGCTCGATCGGCGCCTCGGCCCCGCCGATCACGGTGACGATCTCCGCCTCAACCGCGAGCCGCTCGATCGTCACCGCCAGGGTCGAGCCCGCCCCGCCCCAGGCGACGATCTCCTCGCCGACGAAGCCGACCGCGTCGCCCTTGCGAAAGCGGCCCTGGGCGTCGTCGCGCGCCGCCGGGGCGACGCCGCCCGCGGCGACCGTCGCCAGCGCCGCCTCGAGCCGCTCGGCGTTCTCCGCCGCCGGCGCTCCCCGGTCGAACTCGACCAGAGCGAGCAGGCTGGCCTGCTGCGAAGTCGCGCCGATCACCCGCGCCGGCTTCTCGGAGAGCTCGCAGGCCCGCTCGGCGGCCATTACCACGTTCGAGGAGCTGGGGAAGACGAGCACCTCCTCGGCCGGCACCTCGTGGATGCCGGCGAGCAGCTCATAGGTGGACGGGTTGAGCGTCTCGCCGCCGGGGACCACGTGAGCGCCGAGCTCGGCAAACAGCCGTTCAAGTCCGTCTCCCGCCGCAACCGCGAGGGCGCCGGTCTGGCCGCCCTCGAGCCGCGCGCGGCGCTCGGCGATCTGCTCGCGCATGTCGGCGACGTCGAGGTTGGTCACCTCGCCGGTGCCCTCGAAGAGAGCCACCGCGGCCTCCGGGTTGTCGGTGTGGACGTGAACCTTGAGCGTCACCTCGTCGCCGACGACCAGCACCGAGTCGCCGAGGCCCTCGAGCCGAGGCAGGAACTCGCGGCTGTTGAGGCCGGCGCCGGAGACGATGAAGTTCGTGCAGTAACGGAAGCGGCTGTCCTCGTGGTGCGGGCGGCTGAGGCGGGGCGCCTCGTGATGGTCGACCTCGGGGACCTCGGCGCCGTCCCCGCGCAGGCCGGCGACCACCCCGGCGAGGATCAGGACGAGGCCGTAGCCGCCGGCGTCGACCACGCCCGAGTCGCGCAGCACGTCGAGCTGCTCGGGCGTCCGCTCGACGGCGCGCTGGCCGTCCTCGATCGCCCGCTCCAGCACCTCGGCGAGGACCGCGTCCTGAACGGCGTCGGAGACTCCGGTGTCGAGCCGCTGTTTCTCGGCATCGAGGTGAGCGAGCTGGCGGGCGATCGAGTGCGCCATCTCGCGGAAGACGGTCAACATCGTTCCCTCGGCCGGCTCGCGCACCGAATCGTAAGCGGCGTCGGCGGCGCTGGCGAAGGCCGAGGCGACCAGCACCGGGTCGATCAGCTCTCCGGGCCGGCTGGCGAGCTCCTCGGCGGCGCCGCGAACGATCTGGCTGAGGATCACGCCGGAGTTGCCGCGCGCGCCCATCAACGCCGCTCTGGCCAGCGCCTGGACCAGCTGCGTGCGGCCGACCTCGTCGACCTCGATGTCCTTGAGGTGGTCGAGCTCCTCCATCACCGCCCGCATCGTCATCGCCATGTTGTCGCCGGTGTCGCCGTCGGCGACCGGGAAGACGTTGAGGTCGTTGACCTCCTGGCGACGCGCCTCCAGGTGCGCGCAGGCCGAGTTGACGACGCGCCGGAAGCGCACGATCGAGGGATCGGGCATTGGCCGAAATCTAACCTGCCCGGCCGCCGGGTTCGCTACGGTGCGGCGCTCGATGAGACGCTTCGCCACCTGGACCACCGGACACCGCAAGACCGTGATCCTCGGCTGGGTCGTCGCCCTGATCGGAATCGGGATGATCGCCGGCTCGGTCGGCGCCGACTTCACCGAAGAATTCAAGCTGCCGTCCTCCGACTCCCAGGAAGCCTTCGACCTGCTCGAAGAACGGTTCCCCCAGCAGTCCGGAGTGACCGCCGAAATCGTCTACAAGGCGCCGGCCGGGGCCGATTCGCCCGCCGTCCGCAAGACCATGGAAGGCGTCTTTGCCGAAGCCGAAGCGCTGCCGCACGTCAGCGAAGTCGCCAGCCCCTACGCGCCCGGCGGCGCCGGGGCGATCAGCGACAACGGCGAGATCGCATACGCGACCGTGCAGTACGACGTCGCCACCAACAAGCTCGAAAAGGACGACATCAGAAAGCTGGTCGCGATCGGCAAGGCGGCCAACCGCGACGGCCTCCAGGTGGAGCTCGGCGGAGCCCCGGTCGAGGAAGTGCGCCAGGAAGAAGAAGGCGGGGACTCGTCGTTCATGATCGGCCTGCTGGCCGCCGTCGTGATCCTGCTCCTGACCTTCGGCTCGGTCGTGGCGATGGGCCTGCCGCTGCTCACCGCGCTGTTTGCGCTCGGGGTCGGCATCAGCCTGGTCACCCTCGGCACGCATGTCTTCGACACCGCCAACTTCGCGCCGCAGTTGGCGGCGATGATCGGCCTCGGCGTCGGCATCGACTACGCGCTCTTCATCCTCACCCGCTTCCGCAACGGGCTCGACGAGGGGCTCGCGCCGCGGCCGGCGGCGATCGCCGCGGTCGACACGGCGGGCCGCGCCGTGCTCTTCGCCGGCGTCACGGTGATCATCTCGCTGATGGGGATGCTGCTGCTCGGCATCAGCTTCCTCTACGGCGTCGCGATGGCCGCCGCCCTGGCGGTGCTCTTCACGATGATCGCCGCCCTGACCCTGCTGCCGGCACTGCTGACGATCGCCGGCAAGCGCGTCGACCGGCTGCGCATTCCCGGACTGGGCAAGCGCAAGCCGTCCACCGCCGAGGACACGCGCTGGTTCCGCTGGAGCCGCGAGATCCAGAAACGGCCGGTGCTCTCGGCCGTGCTCTCCGGTGGCCTTCTGCTGCTGCTCTGCGTTCCGACCCTCTCGCTGCGCCTCGGCTCCAACGACGCCGGCACGGACCCGGCCGGCTCGAGCACGCGCAAGGCCTACGACCTGCTCGCCGAAGGCTTCGGCCCCGGCTTCAACGGCCCCTTCGCGATGGTCGGGGCGCTGCCAGGCAAGGGCGAGGACGAAGCGCTCGTCTCCTTGCGAAAGACGCTGAAGAACGAAGAAGGCGTGGCCAGGGTCACCTCGATCACGCTCAACCCGGCCAAGAACACCGGCGTCTTCCAGCTCTACCCGACGACCTCGCCACAGAGCGCCGACACCACCAAGCTGCTCGACCACATCCGCAACGACGTGCTGCCGCCGATCGAGCAGAAGACCGGTGCCCAGCTGCACGTCGGCGGCATCACCGCGATCTTCGAGGACTTCGGCGACGCGATCGCCGAAAAGCTGCCGCTCTTCATCGGCGTCGTCGTGCTGCTCTCGGCCCTGCTGCTGATGGCGGTCTTCCGCTCGCTGCTGGTGCCGCTCAAGGCGATGGTGATGAACCTGCTCAGCATCGGCGCCGCCTTCGGCCTGATCGTCGCCGTCTTCCAGTGGGGCTGGGGCGCCAGCCTGATCGGGGTCGACGGCACCGGCCCGATCGTCTCCTTCTTCCCCGTCTTCCTCTTCGCGATCATCTTCGGCCTCTCGATGGACTACGAGGTCTTCCTGATGTCGCGCATCCACGAGGAGTGGGAGAGCAGCCATGACGCGACCCTCGCCGTAACTCGAGGTCTCGCCCTGACCGGCCGCGTGATCACCGCCGCGGCGGCGATCATGGTCACCGTCTTCGCCTCCTTCATGATCGGCGAAGACCGGATCATCAAACTCTTCGGCCTCGGCCTCGCATCGGCTGTCTTCATCGACGCCGTGATCATCCGCTCCGTCCTCGTCCCGTCGATCATGCAGCTCTTCGGCAAGCGAGCCTGGTGGCTGCCCAGCTGGCTCGACCGGTTGCTCCCCCGGCTCCATGTGGAGCCCGAGGAGGGCGACCCACGCCCAACCGGCGAGCACCCGGTGGTCGTCTCGGCTGACTGAGCGATTCGGAGGGGTGGGCCGGAAGCTGGTCGGGAGTCGGCGCTTACGCAGCCTTGGTGACCTTGTTGGCCTTGAGGCAGCGGGTGCAGACGTAGGTGCGAAGCCTCCGCCCGTTCTCGACGATCCGCACCTTCTGCAGGTTCGGATCGAAGCGCCGCTTGGTGGCGACCATCGAGTGGCTGCGTGACTGGCCGAACGCCGGTCCCTTTCCGCAGCTGTGACACACCTTGGCCATCGGGTCGGGCATGCTACCGTGATCGAGAGTTAGCTAAGTGGACTAACTAAGCAAATGGTTGCGACTTCCGTCCGGAGGGGGGAGAGAAATGGCCGCTGAGGACTTGGATGCGGTGAACATGCACGAGGCCAAGACCCACCTCTCGAAGCTGGTTGCCCGAGTCGAGGGCGGCGAGCAGATCGTGATCACCCGCGCCGGCAAGCCGGCAGCGAAGCTGGTGCCGATGCCTCAGAAGAAGTCTGGGAAGCGCAGGCTCGGCGGATGGGAGGGAAAGTTCGACGTTCCGTCCCTGGAGGAATGGGCCGAGATGAAGCGGGAAACCGCGCGCGAATTCGAAGGCGAGATCTTCCCCGGCGACGAAGACCTTTTGGGGGGCAGTTGAAGCTGCTGCTCGACACCCACACGATGATTTGGGCTTTTTCCGAACCTGGCCTGCTGTCCGCCCAGGCCAGGGACGCCATCTCCAGCGAAGAAAACGATGTCTTCGTCAGCGTGATCAGCCCGTGGGAGATAGCGATCAAGCGATCCGAGAAAAGACTTCGTGCGCCCGAGGATCTCGGCGACGCTGTGGAGGCTCACCAATTCCGGTTGCTGCCGGTGCAGCTTCGTCACACCAAGGCGATCGGCTCAATGCCGAACTACCACGGCGACCCCTTCGACCGAATGCTCGTGGCCCAAGCGATCATCGATGGGCTGACGCTGGTGACGTCCGATCGCGTCCTGAGCCGTTATCCGGTCGCAACCCTGCGGGCAAGCTGACGAAGTACCAGGCACCCCTGATGCCCGCTATCAGCCGTCGCGGACCTGCCAGCGGTACGGGTTGACCGCCTGTTTGAGCAGGGTCATGCGGGCGACGGTCAGGGCGGCGTTGCGGCCCTGGTCGCGCTTGTCGCCGTTGGCGCGGGCGAGCGCCTGGTCCATCGTGTCGCAGGTGATCACGCCGAAGGAGCAGGGGACGCCGGTCTCCAACTGCACGTCCTGGATGCCGCGAGCGGCCTCGGCACAGACGAAGTCGTAGTGGTCGGTCTCGCCGCGGATGACGACGCCGAGGCAGGCGACGCCGGAGAAGCGGCCCGTGGTGGCATGGAGCTTGGCGGCGAAGGGGAGCTCGTAGGCGCCAGGGACCGAGACCTCGCTGACCGAGGAGGCCGGCACGCCGGCCAGTTCGAAGCCCTCGCGGGCACCGCTCAGCAGCCGTTCCGCGAGGTCCTCGTAGAAGCGGCCGACGCAGACGGCGAACTCGCGCCCGGAAAGCCGCTCGCGCTCCTCCTCGCTGAAGTCCTCGAGGAAGGCGGTCGACTCAGCCATCGGCCCCGCCGCCCTCGCCTGCGGCGTCGCGCTCGTCCTCGTCGCGGATCATCTCCTCGTCGAAGGCGAGCCCCTGGTGGTGCAGTGTGTGGCCCATCTTGTCGCGCTTCGCCCGCAGGTATGCCTCGTTGTGGGCGTTGGGCGCCGACTCGATCGGCACTTGCTCGGTGACCGAGAGCCCGTAGCCCTCCAGCCCGACGATCTTCTTCGGGTTGTTGGTGAGGATGCGGATGCTGGTCAGGCCGAGGTCGCCGAGGATCTGGGCGCCGATCCCGTAGTCGCGCAGATCGGCGGGCAGACCGAGCTTGAGGTTGGCCTCGACCGTGTCCGCCCCCTCCTCCTGGAGCTTGTAAGCCCGCAGCTTGTTGAGCAGGCCGATCCCGCGCCCCTCCTGGGAGAGGTAGAGCAGGACGCCGCGCCCCTCGCGCTCGATCTGGGTCAGGGCCGCGACCAGTTGCTCGCCGCAGTCGCAGCGCATGCTGTGGAAGACGTCGCCGGTGAGGCACTCGCTGTGCACGCGGACGAGCACGTCCTCCGCCCCGTCGACGTCGCCCTTGACCATCGCCACGTGGTGCTTGTCGTCGACCAGCGAGCGGTAGCCGACCGCGGTGAAGTCGCCGAACTCGGTCGGCAGGGCGGTCGAGACCACCCGCTCGACCAGCTTCTCCTCGGTGCGGCGCCGGTAGGAAATCAGGTCGGCGACGGTGATCATCTTCAGGCCGTGCCGCTCGCAGTAGGGCATGAGGTCGGGGACCCGGGCCATCGTGCCGTCGTCGTTCATCACCTCGCAGATCACGCCCGCCGGGGTGAGCCCAGCGAGGCGGGCGAGGTCGACGCTCGCCTCGGTGTGGCCGGTGCGCTCCAGCACGCCGCCGTCCTTGGCGCGCAGCGGGAACATGTGGCCGGGCACGACGATCTCCTCCGGGCCGGACTCGGGGTCGATCGCGACCTGGATCGTGTGGGCGCGGTCGTGGGCGGAGATCCCGGTGCTGACCCCGCCGGCCGCCTCGATCGTCACCGTGAAGGCGGTCTGCAGCGGCGCCTCGTTCTTGGCCGCCATCAGCTTCAGGCCGAGCCTCTCGCAGCGCTCGGCGGTGAGCGCGAGGCAGATCAGGCCGCGCGCCTCCTTGGCCATGAAGTTGACCGCCTCCGGCGTCGCGAACTGCGCCGCCATCACCAGGTCGCCCTCGTTCTCGCGGTCCTCGCCGTCGCAGACGACGACCATCCGCCCGGCGCGGATCTCCTCGATCCCTTCCTCGATCGTCGAGAAGGGGCTCGCCCCCGTCCCCGCGCCCGATCCGTCTGTCCGCTGCGTCTCAGTCATCTGGCTCACGTCCGCTCCTCTCCGGCCGCTGGCGCGACCAGTCGCTCAACATACTTCGCCACCAGATCGCACTCCACGTTCAGCCTGTCCCCGGGCTTCGCGGCGCCGAGGTTGGTCCGCTCAAGGGTCTCGGGAATCAGGGAAACAACGACCCAAGAATCCCCCAAATCGGCGATCGTCAGACTGACCCCGTTGAGCGTGATCGAGCCCTTGTCGATCGCGTAGCGGAGCAGCTCAGGCCCAAGCGCGACGCGCACCCGCCGGGCGAAGCCGTCCTCCTCAACCGCGACAACCTCCCCCACGCCGTCGGCGTGCCCCTGAACGATGTGGCCGCCAAGCCGGTCCGTCGGCCGCATCGCCAACTCGAGGTTGACTCGAGCGCCGTCCTGCAGACCGCCGAGCCCCGTCACGGTCAGCGTCTGGTTCATCGCCTCGGTCTCGAAGCCCGTCGCGCTCACCGCCGTGGCCGTGAGACAGACGCCGTTGACCGCCACCGAGTCGCCCTCGGCGATCTCGGGCGCCAGCGATGTCGCGATCCGCAGCGCCGAGCCATCGCCGCTGCGATCCGCTGACTCGACCGTCCCGATGTCCTGAACGAGTCCCGTGAACACGCTCACCACTCCTTGAAGCGGGTCGCGATCAGCGTGTCCTCGGGGTCAGGCCCAAGCGCCTCGAGGCGCCCTGAGCCGAGCAGAATCGGGGCGATGAAGACACGCGCCTCGTCTATCTGGTCCGCCGCTTGGAACGCAGCCGCGAGAGTGCGGCCGCCCTCGAGGAAGAGACTCGTGATGCCGCGGCGGCCGAGATCGGCGAGGGCGGCTTCGATGCCGTCGGCTACAAGGACTTCGGCGCCTGCGTCGCGGAGTGCCTGCGTGGAGGCCTGGTCCGCCCGCGGCGAGGCAACTACGAGCACAGGCGCCTCGTCAAGCGTCTTCATCAGCTTCGAATCGAGCGGCAGCCGGGCGCCGCGGTCGAACACGACCCTGAGCGGCTGCCGCACGTCCGTTCCGATGCGCTTTTCCTCCTCATCGCGGGGATAAGGCGCACCGGAAGCGCTGGGGCGGGCTGTGAGGAGGGGGTCGTCGCTGAGGATGGTGCCGATGCCCACGGCGATTGCGTCGGATTCGGCTCGCCATTGGTGGACTCGCTCGCGGCTTTGCTCGCCGGAGATCCAGGGGGAGTCGCCGGGCTGAGTCGTCGTCTGGCCGTCGAGGGACATCGCGAGCTTCAAGGTGACGAGGGGCAACCCGGTGCGAGCGTGCTTGCGGAACGGCTGGTTGAGCAACCGAGCCGCGGTCGCCTCCTCCCCACTCGCAAACTCAACCTCCACGCCGCCGTCACGCAGGATCCCGGGCCCGCGACCGGATGCCTTCTCGCTTGGATCGTCAGAAGCGATCACGACGCGAGAAATCCCGGCTTCCAAGATCGCCTCGGTGCAAGGCGGTTGGCGGCCCGTATGTGCGCAGGGCTCAAGGGTGACGTACATAGTCGATCCGGCCTGTGGATCTGACGCTTTGCCCTTGCAGTCAGCGAGAGCCGCCCGCTCGGCGTGAAGCTCGCCCAATTCGGCATGCCACCCCTCACCAATCACCTCGCCATCGCTCACCACCAAAGCTCCGACAAGAGGATTGGGAGTCACGCGCCCCCGCCCGCGCTCAGCAAGCTCAAGCGCTCTGCGCAGATGCTCGCGATCCGTGCCTGTGAGCTGCGCGTTCATAGCATTGACTGACTGGTCAATCAGTCAAGCTTACTCCCCTAGCCGACCCCGCCCCCGGGTACCCTGACCGCGCCATGAAGCTGATCGTCCAGATCCCCTGCCTCAACGAGGAGGCGACGCTCCCGGCGACGATCGCCGACATCCCGCGGCGGATCGACGGCGTCGGCGAGGTCGAGCTGCTGGTGATCGACGACGGCTCGACCGACCGCACGGTCGAGGTCGCCCGCGAGAACGGAGTCGAGCACATCGTGCGGCTGACCAACAACAAGGGGCTGGCGGCCGGTTTCCAGGCGGGGCTCGACGCCTGCCTCAAGCTCGGCGCCGACGTGGTCGTCAACACCGACGCCGACAACCAGTACCGCGGCGCCGACATCCCCAAGCTGCTCGGGCCGATTCTCGCCGGCGAGGCCGACATGGTGGTCGGCGACCGGCGGGTGGGAGAGATCGAGCACTTCTCCGGGCAGAAGAAGCGGTTGCAGCGTCTCGGCAGTTGGGTCGTGCGGCGGCTCTCGGGGACCGAGATCGCCGACACGACCTCGGGCTTCCGCGCCTACAACCGCGAGGCGGCGCTCGGCCTGCTGGTCGTCGACGACTTCACCTACACGCTGGAGAGCCTGATCCAGGCCGGGAAGATGCTGGTCGCCGTCGACCAGGTCGAGGTCGGCACCAACCCGCAGACGCGCGAGTCGCGGCTCTTCGGTTCGACCGGCGCCTACGTGCGCCGCAACGCGCTCTCGATCCTGCGCATCTACGCCCGCTACGAGCCGCTGCGGGTCTTCGCCACGGCGGGGCTGCTCGTCGCGGTCCTCGCGCTCGCCGCCTGGCTGCCCTTCCTGCTCGACTGGATCCTCAACGGCGACTCGACCGGCCACATCCAGTCGCTGATCCTCGGCGCGGTGCTCTTCATCGCCGCCATCCAGCTCGTCGCCCTGGGCGTGATCGGCGACCTGCTCGCCGGCCAGCGGGTGATGACCCAGCGGGTCTTCGAGCGGGTGCGGCGGGTCGAGTTGGCGCAGGGGGTCGAGCCCTCCCACTACGAGCCGGGCGCGCGGCGATGAGCGCGAGCACCGGGCCCAACGGCGCCGCCCCGGAGGGCGGCGCCGGCACCGCCAGCGCCGGCGACTACGGCAAGACCGCCAGCTTCCTGGCGATCGGCGTCGGCCTCACCGGCCTGATCACCTACGTCTACTTCTTCATCGCCTCGCACGTGCTCTCGAAGCCCGACTACGGGCAGATCACGGTGCTCTGGTCGGCCGTCTTCATCACGATCTCGACCCTCTACCGGCCGATCGAACAGCTGCTCTCGCGGCACATCGCCGAACACCGCGTCAAGGGCGAGCCGATCGGCGGCACGACGCGCAACGCCTCGCTGATCCAACTCGGCCTCTCGCTGAGCTTCGCGGTGCTCGCCCTCGCCCTGCGCGGTCCGCTCCAGGACGGCGTGCTCGAGGGCAACGAAACGCTCTACTGGATCTTCTTCGGCGCCGTCCTCTTCTACGCGGCGAGCTACTTCGCTCGGGGCTTCCTCGCCGGCAACAAGCGCTTCGGGCTGTTCACCGCGCTGATCCTCTCCGAATCCTGCTTCCGCACGATCTTTGCGGTGCTGGTCGCGGTCAGCGTGCTCAGCGGCCAGTCGGCGGTCGCTGTCGGGATCGTCGCCGCGCCCGCACTTTCCCTGATCGTCGTCCCCTTCGCCTTTGCCCGCCGCGCCAAACGCGAGCAGGCCGCCGCGCCGCCGGCGAGCGACGAGAAGGACTCATCGGTCTCGATGGCCAAGGGCGGCGGCTTTGCCGCGGCGGTGCTGGTGATCATGTTCAGCGAACAGGCCTTCCTCAACGCCGGGCCGCTGGTCGTCCGCGGCCTACAGGGAGCGGCCGCCGCCGGCTTCATCTTCAACGTGCTGATGATCGCCCGGGCGCCGCTGCAACTCTTCCAGGCGGTCTCGACCAGCATCCTCCCCCACCTCACCGGCCTGCACACCAGCGAGGAGCCGGGCAGCGAGGACGAGTTCCACCGCTCGGTGCGCATGGTCCTGCTCGGTCTGGCCGCCTTCACCGCGCTCGCCTTCCTCTTCATGGCCGTCGCCGGGCCGACCGCGATGCAGCTCGCCTTCAGCAAGAAGTTCACCTACGACCGCGAGGGCCTGCTGCTGGTCACGCTCGGCATGGGCCTCTACCTCGCCTCGGTCACCGTCAACCAGGCCTGCATCGCCCAGGGCCAGGTGCGCCGCGCGGCCGCCCGCTGGATCTTCTGCGCCGTGCTCTTCATCGGCTGGAACTTCGTGCCGCTGGTCAGCAACGAGTACCGCCGGGTCGAGATCGGCTTCCTGCTTGCCGCCGGCGTCCTCCTCTCGCTCCTCTACTACGTCTACCGTCGTCCGCACGAACGGGCCGAGGACGTGCCGCGACCGGGCTCGCCCGAGGAGCTGGAGGCCGAGCTGGCGATGATCGACGACAACGTCTGAGACCGGTTCACTAGGGTCCGTCGATGGGTGGCCACGACGCCGAGCTGATCCTGATCGCCGGCGCCCTGCTCGCCGCGGGGATCGGTGGGGCGCTGCTCGCCGACCGGATCCGCATCCCCGGCCTGCTGCTCTTTCTCGGGCTCGGCATGCTCGCCGGCTCGGAAGGGCTCGGCGGGATCGAGTTCGACAACGCGCGCCTGGCCCGCACCCTGGGCACGATCGCCCTCGTCCTGATCCTCTTCGAGGGCGGCCTCACGGCGGGCTGGTCGGAGATCCGGCCGGTGCTCGGCACGGCCGCCGCGATGGCCACGGTCGGCACCGCGCTCACCGCCTGCGCGGCCGGGCTCGCCGCCCACTGGATCTTCGGCTTCGGCGTGCTGGAAGGGATGATCGTCGGCGCCGCGGTGGCCGCCACCGACTCGGCGGCGATCTTCGCCGTGCTGCGTCGCTCGACCCTGAAAAAGCGGCTGGCACGCTCGCTCGAGGGCGAGTCGGGGATGAACGACCCGGTCGCCCTGCTGCTCGTGATCGGCTTCATCGAATGGCTGCAGGACCCGAGCTTCGGCTTCGCCGACATGGTCGGGCTGCTGGTCCTCAAACTGGCGATCGGGGTCGCGGTCGGGCTGGCGCTCGGACGGGCCGCGGTCGCCGCCCTGGAGCGCGTGCGGCTGCCGACTGACGGCATCTACCCGGTGGCGACGATCGCGATCGCCGGGCTCGCCTTCGGCCTCGCCGAGGTCGCTCACGGCTCGGGCTTCCTCGCCGTCTACCTGACCGCGCTGTCGCTCGGCTCGGCGCCGATCCCGGCGCGACGCACGGTCGTCGCCTTCCACGAGGGGGTCGGCTGGGTGGCGCAGATCGGCCTCTTCATCCTGCTCGGGCTGCTCGTCTTCCCCAGCGCGCTCGGCGACGTCGCCTGGGAGAGCCTCGCGCTCTCGGCGGTGCTGATCGTGGTGGCCCGGCCACTGGCCGCCTTCGTCGCCACCGCCTTCTCGCCACTCGACCTGCGCGAGCGGGCGATGCTGGGCTGGGCCGGCCTGCGCGGCGCGACGCCGATCTGGCTGGCGACGTTTCCCGTGGTCGCCGGGGTCGGCAGCGGCGAACAGCTCTTCGCGATCGTCTTCTTCGTCGTCGTCACCTCGACCCTGGTCCAGGGAGCGACCTTCGAGCCGCTGGCCGGCAGGCTCGGTCTGACCACCGACGAGCCGGCGCTGCCCCGGCGGCTGCTCGAGTCGGGGCGGATCCAGCGGATGGGCGGCGAGGTGGTCGCGGTCCGGATCCCGCCCGGCGCCGCCGCCGCCGGGCACCTGGTGCGCGAACTTGGCCTGCCGCGCGAGGCGCTGGTCAACGTCATCGTCCGCGACGGCCACGCGATCCCGCCGCGCGGCTCGACCGAGGTGCGCGAGGGCGACGAGCTGCACGTTCTGGTCCGCGGCGAACTGCGCGAGGAGGTCGAGGACCTCACCCGGCGCTGGCGCGACGGCCCGGTCGGCAGGCCGCCGCCGCCGAGGCTGCCGCCGCGGGGCGCCCCGCAGATCTTCTCCGTCGGCCCCGGCGGTGAGATGGCCGACCCCTCGGCGCCGCGCGAAGTCCACGGCATCGCCGTCGTCTCGGTCCTGCGCAGCCGCCGCGACCGCCCGGCGGCCCTCGTCGCGATCGCCGACGGCCGCTACGCCCTCACCGCGGAGACCACCGTCGCGGTCGGCGACCGCCGCTCGCTCGCCGGCTGGTGCGAGCGCCGCGCCCAGCGGGTCGGCGACGACGAGCCGGCCGAGCTGGCCTGGTGGCAGGAGGTCATCGGCGCGCTGATCGCCCGCGGGTGAGTCAGGCCGTCGGCGCGGCCAGCAGATCCTCGAGCTGCTCCAGCGACCCCGTTTCGCCGATCGCGACGACGATGTCGCCGTCGGCGAGGACCGTGTGGCCGGGGGGCTCGGGTTCGACGCCGCCCTTCTCGCGGCGCAGCGCTACCACCAGAGCCTCGCCGCGAACATCGTCGATCCGCTTGCCGGCCGCCTCGCAGCCGACGGTCACCTCGATCTCCTCCATCCGGTACTCGGGCGCCACATCGACGACGCCGGTGACCTGCGGGTGCAGAGCGAGACGGGCCATCTGCGAGCCGCTTGTCTTGTACGGAGAGACGATGCGGTCGGCGCCGGCGCGGCGCAGCTTGCTTTCGGAGTCCTCGACGCTGGCGCGGGCGACGATCGTGATGTCGGAACGCAGCTCACGAGCGGTCAGCGTGATGAAGATGTTCTCCGCATCGGAGTCGACGCAGGCCATGATCCCGGCGGCGTGCATGATCCCCGCCGAGCGCAGCACCTCGTCGTCGGAGGGCGAGCCCTCGATGAACGGGGCGCCCATCGCCTCGGCGCGCTCGCGCGTGTGCTCGGGATTGATGTCAAGGACGACGAAGGGGCGACCGGCTGCGCGCAGGTCGCGGCCGGCCTGGCGGCCGACGCGACCGAAACCGCAGATCACGTAATGGTCCCTCAGCGAGTCGATCTTCCTCAGCGTCCTTCTCTCCTCGAGCAAACCGGTGAGGTGGCCCGCGACGAGGAACTCGGTGACTGTGACGAGTGCGTAGAAGAGGGTACCCACGCCGAAGACGATCAGCCCGACCTTGAGCAGCTGGCCGCCGGTGCTGGCCGGCTCCGGGATCGAGCCGACGGTGGCGACCGTGTCGAGCGCCCAGACGAAGCCGAAGCCGATCGAGGTCCCTTCGGTGATCACGTAGCCGGCGGTGCCGAGCGCCAGCAGGCCGAGAATCGCCAGGCCGAGCATGCGCAGCCCCCCGATCAGGTCGAGCAGCGGCTTGCTGTCTCGCGGCACGGGCGCCCCGCTCAGACGGCGCCGGCCGCCCGGGCGATCTCGGCGTAGGCGGCCCCGGGATCGTCCGAGCCGAAGACGGCCGAGCCGGCGACGTAGAGCGAGGCGCCGGCGGCGGCCACCGAGCCGGCACTCGCCACGTCGACGCCGCCGTCGACCTCGATCCTGGCCTTGCCGACGAGCGGCCTGAGGCGCGCGACCTTGTCCGGCGAGCCGGGGATGAAGGCCTGGCCTCCCCAGCCGGGGTTGACGGTCATGCAGAGGACGATGTCGGCGAGATCGCGCAGCTCGGAGACCGCCTCGACCGGCGTGCCCGGGTTGAGCGCGATCCCCGCCAAGCAGCCGAGCTCGCGGATCGCGGCCAGGGTGCGGTTGGCGTGCGCGGTCGCCTCGACGTGGAAGGTGATCGAGTCGGCGCCGGCCTCCGCAAAGGCCTCGATCTGGCGCTCGGGCGCCTCGATCATCAGGTGCACGTCGAGCACGGCGCCGGCGGCGTGCACCCGGTCGGCGATCGAGCCGGCAACCAGCGGCCCGATCGTGATCGGCGGCACGAAATGCCCGTCCATCACATCGAAGTGGATCACCCGCGCTCCCGCCCCGAGCACCTCGTCGAGCTGCTCCCCGAGCCGCCCGAAGTCGGCCGAGAGGATCGACGGCGCCACCCGCGGCGCGGCGACTATCTCCTTCATCCGCTCGCTCATATCGGCCTCAGCATCGAACCGCCGCAGATCTGGCAGGTCATGTCCTCGGTGGTGCTCATCCGCGCGATGGTTTGGTGTTCGCCGCAGTCGGGGCACTGCGAGACGAGCTCATAGCGGCGCAGACAGTACACGCAGCGAAAGCGGCCCGGGAGCTGCGTCGGGCGCAGCCAGGGCTCGCCGCAGCTCGGGCAGGCCGCCCGTCGGATCGCGCTCTCGCCTTTCTCCGCCTCACCCATCGCCACCATCATCGCGGCTCGACCGGCAGATGAAGAAGCCGGTGGTCCCGTCGCGGTCGGGACGGAGCTGGATCTGAGGGTCGCCGGATGCCTGGTCCTCGTTCTCGCGGCGGCTGATCGTGCAGGTCGAGTAGACCAGCGTGCCGCCGGGGCGGAGCGCCTCGCGGGCGCCGCGCAGCAGCTCGGCCTGGACCTCGACCAGGCGCTCGATCGTCGCCGGGGACTTGCGCCAGCGGGCGTCCGGGCGCGAGGCGAGGGCGCCGAGATCCGAGCAGGGCGGGTCGAGGAGCACGCGGTCGAAGCCCGCCCGCCAGACCGGTTTCGCCTCGGACTCGACCACGGTGACGCTGCGCAAGCCGAGGCGGCGAGCCTGGTCGGCAACTTCCGCGGCGCGCCCGGCGTCCTTCTCCACCGAGATCACCTCGCCGCGGTCCTCCATGCGCGCCGCGATCTGGCCGGTCTTGATCCCCGGCCCGGCGCAGAGGTCGAGCACGTGCTCGCCCGGCCGCGGGTCGAGCACCGAGACGACCGCGGCGGACCCACGGCTCTGCGGCGTCAGCAACCCCTCCCGGACCATCTCCGGCACGAGCTCGCCGGTCCGACCCTCGACCACGATCATCTCCGGCAGCTCCAACGGGCTTCCGGTGCGCTTTTTTCCCTCTATGACCGGAAAAGGCGCACCGGAAGCGGCTGGGGTCGCGCTGACGCCCGCGGCGTTGAGGCGCTCGAGGACGGTGGAGGGATCGGTGCGCAGGGTGTTGACGCGGAACGCGGTCTCCGGCGGCTCGTTGCAGGCGGCGAGCAGCGAGCGGGCGTCCCCGGCGCCGAGCTCGCGCCACCACATCTGGGCCAGCCAGAGCGGCGCCGAGTGGGCGACGGCGGCTGCCTCGGGAGTCGAGTCGTCACCGAGCAGGTCCTCGCGCAGCCGCTCGCCCTCGCGGGCGGCGCGGCGCAGCACCGCGTTGGCGAAGCCGGCGGCATGGGCCGCGCCGGCCGCCTTGACCAGCTCGACCGCTTGGTCGACGGCGGCGTGGTCAGGCGTCGCGTCGGCGAAGAGCAGCTCATAGAGGCCGAGGCGGAGCGCCGCCAGCACGGGCGGGTCGAGGCTGCGCAGCCGGCGCTCCGTGAGGCGGGAGATCGCGGCGTCGCTCGTGCCGCGGCGCTGCACGGCGCCGTAGGCGAGGCGCTGGGCCTGGGCCCGCTCGCGCCCGCCGAGCCCGGCCGCGTCCGCCGCCTCGCGGAAGGCGCGCTCGGTGTGGGCTTCGCGCTCGAAGGTCGCCCGCACCACGTCGTAGGCGAGCTGGCGTGCGGGCGCGATCACAGCTTCGGCAGCGAGTGGCCGCGCAGGTAGGCGTCCGCCGCCATCGGCCTGCCGCCGGGCGGCTGCACGACCTCGAGCCGCAGGGTGCCGCGGCCGCAGCCGAGCAGCAGCGCTCCCCACTCCGCCCGCATCTCGCCGGCCTTGACGCCGACGTCGACGGCGCGGGCGCGGCGCACTCCCAGCCGCTCGCCGCCCTCGGTCTCCAGGTAGGCGCCGACGTGCGGGGTCAACGCCCGCACCGTGCGGGCCAGCTCGGCCGCCGGCCGGCGCGGGTCGAGGCGTCGCTCGTCCGCTTCGATCTTCTCCGCGTAGGTCGCCTCGTCCTCATCCTGATCCGTGAACTCGAGGCTGCCCTCGGCGAGCAGATGGAGGGCCCGCACCAGCAGCTCGCCGCCCAGCGCCGCCAGCCTGGCCGAGAGCGTCTCGAAGTCGTCCTCGGTGCCGACCCCAACCTCCTCGCGCAGGGCCACCGGGCCGGAGTCGAGACCCGCGGTCACCCGCATCACGCAGACTCCGGTGCGCTCGTCGCCGGCCATGATCGCCCGCTCGATCGGCGCCGCGCCGCGCCAGCGAGGCAGCAGCGAGGGGTGCACGTTGAGCATTGGCCAGCGCGAAAGCAGCGGCTCGCGGATCAGCTGCCCGAAGGCGCAGACGGCGACCGCCTCGGGCTGGACGGCCTCGATCCGCGCCAGCGCGGCCTCGTCGTTGACGTCGACGCACTGCAGCAGGTCGATGCCGAGCTCGCGAGCCGCCTCAGCCACCGGTGGCGCCAGCGTGCGGCGCCCGCGCCCCTTCGGCCGGTCGGGCGGGGTGATGACGAGCAGCGGGCGGTGCGGCGAGTCGGCCAGCGCCCGCAAGTCGGTGGCGGCGAACTCCGAGGTTCCGAGGTAGACCGTCCTCACGCGTCAGCGCGGGGCTCGCGGTGGTGACCGCCGTCGTCCGGCTCGGCCTCCTCCTCGGCTGAGGGGCTGTAGCCCGTCCCCTCGCGCAGGGCGCGCAGGGCGGCCTTGCGCTGAGCGCGCGGCGCCCGGTCGAGGATCAAGACACCGTCGAGATGGTCGAGCTCGTGCTGCAGGACGCGGGCCTCGAGCCCGGAGGCCTCGATCAGCACCTCCTCGCCGTCGAGATCGCGGCCGGCGAAACGCGCGTGCAGCGGCCGCTCGACGTCCATCGAGACGCGTGGCAGACTGAGACAGCCCTCCTCGGCGACGACCAGCTCGTCTGAGAGCCACTCGATCTCCGGGTTGACCAGCGCCGTCGGCTCGCTGTCGCCGCCGGCCTGGAAGACGAGCAGCCGGCGCAGCATCCCCAGCTGCGTGGCCGCCAGCCCGACCCCCATCCCCTCCTGCATGATCCGCACCATCCGCTCGACCTCGGCTCGCAGCTCGGCGCCGAACTCGCGCACCGGCGACGCCACGCTCTTCAGCACCGGATCGCCGAACTTGACCACGTGCGCCAACGCCGCCTCGCGGCGCGCCAGCAGCTCGGCTTCGAGCTCGCCCTCGGCGCGCTCCTCGGTATCGGTTTCGGCCGGTTCGCTCACAAGAGCGATTGTATGGACCGAAGGCGCAGCCGGATCGCGCCCGGCCAAAGGGGCGCCTTCCGTACCCCTGGCCCGCAGTCAAACCGCTATCGAGCGTGACCGCGCCTGTGCATATGGATCCGAGAGCCCAGCACGATGCCAGTGACCATCGCCACGGGCACCGCGACTATCTCAAACAGATAGATACCCGGCCCGCTCACTCCGAGCATGGCCCCAATGCCCGCCAGAGCGACGGCTGTGACAGCGCTGACAAAACGTCTCGTCCACATGGGCCTCACCTTACGCCTCGATGGCTCCGAGCACCCACAAACAGACGAAGATGAGGGCACTGAGGAACATCCCCTCCCGCCACCCGTCGACGGCGGGCTCCCATCCGAACAGCGACGCCAGCCGCACAAACACCTCGCCAAGCAGACCGCCGAGCATCGCCAGTCCCGACATCGGTCAAGGCAAAGCCGCCGTCGGCCACAGTGGAGGCGAACAAGGTGCCAAAGCGCATGGGCATTGGCCCTATAAGGGCTCGGGAGCCGAATCTCTCCCCCCTGACCCAAAGAAATCGGGACTACTGCGGATCGACGTCGACGGAGATCGCGACGTCGCGCAGGGAGCGGTCGGCGGCGAGGCGGTCGACCGTGTCGCGGACGGTGGCGACGGTCGCCTCGCGGTCCTGTGCCTTGAGCAGCAGGCGGCGGCGATGGCGGTTGCGAACGCGGAACATCGGCGCCGGGCCGAGCAGGTCGGTGTCCTCGGGCAGGGCCGGGGCGAGGGTCTCCGCGAGCGTCGTCGCGGCGCGGTCGAGGCGTTCTTCGGACTCGGCCTTGAGCACGATCCGGATCAGATGCGAGAAGGGCGGGTAACGCAGGGCGCGGCGGCGCTCGACCTCCTCGGCGAGGAAGGCGGTCGAGTCGTGCTCGGCGGCGTGGAGGATGCTGGGCGCGGCCGGCGCCAGGGTCTGGACGATCACCTCGCCGCCCGCCGCACCACGGCCGCTGCGACCGGCGAGCTGGGTGACCATCGCGAAGGTCCGCTCGGCGGCGCGGAAGTCCGGGAAGCGCAGGGTGGCGTCGGCGTCGAGGATCGCGCTCAGGGTGACCTCGGGGAAGTCGTGCCCCTTGGCGACCATCTGGGTGCCGACCAGGACGGCGCTCTCGGCCTCGCCGAAGGCGGCGAGGATGCGGGCGTGGGCGCCGCGCCCGGCGGCGGTGTCGGCGTCGAGGCGGAGGACCGGCATCGGCGCCAGCCGCTCGGCGAGCAGCGCCTCGACCTGCTCGGTCCCGACCCCGGCGCGCGAGAGCGTGGTCGAGCCGCACTCGCCGCAGGAGCGGGGCACCGGTTCGACGTGGGCGCAGTGGTGACAGACGAGGCGGCCGCTGTGGCGGTGGACGATCAGCGAGACGTCGCAGTTGGGGCAGTTCCAGTGGCGACCGCAGCCGCGACAGGTGAGCCAGGGCGCGAAGCCACGCCGGTTGACCATCACGATCGCCTTCTGCCCGGCGGCGCGCACGCCCTCCAGCGCCGCCCAGGTCTCGGGGTGCAGGGCGCCGGAGCGCGGGTCGGCCTCGCGCATGTCGAGCACCCGCACCGACGGCATCGCCCGGCCGTCGACGCGGCTGGGCAGCTCGAGGCGCGGCAACTCGACCCAGGACTCGGGCCGCGGCGTCGCCGTCCCGGCGAGCAGCACCGCGCCGGCCTCGGCCGCGCGGCGGCGGGCCACGGCGCGGGCGTCGTAGCAGGGGTCGCCGTCCTGCTTGTAGGAGGGGTCGTGCTCCTCGTCGATCACGATCAGGCCGAGGTCGGCGAGCGGCGCGAAGACGGCCGAGCGCGGCCCGACGCAGACGCTCGCCTCGCCGCCGCGCAGCCGCCGCCACTCGTCGTAGCGCTCACCGTCGGAGAGGGCGGAGTGGAGGACCGCGAAGCGGTCGCCGAGCCGGGCGCGGAAGCGGGCCACGGCCTGCGGGGCGAGGCCGATCTCCGGCACCAGGACGATCGCGCTGCGGCCGCGGGCGAGCGCCGCCTCGACCGCGGCCAGGTAGACCTCTGTCTTGCCCGAGCCGGTGACGCCGTGCAGCAGCTGCTCGCGGGGCGCACCGGCCTCGCCGTCGAGCGCGGCGACGACGCTGGCGACGGCGGCCTCCTGCTCGGGCAGCAGCACCGGCCGTCCGGGGGCTGCCCCGACCGCCGGCTGCTCGGAGCGCCGACGCACGCGCGAGCTGCGGGTGGCGATCAGGCCGCGCTGCTCGAGTCGGCGCAGGACGGAGCGATTGACGCCAACCGCCGCGGCCAGCTCCGGCGCCGACATCTCCCCGGCGCGCAGCGCCTCGAGCGCCGCGCGCTGCTTGACCCCGAGCCGCTCGCCGCCGCTCAGCGCCGCCTCTCCGGCGGCGGCGATCTCGGCTCGCAACTCGGTCCGCGAGCGCACTCTCTGCCCGGCCGCGCCGGTGCCCGGCGGCAGCACCAGTTGCAGGCCGCGCGAGGGGGTCGAGCAGTACTCGCGGGCGATCCAGAGGCCGAGCCTCACGAGCTCCGGCGGCGTCCCCGCCTCGAGCGCCTCGATCGGCTCGGCGAGCCGCTCGGGCGGTAGCTCCGAGGCCTCGGCCAGCTCGACCACCACGCCGAGCAGGCGCTGCCGCCCGAAGGGCACGCGCAGCAGGCTGCCGACCCCAAGCCCCGCCATCTCCTCAGGCAGCCGGTAGTCGAACGGCCCGCGCAGGGCGCGGGCTGTGGTGAGCGGCTCGACCCTCGCAATCGACACCCTCCCAAGCTATGGAGGGGCGCGGACGGCGCGGGTATGCTGCGCACCGATGAGCCTCAACCTCAGTCCGGGAGAGCGGATCATCTTCCAGGGCCACCCCTCCTGGCGCGCGATCATCGGTTTCTACCTGAAGGGAATCCTGATCGCCGCCCTCGTCGGGGTGGTCTTCAAGCTCTTCGGCGCCGGCAGCGGCACGGTCTTCCTCGTCGTCCTCGCGATCGTCGCCGCGACCGTGCTGATCGGCTTCGTCAAGCGGGTCTCGACCACATACACGATCACCGACCGCCGCCTCAACATCCGCCGCGGCATCGTCTCCCGCGAGGTCCAGGAGACCCGCCTCGAGCGAGTCCAGAACGTCAACTACAAGCAGTCCGTCTACCAGCGCCTCGTCCAGATCGGCGACGTCGACTTCGACACGGCCGCCGGCGACGACTACAACTTCATCTTCTACGGAGTGGCCGACCCCAATGACGTCGTCCACCGCGTCGACCAGGCGACCCAGGCGGGCGCCGGCGGGAGTCACGGGCTGGGAGAGCCACGGGCGTAGTCGGAGAACCGCCCACCGGCTTCGCACTGTCCCCTTCCCGAAGGCTGAAGCCCGTCGCATTCGATGCTACGCTTGTTGCCATGACACGAGCGGTCTCGATTCGCGAGCTTCGGAACTCGACTTCCAGTGTGGTTTCTGAGTTGGAAGCCGGTGAACGGCTGACCTTGACGGTCAACCGGCGCCCAGTTGCCGACATCCTGCCCCACGTCGCCGAGCGCGATCCCTGGGTGGCGTCCAGCGAGCTGCGCCGCATCTTGCGCGAGGCCCCTGCCGATCCCGGCCTGCTTGACGATCTCGCTGAGATCCGCGGCGCTGAGCTCGACGACATTTGAGCCGCGCGATCGCCGACACCTCGATCTTCATCGCCCAGGAGACCGGGCGTGAGTTGGGAGACATCCCCGAGGAGATTGCCGTCTCGGTGATCACCGCTGCTGAGCTCGAGCTAGGCGTCCTCCGAGCCACCGACCCAAACGCTCGCGCGACCCGCCTCGCCACTCTCGCCCGAGTACAAGCGACCTACCCCCTCCTCCCCGTCGACCCAGAGGTAGCCAGCTGCTTCGCCCGCATCGCTGCCGCCGAGCGCTCCAAAGGCCGCCGCCTGCGCCGCCACGACACATGGATCGCGGCAACCGCGCTCCGCCACGACGCAGCGGTGCTCACCCAGGACGCGGACTTCTCGTCCTTCGAGGAAGTGGTCGTGCTACGCGCCTGAGTCATATAGACGTTCTTCAACGGGCTAGCAACTAATGCGCACCCAAGCTCGCGCAGACCACCACGCTCGATCACACCTCGGCCAGCGCATCCCCTTTTGCACTCTGGTCCAACCCCTCTCCATGACCACGATCAGCGTCTGACAGCGCTTGAAAGACGCTTCCGACCTCAAAAGCTGCACCAAGCAAACTCGATCGAAGCAATGTTTCGGCGTCACCCTGAAACACGCCGCCGACAAGTTGTTCGAGCCCAGATCTGAGACTGTCCAAGCCCTCGATGTATTGAATAGTCGTGCCCTGACGTCCTGAGCCTGGAAACCGATCCTCTCGCTGAGCAGAAAGCGCCTTATTGAAGTGCTCCTTTGGTCGATCAAAGGGAGGGGGCTGTTCGCCCTCCAGGCGAATGTCGCGAAGCGGCGGAAAAGCATTCCGGTTATTGCGCGGCGTCAGCCGCGCTCCTTCTTCGGAGCTAAGCGCCCGCGAAGCGGGCGCGTGCGACATCAATTCGACTGGAGGGCGACCAGCCCCCTCCCCCGACCCCGCTCGCGTCAGGCCGGCGCGGCTTCGAGTCCGGCCGCGGCCTTCAGCTTCTCGGCACGGTCGGTCCGCTCCCAGGTGAAGGCGTCGCCTTCGCGGCCGAAGTGGCCGTAGGCGGCGGTCTGGCGGAAGATCGGGCGGTGGAGGTCGAGGTAGCGGCGGAAGGCGCCGGGGCGCAGGTCGAACTCGGCTTCGACCAGGCGGGAGATCTCGGCGTCGGGGAGCTTGCCGGTACCGAAGGTCTCGACCATCAGCGAAATCGGGCGGGCGACGCCGATCGCGTAGGCGACCTGGACCTCGCAGCGGTCGGCGAGGCCGGCGGCGACCACGTTCTTGGCGACGTGGCGTGCGGCGTAGGCGGCGGAGCGGTCGACCTTGGAGGGGTCCTTGCCGGAGAAGGCGCCGCCGCCGTGGCGGGCCATGCCGCCGTAGGTGTCGACGATGATCTTGCGGCCGGTGAGGCCGGCGTCGCCGACCGGGCCGCCGATCACGAACTTGCCGGTCGGGTTGACGAGGAAGTGGTTGCGCAACTCGGCCTCGTCGAAGAGACCGGCGGCCTCGGCGCCGAGCACCGGCAGGACGACGCTCTCCCAGAGGTCGGGCTTGATCTTCGACTCCGACTCGACGCCCTCGGCGTGCTGGGTGGAGATCAAGAGCTTTTCGACGCGGACGGGACGCCCATCGGCGTAGCGGACCGTCACCTGGGTCTTGCCATCGGGACCGAGGTAGTCGAGCGAACGGTCCTTGCGCACCGCCGCCAGCCGCTCGGCGAGCCGGTGGGCGAGGTGGATCGGCATCGGCATCAGCGCCTCGGTCTCGTCGCTGGCGTAGCCGAACATCATCCCCTGGTCGCCCGCGCCCGCCACCAGCAGCTCGTCCTCGACCGATTCGGTGCGCGTCTCATAGGCCTTGTCGACGCCCTGGGCGATGTCGGGCGACTGCTTGTCGAGCGAGACCAGGACCGAGATGTGGTCGCAGTGGTAGCCGTAGTCGCCGTGGTCGTAGCCGATCTCGCGGATCGTCTCGCGCACCAGCTCCGGCACGTCGAGGTGGACGCCGGTCGAGATCTCGCCGGAGACCACGGCCATGCCGGTGTTGACCAGCGTCTCGCAGGCGACGCGGCCCTCGGGGTCGCCCTCCATCACCGCGTCGAGCACGGCGTCGGAGATCTGGTCGCAGACCTTGTCGGGATGGCCCTCGGTTACGGACTCGGAGGTGAAGAGGTACTCGCCCTCGGCGAGCGGCTGGGTATCGGTCATGGCTCGAAGCCTAACGTCGGTTGCCGGAATGGGGCACGAAGTCGATCACCAGGGGAACGCCCTCGAGGCCGTAGCGCTCGCGCATCCGGTTCTCGAGGTGGTAGGCCCAGTCGCGGACGATCAGCTTGCGGTCGTTGACCTGGATCGCGAAGCGCGGCGGCCGCTCGCCGATCTGGGCAGAGTAGTAGAGCCGCAGGCGGCGGCCGCGGCGCGAGGGTGGTGGCGTTTTGGCGACGACCTCGGCGACGAACCGGTTGAGCTCCGGCGTCGAGATCCGCTCCGCCGCCCGGTCGGCCAGCTCCACCGCCTTGGGCAGCAGGTTGGCCACGTTGCGCCCGCGGGTCGCCGAGCAGGTGACGACGGCGGGCCGCAGGCGCAGCTTGCGCTCGACCCGGGCGCGGGCGTCGTCGATGTCGGTGCGGGTGACGTCCCACTTGTTGAGCGCCAGCAGGGTCGCGCAGCCGGCCCGCATCGCCAGCTCGGCGACGCGCAGGTCCTCGGCGGTCACCCCGTCGGACGCGTCGCAGACGACCAGCGCCACGTCGGCCCGCTCGACCGCCTGTTCGGAGCGCAGCTGGGCGTAGTAGTCGACGCTGCCGGAGACCTTGGAGCGGCGCCGCAGCCCGGCGGTGTCGACGAGCACGACGCGGCGGCCGTCGACCTCGACCTCGGTGTCGATCGAGTCGCGCGTGGTGCCGGCCCGCTCGGAGACGATCACCCGCTCGGAGCCGAGGAAGGCGTTGACCAGCGAGGACTTGCCGGCGTTGGGGCGGCCGATCACGGCGACCCGCACGGCGCCGTCGTCCTCCGCGGCGGGCGGGCGCTCGCCCAGCGCCTCGACCACGCGGTCGAGCAGGTCGCCGCTGCCCAGTCCATGCGCGGCCGAAACCGGCAGCGGCTCGCCGAGTCCGAGGCCGTGCAGCTCGGCGGTCAGGTGCTCGTCCTCGGGCCGGTCAACCTTGTTGGCGACGACCAGGACCGGCGTCTCGGCGCCGCGCAGCGTCTTCGCCAGCTCGGCGTCGCCGGCCCGCACCCCGGCGCGGGCGTCGACTACGAAGAGGATCGCCTCGGCCTCGGCGATCCCAAGCCGCGCCTGGCGCTGCACGTCGCGGGCCAGCTCCGACTCGTCGGCGAGGTCGATGCCGCCGGTGTCGAGCAGGTCGAAGGCGACCCCGTTCCACTCGCAGCGCACCCGCTTGCGGTCGCGGGTAACGCCGGCCTCGGCGTGGGTGACCGCCTCGCGCCCGCCGGCCAGCCGGTTGATCAGCGTGCTCTTGCCGACGTTGGGGAAGCCGACGACGGCGACGATCGGCGCGCTCACTGCAAGCCCCGGTCCCGGGCCAGGGCCTCGACCCTGTCGACGACCTCGTCGAGCGTCAGCTCCGTGGTGTCGAGCTCGACCGCGTCGTCGGCCGGGCGCAGGGCACTGTGCTCGCGGCCCTCGTCGCGGGCGTCGCGCTCGCGCTGGGCGGCGAGCACCGCCGCCGGATCCTCGCCCGTCTGCGCGGCACGGCGCCGGGCGCGCTCCTCGGGCGAGGCGGTGAGGTAGACCTTGAGCGGCGCCTCGGGGCTGACCACGGTGCCGATGTCCCGCCCCTCGGCGACGTAGCTGCCGGCGGCGATCATCTCGCGCTGGCGGGCGATCATCGCATCGCGCACCGCCGGGTGGACGGAGACCCGCGAGGAGGCCTCGCTGACCCGCGGTTCGCGGATCGCGAGGCTGACGTCGTCACCGTCGAGATGGACCCGGCCGGGATGCAGCTCGATCTCGAGCGAGCCGGCCAGATCCCCGACCGCCGCCGGGTCGTCGGGGTCGGCACCGCGTTCGAGCGCGGCCAGCGCCACGCAGCGGTACATCGCCCCCGAGTCGAGGTAGGTGAAGCCGACCCGCTCGGCGAGCGCCCGGGCCACGGTGGACTTTCCGGCGCCCGCGGGCCCGTCGACGGCGATCACCATTGCCGGGAATCTACGCGGCCGCTCAGGAGAGCGAGGCGAGGTCGGCCTCGAAGCCGGGGTAGCTAACGGCGGCGGCATCCATGCCGTCAACCTCGACGCCCTCGCGCGAGGCGCGGCCGGCGATCGCCCCGAGCATCGCGATCCGGTGGTCGCCGCGCGAGGCAACCCGGCCGCCGCGCAGGCCGCCGGTGCCGACGACGCGCATCCCGTCCTCGAGCGGCTCCGCCTCGCCGCCGAGCGCCCGCAGGGCGGCGCAGGTGCTCGCCACCCGGTCGGACTCCTTGCGGCGCAGCTCGGCGGCGTCGCGGATCGTCGTCTCGCCCTCGGCGAAGCAGGCGGCGAGCGCGACCAGCGGCAGCTCGTCGATCGCCAGGGGGATCTCGGCGCCGCCGACCGCGGTACCGCGCAGCTGCGAGGCGCGGGCGCGGATCGTGCCGATCGGCTCGCCGCCGCGCTCACCGACCGGCTCGACCTCGACCTCGGCCCCCATCCGGGCGAGGATGCCAAGCAGGCCGGTGCGGGTCGGGTTGGTCCCGACCTCCTCGAGCACCACCTCGCTGCCGGGCACAAGCAGCGCCGCGACGAGGAAGAAGGCGGCCGAGGAGAAGTCGGCCGGAACGGCGAAGTCGCCCAGCTCGAGCTGCTTGGCCGGGCGCACCTGTACGCCGCCGCTCAGCCAGGCGACCTGGGCGCCGGCGGCGGCCAGCATCCGCTCGGTGTGGTCGCGGCTGCGGGCCGGCTCATGGACCCAGGTCTCGCCCTCGGCGAGCAGGCCGGCGAAGAGCAGGCAGGACTTGACCTGGGCGCTGGCGATCGGCAGCTCGTGCTCGACCCCGCGCAGCGCGGCGCCCTCGAGCTCGAGCGGCGGCAAGCGGTCCTCGCGGCAGCTCACCTGGGCGCCCATCGCCCGCAGCGGGGTCGCGATCCGGTCGACCGGCCGGCGCCGGATCGAGTCGTCGCCGTCGAGCCTCCAGGCGCCGCCGGGCTGCCCGGCGAGCCAACCGGGCAGCAGGCGCAGCAGGGTGCCCGCATTGCCGACGTCGATCGCCGCCGGGTGGGCGGCGCGCAGGCCGACGCCGCGGATCCGGATCGTCGGCTCGATCGCGTCGGCGCCGACACCCTCGACCTCGGCGCCGAGCGCCCGCACGGCGGCCAGGGTCGAACGCGTGTCGGCCGAGTCGAGGTAGCCCTCGATCGCCGTCTCCCCCTCCGACATCGCCGCGATCAGCGCCGCCCGGTGGGAGATCGACTTGTCGGCCGGCGGGCGCACGCTGCCGCGCAGCGGGCCCACCGGGTCGAAGCGGGTCGCCATCCCTAGCCGCCGTCGCCGACGGCGCTCACCGTGTGGCCGAGCTCGCGCACCAGGGCGATCGCCCGCTCGGCCTGCTCCTCGCCGGAGACCCAGAGGGAGACGGCGCCGGAGGTCATGTCGGGCGTCGGGTAGAGCGCCATGTCCTCGATGTTGACCCCGGCCTCGCCGAGCGCCAGCGCCAGCTCGGCGATCGTCCCCGGCCGGTTGGCTACGACGACGCGCAGCTCGCGCAGCGGGCCGCCGGCCAGCTCGGCCTCGAGCAGCCGGCGCCGGTCGGTGCCGGCCTCGGCGTGCCAGGCGGCGACCGACTCGCGCTCGCCGCCGCGGATCAAGTCCGCGGCCTCGCGCAGGCGCGCGGCGACCGCCTCGACCGCCTCGGCCACCGCCTCGCTGTTGCTGGCGAAGATGTCGCCCCAGATCGCCGGGTTGGCGCCGGCGACGCGGGTCGTGTCGCGGAAGCTCGGCCCGACCTCGGGCATCCGCTCCGAATCGCGGGTCAGCTCCGCGGCGGCCTGGCGGACGAGCACGTTGGCGACCACGTGCGGCAGGTGGCTGACGGTCGCCATCAGCCGGTCGTGCGCCTCGGCGTCGATCGCCTGCGGACGGGCGCCGAGCCCGGCGACGGTCCTCTGCAGCCGGTCGTAGAGCAGGCCGCTGGAGCGCTCGCTTTTCGGGGTCAGGTACCAGCGGGCGCCCTCGAAAAGGTCCTCGCGCGCGTTCTGCACCCCCGAGGTCTCCGCCCCGGCCAGCGGGTGACCGCCGATGAAGCGCTCGTCGGCGCCCAGCGCGGCGACGATGTCGCGCTTGGTCGAGCCGACGTCGGTGACCACCGTGTCGCCGCCGCATGCGTCCAGCGCGGCGCGGGCGAGGTCGGCGAGACCGGCGACCGGGGCCGCGCAGAAGACGACCTCGGCCCCCTCGCAGGCGTCCTCGATCGAGCTCGCCGCACTGTCGATTACCCCGTCTTCAACGGCCCGCTCGAGCGTGGTGCGATCGGGGTCGAAGCCCCCCACCTCGGCCCCGAGGCGACGGCGGGCGGCGAGCCCGATCGAGCCGCCGATCAGGCCGACGCCGAGGACCGCGATCCGCATCAGCCGCGCCGCGCCCTCACCGCGGAGGCGAGCTGGTCCAGCGTCTCGACCGTCCCCTCCCAGTCCATGCAGGCATCGGTGATCGACTGGCCGTAGACGAGGTCGGAGCCGTCGCCGACGTCCTGGCGTCCCTCGACCAGGAACGACTCGAGCATCACCCCGGCGATCGCCGGGTTGCCGTCGGCGATCTGGTCGGCGACTTCGCCCGCGGCCATCCGCTGCCTGGCCGGGTCCTTGCCGCTGTTGTCGTGCGAGGCGTCGATCACCAACCGCTCGGGCAGGCCGGCGTCGCGCAGCAGCGCCAGCGCCGCGGCGACGCCCTCGGCGTCGTGGTTGGGCGCGCCGCGGCCGCCGCGCAGGATCACGTGGCCATCGGGGTTGCCGGTCGTGTAGAGGATCGCCGGGGCGCCGGCGTCGTCGATCCCGGCGAAGGCGTGCGGGGCCGCCGCGGCGCGCACCGCGTCGACCGCCACCTGCACGTTGCCGTCGGTGCGGTTCTTGAAGCCGACCGGCATCGAGAGGCCGGAGCCGAGCTGGCGGTGGGTCTGGCTCTCGGTGGTGCGGGCGCCGATCGCCCCCCAGGCGACCGCGTCGGCGATGTACTGCGGCGTGATCGGATCGAGGAACTCGGTCCCCGCCGGCAGGCCCAGGTCGAGCACTTCGAGCAGCAGCCGGCGGGCCATGCGCAGGCCGGTGTTGACGTCGAGCGAGCCGTCCAGGTGGGGGTCGTTGATCAATCCCTTCCAGCCGGTCGTCGTGCGCGGCTTCTCAAAGTAGACGCGCATCGCGATCAGCAGGTCGCGGTTGACGCCGCGGGTGTGTTCGGCGAGGCGGCCGGCGTACTCGAGCGCCGCCTCGGGGTCGTGCACGCTGCACGGGCCGACCACGACCAGCAGCCGGTCGTCGGCTCCGTCCAGCACGTTGCCGACTTCGCCGCGGCCGCGCACCACCGCGGCCTCGCGCTCGGAGCCCAGCGGCAGCTCCTCGAACAGCTTCTCCGGCGAAACCAGCTCCTCGATCCGCTCGATTCGCTGGTCGCGGACCCTGTCGCGCGCCCCGGCCTGCATCCCAATCATCATCTTGCCTTCACCTCTCTCCACGTTTGACAGCCTACTTCCGGTCTCGCCATCGCAGCTACGCGCGCGACGACGCGAATCGATTCCGACGCCCGGCCGAATCTCGTTGCGTTGCGGCAGCAGCCGCGGGCCGGACGCCTAGCTAAATCGCCAGAAATAGGAGAAGCGCGCGGGAGCGAGCGTGGCGCCTGAGGCGCGAAGGACGCACGTCGTGTCTGCGAACCGCTTCACCTTGCTTGAGTTTGTAGCAGGTGAAGGTGCGTTAGTCGAGCGCGTCAGCCGATGATCTCGCCGAGGGCGGCGAGGAAGCGGTCGTTCTCGGCGGGCCTGCCGTAGGAGACGCGGATGTGGCCGGGGTCGCCCAGGGGGGTGCCGGGACGGACGGCGATGCGGCGCTCGGCGAGGGCGGCGACGACCTCGGCCTCCCCGGCCTCGCCGAGGTCGATCCAGGAGAAGTTGGCGTGCGTCTCCGAGGTGGCGAGGTCGAGCTCGGCGAGGCCCTCCTCGACGCGGAGGCGCTCGGCGACCGTCGACTCGACCCGCCTGGCGACGTCGTCCTGGTGGAGGATCGCCTCGGCGCCCGCCGCCTGGGCGAGGGCGTTGACGCTGAAGGGCTGGCGCACGGCGTCGACCGCGGCGCGGAACTTGGGTGAGCCGAGCGCGTAGCCGACCCGCAGGCCGGCCAGGCCGTAGCACTTGCTGAAGGTGCGCAGGACGACCAGGTTGGGAAGGTCGGCGAGCAGGTCGACGGTGGCGTCGGGGTCGTCGTGGGTCTGGAACTCGGCGTAGGCCTCGTCGAGAATCACGGTGACGTGGGCGGGCAGATCGGCGCAGAAGGCGGCGACCTCGGCGGCGGGGATGTGGGTGGCCGTCGGGTTGTTGGGGTTGCAGACGAGGAGCAGCTGCGTGGCGGCGGTCACCTCGGCGGCCATCGCCTCGAGGTCGTGCGTCTCGCTCTCGGCGAGCGGCACGCGGATCTCGCGCGCCCCGGTCAGCGCCGGAAGGTACGGGTACATCGAGAAGGCCGGCCAGGCGTAGAGAATCTCGGCGCCCGGCTCGCAGAGCGCCTCGGCCGCGGCGAGCAGGATCTCGCAGGAGCCGTTGCCGACGGCGACCCGCGAGGGGTCGGTGTCGTAGCGCTCGGCGATCCGGCGGCGCAGCAGGGTCGCGTCGGGGTCCGGGTAGCGGTTCATCGCTTTGGCGGCGGCGCCGATCGCCTCGACCACCTTCGGGTGCGGCGGTAGCGGCGACTCGTTCGAGGCGAGCTGGGCGATCCCGGTCGCGGCCAGCGACTCCGGCGCCTGCCCGGTGGGCACACCGGCCTGGTAGCCCGGCATGCGGGCGAGCTTCTCGGCGAAGGTGACGGCCATCGGCTCAGTTTGACGGGTTGTGTGGGCTCTGGCCCCTCCAACCCGTCAAGAAGGTCATTGGGCGGCGTGCAGATCCGCTCGAAGCTCTTGCGTCGCGCCTAAGTACACGTGCTCGGGGCGGTGGGCGGTGGGCGCGTAGTAGTGGACCATCGTGCGGATCACGCGCGGCATCGCCCCCGGCACGTCGATCTCGCGGGCGCAGATCAGCGGCACCGAGTCGAGCCCCAGCCGGCGGGCGGCGACCGCCGGGAACTCGGCGTCGAGGTCGCCGGTGGTCGTGAACAGGCAGCTGACCATCGCCTCGGCGCTCAGCGCGTTGCGCTCGAGCAGCTCGCGCATCAGCGACTCGGTGGCGGCGACGATCGCCTCGGCCTCGTTGGCCTCGGCCTGCGCGGCTCCGCGGACGGCAAACAGCCGCTCCTCACTCATCGACCCACCTCACTGCCCCGCATCATCCCAAAGCCACTCGCCGGCGGGCGCCCGGGGACGTGCCGCAAGTTATAGGCCCGCGGTGGTATCTAACTTGCGGCACGTCCCCGGAGGGCGGTGAGCTCGTCGGGGGTGAGGCGACGGGAGGCGCCCTGGGGGAGGTCGGCGAGGGCTATTGGGCCGAAGTGGGTGCGGCGCAGGGCGACTACCTCGTTGCCTATGGCCTCGGCCATGCGTCGCACCTGGCGGTTGCGGCCCTCGCGCAGGACGATCTCGACCCGCCGCTCGCCGAGGCGCCGCACTTCGGCCGGCGCCGTCATCCCGTCCTCCAGCTCGACTCCGCGTGCAAGCCGCCCCAGGTCGTCCTCCGAGGGCGGCCGGCGCAGCTCCACCTCGTAGGTCTTCGGCACTTCGTAGCGCGGATGCGTCAGCCGGTTCGCCAGCTCCCCATCGTTCGTCAGCAGGATCAACCCCGACGAATCGACGTCGAGCCGCCCCACCGGATAAAGCCGCGCCTTGGAGTCGACGAGTGAGACGACCGCCGGCCTCTCCCCAGGCTCCTTCGCCGTGGACACCACCCCCACCGGCTTGTTCACCACCCAGACCTCCCGCTCCTCGGCTCCCACGGGAGAGCCATCCACTCTCACGTCGTCCAAAGCTCCCACATCCCGAGCCGGATCCCGCACAACCTCCCCGTTCACGGTGACCCGCCCGTTCCCGACAAGCTTCTCCGAAACGCGCCGCGAAGCAACCCCCCCATGCGCGAGGAACTTCGCGAGCCTCATGACAGGGGCGCGAGAGGGGACCCTCCCCCGAAGGCTCCCGTGATTCGGCATCGATTCGCAAGAGCACGACCTGCTGCGCAACGGTCTTCGGGGGAGGGTCCCCTCTCGCGCCCCCGCTTCAAGGTTGGGCCCGCTGGTCCCCCGCCTTGAGCAGCCGCTCGCGCAGCTCCCGCTCGTCGTCAGGCGTCGGATCGAACTGCGACGGGTCGGGTAGCTGGTCGAGGCCGGCGAGGCCGAAGAGGCGCTCGAACAGCTCCGACGTCTTGAAGATCGCCGCCCCGAACTGCGACCGCCCCGACTCTTCGATCAGCCCCCGCTCGGCCAGCGTCTGCACCGCCGACTCGGAGGTGACGCCGCGGATGCGAGCGATCTCCGGGCGGGTGACCGGCTGCAGGTAGGCGACGATCGCCAGGGTCTCGGCCTGGGCCTGGGTCAGCGGCGGCGTGCGCGGCTTGGCCAGCAGGCGACGGGCGGCCTCCTCGCTGCCGGGATCGCTGGCCAGGGCGAAGCCGCCGGCGACCTCGCGCAGGACGACGCCGCGCTTGCCCTCGGCGAGGTCCTCGCGCAGCAGCCCGATCGCCTCCTCGACCTGCCCCTCGGTCGCCTCCGTCGCCTCGGCCAAGTCGCGCGCCGGCACCGGCTGAGGCGAGAGGAACAGCAGCGCTTCGATCGTCCGCGAGAGGTCGCTCATCGTCACCCCCGTTTCCGGTGCGCCTTATCCGCGCATATCGGGGCAAAGGCGCACCGGAACGTCATGGTGCGACCTCGCGGGCGCGGATCCGGATCGGCCCGAAGGTCTCGGTCTGCTCCCAGGTCGCCTCGCCTTTGCGGTAGAGGTCGAGCAGGGCGAAGAGGGTGACCGCCTGCGTCAGCCGGTTCTCGCCGCCAAACTGCTCGTCGAAGTCGACGGTCGCGTGAGCGCGCAGCGCCTCGCGCAGCACCGCGAGGCGCTTCTGCAGCGAGACGGTCGGCCGGATGTGGTCGAGGTTGAGCTCCGGCGGCTCGGTCAGCAGGTCGCCGAGCGCCGCCGCGAGCCGCTCCGGGTCATACACCGCGGTCGCCGCCTCGATCGCCACCTGGCGCAGCTGGTGCGGCAGCGGCGCCGAGCGGTAGAGGTAGCCGCGCTCGGCCTCGAAGCGCTTCTCCAGCACCGTGGCCGCGTCGCGGTAACGGCGGTACTCGAGCAGCCGGGCGAGCAGCTCCTCGACCGCCTCCTCGGGCGTCACCTCCTCCAGCCCCTCCTCTTCGCCGGGCAGCAGCAGGCGCGACTTCAGCTCCAGCAGCGCCGCGATCAGCACGAGGAACTCGGTGGCGACGTCGAGCTCCAGCTCTTCGGCGCGCTCCAGGTGCTCGACGTAGGCGACCACCACCTCGGCCAGCTCGACCTCGAGCAGGCTGACCTCCTCGCGCAGGACGACCGCCATCAGCAGGTCGAACGGACCGGCGAAGACGTCGAGGTCGAGGTCCAGCTCGGCGACGGTCACGGGTGCACGGTAACGCTCGGACGGGATGGCGGCTAGGCCGGGCCGAAGCCCATCCGCTCGCGCACCTCGGCAAGCGTCGGCGCGGCGATCGCGCGGGCCTTCTCGGCCCCGGCGGCCAGCGCCGCCTCCAGCGCCGCCTCGTCGCCGCGCAGCTCGGCATAGCGCTCGCGCACCGGGGCGAGGAACTCGACCACGGCCTCCGCGACGGCCTGCTTGAAGTCGCCGTAACCGGCGCCGTCGAACTCGCGCTCCACCGCCTCGCGTTCGACCCCGCGGGCGACCGCGTAGACGTCGATCAGGTTGGCGATCCCGGGCTTGTCCGGGGCGCGGCGCACCTCGCGGCCCGAGTCGGTGACCGCGCTGCCGACCTTCTTGCGAATCGTCGCCTCCTCGTCGAGGACGAGGACCGTTCCCGCCTCCGTGCCGCCGGTCGTCGACATCTTGCGCTCGGGCTCCTGCAGGTCCATGATCCGCGCGCCGACCTCGGGGACGACCAGCTCCGGTACAACCAGGGTCTCGCCGAAGCGCTCGTTGAAGCGGCGGGCGATCTCGCGCATCAGCTCGACGTGCTGGCGCTGGTCGTCGCCGACGGGCACCTCGGTCGCCCTGTAGGCGAGCACGTCGGCGGCCATCAGCACCGGGTAGTAGAAGAGCGCCGCGGAGACCAGCTCCTGCTGCTTCGCCGACTTGTCCTTGAACTGGTGCATGCGGTTGAGGTCGCCGTGCGAGGTGACCGCGGAGAGCAGCCAGGTGAGCTCGGCGTGCTCGCGCACGTCGGACTGGCGGAAGAAGATGCAGCGCTCGGGGTCGAGCCCGGCGGCGAGCAGGATCGCCGTCGTGTCGAGGCGGCGCTCGCGCAGCTCGGCCGGGTCGTAGGCGACCGAGATCGCGTGCAGGTCGACGATGCAGAAGATCGCCGGCTCGCCGCGGTCCTGGCCCTCGACGTACTGGCGGATCGCGCCGATGTAGTTGCCCAGGTGCTTGCGGCCGGTGGGCTGGATGCCGGAGAAGACGATCGGCTGGCTCATGCGCGCAGCCTATTTGGGCGGCGGAGATCGGGTGCCCCTCGTTCTGACAATCCGCGGCCTAATTAGGCCGCGGATTTGAGTATCCGCCAGCCCGAGGGGCACCCGATCTCCGCCTCTCAAGCCGGGTCGGTCGCACAATGACCTCGAGACGGGAGCTTGGTTAAGCGAGCTCTGACGCGGGCTCGGGGGCGCAGTCGGCTTCGGGGCCGTGGCCGCACTCGCCGGCCTGGGCGGATCCGCGGCTTGGGATGGCTTCCCTGCTTCTCGTCGGGTTCTCGATGCCGAAGCCGGAGACGGTGCCGCCGACGATCATCAGGATGCCGGCTATGCCAATGCCCAGGTGGAAGGCCGAGGTGGAGGCGTCGGCCGAGGCGGTTGCCACGCGGGTGGCCTGGCGCGGGGGAAGCTTGCCGGTGCCGGGGACGGCGAGCGGCTGGCGCTTGGCTTCGGAGACGGTGTGCGCGGCGCGCGGGCCGAGCGGGGCGCGGCCAAGGTTGGAGTCGAGGCTCGAGCCGAAGTAGCCGGAGATCACGGCACCGAGCACGGCGATCGCCAGCAGGCCGGCGACCCGCGAGACGCCGTTGTTGACGCCGGAGGCGATGCCGACGTGGCGTTCCTCGACCGAGTCGAGCACGGTCGCGGTCAGCGGCGCCACCGTTGCCGAGAGGCCGAGGCCGAAGACGAGGATCGCGGGCAGCACGTCGGTGACGTAGGCGGCGTCGCTGCCGACCCGCAGCATCAGAATCAAACCGATGCCGCCGACGATCGGGCCGATCGTCATTGGCAGCCGCGGCCCGGTGCCCGAGGCGAGCTTGCCCCAGCGCGGCGAGAGGAAGAAGAGGGTGAGCGAGACCGGTGTCGTCGCCAGCCCCGCCTCCAGAGGCGAGTAACCGGCCACCTGCTGGAGGAAGAGGCCGACGAAGAAGAGCCCGCCGATCAGTCCCGCATACGTGGAGAGCGTGGTCAGGTTCGCGACGGCGAAGTTGCGGATGCGGAAGAGGCCGAGGTCGAGCATCGGATGGCGGGCGCGCGCCTCGTGCAGGACGAAGAGGGCGAAGCAGACGATGCCGGCGAGCAGCGGGAGCCAGACCCCGGGATCGCCCCAGCCGCGGGTCGGCTGCTCGATCAGCGCGTAGACCGGGCCTCCGAGCCCGGCGGCGGAGAGGGCGATGCCGAGCCAGTCGATGCCGCGGAAGGCGTCGGGGTCGCGGCTCTCGCGCACCGAGTGCATGGTCAGCGCCACGGTGGCGGCAATCAGCGGGATGTTGACCCAGAAGATCGCCCGCCAGGAGGTCAGCCCGATCAGCGCCCCACCGCCGGCCGGCCCGATCACCGTCGCGATCCCGGTCCAGGCGGTCCAGGTGCCGACCGCCTTGCCGCGCGCCGCGCCCTCGAAGGTGGCGGCGACGATCGCCAGCGAGCCGGGCACCAGCAGCGCCCCGGCGACCCCTTGCAGCGCCCGGGCGCCGATCAGGAACTCGACCGAAGGCGCCACCGCGCAGAGCGCCGAGCAAACGCCGAAGGCGATCAGGCCGACGACGAAGACCTCGCGGCGGCCGAACTGGTCGCCGAGCGAGCCGCCGACCAGGAGCAGGGAGACGAGGGTCAGCATGTAGGCCTCGACCACCCACTGCTGGCCGGCCAGCCCGGCGCCGAGTCCTTTGGCGATCGCCGGCAACGCCACGTTGACCACGGTCGAGTCGAGGAAGACCACGGTCGACCCGAGGATCGTCGCAACCAGCGTCAGGCGCTGTTGGCGGGTCACTCGGTTGAGTCTAGGAGCTGCTGGGCGGGGGTGAAGAAGTTTCGGTAGGCGAGGCCCGTGGCGACGAGGGCGGCGATCGAGACGCTGCCGAGCAGGGCGTAGAGGAGGATCAGCTGCAGACGCACGGCGTCGGTCGGGTTGGCGCCGGCGAGCAGCATCCCGACCATCGTGCCGGGGAAGAAGATCAGGCCGGTGGTCTTGGTCGAGTCGACCAGGGTGATCATCCCCGAGCGCAGGGCGCGGCGGACGAAGGGGCGCGCGGCTTCCTCGCCGGTGGCGCCGAGCGAGAGCGTCGCCTCGATCCGGGCGCGCGAATCGGCCATCTCGTCGCCGAGCCGGTTGAGCGCCACCGCCGAGGCGGTCATCGCGTTGCCGATCACCATGCCGCCGACCGGGACGAGGTAGCGCGGGGTCGCTTCGAAGACGCCGAGCGCGACGACCAGGCCGAGGGTCGTCGCGCCGGCGGCGGCCAGCGCGATCAAGAGCGGCCAGAGGGCGCCCGGCACCTTCTTCGCCCGGCTGCGCGCCGTGAAGGCGCCGAAGACGACCATCACCGCCAGCAGGGCAAAGACGAGCCAGAGCGTGTCGGCCTCGAAGATCAGCTTGATCGCGTAGCCGATCAGCGTCAGCTGGACGAAGGAGCGCAGGGTGGCGATGCCGATGTCGCGCTCGAGGTCCGCCTTGCGCCAGAACGAGATCGCGGCGGCGAGGGCGACGAGGGCGAGCGAGGCGGCCACCTGGCCGATCGATAGGTGGATCGAGGTGGTCACGCGAGCACCTCGGCAAGCGGGCCGGCGTCGCGTACGCGGCCGTCCTCGATCCGCACCACCCACTCCCCCAAGCGCCGCGCCTGCTCGGGGTCGTGGCTGACGAGGACGAGGGAGAGCTCGAGCTCCTCGCGCAGGCGGGCGAGGGTCGCCTCGATCGCGTCGCGGGCGGCGTGGTCGAGGGCCGAGGTCGGCTCGTCGAGCAACAGCACGGCAGGCTCCTGGACCAGCGCCCGGGAGAGCATCGCCCGCTGCTGCTCGCCGACCGAGAGCTTGCCCACGTCGCGGCCGGCGAACTCCGGGTCGAGGCCGGCGAGCCGCAGGCAGCGCTCCAGGTCGGCGTCCTTCCCGGCCAGACGAGCCGCGTACTCGAGGTTCGAGGCCACCGTCCCCTCGAGCAGGGCGGGCAGCTGCGGGACCAGGGCGACTTCGCGGCGCAAGGCCAGCGGGTCGTAGGAATCCAACGAGCGCCCGCGATAGGCGATCGTCCCCCGATCGGGGTCGGCGAGCCGGTTGAGCAGGCGCAGCAAAGTCGACTTGCCCGCCCCCGAGGGCCCGACGATCGCCGTCGCCCCGGCCGGGATCTCCGCGTCGACGGAGTCGAGCACCCGGCGCCCGCCCCGCATCAAGCTCACATCCCGCAACTCGAACAGCACCGCCGCATGATCGCAGGGGACGTGCCGCAAGTTAGAGGTCCACATAGGTACTTAAGTTGCGGCACGTCCCGGGTGGCTGCGGGCGCAAGATGGCTGGCGGGGGGACGTTGGGGTTGCGGTGGGGCGGGGGGCGCTGGAAGAATCAGGTGGATGAACGCCGATGGCTAGAGCTATATGGAGCGGCTCGATCAGCTTCGGGCTGCTCAACGTGCCCGTCAAGCTGTACAGCGCGGTGGCGCGGCGGGGGATCTCGCTGCGCGAGATCCGCGAGTCCGACGGCGCCCGCATCCGCCACCGGCGGGTCGCGGAGGGGACCGACGAGGAGGTTCCCTACGAGAAGATCGTCAAGGCGTATGAGATCTCCAAGGACCGCTACATCCCGCTCTCGAAAGCAGAGCTGGAGGCGCTGGCGCCGCAGAAGAGCCGCGCTATCGAGGTGCAGGACTTCGTCGGCCTCGAGCAGATCGACCCGATCTACTTCGACAGCCCCTACTACCTCGGTCCGGCGGACGGCGCCGCGCGCGCCTACTCGCTGCTGGGGAAGGCGATGCAGGACTCGGGCAAGGTGGCGATCGCCCGCTTCGTCTTCCGCAACAAGGAGCACCTGGCGGCGCTGCGGCCCGGCGACGGGGTGCTCACCCTGACCACGATGCGCTTCGCCGACGAGGTGGTGCCGCCGAGCGAGCTCGAGGACGTGTTGCCCAGCGAGGCGCCGAAAGTTCCCAAGCGCGAGGTCGAGATGGCCGAGCAGCTGATCGAGTCGCTGACCCGCGAGTTCGACCCGACCGCCTACCGCGACGAGTACCGCGAGCAGCTGCTGGAGATGATCGAACGCAAGGCGGCGGGCGAGGAGATCGTCGCGGCGCCGGCCGAGGAGCGCGCCGAGACCAAGGCGCCCGACCTGATGGCGGCGCTCGAGCAGAGCATCGCCGCTGTGCAGAAGAAGCGCAAACCGGCGAAGAAACCCAAGGCCAAGAAGGCCGTAGCGAAAAAACGCTCGGGCTCGCGGGCCAAGGCGAAGTCCTCGAAATAGCCCGTGGCGAAGGGCCAGGACGTCGAGGTCGACGGGCGTGAGCTGAAGCTCACCAACCTCGACAAGGTGCTCTACCCGGAGGCCAGGTTCACCAAGGGCGAAGTGGTCGACTACTACGCCAGGGTGGCACCGGCGATCGTTCCCCACCTGCGCGGCCGGGCTCTCACCCTGCGTCGCTTCCCCGAAGGGGTCGACGACAGCGACGCCGCCTTCTTCGAGAAGCGCTGCCCCAAGCACCGGCCGGACTGGGTGAAGACCGCCGCGGTCCTCGCCGGCCCGCGCGCCGGCACGATCGACTTCTGCGTCTGCGAAGACCGTCCGACCCTGGTCTGGATGGCTCAGCTGGCCTCGATTGAGCTCCATCCCTCGCTCTCGCTGGCGGCGGCGCCCGACCGACCGACGGTGCTCGCCTTCGACCTCGACCCGGGGCCACCGGCTGACGTGCTCGACTGCTGCCGCGTCGCTCTGCGCGTGCGCGAGCTGCTCGACCACTTCGGCGTCCAGTGCTTCCCGAAGACCTCGGGCTCCAAGGGCCTGCAGGTCTACGTTCCGCTCAACGACGAGCGGGTCGCCTACGAGGCCGAGGACGCCGCCGAGCAGGCGACCAAACCCTTCGCCCGCGCGATCGCCCAGCTGCTCGAGAAGCAGACCCCTGACCTGGTCGTCTCGAAGATGAAAAAGGCCGAGCGCCAGGGCAAGGTCTTCGTCGACTGGTCCCAGAACCACCGCCGCAAGACGACGATCGCCGTCTACTCCCTGCGCGCCCGCAAACGCCCCACGGTCTCCACGCCGGTGACGTGGCACGAGGTTGAACAAGCAATCGAACAAGACGACGCCACCTCGCTCGTCTTCGAGACCAAGGACGTGCTGCAGCGAATCGAGCAGCACGGCGACCTCTTCGCCCCAGTGCTCGAGCTCACACAGGAACTGCCACAGCTGTAGCCCGGTCGCGCCTCGGGTCGGGATGGGCCGCGGGCGAGGGTTCGTCGGACACTCAAGCGCGAAGCGCGTCCGACGAACCCTCGCCCGCGGCCCCCCACGCCTGCCGAACGACCGGCCTGCGGGTCGCCCCGACCTCGTCGAGCCGACGCACGGGCGTCGTGTAGGGCGCGCTCTTGGCGATCTCGGGGTCGCACTCGGCCTCGGCGAGGATCTGCTCGACGGCGTCGGCGAAGGCGTCGAGGCTCTCCTTGGTCTCGGTCTCGGTCGGCTCGATCATCAATGCCTCCTCGACCAGCAGCGGGAAGTAGACGGTCGGCGGGTGGAAGCCGAAGTCGAGCAGGCGCTTGGCCAGGTCGAGGGTCGCCAGGCCGAGCTCGCGCTTCATCGGCTTGCCGGAGAGGACGAACTCGTGCATGCAGTGGCGCTCGAAGGCGATCGGCAGGCGCTCACCGGCGCGGCCCTCGGCGAGCCGCGCCTTCAGGTAGTTGGCGTTGAGCACCGCCGTCTCCGCGGCCTCGGCGAGGCCGTCGGCGCCGAGGCTGAGGATGTAGGCGTAGGAGCGGACGAAGACGCCGAAGTTGCCCTGGAAGCCGCGCAGCCGGCCGATCGACTTTGGCCGCGCATGGTCGAGGTCGAAGAACGGTCCGTGGCCGTTGTTCTCGCGGCGCACGACCTGGGGGCGCGGCAGGAAGGGCTCGATCCGCTCGGAGACCGCGATCGGCCCGGCGCCCGGCCCGCCGCCGCCGTGCGGCTGGCTGAAGGACTTGTGCAGGTTGACGTGGACGATGTCGAAGCCCATGTCGCCGGGCCGCGAGTGGCCCATCACCGCGTTGAGGTTGGCGCCGTCGTAGTAGAGCGTCCCCCCCGCCGCGTGGATCAGCGCGGCGATCTCGGCGATGTTCTCGTCGAAGAGGCCGAGCGTGTTCGGGTTGGTCAGCATCAGGCAGGCGACCTGGCCGGGGTCGGCGTCGATCTTCGCCCGCAGGTCCTCCATCTCGACCCCGCCGCGTTCGTTGGTCGCGACCTTGACCACCTCGTAGCCGGCCATCGCCACCGAGGCCGGGTTGGTGCCGTGCGAGGTGTCGGGCGCCAAGACCTTAGTCCGCTCTTCGCCGCGGTCGGCGTGGAAGGCGCGGGTCAGCAGCAGCCCGGCGAGCTCGCCGTGCGAGCCGGCCGAGGGCTGCAGGCTGACGTGGGGCAGGCCGCAGATCTCGGCGAGAGACTCCTGCAGCAGCCACATCAGCTCCAGCGCACCCTGTGCGCGCCGCGGGTCCTGGGCGGGATGCAGGCGGGCGTGGCCGGGCAGCGCCGCGACCCGCTCGTTGAGCCGCGGGTTGTGCTTCATCGTGCAGGAGCCGAGCGGGTAGAAGCCGCTGTCGAGGTCGAAGTTGCGGCGCGAGAGCCGGTTGTAGTGGCGGACGATCTCCGGCTCGGCGATCTCGGGCAGGCGCGGTGGCTCGGAGCGCAGCAGCTCGGCCGGGATCAGCTCGGCGAGCGGCGGCTCGGGCACTTCGGCCGCCGGCAGGACGGCGGCCCGGCGCCCCGGCTTCGAGCGCTCGTAGATCGTCACCGCGCGTTCGGCCTGCATCGGGGTCTCGGTCAGCGCCATCAGGCCGTCACCCGCTGACGCTCGGCGGCGACCGCGGCGCCCAGCGCCTCGGCGAGCTCGTCGATCTGGGCCTTGGTGCGGCGCTCGGTGATCGCAATCAGCAGGCCGTCCCGGTACTCGGGGTACTCGCGGCCAAGCGGGTAGCCGGCGGCGATCCCGCGCTCGGCGCAGCGCTCCAGCACCCGGTCGACCGGGGCGTCGAGGCGGACGGCGAACTCGCGCGCCACCGGCGCCGCGTGCAGAGGCTCGACCCCATCGACCGCCGCGAGGCGCTCGCGCGCGTAGGCGGTGCGCCGCACCAGCAGCTCGCCCAGCTCGCGGTAGCCCTGTTTGCCGAGCCAGGCGAGGTGGACCATCGCGCAGAGCGCGTTGAGCGCCTGCGCGGTGCAGATGTTGTGGGTCGCCTTCTCGCGGCGGATGTGCTGCTCGCGCGTCTGCAGGGCGAGGACGAAGCCGCGGCGGCCGTCGACGTCCTCGGTCTCGCCCGCGATCCGCCCCGGCATGCGCCGGATCTGCTCCTCGGTGGCGCAGAAGAAGCCGAAGGACGGCCCGCCGAAGTCGAGCCGGTTGCCGAGCGGCTGACCCTCGCCGAGGGCGATGTCCGCCCCCTGCTCGCCGGGCGGCTTCAACACGCCGAGCGTCATCGGGTCGCAGGCGACGACCAGCAGCGCGCCGTGCTCCTTGGCCGCGGCGCCGAGCTCCTCGACCCGCTCGACCGCGCCGAGGAAGTTGGGGCTCTGCAGGAAGACGGCAGCGGTCCTCTCGTCGACCTCCTTGGCGAGGACCGCGGCGTCGGTCCCCCCACCGTGCAACCCGACCTCGGCCACCTCGGCCCCGTAGCCGACCGCGTAGGTCTCGAGCGCCTCGCGACTGTGTGGGTGCAGCCCGCGCGAGACGACGAAGCGCCGCCGCCCGGTCGCCGCCATCGCCAGATAGCCGGCCGAGGCGACCGAGGACGGCCCCTCGTAGAGGCCGGCGTTGGAGACCGGCAGCCCGGTCAGCTCCGAGATCGCGGTCTGGAACTCGAACATCGCCTGCAGCCCGCCCTGCGAGATCTCCGGCTGGTAGGGCGTGTAGGGAGTGAGAAACTCCGAGCGCTGGGCGATCGCGTCGACGATCGCCGGCACGTAGTGGTCGTACATCCCCGCTCCGACGAAGCAGACCTGCCCTTCGGCGTCTTCGTTGCGCGCCGCGAGCCCCGCCAGCCGCTCGAAGACCTCGGCCTCGCTGATCCCCTCCGGCAAGGCCAGCGGCCTGCCGAGCCGCAACTCCTCGGGCACCTGGGCGAAGAGCTCGTCGACCGAGTCGACGCCGATCGCGGCGAGCATCTCGGCCCGGTCGCCGGGCGTCACGGAGGTGTAGCGACTCACCCGCTGAAGGCTACGCAAGGCGGGGGCTGGGAAGGCCTAGGAATTTTCCAGCAGCTTGCGGTATTCCTCGGCCCCGAGCAGCGCTCCCGACTCCTCCGGGTGGCTCAGCTTCACCTTGACCAGCCAGCCCTCGCCGTAGGGGTCCTCGTTGATCTTCTCCGGTGCGTCTTCGAGCGCGTCGTTGACCTCGACGATTTCGCCGGACATCGGCGCGATCACGTCGGAGACCGCCTTGACCGACTCGACCTCGGCATAGGAAGAGTCTTTGGAGATCGTCGCGCCGACCTCCGGCGGGTCGTAGAAGACGACCTCGCCGAGGTTGTCCTGGGCGTACCAGGTGATCCCGAAGACGGCGTGCTCGTCGCCGTCCAGCCGCGCCCAGTCGTGCTGGTCGTGGTAGAGCAGATCGTCGGGGTAGGTCGCGTCGGCCAACGTCATCTCGCTTTCCGGTAGAGGGGCTTGGAAGCTATCCGGGCCGGGCGGCGCTTGCCGCGCACGTCGATCTCGACCTCGGTGCCCAGCTCGGCGAGGTCGGCGCGCACGTAGGCCATCCCGATGCCGACCTCGAGCGAGGGCGAGAAGCTTCCCGAGGTGACGGTGCCGACGCGATCCTCGCCGGAGAGGACGGGATTGGCTTCGCGCGGGATGCCGGCGCCCTCGATCTTGAACGGCGCCAGCTTCTCCTCCGTGCCGCCGCGGCGCGCCCGGGAGATCGCCTCCGCGCCGATGAACCCGGTCGCCTCGGCGCAGCACCAGCCGAGCCCGGCCTCGATCGGGTTGCGCTCGGGAGTGAGGTCGTTGCCGTGCAGGTGGAAGCAGGCCTCGAGGCGCAGCGTGTCACGGGCGCCGAGCCCGCAGGGCACGACCCCGGCGTCGAGCAGCTCGGCCCAGATCGGCGGCGCCACCTCCGGATCGAGCAGCAGCTCCACCCCGTCCTCACCGGTGTACCCGGTCCCGCAGACGATCGCCGGCCGCCGCCCGACCCGCGCGTGCAGAGCGTGCATCCGCGCCGGCAGCTCGATCCCGAGCGCCGCCGAGACGACCCCGCGCGCGTGCGGCCCCTGCACCGCAACCATCGCGTACCGATCCGCCACATCCCGCACCGCGACGTCGAAGCCCCGGCTCCAGCGCCCCATCCATGCCAGGTCAGCGAGGTGATTCGCGGAGTTGGTGACGATCAGATACCGGTCCCCGCCCAACCTGTAGGCAAAGAGGTCGTCGACCACCCCCCCGTCCTCGGCGCAAAGGCACGAGTACTGCGCCCCGCCGACCTCGATCCGAGAGACGTCGTTGGAAAGAACGCGCTGGAGGAAGGCCAAGGCCCCGGGCCCCTCAACCTCGACCTCCCCCATGTGCGACACATCGAACATCCCCACATGAGTCCGCACAGCCGAGTGCTCCTCCCGAATCCCCTCATAGGAAACCGGCATCTCCCACCCGGCAAAATCCACAAGCTTCGCGTCAAGCTCGAGGTGCTTTTCGTAGAGAGGCGTCCGCATCGAAGCGCAAGGCTATTCGGTGGAATAGCGAAGCCAGTCGGTGGGACGGGTGCCCCTCTCGCGGAGGCTCCCGGTCAGACAACTCGAATCGCCGTTGCCGATCAGCTGCGCGACGGTCTCCGCGGGAGGGGCACCCGTCCCACCCCCACGTCTCGTCCCTATTCCTTCAGGAACCCGGGCACGTCGATGTCGTCGTCCGACACCCGCAGTTTGCGGATATCGGTGTCCTCGCCCGAAACCCGCGGCTTGGACTCATACCGCCGCCGCACCCGCTGCGGCGAGCGAGCCAGCAGCTCGAAGCCCTCGAAGCCGGTGGCGATCACGGTGACGCGGACCTCGTCGCGCATCGACTGGTCGACGACTGAGCCGAAGATGATGTTGGCGTTGTCGTCGGCCTCGGCCTGGACCAGCTGGGCCGCCTCGTTGACCTCGAAGAGGCCGAGGTCCTCGGGCCCGGTGATGTTGAGCAGCATGCCGGTGGCGCCCTTGATCGACTCCTCGATCAGCGGCGAGGTGATCGCCGCCTTGGCCGCGTCGAGCGCCCGCGCCTCCCCGGAGGCCGAGCCGACGCCCATCAGCGCCGAGCCGGCGTCGCGCATGATCGTGCGCACGTCGGCGAAGTCGAGGTTGATCAGGCCGGGGATCGTGATCAGGTCGGTGATCCCCTGCACGCCCTGGCGCAGGATGTCGTCGGCCTGGCGGAAGGCCTCGAGCACGCTGGTGCGCCGCTCGACCGCCTGCAGCAGCTTCTCGTTGGGGACGATGATCAGGGTGTCGACGTTGTTGCGCAGCTTCTCGATGCCCTCGAGCGCCTGCTGCATCCGCCGTTTGCCCTCGAACTCGAAGGGCTTGGTCACCGCGCCGACGGTCAGCGCGCCGATCTCTTCCTTGGCGATCTCGGCGATCACCGGCGCCGAGCCGGTGCCCGTGCCTCCCCCCTCGCCCGCGGTGACGAAGACCATGTCGGCGCCCTTCAGCGCCTCCTTGATCTCGTCGCGGCTCTCCGCCGCGGCGCCCGCCCCGACCTCGGGGTTGCCGCCGGCGCCGAGGCCGCGCGTCAGCTCCTGCCCGATCGAGAGCTTGATGTCCGCGTCGCAGGCCTGCAACGCCTGGGCATCCGTGTTGACGGCGACGAACTCGACGCCGCGGATGCCGGCGTCGACCATGCGGCTGACGGCATTGGTGCCGCCGCCGCCTGCGCCGACCACCTTGATCACCGCGAGGTATGTGGATTCCATCTCCCGATTTCTCCAGCCACCGACTCTGGGGGTCGGCGTTTGAGTTGAGCCTTTGTTCCGTCCGAGGCTACAGCAATGCTTAAGGGTTCAAGGGTACGCTGTAACCGCGGAAATTGCGCTCAACGTAGGGCATTTCCGGGGGTCTGTCAAACGGCCGGGCGACATCCTGCAAGGCAAATTTCTCAATGCCTACTTGAGGGTTGGCCCTACCTAACCCTGTGGTCGAGGGTTTAGGGAAGGGGCGGAAGCGTATGCCCAGAGCCGCCTATCGTGGGGTGCGCGGGGGAGCTCACGTTTACATAATCGAGCGTCGTGACCGAGGGGTCGGAGAGAACCGCTGCCGCGGCTCGCCACTTGCGGGCCGCTTGCGTCGCGTCGCCGAAGCGCACTTCGACCCCCGAGGTGAGGTCGACGTCCACACCGCTTTCGCCGAAATGAGCGGCTTCGACGTAAGGGGCCAGGGCCGGAGGCGTCGCGGCGAGGACCTTGACCTGCGCCAGCGCCGGCCCCGCCAAGCGCCCGCTCTTCGGAGCGGCTTCGAGCCGCAGCCGCGGCAGGGCGTTTTCCGCGGGAACCTGGAACCAGGCGAGCACCGAGCCGTCGGCGGCCACCGCGACCGCTTCGGAGCCACTGCCGATCACGGCCACCGGCCGGCTGGCGACCAGCGTTCCGCCGACCGTCTTGCCGGCGCCGAAGAGGCTGTGCCAGACGAAGGACACGGCGATCACGGCGAGGATCGCGACGACCGCCCTGAGCAACCAGCGGATCACAGCTCCCAGCCCTCGGGCCAGCGGACCTCGCCGAGCACCTGCACCTCGGGCTCGAGCACGACGCCGGTCGCCTCGTGCACCCGGCGGCGGCCCTCGGCCATCAGCTCCAGCACCTCGGCCGTCGTCGCCTGGCCGGTGTTCTCGACGAAGTTGGCGTGCTTCTCGGAGAAGCGGGCTTCTCCGAGATCGAGCCCGCGGCAGCCCGCCGCCTCCAGCAGCTGACCGGCGCTGCGCCCCTCCGCCCGCGGGTCGTCCGGGTTCTTGAAGGTCGAGCCGAAGGTCTTGATTCCCGACGGCTGCGCCTCGCGGCGCTTGCCGCGCATCTCGTTCAGGCGGGCGCGGATCGTCGCAGGGTCGTCCGGGCGCAGGCGAAAGACGACCCGCGAGACAACCTCGCCGGCGGTCAAGTTGGAGCTGCGGTAGGCGAAGCCGAGCGAGTCGGGCTCGCGACGTTCGCGACCGGTAGCCGTGAAGACGTCGACCGACTCCAGCACCTCGGCGAGCTGGCCGCCGTAGGCGTTGGCGTTCATCCTCACCGCTCCGCCGGCGGTGCCGGGGATGTTGACTCCGAATTCGATTCCCGCGAGGCCCCAGCCGGCGGCCTTAGCGGCGGCCGAGGGGAAACGGGCGCCGCCGCCGCAGACCATCCCCTCCCCCTCGCGCTCGATCGCCGCCAGCTCGCCACCGAGCTTGAGCGCGAGCCCGCGAAAGCCCGAGTCGGCGACCAGCAGGTTCGACCCTGAGCCGATCACCCCCAGGGCGAGATCTTCGTCCGCTGCCCAGGCGAGCACCGCGAGCAGCTCTCCCTCGTTCCCGGGCCGGGCGAAGAAGTCGGCGTGGCCGCCGGTGCGCACCGTGGTCAGCCGGGCAAGGGGAAAGTCACGCTGCACCGTCGCCGGCTGGGAGTTCACCGCGGCATCTCCCCGGTCCTCTCAGCGCCCTCGACCAGCTCCTCGCCGAGACGGAAGACGTCGCCGGCGCCGATCGTGACCAGGATCTGGTCCTCGATCCCGACCGCCCGGTTGCGGTCAAGCAGGCGACCGAGGGTCGCGGCGCTGGCGACGCGCATCCAGGTGACCCGCCTGCCGCCGATCCGCTCGGCCGCGGCCTCGGCCACCCGCAGACCGCTGACCCCGGCAAGCTCGCCGACCGGCTCCTCGCGCGCCGCGTAGACGTCGAGCACGACCGCCTCGTCGGCCAGCGCCAGAGCGGCGCCGAACCCCTCGGCGAAGGCCTTGGTGCGCGAGTAGAGGTGGGGTTGGAAGACGGCGAGAAGGTGGCCGGGCCGGGCCTCGCGCAGGGCCGTGAGGGCGGCGCGCACCTCGGTCGGGTGGTGGGCGTAGTCGTCGTATATGCGAACGTCGCCCCGCGTACCCTTCAGCTCGAGGCGGCGGTGCACGCCGGGGAAATCGACCAGGGCGGCAGCGGCCGCGGCGGGGTCGAAGCCGGCCGCGGCCGCGGCGGCGACCGCGGCGCGGGCGTTGAGCAGGTTGTGATGGCCGGGGGTCACCAGCCGGATCTCCAGCTCGGAGTCCTCGGGACGCACCACGGCGCTCGCCTGCGCCGCGAACTGCTCGAAGGCGGCGCGCAGCTCGGCAACCGAGCCCCAGCGGCTGTGGTGGTCCATCTCGACGTTGGTGACGACGGCGATCTCAGGCGCCAGGCGCAGGAAGCTGGCGTCGCTCTCGTCGGCCTCGGCGACCACCCACTCGCCGGTGCCCCAGCCGGCGTTGGCGACGGCGCCCTCGGGGCCGAGCCCCGGCACCTCACCGCCGACGAAGAAGGCCGGGTCGGCGCCGAGCGCGCGCAGCGCCCAGACCAGCATCGCCGTGGTCGTCGTCTTGCCGTGCGTGCCGGCGATCGCGATCAGCCGCTTCTCGGCGCAGAGCTCGGCGAGCAGCGCTCCGCGGTGCAGCGGCTCGATCCCGCGCTCGCGGGCCAGGGCCAGCTCCGGGTTCTCGGCGCCGATCGCGGTCGAGACCACGACCTCGGCCCCCTCGGGCAGGTTGGCGGCGTCGTGACCGAGGACCGGATCGAGCCCCGCCGCCCGCAGCCGCTCCATATAGGAGGACTCGTTGCGGTCGCTGCCGGTCACCGTAGCCCCCAGCTCGGCGCAGACCAGGGCGAGCCCACTCATCCCAGCCCCCCCAACCCCGACGAAGTGCAACCTCCTATCGGCCCAAGCGGGTCGGTCGCTCACGTTCCGCTGCGCCTTTCCCCCTCCATTGAGGGATAAGGCGCACCGGAAGCGGCAGCGAGGACCTCGTCGGCGATGGTGCGGGCGGCGTCGGGCTTCGCCAGAGCGGCCGAGGCGCGCGCCATCTCATCAAGTCGCCCCGCGTCGCCGAGCAGGGCGCTGACCCGCTCGGCCAGCAGGGCGGGACTGACCTCGGCGTCGGCGATCGTCTCGGCCGCGCCGGCGTCCGCCATCCAGGCCGCGTTGGCGCTCTGGTGGTCGGCGGTCGCGTGGGGGTAGGGGACGAGGATCGCCGGCCGGCCGGTCGCGGTCACCTCGAAGATCGAGCCGCCGGAGCGGGCGAGGACCAGGTCGCAGGCGGCCAGCACCGGGCCGAGGTCGGGCTCGTAGGAGAGCAGTGTGTAGCGCTCGCGATGGGGCGCCGCGGCGAGGCGGCGCTTCAGCTCTTCGTAATCGCGGCGGCCGGCGAGGTGGATCACGTCGAAGTCGCGACCGGCCGCGCCGGCGTCCTCGGCGAAGGCCTCGATCGCGGCCAGGTTGATCGAGCGGGCGCCCTGGCTGCCGCCCATCACCAGCAGGCAGCGAGCGTCGGCGTCGATGCGAAACCGCTCCCGCGCGGCTTCCCGGCTCGCCCCGAGGACGGCCGCCGGCACCGGCCGCCCGGTGAGCAGGTAGGGCTCGCCCTCGCGTCCCGCAATCGGAAAGGAGAGGCAGACGCGCCGCGCCCGGCGGGCGAGCAGCCGGTTGGCGAGGCCGAGGTGGCTGTCGGCCTCGGTCAGCACCAGCGGCGTGCGGGCGATCAGCGCCGCCAGACCCGCCGGGCCGGCGACGTAGCCGCCGCCGCCGATCACCACGTCGGCGCCGCGGCGGCGCAGCACGCGCCTGGATGCGCCAACCGCTCCGGCCGCCTCGGCCAGCGCACGGGCGGCGCGCAGCGGGTTGCGGCGGTCGATCCCGCGCACCTTGACGAAGTCGATCTCGTAGCCGCTGCCCGGCACCAGCTCGGCCTCGATCCGCTCGCGAGTGCCGAGGAAGGAGACCTCGGCGCCGCTAGCCCGAAGCTCGTCGGCGACGGCCATTGCCGGCACGACGTGGCCGGCGGTTCCCCCCGCCGCCACCACGACTCTGGGCGCTCTTTGCACGGCTCGCTCCACTTCTCTTGCGGGTGGGCGAACGCCCGCCCTCGACGACGCGCAGTTTGCCAGCGCCGGAGGCGCGACCGGTCCGCGCGGCGCTCGCCCGGCCGCCGCGGGCGACGTTGAGGATCAGGCCGACGGCGAGGAGCGTCGCCAGCAGGCTGCTGTTGCCGTAGGAGACGAAGGGCAGCGGCACGCCGGTCAGCGGCGCCAGGCCCATCACGGCGAAGAGGTTGATCGTCGCCTGGACGAGGATCAGCGAGGTGAGGCCGGCGACCAGCAGCTTGCCGTAGCGGTCCTTCGCTTTCTGGGCGACTCGCAGGCCGGCGTAGCCGAGCATCCCGAAGAGGCCGACGACGCCGAGGATGCCGAGCATCCCCAGCTCCTCGCCGATCACCGCCGAGATCATGTCGGTGTGGGCCTCGGGCAGGAATCCGGCCTTCGCGGTGCCGTTGCCGATGCCGACGCCGAAGAGGCCGCCCGAGCCGAGCGCGATCTTCGCCTGCGCCGCCTGGAATCCGGCGCCGGTGGCTTCGGAGCCGGGGTGCAGGAAGCCGGTGAGGCGGGCCATCCGGTAGGGCTCGACCACGGTCATCAGCAGGGCGAGGCCGCCGAGGCAGAGGGCGATCTTGCCGAGGTCGACGGGGCGTGCGCCGGCGGCGATCAGCAGGGCGGCGATCGAGAAGGCGATCACCATCGTCGTCCCCATGTCGGGCTCGGCGATCACCAGCAGGCAGGCGGCGCCGACGACGAGCAGGAATGGCTTCAGCCCGTCGAGCGAGCGCACGCGCTTCGGTTCGCGGGCGAGCAGGTCGGCGCCGTAGAGGATCAACGCCACCTTGGCCAGCTCCGAGGGCTGGAACTGCAGCGAGCCGGGGCCGATCCAGCGGCTGGCGCCGTTGGCACTGGAGCCGGCGACGAGCACCGCGAGCAGCAGGAAGATCGAGGCGCCGAGCAAGAGCGGCGTGAGGCGGCGGATCGCGACCAGGCCGTGGCGCGCGGCGAGGTGCATGATCAGCAGTCCGACGGCGCCGAAGATCAGCGTCCGCTTCAGGTAGAAGGCGCTGTCGGCGAGGTTGCCGTTGCTGAGGATCTGGGTGGTCGAGCTCGCCGAGAAGACCATCACCGCGCCGAGCGCCAGCAGGCAGAGGGTTGCGGTAAGCAGCAGGTTGTACTCGGTCGAGGGAGCGGCGGCGCGCGAGCGCTTCTTCTTCGGGCGGGCGGAGCGGCCGGGCCGGCGCAGGGCGAGAGCGCTCACGCGAGGCTCCCGACGATCTGGCGGAAGCGCTCGCCGCGCCGCTCGAAGTTCTCGAAGGCGTCGAAGCTGGCGCAGGCGGGCGAGAGCAGGACGGTCTCGCCCGGGCCGGCCACGGCGGCGGCGTGGCGCACGGCTTCTTCGAGGTCCTCGCAGAGCTGCAGCTCGATTCCGTCGGCGATCGCCGGGGCCAGCGCCTCCGCGATGCGCCCGGCCGAGGCGCCGGTCAGGTAACAGGCGACGCAACGCTCGCGCACCGGATCGAGCAGCGGTCCGTAGGGCTCGCCCTTCTCGCTGCCGCCGAGGATCGCGTGCACGCCGCCGGCGAAGGCGCGAATGCCGACCGTCGCCGAGGCGACGTTGGTCGCCTTCGAGTCGTTGACGAAGCGCACCCCGCCGATCTCGGCGACCTGCTCCAGCCGGTGCGGGACGCCGGCGAAGCTGCGCAGGCCCTCGCGCACCGCTTCGCGGTCGAGGCCCATCGAGAGCGCCGCGGCGGCGACCGCCATCGCGTTGGCGGCGTTGTGCTCGCCGAGCAGGCCGAGCTCGGCGACCGCCAGCAGCGCCTCGCCGTCGTAGAAGATCGTCCCCTCGGCGAGCGCCACCTCGCAGTCCGGCCCGGCGCCGCGGCAGAAGGCGACCCGCCGCGCGCAGCCGCCCAGATCGACCCCGGCCAGCTCCGGGTCGTCGGCGTTGTAGACGGCGAGGTCGTCGTTGCCCTGGTTGGCGAAGATCCGCAGCTTGGCGGCGAGGTAGGCCTCGAGGTCGGCGTGCCGGTCGAGGTGGTCGGGCGCCAGATTGAGAAAGACGGCGCACTCGGGAGCGAAAGCGACGCTGTCCTCGAGCTGGAAGCTGGACGCCTCGCAGATCACCGTCGCGTCGGGATCGACCTCACCGGCGAGCGAGGAGAGCGGCGTCCCCACGTTGCCCGCCACGGCGACCGGCTCGCCCGCGGTCCGGTAGACGTGCCCGAGCCACTCGACCACCGTCGTCTTTCCGTTGGTGCCGGTAACGGCGACGAACCGATTGGGAATCGCCCGCCAAGCGACCTCCAGCTCCCCGACGACATCGACCCCACGCTCCAGAGCGGCCGCGATCACCGCCGCCTCCCGCGGCACCCCGGGACTCTTGATCACGGTCCGCACACCGTCGAGAAGCGCAACTCCGTCTGCATCCAAAAAGACTTCGACACCGACCTCCCGCAGTCCTGCAACCCCCGACGGATGCCCCACGTCCACGGCCTTCACCTCGCCGCCGAACCCGGCAAGCAGGCGAGCAACCCCCTGGCCCGAGCGGGCCAGTCCGACGACCAGGAACGGGCCGTCCGGCAGGTCCGGGCGAGGCTTCTTCGGCGGGGGCGAGTTCATCCGACTAGCTTCGACCCGGGCGGGCTCGCCCCTGTGTGCGGGGCGGTGGTTGGGGGGCGTCCGGTCCCTTGTCAACGCCTCCCGATCAGGGCCGAGCCGATGCCGGCAAGCGGTAGAGAACGTGGGGCCGCAGCGGGTGGCCGTCGGGCAGAGCTGGATGCTCGAAGTCGTCGCTTGGGTTGTGGCTCATGCTGAGGCGTTGCATGACGGCTATGGATCGTTTGTTGGTGGCGCTTGTGAAGGAGATGATCTCGGGGAGGCCGATTTCTTCGAAGCCGAAGGCGACCGCCGCCCTCGCGGCCTCGGTCGCATAGCCATGTCCCCAGGCGTTGCGTGCCAGGCGCCAGCCGACCTCGACGGCCGGGGTGAAGTGAGCTTCGAAGTCGGGGACGGCGAGCCCCGTGAAGCCCAACAGCTCCCCGGTCTCCTTCAGCTCGAGCGCCCAGAGCCCAAACCCATCCGCCTCGAACCCCGCCTCGATCCGCTCCACCAGCGCATCGCTCTCCACCCGAGTCAGCGGCCTCGGAAAGAACTCCATCACCTCCGGATCCGCGTTGATCGCCGCAAACGGCTCCCGATCCGCTTCAGACCATCGCCTCAGCCTCAGCCTCCCCGTCTGAGGCAAGAAAGCTCCACTGCGTAGCCCTCCGGACGTGGCCTCGCGCATATGGGAGAGCTTCGCACGGCCAAAGCTCGACGTGCAGTGGAAGCTCGGAAGGGGCGTCGGGTGCCCCTCCCGGAAAGGCTCCCGGTAAGCCAAGTCGAGCCCCCGACACGAACCAGCTGCGCAACGGTCTTTCCGGGAGGGGCACCCGACGCCCCCACCCCGCCCGTCCCGCCTACCGCCCGATCGACTGCTGGTACAGCGTGAACCCGATCCCGGAGCAAACAGCCGCGACGATCCAGAAGCGGAGCATGATCTTGGTCTCCGACCAGGCCATCATCTCGAAGTGGTGGTGCAGCGGCGCCATCAGCAGGACGCGGCGGCGGAAGGTCTTGAAGGAGAAGACCTGGATCGCGACCGAGAGCGCCTCGATCACGAAGATCCCGCCGATGATGATCAGCAGAACCTCGGTCTGGGTCATCACCGCGAGGGCGCCGATCGCGCCGCCGAGGCCGAGCGAGCCGGTGTCGCCCATGAAGATCGAGGCCGGGAAGGCGTTGAACCAGAGGAAGCCGATGCAGGCGCCGACCAGGCAGGCGGAGAGCAGCGCGAGGTTCTGCTGCTCGTTGGTGACGAAGGCGATCGCCGTGTAGGCGAGCAGGACGATCGCGCAGGAGCCGGCGGCGAGGCCGTCGAGGCCGTCGGTCAGGTTGACGCCGTTCGAGGTGCCGGCGATCACCAGGAAGACGAGCACGAAGTAGAGCACCGGGCCGAGGTCGATGCTGGCGTCGCCGATGCGGAAGTAGAGGATCGGTTCGAGCCCGACCTCGTGGCGGGCCACCCACCAGAGGCCGAAGGCGAGGATCACCTGGAAGAGCAGCTTCCAGCGCGCCGAAAGGCCCAGCGAGCGGCGCTTGACGATCTTGATGAAGTCGTCGGCGAAGCCGATCGCGGCGCAGCCCATCGCGACGCCGAAGACGGCGAGGCTCTGCGCGTCGCGGTCGGAGAGCACGAGGTAGGGGACGCAGATCGAGGCGAAGACGATCAGGCCGCCCATCGTCGGCGTGCCGGCCTTGGCGTGGTGCTCCTGCGGCCCCTCCTCGCGGATGTGCTGGCCGAACTCCTTGACCCGCAGGTACTCGATGAACTTCGGCCCGAGGAAGATGCAGATCAGCATCGCCGCCATCCCGGCGATCAGCACTTCACCCACGGTCGGCGTCCTCCAGCAGCTGCCCGAGCGTCTCGGCGACCGCCTCGAGGCCCGCGGAGCGCGAGCCCTTGACCAGGATCGTGTCGCCGGGCTCGGCCTGCGCGGCGAGCCATTCCGCCGCCTCCTCGGGCGTGCCGAGCAGCTCGTCCGGCACGTACTCGCGGGCCGGCTCGCCGACCCCGAGCAGCAGGTCGACGCCCTCGGCGCGGGCGCTCTCGCCGATCTCACGGTGGTAGCCGGCGGCGCCCGGGCCAAGCTCCGCCATCTCGCCGAGCACGGCGATGCGGCGCTCGCCGTCGAGCGTCGCGAGGTGGCTCAATGCGGCGCGCATCGAGACCGGGTTGGCGTTGTAGCAGTCGTTCACGAGGACGATCCCATCGCCCATCTCGAGGCGCTCGCCCCGGAAGCGGGAGAAGCCTATGTTCGCAGCGCGGTCGGCCATCCCGGCGAGCGGCGCGCCGAGCGCCACGCCGGCGGCGACCGCGGCCAGGGCGTTCTCCAGGTTGTGCGCCTCGGCGAAGGGGAAGTGGAAGCGCCGGCTGCCGGCCGGCGTCTCAACCAGCGCCTCGGTGAGGCCGTCGACGACGCGGCTCTCGGCGGCGTACACGTCCCCGCCCGGGCCGAAGCGCAGCAGCCGCGGTGCCTGGCCGAGGTGCGGCTCCAGCTCGCCCGCGGCGGCGGGCACGACCGCGGTCCCGTCGGCGGGCAGGGCCGCCAGCACCTCGGCCTTGGCCGCGGCGATCGCCTCGACCGAGCCGAGCAGCTCGACGTGGACCGGGCCGACGTTGGTGATCACCGCCACCTCGGGCTCGGCGATCGCCGCCAGTTCGGCGATCTGGCCGGCGCCGCGCATCGCCATCTCAAGTACGAGCACGTCGGTGCCGGCGGGCGCCTCGAGCACGGTCAGCGGCAGCCCGATCTCGGTGTTGAGGTTCTCGCGGTTGGCGTGGACGCGGCCGGGCAGCAGCGCCCGGGCGATGTCCTTGACCGAGGTCTTGCCGACCGAGCCGGTGACGCCCACCACGCGGGCGCCGAGCGCCCGCCGCCAGGCCCGCGCCAGCGCCTGCAGAGCCGCCAGCGGATCGTCGACGACGAAGACCCAGGCCCCCTCCCCCATGCGGTCGTACTTCTTCCCGCCGTCTGGGAACAGCTGCGACCGCGTGGTGGGATCGATGACGACGCCCCAGGCGCCGGCCTGGATCGCCGCCGGGGCGTACTCGCCGCCGTTGACGCGCTCCCCGCGCAGACCGAAGAAGAGGTCGCCGGGGCCGCTCTGCCCGGAGGAGATCGTCGCCCGCCGCGGCTGGCCGGGCTCACCCTCGGCGACGATCTCGGCTCCGATCGCCGCGGCGACCTCCGCCGCATCCAGGTTCATGCGGGACTGCCCAGCCGCCGCAGCTCCTCGCGCGCAACCTGGCGGTCGTCAAAGGGGATCTTGCGGCCTTCCTCGAACTCCTGGCCCTGCTCGTGGCCCTTGCCGGCGATCACCACCGTGTCGCCGGGCCGGGCGCGACCGAGCGCCAGGGCGATCGCCGCCCGCCGGTCGACCTCGGCCTCAACCTCGGCGCCGCCTCCCTCGGCCCCGGCGAGGACCTCGGCGAGGATCGCCTCGGGGTCCTCGGAGCGTGGGTTGTCGGAGGTGACGATCGCCAGGTCGGCGAGCTCGGCCCCGGCCCGCCCCATCTTCGGCCGCTTGTCGCGGTCGCGGTCGCCACCGGCGCCGAAGACCGCGATCAGCCGTCCCGCCGTCAGCCGCCGCGCCGCCCGCAGCACGTTCTCCAGCGAGTCCGGCGTGTGCGCGTAATCGACCAGGACCGCGAACCCCTGCCCCTCGTCGACCGGCTCGAACCGCCCCGGCACCCGCTCCGCCCGTCCCAAAGCCTCCGCCGCAACCCCCGGCTCAACCCCCATCGCCACCCCCGCCCCAAGCGCCCCCAGCGCATTCGCAACATTGAACCCCCCCGGCAACCCCGTCCGCACCTCAACCCCGCCGCCGACGGGCCGAAATGTCAAGCCAGGCTTGACATTTCGGCCCGTCGGCCCCCGGGTCACGGTGAGGTTGGATCCCTGGGCGTCGAAGGTCGCTTGGGTGGCTACAAGGTCGGCTGGGGCGCCTTCGGCGCTGAAGGTTAGGCAGGCGAATTCGTCGGCCAGGCGGCGGCCGTAGGGGTCGTCGGCATTGGCGATCGCAGTGCGCGGTTCCATTTCGAAGAGCTTGCGCTTCGAGCGGAAGTAGCTCTCCATGTCGCCGTGGAAGTCGAGGTGGTCCTGGGTGAGGTTGGTGAAGAGCGCCAGCTCGAAGTGGATCGCGTCGCAGCGGTGCAGCTCCAGCGCGTGCGAGGAGGCCTCCATCACGCAGGCCTCGTCGCCCGCCTCCACCATCCGCCGAAACGTCCCCTGCAGATCGACCGCCTCCGGCGTGGTCCGCTCAACCTCCTCCTCGGCACCCCCGACAACCTGCCGAACGGTCCCGAGAAGACCCGTCCGGATGCCGGCCCCCTCGAGGATCTCCCGAATCAAGAACGCCGTGGTCGTCTTCCCATTGGTCCCAGTAACCCCGACGACCCGCAACTCCGCACTCGGATCCCCAAAGAACGCCGCCGCCAGGGGCGCCATCGCCGCCCGAGCATCCGCCACAACCACCTGCGCCACCTCAACGTCCAGCTCCCGCTCAACCACAAGCGCCACAGCGCCAGCCTCCACCGCCCCCCGAGCAAACTCATGCCCATCGACCTTCTCCCCCCGCACGCAGAAAAACAGCGCCCCCGGCCCAACTTTCCGGCTGTCATAAACCAGGGTCTCCACCTCGACAGCGCCATCCCCCACCACCCGTCCCAGGGAAGCTCCCGTCGCCCCATCTGCACGGGTCGCCGCCTCGCCCCCGGCGATCAGGTCAAGCAGCTTCACGCGCCGGATTCTAGGTGGGCCATCGCACGTCACCGGAAGCCTTGGATCCTGGAAGGGCGTCCGGTGCCCCTCCTCAAAACACTCAAGCGAGGCTCCTGCCGAGCGTTTTGAGGAGGGGTGCCGGACGCCCCACCCCGCCCAAGCCCGACCCGTGCCTATTCAGGCGCCACGCCCAGATAAGGCAACGCGAACGCCGCGATTTTGCCGAACGCCGGCGCCGCAACCGACGCGCCGTAGATTTCACCCTGCGGCTGGTCCACGACGACCCCCACCAGCAGCTTCGGGTCCTGGGCCGGCGCGAACCCGATGAAGGACGCCACGTACTTGCTTTCGGAGTAGGTCCCGTTTTCGGCCACCTGGGCCGTGCCGGTCTTGCCGGCAAGCGTGTAGCCGGGGACGCTGATCGCCGAGGCGGTGCCGCCGGCCTGCAGCACGCCCTCGAGCATTTCGCGAACCTGCGCGGCGACGGCGGCCGAGATCACGCGGTGGCCCTGCGGCTCGTGCACCGCTTCGCCCCCCACCTTCTCGATCAGCTGCGGCCGGCGCAGTACGCCGCCGTCGGCGATCGCCGAGTAGCCGGCCATCATCTGCATCGGCGTGACCGAAAGCCCCTGCCCCATCGGCAGGTTGCCCATCGTCGAGCCCGAGTATTCGCTCAGCGACGGCACGATGCCCTTTTCCTCGCCGGGGAACTGGACCCCGGTCGGCCGGCCGAAGCCGAAGCGGTCGATCCAGCGGCTGAAGTGGGTGGCGCCGACCTTCTCGCCGATCTCGACCGCGCCGACGTTGGAGGACTGGGCGAGGATCTGGGCGACCGTGAGGTCGATCGGCGGTCGTTCCTCGGCGTCTTTGATCACCCGGTCGGCGACGTGCAGTTCGGACGGCAGGTAGAAGGACGTTGCCGGCGTCACCAGACCTTCTTCCAGCGCCGCGGACACCGTGAACGCCTTGAAGGTCGAGCCCGGCTCGTAGTTGAACCCGGTGGCGCGGTTCATCAGGTCTTCGGGGCTGGCGCCGGAGAGGTCGCTTGGGTCGACTGGCGGCCAGTTGGCCATCGCCAGGATCTGCGAGTTGCGCGGGTCCATGACGACCGCCGTCGCTCCCTTGGGCGCGTAGGTTTCGCCGACTTCGGCCAGCGCCTGTTCGGCCTTCGCCTGGATAGCCGGATCGAGCGTCACCTGGACGTCTTCGCCGTCTTCGGCTTCGTGAGCGGTTTCGGTGCGGATCGGTTCGCCGGTCGCGTCGGCGACGATCCGCCGTTCGCCGTCGGTGCCGTGCAGCACCGATTCCTCGCTCAGCTCGAGCCCGGTCCGGCCTTCGCCTTCGGACCCGACGACGCCGATCACCTGTCCCGCGAGCTTCCCCTGCGGGTACGTGCGCCGGCTGTCGGGGTCCTGGCCGATCCCGGCCAGTTCGAGCCGTGCGACGCGCGCCGCGGTCGGCAGGTCGACCTCGTGGGCGAGCGCCACGTAGCTCGTTTCGGCGGTCACGTCGGCCAGCACCTTGTGCTCGTTGAGGCCGAGGATCGGCGCCAGCTTCCGCGCCGCCAGGGCGGGCTTGGTGACTTCGGGCGGCACGGCGAAGATCGTCGCCGCGTCTTCGGAGGCGGCGAGCGCGTTGTCCTGCCGGTCGAGCACGCTGCCGCGCAGGCTCGGCAGCGGCACCGACTGCGTCTGCTGGTTGACCGCCTCAGAGGCGAGCTTGGAGCCCTGCACCCCCTGCAGCCAGAAGGCGCGGCCGGCGATCACGCAGAAGCAGAGGAGGAAGGCGGCGAAGAGGAGGCCGATCCTTCGCTCGATCACCCGCATCGCGGCCGGCCCCTAATAGCCCGAGCCGGCGGCGGCGAGGCGCTGGGCGGCGACGGCGACGTCGTGGCGGCCGGCCCGCAGGTATTCGATCTGGTCGGTGGTGGCGGTCGCGAGGCCCAGTTCGGCCGCGTCGTGGCGCACCCGGGTGACGCCGGAGCGCTGCGCGTCACGACTGCGCAAGATCGAGTTCTCGCTTTCCAGGGCGGCGATGTTCTGGTCGATGCGGCCGGCGCCGGCCGAAAGGCTGAGGGTGACGACGTTGATCGCGACGATCCCGACGAGCAGCACGCCGAGCACCCCGATCCAGGCGCGGCCGCGGGTCATCCTCACCATCAGACTGGAGTCGGGCAGCTGGCGGACCGCCGTCGCGGCGCCCGCCGCGATCGGGATCAGCTGGCCGCCGGGGCGGCGTGCCGGCGCCCGGCGCGGCGGAGCCGTACGCGTAGGCGCCTTGCGACTCGGCGCCCTCGCCGGGGCCGCGGCCGCGCGGGCCGTCGCCGCCGCGGCCATCAGGCGGCCTCCGCGATCTTCGCCGCGGCGCGCAGGTGGGCCGACTTCGAGCGCGGGTTCTCGGCGATCTCGTCGGGGCCGGGAGCGACGCCGCGGCGGGTCAGCAGCTCGGCTTCGGGCTCGCGACCGCAGACGCAGACCGGCAGCTCCGGCGGGCAGACGCAGCCCTTGGCGCGCTCGGCGAGGAAGCGCTTAACGCGCCGGTCCTCGAGCGATTGGAAGGAGATCGCGGCCAGCCGGCCACCGATGGGCAGCATCGACCAGGCCGTGGGCAGCGCGTCCTCGAGCGCGTCGAGCTCGCCGTTGACGGCGATGCGCAGCGCCTGGAAGGTGCGCTTGGCGGGATGACCGCCGGCGAAGCGAGCCGAGGCAGGCATCCCGGCCTTGATCGCGTCGACCAGCTCGGAGGTGGTGGCGAGCGGCCGGCGGCGGGCGATCTGGCGGGCGATCCCACCGGCGTAGCGCTCCTCGCCGAAGCGGCGCAGCGCCTGGGCCAGGCGCGACTCGGGCCACTCGTTGACGATCTGGGCGGCGCTCAGCTGCTGGCGGGTGTCCATGCGCATGTCGAGCGGCGCGTCATAGGAATAGGAGAAGCCCCGCTCCCAGGCGTCGATCTGCATCGAGGACATTCCAAGGTCCATGTAGACCATCTCTGGGCGGATGCCTTCGCCGCGCAGGGTGCGAAGCCCTGCCGCGAACTCGGTGGAAAGGAAGCGGGTCTCGCACTCGACCTCGGCCGCGAAGCGCTCGAAACGGGCCTCGGCGGCCGGGTCGCGGTCGATGCAGATCAGGGTCCCGGTCGGTCCGAGCCCCGCGGCCACCCGGCGCGCGTGGCCGCCGCCGCCGAAGGTGCAGTCGACCGCGGTCTGGCCGGGCCCGGGGGCGAGCAGCTCGGTCAGCTCGGCGGCGAGGACGGGTTTGTGCTCGGCGGCCATCTGCTGAAGGTACGCGTGGCTCAGGGTCGGGTCGGCGATCGCCGGCGGTCGGTTCGCCCGGGCGGCCATCTCACTCCGCTCCCCCGCCGGCCGCCAGACCCTCGGCGATCTCTGGCGCCGAGGCGTCGAGCTCGGCCTCCTGCTTGGCCCACGCCTCCGCGTTCCAGATCTCCAGGTACTCGCCCGCGCCGATCACGACGCAGGGACCCTCGAGGCCGGCGTGCTCGATCAGCGGCCGGGGCACGCGGATGCGCCCGGCGGAGTCGAGCTTCTCGTCGAAGGAGCCGCCGTGGAAGCGGCGCCGCAGGGCGCGCGCATCGCGGCTGAAGGGGCTGTGCGGGGCGAGGAAGCGGTCCGACAGCTGCTCGAACTCCTCGGTCGTGTGCAGCCAGACGCAGGGGTCGAAGCCCTTGGAGAGAACAACCCCGTCGGAGAGGGCGGCCCGGAACCTGGAGGGAACGGTGAGGCGATCCTTGGAGTCGAGACTGTGCTCGTAGAGGCCCCGAAATGCCACAGCTTCGGTTCCTTTCGTGTGCGGACCTGGAAGAGAGTTGGGACCGGAGTGATGAGGTGGGAGGAGCCTCACCACCCCGGTCCTGGGCTTCAACTCGCGGGCACAGTAACCCACTTTCCCCCACTTTGCAACACGACCACCCAATGCAAGGGCGGTTGCACCACATCGAAGCGACCCCTCAACGCACGAGTGCCCCGGCAGTCGCGGCTGCCGGGGCACTCGTGCGAGAACTCGATTGCCCGCCGGAGCGGGCTCAGCTCGAAGGTGGCTGCAACTCAACCTTGCCGTTTTCCGTCCCCGGACTGCGCCAGCTTCCAGACTTGCCAGCCTTGACAACGAAGTACTCGAGCCCGGAACCGGTTGTGCGGGCGGCCGCGACTTCGTAGCCCTCATCGTCAGGGCCACTAGCAATGATCTTGGCTTTCCACCCCGCCGACATGACGACGACGCTTCCGACCTTGCTCGAGGCAATGCCGCGCGCAAGCAGATCGGCCGCGAAGATCAAACCAAGCGCAACCACCAGGGCGGCGAATATCGCCGCCGATGCCCCCGGATGGTCCATCGGGGCGTAACCGAAGACTTCCTTAAAGGACTTGTGCCAGACGGTGAGGATGGCCCCGATCGAAATCGTTGTCCCCGAGATCAGGGTCAGGTTCATAGCGGGCCACTTGATCGGGCCGCCGCTTGCGCGTTGACTGAGAGATGGCATAGCTCCTCCGGGTTAGTTTTCCCAACCCTAAGCGCGGATCGTTGCCATGGTCAAGATCTCTTTATCCAAACGTTGCCTTCACTGGTCATAGCCCGCTGAGCAGGACGTCGGCGTTGGCGATCAGGGCCGCGGCGATCATCAGCAGGACCGAGGGGACGAGCACCAGGGCGACGACCAGCTGGATCTTGGGAGCGGCGCGGGCGGCGCGCTCCTCGACCGCGCGGCGCTGGTCGCGGCGCAGGGCGCGGGCCTGGCGGTGCAGCTGCTCGGCCAGCGGCGAGCCATAGCGGCGCGAGCGCTCGATCGTCGCGCAGAGGGTGGCCATCTCGGCGCCCGGCACGCGCTCGCGCAGCCCCGCCAGCGCCTCGCCGAGCGGCCGGCCGCAGGAGAGCTCGGCGACCGCGACGCGCAGCTCCTCGACAAGCGGCCCCTCCCCCGCCCGGGCCAGCTCGGCGAACCCGGCTGCCGGGCCGCGGCCGGCCGCGGCGCCGACCGCGAGCAGCTCGAGCGCATCGGGAAGGGACGCGAGCAGGCGACGTCGGCGCAGCCGGGCGCGGCGCTCGCGCAGGGCGTCGGGAGCGAGGAAGCCCGCCGCCGGCAGGCCGGCGGCGACTAGCAGGCCGAGGCGCCCGGGCGCGGCCGGGGCGGCGAGCAGCGCCGCGAGGCCGCCAACCGCCGCGCAGGCCAGCTTCGGGACGAGGCGCTGGGCGCGACCGGCGTCCCTCACTCGACCACCCGCGAGAAGCGACGGATCGCAAAGAAGCCGGCGACCTGCAGGGCGGCGGCGAGGACGAGCAGGACCGTGGCCGCCGGGCTGCCGAGCAGCTTGCCCAGAAAGCCGGGCTGCAGCAGCTCGGCGAAGACGGCGCCGCCGCTCGGCATCGCGACGACCAGCAGGCCGGTGAAGCGCGCCTGCGCGGTCGCCGTCCGCGCCTCCTCGGCGACCCGGTCGCGCTCCGCCGCCCCCTCGGCGAAGCGCCGCAGCAAGCCGGCCAGGTCGCCCCCGGCGGTGCGCTGGCTGAGCAGCGCCGCGGCCAGCGCGTCGACCCGCTGCGAGCGCATCCGCCGCCGCCAGGCGGCGACGGTCTCGGTCGTCGGCGAGCCCAGCTCCAGCTCGGCCCCGATCCGGGCCAGCTCGACCGCCGGCGGGCCGGCCAGCGAGGCGACCGAGGCGCCGAGCGAGGCGCGCAGCGAGCGCCCCGCCCCGAGCGAGTCGGCGACGGCGAGGGCGACGTCGGGCAGCGCCCGCTCGACCGCGCGCCGGTAGCGGGCGCGGCGGCTGCGGATCGCCCAGGCGGCCAGCGCCGGGCCGGCGATCGCAAGCGGTAGGGCCAGCGCCGTGCCGCCGAGCAGCCAACCGGCGAAGACCGCGGCGAGCGCGCCCAACACCGCCAGCCGCCGCCGCTCCAGGGTCGAGGGCGCGTAGCCCTCCGCCCCGGCCCGGCGCAGCGGCTCCAGCGCCAGCCGCACCCAGGCAGCAAGCGCCGGGGTCGCCAGCACCGCCTCGCGCGCCGCGACCGCCGCCAGACCGCCGGCCGCCGCCCCGGCCAGCGCCAGCAGCGGTCCCGGGCCGCCGCTCACCCGAGCGCCCGCACCCCGGTCGCGCCCGCGGCCCGCACGACCTCGGCGATCTCCCCCACCCGGCGCCCGCCGTCGGCGCCGCGCTCGAGGTGGACGACGAGGTCGATGCCGCGCTGCACCTGCTCGGCGATCGCCTCATGCGGCAGTCCGAGGCCGGCCATCAGCGCCAGGGTCTCGAGCCGGGCGAGGGCGTCGGCGGGCGAGTTGGCGTGCACGGTCGAGAGCGCCCCGTCGTGGCCGGTGTTGAGCGCGGTGAGCAGGTCGAGCGCCTCCGGCCCGCGCACCTCGCCGATCACGATCCGGTCGGGCCGCATGCGCAGCGCGTTGCGCAGCAGATCGCGCACCGTCACCTCGCCCCTGCCCTCGACGCTCGCCGGCCGGCTCTCGAGGCGGACGACGTGCGGCTGCTGCAGGCGCAGCTCGGCCGCGTCCTCGATCGTCACCACCCGCTCGCCGGCGCCGATGAAGCTGGAGAGGGCGTTGAGCAGGGTGGTCTTGCCCGAGCCGGTGCCGCCGCTGACCAGGACGCTGCGGCGCCCCGCCACGGCCCCGGCAAGCAGGTCGCGTTGGGCGGCGCTCAGGGCGCCCATCTCAACCAGGTCGGCGGGGCTCGGCCGACGCGCGGCGAAGCGCCGGATCGAGAGCGCCGGCCCGTCGACCGCCAGCGGCGGGATCACCACGTTGACCCGCGAGCCGTCGGCGAGGCGCGCGTCGACCATCGGACTGAGCTCGTCGATCCGCCGGCCGAGCGGCGCCAGGATGCGCTCGATCGCGTTGCGCAGCTCCTCCTCGTCGGCGAAACGCACGTCGGTCGCCTCGATCAGCCCGCCGCGCTCGACGTACACGCGGTCCGGCCCATTGACCATCACCTCCTCGACCGCCGGGTCGGCGAGCAGGTCCTCGAGCGGGCCGAGCCCGACCGTGTCGCGGACGATCCGCGCCTCGACCGCGGCCCGGTCCTCACCGCTGAGCAGGGCTGCCTCGTCGGCGACCAGATTCCGCACCTCCTCGGCGAGCTCGGCCCGCGGCGCCCGGCCGGCGGCCGCCTCGCCCCGGCGGCGCTCGATCAGCCGCACCCGCAGCGAGCCGGCCAGCTCCTCGATGTGTCGCTCGCGCGCCCCCACCTCAACCCACCGGCAGCAGGGTCAGCTTGCGGGCGTAGCTTTCGGCGGCGATCAGGCGCAGCGCCTCGGCCTTGGTCAGGCCGAGGGTCGCCGCCGAGGCGCCGCCCGGGCCGGGCCCGTCGGCGCCGGGGCCGAGCGCCAGCAGCGGCACCGAGCCGGCGGCGACGTAGGTCCGTCCCGGCCCCGGGCCGCTCGGTTCGGTGCTGACCACCACGTCGACCTTTGCGCCGCGTGACGCCGCCCCGGCCGCGAGCAGCGCTTCGGCGCCCGTGACGCTGATCTGGACCGGGTGGCGAGCGGGGCCGAGCGGCGTGCCGGCTCGTTTGTGACGCGGCGGTCGCAGCTGCGCGGCGAGCAGGTAGGAGCCCGCGGGCACGGTCGCCGTCGGGGCGAGGCCGAGCGCAGCGGCGGGCGAGACCAGGGCCGCGGGCGGCACGAAGCGGGCCGGCACCCGCCGCACCTCCAGCGCCCCGTCGACCTCGGCCGGACCTAGCGTCCGTCCCGCGCGCAGGCCGCGGGCGACGACGACGACCGGGCGCAGCGGACCGTAGCCGCGCGCGACCCGCGAGCCGTAGCCCTCGGCGATCGCCGCCGCCAGCACCGCGGCGAACAGCGCCAGGGCGAGGAAGGCGACGGCGCGCGCCCGCCGGCTCACGCCCAACGCTCCCCAACCTCGATCAGCGGCAGCTCCAGTACCGCGAGGCTGCCGCGCGGGGTGCGGCGCAGGGCGAAGTGCCCGTCGTGGGCCGCCACGATCTTGCTAACCACGCCCAGCCCGTGGCCGTGCCGGCGGCGTCCGGAGAGCCGCTCGATCGCCTCGGCCGGCGTCCCGCGTCGCGACCGCGGCCGCGACTCGCGCCCGGAGTCGGCCACCACGACCCGCAGCGCCCCCTCCCGCAGCCTCGCCGAGACGACGATCGTCGGGCCGCCGTGCTCGATCGCGTTGACGAGCAGGTTGTCGAGCGCCTGCGAGAGGGCGCAGCGGTCGCCGCCGACCGTCGCCTCGCCGGCGTTCCAGCGCAGCTCCAGCACGGCGCCCGCGACCCGCGCCCGCTCGCGCCAGCGCTCCACCGCGGCGAGCACCAGCGAGCGGCCGTCGACCGCGCCGCGCACGGGCGCGGACGAGCCGCCGCCGTTGATCTCGCGGTCGAGCCGCTCCAGCGCCGCCGCGGCAAGCTCGATCGCGTCGCCGCCCCCCGCGGACGGTGCCGGCTCGGGACCGACGGCGAGGGCGACCGCCTGAAGCGGCCGGCGCAGCTCGTGCAGCGCCTCGTTGAGGACCGTCCGCCGCCGGCCCTCGCGCAGCCCCTGGACCGCGACCGCCGCCGCCATCGAGGCCGCCAGCGGCCACACCGCCGTGATGTACGCCAGCTCGATCACTCGTCGACCAGCCTGTATCCGAAGGCCCAGGCGTTGATCACGTAGCGGTTGCCGTCCGGGTCGAGTTTGCGCCGCAGACGGCTCGCGTGCGAGTCCAAAGTGCGCGTACTTGCCGGCGTGCGATACCCCCAGACGGCCTCGAGCAGTTCGCGCTTGGAGAAGGCGCGCTCGGGCTCGGTCATCAGCACCCGCAGCAGCGCGAACTCCTTGTTGGAGAGCTGCACCTCCCTGTCGCCGACCCAAACCTTGCGCCGCACCGGGTCGAGGACGAGCTCGCCGACGTGGCTCGGCCCCTCGGCGTCGCTCGCGTTGCGCCTCAGCACGGCGCCGATCCGCGCCCGCAGCTCCTGGTAGTGGAACGGCTTGCCTTTTCATCAATTGTTTGGCCCGATCCCGATCCCTGCCGCAGGCTAGGCCGAACGAGGCGAGCGCCGGGCTAGTGCTTCGCACCCTAGCCCGGCGCTTCGCGACTCCCCTTCAGGTACAGAACAGCCTAGCCCGACTCCCCCCCGTAAACCTGCGACGACCCGCTCGGCTCGCTCGCGAATCCCCCGGCGGGCTTCGCTCGGTAGAGCGCTCGATCAGCGCTCGCGAAAACCCGCTCGAACGTGAACGGTTCGCCCGGCGCAGACCCGCTAGCGCCGCAGCTCACCGACGCGCCCGATCCGCGTCGCAGAGTCGCGTTGACCGCCGAGTGCAGCTTCACCCCGACAATCCTTGCGCCATCAAGATCGGCGCCCGGAATCAACACCACGAACTCGTCGCCGCCGGGCCGATACGCCGCATCGAATGCCCGCAGCTCGCGCCGCAAGACCTCCGCCACTTCGACAAGCACGCAGTCACCCGCGAGATGGCCTTCCCGGTCGTTGACCTTCTTGAACTCGTTAACGTCGAGCGCCACGACGCCGACAGGCTCTTTCGTCAACTGCGATTGCTGCTCTAGCTCGGCGACCCGGCTTTCCAACGACGCGCGATTGAGCAACCCCGTCAACGGGTCGATGCCCGCCTTCCCCCGATGCTCCACGTCCGACCACATCAACGCCGTTGACAGGATCGCTACCGCAACCGCCACCGTAACCGGCGCGATGAGCAACGGCGGGTTAGCCGTCACCGCCCCCGCGTCAGCACCGAACGCCACCGCGAACATCAGGACCACCACGACCGCCACACCAGCCACGACGCCGCGCGTCGAAAAGCGAGCGCTCAGCGTCACAACCGGAACAGCGAGAAGCGACAGCATCACAAGCGCTGCGCCGCCCGTTAGCGCCAGGCTCGCGGCGATTACCGCCTCAGCCCCGACCCACGCCGCGAGCATCCAATACTCGGGATGGGCCGCGCCTTCGAGTCGCTTTTCCGCAAGGCGGAAAAGCAGCCCTGCGACCGTCAACGACAGGAACGTCCACCAGCCAACCCACGGAGCCGCAACTAGCAGAGCCAGCGCCAGCAACACGAACGTCCGCAGCCGAACCGGCCGCAGACGACGATCCATGTCAAGCAAGCGCTCGCGGTCGGCCGTTCCCCCGACCAGCCACGACACAGCGCGATTTTCGCGCTCGTCCGCGCTCGCCACAGCCGCCGGATGCCGACCGTTGAGACTCACCGAGCTGCGCCGCCGATCCTCGCCCAGCTTCCAGCTAGAGCGTCACCGTCTGCGACGCCCGGACGCCCTCTGTAGGGCTTCTCAGGGACTCGAAGCCCACCAGCCCGACAGTCACCGACACGCCCTGCCCGTCCGTCCGTCCCGCCTCGTTCATGCGCCCGTTGCTTTCTTCCTGAATGTCCAGCAACCCCGTCACCGTCCGTTCGAGCAGCGCCTTCGTGTCCCGCTGCCCCTGCGTATCTACGACCATCGGCGTCAGGCTCGCGTGAACGCCGCGCCGCAGAAAGAAACCCGCCTCCATCGAGCCAGCCGCATCGCTGTAGAGCAGACGCATGATCCGCACCGCGACCTGTTGCTGCACGGCCTCCGGCAACCGCTCCCAAACGTTCGCCGGAATGACCATGCGCCGAACCGCCCGGTACTGATTCGCGCGCCCCTCCGCCGTCGGGTCAACGTCGATCCAGCCGCCATCGCGCAGCGTTCCGATGTGATGCCGAACCACCCCCTTGTCGGCGTCAAGAGCTTCCGCCACTTCCGGCGCTCCCGCCGTCTGTTCGCAAAGGAAGGCATACACCCGCACCCGCAGCTCGTCCGATAGAGCCTTCATCAGCCCGGTATCCACGAACTCGCGAGGCGCCGAGCGCCCCTTGGCGCCCCCGCCGTCCGCCTTCGCTGGTCCGTGCCCGTTGGCCCGCATCCTCGCCTCCCTCACTTGGTACGTATCAGGTATCGGCTCGGCAGCCTAACGCCGACTTTCCCGCCTGCCCGACCCAGCGGACGAAGGCATGAGAACGCCCAGCCCCGCTAGCGCCGCTGCCCCTGCCGCCTTCGGCGGCGGTTCTGCACCGTCGCCGTCGCGCGCTCGATTTTCAACCTCACCGAGAACAGCCCGGCCTCGCTCAGACGCGGTATCTCATCGCCGCTGTTGTGAACTTCCCGCCACGCGGCGTCGGCGAACGCCTCGCGCGGCCCACGCCACAAGCTCGCACCATCGGTCAGGTATTGGTCTTTCGTCCGCCAGCGCTCCGTACCGCCAAGCCGCCACTCTGGCCGCAGGAACAACCGCTCCGGCCGATACGCGAACGTCAGGCCCGCCCAGGTTGTCTCGTCCCGGTCGTCCGCAACCTCCACGCAGACGAAGGGACCGCTTCGCCGACACGGCGGATTCTGCGTGTACGTGACCCTTTTGTCCCCGAGCAGCAGGATCGGGTCCAGGTCAAGGACGACGATCCCCGCAGTGATCGCATCCACCCCGAAGCCGACCGGATCAGACGCCCCAACCGGCTCGGCTTCCGACTGCGGCACCGGCCGCAGTTTCAGACCGGCCGCTGACAACGCCTCTTGCATGGTTTGTCCCACGGACGCCCCCTTTCGCTGTCGCTCGGCGCGAGGCGTTCCATAGCTCCAACCTCCGCCCCCGCTAAACCCTTCGAGCATTGTACGCGCTGCCGCCTTCTCTGGTACGGGAGCAGTCGCGGCCATCCGTTCCAGCGTCAACGTGCCCGATGCTCGGCTCTAGGTCGTCGCCGGACGACCGCAGCTCGGAGCGCTAGACGAACCGACCCCCCGGTGCCCCCGCACTTCCGAGCGGCGAGTCAGCAATGAGCCCGACGACGTTGACCCATGCCCGCTGCCCCCAGGCGAGGTAGCCCGACTTTTCCTCACACCAGTTTGGCGCGCGCCGCCCGCGCGTCAACCCCCACAAGGGGGGTTCCCCTCCGCTGCGCTCCGGTGACGCGCGTTCGGTCCCGCGCCCTTTCTGGCGCTCGTCCAAGCGAACCACCTCAGCCAAGGAGGCCGAACATGAGCATCAACACCAACGTCGTCGTCGTCAGCGGACGACTGACCCACGACCCGAAGCTCTACGAGCCGGAGGGCAGCGAGGGTCAAGGCGAGAACGTCTACGCGATCCTTCGCCTCGCGATCAACCGGGGCGACGACCAGGAGCCGATCTACTACGACGTGAAGTGCTGGAACGGGCTCGCCCGCGCCTGCGTCGAGTACCAGGAGAAGGGCAGCCTCGTCGTCGTCAGCGGACGACTCGATCAGTTCAAGAAGGGTCGCGACGAGAACCCTTGGAACTACATCACGGCCGAGTCGGTCGAGTTCGCGGGCGGTCGTGCATAGCCCGACCGGCAGGAAGGGGCGCTCCCCGCGCCCCTTCCTCACCGCCTCCACCGGGCGGAGCCGGACCACCACCGACAATGCGGCCCTCGATGAGATCGCCGACCGGCTCGACGGTTCCGAATGGACCGCCGACGACGCCGAAGCAGTTGCCGGGATCGTCCGCTCGACCGGCCGCGTCGTTCGAGAAATAGACGACCTACCGGACAGGGAGCGCCCCTAGCGGGCGCTCCTTTTCCGTTCCCCGCCACCTCACCGGGCGGGTCCGCATCATCAGTCGGCGGATCAGTTTCGACGCGCGGAACGACTCGCCCGCACCCGGTGCTGAATCCCCCGCTGGAAGTCTCGGCGGAGGCCGGGGAGCGCGTCGGAGGGTACCGCCTCCATGCTCGCCGCCAAGACCTCCACCGGGGGGGCGTCGATCCCCGCCGCCTTGAAGGTGTCGTGAATCTCCTGCGCGGTCAACGTGCCGCGTTCTTTGATGATCTGCTCCGCCGCCGCTAACGCGGCCGACCAGTCGCCCGGCCCGTAGGTTGCTTCTAGAGCCTCGACAAACTCGCTTCGTGAAATCGGTTCATCCATGCGATCAGCGCCTCTCGTCGCCCGCTCCCAGGAACCAGCGGCATTGTACGCACCCGCCGTTCCATCTGAGTACCCGTCGAGTCTCCGCATCACGCGACCTCGCCCGGAACCACCACCTACCGCCGCCGACCACCGCGCGTCGCGCGGAAACGATCTTCGCTTCGCGACCCGAGCCCACTACAGCCGTTCGCCCGCCGCCCGGCATCGAGCCGGGCGGCGGGCGCGGCGGCGGTCGCGGTTGGGGGTAGAGCTGCGCTTGCCAGAGCCCGACCAGCTCGCAGCTATCGCCAGCCTTGAGCCTCATTGCTAAGACCGACGCCCCCCTAGCTCGAATGCCTACGCATTCCTGAGCGAGCTTTCCCGCTGAGAGATAGGGCAGTAGCCCTAGCTCGAAGCGCCCGCAGTACCCCCAACCGCGACCGCCGACACATTATGAACCCCGAACATAGGTTCGCCCAATTCGCCGGGGCGTTCGGCCTTCCAGCCGGACGTATTCCCTTGCGATGGTCGGCGTCACGAAGATACAGCGAGGCAACGCCGGTTACTGGCTTGCGGCCGTCGCCGAAGGCGGCGAGGACTACTACAACCAGCCCGGCGAGGCTCCGGGCGAATGGATCGGCGAGCTGGCCGCCGATCTCGGACTCTCCGGCCAAGTGGACGCCGAGAGCTACAGCGCCATCCTTGAGGGCACCGACCCGACGACCGGCACTCAGCTCGTCCAGCGTCCAGACACCCGCTTTCGCGAGCGGGCGGACGGCACGAAAAAGCGCGTCGAGCCAGTCCTTGGCTACGACGTGCGCTTCTCCTGTCCCAAGTCAGTCTCCATCGTCTACGCGCTCGGCGACCAGGCCACCCGCGACCGGCTTATCAACGTCGTCAACGACGCCGTTCGCCAAGGGCTCGCCCACCTTGAGCATGAAGCCTGCTTTGTCCAGCGCGGTCGCGGCGGCCACCGAATCGAGCGCGGTGAGGGCTTTGCCGGGATGGCCTTCCGGCATCGAATGAGCCGCAGCGGCGACCCGGCCCTTCACGTCCACGTCGTTATCTCGAACCTAACCCGCGCCCTCTCGGACGGAAAATGGCTCAGCCTCGCCAGCCCCCAGGGTCGCTCTCCGCTTTGGCCCCACGGCAAGTCTGCGGGCGTCATTTTCCAAGCTGCCCTCCGCGCTGGATTCATGCGCGAGTTTGGCCTGAGCTTCGAGGACGTGACCAACGGATACGCCGACCTCAGAGGCTTTGACCGCGACGTGATCGACGCCCTCAGCACCCGCTCCAAAGAGATCGCAACTTGGCTAGAGAAGCACGGCGTCAGCAGCGTCGAGGCCGCGCAGACCGCCGCCTACCGAACCCGAGCCAACAAGGATTACGGCGTCGATGAAGATGGCCGCCGCGCCGAGTGGGAACGCACCGCCGAGCCGTTCGGAGTCACCCCCGAGAGCGTCAACGGATACGTCCACGCCGCCAGCCCACGCGAGCCCCGTCCCGTCAGCCCGGCCGACATTGACAGCGCTCTGAGATCGCTTGAGGACACGTCCTCGCACTTCGACCGCCGCGCCCTGCTCTGGGCGCTGTGCGATCAACTCCCCGAGGGTGCGAGCCGCGCCGACCTCACCGCCGCTGTCGATCAGATACTCGCCAGCGACCGAATCGTCTGTCTCCACGAAGCAGACGGGCCGCTCGACTTCGACCAGTTCACGACCCCGCGCATCGCCGAGATGGAGCGGCACTTCATCGACGGAGCGCTTCGCGGCCTAGACGCCGGGGTAGCCCAGGTTTCCGGCCCGTCTGTTGACCGCATCCTTGCCACCCACCGACCCGAACTCGGCCCGGATCAGCGCGACATGGTGATCCGCCTCACGACCGGCGGCGAGCGCGTCGTCGCCGTCGCGGCCTTGCCGGGCACCGGCAAGACCACGGCGCTCGACGCCGCCCGCGAAGCATGGGAATCAGCCGGGATCGACGTGCAAGGCTGCGCCGTCGCGTGGACGGCAAGCACCGAGCTGAAAGACGCCGGGATCGTCAACGCCACGTCGATCCGGTCGTTGCTCAATCGCGCCGAGGCTGACGCCGCACAGGGGATCATGCCCTTCCGGCGCGGGACCGTCCTCGTCGTTGACGAGGCCAGCATGGTTTCAACCCCGGACCTTGAGGCGCTGCGCTTGCTCGTTCTCGAATGCGACGGCAAGCTCGTCGTGATCGGCGACCCCCGACAGATAGGCGCCATCGGTCCCGGCGGCGTCTACGCCCACCTGACCCGCGCGACGGAGCCCGCCCGCTTGCAGACCATCTGGCGCCAGCACCGCCCGGAGGATCAACAGCTCGTCCGCCTCGTCCACGAAGGACGCGGCTCGGAGGCGCTTGACCTCCTACGCACGAACGACCGCCTAGTTATCGGCGACGATCTCCCAACTGTTCTAGACGCGCAAGTCGCCGACTGGTACCGCGCCTACGCAACGGGCGAGGACGCCCTGATGATCGCAAGACGAAACCGCGACGTTGACCATCTCAACGACCAGGCGCGCGAGCTGCTACGAGAGGACGGCGCGCTCGCCGACGCCGAGGTGATCGTCGGCGAGCGCGCCTTCGCCGCAGGGGATCGCGTTCAGACCCGCATCAACCGCGAAGGAGTCTGCAACCGCGAACGCTGGGACGTTCTCGACGCGGACGCTGCCGCCCGGACGCTCACTCTCCGCCGGGTCGGCGGCGACGAACGAACCGTCACCCTTGGACCCGCCTACCTAAACCGGCGTCGCCAGGACAACGGCCCGTCACTCGACTATGCCTACGCCGTAACCAAGTTCGGCGCTCAGGGCAAGACCGTGGATCGAGCCTTCCCCCTGCTCGACGCTGGCGCCGATCTTGAGCAGGAGGTGGTCGCCCTCAGCCGAGCCCGCGTGATCGAGAACGTCTACACGGTCGCGTCGTCCGAGCTGCTTGACCCCGAACTTAGTCCAGCCCGCCGCGAACTCTCAGACCCCCTCCACGACATACGCTCCGCCATCGAGCGCGAGGGCAACGACTACGCCGCCGCCGAGGTCGCGATCCGCGAGCAGATCAAGAGCCTCACGCCCCGCGAGCTGGCCGACCGGCGCACCGCCCTGCTCGCCGCCGGTCGCGCAGCCGACCCCGTTCTCAGCCGCCGCGACCAGCTCGACCGCCACATCAAAGACGCCGAGTATTGGATCGCTGCCCTCAGCCGTGAGCGGGAGGCCATCGAAGCCATGAAGCAACCCCCCGCCGACGAGCTGGCGCGCGTCACGCGCGCCGAGTCTGTCCAGGCCGACCGCCTCCGCCGCGACTTCGCCGAGCGCGACGCACTCCCAGCGCCCGACACTTCCGAACCGCCGCGTCCCTTGGACCCCGACAAACGCCTTGAAGCCGTCCTAGTCGATCAGCGCATTGACTATCTCGCTCGCGCGGACGTAAAGGCTGCTCAGCTCGAACCATCGAAAGTCATGTACGACACCTTCGGCTCATTCCCAGCCAACGATCCTGTGAAATCAGTCGCATGGGGCGAAGGCGCACACGCCCTCGCCACCTACCGCCGCCGCCACGGAATCACCGACGAGCGCAACCCACTCGGCGCACAGCCGCGCAGCGGCGCGGCCCGAGCCGACCGCGCCAGAACGCAGCGCCGCATCCAAGACGCCCAGCGCAAGCTAGGCCGCGCTGGCGACCGCTCAGCCCAACGCGCCCCAGCCCGCACCCCGACCATCGGCCGCTAACCCTCGATTTCCGGGGGCGTTCACGCGCTCGATCTGACGTACTCCCCATGAATGCCTTGCCCCACATAAAGACCGGGCGCCACGGCCCGGCTTCGGCAAGGCCCGGCGTGAGCGGTTCCGGCCCTCACGTCGTCTCACCCGCCGAACGCGGGAGCGGAGTCCTCAGCTCGATTGTGGCGCACCCGTAGGGCGCGCGCTTCGGGGCTCCTAGCTCCCGCGTTCGGCGGGTGCCTTTCAACAAGGAGGGCCGAAATGCCTACCGCAGCACTCAGCGCCTCAGACCGTGGCGACACCAGCCTCAGAGATCGACGCGCCATGCTCGATCAACTTGGCCCGGCCGGACGACTCGCGTACTACCGGATGGGTCAGCTCACCCTTCGCGACCTGAACATCTGGGCCGCGCGCTACCCCGACGAGGTTCCGACCGTTAACGGGGAGGTCGAGTGGATCGGCCTCCGCCTTGCGGATCTCGACTGAGCGCCGCCGCCTACAGACCGAACTCAGCGGCTGGCGGCGTAGGCGCCGGCGATTCTGGCGCCTCCGCCGCCGGCACTTCCGGCGCCGGTTCCGGCGCCGGTTCTGTTTCAACAGGCGCGGGCGGCGTAGACGCTTCCGGCGCGTCCAGCTCGGGAGTTACAGCCGCTCGCCTCCGGCTTCGCGGCTGACCCTCGAGCTGGCCCGCGCGCTCCCGTCGATTCGCCTTGCGCCGTGCCTCCGTCCTCGCGCGTCGCTCCCGTCGACGCTCGCGCGTCGACACTCGCGGCCCAGGCCGTGACGCCTGCCGCGTCACCTTTACGTCCGGCTCCGGCGCCGGGCTCGATCCTCCACCGCCGGGCACGACCAGGGCGGCGACTACGCCGACCATGAGCAACGCCACCGCTACGACAACAACGCGGCGCAGCGCGGGCACCGAGCCTCGCGGCCTCGGGGCCCCCCGCTGCGCCGCTCGCGCCTCGCCTTCGCCATCGACGGGTTTACCGCGCCCAAACGCGACCGTATCCGCTCCCCACGACGACCGCTCCCCGCTCACCGTTGCTCCCCCTCGGCGAGCGCCCGCAGCTCCCGCTCAGCAAACCACGGCCGCAGCGCGAGCTTGGCGGGCGGCAGATGCCCGTACACCAAGACAGCGCTACCCGGCCGCCCACCCCGGACAACGGCGGCCGATGCCAGCTCCCGATACATGCTCCCCTCCGTTGACGACGCGCGGCCTTGCTCGCCCGCCGTCTCACTTCGCTGGCGAAACTCGCCGTCGCCGACAACCTGACTGATGTAGCGGAGCGTGTCCGGGTCGCCGATCCCACTAGCGAAAACCTTGGCCCGGTGGTTGTTGATGATCGTTTGCGCCCGCTTGCCGTACCGCGCATCGACCTGTGCCAAGTCCTGAAAGACCGTGACGAGCTGAATCCCCTGGCCCGCGCCCGTCGAAGCTAGCCCGTCCAAGTCGGGCATCGGCGCGATGTTCGCGGCCTCGTCGAGAACGATCAAGAGCGGCGGGTCGATGGGCTTACCCGTCTGCGCCGAGAACTCGTAGACGACGCCAACCAGTTCGGAGAGCATCGCCGCGAACAACGTCCGCAATCGCTCTTGCTCGTGCGCCGGAGCGCAGAGATAGAGCGTGTTCGCTCGCCCGTCCAGCAGCTCGGCGGGCGTATATTCCGGCTGCGAGCTGGCGTCAAGAACGCGCGGGTCGGCAAACGCACCGATGATCGTCTCCGCAGTCGTGTAGATCGAGCTGCGCTGCCGTTCCTCGCGGTTCCAGTTCGCATTCCACGCGCTCAGCGCGTCGGGCGACTGACTGACCACAAGACGCTCCGTGACCTCCTGCTCTGCCTCCGGCCCGTCGTTCAGCCAGCGGATCACGTCCGCCATCTGACCCCCGCTCGTCGCCGCTGCGAACAACAGCGGCGCCAACAACTTCTCCGCCGCCGCGTACCAGAAGTCCGAATCCTCCAACCCCGCAGCGCCCCCGGACTTGGCCGAGCTGGAAAGCCAATGCGCCACCCGCATCGCCCCTCGCCAGCTTCCACACCCAGAGAGCGGCGTCGCCTTGATCGACTCGATGCCGGTAGCCCCGGTCGGATCAAAGACCATCGTTTTCCCCAACTCCTGACGCCGCGCCAGCGTCGTCAGCAGAAGGTCACTCTTGACCGACGTAGCAACTACCGGCCCGTCCCACTCCAACAAGGCGGGGATCGCGAACCCGGTCGTCTTGAGACTCACCGTGCTTGGACCGACCACAACAACCGACGCCCGATCCTCAGCGGCGACGAGGCGCCGACCCTGGCGCCCCAAGATCAGACGCCCACGCCGCGCACCCTTCACATGCAGCGCCCGAAGATCGCGTTTGCTCGCCCAGCGCGCGCCCTGTACGCGCCGCTGGCGCGACCCGCCGCCGTCCCGCAGGTAGCGGTCCAGCAGATGAACACCGACCACAACGGCACCCAGGCCGAGAGCGACGATCATCGTCGCCCCGCTCACGCCGCCGCCCCCTCGATCAGCTCCCGATGGCCGACCATCCGGGCATCGGTGTCAACAAGGTCTTGCTCGAACGACGACAACCGATGCTGCACTAGGAAGGAGCGCCGCCCGACGATCCACAGCGCCTCGCCCCGGCGAAGCGTCGGCACCAACTCCGCCTCCGTCGCGGAGAGGCCCAGGAGGTTTCGCAACCCCTCGATCTGGTCGGGCGGCTGCGCGAGGACGACCTTCGTATCCGCGTCCGCGATCAGCCCCTCCGCGATCCGCGCCTCTCGCGACCCTGCCGCCCCCGACGCCCCCAGGTCTGACAGCCGGTGCAGAGCGAGAATGTTCTGCACACCGATGGAGCGCGACAGCTTGAAGGACCGTTGCAGCCATTCAGCAACGCCCAGGTCGGCAGTGATCCGCCACGCCTCGTCAACGGCGATGATGACCTTCGCGCCATCGCCCTCGCCAGCCTCGGCGGCTCGCTTGCGCTCCATCACGACGCCCTGCAACCACGCTGCGGCGCAGGTCATAAGGATTCCCAGCGCCGCCGAGTCTTGAACCGCCGACAAGTCGAGAACGACGAACGGCGCATCCAGGTCGAGCCCGGCCGTGGTAGGCCCATCGAACATGCCACGCAAGTCGCCGTGACATAGCCGCTGCAACGCCAACGCCACCTGCCGCGTCGCCGCCGCAAGGTCCGGCAGCTCCATGACCAGCTCCGCCGACATGGACTCCGCCGGATGGAGCAGCGCATCGACAACCTGCGGCAACGTCGGCTCCACGTCAGGCGCCGCCTCGCTGACGATCTTCAACGCGACCCGCAGGCCCGCGTCCTCTTCCGGCGTCAGCTCGCGCCGCAGCGCTGCCGCTGCGACAGATCGCAGGAGGCTCAGCTGACCCTCCCGACCGCCGCGCGGACTGAGCGGGTTCAACCGCACCGATCCGCCGGGCGCGAGCGCAATGGGCGTCCCGCCCAGCGCTCGCGCCAACGGCGCGTACTCAGACTTCGGATCGAGCGCCCATGCCTGCCGCCCAAAGACATGCTGCCGAGCTATGTAGGTCTTGAGGAACGCAGACTTGCCGCGCCCGAGCTGGCCGACGACCAGCATGTTCGGGCCGGACAAGACGCCTTGCTCGTAGGCAGCCCACGGATCGAACACCCACGCCCCGCCGCAGGCGTCCCGGCCGATATAGGCGCCCGGCGCTCCTAGACCGCCCTCAGCCAAGAACGGGTACGCCGCCTGGAAGTGCGCCGTCGTCGCTGCGTGACCCGGCCGCTCCGCCCGGTAGCTGCCCCGGCGAAGCGGCCTCACAGCAACCCCCGCCCGAGCGGCAGCGTGAACGTGAACCCGGCATCTTGCTCGCCGTAGAGCCGTTGCAGCTCCAAGCGCGCCAGCGCCGCCGCGTGTTCAACCTCCGTCGCCGTCCGCTCCAACTCGTCCGCCGACCGCGCCGAGACAGTCACGTAACCGGCGAAGCGCATTTCCGCGTGACCGTCCGCCAGCTCGTCCTCCCGCCGTGCCGCCGCTTGCTGGCGACGCCGGATGCGCGCCGTCGTCATAAACCCCTGCCGCTCACGCTGAATCTCGTCGGCGACCTCCGCCGTCCGCGCCGCCTCGGCTTTGCGAACGGCGATGGAGTGCGCCACCGGCTCGATGCAGACCGAAACCGTCCGCAGGGCCGTCGTCTGCATCAGCAGGGGCGTGAGGAACGCAGGCCCGACGTCGCTACGCGGCCAACTCGCGATCCAGAACGTCGCGTGCACCGCCGAGTCGGTCCTGTAGCTCGCCCACGATGCCTCGTCGGCGACCGGACCCATCAAGGCCGGATCAACCCCCGCTCGATCCGGCTCCCCGAGCGCCGCGCGGGCGCGCGCTCGGCGTCCGAACGGATCGAAGGCGTCCCGTATTGCCTCCGCATAACGTCGTGGCCTGAGCAGACCAAACACCGTCACTTCCGCGATCGACAACCGCTCGGCTAGGTTCTCGGCTTCCCGCAGAACCAGCTCGCAGGCCGCCTGCTCGCCCCCACCCATCCGGCGCAGCTCCCGAGCTGCACGGCGCTCGTCAACTTGGAGCGCCAACAAAATCTCATGCTCTTGAGTCGCCGGAGCCGCCGACTCAACAAGCTCGATGTAGGAGGCGACGAGCCCCGAGTCGAGCGGCACCGCTCGATCCCGCTCAGCCTGCAAGTAACCGGCCAGCTCGTCAGCCTGCGCCGGAAGCGTTCGCTCGATCCACTGGACACGACGTACCGGGCTCCCGTCCCTCGCGAGACTCGCGAGGACCGACCCCCACGCCGCTAGCTTTCGCTCCTGCTCGTCCGCGTCGAGCAGACCGAACGCCCCCGCCCGCACCGCGACGGCAACGGTGTACGTTCCCGCCGCGCGGTCATGGACGACGCCGACGCGATCATTCCCGTAGGGAGCTTCGAGCAGTCGAAGGCCCGCAAGATCGTCGGGCAACGACGCCTCGGCGACCGTCGCCCCACCCTCGCCCACGCGAAAGCCACTCCCCGGACTACGGGAGCGGTAGCCACGCTTCTGCTCCCGCGACCGCAGCGCCCACCGAATTGCAATCGGCGCCCACGCCTCAAGCGTCCGACCCTCGAACGGCAGGAGGACAACACCGAGCGCACCCCCCACCAGGAGCAGCGCGACGGTTAGCCCGATCCAGTCTCGCAGCGCATAGAGCGCTGCGAGCCCGAGCGCGGCTGCGCCCGCAACGACGAGGACCTGACCGAACATCAGAGGTCCGACCAGCCCCCGCCGCTCCAACGGCCCGAACCGATAGCGACGCCCGCTCACGGTTTTGCCTTCCCTGGCGAAGCGCTGCCGCCGGAGTTACCCGCCGGACGAGCCGGTTTGCTTCCCGACCCCGGTGCCGAGCCCCCGGACGCCTCGGCCGGGCCGGGCGACGAGCTCGCCGCTGGCGAGGACGCCGCCCGGCCCGCTCCGCTCGGCTCACCGCTCGCGCCCTTGGACGCCTCGGCGCCCTGCGGGCGTGGCGCTGCCGCGTCGCCGCTTGCGCTGCCACCACCGGCCGAAGCGCCGGGCGAGTGACCGGCTGTACCGGCCGTTCGCCCGGCATCACCACTTGCCGCTGCCGTGCCGCTCCCGGCCAACCGCTCGCCGCCGGATTTCGCAGCTCGCGCTGCCCCGGCACCCGCCGCAACCGGGAGCGCGACGGCGCCTGCCGCGCCGCCGCTCGCCCCGGCCGCACCGCCAGCGCTAGCCGTTCCGCTCGCCGCACCGGAGCCACCGCCCGCACCGCCGGGCGAGCCGCCCCCCCGACCAGCCGCACCCGAGCTACCGCCGCTGCCACCGCCGCCGCTCCCGCCGCCGCTTCCACCCTTCGCCTTCGAGCTGTTGACGGCCCAATTCGCCAGCGCCGCCCGCCTCATCATCTGCACCGACGACGCGAACTCGACCGTTCGCACCGACGCGCCGCCCGCGCTTTGGCGGTTGTACGCCGAGCTGACCGCACCCTCGGCGAACGGCACCAGCTTGAACAAGACGAACGGCGCGAAGCAAGCGAGCAGTAGCAGCGCACCGGCCGCTAGAACATGCTCGACTTTCCCTCCGCTGTGTGCCAACAGCGAAGCGGCCAGCGCGATCACCGACACGATCACGAACTTCGAGAACACGACGACGATCAGCAGCTCACCCGTCCGCCGAAGCGCCGACATCCATCGCGGCCAGATCGACGCGGCTATTGCCATCGGCATGAACAGCGCCACCGCGTAGATCGCGGCGTCACGCATCAGCAGCTCGATCCACACCAGGAACGCGGCAAACGCCGCCACCATCGCCGTGATGAAGCCGACGAACAGCGGAACACCAACCGCGCCCGCCGCCGTCCCAGCACCCGGACCACCCGCCGTCGTTCCGGCCGCTGCCCCGGCGCCACTCAGACCCTCGATGGCGCTCTTGAAGAAGGCTCGCGTATCGGCGGCCGTCGCATGTGCGATGGCTTCCGAAAACCCGTCCGTCGTCGCGACTAGGAGCTGCACGACGACATATGCCGCGCTCGTCGCGATGGCCGCGACGGGCACGTTGACCAGGAAAACCCGGACGAGCATTCCCCCGTCGCCGCGGCCCAGGCTCTCCAGCACCGCGAAGATGAGCATCAACAGCGCCAGCACCGTCGCGATGGACGCCATCTCGCGGTACTGACGTAGAAACCCTTTGCTCAGCAGGTTCGGCGAGGTCGTCTTGTTCGTCAGCACGACGACCTGACCCAGCAGCCACGTCGCACCGTCTGCCGCCCAAGACGTGATCTGCTCGAAGATGCCCGACCCGATTGATTCCGCCGCATCCTTGATCGGATCGAGCGGATTAGGCAGCGCGCCGAGAACCGGATCGGTCACGGCGTTACACGCATCGCCTACCGGATTCCCGATGCCTATCGCGCCGGTAATCGGAGCAGCCGGAGCCACGCCAATGTCGCAGGCGACATTGGCCTGCGCCTCCGGCGGCGCGGGATCGCCTAGCGTGAGCGCCGTCGCCGCGACGACGGCCACCCCGATCAACAGCAGACACCTACGGAGCCACGCCATAGGAACGCAGCTCCTTCGTCAGTTGGATCAGCCCGAGTCCTTCGCCTCCCGGTCGCGGCGACGCGAGCCGGGGCGTCGGCCCGAAGGACGCCCGAGTGTTTGCGATCTTCCAGTCACCGCCCGTCCAGACCAACACCGTCCGCGACAGGCCGAAAAAGGCAGTCGGTTCGACCGACGTGACGTTGCCGAGCAGCGTGAAGCCCCACGTCTGCACGACTGCTCGGCGCGAGCTGAACGACAGCACCCGATAGCCCACCGGCACACCCAGATAGGCACTCGGAACCTTCCCCCTGACGCCTTCCCCGAACTCTCCCGAGCGCAGCCGCGCCGTACCGGGTGCGTTCGCTTCCAGCATCACCGGGGCGAAGGCGGGAGTCGCCACGACCTTGATCCGCCGCCATAGCTCGCCCCGCCGAAGCACGGCGCTATCAGCGAACGCGCGCTGATAGCTCGCCGCCGCCAGCGCCGCCCCATCCGGCGTCCGCTGGAAGCCGACCCCGACACCCTCCACCTGACGCGCCGGTCCCGGCGTCACCGCCGGTCGAGTCGCCCCCGACTCGTCCGCCGTCGGCGCCGTGATCCGACCAAGCAGAAGCCCGACGACCACCGCTGCGATCAGCCCTACGACCGCCCGCATTAGTGGACCGCCGATCCGGCGTCGAAGAAGAAGTTGATGATCGCCGCCGCAGCGCCGATGCCAAATGCCCCTCCGGCGCCCTTGAGCATCCGGGTCTTGCCGTCGTCCGCCTGGGCGTAGTTGTTGGAGCGGCTACCGAAACCCCACTGAGCCGCGCCCCAAATCACCACGCCCACGCAAGCCAGCAGGCCGAACGCCGCAGCCCCGTTGAGGATTTTCTGAGCGGCCGGACCACCCGGCAGCCCGTTCGAGTTCGGGTTGACGCTGACTTTTGCCGCAGCTTCAACCAGGACGAGGTACGCGAGCTGTAGAGCTGGCACTTTGAGCCTCCTGTTTCTGTCGCCTGTTGGTCACGCACGCGGCAAACGTCAGAAGGCAGGGGTCCAACGCCCCCGGCAATTTCAAGATTCGCCTCGATCTCGCGCCAACAGGCGCGCATTCCGACCGCTCCCTTCGGGCGATCAGAAAACCCCGAGCGCGCCGTCAGACGGCCCGCGCTTCGCTAGCGCAAGCCCCTCGGCACCGCAGCTCACCCAAAGAACCTGTGCCGATCCTCCATCACCCCCCCAGGAACCCGGTCGAAACCTCCACAAATCTGCCTAAACAAATATCGGGGGCACTTAGGGGGGGACTTCTGACGTAAGCGGGTGTTCAATCACTCGAATAAGAGCCGTATCGCGGGAACGCCCACTTCCTCGGCCGGATCGCCTAGCTGCGACTCCCCCGGTGAAGGAGGGACGGCCAGCGCGCCGCCCCTGAGCCCGGTCGGCAAGGAAGGAGCAGAGACAATGCCCTCGCGATCCAGCAGGCCGGGTCGAAACCCGGCCGTAGTCGCAGTATGCCTATTCATGGTCGGCATGGCCGTGGCAGTCGTGTTCGCTGCCAGCGCCCACGCCAGCGGCTACTACCCGATGCTGTTGTGTGCCGGTAACAACGGCTCCAACAGCTATGGCACCAACACCAACACCATCAGCGGAAACAACCCAGGAGGGATTTTCAGCTTCGAGAACTACTGCGGTCCAGCGGGCGACCCCGCCGGAAACGGCGCGTTCCTCCGCATCGCCGAGAATCAGAGCGGAGGCAACGCAGGTATCGACGCCTACGGCAGTATCTCTTGGGGCGTCACTCCCTACGTTGCCATCGTCGCGGCTGGCGGCTACACCCGAGAGCCAAACGCATTCAACGATGGCTGGCGCGGACGCTTCTGGCTCGAAGGATGGGACGGAAGCACCAACAACATTCTCATGCAGGGCTCAGGGGTTGCCAACGGCAGCCTCGGCGGCATCGGATGGGGAACGACCTCCACCTTTGCACCGCACCTTTGGCCGTTCGGCGGCTATGGCGACTATCGCCGGTTCGTTTTCGAGCTGACGTGCTTCCGCCAAGCAGGCTGCGACCGGACCAACTTCAACGCGGTCGATGCCAACACCATGCACCTGACCCTGGCTGACCGCCAAGACCCCAGCCCGTCGTTCGTCACGTCCAACACCGTCAACGGCGTGTGGGTACGAGGCGAGCAGGCTATCTCCTGGTACGAATCTGACCAGGGCTCCGGCCTACGCTTCTCCCGCCTCAAGGTGGACGGGAACACCTTGGGCGACGGCACCATTGACTACCAAGCCAACGGCGGCTGTGACACCGGCTGGTCCGGTGCAAGCGGAGAGTTCGCCCGTCGCTTCAATCCCTGTACCGGCGGTCCCTATCAGCGCTGGTATGGCCTCAAGACGCAGAACATTCCCGATGGGCAGCACACGTTCTCGATTTGCCTCCAAGACTACGGCCAGTACCGCAGCGGAGGGGAGACGTGCGACAACCGGACCATGCGAACCGACAACACCCCCCCGGACAAGCCCGCAGGGCTCGTTGTCACCAGCAGCAACCCCGCGCGCTACCTAGACCATTTCGGCGCGCAGTTCTCGCTACCGCAGAACGCCGGTAGCCCCATCGTGAAGGTTCACTACTACGTCACCGACGACGCCACCGGAAAAACCGTGACCGATCCGAAGACCGTTTCGGCCACCAATCCGACGACGATCTCTGGTATCGAAGGTCCGGCCGCACCCGGCGGCTACACGTTGCACCTAGCCCTAGAGGATCAAGTTGGATTCGTTGGCGCCTACTCGACCGCGCCCGTCCCGCACGACACGACGCCACCGGCCGCGCCGCAGAACCTTCATGTTCTCGGCACCACCGCCCATCGCGTTCCCAAGTTCGACGTGAACTGGCAGAACGTCGTTGACGCGGGCTCACCCATCGACGCAGCCCACTACAACATCGTTGACGGCGCGGGCAACGTTGTCCAGGCCGCCCGGACCCTCAGCGGCGAAAAGATCGACACCATCCACGACATTGACACCCCAGTTCAGACCGGGGATTACAAGGTTCATGTATGGCTGTCGGATTCAGAGGGCAATGTGGGCGTCCCGGCTACCGTCGCCGTACCACGCGACACGACGCCACCGGCGGCACCGCAGGACGTGTCAATCACGCCCCCATCGGCGCCACGCTCAGCGCAGGGCTTCGATGTTCAATGGCGGAACATCACGGACGACGGTTCCCCGATCAACGCCGCGCACTATCGAATCCTCGGCGACAACGGCAACGTTGTCGTACCGCCGGAAACGATCAGCGGGACCAACCCGCAGGCAATCTCGAATCTCGACACGCCCCGGAGCCGTGGCGCTTTCACTCTCGAACTATGGCTATCGGACGCGGAGGGGAACAACGGAGCCCCGATCAAGGCTCCGCTTTCGTTCAACTGCGTTCGCGCCGATGGAACGAGTGGAGCCGCTCTGACCGCAGGGCTAGGCCGGAAGCGACACCAGAAGGTGAAGGTTCCGCAGGGACGAGGAGTGCCGCTACGCGGAAACCTGACCGGACCAGGCGGCGCCGTCGTCGGTGCCCCCGTCTGTGTGTTCGGTCGGGTCGTCACCCAGGACACCCCGCAATTCCTCGGCGTCGCCCTAACGGGTGCCAAGGGCGCCTACAAGTTCGGCGTCCCGGCTGGACCGTCCCGCGAAGTCACGGCCGTCTACCGCCCAGATTCGCGCGAACTGACCGCCAGTACGATTCTCGCCTCGCGTGTCCGCCCGACTCTCCGCCTTCTGCGGAGGCCGGTTCACAACAAGGGGTACGCGATCTTCAAGGGTCGCATCCCCGGACCCGACAACACCGGAGTCGTTCTTGTCCTACAGGTCAAGAGCGGGAAGGGTTGGCGAGTGTTCCGACGCTACCGAACCCGCAAAGGCGGGCGGTTCGTCATGCGCTATCGCTTTACGCAGACGTTCCGACCGACCACGTACATCATGCGCGTTCAGGTTCGCTGGCAGCGTGGCTATCCGCGCCTGCCCGGTGCATCGCGCCGCGTCGAAGTGCCGGTGCGCCCCTAACCAAGTACGCCAGCTGGCGGCGGGGTATGAAACCCCGCCGCCGTCTTGCTTCCTATGCCGCGTCAGACCTCCACCAAGAAGGCCGCGCCGACTCGCGGCCTAACCCCGGCGCAGTACCGCGAGGCCGAACGCGGCTTGAAGCTGATGCTCGCCAAAAAGTTCTCCGCCGTCTGGATTCAGGAGAACACCGCCGACCTACTGACCCAGGCCAACATCGAGTACGGCGAATGGCTTGACGACAACCCACCGGCCCGCAAGCCGGTCGGTTGGATTCTCACTTGCGCCTACCGCCGCGCCCTCAATCAGCTCGACACCGAAACGCGCAAGCCACCTACGGCGCCACTCGACTCCATTTTCCACCTTGCTGACGACTCTACGCCCACCCCGGAACAGGTCGCGCTCGACCACGACCGTCAGCGTCGCCTTCGCGATGCTCTTAGTCACCTTCCCAGGAAAGAGGCGCAGTTGCTCGCCCTCATCTACTACGAGGACTATTCCATCCGAGAGGCCGGTCGTCAGCTCGGCTGGCGAAAGTCAGCGGCCGACCGCCATCACACCGCCGCGATGGAAAAAATGCTGGCCCTGGTCGGCGACCGCAAGCTGCTCAGCGGCGCCACCATTGGCCCGGCCACCTCCGCCTACCTCCACGGCGACACGCATCGTCACCTAGACGCTGCTTTCGCCCAGGCTGCGATTCGGCCGCTGCTCCATGCCTACGCCGCCCTCTCGGAAGCGGCCGAGATCGTCGCTCACAAAGGCGTCGATCTCGCCCGCCGCATCGCTCCATTTTCCGACCCTGCCAACGCTGCCGCCGCCGGGGGCGCCGGTCGCGTTGCCGCCCAATGTGGCGCTGCCGCCGGGATCGCCGTATGCAGCCTTCTCGCCGCACCCGCCGTCCAACAGGGACTAGACGCCCTTGGCCGGACGCACCCCGCCCAGCCGCCTGCTCGCCGGGCCGCGCACCCCCGCGCCTCCCGAGTCAGCCCGACCAAGCCCGCGACGCCGCAGCCCACGACGCCCAAGCCAAAGCAGACGCCCCGCTCAGAACCCACCACCGAACGCCAGCGCATCGAACGGCGCGAACGCCGCGCCCGCGCCACGAGCCCACCCGCCCGCGCGAGCGGCCATCAGAGCGGAAGCGAGTTCGGAGACAACAACGTCGAACCCACCGAAACCGAACCCGCGCCATCCACCGAAACCGAACCCGCGCCAGCCGCCCCGCCACGCGCTGACCACGGCAACGCCGCGCCGTCCTCCGGCCCGGAGTTCGGCCTGTAGATCGAGCCGCCCGGCTGTACCGGCCGCTCGACCCGTTTCAGTCGAAATCGACCGCTTTCAGGCTCCGCACACTCGGTAGCGCAACGACCACCACCGCCGACGTTCCGAGCAAGATCGCCCCGCCGATCAGACCCGCGCCCGCCCCTATCGTCTGCTCGACAACACCACCGACGACGAACCCGAACGGTACGAACGCCAGCGACCCGAACATCTCGAACGAGCTAAGCCGCGACCGCTCTGCCTCGCCGACCTGACTCTGTACGGTCGTCTCCCACAACACGGCGAACACCGCCTGACCGAACCCCGCCGCGATCAGCGCTACCCCGATCAACGGCAACGGCGCCAGAACCGCCAACAGGAGCAGCGGCACCACCCACACCGCGAAGGCTGCCGTCGCGGCCACCAACGGCCGCTCCGGTCGCCAGCGCGTCGCTAGAAAGCCTCCGCCCGTCTCCCCCAACGCGAGCGCCGTCAGCAGCAGCCCCCACCCACCGACGCCGCCGAGGCGTTCCTGCGCCGTGATCGGCGCGAACACGAAGAACGGCGCCAACACCAAGGCGTTGACGACCGTGAACTGCACCGTCACCGACTGCATCCACCGACGCAGCCGGAACTCCGCCCAGCCCTCGCGCAGCTCGTCCAGCCAGCCTGTACCCGAGGGCTCCCTTCGCCGCGCCGGAATCCCCGCCAACAGGACCGCGCTCACCCCGAACGTCGCCGCATCCGCCCCTAGCGCGAGTCCAGGTCCGACCACCACACACGCGCCCGCCCCGAGCGCCGGACCCAGCGCCGACGCTATCGCCCGCGCTACCTGCTTCAGCGCGTTCGTCGGCTGCACCAGCTCGCCTGTTACGGCGTCCGGCACAATGGCTACCGACGCTGGCATGAAAAGCCCCGTCCCGATTCCATGAACGAGCTGCGTCGCGACGAGCTGCCCGAAACTCGCGTGACCAGCGACCAGCAGCGCCGCGACGACCGCCTGCGGAACCAGCCGCAGAACGTCCGCGAACACCATCACCGACCGCCGAGCGAAGCGGTCGCCGACGACCCCGCCGAACAACACCGTCCCTGCCAAACCGAGCCCCTGAGCCCCGAGAACAATGGAGATTTCGAGCGCACCGCCGCCCACCGCAAGCACGGCGAACGGCATCGCCGTGAACACCATCCCGTCGCCGATCAACGACGCGAACTCCGAGCCGATCAGTCGCCTCGCGCGCCCCACGCGAAGCGCCCCTACATCCGGGCGCCATCGGCGTGCTTCTCTCACTAGTCGCCGTCGCATCAGCTCGCCTCCCGCCGTCCGCCATTCGGTATTCAACCGCCTCTTATGCGGTACGGCAACGTCGGTTCTGAGAAACAGCGTAACCGCTCAGTCAACTTTCGTCCTATACTTCGCATCGGCGAATAGCGCAGGGGGCGCGGAACCGCCGCCGGACGGAGCCAGGCCACCCAGCTCCATGTTTCGCGTCTTTCGGTTCGCCTAGCGTTGAGGTTGGGCGGTGCCCCGGGGACTGGACGGGGCGCCGCCCCCTCCGCGTGGCTCAGGGTCCAGAACTTCCTACGCGACCTGCCCTGGGCGCTTCATTCTGCCCTCGGCTCCGCCGGGCGCAAGGTCGCTTCGCTTCCCTTCCCCTCGCTTCGCTCGGTGCGCCCGTCGTTCGTCCGAGGACTGATTGCGCTTACCAGGGCAGGTGAGCGCCTGCCAGATCAGCGGACGAAGGGAGTTCACGATGGGCAGCAAGAACAGCGGCATCACGCCGGAGCAGTTGATCGAGCGGTTTTGCGACGGCCGCGCGTCGGGTCTACGCGCCGACCCCGGTAAGACCGAGCAGCAGAACGGAACGCGCGTTAGTCGCGGCTGGTGCGGCTACATCGGCGGTCGCGGCGATTGCCTGACGGTTGGCTTCGATGATGGCTACTCGTTCATGGACTACCTCGCCGGGCGTGGCTGGGTGCCCGTCCACGACCGGGGCAATTGGCCTTACGTGGTCTACTGCGTTTGGACCTCCGGCGATCTGCGCGCCATCATCGAGTATTGCGAAGGCGACCTGACGCTCTGGCAATTCGCTGACGAGGCCAAAGCCCGCGAGTTCGCCGACACGCTCAGCTAGGCGTTAGGGGCGCCGTCCACGGCGGCGGCGCCCCGCTCTCTCAACAACCGCGACGCGCCGCGTCGCCCTAATTTCCGGGGGCGCGGACCCCCCCTTTTCTGACGGGCTCTCTCACGATGAGCAGTCAGAGCCCACGGTCGAGCCTTCCGGCCTTCCTCGTCGCCGTTCCCATCGGTGCCCTTCTCGCGCTCGTCCTCGGCGCTGTGTGCATCGCGCTCGCGTTCGGCGGCAGCACCGAATGCGGCAGCGCCGCCAGCGCGGGCGGCGACGTGAAAGGCGTTCCGTCCAGGCTCATACCGATCTACCAGCAGGCAGCGGCCAAGTATCACCTTGGCCCGAAAGGCCCGGCGATCCTCGCCGGGATCAACTGGGAGGAGACTGGATTCGGGACCAACCTCGGCGTTTCCTCAGCGGAAGCCGAAGGCTGGATGCAGTTCCTCCCGTCGAGCTGGGAAGCGTTCGGCGTCGATGGGAACGGCGACGGGATCAAAGACCCCTACAACCCTTGGGACGCGATCTTTGCTGCCGCTCGCTTGCTCCGCTACTCGGGAGCGCCCGGCAACTGGCACGACGCGATCTACGCCTACAACCATGCCGAGTGGTACGTCGAAGACGTACTAGCCGACGCGCAGAAATGGGCGGCCATCGGCTCGATAGAAGGCGGCGGCGCGGTCTGCGAAGCGAGCGCGCCGAACGAGCGCGTCGCCCGCATGATCGCGGAGGCCGACCGCCTGAGCGCGCTTCGCCCGCGCACGTCCTATGTCTGGGGCGGTTCGCACGGAATCAGCCCGACCCCCCGAAATGGTCCCTTCGATTGCAGCTCCGCCGTTAGCCACCTTCTCCAAGTCGGCGGGTTTGGCAATCCGACCATGACGACCGTTGGCTTCCACACCTGGGGAAAGCCCGGCGCTGGCCGTTGGGTCACGATCTTGAACAAGCCTTACGAACCGGAAGCGCATGTGATTCTGCGCTTCGAGCCCGGCGTCACCCCGCCCGGCAAACGCTATTGGGGCACGTCGGGATTCATCGAAGGCGGCGGGCATGGACCGGGATGGATTCCGGCCAACACCTTCGACGCTGCCTATCTCTCGCGCTTCGAGGAACGCCACCCGCCCGGACTGTGAAGGAGGACGCTCGCGATGCCAGCCAAACCGACTAGGAAGCCGCTCAGCGGCCCACGCATCGAGATTACGCCGACCCCCGAGCAGTACGACCAGCTCTGCCACGACCTCAAAGCGCTGCGCCAATCCGGCGCGACGACCAACACCGCCGCAATTCTTGACGCCGTTCGTGCCGCCGCTGCGCGCGGTAAAATCCAGCGCACGACGACCACCAAACGGACGCGGGGAGCGCGCTCACGCTCCCCGGTCCCGCAACAGGAAGGTTAGGCTCCCTGATGCAGCACCAAGATAGCGATCAAGACGGCGGCGGCGCGATCCTCTACGCCGCCAAGTCCACCAAGGACGAGAAGGGCAGCAACAAGACTCAGCTCGCCGATGGTCGGGCGTTTGCCGAGGCCCACAACCTAACCGTTGAGGGCGAGTACGCCGACGAGGACGCGAGCGCATACCACGGCAATCGCGGACCCGAACTTGAGGCGGCGCTAGACCACGCCGAACGGATCGGCGCCTGCATCGTCGTCCAGCACAGCGACCGCCTGGCGCGCGGCGACGGAGTACAGGCCCGGCACCTTGTCCAGCTAGTTCTAGACGCCAAGGCTCGCGGCGTACGCCTCCGCTCGACGGAAGATGACAGCTCACTTGAGAACGTCGTTATGGCGGCGGTCATGGGCGAGCGCAATACCGAGGACTCCCGCCGCAAGGGAGCAGCCGTCCGCGCCGGTATGGAGCGCAAGCGGCAGCGTGGCGAGTACATCGGCCACCGGCCCTATGGCTATCGCTGGGAGCGCAACGCGGACGACGTTCGCGTGATCGTTCCCGACCCCGCCGAGGCCGCGATCATCCGCCGTATCTTCGCGGAATACCTCGCGGGCCGCTCCCAGAAGGCCATCAGCCGCGATCTCAGCCGCGACAAAGTCCCGAGCCATCGCGGCGGGCAATGGCATCCCGGCACGGTTCGGCTAATCCTCGCCCGCCCCCTCTACGCCGGATGGATTCCCGATGGCGCCGATGGCGTCCTTGAGGGCAAACACGAGCCGATCATCGACCGCGAGGATTGGGAAAAGGTGGCCGAACTTCGCAAGGCAAAGGCCCGGACTCACGGACGCGGCCGACCCGTCGCCGGACGACACATCTTCCGCAAAGGATTCCTCCGCTGCGGCATCTGCGGCGAGTCGATGATCCCCCGCACGACTCCGAATCGCGCGAGCCCGCCACGCGAAACCTACGAGTGCTACGGCCATTGGCGCGACGTGGAGACGTGTTCGATGATGCCCGTCCAACGCGCCGACATTGATAGCGCCGTTCTGGCCTACTTCGAGCAAGTAGGTCTAGACCTAAACGCGACGCGCGACCAGCTCCGGTCGGCGTTGACTCAGAAGCTCGATGAGGCCCGCGCATTGCTGGCGGCAGCAGAACGCGACGCGGCCTCCGCCGCCCAACGCCTCGCCCGCGTGAAACGTGACTACACCAACGGCGATCTAACCGCCCCCGAGTGGCGCGAGCTGCGCGGCGAGCTTGAGCCCGAGGCCACCGCCGCAGAGGCCGAGGTTGAGAGGCTTCGGAAGGCAGTCACGGCCCATGAAGCCGAGACCGCCCTTGACGAAGCCGAGGCCGAGGTCGCGGCGCTACTGGACAGCATTCGCAGCACCGTGACCGGCAACGTCAAAGACAACGCGGGCATCCAAGCGGTAAGCGCCACGTTGCTCCGCCTGTTCGATCACTTCACCTACCACATCGGTATCCCGGCCGACGCAAACGTTGAGCTGATCGACACGGACTCTTGGATTGAGCCCACCATCGCATCCCGCGCCGTTGACGGATACGACGACGAAATGCGGCCCATCCTCCCCCGCGAACCGCTTGGTCAAGCGCCAAACAATTACGTAGAAGGCTTGACGATGTAGTCGTCCGCCCCGAGCTCAAGTCCGCGCACCCGGTCGGCGTCGGCGCCGCGGCCGGTGAGGACGATCACCGGCAACGCCGGGTCGCAGCGCGAGCCTGCGCCATCGGCATCGCGGATCGCGCGCAGCACGTCGAGCCCGGAGGCGTCGGGCAGGCTCAGGTCAAGCAGCAGCAGATCGGGCTGGTTGAAGCGACAGAGCCGCAGCGCGTCGGCAGCGCTGGGCGCCGGCAGGGCGGCAAAACGGTCGGCGACCAGGTGGTCGCAGAGCAGCTCCAGCGTCGGGGTGTCGTCCTCACAGACGACCAGGCTGGCTATCTCACGTCGCTGGGGAAGCATCTGCGCCGTCTAAGGGCACAGCGACGAAATCTCACCCCCCCTTCGGCGGGAATCTCGAGAACCGCGTGCGCCCCGCGCTCAAAAAGCACGCGTCTTGCGGGAATCTGGCGGCGAGCCGAGAGGACCGCGCCGCGCGCGTCGAGGAAGAAGACGTCGAGCGCGAAGCGCATGCCGAAGGTGTGGACGCTGGCGCAGCGGGGGATCAGCAGCCCCGGCCCGGCGGCCTCGCGATCGAGGTGGGCGAGGCCGAGGAGGCGGGCGCGGCGGCCGGTCGCTACCGGCACCTCGAAGCCAAGGACGGTAGCGCGCGGCAGGTTGCGCAGGCGGCGGGCGATCACACGCACTCAAGTCCCGGCGGGCCGGATCTCGCCCCCCGGCGTTTAGCCTCCGTCCATGTCCGGCGGCGGCAAAGTGACGGTCTTCGGCCCGCACCCGATGCTCTCGATCACGGTCGAGGCGCTGACCAGCGAGGGCGGCGACGACATCCACGTGCACGCCGCCGGCCAGGGGGTCTGGGTGGCACGGATGGCCGCCGAGCTGGGCGCCGCGCCGGTCCTCTGCGGCTTCATCGGCGGCGAGACGGGGACGGTGCTGCGGCCGTTGCTGGAGCAGTTGGCGGTCGAGCTGCGCCTGGTCGAGACCAGCGAGGCAAGCGGTTGCTACGTGCACGACCGCCGCGGCGGCGAGCGGGTGCCGGTCGCCCAGAGCGCCTCGATGCCGCCCTCGCGCCATGAGATCGACGAGCTCTTCTCGGGCGCCGTGGCCGCCGCGCTCGACTCGGCAGTGCTGGCGATCTGCAACCCCTACCCGTCCGAGGCGCTGCCGCTCGAACTCTACGGGGACCTGGTCGCCGACGTGAAGGCGAACGGCACGCCGGTGGTCGTCGACCTCTCCCCGCCGCGGCTCGAAAGCGCCCTCGAGGGCGGTCCCGACCTGGTCAAGATCAACGACTGGGAGTTGGCCGGCTACGTCGAGGGCCCGGTCGACACCCCCGAGCGGATGCGCGCTGCCGCGCGGCGGCTGCTCGAGGCCGGCGCCGGCGCGGCGATCGTCACCCGCGCCGAGGAGCCGGCCCTGGTGCTGCGCGGCGACGACGCCTGGGAGCTGATCCCGCCCCGCTTCGAGCGCGGCTCACGCGAGGGCTGCGGCGACTCGATGATGGGCGGCCTCGCCGCCTGCATGGCCGCCGGCCGCGGCTGGGAGGAGACCCTGCGCCTCAGCGCCGCCGCCGGCGCCGCCAACTTCCTCCACGCCGGCCTCGGCACCGGCTCCCGCGGGGTCGTCGAGGACCTGGCGCGGCGGGTCGAGCTGCGGCGGGTCGACGGCTGACGCGGGCGTGAGTGGGGCTTCAGGGTCCGAGGTGCCGGATGACCTAGATATCTGGGCCGAAGGGGAGCTGGAACTCGTGGCCTTCGACGATTGCTTTTGGTGCTTCGTTGCGCATCCACTCCAGGTGCGGGGCAACGGCCTCGATCCCGGCCAGGCGCTCGAAGGCCTCGCGCATGTGCAGCGGGCGACCACCGTGGGAGGAGTGGGCGTCGCTGCTGAGGACGTGGACCAGGCTCGCCTCGGCGAGGGCGGTCATGCCGGCAGCGGTCTGCTCGCGCAGGAAGAAGTCGGCCGTTGCCTGGACCAGGGCGCCGGCGGCGATCAGCGCCGCGATCCGCTCGTACATGTCGGCCGAGAGGTGGCGCTCGGGGTGGGCGATCAGCGCCCGGTGGCCGCGCTCGGCCAGGTGGGCGACCCGGGCCAGCAGCGTGTCGGTGAGCGGGCCCGGCGCGGGCTCGAGCAGGATCCAGCGCCCAGCGCCGAGCGCGACCAGCCCCAGCTCCTCCTCGCTCAGGCCCTCGACCGCCGTCTCCGCCACCTCGCCGCCCGACAGCACGGTCACCGGAAGCCCCTCCTCGCGCAGCCGCGCGTTGAGCGCCTCGACCCGCCCGGCGACCTCCTCGATCCGCACGTCGTGGTCGTGGCGGATGTGCGGCGTCGCGCAGACCCGCTCGATCCCGTCGTTGACCGCCTGTCGCGCCAGGCCGAGGCTGTCCTCGAGGTCGAGCGCGCCGTCGTCGAGCGCCGGAAGGATGTGGCAGTGCAGGTCGATCAAGGTGCAAACAGCGTTTCAGGCACGGGCGGGCACTGGCATCGGACTACGATCACCGGCATGATCCAGCACCTGCTCCCGCCGGGATTGCGAGAGCGGATGGGCTTCAACCGATGGACAAGAAAACGACCCGCCGAGGGAACTACGAGTCTGGCTCCGATTACGTGCTCGAGTATGGGGAGCTGCGCTTCGCCTTCAACGAGGAGGATTTCGGCCAGCGGGTCGAGCAGGCCGCGGTCAAACTCGGCTTCGTCCACCAGGGCCTCAGTCAGGGCGAGCTCGAAGATCTGCTCGACCTCTGCGTCAGCGGCGAGATCGCCGAGCCCAGCTCGCGCCTCGGCGAGCACATCAACGAGAACTGGGACGACCTCGTCGGCCCCGCCAACCGCAGCCTCGTCCACTGGCTGCGCCGGCTCGTCTTCCGCGGCGCCTGGCTCGACCAGCGGGTCAAGGAGGGTGAGCTCGACATCGTCTTCGACGAGCGCACCCAGACCTTCGGCTACGTGCAGCCCGAGCGCAGCTCCGAGCTGATCGAGCTCAGCAAAGAGCCGAGCTGGCGTCGGATCGCCTACCGGCGCTAGGCCGAACGCTCGAGCGCGGCGATAACCGTCAGCGAGCCCTTCGCCTGAGAGAGACCGGCGTCGAAGATCTCTTTGGCGACGTCGACGTCCTCGAGGCGGGTGAGCGAGTCGACGATCAGGGTGACGTCATCGCCGGACTCGGCACGGCGAACGGCCTGGGCCACGGCGTCGCTGGCGTGGCGGGCCTGGGCGGCGACGACCAGCTCGGCCCGCGGGGCCTCGCGCTTCCAGTCGGCCAGCTCCTCGGGGCCGGGGTCGATCAGCAGGGCGATCGAGCCGTCCGCCAGCTCGCCGGCGATCTCGCGCAGCAGCGTCGTGCAGGCGGCGCGACTCTCGCCGTAGACGAGGGCCTGACGGCCGGGCGGCGGGGTAAGCAGGTCCTGAACGCTGAGCCCCTTGCTGCGCCGGCCGAAGCGGCGACGGCGGCGTTTGCGTTTGGGGCGCTCGGACTCGGACTCGGCCGCCGCGGGCGCCGGCTGGCGCTCTTCGGGGGCCGGCTCGGCCGGCTTCGCCGTCTCCTCGCGCTTCGGGCGCTCGCGGCGGGGGCGAGGCGGGCGCTCCCGCTCGCCGCGCTCGCGGCGGGGGCGAGGCGGGCGCTCGCGGCTGGCGGGCTTCTCGCCGCCACCCGAGCGGTCCTTGCCGCCCTGCTCGCCGCCGGCCAGCTGCTCGATCAGCTCCTCGCGGCGCAGCATCCGGTATTTGGGGACGCCGGCCTCGGCGGCGAGGGCGTGCAGCTCGGCGATGTGCTTGGACTCCAGCTCAGTCTTGTTCATTGACGCGGCAGGTTATTGGAGCGACTCGGCGGGCGATCCGGCGACGTCGACCCCGGCCTCGGCCATCGCCGCCGGCCAGGCCTCCGCCTCGCGCTTGACCTGGCGCCGCGACCAGCCCAGCTCGGCCCCCAGCGCCGCCGCCACCGCTCGCGCCGGGCCGGGCTCGCGGAGCGCCGGCGCCGCCAGCAGGCCGAGGCGCGTGCGGCGCAGCAGCACGTCGGCGACGCCGCGCGCCTGCTCGTGGCGGGCGGCGATCGTCGCCTCGGCGAGCAGGTCGGGATGACCGGGCACGATCGGCTCGGCCAGCGCGGCGTCCTCGCGGGCCAGCGCCAGCACCTTGCGCGCCGCGTGCCCGTAGCGGAAGGCGAGCTGGGCGACCGCATCCTCGCCGACCCCGGCGGGCACCTCCAGGTCCTCGGGCCGCGCCTCCATCCCCAGTGGGATCTCGGCCGTGTGGCAGGGTGCATCGCGCCCCTCGCGCTCGACCAGCCGGTCGACGGTCTGCTTCGCCATCCGCCGCCAGGTGGTCAGCTTGCCGCCGGTGATCGTCAGCATCCCCGAGGAGGTCTCGTAGAGCTCGGCGCGGCGCGAGATGTCGACCGACTTCTGCGGGTCGCCGGTCGAGATCAGCGGCCGCACCCCGGCGTAGGCGCCGACCAGGTCGCCGGCGCCGAGCGCGGTGCCGAAGAACTCGTTCACCGCGTCGAGCAGGTAGGCGACGTCCTCGCCGGCCGGGCGCGGCTGGTCGATGTCGCCCTCGTAGGCGTTGTCGGTGGTGCCGACCAGGGTCCGCCCGTACCAGGGCAGGGCGAAGATCGCCCGCCCCTCGCCGGCCGGCACGATGCAGGCCGCCTCGCCGGTCGCCAGGTCGGCGCGGTCGAGCAGCAGGTGGGTGCCGCGGCTCGGCGAGATGCGCGGCACGTCCTCCTCCCCGACCGTCTCCTCGGGCCGGATGCGGTCGGCGAAGACGCCGGTCGCGTTGATCACGTTGTCGGCCTCGACCTCGATCCGCTCGCCCGAGGAGGCCTCGACGAAGGCGACCCCGGCGGCGCGCCCGCCCCGCTCCAGCACCTCGACCACCTCCGCCCCGTTCAGCATCGTCGCCCCGTAGCGCTCGGCCTCGCCGAGCACGGTCAGCACGAGGCGCACGTCGTCGGTCTGGCAGTCGTAGAAGAGGTAGGCGTTCTTCGGCTCGCGCGGGGTCAGCGCCGGCACCATCTCGACCACCTCCTCGGCGTCGATCATCCGGTGGCGGTCCGGCGACCAGTAGAAGTCCTCGTCCTCCTCCTTGGCGGCGCGCATCTCGGCGCGGCTGCGGCCAACCCGCGTGGTCGCCATCACGTCGTACATGTTGAGCGCGAGGCCGAGCCGCCGGTCGCGACGCTGGTCGGCGAAGTCGGGAACGAGGAAGGGCGTCGGGTAGACCAGGTGCGGCGCCAGCTGGACCATCAGCTGGCGCTCGAGCAGGGCCTCGCGGACCAGGCCGAGGTCGAGGTTCTGCAGGTAGCGCAAGCCGCCGTGGACCATCTTCGAGGAGCGGCTGGATGTCCCTTCGGCGTAGTCGCCGCGCTCCAGCAGGGCGACCGAGTAGCCGCGCGAGGCGGCGTCGAGGGCGACCCCGGCGCCGGTGATCCCGCCGCCGATCACGAGCACCTCGAAGCGCTGCCCGGCGATCGCCTCGATGGCGGCGGCGCGCGAGAGCATCAGTCGAGGAAGGCGGTCGCCTGCTCGACCGGCGGTCGCTCGGGCGGGTCCTTCTCCTGTCGCGGCCGGCCGAGGTGCAGGAGGCCGACGAAGCGCTCGGAGCCGGGCAGGCCGACGGCGCCGCGCCCGCCCTGGGAGCGCAGCAGGCCGGGGGTGCGCCAGTAACCGGCGAGGCCGCGGGCGTGGGCGCCGAGCAGGACGATGTAGGAGGCGACGGCGGTCGCGTGCAGGTCCTCCTCGTTCTGCACCGGGTCGGCGCCGAGCGCGCAGGAGACGACGATCAGGGTCGGGGCGCGGTCGAGCTTGGCAGCGCCCTCCGGGCCGGCGATCTCCTTCAGCCGCGCCAGCGCCCGCGGCCCGACCACGCGGAAGCGCCAGGGCGCGGTCAGATGGTGATTGGGCGCCCAGCGGGCGAGCTCGAGCAGCCCGAGGATCTCCTCGCGCGAGAGCGGCTCGGGCCCGAAGGCCTTGTGCGTGCGCCGCGTACGAATCGCGGTCTCGACGTCCACGCCCCCAACATAGCCACCCAGCCGCAGGTGTAACGCCTTGTGGATGTATGACAGCGACAAAACGTTACGCCGAGGGCGGCTGGCGATCCCGGTTGCTGGGGCGTAACGCGTTGTTCTCGTATGCGGACCGAAAAACGTTGCACCCGGAGCCGCTACCAGCCGAAGCGACGGCCCAGCCACCAGGGGGCGCCGATCGCCATTGCGGTGACCGCGGCGCCGATCCCAAGCGGCGCCCAGGGCGAGGGGGCGCCGCCGCTCGCCGTGACCCGGGCGGGCGCGGCGGCTACGGGCGTGGGCGAGGTCGTGCCCGGCGGGGCTTCGGCGGCGCCACCGCCGGTGGGCGGCGCGGTGGGTGCCGTCGCCCCGCCCCCGCCGGTGGAGGGTGGGACCGTTGTGCCCCGCGAGCCGCTCGAGGGCGGTGTCGTGTTCGGCACTGGCGGCAGCGTCGTCCCGGTAGCGGGGCCGGTTTCGGGGCTCGACGGCAGCGGTTCGGTGTGCGAGGGCGTCGTCGTCGGCTGCTTCGCGCGCGGCGGCGGGGGGATTGGCAGCGCGTCGCCGGCGGCGGCGACCAGCACCTCGCCCGTCACCCAGACCGGCGTCTGGTCGCTGGAGGCCGAGTAGGCGTAGTGGCCGTCGCTCGCCTGGCGGGCGGCGATGTAGTCGAGGGCGGTCTTGCCGTTCGCCGCGATCCGCGCCGGATCCGCACCGACCGCGATCATCGCCTGCACGGCCCAGGCGGTCGATTGCGAGTTGACTTCGCCGGTGTTGCCGAGCGCGAAGCCGCCATCTGAGTGCTGGTGCTTGCGCAGGTAAGAGAGGCCGGCTTCGGCGGCCTTGGTGCTGGGCATCGCCTGCATCGCGGCGGCGGTCACGTCGACGTTGCTCGGCTGGCCGGGAACGTCGCCCCAGCCGCCGTCGTCGTTCTGCGCCCCGGCAAGCCAGGAGAGCGTGCCGTCGAGCCCGGCGCCGGCGGTGCGCAGCGCGATCACGCTGAACGCGGTCGTCCCCGGCCAGCCGGCGAAGGATCCGTTGGCCGCGCGCCGCCCGGCCAGCTTGGCGACCAGATCCTGGCCGCCGAAGGAGCGCGGGTTGGCGCCGGCGCCCTGCAGGGCGACGATCGTCCGCGCCAGGTCGCCGGGCGTGCCGACTTCGCCGAGGTGGCCGCGGAGGAAGTCGAGTGGCGTCTTGCCGCCGCGGTTGACGTCGTAGGGGTTGCGTCCAGCGGCCTCGAGGCCGAGCATGACCCAGCCGGTGATCGCGGCGCCGGACGGGTCGCCCGGCGAGGCGCCGAAGCCGCCGTCGTCGTTCTGCTGGGCTTCCAGCCAGTTGGCGGCGCGGGCGGGGTCGTCGGCGCGCGCCTGCCCGGGGACGAGCGCCGGCAGCAGCAGGGCGAGCAGCAGCGCCGTCGCCACGGCCGGCGTCCGCCACTCGAAGCGGCGGCGGAAGCGGCTCAGCATGCGGACCATCGCCGGGCCGGCGAGCAGCGCGAAGGCGACGTTGCCGATCGCGTGCGCGGCGTCGAAGGGGATCGCGCGCACCTCGAGGGCGAGGAAGCGCTGCAGGGTCAGGTCTCCACCGTAGGTCGCCATCAGCGAGAAGTTCAAGAGCAAACCGTAGGCGATCCCGGCGAAACCGCAGACCGCGGCGAGGGTCAGGCGAGAGGCGTTGCGCGTGCCGAGCGCCAACACCGCGCCGAGCAGGCCGCACATCCCCCAGCCGGCCATCTGCCACGGCGTCCACGGTCCCTGGCCGAACCAGAAGTTGGAGACGAGGCCGGCGAGGGCACCCACCGCGAAGCCCGGCGCCGGCCCCAGCGCGTAGCCGGCGAAGACGACGATGTCTGTGGTCGGCTTGACGTTGGGGAAGGCGGCGAAGGCGATCCGCCCGGCGATCGCCAGCGCCGCCAGCGCCGCGACCAGCGCCACGACCTGCGCGGGCGGCCGCGAGCGCTCATACCAGGCGAACCCGCCGATCAGCACCGCGCCGACGATCAGGAAGCTGGCCAGCTGCCAGGACATCAGGCGTCGCCCCGCAGCGCCGCGGCGCCCTGCTCGGGGGTGACGACGCCGGGCAGGTCGAGGACGCGGGCGACCTCGGTGGCGAAATACCAGCCGCCGGAGAGGATCTCGGCGGCGGGGCCGTCGGCGATCACCACCCCGTCGCCGAGCAGCACGACCCGCTCGGCGAAGGCGGCGGCGAACTCGACGTCGTGCGTGGCGACCATGACGCCGGCGCCGCGTTGCCCGAGCTTCTCGATCAACCCGACGAGCTCGTCCTTTCGCGCTCGGTCCATTCCCCTCGTCGGCTCGTCCAGCGCAACTAGTCCCGGCAACTCGTCGCCATCCATGCGCCCGGCAAGCGCGATGGCCAGCGCCAGCCGTTGCCGCTCGCCACCGGAGAGGTCGCGCGGATCGGCGTCGACCGCATGCTCGAGACCAACGATCTGCAGCGCGGCCAACCCCTTGTCCCCGGGAAGCTCATCGCCCACCCGCTCGCGGACCAGGTAATCGCTCGGATTCTGGGTCAACAAGGCGATGCCGTTGGACGCATCGCATCCACCTCGTACAGGCTGAACGAGATCGGCAAGGGTTCGCAGCAAGGTGCTCTTCCCGGCTCCGTTGCGTCCCATGAGCGCAACCCGTTCGCCCCTTCCGATACCGAGGTCGATCCCACGCAGCACATCGGACGACGTGTCCCCGCGATGCAACTCGACCCACAGATCCCGTACCCGCGCCGCGGGCGCTGGAGGGGAGCCGGACCCCCTCCGAACGGCTTGTACTTTTTCCTTGCCTGCCTCGCGGCGCCAGCCCTCCGACTCTCCACCGAAAAAGTTGAGTGAGGAGGGGGTCCGGATGCCCTCCCCCCCGCTTCGTGCCATTTCGAGGGTCCGGCGCGCGTCGCGGACGCCCACGGGAAGTGGCACGAGATCGAGCAGCGAGAAGAGGCGCGCGGCGGGGGTCTCCAGAGCTTGATCTGCACGTTGCGCCCAGGCGAGGAAGTTGCCTGGGTTGCCGTCGAAGGCGATGGCACCGACGTCCATGGCTATCACCCGGTCAGCGGCCGCAAGGCAGCGCTCGAGTCGATGCTCGGCGAGAAGGATTGTCACTCCCCACTCCTCGTTGAGGCGGCGGAGGAGCCAGATCAGCTCGTCGCCGGCCACAGGGTCGAGCTGGGACGTTGGCTCATCAAGAAGGACAAGCCGAGGTCTCGTCACCAGCGCCGCTGCCAGCGCCACCCGCTGAAGCTCACCGCCCGAAAGCGTGTCTACGGCTCGGTCGAGGAGGTGCGGTATGGCTAGGGCTAGGGCCACCTCCTCGACCGCTCTAGCCCGGGACCCAGGGGGGTCTCCCCTCATCTCCAAGGGCAGCTCGATCTCGGCGGCGACGGTGGTCGAGACGACCTGGGTCTCGGGGTCCTGGGCTAGGTAGCCGACGGCGGCGGCGAGCTCGCCCGGTCCGGTGGCCAGGGCGTCGATGCCGGCGACCTCGACCCGTCCCTCGATCTCGCCGCCGTGGAAGTGCGGCACGAGGCCACAGGCGGCGCGCAGCAGGGTCGACTTGCCGCAAGCCGAGCGCCCCGCGAGGAGCACCAGCTCTCCGGGTGCGAGAGTCAGCGATACGTCGCGCAGGGCGGGCTCGGTCGCCTCCGGGTACATGTAGGTCAGCCCCTCCACGCTCAGAGCCGGACCTCCGCGCGTGGTAATGACCGTCTCAGGCACGCGAAGCCTCCCGCGCGTGTCGCGCGTGCTCAGTTTTGTCCCTATATGGGGCAAAACTAAGCACGCGTGGCGCCCGGTGCGATTGGGGACGCCGGGGCGCGAGGCCGCTTAGGGCGATCGCGGCGGCGGTGGCGAGCGTGGCGGGGCCCGCGCCGATCTGGACCGCGGGGTATTCGCTCCAGGCGTCCGCCCCCAGCGCCTTGCCAGCAATCGCGACGGCGAGCACGGCGGCGCCAGTTACATAGAAGCGCCGGTCGTAGCGCGATCGCCTCACACCCCGGCCGCCAACCCCGCCCCGGCCCCAGTCCAACCTCCGGCGCCGGGCGTAACGCTTTGTGGATGGCATGGAGCCGTTACGCGTTACACCCGGGGCCGCGTCCCGATCTCCCCGCCGGGCGTAACGCTTTGTGGATGACATAGCGCCGAAAGACGTTGCACCCCGGGGAGCGCTGGGAGGATCTAGCGAGTAGCCGCGGAGCTCCAGGGTCGCCGCCACGTCTACGGCGCGGTCCAGCGAGCCGGCTAGGAGGCGACGGGCCAGGGGGGCCTTGCCGACTGGGGCGGCGCCGGGGCCGCGGAGGCGGGCGGCGTCTCGCAGTCGGGCGGCGTCGGCGGCGGCCACCGGGACGAGGCGGGAGACGAGCGTCGCGGTCAGGGCCGAGCGGCGGGCCACGGGCCGCAGGGCGCGAAGCACGCGGTCGGGATCGACGCAGGCGGAGTAGACGCAGAAGGCGACCATCACCACCGCGGCGCGCAGGCCGAGGACCGCGCCGGCGGCGATCGCCTCCAGGGTCACGTCGACCTGGCCGAAGAGCGGCCACTCTCCCAGCCGCGCCAGCACGGTCTCGCCGCGACTGACGACGAGGGCGTTGACGACGACGATCAGCAGCGCCAGAGTGAGGCCCATCCAGAGCGCCGCCCGGACCGCCGAGCGGGCGCCCGCCAGCAGGCCCGCCGTGACGAGCGCGACCCCGGTCGCCACCAGCACGATCGGGCTCGAGTAGAGGAAGGCGGTGACGGTGAGCGCGCCCAGGTAGGCGACGGCGGCGCCCGGCGAGGCCGCCTGCAGCGGCCCGGGCCTCGGGATGTAGGCGAAGGGCGACCTCATCGCAGCGGGAGCGGCGTCTCCCTCCCTCCTTCGACGGCCACCGCGTAGTGGTTGCGCAGATCGGCGCCGTTGAGCAGGCCGGCGGCGGCGTTCACTCCAGCGGCGCTCGTACCGGTGACGACCCAGGTCGGCGGCGCTTCGCCGTCGCGCGTCGCCGCGATCAGCCCGGCATCCGACCCGAAGGCGCGCTTCCGCTTCCCATCTTCGCCCAGACCCTGAAGCTCATATCCGCCAACGTCATCGCGGAACTCGGCGAACACGCCACTCACCCGCGGCCCGCCTTCGATCTGGGCCGCCGCCGGGTCGCGTCGCACCCGCGCCCAGGGCCCCACCAGTACCCGGATCGCGCCGTCGGGTGAGCCGGCCGCCAGCGTCGCACCGGCGCTCACCAACCGCTCGCGCACCTCGTCGCATGCCGCACCGCCGCCCAGGCACTCGACCGCCACCGGGTGGCGCTTGCCGGCGTAGCCGTCGAGGAAGGGCTGTGGCCAGGAGCCGACCACGGCCGGCACGTGCAGCGCCGCGCTCCAGTCGCGGTAGTCCCACCAAATCGCCTCGCCGCCGTGCAGGTCGTAGGCGGCAGCGCCAACCGTTGCCTCAACGCCGTTGACGTAGAAGAGCCAGTCGAAGTAGTGGCCCGCGGAGGTGGTGCTTTCGAGGCCGTCGATCGCGTCGACGAAGTCGCCGCCGTAGCTGGTCGCCAGCTTCGTGTTGCGTTCGAGCACGCGCATCACCGTGTCGGCTTCGGTCACGTCGCCGACCCGGCGGTCGAGGATCGTCCTCGTGCCGTAGTCCCGGGTCACGGTCAGCTCGACCGAGCCGAGGTCCCGGCCAGGACCGAGGCCGCAGCCGGCGGCCGCGATCGCCCCCGCGAGGAGCGCGATCGCGGCCGCCCACCGAGCGGCCGCGGGCCGGGTGCCTAGCCCTTGGGGCATCGACTCCCGACGCAGATCGGCACCTTGGCCGAGGGGATGTCGACCCCGCCGCGTGCCACCAGCCGCGCCGGCGCGGCCAGGGTCACCGTCGCCCGGCCGGCCTGGTCGGTCGGCCCGGAGGCGCCGCTCACGGTCACGCCCGAGGCGGGCGTCTTCTTGCCCTTTTCGTCATAGGCGAAGACCCGCACGCCAAACGGCTGGCCGGCCCGCACGTGCCCCGGCGCCAGCAGCACCAGCTCGTCCGGATAGGGATAGGCGCCGTAGGCCCAGAGGACTTCCTGACCCGTGTGCACCTTGACTTTTTCCCCGCCCATCGAGGGGACCTTGTGGTTGACCTTCAGGAACCAGCCGCTCGTCTTGGTCGCCTTCAGACCGCCGACGCCGCAGAGGCCGAGGCCGAATTCGGCGACGAAGTGGTCGGTGATCAGCAGCGGCTTCAGCGTGGCGCGGAATTCCGCGCCACGCAGCAGCATGCCGAGCGCCGTCGCGGTCTTGACGGTCAGCTTCTTGCCGCTGCCGCCGCTGCCGGCCCCGAAGCAGGTCGCCCGCGGGCTGGCCTTGACCGAGGCCGAGCCGGCCAGGCCAAGCGGCCCTTCGGTGAGCACCTTGCCACCCTTGCCGATCACGCGCAGGTTGGCAACCGGCCCCTTGGCCACCGCGGTCGCGGCGAGCAGGAGAACCGAGATAAGAGCCAGCGCGCACGCGGCGGCCAGCCGGAATGGAACGAGTCTTGGCATTTAAGCCACCCTTTCCTCGAGGGTTGTCATGGCTGGCCGGGGACAGGTCTCCTGGCTTCCGGGGTAGTCGGCCGCGCCTTCCCGGGGAATCGGTGTCATCCCCAGTGGCCGGCGCCAAAGCGCCCGCGACGTCCTTTGCCCGGTCACAGTGGCGGGACCGCGCCGGCTTCTCACCGGACTTCCCTTGACCACCGACCGTTATTACGCGGGCGAGTCTATCGCCTGGGCCACCAACCGGCGTCCGCTGGATTTTCGTCCAGCGGTCTTGTTGATCTGCGTGGTCGGGGTTAGGGTCGGCGCCTCTTATCGTCGGACTTGGGGAGGGAAAGATGAAGCAGGGGTTTCGGTTGCCGTCGCCGGCTTTGGTGGTCTCGGCTTTAGCGTTGTTCGTGGCGCTTGGGGGGACCGTCTACGCGGCCAAGAAGGCGAAGAAGGTGCGGATCGACGGCAAGGCGGTGAAGGTGAAGTCGTTGCCGGGCAACCGGGTGAAGCCGCGCTCGATTCCCGCTAACCGACTGAAGCCCAACGTGCTGGCCAAACTCGAAGCCGACCAGCACCAGCAGATCGTCGGTGCCGAAATCGACGAGCTCACCTTGAGCCAGGTCCCCGAGGCGGCCCACGCCGAAACCGCCGACACCGCCAAAAGCGCCGAAGACGCCCAGACCGCCCTGAACGCGGTAAACGCGATCACCGCCCAATCGATCAACGGCCACACGGCAGGCTGCGACCCCGGCACCGAACCCTTCGCCGGCGCCTGCTGGCAAACCTCAGCAAGCGAATCAGCAGTAAGCGCCCCCGCAGCAGCCAACTCCTGCGCAGTCCAAGGCGGAACCCTACCCGAGGCCCTGCAGCTGGCTGCCTTTTCTCAACAACCAGGGATCAGCTTGGCAAGCACAAACGAGTGGAGCAGTGACATCACGAATATGAGCGACGAAAACATCTTCGCAGTCGTCACCGTTTCAGCTAGCGCTGACTACGACTATATCTCGTACGCCAACGCTCGGAAATATCGCTGCGTACTCCCCTTGGTCAGGTAGAGCTCGAGACCGGCGCCTCGTCCCTGATGGGACCATCCCGGTAGGGGTGGAGCGTCTTGTACTTTTCGGTCGTGAGGCATGAGGCGAAGCCCCATCCTCTCCATCCGAAAAGTTAAGCGGAACCCCTACCGAGACAGTCCAACCACCCCCGAGTCGCCAGCCCACCTACGTTTCAACCAACCCATGCTCAAGCGCATACCGCACCAGCTCCGCCCGACTGGACAACCTCAACTTCTGCTGAATATGAGCCCGATGACTCTCCACCGTGCGAATGCTGATGTAGAGCTGCTCGGCCACCTCCGCATTCGTGTGACCGAGCGCGATCAGGCGCAGCACGTCCCGCTCCCGATCGCTCAGCTCGCTCCCATCGCGCCCATCGGCTGAGGCCGCCAGCCGCGCGCCGAGCGCCGGCTGCAAGTAGGTGTCGCCGGCGGCGGCGCTGCGGACCGCCTGCACCAACTCAGCGTCGGCGGCCTCCTTGAGCACATAACCGCGCACCCCCGCCTGCAGGGCACGCCGCGCGAAGGCCGGCTCGTTCTGCATCGTCAGCACGACGATCTCGGTGTTGGGCGAGGCCTCGCGGATATCGGGCACCGCGTCGAGGCTGGCGCGTCCCGGCATGTTGAGGTCGAGGATCAACACCGTCGGCTTGTGGCCGCGCACGTAGCGCACGGCGCTGTCGGCGTCCCCCGCCTCGGCCACCACCTCGAAGTCCGCCTCGACGTCGAGCAGCAGCCGCAGCGCGTTGCGGACCACCGTATGGTCGTCGGCGAGGACGATCGTCGTGGTGGCGGGGTTCCCCTTCCCGTCGGGCGCCGACTCGGTGGGCACGGCCGCGAGGTTAGCGCCGGCGGCGGCGCGAGTCGAGGTCATGCCTTCATCTAAGCCACGCCAAAGCCTCCAGACATCGGGGTTTTCCCGCGAATTTGCGCCATCAACCAACTTTGAGTATTGACACAGACGCGCGATAGGATGAAATCCACCATGAGAAAGGTCGGGCGAGCGCCGAATGACACAGGGATCCGACAGCGGGGCGCTTGACGAGCCCCGCCTGCGCGAGCTGATCGAGGTCGGCCGCACCCTTGTCGCGGAGCTCGACGCCGAGGTCGTCTTCGACAAGGTGCTCGAGGTGGCTCGCGAGCTGACCGGCGCCCGTTACGCGGCGATCGGCGTGCTCGACGAAGACCGCCACGAGCTCGAGCGCTTCATCACCCTCGGCGTCGACGAGGAGACCCGGCGGGCGATCGGCAGCCTGCCGCGCGGGCGCGGCGTGCTCGGCCTCTTGATCGAGCAGCCACGGCCGCTGCGCCTCGCCGAGGTCGGCCGCCACCCGCGCTCCTACGGCTTCCCCCCCGGCCACCCGCCGATGTCGAGCTTCCTCGGCGTGCCGGTGATGATCCGCGGCCACGCCTGGGGCAACCTCTACCTGACCGAGAAGGTTGGTGGCGGCGAGTTCGACGAGGCCGACGAGCAGGCGGCGATGGTGCTCGCCGAGTGGGCCGGGATCGCGGTCGAGAACGCGCGCCTGTACCGCAACGCCGCCAACCGCCGCGACGAGATGGAACGCGTCGTGCGCCGGCTCGAAGCGACGACCGAGATCGCCCGCGCGGTCGGCGGCGAGACCGACCTCGACCGCATCCTCGAGATCGTCGTCAAGCGCGGCCGGGCGCTGGTCGAGGCCCGCTCGCTGCTGATCCTGCTGCGCGAGGGCGACGCGCTGATCCCCGCCTCGGTCGCCGGCGAGCGCAAGGCCGAGGCGACGACGACCCGCATCCCGCTCACCGGCTCGATCCCGGGCCGCGTGCTGGTGGCGCGCTCGCCGCGCCGCGTCCACGACCTCGACCCGAGCCTGATGGCGCGCCCGGGGACGGCGGAGGCCGGGGTCACGGCACTGCTGGTGCCGCTGCTCTTCCGCGGTCAGGCGCTCGGCGTGCTGGTTGCGCTCGACCCGCTCGGCCGCGACTCCGGCTTCAGCGAGGAGGACGAGGGGGTGCTGGTCTCCTTCGCCGCCAGCGCCGCGACAGCCGTCGCCACCGCCCAGTCGGTGGCCGAAGGCCGCAGCCGGGAAAGCATCGCCGCCACCGAGCGCGAGCGTGGGCGCTGGGCGCGCGAGCTGCACGACGAGTCGCTGCAGAGCCTCGCCGGTCTGCGCGTGCTGCTCTCCGCCGCACGCCGCGCCGACCCGGCCGAGATCGACGGGCTGCTGGCGCAGGGGATCGAGCAGGTTGACGGGGCGATCGCCGAGATGCGCCGCCTGATCGCCGACCTGCGGCCAAGCACGCTCGACGAACTCGGACTTGGCGCCGCCCTGGACGCGCTCGGCGAACGGGTGGCGAGCGGCGGCTCGATCGAAGTCGAGATGAACCTCGACCTCGACTTCCACGCGGGCCGCACCGACCTCCGCCTGCTCGGCGAGATCGAGGACGCCGTCTACCGCCTCGTCCAGGAGGCGCTCAACAACGCGGTCAAGCACGGCAGCGCCGAGCGCATCCGGGTCGACGTCAGCGAGGACAGCGACCGCCTGCGGGTGCGCGTCGCCGACAACGGCCGGGGCTTCGACCCGTATGCCGACAGTCAGGGCTTCGGCCTGGTCGGGATGCGCGAACGGGTGACGATCGCGGGCGGCACGCTGGAGCTCGAGAGCTCCCCCGGCAAGGGCACGACGATCACCGCCCTCCTCCCGGCAGCCCACCGCGAGATCCCCGACGACGAAGCGCGCCGCAAGATCGTCGCCCGCCTCGACAAAACCGGCTAGCGCCGGCCTCGCTGTCTCAGGCCAGCATCGCGCGGTAGAAGCTGTAGTCGCGGCGGTCCGGGCGCAGGTTGGAGGCAAGCGCCAAGTGGTGGCGGGCACGCTCGGTCTCCCCCGTCTTGGCCAGCGCCCGTCCCAGGCAGAAGTGGGCGTAGTCGTTGACCTGATGGCGCTCGACCACCGCCTCGAACTGCTCGGCGGCGGCGGCGAAGCGGCCCGAGCGGAAGTAGGCGCGGCCCAGCGCCTCGCGCACCGAGGACTTCTCCGGCGCCCGCCGCGCCGCCTCCTCGAGCGGCTCGGCGGCCTCCTCGAAGTCCCGCTCCTCGAGCAGCTCGATCCCGCGCCGGTAGAGGGTGAAGGTGGAGTCGCCGTGCGGCTCGGAATTCATAGGTCAAGTGTAGGAGGCAGCCCGAACCGGCCCGTTTCGTCCGGCCCCGTCCATATGGTCGTCGGCGGGATGGAGAGCCCCGCGCGATGAAACTCGTGGTCGGCATCGTGCGCCCCGAGAAGGCCAACGACGTGCTCGAGGCGCTCTACCGGGCCCAGGTGCGCGGCGTCTCCCTGAGCCGCGTGCAGGGCCACGGCGGCGAGCTCGAGCGAGTCGAGACCTACCGCGGCACGACCGTGAAGATGGGCCTCGCCGAGAAGGTCCGCTTCGAGATCGCCGTCTCCGACGACTTCGTTCAGCCGACCGTCGACGCGCTCTGCGAAGGGGCGCGCACCGGCGAGGTCGGCGACGGCAAGATCTTCGTCCTGCCGCTCGACAGCGCCGTGCGGATCCGCACTGGCGAGACCGACCACGGCGCCGTGACGCCGGTGGAGGACTGAGCCGGTGCCGCTCGCGACCGCCGCCGGGATCGACACCGGCGACACCGCCTGGATGCTGGTCGCCACCGCCCTGGTGCTGATGATGACCCCGGCGCTCGGCCTCTTCTACGCCGGCCTGGTGCGCTCGAAGAACACGCTCAACACCTTCATGATGTGCGTCGCCGCGATCGCCGTGGCGATGGTCACCTGGGCGCTGGTCGGCTACTCGCTCGCCTTCGACGGCAGCGGCTCGCTGATCGGCGGCCTCGGCTACGCCGGCCTGCACGGCGTCGACTTCGCCCCGCGCGAAGGCACCCACATCCCCCAGCTCGTCTTCATGGCCTTCCAGGCGACCTTCTGCATCATCACCACGGCGCTCGTCTCCGGCGCGGTGGTCGAGCGGATGCGCTTCGGCCCCTTCCTCGTCTTCGCCGCGCTCTGGTCGGTGCTGGTCTACGCGGTGCTCGCCCACTGGGGCTTCGGCGGTGGCTGGCTGGCGGCCAACGGCACGCTCGACTTCGCGGGCGGCGTCCCGGTCGAGATGGCCTCCGGCTTCTCTGCCCTGGCCGCAGCGCTGGTCGTCGGCACGCGCAAGGACTACGGCCGCCAGGCGCTGCTGCCCCACAACGCGATGTACGTGCTGCTCGGCGCCGGCCTGCTCTGGTTCGGCTGGTTCGGCTTCAACGGCGGCAGTGGCTTCTCGACCGGCAACCCGAGCGTGCTCGCCTTCACCAACACGCTGCTCACCCCGGCCTGCTCGCTGGTCACCTGGTTCGTGCTCGACCTGATCCGCGGCCGCAAGGTCACCGCGATCGGCGCGGCGACGGCGATCGTCGTCGGCTGCGTGCTGATCACCCCGGCCGGCGGCTACGTCAGCCCCGGCTGGGCGATGGCGCTCGGCTTCCTCGGCGCCCTACCCTGCTACGCGATGATCGTCTGGCGACCGCGCACCCGGGTCGACGAGACGCTCGACGTGCTCGCCGCGCACGGGGTCGCAGGCTTCACCGGCATCCTCTTCATCGGCTTCGCGGCGCAGGCGAGCTGGAACGGCGTCTCCGACGGTCTCCTCTACGGCAACGCGGCGCAACTCAGCGACCAGGCGCTGGCGGCGCTTGCCGGCCCGGCCTACGCCTTCGCGATGACCTTCGTCCTGCTCAAGCTGCTCGGCGCCCTGATGCCGCTGCGCGCTTCCGGACACGAGGAGGCGGTCGGCATGGACGTCGTCCAGCACGGCGAGGAGGCCTACGTGACCGGCGAGGGCGCCGTTCTCGTCATGCCCGCCGACGGCGAGGAGCTCGCCGTCGCGGTCGCCGACCCGGCCTGACGGCTCAGGCGGTCGGTTGGAGCTCGCCGCGGCGGTCGAAGCTGCCCGTGCGCAGGCGGGCGGGCCACATCGCCAGGCTGGCGAGCAGGCCGATCGCCGTCAGCGGCACGGCGATGTAGGCGCCGGCCTCGAGCGTGTAGTCGTCGCCGAGGCCGGCGAGGTGGCTGACCAGGGCAACGAGGCCGATCGCCCAGAGGGCCAAGGCCGCTCCGAGGCGCGCCCGGTAGTGCTCGGTTTGGGCGACGTGCGGCGTCCGGTGGCGGACCAGTGGCAGCAGGACGAGGATCAGGGCCGGGCCGAAGAGGAAGCCGAGCTGAGCCTTGTCGATTCCGCGCGGGCCGTCGGCGAGGTCGAAGAGGGCCGAGCTCTTGCCCCAGGTGAAGATCGCCCCGATCACGCCGATCAAGAGGCCGGCGGCGCAGATCTGGGCGACGATGCTGGCGAGGTAGACCCGTCGGGTCGCCAGGTAGACCTCGCTGGTCTTCATCTCAGACCTGGGCGGCCGCCTCGGCGGCCACCGCCCTCCCGTGGCGGATCAGGTCGGCGGCGCGCTCGGCGATCGCGATCGTCGGCGCGTTGGTGTTGCCGCGCGGCACGGTCGGCATCACCGAGGCGTCGACGACGCGCAGCGCCTCGAGGCCCTCGACCCGCAGCTCGGCGTCGACCACCGAGCCGATCGCGCAGGTGCCGACCGGGTGGTAGACCTCGTAGGTGGTCCGTTCGATGTGCGCGCGCAGGGCGTCGTCGGACTCGTCGGCCGGGGCCGTGAACGGCTCCGCCGCGTAGGGGGCGAACGAGGGCTGGGCGCAGATCTCGGCCGCCAGCCGCACCGCGTCCGTCATCCGCGCCATGTCGGCCTCCTCGGCGTAGAAGGCGTTGCGGACGACCGGCTTCGCGGTGGGGTCGTTGGAGGCGAGCCGCACCGAGCCGCGGCTCTCCGCGGTCAGCAGGCAGGGCGAAACCCAGACCCCGTGCCCCTGCGGGTCGCCCATCCCCTCTTCGACGATATGGATCGCGGCGACGTGGAACTGGACGTCGGGCGCCTCGGCGCCGGCGCCGACCCGGGCGAAGCCGCCCGCTTCGGCCAGGTTGGAGGCGAAGGGGCCCGTCTGCGAGGCGGCGAACTCCTCCATGGCCGCCGGCTCCAGCGCATCGAGCAGGCTGCCCGGCTCCGTCGTGGTGGAGACCGTGTAGGTGGCCGGGTGGTCGCCGAGGTTCTCGCCCACGGCCGGCTGGTCGAGCAGCACCTCGATTTCGCGCATCGCCAGGTGCTCGGCCGGGCCGACCCCGGAGAGCATCAGCAACTGCGGCGAGTTGTAGGCGCCGCCGCAGAGGATCGTCTCGCGCTCGGCGCGCAGCTCCTGCGCCTGGCCCAGCTGGGTCGCCTCGACCCCGACCGCGCGCTTGCCCTCGAACAGCACCCGGTTGACGTGCATGTAGGGCATCACGGTCAGGTTGGGGCGCTCGCTCGCCGGGTGCAGGTAGGCGACGGCGGCGCTCGCTCGCATGCCGCCGCGCTGGGTCACCTGGTACATGCCGACCCCGTCCTGCTCGGCGCCGTTGAAGTCATCGTTGCGGGCCAGCCCGGCCTCGACCCCGCCCTCGACGAAGGCCGGCGTGACGCGGTTGCCGGAGCGCTGGTCGGATACCGGCAGCGGGCCGCCGACCGCGTGCCACTCCGAAGCGCCGCGCTCGTTGTCCTCGGCCCGCAGGAAGTAGGGGAAGAGGTCGTCCCAGGCCCAGCCCTCGACTCCCCACTCGTCGTAGTCGCGCCGGTTGCCGCGGATGTAGACCATCGCGTTGACCGAGGAGGAACCGCCCAGCACCTTGCCGCGCGGCAGCGATACGCGCCGCCCTCCGCAGCCCGGCTCGGGCGCGCTTGCGTAGTCCCAGTCGACCTCGGTGCGGGCCAGCGAGAGGTAGCCGAGCGGCACGTGGATGTTCTGGTTCGAGTCCGGCGGCCCGGCCTCGAGCAGCAGGACGCTGACATCGGGGTCCTCGGAGAGCCGCGCCGCCAGCACGCAGCCGGCGGAGCCCGCACCGACGATCACGTAGTCGTACATCTCGCTCCTTCCGTCGCCCGTGAACCCGTGAGTGAGTGTAGGGCGCGGCGGGCCTCGGTGGGCCCGCCGCGCCTCACGCCTACTTCTTGTGGTGCTTGCCGCAGGCCGGCACGTTCAGCTTCAGGTGCTTGTTGAGCACCTTCTTGCCGTTCTGTCCCTTGAGGTTCATATAGGAGGACAGGCGCTTCTTGCCCTTGCAGAGGTTCCTGGAGTTGACCAGGAGCCCCTTCTTCTTGCCACCTTCCATACGCAGGATGAACTTGCTCACCGGCACGTCGGGCGCGCTGGAGAACACGGTCTTGATCCCGCCGTGCGGCGAGGTGATCACGCCGCGCAGGTGGATGTTCACCTGGCCGCGCAGGTTGGCGAGCAGGTCTGGCAATTCATGGTCTGAGGAGACCAGGTACACCGGCCCCTTCAGCTTGCCTTCGAGCGCCGGGCTGCGCGCTTCCGCGTGTCCGTAGATCGAGGCCTTCGGGCAGGTCTCGGAGGCCAGCTGCGGCCTCGTGCACACCGTCCTGATGTTGCCCTGGTCGAGGAACAGCGCGTGCGGCAGGACCAGCGCGCTACGCGCCAGGTTGGCGTCGCCCTTGCGGGCTTCGAGGATCGCCCGCAGCTTCGGGTGCTTGGCCCGCTGCGTCACGCCCTTGCCGCCCGAGAGCTTGGTGAACAGCTTCGGCTTGAAGCCGAGCTTGTTGCATCCGGTCGCCTGGTAGGGCGCCGAGACCGCGTAGCTGCTCCAGGCGGAGGAGCTCGCCGGGTTGGCTCCGCCCCCGTTAATCGTGCCCGCCGTCGCCTGGGCGGCGCAGTTCGTCGGATTGAGCATGAACTTCGTCCGGTCGACGTTGACGTCGATCGAGCGGATGTCCAGCTTCGCCCCGCCGAACACGTCGGGGATTTCGTCGGAGACCGCGTTGACCTGGGCGGTTTCCGGGTTGATGTTGAGCGCCACCCGGACGACCACGGTGCCGAGGTCGAACGGACCCGAGACGGCCGGGGTAATCGTCGCGATCGAGAGCGGCGCCCCCTTATATGGACCGGCGAGGTAGGCGCCGCCGTCGAGCGTAACCGCCCGGTCGCCGGTGCCGCTCGTCGTCGAGGCGCTGCCGATCTTGCTCGCATCCGAGCAGCTCGGCGAGGCGATCTGCGCTTTCCCGCTGCTCTGCGCCGCGGCGTCGAGCGCCGAGGACGAGCAGTAGGGGATGCCGGTGAGGTTGCCGATCAGCCCCTTGGGGAGCGTCACGTTGACCGCCTTCAACTCCTGTTCGCCGTCCGCGCGCCCGACGTGGACGCGGAACGGGCTGTAGGCGCCGGCCTTTGTGTTGTCGGACTTCGCGGTGTAGCCGGGCGCGAACCTACGCGCCGCCAGCGTCGTCGGGCAGCTGCCGCCCTGTGGATCGCTGGAGAGCGTGAACGCCGAGCTGACCGCCGTCTGCGTTCCCGGACGCGCCCACGGTTCCATCTGGCCCGTGGTCTCGGCCGAGGAGCAGGTCGGCGGGCTGGTCAGCACCAGATGCGGCCCGTCGAAGCGCAGGACCACCGTATTGAACGGCACCTGCGGCAGGCCGTTGGGCAGTTTGCCCGCCAGCGGTCCGACCTCCTGTTCGTCGAACGTCGCGGTCAGCTGCCCGGTGACCGGGTTGGCGGCGGTATGGCCCACCAGGCGAACGTCGATCCCCTGGCTCTGATCCTTGGCTTCGACGAGGATCCGGAACTCTTCACCCGACGTTGGGTCCGAGCTCTTCTGTTCGCCGACGTAGATGTCGCCTTTCAGCGGGGCGGACAGCGGCGGCGAGGTGATTTCCACCGAGCCGACCTTTGACTCGGCCGGGCATTCGTTGTCGTATGCCCGCACGCCCTTCTTGAACTGGGCGTCCGTACAGGCCTGCAGCCCGTTCGAGCCGGAGGGGTTGATCCCCATCCCGTTCGGCAGCGTGATGACCGCCTTGCGGAGGTGGGACTGCGCCCGTTCGTTGCCGCCTTTGCTCGGTTCTTCGAACGGCACGTTCGTGGTCACCGTGGCAGGGGACGGTGAGTCGATCTGCGCCGTACCCGGGCTCACGTGGACCGTCACATCGAACGGAACTTCTCCACAGCCTTTCTGCTGGTAGAGGTTGCCTTCGGAGTCTTCGACCCTGGCCTCAAGCGGCGTTGAGCCGCTGGGGAATTCAGCGTTCGGTTCCCCGTAGGACTCGGCACGGAACCAGGTCGAATAGAGCGTCGACCAGTCGTTCGGGTCGAAGCAGGTGGTCGGGTTGCTGATAAAGGTGCCGTTGCCGCCCGAGGCTTCGATATTGCCGGCTTCCTGGCCGAAGTTGACCTGACGGTTCTTCAGCGTGGAGAAGGGCACCGAGGGAGCCGGCTCTTCGATCGTAAAGGCCTCGTGGAAGTCGCTTTCCCAGGCGACGTCCGTTTTCAGGAAGATCAGCTCTTTGCCGGCGACGACGAAGCCGAGCAGGGCCGGTTCGCCGGCGTTCGGCTCGAGGTTGTAGATCGAAACTTCGGTTCCCTTTTCGGGGTCGGGCGGGATTTCGAACCCGACCGGCAGGAAGGTCCCTTCCGGAAACGGCGGCGAAGGCGCCGGCACCGCGTTGGGAGTGTTGACGACCAGCGTCACGTAGTCGGTGCCGACCCTGGTGCTTTTCGGGCACTGGGGCACGTGCACTTCTTTGCCTTCGATTTCGGTGGTGAATTCGAAGAGCGCGAGCGGGCAGCGAGGCGTCGCCTGCGGATTGACCGTCAGGCCTGGTGGCAGGTCGACGCGAAGGGTCTTGATCGTGCGGTCGACGCGCGGTTCGACGATCGGCTTGAGGATCCCCAGGCCTTCGACCGGCACTTCGTTGTGTTGGATGATGTACTGGGTGAAGCCGATCGGTGGATGGCCCCCGGCTTCGAGGAAGAAATTCGCTTCGCCTGTCGGTTCTCCTGGCGAGCATTGGGGGGTTTCGGTCGTGCAGGTCGCTGCCTGCCAGCCGTCGGTGGATAGCGGTGGCTGGTTCTGTTTTTCGACGATGTTCCCGGTGTCGGCCTGCGCGACCGGCACCACCGCTGCAAGCCACAGGGCAACCGCCATGAAAGCGATCAAGCGCCTAGTCATTCGTCTCCTCCAATGTCGCATTGACGTTCAACTGCGTCCCCGCGTATGGCGCTCCCTCTCCCGCGTGTACAAATGTACATGCCCTTACCCGCCTGCCGAAACAGGGAAAACCCGCAGGTTTGGAGAGTTGCGCTACGGATCGGGATCGGTAAGCAAAAATGCGCTTTGAAAAGCCAACTAACCGCGAACATTTGGCTCTGGGGCTGACCTTTCGCGAAGAACGAAGACCTACCTGCAGATTGCTCAATAGCATTGCCTCCATGCCGGCCCGCGAGATCGACCCGTTTTCCGAGCTGGGCGAGTGGATCGAGGAGGCGCGTCGCGCCGACGTTCCGCAGCCCGGCTCGGCGGCGCTCGTCACGGTCGGCCCCAACGGCCCCTCGGCGCGCACGATCACCGTCAAGCGCCTCGAGCCCGACGGCCTCCTCTTCACCACGGCACTCTGGACCCGCAAGGCGCAGGAGATGCGCGCCGACCCGCGCGTCGCCCTGCTCTTCCACTGGCCGGCCCTCGGCCGCCAGGCCCACCTGACCGGCAAAGCCGTGCGCGCCGACCGCGCCCTCGACGAGGAGCTCTGGGGCGAGCGCCCGCTGGCCCACCGGCTGCAGGCCGTCGTCTCCCGCCAGGGCGAGACGATCGAGGACCTCGACCCCCTGCACGACCGCCTCGCCCACCTCACCGAGGTCCAGGAGACCCCACCCCCCTGCCCCGAAGACTGGGGCGCGATCCGCATCCGCCCCGACACGATCGAGCTGTGGCGCGAATCCCCCAACCGCATCCACGAACGCCGCCTCTTCAAACGAGACAGCGAGACGTGGCGGGTCAGCCTGCTCTCGCCATAGGCCGACGGAAAGCTCGGGCACAGAGGAATCCGGTTGCAAGCCAAGGGCAAACTCAGCTAGTCTTTACCGGACTTGTGACTTTTACTATGGCGCTACCGGCCGCCAGCACCGACGATCCCCGCCGTGTGTGGCGACCTTGGCAGGAACCTTCGACGCGTGCGCGAAGCGCAGGGCTTGACCCAGGAGGAAGTCGCCGAGCGCAGTGGCGTCCATGCGACCGAGGTGAGCCGCATCGAGGGCGGCAAGCGGGATCCGCGAATCTCCACCGTCGAGCGCCTCGCAAAAGCGCTCGAAGTCCAGGTCGGCGAGCTCCTGCGCTGAAGCACGCGGGCCGACCACGCTGCCGAATAGAAGCCGACCCGCCCACTCAAGACCCCTAAGCGTGCTTGAAGATCTGCACGCTTGGATGCATCGACCCGACCTTGCGGATGGTCATCCCGCTCACCTCCCTTCCCGTGTCGTCACCCGGCGGCGCCGGGACGGGAAGGTCGATGGTAGGGATTTCCCTAGTATCCGCTAATCCCCTAGCGACAGACTAGGCACGTCTTGCGGTATCCCCTATATTCCGCACCTCCCGACTATCCAAATTCAACTGATCGGAGGTATCTCCATGCCCGCAACTAAGGCACCGGAGAAGACGCGCAGTCTGGAGGAGGCCGTATCGTTCGCCGTTGGGCACCGGATAAGGATCGAAATCCTTGGGATCCTCAACGAAGGCTCGCGCTGCCCAAGCGAACTCTCGAAGATGCTGCGTCAGCCGATCACAACCATTGGCTACCACATTCGAGAGCTGGTCAACTCGGGACGAATCGAACTAGCCCGAATCGAGAAGGTGCGAAATGCCGATCAGCACTTCTACCGGGCCGTGGAGCTGCCTTTCGTAACCGATGCCGAAGCGGAAGCACTTCCGCCAGAGGTTAAACAGGAATATGCGGCGGTCATTCTTCAAGCGATTCTCGCAGAGAGCCTCGGAGCCCTGTGGGCCGGGAAGATGAAGTCCGATCCTCACGTCCGGCTTATGTGGAGATGGTTCAACCTGGACGCTCAGGGAGTGAAAGAACTTGTGGACGAGCTGCGTGAATCGTGGGAACGAGTCGTAGAGATTGAGGCCAGTGCCGCGAGCCGGCGGGCGGAATCCGGAGAGGACCCAATCACGATGATCGTCTCAATGATGGGGTTCGAGAGAGCCCGCCCGGTCGGAACTACGGCGCCAGCCGTGCACAGGGTCAGCTATGAGAAACGGTGACCATATGGTAAACCTGTTTCTACTAATTGGTATGGACTCACACGTTCCAATCTGAAACCCTTCACCACTCAAGGACGGGAGCCTGACGTCGTCTGCAAGGGCAACTGTTCTTGACGCCCCGGGCGGTCTGCCACACACATGCCGTCCGGGGCGTTCCACATCAACGCGGAACCAGGGAGCACGCAGCGATGAGTGAACAGGGCGGGGGCGAGGCGCTGGACTGGGGCGTTCTCGTTCCCCGCCTCGTCCACCCCACCAAGGTCCTGATCGTCGAATCGATGCACTGGATCGGAGAGCCACTGTCCTCGTCCGAACTGGTGAAGATCTTCGACAAGCGCTTCAGCATCGCGAACGTCTCCTATCACGTCGGGAAGCTCGCGGAGGTCGGCGTCCTGATGCCAATTCGCAAAGAACAGGTACGGGGAGCCTGGAAGACCCGCTACGTCTTCGCCAAGCTCTGAACTGCTCGCCGCGACCGCATAAGATCGATGCGTGACCGGCGCGCGCGGACTGCCATACGTCGACGAGCACTCGGTCACGATTGAGGCCGGCGGCGAGAAGACCTGGGGGGCGCTGCTGCGGGTGGTCGAGGGGTCGTTCGGGAGCGGCGCCACCGGTCGCTTCGCGGGGCTGCTCGGCTGCGCCGACACGGTGGCGAGCGGGCCTCGGCCTCTGGCGACCGGCTCGACCGTGCCGGGCTTCCACGTCGAGGCGGCGGAGGCGCCGCGGGAGCTGACGCTTGCCGGCAGCCACCGCTTCTCCAACTATGCCCTGATCTTCCGGCTGGAGGAGCGCGACGGCGGCACGGTTTTGCGCGCCGAGACAAGGGCCGAGTTCCCCGGTCTGAAGGGGCGCGCGTACCGGACCTTGGTGATCGGAACGCGCACCCACGTCCTTTTCACGCGCCGGATGCTCAACGCGACGGCGCGGCTGGCTGAACGATCGTCAGGCTCTAACTGAACGATTATCAGGTCGATTCTGGTCTATTGTCAGATTGATTCTGAACTATTATCAGCTAGACTCTGGTCGATTTTCAGATGTCAGCGCTCTACAAAAGGCACGCCAAGGTCCCGCTCGATGCCGCCCTGGATGACACCCCCGTAGTCGTCGTCGTCGGCCCGCGACAGGCCGGCAAGAGCACGCTCGCGTCCCTCGTCGCGCAGGAGCGCGGTGCCGGCTACGTAACCCTTGACGACGACGGCCCGCGAGAAGCGGCCATCGAGGATCCGACCGGTTTCGTCGAGGGCTCGGCCCTCCCCATCTGCATCGATGAGTTCCAGAAGGCGCCCGGCCTCCTGCCGGCGATCAAGGCAAAGGTCGACCGCGCACGTGCCGGTGGCAAACGCCCCGCCGGCATGTTCATCCTCACCGGCTCGGCAAACGTCTGGGCGACACTGCGGGTTTCCGAGTCTCTGGTCGGGCGGGCCGAGCGGGTGCCGCTGTGGCCGCTGTCCCAGGGCGAGGTCCTTGGCCGGCGTGAGACGTTCATCGACGACCTCTTCGCCCAAAACGTTCCCCGGCTCGCGGGCGAGTCAATCGGCCGTTCGTCAATCGCGGACGCCCTCACAACCGGCGGCTACCCCGAGGCAATCGCCCGTACCGATCCCAAACGCCGAAAGCGCTGGTTCGGGGAGCACGTCGCGATGACCCTGGAGCGCGACGTGCTTGACCTCACCCAGAAGGCTCAAAAGTTGGATGAGCTGCCCAACCTCCTCCGCCTCGCCGCGGCCCGCAGCTCTGGGTTGCTCTCCCCGGTTCGCATCGCCCGGGACGCTGGAATGAGCCCCTCAACCGCCCGGCGATACCTCGTGCTCCTCGAACAGCTGTTCCTGCTGATTCGTGCGAGGGCCTGGAGCCGGAACATAGGTCAACGACTGATCAAGGCGCCGAAGGTGTGGATACCGGATACGGGACTGGCCTCGTACCTGCTCGACTACGGACAGGCGCGGTTCGAGGCTGACGAGACATCTGTCGCTGGGGCCCTGTTCGAGAACTTCGTGGCGATGGAGATCGTCAAGCAGTCGGCCTGGGCGGAGACCGATGTCCGCGTTCATCACCTCCGGACCGCGGGAGGGCGTGAGGTCGACTTGGTGCTTGAAAGCGCCGACGGATCGGTGTGTGGCCTGGAGGTCAAGCTCAGCGCCACCCCCCGCTCGGACGACTTCGGTGCGCTGCGCGATCTGCAGCGACGGATCGGGTCGCGGTTCAAGACCGGAGTGGTCGTGCACACCGGCGCCGACACGCTGCCATTCGGTCCCGGCCTCTGGGCGCTCCCGGTGGCAGCACTCTGGACCCCTGCCTGACCTCCCTCTCCGACAAGGCGATGCCCGCGAAGCCGCCCCTCATCGCCTTCGGCTCGTTGTTGATTGGCCTGGTCGTCTTCGAGACCTGGGCGATCCGCCATCGGGGCGACGACGACTAGCTTCCTGGCCGGCGTCACGGGACTTTTGTACGCCCCGTACAAGAGCGTCGCGCACGTCTATTCGTCCAAAACTCAAGCCCCGGCTCGACCCGCCGATGACCTTGCGTCACGGGGCGACCAAACCGCCTCCAACCGCAAAGCCACAAGGGAGCAGAAGATGAGCTGGACCATGAGAAAACGAGCCTTCGTCGCGCTCGGCTGCGTCGTAGCGCTGGCCGCCGCCGGCGCCGCGGTCGCCTACTTCACCTCGAGCGGCTCGGGCACCGGGTCGGCGAGCGTCGGCTCCAGCTCGTCCGTCACCCTGCACGCGACGATCGCCGGCGACCTCTTCCCGGGCTCCTCCTCGCCCGTCGCGTTCACGGTCGACAACCCGTCCTCGGGCGTGCAGCGCGTCGGCACGGTCAGCCTCGCGAGCATCTCGGTCGACTCCGAACACTCGGGCTGCAGCACGACGACCACCGGCGGCAACCCGGACTTCACGATGTCGCCGGTCCCGGTGAACCAGGTCTTCCCCCCGGGCAACGGTCAGAGCGTCTCCGCCACCGGCACGCTGGCGATGAACGAAACCGGCGTCAACCAGGACGCCTGCCAGGGCGCGACTCTCACCCTGCACCTGACCAACAACTAGGCCCGCGGGGCGCCGGGACGATGCGCGTCACAGGCCGGGCGATCGCCCTGATAGCAGTCCTGATCGGCTGCCTCGGGGCGGTCGCCTACGCGGCGGCCCCCCACCGCTCGGCCCAGACCGGCGCGGAGGCGAGACGGGCAATGGGCAGAGCGCTGCCGAAGGCGCGGCTCAAGCAGCACCCCGACGGACTCGCCGTCTCGACCAGCGCCCGCTTCGCCTTCACCGCGCCCGGCCGCGGGCTGCGCTTCCAGTGCCGGCTCGACGGGCGCCACTGGCGGGCGTGCCGCTCCCCGGTCGTCTTCAAAGGGCTCAGCCCCGCGGTCCACCGCTTCGCCGTGCGCGCGGTCGGCCGGGGCAGTCGGCACGGCCGGGCGACCGGCTTCCGCTGGCGCGTGCTCGAGCCGAAGGACTTCTCGATCTCGCCTGAGCTGTCCAGCCTCGGCCAGCTCTACCCGGGCGCGCCCGCGCAGAGCCTGCCGCTGACCGTCACCAACCCGAACCCGGTGCCGATCTTCCTCACCGGCCTCACGGTCGCGGCGACCTCCGAGCCGTCCGGCTGCGCCAGCGCCGCCAACCTCGTCCTCACCCCCGCCCCGATCTCGGCCGCCGCGCCGCTGCGGGTGCCGGCCCACGGCACGGTCAGCCTGCCGGCGCCGGGCGTCGGCGCGCCGACGATCCAGCTTCGCGACCTGCCGGTCAACCAGGACGCCTGCCAAGGCGCCAGCTTCCCCCTCTCCTTCTCCGGGAGCGCGCGCGGATGAGGCCGTCGAGACTCGGAGCCGCCGGCCTCGTCATGCTCGTCCTCGCTGGCGCGCTCACCTCCGCCTCGGCGCTTGCCTACTTCACCACGACCGGGACCGGCAGCGCCGCGGCCGACGTCACGCGGCTGACGCAGCCGTCGATAACGGGCGCGACGGTCTCGACGGGCGTCGTCACCCTGACCTGGAAAACGGTGACGCCGCCCGGCCCCGGGGCGGTGGCCTACACGGTGAGCCGCGACGGCGGTAACGCCGGCGGCACCTGCGTCGCCGTGCTGAACACGAACACCTGCGCGGATACCGGGTTGACGGCAGGCACCTACCGGTACGTGGTGACCGCAAGGTGGCGCTCCTGGACGACGGCCGGCGCATCCGCCGAAGCCGAAGTCGAAGGCGGCGTGCCCGACCACCTCGTGCTCAGCGCCTCTTCGCCGACGCCGACCGCCGGCGAAGCCGACAACCTGACGATCGTCGCCGAGGACGCCGCGGGCAACACCGCCGCCGAATACAGCGGCTCTCACAACCTGACCTTCGGCGGCGCCTCGGCCAGTCCCGGCGGCAACGCTCCGACGGTCACCAGCAGCTCGGGCTCGCCGATCGCCTTCGGCAAATCGACCTCAATCAAATTCAGCGCCGGCGTGGCCACCGTCACCGGTTCGAAAAACGGGGCGATGAAGCTCTACGCAAGCAGAGAAACGGGGATCGAAGCGAGCGACGGGACGATCTCCACCGCGGCGCCGCTGACGGTGACCGTGGCGCCCGGCTCCGTCTCGAAGCTGACCCTGGCCGCGGCGACGACCACGCCGACCGCCGGCGAAGCCGACGGCCTGACGATCGCCGCCCAGGACACCTACGGCAACACCGCCGTCTCCTATAGCGGATCGCACTACCTCACCTTCAGCGGCGCCTCGGCCAGTCCCGGCGGGAACACGCCCACCGTTTCGGACGCTGCCGGGGTCGACGTGCCGTTCGGCACCGCGACGGCGGTGAGCTTCGAAGCGGGCGTTGCCAGCGCCACCGGCGCAGCGAACGGTGCGATGAAGCTCTACAAAAGCGGCGCCGCCACAGTCAAAGCAACCGAAGGGTCGCTTTCGGCGAGCCTCGCCACGACGACCTCCACGGGTCCCACCGCCGGGCTCAAGCTGGCGGCCTCGACGACCACCCCGGCCGCCGGCGCGGCGGACAAGCTGACGATCACCGCTCAGGATGCTTACGCCAACACAGCGACCTCCTATACGGGCACCCATGACCTGACCTTCTCCGGCGCCTCGGCCAGCCCCGGCGGAACGCTGCCGACCGTAGCCGACAGCTCGGGCACGGCGATCGCCTTCGGCGGCACCACCGCGCTCAGCTTCAGCTCGGGCGTCGCAACAGTGACCAAAAGCAAGAACGGAGCGATGATGCTCTACGGTGCCGGAGCCGTAAGCCTCGCGGCGAGCGACGGCACGATCTCCAGCTTGACCCCGCTGGCGCTGACCGTCTCGACCGGCTCGGCGTCGCGCCTCGGCCTGACCAACGTCGCCGTCAGCGCCGGCGCCCTCGAAGCGGGCTGCTTGTTCAGCTGCACGCTCACCGGCCTCGGCAACAAAGGCACGGTCACCGCCCACGTCGCCGTCACCGACAGCTACGGCAACACCGTCAGCGGCCTCGGCAACGGTCACTCGGTCAAAGTCACGACCAGCGGCAGCGGCACGATCGGCGGCTCGCCGCTCACCTTCCCGAGCAGCGGCGCGGCGGAAACCGCGACCGCGTTCACCTTCACCTCCAAATCCTCGGGCAACTTCACCGAAACGCTCACCGCGGCGACCTCCGCCGGCACCACCTACACCAGTGCCACGCTCACGGCGAGCAAATAGGCGGCGTGCGCCCTCGGGAGGGCGGTGCTAGGCCGCGATCGCCAGGAACTGCTCCACCGCCTCCAGCGCCTCGCAGCCGTAGACGACCGACGGGCCGCCGCCCATCATCACCGCGACGCCGATCGTCTCGACGATCTCCTCGCGCGTGGCGCCCGCCTCGAGCGCGTCATGCGTGTGAAAGGAGATGCAGCCGTCGCAGTGCACGGCGATCCCGATCGCCAGCGCCAGCAGCTCCTTCGTCTTCGTGTCCAGCGCCCCGTCCGCGGTCGAGCTCGAGTGCAGCTGACCGAAGCCCTCCATCACCTCCGGCGCCTGCTCTGCCAGTTGCCCGATCATCTCCTGCAGGTGCGCCTGGATTCCCGGATAGTCCTTGGCCATGCTCGTTCCCTCCTAGCTCGCGTGTGGTCCCCGCGAATCTAGGCGCCCGCGCCGCTCCCGCCATCCGGGGAAAGCCGCGGTCTGCCCACCGAGCGGCTACGTGAGGGCCGGTAGCGCAGCGCCAGCAGCACGACGATTGGCAGGGCGCTGAGCAGGACCAGGACCGTGAACCAGGCGCTCGCCCCATCGGTTCCCGAGCCGAGCGAGTGGGCGACCGCGAGGACGTAGACGACGACCGTGGCGCGGTGCAGGGAGCGCCAGCGGCGGGTGCCGATCGTCCGGCGACGGACGAAGTAGGTGGGGCCGAGCAGCGCCGCGAGGTAGCCGCCGAGGATCCCGAGGCCGACCCAGAGCGGCCGGTAGGGGATCGCGAAGGGAATCGCGATCCCGACGATCCCGGGCTTCAGCCACTTGTCGCCAAGCAGCAGGACCCCGTGCAGGCCGATCATCGTCAGCCCGGCGAGCGCCAGGTGCTGGTGGACCTTGAGCAGGTCGCGCTTCAGGCCGGGGCGCCGGTAGACGCCGGAGGCCATGAAGAGGCCGAGCGTCACCGAGGCGGCGATCAGGCAGAAAGCGACGATGCCGGCCGAGCGCGAGGCCAGCCACCACGGGTAGTTCGCCGGGTCCGGCTCAGTCACGTCCGCTCTCCGTTCCGGGCTCGCCGGGCTCGGCCGGGGCGGCGCGCTGGGGCGCGGCCTGGGGCTGGACGGGCAGGGGGACCGTCGTCGGCCCCGAGAACAGCGCGTAGGCAGCCAGCGCGGCGAGTCCGAGCAGCACCAGCGCCGCCGCGACCCTCGTGCCCCGCTTTTCCCGCCGCAAGACCACCGTGGCGGTCACGGTTTCGGCGCCGGCGCGCCGGCGCCGGTCGGGGTTGAGGTGGTGGGCGCCGGGGCGGCGCCGGGCGAGCTGCGGGTGACGATCGAGGTCGCCTGCGCCGCCTGGCCCTTCGCGCCCGGCTTGGCGACGATCTGGACCACCGGGCCGGGCCCGAGCGCCGGGTCCCTGCCGTTGCGGACCTGGATCGCGAGCAGGGTGAGGACGACGAGGAAGAGGCCGAGCGTCACCGTGATCACGGCCAGCGGGCTCGGCGTCGGCCGTCGCGGCTTCGGCGACGGGGTGGGCTTGGGGTTGCGCTGCGCGTCATCCCCGGCCGGGGCGTTGGCGCCTGGGGCCGGGCCGTCGTCCACCGCTCAGTCCGCCTCTCCGCAGGATCGCCAGCCGTAGCCGCGGGCGAAGCCCGCGAGCTCGCGGGCGAGTTCGTCGGACTGGGCGCGCAAAACCCGCAGGCGGGGCACGTCGACGGCGGCGAGCGAGGTGCGGATCCGCGTCCGCAGGGCGAGCTGGCGCCGGATCGGCTCGAAGACGTTGGCGCGCAGCAGCGCCGCGTCCCCCGGCGGTGGCGGTACCGCTTCGATCTGGCGCAGCTCGGCGCCGCCGAGCGCCGTGTCCTCTCCGTAGGCCTTCGCGGCGCCCGCGATATCCGGCGCCTCGCCGGCTCGCTTGCGGGCCCCGGCCCGCTCGGGATCGAAGTGGCGACAGATCCGGTCGGTGCGGACGATGTAGGCGCGGCGCCGCGGGTCGGTCACGCGAGCGGCCGGGGCGCTCGGCGGAACACCCGCCGCGGCGCTCCTCACCGGCGCCGGGGTGGCTGCGCTCTGCGTCTCCGTCTCGGCCCGCCGCGTTTCCGCGCCGCAGCCGCCCAGGCCGGCGAGCGCCAGGGGAAGCCCTACGACGATTAGCAGGAACAATCGCCCCACGGCGCAAATCTAGACTCGACGGGCATGCGGGTCATCAGTAATCCCCCGCCGTTGCTCGCCACCTCCAGGGCCCGGCGAGGACCACGGTCAAGGACTTCTCATTCGCCGTTTAGAAAGCCGCCCTACCCTCTGTAGGTGCTCTGCGTGTGAGGAAACGATGACCTACCTGCGACGCATCTCCACCCTGCGGCTCCTCGCCATCGGGGCCGCGCTGGTGCTGTTCGCCGCCGCCACCGCGGCGATTGCCCTCGCCGCCACCGGCGGCGGCCCGACGCCTCCCCCGAAGCCGCTCGCGAACGCCGTCCATGACGCGCTCAGCGCGCCGCCGACCGAAGGGGTCAGCGCGCGGGTCCACTTCACCGACAACCTGATCGGCGAATCCGTGCTCGAAGGCTCCGACCCGCTGCTCGGCGGCGCCTCCGGCAGGCTCTGGGCCTCGGCCGACGGCCGCCTGCGCTTGGAGCTGCAGGCCGACGTGTCGAAGAGCAGCGCCGGCGACCTCGAGCTGCTGGTCGACCACAACAGCTTCACCGTCTACGACCCCGGCACCGAAACCGTCTACAAAGGCACGCTTCCCCAGCGCGAATCCCAGGGTGAAGCCGATGCCGGCAAGGACGAACCGCCCTCGCTCCCCCAGGTTCAGGAAGGGATCGAAGGGGCGATGCGCCACGCGACCTTGAGCGGCGCGGTTCCCTCCGACGTGGCCGGCCAGCCCGCCTACACCGTGCGGGTCTCGCCGAAGGCGAACGGTGGCCTGGTCGGCGGCGCCGAGCTGGCCTGGGACGCCGTCAACGGAGTGCCGCTGCGCGCCGCCGTCTACGCCAAGGGAGAAAGCTCGCCGGCGCTCGAGCTGAGCGCAACCGAAGTCTCCTTCGGCCCGATTCCCGACTCGGTCTTCGAAGCGACGCCGCCGCCGGGGGCGAAGGTCGTCGAACTGAGCCCACCCGCGGGCGGGAGCAACGAAGGCGGCGGCTCCGAGGAACCGGTGACTGGGCTGGAAGCTGTGCAGGCGAAGACCTCGTTTCCGGTCAGCGCTCCGCCGAGCCTTGCCGGCATGTCCCGCGACCAGGTGCGGCTGATCTCCAGCGGCGAAGACGCCGGTGCCCTGCTCACCTACGGCAAGGGGCTCGGCGGGATTGCCGTGCTCGAGCTGCCGGCCAAGGAAGGTGGGGAAGGAGGCGAATCCCGCCAGCCGCAGTTGCCGAGCGTCTCGATCGAAGGCGCGAGCGACGCCCAGGAACTGGAAACCCCGCTCGGCACGCTGATCCGCTTCCGCCGCGGCGGCGTCGAGTACGCGCTGGTGGGCTCGGTCACCTCCGCGGTTGCCCGGGACGCGGCGCAGGGCCTTTAGCTCCATGCCCGAAGCGGCGCCGATCGAGGTCCGCGGCCTGCTCAAGCGCTACGGCAAGCTGACGGCGGTCGACCACGTCGACCTGACGGTCGAGGCCGGCGACGTCTTCGGCTACCTCGGCCCCAACGGCGCCGGCAAGACGACCTCGCTGCGGATGATGCTGGGCCTGATCCGTCCCGACGCCGGCTCGGTGCGGCTCTTCGGCCGCGACCCCCAGCTCGGCGTGGCGGCGCTGGAGGGCGTCGCGGGCTTCGTCGAGGCGCCCGCCTTCTACCCCTACCTGAGCGGCCGCGAGAACCTGCGCCTCTGCGCCGCGCTTGACGGTGGCGAGGCGCGAAGCAGGATCGAGGAGGTGCTCGACGTGGTCGAGATGCGCGACCGCGCCAAGGACCGGGTCGGCGGCTACTCGCACGGCATGCGCCAGCGGCTGGGGATCGCGGCGGCGCTCCTGCGCCGGCCGCGGCTGCTCTTGCTCGACGAGCCTGCAACCGGCCTGGACCCGGGCGGGATGCGCGACATGCGGGAGCTGATCCGCGACCTGGCGGCGCGCGGGATCACCGTGCTGCTCTCCAGTCACCAGCTGGTCGAGGTCGAAGAGCTCTGCAACCGGGTCGCGATCGTGCGCCGCGGCAGCGTCGTCTACGAGGGGGCGCTGGCCGAGCTGCGCGACCGCGCCGGGGTCAGCTACCGGCTGCGGACCGGCGAGGACGAGGTGGCGCGCCGGGTCTGCGCCGCGCAGGCCGGAATCGAGGACGTGCGCGACGCCGCCGACGGCGGGCTGCTCTTCCGGGCTGCCGGGGAGGGCGCCGTCGGCGACCTCTCGCTGGCGCTTGCGGAGTCCGGCGCGCCGCTGCTCGAGCTGAGCCCGCGCCAGGCGAGCCTCGAGGACCTCTTCTTCCAGCTGACCGAGGGCGACGGCGCGGCGGCCGGCGCCAAGCGCATCGCGGCCGCCGCCGAGGAGCTCGCCTGATGCCGGGCGTGGCGACGGTTTACCGATGGGAGCTGCGCAAGCTGCGCGCCCAGAAGCGCACCTACCTGGGCCTCGGCGCGGCCGCCGCGGTGCCGGTGATCTTCGTCACGGCGCTCACGCTCCGCAACGGCGAACCGCGCGACGTCGCCTTGGGGCGCTACGTACATGACACCGGCCTGGCGATCCCGCTGGTCCTGCTGCTCTTCGGCTCGGTCTGGCTCTTCCCGCTGATCACCGCGCTGGTCGCGGGCGACATCGTCGCCGCCGAGGATCGCGACCGAACCCTGAAGACGATCCTCACCCGCTCGGTCGAGCGCCAGCACGTCTTCGCCGGCAAGGCACTGGCAGCGGCCACCTACGCCGTCTCCGCGATCCTCCTCAGCGGCGTCGTCGCCCTCCTCGCCGGCATCGTCGCCTCGGGTTTCAACCCGATCGTCACCCTCTCGGGCACCCAGGTCTCGGCCTCGCACGGCCTGGCGCTGGTCTGCGCCAGCCTTGCCGTCTACCTGCTGCCGATCCTCGCCGTCACCAGCATCGGGCTGCTCTTCTCCACCGTCTTTCGCAACAGCGCCGCGGCGATCGTCGGCACGCTGATGTTTTCGCTGCTCCTGCAGCTGATCGGCATCCTGCCCGGCCTCGGCGGCCTGCAGCCCTACCTGCTCAGCACCCAGTTCCAGGACTGGCAGGGCTTCCTGCGCGTGCCGGTCGACTGGGCCCCGATCCTGCGCGCGCTCTGGGTCTGCGCCCTCTACGCGCTGCCGGCGCTCCTCATCGCGCTGATCGCGTTCCTGCGCCGGGACGTGGCCGGCGAGTGAAGCCTTTGTTCTGGACCGCCGACCTCGTCGCCTACGCCGGCGGCTGAGCGCCTGGCGCGGAAGATATAGACGGCGCCCGCGAGAACGAGGGCGAAAGCCGCGGCCGCGAGGATCGCGGCGCCGCGCAGCGCCCATCGCTCGAACTCACCGGACCGACTACGGCACCGCAACCAGAGCGCGGCAATGGCTCTCATCGGCTCTCGTCCGCCGTTGAGGGTCCGAGTCGAGCCTTCGGACCCGGGCCATCCTCATGCCTCCTCCGCCAGCGGCTCCGGCTTGCCGACCGGGATGCCGCGGGGTGCGCGCTCGTGGTGGCGCCGGGCGCCGCGGATCTCCTCGGGCGTGTCCTTGCCGGTGGCGCTCAGGTAGGCAACGAAGCCGGCGATCGTCGCCGCCAGGACGAGACTGACCGGACCGGTGCCGAGTGCCAACCCGCCGCGTTCGTGAGAGACCGAGAGCCAGTCGGCGATCGAAGCGCCAAGCGGGCGAGTCATAACGTAGGCGAACCAGAAGGCGAGGATCGAGTTCATCCCGAAGCGGAAGTAACCGAACGCCGGGATCGCGATGATCGCGGCGAAGAGCAGGGCCGAGGCGAAGTAGCCGAGGCCGAAGGTGACCGCGGTGAGGTCGCCCGCGGCCGTGCCCAGGGCGAAGGTCGCGAGGACGGCAGCCCAGTAGAAGAGCTCGCGCCGGGGCGTTGTGATGCTGTGGATTGAAAGCGTGCCCTCGGTTCGGTACCAGGACCTGAAGACCAGGAAGAGGAGGATCGCGTAGAAGATCGTCGAGGCGATGTAGGGGACGCCGAAACCGACGTGCAGCACGTCGGCTGCCATCGTGCCGAAGACGCCGACCATCGCCACCGCCAGCCAGTACGCCCAGGGTACGTAGCGGTCCTTGGAGAACTGGACGTAGAGGGCGATCGCGAAGGCGATGCCGCCGAGCACGACGGCGACCTGCGGCACGATCGTGTGGACCATGAAGTCCGAGGTCGACTCGCCCATCGCCGTGGTCAGCGCCTTGACGATCCAGAAGAAGGCGGTGACCTCGGGGACCTTGGAGTAGCGGTTCGCCGCGACCCGCCCGCGCCGCGGACGCGGTCGTGCGGCTGCCGAGGGGGGAAGAGTGTCGGGCGGACAGGTCATGCGAAAGCTCGCTCTGCGAGCGGCGCGAGGTTAGGCAACGCAACTAAAGAAAAGATGAGAGACCCCGAAATCGCACCTGGGCCGGTCTCCCTCGCTCGCTTGATGGGTCGGTGAAGCGCCCCCCCAGACGACTCAACCAGCCGGAGTCCGGAGGTCCACGACCGCGCATGAATGCTCGGCTGCGTGGTCGGCGATCTCGGGGTCGCCAGTCCAGAGAGGCGCATCTGCCCGCAGAGCGGTCGCGACACAGAAAGCGTCGGCATACGAGAGACCGCCGTACGCCTTGATCCTCGCCGCCTCTGACACGAGAGGCCAATCCGGATCAACGACATCAAGACGCTGACGCACCCGGTCTATGTCGGCTGCCGCTGAGTCCTCGCCATCGCTCCTCATGCGGATATATAGGACCTCGCCAAGGTTGACCGAGCAGATCGTCGCGCCCTCTTCAAGCCAGGCAGATCCGACGCGATCCGCCTGATCCTCGTCCTTGAGATATGCCAGCAGCGCCCAGCTATCGAGGACGATCAACGCCCCACCTCCGGGCCTTTCGCTCCTCGGCGTCGCGCTCGCGCCGCCGCTCCTCCAGCAGCTCCTTGGTGCCGCCCCCGCTCTCGGCCCAGATACCGCGCAGAGCGTGAATCCCGTCGGCGCGGTGCTTGGGATCGTCGTTGACTCGCCGCACCCGGACCTCGGATCCGTTCGACTCGAACGTCACCTCGTCGCCGGGCTTGATCCCAATTTCGTCGCGGATCTCCTTGGGGATCACCACCTGGCCCTTGATCCCAACCTTATGAGTCATACCATCAGTATAACTAGCTTTGTCCGTCCGACAGCGACGGCGTACCGAGGCGCGCGACCGGTTCTCCCGGAGCGCTTCGTGCGATTGGGCGATCGACGACCACTGAAGCGGCGGCTTCGGTGCCTACCGAGAGGAGGGCACCATGCCCAGCGGCATCGAGTTCAGCGAAGACTTCCGCCTACTGGAAGACATCGGCTGGCGCGGCCGAGAGGACCGTGAGTCGTTCGACCTGTCCATGCCGGCCCACGACCTGATGGAACTCCTCCAGCGCCTCCACGGCGAAGCCGAGCGCGTCCTCCTCGAATCGATCACCGAGCGAGAGTCACGCGAAGAAGACGCCGAGACCAATGACCGGACCCATTGGCGAGCGCGGCTTCTCGGGGGTCGAGGCGCAGGCCACAGGGAGGATGCGGGTCGTCGGCGCCGTGACTCCATAAGGAGCGAGCGCTATCGCACGATCGTGAAGCTCAGCGACTTGGGCGCGGAGCGCGCTCCCGCGGGGTCGGTGGCGGTAATGAGGAGTGTGTAGCGCCCGGGCTTGAGCTTCTTCTTCGGCGAGATGCGGCCCTGGAAGGCCACCTTGTTGGTGCCCTCGTGGCCCATGAAGGTGAGCCTGCCCGCCGTCACGGTGCGGCCCCTGACGCGCCGGGTGAAGCTGAAGGTCACGGCTGCCTGCTCGTTGAGTGAGAAGGAGAAGGTCGTTCCTTTCGGCGTCTTCGCGCGACTCACCTTGACGAGGCGATTGCCCCGACGCCATCTCGCCGTCGATTGGCGAACGTTCTGCATGAGCAAAACGTGGGGAGGCTTCTCCGGGCCCGGACCGCAACAGGGGGGTTTGGTGGGTTCGCCGTGGGCGTCGGTCGTAAACGTCCGATCGTTGCCATGGACCACTCCAGCTGAGTTTTCGGCGGCGAGCCGGAAGTGGTAGGTCGTACTCGGCGCAAGCCCGCCGATCGCGGCCGCAAACGGACTCGGGCCGGCGGAGGCGCCAACGCCCTGGACGGAAGTCGAGGCGCCGTAGGTTGCGGTCGTCCCGTACTGGAAGTACGCCTTACCCGAGCGCCCGGCGACGGTCCCGTTGAGAGTGGCGCTGGACTCGCCGATGTTCGTTGCCGCGACCGTCGTCGCTTCGTACGGGTCCACAAAAGCCCACGCCGCGCCCGTGCCGCTGTTGTCGCGCCAGGCGCCGATCAGCGCCGTGGCGCCGTCGGCGGAAAGCGCGACGTTGGTGCCGAATTCGCCTTCTCCGGCCCAGTCGCCGGGGATGAGCTTCGGTCCCTGCTGGGCCCAGGTGGAGCCCGAGCGGGTGAACAGCCATGCCGCGCCCCTGGTGCTGTTGTCAGCCAGGCCACCGACCAAGGCCGTGTCGCCGTCGGCGGAAAGGGCGACGGCGACGCCGAACCTGCCTTCCCCGATCTCGCCGCCGCCGGTGAGCTTCGGGCCCTGCTGCGTCCAAGTCGATCCGGAGCGGGTGAAGACCCAGGCGGCGCCCTTGCTGTGGTCGTCGTTCCAGCTGCCGATCAGCGCGGTGTTGCCATTGGCGGAGAGAGCCACAATCGTGCCGAACTTGCCGTTGCCGGCCTCGTCGTCGGGCGTGAGCTTGGGCCCCTGCTGGGTCCAGGTGGAGCCCGAGCGGGTGAAGACCCATGCGGCGCCCTTACCGCTGTAGTCCAGGTTGCCGGAGTGTTCGCTGTGGTCGTTCCAGCCGCCGATCAGCGCGGTGTTGCCATCGGCGGAGAGGGTGACGTTCGTGCCAAACATTGCTTCACCTTCCTCGTCGTTGGCGGTGAGTTTGCTGCCCTGCTGGGCCCAGGTGGAACCCGAGCGGGTGAAGACCCAGGCCGCGCCCGCCCAGCTGTTGTCGAGCCAACCGCCGATCAGTGCCGTGTTGCCGTCCCCCGACAGCGCCACGGTGTAGCCGAACCAGGGGTTCCCGGTCGCGCCCGTGGGGGTGAGCTTGCCACCCTGCTGGGTCCAGGTGGAACCCGAGCGGGTGAAGACCCAGGCGGCGCCCTTTCGGTTTTCGTTGCCGGGCGCGCCGATCAGCGCGGTGTTGCCATCGGCGGAGAGCGCCACGCTCGTGCCGAATCCGTCTCCCTCGCTCACGCCGGTGGCGACCAGTTTCGGTCCCTGCTGACTCCACACCCCGCCCGAACGCGTGAAGACCCACGCCGCGCCCCTCCTGCCGTCGTCGTTCCAGCCGCCGACCAGCGCCGTGTTGCCGTCGGTGGAGAGGGCGACGAGGACGCCAAACTCGCTGTTGTCCTCTTCGCCGCCGGTGAGCTTCGATCCCTGCTGGCTCCACACTCCGCTCGAGCGCGTCGATACCCACGTCCCGCCCTTTGCAGCGTCGTCCTCCGGCGCCCCGACCAGAGCGGTGTTGCCGTCGTCCGACAGGGCGACGCTGGAGCCAAATGCGCCGGCTCCGGTCTCGCCGCTGCCGACGAGCTTTCCACCCTGCTGGCTCCAGGCAGAGGCCGAGCGGGTAAAGGCCCAGGCGGCGCCGGTGGCGCTGTTGTCGCCGGGCCCGCCGACCAGGGCCGTGTTGCCGTCGTCCGACAGGGCGACGCTGACGCCAAACCTGCCTTCCCCGATCTCGCCCCCGCCGGTGAGCTTCGGGCCCTGCTGGGCCCAGGTGGAACCTGAGCGGGTGAAGACCCAGGCCGCGCCCACGTCTTCGTTGTCGGCCGGCCCGCCGATCAGCGCGGTGTCGCCGTCGGCGGAGAGCGTGACGCTCGTGCCGAATTCGGCTTGCCCGGCCTCGCCCGTCCCGGTGAGCTTTTCGCCCTGCTGGGCCCAGGTCGACCCCGAGCGCGTGAACGCCCAAGCGGCGCCCGCGTTCCCGTTGTCGCCCCAGGCGCCGACCAGCGCCGTGTCGCCGTCGGCCGAGAGCGCGACGCTTCTGCCAAATTCGCCGTGCCCGGCCTCGCCGGTGCCGGTGAGCTTTCCGCCTTGCTGGGTCCAGGTGGAACCCGAGCGGGTGAAGACCCAGGCGGTGCCGATATTGCTGTTGTCCCGGGTCCCGCCGATCAGCGCCGTGTCGCCGTCGGCCGAGAGCGTGACGCTTCTGCCGAACCTCCCTGATCCGGTCTCACCGGCGCCGGTGAGCTTTTCGCCCTGCTGGCTCCAGGTGGAGCCCGAGCGCGTGAAGACCCAGGCCGCGCCGACGTCTTCGTTGTCGGCCGGTCCGCCGATCAGCGCGGTGTCACCGTCGCCTGAGAGCGCCACGCTCGTGCCGAATTCGCCTTCGCCGACGTGGGCGAATTCGCCTTCGCCGACGTGGCCCGTGCCGACCAGCTTGCCGCCCTGCTGGATCCAGGCTCCGCCCGAGCGCACGAAAACCCACGCGGCGCCGGCGCCGATGCCAGTTTCACCGCCGGCGATCCCGTAGCGCGCGCCGATCAGCGCGGTGTTGCCGTCCCCCGACACCGCCACGGTGTATCCGAACCGACCGGTGCCGATCGCACCCGTACCCGTGAGCTTTTTGCCCTGCTGAATCATCGGATCGATCCGCAGCGGATAGGCCGCGCCACGATCCGCGACATGAATCAGGACGTGTCCTTTGACGAGCTCAAACCAGGAACGCAGCACGTGTCCGCGCGCGTCGGTTGCGACCAGGCCGCCGTAGCGGAGCGCGGCGCCCTCACCCGTGAACAGCACCGAGCTGTCCCGCAGCCGCGCGGCGAGGTTGCCGGCGAGGGCCAGGGAAAGGGTCAGCGGCCCCGGGGCGGGACCAGGGCGAGCTGCGACGTCGAAGCCCTGCTCGATTCCGAGCGGGCCGTTCGCATACCACTCCCTCAGCGCTCCGTGGGCGTAGCGGACTCGGTTGGCGCTCGCGCGTGGCACGGCCGCCTCGACCGACCGCAGCGCGCTCCCGTACCCGTAGGCGGAGAGCGCCATGCCAAGCTGCGCGGTGCCCGAGGAAACAATGATGCCGCGGCTAGAGAAGCGGGTGTGAAGGTGCTGTTCAGGGTTGACAGCCCGCAGGCCCTCGAGGCGATAGGCCGGCGCGTCTTGCCCGAGCGATGCCGAGACCGGGCCCTGCGCGGCCGGCGGCAGACTTTCCAAGCCGCGGCCAGTTGAGCCGTGACCAGTCGTCGTGACGGGACCGGCGGTCTCGCCGGGCAGCGTTCGGAGCACCGCCACGCATCCGACCGCCACGATCACGCCCACAAGCAAGAGCGCAATCTGGGGTCGCAGCCAACCGCTTCGCGCCGCGACGCCATGCCCACGCACAGGAACCCCGTGCACCGCAACTCCCGATCGCATCTATCGCCCTCCCCGATTCTCCCCAGCGGCGACGCTCTGACCTGTCCATCTTCGCCTTGTCGTAGGCCAGCTGTCAAACCTTTCGATCAGATTCGACCGAAAAGCCGACCCCACGCGGCCGGCGGCGCCGGGACCGCAAGCTCGGCGCATGCGAAGTGGCGCGGGCCGCAGGGGCAGGTTTCGGCCCACCCGCGACATAAGGAGATCGGCCCGGGGCTGACCCGGTCGATCTGCCAGAAGTTCGGCGTTTCCAATCCGCCGAACCCACGTTAACCCAGATCGTGCGCCAAGCGCCGTCTCTTGAGCAAGCCTGAGCGGCGCTTTTCCGCCTCCTGAGCGGGGAAAATGCGGTTGTCGAGACCCATTTCCCAACTCAGGAGGCTTCACCTTGAAGGTGAATCGAAACGGACGGCTCGAAACGGTAGAGGTCACCGCGGACGGCGAGGGATTCTGCTCGCAGGCGGGCGCATTGCTGCTCAGCAACCTGTGTGACAGGTTGGGGCTGACCAAGGCGCTGGGGGAGGCGCTGGCGCCGACCCGACGGCGGCGATCGGCCCATGGGGACGGGGAGATCCTGCGCAACCTGATCATCACCCTGGCCCAGGGTGGCGAGCACCTCTCTGACCAGGCCGCGCTTCGCGATCAGCCCGCCCTCTTCGGCGGGGTCGCCTCCGACGCCACCGCCTTCCGGGCGATCGAGCGGATCGGCCCGGCCGAGCTGGAGGGGATCAAAGCGGCGCGCAAGGCTGTGCGGGAGCGCGCCTTCGCGCTCGGCGCCGCTCCCGATCGACCTGTCCTCGACGTCGACGCCTCCCTGCTGGGCGCCCACTCCGAGAAGGAGGGCGCTGCGGGCAACTACAAGGGCGGCTTCGGCTTCCACCCGATGCTCTGCTACCTGGAGGGCTCCGAAGCGGCGCTCGACGGCATCCTGCGGCCCGGCAACGCCGGCTCCAACACCGGCGCCGACCAGGTGGCGGCAATCGAAGCGGGGCTCGAGCAGCTGCCGCCCTCCCTCGCGGAGGGAGAGATCCTGGTGCGCGGCGACTCCGCCGCCTGCGTGCACGCGGTCCTGGACTTCTGCCGCGAGGGCGCCATCGGCTTCTCGGTCGGGCACGACATCAGCGCCCCGGTGCGAGAGGCGATCGCCGCGGTCCCCGATTCCGCCTGGGCAGGCGCGATCTCCCAGGACGGGACACCGGTCGCCGAGCACCCGACCCGCCCACGCGAGGCCTACGTCGCCGAGCTGACCGAGCACCTCGACCTCTCGGCCTGGCCGGAGGGCTCGCGGCTGATCTGCCGCCGCGAGCGCGCCCACCCCGGCGCGCAGCTCTCCTTGGTCGACACCGACGGCTGGCGCCACACCTGCTTCCTCACCGACCAGGAGGGAGAGGACATCGCCGAGCTCGACCGCGAACACCGCGCCCACGCCCATGTCGAGCAGCGGATCGAGGACGCCAAAGCGCTGGGGCTGGCGAAGCTTCCCTTCCGCAGCTTTGCGATGAACGAGGCCTGGATGCAGCTCGTCCTCTCCGCCCAGGACATCGTCGGCTTCGCCAAGGCGCTGACGCTCGAGGGCGAGCTCGCCAAGGCCAAGCCCCAGACCCTGCGCTACCGGCTCTTGCACCAGGCCGGTCGTCTCTCACGCTCCGGGCGGCGTACCCGCCTGCGCCTCGCCCGCCATTGGCCCTGGGCGGAAGATCTCGTCGCTGCCTGCCGAAGGCTCGACGCCTTGCCCCTGCCGGCGGGGTGAGGCCCGCCGGACCCGAGGTCGAGCACGGCGGGGCCGTGTCACTCACTGCTGCGCGGATCTTCTCAAGGCCGCCGTGATCGTCACCGCAACCGGCCCAAGGCGGTTCCGCTGGACCACACTATGGCCCAACTTCCGCGCTGACACCACCGTTCACCCTCGACTGCCTCGCTCCGGGTCACCCCCGGGAGCTTGCTGCAAGATCTGGGTTAACCAAAGCATGGAAGACACGCACGGCACTAAACCCCCACGCTTCGAACTCGGCCAGGCCGTCCTGGTCGATCAGGGACTTCCCGGCGAAATAACGGCCATCGGGCGAGGGACAGTCCCAGGCGCCTTGGGTATCCCCCCGCTGGATACAACGACAGCGAGGCCGAGCGCAATCGCGACGACCAAAGCAATTAGGTCGCTGCTCATCGACGCAACCTACCGAGAGCAGAAAAAAATACCGCTATCAGCGACGGCGCCGGCCCGCTCGGCGACTGCAGCCAGCGGAAGCACGGGGACGAGCACGCGAAAGGGATGCGCCGTCGCGCCCTCCCCGCGCTGCTCGGCCATGTCGCAGGTGGGCGTGGTCAGCAGGCCGTAGGCGAAGCCGACCTCGCCGACGAAGTGCTTGCCGTCCTCGGCCCGGTAGAGCGTCGTCGGCTGGTCGCCGAACGGGATCGCCTCGAAGAGGTCGCCGGCGAACAGCGCCGTCGACCAGGGAGCGGTCCAGTACTGCTCGTCGTGTGGTCGGTGCTCTCCGGGTCCCATTGCTCGCTGTCCTTCACGGGCCTCGAACCCTACGACCGGGGGACGACGAACCTCAGTCGATCGAGCGGGCGCGGGTCACGGGGACAACGTCGTCGTCCTCGCGCAGCGGCGCGAAGCCGCTGAACATCTGCGTGCGCATCGCCTCCACGTCCTCCGCTCGGAAGCGCCGCACCCCGCTCGGGAGCCGAACCGCGCGCAGAAGACCACGCTCCTCCCAGCGGCGGACCGTGTTCTCGTGGACACCCAGTGCTCGGGCGGCCTGTCGGACCTGCATCAGCTGCGCCATGCGGCCAAGGGTAGGCGAAAAGAGCAAAAATGTCAATATGGGTGAGATGGTGGACTTTATCCCCGATCACCACCCCAAGGGCGGTCCCGGCCGGCAGCGATCTCCTGCCGCTGTCGTTCGAACTCCGTCCGGAACTCGGAATCTTCCTCGAGCCGTCGAGCGAGTCGCCGGTCGTAGTAGGACTCGACCATCCTTGGAAAATCGGGGTTGCGAGCGGTTCGCTCGTCGATCAGCTCGTCGAGAAATTCACGGTCGGGCACTTCACGCTCCTTTCGCTCTGCCCCGCATCGGTCTTGGCTGAACGGTCATCGGGGCACACCAAGACAACACAACTACTCAGCTTCGCCGAGTAGCGCCTCTTGTCGAGCAGCCTTGATGTCGGCGATCTCGATCGGCGGCAGCTCGTCGGCAAGTGCTCCCACCGGCCAGGGCTGATCCTGACCGCTTCCGGCGGGCTTGGGCAGGACGTCCACCGCACCGCCAACCTCCAGCCCAGAGGCATCGGCCGCCGGCACAACGACGACGAGGGCCCCGTTTCGGCGCTTCCCGATCATCTTGGCCATGAACCCAAGGTACCGTGCCACCCCGTGGGGACAGGAATTGCCCCACCCGGGTTTCATGTGCGGGCAGATCGAGGGGCCCCAGGGCCAAGCACCTCGATCCGTGTCAAGCTGAGTCGATGGCCCACCACAAGCGCAAGCGCCCGAAGCATCGACGCAACGGCTGCCTGCTGTGCAAGCCGCACAAGCTGCCTGCCAATGTCAAGGCGGAGCGTCGGCGGGATCGGAGCCGATGGACCAGCCACGAGAGAGCCGCCTGGTAGCGACGGCGTGCCGAGGCACCGCGCCCCGTTAGGTTGCCGACCGATGGCGCTGCCGGCCGAGGTCTTGGATCCCGCGATATCGCTCGTCGCGACCTACTGCGCGACGAAGGTGCCCGCCGAGCACGACGAGAAGTTGCGAATCGAGTACAAGGTCCGCGGAAACACGATCACGATCTACGAATGCCGCCCGCCCTGGCGGGAGGACTTTGGCCCGGACTGGACCAGGAAGCGAGTCTGCACTTTCGAGTGGGACCTGGGAACCCGCCTTTGGACGCTCTACGCGCGCGACCGAAACGACCGTCGACTGGAGTACCCGTACATCGAACCCGTGCGCGACCTGGCGCCGCTGCTCCGCGAGCTCGACAGCGATCCCACCTGCATCTTCTGGGGTTAGGCGTCGAGTTGGGCGCCGTCCTGAAGATACCGCTACAGCGATTCGTCCCTAACGGAGAGATCGTCGTGCCGGTAGAAGCGGCGCTTGATTTGGCTCCACAGAACGGAAAGCGGGGAGCGCGGTAGCGACGCCTGAAATCGGCGGCCGAGGCCACCGCGAGAACCCGACTTGAAATCGCAGCAGACGGCGCTACCTTCGCCGGCTCGCAAGGACATAGAGATGGCCCCGGCGGCGCTCGAACGCCCCGGGGCCTGGCACCGAAGACAAGGCCTTCGATGCAAGCGAGACGGTACTCGCCACGCCCGCGCAGGGCGGCATCACCGGCAGCTCTCCGGTGCCCTACCCGAAGGGAGGGCACCATGCCCGGCACCACCGCCAAGATCGACCGAGACCAGCGTGACCGCCTCTACGAGCTGGTCCGCAACCACCTCGGCGCCGTGGGCGACATCTGGATCGCCCTGGAGGAGACCGAGGATTTTGCCACCGCCGAACGCCTCGGCATCGAGTTCGGCGAAGACTTCCGCCTGCTCGAGAACATCGGCTGGGGCACCGAGGACGACCGCGACTCCTTCGACCTCACGATGCCGGCCCACGACCTGATGGAACTCCTCCAGCGCCTCCACGGCGAAGCCGAGCGAGTCCTGCTCGAATCCATCACCGAGCGCGAGTCAAGAGAGGAAGACGCCGCCACCAACGAGCGCTTCCGCCTCGGCTACGACGCCTGCGAGGAACTGCTGGCCGACCTCGACCCGAGGAGCTGACCACAGGGCAAGTGCGGCTTTTCGGGGGTCGAGGCGCAGGCCACAGGGAGGATGCGGGCTGCCGGCAGGTAGCTCGTACCCTGCCTCGGCCCCCGAGAAGCTGCGCAGACCAGATGCGGACCACCGCGTGGGGAGTTGCTACTGCTTGGGTTTGGCGCTGACGGCAGCGTCAGACGGTTTCGGCGGCGGGGCGACTGGAGGCTTTCCTTTTCCAGTCATTGCCTTGCCCTCGTTTTGTGCCTGAAGGGTCATCCCCTCCTGAACCTTCGCCGTCATTCCAAGGGCAATCTCCTCGCCGGTGGGAGCCGCGACCAAGTGAATAGCCTTCTCCTCGGTCCCGCCCTTCTCGGCGGACTCGTCACTACCGGCCATCGGCACGCCTTGTCGCGGCAGATGGTTTCGCGCTCGAAGCCGCGTCGGAGGGTTTCGGCGGCGGCTGCGTCGGGCGGAAGCCGTTGTTAGGCAGCGAAATACCGCCGCGCTTCTGAATTGGCTGTTCGGGTCGCTCAGACATTTCTACGATTGTAGCCGTCCGCCAAGGCGTCGCCGCTTTCAGTCATTTGGCGTCCTGGGATGGCATGTAAGCCTCCACGGAATGGATTTGGCCCTCCGCGATCCAGAGGCCAAGGCTGCCCTTGACCGGCCCTTCAAACCAGTCTTCGGAATCAAGCGCCCACCGCTCCTCGATGAAGAGATCACGCGTATGGGCCGTGTAGCCAGCGAGGCTCTTCCCTCCGAAATAGCCACCGACTACGCGACCGTCGTCTAGCGTGACCCGCAACATCAAGCCGTGTCCCGCTTTGGCCCCCGGACTCTCGCTGAAAAGCTGCTCCCAACCGGCCGGAACAGCATGTCCGGGGTCAATACCCGCGCGCTTCAAAAACCACGGGCGCAGCTCCCGGGACTTCTGCCATCGGCGGCCGAGCTCCGCAATCACCGCGGGCAAGATGAAAAGGCCGACGACCGCCAACAGGAGATAGACGCCGATCGCGTCGTGCCCTGCGTAAAGGCGCGAAATATCGTCGCGTCCCAACCCGCCCACAACCCAGGCCATGCCGAGCACGACGTAGATGATCGAACTGAAATAGAGAGCGTTCAGCAACCGCTCGAACGGAGAGTCCTGTCCCTTTACTCGATAGGTCCGCTCCCGCATAAGCAACGTGACGAACCCCGGCAGGACGAAGACGGCGATTATGAGCAGCGCGGTGCCAGTCTGCGGAGCCATGTACGAAGTTTATTGTCTTAGGCGGACTGATCCGGGTGCGGATGGCGCATTGGCATCATCGACCGGCACGACCTCCACCCTGGCCCCGAGAGCATCGGCCAAAGCCGCCACGGTCTTCAGCTCGGGGTTCACATGCGCCGTAAAGAACCGGCGGATACTCGACGGCTCCTTCCCGATCACCCGCGCCAGCTCAGCCTTTGACATCCCAGCTCCCTCCCGCAGCTCGTCGAGCTTCTGGACCACAGCGTCGACTTGAGCGACCTCCCACCGCTGCCGCTCAAACTCCACCCGGAACTCGGGGTCTTCGTCGAGCCGCCGAGCCAGTCGCCGATCATGGTGAGTGGCGTCGAAGTTTGGTCCCACGTTCACACCGTAGCACAGAAGTTACGGCCCGCGGGCGGAGGCCGAGACGCCCTATGCCATCTCGCGCACTTCCGCGATGGACACCCTGATCCCAAATGCTTGCAAGCTACGCACGGTGCTACAGAGGTTGACCAAGCTGAAAAATGGCAAGGTGTATGGATTGTCATTCTGCGGGGTGGCCCGCGTGATGACCACGTAACCGACCTCGTAATCCTCTGGTCGGGGCCGTCCATCGGGAAGTACGGCAGTGAAACTAGAGTCGATCCGGTCAACAAGTTCACGAGATGCAGTTCGGAAAGGTTGGTCGCCCAGCATCAGCTGCGCAGCAATGGCGCCCTGGGCAAACAGATGGCTGAGGGTCGATGAGTAGCCCCGCCGCTTGACATGAACGAGTTGCCGGTTTCGCGAAAGCAAATCGCAGAGCTCGATACCGCTACGGCCCGTCACGTAGACGAGCTCACGATCGAGGTTGAGGCAGTCGCATTGCCCCGCGGCTAGTTGGTTGTAGTCCTTCTCCTCGATGCCCGCAGGAGCTTCTGGAAGGTCAAGATTGAGTGGCGTCATTTCCTCGACAAGGTCAATCGTTTCCTGCTGGAAATCGGAGCTGACCCGAAACCAGTCGCCTCCACTGAGAACGTAGAGATAATCGTCCCGCTCCGTCTCGTAAACGATGCACTTGTAGATAGACCAAAAGTCGAGCATTTGCTCTCCTTCGGCCTCAAAGGCAACGATCCGATCTGATTTTAGGCGGTCAACGCTGAGCTCTTGCTGTTGTTTATCACTAAGAGATTGGAGGTAAACGCTGATCCGCGGGTCGGTGTCCAGCTCCTCACCTCGCAAGGTGGAATAGGCAAAGCCGGCAAGACGCAGCGGATCAACGACCTCCGGCGGAGCAAGGTGAAGGTTGTCGAGATGGCGGTCTTTGAGATCGTCAACAAGCTGTTCGTTCAGTTCATATTTCAGGGCCGCATCCTTGACTGGGCGGAGCTTGTCCACCCACGGGAACTGCTCCCGATAGTCCTCAGATTCATACGCAGCCAGCAGCCGGCTTGCGAGATCAGGAAGGTCCTCCATCTGCGCACGGCAAGACACTGCAAGCCGATCGGCGCCAGCGAGATTGCGCGCGAGATTTTCATCACGAGGTGGACCCGAAACAGCACGAACAAGGTCGCGGGCAACGTCTAGCCCGAAATCCTCGAAATCAGACTCACGCGAAGCATTGCGCCGGGTATGCATCGTCCGCTCGTCGATCGTCCGAGCATCAACGCTCCGTATTCGGTCGGCGTCAACGCTGTTGAGCACAACCCGTAGACCAAAATCGTGCTCAAACGCTTCTGGCTCTAGAAGATGGCGACCTTGGCCAAACGCCAACGCAAAGCGGCGATCGGCTGCCTCGAAGAAGAACAGCGCTCCGGTCGATGCATTGACAAGTCGATCGAATTCACCCGAGCGGAGCACATAGGGCGATACGTAATCTCGCCACCAGGGAGGCTTGCGGTTCGGTGAGCCGACGACCAAGAGGCCATCGACGTCAACGGCTTTACGAGTCTCGTGGCGAGACACGCTGTCCCCGTCTCGGAGCGCATCGTCCCAGGACCCAATCTCCTCGCGCAGAAGAAAGATCGAAAGCGTGCGGAGCCTGGGCTTACGAGCCATCTGAGATGGGACTAACGAGCGTTGAGGTAATCGACGAAGTCCTGCACGGAGAGTCGCTTCGCGTTGGGCTCTCGGGTGCTACCCCGAGCCCAGCGCACCGTCGCCTGGCCAAACCAGAGGCGGCCCAGGTTCTTGCCCTCCTCGTCACGGATACGGATTAGGACTCCGCTATTGCCGACATCAACCTCGGGTATTCCCTCAATCGTCACCCTCATTGTTCTCCTCCTGCCGTCGATGGAACGCAGCGGTCACGTTCCCCGCGGGGAACGGTCGCCGAGCTGGAGCTGGCTCTACGGCCCGAATCCTATGCGGTTTCAGTGATTCGTTCGATCAATCTAAATAAACATGACAGTACGCTGGAGTTGGCGTCGAATGACGCCCAAAGCGAAGTTCCTGGAACAGCGACATATGACGCAATTCGTCCTTCTCAACGACAAAGGGAGTGAGACATGGTCGGCGATCGGTCAAGGAACATCCTTGTGAGTTCGTTCTGCGGGTCATCCTGCGGTTCGCGCCAACCTCGTTCTGCGCCTCGCTCTCCACCTCGTTCTGCGCCTCGCACCCGGATTTTGGGAACGCACCGCGTTCCCCTTCGTGAAGGCGATTGCGGGGATCGGGCGACGCTGACTTCCTACTTCTCAACCCCTGTCAACGGCCCGGTGCACAGCGCCGACTACTTACTCCCCCATCCACCTGTATCGCGTGGTCTCTCGATCCGGTCCAGTGGTGGTCGTTCTGCCGGCCATCGGTGCGTCCGATTCGCCGCCACCCTCGCTGCCGCTCTGGTGGTTTTCGCTTCCTCGTCCCCGACCTCGCCGCGCTTGTTGGCTGTGGCTCGGCTGGGCGATTTTGACTGACTCGGATAAGCCCGACACAATGAATCGCGATGGGTCTTGAGACGACGATGGAGGCGATCTGATGGCTGCTGAGAGGCGGTCGCGGTCGGCTGCGGGCGCGGGGCGGCGCTTTGCCTGGTACGGGCGGCTCTCGACCAAGGACAAGCAGGACCCGACGCTCTCCTTTCCCTCGCAGCGGGAGGCTTGTGCGACGAAGGCCGAGGAGCTGGGCGGGGAGATCGTCTGCGAGTTCACCGACCAGGAGGCCGGGCGACGGGACGATCGTGCCGGGTGGGCGGAGCTGCTGCGGGAGGCCAAGGAGCAGGATGCGCGGCGCTTCGATGCGGTGATCGTCTACGGGACCTCGCGGCTGAGCCGTGACCTGTTCCATGCGCTGACTTACGAGCGGGAGATGACGCGGGCCGGCGTCGAGGTCTTCTACGCGCTGACGGCCGGCGATCAGACCAGCCCCGAGGGACGGCTGATCCGCCACATGTTCCAGGCGCTCGACCAGTTCGAGGTCGAGAAGCTGGGTCGCGAAGTGCGGCGCGGGCAGAAGCAGAACACGCGGCAGGGCTATCGCAATGGCGGCAGGGCGCCCTACGGCTACCGCCTGCGGCATGAGGCCCATCCCGACCCGGCACGGGCGAAGGCGGGCGATACGAAGTCGCGCCTCGTCGTCGATCCCGAGCAGGGGCCGGTGATCGCCGAGATATTCGATCGCTTCCTCGCCGGCGCCGGATACAAGGAGATCGCCAACGAGCTGAACCGGCCCGGCGGTCCGCCGCCTCCCTCCCACGTCGATTCCAAGCGCAACACCTCGGGCAAGTGGGCGAAGACGACGATCAAGTCGATGCTCGAAAACCCCACCTACACCGGCCGCCTCTACTGGAACCGGCTCGACTCACGCGCCCACAAGCAGGGCGTCGGGCCTGTTGTGCGGCGCGAGAAGGACGAATGGGTCGAAGCAGACGAGCGCCACGAGGCGCTGATCTCAGACGAGCAGTTCGAGCGGGCGCAGGCCGAGATGCAGCGGCGCAGCACCGGGCAGGGCGGCAATCGCCGTCGCCGCCCACAGAAGCGGCCGTACCTGCTGCGTGGCATCGTCCACTGCGCCACCGGCCACAATCCGCTGCGGATGCAGGGCCGCTCGCGCAGGGGCGAGCCGACCTATTACACCTGCGGCTTCCGGGCCTCATACGGCGACAGGGCCGCCGAGGCTGTCGGACACGGCAAGTGGCAGTACGTCCGCGAGGACAGCCTCGCGACGCTGATCGACAGCTTCTTCGCCACGCGGATATTCGGCGTCGACCGCCTCGCCCACTTTCGCCGCCAGAGTGCCAGCCTGACCGGCGAGCTGCGCGACCGGGATGGCGACAAGCGCAAGCGGATCGCCGGTCAGATCGCCGCGATCGAGCAGAAGATCGAGCGCCAGCTCGCGGCGATCGAGGCGGGCGTCGACCCGGTGGAGGTAGGCCGGCGAATCCGCGAGCTCAAGTCAGAGCGCGCCGAAGCGCGCTCGGTACTCGTCCAGATCGAAGACTCACAGCGCGACAGCACCGCCGTCGATCCCGATAAGGCTCGCGCAGTCCTCGACGCGCTCCCCGACCTGGGCAAACACCTCGTCGCCGCAGACCCGACCCTCCGCCGCGCAGTCTTCGACGCCTTCCGCCTCCACGTCGAGATCGACCGCAACGCTGGCCAGGTACGCCTGAAGGCGTTGGTGTCGAGCGCATTCGGCGATGCGAAAGACTTGAGCGACCTGGGAGGTGCAGGTGATCCGGCTCTCTCCGATAAGGCCATACCCCCAGCGAGACATAACTCGAACCACGTAGCGCGGGTCGCCGCCGACCCGGTTTCGCTGACACGGTAGCGCCACGCGAGGAACCGGCGGGATCGCCGCGCATCGACGGCGGTCGGCTGGCATCGGGACGCTCGCCATGGTCATCATCCTGGCAGCGTCGTGACCTCATGCAACCGCGCGGCTCGCGGCGATATTCACCTCGGCAAGAACCGTAGGAACCCACCTCGGCGAGCAGCGAGCTGGCGCACGGCTTGTGTCTCGGGGTAGATTGCGGCCGACCAAGCCCCAAACCGAAGCCCTCGTCGAACAGGAGGTCTCGTCCAGAATGCATCGAAGCTTTCCAGCTCTCATCGTGATGGCGCTCATCTTTGCCTTTGCCGGCTGCGGCGGCTCGGGCTCGGAATCGCCCAACGAAGAAGTGCGCAAGGTCGCTAACCAGTTCTCGGCCGCCTTCGGATCGAGCGACATCAAGACGGCCTGCTCTTACTGGGGCCCGAGCGAAGACAAAGACGCTCCGGGCACCTGCTTTCGGATCTACAGCGGCGGCATCGGAGCGAGTTGGCATCAGACGTTCTTAACCGCAAAGGTCGAACGGGTAGCCGTCAGTGGCGACACGGCAACGGTCGCCTATAGCAACGAATCGATCGCCAAGCTGAAGAAGACCGACGAAGGCTGGATCATCGACGAACTCGGAGAAGCGAAGTACTACTCAGGCCTCGAAGAAGAAGAAGGCGCGGAAGAACTCGAACGCGAACTGGGGGAATGAGGTCAACCCCTAGTCGTCGGAGAGTGGGGTTCGGCCCCCGCATCTCCACCGTGGCGGGGTAGAGCGCCTCGAAGCCGTCGTGGTCGGTTGAAGTCTATGGCTGACCTCATACCGGACCGTCAGCGAGCATCCTTTCCTTCTCGAAATACACTCGCCATGCGTTCTGGTTTGGCTGCTGAAGGAGCCAGTCTATGAGCCTCTGCCGACGGGGATGCGCGTCAAGGAATTTCAGGACTCTCCGGCGCGTCTCAAAGCCTTCGTTCGTCGCGAGTTCGACGTAGTCGATCAAAGCCTGGTTCGCGTCCTCGGCGAAACGCTGTAGTTCGGCGGGATCTTCCTCTGGAGGGTCATCTCCATGGACGGCCGCAGAGCGAACCTCGGCGTAGAGTCGATAGGCCCGGAAGGGATCCGTGAACGATCCCCTGGTGGCCACCGACAGCATAGCCCGACGGAATGCCAGACCTTCTCCCTTCATCTGCTCGCCTTTCTTGCCCAGGAGCGCCTCAAGTGCAAAAAAACGGAATAGAAGGGCCACCGTCGGATCAATGGCGAGTTCGGCATCCGACAACCAGCCGAGAGCACGATGTGCTTTCTGTTGCAAATTGGTGACGGGCGGACCAGCGAGAGATGCGAGGACGTGATCGCGGGAGAAGTCGATGAGATCCTGGTGGAGGGTGAGATCGACCCCAGCATCGGGGGACAGTTGCCAGCCGGCCTGCCTCGTGCCGAAGGAATATCCCTCGGACAGCTGGAACCGAAGTTGCATATTCGGCACCTTCTGCCGAAGCATGAGTCTCAACAGCTTCAGGGCGCGATCGGCCACTGGCTCCGCCCGCTCTTTCATCAGAGTGAGGTTGGTTCCTTCCACTGGGACCGGCAACACCGAGCCGACCGGGCTGCCGAGAGAGAAGAAGGGCTCCTCCGGGGGTACCTCGTCGCTAGACGGTGGAAGGAAACGCACCCCAACGAGGTCGACCGGCTTCTGCACGTTCAACCACTCCACTGGGAAGAAACAGACCCGCTCCTCGGGCTCCTTGGCATTCTCGTCGACGAACTCTGGGACGTGGTCGTCGGCAGGCCGCAAAGCGCTCCTGCAAACAAAGCGCCATAGCTGACGATCAAGGGGATCGCCGACCCGCTGTACGAGGTGCTCAAATCGGAGGTCGTCCGCGAGGAACCGTTTTGCCCGCTGAAATGCCTCCTCCTCATCAAGATCGAGATACAGCATCTGGCCGTCCTCGTCCGCAAGATCGTCGGGCACTTGCCGTTGCCTACAGATAGATCGCGCGTCGGGCTGACGGGCCTCGCGCTGCAAGAGCCGCTGGAGTTCAACCAACGGCTGCTCTGACTGTCCCGTACTCATGGCACTCGCATTCTGATGCCTGGCCACCATTGGCCGCAATCCCCGCGCATCCCCGCTAATCGGCTCGCTTTCCCCGCGCAGCAGAGCTATGTTCGCCACCGACCGTAAGACATAACGGCCCCGGCGGCGTTGTAGCGCCCCGGGGCCCGGCACCGAAGAAGCATCCTTCGATGCGCGACCGATTCTCCCAGAGCACTTCGGGTGCTCGGGTAGATCGACGGCCCTGATCGGGGGTGGTTCTTCGGTGCCCTGACCGGAAGGAGGGGCGCCATGCCCAGCATCACCGCGACGATCGACCGCGATCAGCGGGACGGTCTCTACGAGCTGATCCGCAACCACCTCGGCGGGGTCGGCGACGTCTGGATCGCGCTGGAGGACAACGAGGACTTTGCCACCGCCGAGCGGCTCGGAATCGAGTTCGGCGAAGACTTCCGCCTGTTGGCCGACATCGGCTGGCAGCCGCGGGACGACCGTGAGTCCTTCGAGCTGACGATGCCGACCCATGACCTGATGGAAGCGCTGAAGCGCCTGCACGGCGAAGCAGCGACGGTCCTCTCGGGGTCGGGGACCGAGCGCGAGTCACAAGAGGCAGACGCCGAGACCGACGCCCGCTTCCAGCTCGGCCTCGACGCCTGCGAGGAAGTGCTCGTCGGCCTCGGCCGAGAGGGTGAGTCAGCGTGAGCGGGGCGAAGGCGAAGCGCCTGCGCCCCGGCGAGCTGGACGGCCTTGTCCTCTCCTACCTGGCCGAGCACAAGGACGACGGCCCGTTGACCGCTACCGCAATCGGTAAGGGCGTCGAGCGCTCGGCGGGCGCCGTCGCCAACTGCCTCGCCCGGCTGGCGAAGGAGAAGAGGGTCCGCCAGGCCAAGCGCAAGCCGCGTGCCTACGTCGTGAGGGAGGCGAAGTAGCGATGTGCGGTCGATGCGGCACGAGGCCAGGCCGGCGACTCTTCCCCGAGCAGACGCCACCCGGATTGAACTACGCGGTCGTCACCGGGAAGCTGCTCGGTGACCCAAGGCAAGGTGGGGGTCCGGGCGGCACGCCGGTGCTTGTGATGGAGATCGAGTTCCCGGTCGCCGATCCCGAGCATCCGCGACTGCTCTGGACCTATGCCACCTACGAGGTAGAGGTGCCAGGCGACATCGGTGGTCGTCACGTCGAAGAGCTGAAGAAGGGCGCTCCGGTGCTGGTCGCGGGAAAGCTCAGCGAACGCTGCTCGCTGGAGGACGGGCGGGCGAGCTGCCGCGGTGCGGTCGTCGCCAACCTGATCCAGCCGGGGCCGCCGCCAGAGCCTCGCGACGTACTGGGAGGCGCCCCGTGAGTCGGCGGCTTCCAACCGCGGCGCCTCCCACGCCGGAGATGAAAGTCCGCTTCGGCGAGAACCTCGCCCGCTGCCGCGAGGGAGCCGACGTCTCCCAGGAAGAGCTTGGCTTCCGCGCCTCGATCCACCGCACCGAGGTGAGCCTTCTGGAGCGCGGCGAGCGGATGCCGCGCGTCGACACGGCCATGCGGATCGCCGGCAGCCTCGGCATCTCGCTCGACGATCTTGTCGCTGGCATGGAGTGGCGGCCGGGCTATGAGATCGTCGTACCGGGATCGTGGGAGGTGGTCGAGCGGGGCGGGCGGGCGCCCGAGAACGACGAGGACGCCTCAGCGGATCAACTCCCGGCTCCCGTCGAGGCGCCAAACAGCTCCCGATGAACGCCGGCTCGCGCTCCAAGACGCCGTTCCCCTTCAAGGCGCTCGCGAAGTTCGCCGACAACCTCCACCGCGCCCGCGAGCTGTCGGGCCTCGATCAGAAGGAGGCGGCGAAGCGCGCCGCCCTGACCCGCTCCAAGCTCGACAAGATCGAGAACGGCGAGTACATCCCCACGCTCGACGTCCTGATCCGCCTCGCCGGCACCTACTCGACCTCGGTCGGCGACCTCGTCAACGGCGTGACCTGGAGGCCCGGCTGGGTCGAGCACTCCGGGCCGGCGGAGTACCTCGTTTCCGGCGAGATACCTCACCCATAATTCCCCGGCCCGGATGCAACTACTGTTCCGTGCCGCTGTCTTCCCCCTCGGTGCTCGGCTCAGCGGCGCTCGGCTCGGCATCCTGCGGTTCAGGCCGCCCCCCCGGATCGTGCCTAGAAGGGATCTTGAAGACACCGACCACCAGTCGGGGGACATGCATCCGGCTGGTGACGTCATCGGCAAACTCACGCCAGTAGGGCCACGCATGCAAGGTGCCGTTTGCGATGGCGAAGTTCTTCAAATCCTCGGGCGCGAACTCGAGTGCCTCAATGGCCCGATAGGTAAGTTCGAATTTGGCTTGGATCTCAATCTCAGGCGGGTCGTTGGGGTCAAGCTCGGGAAGTTCCTTGGGGATCTCATCGCTCCAGCTCGACTTGTAGACCGCGATGAAGGCCGCATTGATCTTGAACTCCTGCTTGTCGGCTCGATACTCCTCGGACGCGGTATCGAAGCCAACAAATGCCTCGCCGGACCAGCGCTCTGGGATCTCATCAGCATCGACATTGAGGATCGCGCGCGAAGAGCGCAGCGCAATATCTCGCAGCTCGACGGCGCTCGCAATTCGCGCAATAGACGCGTAATCGATCGCGACTGCGGCTGCATTCTTGCTACTGAGGTGGGTCATCTGATTAGCCGACCAGTTCCAGCTCGTGAAGCGCGCGTGTCTGCTCTGCGTCCATCAAGTGCGGCTCCATTCCCCGCTCCACCAACTCGCTGAAGTAGGTCCTGTGGGCATAGCTCCCGCTGGGAATCACCTCCGCCTCGGCGGCCAGCGGCCGCCGAGGCGGGTCGGTCTCATCCGAGGGCGAAGAAGCGACCAAAAGCTCGCCCGCCCCAGCACGCACACGGGCCATCACCCGCTCTCCCTCATCCACGGCCTCACCGCCATGACCGCTCTCAACCAGCGGTGCGGCGGCAACGTCGACCCTATGCTCAAGCGCGAAAGCAAAGTCCGCGAGCGTGCGCAGGGTCATGTTGCGATCGCCGGAGAGGACCTGCGTCACAAATCCCTTCGAGCGTCCGAGCTTCTCAGCCAGCTCCTTCCTGCTCACTCCGTACTCCTCGATCAACTCAGAAATCAGCTCGGTCGCCTCGAAGATCAGGGTCTCCTGCTCGACCAAGCGCTCGTACTCACGCTCGTTCTCCTTTCTCTTGCGCCAATTCGTCATCGTGAACACCCCTTTCGGTTCTCCTCCAGGTATTCGCCACGCAGCCGTGCTGCGGTCTTGAGATGCCGCCTGCTGCGCTTGCTGCTCGTCGTCTTCTTCCCAAATCCATCAATCAGCACTATGTCGCGCTCATCGTGAAAGCAGGCAAGTCTCCTAGCGTGAGTCTTCAAGCACCAGATCCCTTCCGGCTCCTTCACGAATCGCTCCTTGTTGGTGATTTTTCCGGTCTCTGCAAGCCTCTTGAAGAGCGGCTCGAACTTCGCTTGCTCTTGAACGTCGAGCTTTTCAAAGTAGTCCCGCGCACGGAACCGTCCTGAGGAGTCTGCCCCCCAGACCAATCTTCGGCTCGCGCCCTCTCGCAGGACATCGAACATGGGTTTATATCTTGATAAACATGGTTGCAGGTTCGCGGCGGCGGCCTTGGGCCGAGCCATGCGCTATGGTTTACGGAAGTGTAAACGACGACTCGGCGAGTACCTTGGACGCGATCCGAAACCCCACTTCGCAGGTAATGGCCAGCAACAAAGCTTGAGCAATGCGAACGATGCTGGTCGCCTATGACCTCAACCGGCCGGGACAGAACTATCCCCGGCTCTACGAAGCCCTGAAGGCCGTTCCCCGCTGGTGGCACTACCTCGACTCGACCTGGCTGCTACGAACCCAGGAGAGCGCGGCCGAACTTCGCAACCGCCTGCGGCCTCATATCGACGGCAACGACGAGTTGCTGGTGATCGACGTGACCAATCCCGAAGCGGCCTGGAGTGGCTTCGATGAGCAGGCCAGCCAATGGATTCGAGACTATCTCTAGGAGGTGAAGTAATGGCGAAACGACCCAAGACCCGTGGCTTGCGCTCCGGCGCACCTGCGCCCGTATCAGGTCAATACGAAAAGCGAGGTCCCCGCGGCGGCCATTCCGGCCGCGAGGTAACGGCAGTCAAAGGCAAGCCGCTCCCTCCCGCCGGGAAGGGCGAGACCTTCGACCTCGTCGATCGCACCCGGCATCGCCGGTCTTGATCGCGCCCGATAGTCGCGCCCGCGAAGCCCCGACGAAGGGTTTGTTGCTACGCAGACCCGGCAGGCGGTCCCCGAATCTCAACCCACTTGGGGGCGGCTTTTCAGCGTGAGCACTCCGGCGGAGACCGCGAAGACCACGGCGCCGATCGCATGAAGCGCCCTGGCGTCGGCCGTCTGGACCGCCAGGGCGGCATTGGCGAAGCTGACCAGCAAAGAGAGACCTATTCCGAACCGCCTAGCTGCCGGCGACAGCGAGCGATGGTCGTGCCGGTCATCGGACGATCCCGGCGCGACCGCCGGGGTCGATCCGAAACGCGCCTGCCAGCTCTGCTTGACCTCGGCGCGGTGCCACCACAAGACCAAGACCACGATTACGAGGCCGAAGACGACCCCGGTAATGACGGCGATGAGATCGCTGCTCAAGGGATGCTCCACATCATCGGCAGCAAAGTACCGCCTGCGCTCTCTCGTGGCGGATGACGACAAAGCATCTCCGCGCTAGTGCGCCCCGCGTAAACCGCATCAGCAAGCCGAAAACCTCGGTCTAAAACAGTTTGAGCATACAACCATATAAGCACATGCTTGTGACCACTTTCGCCGCAAATCCCTCTGTATAGGAGAGACCTATTTCACGCGAGGCAGGGCGCGACGCGCCCTGCCTCGCGGCAGAGGAGGCGAAACGCATGAGGGAAAACCGAATGACCGGAGCGGAGCGGCGGCGGATCGGATGCGGAGTCGGCCCTGCGCAATGCCGCCCCGATCTCCGTTGCGACCTTGCCAGTCGCTCCGGTCCCGACTGGCAAGGTGCCACTGCGACGATCCCGCATGGCGTCGCGGAATTGCGGCTCCGCTCGCGCGCCCGACTCTCTACCCACTCGGTTCACGGTCAATTGACGGCGGGTCGATCTCTCTCTCGTGCCCTCCGCCGCACTCCGGCTCGCGCCCCTCGCGCTCGGCGCCTCCGCCATCGCCTCCGCGCCGGCTACGCAGCGCTCTCTCGCAGCCTCGGCCGCACCGATCGCACTTGGCGCGAGCGCAATCGCCTCCGCGCTGGCGACACAGCGGCTCCTCGCCTCCGCGCCGGCAGCAGCGGCTCAGCGCCGTACCGGCGCACACGGCTCGCCACTCTCGCAGGCGGCGGCATCACAGGGGCGGCGCAGCGCTCGCCGACAGCGGCCCGTTCCTGGCGTCTGGGGGCGGCTTGACGCAGGGCAGGCGATCACGTGCTGGCACTGGTCGATCCCGCTCATCGACGCGGACTCCGGCGCTCTCCGATGTCGACCTGCGCATCCTCGACCTGCTCGCCTCGCATCGGGTGCTGACCCAGACCCAGCTCGCCGCGATCAACCCCGAGACGCCCGCGAGGACGCTCCGCTACCGCTGCGTGCGGCTCGCCCGCGAGAGCCTCGTCGGGCGCAGTCGCCCCTACCGCGAACGTGGATCGGCGCCGCACCACCTCTGGCCGACCCGCAGGGGCGAGGCGATCGTCACCGGAGGGCCGCCGCCGAGGGGCGGCGAGCGGCGCGAGCCGAACCCTTTGTTCCTCGCCCACGCCGCCGGGCTGAGCGGGTTCTACGTGGCGCTGGCGACGACGCTGCCTGATGACGTGACGCTCACCCGCTTCGAGCGCGAGGCCGATGCCCGCGAGCCGTTCGCCACTTGGGACACCCGGAAGAAGCGCGCCATCGCACCCGACGCCTTCATCGAGATCGCCGAGGCCGACGGGCGCGAGCTGCTCGCCTTCGTCGAGCTGGACATGGGGACGATGTCGCACCGCCGCCTCAAGCAGAAGGCGGCGGGCTACGCGGAGTACGCGAAGGCCGAAGCGTGGCGCGAGCGCCACCGCTTCTGCCCAGCGCTGCTGTTCGTCACCACGACCGAGAAGCGCGCCCGCTCCTTGCTCGCCGCGATGCGCAGAGAGTTGGAGCGCGACGCGCTGCTGACCTGCGCCTGCGATCTCGCCCGACAGCCACAGGGCTGCGCGACCGAGGCGCGCTGGCTCGTCGACGAGGAGGACGAGCAAGGCGTCGACCTGCTCGCCGCGCTGCGCGAGGCACGCCGGCCCTACGACGAAGAGCTGACCCGCCGCGATGCCCGGCGCCGCGAGGAAGAAGCCAAGCGCGAGCGGTTGCGCTCCGACCCCGAGGCGCTGCGCGCCCACCTTCGGTCCTGGTCGCACCGCGACTGGGGCATGGAGCACTTGGGTGGCCCGGCGGCAGCGGCGCTGAAGCGCACCCTGGAACTGGACGAGCCGCTGGACGATGCCGAGCGCGAAGCGCTGGGGAGGCTCGCCGCGATGTTCGCCGACCCGCTTGATCTCCAGCTCGACGAGCGGGAGCTGACGCCGAGCGAGCGCCGCGCGTTCGACGCGCTGGTCCGAGACCACCTGACCAGGCAGCTCGACCTGATCGGGGAGCTGGCCGAGCGCTGTGGCGAGGGTCCGGCCCTGCGCAGAGCGCGCAAGCGCCTCGAAGCAGGAGAGCTGCTCGACCGCCACGAGCTGAGCTGGGGGCTTGCCGAAGAGGCAAGGCGCGACGGCGAGGCCCGCGTCCGACAGGAGCACCTGCGCGAGGACTACCTCGGCTGGCGCGAGCAGAGGGCGCGTCAGCTCGCAAAGGGCCAGGGCATCGCGGGTCGGCTGCGCAATGGGCCCGAGGCCTTCCTCGACAAGGTGGACCGCAGCGCCCTGCGCTTCTGCCCAAGCTGCGAGGAGATCGCCTACCCCGACCCGAAGCGGACGATCCACGAACGAGGCGCCGGCCATGACGTCGCCTGGCACTGCCACTTCTGTTGGGCCGAAGAGCTGGCGAAGTTCGAGCCGGCTAGCGACGAGGGAGGCGAGCCTTGATCGCGATAGCGAGCGGCTCGGCTCGCAAGAGGAGCCGCGATCGGGGCGCCGGCCGTGCGGAGATCCCGGAGCGGCTCGGCATCCGCCCCGCCCGCCTCCTCCGCCGAAGCGGCGAGCAGGAAGAGCGGCTTCACGGCGCCCTGCGCGTGCTCTACCGCGACTACCTCGCCGGCGGCGGACTTGACTCCTTGCGCGCGTCGAGGTGTCATCGACGTTCGCGCAAGCCCAGCAAGCCGAGGAGGCCACGATGAGGATCGCCACCTACACCCGGATCTCGACCGACGAGGCGACCCAGCCCTACTCGCTGGAGGCGCAGGCGGCCCGGCTCGATTCCTACGTCGATAGCCAGGAGGACTGGCGGATCGTGCGCCGCTTCACCGACCAGGCATCGGGCGCGATCCTGGAGCGGCCCGGCCTTGAACGGGCATTGAGCGAGGCCGAGGCAGGTCGCTTCGACCTGCTGCTCGTCTACCGCGTCGACCGCCTCTCGCGCTCGGTGCGCGGCCTCGCCCAGATCCTCGAGCGGCTCGACGCCGCCGAGGTGCTCTTCCGCTCGGCGACCGAGCCCTTCGATACCGCCAGCTCCGCCGGGCGGATGATGGTTCAGCTCCTCGGCGTCTTCGCCGAGTTCGAGCGGGCGACGATCGTCGAGCGCACCGTCGCCGGGATGGAACGCAAGGCCGAACGCGGCGAGTGGGTCGGCGGCAACATCCCCTTCGGTTACCGGCTCGACGCCGACCGGCGCTTCCTCGTTCCCGAGCCGGCCGAGGCATCGGTCGTCCCACAGGTCTTCCACCGCTACGCCGAGCGCCGGGAGGGCTCCTCGGCGCTCGCCAAATGGCTGACTGGGCGCGGCTCTCGCACGCGCAAGGGCAAGCCCTTCAACGTGCCCGCCGTGCTGGCGATCCTCCGCAACCGCACCTACTTGGGCGAGATCTCCTTCCGGGGCAAGCAGCACCCGGCGCCGCACGAGCCGCTGGTCGAGGAGGCGCTCTTCGAGCGCGCCCAGGAGGTTCTGCGGGGCCGCACCGAGGACAAGGCGCTGCGCCGGTCCAACCAGTCCGAGTACCTGCTCACCGGGCTGGTCAAGTGCGCGGGTTGCGGCAAGCAGTACCTCGGCGCGGCGGCGCACGGCAACGGCGGGCGCTACCGCTACTACGTGTGCTTCTCACGCCAGCGGTACGGAAAGAAGGTGTGTGAAGCCGACCGGCTGCCGGCGGACGAGCTGGAGGAGGCGATCCTCGAACAGCTCCTCACCGTGCTCGAACAAGAGCCGCTGGTCCGCGAGGCGATCGCGGAGGCCTTCGCCGAGATCGATGCCGAGCAGCCCAAACGCACGGCGGAGCTGGAGCAGATCGGCACCGACCTGCGCCGCACCGGCGAGTCCCTCGACCGTTACTTCCGCGCCTTCGAGGAGGGCACGATGCCCGAGTCTGCTTGCGCGCCACGGATCGGCGAGCTGACCGAGCGCCTGCACGGACTCAAAGCCCGCCGCGAGGAGTTGTCCGCCGAGGAACCCGAGGAGCGCGAGCCGCTCGGCGATGAGGACCTGGCGCTGTTGCAGGCCGAGGTGCGTGCGGTGATCGATGGCGGCGATCCGTCGACGCGCAAGGCCCTGCTGCAATCGCTGGTCGACGAGATCCGGGTCGTCAGCCGCGCGGAGATCTACCCGTCTTTCTCTTTGCCGGCGGTTCGACCACCGTCAGGAGCAGTACCGCTACGGGGATTCGAACCCCGGTTTCCGGACTGAGAAATGGCTCTGCGAGGCCGTTTGCGGCCGATTCAGGGCGATTCCGTCCAGCTGGTTCGGTCGAGTTCGATCTAGATCGGTGGAGTCGGGGACATTTTCCGGGACACGCTTTCGAGGTCTAGCCCTGAGCATCGGACTCGCTAGGTAGCCTTGTTGCGATGCCTCTTCTCCCCAGGAGATCGGACCAGGTCCAAAACAAGCTGCATCGGCTCGAAGAGCAGATGCGAGCGATGGACTCGCGGATCGACGAGATGGCTGAGACCTTCGAGTCACGCCGAGCCGACGACGAAGCCGCCGCCATCGCCGCCGAGCGCATCCGCAGCGGTGCCGCCGATCACAAGGAAGACGGCGTCGAGGCGCTAGCCAAACTCGGCATCGAGATCCCCACCGAGGAATGACCGGCAAAGCGCCCGGCGCAGTGGGCGTCACCTTTGCCAAAGGCGTCCTTGACGACGTTGCGGAACTGACCACCCCGGCCGCCGACAGCGATCAAGCCGACCAAGACGAAGCCGAGACCCTAAAGCGCCGCATCGCCGAACTGCTGGTCGAATGCAAAGGCAACCCTTCATCGGGGAACTGATGGGTCCGGGCCTCCATCCCGAGTTGGCCAACTGCCGCCGGGTCCGGTTCGACATCCCGAGCCACGACGGGAAACCGCGCTTTCGCCTGATCTACCGCAATGAACCCACCGACGGCGCCCCTGCCGAGTGCCACTGGCTCACCGTCGCGCCTCGCGCCGGTCTTCAGGCCCACCGCCGTGCGCGGCAGCGCTCCAAGCGTCGCGGGTGAATCGATCCCGCGCCGGTGAAGTGGCTCATCACACTGGAAGCTGCGGAAGCCGATATCGATCGGCTGGTTCACGCAGGCATCCGAGGAATAGGTCCGATCAACGGGGAGCCGAGAAGACTGCTCCTCACCCATAATCAGCCCGACGGAGCGAATCCGGAGGAGGAACCGCACATCGTCCAGGACGAGGTTGAAGCTTTCGTGAACCGGTTGAATGGCGTTGGACGAGTCCGTTGGGGCAGGGTCTTCGAAGGAGTCTCAATCCACTCCTGGCACACGGTCGCTGCCGACGGCGAAATCACGGAGACGATCTTTCTTGACGCAGCTACGGGCCACCTGCCCCCGAAGGATTTCGCCGACCTCGTTGAGTCGTTGGGACACGAGCGCCCGCAGCTGCCAGGCGGACTGGACCACATCGACGGCTTGGACCTTGACGCAGCACTGGAAACCACTGGAAGGAATTCGGCAGCTGGTCGGGTGGTCCAACTGATCGATCTCATGCTGAAGGACGAAGAGTTCAACTGGTCCGCCGCCTATGCCGCGCTTGAGACCATCGAACATAAGCTGAGGGAACAAGGCGTTGACGGAAGCAAACTTGGATGGTGGACTGGACGCGAGCGATCAGATTTCAGAGCCACTGCAAACAGCCCCGAGGTTTTGGGGATAAGGGCGCGGCATGGCAAGCCAACCGGCCTGCCCGAGGCCCGCATGTCAAGCCATGACGCCAATTGGCTTGTGCGTAGAGTCGCTGCGCTCTGGCTCTCAAGTTCTTGTGGGCGCGATGTGCCCGGAAAATCCGGAGCATCGGAGGAACCCGGCGCACAACACGACCCCGCAAGTCCAGACTCCACTCCAGAGGAGGGTGCCTAGTACCGCTACGGGGATTCGAACCCCGGTTTCCGGACTGAGAAATGGCTCTGCGAGGCCGTTTGCGGCCGATTCAGGGCGATTCCGTCCAGCTGGTTCGGTCGAGTTCGATCTAGATCGGTGGGGTCGGGGACATTTTCCGGGACACGCTTTCGAGGTCTAGCCCTGAGCATCGGACTCGCTAGGTAGCCTTGTTGCGATGCCTCTTCTCCCCAGGAGATCGGACCAGATCCAAAACAAGCTGCATCGGCTCGAAGAGCAGATGCGAGCGATGGACTCGCGGATCGACGAGATGGCTGAGACCTTCGAGTCGCGCCGAGCCGACGACGAAGCCGCCGCCATCGCCGCCGAGCGCATCCGCAGCGGTGCCGCCGATCACAAGGAAGACGGCGCCGAGGCGCTAGCCAAACTCGGCATCGAGATCCCCACCGAGGAATGACCGGCAAAGCGCCCGGCGCAGTGGGCGTCACCTTTGCCAAAGGCGTCCTTGACGACGTTGCGGAACTGACCACCCCGGCCGCCGACAGCGATCAAGCCGACCAAGACGAAGCCGAGGCCCTAAAGCGCCGCATCGCCGAACTGCTGGTCGAATGCAAAGGCAACCCCTTCATCGGGGAACTGATGGGTCCGGGCCTCCATCCCGAGTTGGCCAACTGCCGCCGGGTCCGGTTCGACATCCCGAGCCACGACGGGAAACCGCGCTTTCGCCTGATCTACCGCAATGAACCCACCGACGGCGCCCCTGCCGAGTGCCACTGGCTCACCGTCGCGCCTCGCGCCGGTCTTCAGGCCCACCGCCGTGCGCGGCAGCGCTCCAAGCGTCGCGGGTGAATCGATCCCGCGCCGGTGAAGTGGCTCATCACACTGGAAGCTGCGGAAGCCGATATCGATCGGCTGGTTCACGCAGGCATCCGAGGAATAGGTCCGATCAACGGGGAGCCGAGAAGACTGCTCCTCACCCATAATCAGCCCGACGGAGCGAATCCGGAGGAGGAACCGCACATCGTCCAGGACGAGGTTGAAGCTTTCGTGAACCGGTTGAATGGCGTTGGACGAGTCCGTTGGGGCAGGGTCTTCGAAGGAGTCTCAATCCACTCCTGGCACACGGTCGCTGCCGACGGCGAAATCACGGAGACGATCTTTCTTGACGCAGCTACGGGCCACCTGCCCCCGAAGGATTTCGCCGACCTCGTTGAGTCGTTGGGACACGAGCGCCCGCAGCTGCCAGGCGGACTGGACCACATCGACGGCTTGGACCTTGACGCAGCACTGGAAACCACTGGAAGGAATTCGGCAGCTGGTCGGGTGGTCCAACTGATCGATCTCATGCTGAAGGACGAAGAGTTCAACTGGTCCGCCGCCTATGCCGCGCTTGAGACCATCGAACATAAGCTGAGGGAACAAGGCGTTGACGGAAGCAAACTTGGATGGTGGACTGGACGCGAGCGATCAGATTTCAGAGCCACTGCAAACAGCCCCGAGGTTTTGGGGATAAGGGCGCGGCATGGCAAGCCAACCGGCCTGCCCGAGGCCCGCATGTCAAGCCATGACGCCAATTGGCTTGTGCGTAGAGTCGCTGCGCTCTGGCTCTCAAGTTCTTGTGGGCGCGATGTGCCCGGAAAATCCGGAGCATCGGAGGAACCCGGCGCACAACACGACCCCGCAAGTCCAGACTCCACTCCAGAGGAGGGTGCCTAGTACCGCTACGGGGATTCGAACCCCGGTTTCCGGACTGAGAATTGGCTCTAACAAGCCATTTGCGGGCGATTCGTGCCTGAGAATTATTAAGAGTTCGATGTAGTTCGATCTAGATCGGTGGAGTCGGGGACATATTTCGGGACACGGGTTCAACGGCCATCTGCCCCACCGATCAGCTTGAAGCAGCTCCTGCCCGACGCGAAGTAGCGTCGTTCCCGAGTCCGGACACCGTGAAATTTGGTTGCCAGGACCACTCAGAAAAGAGGCTCATCAGCGAGGCTTGACTGGGTCACTTCCGCGTAACAGCCATAGCGATCCACGACGGACGACACCAGCTCGAAGAACCAAGGAGGTGCCGTTGGAGAGACATGGATCGCCTCGATCAAGTTGTCAAGGTCAACCGCGACGGTCAAACCGTCGGGTGGCGTCGATTCCTGAAAATCCTCTGCGGACGTCCACCCGTCGGGGTCTTCACTTTCGGGGAAGTGCGTAATGACAGCCCGAAGCTCAGACTCAAACTCAAAACTTCGTCGCTTATGCACGAAAGGATAAAGAAGATCGTGCTCAGGTATTACCTCTCGCTTGTAGTCCAGATAGCTAACTTTGCCAATATAAAGTGGGTCGTTTCCCTTAGTATCCGACCCTCCGGACTCGAAGCATTCGGTCAAGCGTTGATAGGTGGAACGCACGGCGACCCCACCTGAAACCGGAACATATAGACCCCAGAATGCTGCGCTCTCCTCCTCGCTGAGGCTCCAGCAATTCGCAAAAACCCAATGCGGCAACTCGCGTGCGATTTCGGCATGACTGATCGCCATCGAAGCCGGGTTGGCACTTTCGAAATTACGCGTCCAGAAATCTTCTCGGCCGTCAATGTTGGGAGCTGAATACGACCCCTCAAACTGATCGTCGTACGCGGCTGCCGGAGCAAAAAACAGTTCTTCCGTATCGAGAAGCGCAACGAACTTCGTAAAGTCCAGGTAGCGCCAAATCGTTGCATAGGGATTGCTCGGCGGTACAAATGGCTCACGCTCTTGACGCTCAACATTGACCTTGAGGAACTGGGGCTGCTCCACTACGCGCTTACCGGTCCCTCTCGGCGTTCAAACCTTCGGCGACTGAGGTACGGAAGGTGCCGGGGCCGGATCGGAAGACACAGACTCGACCCCCAGAGACTCAGGACTGCAGCGGCTGGTTTGGAGCCAATTCACGCGTCGGTAGATCAGCATGACCAGCAGAGCCCCGGAGAGGAACGCCGCGTTCACAATCCAGTCGGGGGAAAACCGGGTGTAGCCAGCCCACAGTCCGCCGTAGACGATGAGAACCAACCCGAGGAGCCAAGGGCTGTACCGCTGTTCCTTCGGATCGGCCGTTGACTTTCGCAACCAACCCCAGACAAGGTAGAGCCCGAAAATAGCCACATAGGTCACGAACACGGGGGTCAGATCGGCACCTGGCGCTGCGAGAAGGACATGGCACTTGAGCAACAGGAAGCTGTAGGCACCGACGATTAGGACATCCAAATAAAAGCGGACGAGGTCGTTACGTCGATTGTCCTCATTGAGAAGCTGGTAAGGCTGATCCTCAGATGCAAAGTGATAGTCGATGAAGCTCTGGATCGTGGTGAAATAGATCAAGATCAGAGCCAGCAAGACCGGCAGGAACTGAGGCGGGTGAGAGAACTCGTCACCAATCGTAAACAGAGCCCGATAGTTGACGGCACCCTGCACCAGGACAAGCGCGTAGAGGACATCGATCAACCGCGTCAGCTGACGTGAAAGCTCCAACTGACGCTGAGGGCAGTTATCTACTTCATCGGTGGTATAGACGCGCCCCGTATTGACGAGCCAATCAAAGTTCATCCCGCGCCCCGTCGAGATCTGTTGAGGCGAATGCTGCGGGTAGCAAACCGCCCAAAGTCCACGTCTCAACGCTGGAGTCATTGAGACCAGGAAGGTTGGCTGAACGGGCTGCCTCTTGGTCGATACGGTCGATCAAGACAACCGTATCGGCCCTACCGAACTCGGCAACAAACTGGCGGCAAGAGCCACATGGAGAAGCACTGGTCACATAGAGCGTCTTCACCCACGCGCCACCCGGTCCAGCGCCCGCGAGGATCGCGGCGAGCACCGCAAGCTCCTCCGCGTGCTTGGTCAGGGAGTAGTTGACGTTCTCTACGTTGGAACCGCCGAAGATGTCGCCGTCCGAGGTTTCAACCGCCGCTAGGACGACGAAGTTCGAGTAGGGAGAGTAGTTAAGACTGCGCGCCGCCTCCGCCGCCGCTCGCAGCTCCGCCAGCCTCGCGGCCGTAACTCCCAGGTCTGTATAGCCCTGCATCCGGTGAACGTAGCGACCAATCCGGACGCGGCCCCTCCGACGGCTTTGGTCAGACCCTCAATGCGCATGGACCCGCCCGACTGAGATCTGCGCCACGCCTATCCGGGCACCCCTACGGGCGGCCAACGCACGGCAAAGCCGTGCCACAATTTGGCCGTCGGGTGCCCCACCCGCGACTCTTTTATCGGCCGATTCCGCGCCCGATCCCTCGCTCTGCCCTGCGAGCACGCGCAAGCTGGCGTTTTAGGCCCAGCTCCCGCTGAATCCATCGCAGGCTTCGCTCTGCCGCTTTCCGCGCGGATCGCTCCTGCGGTCGAGTTCCGAAGGCCCTGCTCTTGTCGGTGATGCCGTGCTCCTGGCGGTAGCTCTCGATCTTCCTCACTCCGCTATCCCAGCTCTCGCGCTTGACCGGATCGGCTGGCCTCTCCCCCAGTTCTCTGACGATGTATGCAGGCGGATCTATTCGAGCGGCAGCGATCTGCGGTGCTCGGCGGTCGGCAAGGACTTGCTCGACTGCATCCAGCTCGGACCTCATGGCTGCTTGATCCGCCTGGGGACGGGGAAGGTCCGCCATTTCGCGCTCGCGATTGGCAAGACCCTCGCTCACCCGCTCATAGCTCCGGCGCAGCTCGGGAAGCTCCTTGCGCGCTGCTCTGCCCGCGCTCTCGGCGGCAACGATCCGCGCCTCCGCCTTGGCGACGTTCTCGCGGGACTGCTCGACCCGCTCCCCCGCTTCGTGTAGGCGGGCGATCTTGCCGCCCTCCTCCTGGCCGCGACGGACGAGGTCCGCTCTGCGCTCCACGAGCGCCGGAGTGGACAGCTCCGACAGCTCGAAGCGCTGCGCCTCGTCGTGGGCGGCGGTCTGGGAGCCGTCGCGCTGGGCAGCTTCCACGATGTGCTCAAGCCCCTCCCGCAGATACGGCGAGCGCGGCGCATACTCCTCACGCTGAGCCTGAATCTCCGGCGTCGCATACAGGTAGGTCTCCTCCCGACTGCGCGAGGCCGCCACGTAGAACTCCTGCTTGTCCATCGAGGGATCGGCCATCACGTAGGCGCGATCGACGGTGGTGCCCTGAGCGCAGTAGGTGGTAACGGCGTAGGCGTGTTCGAGCGCTGGCGCATCGCCGTAGGGGTTGGTTCGCGCAAGGTAGGCGGCGTCAACCTCGACCTGGCGAGGGCTGTCGATGCCGCTCAGGACGACCGTGCGGTCAGTCGGGCTCACCTCGGCCACCGTCCAGCGCTCGCGGTTGTAGATGTCGAGTGCGCGGTCGTTGACGCGGGTGATGACCTGATCGCCAGCGGCGAAGGCGTTGCCGCCGACCTCGATCTCCTTGGCCCCGACCCTCCCCCGCTCTCGCATCACGGCGCGCGCCAGCTCGTTCAACTTCTCCACGTCGGCATTTCGCTTCGCGACCATCAAAGCGTCCTCGCCGCCGGCGAATGCCTCCTGCCAGTCGCGGACCATCGCCTCGCGCCGGGCCTCGGCATTGGGGGCGACGATCACCCGCTCCTCCGAGCGGTAGAGCGAAAGCGCCTCGCGGCCCTCTCCATCGCGAATGCGCTTCGCCGCTTCGCGGTCGGTCTCGTGATGGTGTCGGATCACCTGATCGAGGTAGATCGGCTCGGTGCGCTCGGCGAGCGCCCCGAACAACCCGCCCGCCTCGATCTCGCCGAGCTGCTGAGGATCGCCGACCAGGACGAGCTTCGCGCCCGCATCGTCGGCGTGGGCGATCAAGCGGGCGAGGGTGGCGGAGTCCACCATCCCGGCCTCATCGACCAGGAGAACCGAGCCGTCAGCCAATCCCTCGGTGCCAGCGCGCGCCGCGCGGTCAAGCTCGCCGAGCAGGCTGGCGATGCTGGTAGCCGATAGGCCCTCGGAACGCATGACATTGGCAGCGCGCCAGGTGGGAGCCGCAGCCCGCAGCTCGATCCCCGCCTGCGCCCAGCCTTCGGCCGCCGCCACGATAGCGTAGGTCTTGCCGGTCCCAGCCTCGCCGATCACGACCGTCACTCCCTCGGCGCTGGAAAGCAGGCGGCGCACCATCTCGCGCTGATCGGCCTTCAGCGTGGGACGCGAGCGGATCACCCGAGCCGCGATCAACTCGCCCGCAGGCGGAACGCCCTGCGAGCGCATCCGCTCGGCGGTGGCGAGGGCCTTGCGCTCAAGCTCCCAGATTCGTCGCGTCGTGAAGCGCGGTTCCTTCGTCCCCTCCGAGATCGGCAGGACCGCATCGCTGACGAGGAACGCATCGGCGGTGCGCTCGATCTCCGCCGCCTCGCCTCCGTGTTGAAGCAAACCAGCAACGGCCTGGATCACGTCGCGGCGGTCGAAGTGCGACACCCCCTCGGTGACGGCGAGGTCGAGCTGCTCGACGGTCAAGGCCGGGGGATCGGGAGTGCGTTCGCCGATCCATACCGTCGAGAGGTCAAGGCCGATCCCCTCGGCCTGCTCTCGCCAACGCTGCCGAAGGTCGGCGCTTCCGACTCCCCGCTCCTTCGCTTCCCGCGTAGTCAGATTGGCGATCTGGCGAGAACGTGCCGAAGCGCCGGGACCAGCGGCCTCCACGATTTCGGCCCGGCGAGTGGAGAACGCCCGTAGATGGGCGTCGTCAAAGCCGCCGATCTCGGCGATGCCGTTGCGGACCTCCCGCCAACGCGCGCCGAGGCTCTGGGTCAGCTCCTGGCGGAACTGGGCCTCGAAGATGTAGCCCGCCGTCTTCGCGTGTTCGTAGATCGCCGGGTGATAGAGGCGAGTCCACTTGCCGTCCGGTCCCTGAGTGGCGTTGGCGACAAGGGCGTGGACGTGAACCTGGGGATCGCCGTTGCGCGACGAGCGATGGCGGTAGCCAGCGGCGAGGAAGCCATTGCCCCGGACGAACTCGGCGTCGGCTCCGCGCCGCGTCCAGCAAGCCTCCCGTTGGAGATAGCCGAGCGCGGCAGCGAGAGATCGGTCGAGGGCGGCGGTCACGGCGGCGCTGGTCTCCGCGTCGCCCAAGGCCCAGAGCAGGGAGGCCGACTTGGGGACCGAGAAGGTGAGGTCGAAGCCGGGTACCGCGCCGCGCCCGCCGACGGCGCGCAGGCCCAGCGGCTCGCCGGTCGCCGGGTTGTGGCCGGTCAGCATCGCCGTCAGTTGGTCGGCCTCTACCGCGCCGTCGAGGCCCAGGTCTTTGGCGGCGTCGCCGAGCCATTGACCCTCGGCCTCGCCCTCGCCGGAGTAGTACTCCTCAGCGCCTTCGGCGACCTGGTCAAGGTAGTAACGCTCCTGTCCTATGCCGAGCTTGCCAATCGAGAGCATCTACCCCGTATGTCCAACGGGAGGCGCTTTTGCCCCGGCCAATTTCGAAATTGATAGTGCGTGAGGGGTGGTGCTGTTGCTGTTCGCGGGCGATCCGAAGTGCTAAGGATCGTCGGCGGAGGGCGAGATCGAGAGTGTGGTCCTGCGGACTCTCGGTGCGAGCGGATCTATCTATCTCTGGCTTGGTGCTTGGCGAATAGGCTGGAGTTGATGACGGACCCCGAGAAGCAGAAAGTCCGCGCTGCCGTGAAGCGCGCGCAGTCGAAATTCGAGCGCACCGATATTCAGCGCGAGAATGCCCGGAAGGCTCGGCGCGAAAGCTTCGAGCAGGCTCGGGGAGCTGGCCTGACGCTGCGCGAGATCGGTGAGGCGGCTGATCTGCACCTGACGCGAGTCAAGGAAATCCTCGATCAAGATTAGGTAGCCCCCTAAACGCCTGATAACCTCGCGGCATCACAAAAGCAGCCCCCGGCGGCGCGCAAACGCCAACCGGGGGCCTGACCACAAGGAGCTACTCCTCCTCATGGCTAAGAAGAACCCTATGGGTCGCGGCTCCGCCGTCGCCCTCAAACTCCCCGTCGATCAGGTCCGGTTCCTGCGGGGGCTTTTCACGAGCGCTCGCGCGGGCGTCCGGCAAGAGCTGAAGGAATATCCAGACACGCTCAAAGAACCAGCCCGCCTGCGCCGCGAGGACGCCGCCTACGGGCGGCTTCTCGCGGCGCTGGACGAGTGCGTGATCGTCCCCGATGCCGACGTTCGCGTCGTCGTCGGGGACCTGGCAAAGATCATCGACGGAAGCAACGAGTACGAGCGCGTTGTTGCCGAGCACGAAGCCCTGCACGGCCTGCTCGGGCAGATCACTGGAGGCGAGAGCCGATGATCGACTTCGCCGCCCGCTTTGGGGACAACTTGAAGCGCTGTCGCAAGCGAGCCGACCTCTCCCAGGAGGATCTGAGCCACCTCGCCTCCCTGCACCGCACTGAGGTAAGTCAACTGGAGCGGGGCTTGCGCCTTTGCCGCATCGACACCCTGGTCAAGCTGGCGGCCTCCCTCGAAGTCTCCGCTGACGATCTGCTCGACGGGATTGCCTGGACCCCCGGCAACTACCGCCCTGGCGGCTTCGTGGAGCGGGGCGAGGAATGAAGATCGCCGACCAGTTCGGCCGCAACCTCGCCTATAGCCGCAGGCGGGCCAAGCTCTCCCAGGAAGAGCTGGCGGTGCGGGCCTCCTTGCATCGAACGGCGGTCGGGCAGTTGGAGCGCGGCGAACGAGTCGCCCGCGTCGACACGGTGGTCAAGCTCGCCGGTTCCCTCGGCGTCTCGCCGGGCGAACTGCTCGACGGGATGGGCTGGGACCCCGGCGGTACTCGGCTTGGGCATTTCACGGCCGGAGGCGATCATCCCTTCCAGATCGACTCGCCTGCCGAGTAGAATCTTCTCAATGGCAACTGCGGTTAAGAAGCTCGACTTGGTGGTCGGTGAGGTCGTTGAGATCGGCGGACGGCGCTACGAGGTCGTGCCCGCCCGCGAGGGGGGCGTGACGATCGAGCCGCCGATCACCCCGATTGCCGAGCTTGATGCCGAGCGGGGAACCAAGCCCGCCTCTGTCGAGGATTTCGAGCGGCTTACGGCAAACGACCCCACCGACGGCGAGGGCTAATTCATGCCAAAGCCTCCGGGGGGCGCTTTGCCGCGCGCTTCGGTCGAGTTCCCCCCGACCGTATGGGCGCAGGAGGTTGAACGCTACGACCCACGCTCACCCGCGCGCGCCCAAGCGGAACGCGCCCGCAGAGAGATCGAAGTCGAACGGGTACGGCTTGCGTGGAAACGCTGCGAAGCCGACGGACCCCACGGAATCAGCCTGCCGGGGTGCCGCAAGCTGTACGTCCCGCTCGGAAAGGCTGGGGCATCCGAAGCTCCGTTCGGTTTCGTGTTCCGTCTGACTCAGACGCCCGACGGCGCGTTGGCGTGGACCATGATCGCCTTCGGCGAGCGACACCCCGACGATCACACGACCCGCACCGTCTACGAGCGGGCGCATAAGCGCCTCCACGGCCACTATCCCTAGCCGTCTTCGTCAGAGGTTCCAGAGAATGACGCCAGCGATCAGACTCACGAGTAGCAGCAGAGAGCCGACTACCGCGAGATAGCGTGACGTTGACTTGCGCCAGACGACGAGCGCGAGGGCGAGGGCGACAATCGAACCCAGGGAAGCGAGGAAGATGAGCCAGTACTGCCAACTTGAATGGAGATCACTGGCGCGATACCACGGAATAGTCGCGCTACTCCGCTGACAGCCGGGAGGCAGACCGACTTCGTGCAGGCTCCTCCAGACCGCAAAGCTCCTGGCTCCTGCGCTCCTGACCTGCAACTGGCCGTAGAACCAGGTCATGGGGTATGGGCTGATCGACTCCCGAGCCCAGACGATGCATACGTGACCCTTGGCGTCAGTTCGGAAGGTCACATCCGGATCACCCGGGCCGTCGATCCGAGAATTGAAAAGAACTCGAATCCTGGCATTGCGATACGGCTTTCCATCCGGGCCAAAAAGAGCACCCTTGTAGATGCCGTTCTTGTCAGTCGACGCAGCGCAGTACGAGGTATGTCCCGAGCAAGCTGAAGCCGCACCGACGAAGTTCGCAGCGAAGGTCATCGCGGCGGCGACAAGAGCCGCAACAACGACGGCAAATATGGTCGTGCCAAGGCCACGCGTCGGAGCAGTCATGAACGCCGAAGGCTATTTGGCCGCGAGTGCCTTGTGTCGATCCACCGAAAACTGTTAAGAAGGCGGGGCATTCGGCCGGTTTCTTGGACGTATAGGGCAGAGAACCGATGCCCGACTCCCAACTCCTCGCCGAACCGCTGCTCGATGCCAACGAGGCGGCGCGACTGCTCCATGTGCCACGCAGCACGCTTTACGAGCTGGTGCGTTCGCGAGGGCTGCCGCATGTGCGGATCGGGCGGCGGGGGCTTCGGTTCGCTCGGGCCGACCTCGCCCGGTGGATCGGTGAGAACAGCTACGGGCGCTAGGCGGGCTTGCCAACGGGGTCCGGCGTGGCGCTGTCCATGAAGGCGGCGGAGATACGGCGGGCGGCGTCCTGCCTCGGCTTGAACTGGAGGTAGCGCTGGGTCGTCGCCAAGTCCTGGTGGCCCATCCACTCCATAACCTCGCGCGAATCGGCGGTGCGGATCGCGTGGGAGCCGAAGGTGTGGCGGAGGTCGTGGAAGCGCAGCTCGCGGAGTCCGGCCTTTTTCAGCGCAGCCTTGTAGCGGTCGCGTAGCTTGTGCCCGGCGAGGTGGCCGCCCCTGGCTCCGCAGAAGACGAGATCGTCGTCGGCTCGGAACTCGTCGCGCCGTCCCAGGTTGGCGAGCGCTTGGGCGACCTCGTCGGCCATTGGCACGGTGCGCTCCTGGCCGCTCTTGGGCGTATCGACGCGACCGTTGGTGAAGCTCTGGCGGACGTGGATCGCGCTGTTGACGAAATCCACGTCGCGCCAGCGCAGCGCCAGCAGCTCCCCCAGTCGCAGGCCCGTGAACGCGGCCGTCAGGTAAACCGTGCCGTCCTGCTTCGAGGCGGCGGCTCGGACGAGCGCCAAGACCTCCTCGCGGGAGAACACGTCGATGTTGCCGCGCTTCGCGTGGGGGCGGCGCTCTACGTTCGCGACGGGATTCGAGGGCAGCTTGAAGCGGCGCAGTGCCCAGACGAAAAGGCCGTGGAGCACCGTCAGGTACTTGTTGACGGTGCGATCCGAAAGGTCTTCAGCGACCAGGGCATCGCGGAAGCCCTCGACCATCTCGGGCGTCACGTCCTCCAAGCGCACCTTCTCGCCGAACTTGTCGCCGAAGACCTTCTTCATCCGGTCGGTCATGTGCTCGTAGTCGATCTGCGTCGAGAGCTTGATCTTGCGGTCGCGCTTGTAGTTGAGCCAATCGTCGCAGGCGACGGCGAAGGTCGTCCCGGTGCGAACCATGCCGGGAAGCTCGCCGCGCCGGGCCTTGGCGAGCGTGTCGTCCAGCCACGCCCTCGCGGTCGTCTTCGTGAAGTAGCCAGCGGGCGGCTCCTGCTTGCGGTCGGTCCAGTGCGGGCCGATCCGCCGCTGGACCTGGCGGCCGTCCGGCAGCCGGTACTTCGCGTACCACTGCGGCCCGCGCTTGCGCTCGATCTTGAAGACGTGGCCGCTGATCGCTCTTGTCGCCTGGCGCTGCATCGCTACCCCCTACGTCCAAAGCGGGGACGCTTTGCCCCGCCTGCCGGAAACCTCGTGTCCCAGGTTTCTAGCACGACTTCGGGACATATTCTGGGACATGAGCCGCGACCTCAACCCGCCCCAGATACGAAAAAACCCCGCATTTGCGGGGCTTTCGTGAGGTACCGCTACGGGGATTCGAACCCCGGTTTCCGGACTGAGAATCCGGCGTCCTAGTCCCCTAGACGATAGCGGCGAGGAGGGGGATTCTAAACAGTTGCCTCCGCGTGCATAGGGCCGCCTTGGGCGAATGCCGGACTCGATCCGGCGCCTCCACTCGGCAGTGTCTTCGCGTCGCGAACCGCTAGATTGCGAGGGGTCACGCGGGTGTGGCGGAATGGCAGACGCGCGAGCTTCAGGTGCTCGTGTCCTTCGGGACGTGGAGGTTCGACTCCTCTCACCCGCACTCTCAGGCGGGCTGCTCGGCTCGGGGGCGCCAGCCGGCCCGGGCGACGGTGCCGGCGATCTCTTCGGCGAAGGTCGGCCAGAGGTCGCGGGGGAGGTCGTGGCCGAGGCCCTCGAAGATCCGCAGGCGGGCGCCGGGAATGGCTCGGGCCGTGGCACGGCCGCCGCTGGGGCGGACGAGGGGGTCGCGGGTGCCGTGCATCACGGTCACCGGCAGATCGAGCTTTCGCAACGCGGCGGTTCGGTCGCCGGAGGCGACGATCGCGTGCAGCTGGCGGAGGACGCCGCGCGGGTCGTGGCCGCGGTCCCAGGATGCTTCGGAGACCCTCCGCAGTCGCTCCTCGTCAACCGGGTAAGCGGGCGAGCCAATCAGCTCGTAGGTGCGGCGGATGCGGTCGAGGAACTGCTCGCGACCGCGAGGCGCCGGCGCCATCATCAGCCGGAGCGCCCCGAACGTCGGCATGCCAACCCTGCGGCTGCCCGTCGTCGAGTGCATCGAAACCAGCGAGCGCACCCGCTCGGGATGCTCGATAGCCAGCGTCTGACCGATCATGCCGCCCATCGAGATGCCGACCACGTTGGCTCGCTCGATCTCCAACTGGTCCATCAGCCCGACCGCGTCACGCGCCATGTCCGAAAGCCGGTAGGCGGCGTTGCGGCCGGTGAAGAGGTCCAGCCGACTCGGCACCGGGGCCCAGTTGAGGTGGGTCGAGCGTCCGATGTCACGGTTGTCGAAGCGGACAACGCGGAAGCCGCGCTCGGCCAGCATCGCGCAGAGCTCTTCGGGCCAGGCGACCATCTGCGTCGCCAGGCCCATCACCATCAGCAGCGGCTCGCCGTGCGGGTCGCCCATCTCCTGAGAGGCGAGCTCGACGCCATCGTTGACCGGGAATTTGCGTTCCTCGCCGAACTCGGCCATCGCCGGAGTCTAGACGGCTTCCTGGCTGAGCAGCCAAACGCGAGTGCGACGCCTTCCGGCTCCATGCGTTCACGGCGCGTTACACCGCTAGGTTTGCTAGCCGATGCGAACCGCGATCGTCTCCGACCTGCACCTCGGCGCCGCGACCGGCGAGGACCTCGGCCGCGACCCCGCGGCGCGAGGCGCCCTGCTCGAGGAGATCGCCGGCGCCGACCGCCTCGTCCTGCTCGGCGACGCGCTCGAGCTGCGCGAGCTGCCGCTAGCGCAGGCGCTCGAGGCGTCCCGCCCCTTCTTCGAGGATCTGGGAGAGGCGATGGCGGGACGTCGCGTCGTCCTCGTCCCCGGCAACCACGATCACCGGCTCGCCGAGCCCCTGCTCGAGGCCCTCGCCCTGGAGGGCGGCGAGCTTGGGCTCGAGCATCGCGCCCCGCCCTCCGGCGAAGCCCTCTCCCGCATCGACGCCTGGCTGGGCAAGGCGGGGCTCGGGATCGCCTACCCCGGGCTCTGGCTGCGCGACGACGTCTACGCGACCCACGGCCACTACATGGACCTACACCTGAGCCTCCCCCGCCTCGAGTGCATCGCCGCCGCCGCGGTGATGCGCGCCGCCGGACCGCCTCCCGACCCCGCCACCCCGGCCGACTACGAACGGCTGCTCCGCCCGATCTACGGCTTCTTCTCCGGCCTCGCCGAAGCCGGCATGTCCCCCGGCGCCAAGCGCCCTTCCGAGCGCGCCTGGCGCGCGGTCAACGGGAGACGTCGCAACGGCGGTCGCATCCGCCGCAAAGCCACGCGCGCCGCGATCGCCGGCGCCGTGCCGGCAAGCGTCTGGCTGCTCAATCGCGCCCTGCGCTCCGAGTTCGACGCCGATCTCTCCGCCGCGGCGATCTCGCGCAGCGGCATCGCCGGCGCCGCCGAGATGACCCGCCGCCTGCGCATCGACGCCGCCCACGTGATCACCGGCCACACCCACCGGGCCGGCCCGCGCGACGGCGAGACGGCCGCCTGGCTCACGCCCGGCGGCGCCCAGCTCCACAACACCGGCAACTGGGTCTTCGCCGACGCCTTCCATCACCCCGGCGCCCCCCCGGGTCCCTACTGGCCGGGCACCGTCACCTGGGTAGACGACGATGCCCCACCGCGCCGCGTTCAGCTGCTCCTCGACCGGCCCCGCGAGGAGCTGTCCGCCGTCGTCGCCCGCGCGGCCGCCGCTACAGCCACTCGGCGATGATCCGGCCGATCTCCTCTCCCGCGTCCTCCTGGAGGAAGTGCGAGGCGTTCTCGATCGGCCGCGGCGCCGGGAAGTTGAGCTGCTCGGAGATCCGCTCGCCGAGCGAGAAAGGCAGGATCGGGTCGGAGTCGGCCCAGAGCATCAGCGTCGGCCGGTCGTCCTCGCGCAGCGCGTCGGCAATCCGCCGCCCCTCGGCGGCGCCGGGCGCGTCGGGCTCGGTCGGCAGGATCAGCGGGAAGGCACGGGCGCCCGCCTTCGACTCCGGCGTCGGGTAAGGCGCTTCGTAGGCGGCGATCACGTCGTCTCCGGGGTCCTCCTTGCAGCCGCCGCGCACCAACATGCCGATCGGGATGTCGGCGTTGTCGCGGACGAAGTCGCGGAACTTGAGCCAGGCCTCACTCATCCGCTGTTTGCCGGTGAACGGCCCGGTCTCCATGATCACGATGCGCGAGAAGCGCTCCGGGTGGTCGACCGCCAGCCGCAGCCCGATCGGCCCACCCCAGTCGTGCACCACCGCGGTCGCGTCGCGCACGTCGAGCTCCTCCAGCAGCCGCGACATCAGGTCGACGTGGCGGTCGTACGTGTACCAATCGACGTCGGTGGGCTTGTCGGAGCGGCCGAAGCCTGCGTAGTCGGGGGCGATGCAGCGGTAGCCCGCGTCGCGCACCGGCGGGATCACCTTGCGCCAGAGGAACGACCAGGTCGGCTCGCCATGGAAGAAGACGACCGGCCGGCCCTCGCCCTCGTCGAGGTAGGCCAGCCGCAGCCCGTCGATCTCGCGGTAGCTCGGCTCAAAGGGGAAGTCGGGCAGCCCCCGCAGCGTCTCCTCCGGCGTGCGGACCACGTCCATGACGCGCACCCTAACCGACGGCTACGGCAGCGAGCGCAGGAACGCCCCAACCTCGTCGCCGAAATAAGGCGAGTAGAGGCGGCCGAGATGGTGCGTGTACCCGTAGCTGGTCACCCCGTCGACGAGCCCGCCGCCGACTACCCAGGCGCCGCCGCTCGACCCTCCGGCCATGTCGCAGCTGCCCGGGATCGTCGGCGGGCCGCTGAAGACATTGGTGAAGACGTCGCTGCCCAGCCCTTGGGTGTCGCAGCTGCGCAGCGATTCGCCTTCCAGTGCTCCCGCCGGATAGCCGAAGATCTGGAACTTGGCGAAGCGCGAGCGGTCCGTCGCCCAGCCGCGGCTGCCGACCACGTCGCCCACCCGCCCCAGCGCGTCGGGCTTCACCTTGATCGCCGCCACGTCGTAGTCGGGGTTTTCGCTCTTACGCCACTGCGGCATCGTGTAGACGGCGCTGGCGTCGAAGGTCCCGAAGGGCCGTTCCCCGTGGTTGTAGGCGGGGACGAAGACGATGTCCCTCCCCCAGCGATGGTCTTCGAGCACGCAGTGGCCGGCGGTGAGGACGATCGAGCGGCTGGGCGTGCTGAGCACGGTGCCCGAGCAGGTGTAGGGACCGTCCACCGGATCGACGGCGAAGATCTTGCCGTTGGTCCGGGTTTCGGCGCCGGAGGCTTCGGCGACGCGCAGGCTGCTGGCGCCGGCCACCGGTGCCGCGCTCGCCGTGGGGGCGGCCATCAGGGTGGCCAGCACGGAGGCGAGCACGACCCGCGTCAGAGGTCCCTTAACGCGAATCATGCACTCTGAATCTTGACACAGGGAGGCGCTTTGGCCAAATCGGCAAATCTCGCTCTAGAGCAGGAAATGAGGCCGCTTCCTGGAATAAGCTCGCCGCACGTGTCTCACTGCCTAGCTGCAGACGAAAGGGTTACTTATGAATCAGGAGAGCACTCTCAGCGGTTGGTGGGTATTCGCCGGCGTCCTTCTACTCGTCGCCGGTGTCCTCAACATCATCTACGGCATCGCGGCGATCGGCGACTCGAAGTTCTTCACCGCCAACGCCACCTACATTCTCAGCGGCCTGCACACCTGGGGCTGGATCATGCTGATCCTCGGCGTGCTCGAGCTGATCGCGGCCTTCTCCCTCTTCTCTGGAGGCGAGTTCGGCCGCTGGTTCGGCATCTTCATCGCCTCGCTCAACGCGATCGGGGCGCTGCTCTCGATCCCGGCCTACCCGTTCTGGTCGCTGGCGATCTTCGCCCTGGCGATCATCATCATCTACAAGCTGGCCGAGGGCCCGGAAGGCACCGTCAGCTAGGCGACGAGCCAACCACACCCTGACCGCGAAGGCCCCGGCTCCCCGGGGCCTTCGTCGTCTCGGCGGCCGATGGGGCGGCAGCCGCGCCGGCCGCCGGCTCGTCCTCGCCGCGCTCAAGCCGCGACCACGGCGCCGCGGCCCGCTCGCCGTCGTAGAGGACGTCGACCCCGCTGAGCCGGTCGTCCCAGGCGCGCCGACGCTCGTCGAAGACGATCCCGAGGTAGCCGATGCCGAAGGGGATCCAGCCGAGGACCATCCCGGCCAGGCGTCTCAGCGAGCGGCGGAAGGGCAGACCGTGCCCCTCGACCCCCAGCCTGATGCCGAGGAAGCGCATTCCCGGCGTCTGGGCGGCGAGCGACCAGAAGGCGACAAGGTAGAAGCCGCCGAGCGCGAACCAGAGCAGGGTGCCGGCAACCAGCGCCTGCTCGGAGACCCCGTTGCCGTTGCCGGTGAAGGCCGAGGCGATCAGGGCGATCACGGCGGCCAGGCCGGAGAAGCCGAGGTTGACGATCAGCACGTCGAAGGCGAAGGCGAGCGCCCGCGTGACCGCGCCGGCGCGGTCGGTCGGCTCGCCGCGGCGGGGGCGGAAGAAGATGCGACGCGCGATCCGCTCGACCACGCCGTCGAGGCGGCGCGTGCCGTTGCCGATCGTCTGGCCGACGTCGGCGATCATGCCGACGCTCTGGGCGCCGATCGCGGCCCGGATCTCCGGCGCCTCGGCGATCCGCTCGACCAGCCGCTGGGCCTCCTCGCTGGCCAGCAACCGCCGCCAGACCTCGTCGACCAGCTCGCTGTCGAGCGCCTCGACGAGGGCGCGCTTCACCGCCTCGCTCTCCAGGGCGCTGTTCATCGCCTCCTCGACGACGGGGCCGCGCATGACCCGCGCCAGCGCCCTTTCCACCGCTTCGCTCTCGACCGCGGCAACCATCGCCTCCTCGGCGGCGCTCTCCACGGCGCGATCGATCCCGGCGGCCTTGGTCACCGAGCGGGCGCTGCGCACGCCCGCCTCGAGCAGCCGAACGGAGAGCGGTAGCGGCCTGCCGTCGGGACCTTCGCCTGTCGGGGACGAGCGCTGCTCGGGTCCGTCAGCCATCGCCCGGCGAGTATAGGCCGGTCTCGGCCAGCCGCTCGAGGAAGGCGACCTGGGCCCCGTTGATCTTGCGCCGCGCCTGCTCGAGGTCGAACCACTCGGCCCGTTCCACCTCGGGGAACTCCTGCTCGACCCCGGACCCGCGCGGCCATTCCATCGTGAAGGTGTTGCTGTTCAGCGTCGCCGTGTCGAAATCCGCCGCGACCGCCCAGCAGAGCACGTACTTGCCGCCACGCTGGCGCACTTCGCCGAGCTCGAGCAGCTCCTCCTCGGGGAACTCGGGGCGCGAGCCGAGCTCCTCCTCGAGCTCACGCAGGGCGCAGGCGAGCGGCTCCTCCCCCTCCTCGACTTCGCCCTTGGGGATCGACCAGGCGCCGCGGTCCTTGTCTTTCCAGTAGGGGCCGCCCGGGTAGATGAGCAGCACCTCGACCTCCCCGCTGGCGGGGGCGCTGCGGTGGAGCAGGATGCCGGCGCTGACTTTCGGCACCGCCGGGACGCTATTGGACCGTTGGAAGAAGTGCTAACCGGCCAGGGCGACCGTGCGGTCGGCCCAGGGCCGCGCGGCTTCGGCCTGGGCACCGAGGCGCAGCAGAGTGGCCTCGTCGAAGGGCGCCCCGGTGAGCATCGCGCCGACCGGCAGCCCCTCCTCGGTGCGGTGCAGCGGCAGCGAGACGCTGGGCAGGCCGGTGATGTTGCCGAAAGCGGTGAAGGAGACCGAGCTGACCACGTCGAGCACCGGCTGGTCGGGCGCGGCGTGCTGCGCGGCGAGGACCGAGCCGGATATCGGCGGCAGGATCGCCGAGGTCGGCGTCAGCAGCACGTCGAAGTCCCGGCCCCAGCGGGCAACCTCGCGGCGCGAGAGCATCTCCAGCTTGCGCGCGGCGACGACGAAGTCGTAGGCGCTGTTTTTGGTCGTCGCGACCTCGTGCGCATGCCGGCTGTGCGGCTCTGTCTTCGACCAGTCGACGCCGTCGTAGTCGGCGAGCCCGGAGCTGGTCATCACGATGAAGGGCGGGATCAGCTCCTCGGAGACGGTCGGCACCTCGACCTCGTAGACGTCGTGGCCGAGCTCCTCGAGCAGCGCCGCGGCGGTGCGGGCGGCCTCGACGCAGGCCGGGTCGGTGGGAATCCCGAGAGGCGCCTCGGCCATCAGCCCGACGCGCAGCCGGCCGGGGTCGGCGCCGACCTCCTCGGCGAAGGGCCGCGACGGAGCGGGCGCGTTGAACCAGGCGAGCGGGTCGGGGCCGGCGGTGGAGTCGAGCGCCGCCGCCGTGTCGGCCACGGTGCGGGTGAGGACGCCCTCGACCACGGCGCCCATCCAGCTCTGGGCGAGCCGGGGGATGCGGCCGCGGCTGCTCTTCAGCCCGACCAGGCCGCAGTAGGCGGAGGGGATGCGGATCGAGCCGCCGCCGTCGTTGCCGTGGGCGATCGGGAACATGCCGCCGGCGACGGCCGCCGAGGCGCCTCCGGAGGAGCCGCCGGAGGAGCGCTCCGTGTCCCACGGGTTACGGGTGATCCCGTAGCGGCTGTTCTCGGCGACGGTGATCGGCCCGAACTCAGGCGTGTTGGTGCGCCCGCAGAGCACGAAACCGGCCCGGCGCATCGAGGCGACGATCAGCTCGTCCTCCTCGCTCGGCTCCTCGGGCGCGCCGTGCGAGCCGTAGGTGACCGGCCAACCCTTGACCAGGGTCAGGTCCTTGATCGGGATCGGCACGCCGAGGAAGGGCGCCTCCTCGCCGGCCGCGATCCGCTCGTCGGCGGCCGCGGCGGCGGCCCGGGCGCCCTCGTCGTCGCGCCAGACGACCGCGTTCAGCTCCGGGTTGCGCTCGTCGACCGCGGCGAGGCAGGCGTCGAGCAGCTCGGCCGCCGAAAGCTCCCGCGCGCGCAGCGCGGCGGCAAGCTCCAGCGCGGAGCAGGACGGTCCCAGGTCACCCATGGCGCGGGATCGTACTGGCTGTGCAGCCAGGCCGGCGACCCGTCCCGGTGCGCCTTTCCCCCGCCATGCGTGGAAAAGGCGCACCGGAAGCGTGCGAGACTGGCGGCATGTCCGCCGAGCCCGCTCCGCCACCCGGCGTCCGGCCCGCCGAGGGAAGCGACGACCTCGAGGCCGCGGCCGAGGCGCTGGCGCTCGCCTTCGTCGACGACCCTGCCTGGGCGCACCTGATGCCCGACGACGCGACCCGCGCCGAGCGGCTGCTCGTCTTCTACAACGCCGAGATCGGCCACCTCGCGCCCAAGCACCGTCACGTTTGGATCGCCGAGGACGGCAGCGGCGCCGCGGTCTGGGCGCAGCCGGGGCGCTGGAGCGTCCCTCTGGGCGAGACCGTGGGCCAGGCGCGCCCGATGGCGCGCGCCTTCGGCCGGCGGCTGCCGCTGGCGATGTGGACCCAGATGCGCTTCGAGCGCCGCCACCCGCGCTCGCCGAGCCACTGGTACCTGCACTACCTCGGCGTCGAACCGCGCCGCCAGGGCCGCGGTCTCGGCGGCGCCCTGATGGCCCCGGCGCTGGCAGAGTGCGACCGCGAGGGCGTCCCCGCCCACCTCGAGGCGAGCACCGAGCGCAACCGCCGCCTCTACGAACGACACGGCTTCTCCCTCACCGGCACCTTCGACATGCCCCTCGGGGGACCGCCGCTGCGATCGATGTGGCGCGAACCGCGCTGAGAACCCTGCGCATCCGACTTTGACCCACCCAGAACTGGGCGATTGTCGGCCGCGCCGACCCGTCGGTGTCACAAATCGCAATGCTGTGACATCTGGCTTGTATGACACCTCCAACGAAGCACCCAAGGAGCAGATCCCGGGCGAGGACCGCGATCGTCGTCGGCGGCGGGCCCGCCGGCCTGGTCGCCGCCGGCCGGCTGGCGGAGGGCGGCGTCGCGACGACGCTGCTCGAGGCCGGTTCGGGGCTGGGCGGCCGAGCGGCGTCCGAGCGCCGCGAGGGATTCGACCTGAACCAGGGCCCGCACGCTCTCTACGTCGGCGGCCCGGGGATGCGCGAGCTGCGGGCGATGGGCATCGACCCGCCGCGCTGGAACCCGGTCGCGCTCGGCTCCGTGCTGGTGCGGGACGGCCGGCCGATCCGGCCGGCGCGCGGCTGGCTCGGCGTGGCGCGCTGGCTGACCGGGGTCATGCGCGGTCGCCCCGAGGAGCTGGCCGGGATCTCGGTAGCCGAGTGGCTGCGCCGCGACCTGCGCTCCGAGCGCGCCCGGGAGCTCGCCGGGGCGCTGGTGCGGGTGACGACCTTCGTCGCCGACCACGAGGCGCTCAGCGCCGACGTCGCCGCCACGCAGCTGAAGATCGGCGTCTACCCGAGCGTGCGCTACCTGCGCGGCGGCTGGCAGTCGCTCGTCGATGCGCTGGCCGCCTGGGCTGAGGCCCGCGGGGCGACGCTGCGCACCCGCGCCGCGGTGCGCGCGGTCGAGCGCGTCGGCGAGCGCTGGACGGCGAGGCTCGACGAGGAGACGCTGAGCGCCGACGTCCTCGTGCTCGCCGCGGGCGGCCCCGAGAAGTTCGCCGAGCTGCTCGGCGAGCGGGCGCCGGCCGCGCCCGGGCCGGCCGCCGAGCTGAGCGTGCTCGACCTTGGGCTGGAGCGGCTGCCGCGCCGCGCGCGGCGCTTCGCGCTCGGCGTCGATCGGCCCACCTACCTCTCGCGCCACTCTCCCCCCGACCACCGCGACGGCACTCTGCTCAGCCTGGCGAGCTACGCCCGCGGGCCGCGGGCCGAACTGGAGGCGCTGGCCGACGCCGTGCAGCCGGGCTGGCGCGAGCGCGCGATCCTGCAGCGGTTCCTGCCGCGGATGGTCGCCGTCTCGGCGATCCCGGGCCCGGCCGGCGGCGGCCTCGCCGGGCGCCCGGCGATCGACCGCGGCGAGGGCCTCTACCTGGCCGGAGACTGGCTCGGGCCGCAGGGCTGGCTGGTCGACGCGGCGATCTCCAGCGGCGCGGCGGCGGCGGCCGCGGCGCTGCGCAGCCCGGCCGGGGCTGCCGTCCCGGCATGAGCGGCGACGCCTTCGAGGCCTGCCGGCCGCGCCTGCTGGGCGTCGCCTACGGGATGCTGGGCGAGCTGACCGAGGCCGAGGACGTCGTCCAGGACGCCTGGCTGAAGTGGGACGGAGCCGACCGCGACGCGGTTCGCAACCCCGAAGCGTTCCTGGTCACGGTGACGACGCGCCTGGCCCTGACCCGCCTGCGCTCGGCCCGCGCCCGGCGCGAGGTCTACGTCGGCCCCTGGCTGCCGGAGCCGCTGCTCACCGACCCCGAGACGCCGGAGGCCAAGGCGATCGAGGCCGAGCGGCTGAGCCTCGCCCTGCTCGGCGCGCTGGAGCGGCTCAACCCGGTGGAACGCGCGGTGCTGGTCCTGCGCGACGCCTTCGACCTCGAGTACGCCGAGATAGCCGACGCGCTCGACAAGTCGCCCGCCAACGTGCGCCAGATCGCGCGGCGCGCCCGCGAGCACGCCGGCGACGCCGCCCGCGGCCGTGAGGTCAGCGCCGAGGAGCAGCAGCGCCTGGCCGGCGCCTTCATGGCCGCCGCGGTCGCCGGCGACGTCGACGCCCTGCGCGAGCTGCTCGCCGCCGACGCGATCATGTACACGGACGGCGGCGGCGTGGTCACCGCCGCGCGCAAGCCGATCTACGGCGCCGAGAAGATCGCCCGCTTCATGACCCGCGTCCAGAACAAGGACGCCTTCCCCGCCGACCCCGTCTACACGCCCGTGCTCGTCAACGGCGACCCTGGCATGCGCATGGACAGCGCCGGCGGCGGTTTCCTCAGCATCATCGCCGTCGAGGTCGCCGAGGGCGCCGTGCAGAGCATCCGCTTCTTCAACAACCCGGAGCGCTTCCCGGTCGCCTTCCCCCGCGAGGCGTAGGCGCTCAGCCCTTCAGCGCTCGCCGGACGACTCCGGGACGGCGGCCGACCTTCGCGACCGACTCAGCCGGACGAATCGCTCTCACCCCACGCGGTGGCGACCAGCGAGCGCGGGCCGCCGCGGTCGCGGTGCTCGCAGAGGTAGATGCCCTGCCAGGTGCCGAGCGCCAGCCCGCCGTCGCGCACCGGCAGCGTCAGCGAAGGGCCGAGCAGCGCCGCCTTGACGTGCGCGGGCATGTCGTCGTCGCCCTCCAGCGTGTGCGTCCAGTACGGCGCCCCTTCCGGCACCGCCCGGTCGAACCACGCCTCGAAGTCCCGCCGCACGTCCCCCGAGACGTTCTCGTTCAGCGCAAGCGACGCCGACGTGTGCTGGATCAGCAGATGGACCAACCCCACCGAGATCTCCCCCAGCTCCGGCAGCGCATCGACCACCTCATTGGTGATGAGGTGGAAACCGCGCGGCATCGCCGGCAGCCGGATCGTCCGCTGGAGCCACATCGGCAAAAGGATGTCAGGGAGGCGCCCCCTACCTTGAGGAAGGCGCCAGCTGCCTCGAGGACATCCGTCGCCGGAACGCCGATCTCGCCAGGCGCCGCGCGATCAAGCCTGATGGCGCTGGGCGCGCTGGCGCGCTTCGGCCTTCTGCTCGAGCGTCATCGCGCCCGGATGGCCGTCGCCTGGCCACGGGCTGAGGATCAGCAGAAGGCGGGCATCGGACCGCGCAGCGATCGTGTGGCGCTCGCCGGGGTCGAACTCGAAGAGGTGGCATACACCTGCCGTGACCGCCCCCTCACCGGGCGCGGTGACATCGACCTCGCCGTCGATGACCAAAACCCGTGCGCGCTCATGCACCTCGTGCTCCTGCATCTCCTCCCCGGCCGGAAGATGCAGGACGATGGTTCGCGCATCCTCAGCCGAGGCGATGATCTGCGGCTGGTGCGGCTCCGCTTCGACAGTTCTCAGGTCCCAGCTCTGCATCCTCGCCTCCGTTGGCCTCGAAAACCATTCCGCCTCACGCCGAATCGCGCTCCCGCTCGGCCTCTTCCTCCATCTTCTCCAAGCGGACGTAGTAGTCCGGGAACTCGTTGAGATGGGCCAGAGCGATCTTGCCGGTCACCACCGCGTCGTCGTCTGTGACATTGGTGGAGAGGTCATGGACCCCGTGCTCAAGCTCCACGTCCATTCCAGCCCGGAATTCCTCCAGGTCAAACGGAGCGGATGACCAATCGACCCCGATCTGCTCCCCGATCCGGCGCGCCTCTTCGGCGGTGAAGCTCTTGCGACTCATCGACTCCAGCCTAAAGGCCGACGGGACCGAGCGCCAAGCCCGCTCTCGGATATCGGCCTAACTGGACGGTATTTGAACCGAGTCACGCTGCTGACCGAGGCTTCGTCTCCTCGTCGTCCTCCCGGACCCTGAAGCCAAGCGGCCGAGGTCGCGGTGAACTCGGATAGGTACGATGGTGGCCTTTCCTGCGGGAGAAGGCAGCATAGTCAAGCAGTTCAGGAGGTAGAGGGAGATGCCCAAGAAGTACGCGCTCGGCGGCGGAAACGGGAAAATTATCGAATACGAGGACGGCACCGCTGGCTATATACCGACGATGTCCTTCACCCAGGCCTTCCGGGTGAAGGTCGCAGACGTGACGGGCTTCTCGGTCGAGAAGGGTGGCAAGATGCTGACCAGGAAGTTCAATGTCCTCGGGAACGGAACCTTGCTTGGCTCCGCCGAGGTGAACCATGGGACCTCCGAGAAGATCGAAGCCTGGTTCAGGTCACATCCACTGTTTGGCGCAAGCCAGAACAGCACGGTCGATGCGAGAACTCCGCTCAGCGTGGCCGACGAGATCGCAAAGCTCGGTCAGCTTCGCTCTCAGGGGCTCCTGACGGAGGAGGAGTTCGCTGCCCAGAAGGCCAAGCTTCTCGGCCTCGGCTAATACGAGGCTAAGCGGCCCTAATCCCAATCCCTGCGCCACGGCAGGATGCCAAACTGACCGGATGCTTCTGTCTGCGGGATCGGCCTATTTGAACCGGATCAAGCCGTTGATCCAGGCTACATATCGAGCATACGCTTGGCCCGATCCAGAACATGGTCGTAGGTCATGATCGAGAGACTGTGGTAGCCCGCATTGAGCACGCGGTACGCTTCCCGCTGCTCTGCGCTCCAGTTGTCTGATCGTCCGTAGATCAAGACGCACCTCGGCTTGATCGCTTTGACTCCCCCGAGGCGCTCCAGGAACTTCACGCTGTTAGCCTCACGCTCAACCTCCAAGAGGTAGGCGGAGGCCTGAGTGATGGCCTTGATCAGGTCGGAGTGGGGAACGTAGTTTCCGTGGTCCAGAGCATCGGACCAAAATTTCAACTTCCCTTCGGGCCGCTTGATCTCGACAACGTCGAGGAATCCGTCATATGCCTGCATGAGGAAATCGGCAATGTTCTCGACGTCGATCGGCCGCTCCTCTAGAACCCCGACGAACTCCGTGCCAAGGACCCAATCGTTGTTTTCGAACCACTTTTGCCACGGTCCCTCGGTCCGGTCCTCAACGAGCATCGCCTCGAGCTCCTCCACCGCTCGGCAGCGCGCGCTCAGCTCGATCGTCTTGACGAGGTCCATCGGCAGGATGTCGTGATCACTGAGGAAGTTCGCCATCGATCTCCTGTCTGGAGCCGAGAACAGCACGCGAAACTCCTCGATCTCTTCCGCCCCCAGCGAATCAAGAGCCCGAAGTGCCGCCACGATGCTCTCCGGGGAAGCGGGTTCCTCCACCTCGTCCTCTGCCGCCACGATCTCCCGCAGCGCATCCAGCCTGTCCGGGTTTGCGGAAGCCCACCGGGCAACGCCCTCGGTGGTGAGCTTTTCGTCGAGGAGCACCGCAAGCTCTTGAGGGGTCAGATTCGCAATCCCATCGAGTTGGCTGATCCTGGTCAGTCCAGCGCCAAAAGAGTCTCCGAAGTAAGCAGCGGAAGCGTCGGCGTTTGCTTCCTCCAGATATCGAGGGAGGTTGACCACGACCACATAGAACCGCGCGGTCTCGAACGAACGTCGCTCTACTTCCTCCCGGTTCGTAAGCAGCAGCGCGGGCTCCTTGTCATCCGGACACTCACGCAGAACGCGACGCGCGAGGCAGAGGCCGTTTGGGAACTGCATCTGAGAGTGGCCAACCACTTCGATCCAATCGAAGTCGAAAAAGAGGTCGATCCCGAGCATGTTCGATGGAGCGCCCTTCTCGTGATCGAGCGGAACGTCCCAATTGAGGTCACCGACCATTCCCAAAGGCTAGGCTGCGGCGCCGACGCTCTCGAAAAGAAGGCCTGGGAATCCCCCTACGTCGACAGAGCCGTGAGGAAGTGGGCCTCACGAGTCTCCCCGCTCGGAAGCCTGGCCTCTCGGACCTCCAGGTGCGCAGTGCAGGTTTGTCCGAAAAGCAGCTCCAGGCTAGGGAGTGCGTCCTCCGCAACCTTGCCAGCAATAAGACTCTGTTCCTCGCCCGCTGGCTCCAGCTCAAACGTTCGATGGACAAGGCTTCCTCCGACCAGGCGGCCCGTCGCTACCACCTCGCGGGAGTCCTCTTTAACCGCGTCAAGAGTCTCCCCCAGTGCCCGCGAAGCAGATCGACTAAAGGTCGCCTCGCTACGGCAATGCGCTGAGTTCCATGCGAGCGAGACATTTGCGTCTGCCTCATTCAGCGCCTTCGTCAAGTCCTGTATATGTGAGGTGGTTCGCGGGCCTACATAGGCCAAGTCTTGGAGCAATTCCTCGGTATCGCCAGGCGCTCGTCCAAGAAGACCAATGAGGCGGTCAACGCTGCGATCGAGCAGCGGCGCTTCTTCCTCGTCCTCTCCCTCTTGAGAAGTCTCGGCAGCCTCAAGCAGAGACGTTTGAGGCTGCCCCATGTCAATCTCGGGATGAGCCGGGACGAGCTTGAGCTGGAGCGAGCCGGGCGCGGTAGCGGCTATGCGTAGCGAGACAAGATCCTTGATCGCGCTCGGAATTAGACCTCGCGAAGTTGGCTCTCCCTCCAAGACCTGCCCGATTGATGCCAGGCTCTCCTGAAGCGCCTCAAGGACGCGGGCGACCAATGAGAATCTCATCGCCGGTCGTTCGCGGATCATCGCTGCTCAGAACTAGGTCAAGGACACCTGCGGCTTCGTTGACAATCGCTTCCCGCTTCCGGACCAAGCTGTCTCGCATCAACTGGACCCCGAAATACTCGGAGGCCATCTGCTGAGGAGCCGCTGCTAGGGCAGTCTCAAGGTCATTGAGTTCCTTTTCAAAATCTCTCGTCATTCCGCAATCTCCAAGAAGCCCTTCGGATCGCCAGCTCGATCATGTCCAAAGAGGTCTTCCCAATATTGACGCGAAGCCTGGTATACGCCGTGTGCCGGATGCCCCTCCGGGTAGGCCACGAGCAAAAACGAATGGCACGAATGAAGCTCGCGCGATATCTCTTGTGCGACAAGCCCCAGCAAGAGCGCCCGCGATGGCTCGTCAAGCCCGTCGATGTCTGCCGCGCCGCAGATCGTCAGCATGTCAATGTCGTCGGGCTCGTCTTTCTTGGTTACGTAGCTGCCGTCGAGCCAATCAGAGTCCACGGCGGTGACGCGCCTGATCGCTTCGCGAACGGCTACCCAGCGCTCGAAAAGGGGGCGGCGGCGAGTTGAACCGGGGAAGCCCTCCACCAGAGCCGCCTCGACTTCCTCAACCGTGGCCACGTGCCTGCCCGGCGAAAGGACGCTCTGTCCGTCTTGAAACTCAATCGCCATAGGGGTAATCAGATCAAATAAGGACACCCGGCCACGTTGCCGTCTTTCCCTGAAAAAGAGCTGCCATCCATCATCGACGTAGACCGAGCCTCGTCGGGCAATCTCTCCGCCAAAGCCATTTGCGATTTCTCGAGGGCCGAGGCAGGTAGCGAAGCGACCCATTTCAGGGTGCTCCGCACCTCCCTGTGGCCTGCGCCTCGGCCCTCGAGAAATCGCAACGGTGTCTGGCCTCCTTACCTGGACGCCTGCTTGGTCGCGTAGCGGCGCGGGCGTTGGTTGGCCTGGCGGACCTTCCCGTCTTCGGCCAGGCGCGCAAGGCAGTTGGCGACAGCACCGGCGGAGCGCCCGCCGAGACCCTTGGCAATGGCGGTGGCGGTTAGAGGGCCTTCCTTGCGGTGGGCCTCCATGTAGTCGAGGACGAGGCACTCGAGCTGGCCGGGCCGAAGGCGCTTCGGCTTGGTGGGCATGGGTCATCCCCTCTCGCTGTCGAGCCTGGCGAGCAGCTCCTCGCAGGTGTCCTTGGCTCCTTGGTAGAGCGCCTTGGCCCGCTCCTCTTCCTCCCGTTGGAGGCGCATGCCGGTCGTGCCGTCGAGCACCCCTTCGGCTTCGCCCCGCAGGCGGGTAAGCAGTTCGGCCAGGTCGTGGGCCTCCATCGTCAGCTCGACCGATTTGCGTTTGTCTTCGGGCTCCCAGCCGAGGTCAGCAAGCAGGCGGAAGTCTTCGCCGAACTCGATCCCCATTCGCTCGGCGAGCATGTACTCGCCGTCTTGCTCCAGGGCGATCCAGATGTCTCCGATCCCGCCCAGGTGATTGCGGACCAGCTCATAGAGGCCGTCTCGCTGCTCTTTGTCGATCGTCGTCGTGGTGCCGGGCACGATGCCCCTCCTTTTCGGTAGGGCACCGAAGGCCGCCGCGATGCCTCGCCGGAAGTACTTCGGCGAGTAGCTTTTCGCTTGCATCGAAGGTCAACTCTTCGGATCGGGTAGGGACGGGGCTTAACCCCGCCCCTCCCACACCACCGGACATGCGGGTCCGCATCCGGCGGTTCGCGTCGTGTCCCGGAAGCGGCGGTAGGGCTCGGCGAATCCCTTGAGGCCCTGCTCGGTCCAGTAGGCGGCAGGTAGAGCACGGTGCAAGGCGGACCTTGCGACGCGCCAGTAGCCCTTCTTCGTCCCGGCCCACTCACGGGCCTCGCGATCGGGCATTCCCAGCGCCTGGAGGTTGCGCCTCCGCGTGCGGACGCGCTTCCATTCCTTCCAGCGTGTCTGGCGCAGTCGCCTCCTGAGCCAGCCGTCGAGTTCGATGAACGGCCAGGGCGTGTCGGCCAACGAAAAGTAAGCCGTCCACCCGACCGTGAAGCGGTTGATCTCGGTGATCCTCCGCTCCATCGAGACGCCCCATCTGCGCGAGGTGAGGGCTCGCAGCCGGTCCTTGGCCCGCTTGCGAGCCGCTGGGTCCAGCCACACCTGCACCTCACCACCGCGACGAGCGAAGCAGAACCCAAGGAAGGGCCGCCTGCTCGCCCAGTCAACCGCCGACTTGCGGCGGTTGACGCGCAGCTTGAGCGTCTTCTCGACATAGCGCGTGATGCTCTGCATGACTCGCTGCCCCGCCCGCTCGCTGGCGACGTAGATCCTGCCGTCGTCGGCGTAGCGGACGAAGCGGTGCCCGCGCCTCTCCAGCTCCCAGTCGAGGTCGTCGAGCATGACGTTGGAGAGCAGCGGGCTGAGCGGGGACCCCTGCGGGGTCCCCTCCTCGCTCGCGTGCACCACCCCGCCATCCATGACGCCCGCTCCCAGGTAGCGCCGGATCAGCGCCAGCACCTGCTTGTCTGCCACCCGTCTTGCGATCCTCGCCATCAGCGCGTCGTGCTGAACTCGGTCGAAGAACGAGTCGAGGTCAAAATCGACGCACCACGCCGTGCCATCGGCGATGAACTGGCGTGCCCGCTCGACCGCTTGGTGGGCCGAGCGCCCCGGCCGAAAGCCGAAGCTATGGGGATGGAAATGCGGATCGAAGACAGGTGTGAGCACCTGCGATAGGGCCTGGCAGATCAGCCGATCCACCGCGGCCGGCACCCCCAGCATCCGTTGTCCGCCCGAGGGCTTGGGGATCGTCGCCCTGCGCACGGGTTGCGGTCGGTAGGTGCCCGCGTCGAGAGCATTGCGGATCTGCGGCCAATGATCTTGCAACCACGGCCGCAGCTCCTTCGTGCTCATCCCGTCGGGGCCAGGGGCACCGGCGTTCTGTTCGACACGTCTGAGCGCCAGGGCGAGGTTCTCGCGGGAGAGGAACTGCTCCCAGAGGCTTGCCCCGGCGGGGTGAGGAGCGGTGTCGCGTGGCGCCGGAGGGTCGCTGCGCTCTTCGCGGGGAGCTTCGGGCTTCACCCTAGGCATCCATTGCGCGAAGGCCCCTGACGGGGTTGGCTGCGGTCGGTGCGATCCTCGCGAGCACGCGCGTCCTGCGCCTCGACTTCGCGTTCGGCCCTTCCCGGCGAACCTCGATCCCGCCGGTACTTCGGCCTCTGCTGACTTCTCCACGGTGCGTCGGAGCCTCCCGGCCCAGACGGTCCCTTGCCACCCGACGATCACGCTTCGCGTGGACGGGCATCCCAGAACTCCCATGGAGATCTCCCCAGGTAAGACCGACAACCTTCCTCGCGCACCCGCCGCATCTACGTCCCGGCCCTTTGATGGCAACGGGCTTCGCCATCAGCAGCTGGCTCGCCCGGACCGTGCCGCCTCGTATGCGGTTCGTGTACCTCGGGTCGCGATTTCGCCTCCGGCTTCCTCCCCACCCCGCCTCGCGACGACGCAGTTGCCTTTGGCTTGTGGTTTCTGCCATCTGATCCACGGGGGACTTGCACCCCCGAGCTGTCGGTCATGCTGAGCGCACTGCCGGCCCCGGGGCGTGTCGAGCGCCGCCGGGGCATTTCAGTTTTCGCGACTGTAGCTCGGCCGCCGAAGCAAAGCGAGTAGCCATTTTGTGCCGCGATAGGCGGGGATGCGCGGCGATTACGGAGCCGTCGAAAGTCGACTGGACTGTAGGCGCCGCCTGAAAACTGGACCACCTGCGCCGGTCGAAAACTGACCCCCCTGGCGCAGGGCCGGAGTCATCCGGCCGGGTCTGGACGCTCGCCCGATCGAAGAGATCGAGGCGAGGAGGAGCGGGTGGTCGACGTGGAGCAATGGGCGGAGATCAGACGGATGCACTTCGTCGACGGCGTCTCGATTCGCGAGATCCGCCGTCGCACCGGCTTGCACCGGGAAACAATCCGCCGCGCCTTGGCGGCGAAGCGCCCGCCGGCCTACCGCCGACCGAAGGCGCCCTCCAAGCTCGACCCCTTCAAGGAGGAGATCGAGCGCCTGCTGCGCTCTGAGCACCGCATGCCCGGCACCCGCATCCGCGAGCTGATCACGGAGTTGGGCTATGAGGGCGGCAAGACGATCCTCGACGACCACCTGCGCGAGGTCCGCCCGCGCTTGGCTCCCAGGCGCACCTACCAGCGCACCGTCTACCGGCCCGGGGAGATCTGCCAGTTCGACCTCTGGGAGCCGAGGGAGGAGATCCCGGTCGGCCACGGGCAGACGAGGCGGGGCTGGGTCGTCACGAGTGCCCTGGGCTTCTCGCGCGCCGGCGCCGGGGCACTGATCTTCGCCAAGCAGGCGCCCGACATCCTCTGGGGCATGGGTAGGTGCCTGGCGAAGCTGGGCGCCCTGCCGGAGACCGCCGTCTGGGACCGCGAGGCGGCGATCGCGCCGAAGGGCAAGCCCACCGACGCCTTCGCTGCCTTCTGCGGCTCCCTGCCCGTCGGCTTCTCGATCTGCGAGGCGGCAGACCCCGAGTCCAAGGGCATCCTCGAGCGCTCCCACCGCTTCCTGCGCTCCAACTTCGAACCGGGCCGCGCCTTCGCCTCGCCCGAGCACTTCCAGGCCTGCCTCGACGAGTGGTTCGCCAAGCGCGCCAACACCCGGCTTCACCGCGGCATCCGCGCCGTGCCCGCCGAGCGCCTGGTGCAAGAGCGCGAGCGGATGCGGGCGCTGCCCGAGCAGATGCCCGACGTCGATCGCCGCTTCGTCATGCGCGTGCCCCAGCAGCCCTACCTGCGCTTCGACACCAACGACTACTCCCTGGACCCACGGGCAGCGGGGCGGCGTGTGGAGGTCAGGGCCTCTCAGCGGGAGATCACCGCGACAGAGCTCGGCACAGGCACCCTCGTCACCTCCCATCGGCGCTCCTTCGCCAAGGGCCTGACCTTCACCGATCCCGCCCACCAGCAGCTGCTCGACCAGATGCGCGGCACCAGGCAGCGCGGGCCCGACGTCGATGTCGAGCTGCGCTCCCTTGCTCGCTACGACGAGCTGATCCCGGCATGACCAAGACCGCGGAGCTCACCCATCTCTTCAGGGCGCTGAAGACGCCGGCAGCGGCCCGGGCGCTGCCCAAGCTCGCCGAGCGCGCCCGCGAGGAGGATTGGTCTCACGAGCGCTTCCTGGAGGCCGTGCTCTCCACCGAGGTCTCCTCCAGGGAGTCCCACGGCGGCGAGAACCGGATCAAGGCCGCGCGCTTCCCGGCCAGGAAGACGCTCGAGGAGTTCGACTTCACCTTCCAGCACTCGGTGAAGAAGCAGGTGGTCGAGCACCTGGGGCAACTGGACTTCTTGCACGGCAAGGAGAACGTCGTGCTGCTCGGGCCGCCGGGCACCGGCAAGACCCACCTGGCGATCGCGCTTGGCATCCGGGCGTGTCTGGCCGGCCAGCGGGTGCAGTTCGCCACCGCGACCGAGTGGGTGGCGCGCCTCGGCGAGGCAAAGCGCCAGGGCAAGCTCGAGGAGGAGTTGCGCCGGTTGGGCTACGTGCCCCTGATCGTGGTTGACGAGGTCGGATACATACCGTTTGACCCCGAGGCGGCGAACCTGATGTTCAGCCTGGTTTCGGCCAGATACGAGCGTGCCTCGCTGATCGTCACCTCGAACAAGCCCTTCAGTGCCTGGGGGGAGATCTTCGGCGACGAAGTCGTCGCCGCGGCGATGATCGACCGGCTCGTCCACCACGCCGAGATCCTCGGCCTCAAGGGCGACAGCTTCCGCCTGCGCGACAAGGATCTGGGTTCCCCGCCGCCGCGGGACTGACCACTCCCGCCTGCTCCGCCTCGCCCTACGGGCTCGTCTCCGCAGGCGGGATCTCGACCTTCAAGCGGGGGCAATGCTCAACGTCGCGACCGCCGGGGGTGGTCCACTTTTCAACCGGCAGAAGTGGTCCGGTTTTCAACCGGCGTTGACAGACTGGACTTCTGCTCGTGACGGAGCTATTGAAGATGGCATGAGCTTCGAATCGGCTTCTCCTCGCACTTCCACCAGCCCTTCCGGTGGCCCTTCCCCAAGCCCTTCCGCTTCGAATCCGAGCCCGCGCGCGCGATCCCAAACGTGGTGCCGCCTGCGGGCTTCGAGGTTTGCCGACATCTCTGCGGATCGCCGTAGTCGGTCGGCCATCTCCTCGTTCTCGAACATCTACGCGCCCCTCGCTCCCGGCGCCATCGCTATCGCCTCCGCGCTGGCTACGCAGCGCCTCCTCGTGCAACCGCGCGGCCTCCGCCTCGACGCCGCGAAGGCGCGTCATGGGGTGTCGCGCGCAGGCCACCCGTGCGGTCGCCCGTCAGGCCACCCGTCAGGTCGCTTGGCGCTCTGCCCGAAGGGCGAGCTTTCGCGAGCGTGGTGCGGGTTTGCGCGCTTTCGGTTTTGCCGACATATCTACGTCGCAACAAGGTCGGTGCTGGAGCTGGATGCACCTTCGTCGTCTGCGTGTGTTCTTCGCCGCCCGTCCCGGCGCCCGGCCATCGCCTCCGCGCTGGCTACGCAGCGCTTCTTCGGCCGAACCGCGCAGACAATGAATCGCGCCGCCTGGTGCGGCGCCAACGTAGGAGATACCCATGCCGAGTAGGCGCGAGAGCTGCCAGCAGACGCGACGTGCGCGCGGCAGGGCGCGCTCGGCGCGGGTTGTGGCCCTCCACCGCAAGGAGGCCGACCTTGACCGCTTCGTGGCCGCGCTGCTGGCGCTGGCAACCGATCCTGCCTGCCCCCATTCAGGCCGCCGTCACAAGGCGACTGGAAGGTCACAGGCAGCGGAGCGAACATGTCGGCGATGAAACGGGCGGCGATCTATCTGCGGGTATCGACGGTTGCGCAGGCGACCAGGGGTCGCGAGCCGGAGGGCTACTCGATCCCGGCCCAGCGGGAGGCGTGTCAGGCCAAGGCCGCCGAGCTGGATGCCGAGGTCGTCGCCGAGTACGTCGATAGAGGCGAGTCGGCAAAGACGGCCGACCGCCCCGAACTGAAGGCACTGCTGGCCCGCTTGGAGGAAAAGCGCGACCTGGTTTGGTGATCGTCCACAAGGTGGACCGGCTGGCGCGCAACCGCTACGACGACGCGACGATTACCTACGCGCTGCAAGAAGCCGGGGCAGAGCTAGTCTCGGTGACCGAGAACATCGACCGCACCCCGGTCGGGGCATTCATGCACGCCATCGTTGCTGCCAACGCCGAGTTCTACTCGGCCAACCTGGCGGCCGAGGCGAAGAAGGGTCTCGTCCAGAAGGCGAAGTCAGGCGGGACGCCGCACCGCGCTCCGCTCGGCTATCTCAACGTCCGCAAGCTGATCGAGGGACAGGAAATCCGCACGGTCGAGATCGACCCCGAGCGAGCGCCCCACGTTCGCTGGGCCTTTGCCGCCTACGGCTCAGGCGCCTACACGCTTGACACCCTGCTTGCGGCCCTGACAGAGCGGGGCCTGCGAACGCGACCCACCGCGAAGAAGCCCGAAAGGCCGCTCTCGCGCTCGCAGCTGGCCACCCTGCTCCAGAACTCCTACTACGTGGGCACCGTCCGCTACGCCGGGGTCGAATACGAGGGCCGCCACGAGCACCTGATCGACGACGCCACCTTTGCCAAAGCTGGGGCCGTCCTCGCTGCTCACAACCACGCCACCGAGAAGGACCGAAAGCACCACCACTACCTGAAGGGCTCGCTCTACTGCGGGCGTTGCGGCTCGCGAATGAGCCTTATCCAGGCCAACGGCAACGGCGGTCGCTACCCCTACTTCTTCTGCATCGGGCGGATGAAGGGCACGGGCTGCGAGCAGCCCTACGTACCCGTCGACCTGATCGAGACGGCGGTGGAGCGCGCCTATGGCGAGGTTCGGATGCCGCACAAGCAGGCAGAGGCGGTACGGGAGAAGCTGAACAAGGCTCTCGCCGGAATGCGAACGCAAGCCGAGGCCGAATCCACTCGCCAGCGCCGCCGCATCGCCAAGCTGACCGAGGAGCGCGAGAAGCTCCTTCACGCCTACTACGTGGGGGCGGTGCCAATCGACCTGCTGCGTCAAGAGCAGGACCGGCTGACCGCCGAGACCAACCAGGCCGAGCGGCAGCTTGAAGTCGCCGGGGCTTCCCTCGCCGACATCGAGGACACGCTGGGCAAGGCGCTCGACCTGCTTGCCGACTGCCAGAACGCCTACCTGGCCGCGCCCGGGCACCTGCGGCGCCAGTGGAACCAGGCGCTCTTTGAGCGGCTCCTTGTCTACGACGACGACATCGAAACGGCGGAGGTCGCCGAGCCCGTCGCGACGCTGGCTGACCCTGAACTCCCTGTCCGGCTGGATGGTGAGGCCACCACGCAAACCGCCGCTTCTTCTGGCGGCGGTTCAAATGAGGGTCTTCTCATCGGGGAGACAGGATTTGAACCTGCGACCGCTCGGCCCCCAGCCGAGTGCGCTACCAGACTGCGCCACTCCCCGTGGGTGGCCTACATTCTGCCTTATCGCTCGTGCAGCGGTAGCTCAACGGTAGAGCCTCGCCCTTCCAAGGCGATGATGCGGGTTCAATTCCCGTCCGCTGCTTCTCCCAGCCCTACCTGGGCCTCACTCAAGATCCGCGCTCCAGAGCCGATGGAGAGGCGTCGATGCGGAGATGGGCACCGATATTCCTCGCGCTCGCGCTGGCTGCGCCGCTGGCGCTCTGCGGCTGCGGCGGGTCGGCGGGCGCGGGCGATCCGGCAGGCTCGGGCGCCGGGCTCGTCGCCTGGCCGGTCTTCGGCCGGGTTCCGGAGCGGACGCAGTACCTGCCGGCTCGGCGGCGGGCGCTCGATCCGCCGCTGCGCGAAGCCTGGTCGATCGACACGCACGCGCTGATCGAGTTCCCGCCGGCGGTGGCGGACGGCGTCGCCTACGTCGTCAACAAGTACGGCAACTCCAAGGCGGTGCGGCTGCGCGACCGCAAGGTTCTCTGGGAACGCAACCCCAACCCGCGCAACTCGGGCACGCCGAGCGACGTGACCGCGCCGGTCTACCACGAAGGCAAGGTCTTCTTCGCCGACGTCAACGGCAACCTGCTCGCGGTCGACGCCGAAACCGGCAAGCGCGTCTGGGACCAGGCGCTGCCGGGGCACCTCGAATCCTCGCCGATGGCGGTCGGCGGCACCCTCTACCTCGGCACCGACAAGGCCAAGCTGCTCGCCGTGCGTGCCTCCGACGGCAAGGTCCTCTGGCAGTTCAACGCGCCCGGCGCGATCAAAGCCAGCCCCAGCTTCCACGACGGCCGCGTCTTCGTCGCCGACTACGAGAGCGGCGTCTTCTGTCTCGACGCGCGCAGCGGCCACCTGATCTGGCGCACCAACACCTCGAAGGTGCCGCCCTTCGGCGAGGGCGGCTTCTTCTCCTCCCCCGCGATTGCCTTCGGCCGCGTCTACGCCGGCCGCGACGACGGCACCGTGTACGCCTTCGACGAACGGACCGGCCGGGTCGAGTGGGCCTTCCCCACCAACAACTTCGTCTACGGCTCGCCCGCCGTCGCCCGCGTTCCCGGCACGCCGCCAACCGTCTACATCGGCTCCTACGACAAGCGCCTCTACGCGCTCGACGCGCGCAGCGGGCGGCCGCGCTGGAGCTACGCCGTGGGTGGCCCGGTCCCCGGCACGGCGACCGTGATCGGCCACACCGTCTACGTCTCCAGCTTCAAGACGCAAGAAACGCTCGGCATCGACGCCCGCACGCACCGCCGCACCTTCCGCATCAAACAGGCCGGCTACACGCCGATGGTCTCCGACGGCCGCCGCCTCTACCTGATCGGCTACTTCGCGCTGATCGGGTTGCAGCCGGGAAGCCACTGAGGTCTTCCGGCCCACGCCGCGCCCGGATGCGGCTACCCTGAATCGCCGTGCGCATGAGGCACTCAACCCTGCTGGCACTTTGCCTCGCGGCGGCCGGCCTCTCGGCGCCGGCCGCGTCGGCCGAACAGGTCCCCTGGGGCGCCGGCTGCATGCCGACCCCGCCCGGCGCGGTCCGCACCAGCGCCAACTGCGGCGCCGACCTGGTTGAAGGGCTGGCGATCGCGCCGCCTGGCGCCCCCACCGCGGTGAAGCGCGCGATCGCCGCCGCCAACCGCCTGCGCGGGCGGCCATACGTCTGGGGCGGTGGCCACGCCAGCTTCCTCTCCCGCGGCTATGACTGCTCGGGGGCGGTCAGCTACGTGCTCCACGCGGCCGGCCTGCTGAGCTCGACGATGGTCTCGGGCCAACTCGCCTACTGGGGAGATGCCGGCGCCGGCCGCTGGATCTCCGTCTACGCCAACGCCGAGCACGTCTACATGGCGATCGCCGGCCTGCGCTTCGACACCCGCGACGACCCATCCGGCGTCAGTGGCCCCCGCTGGCACCGCGCCAAAGTCGACGGCGCCGGCTTCGCGGCGAGGCACCCGGCCGGGCTCTGAATGAAAGCGGTGGACGAGGCGCCCTACGACAGCCTCGGGCGCGGCTACGCGAACACCCGCCGCGGCGACCCGCGCGTCGCTCGCCGGATCGTCGCGGCGCTCGGCGAGGCGCGCAGCGTGGTCAACGTCGGCGCCGGCGCGGGCTCCTACGAGCCGACGGATCGCGAGGTGACGGCGGTCGAACCTTCGGCCGAGATGATCGCCCAGCGGCCGGCGGACGCGGCGCCGGTCGTGCAGGCAAGCGCCGAATCCCTGCCCTTCCCCGACGGCTCCTTCGATGCCGCGCTCGCGGTTCTGACCGCCCATCACTGGACCGACCTCGACGCCGGCCTCGGCGAGATGCGGCGGGTCGCGCGGCAGCGAGTGGTAATCGTGACCTTCGACTCCGAGGCGCTGGACGACCTCTGGATCACCGCCGACTACTTCCCGGAGATGCTCGCGCTCAAGCGCCCTTCCGGAGCGAGCAGCCGCAACCTGCTGAAGAAGCTGACCGGGGCGACCAGCTCCCCCGTCCCGGTGCCACGAGACTGCACGGATCTCTTCTTCGCGGCGCTCTGGACGAGGCCCGAGCTGCTCTTCGACGAGGAGATCGTGCGGCCGATGTGGGTCTGGCAGAGCATCTCGGAGAAGTCGAGGGACGCGGGACGCGTTCGGTTGGCCGCCGATCTCGAAAGCGGCGCCTGGGAGGAGCGCTATGGGCACCTGCGCACGCGGGACGAGCTCGACGTGGGGCTGCGGCTGGTGGCCTTGGAGATCCAGCGATAGCCGCGCCCCAGTCATCTGGTCCGGCGGCCGAATCAGCCGGCGGCGAGCAGCTCGATCCGATTGCCCCAGGGATCGGCGGTGTAGAAGCGACGCGTTCCCGGAATGGCGTCGTCCCACCGAACCGTGCTCCCCGCGGCCAATAGACGCTCGGCGACCGGATCAAGGTCGGCCTGACGGACACGCAACGCTGGATGCGCCTTCGCAGCGGGCGCGAAGTCGTCAGTCACCCCGACGTGAACCTGCTGGGCGCCGCAGGCGAACCAGACGCCGCCGCGACCCCGGAGGGCTTCGGGCTTCTGGAGCTCACCGAGACCCAGCAGCCCTCCGAAGAAGCGACGGGCGTCGCCCTCACTCCCAGCTGGCGCCGCGACCTGCACGTGGTCCAGGCCGATGACCGGCGCCGATGGCGTGTGACCTGTTCTGAGGCCGTCGGCAAGCAGCCGCTCGACGACGAGCACGTCCCGCCAGATGCCATCGAGCTGGCCGTGGCGGCGATGCAGCCCGACGGAGTCAAAGCCGCAGCGCTCGACCATGCGGACGCTCGCGAGATTGTCGGTAAAGAGCTTGCCGACGATCTTGTGGAAGCCGCTCTCAGCGGCAGCCCGGATGAGGGCTTCGGTCAACGTCGTGCCGAGTCCGTGACCGCGAGCTCGCGGCGCGACGTAGACGCTCGCCTCACCGATGCCGGCGTAGCACTCGCGAGCGCTGTAGGAGGCGAGCCCGGCCCACCCGGCGATGTCCTTGTCGGCATCGCAGACGACGAGCAGCGGAAACCGGGGGTCCTCGATCCGCGACCGGAAGTCCGCGGGCGAACGTGGCGCCGTCTCGAAGGTCGAGGACCGCTCGGCAAGCGCGGCGTTGTAGATCTCGCATATCGCCAGGGCATCGTCTCGGACCGCGCTGCCCACCCCGTTCGCCGGCCGACTCATCGCAGCTGAAAGACGCCAGTGAGGAAATATGCCCGCGGAAGCTCGAGCACATGCGCCGTGGGGAGCTGATGAAGGTAGGAGCCAGGGTAGGTCATCGGCGGCTCCTATTTCTATCTTGTGCCAAGAGCCAACCGATTGATGACACAGCAGCTGCCACCCGACCTGCGCTGGATCGCCTTCGATCTGGACGACACGCTGCACTACTTCAAGCGCGCGTCGGGGAAGGCGGCGGGGGCAGTCTTCGACGAGGTCGAGGAGGGATTCGGGATCGACGGGGAAGAACTCGCCGAGGCGTACCGCGGGATTCTCCGAGCCGCGCAGGGCGACCACTTCATCCAAGCGAAGAGCTCGAGCGAGCACCGGGCCGAGCGTTTCGTCGCGCTGCTCGGCGGGTTCGGTGTGGACCCCGAGCCGCAGGTCGATCGGCTGCTTGAGATCTATGACGCGACGCTTGCCGAAGCGCTCGAGCTGAAGCCGGGCGCCGGCGAGGCACTGCGAGCCGCAAGGCGAGTCGGCCTCGCGGTGATGGTGGTCAGCGAGGGTCCACACGACGCGCAGCGGACGACGATCGAGCGCCTGGGCATCGCGACCAGCGTGGATCTGCTCGTGACGTCAGCCGGCGAGGGGGCCTCGAAGAGCGATGGACTCTTCGAGAGGGCACTGGAGCGTGCCGGCTGCCAGCGGCATGAGGCTCTCTTCGTCGGCGATTCGCTCGAGCGCGACATCGCCCCTGCGTCTGCGCTCGGGGTCGCGACCGTCTACGTGGGTGAGGAGGAGCTGCCTGCGGACTCCCCCACGACCCGACTCGACCTCCCGGCGCTCAGTCAGCTTCTAGACCAGATCGGGCCCACCTCCGACGAACCGATTCGCCTCATTCCGTATGACCCAGCCTGGCCCGGCCGATTCGATGAGGAGCGGGGGGCGCTGGACGATGCGATCGGCGAGTGGGTCGTCGGCGGCATTCACCATGTCGGGAGCACAGCGGTTCCCGGTTTGGATGCGAAGCCGATCATCGACATCCTGGTCGGCGTCCGTGGCCTCGAAGAGTCGCGAGCGTGCTTCAAGCCACTGGCACGACTCGGCTACATGTACGCGCCGTACCTCCCCGAGGAGATGCACTGGTTCTGCAAGCCCCACCCGAGCCGCCGCACGCATCACCTCCACCTCGTCCCGGTGGGCTCCAAGCGCTACCGCGACGAGCTCGCGTTCCGCGACCGCCTGCGAGCCGACGCACGACTCGCCGGCCAATACGTGACGCTGAAGCGAAGCCTCGCGAGCCGCTTCGCGCAGGATCGCGAGGCCTACACCGAGGCAAAGTCGGATTTCGTTCGACGGGCGCTCGACGGAAATCCGGACTAAACGCCGGTCCCGGTGCCTCAGGTCCTTGCCGCGGCCCTGCCGTAGCGATCCGAGAGCCGAACCACGTCGTCGAGCTCCGGCGTCGAGACCTCGACCACGACCGAGTCCTCGAGCGCCTCGATCGTGTGCAGCGCACCCGGCTCGTTGCGCCAGGCGGCGCCGGCGGCGATCTCGGCGACGTCGAGACGATCCGGATCGTTCCCCGTGCTCAGCAGCAGACGGCCCGAGAGCAGGTAGGACGACTCGTCCTTCGCCTCGTGATACTGGACCGAGAGGCGGTGCCCCGCGGTCACGTACAGGAGCTTCCCCGCGTAGCGCTCCGTGTGCGCGAACCAGACCTCATGCCCCCACGGCTTCTCGACTCGCCGGGGAAGGGTCGGTGCCATCGCGGGATTATCCCTGCACAGCTCAGAAGATGACTCAGGCGAGCTCAGCTGTGACCAAGCGCAGGCCCACGTCAAGCGAGGCTTGCGTCCGCAGCTCGCCGTAGCGACGGTCCCACTCGCCACTCTCGAGGTCTTCGCTGAGTCGCTCCAGGGCTGGCTCGACGGCGGCGTCGGGCAGCAGGTGCCAGATCGAGGACGACCGTCGAACGTCCGGGTCGAGGAACGCCTCCGGCCGATCCCAGAGCGCGATGCAGAAGCCGTCGGCGCACCCGGCCGGGACCGGCAGCACCTCGACGCTGACGTTCGGCAAGGCGGCTTCGAGATGCGCGATCGACGGAAAAGTCTGGCTGTCGTGCTCGACGATCTCGGGCAGGTAGTCGCGGCAGAGCCACATCTCGGCGGTCGCATCGATGTCAAGCGTGAGCAAGACGACTCGGTCGCGCGTGACCCGCAGCGCTTCGGCGAGCCCCTGGTCCACGTCGTCCCAGTGCTGCATCGTGAAGACGCCCATCGTCGCGTCGACGCACTTGTCGTCAAGCGGCAGCGCCTCGGCGACTCCCCGAATCGCCGGCGCCGCGCCCGGCGGCCGCTGGGCGATCATCACCGGCGAGGGCTCCACTGCGATCACCTCGCGGTCAATGGGCTCGTACGACCCGGCCCCCGCCCCCACGTTGAGCACCCGCCGCCCGTCCCCAAGGGCCGCCCAGATCGCCGCCTCGAAGCGCGGCTCAGCCCGCCGCACCTGGCTGTACTCGATGCCCATGCGGTCATAGGCGGGCGTCGTCACGAGCTCGCCGCCTCCTCGGCCAGGGCCCGCCGCAACGTCTCATCGAACGGCTCGGAATCGATCCCGAACGGCTCGGCGGCGCCTTGCCCAGAGCGATTGCCATGCGGTCGAGCATCTCAGCGTAGGAGAGAACGTCGGGCCCGCCGATCTGGACCTCGCGGCCGGTGGACTCGGGCACCGACGGGGCGCGCCGCAAGTACTCGATCGTCGCGTCGATCCCGATCGGCTGGGTGGGCATGCGAAGCCAGCTCGGCGCCACCATCACCGGCAGCCGCCTGACCAGGTAGCGCAGGGTGCGGTAGGACTCGCTGCCGGCGCCGGCCACCATCCCCGCCCTGAAGTAGGTGAGCGGAGGCCCCTCCGCCGCGAGGATGCGCGCGGTCTCGTGGCGACTCCGCAGGCGCTTGGACTGGGCCTCCTCGCCGAGCCCACCGAGATAGACGACCCGCCCGACCCCCTCGCGCTTCGCCATCCGGGCGAAGTTGCCGGCGGCGACCCGCTCGCGCTCCTCGAAGCCGGCCCCTCCCGCCATTGCGTGGACCAGGTAATAGGCGACGTCGACTCCCTCGCCCACGCCGCCCAGGCTCGGGGGGTCGGCGAGGTCACCGACCCGCAGCTCGACGTCCAGGCGCTCGAGCTTCGCCGCGCGAGAGCGATCGCGGACAAGGCACCGGACCGGCCCTGAGCCGGCCAGCGCCGCGGCCAGGCGGCCGCCGACGAAACCCGTCGCACCTGCGATCAACGTGCACTGTGGGATCGGTCCAAGCTACCCGACCCCGATTCCCAGCCTGCGGGACTGGCACCAATGCAGGAGCACGTCCTCGAACGCAGCCAGCGCGTCCCCGCCCAGGTTGACCGCGCCTTCGACTTCTACGCCGACGCGGTCAACCTCGAGCCGATGACTCCGCCCTGGCTCCACTTCCGACCGGCGACCTCCGGTCCGATCGCGATGGGAGCGGGGACGCTGCTCGACTACCGGCTGCGCCTGCACGGAGTCCCCTTTAGCTGGCAAACCCGCATTGAGACCTGGGAGCCGCCCCTGCGCTTCACCGACACCCGGACCCGCGGGCCCTACGCGCTCTGGGAGCACACGCACGTCTTCGAGCCTCACGACGACGGGCGCACCTGCACGATCCACGACCGGGTCCGCAACGCCATCCCCTATGGCCCCCTGGGCGCCATCGCCCACCGACTCTTCGTCCGCCGCGACTTCGAGCGAATCTTCGACTTCCGCCGCGACGCCCCGCCAGCCATTTCACGACCGGCCAGGAGGGAAGGGCATCGCCGCCCAGCGAGCGGGGCAGCTAGGACTCGAACCTAGAATCGCCGGTTTTGGAGACCGGTGCCTTAGCCAGTTTGGCCACTGCCCCGAGGGAGTCGCATCGTAGCGGCCGGTCGGCGGGGCGGAGTGCGGGCGGAGGGACTTGAACCCCCAAGCTCTTTCGAGCACCGGCACCTAAAGCCGGCGTGTTTGCCATTTCACCACGCCCGCAGCCGATCGATTGTAAGGCTGTCTCAGATTCGAGTTCTCCGGCGACCGGCTAAAATCGAACGTATGTTCGTCTCCCTGTTCTCTTTGAATCATGCGTAGTCGGCGCGGGACCCCGGTTTTTCCGGCAACCTCCCGATCTGACAAGCCTTGACCGACCAGGTCAACGACTGTCGCGTACTCGTGCAGCACTTGCGCCCGATTTGGCTCGCGCCATGGCAGGAACGCATCGTAGAAGCAGAGCGGCGACCATTCGTGAGGGGTTTGATCCACAGCGACGGCACCCGGATCATCGCCACCGAGCGCAAAGGCTCCTACATCCGGAAGGCACCGCGATACGCGTTCAGCAACAGATCCGAGGAAAACGGGCTTAACGCGCGGCCAACGCCGCGATGTCGCTTCTGGATTCTATGATCGTCGCGTGGCGATTGGAGAGGTGAGGCCCGGCTACGAGCTTTGGCGGCCGAATCGGGAGAAGGCCGAGTCGGTCACGACCAAGTTCGTGCTCGCCTTCCTGCTCGCGGCGACGGCCGCGATCGCGGCGCTGATCACGATCACCGGCTTCTCGCTGCTGACGGGCGGTGGCGGCATGGGGATCATCTGCCTGATCTACGCCGCGCTCTACGCCTTCTTCGCCTTCCTCGTCGCGCGCTGGAACCGGGGGATCCTGCCGGTCGTCGCGGCCCTCTCGACGATCCTCGCAATCTTCTGCGCAACGGGAGTCGAAAGCTGGTTCGCCCGCGACAAGGCGGGCTTCGACGAAGGCTTGATCTCCAGCTCGGCGATCGGCCTGCTGGTGATCGTCCTGCTGCTGCTGCAGATCGTCGTGGTCGCCGTCTCCCTCTACGCGTTCAACCAGAACTGGCACGTGGAGGAGGAGCGCCCGATCGGCTCCGGCGAGGACTACGGCGCCGGCGCCACGCCGGACGACGGCGCCCCGCTTCCTGTCTGAAATTTCGGCCCCATCGATGCCGGAGGTGGGAGTCGAACCCACACGCCCTTTCGAGCAATTGATTTTGAATCAATCGTGTCTACCGTTCCACCACTCCGGCTTATCTGATCGCTCATTCATGGCCGATCGGTATTTGGTGGTTCCCGAAGCCTACTTCGCCCTTTAGACTGCCGCGGCGGGATGAGGATTCACCACCTCAACTGCGGGACTCTCTGCCCTCACAGCGCGCGGCTGATCAACGGGCGGGGCGGGTGGTTGGAGCCGGCGCGGGTCGTCTGTCACTGCCTCTTGATCGAGGGCGAGGAAGGGCTGGTGCTGGTCGACACCGGGTTCGGCACGGCCGACGTCGCCAACCCGCGCCAGCTGGGGCCCTTCTTCGCGACGATGCGGCCCAGAGCGGAGATCGGTGAGACGGCGCTGAAGCAGGTCGAGGCGCTCGGCTTCGCCGCCGGCGACGTGCGCCAGATCGTCACCACCCACCTCGACCCCGACCACTCCGGTGGCCTGCCCGACTTCCCCGAGGCCGAGGTTCACGTCTTCGGGCGCGAGCTCGACGCGGCGATGCACCCCGGTCTGCGCGATAAGCCCCGCTACCTTGGCGTCCACTGGAGTCACGACCCGAACTGGGTCCGCCACGACGCCGAAGGCGACGAGTGGCTCAACTTCGAGGGCGTGCGCATCCTCCCCGACCTCGGCGCCGAGGTGCTGCTGATCCCGCTGATCGGCCACACCCGCGGCCACACCGGGGTCGCGATCCGCACCGGGGACGAGTGGCTCCTGCACTGCGGCGACGCCTACTTCGATCACGGAGAGCTCGCCACTCCACCGCGCTGTCCCCCCGGCCTGCGCTTCTTCCAGCTGCTCAACGCCGCCGACGGCCGCCGGCGCCGCGCCAACCAGGAGCGGCTGCGCGAGCTGGTCGCCTCCCACGGTGACGAGGTCCGGCTGCTCTGCTCGCACGACCCGCACGAGCTGGACCGGGCACAGGCGGAGAGCGCCCGCGCCGCCGCGTGAGTTGGCCGGCGCCGGAGAAGCTCTGGGAGCCGCCGGCCGAGCTGGCCGAGGGCTCGCGGCTGCGCGAGTACATGCGCTGGCTGGAGACCGAGCGCGGCAAGAGCTTCGACGCCTACGACGAGCTCTGGCAGTGGTCGGTCGACGACCTCGAGGGCTTCTGGACCTCGATCTGGGACTTCTTCGAGGTGCAGGCAGACGGCACCCCCGAGCCCGCCCTCGCGAGCCGCGAGATGCCCGGCGCCGAGTGGTTCCCCGGTGCCAGCCTCAACTACGCCGAGCACGTCTTCGCCGGCAAGGACGACGTCGAGCCGGCGATCCTGCACGCATCCGAGCTGCGCGAGCTCGGCGAGCTGAGCTGGGGCGAGCTGCGCGCCCAGGTCGCCGCGACCGCGGCCGCCCTGCGCGCCCTCGGGGTCGAGCGCGGCGACCGCGTCGTCGCCTACATGCCGAACGTGCCGGAGGCGATCGTCGCCTTCCTCGCCACCGCCGGCATCGGCGCGATCTGGTCGAGCTGCTCTCCCGACTTCGGCCCGGCCAGCGTGATCGACCGCTTCGCCCAGATCGAGCCCAAGGTGCTCTTCGCCGTCGACGGCTACCGCTACGGCGGCAAGGACTTCGACCGCCGCGAGACGATCGCCGCGCTGCAGGAGGCGATGCCGGACCTCGAGCGCACCGTCGTCCTCCCCTACCTCGACCCCGAGCCCGACCTCTCCCCCCTGCGCGACGCGATCCAGTGGGGCGAGCTGCTCGACTCCGGCGAGGGCGCCGAGCTGACCTTCGAGCGCGTCCCCTTCGACCACCCGCTCTGGGTCCTCTACTCCTCCGGGACCACCGGCCTGCCGAAGGCGATCGTCCAGTCGCAGGGCGGCATCCTGCTCGAGCACCTGAAGAAGCTCCACCTCCACCTCGACGCCCACCCCGGCGACCGCCTCTTCTGGTTCACGACAACCGGCTGGATGATGTGGAACTTCCTCGTCTCGGGACTGCTGACCCGCGCCGCGATCGTCCTCTACGACGGCAATCCCGGCCACCCCGATATGGGCGTGCTCTGGGACCTCGCCGAGCGCGCCGGGGTGACGATGTTCGGGACCAGCGCCGCCTACATCGCCGCCTGCATGAAGGCCGGGGTCGAGCCCGGCGCGAAACGCGACCTCAGCCGCCTCAAGGCGGTCGGCTCGACCGGCTCCCCCCTTTCGCCCGAGGGCTTCGACTGGGTCTACGAGCAGCTCGGTGCCGACACCTGGCTCTTCTCGACCAGCGGCGGCACCGACCTCTGCACCGCCTTCGTCGGCGGCTGCGCGCTGCTCCCCGTCTACCGCGGCGAACTGCAGGCGCGGGCGCTGGGCGCCGCGGTCGAGGCTTGGGACGAGGAGGGTCGTGCGGTGGTCGACGAGGTCGGCGAGCTGGTCGTCACCGAGCCGATGCCCTCGATGCCGGTCTTCTTCTGGGGCGACGAGGACGGCAGCCGCTACCGCGAGGCCTACTTCGAGATGTTCCCCGGCGTCTGGCGCCACGGCGACTGGATCGAGTTCACCAGCCGAGGCACCGCCGTGATCTACGGCCGCTCGGATTCGACCATCAACCGAGCCGGCATCCGCATGGGGACGAGCGAGATCTACCGCGCCGTGCTCGGCCTCGAGGAGATCGTCGACGCGCTGGTCGTCGACGTCCCCCGCCCCGGCACCGAGGGCTGGATGCCGCTCTTCGTCGTCCTCCGCGAGGGGGCCGAGCTCGACGACGAGCTGAAACGCGAGATCGCCCGCCGCGTGCGCGCCCAGTGCTCGCCGCGCCACGTCCCCGACGAGGTCTACGCGATCGCCGCGGTGCCCCGGACCCTGAGCGGCAAGGCGCTCGAGGTGCCGGTCAAGCGGATCCTGATGGGAACGCCGCCCGAGCAGGCCGCCAGCCGCGACTCGCTCGCCAACCCGGCTGCCCTCGACTGGTTCACGGAGTTCGCCGCCTCAATGTAGCCGCCCCGAGGGCGAGCGCCAGCAGCGTCGCGCCAACGATCACGCTCACGTCGAGGGCGCCGCGCGGGCCCAGCGTGCCTTCCGTGGTGACGTGCTCGAGTGCTTCGAAGGCGTAGGTGAGCGGCATCGTGTCCGAGACGATCTGCAGAACCCCGGCCATCTGGTTGCGGGCGACGAAGAGGCCGCAGAGCAGGAACTGGGGGAAGACGATCGCCGGCATGAACTGGACCGCCTGGAACTCGGTGCGGGCGAAGGCGCTGACGAAGAGTCCGAGCGACATGCCGAGCAGCGCGTTGCCGACCGCGAGCGCGACGACCGCGGCCGGAGAGCCGGCGACGTCGAGGCCGAGCGGGCCGAAGGCGATCGCCCCGGTCAGCCCAGCTTGCACGACCGCGACCGCGGCAAAAGCGATCGCGTAGCCGAAGAGCAGGTCGAGCTTGGCCAGCGGCAGGGACATCAACCGCTCCAGCGTTCCGGTCGTCCGCTCGCGCAGCATCGTGATCGAGGTGACGACGAACATCGTCGTGAACGGGAAGAGGCCGACCAGCGGTCCGCCGACGTGCTGGAAGGAGGCCGGATCCTGCTGGAAGGCACCCTTGAGCAAGGTGAGCAGGAAGGGCGGCACGGCGAGCAGCAGGGCGATCGTGCGCGGGTCGCGGCGCAGCTGGGTGAGCACGCGCAGCGCCGTCGCCCAGGTGACGCGGGCGCTCACTCCGCCCTCCCCTCCTCGATCAGAGCGAGAAAGGCCTCGTCGAGCTGCTCGCGGCCGGTGCGGTCTCGCAGGGAGGCGGGCGATTCAGACGCCAACAGGTACCCGTCCCGCATCAGCAGCAGCTCGTCGCAGTGCTCGGCCTCGTCCATCACGTGGCTGGAGACGAGCAGGCTCGTACCGGCCGCGGCCAGCGAGGCGAAGGTCGCCCAGAGGTCGCGGCGCAGGACCGGGTCGAGGCCGACGGTCGGCTCGTCGAGCACCAGCACCTCGGGCTCGCCCAGCAGCGCCGTCGCCAGCGAGACGCGGGCGCTCTGCCCGCCGGAAAGGCTCGAGACCACCTGGTCGGCCTGCTCGCCGAGGGCGACCGTCTCGATCGTCTCCCCGATCCGCCGCGCCGGCACGCCGAGCACGCGGGCGAAGTAACGCAGGTTCTCGCGCACGCTGAGGTCGCCGTAGACGGAGGGCGCCTGGGTGACGTACCCGACTCGAGGGCGCAGCTGCGCCGCGCCCGCCGGCGCGCCAAGCACCGCGATCCGCCCCAACTCGACCACCTGCACGCCGACGATCGCCCGCATCAGGGTCGACTTGCCGCAGCCGCTGGGGCCGAGCAGTCCGGTGACGCGCCCCGGCGCCACGCCGAAGCTCAGACCGTGCAGGACCTCGCGGCCCCCGCGCCGCACGCGCAGGCCGTCGACCTCGATCGCCGGCGTAACGCTTTGTGGCGCTATCTCGTCCACAGCGCGTTACACCCCGAGCCTCAGGCCGGGGTCACCGGGTTGCGGCGCTCGGCGAAGCCGCGGGCCTTGCTCTCGGCCAGGGCGAAGCGGCGGATCGCCTCGGCGCGCAGATCGGCCGGATCGACCACCGCGTCGACGACCAGCTCCGAGGCGAGATGGAGGATGTCGATGTCCTCGGCGTACTCCTCACGCTTGGCGGCGACGAAGGCCTCACGCTCGGCCTCGTCGGAGATCGCCTGGATCTGGTTGTAGAAGACGGCGTTGATGGCGGCCTGCGGTCCCATCACCGCGATCGAGGCACTCGGCAGGGCGATGCAGCAGTCGGGCTCGAAGGCCGGCCCGGCCATCGCGTAGAGGCCCGCCCCGTAGGCCTTGCGGACAATGACGCTGAGCTTGGGCACGGTCGCTTCGGAGACGGCGCTGATCATCTTCGCGCCGTGGCGGATGATGCCCTGGCGCTCGACCGCCGTGCCGATCATGAAGCCGGGCACGTCGGCGAGGAAGAGCAGCGGCACGTTGAAGGCGTTGCAGGTCTGGATGAAGCGCGCCGCCTTGTCGGCGGAGTCGACGAAGAGCACGCCGCCGGTGTGCCTGGGCTGGTTGGCGACGACGCCGACCACCCGGCCGTCGAGCCGGCCGTAGCCGACGATCAGCTCCTTCGCCCAGCGCTTGTGCACGGGCAGGAAGCTCTCCGCGTCGAGCAGCGCGTCGAGCAGCAGGTTCATGTCGAAGGGCCGGTTCTCGTCGGCGGGAACGATCTCCTCGATCGGGGTATCGGAGGCGGGCGCCACGGGCGGCGCGACCGGCGGCGCCTCGCGCCAGTTGCCCGGCATGAAGGAGAGGTAGCGCTTGGCGAGGTCGATCGCCTCCTCGTCGCTCTTGACCAGGAAGTGACCGCAGCCGGAGACGCCGGTGTGCATCTTCGCCCCGCCCATCTCCTCGAGGCTCACCTTCTCGCCGATCACCATCTCCGCCATGCGCGGCGAGCCGAGGTACATCGAGGCGTTGCCGTCGCGCATGATCACCACGTCGCAGAAGGCCGGGATGTAGGCCCCGCCCGCGGCGCTCGGCCCGAACAGCAGGCAGACCTGCGGCACCTGGCCGGAGAGCCGCACCTCGTTGTGGAAGATCCGCCCGGCGCCGCGGCGGCCGGGGAACATCTGCACCTGCTCGGTGATCCGCGCGCCCGCCGAGTCGACCAGGTAGAGGATCGGGATCTGCAGGCTGAGCGCCCGCTCCTGGACGCGGAGGATCTTCTCGACCGTCTTCGGGCCCCAGGAGCCGGCCTTGACCGTCGGGTCGTTGGCCATCAGCGCGACGCGCCGTCCGTCGATCGTCGCCAGGCCGGTGACCACGCCGTCGGCGCCGAGGCCCTCCTGGTCCCAGTTGGCGAGCGCCGCCTCCTCGGCGAAGGAGCCGGAGTCGACCAAACGCTCGACCCGCTCGCGCACCGGCAGCTTGCCCTGCGTGGCGGTCTTCTCGTGATGGCGCTGGGGCCCCCCGGCAAGGGCAGCCTCGAGCGCCTGCGCGAACCCTGTCATCGGACGGTCAGCCTATCCGCGGTGCCAGTCCACCGGGCCGGCGCGCAGAACATGAGAGCCCAAGGGACGGCCGAGCGTGTCCTGGGCGGCGCGGGCCGCCTCCACCAGCGCCGGCAGGTCGACGCCGGTCTCGATCCCCATCTCATTCAGCATCGAGACGACGTCCTCCGTGGCGACGTTGCCGGTGGCGCCGGGCGGCACCGGGCAGCCGCCCAGCTCGCCGAAGCTCGACTCGAAGGACTCGACCCCCTGCTCGAGCGCGGCCAGCACGTTGGCGAGACCCTGGCCGCGGGTGTTGTGGAAATGGGCGGTCAGCTCGACGCCGGCAAGGCGCTCGCGCGCGGCGGCGAAGAACTCGCCCACCTGGCGCGGGTTGGCCATCCCGGTCGTGTCGCCGAAGCCGATCTCGGCGCAGCCGGCGGCGACGAGGCGCTCGGCGATGCCGAAGACCCGCTCGGGGGGGACCGCCCCCTCGTAGGGGCAGCCGAAGGAGACCGAGATCACCCCCTCGCAGCGCAAGCCTGCCTCGCGCGCCGTCACCAGGGTCCGCTCCAGCCCGCTCAGCGACTCCTCGATCGTCCGGTTGACGTTCTTGCGGTTGTGGGTATCCGAGGCGGAGACGAAGACGTTGATCTCGTCGAAGCGCTCGCGCAGGGCCAGCGCCCGCTCCAGCCCGCGCTCGTTGGGGATCAGCACCGAGAAGGCGACGCCCTCGCGCCGCTCGACCCCCGCCAGCACCTGCTCCGCGTCGGAGAGCTGCGGGATCGCCTCCGGCCGCACGAATGAGGTCACCTCGAGCCGCTCCAGCCCGGTCGCCGAGAGCATGTCGATCAGCCGGATCTTCTCCGCGGTTGGGATCGTCTCCGGCTCGTTCTGGAAGCCGTCGCGCGGCCCGACCTCGCGGATGCGGACGCGCCCCGGCAGCGCCGCCACTCAGACCATCCCCAGGCCGCCGCTGACGCCGAGGGTCTCGCCGGTTACGTAGGAGGCGTCGTCGGAGACCAGGAAGGCGGCCGCCGCGGCGACCTCCTCGGGCTGGCCGAGGCGACCCATCTGGGTCGAGGAGCGCATCGTCTCGATCACCTTCTCGCCGATCTCGCCGAACTCCTTGGCGCCCATCAGCAGCGGCGTCTCGATCGGGCCGGGGGCGATCGCATTGGCGGTGATCCCGTAGCGGGCGTTCTCGCGGGCGATCGCCTTGGTGAAGCCGACGATGCCGGCCTTCGCCGCCGAGTAGGCGGCCGAGCCCTTGGAGCCGACCCGGCCCGCCTCGGAGGAGATGCTGAGGATGCGGCCGTATCCCGCCTGCTGCATGCCCGGCAGCGCCGCGTGCGTGCAGTTCATCGTCCCGACCAGGTTGGTCGCGATCACCTTCTGCCACTGCTCGGGCGTGGTGTAGGTGAAGAAGCCGAACTCGTCGGTGCCGGCGTTGTTGACGAGCAGGTCGAGGCTGCGGCCCGCCGCCTCGACCGCGGCGCGCGCCGCCTCGAGGTCGGTGACGTCGAGCTCGACCGCGTGGCCGTTGACCTCGCCGGCGACCCGCCCGGCGCCCTCGACGTCGATGTCGCCGACCCAGACCTCGGCCCCCTCGGCGGCGAGCCGCGCCGCGATCGCCGCGCCGATCCCGCTGGCGCCGCCGGTCACCAGAGCCTTGCGTCCCTCCAGTCGCATCGGGCCTGAGCATAGACGCATAGACTGGCCCGCCCGTGGCCGATCTCCCGACCATCCCGATCGTCGGTGGCACCGGCGCCCTCGGTGCCGGACTGGCGCTGCGCTGGGCAACCGCCGGCGCCCCGATCGCGATCGGCTCGCGCTCGGCGGAGCGCGCCGAGGAGGCCGCCGAGCGGCTGCGCGAGGCCGTTCCCGGCGCCCAGGTCGAGGGCCTGCTCAACGAGGAGGCGGCGCGGCGCGGCGAGATCGTCTTCCTCACCGTCCCCTTCCGCGCCCAGTCGGAGAACCTCAACAACCTGCGCGAGGCGCTGCAACCCGGCCAGATCCTGGTCGACTGCACGGTGCCGCTGGCCGCCGCGGTGAGCGGCAAGGCGACCCGCTCGCTCGGCGTCTGGCAGGGCTCCGCCGCCCAGCAGGCGCAGGAGATGGTGCCCGAGGGGGTGACGGTGGTCGCCGCCCTGCACTCGGTCGGCGCGCCGACCCTCGGCAACCCGCGGACCGAGCTCGACGAGGACGTGCTGATCTGCGGCGACCGCAAGGCCGACAAGGCGCGGGTCGCCCGCCTGATCGAGCTGATCGGAGGCCTGCGCGCGGTCAACGCCGGCGCCCTGGAGATGGCGCGGATCGTCGAGCAGCTGACCCCGCTGCTGATCTCGGTCAACACCCGCTACAAGGCCCACGCCGGGATCAAGCTCACCGGGCTGCCCGACGGCGACCACTGGGAGTAGGAGCAGCGCGATGAAGATCGCGCTGCTTGCCGGCGGCACCGGCGGCGCCAAGCTCGCCGCCGGGATGCAGGAGGAGATCGGCTCCGACCTCGCCGTGATCGCCAACACCGGCGACGACGTCGAGACGCTCGGCGTCCACGTCTCCCCCGATCCCGACCTCGTCACCTACTGGCTGAGCGGCGAAATCGACGAGGAGCGCGGCTGGGGGCTGCGCGACGACGGCTTCACCGTCTTCGAGCGGCTGACCAAGCTCGGCGCGCCGAGCTGGTTCGGCCTCTCCGACCGCGACCTGGCCGCCTGCCTCTACCGGCGCCAGTTCATCGCGGAGGGCGGGACTCACACCGCCGCCCAGGCCCAGATCGCCCGCTCGCTCGGGGTCGAGGCGCGGGTGCTGCCGATGTGCGAGGCGCCGGTGCGCACCAGGGTGCTGACCGATGCCGGGTCGCGCGGCCTGCAGGAGTACCTGATCGTCGACGGCGGCCAGCCGGAGGTGCACGGCGTCGAGCTCGACGGGATCGCCGAGGCCGAGCCGACCAAGGAGGTGCTCGAGGCGCTGCGCTGGGCGGAGGCGATCGTCATCGGCCCCTCCAACCCGGTGATCAGCATCGGCCCGATTCTCGCCGTGCCGGGGATGACCGAGGCGATCCGCCGCTTCGACGTTCCGGTGCTCGCGGTCAGCCCCTTCGTCGCCGGCCAGGTGGTCAAGGGACCGACCGAGCGCTTCATGCAGGCGCTGGGACGGCCGTCGACCGCGGCCGGCGTCGCCTCGCTTTACGCCGGGCTGATCGACGCGATGGTCGTCGACGACGGCGACCCCGACCCAGCCCCGGCCGAGATCCCGACCCTGGCGGCGCCGACCCTGATGGAGGGGGCGGCGGGACGCGCCCGGGTGGCGCGGATCGTGCTCGACCACGCCGCTAGCCTGATCGAAGCTTGAAGGCCACCGCCATCCTCCCCGTCAAGCGCTTCGCCGAGGCGAAGCAGCGCCTCGCGGGCGGCATGGGCGCCAGTCACCGCGCCGAACTGGCGGCGGCGATGCTGGAGGACGCGCTGGAGGCGATCGCGGCAACCCGCTCGATCGAGCGCACGATCGTCGTAACCGGCGATCCGCGGGCAACGGAGATCGCGGCGGCGCGGGGGGCGGCCGTCCTCCCCGATCCCGATGCGGGCGGCCACTCCGGCGCCGCCCTGGCGGGCATCGAGCGGGCGATCGAGCTGGGCGCCGGCGGGGTCGTCTTGCTGCCGATCGACTGCCCCCTGCTGGCGCCGCGCGAGCTCGAGCGCCTGCTCACGGGGATGCCCGAGCACTACGTCGCCGTCGTCCCCGACCGCCACGGCACCGGCACCAATGCTCTCGCCCTGGCGCCGCCCGACGCGATCGAGCCCTCGTTCGGCGAGGGCAGCTGCGCCCGCCACATCGGCCTGGCCCGCGAGGCCGGCGTCCCCTACGCGATCGAGGAGCTCCCCTCCCTCGCCCTCGACCTCGACACCCCGGCCGACGTCGTCGCCCTGACCATGGCCCTGGAGCGCGACCGCAGCCGAGCCCGCCGCACCGCAAGAGCCCTGGGCATATGAACCCCCCAGCCGCCCCACCGGTTCCGGTGCGCCTTATCCCCGTATGCGCTGGAAAAGGCGCACCGGAATGAGCGAGGTGCGGGTGCTGGCAGTGGAGGGACTGCCGGAGGTCGGGATCGGGGACCGGGTTGGGGAGCTGATTGCGGCGCGGGCCGAGCTGCGCGACGGCGACGTGGTCGTGATCTCCCAGAAGGTCGTCTCCAAGGCCGAGGGCCGGATCCGCAAGCTCTCAGCCGTCATCCCCGGCGCCGAGGCACGCAAGCTCGCCGCGGTCCTCGGCAAGGAGCCGGCGCTCGTGCAGCTGGTCCTCGAAGAGAGCGCCGAGGTGCTGCGCGCCGAGCGGGGCGTGCTGATCGTCGAGACCCACCAGGGCTTGGTCTGCGCAAACGCCGGCATCGACACCTCCAACCTCCCCGAGCCCGACACCGCCTGCCTGCTCCCCGAGGACCCGGACGCCTCGGCGCGGCGGATCCGGTCCGAGCTCGAAGCCGTAGTCGCAGGGGAGGCGGGGGTGGGTCCCGCCGGACAAAAGCGGGGAGTGTCCGTCGGGACCCACCCCCGCCTCCCCAACGGGATCGCCGTAGTGATTTCGGACAGCTTCGGACGTGCGTGGCGACTTGGCCAAGCTGAGGTGGCGATCGGCTGCGCGGGCCTTAAGCCGCTGGATGACTGGCGTGGCCGGGCTGACGCTCATGGCCAAGAGCTTCAAGCCACCCAGATCGCCGTAGCCGATGAGATTGCCGCAGCGGCCGATCTAGCTCGAACCAAGGATGGTGGCGTCCCAGCGGTAGTCGTCCGCTGCTTGACAAGCTTCGTGACCACCGACGACGGCCCCGGAGCGCAAGCTCTACGACGCGCTCGATCCGAGGACCTCTTTCGCTGACCCCGCTGACGCAGGTCCGTCCCGGTGGGGGTGGAGCGTCTTGTACTTTTTCGTCGTGAGCTGGAGGCGCCAGCCCGCAGCGTCCACACCGAAAAAGTTAAGCGGAACCCCCACCGGGACGGACCTGCAACACCGCCGCCCCGCGCAAAGTCCCGTCCCTGATCGAGCCAAGGGCCTCGTTCGCCTCCTCCAGCGGCCACACCTCGACCTCCGTGCGCACCGGCACCTTTGGGGCCAGCTCCATGAACTCCTCGCCGTCCTGGCGGGTCAGGTTGGCGACCGAACCCAGGGTGCGCTCGCCCCAGAGCTGCTCGTACGGGAACGACGGGATGTCGCTCATGTGGATGCCGGCGCTGATGATCCGGGCGCCCTTGGCGCTGGCGCGCAGCGCGGTCGTCATCAGCGGGCCGACCGGGGCGAAGACGATCGCGCCGTCGATCTCCTCCGGCGGCGCCTCGTCGGACGAGCCGGCCCACTCGGCGCCTAGTTCGCGGGCGAAGGCCTGGCCCCGCCCGTCGCCCGCCCGCGTGAAGGCGAAGACGCGGCGGCCCTGGTGCACCGCCACCTGGCAGAGGATGTGGGCCGAGGCGCCGAAGCCGTAGAGCCCGAGCCGTTCGGCGTCCCCCACCAGGCGCAGCGCCCGGTAGCCGATCAGGCCGGCGCAGAGCAGCGGCGGCGCCTGCTCGTCCGGATAGCCCTCCGGGATCGCGAAGCAGAAGCGCTCGTCGGCGACCGCCAGCTCGGCGTAGCCGCCATCGACGTCATAGCCGGTGAAGCGCGCCCGGTCGCAGAGGTTCTCGCGCCCCGAGAGGCAGTACCGGCACTCACCGCAGGTCCACCCCAGCCAGGGCACGCCGACCCGCCGAACCTCAGCGAAGCGCTCCGCCCCCTCGCCGGCCCCCACCACCGTCCCGACGATCTGGTGGCCGAGGACGAGGGGCAGCTTCGGCTCGCTCAGCTCGCCGTCGACGATGTGTAGGTCGGTGCGGCAGACGCCGCAGGCATGCACCGAGATCAGGACCTGGCCGGCGCCGGGCTCGGGGTCCGGCAGCTCAGCCGGCCGCAGCTCCTGCCGCTGGCGCTCGAGGATCATCGCTCGCATAGGTCTCGATGATCTCGTACAGCGTCGTCCGCTGTGCAGGTTCGCGCCCGGCGGCCCGCGCCGCCTCGATCAGCTGCTCGGGCTCCAACCGCACACCGTGCTGGGAGCCGGCCATGCGGGAGATGTTCTCCTCCATCAGCGTGCCGCCGAGGTCGTTGACCCCCCAGCGCAGCGCCTCGGTCGCCGCGTCGAGGCCCATCTTCACCCAGCTCGCCTGCAGATTGGGGATCGTCCGCCCCAGCGCCAGCCGGAAGACGGCGGTGTGCTTGAGATTCTCGACCGCGGGGATCTCCTCGATCCCGTGTGTGCGGCCCAGCATCGTGTTGAAGGGGATGAAGCTGAGCGGCACGAACTCGGTGATCCCACCGGTGCGCTCCTGCAGGGCGCGCACGACGCGCATGTGCCGGGCCAGCTCGCGCGGCTCCTCGATGTGGCCGAACATCACGGTCGAGGTCGAGCGCAGGCCGGCCCGGTGCGACGCCTCGATGATCTCCACCCAGCGCCGCGCCGGCAGCTTGTTGGGCGAGATCCGCTGCCGCACGCCGTCGTCGAGCACCTCGGCGGCGGTCCCCGGGGTCGAGCCCAGCCCGGACTCGATCAGATACTCGAAGACCTCCTCCGGCTGCTTGCCGGAGCGCTCGCACATGTAGTCGACCTCCATCGGCGAGTAGGCGTGCAGGTGCAGCTGCGGCGCCACCTCCTTGGCGAGGCGCAGCCAGCGCCCGTACTCCTCGAGCGTCAGGTCGGGATGGATGCCGCCCTGCATGCAGAGCTCGGTCGCCCCGAACTCGACCGCCTCGCGCACCCGCACCGCAAAGTCCTCCTCGGACACTTCATACGCATCCGGCGAGCGCCGCCCCTGCCCGAACCCGCAGAAGGCGCAGCCGACGACGCAGATGTTGGTGAAGTTGATGTTGCGATTGACCACGAACGTGACCCGATCCCCCGCAAGCTCAGCCCGAAGCCCATCGGCAGCAACCCGCATCTCCTCGATCACCTCAGGCCGGGTCTCAGCGAACAGCGCAGTGAGCTCGTCCTCGCTCAGCTCGACCCCATCCCTACCCTTGGCAATCGCTTCCTCGGCCAGCTTCCCCTCGAGCGTCTCTTCGCTCCGCCGCCCAGACCCCTTCCGCGGAATGAAGCTCCAGTACTTGAGCTTGATCACGTCGAGAACACCCTGCTCCATCCATTCGGAGTCCATGTATTGCGGGTAGACGCAGAGCCTCTCCGTCAGCGCATACCCCTTGGGCGCAAGCTCCTTCCTCACCTCGTGCGGGCTCGGAAACGCATGCTCTGGAGAGATGTGGTCCCCATTGGCCGACAGCCCACCGAGATCGGTTGCCCCGGCCTCGACCAGCTCCCCCCAAGCATCAGACAGATTCGGCGGCACCTGCACCCCCACATCCGGCATCAACCGCCTGCAGTCGGCAATCAGCCTCTCGATGTCCTCAACGCTGACCGGGCTCGCCCAGTCGGGCAGGGCCGCCGGGGACCCCTCTGGCGGGAACTCGCGAGGCAATCCAGCCTCCGCCCCGCCACCCCCATTCCGTCGCCGAGCCCCGCCGGAGGGGTCCCCGGCGGCCCCCCACCGCTCGCGCGCCGCGTCATCGGCGATGTCGGCTACTTCGGCGCCGTAATAGCGAGGGTGCGGCACGAAGTTCTGAAGGATGATCTCTTGGATGTGGCCGTAGCGATTGTGTAGCTCGGCAAGCGCCTCCAAGGATTCGACTTGCTCTTGCTGCGTCTCGCCGATCCCAATGAGGATTCCGCTCGTAAAAGGGATCTTCAGCTTGCCTGCCGCCTCGATCGTGGCTAGGCGCCTTGCGGGATGCTTCGTTGGGGAACCGGCGTGGACCGTCTCCATCAGGCGCTCGGACACCGACTCGAGCATCAGACCCTGGGACGCGGTGACCTCGCGCAACCGAGCCAGATCCTCCGACCCCAGCACGCCAATGTTCGTGTGGGGCAGCATCCCCCGCTCCAGTGCTCGTTCGCAAGCCCAGACCACGTATGACGTGAAGTCATCGTGGCCCCACTCGGCCAGCTTGGCCGCCACGATGGGATGGATCTGCGGGCGCTCGCCCGTGAGAACCAGGAGCTCCTTCGCGTTGCGGCGGACCGCTTCGTCAAGAAGCTTCTCGACCTCCTCAGGAGCTCGGATATGCGCCTGGTGCGTGGCGAAGGCGCAGTACTTGCAATAGCACTGGCAGGTGCGCGAGAGGGAGAGGGTGTAGTTCCGCGAGAAGGTGACCCTGCGCACCGCAGGGACGCTACCGCACGCGCCGCCTAGGACCGGCGCGTGCGGTACGAAGCTCGGAGCCCGCTAGGAAGCCGCGGAAGGCGCCGGGGGCTTGACCCGCTCCGGCGACTCGGTCGGCGCCTTGCCGCCGGGCTCGAGCACGAAGCGGAAGACCGCGGCCGCGAGCAGCGAGCCGACGATCGGGCCAACCAGGTAAGGCCAGACGCCGCCCCAATGGTTGCCGACCAGGGCCGGGCCGAACCAGCGGGCCGGGTTGAAGGAGCCGCCGTCGAGCGGACCGCCGACCATGACGATGAAGCCGAGCGTCGTGCCGATCGCCAGCGCCGCCCAGTCCTTGACGCTCTTCTTCGAGTAGACCGCGGCAAGGATCACGAGCACGAGGCAGAAGACGCCGATCGCCTCGATGATCGCGCCCTGGAAGTTGCCGCCGAGAATGCCGCTCACTTCGACCGCGCCGTAATGCGTAGCGAGCCCCTCATCCTTCAGCAGCGCCTTGCAGAGGAGCGCACCGAGCACGCCGCCGGAGAACTGGGCCAGCATGTAAATCAGCGCGTCCAGCGAGGAGATCCGTTTGATCGCCCAGGCGCCCAGCGTCACCCCCGGGTTGAAGTGCCCGCCGCTGACCACGCCGAACATCACGATCAGCCCGAAGAGCAGGAAGGCGTGGACAAGGCCGATCACCGCGAAGTCCGTCCCGAACTGGGCCTGTTCGCCGGTCGATAGATACAGCACGACGACGCTGGTGATGAAGAACACCAGCAAGAAGGTGCCAATTAGCTCAGCAAGATATGCCGCAAGTCCTCGTTCCTGCACTCTCTCTCCTCCTAGGGTCTCCCGTAATCGATTGGGGCGGCGCCAGTCTACCCACATTGGTCGAATGAATTAGGTTCCCGGGCCGCATGAAGTTGGTTGCCGCGCTGCTGGCGGCCGCCCTGTTGCTCTCCGGCGCGGCCGGTTGCGGCGGGAGCGGCGCTGAACCGGGCGCGCCTGTCGGCGCGACGCTGGTGCTCGATTTCACGCCCAACGCGGCCCACTCCGGCATCTACGCAGCGCAGCGCCAGGGCTTCTACCGCGACGCTGGGATCGAGCTGACGATCCGCCCCCCCGGCGAATCGACCGACGCGCCGAAGCTGCTCGCCGCGGGCCGCGCCCAGTTCGCGATCCTCGACATCCACGACCTCGGCATCGCTCGCGAGCGCGGCCTCGACCTGGTCGGCGCGATGCCGCTCGTGCAGCGCCCGCTGGCCGCCGTGATCGTCCGTCGCGACAGCGGCGTGCGCCGCCCCGCCGACCTCGCGGGCCGCACGGTCGGGGTCACCGGGCTGCCCTCCGACGAGGCCGTGGTCGACTCCGAGGTGAGCGCCGACGGCGGCGATCCGGCGCTGGTCAAGCGGGTGACGATCGGCTTCGACGCGGTCTCCTCGCTGGCCGCCGGCAAGGTCGACGCGGCGACCGGCTTCTGGAACGCAGAGGCGGTGGCGCTGCGCCGCCAAGGGGTCCCGATCCGGGTCTTCAAGGTCGACCGCTACGGCGCGCCGCCCTACCCGGAGCTGGTTCTGGTCACGACCCGCAAGACCGCCGAAGAGCGGCCGCGCCTCGTGGAAACGATGGTCGACGCCACCCGACGCGGCTACGCGCTCGCCGTGCGGGACCCCGGCAGGGCGCTCGACGACCTGCTCGCCGAAGCCCCCGCACTCGACCGCGCCGAACAGGCCGCCCAGCTGCGCGTCCTGCGCCCCGACCTGCACCCCGCCCCGTTTGACCGCGCGGTGCTGCGCGCCTGGGCGCGATGGGACCTGGCGCACGGCCTGCTCGAACGGCCGCTCGACGTCAGCGCCGCGTTCGCCGAACCCTGAGCAGTACGCTTCGGCGCGTGAGCCTCGCCGCCGACTTCCAGCAGGTGCTCGACTCGCTGCCGCCCGACTGGACGGACCTCGAGCTCGACCTGCGGATCGACGACGAGAGCCGCTACGTCGACACCGCCGTCGCCCTCAGCCAGGTCAACGCCCAGCCCTACTCACAGGCCGACTGGGACTGGCGCCTGCTCGTCGCCCACAGCTTCGGCCACGCCGCCGCGGCGGAGTCCGTCAAGGGCGTGCTCGCCAAGCTCGACGGCGAGGGCGTCGGCGGCGAGATGGCAGTGCGTGAGGTGCGCGAGGGCCGCTCCGAGGTCGTGCAAATGTGGGGCCGGCCCGAGAGCGTTCGCGAGGAGTTCCGCGAACGCCGCTCGATCTAGTGGCCCGCGTCGTCGCCGTCAGCGCCGACCTGCTGCTGGGCAGCAAGGTGGAGGCGATGCTGAGCGCCGCCGGCCACGAGGTCACCCTCTCCCCCAGCCTCGCCGCAGCGCCGCTCGACGACGCCGAGCTGATCGTCGCCGACCTCGACACCGAGGATCCCGAGGCTCTAGCCGCCCTCGCCGCCCCGGTCCTCGGCTACTACTCCCACGTAAACGCCGAGACCAAGAAGGCTGCCGAAGCAGCGGGCGTCGACCTAGCGATCCCCCGCTCCCGAATGGCCAGGGAGCTGGTGACCCTGGCAACAGGCCTGCTCGACGCCTGAGCTCGAAGACCGGCCCAAGGATCAACCGAAGAAGACCTGCTCCAAAAGGAAGACGTTGAGCCCGATGATCATCGCGGCCAGAACGCCGGCCACGCCGGTCAGCCAGCGCGGGTTGACCAGCGCTCCCATCACCTCACGCCGTCCCGCCAGCACCAGCAGCGGCACGAGGGCGAAGGGGATGCCGAAGGAGAGCACGACCTGGCTGCCGACCAGGGCGTTGGTTGGGTCGACCCCGATCGCCAGCACGACCAGGGCCGGCGCCAGGGTCAGCGCCCGGCGCAGGAATATCGGGATGCGGCGCTGGATGAAGCCCTGCATCACCACCTGCCCCGCCATCGTCCCGACCGAGGAGGAGGCGAAGCCCGAGGCGAGCAGGGCGATGCCGAAGATCGTCGCGGCGCGGTCGGAGACCAGCGACCCCAGCGCTTCGTAGGCCCCGTCGATCGTTTCCACGCCGGTCAGGCCGCTGCTGTGGAAGAGCGCGGCGGCGACGATCATCATCGAGAGGTTGACCAGGCCGGCGAGTGAGAGGGCGATCACCACGTCGGCCTTCTCGAAGCCGAAGATGCGCTTCTTCTCGGCGTCGTCGCGGCCGACGATCCGCCGCTGGGTCAGGGCCGAGTGCAGGTAGACGACGTGCGGCATCACCGTCGCGCCGACGATCCCGGTGGCGAGCAGGACGCTGCCCGTGCCGGCGAAGCCGGGCACGAAGAGGTGCCCGCCGATCTGCCCGGCCGAGGGACTGGAGTCGACCATCTCGTAGAGGAAGGAGACGACGACGACGCCGACCAGCGCGGTGATCCCCGCCTCCAGCCGGCGAAAGCCCATCTGCTGCAGGGCGAGGATCGCGAAGGCGCCGGCGCCGGCGAGCAGGCCGGCGGGGAAGAGGGCGATGCCGAAGAGCAGGTTGAGGCCGAGCGCGGCGCCGACCACCTCGGCGATGTCGGTCGCCATCGCCACCACCTCGGCCTGTAGCCAGAGCCCGATCGAGGTGCGCCGCGAGAACGACTCGCGGCAGAGCTCGGCGAGGTTGCGGCCCGTGGCGATCCCCAGCTTCGCCGACTGCGCCTGGACCAGCATCGCGATCAGGTTGGCGACCAGCACGACCCAGAGCAGCAGGTAGCCGTACTTCGCCCCGCCGGCGATGTTGGTGGCGAAGTTGCCTGGGTCGATATAGGCGACGGCCGCGATGAAGGCCGGGCCGAGGAAGGGCCAGACGCGCGCCGGGCCGCGGGCGTGCCCGTCCAGCGAGCGGCGCGCGGCGCGGGCGACGGCCGCCTCGCCGGGAAGGACGTCCTCGACCCGCTCGGCCTCGAACACCGGCGTCGGCGGCTTCACACCTCGGGCTCCCCGGCGGGGAAGCTGAGGTCCGGGCCGGGGATTGGCTCGCCGTGCGGGTCGTGGCTTGGCTCGCCGAGCTTCGCCGCGATCAGCAGCTCGAGCTCCTCGGAGATGTGGTGCTCGAGCACCTCGGCCTCCTCGTGGACGCGGTCCTCGGACATGCCCAGCGCCTCGGCCAGGTAGGTCTCGATCAGCCGGTGGTGGCGGATCGTCTCGAGCGCCACCTTCTCCCCCGCCGGGGTCAGCGTCGCGCCCCGGTAGGGCAGGTACTCGGCCAGCCCCAACTCGCCGAGCTTCTTCAGCATCGAGGTCGCGGTCGCCGGAGCCACCCCGAGCCGCTGCGCCAGCTCGCCGTTTTGCACCGGCCCCTGCCGCTGCCGCGAAAGCGCGTAGATCGCCTTCGCGTAGTCCTCGATCGCCTCGGAGGTTTTAGACACGTCTAAAGAGTTTAGACATATCTAAAAACGGACCGGCGGGAGCCGCTTCCTAGAATCGGAGAATGTCCGAGGCGGTTACGGTTGAGCTCGATGCCCAATATCGGCAGCTGCGCGAGGAGTGCGGGGTGCTCGATCGCTCGGAGCGGGGCAAGCTGCTCGTGCTCGGCGCGGAGGCGGCCGAGTACCTGCAGGGGCAGCTGACCAATGACGTCGAGGCGCTGGAGCCCGGCGAGGGCTGTTACGCGGCACTGCTCGATCGCAAGGGCCACATGCAGGCGGACATGCGGGTCCTGCGCCTGGCGCCGGGCGCGGTCTGGCTCGACACCGAGGCGGAGACGCTGGCGGCGGTCAGCCGGCACCTCGGGATGTACAAGATCGGCCGCGAGGTCGAGATCGAGGACGTCAGCTCCGCGCGCGCGGTCCTTTCGCTGATCGGCCCGCGCGGCGCCGAGGTAGCCGGGACGCCGCCGCTGGCCGAGGGCGCCTGGGAGTCCGTCTCGATCGAGGGAGCCGAGTGCCTGGCGGTCGGCACGGCGCTCGGCATCGACTTGATCTGCGACGCCGCCGAGGCCGAGCGCCTGACCGCGGCCCTGGCCGCCGCGGGCGCGCCCGCCGTCGGCCCCGAGGCCGCCGAGGTCCTCCGCATCGAGGCCGGCACCCCCCGCTTCGGCGCCGAGATGGACGCCGCGACGATGCCCGCCGAGGCCGGCATCGTCGAGCGGGCCGTCGACTTCGAGAAGGGCTGCTACATCGGCCAGGAGACGGTCGCCCGCCTGCACTACCGCGGCAAGCCGAACCGCCACCTGCGCGGCCTGCGCCTCAGCGCCCCGGCGCCGAGCGGCGCGCCGCTCGCCCTGAACGGCAAGGAGGTCGGCAGGCTCGGCGGCAGCGGCGTCTCCCCCGCCCGCGGCCCGATCGCGCTGGCAGTCGTCCGCCGCGAGGCCGAGCCCGGCGCCCAGCTCGCCGTAGGTGAAGATGGCGTTACGGCTCGGGTAGTCGACTTGCCCTTCGGCTAGATTCCGGCTCGATGGGTCGTGGGAGAGGCAGAAGGCGCTGGCCGGCGATCGTCGCGGGCTGCGCGCTCGTCGCCCTGGCGCTGGCCTCGGCCGGCTGCGGTGCCGAGGAACGCCCCAACGAACCGCGCCCGCAGCCGCCGACGAGGGTGAGCGTCACCGTCACCCCACGCTCGATCACCGTGCAGCCGCCGCGGATCGCCTTCGGCCCCGAACCGACTCAGCAGATCCCCCAGAACCAGCACGCCGGCCAGCCCCCGGTGCGATCTAAAGCCCCGGTCGACGTCGTCTTCGTAGCCGCCAACCTGAGCCGAGTCGAATCGAAGCTGGTCGTCCACGGCCCGACGAGCGCCACCTCGAAGCGGCTCGTCTCCAGCGGCAACGTCTCGCTGCTCGCCGCCCTGCCGACCGGCGCCTACACGGTCAGCGCCGCCGGCGTCCCCGGCGCCAAGCCGGCCCGCTTCGTCGTCGGCCCGTACCGCACCTCCTCCCAAAACGACGTCCTGCTGCCGTAAATAGCGGCTTTGCGCCGCGACGCCTCCGTCTGCCTCCCGCGTCACCATGGGTTGGATGACAATCGTTCTCGCCATAGCCGTGCTCGGCTTGCTCGCAACGCTGGTTTACGTCCTCACCCGCACCGCTCATGCGGAGCAGCCAACGCCCGAGCAACTGGAGGAACAGCTCGCCGGGTTCCTCGCAAGGACGAGCGCCGAGCTGCAAGCCAAAGCTGGGGAAGAGCTGCGCAAGACATCGGAGCACGTGCTCTCGGTGAGCAAACAGCAGCGCGAGCTGGAGCGCGAGGCAGCCAACGAGAACCTCGACCGACGCAAGCAGGAGATCGCCGCGCTAACGAAGCCAATCGAGGACGCGCTTAAACGGGTGGGCGAGGGCGTCGACTCGCTGGCCAAACAGCGGTCGGAGACGGATGCGGTGCTGACCGATCAGATTCGAGGACTCGGCGAGCAAACCGAGCGACTGGGCCAGGCCCTGCGCAACCCCAAGGGTCGGGGCGACTGGGGCGAGGTGCAGTTGCGCCGACTGGTCGAGCTGGCCGGGATGACCGAGCACGTCGACTTCAAGCTTCAGAAAGAGATCGTCGGCAGCGAGTCGCGGCTGCGCCCGGACATGGTTGTCCTGATGCCAGGAGGGAGACTGGTGACGGTCGACTCGAAGGTCACCTTGGATGCACTCGAGGAATCCCAGCTGGCCGACAGCGAGGCCGATCGAATGGCGGCGCTCCGCAAGATGGCGGGAGCGATTCGGGCCCAAGTGAAGAGCCTCGCCTCGAAGGACTACCAGGGCCAGTTCGACGCCGGCCAGAGCCCGGACTTCGTCATCTGCCACATCCGTGTCGAGGCGGCACTGTTCGGTGCGCTCGAGGTCGAGCCCGGCCTCTACGAGGAGGCGCTTGCGCTCGGAGTCGTGATCTCGACGCCGCTGACCCTTGTCGCGCTTCTGCGCACGATCGAGCTCGGCTGGCGAACCGAGAAAATGGCGGCCGAGGCTCAGAAGATCGCCGAGGCCGGCCGCGACCTGCACAAACGCTCGGGGGTGTTCCTCAAGCACTTCGGCCGGGTCGGCACCCAGCTCGACAAGGCGGTCGGCGCCTACAACGACGCGATCGCTTCAGCCGAGCGCAACCTCCTCCCGAAGCTCCGGCACATCGAGGAACTCGGCGCCGCCTCGGGCAAAGCCCTCGAGGAGCCCGCGCGCGTGGAACGTTCGGCCCGGCCGATCGTCGTCGACGAGCTGCGCGAGCTCGAAGCGGCCGCCGAGGAGGAGGCCTCGATTGAGCCGCCCGTCCAAGCAGAACGGGACGCGGCATGAGGGCCTGTCCCCCGACCCGCCGCGCTCGACTAGGATTCGCCGCCCGCCTGCAAACGACCCCGCGGAGGAGCCCAGTTGGCCGTTGACACGAGCGCAGTCGCGAAGTTGGACGTCGAACCCGGAACGCTGCCGGAGACGATGGCAGCCTGGGTAATTCGCCAGGAGCGCGAGGGCGAACCTACGGATGCTTTCCAGCTAGAGCAGATAGAGGTGCCGGAGCCAGGGGCGTTCGAGGTGATTGTCCGCGTGATGGCCGCCGGTGTCAACTTCAACAACGTCTGGGCGGCGCTCGGCAAGCCGGTTTCCGTCTTCGGCTATGGCGACCACCCCGAGTACGGCCACCACATCGGCGGCTCCGACGCCTCGGGGATCGTCTGGAGGGTCGGCGAGGGCGTCACCCGCTGGAAGCCCGGCGACGAGGTCGTCGTCCACTGCAACCAAGCCTCCTACGAGGACGTCGAGGTGCACGGGCTCGACCCGCTGGCGGCGCCGAGCCAGCGCATCTGGGGCTACGAGACGACCTGGGGCTCCTTCGCCCAGTTCACCAAGGTCCAGGCGCAGCAGCTCCTCCCCCGCCCCCAGAATCTCTCCTGGGCCGACTCCTCCTCCTACGGGCTCACCTACTTCACCGCCTACCGGATGCTGATCGACCAGTGCAAGCTGCAGCCCGGCCACAACGTCCTGATCTGGGGCGCGGCCGGCGGCCTCGGCGTCTTCGCCGTGCAGCTCTGCAAGGCGGCCGGCGCCAACGCGGTCGGCGTCGTCTCCTCCGACGAGAAGGGCGAGCTGATCAAGCAGCTGGGCGCCGTCGACTACATCAACCGCAAGGAGTTCGGCGAGATGATGCGGACGCCGAATAACCTCGCCGATAAGGCGGCCGACAAGGAGCGCTTCAAGGCCTCCCGCGGCTTCGCCAAGCGAGTCAAGGAGATCCTCGGCGACGCCCCCGACATCGTCTTCGAGCACGTCGGCCAGGCCACCTTCCCGACCTCGGTCTTCGTCTGCAAGCCGTTCGGCAAGGTCGTGATCTGCGGCGCCACCTCGGGCTTCCAGCTCGACTTCGACGTGCGCTACCTGTGGATGCGCCAGAAGCAGATCATCGGCTCACACTTCGCCAACGCCTACGAGTGCATGAAGGCCAACCAGCTGATGGCCGAGGGCAAGGTCCGCCCCGTGATCTGGCAGACGATGCCCTTCGACGGGGTCGCCGAGGCGCACCAGCTGCTGCACGAAAACAAGCACCTCGGCAAGATCTCGATCCTGGTCGGGGCCGAGTCCGAGGACGAGGGCAAGAACGAGGACGGCCCGGGCGCAATCCGGGCGGAGGTGGGAGCGTAAATGGCTGAGGTATGCGTACTCGACTGGCACATCGCCCCCTTCCGGGCGGACCGCTGGCTCGACCTATGGGAGCCGGCGGCGGCGCGGATGCCCGCCTACGGCGCCAAGAGCTGGACCCTGACCCGCGCGGTCGACGACCCGCTCGCCTTCCGCCAGTCCTCAGTCTGGGAGAACCGCTCGGACTTCGAGCGCTACTGGTTCTCCGAGGAACTCGAGAAGGCTCGCGCGGCCTGCATCGACCTCTACGACCTACCGCTGCTGCCTACCTGGCACACCCTGCTCGTCGCCGAGTAGCTCTGGGCCGACACTGTGAGCGGCTGCCTCCAGCGCGGACGCTCAAGTGCGCTCGAGTGGGGCCATCGTCAGGCCGGCTGACTTGAGCTGCTGCCAGTAGTGCTCGGCCGGCTCCTGCGGGCCGGACCAGACGATCGCCTGGCCGCTGTTGTGGATCGTCTCGGCGAACCGGTGACCGCGATCGAGGCTCACCCCGGGCAGGACCCGGGACAGCGTCTCGGCCACGTGGTCGAAGGTGTTGTGGTTGTCGTTGAGGACGATCACCCGCCACTCGCCCCCCATGCCCGAGCCGGGTCCCCCAACCCTGGGCCTCTCCACCGTCGTCGTCGACATCCACCCGCATTATGCGGAAATCGTGGCGCACCAGGCTACGCACCCCGTCCATTGCACGGTTCGTCTTAAAGTCCACTTAGCTACTCAACATGGCTATGTCGCTAGACTAGACGCACAAATGCAAACCACTCTGGAGGCCCGGATCGCGATGGCGCCGCGCCCAGCATCGATCGACCAACGCCTTGCCACCGCCCTTTCCAACCCGTTGCGGGCTCGGGCCCTTGAGTTGATCGCAGCGGGCGTCTCGAGCCCGAAGCTGATCGCTGTCGAGCTCGACCTCGACGTGCGCACCGTCGCCTACCACGTGCGCGTGCTGCGCAAGCTCGGCTGCGTCGAGCTGGTGGAAACGCTGCCGCGGCGGGGCGCCGTCGAACACGTCTACCGTGTGGTCGAGGGGAGCGGGGGCAAGGGCTAAAAGGGACTCGGCACCCGCACGACGATGTTGTCGAAGGTCGCCTGGGCGCCCTTTGCCACCTTCGCCGAGCCGACCGAGAAGCCCGAAGCGCGGCCCGTCAGTTCCCCCGCCCCTTCGTCGGTCGCTTCGGCAACGAGTTCTCCCCCGAGGAAGCCGAGCAGCTGGCAGTTGCCCTTTTCTTCGCCCGAGGTGACGTTGAAGGCGCGCAGCCGCAGCTCGTTCGCCTGGTCGGCGCCGCCCACGCCGGTGACGTTCTTTTCGATGTCCAGGTACCTGATCGTGCCGTCGGCGAGGATCTTGCGCAGCTGCACCTTGCGCTGCAGCGGATAGACGGCGAGCTGGTAGCGCGCGCCTTCGCCGGAGCGCAGGTCGACGGCGAGGAAGGCCGCGCGCTGCACGGAAATCGGCGTGGCGCTCAGCAGCCGCTCGGTCGCCGCGATCTCGAGGTCGCGACCGAAGACAGGCGTGCGGTAGGAACATTCGCGCGTCTGCTTGCCGACGACGACCTTGAGCGCGTGGCCGCCGCTGCTGCGCCCGCAGCGTTCGCCGGACAGCTTGGCGATCTGGCCGAGCTGGCTCTTGCTCTCCAGCGTGTTGCGGTAGATGCCGATCAGGGCGGCGCCGGCGCTCGACACGAGGCCGAGGGCGGCGACCAGCACGGCGGCGAATATGGCTGTACGCGGGAGTCTCACGGTCTCGCAGCCTAAACACGACCACGGGGGAAAGATGCGGCTCGCCCGGCGGTGAACGGCGGATTTCGGGCCGAGCCACATAAGATTGGAGGCCGTGAGCGAGCACCGCCTTCCAGAGCGCGACCGCCCCTGGGTGATGCGCACCTACGCCGGCCACTCCGACGCCCGGCGGTCCAACGAGCTCTACCGCCGCAACCTCGAAAAGGGCCAGACGGGCCTCTCGGTCGCCTTCGATCTGCCGACCCAGACCGGCTATGACCCCGACCACGTCCTCGCCCGCGGCGAGGTCGGCAAGGTCGGCGTCTCAATCGCCAACAAGGGCGACATGCACCAGCTGCTCGACGAGATCCCGCTCGACGAGATGAACACCTCGATGACGATCAACGCGACCGCCGCCTGGCTGCTCGGCCTCTACATCACCGTCGCCGAGGAGAACGGCGTCGCCCGGGACCGGCTCAAGGGCACGACCCAAAACGACATCATCAAGGAGTACCTCTCGCGCGGCACCTACGCCTTCCCGCCCGAGCCCTCGATGCGGCTGATCGCCGACATGGTCGCCTTCACCGTCAACGAGGTGCCGAGCTGGAACCCAACCAACATCTGCAGCTACCACCTGCAGGAGGCCGGCGCGACGCCGGTCCAGGAGATCGCCTACGCGCTCTGCACCGGGATCGCCGTGCTCGACGAGGTCAAGGCGCGCGGCCAGGTCGTCGAGTCCGACTTTCCAAAGGTCTTCGGCCGCATCTCCTTCTTCGTCAACGCCGGCATCCGGCTGGTCGAGGAGATCGCCAAGCTGCGCGCGATGGGCCGCCTCTGGAACCAGATCGGCCGCGAGCGCTACGGCGTCACCGACGAGAAGATGCTGCGCTTCCGCTACGGCGTGCAGGTCAACTCGCTGGGCCTGACCGAGGCCCAGCCGGAGAACAACATCCAGCGCATCGTGCTCGAGGCGCTGGCCGTCACCCTCAGCCGCGACGCCCGCGCCCGGGCGATCCAGCTGCCGGCCTGGAACGAGGCGATGGGTCTGCCCCGCCCCTGGGACCAGCAGTGGAGCCTGCGCATCCAGCAGGTGCTGGCCAACGAGACCGACCTGCTCGAGTACCCCGACCTCTTCGAGGGCTCGGTCGTGATGGACGGGCTGGTCGAGGAGCTGATCGAGGGGGCGCGAGCCGAGATGGCCGTGGTCGAGGAGCACGGTGGCGCCGTCGCCGCGGTCCCCTACATGAAGGCGCGCCTGGTCGAGTCCCACCGCGAGCGGGTGGCGCGGATCGAGAGCGGCGAGCAGAAGGTGATCGGCCAGAACAGCTACACGGAGACCGAGGACTCGCCGCTGACGGCGGGCGCCGACGGCGGCATCCTCACCCCCGACCCCGAGGTCGAGCGCGAGCGGGTCGAGGCGCTGGAAGCCTGGAAGACCGAGCGCGACGAGGCCGCGGTGACGGCGGCGCTGGAGGAGCTCGGCCGGATCGCCGCCGACGACTCGCGGAACATCATGCCGGCGACGATCGCCGCGGCGAAGGCAGGCGCGACCACCGGGGAGTGGTCCGGGGTCCTGCGCGAGGCGTTCGGCGCCTACCGCGCGCCAACCGGCGTCGACGGCGCCGCGCCCCCCGCCGACCGCGAGCAGCTGGCCGAGGTCCGCAAGCGGGTCGACGAGGTCTCGGCGCAGATCGGCCACCGGATCAAGATCCTGGTCGGCAAGCCCGGCCTCGACGGGCATTCCAACGGCTCCGAGCAGATCGCGCTGCGCGCCCGCGACGCCGGCATGGAGGTGATCTACCAGGGCATCCGCCTGACGCCCGAGGAGATCGCCGAGTCGGCGCTGCAGGAGGACGTCGACGTGGTCGGCCTCTCAATCCTCTCCGGCTCCCATTTGGAGTTGGTCCCAGAGGTGGTCCGCCGGCTGCGCAACGAGCAGGTCGACGCCCCCGTGGTCGCCGGCGGGATCATCCCCCCCGCCGACGCCGAGCGCCTGCGCGAGGCCGGAGTCGACGGCGTCTACACGCCGAAGGACTTCGACCTCAACCGGATCATGGGCGAGATCGTCGATCTGGTCGCCGATCGGGCTAGCGCCGGCGCCGCTGCCTAGGCGCTTACGCGCAATTTTTCGCCCTTACTTCGCTCTTACGCGCAAATAATCTACGCTGGGTTGCGTGACTCCTTCCCCTACGCGCACTTTTTCTCTCGCCGAACAGCCCGAGGTCTTCGCCAGCACGACCGAGACCTCAGCTGCCGTGCGGCGCGCGGTCGCCGCCGGGCAAGCGCGCAAGCTCGCCGGCCGCCTTTACACGCGCAACACCGAGGCCCCGCTCGAGCAGGTCGTGCGCCGCAACTGGACCCGCGTCGCCGCACACCAGTTTCCCGAATCCGTGGTCGTCGACCGCAGCGCCTTCGAAGCGAAACCGTCCCCCGACGGCTCGCTCTTCCTCGACGCGGGACCCGACTACGCGGGGCGACGGCCTGTGCGGCTGCCCGGGCTGACTCTGCGCCCGCGCCGTGGGCCAGGCCCGGTCGCGGGCGACATGCCCCACATGGACGGACTCCACTTCTCCAGCCGCGAGCGGGCGATGCTCGACAACATGCGTTCCTCGCGCGCCCGAGGCGGCGTCGCCCGCACCCTCTCCCGGGCCGAGCTGGAGGAAGAGCTGACGCGGATCACGGCCCTGCGCGGGACCGCTGCCCTCGGTGAGCTGCGCAAACGCGCCCGTGAGATCTCGGTCGGGCTTGATGCCGCAGAGGAGATGACGGCGCTCGACGAGCTGATCGGCGCCGTGCTCGGCACAAGTGACGTGCCGCTGGAGACATCGGCCGGACGCGCGGCACAGGCCGGCGCCGCTTTCGACCCGAAACGGATCGAGCTCTTCGAGGAGTTGCAGGCGGCCCTGCTCCGCGATCCCCTCCCTCACCGTCCGGCCCAACCCGGCTCGTTCCCGGCGCTCTCCTTCATCGAGGCCTATTTCTCCAACTGGATCGAGGGCACCGAGTTCGAGCTGCAGGAGGCCGAAGAGATCGTCTTCGGCCGCACCATCCCCGAGGGCCGCTTCGAAGACGCGCACGACGTGCTCGGCACCTTCGAGGCGGTCAACGACCCGGTGCGGCGTCGCCGGCTGCCGGATGGCGCAGACGATCTGCTGGACCTGCTGCGCTCCCATCACGCGTTAATGCTTGAGCGGCGACCCCAGGTCGGACCAGGCAGCTTCAAGACCCGCCAGAACCGGGCCGGAGGCACTACATTCGTGCATCCGGATCTCGTCAACGGCACGCTGGTCGAGGGATACCGCTTCTACGCGGCGGTCCCTCCCGGCCTGGCTCGGGCGATCTTCATGATGTTCCTGGTCGCCGAGGTGCACCCGTTCGCCGACGGCAACGGACGCGTCGGCCGCGTCCTGATGAACGCCGCCCTGAGCGCCGAGGAGCAGCAACGCATCGTGATTCCACTTTCCTACCGCGACGAGTACCTGCAGGGGCTGCGCGCGCTCTCGCGTGGCGGCGATCCCAAGCCCCTGATCCGCGTTCTCGACTTTGCGCAGGAATACGCCGCGGCCATCGATTGGAGCGATCTGAAGCGGGCCGAGCGGATGCTGGAGGAGAGCAACGCGTTCGTCACGCCGGACCGCGCCGACGAGCCCGGACTGCGACTGCGGATGCCGGTCGGGTGAGCACGACGAAGTCTGACCCGCCGCGCGAATGCGACCTGGCGGTCGTCGGTGGCGGCATCCTCGGGCTGGCGGTGGCGCGCGAGCTGCTGGGGCGACGCCCGGGCGCGCGTCTCTGTGTACTGGAGAGCGAAGAGCGAATCGGTAGGCACCAGACTGGGCGCTCGAGCGGCGTGATCCACGCCGGCATCTACTACGAGCCGGGCTCGCTGAAGGCGCGGCTCTGCGTCGAGGGGGCGCGGGAGCTTTACGAGTACTGCGAGGAGCGCGGCGTCGCCGTCGAGCGGTCCGGAAAGCTGGTCGTCGCCGCCGACGACGGCGAGATCGGGCGGCTCGACGAGCTCGAGCGACGCGGGCGGGCGAACGGGGTCCCGGGGCTGCAGAGGCTCAGCGCAGACGAGATCGGCGAGATCGAGCCGGCCGCCCGCGGGGTCGCCGCGCTGCACTCGCCGAACACCGGCGTCGTCGACTTCGTCGCGATTGCGGAGGCGTACGCTGCCGACGTGCGGGCCGGCGGCGGTACCGTCCAATTCGGCGCCGCGGTGAGCGGCGCCAAGCCGAGCTCGGGCCGGATCGAGCTGCGCCACGCGCGCGGCGTCACCGGCGCCTCCGCCGTGGTCTTCTGCGCCGGCCTCTGGTCCGACCGGCTCGCGGTCGTTTGCGGAGCGCCGGCCGACCCGCGCATCGTCCCCTTCCGCGGGGCCTACCTGCAGCTGCCGCCGGCGGCCGCGGAGCTGGTCAGGGCCAACGTCTACCCGGTCCCCGATCCCGAGCTGCCCTTCCTCGGCGCGCACCTGACCCGGACGCTCGACGGCCGCCTGCTGATCGGCCCGAGCGCCCTGCTGGCGCCGGCACGCGACGCCTACCGACTGACGACCGTGCGCCCCCGCGACCTCGCCGAGACCCTCGCCTGGCCGGGCACCTGGCGGATGGCGTCCCACCACCGCCGCGCCGCTTTGCGCGAGCTGCGCCACGCGGCGAGCCGGCGCGCCTTCCTCGCCGAGGCGGCTCGCCTGGTCCCGGCCCTGCGGGGCGTCAGGGCCGAAGCCGGGCCGGCGGGGATCCGCGCCCAGGCCCTCGGCCGCGACGGCAGGCTGGTCGACGACTTCGTCGTCCACCGCACCGAGCGGGCGATCCACGTCCGCAACGCGCCCTCCCCCGCGGCAACCTCCTCGCTGGCGCTGGCGCGCCTGATCGCCGATGAGCTCGACGCCCTCGGCGTCGCTTGACGCGCCCGCGCGGCCGACGCGCGACAATGGGGCGATGAGCTCGTTCAACGGGGACCGCTCGGCCTGGCTGCGCTGCTACCGCTGCTGGTCGGTGAACCTCGAGATTCAGATCCACTACGACGCGATCCGCCGCGTCGACCCCGAAAGCGGCATGCTCGCCGAAGGGGTCGACGAGATCCAGGAGGCCCTGGTGCAGTGCGTCGACTGCATGCACGACCAGCCCCACCTCACCTTCCAGGACGACCGCGTCGTCCCGATCGAGGATCGCTGGGAGCGAATGGTCGCCGGTACCCCCTGGGTCGCTTCCTGCACGGTGCGGGTCGACCAGGACCGGGTCGAGACCTGCTCGGGCCCGGAAGCGGCCGAGTTCCTCACCTACGGCGCCTTCGGCGACGCCGGCGTGCGCGAGTTCTTCACCCACGTCCGCTTCCACAAGCACGACGAGGACCAGGTCGTCGTCCACATGCTGGTCGAGCTATACGCCCGCTCCGCCGAGGAGGCGTCCGAGGTCCTGGAGGAGGCCGCCCAGGGCCCCCTCGAGATCACCTCCCTGGCCGAGGAGTCACGCCCGCCGGCTCACGCCTCAGACGAGGCGCACTAGCTACTCGCCCGGAGTCTTCCGCGGGACGAGCACGAGGCGCTTGAACTCGGCGACCAGGACGCCGTCCTGGTTGAGGACGCGGGTATGGACCTTGACGACGCCGCGGTCGGGCTTCGATTTCGAGGGCTTGACCTCGAGCACCTCGGTCTCGCAGAAGAGGGTGTCGCCGTGAAAGACCGGGTTGGGGTGGCTGAGGTCTTCGGTCGCCAGGTTGGCGATCGCCTTGCCGGAGATGTCGGAGACCGACATGCCCAGCGCCAGCGAGTAGACGAGTGGGCCAACGACGACGTTTTTGCCCTGCTGGGAGCCAGCCGCGTAGACGTCGTTCAGGTGCAGCGGGTGGTGGTTCATCGTGATCAGGCAGAAGAGGTGGTCGTCGGACTCGGTCACCGTCTTCGCCGGCCAGTGCTTGTAGACGGCGCCGACCTCGAACTCCTCGAGGTAGCGGCCGTAGGCGTGCGCGCCGGACGCCTCGCGCTCGGCCTGGTCGGTGGTCAACTCGAACTTCTGGTCGCTCATCTGGCTTTCTTCTCCTATCTGGGTCGCGGCGCGGCATCCTATAGATCGCCTGCGCCGGTACCCGTCCGACTCAAGGCTAGACTCCCGCGCCATGAAGATCGGAATCATCGGGCTCGGCTACGTCGGTCTGCCACTTGCTGTGGCCTTCGCGGAGAGTGGCCACGACGTGGTCGCGCTCGACGCCGACCAGCGCAAGGTTGACAGCCTGGCGCGGGGCGAGAGCTACATCGAGGACATTCCCGATTCGGCCTTGGCGCCGGTCGGCGAGCGCCTCGCGCCGACGACCCGCTACGCCGACCTGGCGTCCTGCGAGGCGGTGATCATCTGCGTGCCGACCCCGCTGACCGGCTCGCGCGAGCCCGACCTCACCTACCTCCTCGACGCCGGCACCGAGCTGGCCAAGGTGCTGCAGCCGAATCAGCTCGTCGTGCTCGAGTCGACCACCTATCCCGGCACGACCCGCGAGCGGCTGGCACCGATCCTCGCCGAGTCCGGCCTCTCCCCGGGCGCCGACTTCCACCTCGCCTTCTCACCGGAGCGGATCGACCCGGGCCGTACCGACTACACCGTGCGCACCACTCCCAAGCTCGTCGGCGGACTGACGAGCGAGTGCTCGAAACGGGCCGAGGATCTCTACGCGCTGATCTGCGACCAGGTCGTCGTTCTCTCCGGACCGGAGGCGGCGGAGCTGTCCAAGCTCCTCGAGAACATCTTCCGCTCGGTCAACATCGCCTTCGTCAACGAGCTGGCCCAGCTTTGCGACCGGCTCGAGATCGACGTCTGGGAGGTGATCGACGCCGCCTCGACCAAGCCCTTCGGCTTCATGCGCTTTGATCCCGGGCCCGGCATGGGCGGCCACTGCCTGCCGATCGACCCCTTCTACCTCGCCTTCAAGGCGCGCGAACACGACTTCTACCCCGAGTTCATCGAGCTGGCCGGCAAGGTGAACCAGGCGCAACCCGCCTACTGTGCGGAGCGGATCAAGCGCGCCCTCAACGATCTCGGCAAGCCTGTGAAGGATTCCAAGATCCTCATCCTCGGCGTCAGTTACAAGGCCGGCGTCGGCGACATGCGCGAGTCGCCGGCGCTGAAGATCGCCGAGCTGCTGCGCGACCTCGGGGGCGACATTTCCTACCACGACCCTCACGTCCCGGAGCTGCGACAGCTCGGCCTCAACTCCGTGGAGCTGGACACCGCCCTGGCCTCAGCCGACGTCGCCGCGATCGTCACCGCCCACCCTGGCCTCGACTACGAGGCGATCGCGGCTGCCGTGCCCGCGCTGATCGACTTCCGCGGCGTCACCCGCGAGATCGATGCCGCAAACCTGATTCGCCTCTGAGACCCCGTCCTCAGTGGGCCTTTTTGAGCCGGGAGCGTTCCTCCTGGCGTTCGACCACCTGGGCGATCAGCTTCTTCACGTTGGAGTCGCCGGTCGCCTTGATGTGGCCCGTCTCATACGCCTTGCGGTAGCTGCGCACGGTGCCGTTCTCGGCCAGCTCGTTGAACTGCGGCCGGTCGATCTGAACCAGCACCCGCTCGTCCTGGGCGAGGTCCTTCTTGATCACCGGCCCGGGCAGCTCGACCCGGTAGAGCTGGATGTCGTGCTTGGCCTTCAGTTCGAGCCCGAAGACCAGTTTCAGCTTCTGCAGCGCGGGGACCTCGGCCTGGAACCGCTCAACGGCGGTCTTGATCAGGTCCGGAGTCGATGCCATGGGTTAGCGGCGCTCCATCTAGATCTTGTGCCTCTGCAGGAGCTTCTTGCCGATAACCATGCGCTGGATCTCGGACGTTCCCTCGCCGATCAAGAGCAGCGGGGCGTCGCGGTAGAGGCGCTCGATCTCGTACTCCTTCGAGTAGCCGTAGCCGCCGTGGATGCGGAAGCACTCCTCGACGCACTCCTTGCCCGTCTCCGAGGCGAGCAGCTTCGCCATCCCCGCCTCGAGGTCGGAGCGCTCGCCTGCGTCCTTCATCCGCGCCGCCTTGCGGGTGACCAGGCGGGCGGCCTCGACCTTGGTCGCCATGTCGGCGAGCTTGAACTGGATCGCCTGGTGCTGGGCGATCGGCTTGCCGAAGGTCTTGCGCTCCTGGCTGTAGCGCAGAGCGAGCTCGAGCGCGCGCTGGGCGATGCCGACGCCGCGCGCGGCGACGTTGACGCGACCGACCTCGAGCGCATCCATCATCTGCACGAAGCCCTCGCCAACCCCGTCCTGCTCGCCGCCGAGCACGCGCTCGGGCGGGCACTTGTACCCGTCGTAGACGAGCTCGGTCGACTCGACCCCCTTGTAGCCCATCTTCTTGATCTTGGGCGGGACGGTGAGGCCGGCGTACTCGCCCTCGTTGACTTCCTTCCAGGGCTCCTTCTCGGTGATGAAGCAGGTCATCCCCTTGTAGGCCGGTTCCGCCTGCGGGTCGGTCTTCATCAGCACGAAGACGACCGAGGAGCCGAGCCCGTTGGTCACCCACATCTTCTGGCCATTGAGCTCCCACCTGCCGTCCTCGCCCTTCTTGGCGGTGGCCTTGATGCCCTGCACGTCGGAGCCGACCTCCGGCTCCGACAGTGAGAAGGCCGCGCGCAGCTCGCCGGTCGCCATCTTCGGCAGGAAGTACTCCTTCTGCTCGTCGCTGCCGAACTTCATCAGCAGGTAGGCGCCGATGAAGTGGGTGTTGACGACGCCGGAAATCGAGATCCAGCCGCGCGAGAGCTCTTCGACGATCATCGCGTAGGTGGTCAGGTCGAGCCCCATGCCGCCGTACTCCTCGGGGATCGTCGCCCCGAAGAGGCCGAGCTCCTTCATCTGCTCGACGATCGGCTCCGGGAAGGAGTCCTCGTGGTCGTAGTGCTCGGCGTTGGGGATGATCTGCTCGTCGGCGAACTGGCGCACCATTTCGGTGATCGCCTGCTGCTCGTCGGTCTGCTCACGGTAAGCGGCGGTGTCTACGGCCATGGCTCCTAGCTCGTCGGTGTCGGGGACAGGGGGCGGCGCCGGGAATCGCCTGGCGCGGCGGCAAGCCCGAAGGATATCGACGCGCCCTCGCCGAGCGCGGCGGCCGGCGCGGCGGCCTTGAGCAGCATCTCGGCCAGCTCCTGCTCGGGGTCGGAGTCGACGAGGACGGCGCCGCCGGCGCCGATCGAGAGCGCGCGGCCGTCGAGGACGATGGTGCGGATCGCCACCGAGAGGTCGCAGGCGCCGCCAGGGCCCAGCCAGCCGATCGCGCCCGAGTAGACGCCGCGCGCCTCGCCCTCGAGCTCGTCGAGGATCTCCATCGTGCGCCGCTTCGGCGCCCCGGTCATCGAGCCGGGCGGGAAGCAGGCGCGGATCGCGTCCGAGGTCGTCACGCCGGGCCGCAGCCGTCCGTGGATCGCCGAGACGAGCTGGTGGACGGTCTCATAGGTCTCGACCCGCATCGGCTCGGCAACCTCGACGGTCCCGACCTCGCAGACCCGCCCGAGGTCGTTGCGCACCAGGTCGACGATCGTTACGTTCTCGGCCCGGTTCTTCGGATCGGCGGCAAGCGTCGCCGCGAGGCGCGCGTCCTCCTCCGGCGTCGCCCCGCGCCGGCTCGTCCCCTTGATCGGCCGCGATTCGGCCCGGCCGTCGCGATCGACGGCGAGGAAACGCTCGGGAGAGGAGCTGAGCACCGCGAGATCGCCGAAGCGCAGGTAGGCGGAGTGCGGCGCCGGGTTGGCGCGGCGCAGGGCGCGGTAGAGAGACAGGGGATCGGACGCCCCCTCGGCCACCGCCCGGTTGGTGAGGCAGATCTCGTAGCTGTGCCCAGCGCGTAAGTAGCGCTTGCAGGCCTCGACGTCCTCCCGGTAGCGGGCCGGCGAGCGACGCAGCCGTAACGCGGAGGCCGGCGGCGACTTTGGCTCAGCCGGCTCCGGCAGCGCCCCTAGGCGCCGCGCCATCCGCTCGATCCACTCTTCCGCCCCCACCAGGTAGGTGTGACGCTCGTGATGATCGAAGGCGATCAGGCGGTCGGCGCGGATCAAGGCGGCGTCGGGGGTCGCGGCGCGGTGGGCGGCGGCACCGTCGCACTCGGCCTTCAGCTCGTACCCGAGGTAGCCGACGAAGCCGCCGACGAACTCGAAGGGCAGATCCGCCACCGCGTCGCCGAAGCCGGCCCGCTCGCCCTCGATGTACTCGAAGATCGATTCAACGCGCGTCTCGACACGTCCCCCAGCCTCAATCCGCAGCCGGCGCTCGCTGAGGTCGTAGGTGACAACTGCCGCCAGCGGTCCCCGATCGTCGCCCATAAAGGAGAAGCGACCGGCTCGTCCTCCTCCAGCGCCGCCGTCCAGCCAGAAAGCGTTGCGGCTTGCTCCATATATGTGGACGAAGGCCCGCTCGGGGTCCGCCAGTAAGTCGAGCCGCTTGACGAGGAGACGCGGGCGCGCCGAGGTCGGCTGCGCCCCGGGCTGACTCGCGACCGGCATCACGTCAAGATATCCCCGGTGAGCGTCAGCCTCCGGCCCGATCCGAGCAAAGGCGTCTTCGAGACGATGCTCGTCCTCGACGGGCACCCGGTCGAGCTCGAGGCCCACCTGGAGCGGTTGGCGGTCAGCATCGGTGAGCTCTATGAAGAGCTGCTGCCCCCCCGGATGCGCGAGACAGCGATCGGGGGCGCGGCCGGCCTTCGGCACGGCAAACTGCGCGTCACGGTAATCAACAGCGCCGGCGAGCTGCGCACCCACGTCGCAACCGAGGAGGTCGATCCGGCCGCCGTCTTCCCCGCGCCCGAGCGCGGGGCGGCGCTGCACAGCGTCGTCGTCGATGCCGGTCTCGGCGCCCACAAGTGGGCTGACCGGCGCCTGCTCGAACGAGCGGCAGCGGCAATTCCGGCCGGACGGCTGCCGCTCCTCATCGACCGGGACGGCACGGTGCTCGAGGTTTCGCGCGCCAGCGTCTTCTCAGTCCGCGACGGGGCGATCGCGACGCCGCCGCTCGACGGCCGCATCCTGCCCAGCATCGCCCGCCGCCAAGCGCTCGAGGTCGCCCGCGCCGACGGGGTCGAGGCGCGCGAGGAACGGCTCACCCTCGGCGAGCTGCGAGGCAGCGACGAGGTCTTCCTCTCCGGCTCGGTGCGCGGCATCGAGCCGGTCGCCTCGATCGATCGAACCGAGCTCCCGGATGGCGGCGAGCTCAGCTCGCGGGTTGCGGATGCTCTGCGGCACCGCTGGCTCGGGCCGGCCCGAGCGGAACCCGTTGCAGCTGGCGCAGGCGCTCGACCAGGCGGTCGGCCCGGGCGCTGAAGTCGCTGAGACCGGCCTCGGCCGGCTTCTCGGCCTCGTCCCCAGTCTCAGGCCGGGCCGGCTTCTCGGCAACCCTCGCGGAGACCATCCCCTGCGCGTTGACCGCCGCAACGCTCGCTCGTTCCGCCAGCTCGGCCGCCCGGCGCGCCTGCTCGGCAGCGTCGATCGCCGCCGCGCCGACCGACATCACCGCCTCCTCCGAGGCCCGTGCCGTCGCCAGCGCCTCCTCGACCCGCGCCGCCAGCTCGCCGATCAGCGGGGGACGAGTCTGCTCGGGCAGCAGCCAGTCCTCCGTGCTGTCACGCGCGTTGCCCTCCATCGTCACCTGATACTGCGGCGAGCGTGAGACTCCTCCGCATCACGAACGGGCGTTTGGGTAGATTCCCGGCGGAAAGACGAACGAGCCAGACGAGGAGCAGCGTGAGAAACCCCAGAGACTTCTTCCAGCCGCAGGCGATCGGCGCGCCGGAGCCCTTGCGCGAGATTCCGGTCAAGCCCTCGCGGATGATCCACTTCCTCGACTTCTCCAACGAGAAGATGGTCGCCAAGGCCGCCGACATCGCGACCAAGACCGACATCCTGCTCGGCAACCTCGAGGACGCGATCCCGGTCGACCGCAAGGAGGCCGCGCGCCAGGGGCTGATCAAGGCCGCCAAGGAGTCCGACTTCGGCCAGACCGCGCTCTGGACCCGGGTCAACTCGCTGGAGAGCCCTTGGGTGCTCGACGACCTGACCACCCTGATCGGTGAGATCGGCGAGCAGCTCGAGGTCGTGATGGTGCCCAAGGTCGAGGGCCCCTGGGACATCCACTACGTCGACCGGCTGCTCGCCCAGCTCGAGGCGAAGGCGGGACTCGACCGGCCGATCCTCGTCCACGCGATCCTCGAGACGGCGCAGGGCGTCGTCAACGTCGAGGAGATCGCCGCCGCCAGCCCGCGCATGCAGGGAATGAGCTTCGGCCCCGCCGACCTCGCCGCCTCGCGGCGGATGAAGACCACCCGAGTGGGGGGCGGCCATCCCGGCTACCGCTCGATGGAGGACCCCGCCGACCCCGAGAACCCCGAGGCCGACCGCGTCACCGCCCAGCAGGACCCGTGGCACTACTCGATCGCCCGCATGGTCGACGCCTGCGCCTCGACCGGCATCCTCCCCTTCTACGGCCCCTTCGGCGACATCAAGGACACGGCCGGCTGCGAGACCCAGTTCCGCTCCGCCTTCCTGCTCGGCTGCGTCGGCGCCTGGTCGCTGCACCCGGTCCAGATCGGGATCGCCAAGAAGGTCTTCAGCCCGCCGGTCGACGAGGTCAAGTTCGCCAAGAAGGTGCTGGAGGCGATCCCCGACGGCCGCGGCGTGCACATGATCGACGGCAAGATGCAGGACGACGCCACCTGGAAGCAGTGCAAGGTGATGGTCGAGCTGGCGGAAATGCTCGCCGCGAAGGACCCGGAGCTGGCCGAGGCGTACGGCCTCTGAGCGTGTTTGAGGCTCAACGGCCATGGCCTGAAGCCGACGACTAAACCCTGCGGCACCTTCTCCGTAGTACCTACTGAGTTTGCATTTTCCGTGACGCGCTAACGTGATTCCGTGCGGCTGCCGATAGGGGGGACGAAGCAAGCGAAGTCGCATTCGAACTCGCAAAACCCATCAACTACCCCCCTCCAAAAAGGCACGACTTCCTCTCTCCCATGCACAGCTCGACTGACCTCCCCCTCGATCACACCTTCCCCGCCAGTGAGCCGCGCCGCGGCGCCCTGGTCCAAGACCGCCCGACGCTCGGCACCATGCCGCGCGCCCGTCGCGGCCTCGGCTGGTGGCTGCCGCCCGTCATCGACCTGATCTCCTCCTCCGTCGCGCTGACCGCCGTCACCCTGATCGCCGGCGCCGCCGTCTTTCCCGCTCTGCCGATCGCGCCGCTGCTGCTGGTCACCGTCAACGCCGCGCTCGGCGTCTACGGGACCAGCTCCTCGCGCAGCGGTCTCGGCGGCGAGGAAGGGATGGCCTGGCCGGTGATCCGCCTGCTGCTCGCCGCCGTCTTCGCCTGGGCCGTCTCGCTGATCACGCCGTTGAGCGGCGCCGCGCAGCTCGGCCTCTGGCTCACCTTCGCCGTCCTTGACACCGTCGGACGCACGCTCAGCACGCCGCTGCTCGGCCGCCTCGACCGGGTCGAGCGCTGGGTCCTGGTCGGCGATGAGGACACCGCCGCCCGCCTCAAAGCCTTCGAGCCGCTGCGCAAATACGCCAGCGTCGTCTGCACCGTCGCCCCCTTCGGGGACGGCACCGGCCCCGCCGACCGCGTCGCCGCGCTGGAGATCGTCGACCGCTTCCACGCCGACCGGGTCGTGATCGGCTCCCAGCACGCCGACGACGAGAGCCTGCTCGACCTGGTCCGCGCCTTCAAGTCGATCGGCGTCCCGGTCAGCCTGCTGCCGCGGCCGCTCGACCTGCTCGAGGCGCCCTCAGCGACGCCCAGCCAGGTCGGCGGCGTGCCGCTGATCGAGGTAGAGGCGCTGGCCGCGCGCCGCACCGTCCCCTATACCGGTCCCGACCGGCGCAGCAACCGCAAGACCAAGGTGAGCGTCGTCGTGCCCGCGATGAATGAGGATAAGAACATCGGCCACGTGCTCAAGCAACTGCCGGCCGGCATGCACGAGGTGATCCTCGTCGACGGCAACTCCGAGGACGACACGATCGAGGCCGCGCGTGCCGCCTGCCCGGACATCCGCGTCCTCGTGCAGAGCGGCCGCGGCAAGGGCGACGCCTTCCGCATCGGCTTCGCGGCGGTCACCGGCAACCTCGTCGTCATGCTCGACGCCGACGGCTCCGCCGACCCGGCCGAGATCCCGCGCTTCGTCGAGGCGCTCGAGGCCGGCGCGGACTTCGCCAAGGGCTCGCGTTTCCTGCCCGGCGGCGGCAGCGCCGACATCACCAGGCTGCGCAGCCTCGGCAACGGCGTCCTCAGCGGCACCGCCAACCTCCTGCACGGCACCCACTTCACCGACCTCTGCTACGGCTACAACGCTTTCTGGGCACGCTGCCTGCCCTTCATCTCACTCGACGTGCCCGGCTTCGAGGTCGAGACGCTGATCAACCTTCGCGTCGCCGGTGCCGGAATGAAGATCACCGAGGTGCCCAGCTACGAGGCCGACCGGATTTCCGGTCAGAGCAACCTCAACACCTTCCGTGACGGCTTCCGCGTGCTCGGCACCATCCTCAGTGAGGCACGCCGTCGTCGTGGGATCCAACACGCGCCGCGCGCCTCCATCGAGTCAAAAGCGCAGGCGACCTCGACCGCCGCCGCCTAAGACCATGTCTCAAGCGACGCTCGGGGCCTCGGTCCCCCCATCGATGTCCGCCGTACCTCCGTCGATCTCGGTGATCATCACCGCCTTCACCTTCGACCGCCTGCCCTCGATCGAAGAGACGATCGACTCGCTGCGCAGCCAGACGGTGGCCCCGCTCGAGACCCTCTTGGTCGTCGACCACGCCCCGGAGCTGCTGGAGGAGTGCAAGCGGCGCTGGCCCGATGTTCGCGTGATCGCCAACCGCGAGGGTCCGGGCTCCTGCGGGGGCCGGAATACAGGCGTCGCCGACAGCAAGGGCGAAGTTGTTGCATTTCTCGACGACGATGCGGTCCCGGGACAGGACTGGATCGAGAGACTGGGCTCCGCCTACTCCGACCCGCGCGTGCTCAGCGTTGGCGGAGGTGTCCGCCCGCGCTGGCTTACGGCGCGCCCGTCGTGGTTCCCGCCAGAGTTCGACTGGATCGTCGGCTGCGCCCACTCAGGCATGCCGAAGAAGCTGGAACCGGTTCGCAACGTGATCATCGCCAACATGTCGGTCCGTCGCGATGCGATGATTGAGGTCGGCGGACTGCGGCAGGAGTTCAGTCGTATCCAAAAGAACGCCGCTGGGGCTGAGGAGACCGACCTCTGCATCCGCCTCAACCGGCGCTGGCCGGGCGGAGTGGTCCTCTTCGACCCGGAGGCCGCGGTCGAACACTTCGTCCCGGAGGAACGCACAGAGCTGCGCTACTTCATCAGTCGCTGCTTCGCCGAGGGACGGTCGAAGGCGGCTCTGACTCGCATGGTCGGACCCGATTCCGGGCTCTCCGCGGAGCGCTCCTACGTTCGCCACACCCTCCCACTGGGTGTCCTGCGTAACCTCGGCCGCCTCGCCAGAGGCGACCTGACGGCAGGCTCGCGGGCGGTAATGATCGTCGCCGGCCTGGCCGTCACCGTAGCCGGCTACCTCACGACACCCCGGACTCGAATAGACCCCGAAAACGGAGGTGCAGACGATAAGCCGGGAAACCCTGTGCCGCCGTCGCCCGACTTCGCGCCGGTGCGTATGGACGAGGTTGAGCTCTCCGTGCCGCTGCCGGAGTTGCCGGCGGGCTCGAGTCGCTTCGGCGCCCCCTTCGCCTCCTCGCTATGCCTCGTCCGGCTCCACGGCAGGCCACTCGGGATGATTCGGGTCGACATTCCTGCCGGTGGCCTGCCGGCGGAGGATCTCGCGCGCCGTATCTCCGCCGAGCTCGGCGACCGAGTCTCTTCCCACCTTCTCGCCGACGGGCTGCCACCGGCCGAGGTCAATCGCGATGGCCTGGAAGCACCGGGGACCCCCGCCTGCGTCGCGGAGACCGAGCGGCTGCTCTCCGACCCCCCTTCGGTAGCGGTCGTGATCTGCACCCGCAACCGGCCCGAGTCGGTGCGCGTCACCCTGCGCTCGATCCTCGCCTCTGACTACCCGGACGAGCGCCGCGAGGTGATCGTGGTCGACAACGCCGCCGAGGCCGACCCATCGATCGCCGTCGCCGCCGAGGAAGCCGGCGAGCGCGTCCCGGTGCGGGTCATCCATGAACCGGTACCGGGCCTCTCCAATGCCCGTAACTGCGGCCTGCGCGCGGCAGACGTGGAGATCATCGTCTTCGCCGACGACGACGTAGAGGTCGACCGCCACTGGCTCAAGGCGTTGGTGGCGCCCTTCCGACAAGACGAGCGAGTGGGGGCAACCTCGGGCCTGACCCTCCCGGGAGCGATGGACAGTCCGGTCCAGCTCTGGACCGAGGGCTTTGGCGGGCGAGTCAGGCCGCTCGACCGACGCCGCTTCGATCTCGCCGAGCCACCGCCCGATCGGCCCCTCTTTCCGTTCACCGTCGGCGAGTTCGGCGCCGGCCGGAACATGGCGTTCCGCCGCAAGCTGCTCGATCGTCTCGGCGGCTTCGACCCGGCACTCGGCCCCGGAACCATTGCCCATGACGGCGATGACATCGAGACCCTCCTGCGCCTGATCCTGGCCGGCCACGCCGTGGTCCACGACCCTGCCGCGATCGTGTATCACGCTCACCCGGACGACTACGGGGAGCTCGAAGACCGTGTTTGGGGCTACGGGATAGGGCTCACAGCCTGCCTCACGAAGGCGGTGCTAGACCGACCCAGCCTGCTCATCGACCTGGGGCGCAAGCTGCCCCGCGGCATCGCTTTTGCGATCTCGCCAAGCTCTGAAAAGAACCGGGGCAGACAACCTGATTTCCCCCGCTCGCTGGCGAGGCGCGAGCTGGCCGGTATGGCCTACGGGCCGATCGCCTACCTGCGCAGCCGCAGGGCCAGCCGCCGCACTCGGCGGCCGATGACGCCAAGCGGCGAGCCTCCGTCACGGCTGCGGGTGCTGATCGTCAGCGACGAGTACAAGCCCGTGATTGGCGGAGCCGCAAGAAGCGCCGAGCTGCTCAGCCACCACATGGCCGGCCTCGGCCACCAGATCGCGGTGGCCACCGCCTGGCAGCCCGAGACGGCGGCCAATGAGATGGACGGGCCAGTCGAGGTCCACCGCCTGCGCGACACGACCAGTCACTTCCCGTGGCTCTCCGAAGATCCGCAGCGCCACCACGCACCCCCGTTTCCCGATCCCGAGGCGGTGGCGGGGCTTCGACGCCTCCTCGAGGAGTTCGAACCCGACCTCGTGCACGCCTATGGTTGGATGGCCAACTCGACGGCAGCCGCGATGGTCGGCCGCGAGATCCCGCTGCTGATCTCAGCCCGGGACTACGGCAACGTCTGCGCTAACTTCACCCTGGTGCGCGAAGGCAGTCTCTGCTCAGGACCCGGACCGGCGAAGTGCCTCTCCTGCTCCGCCAAGACATACGGAGCGGCAAAGGGCACGGTGGCGGCGGCCAGCGTCTTCGGCTCCCGGCCCCTATTGCGCCGCAAGGTGACAGCGGTACACAGCGTCAGCAGCTTCATCTCCGGCTTCATGGATACGCACCTGCACGTCCCGGGTGCCCTCTCGGTCACAATCCCCAACTTCCACGAGGAGGAAACGGGCGACCCCGATCGGGAGATCCTCGAGAAGCTTCCGTCAGAGCCCTTCATTCTCTTCGTCGGCCACCTGCGTGGCTACAAGGGAATACACCAGCTGCTCGGAGCCTACGAACGACTGTTGGAGCCACCGCCCCTGGTGCTGGTCGGCACCAAAGGGCCCGACACCCCCAGCGAGTTCCCGTCCGGGGTCACCGTGCTCACCTACGTCCCCCACGCGACGGTGATGGCGATGTGGGATCGAGCGCTCTTCGGCGTCTTCCCCAGTATCGCGCCGGAGGCGCTCGGTAATGTGGTTCACGAGGCGATGAGCAAGGGTCGCGCGACAATCGGCACACGGCCGGGCGGGCACGAGGACATGATCGTTGAGGGTGAGACCGGCCTCCTCGTCCCGGGTGGCGACACCGACAGCCTGACCACGGCGATGTCCCGCCTGCTCGCCGACAGCGAGCTTCGCGAGATGTTGGGTCGGAACGCGCGCGAGCGGGCGAAGATCTTCACACCGGAGGTCGTGATGCCGCAATTGGAGAACCTCTACTACGACACGATTCGGCATTTCGAGCAAAGCAGATCCTGATGCGAAGCCCCGCGCCGCAGCGGACCGACCTCGCCATCGCCGCCGCGCTCAGCCTGCTGTCCATGTTCGTCATTGCCCTGCCCACCTCGGGCTGGGTCCAGGCCGGCGCCGGGGCCCTGCTCGTCCTCGCACTCCCGGGCTACGCGATTACCGTCGCGATCTTCCTGCCCGGGGACATCCGCAGCGATGTCCGCGCGGCGCTTTCGGTGGTCCTGAGCATCGCCTGCGTGGCCCTGGGCGGCCTGCTCGTGCAGATCGTTTTCCGGCTCGACCGGGCACTGTTCGCCGGGCTTGTGCTTGCCGTAACCGGCCTTTGCCTCGCGGTCGCGGCACGAAGGCGAACATCGGCGCGCCGGGAGGCACCCAGGCAGCCGATACGCCTTCCCTTGCCCGGTCTGCCGGCGATACTCGCCCTGCTGCTGGCGATCGGCATGACCGGGTCGGCGATCGCGATCGCGATCGCCGGTCAGCACCGCCAGTTCGCCAACGAACACTTCACCGCCCTCTCGATGCTGCCGGCGGCGCCGCGCGGGGCCGATCCACCGCAGGCGCCGCTGCGCGTCAGCGTCGCCAACCATGAGGGTAGGCGCGTGCTCTACGGGCTGCGGGTTCAGCAAGGGTCGCGTTTGCTTGAGCACTGGCACATCGATCTGCCCGCCAGCCACCAGTGGAGCGCGATCCTCCCTCCGCCCAACCCGGCCTCCAAAGCCCCCGTCGTCGCTCAGCTCTTCCGCGGCGGCTCGCTCTACCGGCGCGTTGCGCTCAGGCCGGAGAGCGGCGAATGAGCGTCCCAACCCCACAAGCAGCCGTCGACGTGGCGCGGCTGCAGGGTCGACCGCAGACTCCACCTCGGCGATGGACGGCCCCGATAAGAATCGAGCGCCTCTCGCTGGGGGCGGCTCCGTACCTCGCCGTGATCGGCGCCGCGGGCCTTCTCGTCATAGCAATCGGGAACAACGCCGCCCGGGAATCGGCCTCGGGCGCGGAGCTCCTTTTCTGGTCCGGCCTCGTGCTGATCTACGCCCCGTTCGCTTTCCGGCTCTTCTCGACCTCGGCCTCGCGGACCGAGCGGATAGCGCTGGCGCTGCTCCTTGGCCTCATTCTCTTCTTCGTCAAGGTCCTGCACAGCCCGGCCAATTTTGACCTCCACGACGAGCTCGGGACCTGGCGGCAGACCAGCGAGATCCTCCGCACCGGTCACTTCTTCTCGGCCAACCCACTTGTCGAGGGATACGCGGGCTACCCGACGATCAGCGCTGTGACCGCGGCCCTGGTACAGCTCGGCCACCTCAGCATCTTCCATGCCGCCCTGGTCGTATCAGCCGTCGCCCGCCTGACCCTGATGCTAATCCTCTTCATCTTCCTCGAGCGAGTCAGCGGCTCAACCCGAGCAGCCGGCATTGGGATGGCGATCTACGCCTGCAACCCCAACTTCCTCTACTTCGACTCGCAGTTCGCTTACGAGTCCCTGGCGCTGCCGATCGCTGCGGCGCTGCTGCTCATCACCTATCTCTGGACCCAACACTCATATCTGCACCAGATCCGCTTGCGGTCGGAGTTCCTCGTCGCGATCGCAGTCCTCGTGCCGACGCTGACGATCACCCATCACATGAGCTCCTATGCAATGCTCGCTTTCTTCCTGCTCTGGGCCGGCATCGAGGGCCTGCTGCGCTGGCGCCCGCTAACGCGCCTCACCGGCGGCGGCGGCGCGATCAATTCCGCATCGGCAGAGCATCGCCCACTGCTCGCCGGTCCGCTGCTTCCGGCCCTGCTGCTGGTCGGTGCGATCGGACTCTGGTTCACCTTTGTTGCCGGCGCGGTCACTCGAGCCGAGCTGGGTGGAACCCTGTCCAGCGCCGTCAAGTCGCTGGTCGGCCTCGTCTTCGGCACCGGCGCGCCGAAGACCTTGTTCCAGTCCAGCGCCGAAGAAAATCCCCTGATCGTGCGCCTGCTCGCGATCGCTTCTGTGATCCCGCTCCTCGCAATGATCCCGTTCGGCTTGATCCGCACCTGGCGGCGACCCTCTCCCTCGATCTGGAAGGCACTCGCCGTCGTCGGCGCCCTCTACCCCGTAACCCTGGGGCTGCGATTGACCCTGGCGGGCACGGAGACCTCACAGCGAGCCTCCGAGTTCGTCTACGTGGGGCTCGCCTTCCTTGCCGCAATCCTGCTCAGCAACCTGCCCCGGCGGGCGCGGGGCAAAATTCACGCAGTGCACGCACTCGGCTTCGCGGGAATCGCCACGATCATCTTCCTGGGAGGCTTCGTCGTCGGCGAGTCGCCCGAAACACGCCAACCGGGGCCGTTTCTGGTCAGTGCCGAGGCTCGCTCGGTGAACGCCGCGAGCATTGCCGCGGCGCAGTTTGCCGCGCGCCACTTGTCGCCGCACACACCCATTCTCACCGACCGTCCCAACACCACCTTCCTCGCCTCCTACAGCCACCTCGACCCAGTCCAGGGCTACATCGACGGTCGCTCTATCACGACTATCATCTTCGACAAGAAGTTCACGTCAGTCGATAAACGTCTGATCAAAGACGGAGAACTCGGCTACCTGGTGGTCGACGGTAGGCTCAGCCGCGAATTGCCGGCCTCGGGCATCTACTTCGACCGCTACGAGCCACACGCATTCGCCCATAGGACACCGATCAGCCACCACGCGCTGACCAAGTTCCAACTCACCGACGGGCTCAACCGCATCTACGCCAACGGCCCGATCGTTATCTACGAAACATCCGAAACCCCGGCGAAGTGAGCCCCGGCTTCCATCCGAGCCGGTGGCGCGCGAAGGCGACTACCACGATCCAGTTCAACCGCTCGCTGCTGTCCAACGCGGGGTCGATGATCGGCACCGCAGTTTCCACGGCGGGCTTGGGGGTGGTCTTCTGGCTGATCGCCACCCACTACTTCAGCAAGGACACGGTCGGCGTCGCCAGTGCCTCGACCTCGGCAATGACGCTGCTCGGCTTCATCGCGACCCTCGGCCTCGGCACGCTGCTGATGAGCGACCTGCCCCAGCGCAAGTCCCGCCGCGCCCACCTGGTCCTGGCCGCGCTGCTCGTGACCGGCAGCGCCGGCGCCCTGCTCGGGCTTGGCTTCGCCTTGACCGCCTCCAGCATCTCGTCGAACTTCGATCCGCTCAGTGCAAACGCCCTCTCGGTCGCCTTCTTCACCGCGGGCGTCGGCCTCACAGCGCTGGTCTTCGTGCTCGACCAGGTTCTAATCGGGCTGCTGCGAGGCAACGCCCAGCTGAGCCGCAACATCGTCTTCTCCGTAGTCAAGCTGGCGTTGCTCGCTCCAGTAGCGGCGCTGATCGCCGACGCCGGGCCACAGTGGGTCTACGGATCCTGGACAATCGGCATCGCCGCCTCGCTGCTCGCCCTGCTCATTCCGTTCCGGAGGGTCGCCCGCGGCCTCCGCCCCGACTTCCACATTCTCGGCGAGATGCGGGCCTCGGCGCTGGCCCACCACCTCTTCAATCTCGCCGCCAAGACCCCCGACCTGCTGGTTCCGGTGCTCGTTGTCACACTGGTATCCAGCGCCGCCAACGCAAGCTTCTACATCGCCTGGATGATCGCCGGCTTCATCTTCACCGTGCCCTGGTCGCTGAGCACGGTCGTCTTCGCGATCGGGGCCGGCGAGAAGGCCAACCTCGCCGACCGATTCCGCTTCTCGGTCTATGGCTCGCTCGCCTTCGGGGTGCTCGCCAACCTGGTGCTGCTGCCCACGGCTGGTCCGATTCTGGGCATCTTCGGTGCCGACTACGCAGCCCAGGCAACCCTGCCCTTGCACATCCTCGCCCTTGGGGTGTTCGGGGACACCGTTCGCATGCACTTCATCTCGGCCCATCGCGTTCAGAACCGGATCGGACCGGCGCTCCCAATCATCTGGGCCGGCACCGTGCTCGAGCTCGGCGCTGCGGCGACGGGCGCGAGCCTCGATGGCCTGGTGGGCGTCGCAGTGGGCTGGGTCGCGGCGGTCTCGGCCGAGTCGCTCGTCATGGGGCGCGACGTGCTCCGGGCCATGCGGCCGCGACTCGTAGGCGAGGAACCGGCAGATGTCGAGGAGTCGGCCCCCCCGCTCGAGACGATGCCGGTCGAGCCGCTCTAGTAGGGGTGAGGGTCGATCAGGACGCTTCGAGGGCGGTACCAACGCCAATCGGGGCACTGGCAGGAGAGACGATCTTGAAGGTCGCGTGTCTTGAGCGGCGCGGGCCGCTGTTGCCCATCACGGTCGCCGTGACCAGATAGCTGCCGCGAGGCAGTGAGTGACCCCCGGCCAGACGTGCGACGCTGATGCTGGCCCGGCGACGAGGCATCGTCACTTCAATCGAGCGAGCCCCACGGCGAAGCGGACGGTGGCGCTTCATCCGGCGGAGGACGATTCGCACCGGCGCCTTGCGCGTGACCTTGTAGACCACCTTGGGATTCTGGCTGCTAACCATTTTGGGCGACGACGCGCTCGAGGGCGTGACGACCAGCGACTTCAGCTCGGAGCTTTCCTCAGTCACCGGACCTGGCGCAGGGTCCGGGCCGCCGTAGAGAGAGCTGGAGACGACTTCCCGATAGGCCTGGAGCGCCGACGGCGAGGTGTTGATGCGCCAGTCCTCTTCGGCGTCGGCGTTGAACCAGACCACCGCGTAGACCCGAGGGAATTCCTCTGGAATTGTGTGCAGGAAGCCTTCGCGGATCCATTCGGCCTTGCTGCCGCCGTTCTCACCCGACGACGTCTCGGCGAAGATAACCGGCTTGCTGCTCAGCTGGGTGATGGCCCGATAGGAGTCGCTGAAGAGGTGAGACATGTTCTGCCAGATCTCGGTGCCGAACGCTCCCCAGTTGTAGCCGTCGAGCGCCACGTAGTCGACCCATGAGTCGCCGGGGAAATATTGGGTGAACGGCACCCCGCCCCAGTCGACGTTCGGGGACCAGACCCACTTGGCGTTGGTGGCGCCTTCTTGGCGGAAGATGGAGACGATGTGCTGCCATGCTTCGACGAAGGTGTTCCCGACGTTGCCGTCCTTGCCCGGGCCCCAGAGGCTGGCCGAGATGTTCATCTCGTGCCCGAATCGGATCATCACTTCCGATGAATAGGAGCGGACGAGGCGCGCTGCCTGCTGGATCGTGCTGTCGTACTTGCCGGAGGCGATGTCGGCCAGATTGGCGTCTGGAAAGCCACTGGTGGGCTGCGCCGGCTCCCAGGTGATCATCGGGGTCTCGCCCCTGGCCTTCAAATTCGCGATCTGATCTTCTTCCATCAACGGCATGAAGAAGTCTTTGTAATAGAGCACGATGTCGGGCTGGCGGCCGACCATTTCGGCGTATTCGTCGAGGATCTTGCCGTTGCCGGGCGCGTAGGGCGTATATGTGCCGAGCTTGATCGGCACGGCGGAAGCCGCCGAAGGGATCGCGAAGACGATCTGAGCCACTACGAAGAGGGCCACTGCGACTACGAGCTTGATCTTCCATTTCCTTGCGGACACGTGGCCTGAATCGGCCTCCGCGGTGGCGTTGTGCGCCGTTCCGCAAGGATCTGGACCTTTGTATGAGTGCCCTTTGGCTTTCTACGGGGGTCCGCAGGAAAATTCCCAGGGCACGGTGCGGCAGCCTCCTAGCGAGAGGTTTCGGGTGGCCAAATCCACCGCTTGGCGAAGCCGCTAAAAGCCGCCGAGAAGCGCACCGAGCGGACTACCCTCGATCCGTGCAGGAAGAGTTTCACCCTGCCTGTCGTCGGGTAGATCCCATCTCGTGGCAGGTCCCGGAGTCCGCGGCCGTGGAGCGGTTCCAGCACATGTTGCTCGAGCGTAACCGCGCGGGAGTAGCCAGCTTTCTCCACCGCCTCCAAGACCTCTCCGTCGTAGCTGCCGAACGGGTAAGCGAAGGACTCGCAAGGCCGCTGCAGTCGCTCTTCGCAGACATCTTTCGAGCGCTGCAGCTCGGAACGGACAGCGCCCGACGCCACTTTGGTCAGCTCCGGATGCGAGCAGGTGTGCGAGCCGATCTCCCAACCCGCCGCGGCCAACTGGCGAACCCCGTCCCAAGACATCGCCCGCATGTCGTCCTCCTCGCCGACCCAAGCGGCGGGAATATTGATGATCTCAGTCATCAGGCCCTGCCGATCTACGATGTCGATCGGAACGAAGAGTGACGCGACCACCCCGAGCCGATTGAGAACTGGCAGCGCGTGCTTCCGAACCGACTCGTAGGCGTCGTCGAAGGTGACGGCAAAGGCCCGAGCCGGCCGCGGTTTCTCCAGCGCCGCCTCCAACGTGCACGGCTCGTAACCGCGGCGCATGAGATAGCGCACCTGGCCCGCCAGATCATCGGGCGTCACCGAGAGCGGGCTCGACCAAGATGGGCTGATCCCGTGGTAGCAGAGAATCAGCGGCAGCGGGATGGCGCCGTGGCCCTCGCCGCGACCCCGGTTCAGCATTCGCAGATCGTGTAGCGGTACTTGCCTGAATCAGAGGGGGCGATCTCGTCGACGAAGTCGAACTCGACCCTGCACGCCTCCCCCATCGCTTCCCGAGCACCGCGCGCAATATCAGCCAATGCCTCCTCGGGCATAGAGTCGCATGTCAAGAGGCGGAAGTTGAGCGACCCTGGTGTGCCCTGGACCACCTGAAACCGCGAGAGCGCCTCATAGCTGTCAAGCAGGGAGATGAAATAAGCGCCGTGCACCAACGACCCGTTGAGCGCCTTGAAGGTATCCACCGTGCGCCCCAGCACCTTGGCGATGCGCGGGCCACGGCGCCCACAAGGACACGGGGGCGCGTCGTCGGGGACCAGAACTGCGCGATCGCCGATTTCGTAGCGGATCAGCGGCATCGCGAGGTTGCAAAGCGAAGTGACCAGCACCTTGCCCTCGACGCCGGGCTCGGTCGGGGCGCCCTCCTCGTCAACGATCTCGACGTAATTCATCCAGGGGAACACGTGCAGGCCCTGGTGGTGCTCGCACTCGCAGCCGATCGCCGAAGCCTCGCGGGAGCCGTACTGGTCGAAGACGGGGCAGCCGAAGACGGATTCGATCCGCTCGCGCATCGAGGGATAGAGCATCCCGGCGGTGCCCAGGATCGCGTTCTGGGGAGCGATCGAGACCCCCTCGCGCTGGGCGAATGACGCCAGGTCGTTGAGCGACTGGTGGTAGCCGCGGATCAGCCGCGGCGGATCGCGATCGAGCGCCGCGAGGCAGGCCCTGATCGTCTCCTCGGACATCTGGAAGGCGTTGAAGTAGGTGCGGCGCATGAGCCAGTTGGCGACGCGCGACTGAAAGCTGATGTCGTTTTCGTGCAAGTCGCGCTCGGAGCCGACGATCACGACCTCCGGTTCGGCCGGCTTCCAACCGGCCCAACTCGACATCAGCATCTGCACGGCGTTGTCGTAGTCGCGGAAGTGCATGTCCTGGATCAGCTGCACCGGTTCGCCGGTCGAGCCGCCCGAGGCCTTGACGTAGGTCTTGCGCTCGGCGATGTCATCGGAGCAGAGGTCGTCGTAGTGGGCGCGGATCAGGTCCTTGGTCAGGATCGGCAACTCGGCGAGCACCGCCTCGGGGTCTTGCGTCGCCTCCTCTACGCGCCCCTCCAGGATGGGGGCGTAGTAGGGGACGTGGGCGGCGGCGTGGGCGAGAGTTGCGGCGAGGCGACGGGGGACGTCGCTCACGGCGTCTCTACGCAGATCGTCCGCCCGCAATTCGCGGAATACGCGACCGAGCGACCTGCCGGTCAACCGGAAATACGCGAGATATGCCTCTTCGCGACCTCTTCGGGCCGGCCATTCCATGCCCTCTCCCCTCCATTCGCATGTTAAACGCCGACAAGATCCCACCTGGGCTGCTGACCGCGAAGCGGTTCGTCAGCACTGGCAGATCGTGTATAGATACTTGCCCGATGCGGTCGGGGGTATCCCGTCGACGAACTCGAACTCGACCTTGCAACCCTCGCCGAGGGCCGCGCGTGTCCCGCGCTCGATCTCCGCCAGCGAATCCTCCGGCATCCGTCCTGTTGCGACGATCTTAAAGGCAACCAGATCTCGCGCCCGCTGAATCGCCTGAAACCTCTTCACCTCGTCGTATCTCCAGAGCAGCGTGGTGAAGTATGCGCCGCTGACCGAGGTGCCGTCCGCCGCCTTGAAGGTATCCACCGTGCGCCCCAGCACCTTGGCGATGCGCGGGCCACGGCGCCCACAAGGACACGGGGGCGCGTCGTCGGGGACCAGAACTGCGCGATCGCCGATTTCGTAGCGGATCAGCGGCATCGCGAGGTTGCAAAGCGAAGTGACCAGCACCTTGCCCTCGACGCCGGGCTCGGTCGGGGCGCCCTCCTCGTCAACGATCTCGACGTAATTCATCCAGGGGAACACGTGCAGGCCCTGGTGGTGCTCGCACTCGCAGCCGATCGCCGAAGCCTCGCGGGAGCCGTACTGGTCGAAGACGGGGCAGCCGAAGACGGATTCGATCCGCTCGCGCATCGAGGGATAGAGCATCCCGGCGGTGCCCAGGATCGCGTTCTGGGGAGCGATCGAGACCCCCTCGCGCTGGGCGAATGACGCCAGGTCGTTGAGCGACTGGTGGTAGCCGCGGATCAGCCGCGGCGGATCGCGATCGAGCGCCGCGAGGCAGGCCCTGATCGTCTCCTCGGACATCTGGAAGGCGTTGAAGTAGGTGCGGCGCATGAGCCAGTTGGCGACGCGCGACTGAAAGCTGATGTCGTTTTCGTGCAAGTCGCGCTCGGAGCCGACGATCACGACCTCCGGTTCGGCCGGCTTCCAACCGGCCCAACTCGACATCAGCATCTGCACGGCGTTGTCGTAGTCGCGGAAGTGCATGTCCTGGATCAGCTGCACCGGTTCGCCGGTCGAGCCGCCCGAGGCCTTGACGTAGGTCTTGCGCTCGGCGATGTCATCGGAGCAGAGGTCGTCGTAGTGGGCGCGGATCAGGTCCTTGGTCAGGATCGGCAACTCGGCGAGCACCGCCTCGGGGTCTTGCGTCGCCTCCTCTACGCGCCCCTCCAGGATGGGGGCGTAGTAGGGGACGTGGGCGGCGGCGTGGGCGAGGAGGGTGGTGAGAGGCGCCATCCCGTCGTCATCGCTCGTCCGGGAGCGGTCGGCCAGGTGGAAACCGCGGTAGGCCCCGCCAAGCGCCCTGCCACGCAGGTGGAAATACGAAAAATACGCTCGTTCGCGAAGGAACCGGGAGAGTCCGTCAAGGTCGCTGTCAAGATGCCGGCTCAATCGCTTGTCTTCGCTGATCGCATGCCGGCGACAGGCCCTCTCAGCATCCTAATCGCGAGGATGATCGCCGCGGCTGTGACGATGCCAAGGGCCGCTATCGCCAAGAACGACCAGGGACGATGCCGACGAACCTGGAACCAGAACCTGTCGACTAGCGAGGGGCGTCCAAAGCCACTGCTCGGCGGCGAGGGGGCCGGCGCCCCGGTCGGCTGAATCGCCGGCGTGGCAAGCAACTCGGAACGGGTGAGGTCATATTGCGGCGAGGCGATCGCCTTGCGGAACGCCGCCAATGTCCTGGCCGAGCTGTCGATGCGCGCGTTGACGCCGCTGAACGCTTCGTTGAACCAGACGACGGCCTTGACCCGCCGGAATCGTGGGATCTCGCGATCGAGGGCGCTGGTCATCCAGGCCGCCTTGTCGCCGGGCGTCTCGTTGGACGCCGTCTCGGCAACGATCATCGGCCGAGAGCTGAGCTGGATCATGGTGTCATAGGAACTACCAAAGATTTCCGTGAACGACTGCCACTTGCCGCCCTTTCCCCAGTTGAACCCATCGAGCCCAACCCAGTCGACCCAACGGTCCCCGGGGAAGAACTGCCTGAAAGGGAACGGGTGGGACGAGCCGGTGCCTACGAATGGCAGCGAGATCGGGAAGCCGCCCTGCTCGTTGACGTTCGGCGCCCAGACCCACTGGACGTTGTCCGCGCCCGCGCGGCGAAAGAGCCGCACCAGGTGCCGCCAAGCCGCGACGTAAGTGGCGGGCGAGTAGCCATGCCCGATGCCCCACGGATACCAGCCACCATTCATCTCGTGCGCGAAGCGGAGCAGCACGGGCTTGCCCCAGGCCACCGCTTCGCGTGCCGAGCGCAGCGCGTAGCGGTCATAGTGGCCAGCGGCGATCGCATTCAGCGAGATCCCCTTGTGACTTGTTGTCCAGGGCTCCCACGTGACCAGGGGAACGGCGCCGCGGCTCCAGATCGCCGCCATCGCCGGCCGCTCAAAGGGAGCGCTGCTCCAGTTCGGATACCTGCTGACGATGATCGGCCGTCGCCCGACGAGCTCCGCGTAGCGATCGATCTGCCGGGGGTATTCATAGGAGTTGGGAATCCAGGCACCGAAGCCGACTTGACGCTGCCCTACTTCCCTCTCGGCGACGACGGCCGAGGCCGGAGCAGAGAGAGTGGCAAGCAGCGACGAGGCGAGCGCTAGGGCCAGCGCCGAGGCAAGCCAAGCCCGGATGGACCGAGCGGCTTGCCTTGTCGAGTCTCGCCCCACGGTCAGAAGTGGAGGAGGGACGGCGTGGCGAGAAGTCGCCTGCGACTGGAGTGATACAGGCTGCCGGCCATAGCCCGGCGCAAGGAGGCGAGCGCGGCAGGGGAGCTGTTGACCCGGGTGTCGATACCGCGGAATGGTTCGCAGAACCAGATCAGCGCTCGGATCCGCGCGAAGCGAGGCAGTTCCCGGTTGAGCGCCCGCGAGACCCAGGACGCCTTGTTGCCTCCGATCTCGGTCGAGCCTGTCTCCGGGATCATGATCGGGCGGTCGGAAAGTCTCTTGACGACCCGATAGGAAGTGCTGAAGATTCCCTTAAACGATTTCCAGACCGACTTGCTTCCCCAATTGAACCCGTCGAGCCCGATCCAGTCCACCCAGCGATTGCCGGGGAAGAAGCGGGCGAACCCAAAACGCCCGCCGTTGGTCACGTAAGGGCACCAGACCCACCGGACGTTTCTGGCTCCGACGTCGCGAAAGAGCCCGACCACATGTCGCCAGGCCTTCTTGTAGAGCTTCGGCGTATTGCCGTTGACGGTTCCCCACGGATACCAGTTGCCATTCATCTCGTGAGCGAAGCGGACGAATATGGGCCGCCCCCAGGTCTTGGCGGCGCGGGCGGAGCGACGCAGATAGCCGTCGTAACGACCACGTGCGATCGCGCCCAGCGGATACCCCCGTTCGTCCGCCGTCCAGGGCTCCCAGGTGAGCAGCGTCACCGCCCCGCGCGCCCAGGTCGGCGCCAGTTCCGAGCGCTGGAAGACGGCCCGTGGCCATTGCGCGTAGCTGCTGACGATGACCGGGCTCTGACCCACTTCCCTGGCGTAGGCATCGATGCGCGATGCGTCCACCGTGGCGCCTGGGATGTAGGCGCCCAGGCTGATCGTGCGGGAAGGCGTTGCCGATGCTGACGCGGCCAGCAGCGCCGCCGCGAGCAACATCGCCCCGGCCATGGCGGCAAAGGACCGGAAGGGGCGGTGGCGCAGCCGCTCCAGAGCCGCGGTGACAGCGGCGGCGGTGAAGAGTCCCACTGCGTAGAGCGCGTATGGCACCGTCGCTACCGCGCCGGAGATCGGCCAGAGGAGGGGAACTCCCGGCCCGGTCGCGAGATCGCGAAACAGATGTGCCCCAACGCCAAAAGCGGCGCCCAGGCAGATCTGGCGGACCTCAGACCGCCGCACCACCGCCGCGGTGGCGACCAAGGCCGCGACGACGATCAAGCTGTGGCTGTAGGGCCGCGGCAGCCCCCCTGTCAGAAGGTGCGATCCGATGTAGCCAGGAATGTGATCGAGATCAATCGCGACGCTCGCGATCAGTGCGGCGGTACCGAAACGCAGCGGCGGCTTCGATCCGCTGATGGCCACGGTCGCCAAGAGCAGGACTACACACGTGGCCAGATGGGCGGGCGCGTCGACGAGACCGTAGGCAATGGTTCCGGTAGATCCCACGATCAGGCTCCAGGCCAGATCGAGGGCAAGCACCAGCCCCGCCAGGGCAGGCGCCACCAAGCTCACGTCGGCACGGCGATGGGTCAACCGGCAGAAGATAGCTGTCGCCCTGCCCCGAGCGATCAGCTCTGCGCCGTCTGGCGTTTCTAGCCCAAACGCCGCTCGAGATCCGCCAGCTGCTCGTGCAGCTCGTCCGGCAGGTGCTTGCCGAAGCGGGCGAAGTGCTGGTGGATCGCCGGCAGCTCGACCTTCCACTCGGCCGGGTCGACCGCGAGCAGGTCGGCGACCTCGTCGGCTGAGATCTCCAGGCCCTCGGTGTTGAGGCCGTCGGACGCCGGGACGTTGCCGATCGGGGTCTCGGTGGCCTCGGCGCTGTCCTCGCAGCGGCGGAAGACCCACTCGAGCACGCGGCTGTTCTCACCGAAGCCGGGCCAGAGGAAGTTGCCCTCGTCGTCTTTGCGGAACCAGTTGACGTAGAAGACGCGCGGCATCTGGGCGCCCTCGGTGGCGCCGACCTTGAGCCAGTGGGCGAAGTAGTCGCCCATGTGGTACCCGCAGAAGGGCAGCATCGCCATCGGGTCGTGGCGCAGCTTGCCGACCTCGCCGGCCGCCGCCGCGGTCGTCTCCGAGGACATGATCGAGCCGAGGAAGACGCCGTGCTTCCAACCGAAGGCTTCGCGGACCAGCGGCACCACCTTGGAGCGGCGGCCGCCGAAGAGGAAGGCGTCGATCGGCACGCCGGCCGGGTCCTCCCACTCGGGCGCGATCACCGGGCAGGCGCTGGCCGGGGTGGTGAAGCGCGCGTTCGGATGGGCCGAGGGTTTGTCGGCGTCCGGCGTCCACTCGTTGCCGTGCCAGTCGATCAGGTGTTCGGGCGCCTCCTTGGTCATCCCCTCCCACCAGATGTCGCCGTCGTCGGTCTTGGCGCAGTTGGTGAAGATCGAGTCGCGGGCGACGGTCTTCATCGCGTTCGGGTTGGTCTTCTCACCGGTGCCCGGGGCGACGCCGAAGAAACCGGCCTCGGGGTTGATCGCGTAGAGGCGGCCGTCCTCGCCGAACTTCATCCAGGCGATGTCGTCGCCGATCGTCTCGACCTTCCAGTCGGGCAGGGTCGGGATCAGCATCGCCAGGTTGGTCTTGCCGCAGGCTGAGGGGAAGGCGCCGGCGACGTACTTGACCGTGCCCTCGGGCGAGGTCAGCTTGAGGATCAGCATGTGCTCGGCCAGCCAGCCCTCGTCGCGGGCCATCGCCGAGGCGATCCGCAGCGCGAAGCACTTCTTGCCGAGCAGGGCGTTGCCGCCGTAGCCCGAGCCGTAGGACCAGATTTCCCGCGTCTCGGGGAAGTGGACGATCCACTTGTTCTCGGCGTCGCAGGGCCAGGGCACGTCCTCCTCGCCCGCCTCGAGCGGCGCGCCGACCGAGTGCAGGCAGGGGACGAACTCGCCGTCGGAGCCGAGCACGTCGAGCGCGCCCTTGCCCATCCGGGTCATGATCCGCATGCTCGCCGCGACGTAAGCCGAGTCGGTCAGCTGCACGCCGATGTGGGCGATCGGCGAGCCCAGCGGGCCCATCGAGAAGGGCACCACGTACATCGTGCGGCCGCGCATGCAGCCCTCGAAGAGGCCGGTCAACGTCGACCGCATCTCGGCCGGTTCGCGCCAGTTGTTGGTCGGGCCGGCGTCGGCCTCGTCCTCAGAGCAGATGAAGGTGCGGTCCTCGACCCGGGCGACGTCGCCGGGGTCGGAGAGGGCGAGGTAAGAGTTGGGGCGCTTGGCGTCGGAGAGGCGCTCGAAGGTGCCCGCGTCGATCAGGGTCTGGGCGAGGCGGTCGTACTCCTCGGCGCTGCCGTCGCACCAATAGACGGAGTCCGGTTCGGTCAGATCGGCGATCTCCCCAACCCAGTCGAGGAGCTTGACGTGCGTGGTCGGCGCTTCGGCCGCGATGGTTTGGCTCATCCGCGGGACTCTATTCATTGGCCCCGCTACCTCCTTCCGTGAGCTTGATCACGGAAATGTCCGCGTTCTTGTTGCGGATCTTCAGCGTCACGGTCTCCGTCTTGCCCCCGGAGAGCTTCACGCTGCAGGTGAAAGTGGCGCCGGCTTCGACCTTCTGGCCGGAGGGACATTCCACCGAGGAAACCTTCTCGCCAAGCGACTTGCTCAGGCTCGCCTGCAGCTGTTCCTCGGTCTTGGCGCTGTCGACCACCGTTTCGCCGCAGCCGGCGAGCAACAGGGCGGCGAACAGAGCGACGGCACCCAGACCCATGTGGAAGGCCCTCATCAGGAGCGAAGTATCGCAAGGCGGCCGTTCGGTAGGGTTCCGCGCCGCGATGAGGTTCTTCGAGTACGAGGCGCGCAAGATCGTCGAGCTGGCGGGAATCCCCGTCACCACGTACGGCTTCTGCACGACGGCCGACGAGGCCCGCAGGGCCGCCGAGGAGATCGGCGGGCCAGTGGTGATCAAGTCGCAGGTGCTGAGCGGCGGCCGGATGAAGGCCGGCGGCGTCAAGTTCGCCGACACTCCCGAGGAGGCCGCCGAGCACGCCGCGGCGATCCTCGAGCTGGAGATCAACGGCCAGATGCCGCGCGGCGTGCTGGTCGACCCGAAGGCCGAGGTCAAGCAGGAGTACTACGCGGGGGTCGTCTGGGACGGCACCGCGAAGCAGCCGCTGATGCTGTTCAGCGACATGGGCGGCATCGACATCGAGGAGGTCGCCGAGACCCACCCCGACCACGTCGGCCGCGGCCACGTCTCCAACCTGCTGCCGGTCGCCGACTTCGAGGCCAAGCAGGTCGTCGCCGCGACCGGCGTCACCGGCTCTCAGCTCAACCGCGCCACCCCGATCCTCGCCCGCCTCGCGCGTCTCTTCCGCGACAACGACATGACCCTCGCCGAGATCAACCCGCTCGCCGAGCTGACCGACGGCAGCTTCGTCGCCCTCGACGCCCACATGGAGATGGAGAACGAGGCGGTCGGCCGGCAGAAGGGGCTGCTGCGCAAGAAGCTCGAGATCGCCGAGGAGGACACGCGCGAGACCTACGAGCCCTCCGACTTCGAGAAGCACGTCGCCGCGATCGACGCCGCCGACCACCGCGGCGTGATCCAGGGCAAGGACCACGGCTTCACCGGCAACCTCGGCCTCGTGATCGGCGCCGGCGGCGGCTCGCTGACCCTCACCGACGCGGTCCGCAGCCAGGGCGGCAAGCCGGCCAACTACTCCGAGATCGGCGGCAACCCGTCGGTAGCCAAGGCCTGCGGCCTGGCCAAGGAGGTGCTCGAAAAGGACGGCGTCGAGAAGATCGCGGTGATGATGTCGATCGTCTCCAACACCCGCGTCGACATCGTCGCCCGCGGCGTGATCAAGGCCTGCCTCGAGCTCGGCAAGGACCCCGGAGAGACGATCGCGATCTTCCGCATCCCCGGCGCCTGGGAGGAGGAGGGCTTCAAGATCCTCGAGCGTTACGGGGTCGAGTACTGCGACCGCTCGGTGCCGATGTGGGAGGCCGCCGGCCGCGCCATCGCCAAGATTCAGGGGGCCCCCGCGTGAGGGGCTTGGCGACTTTCCGCCCTTATAGGGCAGGTTTCTCGCCAAGGGGGGCTCGCCTATGAGCATCCTGCTGAGCAAGGACACCACCTTCATCGTCCAGGGGATCACCGGGCGCGAGGCGGTCAACCTGACCCGCGAGTGCCTCGACTACGGCTCCAAGGTGGTCGGCGGCGTCACCCCCGGCCGCAAGGGCCGCGAGGTGCACGGCGTGCCGGTCTTCGACACCGTCGCCCAGGCGGTCGAGAACCACGGCGGGCCGATCGACGGCTCGGTCGTCACCGTCCCCCCCGCCTTCACCAAGGACGCCGTGCTCGAGGCGATCGAGAACGGGATCAAGCTGATCGTGATCGTCACCGAGCGCATCCCGCGCGGCGACGTCGCCCAGATGGTCGAGCTGGCGAACATGCGCGGCGCGCGGATCATCGGCCCCAACTGCCTCGGCCTGATCGTCCCCGAGGTCTGCAAGATGGGCGGCATCGGCGGTCCCGCCAAGGACGCCGCCAAGGCCTACGCGCCCGGCCCGGTCGGCGTGATGAGCCGCTCCGGCGGGATGACCACCGAGATCTCCTCCTCGCTGACCCAGGCCGGCCTCGGCGTCTCGACCGCCGTCTCGATCGGCGGCGACGCGATCATCGGCTCGACCTACGCCGAGCTGATGCCCTACTTCGAGGCCGACGAGCAGACCCAGGCGATCGTGATCTACACCGAGCCAGGCGGGCGCATGGAGGCGCAGCTCGCCGAGTGGGTCAAGGACAACAGCAGCCGCCTGCCGATCGTCGCCTTCATGGCGGGCAAGTTCATGGATGACGAGGAGATGAAGGGAATGAGCTTCGGCCACGCCGGGACGATCGTCGAGGGCAAGGAGGACACCGCCACCGAGAAGATCGCCCGCCTCGAAGCCGCCGGCATCCGCGTGGTCGAGCGGATCGACGAGATCCCCGACGCGGTCAAGCAGAAGCTGGGAGTGACCCCCTGATGGCCGAGACGCTGAGCAAGGTCTTCATCGACGTCGAGGTCGACGCCCCGGCCGCCGCCGACGCCGAGCTCGCCCGCAAGCTCGAGGAAGTCTGCCCCGTAGACATCTTTCAGGCGACCGACTCAGGCGTCGAAGTCGTCGAGAGCAACCTCGACGAGTGCGTCCTCTGCAACCTCTGCGTAGACGCCGCCCCCGCCGGCGCGGTCCGCGTCATCAAGCTCTACGAGAGCTGACTTTTCCCGCCGCTCAGACAAGTAGCTTCATCCCTGCCCCGGTGGCCTCACCGATCAGGGAAGTTGACGACGGAGGCTAGACTTGAGCCATGGCAGGCCATAAGCAGGCAGAAAGAGACGCGGTCGAACTGCTGGAGGAGTTGTGGGACGGGTCTCTCCCGGTAGATCCAGTGCGCATCGCCAAGGAGCTTGGCGTGGACGTGATCGCCGCTTCCTTGAAAAAAGACGTCTCGGGGGCCCTGGTCAAGAAAGAAGGCAGAGACCCCTCGATCCTGCTCAACGCCGAAGACGGCAGGCCGCGCAAACGATTCACCTGCGCGCACGAGCTCGGTCATTTCATCCTCCGCTCGAGCGAGCCGACGCCTCAGTACGAATACGTCGACTACCGCGACAAGAACTCCTCGACTGGAACGGTCGAGGAGGAGCGCTACGCGAACAGCTTTGCCGCCAGCCTCTTGATGCCTGAGATCGCGGTCAAGGCAGCCCACGAACCCGGGATGCCCGCATTTCGCCTGGCGAGCCGGTTCGGCGTCTCGCCGGAATCCATGCAGCACCGGCTGGACAACCTCGGCCTTTCCTGACCTGAGCCAGGCGGAGATCGAGGGCGATTCGGCCGCCCCCGCGCCCGATCGTCCCGGGCTGTCGAGATTGGCGGAGGCGGGGATCTCCGGGGAGACAATCGAGAAGGGCGCCTCGCTCGACAGTTTCGACCCGCACGACCACGAGGCACTCAAGGGCCTCGACCATCTGCAGGACATCCGGCTCAAGAAGTTCTACGCCACGTCGCTGCTCTGCCTGGTGGCAATCCAGCTCCTCATCGCGGACGCCGTCTTCGTCGTATATGCCTGGGCCGGGCGGCAGTGGCATCTCGAAGCCGGCGTGATCCAGATCTGGCTCGGCGCGACCCTGGTCGAGATGATCGGGGTGGTACTGGTCGTCACCCAGTACCTGTTTCCGAATCGCGGCAAGAGCTAAGGCTCCGAATGCGTCTCCGTTGTATGGGTCCGCGACAGCGTGTGCGATCGGTCACGTTACCTGGATATAAATTTATATCGCGGTAACCTCGTCACCGATGGCCGCAACCCAAACTCGCTCCCGCCTCTCGCGCAGCGATCGCATGGAGCAGACGCTGCTCGCCGCGCACCGCCTCTTCGCCGAGCGCGGCTACGCCGCGGTGACCATGGAGGAGGTCGCGGCCGAGGTCGGCGTCACCAAGCCGCTGCTCTACAACTACTTCGGCAACAAGGAGCGCCTCTACATCGCCTGTATGAAGCGCTCCGGCGACGCGCTCGTAAAGACGATCCTTGAGACGGTCGGCGATACGAGCAACCCCGGCGACGCCCTCAACCAGGGCCTGCGCGCCTTCTTTGCGTTCCTCGATGCCGACCGCGCCGCCTGGGCGGTGCTCTTCGACGAGACGCTGCCGCAGAGTGGCGAGCTCGCCGACGGGGTCGCCGAATACCGCGGCCGCCTCACCGCGCTCGTATCCGAATCGCTGCTCGCCCAGCTGCCCGAGAAGCGACGCTCGGCGGCGCGAATCGAAGTCGAGGCCCTCTCCACCGCCCTGCTCGGCGCCGCCGAGGCGCTCGCCCGCTGGTGGCTGCGCACCGAGGCGACGACCGCCTCGGAGGCCGCCGAGCTCCTGATCGCGACGCTCGAGCCCGGGCTGCGCCAGCGTTCCACCCCCGCTTCCAAGTCGTCCCGACCCAAACCGAAAGGCAAAGGCAGTTGACCGAGAAACCACGCCGGGTCGCCATCGTCGGCGGCAACCGGATTTCCTTCGCGCGCTCCAACGGCGTCTACGCGCACGCCTCCAACCAGGACATGCTCACCGCCGCCCTCGACGGCCTGATCGACCGCTACGCCCTCGCCGGCGAGCGGATCGGCGAGGTCGCGGGCGGCGCCGTGCTCAAGCACTCCCACGACCGCGACCTCGCCCGCGAGAGCCTGCTCGGCACGCGGCTGGCGCCCGAGACGCCCGCCTACGACGTGCAGCAGGCCTGCGGCACCGGGCTGGAGACGACGATCCTCGTCGCCAACAAGATCGCCCTCGGGCAGATCGAGTCGGGCATCGCCTGCGGCGCCGACACCACCTCCGACGCGCCGATCGCGCTCAACGAGCAGCTTCGCGAGACGCTGCTCGACGCCAACCGGCAGCGCTCGACGGTCGGCAAGCTGCGCAGCCTCACCCGGGTGCGACCCGGCCACATCGTGCCCCACATCCCACGCAACGAGGAGCCGCGCACCGGCCTCTCGATGGGCGAGCACTGCGCGATCATGGCGACGGACTGGGAGATCGGCCGCGAGGAGCAGGACGCTCTCGCGGTCGAGAGCCACCGCAAGCTCGCCGCCGCCTACGAGCGCGGCTTCTTCGACGACCTGCTCACCCCCTACCTCGGGCTCGAGCGCGACCAGAACCTGCGCCCCGACTCCAGCGCCGAGAAGCTGGCCAAGCTGAAACCGGTCTTCGGCGGACCCGAGGGGACGATGACCGCGGCCAACTCGACCCCGCTCTCCGACGGCGCCTCGGCGGTGCTGCTCGCCAGCGAGGAGTGGGCCAAGCAGCGCGACCTGCCGATACTCGCCTACTTCGCCGAGGCCCAGACCGCCGCCGTCGACCACGTGCACAAGCGCGAAGGGCTGCTGATGGCGCCCGCCTACGCGATGCCGACGATGCTCGACCGCGCCGGCCTCACGCTGCAGGACTTCGACTACTACGAGATCCACGAGGCCTTCGCCGCCCAGGTGCTCTGCACGTTGAAGGCCTGGGAAGACGAGACCTTCTGCGCCGAGAAGCTCGGTCGCGAGAAGCCGCTCGGCGCGATCGACCGCGAGAAGCTCAACGTCAACGGCGGCTCGCTGGCCGCCGCCCACCCGTTCGCCGCGACCGGCGGGCGGATCGTCGCCGGCCTCGCCAAGCAGCTGCACGAGGACGGCAAGGGCCGCGGCGCGATCAGCGTCTGCGCCGCCGGCGGCCAGGGCGTCGTCGCCATCCTCGAAGCCCCGGGAGGTGCCAAGTGAGCGATCGCTACTCACAGGTCGTCAACGCCCCGGTCGTCTCGACCGTCGCCCGCCAGCTCGGCCTGCCGCGGCCGGCGCAACTGGAGCGCTTCGCGCCCGGCGCGCCAGTCGTCTGCGGCCCGGTGCTCTCCGGCGCCGCGCCCGGCGGCCGGCTCGGCAAGGCGGTCGCCGCCCTGCTCGACGAGATCAAGGCCGAACGGGCCGGCGCCGAGGGACCGGCCAAGGCGCTCGTCTTCGACGCGACCGGGATCGCCGACTCGGCCGAGCTGGTCGAGTTGCAGCGCTTCTTCTACCCGGGCGTCGGCCGCCTGACGCGATGCGGCCGGGTCGTCGTGCTCGGCACGCCACCGGCCGAGGCCGGCTCGGTGCGGGCCGCCACCGCGCAGCGGGCGCTGGAGGGCTTCACCCGCTCGCTCGGCAAGGAGGTCGGCGGCAGGGGCGCCACCGTGCAGCTCGTCTACGTCGCCAAGGACGGCGAGGACCAGCTCGGCTCCACGTTGCGCTTCCTGCTCTCTCCCCGCTCGGCCTACGTCTCCGGCCAGGTGGTGCGGATCGGCGCCGGCGTGGCGCCGGCGCCGGAACTCGAGTGGGAGCGACCGCTGGCCGGCAGGCTGGCGCTCGTCACCGGCGCCTCGCGCGGAATCGGCGAGGCGATCGCCACCACGCTGCGCCGCGACGGCGCCGACCTCGTGCTGCTCGACGTCCCCGCTCTCGGGGCAGAGCTGCGGAAGGTGGCCGGCCGGCTCGAAGCCGAGACGATCGAGCTCGACATCACCGACCCGGACGCGCCGCTGCAGATCGCCGCGGCGCTGCCCGACGGCGTCGACGTCGTCGTCCACAACGCCGGCGTCACCCGCGACCGGACGATCGCCAAGATGCCGGAGGAGCGCTGGAGCTCGTTGATGGAGATCAACCTCTCCAGCGAGGAGCGGATCGACGACGCCCTGCTCGAGCGCGGGCTGCTGCGCGAGAACGGCCGCATCGTCTGCGTCTCCTCGATGAGCGGCATCGCCGGCAACTCCGGCCAGACCAACTACGCCACCTCGAAGGCGGGCGTGATCGGGATGGTCGAGGCGATGGCGCCCGAGCTGGCCGCCCGCAAGGCGACGATCAACGCGGTCGCCCCGGGCTTCATCGAGACCCGGATGACGGCGGCGATGCCGATCGGCCCGCGCGAAGCGGGCCGCCGACTGAGCAGCCTCTCGCAGGGCGGCCTGCCGGTCGACGTCGCCGAGACGATCGCCTGGTTCGCCAGCCCCGCCTCGACCGGGGTGAACGGCAACGTGGTCCGCGTTTGCGGCCAGGGCTTCCTGGGGGCCTGATGACGACGCGGACGCTCGACAGCCCGCCCAGCATCCTGCCCCTCTACGCCCGCGCCGCGGCGCAGCTGATCCCGGGCGCCTCGCTGCTGCCCGGCGTGCCGGGCCGCGGCACGGAGGTCCCCGAGATCGAGATCGAGCTGCCGCGCATTCAGGCGCAGCCCGAGCAGGTCGCCGCCTACGCCCGCGTCTGCGGCTTCTCCCTGCGCGACCACCTCCCCCCCACCTACCCGCACGTGCTCGCCTTCCCCCTGCACATGGCGGTGATGGCGAGTGGCGAGTTCCCCTTCGGCGCCGTCGGCCTGGTCCACATCGAGAACCGGATCGAGCAGCGTCGCCCGATCTCGATCGGCGAGGAGCTGACGATCAAGGTCAAGCCGACCAAGCTCCGCCCCCACCCCAAGGGCCAGACGTTCGGCCTCCAAACCAAGGTCAAGTCCGGCCCCCGAATCGTCTGGGAGAGCACCAGCACCATGCTCCGCCGCGGCAGCCCCAAACAGCCCGCCGACGGGACGAAAAGTCAAGCCGGGCTTGACATATCGTCCCGTCAGCCGCTGGAGGACGGTGAGGCCGGGGCGACCTGGCGGTTGGGTGGGGACCTGGGGCGGCGGTATGCCTCGGTGTCGGGAGACCGGAACCCGATCCACATGCACTCGCTGACCGCGAAGCCGCTCGGCTTCCCGGGGGCGATCGCGCACGGGATGTGGACCAAGGCTCGCTGCCTCGCCGCGCGGGAGAGCCGCCTGCCCGACGCCTTCGCCGTCGAGGTTCGCTTTCGCAAGCCGATCCTGCTCCCCGGCCGGGTCGAGTTCCTCAGCGAGGCGGACGGCGAGGAGATCGACTTCGCGGTGCGCGACGCAAAGCGCGGCACGCCACACCTTGACGGCCACGTCGCGCCGCTCACAGACCAACCAGAAGAAGCGAGGAGGAAGTAGAGATGCCCACCGCAACCGAAGAGAAGGGCGTGGCCGAGCGCAGCATGGGCCTGGGCCTGCGCTGGCTCAACCGCCTCGCCGGCTCCGACCTGCTCGACCGGATCCGGATCCGCAAACAGGTCGAGCGCGCGCTGTTCAGTGGCGCCAAGAACGGGTTCCGCTCGGCGACCGTCGCCGGGCGCACCTTCAAGGCCGCCCAGAAGCTGACCGGGCCGGCCCGGCAAACGCCCGGCAAGCCGCGGGCGCTGTTCGACATCAGCCCCGACGACGAGCAGCAGATGCTCCAGGAAGGGGTGCGCGACTTCGCCGAGGCCAAGGTGCGGCCAATCGCCAAGCAGGCCGACTTCGACCGCGCGACGCCCGACGAGGTGCTCTCCCAGGCCAACGAGCTCGGCGTCAACATGCTTGGCGTCCCCGAGGAGCTGGGTGGCGTAATGCACGAGCAGGCGGCGGTGACCAGCGTGCTGATCGGTGAGGCGCTCGCCCACGGCGACATGGGCGTCGCCTACGCGGCCCTCGCGCCAGGCGCGGTCGCCACCGCGATCGCCCACTGGGGCACGGCCGAGCAGGAGGCGACCTACCTGCCCGCCTTCACCGGCGAGGACACGCCCGCCGCCGCGCTGGCGATCCTCGAGCCGCGGCCGCTCTTCGACCCGCTGAAACTGGAGACGACGGCGAGCCGCGCCGGCGAGGAGTGGGTGCTGAACGGCGCCAAGGCGCTGATCGCCCGCCCGGGCGATTGCGAGCTGTTCCTCGTCGCCGCCGAGGCCGAGGACCTCGGCCCGGCGCTCTTCGTGATCGAGTCCGGCGCCAAGGGCCTCTTGGTCGAGGAGGAACCGGCGATGGGCCTGCGCCCCGCCGCCACCGGCCGCTTGCTGCTCGAGGACGTGCGCCTGCCCGGCGGCGCCCTGCTCGGCGAGGGCAAGCCCGAGGACTACGCCGAGTGCGTGCAGCGGGCGCGGATCGCCTGGTGCTCGCTCGCGGTCGGCACCGCGCAGGCGGCGCTCGACTACGTGATCCCCTACGTCAACGAGCGCACCGCCTTCGGCGAACCGGTCTCCAACCGCCAGGCGGTCGCCTTCGGCGTCGCCAACATCGGCATCGAGAGCGACGGGATGCGGCTCGCCACCTACCGGGCCGCCAGCCGCGCCGACCAGGGCAAGGACTTCGCCCGCGAGGCATCGCTTGCCCGCCACCTCTGCGCCAAGCAGGGGATGCAGATCGGCTCCGAAGGCGTGCAGCTGCTCGGCGGCCACGGCTTCGTCAAGGAGCACCCGGTCGAGCGCTGGTACCGGGACCTCCGCGCGGCGGGCGTGATGGAGGGCGCCCTGCTCGCCTAGGCGACCGCCACAAGCGAAAGGAACTCAGATGATCAACCTAGAGACACCGAAGAAGTTCAAGCCGCTGGCCAATCAGGCCAACCAGGTCGCGCAGGAGGTCTTCCGCCCGATCTCGCGCAAGTACGACGAGGCCGAGCACTCCTACCCGAAGGAGCTCGACATGCTCGCCTCGCTGATCGACGGGATGAACGAGGGCTCCGACATCGGCGGCGCCGGCGCCGCAGGAGTGCGGCGCGATGCCGACGGAGCCAAGGACGAGGGCAACCGCAACGGCTCCAACCTCTCGACCGTGCTCGGCATCATCGAGCTCTGCTGGGGGGACGTCGGCCTGCTGCTCTCGATGCCGCGCCAGGGTCTCGGCAACTCGGCGATCGCCTCGGTCGCCACCGAGGAGCAGCTCGCGCGCTACGGCGGCAAGTGGGCGGCGATGGCGATCACCGAGCCCGAGGCGGGCTCCGACTCGGCCGCGATCCGCACCACGGCCGACCTCAGCGGCGACGAGTACGTCCTCAACGGCGAGAAGATCTTCGTCACCTCGGGCGACCGTGCCGACCTGATCGTGGTCTGGGCGACGCTCGACCGCAAAGTCGGGCGGGCGGCGATCAAGTCGTTCATCGTCGAGCGCGACAACCCGGGCCTGAAGCTCGACCGGCTCGAGCACAAGCTCGGCATCCGCGCCTCAGACACCGCCAACTTCACCCTGCAGAACTGCCGGGTGCCGAAGGAGGCGCTGCTCGGCGATCCGGAGATCAACACCAAGCAGGGCTTCGGCGGCGCGATGCAGACCTTCGACAACACGCGGCCGCTGGTCGCGGCGATGGCGGTCGGCGTCACCCGCGCCGCCCTCGAGGAGGCGCGCAAGCTGCTCGAGGAGGCGGGCGTCGAGATCGGCTACGACCGCCCGGCGCTGAGCCAGTCCGCGGCGGCCGCGCGCTACCTGGAGATGGAGGCTGACTACGAGGCGTCCCTGCTGCTCACCATGCAGGCCGCCTGGATGGCCGACAACGCCAAGCCCAACTCGTTGCAGGCCTCGATGGCGAAGGCAAAGGCCGGCCGCACCTGCGTCGACGTCACCCTCGGCTGCGTCGAGCTGTGCGGCAGCATCGGCTACGCCGAGAGCGACCTGCTCGAGAAGTGGGCCCGCGACGCGAAGATCCTCGACATCTTCGAGGGGACGCAGCAGATCCAGCTGCTGATTGTGGCGCGGCAGTTGCTGGGGAAGTCTTCGTCTGAACTGCGGTAGGAGGGCCGGGCACCCCTCCCCAAAACGCGCGGCTGCGCCGCGCTGGAGTGTTTTGGGAGGGGTGCCCGGCCCTCTTCCCACGTCCACAGGCAGCAGCCAGGCGGTCAGTAGCTGACGTTGGCTTGCAGCCAATCGGCCAGGAAGGGCTCAGTGATCCGGTAGGCGCCAGCTTCGCCCCTGACCAGTTCGCGCCTAACCAGCGCCCGGAGAGCCTTCTGCACGTTGGTGGAGGCGGGTAGGTCATGACGATCCCGATAAGCGCCAGAGAACGGGTGACCCGGCTCGCGGGCGAGCGCGCGCAGAATCTGCTTCTGAACCGCCGACGCCCCGTCCCAGAGCAGGCTGAAATGGGCGTGCTCTGAACGCAGCACCGCGGCCAGGGCACGCTTCAGGCGCTCTTCGGTCGCCGTCTCGCCAGCGGGCGTCTGCTCCCAAAGGAAGTAGCAAAGCTCCTGCGTGGCGTACGGATGACCGCCGGTGCTGCCGAGGACCCGATCGACCACCGCGGCGTCTACCTCCTTGCCGCCGGCCCGGAAGCGCTCGACGATGAAGGCGGTAAACGGCTCCGGTGGGATGGTCCCCAACTCGATTGACTTGGCGCTGCGCCAGAAAGGCTCATTGGCGTCGCTGAAGATCCGCTCCATGACGTGCTGCTTGCTGCCCAGATATACGTGCGCGACCTCGGGCTGTCGTTGGAAAACCGATCGCAGGAGCTTGGGCAGGCCGGGATCGATCGCGACGATCTCCTGGAACTCGTCAATCACAAGCGCGGTGGGCCGGCCGCGTGCGCTGCCCAGCTCGGCCGGAAGCTCTAGCAGCCGCTCGAGCGTGGCGTCGATCTCGGGACCTTTTTGGCCGACTCCGAAGCCAAACGAGAAGGCGCCGCTCTCGGGATTGACGTTGATTGCCGGCTGCACCCGAAGGCCCCGAAACGGCGCCAGCGCTTTCTCCCTCACCCGCTCCAGCGGCGAGGCGATCTCCTCGAAGATCGATTTCGCCAGCGCCGCCGCCAGGCCCTCCTTGCTCGGGGTGGTCATCAGATCGACCTGGGCGACCAGCACGCGTTCGGTGGAGAGAGCGTGCGCCGCGCGCCAAACCAGCGATGACTTGCCGTAGCGGCGGGGAGCGTAGATCACGAGATCCTGGCCGTTGCGGATGTCGCTGGTCAGCTCGGCAAGCTCGCTTTCCCGATCGGCAAATGACTCGTCGAGCGCCAGGGCGCCGAAGCTGAAGGGATTTTTCGGACTCCGCGGCTTCATTTATACCGCTTCGTATTATACCGCTCAGTATTCACCTGTTTCGCTATCTGTATACCTCTAGGTATTATACTAATAGGTATAGACTCTAGCCGGCCCTTCTCCCGTATAAGTCCCCAGCGCGATGAATCTCCCCCCCACAACGAACTTCGTCGAGGACGTGATGGAGCAATCTCCCGCCTCGCGGCTGGGGATCGTCGCGGTCGATGCCGAGGGTGCGCGGCGGCATTGGTATTTCGGCGAACTGATCGCCTGTTCGGCGGGGCTCTCCGGAGCGTTTGCGGCTCGGGGCGTCAAGCGCGGGGATGTGGTGATGACGCTGGTCGGCAACCGGATCGAGTGGGTTCTCTCTTTGCTTGCCTGCTGGCGGATGGGGGCGGTGGCCCTGCCCTGCAGTACGCAGCTGCGCCGGCATGACCTGGCGCTGCGGATCGTCGCCGCCAACCCGGCGCTCTGCGTCGGCGAGGACGCGTTGCTCGCGGAGCTGCCCGAAGGCGTCGAGACGATGACGATGGACGAGGTCGCGGCCGTGCTCGACGAGGATCGCCCGCAGGAGACACCGGCGGCGGTCGAGCCGATGGACGCGGAGGACCCGGCCCTGATCGTCTTCACCTCGGGGACGACCGGGGAGCCGCGCGGGGTCGTGCATGCCTATCGGTATCTGCTGGGCCAGCGAGCGCAGGCGGAGCACTGGCTCGGCTCGCGCAAGGGGGAGCTGGTCTGGTGCACCACCGCGACCGGCTGGGCGAAGTCGGCGCGCAACGTCTTCCTCGCCCCCTGGCTGACCGGGGCGGCGGCGGTCATCCACGCCGGGCGCTTCGACCCGGCGGAGCGGCTCGACCTGATCGAGGCGCTCGGGGTGAACGTGCTCTGCCACGCGCCGACCGAGTACCGGATGCTGGCCAAGCGTGCTGCCCTGCGCCCGCTCCCCTCCCTGCGCCGCATGGTCTCCGCCGGCGAGGCGCTGGAGGCCGGGACGATCGCCGCCTTCCGCGAGGCGATCGGACTCGAGCCCGCCGACGGCTACGGCCAGACCGAGACCGGCCACATCAGCGGCAACCTCGCCGGCGACGAGGTCAAGCCGGGCTCGATGGGCCGCCCGCTCCCGGGCTTCGAGACCCGCCTCGTCGAGGGCGAGCTGCAGCTGCGCGTCGCCTCCTCCCCCACCTTCTTCTCGCGCTACCTCGACGGCCAGCGCTTCGAGGACGAGTGGTGGCCCACCGGGGACCTGGTCCGCGAAGACGACGACGGCTACCTCTACTTCGAGGGGCGCGACGACGACATCATCCTCTCCTCGGGCTACCGGATCGGGCCCTTCGAGGTCGAGTCCGCCCTGCTCTCCCACCCCGCCGTCGCCGAGGCCGCGGCAGTCGCCGCGCCCGACCCCGAGCGCGGCGCCGTGGTCCGCGCGATCGTCGTGCCCCGCAACCGCGCGCCCAGCGAGGAGCTGGCGCGCGAGCTGCAGGAGCACTGCAAGCGCGAGACCGCCCCCTACAAGTTCCCCCGCATCGTCGAGTTCGCCGCCGAGCTGCCGAAGACGAGCACCGGCAAGCTCAAGCGGGCGGAGCTGCGCGGCGGCTAGAGCGCCTCGGCGACGTCGACCGGGCGGCCCAGGTGGTAGCCCTGGGCCATGTCGACGCCGTATTCGCGCAGCATCTCGATCGTCACGTCGTCCTGCACGTACTCGGCGATCGTCGTCTTGCCCAGGCCGCGAGCGACCTGGACGATCGCCTGTACGGTGAGCTGGTCGGCGTCGTTGCTGGGCATGTCGCGGACGAAGGAGCCGTCGATCTTGATCAGGTCGAAGGGGATGCTCTTCAGGTAGTGGAAGGGCCCGAAGCCGGCGCCGTAGTCGTCGATCGCGACCTGGCAGCCGAACTCGGTGAGCCGGTCGGCGAAGCCGGCCGCCGCTTCGTAGTTGTGGTCGCGGGCCGTCTCGGTGATCTCAAAGGTGCAGCGCGCGGGGTCGGCGTCACCCTCGTCGAGGCGACGCTCGATGAATTCGAGCACCGAAATGTCGGCGACCGAGGCGCCGGAGAGGTTGACGTGCAGGGAGACCGGCTGTCCCGACTGCTCGCGCGCCGCGAGCAGTTCCAACGCCTGAACCACCACCCAGCGGTCGAGCTCCTGGACCATGCCGGAGCGCTCGGCCGCCTCGATGAACGAGGCCGCCGGCAGCAGCGCCCCGTCGTCGTCGGTCATCCGCAGCAGCAGCTCGTAGCGCTCGACCCCACCTGAGGCGAGGTCGCGGATCGGCTGCGTGTGGAGGCTGAGTCGATCATGAGTGATCGCGTCGCGGATGCGGGCGCTGGTCGTCTGCCGGCGCCGCTGCTGGCGTTTGGGCTCCTCGGGGTCCTGGAAGAGCGCGATCTGGTTGCGCCCCTCCTCCTTGGCCCGGTACATCGCCTGGTCGGCGGCAAGCAGCACCGCCTCGGCCCCGACGCCGCGCTCGCCGCCGAACATCGTGATCCCGACGCTGATCGTCGCGGTCGCGTCCTCGGGCTGGGACGAGGCGCTCTCCGCCACCTGGGCGCGCAGGTCCTCGCCCAGCTGCATGGCCCCGGCGGTGTCGGTCTGCGGCATCAGCACGGCGAACTCGTCGCCCGAGAGGCGGGCGACGATGTCGGTGGTCCGCATCCGCTCGCGCATGATCCCGGCGATGCGGCGGATCAGCTGATCCCCGGCGTGGTGGCCGAGCGAGTCGTTGACCGCCTTCAGCCCGTCGATGTCGATGATCATCACCGCGCCCTGACCGCCGTAACGGGCGCTGAAGGAGACGTACTGGTCGAGCTCAGCGCGGAAGCGGCGCCGGTCGAGCAGTCCGGTGAGCGAGTCGTGGTCGGCGATGTAGCGGAGCTGGGCCTCGGTTTTCTCCGCCTTGGCGAGCGCCTCCTCGACCACGCGACGATCCTGCGGCTCGAGCTTGGCGAGCACCGCCTCGATCGCCGGATCGCTCGGTTTCGGTAGCTCGTCGCGCGTCACCCGTCGAAGTTAGACCTTTCCGCGGCGGTTCGGATCGGCGCCCAGGCATGGGGGGCTCGAATCGGTACGAATTTCAGCTACCGATCGGTGCGAAAAGTTGGCCCACTCGGAGCGCGGGTAGGGTGACCGAATGCCGAACCGGCTTGCCGGCGAGACCAGCCCCTACCTGCTCCAGCACCGCGACAACCCGGTCGAGTGGTACCCGTGGAGTCCCGAGGCGCTCGACCACGCCCGCAAGGAGGAACGCCCGATCCTGCTCTCGGTCGGCTACTCCGCGTGCCACTGGTGCCACGTGATGGAGCGCGAGTCCTTCGAGGACGCGGAGACGGCCGCCTACATGAACGCCCACTTCGTCAACGTCAAGGTCGACCGCGAGGAGCGACCCGACGTCGACGCCCTCTATATGGAGGCGGTGCAGGCGATCAGCGGCCAGGGCGGCTGGCCGATGACGGTCTTCTGCGACCCCGAGGGCGTGCCCTTCTACGGCGGCACCTACTTCCCGCCCGACGAGGGTCGCGGGATGCCGAGCTTCCGCATGGTGATGGAGGCCGTGGTCGACGCCTTCGAGAACCGTCGCGAGGAGATCGCCGAACGGGCGCCGGAGATGCAGGCGCGGCTGGGCGCGATCGGGCAGCTCGAGGCGGACGGCGAAGGGCCGGGAGCCGCGCAGCTGGACTCGGCGCTCGAGCGTCTGCGCACCAATGCCGACCTGGCCCGGGGCGGCTTCGGCGGCGCCCCCAAGTTCCCGCCGGCCTCGGCCCTGGAGCTGCTGATGGCGCGCGGCGAGCGGGAGATCGTCGAGCGCACGCTCGACGCGATGCTGGCCGGCGGCATCTACGACCAGCTCGGCGGCGGCTTCGCTCGCTACTCGGTCGACGCCGCCTGGCTCGTCCCCCACTTCGAGAAGATGCTCTACGACAACGCCCTGCTCGCCCGCGCCTACCTGCACGGCTGGCAGGCGCTCGGCCACGAGCGTTACCGCCGCGTATGCGAGGAGACCCTCGACTGGGCGCTGCGCGAGATGCGCGGCCCGGAGGGCGGATTCTTCTCCGCCTACGACGCCGACTCCGAGGGCGAGGAGGGCCGCTTCTACACCTGGACGCCGGAGGAGATCCACCAGGCTCTGGGCGACCGCGCGCCGGCGGTGATCGAGTTCTACGGCGCCACCGAGCGCGGCAACTTCGAGGGACGCAACGTGCTCCACCTGCCCGGCGGTGGGGGCCCCGAGCCGACCGGACTGACTGAGGCTCGCCGGGCCCTCTACGAGGCACGTTCGGAGCGCGCCTGGCCGGGACTCGACGACAAGCGGCTCACGTCCTGGAACGCCCTGATGCTCGCCGCCCTCGCCGAGGCCGGCGCGGTGCTGGGCCGCGAGGACTACCTCGACGCCGCCCGGGCCTGCGCCGAGTTCATCTGGACCGATCTGCGCGACGCCGACGGCAACCTGCTGCGCACCTACAAGGACGGCCGCGCCCATCTCAGCGCCTACCTGGAGGACCACGCCTTCCTGCTCGAGGCCCTGCTGACGCTCTACGAATCGACCTTCGAGCAGATCTGGTTCGAACGCGCCCGCTCCCTGGCCGACACCATCCTCACCCGCTTCGCCGATCCGGACCGAGGCGGCTTCTTCTCCACCGCCGACGACCACGAAGCGCTGATCGCCCGCCGCAAGGAGATCGGCGACCACCCGATCCCCTCCGGCAACTCCGCCGCCGCCCTCGGCCTACTCCGCCTCGCCGCCCTCACCGGAGAGCGCGCATACGCAGATGCAGCAGAGTCGGTCTTCCGCCTCTTCGCCGGCCCGGCCACCGAGCATCCCGAGTCCTTCGCCCACCTCCTCCGCGCAATCGACTTCCACCTCTCCCCAACCAAGGAGGTCGCCCTGGTAGGCGAGGACCTGACCGAGCTGGCCACCACAGTCCGCGCCAAGCACCGCCCCCACCTCGTCCTGGCCGGAGGCCCCGAGGGCACAGGCACCCCGGACCTGCTCGAGCATCGCTCCGCGGTCGACGGCCAGCCGACCGCCTACGTCTGCGAAAACTTCGCCTGTAAGCAGCCGGTCACCGACAGGGATGCCCTTGCGTCTCTACTCTGACGGCCGTCGACCGCCTCTGATATGGATGCAAGGTCGGTGAAGGGTTCCTATTTCACGTTCGCTTCCGGCCGCCGTGCCAAGTGGATCGTCTTCGCGGTCTGGTTCCTGGCGATCTTCATCGCCGCCGGTCCGGCCAACCTGCCGAAGAAGTTCGAAGACGCCGAAAGCAACGAGGCGACCTCCTATCTGCCCGGCAGCGCCGAATCGACCGCGGCGCTGAACGCGACGGAGTCGCTGCAGAAGGGCGAAATCGCCCCCGCGGTGATCATCTTCCGGCGCGAGTCGGGCCTCACGGCCGCCGACCGCAAGACGATCGTCGAAGACGTCGACAGGATGGCCGGCAAGCGCTTCCCCGGCGTGGCCCCCGACGGCGCCACCGCGGTCGACGGTGGCAAGGGCCACGCCCCCGCGCCTCCCGAGGAAAAGGGACTGCCGTCGGAATGCGGCAGCCCGACAACCACCGTGCCGGGTCAGCCCTCGGGCTACGCGCCCTTCGTCGGACCGACCTGCTCGCGGGACGGCAAGGCGGCGATCGTCAACGCCTACATCAAAGGCAACGGGGAGGGCGAACGGATCGTCAACCCGGTCAAGTACTGGCGCGAACAGGTTTCCAGCGAAGCGGGCGGCCTGGAAGTGAAGATCACCGGCGGCGCCGGGTTCTCGGCCGACGCGATCGAAGTCTTCGAAGGGATCAACGGGACGCTGCTGCTGGCCGCGGTAAGCCTGGTGATCTTCCTGCTGATCGCGATCTACCGCTCGCCGATGTTCTTCCTGATCCCGCTCGCCGCGGTGCTCTTCGCCGAGACGCTCTCGCGCTCGCTCGGCTACGGGCTGACCGAGCTCGGGGTGACGGTCAACGGGCAGTCGAGCTCGATCATGTCGGTGCTCGTCCTCGGCGCCGGCACCGACTACGCCCTGCTGCTCGTATCCCGCTACCGCGAGGAGCTGCACCACACCGTCGACAAGCACGAGGCGATGCGGACCGCGCTGGCCTCGGCCGGGCCGGCGATCTTCGCCTCGGCGGCGACGGTGATCGCGGCGCTCTTCTGCCTGCTGCTGGCCAAGGTCAACGGCACCGCCGGCCTGGGACCGATCGCGGCGATGGGGATCGCCTGCGCGGCGCTCTCGATGCTGACCCTGCTGCCGGCCCTGCTGACGATCTTCGGCCGCCGCGCCTTCTGGCCCTTCGTCCCGCACACGCCGGAAACCGCTCCGCAGGCCGGCGCGATCTCCGAGCGGGCACGCGCCAAGATCGTCGATGGCAGCTCCCTCGGCGGCTTGGTCCGGGTCGTCCTGGCAGGCCTGCTCGTCCTGATCTTGCTGCCGCTCGTCCTGCTCAACTGGCTGCTGCGCATTCTCAGCCGCCACCGCATCCCCTCGCTGATCGTCGGCCCGCTCGACCGCGCGGTCTTCACCCCGTATGAGATGCGCCGACGCGAGCGCGAGCACGCCGCCGACGCCACCCACGGCTTCTGGGCGAGGATCGGGGAGCGGGTCGCGATCTCCCCGCGCCGGGTGATGGGCGGCTCGATCGCCCTGCTGCTCGTCCTCTGCTGCGGCCTCGCCTTCTTCTCGACCGAACTGACCAGCGAAGACACCTACCGCAGTGAAGTCGAATCGGTCGAAGGCCAGCACCTGCTGAACAAGAGCTTCCCGGCCGGGACCACGGCCCTCACCGACATCGTGATTCCCAACCGCGGCGAAGTTCCGGCAGTGCGCGCCGCGGTGGCCGGTGTCGACGGAGTCGAGGCCGTCTCCCAGCCGGCGGCCAACGGCCCACCGGGAACTCTCGTGCAGGCGACGCTCGAACCCAACCCCTACTCGACCGATGCTTTCGACCTGGTCGAGCCGATCCGCAAAGCCGCGCACGGCGTCTCGCCGGAGACGCTCGTCGGCGGCCCGACCGCGGTCGAATTCGACGTCCGCGACGCCGCGGGATGGGACTCGACCGTGATCCCGCCGATCATCCTGCTCGTCGTCTTCCTGATCCTGGTCGGCCTGCTGCGCGCCGTGGTCGCGCCGCTGGTCCTGATCGGCACCGTGATCCTCAGCTTCGGGGCGGCGCTCGGCGTCGGCTACTTCGCCTTCAAGTTCATCTTCGACTTCCCCGGCTCCGACCCCTCGCTGCCGCTCTTCGCCTTCGTCTTCCTGGTCGCGCTGGGCGTCGACTACAACATCTTCCTGATCGCCCGCGCCCGCGAGGAGACGATCAAGCACGACTCCAAACAGGGCATCCTGCGCGCCCTCGCGGTGACCGGCGCCGTGATCACCAGCGCCGGCATAGTCCTCGCCGGCACCTTCTCGGTCCTCGCGGTCCTCCCCCTCACCTTCCTGACCGAGCTCGGCTTCGTGGTCGCCTTCGGCGTCCTGCTCGACACCTTCCTCGTCCGCAGCGTTCTGGTTCCGGCGATCGCCCTGACGCTGGGTGACCGCTTCTGGTGGCCATCGGCCCTTTCGCGCGAGGGACCCCGCTAGAGAACCGGCAGGAACTGCTCGATCTCGAACGGCGTCACCTGGACGCGGTACTCGTCCCACTCCTGCCGCTTGATCTCGACGAAGCGGCGGAAGGTGTGCTCGCCGAGCGTGCGCAGCACCAACTCGGACTCGGCCGCCACCTCGATCGCCTCGCCGAGCGTCTCCGGCAGCTGCTCGATCCCCTGGTGGGAGAGCTCCTCCTGGGAGAGGTGGTAGAGGTTCTGCTCCATCGGCTCGGGCAGCTCGTAGCCCTTCTCGATCCCTTCGAGGCCGGCCTGCAGCATGCCGGCGAAGCAGAGGTAGGGGTTGCAGGCCGGGTCCGGGCAGCGCAGCTCGGCTCGGGTCGCGCCCTCCTTGCCGGGGTGGTAGAGCGGCACCCGGATCAGCGCCGAGCGGTTGCGCCGCGACCAGGCGAGGTAGACCGGCGCCTCGTAGCCGGGCACCAGCCGCTTGTAGGAGTTGACCCACTGGGCGAAGAGCGGCGAGATCTCGCGCGCGTGCTTGAGCTGGCCGGCGATGAAGGCCTTCGCCGTCGGCGAGAGGTAGTACTGGTCATCGGGGTCGAAGAAGGCGTTCTTGCCGTCCTTGGTCAGCGACTGGTGGACGTGCATCCCCGATCCGTTCTCGCCGAAGAGCGGCTTCGGCATGAAGGTCGCGTGCCAGCCGTACTTCATCGCGTACTCCTTGACGACGATCCGGTAGGTCATGCAGTCGTCGGCCATCGCCAGCGCGTTCTTGTAGCGCATGTCGACCTCGTGCTGGGAGGGCCCGACCTCGTGGTGGGTGTACTCGACGTGGATGCCCATCTTCTCCAGGGCGAGCACGGTGTCGCGGCGCACGTCGGAGCCGGCGTCGAGCGTGGTCAGGTCAAAGTAGCCGCCCTCGTCGAGCACCTCGGGCACGCCGCCCTCCGGCCTGGCCGAGCGAAAGTAGAAGAACTCGAGCTCGGGGCCGATGTTGAAGGTATCGAAGCCCATGTCCTCGGCCCGTTTCAGCGCCCGCTTCATGATCCAGCGAGGGTCCCCCTCGTAGGGTTCGCCGCCGGGTACCTGGATGTCGCAGAACATCCTCGCCACCGCGTTTTCTCCCTCCGGCCGCCAGGGGATCAGGGCGAAGGTCGAGGGGTCGGGCATGGCGATCATGTCGGACTCCTCGATCGGGTTGAATCCGGTGATCGAGGACCCGTCGAAGCCCATCCCGCCTTCGAAGGCGTCCTCCAGTTCCGCGGCGTTGATCGAGAAGCTCTTCAGCTGACCGAGCACGTCGGTGAACCAGAGCCGCACGAAGCGCACGTCTGCGTCCTTGACGATCTGAACGACGTCGGCGGCACTCTTCGGTTGGTCTGCCATTCCTGCCTCCTGGGGACTCGTGAGCGACTGCAGTCTGAACCAAAAGGACTAGCCGCGACGTATCGCGGGTACAAGCGCCTTGCACGACGACCGAAAAGCAGGTATAACTTACCAGACGTAAGTTAGTGGCTAAAAGTAAAGTTAAGGCCACGTAAAGGCTCTATGAAGCGGAATTCCCCGATCGGAGCCGGAGGCGGATGCAACGTGACAGTTAAAACAGACGTGAGCAGATTCCAGATCCACGACGAGTTGACGGCCCCCGACGAGAGCGCTCCCCTGATCAAAACGATCCAGGCCACGGGCGGCGCGGTCACCAAGTTCGTCGGCGTGCTCGCCGGCGCCCCCGCCGTGCTGCGCGCCTACACCCGGATGCGCTCGGAGCTGCGCGGCGGCGTCCTGCCGCGGTCCAGCCGCGAGCGGATCGCCCTGGCGGTCGCCGAGTACCGCGAGGACAGCTACAGCATCGCCCAGCACGCGAAGTCGGCGCGCAGCGCCGGCCTCGGCCTGGACGAGGTCTCGCGGGCCCGCAGCTTCACCTCGAACGACCCCAAGGAGGCAGCGCTCCTCGCCTACCTGCGCAGCGCGCTCGATTCCAACGGCCACCCCCCGCTCCACCTCCACGAGGAGGCGCGGGAGATCGGCTGGACGGACGAGGAGCTGCTGGAGGCGGTCGCCCACCTGGCGCTGAACGAGTTCCAGAGCCTGATCGCCGGGGCGGCGGAGTTGCCCAAAGACCAGAGCGGTCCGCGGGTTCTTCCCTCGGTTGCGTAGGGGTCGTCGGGAGCCCCTCCCAAAAACGCTCGGCGGGAGCCTCGCTGGAGTGTTTTTGGGAGGGGCTCCCGACGCCCTTCCCAGGGTCGAGAAGCCCGTCCGCTTCTTGCTTCAGTTCTCTACGACGGTGACGGTGTAGAGGAGTCTGGCGGTCGAGTAGCGGCAGCCGTAGGTGGCGCGCTTGTTGAGCTTTTGCTGGGGTTCGCCCTGGCGGACGTCGGTCGAGTTGATGCACTTGCCCGGTTCTCGGCTGGCGCGCCAGGCGTTGGACGAGGGGAGGCCCTGGGCGAAGGCGGGGGCCCAGGTAGGGACCGTGATGCCGATGATGTCGTTCTTTTCGACCTTCAGCGAGGCGCCGAACTTGACGGTCTGGCCGAGGTAGGGGCTGAGCACGTGGACCGAGCCCTGAGCACGCAGGTTGTAGCGCGGCGGGTTGGTTTCCGGGATGCGGCGCAGAATCGCGAGGCGCGCCTCGGGCGGGGTGCCGAAGAAGCCGTTGAAGAAGGAGCGCTGGCTGGGGGTCGGCTGCGAAAGGGTCAGCGTCCAGGACTTGATCTTGCCGCCGCGGCGCACGAGGAAGGGCAGCGAGCCCTGACTGGTGCTGACCTGGAAGCCGGTGACGCTGCCAATCGCCTGGCAGGGGGACTCGGGGCATGCGGGGTCGGGTATCGTCGCCGTGTTGCCGAGCACGACGGTCGTGCTCGAGGTGGTCGCCGCCCCGGCGCCGGCCGCGAGCGGGACGAGGGCGAGAAGGCCGACCGCCAGCGCCAGCGCCGCTGTCAGCCTGCTCCGAAGCCGACCCGATCCGGCGTTGACGACTGCGCTCGAAGACCTCGACATTCCCATGCTCCTCTCGTTGACGAACCTGCCCATCCGGGCAGATTAGCCATCAGGCCGGCAATTCCTGCTTGGCTCGGCTACCTGTGGCGGTGCGAGCGCGCGTACTGGATGGCGACCGCGTAGCGCAGGTGGTCCGCGCCGGGGAAGCCGAGCGCCAGGCGGGCGCCGTTGGTCAGGTCGAACGAGTTGCCGGGCGAGTAGGGACCGCGGTCGATCACCTTGGTGATCAAGTAGTGACCGTGGTAGGAGAGCTTGACGGTCGTGCCACAGGGCAGGCTCTTGTGGGCGACGCCGACGATCCGCGGCGTCAGCGTCTCGCCGCAGGCCGTGTGGTTGCCGTAGAGGCCGGGGCCGTACCAGGTCGCGCCCGCCACCCTCATCGGCGTGAAGGCCAGGCTCGGGCCCGCAGTCGACCCGGCGGAAGCCGAGGCGCCGCCCGTCCCGGCGCGGACGGGGGCGGCGCCTGTTGCCAGGGAGAAGATCACGGCAGCCAGGAAGGCCCAGCGCAGGCGCCGGCCGAGACGCGTGCCGGTTGCGCGCCCTCGCCAAGAATCGCTTGTCCGCCCGTGGCGGTTTCTGCCTGCCTTCATAGCTCTTCGCGACGCTTACGGGGTTAGCTGACGGGCTCGCGCTGAAAGAGCTGCGCTACGCGGCAGATGCCTGCGATTCGCCCCAACTGTTTGGGTCCCCCGCTCCCCGTGGTATGTAGACGGAGATTCAGCGGAAGTTGGCGGCACGTTAGCAAACGCTAAAACGGAAAGCCGTGAAGGGCATGGGAGAGGCCCCCTCGCGGGGGCCTCTCCGTTAGCGGGCCTGTAAGCCGGATCCTGTCTTGAGCGACCATCTGTCTCCCGGGGCCGGAGCCCCGGGGAGCCGCCTGCAGACGGCCCTGCGGCCTACCTGGACCTCGCCGGGCAGGGTCGACGGTCCCGCTTGGCCTTGCACCGGGCGGGGTTTGCCTGGCCGCCGCGTCACCGCGACGCCGGTGCGCTCTTACCGCACCCTTTCACCTTTGCCTGTACGCGGCTCACGTGTGGCCGCGCCATCGGCCGTGTGTTTCTGTGGCACTTTCCCGCGGGTTTCCCCGGGTGGGCGTTACCCACCGCCCTCGCCCTCTGGTGTCCGGACTTTCCTCGAGGGGTTTTCTCTCCCCCCGCGGTCGCTCGGCCCGCCCCTCGATGTTAACGCCCGCTCGCGGACTAGAGACAAATGCATCAAATATGCTGCCTGAAATGCCAGTCGCCGTGATCACGGGCGCGGGCAGCGGCCTGGGCCGGGCGATCGCCCACGAGCTGGCCGCCCGCGGCTACCTCGTCCACGCAACCGACCTCGATCCCGATGCGGCCGCGACGACGGCGGCCGAGATCGGCACCAGGGCGCGCCCCGCCGCGCTCGACGTCTGCGACGGGGAGGCCTGCCGGGCACTCGCCGCCGAGGCGGCGACACGCGGCGGAACGCTCGACCTCTGGGTCAACAACGCCGGAGTGCTTGAGACCGGCCGGTCCTGGGAGCAGGACGGGGCGACGCGCCGGCTGATGCTCGAGGTCAACGCGCTGGGCACGATGAACGGCACCGTGGCGGCACTGGAGCCGATGACCGCCGCCGGCCGTGGCCACGTGATCAACGTGATCTCGCTCGCCGGGATCGTCGCCGCGCCTGGAGAGGTCAATTACTCGGCGAGCAAGCACGCCGCGATGGCCTTCACCCTCGGCACGCTCTTCGACCTGCGCCGCTCTGGAATCGCCGGCATCGAGATCTCGGCGCTCTGCCCCGACGGGATCTGGACCCCGATGCTCGAGGACAAGCTCGACGACCCCGACGCCGCCGGCTCCTTCTCCGGACACCTGCTCACACCCCAGCGCGTCGCCGAGGAGGTCGGCCGACTAGCCGAGCGCCCGCGCCCGGTCGTCGTCCTGCCCCGCTGGCGCGGTCCGCTGCTGCGCCTCTTCGACCTCTCCCCCCGCCTCGCCCTGCGCCTGCTGCCTTGGGTGATGAAGGACGCGAGGAGACGACAGCGGCGCTACAAGAAGCTGATCGAGTCCGGCAAGTGGCCGAAGTAGCGACCGGTTAGATCTTCCGGAAGACCCCGACGACCTTGCCCAGTACCGTGGCCTCGGTGGTGCGGATCGGCTCCATGGTCTCGTTCTCGGGCTGCAGCCGGACGTGGTCGTCCTCGCGGAAGAAGCGCTTGACCGTTGCCTCCTCGCCGATCAGGGCGACGACGATCTCGCCGTCGGTCGCGTCGTCGGCCGGACGCACGACGACGTAGTCGTTCTCGAAGATGCCCGCTTCGATCATGCTGTCGCCGCGCACTTTGAGGATGTAGTCGCCGTCCTCGCCGCCGATCACGTCGGGCACTTCGATGTATTCCTCGACGTTCTCTTCGGCGACGATCGGCTCGCCGGCGGCGACGTGGCCGACAAGTGGCAGACCGCTGCCGGGCCGGATCGTCCTCTTCGCCTTGTCGAAGAGCAGCTCGATCGCCCGCGGCTTGGAGGGATCGCGTTTGAGCAGCCCGATCTTCTCCAGGTTGGCGAGGTGCGCGTGCACCGTCGAGGACGAGTGCAGCCCAACCGCTTTGCCGATCTCCCGCACAGTGGGCGGGTACCCGGTCTTGGCCGCGTACTTGCGGATGAAGTCGAAGATCTCCTTCTGCCTCTTAGTCAGATCGAGCTCCACCTAGCTTCCCTTCAGGTCAAATGCCGAATCGTTCGAACACCTGTTCGCAAAGCCTACCGCGTCACCCGGACGCCCGCAACCAAGCCCCGGAACCGGCAAGCATCTAGAATCCCCGCCCCACGCGGCTGTGGCGGAACTGGTAGACGCGCAAGGTTGAGGGCCTTGTGGGTGGAAACACCCGTGATGGTTCGACTCCATTCAGCCGCATGAGAAAACCCCCGCAAAGCGGGGGTTTTGCTTTGTGGGGGCGGTGACGCGTCCCGCGTCGGCCAACCCGGCGGCCGCGTCCTCGTCCCTTCCTCGTCCCATTTCCTGCCGGAGAGGGTCAGTCAAGCTCGCCGCGCTCGGCGCGGCCGTAGGCGTCGGCGAGGTCGGCCACCGTGGCGCCCATGCCGTCGAGCAGACGCGCGACAAGAATCCAGCCGGGGTTGTTCTGCGCCCGCTCGATATCCGAAACCTGCGACTCGGTAGTCCCGGCCGCCGTCGCCAGCTCGATTTGCTTCAGCTCGTGATCTTCGCGCAGCGCGCGGAGCGCCCGCCCGAGCAAGCGGAGCGAGTCGGGCGGGCTGGTGTAGTCGGCGCGCGGCACGGCGGGTAACGCTCCCCGCCCGGCGACGCTCCCACTTATGCAAAGAACGAACTAGACTACCCGCGCATGGCGGGCGGGAAAGAGGATCGAGCGCGGGCGCGGGGCGAAATCATCCGAGCCGAATTGCTGGCGAAGCTAAGGACCGGCGGCCCGCAGGCAGCGGCTGACCTTCAACCGCAGTTGCCGCGCGATGTATCGCTCTCTGAGATTGCCTTTCAACTCGACCGACTGGCCGATGAAGGGCAGACGGTCGGCGAGGTGGGCGGCGTCTACCGGCTCGCAAACTAGGCCACCACATCGGAGGAAGACATGACCCGAACGCTCGCAACTGTCGCTGCCGTAGGTCTCTCGGCCGCCGCCCTGGCGGCCTGCGCAGGGGGAGGCGATTCAGCGACCGGCGCAGAAACGCTGACGTCGGTTCGGTCACAAATCGCCAAGGCCCGCGAAGAACAGGCGGTCTGCGCCGAAATGATCGAAACCGAAAGGACGAACATCGAAGTCGCAAAGGAACTCGGCAGACCAACTCACAACTTTGAACTGCTCCTGACGACGAACGAAAAGTGTCTCGAAAGGGAACAACTCAGGGAGGTCAATCTCCGGGAACGTGAAGGCGAACTCGAAGCCGGAGCACCGGGGAAATAGCAGCGACTCTCGGCTTTCCCGCCACCCTGGTCGGGCGCAGGTTTTCCGCCGGGCGACGTGCGAGAGTTCTTTACGCGGGCGCCGTCCCTGGCGCGACGCCAACAAGGACACCCCCGCCATAGAGGACAAGCAGGTTTGCGTCCCTGCCCCTCGGAGCCTTTGAGCCGGGCCGCATGGCCTACTCGCAAGGATCGGTCCGACCCGACGCAAGCACAGTCTGGAGCGCTACTTAAGCCCCGCCCGGCAAGCCAGCCCGGCGGGGCGCTGTGTTTCTGCCGTCAGTCGATCCCGACAGACAATTCGCGATCCCACGCCCCTGCATCGCCGCCGAGCAGGGACGTGAGGTCGCAGGGGCGTTCAACAGACGTTGCCGCCGACCGCCCGACAGGTGGCCGACGAGCTGTCTTCGATATGGCCTAGATCGGTCTCGATTTCCTTAAGGAGGCCGTTGACGCTTCCCCTTGAGTAGGACAGGCCAACGCGGCCGTTGAGCTTCTTGAGTTCCCGTTCGACGCCGTACAGGCTTCCCCTGGCCGACTGCGCCTGCGTGATTTGGCCTATTGCGAGTCCGGCAAGGATGCAGAGCAGCGCGAGGATGATCGCGGCGGTGCGCGCCTTGAGCGTGATGGTCAATGGAGCCTCCGTTGGTGTGGTGGACAAACGCCCGCAACCTAGACGAGGACTCGGCCGGTACCGAGAGGTAGCGGGCGCCGTAGAGCCCACGCTCCCGCTCAGCCGTTGCCCTCGCCGAGCTTCCCGGCGATGAAGGCCCAAAGCTCCCGCGACAACGCCGCCTCGATGACGGTCCCGCCGCTGGCCGCGTAGAGGCGCAGGGTCCGGCTGCCGTCCTCAGCGGGCGGCGCCACGTCCACCGGGCCGACAACGTAGCGGTTGACGACGCTGAAGACGCTCGGCGTTTCCTCTTGCATTCGTGCCCTCCGGGAATAGGCTGCTGACGTGGCGGATGATCCCTACCCCGCGTTGACCGAGGAAGTTCCCAGCAAAGGGCGCGCCGCAGAGATGGCGGTCGCCGACGCAAAGGATGCGATTCGGCGGCTTGAGAAATCCGATCCCGAGAAGACGGAAATACCGTTGACCGGCGAGTACGTAGATACGTGGATCAATCGGCGACTTCTGACGATGACGGACTGGCCGGAATGTCTGGAAACGTTCGATATGGATGCCGTCAAGGCGCACCTGGACGCCGAGGGCATCACCTGGCGCGTGCAGGGCCACCAGATGAACTTGGTGATTCACAAGCCGCCGAAGACATCCGAATAGACCACGGCGGCCAGTACGGCGCCGGGGGCTTTATGTGGGCGCGATCCTTGCACCCCCACGCCCCGAACGGCGCCTACTTTCACACTTCCCACGCCGATTGCGGCGCGATCTTTGGGCGGGGTGCAAGGAAGGTGAAAATGTGGGGTTCAGACAAGGAAACCTGACTGTACGGTCTGCTAGACTGTGGACATGTCAAGTACCGTAGATTCAGCACCACAACTGACGCCAGGACGCATCCGCAAACTGATGCGGGCGCGGGGGTACTCGCAGGCCGATGTTGCCAGGTCTGCCGCGATCACCGAAGCTGATATGTCCCGGATTTGCGCCGCGACATGATGCCGACGCCCCGGCAAGCCGCGCGCATTCTGGAGGTACTGGAACCGCACGACGAGTCTATGCGGACTCCACTACGGATGGTGAGTGCCGATGTCGCCGCGTAAATCCACACCTTCACCGCTGGCGGCTCGGCTCTCCGAGCTTGCCATCGAGCCGCACGAGCTGGCCGCTCTCTGTCGCGTCGATCTTTCGACTGTGGAGACGTGGATCGCGGATGGGCTGGATGGTGAGAGTGCGATTCTTACCCGCTTCCTCGCAGACGCCGACGACGCGCGGCGGCGTGTTGAGCAACTGCGCCGGACCTACACCCGCACCCTGGAGGGCGAGGGCAGCGCGCACAGCGGCGTAACGCCGCCGTATGGCACCGCAGATATCGGCGTGCTCGACGGGGAGCCGGTCCCAACCGTCCCGCCCCTGCCTGCGCCGACGCGGCGCCCGCTGGAGTCCGTTCAGGATGGGTCGCGGTATGGAGGGTCGAAATGAGTCGCCGCACGCCGGGGATGCCGATCCTCGGCACCGAGAAAACCGTCACGGCGGCCGAGATTGCGGCGGAAGCTGGGACTACAGCCGGGCAGCGCCCGAAAGACGCGAAGCGGCGCGAGCTGACGCCAAATCAGGCGCGTTTGAAAATGTCCGACCGCTACGTCGGGGAGCCGCCGGAGAGGTCGGGTGGAATAGGTCGGGAAGCGCTCCGGAAGTGCTCGGGCCAGTCGGCGCGCCAGTGAGACAGCCGCTCGGCGCAGATCAAGAGCTTGGAGGTCCGCAGCAGCGCCCGGAGCGCTGTCACGTGAGGGCGGCGCCGAGGCGCCCCGACCCCCTCCCCGCCACCGCTGACGATGCCGCCGCCAAGGCGAAGCTGGCCGCCGACTTCCGGGCGCACGCCGCCAAGGTCGCCGCCATCGCCGAGGCGGCCAAGGGCAGCGGCGACGCTGACCGCGAAGCGCGGGCCGCCGCTGAGGTCGCGGCCAGTCGGCAGGTTGGCGAAGCGCTGAAGGCAAGGGGGATTCTATGAGTCTCGACGCCGAACTCGCCAAGCTGAACGAAATCGTCGGCACGATGGCCCTGCCATTCGACGGTAAGAGCGTCGAAGTCGAAGGCGACGGGACGCTGATCCTCAAGGGCATCCTCGCGACGTGTGACGTTGACCGGCAGGGCGAGAAGTTCGATGAATCCTCTCTCCGCTCGGCGTTCCAGCGTGATTACGATCCGTGGCCGCCTGGTCATCCTCAATCAAAAGCTTTCGCAGGGCATCGGAAAGCTGATTGACGCGACGTTCAACAAGCGCGGTCAAATCGAAGTCGAAGCGGAGATTTACAAACCGCCCGCTGGCGATCCGACCGAGGGCGCTTACAACCTGATTCGTAACGGCGTGCTCTGTGCTCTGAGCATCGGCGGGCGCTGGAAGAAGCTTCCGATGCCGAACGGCGTCACGAAACTGTACGTGTCCGAAATTGTCGAGTCGTCTGTGGCGACCGGAATCGGCGCCAACGCCGACGCACTGTTTGAAGTCGTCGGCCAGAAGTCTTTTGGCGGCGACCTAGACGACGAACTCAAACGCCTTGCCTCGCTCAGCGCCGACACGCTGGATCGCGACCTAGCCGTCGCTGCGGGGGCTTGGGGCTTGAAGGCTGGGCGAGTCCCGCGAGCAGATCGAAGCCAGCGAGCGCGGGCGCACGGCGCGCCTGCTGAAGTCGCTGCCGTGGTGCGATGACGAGGCTCGTGGCCACGAGGGCTACTGCCGCGACGCCTTCCGGGCGCTGATCGACGGCGAGGCCCCGATAGCGGGCGGCCGGGGTGGCGGCGAACGGCTCGCATGGCGGCGGCTGGTCTACTGGACGTGGCGCGCCCTGATGGCGCTCCAAGCGCAGCGGCGGAACGTGAACGCAGCATGACTGCCGAAGGCAATTTTACCCCGGCCGTCAACGTTGACGAGGCCGAAATGATGGATGTGGAGAACTTCACCAACCAGGGGCACCTGGAGGCTGCCCCGTACGCGAAACGCCGCCCGGCCGGGGCGGCGTCTCAGAGAGGAGCGATGTGATCGAACACACTAATTCTAAGTCCGGTACTACCGTGTCGCCAAAGGGGCGCGGCCAGTGACGACCGGCACCGTAGATCGCGAACAGGAACGGAAGTTCGCGGCCAAGCGGGCGCACGGTATCGCCGACGCGCTGGACGGCATGACCGGCGAGGAATACGCCGCCGCCATCGAACCACCGCAGACGCACCGACCGGCGACGACAAGGTTGATCCGCCCTTCACCTTCCGTACCGCAGCCGCGATGAAGGCGGACCGCCAACTGAGGTTCCGGGGTTGTGGGGGCACCACCTGCACAGGGGCGAAATGACTTCGATCTGCGCTCGCGGAGGGTTGGGTAAGACCGCGCGACCAGGAACACTATGCTTCACGGCGCGGCGGGAGCCAGCTTCATGGGAATGGAAGTCGCTCGCCCGCTCAACTGGCTGTACTTCGGCCGGGAGGGCGCGCGCGCGAATTCCTCAAAAAGCTGCTGACGCTGGCCGACGCGATCGGCTACGGCGATGACGTGCTCGACCGCATCCGCCTTGTCAACGACGACAGCGACGCGGGCTACGCCTGACCACGAACGGGACTTCGAGATGGCCGACGCACGACAGGGAAGCGAAGGAAGACGGCGGCCTGGATGTTGTGGTCTTCGATCCCTTCACCAAGTTCAAGACCGGCTCGGAGAATGACGACGAGGCGATGCAGGCCGGGGTGGATGCCATCGAGGCGCTACAGAAAGAGTTCAACGTAGCATCGTGGGTTCCCACCACGCGAGCCAGACCGGGACCGGCTTGGATGCGTGGCGCGGCTTGAACCCTTCGGGGAGATGCGAGAGCTGCTGCTACGCGGTGCGACGGCGGCGCAACAGCGCAAGATCACGATGGAGAAGGTTCGCTATGCGTGGGGCGACGACGACTCGCCGAGCGCTACTTCGACGGCGACGCGGCCCTGAGGTTTACGCCGACCGCGACGCCCCCGGCGCCAAGGGCACGGTTCGGGCGAAGATGACGGCGGGAGTTGACTGGACGGTTTCCGAGCGGCCACGCAGACCGGCTTGAGCGAGAACACCGTTCGGGACCGCCTTGAGGAAGACGTGAAGGCCGAGCGCGTGACCAAGACGCCGGGCGCCGGTCGCAAGGGCGCCCAATATCGCCGCGTCGTCGGGCCAATGGAGGACTTCTGATGGCGGCCGATACCGCCTACTTTGTCCGCAATCGTGGGTTGCGGACAAAGTTGGAGCCGTGCCGCAACCCCAATTGCAGGCATTGCGGACAAGCCGCTAGGCCAATGTCAGAGCCAAGTTTGTCCGCAATCGAGGGTTGCGGACAACACGCTGCTCGTTCTCATCAGTTCGGGGGTTCTTGAGAAACCCGAACTGAGAGGTAGTGGGGGGACTACCGGCCGACGACTGGCCGCCAGGTGGAGGGGGAAGGCTGATGCCCTCCCAGACCCACGTCCTGACGTTCGGATGCGCGCGGACCCAGCGCACTTACCGGGCGCTGCTCCCTGGACCCGCACCCGATCCTAGAGTCGGACGGCTCGCGGTCATCCCGTCTTGTCCTGGCTACGGCGAGGAACATTCCGTCTTGGACACCTTCGGCCGCTCATTAGGTCCGAGCGAGAATGACGTGCCGCTACCGAGGTCGTTCCACGTCCGTCCACCGCTTCGAGCGCGGGGCCGCCTCGACGCGATGCTGCTGGCAGATGATCGAGCACGACATGGGACTTTTAAAACTTCCCTATGACGCCCTCTTGGCAGCGATCCCCACCGACCAAAAAGCTCTCGCCGCTGACATCGCTCGCGCGCTCGGCTTCACGCTCACCTTCTCGCGGGTCGAAATCGACCGCCTGATCGTAGCTGGGCATTTCGGTGCAACCGACTGCTCAAAGCATCCGCCCCGAAGCTCTCCGGCAACTAGCGCGGGCGCATAACCGCAGAGCTAGCATCTGAGGCATGGCGAACTGCTGTAAAGAAGCTCGACAAGAGTAGGGGTGTGAGCAGGGGGAAAAGGGGAGAGGATGGAGGAAAGGAAGGGAGTGCGAACATTGGCGGTTGGCGAAGATCATCGAAGTCGGTGGTCGGCGCTAGAGGTCGTGCCAGATCGGGTCGAGTGTGGCTAACCCCTGGAGCCGCCGATCAGCCGAGGCCGTGATGGACCTCTTCACTCTGCTGGACGATCACCCGGCGTTTGCCGACCTGCTGCGCGCTGTGACCTCGATCCCGACTTCACCGACGACGTGGAGCGCGAAGTCCGCTCGAAGATCACGCCGACGATGAGGCGTTTGAAGCGGCGTGCCGCGAGCTCTGGGCGACTGGAACGTACACGTCGCCCTAGGTGCCGACGCGGCCGACGTTGAGCGCGTGGAACGCTCGATGGCCGAACGCATGACGGCCGCCTAACCCCCGCTTCGCCGCACGCGCGTTCCGTTCTTCCAGGTGGAAGCATCCCCACAATCTCGCGCGACTTGCGAGGAACGGAGCGGAATTAGGGCGATTTGAGGGGTCTAGGCGTACTTGGAGGGTTGGAAGTCGCGGACGGCGCCGGAAGCCGCGACACGGCCGCTCTGAGCGCCATGCGGGCAAGAAAAAGCAGGCGCGATGGCCGAGCTGGTACTGACGAGGAGTGGGGCACTTCAGCCGATGGCGCCTGCCAGCCGAGGACTTCGAGGCGAAGACCTGACCGCCGGGAGGACGTGCTGCAAGTAGGTGTTCGTGGTGCTCAGCGATGAGTGTCCAAGCACCTGCTGGATGACGTTGACCGGCACGCCTTCCGCCGCTAACTCGGCGGCGCGCGAATGGCGCAGACCGTGGGGGTGGACGCGCTTGTCTAGTCCCACCTGGACGGCGAGGTTAGCGGCAGCATTACCGGCGAACGTAGCTGGCCGCGAGTTCGGCGCAAGCGGTAGCGCCCTTGATCCCACAGAACAGCGACCCCCGGCGTCGAACCGCAGCCGCTTGCGGCACTGGCGCAAGAGGTTGACCAAGTCGAGCGCCTTATCGTCTGGCTGTATGGCCCGCAGGGAGAAGCTGCCTCCAGTTTCATGAATTCCGAAGTCGCCCGACTGGGCGGAAGAGGTCGAGCGCTACGGATCGCCAACGATCTCCGGCGCGCAGGCCACCGCGATACATGCACGCGATAACGTGCGGTTGCGTAGGGAAATCGAAGACTGGCCGGGGACTGGCCTGGAGAAGAAGTGCGATATCGCGGGCAAAGAGACGACGGGTATCATGCTCGCCCTGTCGAGGGTGCTCGTCGCAACTTTACTCTACGTTCCGCTTTCGACAAAAGGTATCAATACGGCGAAGGCAAGTGCTTGCTAGAGAGAAATGTGGTGCAGATAAGAGTAACGATATGAGCGGATGCGAACGAAGTGGCACGATGGCGCGGCGCGGGGATAGTGGGAGTGTGGGGTTGTCTGTAGAAGTTCTGTGTTAGCATACAAAGAATTGGGAAAATGTGAGCGGCGCGCGGACATGGGGAGGGGCGAGCAGATGAGCAACTTCCACGGTGGCAGCCACCACGCCATGCCTACGGACGGAGCGCGTTGCAGGCTTCAGTGGTCAGGAAATGAGCAGCGCGTAGGGCATCAACTTCTGAGGCGGAATTCGGAGGCCATAGACGGTCCATCGGCCGCGGGTTATGCGGGCGAGCAAAAGCGGTGCTCGTAGGACTGAGTAGCGGGTTCCAGTTCGAGGAATGCGCACAGGCCAACAGGGACGATTTAGGGAGCTTCAAACGCAGCTTGAGACGGACTCACTTCGTTTTCGGAGCTACCGCACCCGATGACGGTGACGGTCAAGATCAGCCAGAGCGCCGCCACGCTTCGCATGAGATTCTCCCCGAGCTCACCCGGCCGCCAGCCTACCGCGTGTCGCACGTCGGGGCGCGAGCGGCCACAGACGGTGACGAATTGTGGGGTTGAGGTGGCTGAAGAGAGCAGAAGCTTGACGCGCAGGATACGCTGTAGGGACGGCACTCAGTCCCCAAACTCAACCGAGATTGGAGAGCAGAATGACCGCAACGTGTTAAGATTCACCGCCTGCGGGCGCCTTGCTCACGTCCGACGACGTAGCCGAAATGATCGGCGTAAAGCGCTGGCGCGTACAGGAACTGAGCAGCGCCGGGGACTTGCCAACGTTCACATCGGCCGCACGCTGCGCTACGTAGTCACGCGTGGAGCGCTGGATAGAGGACAACGAGAAGTGAGCAAGGGGGCTTGGTCGCGCTATGGCGAGGGGCGCGTCTAGAGCGAGAGGAGGCTACAAGCGCCGTAATTCTACGGGCGCTGGTAGCCCGGATGGCGCGTGTGCATGTAAGCTGGCTGGAAGGTGGGGCTAGCGGTGACCGTGGCGTGTGATGCGAAGCTCGCGCGTGTGGAGGTCTTGGATAGCCGATCGACCCGCAGCACGTCTACGGCGAGGAACAGAAGGCGCTGACAGTCGTGACGAGGAGATAGAGAGAAGAGTACATTATGCAAGATGCGAATAGATTAGGTGCGTTTGGTAATAAGTGGGTAGTGAGTATGAGTGTGTGTACTTGATGCTGGTGGGATGAGTGGTGAAGGTAAGTAGTGAAGAAGATATAGAAAGTTATGGTTTGTGTATTAGATATTAGTTATGTAGTAGAGTAGGGTTGGAGCGTTGATAATAATGGTGGAAGTGGAAGAGTGGAGCTAGATTAGAGTATGGAGGTTAGGTTATTGAATGAGTGGAGTTTGAAGAGTTGTTGTGGGTAGTGTGGAGGGTAAGGGAGAGTTTGTAGTGATAGATTAAGTGATGTATATGGGAGTGGCGATGGTAGGGTTTGGATAGGGAGAGATAATGGCGCTACGTGTGCGCCACGATGACTCCGGCGACGAACGTATCCAAGACCGGCTCAGCTACGTGCGAGGCGTCGAGGGTACGCTGAATTCGTGGCCAGTGGTGCGCCAGTCAAAATAGCCCCCACACCGCCGCGTTTCGCGAGACTCTGCAGCGCGACGACTCACCGACGACGACGACGCGTTTTCTGCACCCGACGACTGGCGAAGTGATCGACACTCACGTCGTCAGACGCTTAAGGCCGCGCTTAAATCGGCGGGGGTGCTAGGGCGTTTTAAGATATGAGTACAAGTTAGGGAAGCGTATGGAGAGAGTTGGGGGTGATGGTAGCGTTTTAAGATTGGATGGGTCACGCGTAGCACGCAAGACAGAAATATAAGTAGACTAAGAGTTACGAGGGGAGTAGGTAGCGAGGATTAGCGGCAGCATTTCGCGGTAGAATATTAGTAGTATATTATGAATAGAATTTAATAGATATTGACTTGCTTAACAAGTATTGTAGAGTAGAAGGGAGTGGATTGATTTTTTAAGGTAAGGTTGAGGGTTTTGTGAGACTCAAGGGGAGTGATGGTTAGACTCTATTCAGCAGCATGAGTAAAAGCGGCGCAAAGGGGGGGTTTTGCGTTGTGAGGGGTTAGGTCGGTTAGGTGGTGTTGGGGGGACTAATAGAGATATGAGAAGTAAGTGTTAAGTGTTAATATAAGGATTCAACCGCACGGATAGGGGCTCGCCTGGAAGAAGGGCGTAAGCGGAGAAAAAAGTAGTTAGTAGCTAGATTTATGAGTGGATAGGAGGGAGAGGAGACAGCAAGGGTGGCTTAGTGACCGCTTACGAGCAGCTCGCGATAGCCGACCGATTCGGCGGGAGAGGCAAGCCGGTAGAGGTGGATCAGACTGCGAACGGCAGCGAAAAGATGTGCTCAACTCCTTCGAAGAAGAAATAAGAAAAGGAAAGAGAGAGAGAAAGTAAAGAAAGATGCGCCTCGCAGTGCGAGTGAGCCAAGGGTAAGAAGATCAACCGGCGGCGCATCGTTAGCGTAGTTAGTTAAGTCTCATGCTCGAGGCCCAGCTGACCGACCCAGCTCGTCAGGTTGTGGGCGAGGTAGGCGATGCCCTTCTAGGCCTTATTGGCGTTGTAACTGGCCCGAGGGAGAAGTGGGCGAGCTCCAGTTTCTTGAATTCGCGGATCGCCAGCTAGACCTCGGTATGGAAAGAGGCGCTCGACTGCGACGTCGAGTAAGGACTTGCTGCCTATTGCCGCGGAGGGCGAATTGGCGCGAGTAAGCAGACAGCTGCGTCTGTTTGTCCTGGGCGTGGAGGTGCGACGCGGCGCACGATCAGCCGCCGCCCGCCGTCGGTCGTCTCGGCGAGCTCGCAAACGCCGCTGTCGGGGTAGTCGGGACCGGCTTGCCAGGCGGACTCCGGGATCGCCAAGATCCGCTCTGCGATGCGCTTGTGACGGCGACGGCGATCGAGTAGAGGCAGCCCTTGGCCTCCAGGTAGTCGATCACCTTATTCGAGTGAAAGGCCGAGACGGACGGAATCATGATCTCTCCCAGGGCGCCCGCCTTCGCAACCTTGCGTTCAGCTCATCGAGAAGCGAAGCGCCCGAGCCTCGAGCAGGCCGCCCCTTGCGAGTTCGGATATGTAGGAATTCTATAGTGTGAGTTGGGGTGGAGAGTAGAGGGTGGTAGTAGCGTACTATAGTGTAGTAGAAGGAGGTGTTTTGTTTGAGGTGTTTGTAGATTTGTTAGAAGAAGGAGTAGATGTAGATAAATAGGAGCTTGGCGCCGAGAGAGGCGCTCGTCGTCGAGGCGAGCAGGACGGCCTCGTCCAAGCACCCGGACGACCTAGCGGACGTGGCCGAGGGTGAAGCGCGCAGGAAGGTGCCGAGCTTCGAGGACGCCATCGCCCGGTGAGCCGGCAGCGTCTCGGAGGGGCCGCGAAAGAAGCGCCTCCACGTGTCGTTCGAACGGCCCCGGCGGCGATCGCGAGGGTCAAGCTGAGCATCGTGCGCCGGACGTGGGGCGCCAGTCAGCCTCCCAAACGGACCGGTTTGACCAGCTGCTCGACGCAGAGCCGCCTGGCGCAGAGTGGAGATCAAGACAGGCCGGCGACGGCGATCAGCCGCTCGTCGTCGAACTCGACGCCTACGGAGTCGCGACGCACGGACGCTTCGGAACCCTTCACCATGTGAGTGACCTCCTGACGTCAGGCTGCGGCTGCCCGATACAGCCGCTATTTGCCTGCTCAGGAGGTCATTTTCATGATGGGAGCGGATGGAATGTGAGGATAGGGGTGGGGTGAATTGTAGGGTCGGCGGGAGGCGCCTGGGCCGCGCGGCGCGTGCTGGCCCGACTGGCCTGGTTTCCTCCCGCCGCCACATCGAACCGTGCATGCGGTTCTCCCGCACACGGCTCTCCGACGTTCTTCACCGCCGGCATTCGGCTATCCCTCGCCAGGCCCGGTGGGGCCGGGGCGCGACGACGGTTCCGGTGAGGCTGATCAGGCCCAAGCGGTCCGGCGAGCTGGAAGGCCATGACCGTCCAGCCGTAGTCGCCGGCCGCGCTTGTGGCGCTTGGCGACGAACAGCGCGAGGCGCTCGATCGCGTAGTGCACTGATCAGGTCGAAGTGACGGGCCGAGTTTCCGTATCGGAAGTAGCCCGCCCAGCCGCGCAGGAACCGGTTGAGGTCCTGCACGATGTCCTCGACCGGGCAGCAGCAGCCGTCGCGCGGCGTGATCTCACGGACGCGGTCGCGGGCGTGCTGCATCGCCTGCCGTGAGGGCCAGCGGGCGAGGAAGGCGAAATGCCGCGACCGCGGGCGTGTTGCCGCGCACCCAGCGGTGATGAAAGCCGAGGAAGTCCACGCCCTCGCCGCCCTCGCGCAGGTGCACGATCCGCGTCTTGGCCTCCTTGAGCTCGAGGCCCAGCTCGGCCAGGATCGCCGTCAGCGCCGCCAGGGCGCGCCTCGGCCTCGCGTCCGCGTCGTGCACATCGCCAGCAGATCGTCCGCGAAACGCACCAGCACCCCGTGCCCGCGCTCTGCCCACTGCCGGTCGAGCCGGTGCAGGTAGACGTTGCACAGACAGCGGCGAGATCACCCCGCCCTGCGGAGTCCCGGTCGACGCTGCGCGTGACCGCCCCGTCCTGCATCACCCCGGCGCGCAGCATCGCGCGCAAGAGCTTGAGGACGTGACGGTCGACGATCCGCTCCTCGATCGCCGACATCAACCCGAGTGCGGGATCGCCTCAAAACAGTTGGCGATGTCCGACTCGGCGACCCACCGCCTGCCGCCTCCAGGCACTCATCGATGAGGACCTGGAGCGCGTCGTGCGCCGAGCGCCTCGGGTCGGAACCCGAACGAGCACGTCAAGCATGTCGGCCTCGAAGATCGGCTCGATGACGATCTTCAGCGGCCGCCTGCACGACGCGGTCGCGGACAGCCGGGATCGACAGCGGCCTCTGCTCGGTCGGCCTGCCGGGCTTCGGGATGAACACCCGGCGGGCCGGGAGCGGCCGGTAGCTGCCCGTCCTTCAGATCCGCGGCCAGCTCGTCGAGCAGCCGGGCGATGCCGTACTCCTCGACGTCGGCGATGGTCTGCTCGGTCGATGCCGGCCGCGCCGCGATTGGCGCGCACCAGCTCCCACGCCCGCTCCAGGACGTCCCTGCGGTAGACCTTGTCATAGAGCGCGTGGAACCGTCGCCCGGGATCGGCCTTGGCCGCCCGGTAAAGCGTTCGCTGCAGTTCTCGGACCTTGTCCTGCTTGGCGGTCCTAGCCACGATGTGGCACTCACCGGCCCTTCCCTGTGCGTGACGCATGAACGAAGCAGCGGCCCTTCCCTCACCGCGGGTTCTGTTGTCCCGTCGGCTCAAGCGGTACTACGGCCGCCTCCGACGCCCTCCCGGCACGCCGTCCACTTCCCGGCTCTCACCGGTTATAGGACGCGACGCTCCGACGGCACACCGCAGGCCGCCGGGCCGGGGAGGGCCTCCCCAGTTCCCGCCGCCACCATCCGAACGTTCCGCGCCCTCTACGCCGGGAGAGTTCCTCGGGGCTGCGATTCCAGGCTCTTCACCCCTTCCATGGCCTTCGCCGTGACGGACCGCGGCTCGGCTCTCCCTCTCTCCCGCCCGAAGGCGGGCACACTAACGACGCGGCAGGCTTCGCTTGACGCTGCGGACCGCTCGGTCGCTCCCCCCAAGGGCTCTTGACGCTGGGCTTCGACCCGACCCGTTTCCAGACCGAGCCGCCAGCCTGCTACCGGGCCTCCTGGCAGCTACCCGGACGGGACTCACACCGGCAGGCGACGACGAGCTTATGTTGGAACGATCTACATCCGATCACCTCCAACTCTGGGCGCTTGGATTGAGGTTAGTGTTGTGGCTGTGAAGCTGATTACGCGCTCGCTATGTGCTATGTGCATTGCTTTGTATTGTTCGGAGCAGCACTATCAAGGCTGTGTCAGGCGGTGAAGCTACACGCGCTTAAGCTGAAGAGAGAGGATTGGATAGTATGGCGGTGTGTTTAGTGGTGAAGATGGCGTTGAACGCACGGTGTGTGCTTAACGCTAGAGGCTGTGTAGCGGTTAGTCGACTTGGGTTGGTATTTTACACGTGGTTTTTAGTTCAGATCGATTAATGGGATAAGGGTCTGGTAGCGTTTCGCAGGGGTGGTTCGAGCTTAGTATGTTGTGGTTTGTATTGCTGTCTTCACGTAACGCACGTCAAGGGACAATTCAGAGTAGTGCTGCGTGGCTCTGTGTATCTGCGCATGTCACAAGAGGAATCGCTCGCACTTACGGAGGGTGGTTACGTGGTACGTAACTATGGGTATGGGGCTCACGTAGACTTTCAGAGAGTTTCTTTGGGGTCGCTATGTGTGCTGCTGTTCTTTATCATCGCTCGATACATGTTTGTCTGTGAGGGATGTTATAGTGTATGTAATAGATCACATTTTTTTTTCATTTGTTTCTGTTTGATGATTTCTACGGGTTTCTCTCGGCGCGCGGGAGGGGAATCAAGTCTCAGCGACGCATTTGGGCTGTATGGCTCAGTGAAGCAGGAGAAGTTCTTATAGGCGTCACGGACTTGCTGTTTGTCGAGCAGTGCGAGCGCGCCAGACTTAGCGAGGCTATTGACGCGAAGGAGGGCATCGACGACTCAGCGCTTCTTTGTAAGAGGACTCAAGCTCAAGAGCTGACAACGGCTGACGGATCGAGTTCATTGATTGGATGACGGCGACCTTCGTCGGGCGGAAGAGGCGGGGGACGAGCGCGCTCAAGTCAAGCGCTACTCGTCCCGCGGAGCGTGATCCGCCGACCTCACGGGGAGGAGTGAAGCGGCGAACGCATCGGAGACGAACCGGCGCGTCGCTGCTTCGTAGAAGTTGGATCGAGGGGCATTGGATGGAGGCGCGAGCCAAGCGCGAACGTTCGCGCCGACACGGGGCGCGCGCTACTCGCACGCGTAACAGGCAAGAACAGGGATCTCGCGGTATTGAGCGGTAGACGGTTTCAGAAGGGTACGGCTCGGGCAAGACGCAATCACTAAGAGTAAAGAAAAACAGAGTTGAAGAAGACGCTCTCCGGCGTGATCGGTCGCCGCGTCGGAAAGAAAGGAAGGCGACGACCTCTCCAGAAGCCTCGCGCTCGATCGAGACGCGGATCGCGAATTGGCAGGGATCTCTTGCGCAGTCAGGCAACTGGCCGACATGTGCGCATTCATCGAGCGCTCACCCTGAGCGTAAAGCGACGATGCACTTCAAATCAGCGCAAGGGTTCGTCTAAGTAAGTTTTCCGTCTGACGCGCAGAAACGGCTCAGACAGCAGCCTTGGAAGATTGCGCCACTTGCGACGTCACGCTCGTCGTTACAAGGCGCGAGATGCCTCGTCGTCAACTAGTGCGGAACTAGGGTGCGGTAGAGCGGACGGATCTGAGCTGTTATGTCTTTGTTACGCGTTGAAACGCGACTCTCCAGGACTCGTAGAGCTCGTGGATGTCGCCAGTCACGGCCTTAATGACTGGCTTGGTCATGTCGTCTATCTCACTAGCGCTGAATTCCTTTTCAAGCAAAATTGAAGGCAAAAGAAGACTTTGGACAAGAAGCCAGAGATTAAGGGCATGATTCTTAGCGCCAACGGTCAGGCGCGTAGGATTAGCTTGGCCTTTTTAAGTAACTTTCTTTTGTTTACAAGTTTAATGTAGAATCGCCTTCGTTGAGTTTCGCACCACTTAATCAGTAGCTCTTAAGCATAAGAATGCGGCAGAGTATTTATGGCGCTCGTTTACGCTGGTTAATTTCCAGAGTTGTAAATATTTCGTCTCTTTTCTTGTTTTAGTGAGATATATTAGTGTGCGTAACAAGAGGAAGGAATTGAGAGTTGATGAAACTTGAGAAGTTTAATTTGTTTGTCTTGTATTTGTAAATTCTGAAGTAATGTTATATGACTTGATTTGATTTTGATCGTCTTCGTGGAAGTAGATTCGTTTTTTAGAGTTGCTAGTTTGTAGCAAGTCACTAGTTTAGTTTTGGCAATTGTTTTTACTTTTTTCGTTGCGTATTTCGTTGTTTCTGATTCACTAGAACGTCTGTTCGCGACGCATCCTTACACTCCCACGGTCCGGCAAGGCCGAGACCCAAGAGCTTGCCCAGCGGCACAACGAGATGGCGAACCGAGCTCACGAGGACGACTTCCTCGTCGCCGAGCTACGCGCGGCGGCGCAGGCGGACCGCGTCTGAGCCGCGGCGCCTTTGTTGGCGTCAGCGCGCTCGCCAGCGCGTCGGGAAGCTCGAATCGATGCCGACCGTGATCAGGTCTTCCTGCAACTCCTCGAAGATCGCCAGTGCTTTTGCGTGCTCGACCTCCCCCAAGCGGCCCTGGCGGCGCGCCGCTGCCAGCGCCGCGTGTCCTCCGGGTAGGAGAGGATGCTTGACGCCACTGGATAAGCGCCATCCCAGAGTTCGGAAGCCAAGTCAGAGCCGTCCTCGACGACGATCAACTTGATCAGCGCCGAGGTGTCGAAGTAGAGAATCAGGCCCGCTGCTCGGAGACGAGGTCCGATACCGAACCGCTGCTTTTGACTTGTGCGTTAACGAGAAGAGCGCGGCGCCTTCGGCATCCGCACCAGACCACGGCGCACAAGATCCTCAAGCGGCCGCTCCATATCGAGCCCGCTGAGGCGAGCAATACGCCGCCCACGTCGAGTGACGACCACCTCGCCTACCCTCCTCCACGCGCTCCAGATAGCTCGGCTGCGGCGATCATGCAACTCGCGGAGTCGGATTCATCCCTGACGACGTAGCGCGATGCCTTCAAATTTCAAGCGAATAATTGAAGGAGCTAAGCCAAGAAGCTTTGTCGCCAGCATTGGCATTTCTTAGCGCCAACGGTCAGGCCCTACCGCTCGCGCCAACGCGATCTCCGCCGCCCTCGACCAGATGCGGAGCCTCCTCGCCGAGTGAGAACCCTTCTACGAAGCGGCTACGTGCCGGCGAGCCAGGGCCATGCGCAGGGCGAGTGCCTCGATCGCGACCTCGGCGTTCTCGGGGGTTCCTCGATCTCGCCGCAGCGCCAGGCGTCGACGTAGGAGTAGGGGCCCTTGGCCTTATGCCTCCGAAAGGTCATCGACCTTCTCCTCCAGAGAGGCGGCCACGGGCTCCGTCGGTTGCCTCGCGATCCAGGTAGCGCTCTAGCTCGCTGGAGGGGATGCGCAGCGTCTTCTTGCCGATGCGGATCGCATTGATCTCCCCCCGCTCGATCATCTTGTAGACGGTCGACTCATCGAGGGAGAACCTGCGGGCGTAATCCCGCACGCGCATGTAGTGGTCGGAGAGCTCGGTCATCTGACGCTCCTGGGGTCGTGGGGCATTGGTGCAGCAATAGTCGGCAGGTTCCAAGAAATCCTCAAATCCGAGCCTCGCTTGAGGGCATCAGGCAGATGACATCCGAGCCCGTACATCCAGCGCCCATGCGCGAGCGACCGATCCTGATCGCCTACCGGCGCTCTCGAGCAGCTCCAGGAGCTGCTCTTCGCTCGTGGCTACCTGGTCGACCCCGGTGGCCGCGACGCAAACGAGTGGCGCGACGATCCACCCTTGGGCGGGCGCGACTGAAGGGCGTCGCAATGCGAGGCGACGGGGACGAGCCGAGCACGACCACGCGTGACCTTCAGCATCGCCGAGCTCTGGTCAGAAGATCGGATCGAGGACGCCTACGAGGAGCACGGCTACTGGCTGGCAGGCTACGTATACGACGGTCAGGTGGGCGAAGTCTCGCTCCGCTACGGCTTCGACGCTGGAGGGCATACGGAGATGCTCTACCACCGCCATCCATCCAGCGTTATGGGACGGGAGGCATGGCGACAAGTCAACGCGGAAGAAGCGTTGGAAGGGGTAGAATTGCTGGTGGCATAGGATCGAAGAGCCAGAGCTGGGCGCCCTCACTCGAGACCCAGGGGGAGCCACCAGCGAGGAATCGATGGCCGAGCACCGATAGACACAAAGGTCGGGCACTGTCTGAGCGCGTATCGGCGGCCACCGATCGAGTGCATAAGCATGGCGCGGGATCGCCGCCGCATCCGGTGTATGGAGGCGATGGCCAGCAAGCTGCCGGCTCTCCGACTCGACCTTGCAGGTTCCTCCACCCCCTACATCCAGAGCAGGTCAGGTCATTTGAGAGCGCTGTATGGAACTGAAAACGTTTTCTATACGTGTTTGAGGGTTTTGTGTTTCTCACGGGGCGTGATGTTTCGACTCCATTCAGCGCGCGCTCTCGTAAAGCTCGCTCGAGCTCGCTTATCGCTGTGCGGCGACGTTCGGAGCGCTCGGCCAACTCGTGCGGACTCATGCCGAAGCGCTAGCGCTCTCGGCGCAGATGCCGTTCGAATTTCTCAGCGACATTGTTTAAGGCTTATCGTCGTCCAGCACGAGCCTGAAGAGTACGGCGCGGGAGAGGGAGGTACGCGTCGCTCCTCGGCCGCCGGCGCTCAAGCGAACCCATCCGCGAGCGCCGCCAGCGGCATATCTAACGCCGCCGCCAACTTGATCAGAGTCCCGAGTCTCGGTTCCGATGCCGCCCGCTTCAGAAGGCTTATCTCAGTGCGTTGCAGGTCGTTGAGGGTGGCTACGGCCTCGTGACGAAGCTCCGCGTCGCTTGAGCGCACGACGATGATATGCGCTTAAGCACTCATCTAGCGGGTTTGCGCTCATCGCGTGGTCGCCGCTTCATGTTCGCCCGCCTCAATCTCGGCCTGGATCGGGTCGCCGTGCGTGTCGCCCTTCCAGCCGCAAGAGCACGACGCCGCGTAGCCCTCTCCTATCGGCTCGACTTGGGCGTAATGCGACTCCGGTTCCGTAGCAGCGTTCATAGAATCAAATGGGAGGGCGGCGGCGACAGGAGCGGCCGCCGCCCTCCCCAGTCCATCGAGCTGGTACCAGGACACTCAACAAAGAGGGGCGCGGCTGAACGGCATGCGCCCATTCGTCTCGTGTCCCGATACCGCGAGCGATCCTAGAGGGCTAATGCACAGTTTTCACTTTTCGATTTCGGCGGCCTAGTTTCGCCGTTTCAGGTTCTTGCCTTTCGCTGAATCGAAGACCAACATTGCGGCGGTCGTCGGGATTTCTTCGCCGTCGCCTTCGCCGTTCTGGCGGCGCTTGTCCGACTCGACGCCCAACCGGTGTATCTGCAATAGAACACGGCAGCAAGCAAGACTGCCGCTCGCGCTTGCCGTCGAGCTTGCGTTCTCGGCGCTACCACGAGATCGTCTCTCTTGTTGAACGTCGCGGCGGAGAGAGAGGTTTGTGTCGAGCTCGATGTCCGTGAGGACAGGACCCCACACGCGCGCTGCGCTGATTTCGGGATCAGCTTCAGTTCCTTGGCGGTGATGAAGACCTTTTCAGTGCGCGGTAGTAGTGCTGACACGCCACGCCTCGATGTTGTGTCCGTCGGCTCTGAATGCGCAGGACTTTGAAGGGGTGACTGACCTGGCTCATCCTCTCTAGCTCTTGCGAAGTTCGTTGGCTGCTACGGTCGTTGAGGATCGTAGTATTCGAGCGTAGCGGATGGCGAGGCTTGAAGACGCGGATATCGACCGACGCGCTTGACGCTGGGCGTCCCCTCTTCGCTTCTTCCTGGTGCCGCTCGTCGCTTGGTAGCGCCTTCTTTTTCCTTGCTGCCACGTCGCACCTTTCCTAGTCGTCGGTACGCGCAAATCTATTGATCGGTACGTGCTGATTGCGACGAAAAGCTATCTGCTCAGCTTTCTGAATGTCCTAATTGATCTAGTCTCATTCCGGTAATCAAGATCTCTTGCTGCAATCGGAAGGGGGTGAAGCACATGACGATCCAGCTATGCCCGGCGACCGTTCCGACGCTCTCGCTGATTAAGAACCGCTGAATATCAAAGGCAGGGCTTGGTTGGGCTTTCGAATAGGCCCTGCCCTTCAGCCCCGTTTCGCTTTTGCGGCCGGGGGCTTTCTTGCTCGCGGCCGTATCGATGAGTTCCTTCACTGCGAGCGTCTGTTCGTGTATTGTTTGGTTTTCTACGATGTTGTATGGTTATTTTTTTTTAATGGAGAAAAGGGGATTGAACGCTGGCGATTAGATCATCTTGGGCTTCGATTAAGGCCCTTAAGAGATGGATTGAGGGTGAGGAGTTGTGGAGATGGTCGATCGAGAGATTGGTTTTGATCGAATGTGTATTGGGGTGGGGCTTCGAAGGCCTGTAAGCGGTCCAGTCCAGCGCGGATGCGGAGAACTCCCCGCGGGCGACGATCACGGCGGGGCCGCCGACCTCGACGCGCTCGACGCGCTCGACGCTGCCGTGGGCGCGGGCGTGGAGGACCGAGGGGCGGCCGATCTCGACGCCCTGGCGGATCTCGATCTGCTCGCCGAAGGGGACCTGGTCGTGACGGCCGAGGTGGACCGCGAAGGGGCCGGCGGCGGAGCCGGTCGCCGGGTCCTCGGGGACGCCGTAGCCGGGGGCGAACATGCGGGTCTTCCAGCGGACGCCGCTGCCCGCGAAGCAGCTCACCGCGACCTCGCCGAGCTCGTTGAGTGCGCTCATGTCGGGGCGCAGCGCCGCGACCTCCGCCTCGCTCGCGAGGGCGACGAACACGTGCAGCGGGCCGTTCGGGTAGGCCTCAACGGGCAGGCTCGAGTGCTCGGCCCCGAGCGCCGCGAGCAGCTCGGCCTGGCGCTCGTAGGCGCTCCAGGAGGGAACCGGTTGCTCCATCCACCCAAACGCGCGCCCAGCCGACCGATGCTCGAGGTCGACCTGCACGAGGGCGAGCGCGGTCTCCAGCCGAACGGTCGTGAGACTCCCCCGGGCCGCGATCGCCAGCGCCGAGCCAAGCACCGGATGGCCGGCGAAGGGCAGCTCGCCGGCCGGGGTGAAGATGCGGATGCGAGCGTCTCCTCCCTGCTCGGGCGGCAGGACGAAGGTCGTCTCCGAGAAGCCGAGCTCCCGGGCCAAGCGCTGCATCAGGTCGGTCGAGAGAGAGCCCGCGTCGGTGAAGACGCCGAGCTGATTCCCCTCCAGCGGCCGCTCGGCGAACACGTCGACGAGGACGTAGGGAACTGCGTCTCGGGTGGGCGGCGCGGCGTCGGGCATCTTGAAACCTTTACTCAATTTTGACCTGAGACAAAGGCTGGCGGGGGATGCTGCGGCTGTACCCAGCTAAGGAGGCTCTTCATGCCGCAGATACTCGTAGTCACCGATCGGCCGCAGGAGACGAGCGCGACCGTCGTCTACCGGGAGCGGATCGAAAGCGCCGACCTCGAGTCGGCCCACTTCTCCGGCCAGTTGGTTGAGCGGGTCGGCTGGGCGGTGCAGGACGCCGACCGAATCGAACGCGACGAGTCAGCGACGCATTAGGCGGCCGACGGCGCCCATCAGCTCGTCGGCGCCCTCGCCGGGGTCGGCAGGGGCGGCGCCGTCCTCGGCCATGCAGACGCGGACGTGGCCGTCGAGCAGGCCGAGGGCGACCTTGTCGAGGGCCGCCTGGGCGGCGGAGATCTGGGTGAGGACGTCGATGCAGTAGCGGTCCGCCTCGACCATCTTGGCGACGCCGCGCAGCTGGCCCTCGACCCGGGCCAGGCGCTTCAGCAGCTCGTCCTTGCTCGCCGTGTAACCACGGGCGTTCGGGTCTGGGGCCATGCGTCCCAGCATACCCCTATGGGGTATTGAGGGTCAAGCCGAACCGTCAGCCCGGCAGATCCGCGACCTCGATCCGGCCCGCCTCGGCCGCGGCCCGCAGGGCCTCGTAGTCGCGCTCGTTCTGGTCGGCATAGGCCTCGGCGAAGCGCGCCATCCCCCGGTCGAAGGCGTCGCCCTTGCCGAGGTAGGCGCCGATCGCGATCCGGTCGCCGCTGCGGGCGTGGGCGTGGGCCAGGGTCGTGCCGCAGATCTGGGCGTAGGCGGTCAGCGCCCTGGGGTCCATGCCCTCGACCCGGGCCGAGCCCTTCTGGTCCCACAGCTGGCGCACGTAGAAGTCGCGCTGCTTGTCGTCGAGTCCGGTGGCCGTCACCCAGCCGAGCAGGATGTCGCTCGCCGCTTGCACCAGGCGCTGACCCTGGACGACGCGCTCGCCCTGGTTGGCGTAGGCGCTCGGCGCCGCGTAGGGCTCCAGCACCGAACGCTGCGCTTCCTTGATCTGCAGGAAGAGCGGGTCGCCGTTGTCGCGGCCGACCATCAGCGCCAGCCAGGCGCGGGTGCCGACGCTGCCGACCCCGACCACCTTGTGGGCGAGGTGCACCGGCCGGTAGCTGTCGATCAGCGCGCGGCGGTCGGCGGGAAGCGTCGCGCGGTACTGGTCGAGGATGCCCGTCACCCGCTCCTCGACCTGCGCGCGCTCGACCCCCTCCTCCTCGATCAGCTCCTCGATCGGCACGATCAGCGGCGGTTCGCTGACGATGCGCAGCTCGCCGTCGACTTCGTGGGTCAGCTTGGAGAGCGCCCGCATCCGGTCCTTGGCTCGGGTCTTGGCGAGGTTGCGGCGCAGGGTCTCGCGCTGACGCTTGCCGGCCGCCCTGCCCCAGCGCTCGGCGACGGTCGGCACGTCCATCTTCGTGTACCAGACCTCGAGGTTGCCGAGCTCGGCCAGACGACGCATCGTCTCCCGGTACTCGGCCGCCATCGCCGCGACTATCGCGCGCCGCTCGTCCCCGCCGAAGCCGTTCGCCCTACCCGCCACCGAGAAGCTTGCCGCCAGCCGCATCACGTCCCACTCCCACGGCCCGGGCAGGGTCTCGTCGAAGTCGTTGACGTCGAAGAGCAGCTCGCGATCGGGCGAGGCGAAGGCGCCGAAGTTGGAGAGGTGGGCGTCGCCGCAGAGCTGCACGTCGAAGCCGCTGCGCGGCGAAGCCGCAAGGTCGGCGGCCATCACCGCGGCGGCGCCGCGGTAGAAGGTGAAGGGCGAGACCAGCATCCGCGCGTAGCGCAGCGGGACGAGCTGGCCGACCCGCGTCGCGGCTTGGCTCTCGAGCAGCTCGACCGGGTCGGTCCGGCCGGCGGCCGGCGCCCACTCGGCGTGGGCCGAGCGCGGCGCGCTCGCCCGCGCGGCCCCGCCGGCTTCGGCGCGCTCGGATGGGCTCACGGGACCGTGCGAGCCGACCATGGTCAGGCCGCCGCCGGCTCGGGGTCGGACTGGGGAGGCGCGCGGCCCGCCGCCAGCTGATCGAAGCGCTGGGAGGGAAGGCGCCTCGTGCTCCAGAGGGAGACGACGGTCAGGAACGCGGCGAAGAGGAAGGCCGTCTTCAGGGCCTTCAGCTGCGCGTCTTCGTAGTGTCCGACCAGCAGGTCGGTGGTCGCCGCATCGACCCCGGCCGCGGTCGCCCCGGCCCGCACCTCTTCGGCGGAGACGAAGCTCCCCCCCGCGCTCAGCCGCACCTCCAGCTGTTGGCTGACGTCGGCCGAGATCCGCGCGTCGCCGGCGACGTTGGCCGTGAAGGCGGCGATCAGGCCGGTGATCACGATCGCGCCGAGCAGTGCCGTCCCCAGCGATGAGCCGAGCTGCTGAGCGGTGTTCTGCAGGCCACCGGCCTCGCTGCGGTCGGCGTCGCCAACCGCCGACTGGACCACGTTGCCGAGTTGGGAGACGATCAGCCCCATGCCGATTCCCAGCACCCCCATCGCCACCAGGAAGGAGGCGTTGTCGAGTTCGGGCTCGATCGTCGCCAGCAGCATCACGATCGCGGCGAGGACGACCAGCAGGCCGGCGCGCACCAGCGGCTTTGGGGCAAACCGCTTGGAGAGCGCCGAGCCGGCGATCGCGGTGAGGAAGAGGCCGACCGAAGCGGGCAGCATCCGCACCCCGGTTTCCAGCGCGTCGAGTCCCTGGACCACCTGGAGGAAGAGCGGAATCGTGAAGAAGACGCCCATCAAGATCAGGTTCTGGGCGAGGAACATCGAGACGCCGCCGCGCAGCTGCGAGATCCGCAGCAGCGGCAGGTGCACCAGCGGGTCCTGGCCAAGGCGTTCGCGGCGGCGCTCCCAGGCGACGAAAGCGGCGAGCACCAGCCCCCCGGCGCCGATCACGAACGGGGTCAGCGAGAAGCCGAAGGGCTCGATCGGCGAGCTGCGCGGCGCCAGCCAGCCCCAGTTGCTCGCCTGCAGGACGCCGAAGACGAGCAGCGCGAGGCCAGCGGCGGAGAGCACGCTGCCAACCCAGTCGAGGGTCGGCGCCCTGCCCTCGCGAGCCGGCTCGCGGATCAGCCGCGTGCCGAGCAGGATGCCGATCGCGACCACCACCTCGCCGACGAAGACGATCCGCCAGCTGAGCTCGGTGGTCGCCCAGCCGCCGAGGATCGGTCCGACCGCGATCCCGGCTCCGGCGACGCCACCCAGCACGCCGTAGGCGATCGCCCGCTCGCCGCCCTTGTAGCTGCCGGCGACGAGGGCGACGAGCGCCGGCAGAACCAGCGCCGCGCCGATCCCCTCGAGGATCGACCAGCCGAGCATCAGCGAGGGCACGTTCCAGGAGGCGGCGGTCAGCGCCGAGCCGGCGCCGTAGATGCAGAGCCCGATCGAGAAGGCACGTCTCCGCCCCCAGAGGTCGCCGAGCTTGCCGCCGGTCAGCATCAGGCCGGCCATGACCAGCGCGTAGAGGGCGATCACCGTCTGGATCGTGGTGACGGTCGTCTTGAAGTCCTCGACAAGCTGCGAGATCGCGACGTTCATAACCGCCTGGTCGAGCACCATCAGGAACTGGGCTGTCGCCAGCACCGCGAGGACTCCCCACCTGGCCATCGTCAGCTGGGGCCTTTCGAACCGAAGTCGGGCACGCCCGCTGCGCGCGCCCGCTCGACCGCCTCGCGCCGCGAGCGGACGCCAAGCTTGCGATAGATGGACTGGGCCTGGGTCTTCACGGTGTTGAGCGAGACGCCGAACTGGGCGGCGATCTGGGGCAGGGAGTGGTGAGTGTGCAGCATCCGCAGGATGCGCAGCTCGGCGGGGGTCAGGTCGGGCAGGCGCGAGACGGAGATCGCCTCCGCCTCCGCCTCCGCTTCGGACAGCCACTCGGCCAGCATCGTCGCGTCGGGGGCGTTGGCGAGGTGGGGGCGCGCTTCGCCGATCAGCTCCTCGGCCAGGTCGATCTGACCGAGCCGCACGGCGGCGCGGGCGAGGACGATCCTGGTGCGGGCCTCGTACCAAGGCGCGAACTGCTCGAGGCGTCGCACCAGCCGGACCGCGATGCTGAGATCGGCGGCGGCCTCGCCATCGCGGCCCAGCTGCGCGCGGACGAGTGCCGAGGCGGCGAAGGGCAGTGCCGAGCTCGGGTAATCGGAGAGGCCGGCGCGGGTCGCCTGCGCCCGCGCCCGGGTGACGAGCCCCGACGCCCCAGGCCAGTCGCCGGCTTCCGCCGCGAGCAGCCCGAGCTGAGCGAGGCAGAGGACCTCGATGCTGGGAACCCCGACCGCCGCGCGCCGCGCGCCGTCGGTCAGCCGTTCCCGCGCCTCCTCCGGGCGCCCGCGCAGCACCCGACTGGTCCCTTCGAACAGGCGGCACATCGAGATCCAGGGGTTGTCCTCCTCCATCAACTCCTCCGCCGCGGCCGCTCGCTCGCCCATCGCCGCCACCCCGGCGCGCCCGAGACCCGCTTCGGCGAGCGCCAGACCGGCCCGCAGGAGGCGCTCACGCTCAGGGTCGGCCAGCTTCTCGACGAGGACGCGCGAGACCGCGATCCAGTGCTCGGCCATGCTCCCTTCGCCGCGGGAGAGCGCGCCGTGCGCGGCGCTGACGCTGAGCGTCGGGTAGTCGGCGATCTGTTCCGCGCCGAGCCGGTCGAGCCAGCGGGTCACGGTGACGACCCGGCCGCGGGCGTTGTACTCGGGCACCGCCTGCCAGAGCAGCGCCCCGGCGCGCTCGAAGTCGCGCGCCTCGATCGCGTGCACGATCGCCCGGTCGGTGTCGCCCCGTTGCTCCCACCACAGCGACGCGCGACGGTGCAGCTCGGGCTCGAGCTCGGGCTCGGCGCGGCGCAGCTCGGCGCGCAGCATCTCGGCGAGCAGGGTGTGTACGCGGAACCACTCGTCGCGGCGATCGAGGGCGAGCATCAGCATGTTGCTGTGCGTCAGGTCGCGCAGAGCGATGGCCGAGCCGGTGCGTCCGAGGACCGCGTCGCAGAGCTCGCCGCTGAAACGGTCGAGGATCGAGAATCCGGCGCAGGAGCTCCAGCCGGCGGTGCGAGAGCGCCGTGAGGAACTCGTCGCGGATGTAATCGGCGAGCAGGCGATCGTCGCCGGCAAAGCGGGCGACGGCGCCGCTCACGTCGTCCTCGGAGAGCAGCGCCAGCCCGGCCAGGTAGAGAGCCGCGGGCCAGCCCTCGGCCCGTTCGAGCAGGGCGTCGAGCTCGGCGGGGGCGAGCCTCACCCCGAGGGCCGTGAGCATGGCGGCCCCCTCGGTCTGGGTCATCGCCAACTCGCGACGGCCGAGCTCGACCAGCAGGCGGCTGGCGCGCAGCTTCGCCAGCGGCAGGGCCGGGTCGGCGCGGGTGGCGACGGCGACCTGGGTGCCGGCACGGGCGTTCTCCGCCAGGGTGGCGATCACCGCCAGCGACTGCGGCGACTCGAGATGCTCGAGCTCGTCGATGACGAGGACGGCGCCGCGGCGGCGGGCGGCAAGCGTTTCGGCCAGCCTCGGCAGCACGGCGACCTCGATGTCGGGCGACGACCCGGAGAGCGTAGCGGCGACGCCGTCCGGCAGCGGCTCGATCCGGTCGAGCGCGTCGAGCACCCACTCGAGCAGGAGGATCGGGTCGTTGTGGGCGTCGCCGAGGGTCAGCGAGGCGAAGGGACGGGGGTCGCGGGCGGCCCACTGCGCGAGGAGAACGGACTTGCCGTAGCCGCTGGGAGCGCTGAGCAGGATCAGCGGAGCGGTCGAGCCCTCCAGCTGCTCGAGCAGGCGCGGGCGCGCGACCAGGCTGGCAAGCGAAGGGCGCGCCAGGTCGACCCCGGCGACCGGGTGGCCCTCAGGCGTGCTCCAGTTGGTTGACATTCCCACCCATTCGCTCGAGCCATCCTGCGCGATTGAACCTACGGCTGACGCTACTTGCCGCCGTAGCCGCGTACATCAGTGAAAATCACCCACTTTGGGGGGTGGCACCGGCGGCGGAGATCGGATCACCCGAACAGGGCGATGCAGGACCCCTGACCGGGGCATAACCTTGTGTTCTCGGGCGCTTCGTCGTGCGTCGGAGAGGAGGCCGTCGTCAGCGAGGGGGATGGCCGACCGAGCGCCGGTCATCCCCCTGGCCCCCTTCTGGGCCGGGCGATCGCTCCGCCCGAGCAGCGCTCGCAGCAGCCGCGCAGGACCACGTCATGGCCGGTGACCGCGAGGCTGGATCGGCGCTTACGTGCCCAACGCCCGGTCGATGAAGGGGCCGAGCAGCTCGTCGGCCTTGGCGGCGGTCTGCTCGGGGGTGTCGGCGGGGGCCGTGATGTAGCTGATCGCCAGGCGAACGAGGGACTCGGCGAGCAGCGCGGTCTTCTCGGGCGGGGCCTGCGGCCAGCCCTCCTGGATCGTCGCCGCAAGGCGGGCGGTCGCCCACTGGACGACGGGCATGCCCTGGGTGGTGACGAGGGGCAGCATGCCGCCGGTGCCGTCGTCGCTGAGCAGGATGCGGACAAGCGGATCCTCGCCAGCGCTGTGCAGAAAGGTTTCGAGGGCGGCGCCGACCGCGGCGTGCGGGTCGTCGAGGTGCTCGCGAACGGCGGCGTCGACCCCGTCGAGAAAGCGCTCGCCCTCGTGGATGATGAAGGCTTGGGCGAACTCGTCGCGACTGCCGAACTCGTTGTAGAGGGTCTGGCGGCTGACGCCGGCCGCCTTCGCCACGTCGGACATCGTGATCGCCGACCAGGATTTGCTCTGCAGCTCGTCGCGGGCGGCGCCGAAAAGCGTGTCGCGCAGCAGCGCCTTGGCGGCCTGCGGGTATGGCGTACGAGCGGCGGGCACCGCCGGGATCGTGCCAGCGGCGGCGGTCACTCGCCGACCCCCTCCCCCTCGTCCGGCTCGAAGTCGACCTTGTCGCGCACGCCGCAATCGGGACAGGCCCAATGGTCGGGCACCTCGCTCCAAGGCGTCCCCGCCGGGAACCCCTCACGCGGATGCCCCTGCTCCTCGTCGTAGACGTACCCGCAGCCCGGGCAGCGCCAGCGGCTCATCGCCCGGCCCCGTTCCGGTGCGCGTTATCCGCGCATACGGGGGAAAAGGCGCACCGGAAGGTCATGCTGCGCCTCCGTAGCGGGCGAGGATGCGCTTGCGGGCTCGGGGCTGGATATTGGCCTTGGTCAGGTCGCCGTCGTAATGGTCGACCAGGATCGGGTCCATCACCCGGCGCCAGAGCGGCGGGAATCCAGGCGAGGACGATCATCCCGGCGTACCCGGTGGGCAGCTGCGGGGCTTCGTCGACGTGGCGCAGCGCCTGGTAACGGCGGGTCGGGTTGGCGTGGTGGTCGGAGTGGCGCTGCAGGTGGTAGAGCAGGACGTTGGAGGCGACGTTGTTGCTGTTCCAGCTGTGCTCGGCGCGGCAGCGCTCGTAGCGGCCGTCCTCCCTTTTCTGCCGCAGCAGGCCGTAGTGCTCGAGGTAGTTGACGACCTCGAGCAGGGAGAAGCCGAGCACCGCCTGGATCAGCAGGTAGGGCAGGACGACCGGGCCGAAGATGATCGCCAGCGCGGCGAAGAGGCCGACGGTCATCGCCCAGGCGCCGAGGATGTCGTTGCGCAGCGTCCAGTGCGATTTGCCCATCCGGTCGAGGCGGGCGCACTGGATTCCCCAGGCCGAGCTCAGGCTGCCGGCGACGGTGCGCGGCAGGAAGGCCCAGAAGCTCTCCCCCAAGCGCGAGCTGGCCGGGTCCTCGGGGGTGGCGACGCGCACGTGGTGACCGCGGTTGTGCTCGATGAAGAAGTGGCCGTAGCCGGTCTGGGCAAGGGCGACGCGACTCAGCCACTTCTCCATGTTGTCGCGCTTGTGGCCGAGCTCGTGGGCGGTGTTGATCGCGATCCCGCCGACCACTCCCATGGTCAGCGCCAGGCCGAGGCTGTCCAGCGTGCTCAGGTCGCCGCTCGACCAGAGCCAGCAGGCGAAGACCAGGCCGGCGAACTGGACCGGGATGAAGAGGTACGTGCACCAGCGGTAGTAGCGGTCCTGCTCGAGCCACTTGAGGATGCTGTCGGGCGGGTTGCTCGGATCGGCGCCAATCGCGATGTCGAGGATCGGGAAGACGCCGAAGACGAGCAGCGGGCCGAAGAACCAGAAGCCCTCGAACCCGGTCGCCTCGACGCTGGCCCAGGCGATGAACGGGGCGAAGGGGATGATCAGCCCGAGCAGCCAGGCGTAGCGCTTGGCGTCCGTCCAGGTCGCCGGGTTGAGCTCGATCGCGGGACCGTGATCGTGGCTATGGGTCGCTGCCTCCATCGCTCCTCCTCCTTGTCAAACCGACCGTAGTCCGTCCTGACGATTGACAAACTAGCGCACTTTGTCAACCAGCGCAACAACTTGACGAAAGTTGTCCGATACCCGGCGGCCCGCTACCATGCAGCGCGTGTACACGCTGCTCGGCATCCTCCAGGTGATCATCTCCGGGGTCCTGATCTTCCTGATCCTGCTCCATTCCGGCAAAGACACCGGCCTCTCCGGTGCCTTCGGGATCGGCGGCGGCGGCAGCTCCTTCGGCGGCGGCTCGATGGTCGAGCGCAACCTGGACCGCGCCACCGTCTTCTTCGCGGTGCTGTTCGTCCTCAACACCCTGGTGCTGCTGAAGATCTAAACCGGTTCGGTGGTCTTGCCGGCGCCGTTCCCGTTGGCGGTCCCGTCGAGAATCTCGACCGCCTCTTTGCGCAGCTCGGCGTCGAGCAGAGCGTAGTCCTCGTCGGAGAGCTTGCCCGCGGCGTGATCCAGTTCGGCGTCGCGAATCTCGCGGTACTTCGCTTCCTTCAGCGCCTCCAGCTCGGTGTCGGCGGCGGGCGCGCGGCGGGCGCGGCGGGCCGGCCAGAGGGCGATCACCGCGCCGGCCAGGGCGATCAGGCCGCCGATCCAGATCCAGGTGACGAGCGGGTTGACGATCACGCGAAAGGTCGCCGGAGTGCCTTCGGCGACGTAGCCGCGGGCGATCTGCCTCGCCGTCGCCATCTGCAGGCGCTCGATCTGGGCAAAGGCGGTCGGTCGCAGGCTCGGGTTGGCGAGCGCCGCGCGCATCATCCCGGCGACCGCGCGGCACTGCTGCGGCGTGCCGGGCCGGCCGGTCACACAGGCGCGGAAGCCTGCGTCGGCGGCGCGGGCGCGACGCTGCACGCCGGTGATGTCGGGCTGCAGCGCGGTCCAGAAGTCGCGGAACGCCCCCGCCTTCAGCCCGATGTCGCTGTCCGATTCGCCGGCGAAGTAGTTCGAGATCGAGCCGCTGCCTGGCCCTCCTCCCGTCGGCCGATAGAAGCGCCGCGTGGGATGCAGGGTGAACGAGCTGCCGCCGTCGGCGACGCGCAGGACGGCGCCGGCGGTGAAGGCAAGCGGCGTGACGCTCGCGGTGGCGCGTGCGTAAGTGACGGTGCGACCGTCGATTGTGGCGCTCTGGCCAGGGCGCAAATTGACATCGCGCTTGGTCTGGAAGCTGGACGAGGCGGCGATCCCGATCAGCAGGACGGCGATCCCGACGTGCACGACATAGCCGCCGTAGCGGCGCCGGTTGCGGCTGACGATCCCGACCAGCGCCTTCGGCATCGCCTCCCCGGTGAGCGAGCGCCGCGCCGCCGCGCCGCGCCAGAACTCCTGGCCGAGGCCGACCAGGGCGAAGGCGGCGAAGGCGAAGAGCCCCAGAGCCCAGGGCTTCCGCGCGGCGTCGGTGAAGAGCGTCAATGCCAGCGCGGCGACCGCCGCCGAGATCGCCGGCACGAGAAAGAGCCGCCTTGCCGTCGCCCAGCTGACCCGGCGCCAGGCGAGCAGCGGGCCGATCCCGGTGAAGAGCACGAGCAGGATCGCCAGCGGCGTCGTGTAGCGGTCGAACCAGGGCGCCGCCAGCGAGGACTTGGTGCCGGTGAAGAACTCGGAGATCAGTGGGAAGAAGGTGCCCCAGAAGATCGTCGCTGTGAGCGCCACGAGCAGCAGGTTGTTGACGATGAAGACTGCCTCGCGCGAGGCGAGCGAGTCGATCCGCTTCTCGGAGCGCAGGTCGTCGAGGCGGGAGACGATCAGCGCGGTCGAGCCGAGCACCACGACCCCGATCAGGCCGAGGATGTACGGGCCGACGGTGCTGTCGCCGAAGGCGTGGATCGACTGCAGCACGCCGGAGCGGACGAGGAAGGTGCCGAGCAGCGCCAGCGAGAAGGTGGCGACGATCAGGCAGGCGTTCCAGACCTTCAGCATCCCGCGCTTCTCCTGGACCATCACCGAGTGCAGGAAGGCGGTGCCGATCAGCCAGGGCATCAGGGCAGCGTTCTCGACCGGGTCCCAGGCCCAGTAGCCGCCCCAGCCGAGCTCGGTGTAAGACCAGCGGGCGCCGAGCATCAGGCCGAGGCCGAGGAAGGCCCAGGCGATCAGGGCGAAGCGCCGGGTGGCGCGGATCCAGGCGGCGTCGATGCGGCGGGTGATGAGGGCGCCGATCGCGAAGGCGAAGGGGATCGTGAAGGCGACGTACCCCGAGTAGAGCATCGGCGGGTGGATCATCATGCTCGGGTGCTGGAGCAGCGGGTTGAGGCCGATCCCATCGGGCGGCACCGGGCTCAGCGTGGCGAAGGGGTTGACGCCGCCGGCGAAGAGCATCAGCCCGGTGAAGAAGCTGGCGATGCCGGCCATCACCGCGGTCGCGTAGGGGACGATCTCGCGCAGCTTGTCGCGGGTCGACCAGAGGGCGAGCGAGGAGGCGATCGAGAGCACCCAGGCCCAGAGCAGCAGCGAGCCTTCCTGGCTCGACCACATCGCCGCCAGCTTGTAGAAGCTCGGCGTCTCGATCGAGGAGTGCTGCTGGACGATCTTGAAGGAGAAGTCGTTGTTCGCGAAGGCGACCTCGATCAGGACGACGCAGAGCGTGAGCAGAGCGCAGGCCCCGTAGACGGCGCGGCGCGAGCGGGTCACCCAGCGCTCGTCGCCCTTGCGGCCGATCAGCGCGGCGACCGCCGCGAAGACCATCGTCGCGAAGGCGAGCGCCAGGACGGCGCTGCCGAGGTTAACTTTCATTCGTGGTGAACTTCGACGGGCACTTGGTGGTCAGCGTGTCCGGTTCTCCGACGAACGTCCCGTGCTCGACTTCGCCGGTGACGACGATCTCACGGCCGCCGCGGAACGGGTCGGGGACGGTGCCCGTGTAGCTGACGGGCAGGGTGGGACCACCGCCTTCGCGGTCGGCGACCCGGAAGGTGAGCCGCTCGCCGTGGTGGCGGACCGAGCCCTTGACCACCCGGCCGGTGAGATCGGCGTTGGTCCCCGGCGCGGCGCCGACCAACTGCGAGGGCTGCTCCGCCGGCGAGGAGGCGCTGAACGAGGTGTAGACCAGCGCGGCCGCCAGGAGGACGGCGACGCTGAGGGCGACGACCAGCCGGATCTTCCGCTTGCGCTGGGGATCCACGGCCGGGGATTATCGCAAGGGCGGTTGTGGGGCGGTTGTGCAGGGGTCGGCAGACGCGCTTCGCGCTTGAGTGTCTGCCGACCCCTGCACAACCGCCCCGGCCAATTCGAAATGCGAGAATCGGCTGATGGCTGACGATCCAGTGCTGCTTATTACGGGGGCTTCGAGCGGGATCGGGGCTGCGACGGCGCGGGAAGCGGCGGAGCGATATCGGCTGGTGCTTGCTGCTCGGCGGCTGGAGCCGCTCGAAGAGCTTGTGGCTGAGCTTGGGGGGTCGGAGCGGGCTCTGGCGGTTCGTTGTGACGTGACCGAGTGGGATGAGGTTGAGGCGATGACTGCGAGCGCCATCGAGGGTTTTGGGCGAATTGACGCCGTGTTTGCCAACGCCGGGTTCGGCGCCTCGCGCGGCTTCCTCGAGGAGTCGGTCGAGCACTGGCGCTCGATGGTCCTCACCAACGTCTACGGCGTGGCGCTGACGATCCGCGCCACCCTTCCCCACCTGCTCGAGCGCGGCGACGGCCACTTCCTCGTCACCAGCTCGGTGGCGGGCCGCCGGGCGCTGCCCGGCTCGCTCTACTCGGCGACCAAGTGGGCGGCGACCGCGATCGGCGAGGCGCTGCGCGCCGAGCTTCGCCAGATGCACGACAACCACGAGATCAAGGTGACCCTGATCGAGCCGGGCATGACCGACACCCCCTTCTTCGACAACCGCCCCGGCGAGTGGGCACTGCGCGACACCGACATCGCCAAGGCCGTCCTCTACGCGCTCGAGCAGCGACCCGGGGTCGACGTCAACGAGATCCTGATCCGGCCGACGAGCCAGCCAACCTAGCCCGCCGGTGGTGGTGACGGTGGCGTCGCCTGGAGGTTCGACAGGGAGCTCGTAGCTTCGGCCGCACGTTGGCGTGCTTGCCGTTCTGGCCGCGGAAGCGGGCGAGGACGCGGTAGCGGTGGGCGCAGAGGTCGCGCGAGTTGACCAGCAGGCCGCGCTTGCCGCCGCGCACGGTGAGGATGAACTTGGAGACCGGCACGTCGGGGACGGTGTCGAAGGTGTTGCGGATGCGGCCCTTGACGCTGTCGATCCGCCCGTCGAGTTCGATGTCGACCTGGCCGTGCAGGTCGGCGACCAGGTCCGGCAGTTCGTTGTCGGAGGAGCGCAGGTAGACCGGGCCCTGGAGCGGGCCGTCGAGCAGCGGCGTGTAGGCGCGCGCGTAGCCGTAGACCGAGTCCTTCGGGCACTGGTTGGCGGCGAACTGGACTCGGGTGCAGACGTTGGCGAGGCTCGCCTGTTCGAGGTAGAGCGCCTTCGGCAGGGTGACCGCGGCGCGGCCGACGTTGGCGTCGCCTTCGCGGGCGACGAGGATCGCCCGCAGCTTCGGGCTCTTCGCCCGGCGATGCCCGCCGAAGGCGCGCATGTAGAGCTTCGGCTTGAAGGGGAGTGCGTCGCAACCGCTCGCCTGGAAGGGCGAGGAGACCGCCAGCGAGCTGAAGGCCCCGGGGTCGAGCGGGTTGGAGCCGCCGCCGTACAGGGTGCCGCCGAAAGCTCTCGGCGAGCAGTTGGTCGGGTTGAGCGCGAACTGCTTGCGGTCGATGTGCAGAGCGATCGAGCGGAGGTCGAGCGTGGCGCCGCCGTAGACGTGCGGGATCGAGTCGGAGGAGGCGTGGACCTGGGCCGTCGAGGGATCGACGAACAGCGCCACCCTCACCACGACCGAGCCGAGATCAAAAGGCCCGGCCGTGGCGGGGGTGATCACTGCCAGGGAAAGGGGGGCGCCTCGATAGCGCCCTGTGAGGAAGACCTTGCCGTTGACGTGCAGTGGATCGGGGCCGCTGCCGGCGGCGATCGAGGCGCTGCCGACCAGGCTCGAGTCCGGACAGCTGGAGTTCGCCGCCTCGGCCGCGCCGCTGTTCGCCCCCGCGGCAGCGAGGGCGCTGGGAGGGCAGTAGCGCACCCCGGCGAGCTTCGCCGCGAGGCCGGGTGGCAGGGTCACGTCGACGCCCTTCAGCTCCTGATTGCCGTCGTCGCGGCCGACGTTGACGTCGACCTGGGTGAAGGCGCCGCCTTTGGGGTTGGTCGAGTGGGCGGCAAAGGACGGGCCGAAGGGGCGGTCGCCGAGCGTCTTCGCGCAGGAGCGTCCGCCGGGCGCGCTGGTCAGGGTGAAGCCCCCGTCCCGCGGACCGCCATCGGGCGTGCCCGACCAGGCCTGCATCGCGTGTCCGGTCTTGTTGGGTCCACAGGTGGGCGGGCTGGTCAGCGTGCCCTTGGCGCCGTCGAGCGTGACGCGGACCGAGTCGAAGGGAAGCTGCGGCGCTTCGTGCACCCGCGCGGTCAGCTGCCCGGTCTGGGCGTTGGCGCTGACCTTGCCGACGAGGCGGATCGAGAGACCGCGGACGGCCGACTCGGCGTCGAGGAAGATCCGGTACTCGTCGCCAGATTCCGGGTCGCGACTCTGCTGGGAGGCCAGATAGACGTCGCCGGTCAGCGTGCCGTCGGGCAGCGGCGGCGTGTCGATCGCAACCGTGCCGATCTTCGAGGCGGGCGGGCAGGCGACCGGGTCGCGGGTGCCCCGGCCGAACTGCGCGTCGCTGCAAGCCTGCAGGCCGCTCGCCGCCGAGGGATTGACGCCAACGCCATCGGGCAGGGAGACGACCGCGGTTCTCACGTTCGACTGGTAGACCGAGGCCGGCGGGTCGAAGGGGACCTTGACCTCGACCGTGCCGCCCATCGGCGAATCGGTCTGGCCCGTGCCCGGGGACTGCGAGGTCGCCGGCTGGAACGGGATTTTGTCGCAGCCGGTCGGCATCGCCCGCTGGCCGCCGCTCACACGAGGCAACGGCGATTCGACGAGCTGCGAACCGGCCAGGAACGCGGCGGGGGGCGGCGCGGGGGCGGCGACCCCGTATTCGTCTTCGGGCGCTTCTTCCTCCTTGGAGTCGGCGTGAAGGAGCGTGTTGTAGGTGGTCGCGAAGGACGACTGATTCGGGTCGAAGCAGGTGCTGGGCGTGGTCAGGAAGGCACCGCCTTCTTCGCCCGGCAGGCCGCCGTTGCCGATCGTCCCGTCGAAGACGAGGCGGTTCTTGAGGATCCGCACGCCGGGAATCGAGGGCACGTGGATCGTGAAGTACTCGTGGTAGTCGCCATCCCATTTGACCCCCGCGTCGAGGAAGACTTCGCCGATGCCGAGCGGCAGGGTGAAGCCGAAGCGGGCCGGTTCGCCCTCCCGCGGAACCAGGTTGTAGACGGGGATGTCGGGGACCGTCACCGGCGGCGTCGAGATCGGTTCGACAACCGCGGCCGCGGTCACGTTGCTGTAGCCGACTTGCGTATCGGCCGCGCAGCCGCCGGAGGGGAATTTGCCTTCGTCCAGTTCGCACTGGGGCGTGGCCTGGGGGTTGACGCTCATGCCCCGGGGGAGATCGACGAGCACCGTCTTCAGGTTGCCGACCGGCGTTTCGAAGATGCCGCCGTGCTTGACGATGATCTGGGTGAAGCCGACTGGGGGGTGGCCGGAGGCCTGGGTGAAGAACTGATCCGGCGTGTCGACGCTGCACTCGGTCGGCGTGTCGATCTTGCAGGTGCCGGCCTGCCAGCCCGAGCCGACGGCTTCGGGCAGCTCTTCTTCGATGATGTCAACGGCCCCGGCCGGCGTCGCGACGAAGCCGAAGAAGGCCAGAGAAACCGCAACGACAAGCCAAAAACGTGTCGCCTCCCGCATTTTGCCTCTCCTCTCCCTGTCCATTTCCAGCCCTAGCCTACCCGATTTTGATGGGTTAAGTCATCATTTTTTGGTATTAATTGCTCTAGAAGTTGGTAGCAACAACTCAATCCAACGGAGGAGCCCAATGAACTGGGAGCGTCTAGCCAGAGCCAATACCCATCCCCTACGAGTCTCAATCCTCGAAGTGCTGACCCTCGACGGGGGCCGAACCCTCTCCCCCAGCGACCTCAGCTACGAGCTGCGAACCCCGCTCAGCAACGTCAATTACCACGTCACCGAGCTGCACCGCACGTGCCTCGTAGAGCTGACCGACGAACGCCCCGTGCGCGGCGCCACCGAGCACTTCTACCGCGAGTCCAACGGCGCCGGCCCAAGCAGCAACGGCAACGGCCGCAAGCGAAGCCGCAGCAAAACGAAGGTCTCGGGCACCAAGGCTTGACCCATCTGCGAGCCTCCCCCGGCGACGCCGCTGCGCGAACTCCTCCCCCCTCTCTGTCCTCTCTATTCCCCTCCTGCGCTCGCGCCTGCTGCCCACGCCCTCGACCACATAGGGCGAACCCGGTCCGAAGCGGACGACGGGTCTCGAACCCGCGACCTCGAGCTTGGGAAGCTCGCGCTCTACCAACTGAGCTACGTCCGCGTGCTGGATTTTCTTATCCACTTTAAATAAAAAAAAAAAAAAAAAAAAAAAAAAAAAAAAAAAAAAAAAAAAAAAAAAAAAAAAAAAAAAAAAAAAAAAAAAAAAAAAAAAAAAAAAAAAAAAAAAAAAAAAAATTTATTTTATTTTTTTTATTATATATATATATTTTTTAAAATAAAAATATATATTATATAGGTAAAAAAAAAAAAAAAATATATTTATAATATAAAAAAAATATTAATAAAAATAATAAATAAAAAAAAAAAAAAAAAAAAAAAAAAAAAAAAAAAAAAAAAAAAAAAAAAAAAAAAAAAAAAAAAAAAAAAAAAAAAAAAAAAAAAAAAAAAAAAAAAAAAAAAAAAAAAAAAAAAAAAAAAAAAAAAAAAAAAAAAAAAAAAAAAAAAAAAAAAAAAAAAAAAAAAAAAAAAAAAAAAAAAAAAAAAAAAAAAAAAAAAAAAAAAAAAAAAAAAAAAAAAAAAAAAAAAAAAAAAAAAAAAAAAAAAAAAAAAAAAAAAAAAAAAAAAAAAAAAAAAAAAAAAAAAAAAAAAAAAAAAAAAAAAAAAAAAAAAAAAAAAAAAAAAAAAAAAAAAAAAAAAAAAAAAGCGTCGGCGATCGCCTCCGGCGTCGGCGGGCAGCCGGGGATACGCATGTCGACGGGCAGCGAGCTCGTCGAGCGGGACCGGCGAGCTCCGACCGCGGCGCCGAGAACGCCGCAGCCCAGCGCGCAGTCGCCGAGCGCGACGACCAGCCGCGGCTCGGGCATGGCCTCGTAGGCGGCCAGCAGCGGCTCGCCATCCGGGTGGTAACGGCGCCGGTGACGAGCAGCACGTCGGCGTGGCGAGGCGAGGCGACGATGTCCAGCCCGAAGCGCTGCAGGTCGTACTGCGGGCGCCGCGGTCGCGGTGAGCTCGTGCTCGCAGGCGTTGCAGGAGCCGGCGTCGACGTGGCGGATCGCTTGCGAGCGGGCGCCGCTCGTCGCGGCAGGCGCGGCTTCGCGGTGGACGCATTGCAGGTGTCGCAGCAGCACGAACACTCAGCGATCGGCGCAGGCGTAGCAGAGCTCGAAGCTCTTGTTGATCAGGGGGAAGTCGGGCAGCAGCTTGCCGGCGAAGGCGTGAGCGAGCGCCGGCCAGTTCGCGTAGGAGCCGGTGCGCAGGTGCAGGCGCGCGACGCGGCCGCCGTCCGGCTCGACCACGCAGACCGTCTCGCCGCGCGGGCTCTCTACCCGCGCCGACCCCGATCGCGCGTCGGCGCGTCGATGCGGCTAGCCCGGCGCCGGCGCTCGAGCGGCTCGGCGAGCAGCTCGTCGAGCAGCTCGAACCACGCTCGACAGCTCGAGCGCGCGCGCACCTCGAGCCGTGCGGAGACATCGCCGCTCGGTCTTCAGCGGCGAACGCGGCGGCGAAGCCCGAGCCGTACCAGAGCCGCGGGCTCGCCGCGCGCGCGTCGACCCGCGACCCGGCGGCGCGAGCGGCCGGGCCGACCGCGCCGAGCGCGACGCGCGTCGTCGCGGCGTCGAGAACGCCGACGCCCGTCGAGGCGCGCCTGAAACGAGGCGGCGAACTGAGCTCGCGCCAGGCCCGCGGCCGCTTCTGCGCGCAGCTCGCGCAGCTCGCCCGGGCGCGATCGGCCGCCGCGCGGCGTCGAGCTCGCAGCGCGCTCGGCGCCGACCGCGACGGTGCCGAACAGGAAGCGGTGACCGGCGAGCGCCTGCGTTGAGCCGCTGCGCGCGCTCCTTGAGCGCGGCGAACGCCATGTTGCCGGCGGCGAAGCCGACGCCGGCGCAGATCGCGGAGATGTCGTGGAGGTGGTTGTAGAGGCGCTCGAGCTCGAGCAGCAGCGTGCGCGCGCGGCGCAGCTCCGCGGTCGGGCCGCAGCCCCAGCGCCTCTCGCAGGCGTGCGCGAAGGCGACGGAGTTGGCGACCGCGCAGGCGGCGCAGGCGCGCTGCGCGTACGCGAGCGCCGATCGGCGAGCTCGCGCCCCTCCGCGGCGCGCTCGAGCCCGCGGTGCTTGTAGAAGAGACGCAGGTCGATGTAGCAGGATCCGCTCGCCGACGACGTGAAAGCGGAAGTGGCCGGACTCGATCACGCCGGCGTGGATCGGCCCGACGGCGACCTGGTGTACTCCCTCCCCGTCGACCGGGACGACCAGCAGCCGCAGTCGTCCTCGGGTGCGCAACCAGCGGGCGCAGCGGCTCGTGCCGTCGAAGCGCAGGCCGTAGAGGTCGTGGGCCTCGCGCTCGTCCCAGTCGGCGGCCGGGAACGAGATCGACGATCGAGGCCAGCTCGGCCGCCGGCGGCGACGCGGTCCCAGCACGCGCGCGCCGGCGCCGTGCCCGAAGAGCGCGCTCCAGCCCCGCTGCGCCGCCCGCGCCGCCCGCGAAGGCGCCGCAGAAGCGCTCGCCGTCGTCGAGCGCGTCGGCGCAGGCCTCGCGCCAGCGCCGGCGGCCTCGACGTCGCGACCAGCTCGACCGCCTGCCGCGGCGGCGCCGCACCGGAGATCACGCCACGCCCCGCATCAGGTCTTCGACGAGGTCCGACCGGGCAGCACGAAGGCGACCACGCACAGCGCCACCACCGCGACGGCCGCCGCGCCGGCGAGCAACGCCACCGCCCGCGCGGAGCGCGGGCGCGAGCGGCGCCGCGCCCCGCGCCGCTCGCCGAGCAGACCCTCGATCAGCGCGTGGGCGAGACCGAGGAAGCCGAGCGCGAGCAGCGACGGCGGCGACGGCGAGACCGCGAGCTGCCCGGCGTCGATGCCGCCGAGCAGGATCATCACCTCGGAGAAGAACAGCGGCGATGGCGGCATGCCGGCGAGCGGACGAGGCTGACCCCCACCGCCGCGGCCGTCGGCCGCTGGCCCGGGCGACCCCCCGCGCCGCCCGCTCGCGCCGCGCCGGCTCCTCGCGCAGCAGCGGGATCGCGGCGTAGAAGCCGAGCGCCTTGGCGAGCGACGTGACCGACGACGTGGATGACCACGCCGGCGATCGCCAGCGGCGTGCCGAAGCCGATACCGAGCGCGAGGATGCCCATGTGCTCGAGGCTCGAGTAGGCGAGCAGCCGCTTCCACGGCAGCGGCCGCCACAGGAACGGGACGGCGACGGCCAGCGAGAGCCAGCCCGAACCCGACGAACAGCTCGCTGGACCGCGCCCGCGCCGAGCGCCGGCACGAGCGCCAGCTCGTGCGCCAGGCAATCATGCAGGACGTTCGGAAGCAGCGCCGCCGAGATCTTCGCGCTGATCGGCGGCGGCGCCTCGCTGTGAGCGTCGGGCAGCCAGTTGTGGACCGGCGCCCAGCCGATCTTAGCTGGCGAGACCGACGAGGATCAGCACGAAGGCGACGAGCGTCGCCTGCGCCGGCAGCGCCGCGCAGCGCCGCGGCCAGCGCCTGCCAGTCGAGCCCCCGCGAGGCCGCGAACCGACCCCCGGCCGCGACGAAGAGGACGACGATCCCGAGCAGCGCGACGGCCAGGCCGAGCGTGGTCAGAACGACGTACTTCCAGCCTGCCTCGAGCGCGCTGCGCATGCCGCTGAACGCGACCAGCAACGCCGAGGCGGCGGTGTCGCCTCGATCAGCAGCCACGCGATCGCCGAGGTTGACGATCAGCGGGAACGGCGAGCAGCGCCGCCCAGAACACGTTGAAGGCGACGTAGTACAGGCGCGCGAGCGCCGCGCGCGTGAACCAGCTCGCCCGGCCTGCCGCAGATACCACGCCGACATCAGCGCGCTGGCAAAGCAGACGACGGCGATCACGGCCAGGAAGACGCCCGGGCGCCGTCGAGCACGTACCAGCTCCCCCGCGCGGCGACGCCAGCCGCCGCCCCAAGCGCGATCGACGGCAGCACCAGCGACAACGCAGCGCTCAGGCGCCGCGCCGGCGATGTTGAACGATCGGCAGCGCGCGGCGCTCGGCACCAGCGAACACCAGCAGCGACGACGCCGAGCGGCACCGCCACGACGACGACGATCACCGCGAAGCTGCGTCAGTCACGCAGGCCTCTCAGCAGCCGGTATCTCCGAGTACCGAACTCGCGCGTGGATCTTGCTTGCTGAACGCGGCGGCGACGGTGACGACGAGCGACCAGGTCGAACAGCACGCCGAGCTCGATCACGACGGCAGCCCACCCGGAGACCGAGACCGCCAGCAGATAGACGCCGTTCTCGGCGACGAGGAAGCCGAGCACCTGCAAGATCGCCGACCGGCGCATCACGACGATCGCGATGCCCGAGGCAGAGCAGCGAGACAGCGCCGTGCTCGCTGCGCGCTCGCCGAGCCCGAGCGGCGGAATCACCGCGACGGCGATCAGCGCGACCACCGCGGCGACGAGCAGCCGGACCACCGACGGTCGTCGCGGCCGCGACCAGCTCGCGGCTCGCGCGTGCGGCGACGACCGAACCCCAGCAGCGCCGGCAGCACCACCCCCCGCACGAGCAGCACGATCGCGGCGACCAGGAACGCCGTCCGCCGCTCGCCCGCGAGCGCGATCGACGCCGACGCCCAGCACCAGCGACTGGGCCGCCACCAACCCGATCGCGACGCTGCGCCGCCGCACCAGCATCACGCCGAAGCCGAGCACGACCAGAGCCCCGATCGCGGCGGTCGCTCACGCCAGCTCCCACCAGCCAGCTCACCACCCCGCCCAGAGCGATCAGGCAACCCCCGCCGAGCAGCACCGGCACACGCAGCATCCGCATCTTCGCCTGCGCAGTCTCGATCAACGCCAGCACCCGCACAGCACCGCACGCCGGCGACAACCACCCGAGCTGCGCCCCGAAGCCGCCCCCGTGCGGCAGGAACAGCTCGGCGGCCGAGCACGAGCAAGACCCAGTGACGCGCCGCGGCGCTCCACTGCAGCAGAGCGAGATCGCGACCGGCGTACTCGAGCAGCGGCCCCTCATGGATCATCGTCAGCTCGAGATGAGTGTCGGGATTGTCGATCGGCTGACGGCCGGTCTCGACGAGCACCACGAGCGCGAACGCCGCGCGCGGCGCACCAGTGCGCCGGCTCACCCAGATCGCCGTGCCGCTCGCTGCAACGCTCATCGCGAACAGGTCGGTGCTGCCGGCCGGCAGCGCGGCCAGCAACAGCGCCAGCACCAGCACCGCCTCGACGAACACCGACGAACATCAGATCGCGGCTCGACGCCCATCAGCGCGAAACCCGCTGCCGGTGTCCCAGCTGGCGGCGGCGAGCGCGAAGCGCGCGAGCGCGAGCAGCCCGACGAGGACGAGCGCGTCGTTGCCCAACGGCCACCCCCCCGAGCGGCCCGACGATCGGCACCAGCAGCAGCGCGAGCAGCAGACGCCGCGGCGACTAGGCACGGCGCGAGCCGGTAGACGACAGTGCGTCGGCTGCGGATCGACGACGCTCTTGCCCCAGAGCCGCCGCAGCTCGCGATACGGCTGCAGCGGCGATGGACCGCGACGGCCCTGCAGACGCGCCTTGAGCGACTGAATCGTGCCGGGAAGCAGCGGCGCCAGCGCGACCCCGCCGAGCATCTGATCGCGCCCGGCGACCGCCGCTCACCCGATCGCTCCGATCCGCACCAGAGACGAGCACGACGAGCAGCAGCGCGAGCAGATAGGCGGCGTAGGTGCGAACGCTGCCGGACTGAAGCCGGCGGGCGACCAGCGCGCCGGCAAGCGCCCCGCGCTGCACCGGCCCGTAGAGCAGCGTGTCGAACAGATGCGGCATCTCGCCGCGATAGCGAATCGACTGCACCAGGCCGCGCTCGCGCACGAGTCTCGAGCTCGCGGCGAGGCCGGAGGACGCGTCTCCAGAACCAGCCGCAGCGGCTTGGTGAAGCTCGCCGATCTCCAACTCAGCGCGAGCTCGATCCGCTGGCCGCACGCCCAGGCCGGCGCCGGCACCGCCTGCCGCGCGCCCGCAGGCGCCAGAGTGCCGCCCGTCACCGCGAGCAGCCCGACAGCAGCCAAGGCGAAGGCAAGCGAGCCGCTCCCGGGGATGGACACCCCGGCTCGCCGGCGATGCTCCGCCGCTGCGCGGCTAGCCACATCAGCGATGGGATCAGCACGCCCGGGAACGGCGCCGAGCGCGACGCAGCAGCCAGCCAGAACACCATCGCGGCCCATCATGCTCGGCGTCGCCTCGACCGCGCCTCGACCTCCGCCCGCCGCGGGCGCACCGAGCAGCACTAGCCCGAAGACCTTGACGAAGCAGAACAGCACGAGCGCTGCGGTAGCGGCTAGACCCAGCGATCGCGAGGGCGCCGGCCAGGCCGAGCCCGAGCGGAGGGTCCGATCGCGACGTGCATCAGCGCCTGCAGCGTCAGCCACTCCGAGGCGAAACCGTTGAGCGGCGGCACGCCGGCGATCGCCATCGAGCCGATCAGGAATGCGCCGCTAGTCCAGGGCATCCGACGCAGCAAGCCGCCGATCTGGTCCAGGTCAGCGAGCCGACCGCACGCTCGAAGGCGCCGGCCGCCGAGTAACAGCAGCGCCTTGAACACAGCGTGATTGAGGATATGCAGCAGCGCAGCGTCGAAGGCGATCGCCGCCCAGGTCGATCCCCGCGAGGCGAAGAGGATCGAGGCGCCTAGCCCGAGCGCGATGATCCCGACGTTCTCTATCGAGAGAGAAGGCGAGCAGCCGCTTGAAATCTTGCTGGATCAGCGCTAGAGCACGCCGCCGAGCGCAGAGAGCAGCCCGAGCCCGAGCACCGCAGGCCGCCCACAACGGAGCCGGAGCTGCCCATAGAAGAGAACACGTATCAAGCCGTAGAGGGCGACCTTGATCATCTCCTCGACATCAGCGCCCCGATATGTCTCGCCGCACCGGATAGGAATGCGGCAGCCCGGAATGAAAAGGCATCATCCCGCGTTGGTGCCAAGCCAAGATCGCGCGACGATGATCAGCGCTGTATCGCCTGCACCCGAGCGGCGAGCGCCGCCGGTCGCTATCGCTCCGTAAGCCAGAGCGAGCACGCAGATCCAGACACCGGCGCCGCCGAGATGTGTGACCGCCAGGTAGACGAAGACGGCGTGGCGGACAGCGCACATCGCTGCGCTGCACCAGGATCGCCGTGACGGGGATCAGTGTCATCAGCTCCCAGCAGGCGAGGAACGAGGAGGGATCTCGCGCCATGAGGACTCCGACGAGAGCGACTAGGTACAGTCCGAGAGCGACGAGTACGCGACTGCGTGCAACGCTGCGAGTTAGCCACGCGTAGTAGAAGGCGGCTGGCACGGCGATACAGCGAGGGTCGAGAGATAGAAGTTGTTGAGGCTGTCGACACGTAGCGCGAGTTCAAGGCTGTCGCGTAAGGCGTCGCCGAACGCAGGTGCCTCGAACAGAAAAAGAGCGCCGCCGGTCCCCTACAGGGCGATGCCCGCAGCCTGTAGGGCGATCGCCGTGCTCAGCGCCCGCGTAGCGATGGGCGCCAGCGCCCCGGCGAACGAGCAGGGCCTAGCCCAGCGAACCAGCAAGTGGACGATGGTCGCGCTCAGCGCCGCTTGTCGCCGGCCTTGCAAAGAGCTGGCGCCGGCTCGTCCAACTCGCCGAGCAGTGCCAGAGTTTCCTCTAGATAAGAATCGATCAGCTGCCGGGCCGTCTAGAGCAGTTGGAATATGCAGGGGTCTCGCACTCGGTAGAAGAAGCTCGTGCTATAGCGCCGAGATTAGAGCAGACCCTGCCGGCGCATCGCACAGAGGTGTTGCGAGGCGCCGCTGGAGTCGATCTCGAGCTCGGCCTGCAACTCTGCCAACGTTCAGCTCTCCATCCTTCAGCAGCTCCAGAACCCGCACCCGCACCGGGTGACCCAGCGTTAGGTAGAAGTCCGCCTTGATCTTGTGTATCGGCTGCGGAGGCCCCGTCTGCGATTTAGCCCCCACCCGTGATTTCCGTGCAGCAGCAGGCATCAGTTCCCCCCGGTCAGTGTCGTCTACGTTCGCCATGTCGCAAAGATAGCATATCTTAGATAGTATTAAGATTATTACAATGGAATGAGTGGCCACTCATTCTTAATAGGATCGACCTTACGCCGCACTGCCAGAGCGCTCTGACCGAGGAGTGGGATCGCTATTTCCATATCAGCGGCATGTCGTGGGATTGAAGCGGGGTAGTGAGAGCAGGTCAGTTGGGCAATCGTTAGTAGCTCCGTTTGGTACTCGCTCATGCCCAGGTAGTCGTGTCGCGTCGCTCCACTTGCCCGCAATTTCTTGTTCAGGCGCGACCCCCGCCAAGCGGGCCATAGGATTGCGCCGTGCCGTTCACGCTGAGGAACCTCAAGGAGGATCTGGAGGACGTCGGGTCCAGGTTCGACGGCGCGCCGGATTTGGAGTTCCGCTTGGCGACCGAGGCGCTCGAGCTCGAGAAATCCGGCCTGGGCTACCAGCGGGTCCCGCCCGGCTATCGCTTTCCGTACGGCCACACGCACAAGGAACAGGAAGAGTGTAGCGTGATGCGCGTAGGTGTGAGTATAAGAGAGCGCGCAGGGTGCTGGAAGCTGCGTTGTAATTAATAGAGATGAGCGTGGAAAAGAGTTATGCGAGCGAGAAGAATTAGAGAGCGGGTAAAAAGCAATGCGCAAGGCGACTAGCGAGGCGAAGAGTAGAGAGGTGAGGCGATGCTAAGAGAGATAGGAGAGGAGAAACGGGCGTGGAAAGAGCGAGGAGGGGATGGGGGAGGAGGTGTACGTGGTCCTGCGCGGGAGCGGGCGGAGTGAAGCGTGATCGACGACGAGATCGTCGGGGAAGCGCGGGAACAGTGTGTGAGAGAGAGGCAGCAGGCAGCAGCGCTACGACGCCCGACGTGGTCCTGCGCGCGGCGTGCTGCGCCACCCGGTGCAGGCGGTACCGCCCGACAGGATACAACGACTAGACAAGTGCGATACGCGCGGCGGGGAGACTACGGCCGCCAAGATGCTCTCGACGGGCAAGGTCCCCTACTCGGAGTTGCCGAGAGAGGCTGCTCGGCAGAACATATGCATCACATCGTGATACCGAATAGGGAATAGTAGGCAAGCTCATAGAGAACGCCATCACCGAACTCCTCGAGCGGATGGGATCGACGGGCGTGCGACCAGGGACCGTGAGAGCGTGCCAGGGTACGAGCAGGCTCCGGACTTCCTCATCCCGGCCGAGAAGGACGAAGAGATCGTCGAGGGAAGCTCAAGGAATGGGACGGGCCGGTGCGCGTGCGCGCCCGGTACGTGGAACCGGGCGACATGTGGGGTCATCGACGGGGAGGATTCGGTAGTGTGCGGATCTGAATCGGATGCTGAAGGCGTGCGAGGGCCACGTGTACACGCTCGCCGAGTTGGAGATGCTTGTCCAGCCAGGCGGGCGTGATCTTACGTAGGAACGAGAGGACGGCGGAGTAAGAAGAGCGGCGGCTAGGAGGCGGCTCGCGTCGCCGAGAAGAGCTCCGCCGCGGGCGGCGGAGCTACCCCCTCGACTGCGTCCTGGGAGAGCTTGAGCAGAGAGTCGAGAGAGACCTCCATGCGCTCCTCGTCGGCGCTGCCGGATTCTAGGCGGGAGTGAGAGCAAGAACTGCGCTTTAGGAGAGGAGGTCGTGACGGATGCAGAGGAGATAAAAGTAGCTAAAGGTGAGAACTGAGTAAAAGAGGTTCTGAAAGTGATTGATAAAAAGATAGTTGAGAGAAGTGATGAGATAGTTTGTATGCCGATAGGGAGATTGAGAAGGATGAAGAAAGTATAAAAGAGACTGGATAAAGTGACGCTGATGTGTATCGAGCCGGCATTCCGGGGACAAGCGCCGAGGCTACGAGGCCGGACCGGAGGGCCCTCGAGCGGTGTAGGAGGACAGGTCGTTGTGGTGATACGTGAAAACGAACGGTGATGGACGTAGGGCATGTGTGGCTGCTCGATATACGTCAGAAAGACGCTCGGCGAAGGCGTCGATTCCACGGCCTCGGTGAGGTTGCCGGTGACTCGTCCTCTGTTGGATGTCGGCCGGTCGAAGAACGGCACATCGGGCATTAGCCGCCTCAGCCACGCGTAACAGAAGTCCATCAACTCGGAGTACTGGACGTTGGCGAAGTACGGAGGATCGGTCAGAACCAGATCGACGGTGTTCTATGGTATTGGCTGCGTTGTGATGTTTGCGCAACGTAGTAGCGCCGCACGCTTGCGGTGGAGCTCGTCGTGACCATCGATGGGAATGGCGGCGATTCGCTCACGCGGCACAGGCACGCGCTGCTTGCGCCCCTGTAGGCGAACGGTCTAAAACGGCTCCCGGCAGTAGCGCTTGGCGGCGGCGTACTTGGCCAGGAAGTGCCGGTAGCCACCAGTCCGACTTTAGGGATGCCGATCAGCGCGGCCTCGCACTGGACACGATGAACGGGAAAGCCGTGGACCGAAAAGACATCGAGAACCTTCAGAGCGGCGGTGTCATACGGGCAGACCATGTTCTGGTAGCGAATGGAGTCCGAGAACACGGTGGCGAGAGCCGGCCGCACGTCCGCGGGCGCCCGGCTGATCCGCTCGGCAAGCATGGCCAAGCCGAGCAACTGGCGCTCGTTGTGCAAGTCGCGGAAGCCCCGGTATCCCCAGCGCAGGAGACGGTTCGTCTCGTCTCCCGGTGGGATCTCGTCGACCGGCCAGAAGGGCGAGTCCATGCCGACGAGCCGTGCCCGTGCCTCGGCAAACCGCGCATGGTCCTCAGTGTCGGCCCCCTTGAAGAAGCGGCCCCGGCGTCCCTTGCGCGCCTTGCACGACTCACAGTGGTACTCCAGCGCGAACAGCGTGTGCTTGGGCGGCTGCTCGCCGTCCGGACGGCCGACGGTGAACGGACGACCACACGAGCACGCGCTCTTCGTCGGCACCTTGGTATCCGCGTAGGGAACCCGCAATGAGGGCAATCCTCGTGATCGGCGCGCCCAATCTCGGCGAGGCTCCGCGCGAGGACGTCGATGGCCGGCCGACAGGGGGAGAGCAGTTTTGGCATGCGCGTGGTTTGACCCAGAGGAAGAATTTGACGGCGCTCGTGCCACACTCCTCGCAGCGCCATATACAGGTCGCGCAGTTCCTTCTCGACCTCGGCGGCGATTGCCTCGCCCTCGCGCTCGAACGCCTCGACGTCCAGCTCCTCGAGCTCGCGCTCCAAGAGCCAGCGGGACATCGGGTTGGTGTCGTAGCCGACTACGGAGAGACCCAGGCGGTTGGCCTCGAACAGAGATGTCCCGCCCCCCATGAACGGGTCGAGCACGACGCCGTCGAGATCGTGGCTCCCGAAGTAGTGCTTAGCGAGCGGCGCATCGACAAGCTCCGCCAATGCAAGGCCCCGAAACAGCGTCCCAGGCCGCCTGGCAAACCACTTGTGGACCGCAATGATCGGTCGATAGCTCTGCTGAACCTGCTTCTCGGCGGCTGCGAGCGCGGCCACCAGCGTTTCATCGAAGCTCGTCTCCATGCCTGGCGACCGACGAACGGACCCGCGCGGACTGCCTGGGACCCGGCCTGCGGCTGCGCCGAGGGCGGGGCTTCCGGCGCCGCGGCATATTCGCACGCCGCCGCCCGAATGGGAGCACAGAACGTGAGTTGCTCCTGGACCGCCGGCGATGAGAGCGCGCTGATCATAGGAACGTATGTTCCCATTGAGTGAGGACGGATATGCAGACAACATGCTTCGCATCCTCTTGGATGACGCCGAATCGCCAGCGGTTGCCGCGCTGTGCTCTTCGCGTAAGAGGCGAACTGGTGGGGCTGACGAGCCCAGCTGAGCTACGTCCGCGTGCCGATTCCGCGGGCTTCGGGGATGGTCTCGACCTGGAGGGGGCGGGTTTGGGCATGGTCGATCTGCAGGGTGGTGTGATCGAGGCCGAAGCGCTCGTGGAGCATCTGCTCGAGCTCGAAGCGGCGGCGGTGGCAGTCGACGTCTTCGCCGACCAGGACGTGGGCGGCCAGGGCGGGGAAGCCGGAGCTGACCTCCCAGAGGTGCAGGTCGTGGACCTCGACCACGCCGGCCTCGGCGGCCATCGCGCGGCCGACCTCCTCGGGGTCGATGCCCTGGGGCGCCGCCTCGAGCAGGACGCGGCCGGAGTCGCGCAGCAGGCCGTACGCGGCACGCAGCATGATCGCCGCGACGATCAGGGCGGCGATGCCGTCGGCGCGGTGGAAGCCGGTGAGGACGATCACAAGGCCGGCGATCGCGGTGGCGACGAAGGCGGCGAGGTCGGTGAGGATGTGCTGGAAGGCGCCCTCGACGTTGAGGCTTTCGCGGTTGGCCTTGGAGAGCTGCCAGGTGGCCGCCAGGTTGACGGCGACGCCGACCAGAGCGACGACCAGCAGCGGCCCACCGGGCACGTCGGGCGGGTCGATCAAGCGGGTTACGCCCTCGACGACGATCAGGGTGCCGAGCACCGCCAGGCTGGCGCCGTTGAACTGGGCGGAGAGGATCTCGGCGCGTTTGAGGCCGAAGGTGAAGCTGCCGGAGGCCGGACGCCGGGCGAGCCGCAGCGCGACCAGCGCCAGGCCGATCGCCGCCGCGTCGGTGAGCATGTGGGCGGCGTCGGAGAGCAGGGCCAGCGAGGAGGTGACGATCCCGACCGTCACCTCGACCGCCATGAAGCCGACGATCAGGGCGAGGGCGATCGCCAGCTTGCCCTGGCTGGCGTCCTCGCTGACGCCGTGGCCGTGACCGTGGCCGGCGTGGCCGTGACCCCCGTGAGTCCGCGCGTGGCCCATATGCATAAGTTTGCAGCTATGCGAAGCGACCATGACCGCCGGCGCCGGTGAGCGCGCGCTCTTTCATCGCCGTCCTCGGCGTGCTCGCCGTCGTCGGCCTGCTCACCTACGGCCTGCTCAGCAAGGGGGCGACGAAGATCGCCGTCGGCGAACCGGTGCCCGACAAGGTGCTGCCCAGGCTGCCGGGGCCGGGGCGCGGCTCGATCGCCTCCTACCGCGGCCGCTGGGTGCTGGTCAACCTCTGGGCCTCGTGGTGCGGCCCCTGCCGCGAAGAGGCTCCGGTCCTGGAGCGCTTCTACCGGCGCGAGCGTCGCCGCAACACGACCGTGCTTGGCATCAACGTGCAGGACAACCGCGACGACGCGGTCGCCTTCCTGCGCAAGCAGGGAACGACCTACCCGCAGCTGCGCTCGGTCGGCGACGAACGCAGCGCCGCCTTCGGCTCGAGCGGCGTGCCGGAGAACTTCCTCGTCGACCCGCGGGGGCGGCTGGCGGAAATCTGGCGCGGCGTCGTCGACGAGCAGATCCTCCGCGAACGCTTCCTGCCCTTGATCGAAGGCCGGCGATGAGACGCCTCGCGCTGCTCGCCGCGCTGGCCTTCGGCCTGACCGCCGCGACCGCCGGCGCGGCCACGCCGAAGACGACCGTCAACGCGATCGAAGGCGAAGTGATGTGCCCGGTGTGTGGAACCCTGCTCGAACTGGCCGAATCTCCGCAGGCGAAACGGGAGAAGGTCTTCGTCGCCAAGCTGGTCGCCGAAGGGCGCACCAAGCAGCAGATCAAAGACGCCCTCGTCGCCCAGTACGGACCGGAGGTGCTGGCCCTTCCCAAGGCCTCCGGGTTCGACCTATCGGCCTATCTGGTGCCGATCGTCGCCCTGTTCGTCGCGATCGCCGTCCTCGCGTTCGGCGTCGCCCGCTGGCGGAGGGCCGGCAACTCGCCCGCCGCGCCCGACACCGCCCACGCTGGGCCCGACGACGACGATGCCGCTCGGCTCGAGGCCGACATCCAACGCTACGACCTCTGATCAGCCGACGAGAACGAGGCCGGAGACCTCGATCGGGGGGCGCTTCGGGACGTCGGAACGGGCGCCGGCGGCGACGGTCGTGCCGGCGTGTTCGGCGAGGGCGCGCAGCGAGTCGGGATCTTCGTCGAGACCGGGCGCGGCGATCACGAGCAGCTCATAGGCCTTGCGCAGCCGCTGGATCGCGTGGTCGCAGCGGTCGGAGTCGATCAGCGCCACCGGCTTGGGCTCGGGCTCGCCGGCGACGATCACCGCGAGCGGCTCGGTCGCCCGCCCGGCCGCGGGGCCAGCGAGGACCAGCGACTGCAGGATCCCCGGCGGACTCGACTCCTCGCGCAGGTACTCGTGCAGCCCGGGAGTCGGCGACAGACCCAGGGCGTCCGCCAGCGCGGGCTGGGCGATGTCGCACTCGAGCAGCGCGACCCGCCGGCCGCCGGCGGTCGCCGCCGCGGCGATGCCGATCGCCGCTCCGCTGCGCGCCGGCCCGGTCACCAGCACCGGCCCGCCGGCTGGCAGGTCGGCGGCAAGCTGCGTGTAGGCAGCGAGCGCCTCGCGGCCAAGCGCGCCCGGCCGCGGGCCGTCCCCGTCGAGCGCCGGAACCTCCGCCAGGACCGCTAGCTTGGCGCGGCGGCGCAGCATCACATCCGCTCCGGAGCGGAGATGCCGAGCAGGCCGAGGCTGGCGGCGATCGTGCGCATCGTCAGCAGGGACAGTGCCAGGCGCGAGCGCTCGACGCCCTCCCCCTCGGCGCCGACCACCTGGCAGTCGCGGTAGAAGGCGTGGAAGTCGGCGGCAACCGCCGTCGCGTAAGTGCAGATCCGGTGCGGAGCGCGGCGCGCCGCCGCCTCGCGCACCTCCTCGGGAAACTCGAGCAACCGCTTGATCAGCTCCCGCTCGGCCGGCTCGAGCGCGACCCCGGGCGTCTCGGCCCCCGCCCCGGCCGCCGCATCGGCGGGCTCCAGCCCGGCCTTGCGCAGAATGCTGGCGATCCGCGCGTGCGCGTACTGGACGTAGTAGACCGGGTTGTCGTTGGACTGGCGGCGGGCGAGGTCGAGGTCGAGGTCGACTTCGGTGTCGTGGCTGCGCCAGAGCATGAACCAGCGCGCCGCGTCCACCCCGATCTGGTCGAGCAGCTCGTCAAGGCCGACGAAGTCGCCGCTGCGCTTCGACATCTGCACCCGCTCACCGCTCGCGACGACGTGGACGAGGCGCATGATCAGCGCCTCGAAGCGCTCCGGGTCGGCGCCGAGGCCGGCGATCGCCGCGCGCAGGCGGGCGACGTAGCCGTGGTGGTCGGCGCCGAGAACGTCGATCAGGCGCCCGAAGCCGCGCTCCAGCTTGTCCCAGTGGTAGGCGACGTCGGCGGCGAGGTAGGTCGGTTCGCCGTTGGCGCGGATCAGGACCCGGTCCTTGTCGTCGCCGAAGGTCGTGGTCCGCAGCCAGAGCGCCTCTTCGCTGCGGTAGGTGTGCCCGACGCGCTCGAGCTGCCCGAGGGCGGCCTCGACCTCGCCGCGGCTGTAGAGGTCGCGCTCGGAGAACCAGTTGTCGAAGCGCACGCCGAAGCGGTCGAGCGTCGCCCGCACCTCCTCGAGGATCAGCTCGACGCCGCGCTCTCCGAGCGCGGCGTCGTCGGCCGAGTCGATCCCCTCGGCCGCGATCCGTTCGCCGAGCTCGCGCACGTACTCGCCTTCGTAGCCGTCCTCGGGCAGCGGTTCGTCGCGCATCCGGGCCCTGATCGAGGCGGCGAAGCGACCCACCTGGCCGCCGGCGTCGTTGACGTAGAACTCGCGCTCGACCTCGTGGCCGACCGCCTCGAGCAGCCGCACCAGGGAGTCGCCGTAGGCCGCGTGGCGGCCGCCGCCGACGTGCAGCGGCCCGGTCGGGTTGGCCGAGACGAACTCGACCAGAACGCGCTCGGGCGAGGCCGTCGGCGCCGGGCCGAGACGATCGCCGGCGGCGGCGAGATTGGCCATCGCCCGCCGGTACCAGCCGTCGGCGAGGAAGAAGTTGACAAAGCCCGGGCCGGCGACCTCGACCCGCTCCACCGACCCCTCCCCCAGCTGCGCGCCGAGCTCGGCCGCGAGCCGGGCGGCGACCTCGCGCGGGCTTTCCCCGAGGGGCGCGGCGAGCAGCATCGCTGCGTTCGAGCTGTAATCGCCCAGCTCGGGCTTCGGCGGCCGCTCCAGGGTCGGCTCGGGTCCGGTCGGCTCGCCCTCGCGCAAGGCGAGCGCGGCGCCGTCCACTGCGGAGCGCAGCTCGGCGATCGGGTCGGCGGTTGCCATCGTCGCGCGCATCGTATGGAGGGACGGAGGGCGAAGTAGATTGGCCGGGGTGCAGATCGCAGTTGTCAGCGACATACACGCCAACCTGCCCGCCCTCGAAGCGGTGCTGGAGGCTACCGAGGCGGCCGGCGTCGAGGAGGTCTGGTGCCTCGGCGACGTGGTCGGCTACGGGGTCGAGCCGGACGCTTGCGCCGAGCTGGTGCGCGAGCGCTGCGCCGTCTGCCTGGTCGGCAACCACGACTTGGCGGTGCTCGGCGAGCTCGAGATCGGCTCCTTCTCCGAATCGGCCGCGGTCGCCGTCGAGTGGACCCGGGCCAGCGTCGCCGAGCGGACGCTTGAGTTCCTGCGCGGGCTGGCGCCGAGCGCCGAGCGCGAGGGGGTCGGCCTCTTCCACGGCTCGCCGCGCGACCCGATCTGGGAGTACGTGCTCTCCGGCGAGCAGGCGGACGCGGGCATGGACGCCAACCCGCGACCGATCGGGCTGATCGGCCACTCCCACGTCGCCCTCTTCTTCAACCGCCCGGAGGGCGCGGGCGCCGAGGATACGCGCGGAGCCCAGGCCAGCGACGGCGCCCTGCTCGACCTCGGCGAGGGCAGCTGGCTGGTCAACCCCGGCAGCGCCGGGCAGCCGCGCGACGGCGATCCGCGCGCCGCCTGGCTCGAGCTCGACACCGAGATGCTGACCGCGCGTTATCACCGCGTCCCCTACGACATCGAGCGTGCCGCCGGGCCGATTCTCGCCGCCGGCCTGCCGAACCGTCTCGCCGACCGCCTCTACACCGGCCAATGACCCGTAAATGCAGGCTAAATCCGCACCGGAGGGCGTTCTCTAGACTCGCTGCGATGCGCCGACCCGCCACCCTCGCGCTGGCCCTTGCCCTCGGCTGCGCCGCCGCCTTCGCACTCGCCTCCTGCGGGGGCGGCGAAGACGCGAAGCTGCTGCCCGGCGCCACGGCCCGCGAAATCACCGAAAACCTCGACGCGGTCGAGCAGCTGGCCGGCGAAGGGGAATGCGTCGGCGCCGCCAACGAGGCGCAGGAAGTCAGCGCCCAGGTCGAAACGCTGAGCGGCGTCGATCCAAAGCTGAAGCAGGCCCTTGAAGCCGGCGCGGCACGGCTCAACGAAGTCGTCGCCGAATGCAGCGAAACGGCAACCGAAACAACCGAAGCCTCGACCGAAGAGACGACGACCGAAGAAGAACGCCGGCCGCCGGGCCAGGAAAAGAAGGAAGAAAAGGAACGCGAAAGGGAAGAAGCGCAACGGGAAAAGGAAGAAGCCACGCGCGAAGAACACGAAGCGCCGCCTGAAAAGACCACGCCGGAATCACCGACGACCCCGACCCCGGCACCAAGCGAAGGCGGCGGCACCGGGGCGCCGGGCGGCGTCAGCCCTGGCGAACCGGCGACGCCGGGGGGCGAATAGTGGCCTCGGGGACCCTCTCCGGCCGCTACGAGATCGGCGAGCGGCTCGGCTCGGGCGGCATGTCAAGCGTGCACATGGCGACCGACCTGACGCTGGAGCGCACGGTCGCGGTCAAGATCCTCGCCGAGCACCTCTCCGACGACGAGCGCTTCGTCGCCCGCTTCCGCCGCGAGGCGCTCGCGGTTGCCAAGCTGATCCACCCCAACATCGTCCAGGTCTACGACACGGGGATCGACGCCGGCCGCCACTACATCGTCATGGAGTACGTCGAGGGCCGCTCCGGCGCCCAGATCCTCCAGCGCCACGGCCCGCTCGAGGGCGAGACGACCGCCGAGATCGGGGCGCAGGCCTGCGCCGGGCTCGACTACGCGCACCGGCGCGGGATCATCCACCGCGACGTCAAGCCGGGCAACCTGATGATCGTCGGCGGGCCGGTCGGCGGCGGCGAGATGACCGTGAAGCTGACCGACTTCGGCATCGCCCGCGCGGTCGAACAGACGCGGATCACCCAGGTCGGCTCGGTGGTCGGCACCGCTGCCTACCTTTCGCCCGAGCAGGTGCGCGGCGAGGAGGCGACGCCGGCCACCGACGTCTACGCACTGGGCGTCGTCCTCTACCAGTTCCTCACCGGGCGGCTGCCGTACGAGGGCTCGAGCCTGGCTGAGCTGGCGGTGCGCCAGCAGAACGAGAAGCCGCTGCCGCCAAGCGCCTACAACGACGAGGTGCCCGAGACGCTCGGCGCCGCCGTACTGCGCGCACTCGAGGGCGACCCCTCGCGCCGCTACGCGAGCGCCAGCGAGCTGGCCGGCGGCCTGGCGCTCGGCATGGAGGGCGAGGACGTGACCCTGCCGATGGAAGAGGGCACGCCGACCCGGGCGCTGAGCAGCGAGACCGCGGCGACCCGCCACCTCGAGCAGCCGTCGCGCACCGAGTACCGGCCGGCGCCCTCTCCGACCCGACGACCCGAACCGCGCGTGGCGCCCCCTCCCTCGCCGGCCCACCCGCCGGTTCTGCCCCAGCAGAAACGCAGCGCCTTCTCCCGCTTCGCCCGCTTCGTCATGGCCCTCGTCGCCCTCGTCCTGATCGCCGCCGCCGTTGCCGCCGCGGTGATCTACGCGACCGACAAGTCGACCACCGTCAAGGTCCGCGAAGTCGCCGGCAACACGGTCGAAAAGGTGGTCGAAGAAGTCAAGGGCCTGGTCAGCGAAAACACCGAATAGGCGCTATCGGCGCGACGGTTTGCGGCGACCGTTGTGCGCCCTGTCGGCCCGTTCCTCGAGCGAATGCCAGACGAACATCGCGAGCGTGATGACGAAGAGCGACCACCAGCCAGCGATGGTAGGGCTCCAGCCGAGAATGCGACCGGCCTCGAAAACCGGCACGAAGAGGATCGAGACCAAAACCACCACAACGAGGAACGGGTGACTTATGAATCGGCTCATCAGCTACAGATTAGCCCATGTGTAGACAATAAGTGCCGCCGCCGTGCCTCTGTAGCTCCACTCGATCGCGGCGCGTGTTCGATCGTCGCGGCCGGCACCCGTCAAGCGCGCCGCTGAGTTCCCCACAAAGGCGCCAAGCGCGGCACCAAGAGCGAGCACCGAGGGCTCGGAAGGGCTAGGGAGCGAGGCGATCGGAAGCACGCAATCACCGTAGGCTGGCCGGTCACATACGTGGCGCGCAGAATGCGACATTTGTGTGAATTTTCGCGCGTTAAATACGCGCGGCCCAGGGCGCGGCGCCTGCGAGCACGGAACGCGCGTAGGAATCGAGGGCAGCGACCTCGATGGCGGCACGAGCGCGGGTTGTCAACTCGTTCATATAGGTGAGGTTGTGGAGGCAGATCAGGCGGACGGCGGTCAGCTCCTCGGCGCGGGAGAGGTAGCTGAGGTAGTCGCGGTCGTGGCGCCGGCAGGCGGGGCAGGGGCAGCCCTCGGCGATCGGGCGGCGGTCGCCCTCGTGGCCGGCCTTGCGCAGGTCGAGGCGGAAGCGGCTGTCGGGGGCGGGGACCAGGGCGACGCCGTGGCGGGCGAGCCGGGTGGGGACCGCGCAGTCGAAGAGGTCGAGTCCGAGCGCGATCCCGGCGAGCAGATCGTCGACCTCGCCGATCCCGAGCAGGTGCTTGGGCGCCTCCTCCGGCAGCAGCGGCACGGTCATTCCCAGCACCCCCCGCATCTCCTCCTTGTTCCGCCCCAGCGTCCCGCCGATCGCCAGCCCGTCGACCCCCGCCGCCGACACGGACTCCGCCGATTCCCGCCGCAGGTCCTCGTGCACCCCACCCTGCACGATCCCGAACACGGCTTGCCGCTCCGGCCCGTTCTCGGCGTGCCAAGCCAGACACCGCTCCAGCCACCGATGCGTCCGCTGCGTGGACCGCGCCGTGTACTCCCGGTCCGCATGAAACGGCGTGCACTCGTCAAACACCAACGCGATGTCCGACGCCAACCCGGCCTGCACCTCCATAGACACCTCGGGAGAGATGAACAGCTCCCTCCCGTCCCGGTAAGACCGGAAATGAACCCCCTCCTCCTCAATAGAGACAACCGACCCATGCTCCCCCCCACCCTGCCGCCCGCTCCCCTTCACCTCATTGGCTACCCCCCCATGCGCCAGCGAGAAAACCTGGAAGCCACCCGAGTCGGTGATGATCGCCCGCTCCCACCCCATGAACCCATGCAACCCCCCAGCCCGCGCAATCCGCTCCGACCCAGGCGAAACGAACAGGTGGTACGTGTTCCCCAACACCATCTCGTAGCCCAACCCAGCTACCTCACGAGCCTCAAGGCCGCGCACACTCCCTTTGGTAGCCAGCGGAATGAACGCGGGCGTTCGGACAGGACCGTGAGCTGTGTGAAGCACCCCCGCCCGCGCGCTCCCGTCCCGAGCGGAGACCTCGAACCTCAACCTCTGCGGCTCGACCCTCATCGAATCGATGGTTCCTGTCGCTGGGTGCCGGGGGAGGGTCTCACGGTTCCTCCCCCCGGCACCGCGGAGTGACTCTCGCGCCGAAGGCGCAGCATCATGCAGGCCGCGAAGCGGCCGTTGGGAACCGGGAGACCCTCCCCCGGCACCCCACACCTACCCGGCAACGAGCGACTCACCGGTCATAGCCGCCGGCTGAGGCACCCCGAGCAGCTGCAGCGCCGTAGGCGCCACGTCCGCGAGGATCCCATGCTCCCGCAGTGCGATCCCCTCCGCGGTGACGATCAGCGGCACCGGGTTGAGCGAGTGCGCGGTGTTGGGCGAGCCGTCCGGCTCGAGCATGTGATCGCAGTTCCCATGGTCCGCCGTGACGATGCAGACGCCGCCCTTGGCGGTCACCGCCTCGACCACGTCGCCGAGGCAGCCATCGACCTCTTCGACCGCGGCCACCGCGGCGGGGATCACACCGGTGTGGCCGACCATGTCGGGGTTGGCGAAGTTGATGATCCCGAAGCGGTAGTCGCCCTCGCGCCAGTGCGAGACGAAGGTGTCGGCGGCGGCCCGGGCGCTCATCTCCGGCTTGTGGTCGTACGTGGGGACATCCCGCGCCGAGTCGACCAGATGGCGCTCCTCGCCCTCCCACTCCTGCTCGCGCCCGCCGTTGAAGAAGTAGGTGACGTGGGCGTACTTCTCGGTCTCGGCGACGTGCAGCTGGCGCCCGCCGGCCTCGGAGATCGTCTCGGCCAGCGTCGTCCGCGGCCGCGCCTCGGGGAAGGCGACCGGGTAGGGCCAGCCCTTGCGGTACTCGGTCATCGTCGTCAGGTCGAGCAGCGGCCCGCCGGTTCGCGAGAACTCCTCGAAGCCCGGCTCGGCCAGGGCGCGAGTCATCTGCCGCGCCCGGTCGGGGCGGAAGTTGATGAAGAACGCGACGTCGCCCTCGGCGGCGCCGTCGTAATCGCCGATCACCGTCGGCTTGACGAACTCGTCGGTCTCATCGCGCTCGTAGGAGGCATCGATCGCCTCCTCGGAGCCGGCCGCGCGCAGTCCCTGGGCGTGGACGATCGCGTCGTAGGCGAGCTTCGTCCGCTCCCAGCGCGTGTCGCGGTCCATCGCGTAGAAACGACCGCTGACCGTGGCGACGCGGCCCGCCTGGCGCAGCCAGCGCTCGAGCTCGTGCAGGTAGCCGCGGCCGCCGTGCGGCAGCGTGTCGCGGCCGTCGGTGAAGGCGTGGAAGACGACGTCGGGGACGCCCTCCTGCGAGGCGAGCTCGATCGTCGCCTCGATGTGCTCCCAGCCGGAATGCACGCCGCCGTCGGAGACCAGGCCGAGCAGGTGCAGGCGGCCGCGGGGGCTGCGCCGGGCCCGGTCGCAGGCGGCGAGCAGCGCCTCGTTCTCGAAGAAGCCGCCGTCGGCGATCGAGTCGTCGATCCGGGCCAGGTCCTGCTTGACGATCGCCCCGGCGCCGAGGTTGAGGTGGCCGACCTCTGAGTTGCCCATCTGCCCGTCAGGCAGGCCGACGTCGCGCCCCTGCGCCGAGAGCCGCGTATGCGGGAACGTCTCCCAGAGCCGGTCGACGACCGGCGTCTCGGCAAGCGAGATCGCATTGCCGGGCCCGGCCTCAGCCAACCCCCACCCGTCGAGGATCACCAGCGTCAGCGAAGGAAAGGTCATGCTGCCGCCACGATCGCGGCGAAGTCGGCCGGGTCGAGGCTGGCGCCGCCGACCAGGGCGCCGTCGATGTCGGGCTGCGACAGCAATTCGGCGGCGTTGCCGGGCTTGACCGAGCCGCCGTAGAGGATCCGCACCTCGTCGGCGGGCCCGCCCCGCTCGCGCAGCACGTCGCGGATGTAGGCGCACGCCTCCTGGGCCTGCTCGGGCGTCGCGGTGCGACCGGTGCCGATCGCCCAGATCGGCTCGTAGGCGATCACGACTCCGCCCAGCTCGGCGCCCACGACCGCGGCCAGGCCGGCGACCAGCTGGCGCTCGAGCACGGCCTCGGTCTGGTCGGCGTCGCGCGCCTCCTCGCTCTCGCCGACGCAGAGGATCGGCTCGAGGCCGGCGGCGAGCGCCGCCGGGAGCTTGCGGGCCAGCGCCTCGTCGGTCTCGCCAAAGTACTGGCGCCGCTCGGAGTGGCCGAGGACGACCGCCTCGACGTCGAGCTCGGCCAGCATTGCCGCCGAGACCTCGCCGGTGAAGGCGCCCGCGTCCTCCTCGTGCATGTTCTGCGCGGCGACCTTGACCGCGGTGCCGTAGCGGCGCTCGACCACCGCGGTCAGGGCGGTGAACGGCGGGCAGATCACCACGTCGTTCTGCGTCGCGGAGATCCGCGGCAGCAGCGCGTCGACGAACTCCCCGGCCTCGGCGACGGTCTTGTGCATCTTCCAGTTGGCCGCTATGTACGGCGTGCGCTCAGGCATCGCGCAAAGCCTCCACGCCAGGCAGCTTCTTTCCCTCCAAGAGCTCCAACGATGCCCCTCCTCCGGTCGAGAGCCAATCCACACTGTCGGCCAGCCCGAATTGCTGCAGCGCGGCGACCGAGTCGCCGCCGCCGATCACGGTCGTGCCGGGCGCGGCGGCGACCGCCTCGGCGACGGCGCGGGTGCCGGCCGCGAACGGTGCCAGCTCGAAGGCCCCCATCGGCCCGTTCCAGAGCACCGTGCCGGCTGCGGCGATCGAGTCGGCGTAGGCCTGCGCGGTGCGCGGGCCGATGTCGAGCCCCATCCAGCCGTCCGGCACCTCGACCGCGTCGCTCTCGCGCACCTCGGCGTCGGCGTCGAAGCTCCTGCCGAGGACCAGGTCGACCGGCAGCGAGAGGTCGCAATCGACCGAGTCGGCCCGTTCGAGCGCCTCGCCGGCCAGCTTCACGCCCTCCTCCTCGACCAGCGAGTCGCCGACGCCGATCCCCTGCGCGCGGAAGAAGCTGAAGCACATCGCGCCGCCGATCAGGATCTCGTCGGCGACTTCGAGGAAGCGGTCGATCACCCCGACCTTGTCGGTCACCTTGGCGCCGCCGAGGACGACGACCAGCGGCCGGGCGGGCGACTCGACAACCCGCGTCAGCTCCGTCACCTCACGCTCCAGCAGCAGCCCGGCGTAGCCGGGTAGGAAGGTCGCCACCCCGGCCGTGCTGGAGTGCGCCCGGTGGGCGGCGCCGAAGGCGTCGTTGACGTAGACGTCGGCAAGACCCGCGAGCTGTTCGGCGAGCACCGGGTCGTCATCGGTCTCGCCCGGCTCGAAGCGGACGTTCTCGAGCAGCAGCAGATCGCCGGGAGAGAGCCCCGCGGCCATTGTCTCCACCTCCCCGCCGACGACGGCGGGCGCCTGCTTGACCGGCGCGCCGAGCAGCTCCGCCAGGCGCTCGCCGACCGGTCTCATCGAGAGCTCAGGCAGGACCTCGCCCTTCGGCCGCCCAAGGTGAGAGACGAGGACCAGCGAAGCCCCGCGCTCGCGCAGCAGCTCGATCGTCGGCAGCGCCGCCCTGATCCGCGTGTCGTCGGCGACCCGGCCACCGTCGAGCGGCACGTTGAAGTCGACCCGGACCAGAACCCGTTTGCCGGCGACGTCGGCGTCGCGGACGCTGGCCTTGGCGAAGCTCACGACCTGGCCCTCAGCGGATCAGAGGACCTTGCCGGCAAGCTCGACGCAGCGGTTGGAGTAGCCCCACTCGTTGTCGTACCAGCCGATCACCTTCACCAGGCGGCCGTCGCCGCTCACCATCGTCGACTGCGCATCGACGATCGAGGAGTGCGGGTCGCCGACGATATCGGTGGAGACGATCGGGTCCTCGGTGTAGGCGAGGATGCCCTTCAGCGGGCCGTCCGCGGCCGCCTTCAGGGCCGCGTTGATCTGCTCGGGGTCGAGCGGGTTCGCGGTGGTGAAGACGAGGTCGACCGCGGAGCCGGTGGGAACCGGGGCGCGCATCGAGAACCCGTTGAGCTTGCCGTTCAGCTCCGGCAGCACCAGCCCGACCGCCTTGGCGGCACCGGTCGTCGTCGGGATCAGGTTGAGCGCCGCGGCGCGCGAGCGTCGCGGGTCCTTGTGCGGCATGTCCTGCAGGCGCTGATCGGCCGTGTAGGCGTGGATCGTCGTCATCAGGCCCTGCTCGATCCCGAAGGCCTCGTGCAGCACCTTGGCCAGCGGAGCGAGGCAGTTGGTCGTGCAGGAGGCGTTGGAGATGACGTGGTGGCTCGCCGGGTCGTAGGCGGACTCGAAGTTGACGCCGAGCGCGACGGTCACGTCCGGCTCCTTGGCCGGCGCCGAGATGATCACCTTCTTGGCGCCCGCCTCGAGGTGCTTGGCGGCGTCGTCGCGGGCGGTGAAGAAGCCGGTCGACTCGATCACGACGTCGACGCCGAGGTCGCCCCAGGGCAGCGCGGCTGGATCGCGCTCGGAGAGCGCCTTCAGTTCCTTGCCGTCGATGCGGAGCGCGCCGTCTCCGGCCTCGACCTCGCCCGGGAAGCGCCCCATGATCGAGTCGTACTTGAGCAGGTTGGCCATCGTCGCGGTGTCGACGAGATCGTTGACCGCGACGAACTCTAGGTCCGCTCCGGCCGCATGCGCCGCCCGGAAGACGTTGCGCCCAATCCGTCCGAAGCCGTTGATTCCGACCTTCACAGCCATTCCGCAGTTCCTCCTAGGACTCGTTTTGGGAGATGTCTCGATGTTATGGCCCGGCGGAGCCCGCCGGGTCAGGGTTTTCCCTCAGTCGGACCCGATCGTGATCTCGATCTCATACCCGTCCGGGTCCTTGAGGAAGCCCGAGTAGGAGCCAGAGCCGTAGGAGCGGCGCTCGCCGGGCTCGTGAACCGAGATCCCGCCGGCGCTCATCCCGCCTTCCCAGGCGGCCTTGACGGCGACGATCCCCAGCCCGGAGAAGCTGATCAGGCCGAATCCGGCCTGCGGCTCGTGGTGGGCGGAGATGAAGAAGACCGGCTTGGCGATTCCCCAGCCGATCGTCTCGTCCTCCTCGAAGTGGCGCCGCCAGCCCAGCGGCGCGAGCAGCGCGTCGTAGAACGACGCGCTCCGCTCGAGGTCAGCGACCTCCAGTAGAACGTGATGCAGCATCGCGGCGCGCAGGCTATACGGGCTGCCGGTCAGCCGCCGCGCGGGGTCCAGCGGAAGTAGCGGATGGCAAGTAGGAGGCCGGCTATGCCCCAGATGGCGACGATCGCGAGGTCGCCCCACTGGAGGGTGGCGCCGGTGCTGCCGGGGTCGTAGACGTCGAAGAAGGCCTCAAAGAAGTGGCGGATCGGGAAGGAGTCGGCGAAGTGGATCACGCCGCTGGGCAGCTGGTCGTCGGGAATGAAGACGCCGGAGAGGAAGTAGAGCGGCAGCAGCAGGGCGTTGACGATCGGCGCGGCGGCGTCCTGGGAGGGGATCGCCGCGGTCAGGGCGATGCCGAGGCAGGAAAAGGCGGCGGCGCCGACCAGCAGCACGACGACGATCTCGGGCAGCCGGCCCCAGGGGATCGCGACGCCGTAGAGCAGGCGCCCGATCGCGGCGATCAGGGCGAACATCAGCAGCGCCACGACCGCCGAGTTGCCGACCCGGCCGGCGATGAAGACCCAGGCCGGCATAGGCGTGCCACGACCGCGCTTCAGCCGGCCGTCCTCGCGGGCGATCACCAACGACATCGCCAGCGACTGCATCGTCGCCGAGATCACCGCGAGGGTGATGATCGCCGGCACGTAGTAGGCGTCGGTCGCGATCCCACCGCGCACGCTGACCGTCTGCCCGCCGAAGACCGTGGCGAAGATCAGCAGCAGGACGACCGGGAAGGCGACGGTGAAGAAGACCGAGGCCGGGTTCCGCCAGAAGACCTTCTGGTCGTAGCGGAACTGGTGCGCGAAGAGCGCCAATCCGCTCATCGTCCCCACCGCCCCTTCCGGTGCGCTTTGTCCGCGCATAGAGGAGGAAAGGCGCACCGGAAGCTCACTCCGCGTCTCCTTGGGCGGTCAGGGAGAGGTAGACGTCCTCGAGGTTGGGGCGGGTCACTTCCAGGCCCTCGAGGTCGAGGCCCTGCTCCACGGCGCGGCCGGTGAGCTCGTGCAGGTCGGCGACCGGGTCGGTCGTCTCGGTCTCGACCTGCTCGCCGTCGAGCCGGTAGGAGATCCGGGTCGGCAGGCTCTCGCGGTCGCCGAGGTCGTCGGGCGTGCCGCGCGCCACCACCTCGCCGCGCGCGATGATCGTCACCCGGTCGGCCAGCCGCTGCGCCTCGTCCATGTAATGGGTGGTGAGGAAGACCGTCTTGCCGAGGTCGCGCAGCCCGGCGATCGCCTCCCATGCCTGGCGCCGCGCCGAGGGGTCGAAGCCGGTCGTCGGCTCGTCGAGGAAGAGCAGCTCCGGATCGCCGATCAGCGCCATGCCGACGTCGAGGCGCCGCTGCTGGCCGCCGGAGAGCCCGCCGGTGCGGTCGTCAGCCTTGCCACCGAGCCCAACCAGCTCGATCACCTCGTCGACCGGGCGCGGCGCGCGGTAGTAGCCGGCGTAGAGGCCGAGCGACTCGCGCACGGTCAGGTAGGGGTCGAGCCGGCAGCTCTGCAGAACGATCCCGATCCGCTCGCGCCAGGCGCGGTCGCCGTGCTCGGGGTCCTCACCGAGCACCGAGACCTCGCCCCCACTGCGCTTGCGGTACCCCTCGAGGATCTCGACCGTAGTCGTCTTCCCCGCCCCATTCGGTCCAAGGAAGGCGAACACCTCGCCGCGTTGGACCTCGAGATCGATCCCCCGAACGGCTTCGAACTCGCCATAGCTCTTGCGCAGGCCGCGGATGGAGATGACGGGGTCGGGCAAAGCCCGGCGATTCTATGGAGGCCGGGCCGCCGCCCTATTCCAGGTCCGCGTCCCGATGCTTCATATGGACGACGACGTCGTCGCGCCCGGCCAGCTCGCGACTGATCCGGTCCGCCACCGTGATCGAGCGGTGCCGGCCGCCGGTGCAGCCGACGGCGATCGTCAGGTGGCTCTTGCCCTCCGCCACGTAGGCCGGGACGAGGAACTCGAGCAGCGGCAGCAGCCGGCCGTAGAACTCGCCCGCCTGCGTCCCCGCCTCGACGTACTCGCGCACCCGGGCGTCGAGCCCGGTCAGCGGGCGCAGCTCGTCGACGTAGTGGGGATTGGGCAGGAAGCGGACGTCGAGGGTCAGGTCGGCGTCGTGCGGCGGCCCGTTCTTGAAGCCGAAGGTGAGCAGCGTCAGCGCCATCTTGCCGCTCTCGTGGTGGCCGAGCATCTCCTCGGCGATGCGGCGACGCAGCATGCCGGCGGTCAGGCCGCTGGTCTCCATCACCAGGTCGGCGCGCTCGCGCAGCGGCGCCAGCAGCTCGTGCTCGGCGCGGATCCCGTCGACGATCCGCCCTTCCGGCGCCAATGGGTGGCGGCGGCGAGTCTCCTTGTAGCGGTCGACCAGGGTCTCCTCGTCGGCCTCGAGGAAGAGCACCGTCGGGTGCAGGCCCTCGGCCTCGAGGTCGCCGAGCACCTGCAGCAGCTCGTCGAAGTACTCGCCGCCGCGCACGTCGGAGACGATCGCCGCTCGCTCGACGCCGCTGCCCTGGTGGCGGAAGAGCTCGCCGAGGCTGCCGATCATCCGCGGCGGCAGGTTGTCGACGCAGAAGTAGCCATTGTCCTCGAAGGCCGCGATCGCCTCCGACTTACCGGCGCCGGAGTGGCCGGTGATCACGACCAACTCGACCCCGCGCGCCGCCTCTCCGCCGTTCTTCCCCATCACCCGGTCCTGTTCAGCTGCTCGTGGATCTCGCGCGCTACCTTGCCAGGCAGGCCGGGCACCATTTCCAGCTCCTCGCGGGTCGCGGCGAGAAACCGCTCTGGAGAGCCGAAATGTTGAAGCAGGGCGCGCTTGCGCACCGGCCCGACTCCCTTCAGCCCGTCGAGCACCGAGCCGGTCATCGCCCGGTCGCGGCGGCCGCGGTGGTGCTCGATCGCGAAGCGGTGCGCCTCGTCGCGCACCCGCTGCAGCAGCTGGGAGGCCTCCGAGTCGGCCGGCAGGTCGATCGGCGCCGAGCGCCCGGGCACGTAGACCTCCTCCAGCCGCTTGGCGAGGCCGATCACGGTGACGCCGCGCTCGACGAACGGCTTCAGCGCCCGCATCGCGGCGGAGAGCTGGCCCTTGCCGCCGTCGATCACGATCAGCGAGGGCAGCGCGGCGAAGCTGGCGTCGCGCTTGCGGTCGTGCGGCGAGAGGTCGACCTGCTCCAGGTAGCGGTTCATGCGCCGCCCCAACACCTCTTCCATCGAGGCGAAGTCGTCGGGGCGGCCGGTCCGTCCCGCGCTCTCGTCGCCCCGCACCCGGAAGCGCCGGTAGTCGGACTTCTTCGTCGCGCCCCCCTCGAAGACGACCATCGAGGCGACCGTGTGCTCGCCGCCGAGGTTGGAGATGTCGAAGCCCTCGATCCGCACCGGCAGGTCGCCCATGCCGAGCGCGTCGCGCAGACTGGCGAGCGACTCCACCCGGCGCTGGCGACGGTGCTCGCGGCGCAGGCGGTCCTGGTCGAGGGCGAGGCGGGCGTTGCGCTCGGCCAGCTCGCGCAGCCGGCGGCTGTCGCCGCGCTCGGCCACCCGCACCTCGACCGCGCCACCGCGGCGCTCGCCGAGCGCCGCTTCGAGCAGCTCGGCGCGCTCGCGCAGGTAGGGCCCGACGACGATCGTGCGTGGCACGGCCGGCGAAGCCGAGTAGTACTGGCCGACGAACTCCTCCGCCACCTCGGCCAGATCGCGTTCGGCCTGGTTGTCGAGGTAGAAGCTCTGGCGCTCGGCGAGGATCCCGTCGCGCACCTGGAAGACCTGGGCGTTGGCGTCGGCGCCCTCGGCCGCGACGCCGATCAAGTCGGCGGTGCCGACCGTTGCTCCCGCCACGCGCTGGCGCTCGAAGAGCGACTGGATCGCGGCGAGGCGGTCGCGGTGCAGAGCGGCGCGCTCGAACTCGCGCGCCGTTGCGGCGGCCTCCATCTTCGCTTCCTCGTCAGCCTCGATCTGGCGGTAGCGGCCGGAGAGGAAGTCGACGATCGCCTCGATGTTGCGCCGGTACTCCTCCCTGCTGACGTAGCCGACGCACGGCGCCCCGCAGCGCTTGATGTAGTAGTCGAGGCAGGGGCTGCCCGAGCGGCGGCCCGGTTCGGCCCCCTCGCAGGTGCGGAACTGGAAGAGCTTGCCGAGCAGGTCGAGTGTCTCGCGCACCCGCTTGGCGCTGGAGAAGGGACCGAAGTAGGCGCGGCCGGGGCGGTGCTTCTCGCGGGTGAAGTAGACGCGCGGGTAGTCCTCGTCGAGGCTGACGCAGACGTAGGGGTATGACTTGTCGTCGCGCAGGCGGATGTTGAAGCGTGGCCGGTGGCGCTTTATGAAGCTCTGCTCGGCGAGCAGTGCCTCGGCCTCGGTCGAGGTGACAAGGCACTCGATCCGGTCGACCTGCGAGGTCATCCGGCTCTCGCCTCGGGCCGAGAAGTGCGAGGCGACCCGCTTGCGGATCGAGCGCGCCTTGCCGACGTAGAGCGTCTCGCCGTCGGCGCCATGGAAGAGGTAGACGCCAGGCGCGTCGGGCAGGTCGCGTATCCGCTCGTCCATGGGACAAAGGGTAGGCTGCCGCCCACGTGAATCCGCCCGAGCTGGAAACGCTGAAGATCGAGGTCGACGGGGAGATCGGCACGTTGACGCTCGAACGCCCCGAGGCCTTCAACGCGATGAGCCCGGAGATGATCCTTGAGCTGGGCACCGCGTTCGCCTGGCTCGCCGACCAGGCGCCGCTTCGCGGCCTGATCGTCACCGGCGCCGGCCCCGCCTTCTGCTCGGGGGGCGACATCAACGGGTTCAAGGAAGGCGTCGAAGACGACTCGATCGATCTGCCCTCCCAGGTGCGCCGCGGCGCCGAGGCCCTGCACGTGGCGATCGTCGATCTGCGACGCATCCCCTACCCGGTGATCGCCGCGATCAACGGCCCGGCGGCGGGGGCCGGCTTCTCACTGGCGCTCGCCTGCGACTTCCGCCTGATCTCGGAAAAGGCCTTCGTCGCCTGCGCTTACGGGCGGATCGGCGCCTCGCCCGACGGCGGCATGACCTACTTCCTGCCGCGCATCGTCGGGCCCTCGCGGGCGCTGGAGATCCTGCTCGAGGACCCGAACATGACGCCCGCCGATGCGCTCGCCGAGGGCCTCGTCTCACAGGTGGTGGCGCCCGGGGAGCTGATGGCCACGGCCCGTGCCAAGGCAGAGGAGCTGGCCAAGAAGGCGCCCTTCTACGTGAAGATGGCGAAACGGCTCTGCGGGGTGAGCATCGAGAACAGCATCACCGAGCACCTCCAGCTCGAGCGCCACGGGATCGCCGACAGCATGGCCACCGAGGACCTGCGCGAAGGGGCGATCGCCTTCTTCAGCGGCGAGGCGCCCGAGTTCAAGGGGCGCTGAGCAGGGCGCGCTTCGCTCCCCCACCAGTTACAGTCCCCTGAGCATTTGAAGAGCAGCCCGGAAAGGACCATCGCATGAAGAAGATTCTCGTCCTCGCAGTCTTGGCCTTCGCGGCCTTCGCGCTGGTCGCCTGCGGCAGCAGCAACAGCGAAAGCTCGAGCACCGCCGGCGGGGAAAGCCAGGCTGCTCAGAGCACGGCCGAAGAAGAAAAGACCGCGGGCGGCGGCTCTCTTCAGGTGATCAACTTCGAAGCCGACCCCGGCGGAGCGCTCGCTTACACCGCCGATCACGTCACCGCCAAGGCGGGCAAGACGAAGATCAACTTCAACAATCCCCAGGGCCTCACCCACGACGTCGTGATCGAAAACTCCAGCGGCAAGGAAATAGCCCGCGACGAACTGGTTCAGGACGGCTCCTCCACCACCACGGCGGACCTCAAACCAGGCACGTACCACTACTACTGCTCGGTCCCCGGCCACCGCGAAGCCGGCATGGAAGGGACGCTGGTCGTCGAATAGAGCCGGCGGTCGGTCAGTCGCCTGACGGCGGCGCCATCACGCGGGTGACGCTGTCGCCGACGAAGCAGGGCTTCTCGTTGCCCTCGACCTCGAGCGTGAAACGGGTAACGGCCTGGTACCAGCCGCCGCCCTTCTCGTCGACTGAAACGACCTCGGCGCGGGCGCGGACCCGGGCGTCGGCCGGGACCGGGGCGGGGAAGCGGATCTTGTCCCAGCCGTAGTTGACGCCGAGGGCGAAGCCGGTCGAGGAGATCAACTCCTTGCGGAAGCCGTCGACGAGTGAGAGCGTCAGGTTGCCGTGGGCGATCGTCGTGCCGAAGGGGCTCTCGGCCTTGGCCCGCTCGACGTCGACGTGAATCCACTGGTCGTCGCCGGAGAGCCGCGCGAAGGTGTCGATGTCCTCTTGGGTAACCGTGCGCCACTCACTCGGGCCGATCTCCTGCCCGAGCAGAGCCTGCATGCCCTCGACGCCGTTGACCTCCACGGTGGCCATCGCGACGCAGTCTAACCAGGGGGCCACAAGCGCGACGCGTTCGGGAAAGTGCGCGCGCCACTCCAGGGATTTACCCCGATGCACACACCCGCGCCACCGCACAGGATTGCTTCATGAAATTCGAGCTCACAAGGGAGCGTGCCATGACAGACCGACACCCGAGCAGCATCCTGTGGGCCGTGCTGGCCCTCGTCGCCGCCGGCGTGATCACGTGCGCCGGCGCCTCGGCTTCGCCGAAGCCACGGGCCTACGCCGATCCGGCGGGCCGCTGTCATGCCAAGGCCCCCTGCTATCGATCGATCCAGGCCGCCGTCGACGGATCGGCTCCCCACTCGGTGATCCGCGCCTACCCCGGCGTCTACCACGAACACGTCGCCCTGACCAAGGCGCTGACCCTGAATGGCCGGGGAGCCACGATTGCCGGTGGGAACACGGGCATTCTGCTGTCGACAACGGGGAACGGAGTCGTCATCGACGGGCTGAGACTGGTCAGGGGGCAGATCGGCGTCGCGCTCCGTGGGGCAAGCGCCAACCGGCTCGCGAACCTGAAGATCGCCCGGGTCGAAACCGGGATCTTCTTCTCCGGGGGTGCGCGCGACAATCTCGTGACCGGCGCCGATGTAGGCCACGCTCGGCGCTTCGCCATCGACGTCGGCGACCAGAACGACTCGGGGAACCGATTCCTGCGCCTGACGCTGCATGACAGCGCGAAGGGCTTCAATGCCTACCGGGGGTCCGACGACCTCGTCCTCAAGGACTCCTCGATCCGCGGAATCGCGCCCGGGCCGGGTGTGGTGATCGGCTGGTCCGCGGGCTGGACGATCGCGGGCAACGTGATTGCCGGGAACGCAAGCGGGATCCTCACCGACTCGGTCCGGTCGGGCTCGATCGAGCACAACCGCATCGCCGGCAATGCGGGCAACGGGCTCGAGGAGGCCGGCATCGTGAGCACCGTGAACACGCGCGACAACCGGATCGAAGGAAACGGCCGATCGGGAATCGCCCTCTGCATCGCCGCGCGCGACAACCGGGTGCGGCACAACATGGTGGTTGGCAACGGCCGCTATGGAGTCGAGATCTGCGCCCATCCGTCTCCCGCCTACTCCAACGTCGGCAATGTCGTGAGCGGCAACTACCTGTTCGCCGGTACCGGCGCGCCTGGGGACGCGTCGAACGACCAGGGCCCCAACACATGGGCCGGCAACTACTACAGCCGAAACCTCCCCTGGAGCTCGCCGTTTGCGATCCCAGGCGCGGCGCTGACCAACGATACGAGCCCGCTGACGGTCGCGGGGCTCCCCACGCCCGCCACCAGGGCCGACTGTCGGAAGCGGGGATGGTGGCTCCTGACCGATGGCCTGCTTCCCTTCCAGAGCGAGAACGCCTGCCTGAGCCTCGCCCAGGCGCTGCCGGAAGGCGACCGGGACTGCTCCGATTTCGCTTCTCAGCGGGACGCCCAGATCTTCTATCTGGAACACGGCGGCCCAGCGAAAGATCCCGATCGCCTCGACGGCGACCACGACGGCGTAGCCTGCGAGCGCAATCCCTGCCCGTGTTACACCGGGTCTTCCCTCCCGAAGCGAGCGCACCCTAGGGTCATCGAATGGCCAACCTCAAGGGCGCGTGACGGGCAATGACCTCGAAGTCGGCGTCTTCGCAGAGCAGTTCGACCTCATTGCGGATCGCCACGGCGGCGATCAGGCAGTCGGTGAGCTTGCGCGGGGTCTCTCCCCCCTTGCGGCAGACGCGATAGAGCTCCGCTGCGCTTTCGTAGTCCGCCGGCCCTTCGACGGCGAGAAAGCGCTGGCCGTAGAGCAGGCGCCGCAGGCGATCGCGATCGGCATCGTCGCGGGCGCCGGCGAGGATCTCCATCACGATCACGTCGGTGCTCGCGAGCTCGGCTTTCTCTTCCAAGGCCGAGCGAAGCCGCAGGTGGACGAGGCTACCCGTCGCCCGCAGGAACTCGATCCAGGCTGAGCTGTCGACCAGGATCACGGACCCGGTATCTCGTCTCGCGAACGCATCTCGGAGAGGTCGCCGGCCCAACCCGTCCCCTCGCTGGCCAACACCTCCTCCCAGCTCATCGGGTCGCCGACGAGCTTGCGCAGGGCGAGGTCCACCGCCTCGCGCTTGCTGCGCAGCCGGTAGAGGCGTATCGCACGGGCGACGAGCTCGTCATCGATCTCGATATTGGTTCGCGTCACCACACCATCGTACACCTTCAGGTGTATCCCGATGAGCGTGAGCCTTGCTCGCTGCCGATTACTTCCCGGTGAGGTACTGGCGCAGCGCCTTGCGGATCACCGAGGAGACCGACTCCTGGTCGCGAGCAGCTCTCTTCGCGAGTGCGTCACGCAGTTCGGGGTCGAGGCGAACAGACTCGACTGACGCGGCCGAGGACCCGATCGGCCTACGGCCACGGCGCCGACGCAGAGTCTCTGGGGCATCGAAGCCGGCCTCGGCCTTTGCTGCCAGCTCCGCAATACGCGCCTCGGTCAACGGGACACCACCTGCAGTTCGACGAGGTTTCTTGCGCGGCACGGCTATTCTCCCCAAAGTAGATCAATGTATTTCGGCCGCATCCGCATCGCGTGGATGGCCAACTCAGCGCGGCCGCCGTAGTCCACGGTAACGACCTCGAGCAGGTCGGCATTCTGGGCGGGGCCAATGTAAAGCCGGAGCCTGTCTTCTTGTTTGTCGGCGCAGATTGCGTTCATGACCGCATGTTCGATGTCGCTGTCGTCGATCCCGTGCTTCCGGGCGGACGGATGAATCTCAAGCTTTCTTATCGTATTACGAAATACCCTCACGCGACCAGCCTCACTTCGAAGCTCGGCACGGCCAGGGCGCCGGCGCCGCCGAGCAGGGCGAGGATGCGGGTGACGTAGGCCTGGGTCTCGGGGATCGCGGGGACGCAGTGGCAGGCTTCGACCGGAGCCGGGCCGGCGTTGTAGGCGGCGAGGGCCAGCTCCGGGGAGCCGAACTGGCGCAGGAGGTCCGACATCAGGTGGGCCTCGGCGTCGATCGCTTCGGCGGGGTCGAAGGGGTCGCGCAGGCCGTAGGAGGCTGCGGTGGAGGGGATGAACTGGGCGATGCCCTGGGCGCCGGCGGGCGAGCCGGCGTAAGGGTCAAAGCCCGACTCGGCCATCAGCTGCCCGGCGAGCAGGGCGGCGGAGACGTTCCAGCGAGTGGCGGCGCGCAGGATCAGTGCGCGGAACTCGGCCGGAACGAAGGCGGGCAGCGAGGTCCCCGCCAGGGCACCGTCTCCTCCCCCACTCGCACCGAGCGCATTGCCCGCCGCCGAGCACGGCGGTGGCCCGGCGGTGAAGCCGTAATGCCAGGCCTCCCAGCTGTAGCGCTGGACGAAGCCGAAGTGGCCGGCGTTGGCCGCCAGCCAGCCGTAGGCAGATTCGGGACCGAGGTCAAGCTCGGTCGCGCAGCGGTGCAGCGAGTGTCCCGGCGGCGCCACCCAGGTCGGATCGGGATGGGCGGCGAAGAGCGCCGCCTGTTCGGCGTCGGAGCGGAAGGCGGAGTTGACCAGAAGGGCGATCCCGGCACGAGACGCGGCGGCGGACATCCGGTCGAAGGCGGCCGCGACATCGGGCCGCATACCGTGCCCCTGTCGCATGACCAGCGGGCCGCTGTAGCCGCCGCCCGTCGCCACCGCGGTCGCCCCGCCGCCCACCGGACCCTGCGGCGCGCCGGCTTCGGCGATCGCGGAGGCCTCCACGCGCTCGCGGCCAGCCCCGACCTCAAGCTCGCCGAGGACGACCGCCTTGACGCGCAGCGGCGCGAAGGAGCGCTCGTCGGTGAACGAGAGCCGCAATTGCGTCTCCGCAACGCCGTTTGCCTCTGCAGCATCCAGCGCCGCGCTCCGCGCCCGCCGCAGGTAGGTCGCCTTGTCCAGGTGATGAGGATTCGGCGCGCCGTTCGGCAGGCGGGCCGGCGAGAGCAGATCGGACAGCTCGTCGCGCATCGAGCGGGCAGCGGAGATCGCCGCCAAATCGGCGGCGCGCTGTGCCCTCCCTTTCCCGGTAACCGCGCCGGCGATCGCGACCAGCGCCAGCGCCGCCGCGATCAGCGCCAGGCCACCGCCGAGCGCCAGCGGCAGGGCCTGCCCGTCCTCGTTCCCGCGTCCCATGCGCCGACCCTGACAAGAGTCGATTCACGCGTGGCGCGCAGAATCTAAGAATTCAAAGACAAAATCGTCACGCTTCGCGCGTCAAATCTCCTCCGGAACCATCTCGATCGCGCCGCTGGGGCACTCGGCGACGCAGAGGCCGCAGCCCTTGCAGAAGTCGAGGTCGATCTCGTAGAGCTCGCCTGGTTCGCCGAGCTTGAGCACGGCGTTGTCGGGGCAGACGCCGTAGCAGTTGTCGCAGGAGAAGCAGTTGCCGCAGGAGAGGCAGCGGCGCGCCTCGAAGAGCGCGTTGTCCTCGCCGAGACCGCCGACCACCTCGGCGAAGCTCGAGGCCCGGCGGGCCGCCTCGAGCCGCGGCTGCTCGGTGCGCGGCGCGTCGGAGTAGTACCAGGTGTTGAGCGTCTCGAACCCGGCGATCTCGTGCTTGACCGGCGGCGCGTAGGGCGCACCGCGCAGCCAGCCGTCGATCTGGCGCGCCGCCTTCTTGCCGTGGCCGACGCCGACGGTCACCGTGCGCTCCGCCGGCACCATGTCGCCGCCGGCGAAGATCCCCTCGTGGCCGGTCATCATGTTCGGCCCGACCTGGACGACGCCGTCGGAGACCTCGATCCCCGGCACGCCCTCGAGCAGCGAGAGGTCCGATTCCTGGCCGAGCGCGAGGACCAGCGAGTCGGCCTCGAGCTCCTCGGTCTCGCCGGTCGGCTGCGGGAAGCCGGCCTCGTCGAGCTCCATCCGCTCGAGCACCAGCTTGCCGCCCTCGAAGCGCTTGATCGTCGAGAGCCACTTCATCATCACGCCCTCCTCGGCCGCCTCGGTGACCTCTTCCTCGTGGGCCGGCATGCGGTCGCGGGTGCGGCGGTAGACGACGACCGCGTCGGTGGCGCCCAGTCGCTTTGCCGTGCGCGCCGCGTCCATCGCCGTATTGCCGCCGCCGTAGACGGCGACGCGCCGGCCGAGCCGCGGTCGCTCGCCCTCCTCGATGCCCGCGAGCAGGGACACCGCATCGACGATCCGCGCCGCCTCGCCCGCCGGGACGTAGGCGCGACGACCGATGTGGGCGCCGACCGCGAGAAAGGCGGCGTCGAAGCCGCCCTCGCGCATCGCCTCGAGCACGTTGTCGACCTTGCGGTTCAGCTCCAGTCGCACGCCGAGCGCGAGGATGCGTTGCACCTCAGCTTCGAGCACGTCGCGCGGCAGCCGGTACCGGGGGATGCCGAAGCGCATCATCCCGCCCGCCATCGGCCCCGCCTCGTGGATCGTCACCTCGTTCCCGAGCCGGGTCAGGTGGTAGGCGGCGGACAGCCCCGAGGGGCCGGCGCCGACGATCAGCACGCGCTTGCCGCTCGGCTCGGCCTCGACCTCGATCTGCCAGCCGCGCTTGATCGCCTCGTCGCCGAGGAAGCGCTCGACCGAGTGGATGCCGACCGCCTCGTCGAGCTCGGCGCGGTTGCATGCGGTCTCACACGGGTGGTAACAGACCCGCCCCATCACCGCCGGCAGCGGGTTGTCCTCGACCAGCTTGCGCCAGGCCCGCTCGTAGCCGCCCTCGCCCTCCTCCGCCTCATACAACCAGGCCTGGATGTTCTCCCCGGCCGGGCAGGCGTTGTTGCAGGGCGGCAGGCGGTCGACGTAGACGGCCCGCTCGGTGCGCCAGCTGCCGGTGTGGTTGGCGCGGCTGGAGCCGACGTCGAGGGTGATCGCGTAGGGCTTCTTCATGGCAGCAGTCCGTAGCGGCGGATGTTCTCGTCGGCCATCGCCTGCAGGCGGGCGACGATCTCCGGGTGGCCGGGCTCGCCGAAGAGGTGCGCGTAGCGACGCTGCGGGCGCAGGTACTCCTCGACCGGGACCTGGCGGCGGATCTTCGAGACGGCGGTCACCTCGCCGTCCTCCGCCTCGAAGACCGGGAAGAGGCCGCTCTCCTTGACCAGGCGGGCGAGCTTGATCGTGTCGGCGGAGTCCGCCCCCCAGCCGAGCGGACAGGGGACGAAGACGTGCAGGTAACGCGGCCCGCGCAGCTCCATCGCCCGCTCGACCTTCGCCTCGAGGTCGTGCAGCTCGGCGACGGTTGCCGTCGCCACGTAAGGGATGCCGTGCGCGATCGCGATCCGCGGCACGTTCTTGCCCTGGCCGAAGGCGTTGCCCGGGTGGGCGCCGATCGGCTTGGTGTTGGCGGTGCGCGCCGCCGGCGGCGTCGCCCCGGAGCGCTGCACGCCGGTGTTCATGTAGGCCTCGTTGTCGTAACAGACGTAGAGCACGTCGTCGCCGCGCTCGAACATCCCCGAGAGGCAGCCGAAGCCGATGTCGACGGTGCCGCCGTCGCCGCCCTGGCCGATCACCCGCACGTCCTCGCGGCCCTTGGCGCGCAGCGCCGCAGCCACGCCGCTGGCCACCGCCGGGGCGTTGCCGAACAGCGAGTGGATCCAGGGCAGCTGCCAGGAGGACTCCGGGAACGGGGTCGAGAAGACCTCGAGACAGCCGGTCGCGTTGGCGGCGATCAGCTTGCCGCCGGTGGCCCGCATCGCCGCGTCGAGCGCGTATCGGGCGCCGAGCGCCTCGCCGCATCCCTGGCAGGCGCGGTGGCCCGAGGTGAGGCTGTTGGAGCGGTCCATGCGCGCCTGCACGGTGCGCTCCTCCGGCTCCAGCAGCCGGTTTCCGGCCACGAAGGTGCCCGACTGGTAGAGCTTCACCCGCTGCTCGGCGCCGGCCATCAGTGCGACCTCGCGGCGACGATGCCCGCTTCGCGCAGCACGTTCTCGGCGTGCGGTCCGCTGCGGCCGCCGGCGCCCATCCGCGCCAGCTCGGCCTCAACCGTCGCCCAGTCCATGTCGAGGAAGTTGAGTGGCTCGAGCCGGTCGGCGACCGCGTCGGCGAACAGGGTGCGCAGCGACCGTTTCGTGATCGGCCGCCCGCCGAGGCCGGCGATCACCGTGTAGCCGTGCAGCTGGATGCCCGAGAGCGCCATCCGCACGTTCGCCGAAACGATGCCGCCTACCCCGACCGCCAGCGCCTTCTCGAGCACGACCACGCGCGTGGCGCCGGCCAGCGCGGCGCGCACCTCCTCGAGCGGGAAGGGCCGGAAGGACTTGATCGCCAGGGCGCCGATGCTCACCCCCTCCTCGCGCAGCTCGTCGATCGTGTCCTCGATCGTGCCCAGCACCGAGCCGAGCGCGACGACGACCGTCTCCGCGCTCTCGGCGCGGTAGCCGCGTACCAGCCCGCCGGAGGGGCGGCCGAAGGCGTCCTCGAACTCCGCCGCCACCCGGGGGATCAGGTCGAGCGCCTGCATCTGCTTGGCGTGGGCGAGGTACTTGACCTCGGCGAAGGCCTCCGGCCCGACCATCGAGCCGATCGTCACCGGCTCGGCCGGGTCGAGCACCTGGCGCGGCGCGAAGGGCGGCAGGAAGCCGTCGACCTGCTCCTGGCTGGGGACGTCGATCCGCTCGTAGGCGTGGGTGAGGATGAAGCCGTCCATGCAGACCATCACCGGCAGCGAGAGCTCCTCGGCGAGCCGGAAGGCCTGCGCGTGCAGGTCGACCGCCTCCTGGTTGGTCTCGGCGTAGAGCTGGATCCAGCCGCAGTCGCGCTGCGACATCGCGTCGCTGTGGTCGTTCCAGATGTTGATCGGCGAGCCGATCGCCCGGTTGGCGACGGTCATCACGATCGGCAGGCCGAGGCCGGAGGCGTTGTAGAGCGCCTCGGCCATGTAGAGCAGGCCCTGGCTGGCGGTCGCCGTGTAGGCGCGGGCGCCGGTCGCCGAGGCGCCGATGCAAACCGAGAGGGCGGCGAACTCGGACTCGACCGTGACGTACTCGCAGGGCGCCAGGCGGCCGGCGCGGACCAGGTCGGAGAGTCCCTCGACGATGTGGGTCTGGGGGGAGATCGGGTAGGCGCAGACGACCTCGGGGCGGCAGAGGGCGACCGTCTCGGCGACCGCGGCCGACCCCTCCACCTGCCTAAACATGAGCGACCGCCTCCAGCTGGCCGGCAACCTGCTCGAAGCAGGCGCGGGCGGCGGTTGCGTTGCCCTCGCCCGCGGCGCCAGGAAAGCGCTCGCCGATCGCGGCCAGCACCGAATCGAGCCGCAGCCGCTCGGTCTGCGCGGCGAAGCCGCCGAGCAGGGCGGCGTTGGGCAGCGGCCGGCCGAGGTGCTCGCGGGCGATCGCCGTCGCCGGCGTGGTCAGCAGCCGCCCGGGCCCGAGCTGCGCGGCGAGCTCGCCGAGGCCGAGCTCCTCGATGCCGCGAGCCGTGTTGATCAACACGCTGCCGCCCGGGCGCAGGCCGGCGAAGAGGTCGACCTGGTGCAGCAGGGTCGGGTCCAGGACGATCAGCGCGTGCGGCTCGGCGACCGGTTCCCGAGTGCGGATCGGTCGGTCGGAGAAGCGACAGAAGGAGACGACCGGCGCCCCGGTCCGCTCCGAGCCGAAGCTGGGGAAGGCCTGCGCGTGGCGCCCCTCGTCGAAGCCGGCGACGGAGAGCAGCTCGGCGGCCGTGACCACGCCCTGCCCGCCACGCCCGTGGATCCTCGCCTCGAACACCTGTTCACCGTACGGGCGCGGCGTCGCCGTTCCATCCGGGGCAGCTACGGATTCTGGCTCGCCGGCACTTCGGCCGAGACCGCAACACCGGCCGGTCGGCTCGGTTGACTAGCCTCAGGGCGAGAAAGACGAAAAGCGCAGACACGAGGGGGAATGCCAGATGAGTCCCAGGTCGGCGCCGCGAGCCGGTGCCCACGGAAAGTTCCTGTCCCTGCTGATCGCGATCGCCGTCGCCGCCCTGGCGCTGCCGGCGGTGGCAAGCGCGGCGGACAGCGTCTACTGGTCGAACGGCCTGGGGGCCAAGATCTCCCATGCGAACCTCGACGGCAGCGGCGGGGGCGGTGACCTCGGCACTCCGGGCGTGACCCCGGAAATCCCCACCGGCGTCGCGATCGACGCGACGACCGGTCGCATCTACTGGGCAGACCGAGGCGACAACGCGATCTACTACGCGAACCTCAACGGCAGCGGCGCCGGCAAGCTCTTCACCGGCGGAGCAACGGTGAGCGATCCCTTCGGCGTGGCGATCGACCCGACCGCGGGCACCCTTTACTGGGCCAACTCCGAAGAAGACTCGATCTCCTATGCCCACCTCGACGGCACCGGGGGCGGCGACCTGCACACCACCGGCGCAACCTTGAACGACCCGCGCGGCCTCGCGATCGACCCCTCCGCGAACCGCATCTACTGGGCCAACTTCGAAGGCGCCACGATCTCCTACGCCAACCTCGACGGCACGGGCGGCGGCGGCGACCTCGACACGACCGGGGCGACGGTGGAACGCCCGATGGGCCTTGCCATCGACGACGGCCGCATCTACTGGACCAACAGCGAAGCGCCCAAAGGCGTCTTCTACGCCAGCCTCTCCGGCGGCGGTGGCGGGGAGCTCAGTCCCGGCGAAGCGGAAATCACGGGCACCGACGGGATCGCGCTCGACCCCGGCCAGGGAAGGATCTTCTGGGCCGAAGGGAGCCTGCCCAATTCGATCTCCTACGCCAAGCTCGACGGAAGCGACGGCGGCGGGCAGCTGAACACAGCGGGCGCGACGCTGGAAGGTCCCTACTACCTCGCCCTGCTGCGAGCGCCGCAACCGGCGCCCACCCTCCGCGTCCCCGAGATCTCCGGTCAGCAGATCGTCGAACGCCCGCTTTACTGCAGCCGGGGCGCCTGGATGTCCGACCTGCCGGGCGCCTTCCTCTACCAAGCGCCCGCCACCTACGCCTACTCGTGGCTGCACAACGGAGAAGCGATCGCCGGGGCGACCGAATCGAGCTACCGGCCGACCAAGCCCGGCACCTACGACTGCCAGGTGACCGCGGCCAACTTCGCCGGCTCGACGACGCAGACGAGCGCCGACCTGACCCTCCTGCGCGGCTACGCCTACGCCGGCGGCTTCGCGCCCGTCAACGGGCGCTGGGCGCGGATCACCGTGACCTGCACCGGCAACGGGCGCTGCAAGGGCCTGGTCAAGCTGATCGCTCACGTCGGCTACAAGCGCGTCGTGCACCGCAACGGCCAGCGAAAGGTGATCAGGCGCCGGGCTCTGCTGCCGATCGGCAAGCACCGCTTCTCGATGTTCCCCGGCCGGACCAGGACCCTCGCGGTGAAGCTGAAGCAAAAGGGCGTGCGCCTGCTGCGCCGCACCAGGCGGCACCGGATGCGGGTTCAGCTGCTCGGCCGCGACGTCGCCCACCGCGGCCTGCTCCTCAAGGCCCCGGGCAACGGCAGCGGCGCTCGCCACCTGCGCGCCTGGCACCGCCGCGCCGGCTGACCGGGACGTGCCGTCCCTAAGCGGCCACCGGTGGTACCTAAGGGACGGCACGTCCCCATCGACCCGGGGCGCTCAGCGGGAGCGAACGGCGGCGATGGTTTGGGCGAGGGTCTCGCGGGCGTCGTGGTGGGGCATCCAGTGCAGCTTGCGGCGCGCGCGGGTCGTGTCCATCAGGACCGGGCGGCGGACGGCCTCGATCCAGGCCGCCTCGTCGGGCAGGAAGGGGACCAGGGCGACGGCCTCGGCGGCGACGCCGACCGCCAGATGCGGGGCCGGGACGGAGTGCCAGCCGAGCGCGTGGGCGAGGTCGCTGATCGTCAGCTCGCCCGGGCCGGCGAGGTTGTAGGCGCCGGGCGGGCCGTGGCCGAGGACGGCGGCGCAGAGCGCGGCGGCGACGTCGTCGTGGTGGACGAGCTGGAAGGGCACGCCGGGATCGGGAAGGACGGGGCGCAGCTCCGGCACCTTGCCCAGCGCCCAGCGCAGCGGGCCCGGAATGCGCTGGCCGATCGCCAGCAGCGGGATCAGGTCGAGCAGCAGGGTCGCCTCCGGGCCGGCGACGATGCAGGGGCGGAAAACGTAGGCGTCGGTGCGCGAGTCGGCGAGCGCCTCCTCGAGCTCGCCCTCGACCGCCGCCTTGTGGGCGGCGTAGGGATGGCGCGAGGCGCCGCGCACCGGCTCGTCCTCGTCGAGCAGCGCAGGCATCCCGCGGCCGAAGCCGTATGCGGCCACCGAGGAGGTGTAGACGAGGCGCTTGGCGCCGGCCGCGGCCGCCGCCTCGAAGACGTTGCGCGAGCCGCTCAGGTTGACCTCGCGACTATCGCCACCGCCGGCGACGATCACGAAGGCGAGGTGGACGACGACGTCGGCGTCCTCGACCAGGGCGTCGACCGCCTCGCGGTCGAGCACGTCGCCGCGCCGGTACTCGGTCTTCTCCCAGCCCTGTCCGGCGATGTCGAAGGGCCGCCGCGCCATGCCGATCACCCGCTCGACCTCGGGCATCCGCTCGAGGGCCGAGATGAAGGGGCGCCCGATCTCGCCGGTGGGGCCGGTGACTGCGACGGTCAGCATGCTGCGATTCTGGCGGAATGCGAGAGGCGGCGGCAGCCTAGGCGCCGACGTCGACGATCTCGATCAGCTGCTCGAGGCCGCGTAGATCCTTGGGATTCAGCGTGTAGAGCGGCAGTTGGTGGGCGAGCGCAGTGGCGGCGATCATCAGATCGATCGAGCGTCCGCCACGCGGCTTGCGACCGACGGCAATCGTCGCCACGTAGATGCTGCCGTACGCCCGCGCGCACTCAGAGTTGAAGGAAAGCGGTTCGATCTCCGCCTCGAAACGCTGGAGCCGATGCTGCCGCCGCGCACGCTGCAGGTCGTCGGCTGCCGCGTGTGGGCCGGCCGTCAGCTCCGCGAGCGTCAACGTCGAGATCGCGATCTCCGCCGGCAAACGAACTGGATCGACCTCGTCGTACCGGATCACCACCGACGTATCGAGCAGGCCGCGCCCCGAAGGGGGCTCATCCACGGGGCGTAGGATCCTGATCGACGTAGCGGTCGATGTCGGCGCGGAACTCCTCGAAGTCGATGTGGGGGGAACCTGCGAATGCCGCAAGGAACGCGTCGCGAGAGATGAACTCTCGGGACCGGTACGGGCGTAGCTCACCGACCGGCTTCCCGTTCCGGGTGACGATGAAGTCCTCACCGCCATCCAGCGCCCGCATGATCTCGCCGCTGTTGTTGCGCAGTTCCCGCTGGGTCAGCTTCCGCGTCATTGAATTCACTGTAGCACGGGTGCGCCGCTGAAATTCGGCTTTCCAAAAGGGAATTCGCCAGGGCGACCGGGAGACCGCCGGGTGCGCCTCCGGGCAGAACGCCGAACAGCGCCCGGCGGGCCGAGACCCAGGCCAGAGGGCGTTTCAATACCCTGATTCGCAGACCGCGGGCGGCGAGCTCGCGAACCGCGAGCGCGGTCAGCGCTCGGTCCGTCGTCAAATCGGCCCGCAGCAGGACGGCGCTCGGTGCGACGCTCGACTCGCTGAGGAAGGCCCGAAGCAGGACCGGCGCGACGTGCAACACGGCGACCGAGTCGCGGACCAGCGGCAGCGCGGCCCGCACGGCGTCGAGGTCGACCGGCTCGACCCCCACCGCGAGGTGACAGGTGTGGCCGCGGGCGGCGGCGCACAACTCCGGCAGGTGCGCGGCGAGCCGCTCCTCGAGCTCGCGCGCCCCTTGGGAGGCGAGCAGGGTCGGACGCGGAAGCCGGCCGCCGACGTCGATCAGCAGCCCGGCGCGGTCGGGGTCCGAGCCGGCGCAGGCGAGCGCCGCGGCGGCGGCGCGCGAGCCGCTCGCCCTGCCGACGCTCGTCACCAGGACTAGCGGGCCGTTCACCGGCCGGGGCCCTTCGCGAAGGCGTGGCTCGTGACGCTGAGCCGGTCGGCAAGCGCCGACAGCGGCGAGGGCGGGCGCAGGCGCACGCTCACCTCTCCACCGTGCACCTCGATCCGGGCGCCGTCGGCCGCCCATCCCGGCAGCGAGTCGCGCGCTGCCACCCGCGCCGGGCGGCCGGCCGCCAGCGCCAGCGCACCGGCCTCCGCGGCGCCATCGGTCAGAGTCAGCGCGTACCCGGTAACCAGCAGTTGCAACGCCACCGAGCCCGCTAGGAGCAGCAGCGGGATAGCGGCCAGCAACTCGACCGTGGCCTGTCCTCGCTCTCTACCCACCGGGACCCAGATCCGCCCTCGTGCCAACGGTCAGCCGCGGCAAGATCGGCAGCAGCCGCGGGATCGCGACGCGCACCGAGACTCCGTCGCCGTCCTCGACCCGGGACCCGCGGCGCAGCGACGGCGGCAGCGCCCGTCGCGCTGCCGCCGTCGCGTCGCCTCCCACCAAGGCCGCCCGCGCCCCCGCTCGGGCGGCGACCGCCGCCGACCAGAGAGCCTGGCCGGCGAGGCCGATCTGCGCCGCCGCCAGGACCGCCAGCAGCAGGAAGGGCAGCGCCCCGATCAGCTCGACCGAGGCGGTCCCCTCCTCCCTGTGGCCTGCGCTGCTGGGGTCCGGTGACGGCACGGCCCGGACGCTGCCAGGTCGCGATTCACGCGTGGCGCGTCAATTGGAGAAATTCAGTGACGAATCTCAGTAGGAGTTCGCGTCGAGCCAGACCCGCCAGATCGCCGCCACCGAGGCGCCGAGCAGGACGATCCAGAGCAGCGTGCCGCCGCCCGTGGAGAAGAGCCTGTCGCTACCGGCGATCAGCAGCGCGATCATCCCCAGCGCCGCGTAGAGAATCGCCCGCCGGCCGTCGCTGAGCGCCGCCAGGGTGAGCTGGTTCTGGCGGCTGAGCACGAACAGCATCCAGGCGATCCCCGCCAGGAAGCCCATCGTGATCGCGGTCAGGATCGTGTCCGCGGCGTTGCCGCCGGACGGCGTGAAGGCGACCGCCAGCGCCAGCAGCATGATGATCGCGACGTCACGCAGCGTGCGCACCGGAAGAATTCTACGCACCGCTGCCCAGCAACCTGGCGACTCCGTAGGCCGCGGCGCCGACCGCGGCCGAGGCCGGCAGCGTCAGCAACCAGGCGGTGACGATGTTCCCGGCCACCCCCCAGCGCACCGCCGAGATCCGCTTGGCGGCGCCCGCCCCCATCACCCCGCCGCTGATCGCGTGCGTCGTGGAGATCGGGTAGCCGAGGAAGGTGGCGACCAGGATCGCGGCCGCCCCCGCCCCCTCGGCCGAAAAGCCCTGCGCCGGATCCATCTTGATCGCCCGCGAGCCGGCCCCGCGCAGCACCCGCCAGCCGCCGCTGTAGGTGCCGAGCGCCAGCGCCGCGGCGGCGACGAGGATCGCCCAGGTGGGCGGGTCGGAGCCCGCCGCGAGGCTGCCCTTGGCGATCAGCGCCAGGGTTACCACGCCCATCGTCTTCTGCGCGTCGTTGGCGCCGTGGGCGAGAGCGAGCAGGCCGCCGGAGACGACCTGGCCCGCGCGGAACGCGCGCGAGACCGGCCCGGGCGCCCGATGCCCCAGCGCCCGGTAGATGACGACGATCAGGGTCAGCGCCAGGCCGAAGGCGACCAGCGGCGCGAGCAGAGCCGGGATCAGCACCTTGTCGAGCAGCCCGCCGCCGAGCACCGCGCCGCTCCCCGCCGCCACCAGCGTCGACCCGAGCAGGCCGCCGATCAGCGCGTGGGTGGAGCTCGACGGCAGACCCAGGCGCCAGGTGCCCAGGTTCCAGGCGATCGCCCCGATCAGGCCGGCGAAGACGACCGTCGGGCTGATCGCCGCCGGGTCGAAGATCTTGCCGGCGATCGTCGCCGCCACCGCAACCGAAACGAAGGCCCCGGCGAAATTGAGCAGCGCGGCGACCGCGATCGCCACCTGCGGCGGCGCGACGCCGGTCGAGACCGAGGTCGAGATCACGTCGAAGGTGTCGTGGAACCCGTTGGAGAAGGCGAAGCCGAGCGCCGCGACCACGACCAGCACCATCGCGGCGTCGCCGCTCATGAGTTCTTGATGACGATGCCCTCAAGGGTCTGCGCGGCAGTCTCCGTCGCGTCGATCGCGTTCTCGAGCACCGCGAACATGTCCTTCCAGCGAATCACGACCATCGGGTCGATCCCGTTGGAGAAGAGCGAGGCGACGGCGTCGCGCGAGATCCGGTCCCCCTCGTTCTCGAGCCGGTGGATTTCGATCCAGTACTGCTCCAGGCCCTTGAAGCCGCGCAGGTTCTCGAGGCCGGCGGCGAGCTGCTCGCAGGCCCCGACCAGCACCTTGGTCAGCGCCTGGGCCTGGGCCATCGGCGCCTCGATCTGGTAGAGGCCGAGGAAGTCGGCCGCCTCCTCGGTGTAGTCGACGACGTCGTCGATCTGGGTCGCCAGCCCGTAGATGTCCTCGCGGTCGATCGGCGTGACGAAGGTCGAGTTGAGCCGCTGGACGATGTCGTGGGTGATCCGATCGCCCTCGTGCTCGACCTCGACGATCTCGCGGCCGAGGCCGCCGTCGTCGGGCCAGGAGCCCATCATCCGGTCGAGCAGCCGCGCGGCCCGCAGGGTGTTCTGCCCGGCCTCGATGAAGAGATCGAAGAAGATCCGATCGCTGGGTAGGAAGGAGAGCCGCGCCACCGCGTAATCCTATTGACCGGGCGGGCGACTTTCCGCTCAGCCGGCCGTCGTCGCCAGCTGCTCGGCAGCGCGCGCCCCGTGGCGCTCGCGCAGCTCCTCCTGGACGCTGCGCCGCTGGCCGTTGGCCGGCGCCAGCCGCGTCCAGCTCCCCTCGGCGTCGAGCTGCCAGGCGTTGGCGTTCTCGGCGAAGCAGAGGGCGAGCACGTCGAGCATCTCGGCGCGCAGAGCTGTCTCTTCGACCGGGGTGACCAGCTCGACCCGGCTGTCGAGGTTGCGCGGCATCAGGTCCGCTGACCCCATCAGCACGCGCGTCGCCTCGCCCCGCTGGAAGGCGTAGATGCGCGAGTGCTCGAGGAAGCGCCCGACGATCGAGATGACGCGAATGTTCTCCGAGACGCCGGGCACGCCCGGCCGCAGGCAGCAGATGCCGCGCACGTTGAGGTCGACCGGGACGCCGGCGCTCGAGGCCTCGTACAGGGCGCGGATGCAGGTGGCGTCGACCAGCGAGTTCATCTTCATCGTGATCCGCGCCTCCTCGCCGGCCCGGTGGGCGGCGACCGTCGCCTCGATTTCCTCGACGATCCGGTTGCGCATCGTCGTCGGGCTGACCAGCACCTTGCGGTACTCGGCCGGCCGCCCGTAGCCGGTGAGGAAGTTGAACATCTCGGCGACGTCGGCGCCGATCTCCGGGTCGGCGGTGAAGAGGCCGAGGTCGGTGTAGAGGCGGGCCGTCTTCGGGTGGTAGTTGCCGGTGCCGATGTGGACGTACTCGCGCACCCGGTCGCCCTCGCGGCGGGCGACGAGGATCGCCTTGACGTGGGTCTTCAGCCCGGGGATGCCGTAGACGACGTGCACGCCGGACTCCTCCAGCGACTTGGCCCAGTGGATGTTGGCCTCCTCGTCGAAGCGGGCCTTCAGCTCGACCATGCAGACCGCCTGCTTGCCGCGTTCGGAGGCGCGAATCAGCGAGGGCACCAGCGGCGAGTCGTCGCTCGTCCGGTACACGGTCTGCTTGATCGCCAGCACGTCGGGATCGGCGACGGCCTGCTCGACGAAGCGCTCGACCGAGGTGGCGAAGGAGTCGTAGGGGTGGTGGACGAGGATGTCGTCCTGGCGGATCGCGGCGAACATGTCGACCGGCTCCTCGTCCTCACCCTGCAGGCGCGGCTGCGTGACCGGCGTCCAGGGCGCGTAGCGGAGCTCGGCGTGGCCGGGGACGTCGGCGACCGCGGTCAGGTCGGCCAGGTCGATCAGCCCGTCGATGTCGTAGACCTCGCGGTCCTCGAGCCGCAGCGCGTCGATCAGCTGCTGGCGCAGCTTCGGGTTCATCCCGGCGGCGATCTCCAGCCGCACGACCTCGCCGAAGCGGCGGCGGCGGATCTCGTCCTGGACCGCCTGCAGCAGGTCGTCGGCCTCGTCGGAGACGGTGAAGTCGGCGTCGCGCGTGACCCGGAAGTAGCCGTGGTCGATCACCTCGGTGCCGGGGAAAAGGGCGTCGAGGTTGGCGGCGATCACCTCCTCCAGCGGGACGAACGCCTTGCCGCCCTCGTCGACCGGCAGGAAGCGGCCGAGCAGCTCCTTCGGCACCTTGACCCGGGCGATGATCTCGGTGCCGCTCTCGGGGTCGCGCAACAGCACGCCGAGGCTGAGCGAGAGGTTGGAGATGTAGGGGAATGGCCGGCCGAGGCCGATCACCAGCGGCGTCAGCGCCGGGAAGACCTGCTCGTGGAAGCGAGCGTCGATCTCGCGGCGCTCGTCCTCGCCGGCGTCGTCGAGCGAGACAATGCGGATCCCGTGCTCCTCCAGCGCCGGGCGCAGGGTGCCGTCGAAGCAGCTGTGCAGACGATGGTCGAGCTCCAACACCCGGGCCTGGATCGCGTCGATCTGCGCGCCCGGGGCGAGGCCGTCGGGGCCGCGCGCGTCGATACCGGCGTCGAGCTGGTCGAAGAGACCGGCGACGCGGACCATGAAGAACTCGTCGAGGTTGGATGCGTAGATCGCGCAGAAGCGCACCTGCTCGAGCAACGGCACGCTCGGGTCCTCGGCGAGTTCGAGCACCCGCTGGTTGAAATCGAGCCAGGAGAGCTCGCGGTTGAAATAGAGGCCGGGATCGTCGATCCGCCCATCGTACTGGCGCCCCATGGCCGCTCAGGCGGCTTGGGCCGCGGCCTGCGCTGAGTGGGCGCCGAGCGCGCGGCCGTAGCCCTCGGCGAGCTGAGCCATTGCCCGCTCCCAGGAGCGCTCGCGGGCGGCGCGGGCGGCCGAGGCGCCGAGGTGGCGGCGCAGCAGCGGCGAGGCAGCGAGCTGCAGGACGGCGCCGGCGAGGTGGTCTGCATCGGGGCGGCAGAGCAGGCCCGTGTGGCGGTTCTCGACCAGCGAGGCGGGCCCGCCCTCGGCGACGGCGACGACCGGCAGGCCGCTGGCACCGGCCTCGAGCACGACCTGGCCGTAGGTGTCGGTGCTCGAGCAGAAGAGGAAAAGGTCGGCGCTGGCGTAGGCGCGGGCCAGCTCCTCCCCGTCAAGCCAGCCGAGGAAGCTCGCGTGCTCGCCGAGCCGCTCGCGCAGCTCGCCCTCCTCCGGGCCGCCGCCGGCGAGCAGCAGGTGCAGGCGCGGGTCGGCCGCGCGCGCCCGCAGGAAGCTCTCGGCGAGCAGGTCGATGCCCTTTTCGCGGGTGAGACGACCGGCGTAGAGGACCTTGACCTCGCCGGGGAAGTCGGCGCGGACGGCCTTGGCCGGGTCGAAGCGGGAGACGTCGACGCCCCGCTCCCAGCGCCCTACCCGCTCGGGTCCAACGCCGAGCTCGAGCAACGAGCGGTCGGCGGCCGGGCTGGGCGAGAGAACCAGCGAGGGCACCCGGTAAAAGGCGCTGAGGGCAGCCCGCGCCATCGCCTCCGTGCCGCCGTCGCCGCTGCGCAGACCGGCGTAGCTGGCCAGCTCGGTGTGGTAGCTGGCGATCAGCGGCGTTCCCGCGACCCGGTTGAGCAGCGTCGCGGTGATCCCAGCTGGGCCGGGGGCGGTGACGTGAACCGCGTCGTAGCGGCCCTCCGCGAGGGTCTCGACCAGGCCCGGCAGTCCCGGCACGCCGAGGCTCATGCCGGCGTAGAAGGGGACCTCGAGCTCGGCCGCCGCCGGCAGGCGCCGGTCGACGCCGGGGTCGGTGCCGACGACCTCGATCTCGTAGCCCGGCACGCCGAGCTCGCGGATCCGCTCGATCGTCGCGGTGACCCCGTGGGTCGAGCCGATTCCGTCGGCGATCAGCGCGATTCGCGGGCGCTCACCCGGGCGAGTGGCGAGCTTCGCCTTCTCGGCGCCGAGAAATGCCGTCGCCGGTGCGTAGGGCACGGCCGGGACGATCGCCTCGAAGAGCCCACCCGCGGCTCCGGCCAGATTGCCTTCGGCCGCCGCGGCGGTGCCGGCCTCGACCGCCTCGCGCAGGCGCCGCTCGTGGATGCGGCGAGCGCGTCGGTAGAGATCGGCGTGGGAGAAGCCCTCCGCCTGGAAGAAGGCGAGCAGGTCGCGGCCGCGCAGGTCGATCTCGACCGAATCCAGCCAGGCCTCGAGCAGCGCCCGGGCGTCGTCCGGACCGATGTCGGCGGCGACCTTGCCCTCGCGCGCAGCCCCCTGGCTGACGGTCCGCTGCGCGATCTTCAGCACGGCTGCCGGATCGACCGTTCCGGTGCGCTTTTTGTGGTCCATGCCCACACAAGGCGCACCGGAAGCGTCAAGGACGAGGGCGCGGGTGGCGAGCGCCATCGCCGCGTGGGCCCACTTGGCGGCGCTGCCCTGTTCGCCGCCGGCCTCGACCCGGCCCTCTCGCATATGCCGCAGAAACTCTTCCGGCGTGGCGGCCGCGGGCGCCACGGTGAAGGTGCGGCCGATGTCCACGCCGGCATGGTCGTCGGAGCCGCCGATTCCGGTGCCACCGTGCGTCTCGACGTAGATCGCGGCGGGCATGTTGAGCTCCGCCGCGCGCGAGCCGTTGCGCACCTCCCAGACTCCGAAGAACTCGGCGAGACGGCGGCGGTGCCGCGGCGTCAGCGGCGCGGCGACGTTGTAGAACGGGTGCGCGAGCGCGCAGGCGATCCCGTTCTCGTGAAGGAACGCGGCGCAGGCCTCGAGATCGCCGGCGCTTGCCTGCAGCCACTCGTGGTCTCCGGGAGTGATCCCGTAACAGAGGACGTGCACCGCCTGTGGCTCGCCGGCGAACCGAGCGGTCAGCTCCTCGGAGATGAAGCAATCGGGACGATCGGCCAGCTCCAGGCAGCCGTCGATCGTGTCGTGGTCGGTGATCGTGACGAAGTCCATCCCCCGCTTCTTCGCGAGCTCGTAGACCTCCGCGGGCGGCGTCGCGCACTCGGGCAGCCCCAGCGACCTCTGAACCCCCAGCCGCGAGAGCTGTGAGGCGGTGGAATGGCAATGCATGTCAACTCGGGAAATCATCGGCGTCTCCCCTTCTCGCATTCGCTTGGTCGCCTCAAATATTCGCTACGAGCAGGCAAAAATTGTGAACACCCAGAGAAACGACGGTGAACGTCCGGTGAACTACAGAGCCCGCCCGAGGGCGGACCAGGTGCCCTTGGCAGCCTCGGCTCGCCAGAGCTCGGCGAAGTCCAAGAAGAGGCGCTCGCGCCGGGCACGAAGCAGAGCCGCGGCCGACTCAATCTCGGTGACCTTGGGCAGCATCAGGTCGCAGTCGTGCAGCTCGCCGAGCGTGCCTTGGAGCCGCTTCGCCGCGGCGCGGGCGGCACGCGCCTCCCCACCAAGACACGGCTCGAAGATCTCCAACAGGTAGCGCAGCCGCTTCGCGGCGATCCGCATCTCGTGCTGGGCGCGACTCGCGTCCGGCGACAGCGCCTCGTCGGCGAACCCGCGCAGCTCCGCGAGCCGGACCGCGACGATCCGCGCCGCGGCCACGCGCAGCGGCTCGCTCGGATCGAGTCCTTCGACAGGGCGCGCCTTCACCGCTTCACGCCCTTCACCAGCTTTCGCAGCCGCCGGCGCAGCTTCTTGAGGCGCTTGCGGCGCACGTAAGGCGCCAGCGCCTCGTTCGCGGCAACCTGGCGCTCGCGTAGCTCGTCGATCAGCGCATCGAGGGCAGCCCGGTCCGCGTCGGCAATCTCGGGCACCAGGCTCTCCAGCAGCTCGATTTCAACGTCAAAATCACGCCGTTCGCCAAGCGCATCCGCCAGCGCCTTGACTCGCTTCAGCGCCTTGCGATGCCTCTTGCGCGGGAATACCGACACGAACACCTCGAGCGCCGCGCGCAGCCGCCGGGTCGCCACCCGCATGTCATGCACCCGCTCGACCTCACTCGTGTCGAGCACTCCCTCGGCCCGCTCGAAGACCTCCTCCGCCCGCGTCCCAACCACCAGCGCAGCGGCCTCCGCAAACGACCCAGCGCAGTCGATTCCGACCTTCCGCGCACCAGCCACCCACCCAGGCTAACGGGGAGGTGCCGCAAGTTAGAGGTCCATATAGGTACATAAATTGCGGCACGTCCCCGGACAACTGGCGAGGCCGGGGGTCGAAGGCGGCCTGCCTTAGGCGACCAGGCGCAGGCGGGAGCCGTTGGTGCTGCCGTTGAGCAGGTCGAGGACGATGCCCTCGCGCAAACCGCCCTTGCCGATCTGCAGGGGCTGGCCGAGCAGCTCGGAGACCTTCTCCAGCAGGAGAACCCCGGTGGCAAGGATGCGCACCCGTTCGGGATCGAGCTCGAAGCGGCGGGCGACGTCGGCCGCCGGATCGCCGCAGAGGACCCGCACGCCCCGCTCCAGGGTCTCGTACTCAAGCACGGCGCCGACCAGGCGGCGCAGCGAGGTGGCGCTGCCTCCCACCGCGACGGCCTGCGCCGGGTGCTCGATCTCCACCCCGGCGAAGATGTCGTCGATCCGGTCGCGCACCTTGCGGATCTCCGAGGCCGAGGGCGGGTCGGAGGAGATCAGCTCGTCGGCCAGGACCCCCGACCCGACCTTCCAGGAGAGCACGTCCTCGGCGCCGCCGGGCACGCTGCCGAGGATCACCTCGGTCGAGCCGCCGCCGACGTCGACGACGCCGATCCGTCCCTCCACCGGATGGCCGAGGGTCTTGGTCGCACCGATGAAGGAGAGCCGCCCCTCCTCCTCGTCGCTGAGGATCTCGACCGGAACCCCGGCCGCAGCCCCAATCGCCGCCGCCGCCTCCTCGCCGTTCGAGGCCTCGCGCATCGCCGCCGTAGCAACTGCGCGGATCTCCCTGGCCCCCAGCTCGCGCGCCAGCTTCACCTGGGTGGAGACGACGTCGCAGACCTCCTCGACCTTCGCCTCGGGAATCGACCCGTCCTCGCGAATCGCCTTGTTGATCCGCGTATAAGCCCGCTGCTCCATCACCTTCTTCAGCTGCCCCTCAACGGGCTCGGCAACGAGCACACGAGTCGTGTTCGACCCAATATCTATGGCAGCGCAAAGCGTCACGGCGTTCGCCCCAGATATTCCCAGACGCCCCGGATCTCAAGCGCCGGAGCGATAGAAGGGGCCGGGCACCCCTCCCGGCGGCTTGTACTTTTTCGTCGTGAGCCGGCGGCGTCAGCCTCGTTCGTCTCCACCGAAAAAGTTGAGCTGGGAGGGGTGCCCGGCCCCTCCCCCCGCTCAAGCACTGGGATGCGAGGCGTCCTCGAACTCCTGGAAGAGCCCAGTGACCACGAAGCTGACCTGCTCGCCGATGTCGACGGCGTTGTCGCCGATCCGCTCGATCGCCCGCGCCGCGAGCAGCATCGTCATCGCCCATTCGCGCCGGTCGGCGTCGTCGCCGATCTCCAGGGCGAGCCGGAAGCAGTCGCGGTTGAGGTCGTCGACGACGTCGTCCTGGCGGACCAGGTCGCGGGCCAGTTCGACGTCGCGGTCGGCGAAGGCGCGCTTCGCCTGGCTGATCAGCGTCTTGGTCTGGGAGCCCATCCTCAGGATCAGCCCCACCATCTGCTCGTCGGAGGGCGGCTCGTTGCCGGAGAGCGGGATCAGCTTGCAGATGTTCACGCACTGGTCGCCCATCCGCTCGACGTTCTTCAGGACGTGCAGCAGGGCTGAGATCAGGCGCAGATCGGTGGCCACCGGCGACTGCGTGGCGAGCAGCGTGATCAGGCTCTGGTGCACCTCCAGGTAGCGCCCGTCGATCCGGTCGTCGTCGGCGACGACGATCTGGGCCAGCTCGACGTCCTGGTGCTCGATCGCCTCCAGGGTGCGGCCGAGGGCGGCACTGACCAGGTCGAGCCCGCCCAGACCACTCGCCTCGAGCTGCTCCAGCTCCTCCTGGTACTGAGTCCTGGTCTCCCCCATCAGCCGAACTTCCCGGTCACGTACTGCTCGGTGCGCTCGTCGTCGGGGTTGGTGAAGAGCTTGTCGGTCGGCCCCACCTCGACCAGCTCGCCGCCCAGCATGAAGACGGTGGTGTCGGCGACCCGCGCCGCCTGCTGCATGTTGTGGGTGACGATCACGATCGTGACGCGCTCCTTCAGCTCGCCGATCAGCTCCTCGATCCGCAGCGTCGCCACCGGGTCGAGCGCCGAGCAGGGCTCGTCCATCAGCAGCACCTCCGGGTCCACGGCAAGCGCCCGCGCGATGCAGAGCCGCTGCTGCTGCCCTCCCGAGAGACCGAGCCCCGGCTTGCCGAGCCTGTCCTTGACCTCATCCCAAAGGCCGGCTTCGCTCAGCGCCCTATGGACTCGATCGTCGATCTCGCCGCGCCCGGCGCCGGTAAAGCGCAGCCCCGAGGCGACGTTGTCGAAGATCGACATCGTCGGGAAGGGGTTCGGCTTCTGGAAGACCATCCCAATCGCCCGGCGCACGGCGACGACGTCGACGCCGGAGCCGTAGAGGTCGACTCCGTCGAGCAGCACTTCGCCCTCCGCCCTCGCCCCGGGGGTCTCCTCGTGCATGCGGTTGACGCAGCGCACCATCGTCGACTTGCCGCAGCCCGAGGGGCCGATGATCGCGGTCACGTCCGCCGCCGGGAAGTAGAGCCCGATGTCCTTCACGGCCCGCTGGTCGCCGTAGTAGGCGCTCAGCCCGCGAAGCTCGACCTGGCGCTTCGCGGCGACCGGTTGAGACCCGACGGAGGCGCTGTCGGGGAACCCGGTCGTCTCGACGAAGGCCGGGCCTGGCGGCGACGGACGGCCGTCTGCTTGGCGCTCGGCCTGCTCAGGCGCGTTCGCTCGGTCTGGGTCCATCTCAGGGGGCTCCTTGGACACGGCTTCTCCGTTGGATCAGTTTGGCGACCAGGGTGAGCACGAGGATCATCCCAACCAGCGTTATCGCCGCCCCCCAGGCCCGCTGCACGAGTTCGTCATTGGGCTGCTTCAAGTCCTGGAAGATCTGGGCGGGAAGCGAGTTCATCGGTTCGTTGAGGTTGAACGTGGTTGCCTTGACGATAGTGGCAGTGAACAGCAGCGGCGCGGTCTCGCCGGCGGCGCGGGCGATCGCGAGCAGCGATCCGGTGACGATTCCCGAGGCCGCGCTGGGCAGGATCACGCGCACGATCACCTTCCAGCGGGGGGCGCCGAGCGCCAGTGCCGCTTCGCGCAGCGAGCCCGGCACGAGCTGGAGGACGACCTCGGCCGAGCGGGTGACGACCGGCAGCATCAGCAGCGCCAGGGCGGCAGAGCCCTTCCAGCCGGCGAAGCTGGAGCCGCCGAAGCCACCGAGCACGAGCGTCAGGTAGATGAAGAGGCCGAAGACGATCGACGGCACTCCGGTCATCACGTCGACGAAGAAGCGCACGGCACGGGCCAGCCTGCCGTTGCCGCCGTACTCGGTCAGGTAGAGAGCCACTCCGACGCCCACCGGAACCGCGGCCACCGCGGCGGCGGCGACGATCTCGATCGTGCCGAGGATCGCGCTCTTCACCCCCCCCTGGGCACCGAAGAAGTCGCCGGTGGGATCGGTGGTGAAGAATTCGACGCTCAGGGCGCCAAGCCCCTTGCTGAGGATGTAGAAGATCACCAGGACGAGCGGCACGATCGCCACCCCGGTCGCCAGCCAGAGCAGCGAGCGGGCGGCACGGTCGACGCGACGGCGGCGGGCGCTCACCGGCGGCAGGGAGCCACCGGGCTGAAGGGCGGTGGTCCCCATCTAGAGGCCCTCCGCCGCGGCCGCGGCGATCGGGCGCGACCCCTGGCGCTCGCTGCGCAGCACCATCAGCCGTGCAACTGAGTTGACCAGCAGGGTGAGGACGAAGAGCACGAGCCCGGCGCCGATCAGCGCCGCCCTGTGGATCGGGTCGGAGGCCGCCTCGTTGAACTCGTTGGCGATCACCGCGGCCAGGGTGTAGCCCTGATCGAAGATGCTGTGGCCGAGGATCGGGTTGTCGCCGATCACGATCGTCACCGCGATCGTCTCGCCGATCGCTCGTCCCAGGCCGAGCATCGAGCCGCCGACGATCCCGCGCCGGGCGTATGGCAGCATCGCGGTGCGGATCATCTCCCAACGGGTGGAGCCGAGGGCGAGCGCCGCCTCCTTCTGGTCGGGCGGCACGGTCGAGAGGACCTCACGGCTGATCGCGCTGATGATCGGCAGGATCATGATCGCCAGGATCAGGCCGGCGATGAAGTAGTTGGGGCCGGCGACGTTTTCGGTCGCGACGAAGGGGATGAAGTGGAAGGTGTCGGCGAACCACTGCTCGGCCGGTTTCAGCTTCGGGATCAGGAAGAAGAAGGCCCAGAGGCCGTAGACCACCGAGGGCACGGCGGCGAGCAGGTCGACCAGGACGGTCAGCGATCCGCGCAGCCGCCGCGGGCAGAGCTCGGTCAGGAAGAGTGCGACCGAGACGGCGATCGGCACGCCGATCGTCAGCGCCAGCGCCGAGGTGATCAGGGTGCCGACGACCAGAGGCAGGGCGCCGTAGATGCCTTTTGAGACGTCCCAGTTGTTGTCGAAGACGAAGCCGAGGACGCCGAACTTTTCGAAGACCGGCTTCGCTTCGATCGTCAGCTTGACGAAGAAATAGGCGAGGAGGATGAGGATCGCGGCCGAGATCGCGGTCAGCCCGATGCGCACCAGGCGGTCGGGGAGACGCGAGAGGGGCGAGCGATCCAACGATCGCCCGCCCCCCGGCGCTTGTTGCGTTCCAGCCTCCAAGCGACCCTAGGACGTTTCGATTGGTTCGCCGTTGCACTTCAGGCCGTTGACCTTGGCCTGCGACGCTTTCAGCAGTTCGGGCGAGAGGCCCGCGTAGTCGAGTTTTTCCGCGACCTGCTGGCCTTCGCCGAGGCCGTAGTCGAGGAAGGCGACCACGTTCTTCGCGGTTTCTTCGCTCTTGCCGGCCTTGCAGAGGTCTTCGTAGACGATTACGAAGGTCCCCGAGGCGATCGGGTAGGCCTTGGGAGCGGTCGACGCATTGATCGCGCTGAAGCGCAGGTCGGGCGGGAACTTCACGCCTTCGCTGGCGGCCTTCGTCGATTCCAGGTTCGGGGTGACGAACTTGCCGGCCTTGTTCTGGACCGCGGCCGTCGTGAATTCGTTCTGCAGGGCGTAGGCGAGCTCGACGTAGCCGATCGCGCCTTCGGTCTGGGCCACGGTGCCGGCGACGCCCTCGTTGCCGTTGGCGCCGGTCCCGGTCGGCCACTTCACCGTCTTGTCGGTGCCGACCTGTTCGTGCCACTGCTTGTTGGTTTCATCGAGGAACTGCGTGAACAGGGCGGTGGTGCCCGATTCGTCGGAGCGGTGGACGACTGTGACCGAAGTGCCGGGGAGTTCGACCCCGGGGTTCAGCTTGGCGATCGCCGGGTCGTTCCACTTGGTGATCTTGCCGAGGAAGATGTTCCCGATCGTTTCGCCGTCGAGCTTGAGGCCCGATTCGACGCCCGGCAGGTTGTAGGAGACGGTGACCGCGCCGAACACGATCGGCACGTGAACCGTCGTGCCGTTCTTGTCGGCGACTTCGATTTCTTCGTCGTTCATCGCCGAGTCGGTGTCGCCGAAGTCGACGGTGTTCGCCTGGAACTGGGCGATGCCGCCGCCGGACCCGATCGAGTTGTAGTTGACCGTGAGGCCGTCTTCCTTCTTCAGTTCGGACCCCCACTGGCTGATGATCGGCTGCGCGAAGGTCGAGCCGGCGCCGCTGATCGTGCCGCCACCGCCGCTGCTCGAGGACGAGCTGCCGCAGGCGGCGACGCCGATTGCAAGCGCCAGGGCGAGTCCGACGCCTAGAAGTCTCTTGGTCACGCGTATCTCCTTAGATTCGGGAATCAATTCTGAGCTTCCGCGCCACCCTCTCAGCGGCCTGTTGTCAGCTTGTTACCTGGCTGTATCGGGGTTGTGAAAAAGATGTAAAAGCCGGCCGAATGCGCCGAAACGGCCGCAAGCAGCGGCCTTCGCTCAGCCTTCCGGCGAGAACCGGTAGCCGATCCCGCTGTGCGTGTGGATCAGGCGCTTGCCGGGCAGCGCCTCGCCCAGCTTCGCCCGCAGGCGGCTGACGTAGACGTCGACCGAGCGGTCGGCGTGGCGCGGCTCGCGCCCCCAGACCTCGGCGTAGAGCTCCTCGCGGGTGAGGATCCGCTGCGGGTGAGCGGCCAGCGTGGTGAGCAGCTGCAGCTCGCGCATCGTCAGGCTCAGTGGCCGACCGTCGACCAGCGCCGCGTGCTCCTCAGGCCGAATCTCCAGCATCCCCGGGCAGCATCGCCACGGGGCGGCCCGGCTCGGTTACGCGACCGTAAAGCTGCTGTGAACTATTTGTGAATCCACCGCTTCGGGGGCGGGCTCGGGGGCCGCCTCGGGGCGCTCGCCGCCGACCGCCTCCGGCTCGAAGCGGTAGCCGACGCCGAAGTGGGTGTGGATGTAGCGCCAGCCGGGCGAGCGCTTCTCGAGCTTCTGGCGCAGCTTGCGGATGAAGACGTCGACTGAGCGGTCGCCGTGGGCCATCGCGTAGCCCCAGACCCGCTGGTAGATCGTCTCGCGCTCCAGCACCTGGCCTTTGGCGTCGGCGAGCAGCTGCAGCAGCTCGAACTCGCGCCGGGTGAGGTCGAGGCTGGCGTCGGCGGCGAAGGCCTGGAATTGGTCGGCGCGAATCTCGAGCTCGCCGGCGACCAGCGGGCGCGCCTCGTCCCCCGTGCGGCTGCGGCGACGGCGGCGCGAGATGGCTTCGATCCGGGCCATCGCCTCCTCGGGGTGGCAGGGCTTGCCGATCCAGTCGTCGACCCCGAGTCGCAGGCCGCGCACCCGCTGGGCGACGGTCGAGCGGCCGGTGCATACGATCACGCCGAGGTCGGGCAGCATCCCGCAGATCCGCTCCATGTAGGCCCAGGCTTCGTCGCCGAGCACCGCCGGATCGATCAGCAGCGCGTTCAGCTTCATCGCCACCAGCTCCTCCGGTGGGATCGCGCTGCTCAGCACCCGCTGCTGCCAGCCGGCCCCTTCGGTGCGCTTCGAAAGCACCGTGACGAAGCCGCTGTCGTCGTCGATTACCGCGAGCCGGATGGTCTGCTGTGTATTCAAGTTGGGAGGCGTCGCCTCGACCTGAGTGGCCACTGCTGCTGCGACGGCGGGATTGTATGCCTTCCGCCCGACGCCGGTCAGGACAAAATCCCTGCGTTCACAGGATTTTCACAGGCAAACGTGCGTAATTTGCGGGAACCAGGCCGCTCAGGAATCCCTGAGATTTCTCCGGATGTTCACCGCAGGCGTGCGGCCCCTCGGCAGACTTCGACCCTCACGAGACTCCTCTCTCGTCACCGCGAACGGCCCACTGCCCCGGGCCGTTCGCTCTTTTTAGGGGGTCCGCGACCTGTTCCGGCGGGACGTTCGCTAGATTGCGGGCCGTGAAGCAGCCCCCCCGCCCGCTCGCGATCGTCATGGCCCTGAGCGCCGCGCTGCTCTCGGCGCTGGTCTCGGCGCCGCTGGCCTTCGCCGAGAACGGGGTCGGGATCGCCGGTCCGACGACCGACAAGACGATCACCTTCTTCTGCTTCGGCGTGATCGCGTTCTTCGCCGTTCTCGTGATCGTTCTCTCGATCGTCCAGGGGCGGCTCGAGGCCAGGAAAGAGCGACGCAAGTTCGACCTGCAGCGCTACGGCTGATCCGGCTCAGTCGAGCCGGAACCCGCTGAGCAGCCGTTTCTCGGTCTCGCCCTCGACCTCGGCGACGACTTCGACCTTGCCCTCCAGCGGGGTGTCGCGGATCTTGGTGGCGAGCAGGTCGTCGACCTGGAAGATGCCGGCCGAGTTGTTGAGCTCGATCTCGAGCCGCACCGGACGTTTCTCCCCCGGCTCGATCCGCACCTTGTCGACGGCGGCGGCTGAGATCGAGTGGATCCCCTCCTGGCCGGCCTCGATCGGCAGCCGCGTCCGCCCCTGCGCCATGTCGAGCGCGTCGGCAACGCGGACGACGCCGGCCTCCAGCGTGTAGGGCTCGCCACGGCGCCGGTGGCCGATGATCGCGTGCAGGATCTCCGCGGTGACGATCGTGCGCTCGGGTTGCCTGTAGATGTCGGAGAGCAGCCGTTCCAGCGCCCCGCTGGCGAGGAAGAGGCTGTAGGCCTCATGGTCGGCGCGGTGGATCGACATGCCGACGTCATGCAGCAGGGCGCCGCCGGCCACCACGACCTCGGCGTCCCGGGACGACATCCCGTGGTCGGCGACGACCGCGGGCTCGACCTCGGCCTTGACCAGCAGCCGCAGCAGCCGCAGGGCGATGTTGAGCACGATCTGGGTGTGGACCCAGGAGTGGTCGGACATGCCGAGCCGTTCGGCGTGGACCTGGGCCATGTACCACCAGCCCCGCACCTGCTCGTCCTCGTTGACGGCGCCGAGGAACCGCTCGAGCTTGCGGTTGCCGCGCGTCGGCGCGCGGACGCGGGCCTCGACGATCGCCTCGCGAGGTGGCTTCCGCTTCGGTCCCGCGGGGTCCGGGGTGGGAACCGCCTCGCTCATGACCTGGATCGTAGGGGAGCGGTCGGGCACCGACCGCACTTCAAGATTTCAGCCGCAGATGGGCCAGGGGCTGGAGCCGGAACGCTCGTAGAGGAGAGCTGCGCGGTAGTCCTGCTCTTGCTCGGTAGCTTGGGCAGGGTCCCCTGATCCTCCGACGGATTCCCAGGTGCCGTAGTCGAACTGGTACTTGCCTCGGTAGCTGCCGTCGGAGGAGACGGCGGTGGGGTCGCCGCCGGACTCGCAGGCCGCGATCGCGTTGAGCGTTTCGAGCGAGACGCCGCCGGGGAGGGTGGCGTAGGGCTGGTGGCGCTTGCGGCGCGCCGCGGCGCGCCGCTCGGCTTCGAGGCGGGCGACCGTGCGGTGAATCGTTCGGTGGAAGTTGACCGTCGGTCGCCGCAGCAGCGCCAGACCCACCGGCCGCGCGTTGGCGACGCCAACCCGTGCGGACGCCCCTCCCCCGCCCGCGCCAAGGGCGGCGGCCGGGAAGACGATCAGGCTTGTCAGGACAGCAATGAAATATGTGCGTTTTGTGAGCAAGCGCGGGACCGTGCCGGTATTTGCGGCCCCAGAACGTGATCGCGCTCACACATGTCCCATCTCTGTAGAAGCTCAAGGGGCTGAAAACCGCATGAGAATGCGGGATGGAGCGGTTTTGGGCGGTTTGTTGCCCGAAGAGTGAGTTCGGCTGGCACGGCGGGCAGCCGATGACGAGATTGGTCAAACCAGACAGGAAGCGGCCCATAGCAAACGAAGCCTCGTTTGCAAGTCAGTTCTCCGCAATTTCCGCACTTTTGGCGTCCGATTGAGGGGCCACCATGCCGCTATATTCCGCTTCTCCGGTGAGAAGCCGGACCACGGCCTGGACGGAAGGCATCGGTTGGTTGCAACCCAAATGCACTTGATCTCTACGACAAAGAGCGGGGCCACCGCGATCTCGCTTGCTAGGCGGGTCCAATGATCGCGGCAGCCCCGGGTACGGCCGAGTGGCTGGAAGATCATGCCCGCGCCCCCAGACAGAATCGGGGGCGCGGGAAGGTCTCCCTAGGCCATCGACAGAATCGCTTCGATCTCGCCGATGCGGATGTAACCGACCGGTTTGGAATCGAGCGCCACGAGTTCGGGCAGTTTTTCGCCCTTCTCGCGCCGAACGCCAATGCCCAAGACTTCTCCCGAGCTATTAACGGCGATATACACATCTTCGGCCGGAGCGATTGCATGCGGCCGATAACGAGGAGTCGCGATCATGCGACTACTCCTTTCATGTTGTGCCCCAGCGCTGCCGCGCCTACGGCTTGCTGAGGCTTATTTTCGTGAACAGTGGGAGATTGCCGTTCAGACCGGACGGCAATCTCCCGTCCCTATGCTCGTTTCGCGGGCCGCTTGATAGCGCCGGAGTCGTGATTTGCAAGCAATTTCCGGGAAAGACAGCCAAGCAGCATGTTTCGACGCCGCTCAAAGCCTCTATAGGGTACTCCCCGTTCTTGCAACCAGATGGGGAGATGAGCAGTGGCGGAACGGCAGATTGTGTTTTACGAGTGCCAGGACTTTCCGGAGGTCGATTCGTTCGACCTGGCCGCAGCGGTCGCCGTGGTTAACGGTCTTGGGGATGCCGACTGGCGACAAATCGACGGTGACGACCAGCTAGCGGTCATCGTCGATAAAGAGCCGGAAGGCAAAAAACCGGCCCACCTGCGCCTGTTGCGGATCAGGCCGGACGCTCCGTTCCGCCTCACCGCCACGCGGAAACTCTCGCCTGTCGAAATAGAAGAAGACGAAAACATCACCGAGTTCACCTGGGCCGCCATCTGGCCGGACGGATTCATGGGCGCGGTGAGTTCGCGGGACGCCCCGAACCATAAGAAGCTCGGCGAGTACTTCTTTGCCACCAGCGAAGAGGCAGTTCACATCGTCAACCTATTCCGGCCCGACATGGTCGAACGTCTCAAGGAACTCACGGAAAACGGATTGCGGCAGGTCCAGGTCAAGGTCCGGACCTCCCAGATCAAGCAGAAAGAGTTCGACGAGAAACGGACCGGCTTTCGGCAATTCTGGCGAGCCGGTAACGGGACCGACGCCGCCACGATCGGCGTCGATCTCAGTGTCGGGCGAGCAGGGCCGGACGCCGTCCTTGCCAAAGAAATCGGATCTGGCGTCACCTATCTGGCTGAGCACATCGAAGCCGTTGAAAGTCTCCATGTGAAGGGCTACAACGACCGTGGCGAAATCGAGACCATCAATCTGAAGCAAGAACGGTTGAAGCAGCCAATTGAGATCACTCCAGCCAGTGCAAATAAAGATGTCTACGCCAACATCCGGCGCGCTAGGAGGGACCTTGAGAAAGAAATTGGGGCGCTCGGAAAAGCTGCGCGAGGCAGTTGAACGGATCTTGCGTTTCCGGCACGCTGCGATCATCGTGGCCGCCGCGGCGGTCGTCGTCTTCCTGATCGAGCCGGTCACCTTCTCCGGTCCCACTCCGCTTATCGGCCGCCTTTCTGGGGAAAGCCGAATTGGTTTCTACGAGCAGATCGTGCCGGTAGCGGCCAGCCTGCTGGGCTTCTATATCGCCGCAGTGGCGATCCTGGCGGGCCTTGACTCGCGCCGCGAAATTGTCGCCCAATTGAAACGCGGCGAGGCGTTCGCGCTCCTGATCGCCAACATGCTCGTGGCGATCCTCTTTCTGTTCGTGCTGACCTTCTCGGGGCTTGCCGGGAGCAGTCTCGACCCGGGTAAGACCTTCCAGGCGATCTACGAATGGCTGACCCTCTCGATGCTCGGCGAGCTTGCTCTCAGCGGCTTCTATTTCGCCGTCGTCACCTACAAGGTCGCTGTGGCGAATGAAGACGACAAAGTGTAAAGCTTCTTGACATAGACGCCTATGTCAAGTAGCTTTACACCATGCCCCCGGCCAACCGCCACGAACCGAAGCGAGCCAAGTCCTCGCACTCGGACTACTCGGTAACCGAGTTCCTTGCGGAGTTCCCCGACGATGCTGCCTGCCTTGAGCATCTGTGGCGGACCCGCTTCTCGCCAGACGGCGAACACGCTGAGTGCCCCAAGTGCGAGACCGAGCGCGTCTTCAAGCGCTACGCGACCAAACAGGGGCGGCAGTCGTGGACCTGCACCGGCTGCGGGCACCACGTCCATCCCACAGCCGGGACGATCTTCGCCAAGTCCTCAACCTCGCTGAAGCTCTGGTTCCACGCCATGTACTTGATGACGAGCACTCGCTGCGGCATATCTGCCAAGCAGCTAGAGCGGGAGCTTGGAGTCCATTACAAGACCGCCTGGCGCATATTCAACAAGATCCGAAACGAGCTGATGTCCGACCAGGACGCCGAGCCGCTGGACGCCCGCGTGGTCGAGGTCGATGAGACCTCCTGGGGCGGCAAGCCCCGCAAGAAGCTGAACGGATACAAGGAGGCCGCCCGCTTCCGCGAGTCCAAGACGACCGTGCTGGGGATGGTCGAGCGCGGTGGGAAGGTCCGGCTCCGCGTGATCGCCGCCCGCCGGGGTGAGCCGCTAAGTGGAGCCGTGCGGGCCAACATCAACCCGCAGTCGATCCTGATTACAGACGACTGGATGGCCTACAAGCCGCTGGCTCCCGAGTACAAAGACCACAAGGTCATCAACCACTCGGCTGGCTCCTACGTCGATGGCGAAATCCACACGAACACCATTGAGGGCTTCTTCGGGAACTTGAAGACCGGGATGCGTGGGGCCTACAAGAAGGTCTCTGGCAAGTGGCTTCAGTCCTACCTAGACGAGTACGCCTGGCGCTACAACGAACGCTTCAGGGGCGAACGGGCGATGTTCCACAACCTGCTCGACAGGGCCGCGAAATGATCAGCGAGCAGGAACGAACGCTGCAAGAGATCGCCAAAGCCGCCAAGCGCCGGGCCAAGGCCGATGAGGACCGGCAAAAGGCAACCGAAGACTTGCGGGACTACTGCGAGGCGGCGAGATTCGCTGGGGTCTCGATCACCCAGATTGCTGCCCAGGCCGGTCTTTCCCGCCAGGGCGTTTACGACTTGCTGGCTTCGGCGCGACCTTAGAAAGCGCGGCGTCGAAGTCCCCTTTGGTCGGGACCGGAATCTCCAGCCCCTTCTCTGTCTTCTGCTTGCGGCGCTCGTCTGCCATGAACCAAGGCTAGCTGGGCGGTGAGGCGGTGAACTGGCCAAGGCGCGTGCCACCCGGTTCCCACGTAAGCCCCTCAAGCAACTCGGCGGGGCTGGCATCGAGCGCCCCTGCGAGCTTGACCAGCGTGTCTATGCGGGCGGTGCGTTCCGCCCTCTCAAGCTGGCCGATGGCCGTGCGGTGGAGGGAAGCGCGGACCGCGGCCTCTTCCTGCGAGAACCCGGCGCGCTTGCGACAGCGGCGGAGGTTGTCTCCGAACTGCTTTGCGACGCTCACGGGAGGTCGAGCCGATAAAAGTTGAGGGCGAGCCGCGTCGGCCGCACGTAGTCGCCCTCTCGGCGCAGTAGACCCGCCTCAAGCAGGTCCACGATGGCCTGACGGGCATCGTCGCCAAACTCGCGCTTCAGATCGCGGGACGTTAGTTCTGCCGGATGCTCGTGAAGGACCAAGCCGAGCACGGCTCGGCGCACCTTCGGACTACTCTTTGCCTGCATGGGAAGTACCCCTTCCTGTGCCAGGCCGGGGGCCGTTCACGCGGTGCCCCGGCCGTTTCTTTGTTAAGGCGCGGGACCGTAGCTACCCCGTCAGACGGCTTGCTAGAGCCGTTTGCGGGCGTTTTCGGCTTCTACAGAGAAGGGATATGTGTGATCGCGCTCACATTCGCCTCTCTATTAGTGCGATTCGCAACTAGCCCAGGCACGGACCACCGATAGACCCCAAGCCCCGGTGCAACGCCTTGTTCACCCATATCGTCCGTAAGACGTTGCACCCAGCGGATGAAGCGGAACGGCGCATGGGCGTAACGCGTAGTTCGCCTATGTCATCCACAAAGCGTTACACCCCTGTGGGGCTCAGTCGGTGAGGGCGCGGAGGGCGTTGAGGATTACGGCCACGTCGATGCCCTCCTGGAGGAGCGCGCCGGCGATTGGGGGGATGTAGCCCGCAGCGGCGAAGGCCATCGCTACGAGGCTGAGGCCGATGCCGAAGAGGACGCTCTGGCGGGCGATGCCGAGGGCGCGGCGGCCGATCCGCACGGCGGTCGCGACGCGGTCGATGCGGTCGACGACGATCACCGCGTCGGCGGTGTCAGAGGAGATCGTCGCCCCCGGGCCGCTCATCGCGATGCCGACGTCGGCGAGCGCCAGGGCGGGAGCGTCGTTGACGCCGTCGCCGACCATCACCACCGGCGCCAGCTCCGGATCGGCGCGCATCGCCCGCACCACGTCGAGCTTCTGCTCGGGGCTGCGCTCCGCATAGACGTCGTCGAGCCCGGTCTCCGCCGCGATCCGCTCCGCCACCGCCGCCCGGTCGCCGGTCACCATCGCCACCCGGCGGACGCCCGCCTCGCGCAACTCGCCGGCCAGCCCGCGCGCGTCCTCGCGCAGGCGGTCGGCCATCACCACCACCCCGGCGAGGCGGCCGTCCACCCCCACGAGGACCTTGGCCAGGCCCGCCCCGTCGCCCTCGTCGCGCAGCGCCGCGGCGTCGCCGACCTCATATCCGCGCCCGACCAGCCAGGCGGCGCTGCCAACCGCGACCCGGCGTCCCTCGACCGTCCCCTCGATGCCCTGCCCCGGCTCCTCGACCGCGCCCACCGGGTCGTTCAGCCGCAGGCCGCGCCGCTCGGCGTCATGGACGAGCGCCTCGGCGAGCACGTGGGCCGAGAGCTGGTCGAGCGAGGCGGCCAAGCGCAGGACCTCCTCCTCCCGCCAATCCCCGGTCGCGATCGTCTCCTGCACGGCGGGCTCGCCGAGCGTCAGCGTGCCGGTCTTGTCGAGCAGCACGGCGCGCGCCTCGCCGAGCCGCTCAATCGCCGTGCCGCCCTTGACGATCACCCCGGCGCGGGCGGCGCGCGAGACGCCGGAGACGATCGCGATCGGCGCGGCGAGGATCAGCGGGCAGGGTGTGGCGACGACCAGCACCGCGACCGACCGCTCGGGGTCGCCCGCCGCGATCCAGGCCGCCGCCGCGACAACCAGGGTGACCGGCAGGAAGAAGGCCGCGTAGCGGTCGGCGAGGCGGATGAAGGGGGCGCGCTGGGTCTCGGCGGCGCGCACCAGCCGCACCAGGTTGGCGTAGGCGCTCTCCGCCGCGGGCCGCGTCGCCCGCAGCTCGAAGGCGTCGCCGGCGTTGGCGACGCCGCTCTGCACCGTGGCGCCGCGCGCCAGCGTCACCGGCAGCGACTCTCCGGTCAGCGCCGACTCGTCGAGGACCACCTCGGCGCTCTGCACCGAGCCGTCAACCGGGACAAGCTCCCCCGCTCGTACCAGAACCAAGTCGCCGACTCCCAGCCGCTCGACCGGCACCTCCTCCCAACCCGCCCCGCCGCGCCGGTGGGCCACGGTCGGCATCCGCTCGAGCAGGGCGGTCAGCTCGCGGCGGGCGCGGCGCGAGGCCGAGGCCTCGAGCGCGTTGCCGCCGGAGAGCATCAGGGCGATCACCGCGCCGGCCAGGTATTCGCCGATCGCCAGGGCGCCCGCCATCGCCACCAGCGCGATCGCGTCGACCCCCACCCTGCCCTGGGCCAGGGTGCGCAGGATCGACCAGGTGAGCGGCACCAGCATCAGCACCACGGTCGCCGCCCAAACCGCGTTGCCGGCGGCGCCGGCGCCGAGCAGGCTGAGCGCGCCGCCGAGCGCGATCAGCACAAGGCAGGCGAGCGCCAGCAGCCGCGGCCGGGCGTCGGCGCCAAGCACCGAGCTAGGCATCGCGCGACCTCACAAATGCGAGCCGCGCGGCGCAGATCGCGAGGCCGCAGACCGCGATCAGGGCCAGCGCCGGGCGGTCGGAGCGGGCCAGCTCGAAGAGCAGCGCCGCGGCGGCCGCGAAGCAGGCGGCGGCGCCGAGATAGGCGAGCCGGCGGTCCCACCCGGGCGCCGCCGTGTGGCGGGCGTGGAGAAGGTTGACCAAGCCGAAGACGAGCAGGAAGGTCAGCGAGCCGAAGGAGACGACCTCGGCGATCCCGGGCAGCAGCGAGAAAACGCCGCCGAGCAGCGCGATCCAGACCACCGCGGTCACCGGCAGCCCGTGCCGCTCGCGGGCGAGCGAGGTGGGCAGCTCGCCGGCATCGCTGACGTCGCGCATCAGGCGCGCGGTCGAGAAGATCGTCGCGTTGATCGCCGAGCTGGTCGAGAAGGCGGCGGCGACGGTCGCCGCCCAGAGCCCGAAGACGCCCAGCGCCTGCTTGCCGACGAGCGCGAAGGCGACCTCCTTCTGGGCGGCGAGCGTAGCGTCGGAGACCAGCATCTGAGAGGCAATGGTGACCGCAACGTAGACCAACGCCACGATCCCGACCGAGAGGTAGAGAGCGCGGGGCAGCGTCCGCCGCGGCGACTCGATGTCGTCGTAGTCGTAGGGCAGCAGCTCGAAGCCCTCGTAGGCGACGAAGATCAGCGAGGCGCCGAGGAAGACGCCGAGCAGGCCGCGGTTGTCGAGCGGCGCGAGCCGTTCGGCGCTGAGCGAGGCGAGCCCGACCAGCGAGACTCCGCCGAGCACCGCCAGCTTGACGGCGACGACCAGGTCCTCGGTCAGCCCCGAGGTGGCGACGCCACGCAGGTTGATCCCGACGAAGGCGGCGAGCACGGCGACGCCGGCGAGGCGTGCCACCGTGGCCGGGGCGCCCACCGCGTGCGCGACGTAATGGCCGAATGTGAAGGCGTAGACCGCGAGGGCGAAGATGTAGCCGGCGATCAGCAGCCAGCCGATCCAGGCGGCCGCCTCGGGATGCCCCTCTTCGCGCAGGTAGGTGAAGGGGCCGCCCGAGCGACCGGAGTGGATCGCCAGGCGCGCGTAGGCGCGCGCGGTAAGGCCGGCGATCGCGGCGCCGACCAGGAACGCGGCGAAGGCGAGGTGGCCGGCGAGGTCGATGGTGACGCCGAGCACGCTGAAGATGCCGCCGCCGATCATCCCGCCGATCGCCATCGCGCAGGCCTCGCGCAGCCCGAGCCGCTCGCCGCGCCGCCGGTGATGATGGGTCCGCGGGTGGTACGGGCGCCGTCGTGCGTGCGTTGTAGGTGGGGTGCCTGGCATGGCCGCAGCCGCCATCATCCCGGCATCACCGGCACCAACCCGACAACCCGCCTGCTGCTCGCCTGCCCCGACCGGCCGGGGCTGATCGCCGCGGTCAGCGGCTTCCTCGCCGAAGCCGGGCTGAACATCGTCGACGCCGACCAGCACTCCAGCGACGAGAGCCGCTTCTTCATGCGGATGGCGTTCGACGCGGTGCCCGAGGCAGAGCGCGCCGGGGTCCAGGGGCGCTTCGAGCGCGAGATCGCCGCCCCCTTCGAGATGGACTTCCGCTTCGCCGAGTCGGCCGAGCGCAAGCGGGTGGCGATCATGGTCTCACGCGAAGACCACTGCCTCTCCGACCTGCTCTGGCGCTGGCGCAGCGGCGAGCTGGGCGCCGAGGTGGTCGCCGTCGTCTCCAACCATGCCGAGCACGCCGCCCAGGTCGAGGCGGTCGGCCTGCCGTTCCACCACGTCCCGGTCGAGCCGGGCGGCAAGGCCGCGGCCGAGGCGCGCGCACTGGAGCTGATCGGCGAGGTCGACCTGCTCGTCCTCGCCCGCTACATGCAGGTCCTCTCGGCGGAGTTCCTCGAGCGGCTCGGCGCGCCGGCGATCAACATCCACCACAGCTTCCTGCCCGCCTTCGTCGGCGCCGACCCCTACCGCCGCGCCCACGAGCGCGGCGTCAAGCTGATCGGCGCCACCGCCCACTACGTCACCGAGGAACTCGACGCCGGCCCGATCATCGACCAGGACGTGACCCGGGTCAGCCATCGCGACGAGACCGAGGACATGGTGCGGATCGGCCGCGACATCGAGCGCCTCGTCCTCGCCCGCGCGGTCAAGGCCCACCTCGACGACCGCGTCCTCCTCGACGGCTCGAGAACGATCGTCTTCTGATGCCGCCGGGATCGAATTTGCCGGCGACGTTGCAGGTCCTCCGCTACGCACGCGATCCGCTCGGCTTCCTGATCGATCTGCAACGGCGCTACGGAGATGTCTTCAGCGTCTCCTTCCCCTTCTACAGGCGGCTCGTCTACGTCGCCGAGCCGACCCTGGTCAAGCAGCTCTTCACGACGCCGCCCGAGCTCGCGCATGCCGGTGAGGCGAATGCGACCGTGCTCGAGCCGGCGCTCGGGCCGAACTCGGTGCTCACCCTCGACGAGGCGCCGCACATGCGCCAGCGCAAGCTGCTGCTGCCGCCGTTCCACGGCGAGCGGATCGCCCGCTACGGTGAGCTGATCCGGGACGTGACCCGGCGCGAGATGGATAGCTGGCCGGTCGGCGAGCCCTTCGCCCTGCGAGCGCACACGCAGCGGATCACCCTCTCGGTGATCATGCGCGCCGTCTTCGGGGTCCACGACGAGGCCCGGCTGAGCCGCTTCGAAGGGCTGATCGAGCGCTTCGCCGGCCGGCTGAGCCTGGTCACCGCGCTGCCTCCCCTGCGGCGCAACTTCACCCGCTGGAGCCCGTGGGCCCGTTTCCTCGCCGCCCGCGAGGACCTCGACCGCTTCATCTACGAGGAGATCGCCCTGCGCCGGGCCGAGGTCGAGGCCGGCGCCGAGGGACACGACGACGTCCTCTCCTTGCTGCTTCAGGCGCGCGACGAGGACGGCGAGCCGATGAGCGACGCCGAGCTGCGCGACGAGTTGGTCACCGTCCTCGCCGCCGGCCACGAGACAACCGCGACCGGGCTCGCCTGGGCGATGGAGCGCTTGCTGCGCACCCCGCGCGCGCTCACGGCGCTGCGCGAGTCGCTCGCCGCCGGCGAGGACGCCTACCTCGACGCGACGGTCAAGGAGACGCTGCGGGCCCGACCGGTGATCGTCGACGTCGCCCGCAAGCTGACCGCGCCGGCCGAGATCGGCGGCTACGAGCTGCCCGAGGGCACCTTCGTGATGGCGGCGATCGCCGCCCTGCACTACCGCGAGGATCTCTTCCCGCGACCGGAGGAGTTCCGGCCCGAGCGGTTCCTCGAGGGCAAGGCCGACAACTACGCCTGGATCCCCTTCGGCGGCGGCGTGCGGCGCTGCATCGGCGCCGCCTTCGCCGAATACGAGATGCGGATCGTGCTGCGCGAGTTCGTCGAACGGGCTGAGCTGAGCGCGCCCGACCCGAAGCCGGAGAAGGTCAAGGTCCGCAACATCACCCTCGCCCCCGGCAGGGGCACCCTGGTCAAGCTGGACCCGCCGCTGCGCTGACCGCGGCTTCGGCCTCCTCCCATTCCTCGTAGAGCTCGGCGAGCCGGCGCTTCGCCTCCTCGTGGCGCTCGCTGGCGCGCTCGGATTTCTCGGGGGTCGACCAGGTGGCAGGGTCGGAGAGCTCGTCCTCCAGCTCGCGCAGGGTCGCCTCGGCCACCTCGACCTTCTCGGCCAGCCGGGTGGCGCGGCGCGCGGCGCGCTGGGCGACCGCGGCCGGGCGCTGGCGCTTGCCACCTTTGCTTTTGCTCGCCCGCTTCGCGGTCGCCTCGCTCGTCGTCGCCTCCCCCTTCTCTTCGTCGCGGCGCCGCTGGTACTCGGCCCAGCCGCAGGGGTGGCTGTGCAGCTCGCCGTCCTCGCAGACGATCGTCCGCGTGCCGACCGCCTCGAGCAGGGCGCGGTCGTGGGAGACGAGGATCAGCGCGCCGGGAAAGGCGAGCAGCGCGTCCTCGAGCGCCTCGCGGCTCTCGACGTCGAGATGGTTCGTCGGCTCGTCGAGGATCAGCACGTTGGCGCCCGAGGCGACCAGGATCGCCAGCGAGAGCCGGCCCTGCTCGCCGCCGGAGATGTCGTCGAGCGCTTTCTCGACGTCGGCGCCGGAGAAGAGGAAGCGGCCGAGCAGGTCGCGCGCCTTCTTGTCGCTGAGTCCGGTGGTGCGGCGCGCGGCTTCGATCACCGTGCCCTGTCCGGCCGCCACCTCGGCGTGCTGGGAGAGGTAGCCGAGCTTCACGTTGTGGCCGGTGCGGACCGAGCCGCCGGCGGGCTCGCGACGACCGGCCAGGGTCTCGATCAGGGTCGTCTTGCCGGCCCCGTTGGGGCCGACCAGGACGGCGTGCTCGCCGCGCTCGAGTTCGAGCTCGGCCCCCGAGAGCAGGGTGCGGCCGGGGACCTCGATCGTCCCGGCGACCAGCTTCAGCACCACGCGACCGGGGCGCTCGGGGGTGACGAAGGAGAAGCGCAGGTTGCGGCGGTCGCGCGCCTCGGCCTCGACGCCGTCGCGCTTGATCTTCTCGATCGTCTTCAGCCGCGACTGCGCCTGGCGCGCCTTGGTCGCCTTGTAGCGGAAGCGCTCGACGAAGCGCTCCATGCGGGCGATCTCGTCCTTCTGGCGCTCGATCGCCTTGCCGCGGGCGATCTCGCGCGCCGCCTGTTCCCTGCGCCAGGCGTGCCAGGGGCCGGCGAAGAAGCGCCCGCGCCGCGCCTCGATCTCGAGCACCGAGGTGCCGACCGCCTCGAGGAACCAGCGATCGTGGGCGACCAGGACGATCGCCGCGTCGAGTCCGACCAGGTAGCGCTCCAGCCACTCCAGCGAGGGAATGTCGAGGTGGTTGGTCGGCTCGTCGAGGAGCAGCAGGTCGGGGCGGGTGGCGAGCGCCCGCGCCAGCGAGGCCCGGGTCAGCTCGCCGCCGGAGAAGGTCGAGAGCCGCCGGCCGGCGGCCTCCTCGCCGAAGCCGAGCCCGCGCAGCACGGAGAGCACGTCGTCGCGCCAGCGGTAGCCACCGCCGGCTTCGAGCCGCTGCTGGGCGGCGGCGTAGGCGCGCAAGGTCTCGTCATCGGGCTCGCCGGCCGCCATCGCCGCCTCGAGGCGGGCGAGCTCGGCCTCGGTCTCCTCCATCTCGGCCCGGCCGGAGAACACGTACTCGGCGAGGCTGAGGCTGGAGTCGCGCGGCGGGCGCTGGTCGTGGAGGGCGACCCGGGCGCCTTTCTGCAGGGAGATGCTGCCCGCGTCCGGTGGCCGTTCTCCGGCCAGCACCCGCAGCAGGGTCGACTTGCCGGCGCCGTTGCGCCCGGAGAGCGTCATCCGCTCGCGCGGCTCGAGCTTGAAGGAGACGTCGGCGAAGAGCAGCGCGCCCCCCGCGTAGACGTCGATCGTGGTTGCCGTCGCGATCGCCATGGCGCCCCTGACGGTACGCGCTCGGCGCCCGTCGGCGTAACCTGGGCGGGCGATGGCGGGACCGCTGGCGCACCTCGGGGACCTGGCCAAGGCGCGGCTGCGGCGGCGCGCCGACGCGCGCCAGGACGGCCAGGCGTTGGACGAGCTGGAGACGGCGACGCTGGAATTGCCGGCCGGCCTGGAGGTCGAGTGGCTGGGCGTCTCCGGCTACCGGATGACCTTCGAGGGCCAGACGATCTTCATCGACCCGTACGTGTCGCGGGTGCCCTTCGGCGACCTGGTGCGACGGCGACCGACCCTGCCCGACCCGGCGGCGCTCGACCGCTTCGTTCGAGCGCCGGGCGAGGTGGCGGGCGTGCTCGTCGGCCACACCCACTTCGACCATGCGGTCGACGCGCCGGCGATCGCCCGCCGCCACAGCTGCCGGGCCTACGGTTCCGAGTCGTTGGTGAGGCTGATGGCGCTGCACGGCCTCGTCGAACGCGCCGTCGAGGTTGAGCCGTACCGCACCTACGAGCTGGGGCCGTTCGAGGTCAGCTTCACCCCCAGCGTCCACTCCAACCTGCTGCTCGGCCTCGCCGTCCCCTACGACGGCGACCTCACCTGCGAGCACCTCGACGCGCTGACCCCGGGCGCCTACCGTTGCGGTCAGGTCTGGGGCATCTCGATCGCGGTCGCCGGCCTGCGCTTCTACCACCAGGGCAGCGCCAACCTGATCGACGACGCGATCCGCGAGCGCCAGGTCGACGTCTTCCTCGCCGGCGTCGCCGGCCGCGGCTTCACCGACGATTACTGGCGCCGCATCCTCCCCCGCCTGGACCCCAAGGTCGTCGTCCCCACCCACTACGACAACTTCTTCCGCCCCCTCGGCGCCGAGATGGAGTTCGTCTCCAACGTCCAGCTCGCGGGTCTCCCCGAGGAGATCGGCTCGGTCAGCCGCGACGCCCGGCTCGCCGCGCTCCCCCGCGCGGATCTCTTCGCAGAAGATTGACATTCCGCGCCACGCGCGCGCCGATACCTCCTACGGTGATCGGATGACTCGATCAATGCAGCAGCAGCTCGTGATCTGCTCGAAACCGCTGTAACAGCGGTCTCGATCCTCGGCGGGGTAATGGCCTACACGAGTGGCTTCGCCGCTAGCCAAGCGATGGCCGAAGGTAAGCGACCCCCTTGGGGAGCTTCGCTCTTCAGCTCCATCGTCTCAGTGGGCACAGGTGTTGCGATCTTCGCGTTCGGCGCCCCACCGGTGATCCTGGTCCCGGTCTCCTGGGCCACTGCGGTCGGCTACATGACGCTCAAAGCTCGGATCGCCCGCCGCATCGGCCCGCGGTAGAAGCTCAGGCGTCGAGGTACTTCGCCGCGATCTGCTCGACCGTGCCCATCGTCCTGATCGTGGTCGGGCCGAGGACCACGGCCAGCGCCTTCAAGTCGAGATCCGAGTCGGACATCCCGCCGCTCGGCAGCCAGTAGAGCTCGCGGCCCTCGATCGCCAGCCGATCGTCGTCGGTCGCCAAGGCAAGCGCCTGATTGCGCGCCACCGCCTCTGGCGCTGTAAGCAGGAAGGCAACCTGCAGCCTCCCCTTCGACGAAACCAGCGCATCGGCGTCGAACGGCGCGCGCGCAGCGATCGCCCGCAATTCGACCGTGTCACGTAGGAAGACTGGCACCTCATAGCCAAGCGCCTCGCCCAGCCCGACTTCGATCCGCTTGATCTGCGTCGCCTCGTCGCCACCCTCCGCCCCGAAGATCACATTGCCGCTGGCACGGAAACAGGCGACGTCAGCGAATCCCAGCGCCTCGAACTCCCCCTTCAACTCGTCATTCGTGATCCGCCGCCCACCGAGATTCATCCCGCGCAGGAAGGCGACGTAACGATCCGTCGATGGAGGCGCCGGGATTCGAACCCGGGTGTCCGGTCGTAGCGCGAAGGTGTCTACAGGTTTAGCCGGCGCTTGATTCTCGTCGCCCGGGGTCCGCGCCGGCTGGCACTGCGGGAGACAGAGCCCTCTGAGTTGTCCCCTGGCGGACGGGGCGATCCGCCTGGGTGAGCCCGCATTCTGAAGCCGGCTGCCCTTCCCGCGGGCGGGGAAGGACCGACTCTCATCGCCTAGGTTCTAGCTAGGCGGCGAGGGCGAACTCATGGTCCGCACGTATTGGTTTTTGCCGGTGTTTAACGAGGCCTCCGGCAACCTCGACCTGCAACCGTTCGCACGGACCGACCAGATCGAAGCCTGTCGCCCCCGTGCTATGTGCGATCGATTGTACGCGGTCGGGTAGGAATACAGGGGTGGGCGAGCGAACCTTCGACGCAATAGTCCTCGGCGCCGGGGCGCCGGGCGAGGTCTGCGCCGGCCGGCTCGCCGACGGCGGCATGTCGGTGGCGATCGTCGAGCAACACCTGGTCGGCGGCGAGTGCTCCTACTACGCCTGCATGCCCTCCAAGGCGCTGCTGCGGCCGGGCGACCTGATCGAGGAGGCGAGGCGCGTGCCCGGCGTCGAGGTCAGCGGCGGCCTCGACCCGCAGGCGGTGCTCGACCGCCGCGACGAGGTGATCCACGACCTCGACGACTCCGGCCAACTCCCCTGGCTCGAGCAACGCGGGATCGAGCTCTTCCGCGGCAGCGGCGGGCTCGACGGCGAGCGCCGGGTGCGCGTCGGCGACGAGCTGCTGGTCGCCCGGCGGGCGCTGGTCGTCGCCACCGGCAGCGGCGCCGCGATGCCGCCGATCCCGGGCCTCGACTCGGTCGAAGCCTGGAACAACCGCGAGGGGACCAACGCCAAGGCCGTCCCCGAGAGCATGGTCGTGCTCGGCGGCGGCCCGGTCGGCTGCGAGCTGTCGCAGGCCTGGTCCTCGCTCGGCAGCCGCGTGACCCTGGTCGAGGGCGGCCCGCGCCTGCTCTCGCGCGAGGAGCCCTTCGCCGGCGAGGAAGTGACGGAGGCGCTGCGCGAGCGCCACGGGATAGACGTGCGAACCGGCGTCAGGGCCACCCGGGTGACCAAGACTGACGCGCATCCGACATCGACCACACCAGAGGGGGGTCAATCTCGGATGCGCGACGGTGTGAGGGTCGAGCTCGACGACGGCAGCGTCGTCGAGGCGGCGGAGCTGCTGATCGCGGTGGGGCGCAAGCCGCGCACCGCCGAGATCGGATTGGAGACCGTCGGCATCGAGCCCGGCGAGCGGGACTTCCTCGAAGTCGACGACCGCATGCGCGTCGACGGGAACGATTGGCTCTACGCCGTCGGCGACGTCAACGGCCGCGCCCTCTTCACCCACATGGGCAAGTACCAGGCCTGGGTCGCGGCCGAGAACGCCCTCGGCCGCCCGGTCGAGGCCCGCGCCGAAGCCATCGGCTCGCCGCGCGTCACCTTCACCGATCCCCAGGTCGCCGCCGCCGGCAAGACCCTCGACCAGGCCAGAGAAGCCGGCATCCGGGCCCGCGCCGTAGACGTCCCCACCGACAGCACCGCAGGCGCAAGCTTCCAAGGCAAGGACACCGGCGGAATGAGTCGCCTGGTAATCGACGAGTCCCACCAAACGATCGTCGGCGCAACCTTCACCGGCTTCGACACCGCCGACTTCCTACAAGCAGCAATAGTCGCCATAGTCGCCAAGGTCCCCCTCCCAAAGCTCCGCCACGCGATAGCTCCATACCCCTCCCGCAGCGAGATTCTGGCTAAAGCTCCTGGAGGCCTACGGGCTGTAGGAGAAATGGGCCTCGAAGAGCGGTCCCGGTGGGGGTGGAGCGTCTTGTACTTTTTCGTCGTGAGCTAACGGCGACAGCCCACCAACGATCCACCGAAAAAGTTAAGCGGAACCCCCACCGGGACCGCTCGTCAGACGCGCGAACGTCTCTTGAGGTCGTCCAACACGTCTTGAGGGAACCCCGGCACCTCGTCGAGGTCATCGACGGAGTTGAAGCGGCCCAACCGCTCGCGATGGGCAAGCAGCCGGGTGGCCTGGGTGACGGAGAGGTTCTCGGCGCGCAGCTGCTCGAAGGTGATCGAGTTGAGGTCGATCTCGCCTCCCGGCGATGCGGCGGCAGGCGGTGGTGTGGGCGCAGGCGGCGGGGCCGGGACCGGCGGCGGAGGTGGCGTCGGCGGCTCAGGGGCGGGCGCGGGCGGTTCGGGCGCCGGGGGCGGGGGTGGAGTCGGCGCGGGCGCTGGAGGTGGGGTCGGCGCGGGCGGCGGAGTCGGCGGTTCGGGCGCAGGGGACGGCGCGGGCGGTGGCGGGGGGGGCGTTGGCGCGGGGGGCGGCGGAGGTGTCGGCGGCTCGGGAGTTGGCGCCGCCGGCGCCTGCGGAGGAGACGCAGCGCCGGGGCCGGACTGGACCGCATGGATCACGGCCTGCTCGGCTTCCGCGGCGCGGCGTTCGGCTTCGCGGGCTCGCTCTTCGGCTTGGGCGACGCTGTCGCGGATCTCGCGCAGGCGGCGCTCGCGCTCGTCCTCCTCGGACTTGAGCCGGGCGAGGCGCTCGGCCTCGGCGGCGCGCTGCTCGGCCGCCTTGGTGCGCTCTTCGATCTGGCGCAGGCGGTCCTGGGCTTCGCCCATCGCCCGCTCCTGCGCCTCGCGCTCCTGCTGAAGGCGGTGCTCTGCCGTCTGCAGGTCGGCGCCGGGGGGCGGGACCGGCGACACGGCGCCGATGTCCGGCGAGAGCCGGCCGGGGGCTTCGCCCTGCAGGCGCTCGGCCTCGGCGATGCGGCGGTCGGCCTCGGCGCGGATGCGCGCCTCCTCGCGCTGGATCTCCTCGACCTTGGCCCGCACGCGCTCTTCGGCCGCGGCGGGGTCGCCGTAATCGGGGGGCGTCCCGGGCGGCGGCACCGCAGCCGGGGGGACCGGCGGCACGGCCTGCAGGGGCGAGGGCTCGGGCGTCGCGGCGGGGGGCGGGACGGCGGCCGGGGGGGCCGGCGTCCCCTGCCCGCCGTGCTGAAGCTGTTCGCGCTCCTGGGCCACCTGCGCCTCGGCCAGCTGGCGCTCGGCCTTCGCCGCTTCCTTGCGCGCCCGGCGGCTGTCGGCGCGACCGCCGCCGGCGGCCGGCTTGCCGCGTCGTTCGTCCCGCTTCGCGACCCGTTCTTCCTTGCGCTGCTTGGCCGCGGCCTGACGCGACTGGCGGTGCTCCTGACGCGCGGCGCGCTGCTGCTCCCGCGCCTGCTTGCGCTTCTCCTTGGCGCTCAGCGGCTGGCCGCTCGCGGCCGGCGGCGGTACGCCGGGGGGCGCTGCCGGCGGCGGCGTGGCCGGCATCTCCGTGGTCGCAGCCTGCGCCGCGGGCGGCGCGCCCGCTGCTGGAAGCGGGGGCGGCGGGGGCGGCGTGACCGGCGTCGCGGCGGCGCCCTCCTTGGCGGCTTTCTCCTTGGCCCGCCGCTGGCTGACGCTGATCACCAGCAGGAGCACCAGAACCGCGGCGACGAGGCCGGCGACGAAGTACTTGATGTTGTCGCTGACGAAATTCCCGGCGCTGTTCGGGAACGATTCGGCCTGGGCCTGGGCCGGAACGACCAGGGCCAGCGCGATGAGGGTCACCGCGGACCAAAGCGGGGCAATCCTGGAACGCATCGATCTCGAAGCTACCTCATTCTGCCCTTGAATTCTCGCTCGACTTCGCGCCGCACGTCACGGTCCGCGATGTCACGGCGGCGGTCGCGCCCCTCCTTGCCGCGGGCGAGCGCCAGCTCGACCTTGGCCCGCGAGTCCTTGAAGTAGATCCGCAGCGGGATCAGGGTCAGGCCCTTCTCCGCCGTCTTGCCGATCAGCCGTTCGATCTCGCCCCTGTGCAGGAGCAGCTTGCGCGGCCGCTCCGGCTCGTGGTTCTCGCGGCTGGCCGGCTCATACGGCGGGATGTGGAGGTTGCGCAGCCAGACCTCGCCCTTCTCGACCACCGCGTAGGCGTCGGTCATCTGCGCCTTGCCGCCGCGCAGCGACTTCACCTCGGAGCCCCGCAGGACGATCCCTGCCTCCATCTTCTCCACCGGTTCGAATTTGTGCCGGGCGCGGCGGTTGGTGGCGACGTCGCCCGAGGCGGGCTCGCGTTTCTTCTTCTGCTTCTTAGCCATCGAGGCGCTCCAGGTCGACCCGGCCGCGCGCCGGCTCGACGCCGCTCACGCGGACGGATATCGGATCGCCGAGCCGCAGGGTCGCCTTCGACTCGCCGCCGACCAGGGCGGTCTCTGCCTCGTTCAGCTCGAAGCGCTCGCGCTCGCCCATCGTCCGCGCCGGGACGAAGCCCTCGTAGACGTCGCCCAGCTCACCGCCGAATCCGACGAAGGCGCCCGCCCGGATCACGCCCGAGACCTCGCCCTCGAACTCGGTCTCCGCCCCACGCTCGGCCAGCTCGCGCTCGAGCAGATAGGCGGCGCAGACGTCGTCGGCGTCGCGCTCGATCCGCGCCGACTCGCGCTCGCGCTCGCTGCAGTGCCAGGCGACCTCGCGCGCCTCCGCCGCCCGCGGCGCCTCCTCCCCCTCGCCCAGCGCGGCAAGCAGCGCCCGGTGCACGAGCAGGTCCGGGTAGCGCCGGATCGGCGAGGTGAAATGGCAGTAGGCCGGGCTGCCCAGCCCGGCGTGGCCGCTGTTGCGGTCGCTGTACTGAGCCTGCATCAGGGAACGGAGCACGAGCGTTGTATACGCCTCCCGGCCGTGGCCGCGCCGCGCGGCCTCGCGCACCACCAGCCTGCTCGCCTCCGCCGCCACCCGTCCCGCCTCGGCCGGCGCCAGCCCCTGGCCCAGCGGCGGAGTCGGCACGCCGAGCGCCCGCAGTTGCTCGACCATGCGCTCGACCCGGGCGGGATCGGGCTGCGCGTGGACCCGGTAGACGGCCGGCACCCGCTTGCGCTCGAGCAGCTGCGCCACCGCTTCGTTGGCGAGGATCATCAGCCGCTCGATCAGGCGGTGCGACTCGGTCTGCTCGACGCCGCGGGCGCCGGTCACGTTGCCGTCCTCGTCGAAGCGGAACTCGGGCTCGAAGGACTCGACCTCGAGGCTGGTCGTACCGCGCCGCTCGCCCAGCGCCGCCGCCGCCTCGCGCGCCTCTGCCAGCGGCTCGGCAACCTCGCCGGGCGGCGCCTCGCGGCCCGCGAAGACGCGGTCGAGCCGGTCGTAGTCGAGGCGGGCGATCGAGCGGACGCGGCTGCGGTAGAAGCTGGCGGCGCGCTGATCGCCACTTGGGCTGAGCTCGATCTCGGCGGTCACCGTGAGGCGCTCCACACCGGGCGCCAGGCTGCAGGCGTCCTCGCTCAGCGCCCGCGGCAGCATCGGCTCCACCGCGCCCGGCACGTAGGTGCTGTTCGCCCGCCGCCGCGCCTCGTGATCGAGTGGCGTCCCCGGCCGCACGTGGGCGGCAACGTCGGCGATGTGGATCCAGAGCCGCCAGCCGTCCTCCTCGCGCCGCGCCGAGACCGCGTCGTCGAAGTCGCGCGCCGTCGCCGGGTCGACGGTGAAGGTGGGCAGGTCGGTCAGGTCGCGGCGCCGCGGCTCGCTCGCCTCGGCGGCGTCGGCGGCGCGGCCCGCCTCGACCTCGAGCGCGGCCGGGAAGCCGCGGAACCCGAGCCGCTCGCCGAGCAGCGCGTCCACGGCCTCGCGCGCATTCCGCGGCTCCTCGCGCCGCCGCGCCGCGCTGCGCCCCCGCTGCCGCTCCCGGTAATAGCGCCAGTCCCGCCGGCTCACCGGTCCCGCCCGTTCCGGTGCGCTTTATCCCGCCATAGAGTGAAAAAGGCGCACCGGAAGCTCATCGTTCGGCGGCCAGGACCGCGAGGGCTCGTTCCAGGGCCTCGTCCTGGCGGGTGCTCGGGTTGTCCTTGGCCTTCACGTCGGGGTGGACGCCGTGGCTCTTCGCCAGGTTGACGCCCTTCGGGGTGAAGTACTCGCCGATCGTCAGCTTCAGTGCGCCGCCGTTGGAGAGGCCGAGCTCCTGCTGGAAGACGCCCTTGCCGTAGGAGCGGGTGCCGACCACCTTGGCGCCCGCGTCGTCGGCCAGCGCCGCGGTGAGGATCTCCGCCGCCGAGGCCGTGTTGCGGTCGATCAGGACGACGAGCGGCACCGCGGGCAGGTTGTCGCCGACCGTCTTGTAGACGGCGTGGCCCTGGGTGCGCGAGTCGGTGGTGACCACGACTTCGTCCTTGGGCAGGAAGATGCTGGCGCTCAGCACCGCCTCCTCGAGCAGGCCGCCGCCGTTCTCCCGCAGATCGAGGACGACGCCTTCCGCTCCCTTCTTGACCACCCTTTCGACCGCTTCGCGCAGCAGCGCGTGGGCGCCTTCGCTGAAGGAGAGCAGGCGCACGTAGCCGAGCGTGCGGCCGCCGGCGTGCTTGACGCTGCTGCTCACCACCGGCAGCTGGATCTGCGCCCGGGTGAGCTTCACCTGGCGCGTCTTGCCGCCGGCGGAGCGCACGCCGATCGTCACCTCGGTCCCTTCCGGCCCCTTGATCTTCTCGGTCGAGACTTCGCTCGGCTCGCCGGCGATCGATTCGCCTTCGACCGAGACGATCAGGTCGCCGGGCTTGACCCCGGCGCCGTCCGCGGGCGAGTGCGGGAAGACGCTGTCGACGCGCAGGCCCGACTTGACTTCGGAGACGGTCAGCCCGACCCCGGAGAAGCGGCCCGAGATCTGCTCGTCGAAGCCGGCCAGCGCTTCCGGCGAGAAGTAGTCGGAGAAGCGGTCGCGATGGCGGCGGCGCAGCTCGCGGACCATCCCCTGCAGCGAGGCATTGGTCAGCTCCGTCTGGCCGACCTTGCGGAAGTAGTTGTCCTCGATCAGTTCGGTCGCTTCGAGGTTGAGCCCGGCGCCCTCGCCGACCAGCCGGTCACGGAGGAATTCAGGCAGCTTCGAAGGGTGGCCGCCGAGCCAGATCCCGGCGCAGAGAACGACCAGCAACGCAGCCGCGAGGGCCACGATCGAACGTGCTCTCACGACGCGCTTACACCTTGAGGAAGCGGCGCAGGGTGACGCCGGAGCCGACCGCCGAGACCATCACCGAGGCGCCGAAGAGGATCGCCACCAGCGCCGGGAAGGAGAGCGTGCTGTTGTTCTGGGCCGCGAGGAAGGAGAAGGTGCTGCTCAGCGGGTCGACGATCGTGATCTTGCCCAGCCACAGGATCAGTATGGCTATCAGGCCGCCGGCGAAGCCGACCACGACGCCCTCGATCATGAACGGCCAGCGGATGAACCAGCGGGTCGCGCCGACCAGGCGCATCACCTCGACCTCGCGGCGCCGGGTGTAGATCGAGAGCCGGATCGTGTTGCCGACCAGCATCAGCGAGGCGAGGATCAGCAGCGCGGTGATCACGCTGAGCACGATCTTCAGGGCGCTGGTCACCTGCTCGATCTGCTGGGACTCCTGCTGGCGGTCGAAGACGTCCTGGATGATCGGCGAGATCGGTTGCGGCTTGCCGTTCGGCCCGGGCGGCGTGACCGCCGCGCGCACCGAGTCGAGGTTGCTCGCGTCGTCGGCCTTGATCTGGAAGTTGGCGGGCAGCGGGTTGTCGTGCAGCTGGGCGAGCAGATCTTCGCTCTTGTTCTTGCCGAGGTCCTTTTCGAGTTCGTGCAGAGCCTCGGCCTTGGTGATGAACTTGACCGAGGAGACGTGCGGGATCTGCTGCAGCTTGCGCTCCAGGCCGGAGATTTCGCCGCGGGTGGCGTCGTCGTAGACGGCGACCCGGAACTCGAGGCTGTCGCGCACCGATTCGCTCTTCGCCTGGGTCGTCTGGAAGACCGGGATCAGCACGCCGAGCAGGATCACCGTGGTGACCGTGGTGACGATCGCGGCCATCGTCGGCGCGCCGTTGCGGCGCAGCGCCCGGAAGGCCTCGGCGATGAAGAAGAAGAGTCGTGACATCTAGATCAGCGAGTCGTGTCCGTTGGTCTGGCCCTCGGGAGCGACGCCCATCTCGGCCCGCATGCGCACGCCGAACTCGGTCGTCGACTCCTCGGTGTAGCCGCCGCTGACCTCGTCGCGGACGACGCGTCCCTCGTAAAGCTCGATCACGCGGCGGCGCATGTTGTCGACCATCTCGCGGTCGTGGGTGACGACGAGCACCGTCGTGCCGGTCTTGTTGATCCGGTAGAGCAGCTGCATGACCCCGATCGAGGTGACCGGGTCGAGGTTGCCGCTCGGCTCGTCGGCGAGCAGCAGCGGTGGGTGGTTGACGAAGGCGCGGGCGATCGAGACGCGCTGCTGCTCGCCGCCGGAGAGCTGGTCGGGGTAGCTGTTGAGCTTGGTCGAGAGGCCGACGAGGCGCAGGATCTCCGGCACCTGGGCGCGGATCCGGCCGCGCGGCGCGCCGATCACCTGCAGCGCGTAGGCGACGTTGTCGTAGACCGTGCGGTCCGGCAGCAGCTTGAAGTCCTGGAAGACGGTGCCGATGTTGCGCCTCAGCTGCGGGATCTTCTTCTCCGACATCGTGCCGATGTCGCGGCCGGCGATGCGCACGGTGCCGTCGGTGACCGTCTCGTCGCGGATCAGGGTCTTGATCAGGGTCGACTTGCCGCAGCCGGTGGGACCGACGAGGAAGACGAACTCGCCGCGGTCGACCGCCAGCGAGACGCGGTCGAGCGCCATGTGGCCGCCCGGGTAGACCTTGGTCACGTCGCGCAGGTCGATGATCGGCTTGCCGCCGGGACGGCGCCCGCGCGCCGCGCTCGGCTCCACGTCTTCCTTCTTTCGCCTTCTAGCTCTGGCCATGCCGCGCTCCCTTCTCCGAATACAGGGTGACTCCTGCGCGCCCTCGGCCGCGCAACTCCCCGCCCAGAATCGCCCAGTGAGCGAAAGGCTAGCGAATTGTTAGCGACTCTTTATATTTAGCCCCGCGCCCGGCAATTGCGTTCGAGGACCGTGGCGAGGCCCATCCCGCCCGCGAAGGAGAACTTCGTGCGGGCCAGGGGGAAGACGGCGGCCGGGAAGCCGGGCGGTGCCGGGCAGCCGGCGCTCAGGTAGCTGCGCCGGGCACCGCCATGCGTGAAAGTGCGATGCAGGTTCATCCGCAGGCCGGTCACGTATCCCCAGTTGCCGGTCGCCTGCGGCAGCGAGGCTTCCAGCACGTTGCCGTAGGTGCCGTGCGCGGGGCGGATCAGGAAGGGAAGCACGTAGGAGGTCGGCGCCGGCTGGGTCCCGTAGATGTGGGCGAGGATCGCCGGCTTGCCGTGCACGCGGCCGTTGAAGGCGAGCACCTTGCCCTGCGAGGGGAAGGGCGACTGCTCGGGCAGCTTGATGTTGGCGGCGAAGTGGCCTTCGCCGACCAGCGCCCGGCGGCAGGCCGAGAGCGCCCCGGCCGTGGTCGAGGGCTGGATCCGCTGCACGCGGCAGCTCGGCAGCCCGGCGGTGTTGAAGTGGCCGTTGCGGTTGATCTCGATCGCGATCCGGCGCAGCTGCGGCGGGGCGCCCTTGCCGGTGCTGACGATCCGCGTATCGAGCGCGATCCCGACCGGCGCCGAGCCGTGGCGCGGCAGGGTGCGCGGCGTCAGCCTGCCTTCGACGCTGACCCGCACCGGGCCGCGCTGGACGGCGACCGAGGAGGAGGCCGATCGCCGGCGCGGCGCCGCGGCCGGGGGCGCCGCGGCGGACTGGGCAGCGGCGGAGATCTTCGATGCCGACGCGCCACCTGCGCCTTCCCCTTCCGGGGCCGGGCCCACCGGCGACGCGGCCGGAGTGTAAGGGCCGTACTTGAAGACGTTGGCGAGTTCGGAGTTGCCGTCGGTGACGAGGACGTCTCCGGTTTCCGGGTCGACGGCGATGCCGGACGGTTCGCCAAACACCGGGCCGGTCGGGCTGCCCGATTTGAGTGGGCGCGGCAGCGTGCCGAGGAACGTCCCGTCGGCTTCGAACTCGTAGACGTTGGACAGCGGATGTTCGTAGTCGGGCTGAGCGTTGTCGACGACCAGCAGGTGCCCGTTGGTCGGGTCGACCGCGGCCGCGGCATCGACGAGCGTGGTGAAGCCGGGAGAGTTCGGGACGATCGTCTTCACCGGCGTCGTCAGGCTGATCGAGGGTTCGTAGAGCTTGACCGCGTTGTCGCGGGCGTCCGGCACGTATACCTTGCCTTCGAAGACCGCCAGGCCGTAGCCGTCTTCGAGCGAGCCTTCGCCGATTTTCGCCACCGGTTCGTCACCGGGTTCGACCGGCGCTTCGTACTCGGCGACGTAGGTGCGGTCGTCGACGTAGAGATCGCCGGTCGCCTGGTCGACCGCGACTCCGGTCGTTTTCCCTTCGTCGAGCGTCGCGAAACTCGGCCTCAGCCGCACGGCGCGCTCATGGAATTCGTTGCCGTAGAGCGTGCCCGAGGCGTCGAAGGCGAGGCCGCAAACGGAGTCGGGAGGGTCGAGTTCGAAGGCCGAGCCCCCGAGCACGGTCTGGGATTGGTAGCTCCCACCGAGGCTGAACTGGTCGATCACCCGGTGGTAGTAGTCGGAGACGTAAAGGCTGCCGGTTCGCACGGCAAGGCCGCAGGCGCCTTCGACCTCGCCTTCGGGCGGCGGGTTCCCTTCCCTGTTGCCGCTGACCGTCAGCAGCTTCTGGCTGAGCAGCGCTCGTTCGGCATGAGCCGAAGGCGCGGTCCCCAGCGGCAGGAGCAGAGCGCAAGCCAGCAGTGCCATCGTGGTCCTCACACTCATTTTCGTGCTCCCCTTTTGGTCTTGCACTTCGCCTTCACCACCGGGTGGTAGATCCGCCCCAGATTGGCGTGCCCTAAGAACCTCGCCTTCGCGAGTTGGCGTTTGGCGCAGAGGTTTTCGGCGTTGACGATCAGCCCGCGGCGACCGGACTTCATGCTGAGCACGAACCTGGTCACCGGCGCGTCGGGGATCGAGGCGAAGGTGCCGCGCAGGCGGCCCTTGCGGGCGTCGATGCGGCCCGCCAGATCGACCTCGATCCCCTGCCCGTGGAGAGCGAAGACGAGGTCGGGCAGGGTGTTGCTGGAGGAGCGCAGGTAGGCCGGGCCTTCCATCGGCGCTTCGAGCAGCGGCGTGAAGACCCGCACGTGGCCGTAGACCGAGCCGGGCGGGCAGTTGTGCGCGGCGAACTGGGTGTGGCTGCAGATCGTCCGGATGTGGCTCTGGTCGAGGAAGAGCGAGTCGGGCAGGGCGACCTGCGCGAAGCCGATGTTGGCGTTGCCCGGGCGCGGCCGGACGGCAACGCGCAGCGATGGGTGCGCGCCGCGCCGCGTGCCGCCGCGCAGACGCATCGAGATCCGCGGCTTGAAGCCGAGCGAGGAGCAGTCGAAGGCCTGGAAGGGCGCCGTGGCGACCGCCAGGGTGTCGTCGGATGGGTCGCCGAAGCGCTGCCCGGCACCGTTCATCGCCGAGGCGACGCTGAATTTTTCGCAGCTGGTCGGGTTGACGGTGACGTTGGGGCGGTCGATGTAGGCGCGCACGTCGCGCAGGTGGATCGGGATGCCGTCGACGATGTGGGGGATCGGATCGGTGCCGGTCGCGTCGATCGAGACCTGCGCGGTCGTCGGGTCGACCCGGATCGCCGAGCGCACGATCACCGTGCCGAGGTCGAACGGTCCGACCAACGCCGAGTCGATCGCCACCACCGAGAAGGAGGAGCCGCGGTAGGGGCCGGCCAGGTAGAGGTTGCCCGGCGCGTAGGCGAGCACCGAGCCGACGCCGTAGCCGGAGTAGGTGTGGCCGATCAGGCTCGCGGACGGACAGGACGGGTTGTCGCGCTCGGCGACGCCGCTGCGCGTGCGGGCCGCGTCGATCGCCGCGTCGGAGCAGTAGGGGATGCCGGCGATCTTGCCCAGCAGGCCGGGCGGGAAGGAGGCCGAGTAGGAGACGATCTCCTGTTCGGTCACCTGCCGGCTGAGGTGCAGGTAGAAGGGCGTGTAGGCGCCGGCGCGCGAGTTGAGCATGCCGCCTTTGGCCTGCGGCGCGAACGGCGCCAGTCCGCTCGGGCAAGGGCCGCCGCCGACGCCGGCGTCGATCTGGTCCGGCAGCGAGAAGGTCCTGACCAGGCCGGGGTCGCGCCACGGCGTCAGGTTCGCCTGCGTTGCGATCGGGCCGCAGCCGGCCGGCGTCGCCAGCGGGCTGCGCTGGCCTTCGCGGAAGCTGATTTCGAGATCGGAGTAGGGCAGCTGCGGCAGCCGGTCGAAGATCGCCGTGATCCGGCCGGTGACCGGGTCGGGCACCAGCTCGCCGGGGACCTTGACCAGGAAGCCGCGTTCGATCGTCTTCGCCACCAAATAGACGGCGATCAGGCTGCCGAACGGGTTTTCGTGGGGCGCGGCGAGGAAGATCGCCCCTTCGAAGGAGCCCGAGACGACCGGGCTGACCACCTGGAAGTCGCCGATCTTCGATTCCCCCGGGCAGCCTAAGCCGAGCGCCGAAGTTGGCGTCTCAGCCGCGAACTGCGCTTCGGTGCACACCCCGAGGCCGTCGCCAACCGAGGGGTTGATCGTCACCCCTTCGGGCAGGCTGACCACCGCCTTGCGCACCGGCGAGGGAGCGCGCAGCTGCGGCTTGCTGACGCCGCTCGCGTCGACCTGGATGTGGAAGGCGTAGCCCGAGGGCGACGACGCTCGCTTGCTGACGAGCTGCGCGACGGCTTTTGGTTCGAATTCGAGCGATTCGCAGTCCTTCAGCGTTTCGCCACCGCTGGTGCGCACCGCTTCACTGCCTTGCCAGGAGGTGGCCCGCGCGGTGAAGGTCATCGGCTCGTCGCAGGCGGTCGGCATGGTCAGGTAGGCGCGCGGTTCGCTTTCGGGCAGCGAGGGCCGACCGACCGAGCATTTGGCCCAGCCGAATGCGGGTTCGAGCTCGTTGAGGCATTCGCCGCGCTGGGCGTTGTGCATCACCGACCAGGGGGTGCCCCAGATCGTCAGGGTGAGGCTGGTGATACTCGCCAGCTGCGGAACATTGGTCGTCTTCAGGGTGATCCCGTATTCGCCTTCGCCCTGGCGAATCGAGGGGATGAAGACGATCGGGGCTCCGTAGGGGTTGAAGCCGATCTCCGAAGGCGCGCCAGGCGGCGGCTGCAGGTTGAAGACGCCGAAGGTGCGGGTCTCGCCACCGCCGTAGGAGGACGTCACCGTGGCGATCCCAATCTGGCTCTTCTGCTGGCAGCTCTCGCCGGAGAGGCTATTTTCCCATTGCGTTTCGCCGCGTGGAGTCTGGAAGTCGGCCTGGCTGCAGTAGCCCGCGTTGTGGAGCGCGGTCGGGTTTTCGATCAGGCCGGGTGGCAGTTCGAGGCTGAGGTCGCGCAGATCGCCTTCGGCGAACGACGTGCCTTCTTCTTTGTCGAAGTTGAATTCGGCGGTAACCGCGACCGGGTGCGAGCCCGCTTCGGTGGCGACCACGTTTTCGCCCTGGCCGTAGGCGGCGGCTTTGAAGCCTTCGGCCCCGGGGCGGAATCCGAAGGCGGCAGCGCTCGACGGCAGGCAGAACGCCACGGCCCACAGGGCGCCAAGCGCCACGAGCGCAACCCGACCCCGGCTCATCGCCTGCCCCCCGCCCGCTTCGCCCGGCGGCGACGGTGGTGGTGATGACGATGACGGCGATGACGGTGCCTCTTGCCCTTCCTGTGCTTGGCCTTTTCCTTGATGTCGTGGCCCGGCGGGTTGCCGGAGTTGGGCACCAGCGTGCCTGGAGTCGGGTCTTCCGGTTCGCCGAGCAGCGGCTGGCAGGCGTCGCCGACGCAGATCCGCGGCTCTTCGGCTTCCGGCAGGCCGCCGCCGACCCGCGCGTCGTAAATGTCGATCGATCCGGGATCGGATTTGACCAGCGAGGCTTCGGTGACGAGATAGACGTCGTCGCCGTTCGCGGAAGCGTCGACGAACCTGGCGCCGCTCGGATCGCGCACCTTCGAGAGCGGGCTGACGCAACCCGGCGAACGGGTGCAGCCACCTTCTCCGGAGGCCTTCCACTCGTAGACGTCGGGCTGGTTGTAGTCGTCGACCGGCGAGATCCGGTCGGACGAATCGAAGAACACGCGGTTGCCGTTGGCGAAGAGCGCGCGCGGCTTGTACGCCCGCGTGCTGCCGTTCCTCGGAGCGCCCGGGATCGTCGAAGGCCCGACCGGGCGCTCGTTGGTCGGGTTGCAGGAGACGCAAGTCGGGCCGGCATCTCCAGGGCGGTAGAGATAGACCTCGGAGTCCGGTTCCTTGGTATTGGCGTCGAGGTTGTCGTAGCCGGTCAGCGAAGCCTCGGAGAGAAAGACGAGGGTGCCGCTGGAGCTGACCCGCGCCGTGCCGGTGGCCGGCGGGAAATCGCTTTCCTGGGCGGCGTCGGCGCCCGCCGCGACCATGGTCGTCGTCCCGCCGTCCCAGAGCTGGAGGCCGGCGGCGTCCTGGAAGTAAACGCGGGAAGCGTCGGGCGTGACACCGAGCACCCCCGAGACGCCAGTGGCGATCGGCCCGCCCACGCCGGCACCGAGTTCGAAGCGGTAGAGCGAACCGCTCACGGTGAAGAAGGCGATGGAGCCTTCGGTCGAGGCAGCCTGGAACTCCCCTCCCCCGCCCAGCGATTCGTCGACCTGCACGATCGTCCCGCCGTTCCACAGGTAGAGGTTGCCGCCGGCTTTGAAGTAGACCCTCGTCCCGCCTTCGGAGATCGCGCCGATCGGCGCCGCGAGCACGGCTCCCGCCGGCACTCCGCCCAACGGCGCGAGCGCCCCACCGTTCCACTCGTGGAGCCCGTCATCGGCCTGGAAGACGACGTGTTGCAGATTGGGGGTGGCGCCCGCGAAGGCCAGGCCGGCAGACGTGGGCAGCAGTTCCTGCCAGGACCCACCCTGCCACAGCGAGTAGCTGGGCGGGCAGGTTTCCTCGGCGGCGCAGCGGGTGCCGTCGAGGGTCAGGCCACGCGAGAGTTCGCCGGAGAAGACCTTGTAGGGGGCGCCGTCGGGTTCGCCGCCGAAGCCGCCGGATTCGAGTGGCGCGGAGACGTTTTCGGTCGTCCAGCCCGATCCGGTGCGGCGCGATGTGTACTGGCTCACGGGGGGGATCCCGGCGGTTTCGCCGAAGGAGGCAGCCGAGCCGTAGGTGACCGCGCCACCGCCGCCGGCCGCCTGGAAGTCACCGCCTCCGAAGAGGCCTTCGGGCACGCCGATCGCGCCGCCGTTCTTGTCGACCGGCGAGACCATCTCCCAGCCGCGCCCGTCGGGCAGCGCGAAGCTGGGTGCCGCCACCGTCGTTGTAAGCGTGTGTTCGGGACCGGGCGGCGGCGATCCTTCGGCGCTTTTGACCACCGGCCGGTAGCGGTAGGTGGTCAGGGACTCAAGGCCGGTTGCTTCCTTGAAGACTTCCTGGGCCGTAGCGCTGCCGAGAATCAGTCCTTCGGTCGTGGTCGCCGCGCCGAAGAAGCCGTCGCGCGGCGGGACGGCGGCGAGGTTCGCTTCATATGCCGCCTGGCTGATGTATTCGAAGCGGTAGCCAGTCGCGGAGCCGTTGGCAGTGATCTGGGCCCGCAGGCTCGCCGAGCCTTCGCCCACCCTCGTCGCCCACGAGGCTTCGACCACGGGTGGTCCCGCCGCCCCAGCCGGCGACGCCGCAATCAGGCCGACGCAGCCTAGGACTGCGACGACCGTGGTCACCCTGCGTATAACCACCCCGCACAGTTCTACGGTACGGACGCGGTTTTTTCAAGGGACCGGCGCGAAGTTCAGGCGCCGACCGGCTCTGCAACCCGCTCGGCGGCGGCGACCACGTGCGCCGCGTCGATCCCGGCGGCGGCGAGCAGCGCCTCCGGCGGGCCACTGCCGGGACGCTCGGTGACCGCCAGGCGCTCGAGGTGGGCGACGACGCCGGCCTCGGCGAGGACCGCGGCGACCACGTCGCCGATCCCGCCCTCGGCCCAGTGGTCCTCGACCGTGACGATCGCCCCGGTCTCGCGCGCGGCGGCGATCACCGCCCCGGCGTCGACCGGCTTGACCGAGTAGAGGTCGATGACCCGCGCAGAAACGCCCTTGTCGGCCAGCGCGTCGGCGGCCTTGAGGCATTCGTGCAGGGTGATCCCGGCGCCGATCAACGTCACCTCGTCGGCCGAGTCGGAGCGCAGCGTGCGGCTGCCGCCGATGCGGAACTCCTCGCCGGGCCCGTAGAGGACCGGCGTCTTTTCCCGCGTCGCGCGCAGGTAGCTGACCCCACGGTGCTGGCGCATCGCGTCAAGCAGGGCGACCGTCTGGTTGGCGTCGCTCGGGTAGAGGACGACGCTGCCGAGCACGGCGCGCAGCGAGGCGATGTCCTCGAGCGCCATCTGCGAAGGGCCGTCGGCGCCGATCGAGACGCCGACGTGCGAGCCGCAGAGCTTCAGGTCGGCGTCGGAGATCGCCCCCATGCGGACGAAGTCATAAGCGCGGCTGAGGAAGGCGCCGAAGGAGGAGGCGAAGGGCTTCCAGCCGCGCGTCTGCATGCCGATCGCCGAAGCGACCATCTGCTGCTCGGCGATGTACATCTCAAAGAAGCGGTCCGGGTGCTTGGCGGCGAAGCGCTCGGCGTAGGTTGAGTTGCCGACCTCGCCATCGAGCGCGACCACCCGCTCGTCGATCGAGCCGAGCCAGGCGAGCGCGTCGCCGTAGGCGCCGCGGCTGGCGACCTTCTCGCCGATCTCATAGCTGGGGCGCTCGACCTCGGCCCGGGCGATCTCGTACGGCTTCGGCTCGGGCGGCGCCTGCACCGCGACGCTCACCTCGCGCATCCCGCCCAGCTCCTCGATCGCCGCCTCCGCGTCGGGCAGCGGCTTGCCGTGCTGGTTCTCCTTGTCCTCGACCGCGGCGACGCCGGAACCCTTCTTGGTGCGGGCGAAGATCACCGCCGGGCGGTCCGCCTCGAGCGCCGCGGCGTAGGCCGCGTCGATCGCCTCGAGGTCGTGGCCGTCGATCTCCTGCACGTGCCACTCGCAGGCCGCGGCGCGCGCCGCCAGTTTCGAGGTGTCCCATTCGTGCATCGTCGGCCCGCGCTGGCCGAGCCGGTTGACGTCGACGATCGCGATCAGGTTGCGCAGCCCGGCGAAGCCGGCGTGCTCGAAGGCCTCCCACATCGAGCCCTCGGCCAGCTCGGAATCCCCGCAGAGGACCCAGGTGCGGAAGTCCGCCTGTTCCAGACGGGCTCCGGCGGTGGCGATGCCGACCGCGATCGGCAGGCCCTGGCCGAGCGAGCCGGTGGCGACGTCGACCCAGGGGATTTCGGGAGTCGGGTGGCCCTGCAGCCGCGAGCCGAACTCCCGAAAGGTGAGCAGCTCGGCGTCGTCAATCGCCCCGGCGGCCTTGTAGAGCGCGTAGAGCAGCGGCGAGGCGTGGCCCTTGGAGAAGACCAGGTGGTCATTGGCCTTGTTCTCCGGAGCGGCGAAGTCGTAGCGCAGGTACTTGCTGAAGAGGACCGCCATCAGGTCGGCCGCTGACATCCCCGAGGTGGGGTGGCCCGACCCGGCGGCGTCGGCCGCGCGGACCGCGTCGACGCGCAGCTGCTGTGCGAGCTCCCTCACAGGCCGGACTTTATCTGTCGTCACCGAATCTCGGCGCTAGCCGATCGCGACCATGCGCTCGATCGGCAGCTTCGCCCGCGCGGCGATCTCGGCCGGCACGCTGACCTCGAACTTCGTCTCGCGCAGGGCATCGCGCAGCTTCGGCAGGGTGATCATCTTCATGTACTTGCAGAGCGCCATCCGGTTGGCCTCGATCAGGCTGGCCCGCGGCGCGACCTGGTGCAGCGGGTGCAGCATCCCGTTCTCGGTGGCGACGATGTACTCGCCATCCGGGTTGCTCTTCAGATGGTCGATCATCCCGCCGGTGGAGAGCATGTGCACGCCCTCCGGCTCGATTTCCCCGGCGGCGACGTACTCCATGACCTGGGTGACGCAGCCGCACTCGGGGTGGACGAGGAAGTCGGCGTCGGGGTGGGCGGCGCGCTGCGCGGCGATGTCGTCGGGGCGGATGCCGGCGTGGACGTGGCACTCGCCGGGCCAGACGTGCATCCGCTTGCCGGTCATCCGCTCGACGTAGGAGCCGAGCCACATGTCGGGGCCGAAGAGGATCTCGGTGTCGGGGCCCTGCTCGCGGAGGATGTGCTCGACCACCTTGACCGCGTTGGAGGAGGTGCAGCAGTAGTCGGTCTCGGCCTTCACCTCGGCCGAGGTGTTGACGTACATGACGACCACCGCGCCGGGACTGTGGCGGGCCTTCCAGTTGCGCAGCTCGCTCGCCGTGATCGAGTCGGCCAGCGAGCAGCCGGCGTCGAGGTCGGGGATCAGGACCGTCTTCTCGGGCGAGAGGATCGCGGCGGTCTCGGCCATGAAGTGGACGCCGCAGAAGGCGATCGTCGCGGCGCCCGAGGCCGCCGCCTGGCGCGAGAGGCCGAGCGAGTCGCCGACGAAGTCGGCCACGTCCTGGACCTCGGCCACCTGGTAGTTGTGGGCGAGGATCACCGCGTCGCGCTCGCGCGCCAGGGCGCGCACCTCGGCGCTCAGCTCCTCGATCTCCCTGGGCGAGAGGTCGAGGACGGAAACGGGTTCGTTGATCGTAGGCAGCTCTCTCATGGCGTTGCCTCAGGAGGCCCGAACGGGCCTCGATTCTCGGATGTTCGCTGGCATGGCCTTGGCCTGAGTCCAGTCGAATGAACTGATTTCGAGTCTACTCTCTCGACATGCCGGAGCTCCCCGAGGTCGAGATCACAGCGCGGCGCCTCGATGCCGCGCTGCGCGGCGCGACCGTCGAGTCGGCACTGGCCACCGGGATGAACGTGATGAAGACCTTCGAGCCGCCGCTCGAGGCGCTGGCCGGTCGCGAGCTGACGGGTGTGCGGCGGATCGGCAAGATGCCCGTGGTCGAGTTCGGCGACCTCGCCCTGCTGATCCACCTGATGTCGGCCGGCCGCCTGCGCGTCTTCGAGAAGCGGGCCTCGCTTAAAGACCGAGCCTCGCGGGTCCTGATCCGGCTCGAGGACGGCCGCGAGCTGCGCCTGCGCGAGTTCGGCACCAAGCAGCGAGCCTGGGCCAAGCTGCTCCCCAGCGGCGCGGTCGCAGAGGACGAGTCGGTCACCAGGCTCGGCCCCGAAGCCTGGCCAGCCCCGCCGCTGGATGACTTTGCGTCCCTGATCGACCAGCCAAGGCACCTCCACCCCCTCCTCCGCCACCAGGCCGACATCTCCGGCATCGGCCGCTCCTGGGTGGACGAGATCCTCTGGGAGGCCAAGCTTTCCCCCTTCAAGAAGGGCTCGGAGCTCAGCGAAGACGAGACCGAGCGCCTGCATGCCGCCCTCCACGTCCTCGGCGACGCGATCGACCACTACGAGGCGACGATCGGCGAGCAGCTGCCGGACAAGGTGCCGATGCCGCTCCGAGTCCACAGGCGGGAGGGCGAGCCCTGCCCGCGCTGCGGGACGACGATCGAGGCGGTCTACTTCTCCGAGCACCAGACGAACTACTGTCCGAAGGAGCAAACCGGAGGGCGCGTCCTCAAGGACCGGCGGCTCTCGCGGTTGCTCAAGTGACGGTGCGCCGGGGCGCGGAGGGGCGGGCACCCCTCCCTCGGAACCCGCGGCGGAATCTCAGTCAGGGCTCTTTTCTCACGCGCTCACAAGTTCCGCTGGAGGGGTGCCCGCCCCTCCGCGCAACTACGAGGCTTCGATGAGCATCGAGAAGTCGAGGGTTGGGGCCGAGTGGGTTAGCGCTCCTACGGAGATGAAGTCGACGCCAGCTTCAGCGATCCCTCGCACTGTCTCGAGATTCACTCCGCCAGAGGCCTCCAGGGACGGGGGCTTGCCGGCCGGGGCGTTTTCATCGCGGAGCTTCACCGCCGCTTGGAGGGTGACGGGGTCCATGTTGTCGAGGAGGAGGACGTCAGCTCCGGTGCCTAGGGCGTAGGCGACCTCGTCGAGGTTGCGGCACTCGACCTCGACGGCTAGGTCCGGATGCTTGGCCCGGGCCGCATGGACCGCTTTGGCCAAGCCACCGGCCATCGCGATGTGGTTCTCCTTGATCAGGATCGCGTCGTAGAGGCCCATGCGGTGGTTGCGACCGCCGCCGGCGAGCACGGCGGCCTTCTCCAGGGCTCGCAGACCCGGGGTCGTCTTGCGCGTATCGAGAATCGCAGCACCGGTGCCCGCCACCGCCTCGACAAACCGCGCGGTGAGCGTCGCCACCCCTGAGAGATGGCCAAGAAAGTTGAGCGCGGTCCGCTCAGCCGCAAGCAGCCCACGAGCCCACCCACTGGCAAACAGCACCTCCGCCGGCACCCCGTCCCGCCACTGCCCCTCAACGACGAGGTTGTCCACGTCCTCAACCCCACACTGCCGCATCACCTCTGCAACCACGCCAAGCCCAAACACGACCCCAGGCTGCTTCTGCACAACCCGAGCCCGCCCCCGAGCACCCTCAGGCACAGTCGCCTCGGCCGTCACGTCCCCAGTGCCAAGATCCTCCGCCAGCGCCCGAGCGACGACGTCCTCCAAGCTGAAGCCATTCATCCCAACATGCTCATTTCAAGTAGAAGTGCCCATTTGCAGGAACATTTCAAGTCTCGTTTCAAGTAGTTGCAAGTAGAACACAAGTAGCTAGCGGGCCTTCAACTGCCAATAGGCACGGGGGTCCCGGCGGGATTTACCCACCCACTCCACGATTCCCGCCTCCTTGAGCATGTTGAGTTCCCGCTGCACGACCGGTCTCGACGCTCCCAGGACGTTCGTCAGGTCGCCGGTGCTCATCCGTCCTTCGGAGCGCAGGGCCCTGCTGATCGCGCGTGCCTGCTCAGGCAATCGTTCCTCCAACTTCCGGTCGACGGGCTCGGCCAGGAGCTGCAGCTCGACGCTCCCCGAGGTCTGCCTGTATACGGGATCGGTCAGGCCCGCGTGCCTCATCTCCTCGAACATGCGGCGAATCCCCTCGCCGAGCTCCTGTCCGAGACTGAGGTCGGCGCAGACCCGGGCAATGCGAGGGTTGCGGGCGAAGCGCATGGCCTGCAGGGGGTCGCTCAGGTCAACTAGGCCCGGGAAGCGTCCTGGGCTTGAAATCTCGATCCGGTCGTCGAATATGTCAACGCGAATGTGGTCGCCCGCCATGCTGTAGGAGCGATGCACGGCCGCGTTGACGATGCCCTCGAGCCACGCGTCCTCAGGCACGAGCGGCACGTCCTCGAACGACCCCTCGGACCCGAGAGCCCGCCGAGTCGGCTGCAGGCGCCTGATCGCCGCTCGGGCGTCCGCCAGCTGCTTTGGGATCGGGCCTTCGAGCTTGACGTCGGCAATCAGCTGCTGGCGAGCCCCGGAGCCACGCTCTTGACCTCGGTATCGCAGCACCCTGACGAAGGCCTCGGGCAGGAGCGCCTGTGGCGATTCAGCGAAGAGGAGACAACCGGCGATCGTCAGCTCGTCGTCCAAAGCCAGCCCCCGGGCGCGCAGTAGACGAGGCGGATCAGGCGCGCCGACGGCGATCGCGTAGCTCTCGAGGAGCGCCTGTTCGACCGCCTCCAACGAAACCCCCGATGGACCGGCCTCATAGCTCGACTGCCCCTTGTCGTAGAGGAGCTCTTGCCGCTGAGCGAAGCTGAGTTTTCGGTTCTCGTCTCCGACACGCAGAAAGACCTCGTCCCTCTGGTTGGCGTGAACCGAATCGCTTGGCTCGACTTCGAAGACAAGCAACTCGTTCAGGCCGCCCTTGCCGTCGATGCACTGGACCAGTTGGGGCCTCGTCCGGACCGGAGGAGCACAAAAATCGACATTCGCCTGGAATTGGGCGTTTCGGCGCTCCAGGTTGCCATCCGTTCCCTCGATCTCTCCGTCCGAAATGCCGACGACCACGACCCCGCCGTCCGCATTTGCAAAGCCGATCAGCGTGTTGGCCAGGTCGCGCGGCGCGATCCTGGCCGACTTTCTCTCCAGCCACTGATCCTCGTCGATGCCGGCAAGCTCGTCTCCGACCTCCTGTAGGGGGGCATTGAGGGCATTTTCAACGTCAATCGTTCCCATATTGTCTACTTGCAATTATTGCATGTAGCCTGCAAGTAGAACTCGGGCGATCGCAATCTCACGCGCCCACAGCATTCGGCGTTTAATCCCCTGAGTGACCGCGCTGCCGCCGTTCCAGAATCTGCTTGACGACCACGCCTCCGACGTGATGGGCGTCCTGCGCGGCGCCGTCGGGCGGACCGACGCCGAGGACTGCTTTCAGGAGACCTTTCTGGCGGCGCTGCGTGCCTACCCGAAGCTCGGCGACGCGAGCAACCTGCGGGGATGGCTGCTGACGATCGCGCAGCGCAAGGCGATCGACCACCACCGGGCTAACGGCAAGCGCCCAATTCCGGTGGCTGAGGTCGTCGAAGTCGCGGTCGAGGACCCGCTGCCGGCCGGCAACGGCGTTTGGGAGCTGGTCGGTGGGCTGCCGCCGAAGCAGCGGGCCGCGGTCGCTCTGCGCTACGCCTGCGATCTGCCCCACGCGGAGATCGCGGCGGCGCTCGGCTGCTCGCCGGAGGCGGCGCGGCGCAGCCTGCACGAGGGGATCAAGCGACTGAGGAAGGAGCTCGCATGAGGGCATCGCTGCAACGGCTGGCCGAGCGCGCCGACGCCGAGGGGCTGCTCGACGTCGCCTACGCCGGCGTCGACTCTCCCTTCGGCACGCTGTTCGTTGCCGAGACGCGGCGCGGCCTGGTCAAGCTGAGCCTGCCCAACTACGACGCCGACGAGGCGCTGGAGGAACTGGCGCGCGAGGTCTCGCCCCGCGTCCTCGAGGCGCCCGCCAAGCTCGACCAGGCGCGGCGCGAGCTCGACCTCTACTTCGAGGGCCGGCTGACCGAGTTCGAGCTGCCGATCGATTGGCGGCTGACCGGCGGCTTCCGCGGCAAGGTGCAGCATGCGATCGCCCGCATCCCCTACGGCCAGACCCGCACCTACACCGACCTGGCGCGCAGCGCCGGCAACGAGCGCGCCGTGCGCGCCGCCGGCACCGCCTGCGGCACCAACCCGCTGCCGATCGTCGTCCCCTGCCACCGCGTCCTGCGCACCGGTGGCGCGCTCGGCAACTATGGCGGCGGCGTGCCGATGAAGGAGGCGCTGCTGAAGCTCGAGGGCGTGCTCTAGACCGAGCCGAACAGCTCGCGCGCCCGCGCCAGGACCACGTCAGGCCGCTCCTCGGCGATGAAGTGCCCGCAGCGCTCGACCGTCTCGACGCGCATCTCGTCGGCGTAGGGCTCATACCCCGTAAGGATGTCGGCGCGGATCACCGGATCGGCCTCGCCGGCGAGAAGCAGCGTCGGCACCGGGCTGCGACGCGAGCGGTGGTAGCCCTTTTTCAGGCGCGGCAACTCGCGGGTGAGGAAGCTGCGGTAGACGTGCGAGGCGGCGGCGGCGTGGTCGGACGGCCGGAAGCTCTGCGCGAAGCACTCGAGCTCCTCCTCGCTCCAGCTCATGCCCGGGTGAGCGCCGCGGCGCAGCGCCAGCTTGACCAGCCCGGTGTGGCGAAGCGCGGCGGTACCCAGCCCCGGGGTGGCGAGGATGAACTGATACGCCGTCCGCTGCAGCGCCTGCAGCGAGGGCTTCGGCGGCTCGAACCAGGGGTGGACGATGCCCAGCGCCAGGTAGCGGCGGATGCGCTCGGGCGCCCCGAGGCAGAGGAGGAAGCCGGTGTACCCACCCCAGTCGTGGCCGATCAGGTCGACCTGCCCGAGGCCGAGCTCATCGAGCAACGCCAGGGTGTCGTCGGCGAAGCCCTGGACCTCGTAGCGGCCGGGCGGCGCCTCGCTCCAGCCGAAGCCGCGCAGATCCGGACAGATCACTCGCCGGTCGGCGGCCAACTCCGGGATCACCTTGCGCCAGATCCACCAGTGCTGCGGCCAGCCGTGCAGGAGGACGACCGGCTCGCCCTCCCCCGCTTCGGCGACGTGCATCCGCACGCCGGCGACGTCGACGTAGCGGTGCTCGACTCCCTCAACCTCCGGTGGCGGTCCGTACATCACCGCCAATCTACACGGCATCTCCGCGAATCTCGGCACGGCACGACGCCCGCGGCTAAAGCGATCCCGACCGTTGGTCGATCAAGGCCGCGGTGCTCTCCAAACCCCCCCAGCGAACCCGCCGCACGGCACCCACCGAGCGGTTCGCCCTGCTCGTCTGCTTCGCCGCGCTGCTGGCCGTACTGGCGATCCTGGGCACAGCCAAGCTCGCCCACGCCGCCGAAGCCCCTCCCCCGTCCGAACCAGACGTCCAACTGGCCGAAGAAGAATGGGAACTCGAAGAAGGCGAAGAATGCGTCGAAGTGGAACAGGGGGAAGGCTGTGAAGAAGCCGAAGAAAGCGAAGGCGAAGTCTGCCCCCTGCGGAGCGCCCACGCCCACCTCGCGGAGAGCCACAACCGTCTGAAGCTGACCATCGGCTACACGACCAACGAACCGACCCCGGCCACGGTCAAGATCCAGAACGGCGCCACCAAGGTCTTCAAGCGCTACCTCACCCAATCAGGCGTCCTGCGCCTCACCGAGAACGCAACCCCCTTTCACGCCAAGGTCATCATCCGAGTCGAAGCAGTCGGGTGGGCCGGGTGCCCCTCCCGGCGGCTTGTACTTTTTCGTCGTGAGCCGCGAGGCGCCAGCCCATCTTCTTCCCACCGAAAAAGTTGAGCCGGGAGGGGCACCCGGCCCACCCCCCCACCTACCGCGCCGATGAAGCAGCCGTCTTGTTCAGGTAGTCCCGGATGAACTCGTCGAGATCCCCGTCGAGCACCCCTTCGGCGTCCCCGGCCTCATGTCCGGTCCGGTGGTCCTTCACCCGCTGGTCGGGGTGTAGGAAGTAGCTGCGGATCTGCGACCCCCAGGCGACGTCCTTGACCTCGCCCCGCTCCTTGGCCAGCGCCTCGGCTCGTTTGCGCTCCTCCAGCTCGATCAGCTTCGAGCGCAGGAACTGCATCGCCATCGCCTTGTTCTGGGTCTGCGAGCGCTCGTTCTGGCACTGGACGACGACGCCCGTGGGCAGGTGGGTGATGCGCACCGCCGAGTCGGTCTTGTTGACGTGCTGCCCGCCGGCGCCAGACGCTCGGTAGGTGTCGATGCGCAGATCGGCGTCGTCGATCTCCACCTCGACGCCCTCGTCGACCAGCGGGCCGACGTCGAGCTGGGCGAAGCTCGTGTGGCGCCGCGCCGAGGAGTCGAAGGGGGAGATCCGCACCAACCGGTGCACGCCGCGCTCGGCGGCGAAGAGGCCGTAGGCGTTCTCGCCGCGGACGATGCAGGTGGCGGACTTGATCCCGGCCTCCTCCCCCGGTGAGGCCTCCTTCATCTCGACCTCGAAGCCGCGCCGCTCGGCCCAGCGCAGGTACATGCGCAGCAGCATCTCGGCCCAGTCCTGCGAGTCGGTCCCCCCGGCGCCCGCGTGCACGGTGACCACCGCGTCGCCCGCGTCATAGGAGCCGCTGAACAGCCGCGCCTCTTCCAGCTCGTCGAGGTGCACCTCGACCGTCGCCAGTTGCGAGCCGAGCTCCGCGGCCATCTCCTCGTCCTCGGCCGCCATCTCGGCCAGCTCGGCGAGGTCGCCGACCTCCGCTTCCAGCTCGCGGAAGGTCTTCAGCTTGCGCTGCGCGCCGGCGTGCGCCGCGGAAGTGCGGGCGGCCGCGTCCTGGTCATCCCAGAACCCTGGCGCCTGCATCTCTCCCTCCAAGCGCTCGATGTCGGCTTCCAGCGATGCGGGGTCAAAGATAGTCCGAGAGCAGGGACATCTGCTCGCGGATCTCGGCCAGCCGCGCCGGCACCGACTCCGTTGACGCGGCCTCGGCCATCAGCGCAGCTTATCCAGCGCCGCCGCCCGGTCTTCAAAAGGGCGCCAGCCGCGGATATGGCGACCGTTCAGCTCGAAGAACCAAGCCATCTCGTCCGTAGACGCATGCGACCCGTCCTCCTCCCAGCGCCAGACCCGCCGGATCAGCGCCACGGCCCTGTCCGTGTCCTCATAGAGCTCCTCGAGCTCAATCGTCTGCTGCACTCCCCCCGAAGGCCGCGTCGCCCACATCCGAGCCGCCTCCCGGCCCTTCCGCAACCCCTTCATCGAATGAAGCTCAACCTCGTCATCGAGCACCCCCACGAACGCATCCAAGTCCCGCTCGTTGAAAGCGCGGATGAACTCGCGAACCGGATCGTGACTCAAGGCCGAGCTATGCCCCGTGGCACTTCTTGTACTTCTTGCCCGAGCCGCACCAGCAGGGGTCGTTGCGACCGATGCCTTTCTCCCGCTCGTCCTTGACGACGGTCTCGACGATCTCGCCGTTGCCACCACCACCGCCGCCGCCGCCCTGCGCGACCGGCGCCGCGACAGCTTCCAGGCCGGCCCCGGCGGCGACCTGCTGCAGGGCCGAGGGCTGCGCCTCCGGGGTACCGCCGGAGTAGGAGAGCGCCGCGCCGCCGCCGCCGTTGGGGGCGAAGGCCTGCTGAGCCTGGGAGGGGTCGATTTCCACCTCGACGTGGAAGATCGACTTGCTGAACTCCTCCCAAATCGAGTGCATCAGCTCCTCGAACATCGCGAAGCCCTCGTTCTTGTAGGCAACCAACGGGTCGATCTGGGCGAAGCCGCGCAGGTGAATGCCCTCGCGCAGGTAGTCCATGTCGTAGAGGTGCTCGCGCCAGCGGTTGTCGATCACCTGAAGCAGGATCGAGCGCTCCAGGAAGCGCATCAGCTCTTCGCCGAAGACGCCTTCGCGCTCGTCGTAAGCGCTCATCGCGTCGTCGTCGAGCTGGTCCTTGAGCTGCTCGCGGTCGACCGACTCCGGAGACACCGAGCCAACCTCGACGCTCACCGGCCAGATCTGGTGCAGCTGGGTCTCCAGCTCGGGCATGTCCCAATCCTCGAGCACGTCCCCCGGCGTGTACTCGTCGACGAGGCGCTCGATCACGCCCTCCATCTCGTCGCGGGCGATCTCCGACATGTCGCGGCCCTCGAGGATCTCGCGCCGGTAGCGGTAGACGACGCGGCGCTGCTCGTTCATCACGTCGTCGTACTCGAGCACCCGTTTGCGGATCAGGAAGTTCTGTTCCTCGACCTTCTTCTGCGCGTTCTCGACGGTCTTGGTCAGCATCCCCGCCTCGAGCGGCATCTCCTCGCCCTCGTCGTCGACCGGGCCCAGACGGTCGAGGATCTTGTAGATGCGATCGCCGGCGAAGAGCCGGATCACGTCGTCTTCGGCGGAGAGGAAGAAGCGGGTCTCGCCGGGGTCGCCCTGGCGGCCTGAGCGGCCGCGCAGCTGGTTGTCGATGCGCCGCGACTCATGCCGCTCGGTGCCGCAGATATAGAGGCCGCCCAGGTCGCGCACCTCCTCGTACTCCGCTTCGCAGAGCGGCGCCAGCTCGGCCGTCTTCGCGGCCAGCTGCTCCTCGTATTCCTCGCTGTCGTGGTTGACGCCCTTCTTCTTCAGCTCGTGGATCGCCAGCTGCTCGGGGTCGCCGCCGAGCTTGATGTCGACCCCGCGGCCGGCCATGTTGGTGGCGATCATCACCGCGCCCTTGCGGCCGGCCTGGGCGATCAACTCGCCCTCTCGTTCGGCGTGCTCGGGCTTGGCGTTGAGCACCGCGTGCTCGATTCCCTGCCGCTTCAGCTCGCCGGCGATCATCTCCGAGACCTCGACCGAGACGGTGCCGACCAGGATCGGTTGGCCCTTTTCGTGGCGGGCGAGGATCTCCGCCAGCACCGCTTTCCACTTGCCGTCCTTGGTCTTGAAGATCTGGTCGTTCTGGTCGGCGCGGACCATCTCGCGATGGGTCGGGATCTCGACCACCGGCACTTTGTAGATCTTCATGAACTCGGTCGCCTCGGTCAGCGCCGTGCCGGTCATCCCGGAGAGCTTGTCGTAGAGGCGGAAGTAGTTCTGCAGGGTGATCGTCGCCAGGGTCTGGTTCTCCTCGCCGATCGCGACGCCCTCCTTCGCCTCGACCGCCTGGTGCAGGCCCTCTGACCAGCGCCGCCCGTCGAGGATGCGGCCGGTGAACTCGTCGATGATCTTCACTTCGCCGTCGATCACCGCGTAGTCGGTGTCCTTTTTGTAGAGCGCCTCGGCCTTCAGCGCCTGGACCAGGTGGTTGACCAGACTGCCGTGCTCGCCCAGGTAGAGGTTGTCGACGCCGACGAAGTCCTCGGCCCGTTTGACGCCGCGCTCGGTCGGCGAGACGGTCTTGTGCTTCTCGTCGAATTCGTAGTCGTAATCGGCCTCGGAGGTGTCCTTCGACTCGCCCAGCGAGCGCAGCTTGTCCTTTGCCGGGACGCCCGCCATCTGCCGGGCCAGGCGGGCGAACGTGTAGTAGGTCTGGGCCGCCTGTTCGGGGGCGCCGGAGATGATCAGCGGCGTGCGCGCCTCGTCGATCAGGATGTTGTCGACCTCGTCGACGATCGCGAAGTTGTGGTCGCGCTGGACGCAGTGCTCGAGCGCGTCGGCCATGTTGTCGCGCAGGTAGTCGAAGCCGAACTCCGAGTTGGTGCCGTAGACCACGTCGCAGGCGTACTTGGTCTGCCGCGTGGCGTGGTCGTCGCCCTCCTGGATCGAGGCTACGCTGACCCCGAGCCCCTCGTAGACCGGCCGCATCCACTCCGCGTCGCGGCGGGCCAGGTAGTCGTTGACGGTTACCAGGTGGACGCTGTCGCCGCCAAGCGTGTTGAGGAAGACGGCCAGGGTCGCGGTCAGCGTCTTGCCCTCGCCCGTCCTCATCTCGGCGATCGCCCCCTCGTGCAGGGCCATCGCACCGATCAGCTGCACGTCGTAGTGGCGCTGGCCGATCGTGCGGCGCGCCGCCTCGCGGGTCAGCGCGAAGGCCTCCGGCAGCAGATCGTCGAGCGACTCGCCGTCGACCGCACGCTTGCGCAGCTCCTCGGCCTCGGCGCGCAGCTCCTCGTCGCCGAGCAGCTCCATCTCCGGCTCGATCCGGTTGATCGCCTCGGCCCGCTTCTCGTAGCCCTTGAACTTCCTTCCCTCTCCCACGCGCAAGGCGCGAGTAACCATGTCCCTTGCACCGGGCATGGGTCAGAGGGTAGCGGCGGAAGGGCGCGGGGCACCTCCCGAACAGGCGGATACTCAAAATGCCGGTCTCATTGGACCGGCATTTGTCAGGGCAGGAGGTGCCCCGCGCCCTTCCTCAGCCTGCCGTCCGCCCGCGCAACCGCGCCACCGCACGCCGGGTCTGTGACCGCTTGCGGCGCAGCTCGCGGTGCTTCTTGACCTGGCGGCGGATGTCCTCGGCCAGCTCGTGGACCGTGTGCGCCATCTCGGGCGAGGCCTCGCTGGCCCGCAGGGTGACGCCCTTCAGCCGCAGCGTCGCCTCAGCCACCTGGCTGTCCTCGATCGAGGGGTTGCGCTCTTCGTGGACCTCGATGTCGAGCGTCGCCAGCTCCGAGACCTGCTTGCCGACCCGGCGGAACCGCTTCATCACGTGCTCCCGCAGCTCGTCGGTCACCTCGACGTTGCGTCCACGTATCTCAATCCGCATCGTGTCTCCTCTCCGCTTTTCGGTCGGGCACCGATCGTACGCCGCTCCCCGATCCCGGGCAACGGGGTTTTTCCTCATAGGCGCCGGGTAAAGGTGATCGCGACGACGCGGACCGCGCCCGCCTCGCGCAGGGCCCGGGCGCAGGCGGAGAGCGTCGCGCCGGTGGTCAGCACGTCGTCGACCAACAGGACGCTGCGCGGCGCCGGGCCGCGCGCCTCGATCCGCGGCGGGTGACCGATCCGCTCGGCTCGCCGCCTGCCCAGCTGGCGGCCTCCCCCGCGGCGGCGCAAGCAGGGATCGAGCGGCAACCCGGTCAGCTCGGCCAGCGCTCCGCCGATCTCGGCGGCGGGGTCGAAGCCGCGCCCGAGCGAGCGCAGCGGCGCGGTCGGCGCCGGGACGATCGTGCCGCTCAGCAGGTTGCCCGGCGCCAGCCACTCGATCCGCTTGGCGATCAGCTCGGCCACCGGCAGCAGGCGGCGGAACTTGAGCGCCGCGACGAGGTCGCGGGCGACGCCCTCGTGCGTGGCTGAGGACCAGGCCCGGTCGAGGCCGGGGGCGCCGTGGCCGGCGAGTGGCTCGGCTGCCGAGAGGCGGCGGGCGCAGCGCGTGCAAAGCGTCGTGTCGGGCCGGCAGGAGCGCCCGCAGGCGGCGCAGGCGGAGGGCAGCAGCAGGGAGACGGCGTGCAGCGACTTCATGCCCCGATCCTGAGGGGCGCCGGCGCGCGTGTGGCGCGCAGAATGTCAATTAAGCGTCAGGACTTCGTCACGCGACCCGCGATGGCGCCGACCAGCATCGCCTCGGGCGCCAACTCGGTCCCCGCGAGCAGGATCGAGTCGCGCACCCAGGCGCCGGCGCCGAGCCGGCAACCGTCGCCGACGATCGCCGGGCCCTGGATCCTGACGCCCTCGCCGAGCTCGACCCCGGCCCCGATCAGGGCCGGGCCCTCGACCTCGGCCCCGTTCAGCTCGCTGGCCGAGCGGATGCCGTCGGCCACCTCGGGCGCCCCCGGCTCGACCCGCACCGCCCCGCGGAGCGCGTCGAGGTTGCCCTGACGCAGCTCGTCGAGGTTGCCGATGTCGTTCCAGTAGGCCTCGATCTCGTGCGAGTAAAAGGGCACGTCGTTCTCGAGCAGGGCCGGGAAGACGTCCATCGCCCAGTCGGCGAAGCCCGGCGGGTCATCCGCCCCGGCCGCCTTGCTGGTGCCCGGCTCGGGAAAGAAGTCGAAGATCTCGGAGCGGAACATGTAGATCCCGCAGTTGGCCAGGTCGGAGAGCGCTTCGGCCGGCCGCGGCTTCTCCTGGAAGCCCTGGATGCGCCCGTCCGAGCCGGTGATCGCGACCCCGAACTGGGTCGTGTCGGCGACCCGCTTGGTGGCCAGGGTCGCGACCCCGTCGTGGGACTCGTGGAACTCGCGCATCGCGGCGAGGTCGATGTCGGTCAGCGCGTCGCCGGAGATCACCAGGAAGGAGTCGCCGAGGAACTCGCGCGCGTTGCGCACTCCACCCGAGGTGCCGAGCAGCGCCTCCTCGCGGCTGTAGGAGAGCTCGAGGCCGAAGTCCGAGCCGTCGCCGAAGTGGCCCTCGATCGTCTCCGGGAACCAGTGCAGGTTGGCGACCGCCTGGTCGAATCCGTTGCGCGCCAGGAGGCGCACGATGTGCTCCATCACCGGCCGGTTGACCACCGGCACCATCGGCTTCGGCACCGCGTAGGTGATCGGGCGCAGGCGGGTGCCGAGGCCCGCCGCGAGGATCATCGCCTTCATCAGTAGCGGTAGTGATCGGGCTTGTACGGGCCCGCGACCGGCACGCCCAGGTAGGCGGCCTGCTCCCCGGACAGCTCGGTCAGGCTGACGCCCAGCGCGGCGAGGTGCAGCCGGGCGACCTTCTCGTCGAGGTGCTTGGGCAGCACGGTGACGTCCTTGGCCGCGAGCCCCTCGGGCTGGCTGTAGAGCTCGATCTGGGCGATCACCTGGTTGGTGAACGAGTTCGACATCACGAAGCTCGGGTGCCCGGTGGCGTTGCCGAGGTTGAGCAGGCGGCCTTCGGAGAGGACGATGATCGAGTGGCCGTCGGGGAAGCGCCACTCGTCGACCTGCGGCTTGATGTTGATCCGCTCCGCGTCGGACTCTTCCAGCGCCGCCATCTCGATCTCGTTGTCGAAGTGGCCGATGTTGCCGACGATCGCGTTGTGCTTCATCCGCGCCATGTGCGCGGCGGTGATGATGTCCTTGTTCCCGGTGGCGGTGACGAAGATGTCCGCCGTCCCGACGACCTCGTCCAGCGTCCTCACCTCGAAGCCCTCCATCGCTGCCTGCAGGGCGCAGATCGGATCGATCTCGGTGATCACGACGCGGGCTCCCTGGCCGCGCAGCGAGGTGGCGCAGCCCTTGCCGACGTCGCCGAAGCCGCAGACCACGGCCACCTTGCCGCCGATCATCACGTCGGTGGCCCGGTTGATCCCGTCGATCAGCGAGTGGCGGCAGCCGTAGAGGTTGTCGAACTTCGACTTGGTGACCGAGTCGTTGACGTTGATCGCCGGGAAGAGCAGGTCGCCGGTCTCGGCCAGCTGGTAGAGCCGGTGCACGCCGGTCGTCGTCTCCTCGGTGACTCCCCTGATCCCCGCGGCGATCCGGGTCCAGCGCTGCGGGTCGGACTCGAGCGAGCGCCGCAGGGTCTCGAGCACGACGCGGAGCTCCTCCGAGTCGGCCGAGGCCGGGTCGGGAACGGCGCCCGCCTTCTCGAACTCGACGCCCTTGTGGACCAGCAGGGTGGCGTCGCCGCCGTCGTCGAGGATCATGTTCGGGCCCTCGCCGTCGGGCCAGAGCAGGGCCTGCTCGGTGCACCACCAGTACTCCTCGAGGGTCTCGCCTTCCCAGGCGAAGACCGGGATGCCGGCGGCGGCGATCGCGGCCGCGGCGTGGTCCTGGGTGGAGAAGATGTTGCAGCTGGCCCAGCGGACCTCGGCGCCAAGCGCGATCAGGGTCTCGATCAGCACGGCGGTCTGCACCGTCATGTGCAGCGAGCCGGTGATCCGCGCGCCCTTCAGCGGCTGGCGCGCCGCGAACTCCTCACGGGTCTGCATCAGGCCGGGCATCTCCACCTCGGCGAGAGCGATCTCCTTGCGCCCGAACTCGGCGAGGCCGATGTCGGCGACCTTGTAGTCGGTGGTGGCGGTTGCCATCGGTTCCTTTCGTCTCCTGCGGTCGAGGCAAGGATACGAGGCTTTGCGTGGGAGGGGGTGGGCCGTCGGGTGTCGCCCCCGAAACGCTCGCCGGGAGGCTCGCTGGAGTGTTTCGGGGGCGACACCCGACGGCCCTTTCTCTCGCCGGCGGAAAGGCCGGCGAGGAGCTTACGGCTGGCCGAGGGCAGTCTTGAAGCGGTCGATTGCCTCTACCGGGAGAGGGTCGACGTCGAGAGCTTTGGCGAGCTCGAGCGAGACGAGGTCACCCAACATCGTCGTCCAGAGCAAGCGGGCTATGCGAGTTTCGCCGGGCGGACTTACCGCCACCACCTCCGAAGCCGCATCCGTCACGACCTTTGCCGTTAGCTCGAAGCGCCGTCGCTCACGGGGGTGCTGATCGGAGTCTTCAAGCAACACCGCTGCCAGATCCTCTCCCTCCCAGCCACAGATCTCGTTGTGGTTAGCCTCCGGCAACTCCGAGAAGAAAGCGGCTCGCTTGGCGTTCTCGTTGATCTGCGTCTTCCAACGGCGCGCAATCGGCACGGTGAGGTCGGCACCGACGATCACTGGCACGCTTGCGTCGAGCTTGGTGGCGATTCGAGCAGCTTGGCGCTGAAGGTCCTCCGTCTGCTCCGTGAGAAACGCCGCGGCCGCGTCGATCTCGGTGTGCAGGCGTGGGGCTATCCCGGCCAGGGCGGCGACCTCGAGCGCGCAGACGAGCATGTAGGCGACCGCGGTGCGCGGCGCCGGCAGCAGGCCGGGCAGGCCGATCACCGGCACGCCGGCCTCGCGCGCGCTCTCGACCAGGGCCCCGCCGGTGCTGGCGACGACGCGGCGCGCGCCAAGCGCCTCGGCGGCGGCGAAGCAGGCGAGCGTCTCCTCGGTGCCGCCCGAGTAGCTCGAGCAGAGGACCGTCCACTCCGGCGTCGCCCAGCTCGGCAGCTCGTAGCCGCGGACGGTGAGCAGCGGTCGCGTCAAACGCTCGCCCAGCACCGCCGCGGCGAGGTCGCCGCCGATCGCCGAGCCGCCCATCCCGCAAACGAACAGGCCGGCGGAGTCGGCGGCCTCGAGCCGCGCCGACTCGACCCGCCAGAGGGCGTCGCGCAGGTGATCGGGGATCGCGAGGACGTCGTCGAGCATCAGGCGGCCACCCTCTCATCGGCACCGACCACGGCGCCCTCAAGCGTCGCACCCGGAGCCACCTCTACCCCGGCCGCGAGGATCGAGCCGCGCACCCGGGCCCCCTCGCCGACCGCGCAGCCCTCGAGCAGGACCGAGTCGCGCACCTCGGCGCCGGGGCCGATCCGGCAGCCGCGGCCGAGCACCGCGCGCGGGCCGACCGTCGCCCCCTCGTCCACCGCGGCCCCGTCCCCGACCAGCGTTCCGGGCCCGGTCGGCTCGACCCTGGTGTGGACCCGCCGCTCGAGGATGTCCCAGCTCGCTTCGAGGTAGCGCTCAGGCGTGCCGATGTCCATCCAGTAGCCGTCGAGGCGCAGCCCGTGCAGGCCCTCGCCGACCAGGCGCGGGAAGACGTCGCGCTCGATCGAGACCTCCCTCCCGGGCGGGATCAGGTCGAGCGCGGCGCGCTCCAGCGCGTACATGCCGGCGTTGACCTCGCCCGGCACCGCCTCGCCGGTCTTCTCGAGGAAGGCGAGCACGGCACCCTCGGGACCGCTGTGCACCAGGCCGTAGGCGGAGGAGTCCTCGACCGGATAGAGCCCAAGCGTTGCCGTGGCGCCGCGCTCCTCGTGGGCGCGCAGCAGCGCGGTCAGGTCGAGATCGGTGAGCACGTCGCCGTTGAGAGCGAGGAAACGGTCCTCGAGCCGCTCGCCGAGCCGATCGGCGGCAAAGCGGATCGCGCCGGCGGTGCCGCGCCGCTCCGGCTCGACCACGTAGGTGATCCTCACCCCGGCCCGCTCCTCCTCCCCGGCCAGCGCCTCTTTCAGCACGTCGGGCAGGAATCCGCAGGCGAGCACCACCTCGGTAACGCCGTGCCCCGCCAGCCACTCGATCATGTAGGCGAGGAAGGGGCGGTCGACCAGGGTCAGGGCCGGCTTGGGCACGGTCTCGGTCAACGGCCGCAGCCGCGTCCCCTCGCCGCCGACTAGGACAACGGCCTGCACTTACTCGGCCGTGCTCGCGGCAAACGCATCGTCGATCGCGCGGCCCATGCCGACGTACTCGAAGCCGGCCTCTCTGAGCAGCGCCGGATCGAGATAGTTGCGGCCGTCGATCAGCAGCGGCTGCGCCATGCGCTCGGCGGCGGCGCCCCAGTCCAGCGCGGCGAATTCCGGCCACTCGGTGACGAGCACGGCGGCGTCCGCCCCGTCGAGAGCGTCCATCGCCGACCCACACATGTCAACGCCCGGCATCAGTTCGGCGGCACGCTTCTCGGCGACCGGATCGAAGGCCGCGACCTTGACTCCCTCCCCCTCCAGACGCGCGGCCAGAACCAGGCTGGCAGCGTCGCGCATGTCGTCGGTGTTTGGCTTGAAGGCCAGGCCCAGCAGGGCAACCCTCTTTCCCGCAAGAGAGCCGAGGTGCTCGCGCAGCTTGTGCACGACGCGACGCTTCTGCAGCTCGTTGACCTCGACGACCGCGTTCAGCAGCTGGAAGTGATAGCCCGTATTGGCCGCAAGCTTTCTGAGCGCTGAAACATCCTTGCCGAAACAGCTGCCCCCGTAGCCGATTCCCGCCTGAAGGAACTTGGGTCCGATTCGGGCGTCGAGCCCCATGCCCCTGGCCACCTCCGAAACGTCCGCCCCGACCTCCTCGCAGACGTTCGCAATCTCGTTGATGAACGAGATCTTGGTCGCAAGGAAGGTGTTGGAGGCGAGCTTGATCATCTCCGAGCTGGCGACATCGGTGCGAACGCGCTCTCCGTCGAGCGGTGCGTAGATCGCCTCGACCGCCTCGGCCACCCACTCGTTGCCCGGGTCAGCCCCGACCACGACCCGATCCGGGTTCATGAAGTCGTCGACCGCCGAGCCCTCCTTGAGGAACTCGGGGCAGGACGCATAGCCGGTCTCGCTCAGCTCGCGCTGCACCTTGCGGCCGGTCCCCACCGGGACCGTCGACTTCATCACCAGGGCGTGACTCCTATCGCCGCGCAGCTCGTCGACGACCGCCATGACCCGGCCGAGATCAGCGTCTCCCGAATAGGTCGGCGGCGTGTCGACGCAGACGAACAGCAGGCGGGAGCGTCCCAGCAGCTCCGCCATGTCCGTGGTGAAGGTGAGGCGCTCGGCGTTGCGCTTCAGCAGCTCGTCGAGCCCGGGCTCGTGGATCGTGATCTCGCCGCGCGAGAGGGACTCGACCTTCTCGGGCAGGATGTCCCGGGCGACGACAGGGTGGCCGAGCTCGGCGAAGCAGGCCGCGGTCACCAGCCCCACCCAGCCGACTCCGACTACGCCAATCGTCTCTCGCTCTGCGTTCATGGTTTGGCCCTTCCCCTCCTTGGCTTCGGATTTGGCAGCTTCACCTGGGCGGATCGCGCCATCCCGATCAACTGGTCGTTGGTCAGCGTATTGAGCAGGTCGTTGGCGACCCAGTAGGAGTTGTTCCCGCGGTGCCAGGCGACCATCGAGACCCGGTCGCCGTCGACGTAGATCTCGTATTCGCGGCCGTGGATCGTCTCGGTGACGCTCGGATTGTCGAGGATCGGTGGGTCGGACCACCCCTGGATGCCCTGCAGGCCGAAGTAGTGGGTCCCGTCCGGGAGCGGCCACTCGACCACGATGCGATAGGCGCCGTGCCGCTTTTCTTCGGTGTCGCGCAGGTGATAGACGCGCGGGTTCTGGACGTGTTCGTAGGGATCGTCTTCGACGTAGTAGGCGCCGGACGGCAGCCGCGTCGGGTAGAAGACCGGGAACCCCGAGCCGACCTTGCGCGCCACGTCGGCCCCAATCGCTTCGCTCGATTCGTGCGCCGGCAGCAGCCCGTCGCTGCCCGGCGGCTTGGGCCTCGGAGCGTGCGGCTTCTTCGGCTTCGCGCGCTTGCCGCCATGCCCTCCGCCCTTCTTGGCTTGGCTGCGGCCTTCGTCGAGCGAGCCGCGCGGGCCGGCGCTCGCTTCGATCCCGAGGAACTTTTCGATCGCGCCGTGGATCGCTTCCGGCGAGGAGTAGACGTAGCTTTCCCCCAGCCGAGCCGGGAAGTGGATCTCCTTGACCGCGGCGTTGCGCGAGGCTATGAACAGCTTCATCACTTCCAGCATCGTCGTCGTATCGCTGATGTCGGAGGTCGTGTACTTGGTGAAGATGTCGACCAGGTCGTTCTGGCCGAGCACCAGCTTGGAGATTGGCACCCGCTCGCGGGCCGAGCTGAGGAAGTCCTGCTGGCGGGCCGAGCGGACGATGTCGGTGTCGGTGTGGCGGTAGCGCACGTACTCCAGCGCCTTCTTGCCGCAGAGCAGCTGGTATCCGGGCTTGATGTTGATTTCCGAATACTGTTCGGAGGGCGGCACGCCGAGGTTGGAGTGGTAGTAGCGCCGGTCGACATCGGTGTAGACGCAGCCGATCGCGTCGACCGCCCGCACGAAGCCGAGGAAGTCGACGTTGACCACGTGGTTGATCGGCAGCCCGGTCATTTCCTTGACCACCCGCAGGGTCAGTTTCGGCCCCCCGTATGAGTAGGCGGCGTTGAACTTGGTCGTGCCGACCCCCGGGATGTAGGTCTTCAGGTCGCGCGGGATCGACATCACCGCGATCGCGTTGCGATCGGGGTCGAGGCGCAGCAGGATCGTCGTGTCGGAGCGGCCCGGGTCTTCCTTGAGGTTGGCCCGCTTGTCGGAGCCGAGGATCAGGATGTTCTCCGCTTCGCCGCCGTGGACCTGGGCGAGGTAGCGGTGCAGTTTGCCGAAGTGGTTGTGGTGGGAGAGCGCCGTGGCGATGCTGTCGACGTAGAGCAGGATGCTCGCCGAGGTGGCCGCGGCGACGGCGATCACGATCACCAGCGAGCCGAGCGTGAAGCGCCACCAGAAGCGCTTGCGCTTCGGCGGCGGCTCGTGGTCGCCCTCGGGCGGCGGCTTGACGAAGACGGGCTCAGCCACGGTCGCTCAGGCGTCGAGGCGCTCCGGCAGCGAGCGCAGGAAGGTGTCGAGCGTCTGCCGGTAGGTGTGCAGCGAGGAGACCGAGACCCACTCCTCGGGCCCATGGTGCCCGGCCCCCACGGGGCCGAACTCGACCGCCGGCACCCCCACCCGCAGGAAGGAGACCGCGTCGGAGGCGCCGTCGCGGCCGACGCTCATCGGCTCGCCCGAGTGATGCGCCGCCGCCGCGTCGCGCAGCGCCCGCACGAAGGGCAGCTCGCGGTCGACCACGGCCGGCGGCCGGGTGAAGAGCGGCTCCACCTCGGCCGCGCCGATCCCCCTCACCTGCTCGAGCAGCTCGGCGGGATCCTGGTCGGGCAGGTAGCGGATGTCGACGTCGATGGCGCATCGGTCGGGCACCTTGTTGAGCGCGTCGCCGCCCAGGATCCTTCCCAGGTTGATCGAGGGGCGGTCGAACAGCTCAGAGCTGTGCCGAGCGAAAGGTAGCGACTCGATACTGCGGAAAACGTCGATCGCGCGCAAAACCGCGTTTTCCCCCAGCCAGGGCGTCGCCCCGTGCGCGGCCGTGCCACCCACCTCGACCCGCAGCGCCAGCACCCCCTTGGCCTCGACCCCGATGTGCAGGTCGGTCGGCTCGCCGGTGATCGCGAAGTCCCCGGTGAAGCCCGAGTCGACCAGATGGTCCGAGCCGCGCTCCGCCTCCTCCTCGGACTCCTCGTCGCCGACGATCCCCAGCCGCACCCGCACCGCCTCTTGGTCCCGCATCCCCGCGGCCACCAGCAGCATCGCCGCCAGCCCGCCCTTCATGTCATAGGCCCCGCGCCCGTACAGCCGGTCCCCATCGACCCGCGGCTCGAACTGCCCCGCCTGCGCCGGCACCACGTCGATGTGCCCGTGCAGCACCACCGTCGGCGCGTCCTCGGGCCCGACTTCGGCCTTCAGCACCGGCAGCCCCCTCACCTCATCGCTCTCGACCTGGATCCCGCGCGAGTCCAGCCAGCCTTCGATGAACCCGGCGGCTTCCAGCACCCCGTCCGGCTCAGCGCTGTCGTAGCTGACCAGCCGCGAGACGAGCGCAACGAGCTCGTCGCTCATCCGAGGCCCCCGGACGACCCTTCGGCCCCGGACTTCGCCCCCACCGGCTGATAGGTCCGGATGATGAACCGCCCGAGCAGGGGGACCGCGAACGAGTACCTGCCCTGCCGGTTCTTGTAGATCATGCCCCGCTCGGCGAGGCTGGCGAGAATCTGATTCGCGTGGCTGGGCGAGAACGACTTGACCAGAAGCCCCTTCGCGACCTCGGTGAGCTCCTGGATGGTGAATTCTTCATCGGCGTGGTCCAGGTGGGCCACGACCCAGAGGAGTTCTCGCTGCCGGTCGGTGATCTTGGCCCAGCGCCCGGCAAAGAAGTCGGCGTCCAACTTGTGCTGGATCGCCTCGATCGGCACGCTCTTGCGCTCAGCGTCCGCGTGCTGGCGGATGAAGACGTCGTATACCTCACGGCAGATGAACTGGATGAAGTAGGGGTAGCCCGACGACTCGTGGACGATGACCTCAACCGAGTCCGGCGTCAGCGTCACCGGGCAACCGGCAACCTCGATCGGCTTGAGGATCGCTTCCCGGCTCTCCTCGGAGCCGAGCCTCGCCAGCGTCATCACTCGGAACATCCGCTCCGCATAGGTCCTGGCGTCAACCAGCTTGGGGAACAGGGTCGGGAGCCCGGCGAGGACCAGCATGAAGGGAATCCCCTTCCGCTGGATCGACTGGAAGACGTCCAGCAGCACCGAGAGCGGGAACTGGTCCTTTTCGGCGTGATCGGACAGGTTCTGGGCCTCGTCGTAGGCGAAGATCACCCTGTGCTGCCCCTGGTCCTTCAGGTTCTCCCAGGCAAATTCCAGCGTCGCCTTGATCTTGTCGGCGGTCAGCCCGGGGGTGTCTTCGTAGACGCCGGCCAGAACGTCATGCGTCAGCGGAATCTCGTCGGGTCGATCCGGCGCGGCGAAGCCGACCCCTTTGTCGCGGGCCGGATTGGCGACGGTCGCCGACGAGCTGATCAGGGCGAGGTCGGCCAACAGCCGCTGGGCGAGGGCTGTCTCGCTGATGCTGGCCGACTCGGAGAGGTCTGCCGCGGCCCATAGCCATCCCCGCTCGGCCGCGCGCGGCTTGAAGGTCTCCAGCAGAACCGTCTTGCCGACTCCCCGCAGACCGGTGACGACGAGGTTCTCGAGGATCTCGTCCTGGTCGAGCAGGCGGTCGAATTCGGCGTACTCACGCTCGCGTCCGGCCAGGTATGGAGGCATATGACCCGCGCCCGGTCGGTACGGGTTCTTGAACTCGACAGCATTCATAGCTCCTTAGCCTCCTAGCTAAATTTAGAACCAGAGCTAAATTTAGCAAATAGCCTAAGTCAGCGTGAAAATCGGTCCCTCAGCCCTGCGCAATCGCCAAAAACGCCTCGGCCCTGTCGCGGTCCTTCTCGGCCCGCGCCCGCTTGCCGCTGCCCTCCTCGGACTCGGCAAAGCGCTGCTCGGCGTCGGCCAACTGCTCCTTGAGCGTCGCGGAGTCGAGCTCGGCCGGGTCGATGGCCTCCTCGACCAAGAGCTTGGCCTGGTTGCCGAAGACCTGCAGCCAGCCGTGGGCCTGGGCGTAGCGGCGGGTCTCCGACTCGCTGACGTGGAGGCGCAGCTCGGTGGGGCGCAACGAGGCGAGCAGGGGAGCGTGGTTGGCGAGGATGCCCAGCTCGCCGACCGCGGTGCGGGTCGAGACCTGGTGCGCTTCGCCGCGGAAGACCTCCCCCTCCGGGGTGAGGATCTCGACATCGACCATGTGCTCGGCGGCCATCGTTCTCCTTAGGCGGCCGCGGCCGCCTCGCGGTCGCCGGTCACCTGGTCGATGCCGCCCTTCATGTAGAAGGCGCCCTCGGAGAGATCGTCGTGCTCGCCGTCGAGGATCTCGCGGAAGCCGCGCACCGTCTCGGACACCGGCACGTACTCGCCGCTGCGACCGGTGAACTGCTCGGCGACGAAGAACGGCTGCGAGAGGAACCGCTCGATCTTGCGGGCGCGCGAGACCGTCTGCTTATCCTCGTCGGAGAGCTCGTCGATGCCGAGGATGGCGATGATGTCCTGCAGCTCCTTGTAGCGCTGCAGCACCTCCTGGACCTCGGTCGCGGTGCGGTAGTGCTCCTCGCCGACGACGTCGGGCTTGAGGATCGTCGAGGTCGAGTCGAGCGGGTCGACCGCCGGGTAGATCCCCTTCTCGGAGATCGAGCGCGAGAGCGTCGTGGTCGCGTTGAGGTGGGCGAAGACCGAGGCCGGGGCCGGGTCGGTGAGATCGTCGGCGGGGACGTAGATCGCCTGCACCGAGGTCACCGAGCCGCGCTCGGTCGAGGTGATCCGCTCCTGCAGTTCGCCCATCTCGGTCTCCAGCGTCGGCTGATAGCCGACCGCCGAGGGCATGCGCCCGAGCAGGGCTGAGACCTCGGAGCCCGCCTGGACGAAGCGGAAGATGTTGTCGATGAAGAGCAGCACGTCCTGGCCGCCCTGCTCGCGGAAGTATTCGGCCATCGTCAGGCCGGAGAGGGCGACGCGGAGGCGGGCTCCAGGGGGCTCGTTCATCTGGCCGAAGACCAGCATCGTCTTGTCGATGACGCCCGACTCCTTCATCTCGAGCCAGAGGTCGTTGCCCTCGCGCGAGCGCTCGCCGACGCCACAGAAGGCCGAGAGGCCTTCGTGCTCTTCGCCGATCGAGCGGATCAGCTCCTGGATCAAGACGGTCTTGCCGACGCCGGCACCGCCGAAGAGCCCGACCTTGCCACCCTTGGCGTAGGGCGCGAGCAGGTCGATCACCTTGATCCCGGTCTCGAGGATCTCCTGGGTGGGAGCGAGGTCGGAGGCCTCTGGAGCCGGGCGGTGGATCGGCCAGCGCTCCTTGGTCTCAACAGGCTCGCCGAGGTCGATCGGCTCACCGAGCAGGTTGAAGATTCGGCCCAGGGTGGCGTCTCCCACCGGGACCGTGATCGGGCCCCCGGTGTCGATCACCTTGTCGCCGCGCTGCAGGCCGTCGGTGGCGTCCATCGCCACCGTGCGCACCCGGTTATCGCCGAGGTGCTGCTGCACCTCGCAGACCAGTTCCGTCGCCTCGCGGTCCTCGTCGCCGGTCATCTCGATCTTCACCGCCGAGTAGATCTCGGGCAGCTTCTCGGGGAAGACCGCGTCGACGACCACGCCGGTGACCTGCTCGACGTGTCCTACGTTTGCTCCGTTGCTCTCAGCCATAGGTTCCTTTTCTCGTTTCGCAGTCTTATCCGAGCGCCTCGGCGCCGGCGACAACCTCGAGGATCTCCTGGGTGATCTCGGCCTGCCTGGCCCGGTTCATTTCCAGTGTCAGGTCGCCCATCATTTCCTCGGCATTCTCAGCGGCGCTGCGCATCGCGGTCATCCGCGCTCCCAGCTCGGAGGCCGCCGACTCCAGCAGCGCCCTGTAGACCGAGATGTTCACGTACTCCGGAATCAGCTGTCCCAGCAGCTCCTCGGCCTCGGGCTCGTACTCCCAGATCGAGGCGCTGTGGGCCTTCTCGATCTCGGTCTCCTCGCCCTCCGCTTCCTCCTCGGCCACACCCTCGCCGATCACGTCGGCCTGCTGCAGCGGCAAGAGGGTCTGTCGCCAGACGTGCTGGGTCAGCGGCGAGACGTAGCGGTTGTAGACCAGCTCGACCCGGTCGAGCTCCTCGTCGACGTAGCGGGCGGTCAGCTCCTCGCCGATCTCGCGAGCGTTGGCAAAACCGGGCCGATCGGTAAAGCCGACGTAAGAAGTGCGGGGATCCTCCTTGCGGAAGGTGAGGGCGCCGACGCCCTTGCGGCCGACGGCGGAGAAGACCGCCTCCTTGCCCTGCTCGCGCAGTTCGCCCTTGAGCCGCATCCCGTCGCGGATGATGTTGGTGTTGAAGGCCCCGGCCAGGCCGCGGTCGCCGGTGATCAGGAGGATGCCGACGCGCTTCTCATCCTCGCGCTCGACCATGACCGGCACCCGCGGGATCCCACCCGCCTGCTCGGCCGCACGGCGGGTGAGCTTGCGCATCGATTGCGCGTAGGGACGCATCTGCTCGATCCGCTGTTCGGCACGGCGCAGCCGTGCCGCGGCGACCATCTCCATCGCCCGCGTGATCTTGTTGATGTTCTTGATCGACGCGATGCGATTCTTGACGTCCTTCTGAGTTGCCATGGGCGGGGTACCGGCGTCTAGCTGGGAGCTAGGCCGGCGTCGCCTCCTTCTCGGTCTCTTCGGCCTCGGCTTCAGCGGTGCGGGACGGCTTTGCGCGCTCCTCCGTGGACTTGATCCGGTCCGACTCGCCCTTCTCGACCGGGTCGCCGTGCTCGTCGAAGTCGGGGCCGAAGTCGTCGACGAACTCGCCGATCGCCTTGCCCAGCTCCTCCTCGTCGGCCTCCTCGAGCTTGCCGCTGTCGCTGATCCGCTTCAGCAGCTCGGCCTTCTCGGCGTGCAGGCGGATCTTCAGGTCGCCGAGGAACTCGCCGACGCGCTCGACCGCGATCCGGTCGAGGTAGCCGCCGGTGCCGGAGTAGATCGCGGCGACCTGGTCGGCCACCTCGAGCGGCTCGCGCTCCTTCTGCTTGAGCAGCTCGACCAGCCGTTCGCCGCGGTTCAGCGTCTTCTGGGTCTCGGGATCGAGCTCGGAGCCGAACTGGGCGAAGGCCTCGAGGTCGCGGTACTGGGAGAGGTCGAGGCGCAGCTTGCCGGCGACCTTCTTCATCGCCTTGGTCTGCGCGTTGCCGCCCACCCGCGAGACCGAGATGCCGACGTTGATCGCCGGGCGCACGCCCGAGTAAAAGAGGTCGGACTCGAGGAAGATCTGACCGTCGGTGATCGAGATCACGTTGGTCGGGATGTAGGCGGAGACGTCGGAGGCCTGGGTCTCGATGATCGGCAATGCCGTCAGCGAGCCGCCGCCGAGGTCGTCGTTGAGCTTCACCGCCCGCTCGAGCAGGCGGGAGTGCAGGTAGAAGACGTCGCCCGGGTAGGCCTCGCGACCCGGCGGGCGCCGCAGCAGCAGCGACATCTGGCGGTAGGCGTAGGCGTGCTTGGTCAGGTCGTCATAGACGCAGAGCGCGGCCTTGCCGTTGTAGAGGAAGTGCTCGCCCATCGCGCAGCCCGCGTAGGGGGCGATGAACTTGATCGGCGCGGCCTCGTCGGCCGGGGCGGCGACGATGATCGTGTTCTCCATCGCGCCGTTTTCCTCCAGCACCTGCTTGAGCTGGACGACGGTCGACATCTTCTGCCCGATCGCGACGTAGATGCAGACCATGTCCTTGTCGCGGTTGTTGATGATCGTGTCGATCGCGATCGCGGTCTTGCCGGTCTGGCGGTCGCCGATGATCAGCTCTCGCTGGCCGCGGCCGATCGGGATCATCCCGTCGATCGACATCAGCCCGGTCTGCACCGGTTCGGTCACCGGCTGGCGCTGGACGACGCCCGGGGCCTTGAACTCGGCCGGGCGGGTCTGCGTGGTCGAGACCTCGCCGGCGTCGTCGAGCGGGCGGCCGAGCGGGTCGACCATGCGGCCGAGCAGCTCGTCGCCGACCGGGATCCGCAGCAGGTGGCCGGTGCGCTTGACCGTGTCGCCCTCGACGACCTTGTCCCACTCGCCGAAGAGGACGGCGCCGACATTGTCCTCCTCGAGGTTGAGCGCGAGGCCGGTAACGCCGTGCGGCAGGTCCAGCATCTCCAGCGCCATGCAGTTGTCGAGGCCGTGAATACGGGCGATGCCGTCGGCGACGGAGAGCACGGTGCCGACCTCGGCAAGGTCAGCGGATTCCGTGTCCAGTCCCTCGATCCTCTCGCGGAGGATGCTTGCGATCTCGTCGGGCTTGATGTCCATTGGGGTGCTCTACGCCTCCTTACGCCGCCTGGGCGACGCTCTTTCGAAGTTTCTCCAAGCGACTGCGGATGCTCGCGTCGAGCACCTTGTTGCCGACCTGCAAGACGATTCCGCCGAGGATCTCGGCGTCGACGCGGCTGGACAGATCGACCTTCTGGCCGGTCTGTCGCTCGATCTCCTCACCGACCTTCTCGACCACCGCCGGCTCCAGCGTGACGGCACTGGTGACGGTCACGTCGATGCGCCGGTTCTCCTGCTTCCAGAGCTCGTCGAGCTGGCGGCGGATGCGGAAGATCTCCGCCATCCGCTGCTTCTCGATCAGCAACTCGAGGAAATTGACCAGCTCCGCATCGGCGTCGCTGACGGCGCGCTTCAGGCCCGCCACCTTCTCCGCTGAGGAGAAGTAGGGGCTGAAGAAGAAGACCTGCAGCTCGCGGTTGCCGTCGACGGCGTCGGCGAACTGGGCGAGCTCGTCGCGAACCGCGTCGAGCTTGCCCTGCTTCTTCGCCACGTCGAAGAGCGCCTCGGCATATACGCGAGCTGCCTCCTGCATTAGTTAGGCGACTCCTCCGCGCCGGAGAGAGCGGTGAAATCGACCTCGCCGAGCGCCTCCTCGACCAGTCGGCGCTGGTCGTCCTCGCTGAGCGACTTGCGGGTGACCTTCTCGGTCGCCAGCACGGTGAGGTCGGCGACCTCCTTGCGGATCTGGTCGAGCGAGCGCCGGGTCGCCGCGTCGATTTCGCGCTGCGCGGCGGCGACGAGCTCCTCGCCCCTCTCCCTGCCGGCGGTCTTCGCCTCAGCCTCGGCTGTGTCCGCCGCCTTGCGAGCGCGGGCCATGATGTCGTCGGCCTGCTCGCGGGCCTCCTCGAGGCGCCCGCGGTACTCGGCGAGCAGCTCGTCGGACTCCTTGCGCTGTCGTTCGGCCGCCTCGATCGACTCGGCGATCGTCTTCGCCCGCCGGTCGAGCGCCTCCTGGATCTTCGGGAAAGCGGTCTTGCTCAGCACCCACATCGTGAAGAGGAAGAGGACCAGCGTCCAGATCATCAGGCCGAGGCCCGGTGAGACCAGGAAGCTGCCGCCTTCTTCCTCCGCGGCAAGCGGGATCAGCGCTGCTATGTGACCGAAGAGCTCCACGCGATCGACCTAGAGGAAGAAGGCGATCAGGCCGAAGATGAAGGTGTAGAAGGCGACGGCCTCGGTAAGCGCGAAGCCGAGCCAGCGGATGCTCTGCAGCTCGTCTTTCATCTCCGGCTGGCGGGCGACCGACTCGATCTCCTTGCCGAAGATGATGCCGATGCCGATGCCGGCGCCAATCGAGCCGAGGCCGGCGCCGACGCCGAGGGCGATCGCCTTACCGGCGGCTTCAATCCCTTCGTCGGAAATCGCGGCGGCAACAGGGGAGAGGTCCATTTGAGGTAGCGCTCCTTTTCTAATGGCTGGCGGAGGTCGCTCCGCCGAGGTAGATAGCGGTGAGGGTCGAGAAGATAAATGCCTGCAGGGTGGCGATAAGGCCCACCTCGAGGATGAAGAAGAAGAAGGCCAGCGGGAAGGTGAGAGCGCCGAGCGCGGCGATGCCGAGCAGCACGGCCAGCCCGCCGCCCATGAAGAGCAGCAGCAGGTGGCCGGCGAGGATGTTGGCGAAGAGTCGCACGGAGAGCGAGATCAGGCGGGCGAAATGCGAGATCGCCTCGATGATGAAGATGAAGCCCTTGGCCAGCGGATTCATATCCTCCAGCCCCGGTGGCAGCCAGCTCGCCAGGTACTTGATGAGGCCCTTGGCCCGCACGCCTTCGACGTGGTAGGAGATCCAGACGACGAGGGTCAGGACCAGCGGGATCGAGAGGTTGGCGGTCGCCGCGTAGATCGCGAAGGAGGGGATTTCGAGGCCGAAGACGTTGACCGTGTGCTCGGTGTTGGTCGGCAGCGGCAGGAAGCCGATCATGTTCGAGAACCAGATCCAGAAGAAGAGCGCCGCGAGGAAGGGGAACCAGCGGGTCGCCGTCGCCGCGTCCATGTTGCCGCCGGTGATGTTGTTCTTGGTCAGGTCGTAGGCGACCTCCATCGCGGTCTGCACCCGGTTCGGTTTGCGGTGCATGCGGCGTGAGATCCAGACCATCGTGAAGATCGTCAGGGCGCTGGCCAGGACCAGGTAGAGCACCGCCTTGTTGATGCTCAGGTCGACGCCGCCCAGGTGCAGAGAGACCCACGGTTCGAGCTTGAACTCGTTCTGCGGCTTGAACTGTTCGTTCTTGCCGCTGCTGCCGAAGATCAGCAGCATCAGGACGGCGACCGCGAAGTAGACGCCGAGCCCGGTGAGGACCTTGGCCTTGGTGGTCATGCCTTGCCCGCCTGCGGCTCTTCGTCGAAGAGATGGGCGATCCCCTGGGCGGCGATCGAGATCGTGAAGAGGGCGACGAGGAGCAGCGCCGAGGAGAGGCCGGCCTCGCGTTCGCTCAGGCCGGCGAGCAGCACCGCCGTCGCCATCAGCCAGACGCGGCCGAGCGTGGTCGCCGCGACGATTCCCATCGCCCGCTGCCGGCGGCCGGCCGCCAGTTCGGCCCGCGCCCGGCGCCCGGCGAGCGCCTGGATCCCGCGCTGCGCGAGCCAAGCGGCCGCGCCGACCGCGAACCCGAGCATCGGCAGGCCGCCGAGCAGGAAGACGGCGAGCGCGGCGCTGAGGACCGCGAGGTCGACATACTTTGGAGGAGACATAAAAGGCGCCCGTCTCTGGCGGGGCGGGCGGACGAGCGACTATATCCGAAAGGGCCGACGAATGGCTTTCTAGAGCCAGTTCGTGCCCCTTGTCACAACCTGTTACTAAGTCCGCTGGCGGCTGGGTACCGCCGTCTCCCCTGCATCCTCCAGGGTTATCGCTTCGATCTCCCCCGTTTCGGGATTGAGCCGGCCGCGGCGCAGCTTGAGGATCTCGAGCACGTAGACCAGGTAGACGCTGGTCGCCAGGGCGAACAGGGCAAGCGCCACCATCACCGCGGTCCAGAGCGCGTTGAAGTGGCCGTGGTTGTCGCTGTAGGGGACGAAGCGCAGGGCGAGCGCCAGCCCGGCGAGCGCCAGCGTCCAGCCGTAGAGGTAGGCGAGCGTGCGCCGTTGCGAGAAGCCGATATTGGCCATCCGGTGGTGGAAGTGCCAGCTGTCGGCCTGGTAGATCGGCTGGCGGTACTTGAGCCGCTTGGCGACGACGAAGCCGGTGTCGAGGATCGGCACGGCAAGGACCACGAGCGGGAAGACGAGGGCGACCACGGCGTTCGTCTTCAGGGCGCCCTGCACCGAGGCGGTGGCGAGCAGGTAGCCGAGCAGGTTGGAGCCGGTGTCGCCCATGAAGCTCGAGGCGGGCGGGAAGCCGTGGCGCAGGAAGCCGAGCGCGCCGCCCGCGGTCAGCGCCGCCAGCACGCCGGCCGAGTTGCGTTCCAGCGAGAGGGCGATCGTCGCCAGGGCGACGCCGGCGATCACGCAGACCCCGGCGGCGAGCCCGTCGACCCCGTCGATGAAGTTGATCACGTTGACTACGGCGACGATCCCCAGCACGGTCAGCGGGTAGGCGAGCCAGCCGAGGTGAAAGCCGCCGACGAAGGGCAGGGTGAGGACGTCGACCCGCACGCCGCCGAGCACCGGGATCAGCGCCGCGCCGATCTGGCCGAGCAGCTTCGGCAGGGCGGGGATCTCCCAGACGTCGTCGGCGACGCCGACCGCGGCGATCGCCGCGGCGCCGAGCAGGATCGAGCGGCTCTCGCCGTCGGCCGGCAGCCAGATCCAGCCGGCGATCTCGATCCCGGCGAAGATCGCCAGGCCGGAGAGGCGCGGCATCGGCCGGTCGTGCAGGCCGCGCTCCTTGGGCATGTCGATCGCGCCGAGCCGGTAGGCAAGCCGCTCGGCAGAGGGAACCAGCAGCCAAGCGATCGCGGCGGCGAGCAGAAAGGCGAGGATGGCTTCGGTGGTCGCTGCCATATCGCGGCGCCCCGGCGTGGACGGACCGGGCCGGGTCAGGCTACTCGACGCCCAAGCGGCGTAACGCCTTACGGACGCATACCGTCCACAAGGCGTTACGCACGGTCGGAGTTGGGTTCCGACCGACGGCGCGTAACGCGCTGTTCGTCTATTTCATCCGCAAGGCGTTACGCCGTGGCGAGGGCGGCGTCCAGCAACACGCTGGGGTCGCGGGGGTTGAGCACGCCGACCAGCGTCTCGCGCTTGTGCAGGGGCAGCTCCGCCGGGTTGCTCAACACCCGCAGGCGACCTTCGGCGATCAGCGCCTCGTCGACCCCACCCATACGGCCCGCGAACGTCGTGAAGACCGGGGTGCCGAGGGCGACCGCCTCGCGGTTCATCGTCCCCCCCGCGCTGACCACCAGGTCGGCGAAGGCGATCAGGCTCTGCGCGTCGATCGCCCGCGCCGGGACGATCAGATTCTCCGCTCCCATCGCCCGCACCTCCTCGCCCTGGCGCACGGTGCGCGGGATGACGACCGCCTGCGCCTCCGGAGCGTTGGCAAGCCGCCGGATCGCCTCCCCGTAGAGGTCGTTGCGGGCGTGGTACTCGGAGGTCTCCGGCGGCGGGCGGACGACGACCAGCACCTTCTCGCGGTCGAGCCCGATCTCGTCGAGAACGGCCGCATCGGGCTCAAAGTCGGCCAGGTAGTACTCCTCCTTCAGCCCCGGGTAGCGGAAGAGCTTGCGCTCCTTGGCACCGATCCGGCGCAGCCGCTCGAGCGGGATCGAGTCCGGCATCAGCACCCGCCGCGCCGCCCGGAATGCGATCTGCCGCTGCCAACCGGCGAACTCGTAGTCCTGCATCTGCACCGAGGGGATGCGCAGCAGCGAGGAGACCACGGCGAGGTCGACCGAGCCGTGCGCCAGCGCCAGTTCGGGCCGCCGCGCCCAGACCACCCGCGCCAGCCGCGCCGAGCGCCCCGCCAACGCGCGTGCCTTGCCGAGCGCCGAGGCGCCGCCATGCTCGCCGACCGCGACGTAAGGGATGCCAAGCCGCTCGAGGATCCCCAGCGTCTGCCCGTACTCCCGTGCCGTGACCAGCACCTCGTCCCCCCGCGCCTCGAAGCGTTCGATCAGAGGCCGCAGTACGAGGGGGTGAGCAGCCGCGGTGCAGTCCACCCAGATCAGCATCGGCTGACCCTATTTGGCTAGACCGACGCCGGGGAGAGCTGCGGGTAGAGCGGGTAGCGCTCCATCAGGGCGCGGGTGCGCTCGGCGAGGGTGTCTTTCTCGGACTCGAACTCGTCAGAGAGTGCGGTGGCGATCGCCGAGGCGATCTCGGTCATGTCGTCCTCGACCATGCCCCTGGTGGTGAGGGCGGGAGTGCCGATCCGCAGGCCGGAGGGGTTCATCGGCGGGCGCGGGTCGAAGGGGATCGCGTTGCGGTTGACGGTGATGCCGACCGCCTCGAGCCGGTCCTCGGCCGTCTGGCCGTCGAGGCCGGTCGGCGTCAGGTCGACGAGCACGAGGTGGACATCGGTGCCGCCGGTGAGGACCGGGACGCCGTTCGCTTCCAGCCCGGCGGCGAAGGCCTGGGCGTTGGCGATCGTCTGGCGCTGGCGCGCGCGGAACTGCTCGCTGGCGGCGATCTGCATGGCGACTGCCTTGGCGGCCACCGTGTGCATCAGCGGCCCGCCCTGCTGGCCGGGGAAGATCGCTTTGTCGATCGCCTTGGCGTGCTCCTCTTTGCAGAGGATCATGCCGCTGCGCGGGCCGCAGAGAGTCTTGTGGATCGTCGTCGTGACGACGTCGGCGTGCGGCACCGGGTTGGGGTGCTCGCCGGCGGCGACCAGGCCGGCGAAGTGGGCCATATCGACCATCAACTTTGCCCCGACCGAGTCGGCAATCTGGCGGAAGGCGGCGAAGTCGAGCCGGCGCGGGTAGGCCGACCAGCCGGCGACGATCAGCTTCGGCTTGTGCTCCTCGGCAAGCGCGGCGACCTCGTCCATGTCGACCAGCAGATCGTCTTTGCGGACGTGGTACGGGACCGGGTTGTAGAGCGTGCCGGAGACGTTGATCTTCATCCCGTGACTGAGGTGGCCTCCGTGGTCGAGTGCGAGCCCGAGGAAGGTGTCCCCTGGTTCGAGCAGCGCCATGTAGGCGGCGTTGTTGGCCTGGGCGCCGGCGTGCGGCTGGACGTTGGCGTGCTCGGCGCCGAACAGCTCCTTGGCCCGGTCGATCGCCAGCTGCTCGGCGACGTCGACCTCCTCGCAGCCGCCGTAGTAGCGCCGCCCGGGGTAGCCCTCCGCGTACTTGTTGGTCAGCACCGAGCCGACCGCGTCGAGCACCGCCTGCGGCACGAAGTTCTCCGAGGCGATCATCTCCAGCGTCCCCTGCTGGCGGCGCAGCTCACGCTCGAGCACGGTCGCGATCGCCGGATCGACCTCGCTCAGCGGCGCCGTCTGGAAGTTCTCGGGAAGCTCGCTCACGGACGAGCGACCATAGCAACGACCCCCGATAGCGGAAGCGGGTATAGATGGCGGAGATGAGGACCAACCCGAAGCTCATCGGCGGCGTTGCGACGCTCTGCCTGGTGGCGCTGTCCCTGGACGCCGCGGCCGTGGCCCCCGCGGTCCCGGCCGGCAAGAATCCCTGCGCCACCGCCCTCGCCCGCCAGCTGCGCTGCCCCAACCTGCGCATCGGGCCGCCGTCCGAACTGTACGTCCAGCGCAGCGGCGGCCGGACCCTGCTGCGCGCCACCAGCGACGTGCGCAGCCGCGGGCGCGGGCCGATGGAGCTGCACGGTACCCGCGACGGCTGGCACACAATGAAAGTGCGGGAGCGGATCTACCGCCGCGACGGCGGCCATCTCGACTTCCCGACCCGCGCCACGCTGCACTTCACCGACGTCGGCGCCTACTTCGGCGGCGGCTACTGGAAGGTCCACCAGCTCGCCCGCTTCGAACTCTGGACCGTCGGCCGCCACCGCCACAACCTGCGCCGCATCCGCACCGGCGCAAAGCTCAACTACTGCCTGCGCGACCTGGAGCGCACCCGCCCCGGCAAGCGCTCACCGAGCGTCCGTCACTACCCCGGCTGCAACCAGAACCCCTACGAAGACCACGTCACGCTCGGCACCTCGGTCGGCTGGTCCGACATCTACCCGGCCGACTACGACCGCCAGTGGATCCGCGTCGACGGCCTGCACGGCTGCTTTGCCCTCGTCCTGCGCGTAGACCCCCAGAACCTCCTCTACGAGTCCAACGAGCAAGACAACACAAGCCGCCGCCTGATCCACCTCCCCTTCCACGCCGACGCCGGCTGCTGACGCCGGGACGTGCCGTCCCTAAGGGGTCACCGGTGGTATCTAAGGGACGGCACGTCCCCGAGGCTTCAGCCGCCGATCGGGGCCCTGGGGGTGGAACCCCAGAAGACGACGGTGCCGAGCATGCCGATGATGTGGACGAGGATGATGTTGACGACCATCGACTGGGCGGTGGCGGTGCCGACGCCGACCGGGCCGCCGGAGGCTGTGTAGCCGTAGTAGCAGCCGACCAGCACGATCGCGGTCGCCATCACCATGCCCTTGATCAGGCTGAAGGTGAGATCGACCGGGTCCTGGTACATCCAGAAGATCAAGAGGTAGCCGCCCGAGGAGACGTCACCGATCTGCTGCACGACGGAGAAGTAGCTGGCGAAGTAGGCGACGCCGATCCCGACCAGGTAGATGAAGGGCAGCGCGATCCAGGCGCCCAGCAGGCGGGTCCCGGCGAGGAAGGTGACCGGCTCGATCCCCATCACCTCGAGCGCGTCGATCTCGTCGGAGATCCGCATCGCGCCCAGCTCGGCGACGATCCCGGTGCCGACCTTGGCCGAGAGGATGTAGCCGAAGGCATAAGGCAGCGCCTCGCGCAGGTCGCAGTAGGCGGAGAAGAGGCCGGCCAGCGACGGCGCCCCGATCGAGCGGTTGAAGTAGGCGCCCTGCAGCCCGCACTGCAAGCCGATGATGAAGACGAAGGCCCAAATCACCAGCGCCGAGCCGAGGATCAGGATGCCGGACTGACGCAGCCCCTCGCCGAAGTGCTTGAACACTCGACCGGAGTAGACGAGACCGGCGACCCGGGCGCCGAAGCGAGCGACCTCGCCGAAGGAGTCCAGCCATTCGCGCGGCACGTCAAGCCAGCCAATCATCGTGGTGCGGGCCCTCACCGGATGCTCTGCAGCTCGGGGTTGGTGGCGAGCAGGATCGCGGTGAAGACGAAGTTGAAGAAGAAGACCGCGACCAGGGCGATCACCACCGCCTGGTTCACCGCGCGGCCGACGCCCTCGGCGCCGCCCGAGGCGGTCATCCCCTTGAACGAGCAGACCACGGCGATGATCGCGCCGAACATCGTGCACATCAATACCGAGCCCCAGATGTCGGTGATCGAGGCGTTCGAGAACAGGGTGGAGAAGAAGCCGCCCAGCGACTGGTGGTAGAGCAGCTCGGCGGCTATCCCGGCGGTCAGGCCGAAGACGATCGCGAAGACGTCGAGCAGCCCGGTGATCACCATCAGGGCGAGGAAGCGCGGCACGACCAGGTTCTTGATCGGGTCGACGCCGAGCACCTGCAGGGCGTCGAGCTCCTCGCGGATCTTGCGGGCGCCGAGGTCGGCGGTGATCGCGGTGCCGGCGACGCCGGAGACGACCACGGCGGTGACCAGCGGCCCGATCCAGCGGATCGCGGTGACGACGAAGAAGCCGCCCAGTCGGTCGAGCGCGCCGAACAGCGAGAGCACGCCCGCCGCCTGCAGGCCCGGCGCCCCCAGACAGAGGGCGAAGGTCGAGATCAGCAGCGGGAACCAGGAGAGCTTGAGCACGAAGAGGAACTGCCAGACCAGCTCCTCGCCGTAGGGATAGGGGGGCCGCACGGTCGAGACGATCGTCTTCGCGGTGAGAATCATCATCTCCCCCACCTGCTCGAAGGCGGCCTTGAACGGCAGGTAGAGCGCGCTTAGGCCTTCGCCCGCCACCAGCTCATCGCCCTCCCCGGGAGAGAGCGTCGAGGCGCGCCGCCAGGTCGGTTCGGTCCATCCCGCCTTCGCGCAGCACCGTCCAGCCACCGTCGCGGTCGAGCTGCGTCACGTCAACCACCGTAGACGGCAACCCGGTCAGCGCGCCGCCGTCGATCGCCAGGTCGACCGCGCCGCGGATCTCGCGTGGCACGTCGGCGAAGATCGCCGGCGCCGGCTCGCCGCTGCGGTTGGCCGAGGTCTGGAACAGCGGGCACATCGCGCCTGCCAGCGGGCCGCCGATCAGCCGCACGCCCAGTCGCTCGGAGTCCTCGCGACAGGCGAGCGGATAACGGTGTCCGGGGTTGGCGACCACCAGCGTCACCGGGCCCGGCAACAGGGCGCCGACCGCCGTTCGGGTCCGCTCGCCGAGGCTCTCGACCAGCTCGCGCATCGCCAGCGGCGAGAAGTAGAGGACGGCCGAGGGCTTTCCGTCGTCGCGGCCCTTGAGCGCGTGGATGCGGGTGATCGCCGCCTGGTTCAACGGGTCGCAGGCCAGCCCGTAAAGGCCGTCGGCGGGGAAGACGGCGACCCCCCCGGATGCCATGCAGAGCTCTAGCCCGGTGCGCGCCTGCTGCGCTCCGTCGCGCTCGATCGAGACCGTAACGGTCAAACGATTGCCTCCGCCCGGCCGATCACGAGGCGCGGGATGCCGGCCAGGTCGGGGCGGGTCTCGACCGCGCCGAAGCCCGCCTCCATCGCCAGCTCGCACGCCGCGGCCGCCTGCCGGGCGCCGACCTCGAGCGCCAGCACCGGGGCAACGCCGGCCGCCGCCGGGATCGCGGCGCGCAGCACGTCGAGCCCGTCGGGCCCGGCGAGCAGCGCCTCACGCGGCTCCCACTCGGTCACCTCCGGCTCGAGACCGCCCCACTCGGCTTCGCTGACGTAGGGCAGGTTGGCGAGGACGAGGTCGAACTCGCCCAGCCCCGGTGGCAGCATCGCCTCGACCAGCTCGACCCGCTTGCCGAGGCCGAGCCGCTCCGCGTTGGCGCGCGCCACCGCGAGAGCGCCCGCCGAGGTGTCGGTGGCGACCACTTCGCAGCCCGGCAGCTCGGCGGCGACCGCCAGCGCGATCGCGCCCGAGCCGGTGCCGAGGTCGAGCACCCGGCGCGGAGCCAGCTCCAGCGCCAGCTCGACCAGCAGCTCGGTCTCGGGCCGCGGGATCAGCACCCGTGGGTCGACCGCCAGCTCCAGGTCGCGGAAACCCCGGCGACCGAGGATGTAGGCGACCGGCTCGCGCCGCAGGCGCCGCCGCACCATCTCGGCGAAGCGGCGGGCGGCGGGCGGCGGGACCTCGGCCTCCGGATCGGCGACGAGCCGCGCCCGGTCCCAACCGATCGCCTCGGCCAGCAGCAGCTCGGCGTCGAGACGCGGCTCCCCGACCCCCGCGGCGCGCAGGGCGTCGGTGGACGCGCTCAGCGCCTCGCCGATCATCCGACCGACGCCGCCTCCAGGCGCTGGCGCTTCTCCTCGGCCGAGAGCGCCTCGCTGAACTCGGACAGGTCGCCGCCGAGCACGCCCTCGAGGTTGTGCGAGGTGAGCTTGATCCGGTGGTCGGTGACCCGGCCCTGGGGAAAGTTGTAGGTGCGCACCTTCTCCGAGCGCTCGCCGCTGCCCACCTGGGCCTTTCGCTCGGAGGCGATCTTCGCCTGCTGCTCGGCCAGCTCGCGCTCGTAAAGCCGCGCGCGCAGCACCCGCATCGCCCGCTCCTTGTTCTGCAGCTGGGACTTCTCGTCCTGCATCGAGACGACGATCCCGGACGGCTTGTGCGTGATCCGCACCGCCGAGTCGGTGGTGTTGACCGACTGGCCGCCGGGGCCGGATGAGCGGTAGACGTCGATCTGCAGGTCGTTCTGGTCGACCTCGACCTCGACCTCCTCCGCCTCGGGCAGCACCGCGACGGTCGCCGTCGAGGTGTGGATCCGCCCCTGGGACTCGGTCTCCGGCACCCGCTGCACGCGGTGCGTGCCGCCCTCGTACTTGAAGACCGAGTAGGCGCCCTCGCCCTTGATCGCGAAGGTCACCTCCTTGAAGCCGCCGACCTCGGCGCTCGACTGCGAGAGCGCCTCGGTGGCGAAGCCGCGCTCCTCGGCGTAGCGAGTCAGCATCTTGTAGAGGTCGCCGGCGAAGAGCGCCGCCTCGTCGCCGCCGGTCCCGGCGCGGATCTCGACCAGCACGTTCTTCGAGTCGTTCGGATCGCGCTCGACCATCGCCAGCCGGATCTCCTCTTCCAGCGCCTCGATCCGCGCCGGCGCATCGTCGACCACGGCGCGCAGCTCGGCGTCCTCGCCGTCTTCGGCGAGCAGCTCGCGCGCTCCGTCGAGGTCGTCGCGCAGCGTCCGCCACTCGGCGGCCAGCTCGCGTGCCGGCTGCAGCTCGCGGTACTCGCGCCCGACCTCGGCGTAGCGCCGGCGGTCGCCGATCACAGCGGGATCGGCCATCTGACCCTCCAACCCGGCGAAGCGCGCCTCAATCTGCTCGACCAGCGAGTCGATCACGCGGACAACCCTAAACGGCTAAGCGACGATCTCTATCGGCTGCCGGCCGGCCGCGACCTCGGGGTCCTCGCGCGCCAGGACCGCCTGCAGCGAGGCGATCGCCACCGCCAGCTCTTCCTCGTCGGGCTCGCGCGTGGTCAGGTTCTGCAGCATCAGGCCGGGCCACATCACCCCCCGCACCCAGCGCTTGCGGCGGTTCTTGCCGGCCCACTTGATCACCTCGTAGGAGAGGCCGGCGATCAGCGGCACGCCGACGATCCGCGAGAAGACCAGCCAGTACCAGGCGGGCAGCCCGATCGGGGCGAAGACGAAGATCGCCAGCACCATCACGATCAGCAGGAAGCTGGTCCCGCAGCGCGGGTGCAGGCGCGAGTAGAGCTTCGCCCGGGCGGGGGTCAGCTCGTCTTCGGCCTCGAAGCAGGAGATCGTCTTGTGCTCGGCGCCGTGGTACTCGAAGACCCGGCGCAGGTCCTTGAGCCGGCTGATCGCGGCGATGTAGCCGATGAAGATCCCCGTGCGCAGCACCCCCTCGACCAGCCAGAAGAGAAATGGCGAGCCGAGCTGGTCCTTGATCAGGCTGGTGATGCCAACCGGCACGACGAAGAAGAGGCCGACCGCGAGCAGCAGCGAGAAGACGATCGTCAGCCCCCACATCCAGCCGCCGATCTCCTCGCGCACTCCCTCCTCGTCCTCCTCGAGCTGGGCGTTGGCCGAGATCCCCAGCGCCCGGAAGCCGATCTTCAGCGACTCGCCCAGCGCGACCACGCCGCGCAGCACGGGCAGCCGCCAGAGCCGGTGGCGCGTGGCCCAGGGCTTGATCTGCTCGGAGCTGATCTCGATCTCGCCGTCGGGCCGGCGCACCGCCACGGCCCAGACCGAGACGCCGCGCATCATCACTCCCTCGAGCACCGCCTGGCCGCCGACCGGCGCGTCGCGCTTGGCGACCAGGGCGCCGTCGGGCATGCGCACCGGGTCCGTCCCGTTTTGGGACGGAACAGCGTCGGCGGCCTGAGGTGAGCCCAGCTCCGGGCTCACGACTCCCTACCTCCCGGCCTTGGCGTGCTTCGCGGCGCGGCGCTGGAAGCGCTCGACCCGTCCGCCGGTGTCGACCAGCTTCTGCTTTCCGGTGTAGAACGGATGACACTCGGAGCAGAGCTCGACGTGCAGATCCGACTGCGTGGAGCGGGTGTAGAACTGGTTCCCGCAGGAGCAGTGCACGTGGGCCAGCGTGTACTCGGGGTGGATTCCGGTTTTCATCGCCACTCAGTCTAAACGAGCCGCGCAATTTGCCCTTCGAGGGTTGTGAGACGGCGGTCCGATGCCGATAGCTCGATCAGTGAAGACCCCCGAGACCGTCACCGGCAGGACCCGCACGGCAACCGCGCTGCGCCGCGCGCTCGCCGTTCTGCTGCTCGGCGGTACCGCGGTCGTCGCCCTGCACGACTGGCTCGGGCTCGGCGCCGGCCTGGAATTCGCGATCGGCGGCGCGCTCTATGACGCGGTCGTCCTTGGCGCCGGAATCGCCTGCCTGGTCAAGGCCGCCGACTACCCGCGCGAGAAAGCCGCCTGGCTGCTGATCGGGCTGGCGGTCCTCTGCTGGGGCGCGGCCGAGGTCTACTGGACCGCCTTCATCGAAGGCAACCCATCCGCCCCCTATCCCTCGCCCGCCGACGTCGGCTACCTGCTCTTCTACCCGCTCGCCTACGCGGGGCTGGCGATGCTGGTCCGGGCGCGGGCGCACGAGATCAACTGGCGCCTCTGGATGGACGGCCTGATCGCGGCGCTCGGCACCGCAGCCCTGGGCACCGCTTTCGTCTTCGACTTCGTCGCCGGCCACACCTCGGGCTCGACCCTCGAAGTGATGACCACGCTCGCGTACCCGATCGGCGACATCGCGATGCTGGCGCTGGCGGTCGGCGTCGTCGCCCTCACCGGGTGGCGTCCGGGGCGCACCTGGTCGCTGCTGCTCGCCGGCCTCTCGGCGCTGGTCATCGCCGACATCGCCTACACCCTGCAGGCCACCGAAGGCGCCTTGCCCGGCGGCGAATGGATCGACCCGATCTACTTGATCGCCGCCGTCTGCCTCGGTGCCGCGGTCTGGCAGCCGGCGGCGGCCGGGGAGATCACCTCGGCGCCCGGCGACGGGCGACGCGAGATCGTCGTCCCGGCGGTCTTCGCCGCGGTGATGATCGGCCTCTTCGCGATGCAGTACTACAGCGCCACCGGCGGCCTCTCGACCGTGCTCTGGGCGGCGACGATGACCGCCGTGATCGCCCGCCTGGCGATGAGCGACCGCGAGAACAAGAAGCTGCTCGAGCAGGTGCAGACCGACCCGCTCACCGGCCTCGGCAACCGCGGCCGCATGCAGGTCGACCTCGAGCACCTCTGCCAGGTCGCCAGCGCCGAGCGCCCGGCCCAGCTGCTCTTCTTCGACCTCAACGGCTTCAAGCACCTCAACGACACCCGCGGCCACCAGGCCGGGGACGACGCGCTGGCGCGGCTCGGCGGTCGTCTGCACGAGGCGGTGGACGGTGCCGGGACCGCCTACCGGATCGGCGGCGACGAGTTCTGCGCGCTCCTCGCCTGTCCCGAGCAGCGCTTCGAGGTCGCTCGACAGCGGGCGGTCGACGCGCTCACGGAGAGCGGCCCCGGCTACAGCATCGGCGCCTCCTGGGGTGCCGCGACGATCCCCGCCGAGGCGGACGACCCGGTCGCGGCGCTGCGCCTCGCCGACGCCCGCATGTACGCCCACAAGGAGGCGCGCCGCGCCGAGCGCGACGCGGGCGAGACGATCGCGGCCGCTAAGGTCAAGCCGTGGCCGTCGACGACCCGAACCGCGTAAGCAAGGAGATCGAGCTCCCGGCGGGACGGATTCGCTACCGCGAAGCGGGCAGCGGACCGGCCGTCGTCTTCGTCCACGGCTTCCTCGTCGACGGGCGGCTCTGGGACGGGGTGGTCGACGCGCTCGCCGATCGTTGCCGCTGCATCGCGCCCGACTGGCCGATCGGTGCGCAGCAGGTGGCGATGAACCCGGATGCCGACCTCTCCCCTCCCGGGATCGCGGCGATCGTCGACAGCCTCCTCGCCGCGCTCGAGCTGGAGGACGTGACGATCGTCGGCAACGACTCCGGCGGAGCGATGTCGCAGGTGCTCGTCACCCGCCACCCCGAGCGGATCGGCCGCCTGGTGCTGACCAACTGCGACACGCACGACAACTTCCCGCCAGGAATCTTCAAGGCGATGCCGCCGATCGCCAGGCTGCCCGGCGGGATGACCGCGCTCTCGGCCCCGTTCCGGATCGGCGCCCTCGCGCGGGCCGCGTTCAAGCCGTTCGCTAAGACCCCGATCCCAGCCAATCTGGTCGCCTCCTGGATGAGGCCAAGCCTCACCAATCCGGGCGTCAAACACGACGCCAAGAAGGTCACCGCCGGCATGAACAAGCGCTGGACGCTGGAGGCGGCCGAGAAGTTGAGCGAGTCGCAGCTTCCGATCCTGCTCACCTGGGCGCCGGGCGACCGCTTCTTCCCGATCCGCTACGCCGAACGACTGGCGCGCGAAGTCCCCAACGCCCGCCTGGTCGAGATTCCCGACGCGAAGACCTTCGTGCCGCTCGATCAGCCCAGGCGCCTCGCCGACGAGATCGCTGGATTCCTCGCCGCCGCTTGAGGCAAAAGGCGCAATCTGCGCGTTCTTCTCGCTACTTGCACGTTTTTCGTCCGATCCAGGCGTGAAGGTTCCATAACGCCCCCTACAGGACGGAGATGGATTTCTATGTCAAGGGAAATCTTCGACCAGGAACGGCCCACCCGGAGGAGCACGATGGCGCGACGCCTCGACGAAGCGTTCGCCGGCTGCGACGTCTGGACCCTCGCCCCGCCCTCTCAGCGGCGCAGCGAGACGGTCTTCAGCCCGGCCCTCTCGAGCTCGCCGAGGATCAGCGGCAGCGCCGCCGCCGTGCGCACCCAGGAGCCGCGCGCGCTGTAGTAGTCGGCGTCGTGCAGGAGGACGATGTCGCCGGCCGCGATGCCGGCGGTTGAGCGACGCGCGATCGAGTCCGCCGTGGCGCGTCGCGACCAGTCTCGTCCCCAGCGCGACCAGAGCACCGGCCGCCAACCGTGGCGGCGCACCGCGCGCAGCCCGGCGCCGCTGAAGATCCCGTAGGGAGGGCGGTAGTCGGCGATCGCCTGGCCGCTCGCCTCCTCGATCGTCGCCCGCGCCCGCTCGGCGTCCTCGATCAGCTCGCGCGGGGTGAGGCGCAGCTGGTTGCGGTGGCGGTGGCAGTGCAGCTCGACCCGGTGACCGGCGGCGACGATCTCCGCCGCCAGCGCCGGGCGCCGCGCCACCTGCTCGCCGGCGAGAAAGAAGGTCGCGACGGCGCCGTGCTCGCGCAGGATCTCGAGCACGGTCGGCGTGCCCTGCGGGTGCGGGCCGTCGTCGAAGGTGAGCGCCACGCCATCGGCGCCCTCCTGGCGCAACTCGACGCCCAGCGCCGCGCCGACGCCGGGGACGATCGGGGCGAGCGCCGGCCCGGCGTGCAGAACCGCCGCGGAGGCGGCCCCGGCGCCGAGCAGCGCGCCGATCAAGGGTTGGGGCTGGCTTCGGCCTGCTTGGCGGGGACGGCGGCCGGCTTGGCGGCGCTGGCGCTCGAGACCGCCGAGGTCGACGATTCGTCGTTGTCCTTGCCGATGTGGATGCGGCCCTCGAGCGGCTTGGCGATCACCTTGTAGGGCGCTTCCCGGTCGACCACCGTGAAGAGCATCACCACCGCGACCAGGGCGAGGGCGACCGCGGTGGCGACGCGCTCCATGCGCAGCCTCCAGACCGGCTGCTGGCGCACCCGCGGCCGCACGGTCAGCACCCGCGAGGCGATCGAGGGGAGCGAGGCGAAGGAGGAGTCCGGCGGGCGGCGCTCGCGGCTGAGGTGGCGCAGCACCGACTCCAACTCGTGCTCGGAGCGCGCCACCTCGGCCAGGCCGAAGCGCTCGAAGGCGGCGTTGTTGGCGCGCAGGTGACCGGCGGCGAAGCCGTAGGAGACGACCGGACAGCCGCGGATGTGGGCCTCGAGCACGGTCAGGCCGGCGGTCGAGTGGACCATCACGTCGGCGGCCGCCATCCAGTCGCTCATCTGCTCGGTGAAGCCGAGGATCCGGACCCGCTCGTTGCCGGCGAAGCGCTGCTCGAGCTTCTCGCGCGCCGGCTCGTTGCGCCCAGCGATGCAGGCGACCGTGGTGTCGTCGGTCGAGAGCGCCGTCTCGATCGCGCCGTCGAGGTCGCCGATACCCCAGCCGCCGCCGGAGACGAGCACCAGCCGGTCGTGCACCGGCACGTCCAGCTCGCGGCGCGCGTCGGCGCGGGTCCGCGGCATCAGGAAGTCAGGCGAGATCGGCGGTCGCGTCCACTCGGCGGTACCGGGCCCGGCCAGCCTCTCGACTTCCTCGATCGACTCGGGATGGGTGACGAAGTGCAGGTCGACCCCGGGATGCACCCAGTAGCGCAGGCCGGCCAGGTCGGTGATCGCGGACTGCACCGGAACCAGCAGGCGGCGGTTCTCGCGGAGCATGCCGAGCACCGCCGTCACCCCCGGATAGGTGGAGACGATCACGTCGGGCTGATGCTTCTCGATCAGGCGCAGCAGCCCGCGGCTGCCGAGCGCGTAGCTGAGGTGGTGCATCAGCCAGCGGGCCGGCGCGAACTTGGTGATCAGCCAGTACTGGACGTCGAACAGCCAGGGCATCCAGCGGAAGGTGAAGCGCGAGCCGTCGCGAGCGACCCTCGAGGAGATCCGCCCCATCGCCTCCAGGCCGTTGGCGATCTCGACCTTGGCGTCGGGGATCTCGGCTTCCAGGTCGGCCTTGATGATCCGCGCCGGCAGGTCGTGCCCCTCGCCGATGTCCGCGGTGAGGATCAGCACCCGGGGATCGCGCTCCTCGAAGCGCGCGGCGCCGGCCAGCAGGGCGCCGGCCGCGTGTTCGTTGCCGTTCATCGAGGGCCGCTTGCCGGGGACCGGGTCGGGCGGCCGGGTCGTGCCCCGCACCCACTCGACGTAGTTGCGCACGCCTTCCTTGAAGCTCGTCCCGGCCTTCCAGCCGAGCTCGTCGAGCGCCCGCTGGTTGGAGATCGCCTTGCCGGGGAAGTCGCCCGGGCGCGGCGGGGTGTGGACGATCTCGCAGTCGTCGGTGTTTTCCTGCACCCGCTCGGCGATTTCGAGGATCGTCACGATCTCGTCGCCGGAAAGGTTGTAGGTGCGGCCGGCGGCCTCGGGCGCCAGCGCTGCGACGATCCCGTCGGCGAGGTCCTCGACGTAGATGAAGCTGCGCGTCGTGCTGCCGTCGCCGGCAATCGTCAGCGGCTTGCCTTCGAAGGCGAGGTCGGTGAACTTGGCGACCACCCCGGCGGCGCGGGCGCGCGGCCCGTAGGGGATGCCGAAGCGCAGGATCGTGCTCTCCAGGTCGTAGAGCTCGGCGTAGCCGGCGCAGTAGGTCTCGCCGGCGAGCTTGGTCGCGGTGTAGAGGTGGCGGGGCGCCGGGATCGGCGTTTCCTCGTCGACCTCCTGCTCGGTGCAGTCGCTGTAGACCCAGGTGGTCGAGCCGTAGACGACGCGGCCGACCTTTGCCCGGCAAGCGGCCTCGAGCACGTTGAGCGTGCCGCGCGTGTTGACCTCCTCGGCGAGCACCGGGTCGGCGAGCACGTGGCCGACGTCGGCGACCGCGGCGAGGTGGATGACCGCGTCGCAGTCGCGCATCGCCAGGTCGAGGTTGGCTGGGTCGGTGATGCTGCCGGTGAAGGTCTCGACTTCGAGCGGCGAGTGGTAGGGCGAGGCGCTGAGGTCGAAGATGCGCGGCGTGTCTCCGCGCGCGATCAGGCGGTCGACCACGTGGGAGCCGATGAAGCCGCCGCCGCCGGTTACCAGGACCCTCATGCTTCCTCCTCCTCGCCGAGCGCCGCGGCGCGGCTCTCGGGCCGGTAGTAGAGCGGCACGCACCAGTGGTGCTCGGCCACCCAATCGGTGTTCGGCAGGTCGTCGGGGCGGCCCATGATCCGGTGGCAGGGCTGCTCGTAGACGCGGCCGGTGGACTTTTCGATCGGATCGAAGACGACGTACTTGTAGAGGCCCGAGGTCATCCCCTCGGGCAGCTCGAGCCGGGCCGGGTGCAACGGGTCGAGGTGCTCGCGCGCGTAGGCGTTCTTCCAGGCGACGATCTCCTCCATGCGGTCGGCCTGGACGAGGCCGAGCGCCGCGGTGAACTCGCTCATCCGGAAGTTGAGCCCGTCGACCTCGTGCTCGAACTTGCCGTAGTTGCGGAACTTGCGGGCGAACTCAATCAGATCCTCGTTGGCCGAGCCGAGCACGCCGCCCTCGCCGGTGGAGACCGTCTTGGTCGCGTAGAGCGAGTAGACGCCGGCGTCGCCGAATCCGCCCGGCCGGCGGTCGCTCCACTCGGCGCCATGGGCGTGGGCGCAGTCCTCGAGCAGGAAGATCCCCTCGTCGCGGCAGTACGCGGCGATCCGCTCGGAGTCGAAGGCGAGGTGGCCGCCGATGTGGACGAGAATCGCGGCGCGCGGCTTATGCGCCTCGGCCTTGCGCTCGAAGTCCTCGAAGGACATGCAGAGGTCGGTCCGGTTGCAGTCGACGAACTCGACCTCGGCGCCGGCGCCAACCGCGGCCAGTGGCGTCGCCATGAAGGTGTTGGACGGGCAGAGCACGGTCTCGCCGCGCACCCCGGCGAACTCGAGCGCCGCCAGCGCGCCGCCGGCCCAGCTGGAGAGGCCGAGGCTCGGCAGCCCGTTCCACTCCGCCCAGCGCGCCTCGAACGCCTCCAGCATGCGGCCCTCGGACCACTGCTCGGAGTCGAGCACCTCGGTCCAGAGCTCAAACAGCCTGGCGCGGTCGCGGTGGTCGAAACCGATCGCGAACTTGCTCGCGTCGATTCGGCTTGTCTCTGCAGGCCCTACGGTGGCTCCTTGAAGTGGCGAGGTGTGGCTGGAGTGCTTCCGCGGGACGATGGACAAGCGCAGGAAGCGTCGCAAGGCTAGCAGCGAATCCGGACCCGAATCAGTCCGAATCGCTTATGTGAGCGCTTTCTATTACCGCGCCAACCGCGCTCGAGCCGGCCAGCAGGACGGTGCCGGCGACCGCGACGGCCATCGAGGCGACGAGAACGGCACCGCCGAGCGGGGTGTCGCCCCACGACTCGCCGAAGATCAGCGGCGCCAGCGCCACCGGCACCAGCACCTGCACCGCGAACATCGCCGGTGCCACGTGCGTCGCCGCACGCCGCTGCAGGGCGCTCATCTCGCTGAGCAGGGCCAGCCCCTCGGAGAGCCCGGCGGTGGCCAGCCAGCCGACCGCGACGAGAAGCGTCCCGGCCGCCAGCTCATCGGTGAGCAGCTTGCTGGCGATCGCCGTCCACGCGTACCCGCAGCCGGCGCTGAGCACCATCAGCGTGCTGAGGCTCGCCCGTCCGACATTGACCCCACCCTGAGGTGGCGAATGTCGGATGCGCGCGCGCAGCGCGTAGGGAGCGAGGAGGGGGATCGCGATCAGGGCCAGGGAGAGGGCGATGGCGCCGGTCCCGGCGTGCGCGGTGGTCCGCGCCGGGGCAGCCAGGGCCACGCCTGCGACCCCGGCGACGATCGCCGCGACGGCGGCGAACTCCCGCCGCCCGGGCCTCTCCCCCAGCCGCGTCACCCCCAGCCAGAGCAAGAGCACCAGGCCGCTGGCCAGGCAGGGCTGCACCACGGTCAGCGGCGCCAGCAGCAGCGCCGCGATCTCCAGCGGCCACCCCGCCAGCCCCAGCGCCGTAGCACCCAGCCAGCGCCGGTTTCGCACCAGCCGCCCCAGCAGGGAGGCCCGCAGGGCGTGCTCCCCCTCGACCTCGCGCGCCTCCAGCGCCTGCAGCGCGATCGAGGTGTTGTAGAGGACCGAGGCCCCGACCGCCGCGAGTATCCCGAGCGCCAGCACGGCGCGAGGTTAACCGCTGGGGACGAGCCTATTTCGCGCGGTGCTTCCGCTTGCGGGCCTTGGCGGGGACCAGTCTCGACCTCAACGTCAGCACCCTCTTGCCGAGCGAGTCGACGACCTGGACCCTGACAAGCAGCCTGCCCTTGCCCGCCTTTTCCAGTGCCTTGAGGCAATTGCCGAAGACCTTGATCCCGACCCTGGCGGTCTTCCCCGGGGCAAGCTTCCTCGCCAACCGCGTCCTCACCTGGCGACAGGAGCGCTTGCCCAGCTTCAACCGCGCCGAGAGCACCTTGAGCCTGCACGGCGTGCCACCGCAGACGATCGCCCCGATCGAGGCCCGACCTTTCCTGTTGAGCCTCACCTTGCCTTTCCTCACCCGCGCCTTGGCGCCCACCGGGGGCGGTGGCGGCGGGGACGCCGGCTGCCAGGTCGGCGCGAATCCGTCGGCAACGATCCGGGTGAAGCCGGACCCGTCGAGGCCGACCGTGAAGAGGCCCGATTCGTCCTGGCCCCCGGAGCCGTAGACGCCCCGCCGGAAGACGATCCGCGAGCCGTCGGGCGAGAAGGCCGGCGAGTTCACGTACCCACCCCGCCCATTGGACGGAGGCGGGATCGGGATGAGCTGCACGGGTCCGCCGCCAACCCCGACCACGCCGATGTCTTCGTACCCGTGACTGAAGGCAATCCGCGAGGCGTCGGGCGAGAAGTCCGGCGCGCGATCGCTGCGCCCGTTCGTCACCTGCCGCGGTGCGCCTCCCGGCGAGTCGATTACGAAGATCGACGAGTTGCCTTTGCTGCTGCGCGCGAAGGCGATCGTGCCGCCGGCGGAGTAGGCCGGCTTGGTGTCCCCGCGTTCGCCCTGCAGCGCGGTCAGCGCTTCGATCCGGGCACCCGTTTGGGAGTCGAGCGCGAGCAGGTGCGACCCGCAGGCAGCGCAGTCGTCTTCGTAGTTGAAGTAGGAATTGGGATTGGGCCAGTAGATACACGTCTGCGCGTTGACCGCTTCGACCGCGCAGATGCTCTTGTCGGTTCGCTTGCCGCTCGCTTCGGCGACGACGAGCTGCGAGCCGTCGGGCGAGAACGACGGATGGTCGAATCTCTGCCATTCGCTGACGAACGACTGGATCCTGACGATCGGGATGGTTTTGCCCGAGTGAGGGTCGAGGTAGTTTTTCTTCCATTCGGTCGACGATTCCTGCTGACTGCTTCCGGTCAGCAACTGGACGAGGCCCGAGCCGGTCGCGCTCATAACGGCGATGCCACCTTCCCTGTCGAAGGCGATCCGGGTGCCGTCGGGGGAATACGAAGGCGCCGCCACGCCCGCGCCGTCGCTGAGCAGCGCCGCGGAGCCGCCATCGGCATTGACGCTCCAGATCGCCGCGCTCGAGTACGAATAGGAGTCGCCCGAGGAGTAGGCGATCCTGCCGTTCAGGCCGGGAAAGGTGGCATCGCTCGAACGGCTCCCCGAGACGGTCAGGGCGGTGAAGCCGGTGAGCGCCGCGACAAGGGCGATCGCGGCGAGTCTTACGGGTACCCGACGAGTCATGGGCGGTGGCTTATATCAATCGCACTCACATGAACGCTTTCGACTACCTGACCGGGGCCGCCCTGCTGGCGCTCGTCCTCGCCGGCTTCGGCAGCACCGCGCGCTCCCTGAGGCTCTGGCTCGTGCCGAGCTGGTCGCGCGCACCGGCTGTGCTTGCGACGCTGGTCCTGGGCATCTCGGTGGCGACCGTCACCGGCGAGGCGCTCGGCCTGGTTGGCCTGCTCGACGCTCCCGCGCTGGTGTTGGCCGCGGTGCTCCCCGCGATCGTCCTGCGACGGCGGCGCCTCAGCGGGCTTCCCGGGGGCGCGCTCCGCGCGGTGTCCGAGGTGCGCTTCGGCGTCTCACTCGCCGTCAGCGTGGCCCTGCTCTGCGCGGCCCACTGGGCCGGACCGGTGCTGCACAGCTTCGACCTCGGCATCTACCGGCAGGACAGCACCTGGTACCACCTGCCCTTCGCCGCCTGGTTCGCGCAGACCGGCTCGGTGACCGGGCTGCTCCACACCGACCCGCTGAAGCTCGCGGTCTGGTTCTACCCGCTCAACTCCGAGCTCCTGCACGCGCTCGGCATGGTCGTCTTCGGCAACGACCTGCTCTCGCCGCTGCTCAACTTCTGCTGGCTCGGGGTCGCCCTGCTCGCCGCCTGGTGCGTCGGACGCCCGTTCGGACTGGCGGCGGTGACGCTGCTCGGCGCGGCCCTGGTGCTCGACTCCGACATGATGCTCGTGCAGGCCGGCAACGCGCCCAGCGACGTGGTTGCCCTCGCCTGCCTGCTGGCAAGCGTCGCCCTGCTCCTGAACGGCGCCCAGACCGCGGGGGCCGCGCGATCCGGAGGCGGTGGCCTGCGAATCGACCCCGGCCCGCTGGCGATCGCGGCGCTCGCCGCCGGCCTGGCGATCGGCGCCAAGGTCACGATGCTCGCACCGGTCGTTGTGCTGACCGTCGGGCTCGCGATCGCCTCCGGCCGGCGCCGCGCCGCAAGGCAAACGGCGATCTGGACCGTCGGAGTGGCCGTGAGCGGCGGGTTCTGGTACCTGCGCAACCTCGTCGAGGCCGGCAACCCTCTGCCGTGGATAACGGTCGGCCCACTGTCGGGACCGAGCCAGGAACCGCTCTACCCGCGCCCCGCGCACTCGATCTGGGAGTACCTGGCCGATCGGCACGTCTGGTCGCACTACTTCCTGCCCGGCTTCGCCGAAACCCTCGGCCCGCTCTGGTTCGCCGTCCTCTTCGCCGCCCTCGCGGGACTCGTTCTCGGGCTGCGGCCCCGGCACGGCCCGCTGATCCGGATGGTCGCCCTGGCCGGCCTGGCGATCCTGGTTGCGCACGTCTTCAATCCGATCTCCGCCTCGGGGCCCATGGGCGGTCCGTACGGTTTCGCATCGAACCTGCGCTACGCCGCGCCGGGGCTCGCGATCGGCCTCGTGCTCCTGCCGCTCTGCGAGACGCGCTGGATGTCGCGGCGGGTCATCCTCCCCGCGTATGGGGGGCTCCTCCTCGTCGGAGCGCTGGCCTCGAGCGAATGGGTCCAGCCGCACCTGGCCGCGGCGATCGCCCTCGCCGCGGTCGCCGTCCTCGTCCCCTCCTGGCTGCTGCTGCGCCGTCCGGTGGCGCGCGCGCAGGCGATCGTCCTCACCGGTCTCACCGCGGTCGCGCTCGTCGCCGGATACGCCGTTCAGCGCCACTACTTCGACGGCCGCTACCTGGCCAACGCGGCGCCGCCGCTCGACAACCCCGGCTTCCGCGCCACGCCCCAGTGGGGATTGATCCAGACCTGGGCACGCGAGCAGCACGGGATGAAGATCGGGATCGTCGGCACGCCCGCCGCCTACGGCCAGTACATCTTCTACGGCGCCGACCTCTCCAACGAAGTCCGCTACCTGGGCGAACCGGGGCCTCGGGGAGCCTTGACGACGATCGAGAGCTGCCGCCGCTGGCGCCTGCGGGTCGACGCCGGAAAATTCGATGCGGTTGTGATCACGCCAGACGATCCCGGCTCACCGGCGCCGCCCCCGCAGATCGCCTGGACCGAATCGCGCGACGCGACGGTTCCCGCTCTGAGGGCCCTGCCGGCCGCCGTCTTCCTGCTTCGCGGACCGCTCGACCCGCGTCGGTGCGGGCCGCTCGAAGCTCGCGCAAGCAAACCCGGAGCCGGGTTCTCGCTCCCTCGCCCGCCGTATTGAGAAAATTACTGTAAGTATTAGATCTCGATGATTCGCTCAGCCGCAACCTCCGTGGCCCTGCTGCTCGTCGCCGCCGTGGCCATCACGGGATGCGGCGGCAGCTCACCGGCGGACCCGACGGCCTACAAGGTCGAAGCCTTCAGCGACTGGCCCCAGACGGAGAAGCACAAGCAGGTCGAAGGCTATGTCGAGAATGCTTGGCGCGACCCGGCGTACACCTACGTCATCTTCACGGTCGACTCGCGCGCAGCCGGCGAAACCGCTTCGCCGCTGCAGAACGCGCAGCTTGCGCGCGTGCAGACGACCAAGCTCCACGGCTACAAAGAACGCGGGATGCGGTGGATCACGCTGGGCGGCAAACCGGCCGTCCGCTGGTCCTTTGACATGGGCGAACAGGCCAACATCCGCTGGTTCTTCGAAGAATGCGGCATCAGCTTCGTCGTCCGTGGCACGACCGGCCTCTACGGCTTCACGTCGCTCTCCGGTGACATGCGCGAAATGGCCGCGACGATTAAGGCCGACTGCTAGCGGTCGCCAGGAGGCGCCTCCGCTCAGGTCTCCTGGTACAACGGCCCGTCGCCACCCTCGGGCAGCGTCAGGCGCCCGCCCTTGGCGGTGATCGCCCCGCACTGCACGCAGTTGGAGGCGGTGACGTGCACGTCCACCTCGGTGGCGCCGTTCTCGAGCTGCTCGTCGGGGATCTCGTAGACCTGGGCAGGGCACATCGAGACCCAGGTCTGGGCCACCTCGCGCGGCACCCTGGTCTGGATGCGGACGTGGTTGGGCGCGTCGTCGCGGGTCGCGTTGCCGGAGAGGAAGACCGAGTCGAGCTTGGCGAAGGTCAGCTCGTTGTCGGGCTTCGGGTACTTCTCGGCGGCGTTGCCGATCTCGACCGGCACCTCGGCGTTGTCCTCGACCTTCCAGTGGCCGCCCGGGAAGGCGCCTTTTGTGGCGACCATCGCCGAGCCCATCATGCCGCCGAAGATCAGGCCGCGAGTCAGCGGCTGCTTCATGTTGCGCGAGCGGTAGAGGTCCTTCTCGATCGCCGAGTCGCGCACCCTCTTGTCGTAGCTCTCGAAGTTGACCGAGTCGATGTCGGCCTTCAGCGACTCGACGATCGCTTCGGCCGCGTACATGCCGGCGTGCATCGCGTAGTGGACGCCCGCCAGTTCGGCGATGTTGACCATCCCGGCGGCGTCGCCGGCGACCAGCATCCCCGGCACCGAGAAGCGCTTCGGCAGCGCCCAGTAGCCGCCCGAGGGGATCGTCTTCGCGCCCCAGCCGACCCGCTTGCCGCCCTCGAGGATCTTCTTCACGAAGGGGTGGGTCTTGAACAGCTGGAATGCGTCGTGGACGCTGAAGGTGGCATCGGTGGTGTCGAGCCCGACGACCAGGCCGAGGCCGACCTTGTCCTCGCCCATCGGGTAGATGAAGCTGCCGCCGGCCTCCTTGTAGCGCGGGCTCCAGCGCAGCGGCCAGCCGAGCGTGTGGATCACCCGGTCGAGCGGCTTCGGCACCTCCCAGATCTCCTTCACCCCAAGCTCCCAGGCCTGCGGGTCGGAGCCGTGCATGTCGAAGTAGTCGTAGGCGGCGTAGGTGAGGTGGCCGATCGTGCCCTCGGCAAGCACCGTCGCCTTGGCCACCACGTCGGAGCCCGGCTCGAAGTTGCCCAGCTCCTCGCCGTCTTTGCCGCGACCGCGGTCGCCCGAGCGCACGCCCCGCACGATCCGGTCCTCGACCAGCAGCTTGGTCGCGGCGGTCTCGGAGAGGATGTAGACGCCCGCCTCTTCGGCCTTCTCGGCGAGGAAGCGGCCGAGCTTGGAGACCGAGAGCGTGTAGTAGCCCTCCTTGCGGAAGTTGGGCGGCGGCGGCTTCAGCGGGACGGCGGCCTTCGAGGTGAGGAAGTAGGTCGCGTCCTTGGTCACCTCCTGGTAGACCGGCGGCCAGTCCGCCGGGTCCATGTCCGGGAACAGCTCGCGCAGCGCCGAGGGGTTGACGTTGGCGCCCGAGAGCAGGTGGGCGCCGGGCACCTTGCCCTTCTCGATCACCGCGACCGGGACTTCGCCGAGCTTCTCGGTCAGCTCGGGCTCGCCCTCCAACAGCTGCATCAGCTTGTTGGCGCAAGCTAGTCCGGCGGGCCCGCCGCCGACGATCGCGATGCCGACCTCGATCCGCTCGTCGACCGGGTCGGTCGGCGGGCCGATCGCCTCGGCCGCGTCGAACGGCGGCGGGAACTCGCCCGGTGCTACGGCCGGCATCGCGTACTCCCTAGCCCTTCTTCGCCTTGATCGCCTCGGTCAGCTTGGGGACGATCTTGTGCAGGTCGCCCACCACGCCGAGGTCCGAGAACTCGAAGATCGGCGCGTTCTGGTCCTTGTTGATCGCGAGGATGTTCTCCGAGCTCTGCATCCCGACCTTGTGCTGGATCGCGCCGGAGATGCCGGCGGCCAGGTAGAGCTTCGGCGCGACCGTCTTGCCGGTCTGGCCGATCTGGGCCGCGTAGGGGTACCAACCGGCGTCGACCACGGCGCGGGTGGCGGCAACAGCCCCGCCCATCGCCTCGGCCAGTTCCTCGCACTGCTTGAACCCCTCGGCAGCACCGAGGCCGCGACCGCCGCCGACGAGGATCTCGGCGTCCTCGATGTTGACGTCGGCGCCGCGCTGTTCGCCGCGCGTGACCATCTTCGCCTTGGTCGACCAGGGCGAGAGCTCGACCTGGACGTCGATGACCTCAGCCGTGCCGCCGCTCTCATTGGCGTCGAACGCGTTGAGGCGGCCGATGATGATGCCGGGCTCCGAGACGTAGCCGACGTCGGCGATCTGGGAGTCCTGCAGGATCGGGCGCTCGGCGACGAGCTTGCCGTCCTGCACCTTCACCTCGGTGACCTCCATCGTCACGCCGGCGCCCAGGCGGGCGGTGAGGCCGGCGCCGATCTCGAAGCCGAGCAGGCCGCCGCCGAAGAGCGCATAGCTGAAGCCCTCGTCGCCGATCACCTTGGCCATCGCGTCGACGATCGGCTGGGCCAGGCCCTCGGGCACGTCCTTGGCCCGGTAGACCTTGGTCGCGCCCCAGTTGCCGAGCGCGGCGCAGGCGTCGTCGGCGATCTCGCCGACGACCATCACGCCGGCGTCGCCGCCGATCTGGCCGGCCAGCTTGGCCGCCTCGGAGATCGCCCCGAGCGAGTTCTTGTTGAAGTTGCCCTCGTCGTCGTGAAGGGCGTAGGTCAGGATGCCTGCCATCTAGATCAGCTTCCTCTCGTCAAGCCAGGCGACGATCTTTTCGACCGTCTCGTTGGTGTCCTCGTCCTCGATGATCTCGCCGGCCTGCTTGGCGGGCGGCGGGTTGAGGGCCAGGACCGATGTCTTCGAACCGTCGGCGCCGACCATGCCGCCTTCGATGCCGACGTCGCCGGTTGCCTTGGCGTCGAGCGGCTTCTTCTTGGCGCCCATGATCGCCTTGAGGCTCGGGTAGCGGGGCTCGTTGATCGCGTCGCCGACGCTGATCACGGCGGGCAGCTCGAGCTCGACGGTGTCGTAGCCGTACTCGGCCTGGCGCTCGCAGCGCAGCTTGCCGTCGGTCACGTCGATCTTGATCACCTGGGTCAGCGAGGGCATCTTCAGGTGGTCGGCGACGACGGCGCCGATCGTGTAGCACTCGCCGTCATCGGACTGCTGGCCGAGCAGGACCAGGTCCGGGCTCTCGGCCTCCAGCACCTTGGCCAGCGAGTAGCCGGTGGCGCAAACGTCGGAGCCGGCGAGCGCCTCGTCGGAGAGGTGCACGGAGCGATCCGCTCCGAGCGCGACCGCCTTGTGCAGGGCGCGGACCGCCGAGTCGGGGCCCATCGTCACGGCGACGACCTCCTCGACCGGAATGGCGCCGCCCTCCTTGATCTGCATGGCGGCCTCGATGGCGTGTGTGTCGAAGGGGTTCAGGTTCTTCTCGCCGCTGCGGTCCAGTCGCATCGTGTTGGGGTCGATGCGCTTCTGAACGGCGGCGTCCGGAACCTCCTTGACCAGGACGCAGATCTTCAAGTTTCAAGCCTCCTTGGCTGAGTTCTCTAGCTGGTTGACTGACCAGTCAATCAGTCTATCCATTGAAGTGGCGGCGGGAGGTTAGCGCCAGCGCCGTTCCGGTGCGCCTTTGCTCCCCATATCGGGGATAAGGCGCACCGCAAGCGATCAGACGTCGTCGCGCTCGGTCGCGTTCTCGCGGATGAACTCGACGATCTCGTCCGTGCCGGCCCCCGGTGTGAAGACCCCGGAGACCCCGAGCTTCTCCAGCTCGGGAATGTCCTCGGCCGGGATCGTCCCCCCCACCGTGATCAGCACGTCCTCGACCCCCTGCGCCTTGAGCAGCTCGACCACCTTCGGCACCAGCGTCATATGCGCCCCCGACAGAATCGAGAGCCCCACCGCATCGGCATCCTCCTGGATCACCGTCTCAGCGATCTGCTCCGGCGTCTGATGCAACCCGGTGTAGATCACCTCCATGCCCGCATCCCGCAGCGCCCGAGCGATGATCTTCGCCCCACGATCATGCCCGTCCAAGCCAGGCTTGGCGACGACGACGCGGATCTTGCGGGCGGTTGCTGCCTCCATTGCGGCGGGAACATTAGCGGCGGACGCGTCTTTGAGGTCGCAGATTGCGACCTCAAAGCAAGCCCAAGCCATCACGCCCATCGGCTACCTTGACTTCGTGCCCGATGAGAGTCTGATCGCCGAGGCTGGTCGCCGCCTATCCAAAGCGGCTCCCGATGCACGCGTAATCCTCTTCGGCTCTCATGCTCGGGGGGACGCCGGTCCGGGGTCAGATCTCGATCTACTGGTGGTCGAGCCGGGCCTGAAAAGTCGCCGCGCCGAGTTTGTGCGGCTGCGGGAAGCGCTGGGCGCGATGAGCGTCCCGATCGACCTGATCGTCGTCAGCTCGGAGCACGCCGATAGATGGGGACCGGTCCCCGGCACGTTGATGAACGAAGCCCTCCGAGACGGCCGTGTCATCGCCGGCGCTTGAGCCAGAGCAGCTCGCCGCGATCCTCGCCAAAAAGGCATCCGATGACGCCGTGGCCGTACGTGAGATCGAGGGCAACTCAGATATCGCCGACAGCATTCTGGGCTTCCACGCCCAGCAGGCCATCGAGAAGTGGCTCAAGGCCGTCCTCGCCGCCAGCAACGTCACCTTCGAGTACACCCACGACCTCCGACATCTCATCGGGCTCGTAGAGGCCGCCGGACTCCCCTTCCCGCTAGACGTACCTCAAATCGTGATGTTCACGGAGTTTGCAGTCCCCCTGCGATACGAGGATCTGCTCGACGCGGAGCCGCTCGACCGACCCACCGCCGTCACTCTCGTGAACGAAGTCGGTGCGTGGGCTCAGGGTGTGTTGAGCGCGGACAACCGATAAGTAGCCGCACTAGCGACCTTCCAACGGTCATGCTTTGTTGGGCTCATCTCGCTCAGATTCTCCCCTTTTGAGGTAGTACCGCGTTCCTCTACGCTGGCCCTTCGACTCTAGGTCGCCCGAGTCCAGTAGGGGCCGAGTGATGTTCTGCGCATACTCGATGGGGACCCCGAGTTGGGAGGCAATGCCCCCCATCTGAATTCCCGGATTAGCCTTGACTATTCCTGGGACCTTGCTCTGCAGTCCGTCCAACAGATCTTTGAACGACTCCCCTGACGCTGACCCCGTGGCCGCCTCCTCACCCGATGACCCAAACTGCTGCTCCATGAGTCGCCGAAGCTGGACCTTCAAAGAAGAGAAATCGTCGTACTGGAGACGGTCGATCCCTCCCAAGTCGGAGGGAACGTCAGTCTCGTCGTGAGACGGATCGAAGAGGATGTAGTAATCCTCGTCCAGGCCCACCGCGATCCCCAGCTCAAGTGCCACATTGGCATTCCAGCTCGTAATATCGAAGATGCTGAAGGTTGATTGTTCGATCATCCCTTTGATCTTGTCCAGTATCTGCCTGTTGGTGATCTGCTCGTCTGCGTAGAGAAACGTAACTTCAAACTCCTTGCCGACGGCAGCGAAAGACTCGCGGTAGTCGTTGCGAGAGAAGGAATACGGGTAAGCCACGAATACTGTCTTTGGAAGCTTCGGCTCGGCCGCGGCCACCTGCAAGCGTGCGGACTGCAGATCCCCCCACGTAAGGCGCGGTGAATCCGTGAACGTCACAAGATCAGGGTCCAGTTCCGAGCTACTGGGAACGAATATCTGAAACTTGCTGTCTTCGTCCACTAGAACACTGGGGACTCGGTGTAGGTCCCGAAGACCTCTTGCATCGCGGAAATCATCTCGCCCTCGGTGGCGCGGGCGCGGGCGGCGGCGATGATCGGGGGCATCAGGTTCTCCTCGGTGGCGGCGGCGCGCTTTAGCTCGGCGAGCGCCTTCTCGACCTCGGCGGCGTCGCGTCTTGCCTTCGTTGCGGCGAGGCGGTCGGTCTGCTTGCGCTCCAGGGCCGGGTCGATGCGGAGGATCGGAGTTGGGGCTTCGTCCTCCTGGGTGAGGTCGTTGACGCCGACGACTATGCGGCGGCGCTCGTTGAGCTCCTGCTGGAAGCGGAAGGAGGCGTCGGCGATCTCTCGCTGGGGGAAGTTCTGGCGGATCGCCTCGACCATCCCCCCCACCTCGTCTATGCGGCGGAAGTACTCGTATGCCGCCGCCTCCATCTCGTCGGTCAGCTTCTCGACAAAGTAGGAGCCGCCCAGCGGGTCGGGGGTGTTGGCGACGCCGGACTCGAGGGCGATGATCTGCTGGGTGCGCAGGGCGACGCGCACCGCCTCCTCGGTCGGCAGCGCCAGCGCCTCGTCGAAGGAGTTGGTGTGCAGCGACTGGGTGCCGCCGAGCACCGCAGCCAGCGCCTCGAGTGAGGTGCGGACGACGTTGTTGAGGGGCTGCTGCGCGGTCAGCGAGACGCCCGCGGTCTGGGCGTGGAAGCGCAGCCGCATCGACTCCTCGCGGGTCGCGCCGTAGGTCTCCTTCATCTCCCGCGCCCAGATGCGGCGCGCCGCCCGGTACTTGGCGATCTCCTCGAAGAAGTCGATGTGGGCGTTGAAGAAGAAGGAGAGGCGGGGGGCGAAGTCGTCGACGTCGAGGCCGCGCTCCAGCGCCCGCTCGACGTAGGTGAAGCCGTCCTTGAGCGTGAACGACAGCTCCTGCTGGGCGGTCGAGCCGGCCTCGCGGATGTGGTAGCCGGAGATCGAGACCGGGTGCCAGCGCGGCATGTTCTCGCTGCACCACTCGATCATGTCGGTGACCAAGCGCATCGCCGGCTCGATCGGGAAGCACCACTCCTTCTGGGCGATGTACTCCTTGAGGATGTCGGTCTGGATCGTGCCGCCGAGTTGCTCCGGCGGCACCCCCTGCTCCTCGCCGACCAGGACGTAGAAGGCGAGCAGGATCGCCGCCGGCGCGTTGATCGTCATCGAGGTGGTGACGCCGCCGAGCGGAATCCCCTCGAAGAGCTGCTCCATGTCGTCGAGCGTGTCGACGGCGACCCCCTCCCGCCCGACCTCGCCGAGGCTGCGCGCGTGATCGGAGTCGTAGCCCATCAGCGTCGGCATGTCGAAGGCCGTCGAGAGCCCGGTCTGGCCGTGGTCGAGCAGGTAGTGGAAGCGCTCGTTGGTCTCCTCGACCGTGCCGAACCCGGCGAACTGGCGCATCGTCCAGAGCCGTCCCCGGTACATCGACTCGTAGGGCCCGCGCGTGAACGGGTACTCGCCGGGCCTGCCGATCGTCTCCTCGGGATCGGTTGGCGCCTCCTCCAGCCCGTACAGCGGCTCGACCGGGTGCCCCGACATGGTCGAGAGCTCCGCCTCGCGCTCCTCGAACTTCGGCCTGGTTCCAGGCTCGCCAGCCATGCCCGCAGTCTAGTTGGGACGTGCCGGTCTTTAGAGGTCCATATGGGTATCTAAGGGACGGCACGTCCCCCCGGGGGCGGGGGCTACTGGGTGGATTCGCCGGCTAGGACCTTGAGGTCGTTGCTGACCCAAGTCGGCAGGAAGGGGTAGACCATCCCGGCTCGCTCGAAGCCCTTGGCGTCGATCAGGTACATCGCGTCGGTGTGTTCGATGTCGCCGGTGGTGCGTCGCACTTCGATCCCGTACTTGCGCCAGACCGGTTCCAGCGCCGCCTTCGGGCCCAGTAGCCAGCGCCATTCGAAGGGCGCCAGGCCGAAGCGCTTGATCGCGCGGCGCGCCGAGCCGGGCGTGTCGGCCCAGGGGTTGACGCTGACCGCGACGACGACCGGCCGCTCGGAGCGCGGCACCATGCGAAAGGCGGCGGCCAGCGCCCGACCCTCGAGCGGGCACTCCTGATGGCATTGGGAGTCCATGAAGGTGAGGATTACCGGCCTGCCGCGCAGCGACCCAAGCGAGAGGCGCCGGCCCGCCTGGTCGGGCAGGGCGAACGCCGGAGCCCGTCGCAGCCCCGTCGGCCATACCGCCTGGCCGCGCACCTCGGGAAGGGCGCCCGCCTCTCCCGAGCTGCCGCTCGTCAGCTGGTGGATGCCCACGCCAAGCCCGATGCCGGCGAGAGCGGCCATCGCAACCGCGGCAACAGCGGTCCGTCGGCTCAAGGGTGCTTCCTGCTCGCCACCGCGTACCAAGTGAGCACGGCGATCAGCACGACCAGCGGGAAGACGGTCGAGAAGACGCCTGAAAAGCTCGTCCAGCCAGCGGTTGCGAACAGCGGCGAAATCATCTGCATCTCATCCAACTCCTGTCGGCATCGGCTTTGCCGGAGCACGTCCCGGCGCGTTGCGGGGCTCAAGCAAACGGTAGGCGATCAGGACGATCGCGATCGTGTAGGCGAGCGAGCCGGGCACCCACATGACGCCCGCCGCCAACTGCTGATCGGCGAGAGCCGAGATGTTCCCCGGCCGGCTTGCCTGCTCGGCATAGGCCCCGTACAGCGGCGAGGAGGCCGAGGCGAGGACGATCGCCAGCACCCAACCGACCACCATTGTCGAGGCGAGGTAGGCGAGCTTCGCCGACTCGCTCAGCGGCGAGCGCCAGGGCGGCGAATCGACGACGCGCGTCCAGAAGAGCAGCGCCGTGGCGAAGAAGAGAAAGTGCTCGAGCGCGTGGACCGCGGGCCAGCGCAGGGCGGCGTCGTAGAGGACGGGCAGATGCCAGGCGCAGAAGGTGAGGTTGAAGATCAGCCAGGAGACGAGCCCGCCGCCGGCGACCGCCGCCGCTCGACGCAGCGGGGCGAAGCCGGGGCCGGCGACCTCGCGGGCCAGTGAACGGCGCAGCGAGATCGGCAGGCCGCGCCACATCCGCATCCAGGGCCGGGCAAGCGCCAGCAGCGGCGTTGCGACCCCGATCAGCAGGATGTGCTGGACCATGTGCGCCCAGAAGAGCTCGTCAGCGAACTCGTCGAGCGGAGAGTCGACCGCGGCGAGGATCGCCAGCAGGCCGCCGGCGAAGGCCGCCAGGCGCCAGCCCTCGCCGGCGCCGACCGACCGCCCCCTCCCGCGGCCGCCCAGCCAGTAGAGCGTCGCGGCGCAGAGAACCCAGAGCAGCGCCGGGCCGCCGGTCCAGTCCAGGGGCGTGGCGAGCGAGTCCATCGCCGCTCAGACCAGGTAGAGGACGATCCAGGCGAGCACGCCGATCGCCGCCAGCAGCGCCCAGTAGGCGGCGCCGGCGGTAAAGCCCTCCGGCGGGGGCGCCCCCTTGTTCCGCAGCCCGGAGGCAAAGACCGTCTCCAGCCTGTACATCGCCAGCAGGGCGACGACCACGTAGAGCGCGGTCCAGCCGAAGAAGACGCTGGCGTAGCCGCCGCTTTCGGGGCCGAACGGAATATGGGCGTACTCGAAGCACTGGGCCACGCACCCGAACAGCGCGAGCGCCAGGGAGACTCCCGACGCGGCGACCCAGCGGCCGCCCCTGCGCGCCGCGCGCGCGGCGTAGCCGAAGGCAGCGGCGCTGAGCGCGAAGGCGGCGGCGATCGCGATCCCGTAGCCACTCGGCGGTTCAACCCCGGCCGGCTGCCAGAGCCCGTTGTTGTCGAGCGAGCGCAGGTAGAAGTAGGCGAAGACGAAGCCGAGGAAGAACATGATCGTCGCCCCGGCCAGCAGGCCGAAGCCGATCCGGTCGATGCGCTCGTGCAGCTCCGCGGTCTCCGCGTAGCTCGGGGACTGCGTCTGGGCTGAGGACTCCATCGCCGGCCTCCCTACCCCGTCGCCTCGGCCGGTTGCGCCAGGGGCGGGGCCGGCGGCACTCCGTAGTCGTAGGGATCGGAATCGATCACCGGCGGGCGCTCGAAATTCTCAACCGGCACCGGTGTTGGCGTCTGCCACTCGAGCGACTTCGAGCCCCAGGGGTTGGCGGCAGCCGGCTTGCGCACGATCGCCAGCGAGTAGACCACGTTGGCGAGGAAGACCAGCATCGACGCCCCCAGCACGAAGGCCGATACCGAGACCCAGATGTTGAGCCCCTGCAGGTGCGACGGGTAGGTCACCACGCGGCGCGGCATCCCCATCAGGCCGAGCGCGAAGAGCGGCGCGAAGGTCGAGTTGAAGGCGATGAACATCGTCCAGAAGTGGATCTTCCCCAGCCGCTCGTTGAGCTGCATCCCGAACATCTTCGGCACCCAGTAGTAGACCGCGGCGAAGAAGGCGAAGACCAGGCCTCCCATGATCGTGTAGTGGAAGTGGGCCATGACGAAGAAGCTGCCGTGGGTGGCGACGTCGCTGGGCACGTCGGAGAGGAACACCCCGGATGCGCCGCCGATGAAGAAGTTGAAGAACCAGGCGAGGCAGAACAGCATCGGCACCGTGTAGCGGATCTTCGCTCGCCAGAGCGTCGCCATGCCGGCCAGGAAGACCAGGCCGGTCGGCACCGAGATCGACTCGGTGGAGAACATGTAGAAGGGCCGCAGGGTCGAGTTGAGCCCGCTGACGAAGAGGTGGTGCTGCCAGACGAAGAAGCTGAGCAGCATCACGCCGAGGATCCCCGCCACGGCGATCCGGTAGCCCCAGAGCGGTTTGCGGGCGAAGACGGGCAGGATCTCAAGCACGATCCCGAAGCCCGGCAGGGCGAGGACGTAGACCTCGGGGTGGCCGAAGAACCAGAACAGGTTCTGGAACAGGTAGGGGCTGCCGCCGGCGGCCGCGAGGAAGTAGGAGGTCTGCACGCCACGGTCGAAGGCGACCATCAGCAGGGCGGCGATCAGCACCGGGGCCGCCAGCACCATCAGGATCGAGGTGCTGAGCGCGCCCCAGCAGAAGATCGGCAGCCTCCCCCAGGTCAGCCCCGGGGCGCGCATGGTGACGATCGTGGCGATCATGTTCAGTCCCAGCAAGATCATCGAGAGCCCGACCAGGGCGAAGAAGAAGATGTAGGAGTCGAAGCCGTAGTTGGCCTGGACGTTGAGCGGCGCGTAGCCGGTCCAGCCGGTCGGGAAGCCGCCGAAGAAGATCGTCGTGACGAGGATCGTCCCGGCCGCCATCAACAGCCAGAAGGTGATCGCCTCGACCCGGGGGAAGGCCATCCGCCGGGCGCCGATCATCAGCGGCACGAGATAGTTGGCGAAGGGGCCGAGCACCCCCGAGGTCATGATCCCCATCATCATCGTGCCGTGCAGGCCGACCAGGGTGAGGTAGTTGCCGGCGCCGAAGACCTGCGGCGAGGGCTGCAGCAGCTCGACCCGGATCAGCATCGCGTTCAGCCCGGCGATGAAGAAGAAGAGGCCGATGCCGAAGAGGTACTGGACGCCGACCACCTTGTGGTCGGTGCAGAGCCCGAAGTAACGGCCGATGCCGCCGTGCTCGTTTTCGGTGTGGGAGCGATCGCGCCCCAGCATCCGCGCCAGCGGATACCTGGCGAAGCCGAGCCCGACCAGGAAGCCGACCACGAAGAACAGGTAGCCGAGCATCAGGGCAACGTCGTTTTGGTTGGTGTCCTCGAAGAAGCCGAGGCTTTCGGCGTGGATCTGGTGACCGAGCCACCAGCCGAAGTAGAAGCCGACCACGCCGAGGACGACGCCGCCGAGCAGGTTGAAGCCGATCAGGCGGCGCCAGAGCGGCCCGTCCACCGTCGCTTCGCTCATCCGCCTCTCCTATCCGGTTCTGGGAAGTAGTGCGTCGCGTATTTCGGCAGCACCTTCGCGGCCGGCGCGAAGATCCTCTGCTGCCGGTGAATCCAGCGGGCGAAATCCGCGTCGCTGACCACCTGGCCGGTGTCGAACATGTATCCGTGCCAGAGGCCGCAGAGCTCGCTGCAGTGGATTTCGAAGGCGCGTTCTTCGTCGGGCTTGACGTAGGCGACGTTGTCGACGCCGGGATTGGCGTCGGCCTTGACGCCCAGCCTCGGCGCCCAGAAGGAGTGGATCACGTCGAGCGAGGTGACGTGCAGGGCGATCTGCTGGCCTACGGGCAGCTCGAGGTGCGCGGTCTCGATGCCGCCGTAGGTCGGGTAGCGATAGGTGAACTCCCATTGCTGCGCGATCACCTGCACCGGCATCGCCTTGCCCGAAGGCGTGAAGGCCGGATCCGGACCCTGCCCGCCGCCGGCGCCGGCGTCGGTCAGCTCGACCGTGCCGAAGGTGGCGAGAAAGAGGACGATGATCGTCGTCACGACCAGCCAGGGAACGTGCACCCGCTTGTCGTCGCGGACGTCGACGCCCTCCACCGGCCCGCCCTTGCGATGGCGGAAGACGACCAGGGTGTAGGCGAAGTAGGCGATGATCGTCGCCGCGATCGGCGTGACGATCCCGAGCAGGACCGTGTCGTCGAAGACCTGATTCCGCGAGGCGCTGGTGGCGTTGCCCGGCGGCAGGGTCGGCGCGATCACGGCGACCACGATCGGGGTCGCGATCGCGCTCAGCACCAGCGCGAGGATCGCGACCCGGCGCAGGTGGTTTGGCTCTTTCATCCCCCTCCCCTAGACGACATGGAGGAACCCGTCCATGTAGCCGATCGTCTGCATCGGGCCGCCGAAGCCCGCGAGGAAGCCCGCGGCGCAGGGCACGAAGCACTGCCAGCGGTAACGGCCCGGCTTGCCGGTACGGATCGTGAAGGTGATCGTCTCGTGCGCCTGCTTGAGGCTGCAGGGCCCTTCCTCGCACTGGCCCTCCTCGTCTTCGGGAACGCCCCGCAGGGGGACTATCAGGCCAAGTTCGGGGGCCGCGAAGGTGTGCGACGCTTCCTCGGGCGGGATCGACTTCATCCGCTTGCCGTCGACTCGCATAACCCCGCCGACGGTTCCCTGCACCTGGGAGAGGAAGGGATTGCGCAGGCCGCTGTCGCCGTCGAACTGGTACACGGTGACGTGAACCAGGGCGTGGGCCGGCAGCTTGTATTCGGTGCTGTGGACCCATTCGCCCTGCGGGTTCTTGATCAGATAGGACACCCACGACTTGTTGGCGCCCTGCGGGCCGACGGCCGCCTCGGTCTTCAGGGTCAGCTGGGCGGTGCGAGCGGTGACGTGGCTCGCTTCGACGGTCGGGGGCGACTTGGTGAAGCCGGCGACGTAGAAGCCGATCAGCGCCGCGACGCAGAGGGTCGCGACGACTGTCACCGCAAGTCTTGTCGATACCGAACTCACCTCGCTCCTTCCGTCGAACCGCTTCCCGGGCGGCGCTCGATCTAACTTAGTCCAGGGAATGAGCCATCGCAACCTCATCATCGCGATCGCCGCGGTCATTGCGGTGGGCGCGCTGCTCGCCGACGGCCTGCTCAGCGCCGGCGACAGCCCTTCCGAACCCGGCAAGCCGGCGCCTCCCCTGCCGAGCGAAGTGCTGGTACCGCCGCGCGTCACCATCGCCAGCCTGCGTGGCAGGCCGGCGGCGATCAACTTCTGGGCCAGCTGGTGCGAGCCGTGCCGTGAAGAGGCCCCCGAATTCGAGCGCCTCGCCCGCGCTCTGCACGGTCGCGCCGCGCTCGTCGGCGTCGACTCCGAAGACGACCGCGCCGCGGCCCTGTCCTTCGTCCATCGCTACGGCTGGACCTTCCCCACTCTGCGCGCCGACGCCGGGAGCGCTCCGCGCTACGGCGTCTTCGGTCTGCCGACCACGGTGATCGTCGATCGCGCAGGGCGAATCGAGGAGGTCCTCCGCGGCCCCCAGACCGCCGCCGACCTGGCGCGCGCGTTGGGCCTCAGCGTCGCCCCGTAAAGCGGCGCGGCGGTTGCTTGCGCCGGGCGGCGATCCGCGAGCCGCCGAAGCCGGCGACCGTGGCCAACAGGGTGACCGCGACCGCGACCAGGCGGCGGCCGAGGCGCTCGAAGCGCATCACCTGCCAACCCTCCTCGCGGGCGATCTCGAGCAGCGGCGGGTCGGGGTTGACGACGACCGGGTTGCCGACCGCGCGCAGCATCGGCAGGTCGGAAGCCGAGTCGGAGTAGGCGTAGGAGGCGGCGAGGTCAATCTCGTGCTCGGCGGCGAAGACCTCCATCGCCTCGACCTTGCCCTTGCCGTAGACGAAGGGGCCGTCGAAGCGGCCGGTGAGCGCGCCGTCCTCGCCGACCCCGTAGCGGGTGCCGACGCCGCCGTCCATGCCGAGCACGGCGGCCAGCGGCTCGACCACGCCGCTGCCGGCGGCACTGACGATGAAGGTGGGACGGCCGGCGTCCTGGTGGGCGTAGACCTCGTCGAGCATCTGCGGGTAGACGCGCGGCAGGATCGCCGCCATCACCTCGGGGTTCATCCGTTCGAGCGTGCGCGCGGGGACGCCCGCGATCAGCTCGCGGGCGACCTTCAGCACCTCGGTCGTGCGCTCGTCGGTGGTGCCACGCAGCCGGTAGCGCAGGTGCTCGACCCCCCAGCCGGCCAGCTGCCGGCGGCTGACCAGCTTGTGGCGGCGGGCGACGCGGGCGAACTGCATCCCCGACGACCCCGCCATCAGGGTCTTGTCGAGGTCGAAGAAGGCAGCCGCCCGCTGCACTGCCTTACACCTCGATGACGATCGCGTCGCCCTGGCCGCCGCCGCTGCAGATCGCGGCGACGCCGAGGCCACCCCCGCGACGCTTCAGCTCGTGCGCGAGGGCGCCGACGATGCGCGCGCCGGAGGCGCCGATCGGGTGGCCGAGGGCGATCGCGCCGCCGTTGACGTTGACCTTGTCCTCGTCGATGCCGAGCATCCGCACCGAGTTGAGGGCGACCGAGGCGAAGGCCTCGTTGATCTCCCAGAGGTCGACGTCCTCGGGGCTCTTGCCGATCTTCTCCAGCGCCTGCTTGGCGGCGTTGGCCGGCGTTTTCGCCAGGTAGGCGAAGTCGTCGGCGACGGTGCCATAGGAGAGCACCCGGGCGAGCGACTCGTGGCCTTCCTTCTCGGCCCACTCGGCCGAGGCGACGACGATCGCCCCGGCGCCGTCGTTGACGCCCGGCGCGTTGCCCGCCGTATGGGTCGCTTCCTCGCCGCCGATCGCGCGCAGCCCGGCGAGCGTCTCGACCGTGGTCTCGGGGCGAATCGCCTCGTCGGCCTCGATCGTGTGCTCGCCCTTGCGCGACTTGACCGTGACGCCGACGATCTCCTCGGCGAGCCGGCCCTCGTCGGTCGCCTCGGCGGCGAGCCGGTGCGAGCGCTCGGCGAAGCGGTCCATGTCGGCGCGGGTGATCTCCAGCTCGTTGGAGACCTCGCTCGCCTCGTTGATCATCTGCTTTTCGGTGAAGGGATTGGTGAGGCCGTCATGGACCATCGCGTCGATCGTCTCGACGTGGCCCATCCGGTAGCCGAAGCGGGCGCCGGGCAGCAGGTGCGGAGCCTGGCTCATCGACTCCATGCCGCCGGTGACCGCGACCTCGGTGTCGCCGGCGCGGATCGCCATGTCGGCGATGCCGACCGAGCGCATGCCCGAGGCGCAGACCTTGTTGATCGTCTCCGAAGGGACCTCCTTCGGGATGCCGCCCTTGATCTGGGCCTGGCGCGAGGGGATCTGGCCCTGGCCCGCCTGCAGGACCTGGCCGAAGACGACCTGCTGGACCTGTTCGGGATCGACGCCGGAGCGCTCCAGCGCCGCGGCGATCGCCTCGCCGCCGAGGTCGGTGGCGTCGAGGGCCGAGAGCGTGCCGCCCATCTTGCCGAAGGGCGTGCGTGCAGTTCCGAGGATTACGGTGCTGGGCATATGGGGCTGCCTTTCTTCTAGTGGTTGTGCCGGGTCTCGGCTCGATTAGAGGAGGGCCGCCTGGCCCAAGGGGGACGATAGCGCGAGGCTTGACTCAGCCGCAGTGCGCAACGTCATAGACTCGCGAGCTTCTTGAACGTCGCCGTCAGCCAGATTCAGATCCCCGAGGTCGAGGCGGACCTGCTCGCGGTCGGCCTCTGCGAGGGCGAGGAGCTGCCGCTCGAGCTCGCCTCGGCGCCCGGCGCCGCCGACGCGAAGGGCGCCTTCAAGACGCTGCGCACGATCTTCCCCGAAGCGCCCGGCCGGGTCCTCGTCGCCGGTCTCGGCAAGCGCGAGGAGCTCGACACCGAGCGGCTGCGGGTCGCCGCGGCCCTCGTCGCCAAAGAGGCCGCCAAGCTGAAGGCGGGATCGCTGGCCTGGGCACTGCCCGAGGGTGACGACCCGGCGGCGCTCACCGAGGGCGTGGTCACCGGCACGATCCTCGGCGCTTACCGCTTCGACCGCTTCGTCAGCTCCGACCCCGACGACCCGGCGCCGCCCAAGATCGAGTCGCTGACGCTGCTCGGACCGGAGAGCGTCGCAGAGGCGGCGGAGACCGCCCGTGTCTGCGCCGAGGCGCAGAACCGCGCCCGCGATCTGCAGAGCCTGCCCTCCAATGTCGCCACCCCCTCCTACCTGGCCAACCGCGCCGAGGAGATCGCCGCCACCCACGACTCGCTCAGCGTCGAGATCTTCGGCCGGGAGGAGATCGCCGCCAAGGGGATGGGCGGACTGGTCGCGGTAAGCCAGGGCGGCGCCGAGGACCCGCGTTTGATCGTGCTGCGCTACGACGGCGGCGGCTCGGGCGAGACCCTCGGCCTCATCGGCAAGGGAGTCACCTTCGACACCGGCGGCATCTCGCTGAAGCCCTCGGCGGGGATGCAGGAGATGAAGATGGACATGTCGGGCGCCGCCGCGGTGATCGAGGCGGTCGGCGCGATCGCCGAGCTGGGGCTGTCGCTGAGCCTGATCGCGGTCGTGCCGTCGACCGAGAACATGCCCTCCGGCACCGCGATCAAGCCCGGCGACATCATCACCCAGTACAGCGGCAAGACGGTTGAGATCAACAACACCGACGCCGAGGGGCGGCTGATCCTCGCCGACGCGCTGGCCTACGCGATCGAGCAGGGGGCGGACCGGGTGGTCGACATCGCCACCCTGACCGGCGCCGTGATGATCGCCCTCGGGTCCACCCACGCCGCGGTGATCAGCAATGACGACACCTTGGCCGGAGAGATTGAGGACGTCGGCAAGGAGACCGGCGAGCTGGTTTGGCGGCTTCCCCTCCACGCCGAGTACAAGGCACTGATGAAGGGCACGGTCGCCGACCTCACCAACGCGGCGCCCAAGCGCAAGGCCGGCACGATCTCCGCCGCCGGCTTCCTCGAGGAATTCGTCGGCGACACGCCCTGGGCCCACCTCGACATCGCCGGCACCGCCTGGGACGTCGGCCGCGCCTACACCGGCAGCGACGCCAGCGGCTACGGCGTGCGACTGCTCATCGGCCTCGCGCGCGAGCTCTCGGACTGAGCGCCGGGCGTAACGCGCAACGGCTCCATACCGTCCACAAGGCGTTACACCCGGTCACGCGCCGCCGAGGATCATGCAGGTGGCGATGCCGTGGGCGAGCAGCTTGCCGCTGTCGGCCGCGGTCAGGTTGGCCTCGACGGTTGCCTGGCGGCGGCCGCGGTAGAGGACGTTGGCCTCGCAGAGGACGCGGCCGGTGTCGCGGGTGATTGGGCGCACGTACTTGGCCTCGAGGCCGAGCGAGGTGTAGCCGACGCCGGCGGGCAGGGTCGTGTGGACGGCGCAGCCCAGGGCCGAGTCGAGCAGGGTCGCGGCGTAGCCACCGTGGACGACGCCGATCGGGTTGTAGTGCTCCTCCCCCGGTTCGCCCTCGAAGACGACGCGTCCCTCCTCCAGCTCGACCGGGCGCAGCCGCATCGTCACCGCGATCGGCGGCGGCGGCATCTCGCCGGTGACGACCGCCGTCATGTACTCCATCCCGGTCATCGTCGCCCCTGCGGCCGCGGTCGGCACCGGGTCCTGCCAGACCAGAGTGCGACTGCGAGCGCTCTCCGGATTGGCCTTGGCGAACGCTTCGGCAACGTCCTGGGCGGTCCCCTCCGGCGCCGTGACGACGGCGTTGCCGCTCAACGGCCGGTCCTGCGCGCGTGACCGTGGCCGCGCTCACGCACCGACTGCGGGCTCGCCGGGTAGATCAGGTCGGCGGTGATCTCGGCCTGGCTGATCGAGATCCGCGGGGCCTTCGAACGGTGGTTATGCCTATGTCTCAGAATCAACCTCATCTCCATCTCCGTTCCCCCTCCGCTGACTTCCTGGCTTTGAATCCGTATGCCCCCAAAACCACGAAGTCAGCGAGATGGGTTGCTTGATGCAACTCGCTTGGTACGGACCCTAACCCAGTGGGTTGCTTGATGCAACCCTGTGTGCCAAGATCACTTTGTGCTGCGCAGCGACTATCCGGGGCAGGTCTGCTCGATCGCGCGTTCGCTGGAAATCGTCGGCGAGCGCTGGTCGCTGCTGATCGTGCGCGATGTGATGAACGGCCACCGGCGCTTCGACCAGCTTCAGAAGGGCCTTGGCGTCGCCCGTAACGTGCTCTCCGCCCGCCTGCAGCGCCTGGTCGAGGAGGACATCCTCGAGCGCCGGGCCTACCAATCAAACCCGGAGCGCTACGAGTACTTCCTCACCGAGAAGGGGCTCGACCTCTGGCCGGCCCTGATCGCCCTGCTCAGCTGGGGCGACCGCTACTCCCCCGGCCCCGAGGGCCCGCCGATGCTGATCGTGCACAAGGAGTGCGGCGGCGCGGTCAGCGACCGCGGCATCTGCGAGAGCTGCGGCAAGGTCCTGCACGCCCGCGACGCCCGCGCCTTGCCTGGCCCGGGCCTCGCCCAGGCCGCCTGACCCCAGTTCGCTAGCGTCTTCGGGTACCAGCAACAGGAGGAGAGAGCATGGCGACGGCGGCTGAGGTTCAGACGAAGGACAAGATTTTCATCGGCGGCGAGTGGGTCGAGCCGGAGGCGAGCGGGACCCTCGAGGTCGTCAACTCGACGACCGAGGAGACGATGGGTTCGATCCCGTCCTGCACCGCTGCCGATGCCGACCGCGCCGTCGCCGCCGCCCGCGACGCCTTCGAGTCCTGGTCGCGGACCTCACGCGAGGAGCGCGCCGGCTACATGAGTGCGATCTCCGCGGGCCTCGCCGAGCGCATGGATGAGATCGCGGCGACGATCTCCCAAGAGCTCGGCATGCCGCTGACCTTGAGCAAGATGATCCAGGCCGGGCTGCCGATCGCCCAGTTCGGGGCGATGCCGAAGCTGCTGGAGGAAATCCGCTGGGAGGAGGAGGTCGGCAACTCGCGGGTGCTGCGCGAGCCGGTCGGGGTGCTCGGCGCGATCACGCCCTGGAACTACCCGCTGAACCAGATCGCCTGCAAGGTCGCCCCCGCACTCGCCGCCGGCTGCACCGTGGTGCTCAAGCCGAGCGAGATCGTGCCGCTCAACGCCTTCATCCTCGCCGAGGTGATCGAGGCCGCAGGCCTTCCCGCCGGCGTCTTCAACCTCGTCACCGGCACCGGCCCGGTCGTCGGCGAGGCGATCGCCGGCCACCCCGGCGTCGACATGGTCTCCTTCACCGGCTCGACCCGGGCCGGCCGCCGCGTCTCCGAGCTCGCCTCAGCGACGGTCAAGCCGGTCGCGATGGAGCTCGGCGGCAAGTCGCCGAACGTGATCCTCGACGACGCCGACCTGAGCAAGGCGGTGCCCGACGGGGTCGGCAAGTGCTACCTCAACTCGGGGCAGACCTGCAGCGCCCTGACCCGGATGCTGGTGCCGCGCGAGAAGCTCGCCGAAGTCGAGCAGATCGCCACCCAGGCGGCGGAGAGCTTCACGCCCGGCGACCCCTTCGAGGAATCGACCCGGCTCGGGCCGCTGGTCTCAGAGACCCAGCGCGAGCGGGTGCGCGGCTACATCGAGAAGGGCGAGGCCGAGGGAGCGAAGCTGCTCACCGGCGGCGCCGCGGCGCCCGAGGGCCTCGACAAGGGCTTCTTCGTCCGCCCCACGGTCTTCTCCGATGTGACCCCGGAGATGACGATCGCCCAGGAGGAGATCTTCGGCCCGGTGCTGGCGATCCAGCCCTACGACGGTGAGGACGACGCGGTGCGGATCGCCAACGACACCGCCTACGGGCTCGCCGGCGGCGTCTGGTCGGCGGATCAGGACCGCGCGATCGCGGTCGCCAAGCGGATCCGCACCGGCCAGATCGAGATCAACGGCGGCGCGTTCAACCCGCTGGCGCCGTTCGGCGGCTACAAGCAGTCGGGGCACGGGCGAGAGAACGGGCGGTACGCGATCGAGGAGCTGTTGCAGGTCAAGTCGTTGCAGCTCTAGGTGGTTGGGGGGGCAGGTTGCACCCCTCCCCCGGAAACCGTCGCGCAGCTGGATCGCGGTTGTTGGCTCGAGCCGGGAACCGGGAGTTTCCGTGGGAGGGGTGCAACCTGCCCTCCTCACGAGCCGAATAGGCTGCACGGCCTTGGATTTTGAGCTTTCAGACGAGCAGCGGCTTCTCCGCGACACGGTGCGGGAGTTTGCGCTTGCGGAGGTCAGGCCGGTGGCCGAGGAGTTGGACCGGACCAAGAGCTTTCCCTACGAGATCGTGGGGAAGCTCGGTGGCCTTGGCTTGATGGGGATTCCGTTTCCTCAAGAGTACGGCGGGGGCGGGGCCGACACGCTGTCTTACGTGCTGGCCGTGGAAGAGCTGGCTCGAATCGACTCCTCGGTCTGCATCACGATGGCCGCGCACACCTCGCTGGGGACGATGCCGATCTACCTCTGGGGGTCCGACGAGCAGAAGGCGGAGTGGATGCCGCGCCTCTGCACGGGGGAACGGCTCGCCTCGTTTGGGCTGACCGAGCCGGAGGCGGGGTCAGACGCCGGCAACGTACGGACCACCGCAAAGCTCGAGGACGGAGAGTGGGTCGTCAACGGGGCGAAGCAGTTCATCACCAACTCGGGGACCGAGATCTCCGGCTGCGTCTCGATAACGGCCGTCACCGGCGAGGCGAACGGGCGCAAGGAGATCTCCAACCTGATCGTGCCCACCGGCACGCCCGGCTACGCGGTCGGCGAGCCCTACCGCAAGATGGGCTGGAACGCCTCGGATACCCGGCCGCTCAGCTTCGAGGACTGCCGCCTGCCCGAGTCAAGCCTGCTCGGCCGCCGTGGCGACGGCTTCAAGAACTTCCTCCACATCCTCGACGGCGGCCGGATCGGCGTCGCGGCGATGGGCGTCGGCCTCGCCCAGGGCGCCCTCGACGAGGCGATCGCCTACGCCAAGGAGCGCCAGGCCTTCGGCCAGGCGATCTCCAAGTTCCAGTCGATCCAGGCGAAGATCGCCGACCTCTCGGCCCAGATCGAGGCCGCCCGCCTGCTCACCTGGCGCGCCGCCCTGGAGAAGGACGCCGGCAAGTCGTTCACCCTGACCGCCGCCCAGGCGAAGCTGATCACCGGCCGCCTCGCGGTCCGCGCCACCGAGGAGGCGGTGCAGATCCACGGCGGCTACGGCTACATCGAGGAGTACCCGGTCTGCCGCTTCTACCGCGACGCGAAGATCCTCACGATCGGCGAGGGCACCGACGAGGTGCAGCAGATGGTCATCGCCCGCCAGCTCGGCTGCTGAGCGAATTTCGGCTGAGGGGGGGGTGAGAATTCGCCGCTGTGCCCTTATGGGGGACATGAGCGAACGACGCGCAATCCGATCGACAGCCGACGTTGGGTGCTGCACCCGGTGCTACACTCGCTGCCATGCCGACGAAACGCAGGCGACACATGATCACGGAGACCGCTGAGGTGGAGGCCGCGCTCGAGCCCCTGCGCACCAGGGGCATCCCGCTCAACTTCCAGCGCCTGGTCATCAAGGGGGCCCAGGCCACCGTCGAGGAGGACCGCGCCGGCGCGGATGACGAGGCCCGGCGGCGCGAGGCGCGGGAGAGCCTGATCCAGTGGATGCACGACGGCTGCGCCGGGATCGACCTCGACGTCCTGGCGGATCCAGGTCGACCCGCCTGGCGACGGCCTTCGGTCGAGCGAGTCGAACGGCTGCTGCACGAAGATCCGTGACCATGGCCCTGACTCGCCCGGCCGCCGTCGACCTCTCCGCCTTCGTACGGGTGATGCTCGCCCATGCCAGACCGGACAGCGGCCGGCGACTCGGACCGGAGCAACTGGCCGAATTCGACGACTCCCTGCGCACCGGCCAGATCCACGCCACTCACCCGTTTCGGATCGAGACGCTGTATTCGGCGCGAACCGCTGCCGAATTCAGCGCGATGTCGGCCCGGCTCGACAGCTTCGCGCAGGCGGGAGGAGACCAGAACACCTGGCTGATCGCCGAACGTTCGCAGCGCGAGCTTGCCGAAGACCCGGCAGTGAGCCACCGGATCGGCATGCCCGACCTGCTGCTCGCGACGATCGCCTCCCAGAACGGCCTAGGCGTCCTGCACTACGACGCCGACTACGACCTGCTCGCCGAGCACACCGGCCTCGAGTTCGAAAGCGTCTGGATCGCTCCGCCGGGCAGCGTCGACTGAGGCTCCGCCGCCTCAGGCACCCTGGAGGGTGAAGCGGATGCGCGCGCCGGGGCCGGAGTCGTCGAGCCAGATGCGGCCGCCATGCGCCTCGACGATCGCCCGCGAGATCGCCAGGCCGAGGCCGGCGCCGTCCTCGCTGCGCGACTCGTCGCCGCGGAAAAAGGCCTCGAAGACCCGCTCGCCGTCGGCGGCGGAGATGCCCGCGCCCTCGTCGGCGACCTCGACCTCGACGCCCGATCCCGCGGTGCGGGCCCGCACCGTGACGCTGCCGTCGGCCGGCGTGTGGCGGATCGCGTTCTGGATCAGGTTGAAGAGGACGCGCTGCAGCTTCTCGGCATTGGCATGGGCGAGCACCGCCTCGGCCGGGAGGTCGGCGGCGAGGGCGACGCCGCGCGCCTCAGCCGGCGCCCGCATCGCGGCGACCGTGTCGCCGATCAACTCGCGCAGCTCGACCTGGCGCATCGTCCAGGAGATCTCGCCCGCCTCGATCCGCGAGAGCTCGAAGAGGTCGTCGATCAGCGCGGTCAGCACCTCGACGTGGGTGCGCATCTCGCGCAGGTAGCGCTCGCGCGTCTCGCCGGTGACGACGCCGTCGTCGATCGCCTCGACCAGAAGCCGCAGCGAGGCGAGCGGCGTGCGCAGGTCGTGCGAGACGGAGGCGACCATCTGGCGGCGCGCCTCCTCGATCTTCCGCCGCGAGCGCTCCTCCATCGCCAGGCGCACGGCGAGCGCCGCCGCCAGCGCGCCGCCGGCCACGGCTAGCGCGACGAGGGCGATCTGCTCGATCCCCATCCAGTGCGGGACCGCCACCGCCGCCGCGCCGGCGAGGAAGGCCGCGATCGCGATCAGCGCCGCGCGCTTCACGGCTTCAGCCTGTACCCGACGCCCCACACGGTCTCGATGAAGCGCGGTTCGGAGGGATCGTCGCCGAGCTTTGCGCGCAGGCGACGGACGTGGACGGTGACGGTGCTGGTGTCGGTGAAGAAGGGGTAGTCCCAGACCGCTTCCATCAGCTGGTCGCGTGAGAAGACTCGACCGGGGTGCGCGGCGAGGTAAGCGAGCAGGTCGAACTCGCGCTGGGTCAGCGAGAGCGGCTCTCCGTCCAGGGTGACGCTGCGCATCCCCGGGTCGATCCGCAGCCCGCCGACCTCGATCGGCTCGGGCGCGTCGTCCTCCGCCGGCGGCGAGACGCGGCGCAGGACCGCATCGACGCGTGCCACCAGCTCGGCCGGCGAGAACGGCTTGACGACGTAATCGTCGGCGCCCCGGCGCAACCCGACCAGGCGGTCGGACTCCTCGCCGCGGGCGGTGAGCAGGATCACCGGCACCGGCTTGCCCTCGCGCTCGTGCAACCTTCGCAGCACCTCGATCCCGTCGATCCCCGGCAGCATCACGTCGAGCACGATCAGGTCTGGCTGGCGCAGCTCGGCCTGGCGCAGCGCCTCGGGCCCGTCGGCTGCATCAAGGGTCTCGTAGCCGGCCCGCTCCAGGTAACGGCCGACGACCTCGACGATCGTCGGCTCGTCGTCTACGACGAGAACGGTGCCGTGCGAGTCCTCGGCCATCGGCGCCATTCTGACGGCCGGGCTAGCCGAAGGTGAAGGCATAGCCCATCACCCCCGCTTCCGGTTCCAGGGTGAGGACGTGGTGGCCGACGCGCGGCATTTCGACCAGGTTGTAGAGGCGCTGCGAACTGACCTCGACGCTGCCGCCGTGCACGTCGGAGCCGGCGAAGTCGGCCGGGATCGGCTTGCCGTCGAGCAGCACTCGCACCGAGCGAGGGTGGCCGGGCGAGCCGAGCACCAGGTAGACGCGGCGGGCGCCGAAGTTGAGCCGCAGCGAAGCGCCGCGTTCCGCCGTCGCCGACTCCAGCGCGATCCGCCAGCGGCCGCCGTAGGCGAATTCGTTCGGACCGGGCGCCGGCGCCGTGCCGAAGTCATGGCTGCCCGGCGAGAGCATCGGGTTGGTGAAGCGTTCGGCCCGCGCCGCGCCCAGGTAAGTCTCCGGCGTCGTCACCCCGGCCGAGGCCTCGATCCCGCGCGCGCCGGAATCGTGCTTCGCCACCGGCCGGCCCGCTTCCGCCAGCAGCTCGCGGATGATCTTCTCCTTCTCGCCGTATTCGCCCTCGCCGTAATCGGCGGCGCGCACTCTGCCGCGCGTGTCGATGAAGTACTCCGAGGGCCAGTACTGATTGCCGTAGGCGCTCCAGGTGGCGAGGTCGTTGTCCTGGGCGACCGGGTAGTGGATGCCGTTGCGCTTGATCGCTTCTTCGACGTTGCCGGCGTCCTTCTCGAAGGGGAACTCGGGCGAGTGCACGCCGACGATCGTCAGACCGTCCTTGCGGTAGGTCCTGTCCCAGGCGGTCAGGTAGGGCAGCGTGCGCAGGCAGTTGATGCAGCTGTAGGTCCAGAAGTCGACGAGCACGACGCGGCCCCGCAGCGAGCGCAGGGTCAGCGGCTTGTCGCCGGGCGTGTTGAACCAGTGCTGGTTGTCGACGAATTCCGGCGCCGTGCCCAGCACCGGCAGCCCGGACGACTTGCCGCCGCTGCGCTGGACCGCGGCCTTGGCGCTCGTCGCCTTGGCTCCCACCCCGTGCGCCGATTCGCCCCGCACGCCGCTCAGCGCCGACTTCGCCGAGGCCGTGTCCTCGAGGCTTTCGGTCGGGTTGACCAGGAAGCTGGGCAGCGAGCTGGCGATCTGGTTCTGGAACTTGACGTCGTAGTTGCCGGCCATCGCCAGTGCGACGATCACCATCACGGCGCCCATCGTGATCTGCAGGCCGATCCCGCGCCGGGCGAGCGGCGCGACCAGGCGGCGCCCACCGAGCATCAGGAAGTAGAGGACGACGGCCGAGCCGATCCCGTAGCTGAGCGCCACCGCCAGCCGCCCGGCGGTAAACGGCTGCGAGGCGGAGACGGTGATCACCCCGGCGAGGATCGGGCCGGCGCAGGGGGCGTAGACGAGGCCGAGGCTGGCGCCGACCATCGTCCCGGACCAGAAGCCGTCTCCTCCCGCCCTGGCGCCGCCGGCGCGCCCGGCGAACTGACTCATCTTCGCCTCGACCCGGGCGGCGAGGGGCGGGATCATCAGGGTGATCCCGAAGGCGAGCAGGACCGCGATCGCCAGCTTGCGCAGCAGGTCGTCGGGCAGGCCCAGCGCCGAGATCACGTAGACGAGCGCGACCGTGGCGAAGGTGAAGGAGACGGCGAGGCCGACGACGATCCCCAGCGGCCGCCGCCGGCCCCCGGTCGCGCCCGCGGAGAGCGCGATCGGGAGCACCGGCAGCACACAGGGCGAGAGCGCGGTCCCGGCGCCGGCGACGAAGCCGAAGAGCATCAGCAGTGCCATCGCCTCAACCTTGCCAGCCCGAGATTACGCGGAGGTGACGATCAGCCTTCTTCGTGCTTCATCGCTTCGTGGTCGTGCTTCATCGCACCGTCTTCCTCGTTCTTCATCGCGTGCTCGCCTTCGTGCTTCATCGCTTCGCCGTGATCGTGCTTCATCGCTTCGCCGTGATCGTCCTTCATCGCTTCGCCTTCGTCGTGCTTCATGGCGTCGCTGCCTTCGTCGTGCTTCATCGCGTCGTCGGTCTTGCTCGTCGCCGCCGCGTTTTCCGAGGCCTGGGTCGAGTTGTCGCTGCTGCTGCTGCCGCAGCCGGCCACGCCGAGGGCGCCGATGCCGACGATCGCGGCCGCCAAGAGGGCCAGAAGTGAACTCCGCACACGCATGATGCTCCCTTTCGTAGAGGTCCAGTCACGGGCCACGCTAGGCAGAAAATGTGACGAGGAAAGAAACGCGCTATGCGGCGGGCTCGGAGCTGACCGAGCCCGCCGCACGACCCGCCACCTCGGCCGGGCGGCCGAGGCCGGCGCCGATCCCGAAGTGCTCGCCGATCGTCAGCTCGTGCTCACGCAGCAGCGGCTTGGCCGGGTCGACGACGGGAGCGCCGCGGATCGCGTCGCGCTCGTGGGCTATCCAGACGCGGCCGGCGCCGGCGGCGCAATCGCGCAACGGCACGGCGACGAGCGTGCCGCGCACCCGGCCCTGGCGGACGATCAGCCAGCTCGGTTCGCCGCTCTCGGCGTCGACGAAGAGGCCGTGCACCTGACCGACGGAGGCGCCGCCAAGCTCGTCGACCGGCCACCCGACCCAGCTCCTCACCTCGTCGAGGTCGGGGAGCGCCGCGGTCGGCGCGTCACTCATCGGCTTGCCTCTCGAGCAACTCCGAGGCGGCGCTGGCGGGGTCGAGCTCGCGGCGCACCACCCGCTCGAGCAGCTCCGCGGTCTCCGGGTCGCTGGCCGCGGTCGCCTCCATCCGGCGCCGCATCCGAGAGGTCGCGATCCCCAACACCTCGTTGCGCAGGTTGCGCGCTCGCCGTTCCTCGAGCGTCCCGGCCACCTCGATGTGGGCGCGGTGCTCGGCGATCGCCTCGGCGAGCTCGGCGACGCCCTCGCCGCGGGCCGCCTCGGTGCGCAGGATCGGCACGTTCCAGCCCTCGGGATCGTGGGAAAGCGCCAGCACGCCACGCACCTCGCGCACCATCGTGTCGGTCATCGGGTGGTCGGCCTTGTTGACGACGATCACGTCGGGGATCTCCATCACGCCCGCCTTCAGCGCCTGGATCGAGTCGCCCGAGCCGGGCATCAGCGCCAGCACGATCGTGTCGGCGTGGTCGACGATGTCGATCTCGGCCTGACCGACGCCGACCGTCTCGATCAGCACGTCGTCCTTGCCGGCCGCGTCCATCGCCAGCGCCACCTGCAGGGCCGCCTCGGAAAGGCCGCCGAGGGCGCCGCGCGAGGCCATCGAGCGGATGAAGACGCCGGGGTCGAGGAAGTGGTCGGAGAGACGAATGCGGTCGCCGAGCAGGGCGCCCTGGGTGAAGGGGCTGGAGGGGTCGATCGAGAGGACGGCGACCTGGCGGTCGGCCTTGCGCAGCTCGGCGGTGAGCGCCCCGATCAGCGTGCTCTTGCCGACACCGGGCGGCCCTGTGAAACCGACGATCCGCGCCGCGCCGGTGCGCGGGTAGACCTCGCGCACCAGCTCCCAGCCGGCCGGGTCATCGGACTCGATCAGGGTGATCGCCCGCGCCAGGGCGCGCTTCTCGCCGGCGACGAGACGCTCGGCGAGGGAGGCTGTTCGGGCGTCAGGCACGGGTGCGCCAGTCTAGAGTCCCGGCCGCCGTGAATCGCCTATTCCGCTTCCTCGCCCGCAACCGGATGCTGAACCTGAGATACGGGCGCCTGCTCTGGCGCTACCTCTGGCGCCGCGCCTTCACCGCCGCCGGGCGGCGCTGGCGCACCGACGGACTGGTCTTCTTCGGCCGCGGGCTCGAACTCGAGGTCTCGCCACGCGGGCGGATCGAGTTCGGCCGCTTCGTCTGGATCGGAGACGGGACCAAGCTCCGCTGCCACGAGGGCCGGATCGAGATCGGGCAGAAGACGGTGATCGGCCAGGAATGCACGGTCTCCGCCTACCAGCGGGTGCGGATCGGTGAGCAGTGCGTGATCGCCGACCGCTCGATGTTCATCGACTTCGACCACGGCGTGGTGGAGGTCGAGCGGCCGATCCGCCAGCAGGGCATCTACAAGCGCGACGTGGTCGTCGGCTCCAACGTCTGGATTGGCTACGGCGCCTGCATCCTGCGCGGGGTCAGAGTTGGCGACAACTCGATCGTCGGCACCAACTCGGTGGTGACCAAGGACGTGCCCGCCAACGCCGTGGTCGCCGGCATCCCTGCCCGCGTGATCCGCATGCGCGATGCGCCCGAGCGGCTGCGCTGGCCCGATCCGGTCGAGCCCGACCCACACGCCCACACAACGCTGACGCCCCCGGCGGGCGAGCCCACCGGCTGAGGCGGGCGCAGGCGGGGCGCTAGCCGAGCGTCTCTGGCAGGGTGCGGAGGCCGAGCTCACGAGCGGCACGGTGGAGACGGAGGTCCCAGGTGGCGAAGACCGGTTCCTCGTCGAGGGACAATGCCGCGGCAAGGTGCAAGGCGTCGAGCGTACGCAGTCCCATCGACAGCGCTACGTCCCCGGCTCGCTCGACGAGTCCCTGCGTGACCTCGACGACCTCGAACAAGTCCCACTCGCACTCCATCCTCTTCAGCTCGTCCGCCTCGCCCGCGAGCGCCACGGCTTTCCACGTCTCGGTGTAGCCAAATCGGCACATCACCCATTCCGCATCGGGCCTCATGACGTCGAGCACCGCGTCGGTCCCGTCCTCGTCGACGTAGCGCTTGACGAGCGCACTGGCGTCCAGGTAGACGATCAACGCTCTTCTTCGCGTTCGGCGAGGATGATCGCTGAAGCCGAGTGCCCGGTACTCCGCGGTCGTGGCGGCGGGGTCAGTGGCTTCGGACGGGATGCCGGCGTCACCTTGCCTTCGGCGATCAGCTTCTTCATCGCCTCGCTGCGCTCCGGTATCGGTGGGACGAGTTCGGCGATGGGCTGGCCATCCTCGACCACCTTCACCCGCTCGCCGGCCTCGACCTCGCGAAGCACGCTGCTCAGCTGCGCCGCCAATTCCCGAACCTCGATCTCTCGCACATTTCCATGGTAGGGGCGGGCCGTTGCTCAAATCCGACCTGCAACGACCTTACCAGAGTCGAGAGGTTTTGTCTGTCACCTGATAGATTGCCACACTCAATCGTGGCGCGGGCGTTTCTACTGTGGCGGTGCTTCCGCGCTGGCGATGTGGACTATGTACTCGCCAGCAAGAACAATGCCGCTCGTGGACATCGCTGCCCTCTTCGGGGAAAACCTCGCTCGCTGCCGCAGGCGGGCGGATATGTCGCAGGAGGAGCTGGGCGTCCGCGCCTCCCTGCATCGCACCGAGATCAGCCAGTTGGAGCGCGGGCTGCGCGTGGCGCGGATCGACACTCTGGTCAAGCTCGCCGGTGCCCTCGGCATCTCGCCGAGCGAGTTGATCGAGGGAATCGACTGGAGCCCCGGCAGCACCACGGCCGGGCAGTTCAAGCCCGCGCCGCGGACCCAGGCGGATCTGAACTGACTCAGGCCGCGCTAGTCTCGCCGACGAGCCCGGCGTAGACGGCGGCCGTCTGCTCGGCGACGTCGCCCCAGTCGAAGCGGCGCAGGTGCTCGTAGGCTTCGGCGACAAGGCTGCGGCCGAGCTCGTCGTCCGAGAGAACGCGGATCGCGACCTCGGCCAGCGCTTCGGGATCGTGGGCGCGGAAGCGCAGGCCCGCCTCCTCGTGGGGGACGACCTCGCGCAGGCCGCCGGTGTCGGCGACGATGCAGGGACAGCCGGAGGCCATCGCCTCAAGCGCGACCAGACCGAACGGCTCGTAGATCGAGGGAACCACGGTGAGGTCGGCGATCCGGTAGAGCGAGTGCAGGACGTCGTCGCCGATCCAACCGAGGAAGGTGCCGTGCTCCATCAGCCCCAGCTCCTCGGCCTGCTTGTGCAGCTCGGCCTCGTGGGTGCCCGAGCCGGCGATCAGGAAGCGGGTGCCGGGCACCTCGCGGATCAATCGCGGCATCGCCTCCAACGCCAGCTGGAAGCCCTTCTCATAGACCAGCCGGCCAATCAACACGACCAGCTTCTCCCGCGGCGCGGCGAACTCGGCGCGTAGCCGGGTCAACTCGGCCGGGTCCTGCGGCTGCAGGTCGTCGGGGTCGATCCCGTTGGGGATCACCGAGACCCGCCCCTCGTCGACGCCGAAGATGTCGGCGATCTGCTCGCGCATGTAGTGCGAGCAGGCGATCACCCGGTCGGAGCGGTTGGTGATCCAACGCTCCACCCCGTGGATGTAGGTTTGCGGGTGCTTGTCGACCCAACCCTGGTGGCGACCGTGCTCGGTGGCGTGGATCGTCGTCACCAACGGCGCGTCGAAGCGTTTGGCGAGGTGGTCGCAGGCGTTGGCGACGAGCCAGTCGTGACCGTGCACCAGGTCGAAGCTGTAGCGGTCGCCGAGCTCGACGCCGGCGGCGAGCATGTCGGAGTTCATCCGCTCGACCCAGGCGACGAACTCGCCCAGATCCGTGGGCCGCTTCGGCTCGCGGATGCGGTGGATGATGACGCCGCCCCGGCGCTCCTCGGCCGGCGACTCCTCGCCCCCGCGGGTCAGGACGTGAACTTCCACCCCACGCTCGACCAGCGCCTCGGAGAGCTTGCGCACGTGCCGGGCAAGGCCTCCCTCGATCAGCGGCGGGTACTCCCAGGAGAGGATCAGAACGCGGGTCACGGCTGCAACAGCGGCGAAAGGCTCAGATCGGGGGCTAGTGCGCGCATGCGCGGATCGGCGATGGCCGGGGAGTCTATGGCCTCCAGCGCCTCCTGGGAATGGGCGGTCGCGCGCTGGTACCCGTAGTCGCCGGCCTGACCGCGTTTGTCGATGAAGGCCCAGTCGCTCGACTGGACCGCGAGCAGCTCGCGCGCGGCGCGGCGGGCGGCGTCGCCGCGCAGGCCGCCGCCGAGGGCGCGCAGCAGGCGCAGCTCGAGGCGGCGGGCCGCCCAGGTGAGGTCGGCGACGGACGGCGAGTCCCAGGTGCTCAGGTCCTTTCCCTCGCCCCAGGTGGAGGCATGGAGCGGTCGATCGACCGGCTCGTGCTCGGCGAGCGCCTCGGGGACGGTCAGCATGCGGACGCCGGCGTCCGGGGCGCCGGCGATCGCCTCGCGGAGCCAGACCACTCCCTCCGACCACCAGTGGCCGAGCAGCTCGGTGTCGATCGCGAAAACGAGCAGGCCGCGCCTCCCGTGCGCCTCGCGATACTCGCGCAGGCGAGTCGCGGCCGCTGTGAGGAACTCGCCGGCCTGGCGCCGTGCCACGACTTCCGCCGCGGCCGGGTCGTAGCCACCGCCACCGACCTTCCAGATCCGCACGCCGCGCAGCGACTCGCCGGCGAACTGGGCGTGGGCGGGGTCGGAGGGGTAGCCGTCGAGCGACCAGAGCCAGGCGATCGCCTCCCAGTCGATCGGCAGCGCCACCGGCCCCGCCTCGGTCGCCACCGGCGCCAGCGCCTGCAGGGGATCCTCGTGGGCGCTCTGGTCGACGCAGAACCAGCGCGCGCCGTGCTCGGCCAGTCGCCACTCGAGGCCTGGCGCGTAGGCGCACTCGGGCAGCCAGAGGCCTCCGTCCCAGCCAAAGCGCCGGCGGTGCGAGCGGATGCCGGCATCGAGCTGCAGGCCCACGCCCTCGCGGGTCGCCAGCAGCGGCAGCACGGCGTGGGTGGCCGCCGAGGCCGCCAGCGCGATGCGGCCCTCCTCCGCGGCGGCCTGAAAGGCGCGCAGCGGGCTGCCGCCGTGGCCCTCGAGCAACTCGAGGGCATGCCGGTAGCGCGCCTCCTCGGCGACGCAGGCGTCCCGGCACTCGGGGTCGACCTCGTCGCGGTCCACCGCCGCGGCCTCGATCCGCCAATCGACGAGGAAGCGGCGCAGCCGCTCCTGAACGCCCCGGTCCTCGAGTTGGTCGGCGAGGACCGGCGTCACCGTCATCGTCAGGCGGTCGGCAACCTCCAGCACCGGCAGGTAGGAGCGGATCGCCGCGTCGAACAGCCACTCCTCGCCGAACGGGTAGGTGCCGAAGCCCTCCACGTAGGGCATGTGGCTGTGCAGGACGATCGCCAGATCGCCGGATGTCTGTCGGCCGGCGGGTCCTGTCACGGATTTGGCTCCACCACCCGCTGCGGGGGCGGCTGTCGCCGCCTCCTCGGGGTGGTCCCCCAAATCCGCGCCACCCCCCGGCAGTCGCGCCTGTCGTTCACGCCTGGCACACGGCCACGAAGTCCAGAGCCGCGTCGAGGTTTCCGGTTGTCGTGAGCTTGAAGTCTGAGCTCGAGATCACTGGGGTGAACCAGTCGTAGAAGGGCTTTGTCAAGCGGAGCGCCTCGTGCACGCGGTCCCATCCCAGCCCGATCGCGATCTCGTGCGCGCGGAGCTTCCGAGCGTGAAACAGACCTGCGAGCTCCACTCGTGAAAAATGCGCCTCGCAGAGGGCGCGGAACTCCTCGGCGCGGTACTCGTGCACGTGCCAGGGGTTGTCGGACTTCTCCGCCCCGGGCGGGGCCAGGGTGAGCAGGTTCGGGGTCGAGACGTAGGCGACGCCGCCCGGTGCCAGCATCGACCTGAAGTGCTCGAGGATCGCGCCGGGCTCCTGAACGTGCTCGATCGTCTGCAGGAAGACGACCGCGTCGCAGGGCTCCCCGAAGCTCTCGACCAGGTCGCGCTCGAAGCGCAGGTTGGGGCGCACGTAGCGCAGGCGGGCGTGCTCGTGGGCCTCGGGGTTGGCGTCGACGCCGACGACGCTCGCGGCGCTTCCCGCGAGCGCGTCCGAGCCGTAGCCCTCGCCGCAGGCCATGTCGACGACCCGCTTGCCCCCGACCCGCGCCGCGATCCACTCGTAGACGACCAGGTGGCGCCGGTACCAGTAGTTCTCCTCCGGAACGTCGGGCAGCGTCCGCTCGCCGGTCAGCGGCAGCGGCGGCACCCCGGCCGGCTGATCCTGCTGTACGTATTCGCGCGTCAAGACTCCGGGACCGTATTGTTCCCGGGCCGATGCCCGCCTCCCCGACCGCGACGCCGGAGCACATCAAGGACGTCAACACCCGCTACCACGACGCGGCGGCGCACGAATACGACGCCAAGTGGGGGATCGACTTCGGCCAGCTCGGACAGGACCAGGTGCGCCAGAAGCTCGAGAAGGCGCTCGGCGGCGAAGGCGAGCGCTTCGGCGACGCGCTGGAGATCGGCTCCGGCACCGGGTACTTCTCGCTCAACCTGATGCAGCAGGGGACGATCGAGCGGCTGACCGCGACCGACATCTCGCCGGGCATGCTCAGCCAGCTCGCTGAAACCGCCGAGGCGCTTGGGCTCGAGGTGAAGACGGTGCGCACCGAGGCCGAGGTGCTGCCCTTTCCGACGGAGAGCTTTGACCTCGTCTTCGGCCACGCCGTCCTGCATCACATCCCCGACCTGGATGCCGCCTTCTCGGAGTTCCGGCGCGTGCTGCGCCCCGGCGGCGCGATCGTCTTCGCCGGCGAGCCGTCGCGCTACGGCGACCGGCTGGCGGCCCTGCCCAAGCGGGCCGGGGTGCTCGCCGCGCCGCTCTGGCGCCGCGCCATTCGCGCCCAGCCGCGCGCCGTGGCCGAGGCCGAGCTCTCGGAGGGCCACGGCCTCGAGGGCGAGGTCGACGTGCACGCCTTCGCCCCCGCCGACCTGCGAGGCCTGCTGCGCGAGGCCGGCTTCGAGGAGCGCCGCGTCGGCGGCGAGGAGCTGCTCGCCAACGCCTGGGGCTGGGGCCTGCGCACGGTCGAGTCCAGCGCCGAGCCCGAATCGATCTCCTGGGCCTGGCGCCGCTTCGCCTTCAACAGCTACATCGCCCTGCAGAAGGTCGACACCGGCCTGCTCGAGCCCCACCTCCCGGCCGAGCTCTTCTACAACCTGCTCGTCTCCGCCCGCAAGCCGGCCTAGTCGCCCGGCTCGCCGCGGCGAACGCGGTAGAGCCTGACGCGGGTGTCGAATCCCTTGAGGCGGCGCTCGCCGGCGAAGGAATACTCGAAGGCGTCGGGCGCGGCGCGGCGCGCATCCCGGTCGGCGAGCACGCTGCCCGGTTTGGCGATCGCCGTGATCCGGCTCGCCAAGTTGACCGGGCGGCCGTAGTAGTCGCCGGTCTGGGTCACCGCGTAGCCCCGCGCGATCCCGGCCCGGAGCTGCGGGAAATCCTCCCCGGCCTCTTCGGAGGCCTCGACCAGACGCAGCGCGGCGTCGGTCAGCGCCTCGGCCTCGGTGGAGACGAGCATCGCCGCGTCGCCGATCGTCTTCACCAGCCGCACCGGGTGCTCGGCGACCTCGCTGGCCAGCTCCTCCAGCCGGCCGGCGACCAGGCCCAGCTCTTCGGGCGCGATCTCCTCGCCCAGCTTGGTGAAGCCGACCAGATCGGCGAAGCAAACCGAGACCTCGGTCGTCGCCCCCATCTCGCCGGAGGCGAGGTCGGCGGCGCCGATCACGTCGCGCCGCACCTGCTCGAGCAGGTGCGCGCGGGTCGCGTAGAGCAGGATCGGCTCGAAGACCGGCAGCATGTGCTCGGCGGCGGCGGCGAAGCGCAGGGCGAGGTCGCGTTCGGTGTCGCCCGGCTGCATCAGCGTGCGGCGGATCAGCTCGCGATTGGCGTCGGCGATCCGCGCCGTGGCCAGGCCGATCGTCCGCGCCACCTGGAGGATGCCGTCCTCGGGCAGACCCGCGTCGACGAAGGCCTTGACCCGCTTCGCCGCCTCCAGGTCGGCCTGGTTAAGGGCGCGCTCGCCCTCCTCGGGATAGGGCAGGCCGAGCGCCGCGTTGGCGCGCTGCAGCAGCTCGAGGTCGGCCCCGGAGTGCTCCGCGACCTCCTCCCGCGTATACCGCTCCCCGTCCCCAGCCAGCCCTCTCTCCACCGGCAGCAGCGTCAGCCGCCCAACCGCCACAGCCTCCCGCAGCTCCTCCAGCGGCACCCCTTCTCCGGCAAGCTGCTCCAGCAACCCCAGCCGATCCGCCCGCGCCTCGCCCTCCAGCCCGTCAAGCAGCCCCTCCGCCTCAAAGTCGATCATCGCCCCATTCTCCAGGCTGACGGGGACGTGCCGCTACTTAGAGGACCGTATAGGTACTTAAAGTGCGGCACGTCCCCGTCAGGGGTAGGCGACGGAGCCGCCTCGGCGGGGGTCGCCTCCGCCGCTTAGGGCGCCGGTGGTGGGGTTACGGGCGACGGCTTGGACGCCGCCGAAGAAGAGGTTGATCGCGGGACGGCGGAGGACGGGGACGCCGTGGGCCTCGATCCGGGCCAGGGCCTCCTCGTCGATCCCCGGCTCGGCCTGGACGATGCCGGCCTCGTAGTGCAGGCGCGGGGCGCGCACCGCCTCCTCGACGCCCAGCCCCTGCTCGACCGCGCGCACGATCGTCTGCAGGATCGCGGAGCGGATCCGGTTGGAGCCGGCGCTGCCGAGGCCCAGCTCGATCTCGCCGTCGCGCAGGACGACGGTCGGCGCCATCATCGACGGCACCCGCCGGCCTGGCGCGATCGCGTGGAAGCCGAGTGGGTTGAGGTCCTCCTCGCCGAGCATGTTGTTGAGGATGACGCCGGTGCCGGGGACGAGCACCCCCGAGCCGGAGCCGTTGGAGCAGGTGACGCTGGCGCACATCCCGGCGCTGTCGAGGATGGAGATGTGGGTGGTGGAGCCGAGCAGGCTGCCGGCCGCGGCGTCGAGCGCGGGCGGGTTGAGCAGCTCGGCCTCGAGCCCCTCGCCGTAGAGCGCCTCGGCGAAGGCCTCGCCCCGGGCGTCGTTGGCGGCGCCCATCGCGGCGACCAGCTGCTCGGGCCCGCTGCGCTCGCCGAGCCGCTCGAGCAGGCCGAGGCAGTAGGCGACGAGGATCCCGCCGGAGGACGGCGGCGGGTTGGTCAGCACCTCGGCGCCGCGGAAGGGGACGCGGATCGGCCGGCGCTCGACCGCCTCATACGAGGCCAGGTCGGCGGGACCCAGCGTGCCGCCGTGCTCGATCACAAACTCGCTCAGGGCGGCGGCGACGTCGCCCCGGCAGAAGGGCTCTGCCCCGTCGGCGCCGTACCGTTCCAGCGCTTCGGCCAGTTCCGGGAAGCGGAACGTCTCCCCCCGCGAAGCGTGCGGCCCGCCGGCGCGTACAGCTCCCGGGTGCCCTCGAGGCGGGCGTGGATCGGCTCGAGGATGTCGAGGATGTAGGCCTGCTCGGCGTTGACCGGCGCGCCCTCGCGGGCGAGGCGAACACCGGCGCCGACCAGGTCGGCCATCGCGGTGGAGCCGAAGCGGCGCAGCGCCAGCTCCAGCCCGACCGCCGTCCCCGGAACGCCGCAGGAGGCCGGACCGACGTAGAACGTCTGCACGGTCTCGGCGTCGAAGTGGACCGGCACGGCGGCGAGCTCGACCCCGCGGGCGACCTCGTCCTTACCGGGCGCGGCGACGAAGAAGTCGATCAGCACGGTCTCCCCCGCACGGTGCACGATCATGAAGCCACCCGCGCCGAAGCCGGTCAGCGGGCTCTCCACCGCGAACGAAGCCAGAACGGCCGCGACCGCGGCATCCACCGCGTTGCCGCCGGCGCGCAGCACCTCGGCGCCCGCCTCGGCGGTCAGCGGGTGGCCGGCGGCGACGACCCCGCTCATCGGCGTCGGCTACCCGGGAAGGAACTCGGGCACGTCGAGCGAGCCCAGATCACCAGGGCGCTCGGCCCGCGAGCCGCGGCCGCGCGGCGCGTCTTTGGTGCGCCGGATGGTCGGCTCGGCGGCGGGCCGACGCGGCGCCGGGCGGCCGTCGAAGCGGGTGGCGACCACCGTGACCCAGACCTGGTCTTTGAGGTCCTCGTCGACGTTGGCGCCGAAGATGATGTTGGCGTCCGGGTGGGCGGCCTCGCCGACCACCTTGGCCGCCTCGCTGACCTCGACCAGCGAGAGGTCGGCGCCGCCGGTGATCGAGAGCAGGATCGCGCGCGCTCCCTCCATCGAGGTCTCCAGCAGCGGCGAGGAGATCGCTTTTTCGGCGGCCAGCATCGCCCGGCCGTCGCCGTGGCCCATGCCGATGCCGAGCAGCGCCCGGCCGGCCTCGGACATGATCGTGCGCACGTCGGCGAAGTCGAGGTTGATCACCGCGGGCAGGGTGACCAGGTCGGAGATGCCCTGCACGCCCTGGCGCAGGACGTCGTCGGCGACCTGGAAGGCCTCGACCATCGAGGTCTGCTGGTCGAGCACCTCGAGCAGGCGGTCGTTGGGGACGACGATCAGCGTGTCGACCTCGGCGGCGAGTTCCTCGATGCCCTTGTTGGCCTGGTTGCCGCGGCGGCTGCCCTCGAAGCTGAACGGCTTGGTGACGATGCCGACGGTGAGCGCGCCGACCTCGCGGGCGAGGCGGGCGATCACCGGCGCGGCGCCGGTACCCGTGCCGCCGCCGGCCCCGGCGGCGACGAAGACCATGTCGGAACCCTTCAGCAGGCGCTTGATTTTGTCCTGTTCTTCGAAGGCCGAGCGGTGCCCGAGTTCGGGATCGGCGCCCGCTCCAAGCCCGCGCGTCGCCTCGTCGCCGATGTGCACGGTGACGTCGGCGACGCAGAGCTGCAGCGACTGAAGATCGGTGTTGACGGCCATGAACTCGACCCCGGGAATCCGCGCCTCGACCATCCGATTGACGGCGTTGACCCCGCCGCCGCCGACGCCAACGACCCGGATCACCGGCTGGTGCGGCTCGCCGCTCCCAGGCGGCTCGTAAGCCGGCTCCTCCCGCCCGTACCGCGGTGTCTCGACGATCGGCTCTATCTCACGCCGCGAAGCGGAGGGCTCCTCCGAAAAGACCCTTTTCAGACGCTCGGGGGGAGTCTCCTCCTCGGCCTTGGGCGGCGCTTGAGGCTCGGTCCGCGGCTCCTCCGCACTCTCCTCGGAGGTCGAGCGGAACAGGTCGGACAGCGGTCCCTCCCTCATGCTGGCCCTTTTGTCACGCCTGCTCATGTGCGAGCACCTCCTCGGCAAGGTCGCGGTAGTAGCCGGCGGCGTTCCCCTGGGGATCGTACTTGAGGACGCTCGAACCTTTTACAGGCGCCTCGGCGAACTTGATCGCCTTGCGGATGCGGGATTTGAAGACCAGGTCGCCGAAGTTCTCCTCGAGGATTTCGACCGCCTCCTTGGCGTGAACGGTGCGCGTGTCGAGCATCGTCGGCAGGATGCCCTCGATCCGCACGTCGGGATTGAGGTTCTCCTGGATCATCTTCAGCGTGTTCTGCAGCTGCACCAGGCCGCGCATCGAGAGGTACTCGCACTGAACCGGGACGATCACCTTGTTGGCCGCGGTCAGCGCGTTGATCGTCAGCAGCCCGAGGCTGGGCGGCGTGTCGATGCAGACGAAGTCGTAGTCGCCGGAGACCTCCTTCAGCGCCTTCTCCAGCGAGCGCTCGCGGCCGATCTTGGTGCTCATCGCGATCTCCGCCCCGGCCAGGTCGATCGAGGCGACGGCGATGTCGATCTCACGCTTCTGGATGATCTCCGAGATCGGCATGTCGTGAACCAGCACGTCATAGAGGCTCTTCTCCACCTTGTCCGGGTCGATTCCCTGACTCATCGTCAGGTTCCCCTGCGGATCCAGATCCACGCACAGAACCCTGTACCCGGACTCGGCGAAGGCAACGGCCAAGTTCAAAGTCGTGGTCGTCTTGGCGACCCCACCCTTCTGGTTGGCAAACGCGATCACATCCGCATGCTTGACCGGCGCCTCCGGCTCGACGGCCTCCTCGACAACCTCCCGTCGATTCGGCGCCAGCAGATCACGGGGCATGAACCTCTCCGGCTCGGGCTCGGGCTCGGGCCCCGAAACGACAACGGGCTCAGGCTGCCTGACCACCGGCGCCGGCTTGGGAGACTCGGGCACGACCTCTTCGATCTCCTCCAGCTCCTCGACGATCGGATGGCGCTCTTCCTCGACCTCCTCGACGACGGGGGCGGGCGCGAACTTGTTCTTTCGGCTGAGGAATCCCATTGCGCGGGTATTCGCATGGTCATCCGCTTTTCCTGCCACCCGCGGAAATTGCTAGGAATCACCCGGTAACCGAGCTGCTCGACAAGCGACTGCTCTTCGTCACCGGCAAGGGCGGCGTGGGCAAGACCACGGTCGCCGTGGCGCTCGGCCTGCGCGCGGCGGCCGAAGGCAAGCGCACGATCGTCTGCGAGGTCGCCTCCCAGGAGAACGCCTCGCGCTTCTTCGGCCACGCCGAGGTCGGCTTCCACGAGATCGAGATGCGCGAGAACCTCTGGTCGATCTCGATCGACCCCGACGAGTCGATGCGCGAGTACGTCCTGCTCCAGCTCAAGGTGCGGGCGATGCGCGACATGCTCTTCCGCAGCCGCATCTTCACCTACCTGGCGGCCGCCACGCCCGGCCTCAAGGAGCTGGTCACGATCGGCAAGATCTGGGAGCTGGCGCAGCTCGACCGCAAGGTGAAGAAGGGCCGCAAGTACGACCTGGTGATCGTCGACGCGCCGGCCACCGGGCACGGGGTCGGCTTCCTGCAGACGCCGCGCACCTTCGCCTCGATCGCCCGCGTCGGCCCGATCCACTCGCAGGCGAAGGAGCTCGACCGGCTGATCGTCGACCGCGCGCACACCGGCGTGGCGATCGTCAGCCTGCCCGAGGAGATGCCGGTCAACGAGTCGGCGGCGCTCGAGCACGATCTGCGCGAGGAGGTCGGCGTCGCCGTCGACCGCGTCTACATGAACGCGCTCTACCCGGAGCGCTTCTCCGGCGAGGAGAGCGAGCGCCTCGCACAGCTCGCCGGCGAGGGCGAGAACGGCGTGGTGCGCGCCGCCGCCCGCGCCGCCGTCTCCGAGCACGAACGGGCTCGCTCGCAGCGCGCCCAGCTGGCCCGCCTGCGACGCCGCGTGCAGGCGCCGGTAAAAACGCTGCCCTTCCTCTTCGAGCCCGACCTCGGGGTCGAGGGCGCCGAGCAGCTGGCGCGGAGGCTCGGCTGATGCCCTCGGTCGGCGAGATCCTCGACGGCAAGGCGATCTGCATCTGCGCCGGCTCGGGCGGCGTCGGCAAGACGACCACCTCGGCGGCGATCGCGACCGGGATGGCGGCGCGCGGCCTGCGGGTCTGCGTACTGACGATCGACCCGGCGAAGCGGCTCGCCGACTCGCTCGGGCTGAAGGAGCTCGGCAACGAGGCGCGCCAGGTCGACCCGGCCCTCTTCGCCGAGCAGGGGGTCGAGATCAAGGGCGAGCTCTGGGCGATGATGCTCGACGCGAAGGCGACCTTCGACGAGCTCGTCGCCCGCCAGGCGCCCGACGAGGAGGCGCGCGACCGGGTGCTCGGCAACCGCATCTACCAGCAGATCTCCAGCGCCCTGGCGGGCTCGCAGGAGTACATGGCGATGGAGAAGCTCTTCGAGCTGCACACCGAGGACCGCTTCGACCTGCTCGTGCTCGACACGCCGCCGACCCGCAACGCGCTCGACTTCCTCGACGCGCCGAAACGGCTGACCCAGTTCATCGAAGGGCGCTCGCTGCGCGTCTTCATGAAGCCGACCGGGTTCGCGGCGAAGGTCGCCGGCCGCGGCGCCTCGGTGGCGCTCTCGGTCTTCAAGCGGATCGTCGGCTTCGACCTGATCGCCGACCTGGCCGAGTTCTTCAGCGCCTTCAGCGGCATGGTCGACGGGTTCCAGGCCCGCGCCCGCCGGGTCAACAGCCTGCTCGCAGACCGCCGCACCTGCTTCCTCGTCGTCTGCGGCCCGCAGGGCGAGCCGGTCGACGAGGCGGTCTACTTCCACCGCAAGCTGGTCGAGGCGAAGCTGCCCTTCGGCGGGGTGATCGTCAACAAGGTCCACTACCCGGCCGAGCGCCTGCGCGGCGGCGACGCGGAGCTGCCCACCGTCCTCGCCGAGCGGCTGGGCGAGGACCTCGGCCGGCGGGTCTGCGACAACTTCGCCGACTACCAGGCGCTGGCCGAGCGCGACGCGCGCAACATCGACCGCCTGGCGGACGAGCTGCGCACCCAGGCGGTGATCCGCGTCCCCTACCTCGACGAGGACGTCCACGACCTCGCCGGCCTGGCCGAGATCAACCGCTACCTGTTCGCCAGCAGCGAGGAACGCGAGGCGCTCGCCGCGGGGCGGGCTTAACCGGCTTCGCGCTTGTAATGCTCGTACTTCAGCTCGCTGACCTGCCACTCCGCGTCCTCGGGCACCGGGAACAGGTGCCGCACGCGCGGGGTGTCGATCCGCTCGCGGTGGCGGACGTCGCCGTCGATCGCCGGGAAATCGAGGGTGCTCCGCGGCGCCTCGACCTCGTCCAGCCACGGCGTCGCCGTGATCCGGATCTCGCCCTCGGCCGGGATCGGCTCGAGGATGCGGGTCGCGCCCTCGTCGGGCTCGTCTTCGGGCAGGTGTCGATGCCGCTCGGTCTGGTCTGAGATCACGATCTCCTCCGCCTCCTCGATTTCCGGTGCCTCCCACTCCGAGTCCGCCGCGACGATCTCGACGTCGCCGGCTTCCAGGCCGGTGGCGATCAGGGTCTCGTCGGCGGCCGCGTTGAGGTCGCCGCCGAGCTCGCCGAGCGCGGCGTCGCGCAGGATGCGGCGCACCCCGGCCTCGATCCAGCTCGCCAGGGCGAGCCCGGTGCCCGAGGGGGCGCCGTTCATCAGGCCGCGCTCCAGCTCGAGCGCGTGCTCGACCTGCTCGCGGGCCTCGATCCGGCCGTAGGTCTCGTCGGCGATCAGCGCCGAGGCGCGCATCGGCAGGCTGGCGCCCACCGGGCCCTGGCCGTCGAGCACGGCGCGCAGCGCCAGCAGGTGGTCGCTGAGGCCCTCCAGCGCGGAGGCGCGGCCGCAGCCCATCTCGAAGCGGCCGACCGCCCAGGCGAGGGCGCCGTCGGGGTCGGGACGCGCCTCGAGCGCGGTTGCGAACTCGGCCAGGGCGATCGCCTCGGCCTCGTCAAGCTCATAGGCGCCCGGACGGGTCGCCGGGGCGCCGGTGGCGATCCGCGCCCAGCGCCCCTCGCCGGTCGGAGCGAAGGCGTGCGGGCCGAGCCCGATGCTGCCGGCTTTGAAGAGATGCATGACGCTGATCAGCTCGTGCAGCTGGTGCAGGGCGGCGGCGGCGCTCTCTGCCCCCTCCCCCTGCTCGGCAAGTGCGAGGAACTGCGGCTCCCAGGCGCGCCGGCCCATTCCCTCGCTGCGCATCGCCTCGATCGGCGCCTCGATCCCATCGGCGCGGACGATCTGCACGCCGTGCGGCAGCTGCAGCCGCGGCAGCGGCATCTGCAACCCGACCAGCGGCGCGATCAGCACGTCGGCCTCCTCGGCGCCGCGGGTCTCGGCCTCGAGCACGCTCAGCGCCTGGCGCAGGCGCTCGTGGTCGAGGGAAAGTTCAGTGCATCCGTCCCAGAGCGAGGCGAGAAAGACGACCAGCATCTGCGCGGCGCGCTCGCCGGGGTCGGTGGGCACCGTCTCGCCGCGGGCTTCCAGATATGCGGGCGCGATGCCCGCCGCGGCGACCGCGTCGCGCGCCTCGCCGAAGGCAGCCAGCCCGCGCAGGGCGCCCTCGCGCTCGCGCACGTAGCGCGAGGTCAGCGGCGTGTAGCTGTAGAAGAGCGAGTCGTCGCCGCTCTCGGCGTCGACGTCGAAGGGGATCTGGTCGCCGCCGGCGACCAGCGCGCTGAGCTCGATCGCCGCCTCGGAGGCAAGCCGGGTCAGCGCTTCGGTGAGCAGTCGGTCACGCACGCCCCCCGCTTCCCGCCCCCACGCCTCCCTCCTGCGCCTGCACGACGCCTTGCACGCGGAGGTTAGGCGGGAACGGGGGCCGCGGGCTCGCCGAGGAGCCAGCGGGTGCCGTAGCGGCGCATGTCCTCTACGAGGGGGACGAGGGCCTCGCCCTTCTGGGTGAGGGCGTACTCGACTCGGGGCGGGACCTCGGGGAAGGTGTGACGCTCGACGACGCCCTCCTCTTCGAGCGCCCGCAGGCGCAGCGAGAGGGTGCGCGGACTGATCCCCTCCAGCGAGCGCTCCAACTCGCAGAAGCGCGCCGGCCCCTCGGCCAGGTCGCGGATCAGAAGGAGCGTCCACTTGCCGCAAACGATTTCGGCCGTGCGGCAGACGGGACAGCTTGCGTTGGAAGCGGCGCTCATCAAGGCGGGGACGAGGCGAGTCGGATCGGTGGCCTCGCTTTACCGAGTGTAGCGACATCGCTTCACTTACTGAAGTTTTGGCCGATCCCGCCCGCAATGGGCGTCTAGGCCACCCTGGACGGCTAAAGATCGCCCGGCCCGCGTCCGATGGAGAGCCATGACGCCAAGCGGGCGTATAGCGCCGCGTGCCGAAGATGGCTTCGCGCTGATCGAGGTCCTCGTCAGCGCGCTGATCCTCGCGATCGTCGCCGCCGGCGTGATGGCCCTGCTGCAGGCGACCACGCATTCCGCCGCGGCGGAGCGCCAGCACGCCGAGGCCTACGCGCTCGCCCAGGAAGACCAGGCGCGGATGCGCTCGATGCGCCTCTCGGCGCTCAACAATCTCAACGAACCCGAATCGGTCACGGTCGGCGGCGACCAGTTCACGGTCGTATCGCAGGGCGTCTTCGTCAACAACGGCAACGGCCAGCCATCGACCTGCAAATCGGGCGAAACCTCAGCCGATTACGTGCGGCTCACCTCGACCGTGAGCTGGAGCGGCAGCCGCGAGCCCGTAGTGCTGCAAAGCATCGTCTCGCCCTCCAACGGCTCGCTCGACCCAAGCCACGGCACCCTGATCGTCACCACCCAGAGCCAGTCGGGCGAACCGGTCTCCGGCGTCGGCCTCTCGGGAAGCGGCGCGGGCACCTTCACCGGCACGACCGACTCGACCGGCTGCGCCTACTTCACCGACCTGCCCTCCGGCAGCTACACGGTCACGCCGAGCGGCACCGGGCTCGTCGACAAGAACGGCAACGCCCCAAAGGCCGAATCGACCAGCGTGGTCGCAGGCGGCAGCGCCACCCTGCCGTTGGTCTACGACCATGAAGCAAAGATCCCGGTCAGCTTCAAATACCGAATCGGCAACACCGGAACGTACGCAGCGGCCACGGGTGATTCGGTCTTCGTCTACAACTCGATCATGGTGCCGGCCGGCAAGGCCTACTGGACCAGCGGCAAAGAACGCCAGCATGAATTCCTCGTTGCACCGGTCTTCCCCTACAGCAGCCCGGTCACCCTCTACGCCGGCTTCTGCGAAAAGAATAATCCCGGCACTGGACCGGGACAGGCCAACATCACGCTGAACGCTGGCACCACCTATAGCCCGACAGTCGAACTGCGGGAGCCGGAGTTCGAACTGACGGTCAAAAACGGCGGTGCAGCGATCAACGGGGCACGGGTGACGATCACCGACAAGGAATGCAAGGACAGCGAAAGTCACAGCGTTAAGCGCGTGTACTCGACTGAAGCCAGCGGTCACCAGAGCAACCCGAGCACCGGCGCGTCCGAACTTGGTCTGCCCTACGGCAACTACGAAGTCTGCGGGTCATCGACGATCTCGGGGTACGCGCGGCACATCACCAAAAGCATCACGGTTCACAACCTTGAATCGGCTACGACCCTGACGCTGGATCTGTCGAGTGGTTACTCATCGGGGGCCTGCCCATGAGCTTCGCCGAAACAATCCAGGACGAGTCCGGGACCACGCTCGTCGAGCTGATGGTGGCGATCATGGTCGGCCTCGTGATCCTTTCGGCACTGACGATGGTGATCCTCACCACGATGCACGGCTCGGCCCGGGTGACCGCGCGAGTCGAAGCGACCCAGCGGGCGCGGATCGCGCTCGTCCGCCTGACGGAAGAGCTGCACTCCGCCTGCGTCACGCCCGAACTCGCTCCGGTGCAGGCGGGCAGCGAAGGCAACCTGCTCAAGTTCGTCCACCAGACCGGCTCCGAAGTCCAGCCGACGCCCGTCTACTCCGTCGTCACCTACAACGAAGGAACGCTTAGTCAGCAGGACTACGAAGTAACCGGCACGGCGCCGAAATGGAGCCAGGGTTCGGCGATCGGGTCGCCGCGGACCTTGCTCACCGACGTCTCGCCCACCCCACCGGCGAGCACGATCTTCAGCTACTACCGCTACGAAAACGGAGCGGTCTCGGAAACCCCGCAGAAAACCCCTCTCGAAGAAACCGAAGCGGCGCTGACGGTCGAGGTGCACACCGCGTTGACCGCGGCGCCAGAACACACGCCGATCGCCGACGCCGGCGCCTCGGCCGAGATCCAAAACGGCGTCACGCTGCGCCTCACGCCCCCCTCATTCAACGAAGGATCGCCGAGCAAGCCATGCGCATGAGACTCAAGTCCAACGAAGAAGGCTTCACGATGGTGATCACTGTCATCGGGCTCTCCCTGATGGCGATGCTCGTCCTCGTTGCCGTCACTGCCGTCAACGGCGACAGCCACCTGACTGCCCGCGACCTGCAGCAAAAGCAGGCCTACGAGGCAGCCAAGGCCGGGATCGACAACTACGCCTATCACCTGCACGCCAACACCAGCTACTGGACTGCCTGCGCCAACGTCACGTCCGAAGCGGAACCGAAAACCGCCGTCAACCTCGAGGGCTCGAGCGCCAACAGGCTGCCGGTGCCCGGATCGACTGGCGCCGAATTCGCGATTGAACTTCTGCCCGCAACCGAACAGACCACATACGCCCAGTGCGACAGCTCCAACCCGACTGAAAGCATGCTCCAGTCAGGGGACACGCTGAAGGGGACCTTCCGCATCCGCTCGACCGGCTTCGCCGGCGAATCGGAAGCCAAAATCGTTGCCACCTTCAAGCCGGCCAGCTTCCTCGACTACGTCTACTTCACCCAGTACGAGACCTCCGACCCCGTTACCTACGGCAAAAGCCTCGAAGCTGCCGCCACCGCCCAGTGTGAAAAAACGCAGGAAGAAGAACGCTACGCACAGCCGATGACAGGCGGCGGCTATTGCGACGTCATCTCCTTCGCCCCCAACGATGAAATCAAGGGCCCGATGCACACCAACGACATGTTCTCGATCTGCGGCGAACCGACCCTCGGTCGCGAAGCCGCCGACCAAATCGAGGTAAGCCACAAACCCCGTGGTTGGTATGAAACAAAGGAACTCACCGGAAGCTACCGCGACTGCTCAGGAGGCGACAAAAACTTCAAGGGCACCTTTACGGCAAACGCGCCGAAGCTGACCCCTCCCCCCACAAACGGCGAACTCGATGCAATCGCCGAAGAACGCTTTCACTTCAAGGGCCAGGTCCGCATCTGCCTCAGCGGGGAATCGATGACGGTCATGACATACCAAACGTCGAATAGCTGCGCAAACCCGAGCGGACTCAAATACAGCGGCTCAATCCCAGCCAACGGAGTCGTCTATGTCGAAAGCGGCGTCTGCTCCACCGGTTACGAATCGAAGCTGGTCTTCTACGAACCCACAGCGGAAACCAAAGAATGCGGCGACGCCTTCGTCCAGGGGACCAATGAAACGTACTCGGGCCAGCTGACGATCGCCGCCGAAAACAACATCGTGATCACCGGGAACCTGTGCGTGGAAAGCTGCTCCGCCGAACTGCCGCTGAGCGGCGAAGGTGTTCTCGGTCTGGTAGCCAACAACTTCGTCCGCATCTACCACCCCGTGAACTGGGTCCACCCCGAACATTGCACCAAACACTACGAACACGGCCACTACGTCACCGAATGCGTTGAAGAAACCGACAAGTGGCAATGCAATGGCAACGCCGAAGGCGCCCTCAACGGCGTCAAGATCGACGCGGCAATCCTCGCGATCAACCACTCCTTCATCGTCGACAATTACACCTGCGGTTCCGGCCTCAGCAATCTGAAAGTGGTCGGTGCGATTGCCCAGAAGTACCGCGGCCCGGTTGGTTTGACTTCTGGCGCCGGCTACACCAAGGACTACAACTACGACGACCGCCTTAAGTACATCGAGCCGCCCAGCTTCATCGAGCCGGAAAAGTCCGCCTGGGTGATCGGGCGCGAGACGCTCGAATGAGCCGTCCTGCAATTTCGAATTCTAAGTAGGAGAGGGCAAAGGTTCCGTGGCCGTTTGGCCGATGCAAGACCCGATGGACGCACTGCGCCGCCCCCTGTCGCTGAAGATGCCGACGCTGAAGAGGCCCTCGCTTGGGCCGTCGCTCAACCTCCCCTCGTTCTCGCTGAAGAGAGGCGGGACGAAGGAGTCGGCCATGGTCGGTCTCGAGATCGAGGCCGGCAGCATCGGCGTTGCCGAGGTGCGCAGCAACGGCGCCACCCACGTGACGGCCGCCGCGACCGCGCCCCTCCCCCCTGAGGCCTTCCGCGACGGCGAGGTCGCCGACCCCCACAGCGTCACCGAGGCCCTGCGCGAGCTCTTCGCTGCGCACAAGCTGAGCAAGCAGGTGCGGCTCGGGATCGCCAACCAGCGCGTCGTCGTCCGCACCCTGCGCCTGCCGGCGATCGAAGACCCGGCCGAGCTTGCAGCTGCGGTCCGCTTCTCCGCCCAGGAGCAGATCGCGATGCCACTCGACCAGGCGGTGATCGACCACCGCGTGGTCGGCGGCGTCCCCGCGGCCGAGGGCATGACGCCGCAGGTCGACGTGATCGTCGTCGCCGCTCGCCGCGACATGATCGCCGCCTCACTGAAGCCGCTCAAGGACGCCGGCCTGGAACCGGTCGGGGTGGACCTCTCAGCCTTCGGCATGATCCGCGCCCTCGGCGACCTCGCCGTGGCGCCCGTGGCCGCCGAGCCTGACGCGCAGCCGGCGCCCACTGCCGTCCTCTACTGCAGCGTCGGCGACGTGACCAACCTGGCGGTCGCCAAGGGCCGCTCCTGCCTCTTCACCCGCGTCTCTTCCGGTGGGCTCGAGGACATCGCCGGCGGCCTCGCCTCGCTCACCGGCCTCTCCCCCGAGCACGCCCAGATGTGGCTCACCCACGTCGGGCTCGAACAGCCGGCCGCGACAATCGAGGGTGACCCGGACACAATCGGCAAGACCCGCGCGGCGCTCGAGGCCGGCGCCTCCGCCCTGCTCGACGAGCTGCGCCTCTCGCTCGACTTCTATGGCGCCCAGGAGGCCGCGGTGCCGGTCGATCGCGTCGTCCTCTGCGGGGCCGGCAGCGCCATCCCCGGCCTTGCCGCCCACATGGAACCGGTCCTCGGCCTGCCGATCGCCGTCGGCCGCCCGGAAGCGCTCGCCGGACTCGACCCGGCCTCTTCCGCCCGCCTCACCCTGCCCTTCGGCCTCGCCCTGGAGCGCTAGCGATGCGTCCCGTCAACCTGATTCCCAGCGAGGACCGGCCCGGCGGGCGCAAGCCGATGCGCGGCGGCCCGCTCGCCTACATCGTCGTCGGCGCCCTCGCCGCGGCGGTGATCGGCGTCGCCGTGCTGGCGGTCACCAACAACCAGATCTCGGACAGCAAGGCCGAAATCAGCCGCCTGGAAACCGAAAAGGCCTCAGTCGAAGCGCGCGCCCAGGCGCTCAACGCCTACGCCCAGTTCCACCAGCTGCGCGAACAGCGCGACCTGACGATCGCCGACCTCGCCAACAGCCGCTTCGACTGGCAGCGGGTGATGCGCGAACTGGCGATCGTCCTGCCGGGGAACGTCTGGCTGACCAACCTCAGCGGCACGGCCAGCCCGAGTTCCTCGGTCGCCGGCGGCGGGAGCAGCTCGATGCGCTCCTCGATCGGTGGGCCGGCGCTGGAACTGAGCGGCTGCGCCACGAGTCAGCCAGCGGTCGCCGGCTTCGTCCAGTCGCTGAAGCAGATCGACGGCGTCACCCGGGTCGGGGTCGAATCGTCCCAGCTCGGCGAAGGCGGGTCCGGCTCGGGCACGAGCGCCGGCGGGGACTGCGGCAAATCGTCCTTCGCCCAGTTCCAGATGGTCGTCGCCTTCGACGCGGCGCCGGCGCCGGTCGAAGATTCGGGCAGCGAATCCACTCCGCCCTCAAGCGAATCCTCATCCGGCGAAACCACCACGGCCTCCTCGGAACCCGAATCGGAAGGCAGCTGAGATGAAGTCTTCATCCAACCGCCTGATCGTCTCGATCCTCGTCATCGCCGGTCTGGCGCTCGCCTTCTGGGTGCTACTGCTCAGCCCGAAGCGCGAAGAAGCCAGCGAACTGTCGAGCGAAGCCGGTCAGCTCCAGGTAGCACTCAGCGAAGCGCAGGCCAAGGCGGCCGAAGCGACGGCAGCCCGCCAGGAATTCCCCTCCGACTACCGCCAACTCGTCGTCCTCGGCCAGGCGGTCCCCGCCGAAGACGAAACCTCGTCGCTGCTGGTCGAAATGAGCGCGATCGCCAAGGCGACCCATGTCACCTTCGACAGCATCCAGCTCGAAAGCTCGGGGTCGTCGAGCCCAGAAGCCGTCTCGACCCCACCGCCGGCGCCCTCCTCCACCGCGTCGCCGTCGGGCACCCAGCAAGCCTCCGCCACCGTCCCGCCCACGGAGGCGGCCGCCTCGCTGCTGCCGCTCGGCGCCTCGATCGGCCCGGCCGGCCTCGCCGTGATGCCCTACGGCCTGACCTTCAGCGGCAGCTTTTTCCAGATCGCCGACTTCATCAAGGGAATCGACTCCCTGGTCAAGACCAAGGCCAACTCGAAGTTCGGCATCGACGGGCGCCTGGTGACCCTGAACGGCTTCTCGCTGGCGGCGAACGAAAGCGAAAAAGAAGGAGGAGGCGAGCCGAAATCGCCGACCCTCAACGCGACCTTCTCGGTCGCCACATACGTGACGCCGCCGAGCCAGGGCACCACGGCGGGCGCTACCGAATCGGCTCCGGCCTCGGCGACGGAATCGCCTTCGTCCAGCGGCCCCTCCCAGGCGGTGTCGTCCCGATGAACATGCTTAAAAAGGGACCCGAGCTGAAGATGCCCGAGAAGATGCCGGAGTTCAAGGTCCCGGACTTCGCCCTCGACCTCTACTACGACCTCAAGGAGCGCCACCTGTTGCCCCTGGTCGCGATCCTGCTGGTCGCGGTCGTCGCCCTGCCGATCGTGCTCAGCAGCGGCTCCTCGGAAGCCGAACCGGAAACCGGGGCTGGAAGCGCGTCCACCGGCGAACCCCTCCCCCGCTCGAAGCTAATCGTCGCGAAAGCGGCGCCCGGCCTGCGCGAATACCGCAAGCGCCTGGTCGGCGTCCCCAAGGACCCGTTCGAAGAAAAGTTCACCGAATCCTCAGAAAAGAGCGAAGCCTCCGGAGCGGGAACCGCCGCCGGCCCTAGCGGCGGCGAAGGCTCGGCCTCAGGAGGTGGCGCCGAAAGCCCGTCGTCGGCGAGCGAATCGTCCGGAGGAGCCGCCCCGTATACCCCGGAATCGACCCACTCCACCCCGCTCAGCAAGGGCAACGGCGAACCGTCCGAAGGCGCGAAGCTGCGCTACTACTCGTTCGCGATCGACGTGCGCATCGTCCCGGTCAGCTCCGGCTCGGGCGCCAGTGGCAACAAAGCCAAACAGGCGACCGTTCGCCACAACCTGCCCGAGCTGACGATGCTGCCCAGCCGCAAGGAGCCGGCACTCACCTTCATGGACGTCAGCAAGGACCAGAAGAAGGTGCTGATGCTGGTCTCCGACAAGGTCACCGGCCTCTTCGGCGACGGCGTCTGCGTGGTCGGCACCGAACACTGCCAGCTGCTCGCCCTCGAAAAGGGCATCCCGGAGACCGTCGTCTACGGCGCCGACGAACGCACCTTCCGCATCGAGCTGCTCAAGCTCCGCCTGCTGACCAGCGACAAGCTCAGCAAGGCGCCGCTGAGCAAGTCCGAACAGAACAAGAAGGAAAAGAGCGGTAGCAAGGGCGGCAAGACCGAAGAAGAAGGTCATCCCGCGGGCTGAGCGGCCGTTCGGTGCCTCAGCCCAGGTAGAGGTCGATCAGCTGGTCGCCGGCCAGCAGCGCCACCACCCCACCGAGCGCCAGGAACGGCCCGAAGGGGATCGCCATCTTGCGGGCCCGGCTGCCGTGGCGGACGAGCAGGGCGACGCCGACCAGGCTGCCGGCCAGCAGCGCGATCAGGATCGCCGGCCCGACCGCTCGGCCGAGGAAGAGGCCCATCGTCGCCGCCAGCTTGACGTCGCCGAGGCCCATCCCGGCCGGATAGGCGAGGGCAGCGAGGAAGAAGAGGCCGCCCGCAGCCGCGGCCGCGATCAGCCGCTCCGGCACCCCGCCGGGGTCCGTCGGCAGGGCGATCGCCAGGCAGAGGACAGCGCCGGCGATCAGCACCTTGTTGGGGATGATCCGTCGCTCGAGGTCGGTCAGGGTGACGATCGCCAGCACGGCGACGAAGACCAGGCCGATGACCGCCTCCGCCGCGTCGTGGCGGTAGACGAGCACGGTCGCCGCGAACAGCACCCCGACCGCCAGCTCGGTGAGTGGGTACCGCGCCGAGATCCGCGCACCGCAGCAGCGCGCTCGCCCGTGCAGCAGCAACCAGGAGAGCACCGGCAGGTTGTCGTAAGCGGCGATCTGCGCCCCGCACGCCGGGCACTCCGAGCGCGCGAAGGCCACCGAGATCCCCCGCGGCACCCGGTGCGCCACCGCGGTCGCAAAGCTCCCCACCGCAAGCCCCCCGAGAAACGCGATCAGCACGACGCCGGCCATCGAGGGCCGAGTTGTACCCGAGGCAGCGGCCGGAGCGAGAGCCCGGCCGGCGGCGGCTCAGTCGGCGGCCCGCGGCCTAACCGCGGGCGCTATGGCGTAAAGGCGCTTCCAGGCGCCGCGCACCTGCTGCGAGCCCGCCCGCCTCAACACCCCGAGGCTGGCGAGCGATTTGAGGTGGTAGGAGATCGACGACATGCTCTCGCCCCCATCCAGGACATTCTCCAGTTCGGAGGCCGAAAGCGGTCGGTCGATCCACTCGATCGCGGAGACGATCTGGACCTTCGTCGGATGGATAACGAGGGCGACGATCACGCTCCAGTCCAGCGTCCCGACGCCCTCGTTCGCCATCTGCCAACCCCCAGTCCGGATGAAAGAGCGCCCCGGGCGGCAAGCTGCGACGTGGCCGCCCGGGGCTCCGCCCCCAGAACCTTGTCGGCTGACGACGCTGACAAATCTGGGGTGCGACTGCTCCAGCGTTTCAGATCGGTACGAAGTTGGCAATACCGGATTTCATGACCGGTCACGTATTCATGACCCACAGTGCGAGTCCCATGGTCGATCCCGACCCTCGCAGCTCGACGGCCAGGATCGACCAGACAGTCAGGGCGCCTACTTCACCTTGAGCACGTGAAGCATCGGCACGACCACGTCCGTGGACGAGATCTTCATCCGGGGCACCTCCCTCTCGCTCGTCAGCCGCCCGGCCTGTGCCGGGGCGAGAGGGTAAGAAATCTATGACTGCCGAAGATTCCTTATGGAGGTCCACGCCCAGAGTGCGCTGGAACTCCCATATGCTCGGACAGACCGGAGTGACGAGGGCAGACCAAACTGGAGGAGATCAGCCTTGACGACAAAGCCAAAACCCGGCCGACAGCCGCTCAAAGAACGCACGCGGCGTCCCGAGGATGCCCTTCAGTACCCCCTAGGGCACTCAGTCAAGCTCGAAAGCTTGATCAGGCTGCACGAGGGCGATGCAAGCGCCGGCGACATTGCCAAGCAAATCGGCGAGAGCGTGAAACTCGTATCGAATCACCTACGCGATCTCTTCAAGGCGGGCTGCATTGAACTCGTCGGCCATAGAGGACGCGGCAACCTGAGAAAAAAAATCTACCGAGCGATTATCCGACCATTCGTGAGCGACGACGAATATCGGGAAATGTCGCTGGAGAAGCGGCATGATCTCATCGGGGTCGTGCTCCAGTGGGCCCTAGCAGAGTGCCTCTCGTCCTATCGAAACCACAAGATGGAGAGCGACGAGGACCTCTGCCTGCTCTGCGACGAACCAACGGTCGACTCCATAGGAAAGACGGAGCTCCACGACCTTCTCTTGGATGCCTGGGGAGGGCGAGCCACGGACACTCGAGACACGCTCGTCAGCGTTCAGGAAATCGAGGGTCGCGCGGCTAACCGCATGGCCGAGTCAGGCGAGGAGGGCACGACCATGGTTGTCGTCATGTTCGCCTTCGAGCGTGGCCGTTCGAAAGCGCCTCCGAAATCCGGGTCAGCCGTCGGCAAGAGATGAAGCTCTTCAGCCTCGCCGAACGACCTTGAAGCGGCGCTTGGCGGCCTTGTGCTCGGCGTTGCCGGCGACGTCGATGCCGCGAACGCGGAGGACGTGGCGGCGGCGGCCGAGGCGGTGGAGCTTGTAGGGGGAGTTGCAGTGGCGCCACTTCTTGCGGTCGAGCTTGCAGAGGAAGGTCGTGCCGGGGGGGTCTTCCGTGATGTCGGCGAAGCGGAAGACGACCTTGCGATGGCGGGTCTTGACCCCGGGGCCCATGGTGATCTTGGTGTGCGGCGGAGTCGAGTCCTCGACGTAGGTGACGGCGTTGGAGCAGGCGGATTGAGCGCCGCCGGACGAGGAGTTGACGGAGAACGTTGTCGTCGTGTTGTCGGCGACACCAACCGCGATTCCCGCAGCGAGGTCATTGGCCGACCCGTGGGCGACGGCGGAGCCGGCGCAGCTGCCGTTGGCGAAGATCTTCACCGAGCCGGCGCCGGGCGCGCTGCCGGCCACCAACGGCGCGTTGTCGTTGGCGCGCGGACCGGGCTCGAGATGAATGCGCGGGGCTTCGGGCGGGGCGCCGCTGGACGAGCTTTCGCCGCTGCCAGATGAGCCACCGCCACCGGGCGATTCTCCGCCTTCTTCTTCTTCTTCGAAGGGAACGGCGCCCTCGTAGTACGGGAAACCGACGAGCGAGCAAGCTGATTTTGCGGGATCGCCGGGATAGGTCTGGTCCGCGAAGAGCAGCGTCTTCTGGTCGGCTTCGACGGAGACTTTGATTCCGATCGTTTCGTTTTCGAACTCTTCCAGCGTGCCTTCGCCGATCGGCGCGCCTTCACAGGAGCCGGCGTAGACGAAGACTTCGTCCAGGGGATTGGTCGAGGCGGGAATCGCGAGCGCGCCGGTGCGCAACGACCGGATGACGACCTTGGCTCCGCCGCCTTCCTCTTCACCACCGAACACAAGCGGCGTGGTCGTGTCCTGGGTTTCAGTGCGACTCGAGGGAGGGTTGGTCGCCCAAACGTTGACTGTCGGGGGCGGTTCCGTTGCCGTCGCAACCGACGGGCCCAGAGCGGCGACTCCCAAGAGGGCCGTTGCGACGAGAAAGAGACACAGCGAGGGGCGGGCCGCGATGGCCCGCCCCTCTGCTGCGATTGCGCGTTGCTTAGACATGGCTAAGCGAAGCAGCGTCGGCTAGGTCAGCCTTCGCCCCAATTTCCTTCGGCGGGACAGCCGCCCTTTTCCGGTTCGCTACAGTTGAAACTCAAGGTACCTTCGACATCTTCGATCGAGAACGTTCCGGAGGTGCCTTCCGTCTGAACGGTGTAGGCCTTTGCTTCCGGTTCGTTTTCTTCGTTTTCACCGAAAACTTTGAATTCGGTCGCACTATTCAGCGTGGGCTCAATCGTAGTAAGCGCGGTTTCGTCGCAACCTACGTACGTGCCGCCTTTTTCGGTGTTGCACGTCTCCATGGCGACCTCGGCCGTGTGGGCGTACTCCTTGGCCTTTGCGTCGCCGGCCTTTTCCTTCTGGTTGAAGAAGGCGGGAAGGGCGATGGCGGCGAGGATGCCGAGGATGAGCATGACGACCAGGAGCTCAATCAGCGTGAAGCCGGCCTCCCTGTCGCCGTTGAGCCGGGCACCAACCTTGGCCCGGAGATTCTGGATAAACATATTAGGTTCCTCCTAGGTTCCTAATCGCATTAGCCAGAGCCCCGTTTCGCATCTCAGCCACGTGGTGTCCTGTCGACCCCGGTGGTAGCCCGGCTAGCTCCCGAAGGAGCCCCGAAGGCTTTGCGCCCCCGCCTCGCAGCGGGTTTGCCTTTGCACCGAGGCACTGGCAGTTCTTTTCTTCTCCCCCCTAATCGACCGTCAGAGCGAGACCTTTATCCCTGAAACTAGGACTTCCTCTCCCCAAAACTCGGCATTCAGGCTCAGATCGCCGGATAACCTGTCAACCGGGCGAGAGACGCCCGCTACCGGCGTTCTCGCAGGTAGCGGGCGCAGCGAGGAACCGTGAAGTCGATGGCGCCCCTCCTGGGTGCATAGAGAAGGCCCGCTTTGATCAACCTGTCCCGGACGACCGACAGATCCTGCGAGGTCTTGCCGAGGGCAGCGGCGATGTCACCACTCGACTGAGCGCCGTCGCCCAACGAGGCGATCGCCGACATGTAGCGGCGCTCGGCATCGGGCAGCTTGCCGACGCGCTGGCTGAAGAAGTTGTCGTCCAGATACTCGACGACGATCGGCTCAGCGGCACTCACGCACTCCAAGTCGATCCCTCGGTCGCGACGGAGCTTCCAGATCTCGCGGCCGTACTCCTGCAGGAAATATGGGTATCCCTCCGCCAGTTCGATGACCCTGCTCACCGCATCCGAGCCCCATGCAACGCCTTGACTCTGAGCCGGCTCCTCCAGGGCCGCCGCTGCCGGCACCTCGCCAAGGGCGCCTATCTCGCGGAACTCGAAGCCGCGCTCGGCATAGCTCTTCGCCTCTCCCGTCAAATCGGGAAGCAGGGGGAGTCCTGCGCCGACAAGCGCGACGGGCAGGGTCTTCTGCTTCGCCCTGTGAAGACCCACGATCAACGCTGCAAGATCCGCCTTCGACAGGTTCTGCATCTCGTCGAGGATCAGCGCGAATCCGGTACCGCTCGCCCGTGCGGCCACACCCACCTCGACGAGCAGATCGCGCATGTCCTCGGCGAGATCTCCCGAATCGGCCACCCCCACGAGCGCCTCGACGTCAAACCTGAAGTTGATGTCTCCGAGCGTCAAGGTGAATGCCCGCAGGGCACCGAGCCCGCGGCGCACGGCGTCTCCGGCTCGCTTTGCAACGCTCATCTCCATCAGGGCCTTGCGTGCGGCCCTGGCCACGACGTGGCCGATCCGCGAGCCGCCGGCCAGCTCGCGGGCCTCGCCCGGCCAGCCCGCCGCGTCGCACTTCGCCTCGAACTCGTTCAGAAGGACCGTCTTGCCAACGCCGCGAAGCCCCGTGAGGACGAGATGCTTCTGCGTCCCCCCGGCACTGAGCTGGCGAAGCATCTCGTCGAAGTACGCAAGCTCCGGATCTCGCCCGGCCAGGAATGGCGGCCGCGCGCCCATACCGGGCGTATAGGGGTTTCGCGTCTCAGCTTCTCTATTCATATATATGTATGTATAACAGATTTACTTATATTTAAATAGAGAGTAGGGATCCTCGTCCGGAGACCAAATCAAACGGGAGACAGCACCGTGAGCCCCTCCTCGGTGGCGGCATCGGCGAGGCCCCGGCCGTAGGTGACAAAGGCGCCGACCTCGGCATGAATGCTGAGTGCCGTGGCGAGATGCAACGCATCGAGACTCCGTAGGCCATTCGGGACCAGCGAGGCCGCGTGGTCGAGGACCGAATCGCCAAGCGGGATGAGTGCTACACCCTCGAGGAACAGTCGCGCGTCGGCGGCGTACCCGCCGCCGTAGCGCCCGCACGCACGTATCGCCTCGACGCTGAGGAGGGCACTCGAAACGTAGCCCTCCCACTTGGCAAGCTCGGCGAGCATCGCGTCGCACTCGGCCTCGCGCAGCGGCAGCTTCACGTAGGCCGAGGTGTCGAGATACGCGAGCCGGCCCGCTACAACCGCTCCTCGCGGAGCTGGTCGAGAACCTCGAGACTGGGCGGGCCAACCGCCGGCGGCCCGTCCGATTCGCGGACTCGAGCGAGCAAGTCTCCACGTGGCATTGTCGCCCCCCGATCGGCGACCAGGCGGGCAATCGGAGAATCGGCGGGACCCGAGGGCGTCAATCGCGCGATCTCTTTGCCGCGCTCAGTGACGGTGAAGCTCTCCCCCGCCTTGACCTCGACCAAGTAGCGAGAGAGGTTCTGACGCAACTCCCTGACTCCCACGCTGTCCATGTGCGTCACGGTAGCACTTCGTTCGTTCCTCAGTGAGGCGGCAGCCATTCGGCCCGGTCGGTACGGCGAGCTCGGCAACCTGCGGGGCTGGTGACCTTGGCGCCGTCTTCGAGCAGGAAGACTTCGACGCGATCCTCGCCGCCGACGTCGCCGGAGGCAGGACAACTGTGCCCGAAGGCGCGGATCTTGACCGGGACCGTCGGCTCGACGCTGGGAACGCCGTCGAGTGCCGAAGAGGCCGTCGCCGTTGGGGCCGAGGAGGACAGCCCGGAGCCGAACGGGAGGAGCCTGCGCCTGGCGAGGTCAGCCCAGTGCAGGGAGCGCTTCGCGTCGTCCACGGCGTGTCCGCCGCGGCGACCACGGCCGGCGAACCCGTCGACGTCGACCTCGACCGGGTGCTCCACCCGCGCCGTGCGTTCGAGCGCGTGGCGGAGCCGGCGGAACCATCGCTCGCGCTTGGGCACCTGTCCCCCGCCGGCGCGATGCCCGGGTTCGAGCGCGGCGACCGGCAGTCGCAGGACACTGGCCTCTGCAAAGTCGGTCTTGCGATTCGAGTTGGTGACGTAGAGGCGGACGCGATAGGGCGCGTAGCGAGCGGGCAGCGCCATTGAGAGCCGCCTGCCGTGACCCTCGGGCAGGCCGTCGACGAGCCAGCGCCTGTGGGCGATCTTGCCACCGGCGGCAACCGACCGCCGGCTGTCGAAGACGACCCGGTCGGTGCCGACCTTCACGCGGGCGCCGATCCGTGCCATGGGCGGTTTGCTCACGCGCAGAAACGGCTGGCCCTCAAGCTGGCTGCACTCGACGGTCACCGGGCCGCTGGCGGCGTTTTCCGGCACCTGGAACCTGATCTTGCTTTCGTGCCAGGCTTGGGTAAGCGGGTGCGGCTTGAGCTTCAGCAGACCCGCTTCTTCGACACCCCTCAGCTCCACCGCGGGACTACCTTCGAGCGTCGCCGGCCTCACCGAGCTTTCGAGCGGCAGATAGAAGGCGCCGGTCTTCCCGGCTCCCCCTTCGGCGGAGATCACCGCCTTGTCGATCAGCTTGACGTACTTGCCCGCGGACGCCTTCCATGGCGCCTCTTTGAGCGGCACGAATTCGCCTTCGCCCCGTTCGACGTAGGGCTCGTGCTTGGCCAGGTTCAGCACCTGCCCGCTCGTGGTCTCAACATATTCGGCGCGACGGGCTTCGCTCGACGCTTCCTTGACGATGTCCGCCGGCACGCCGCCCACTCGCAGAGTCCGCCCTTCGCGCACTTCTCCGAAACCTTTGACCTCGGGGTTCTTGTTCGGTGCGCTCATCCGCAGCGTGACCGCCTGCCCCGGCGACACTTCTTCGGGCGAGAGGCTGAGGCCGCCGCCGAAATTGGGACGGACCGCCGGTTCCGAGCTTTCGAGCCGCCGGTCATGCTGGGAGCTTCCGTCCCCCACGGTGAGCGTCGTCTGGGCGCCGCTCGGAGTCTCCGCGCCGGGAGTGAGCGCGTACGACATTTCGAGCGCGGTTTGGGCTGCGCCTTTCAGGTTTTGCGCGGGGCCGATCGAGAGCGCCACGACTTCGGATTTCGGCACCCAGAGCAGCCTGCCGCTGTTCGGGGTAACGGCATCGGTGCAGCCTTCGGTCGCCACGTTGGCGAAGTAGACGCGTTCGTCGCCTTCGGTGACGTAGAGACCCTGGATCGCTTCGTAGGGACCGTCGGTCTTACGGATCAGCGCCAGCGGCTGCACCTGTGGGTGGACCAGGTTGCGCGCCATCAGCGTAAGCGTGCCGAACAGTGGCACCGAGATGAAGACCGCGAGCCCGAACCACATGAAGCCGTGTTTCGGCAAGGCCGCGATCCGCCACAGCCCCCCGACGATGACCACCGCCGCACCCAACGAGGTCGTCAGCCACCACTGCCCGAGAGCCACCGCCGGCACCACGACCATCGCCCCGAGCAGCAGGGCCAAAAGGACGACCGCCGGGGCGCGCAGGTAGAGCCTGTAGGGCCGGTGCCTGGCGCCCCCAAGGGGCTCCTCTTTCTTGCGTTCCGCTTCCTCTTCCTCTGCGAGGTGCTCACGGGCGCCGGCGATTATTCGATAGCCACCGACAAGCAGGAGCGCGAGCGCTCCGACGGCCGGCAGGGCCAAGATGACCGCTACCAGAATCCCGGGATCGAGAAGGACCACGACGAGGGCGACGAGCGCCAAGTCAAGGACGGCCGCCAGCACCATGACCAAGTCGAGGCGGGCAACCCAGGGCGAGTCATCGGACCAGCGAAACGGGAGACGTGGCTTTAGCGGATCGAGCAGTTCCGCGCTCATTCGCCCGTTGCTTTCTTCGCGTTCCAGGTGTTCACCCTTGAAGTCGTCGCGGAACCTGGTGAACGATTCGACGTAAGTGACGCCAATGCCAGCCAGGCAAACCAGAACGACGAAGACGCCGAAGAGGGCCGTCTGCAGCGTCGAGATGCCTTCGACCAGGATGACCGAAGTCACCCCCTCAACCGCCAGTAGGCAGAGCAGCCAACGAGCCATGCCGGGCGTTGCCCGGCCGCGGCGGTCGACCAGGTAGGTGGCGACCACGGCGATCACCCCGAAGAAGCCGAAGATCAGGAGCAGCGAGGCGCCGACCGAAATCAGCTCTTCGCGGGAGACCGCGTTGACCGCCTGTTCGGGCGGGACTTTCACCGCCTCGAAGCGAGTCCAGACGATCACTGCGCCGGCGAAGGCGACGAAGCCGAGCAGGCTGCCGGCGGTAATCAGCACCGGCAGCAGCCGTTCGCCCACTTTGTTCAGCACGCGGACCAACCCGGTTCCACCTGCACTGATCGGTTTCTTGGAGCTTCCACCTCGAAGCGCCGAGAACCTACATGCTCAAATTAACTTTGACAAGTACTAAAAATGACTGCTAATAGCCGGGCTTCGGAAAAGGCCTTCGAGCAGGCAAAGGTCCGGGCCCTTTCCAAGGGTGCGGTTCAGACTGAAACGAGTACTAGATTCTCCCCGGCCTCGATTAGCGCTTCCATGTCGTCGGGGTCCGAGGTGATCAGCTCGGCGTCGCGTTCGAGAGCACAGCAGACGACGTGGGCGTCGGCAACGTCGGCTTTGTCACGGCGGCCGAGCCGCTCGCCGACCTGCTTCGCACGAACCTCGTCTAGGGCGTCACTCTTGGACCCCGCCATCAGGCGAGCGAGGCGCGCTGAGCGCGGGCCGCGCCAAACCTGCGCAAACGCGCTCGCGGGGATCACGATCTCCTCTCCAACTTTGATCGCCTCCTCGAGGAAGGCGTCGATTTGGTCTTCAAATCGCTCGAACGCGATAAGCGCTCCCGCGTCTAGGACGAGCGCTCCGCCCTTCGCTTCCGACGCTCCGCGCGCACTCTTGCCATTTCCTTTTTTGCCCATGCCCTCGCCTCCTCGCTGATCGGGCCAAACTCCGCCTCCCGCATATCGAGTGCTTCTCGCAACGCACGTCTCTTCGCTCGCGAGACGACGGCGTCTTCAATCGCCCCCGACACCGTCTCGGCCCTGCCGGCCTCGACGTCTTCCCGCGCGATCTGGATCACCTCTGCCTCCACGGAGATCGTCACCCTCTCTTTTGTCATACGGAGCATCATACGCTCCGTCCGTCGACCTGTAGAGACGACCGTAGGGGGTCCAGGCGCGCGCGTGGCGCGCAGGATGTGCCGATTATGTGCCGGTTTTCCCGACTACCGGATGTGTTCGTAGATGCTGAACATCGGCAGGTACATCGAGATCACGATGAAGCCGACTATGCCGCCGACGAAAACGATCATCACCGGCTCGATCAGGGCGGTGAGGGCCTTGACCTTGGCGTCGACCTCGGCCTCGTAGAAGTCGGCGATCTTGCTCATCATGTGCTCGAGCTGGCCGGTCTCCTCGCCGACGGCGATCATGTGGCCGACCATCGGCGGGAAGATCGGGTTGTCCTCGATCGGGCCCGCCAGGGAGCCACCGCCCTTGACCGAGGCGTAGACGTCGTCCATCGACTGTTCGACGACGACGTTGCCTGCGGTCTCCCCGGTCAGCTTGATCGCCTGCAGCATCGGCACGCCGGAGGAGACCGCGCCGGAGAAGGTGCGCGACCAGCGGGCCAGCGCCACCTTCTGGATCACGTCGCCGATCTTGAAGGGGATGCGCAGCTTGAAGCGGTCCCACAGCTCGTGCCCGCGATCGGTCTTCTTCCATTTGAAGAAGACGAAGAAAGCGAGCGCGATGCCGGGGATCAAGATGAACCAGTAGTTGGTCAGCACGTTGGAGGCGGTGACGCAGAGCTGGGTCGGCGCCGGCAGGCCGGCGGCTTCTTCGGGGTGTTCTTCGGCCAGTTCTTCGAAGATCTTGGCGAAGACCGGGATCACGAAGGCGACGATCGCGATCAGGACCACGCCGGCGAAGCCGAAGACCAGCGCCGGGTACATCAGCGCCGATTTAACCTGGCGACGCAGGCCGTCGGCCTTCTCCACCTGGTAGGCGATCCGGTCCATCGCCTCGTCGAGGCGCCCGGACTGCTCGCCGGAGCGGACCATCGCCCGGAAGAGGCGGTCGAAGACCTTGGGGTAGCGCTCCATCGCCGCCTCCAGCGAGCTGCCGGCCTCGACGTCGGCGCGCACCCCGGCCACCGCTTCCTTGATCTGCTCGTCCTGGGTCTGCTCCTCGAGCGTGTGCAGGCTGCGCAGCATCGGCATCCCGGACGAGATCAGGGTGGCGAACTGGCGCGAGAAGATCGCCAGTTCGCGCATGTCGACGCCCTGCCAGCGCTTGAAGACGTCCTCGATCCTCAGCGGGTTGGCCTTCTCGCTGACGTCGAGGACGATCAGGCCGCGCTGGCGCAGCTGCTCGGTGACCGCGGCCTTGGACTCGGCCTCGAGCTCGCCGGCCGAGGCGGCCCCGGCCAGGTCCATGGCGCGGAAGGCGAATGTCGTCGCGGCGGCCATCGCGGACTAGGCCCCCGGGGTCTGGACGGGGGCGGGCGGGGCCTGGGACTGCCGCACGGCGGCGAGTTCGTCGGCGGCGCGGGTGCCGGGCTGGGCGGCGACGCCGATCCCCGCCGGTATCCCGCCGAGCAGCCGCTTGAGCTCCTCGGGCACCGAGGCGCGCTGCTCGGCCAGCGCCCGGGTGATCCGCCCGGAGCGCACGAGGCGCGCCAGGTCGGCGTCCATCGTCTGCATGCCGACCGCGCCGGAGGTCTGCACCGCGGCGTAGATCTGGTGCGTCTTGCCCTCGCGGATCAGGTTGCGGATCGCCGGGGTCGGGATCAGCACCTCGCAGGCGACGACGCGGCCGCGGCCGTCGGCGGTCGGCAGCAGCTGCTGGGTGACGATCCCCTGCAGGGCGATCGAGAGCTGGGTGCGGACCTGGCCCTGCTGCTCGGACGGGAAGACGTCGATGATCCGGTCGACCGTCTGCGCCGTCGATTGGGTGTGCAGGGTGGCGAAGACGAGGTGGCCGGTCTCGGCCGCGGTCAGCGCGGTGGAGATCGTCTCCAGGTCGCGCATCTCGCCGACCAGGATGACGTCGGGGTCCTCTCGCAGGGCGGCCCGCAGGCCGAGCCCGAAGTCCTCGGCATCGGAGCCGACCTCACGCTGGTTGACGATCGAGCGCTTGTGGGTGTGCAGGAACTCGATCGGGTCCTCGATCGTCAGGATGTGGTCCTGGCGCTCCTGGTTGATCACGTCGATCATCGCCGCCAGGGTCGTGCTCTTGCCCGAGCCGGTCGGCCCGGTGACCAGCACGAAGCCGCGCGGTTTGTCGGCCAGCTCGCGCAGCACCTGCGGCACGCCGAGCGAGTCGAGCGCCGGGATGTCCTGCGGCACGAGGCGGAAGGCGGCGCTGACCGCTCCGCGCTGGAAGAAGCAGTTGACGCGGAAGCGGGCGACGCCGGGGATCGCGTAGGCGAAGTCGAGCTGCTTGTGGTTCTCGAAGCGTTTGCGTTGGTCGTCGTTGAGGATCGAGTAGACGACCTCGCGGGTCTGCTGCCCGGTCAGCACCGGGAAGCCCTGCATCGGCTCGATCTTGCCCTTTTCGCGGATCGCCGGCGGGAACCCGGCGGTGATGTGGACGTCGGACGCGCGCGCCTCGACCATGCGGCGCAGGACCTCGGAGAAGTCGAAATCATGCTGTGACACGGAGCACCTCCTCGAGGCTCGTGACCCCGGCTCGAATCTTTACGACGCCGTCCTCACGCAGGGTGAGCATTCCCTCTTCGCGGGCGACGGCGGCGATTTCCGTCTCCGGGGCACGAGCGATCGTCATCTGCTTGAGGCGCTCGCTGAGGCTCATCACCGAGTAGATCCCGACCCGGCCGCGGTAGCCGCTGTTGTTGCAGCGACCGCAACCGACCGGCTCATAGGCCTCGACCTCGGCGCCGACCCCGATCCCGGCCTCCTGCAGCGCCGCTCCGGGCACAATCGTCCGTCGCTTGCAATGCGGGCAGAGCTTGCGGGCCAGGCGTTGGGCGACGACGCAGTCGACGGCGGAGGCGGTGAGGAAAGTCTCGATACCCATCTCGTTGAGGCGGGCGATCGCGCCGGGGGCGTCGTTGGTGTGCAGCGTGGTAAGCATCATGTGGCCGGTCAGCGCCGCCTCGATCGCGATCCGCGCCGTCTCGGCGTCGCGGATCTCGCCGACCATCACGATGTCGGGGTCGGCGCGCAGGATCGAGCGCAGGCCGCGGGCGAAGTCGAGCCCCGCCTTGCGGTTGACGTTCATCTGGTTGACGCCGGGAATGCGGAACTCGACCGGATCCTCGATCGTGATGATCTTCTTGTCGATCCCGTTCAGGTCGGCCAGCGCCGCGTAGAGCGTCGTCGACTTACCGGAGCCGGTCGGCCCGGTGACCAGCACCGCGCCGTAGGCCTGGTGGAAGGCGTCCTCGAAGCGGGCCCGGGCGGAGCCGTCCATGCCGAGGTCGTCGAGCGTGCGCTGCGCATTGCCCTCGTCGAGAATGCGGATCGCCGCCCCCTCGCCGCGCGAAGTGGGCAGGGTGGTGACGCGGAGGTCGATGCGGCGCTCTTCGATCGAGACGCTGACTCGACCGTCCTGGGGCACGCGCTTCTCGGCGATGTCGAGCTCGCTCATGATCTTCAGCCGCGAGATCACCGCGCTGATCATTCGCTTCGGCACGTGGGCGGACTCCTTCAGCACGCCGTCGATGCGAAAGCGGATCCGCAGCTCCCCTTCTTCGGGCTCGAGGTGGATGTCGGAGGCCCCCTCCCCCACCGCCTGGGCGAGGATGCTGTAGACGAGCTTGATCACCGGCGCGTCCTCGGCGCCGGCCTGCATTGCGCTGACCTCGGCAAGCGCCGCCTCCTCCTCGGCCTCCTCCACCTCGACCCGGTGCTGGTCCTCGACGATCGCGTCGGCGGCGGCGCTCTGCAGGGTCCCGAGCCGCGCCAGCAGCGACTCGACGTCGTCCTCGGCGGCGACGGCGACGTGGCAATCGAGGCCGGTGGCGATCTGGATGTCGTCGGCGGCGAGCACGTTGGCCGGGTCCACGGCGGCGACCAACAGGGTTTTCGCGTCGACGAAACCCACCGGGACGGCCTTGTAGCGACGCGCCATGGTGACCGGAAAGAGGGCGGCCGCGGCGACGTCGACGTGGTACAGGGAAAGGTCGACGTGGTCGAGCCCATAGCGCTCGGCGACGGCGCGCGATAGCTGGTCTCCATTGATCGCGCCCTGCTCGAGCAGGATCTGCTCGGGGGGGCGGCCGGCCGTGCGCGCGGCGTCGACCGCGGCCTGCACGGCCTCCGGCGCAGCGTAGCCGAGCTCGACCAGGACGTCGGTGACGAAGCCGCGCGAGTGGCCCTGGTGACGCGGTGGGGTGAGGCCGAGGGTGCCTTCCTCGACCGGCAGCGCCGGCGCGGCGGAGCCGCCGGAATCGGGGACCGGGCGGAGGTGGCTGGGGAACGGGTTGTCGGCGCTCATCGGCCCGCCTCAGTTCGGGTGGTAGGCGAGTTCGCGGCCCTTGTAGTTGGCGTCGAGCACGGCCTGGGCGACGCTCTGCGGGGTCTGCAGCCCATAGTCGACGGTTGCCTGCGGCGTGCCTTTGCTGAGCCGCTTGGGCTTGAGCACGATCAGCGCCGGGACGCGGTTGACTTCGAGCCCGACGGTGACCGCCGCGTAGCGGGCGATCTGCTTCGCCTTGACGACGAAGAGCACCACGTCGCGGAACGGTTCCAGCAGCCGCGAGGAGGCGGCGGTGAAGGCGGAGTCGATGCTGCCCGGGTGGACGATCAGCAGGGCCACGGTCTTGCCCGATTCGTAGGCGGCGACGAAGCGCTTCGGAGGGGTCGGGGTCGGCACGCTGGTCGGCGTGGCGCCGACCGGCGCTTCGGCCGCCGGCGCGGCTTCGGTCGATTCGAGCGAGGACACGGTTTCGCCGGAGGGGGCGGCTTCTTCGGCTTCTTCGCCGCCGCCCGAGCCGCCGATGAAGATCACCACGCCGACCACGGCGAGGATGCCGATCAGCGCGACCTGGGCGATCGGGTTCTCGTTGAGCTTCTCCCTCACGGGGCCACCGGCTCGTGCTCGAGCTGCTCGATGCCGCTGGCGCGCTGGCCGCCGGCGGCGAGCATCAGCTTGAAGTCGTGCGGGCTGGAGGCGTAGTCGAGAGCGACCTCCTCGGCGATCTTGCCCTCCATCACGTAGCCGAGCAGCGACTGGTCGAAGGTGCGCATCCCGTAGTACTCGCCCTCGGCGATGACTTCGGTGATCTTGCCCGTTTCGTCGGGATTCATGATCAGGTCCTGGACGCGGCCGGTGACGACCATCACCTCGGAGGCCGGCACGCGGCCTTCGCCGCTCAGGTCGGGGACGAGGCGCTGGGCGATCGCGCCCTTCAGGGTCGCCGCCAGCATCACCCGCGCCTGGTGCTGCAGGTGGGGCGGGAAGAAGTCGATGATCCGGTTGATCGTCTCGGTCGCGTCGAGGGTGTGGACCGTGGACAGCACGAGGTGGCCGGTCTCCGCGGCCGAGAGCGCGGTGCGAACCGTCTCCTCGTCGCGCATCTCGCCGATCAGGATCACGTCGGGGTCCTGACGCAGGACGCGGCGCATCGCGCGGCCGAAGCTCACCGTGTCGGAGCCGACTTCGCGCTGGTTGACGATCGACATCTTGTCTTCGTGCAGGTACTCGATCGGGTCCTCGAGCGTGATGATGTGATGCGGTCGGGTCTGGTTGATGTGGTCGATCATCGCCGCCAGGGTCGTGCTCTTGCCCGAGCCGGTGGTGCCGGTGACGAGGACGATTCCGCGCTGCTCCTCGGCCAGGTCGGTGACGACCCGCGGCAGGCCGAGATCCTCGACCGAGCGGATGTCGAAGGGGATCGCGCGGCAGACGATCGAGATCGAGCCGCGCTGTTTGAAGACGTTTACGCGGAAGCGCGAGAGGCCGGGCAGCGAGTAGGAGAAGTCCGCCTCGCCCGCATCCTCGAACTCGGTCAGCGAGCGCACCTCGGCGATGTCGTGGAAGGCCTTCTCAGTGTCCTCGGGCTTCAGATGCCCGTAGCCCTCGAGGTGCGCCAACTCCCCGTGCAGGCGCACGATCGGCGGCGCGTTGACCTTGACGTGCAGGTCCGACCCTCCACGCTCGATCAGCGTGCGCAGCGCTTTGTCGATCTCGAACATCCCGACCTGTATCGGCCGGGATGTCCGCACTCCTTAGCCCTGAAGGATCAGGTGACCTCTCTGAGCTTCTGGGCTTCGCCCAGCTGCTGCAGCTTCTTGAGGCTCTGGTTCTCGATCTGGCGGATGCGCTCACGGGTGACGTTGAAGGTGCGGCCGACCTCGTCCAGCGTGCGCGGGTGCTCGCCGCCAAGGCCGTAGCGCAGCTCCAACACGCGGCGCTCGCGGTAGGAGAGGTTCTCGAGCGCCTCCTTCAGCGCCTCTTTGGTGAGCAGGTCCGCGGCCCGGTCGAAGGGGGACTCGGCCTTCTCGTCGGCGATGAACTGGCCGAACTCCGACTCCTCCTCGTCGCCGACCGGCTTCTCCAGCGAGACCGGAGCCTGGGCGGAGCGCTTGATCGAGTCGACCTCCTCGGGGTCGATCCCGGTGACGTCGGCGATCTCCTCCGGGGTGGGCTCGCGGCCCAGCTCGGTGACCAGCTTGCGCTCGGCGCGGCCGATCTTGTTGAGCTTCTCGACCACGTGCACCGGGATGCGGATCGTGCGCGCCTTGTCGGCGAGCGCCCGAGCGATCGCCTGGCGGATCCACCAGGTGGCGTAGGTCGAGAACTTGAATCCCTTGCGGTAGTCGAACTTCTCCGCCGCGCGGACCAGGCCCAGCGTGCCCTCCTGGATCAGGTCGAGGAAGGGCAGGCCCTGGTTGCGGTAGTTCTTGGCGATCGAGACGACCAGGCGCAGGTTCGACTCGACCATTTTCTGCTTCGCGTCGAGGTCGCCGCGCTCGATCCGCTTGGCGAGTTCGACCTCCTCCGCGGCGGTCAGCAGGCGGACCTTGCCGATGTCCTTGAGGAACAGCTGGAGGCTGTCCGTGGTCATGTCGGGTTTCAGGTCGAGCGTCTGTTTCTGACGGCGCCGGCCTTTTTTCCCGGTGTCGATCGGCAGGGCTTCCGCGGCCGCTTTCTGGGCCGGGTCCATGTCCTCGACAAGCTCGATGCCCGACTTCTCGAGGTGCCCGTAAAGGTCCTCGACGTCGGACTCGTCCAGATCGACCTCCGACACCGCCGAAGCGACGTCGCCGAAGGTCAGTACCCCGAGCTGCTGCCCGCGGGTGATGAGGCCTTTGACCTCCTCCATCTCTTGAAGCTCAGCTACCAGCATCCTGTCTTGCTCATTTCCTCGTGCTTGAAGTTTCAGTCCTGCGAATGAAATGCCGCCGGAGGGCAAAAGTCGCGAAAAAACGGACCGGGTAACCGGTCCGCACTGCTGACTAGTCTGCGCATCGCTGCCCCAGGACGGGCGTATCGGTACCTCTCAAACGTCTGTTCGCATAGTAGTCGCTTCAGTTTCTGAAGTCAATGCCCAATTCCTTGCACCGATCCCGGCCCTGGTTGCGCGCCTTCTGGCAGCGAGCCTACCGCGAGAACGTCACCGGCCTCTCGGCGATGGTCGCGTACAACCTGATGCTGGCGGTCTTTCCGTTCGCCCTGCTGGTGCTCTTCGTCTTTGGCCAGGTGCTGAAGATCGGAGGGGTCGAGACCAGCGTCGTCAACGACCTGCAGCGGCTCTTCCCGAGCACCGAGCAGCACACGCTGACCGACGTGCTCAACCGGATCGAGGAAAACTCGACCACGATTGGGATCGCGGCCTTCCTTGGCTCGCTCTGGATCGGGGCCTCCTTTTGGGGGGCGATGGACACCGCCTTTTGCCGCATCTACCACGTCGAGTGCCGCGGCTGGATCGAGCAGAAGCGCTTCTCCTTCGCGATGCTGGTCGTGGTCATCTTCTTCTTCACCGCCAGCATCTTCCTGCCGGCGATGGAGAGCACGCTGGTCTCCAGCACCGACCGGCTGCCGTTCGGCCTCTCCGACATCAAAGCGATCGACACGGCGCTGCTGCTTGGGGCGGCGATCCTGACCACCTTCCTGATCTCCTCCGTGATCTTCTGGGCCGTGCCGAAGGGGCACATGCCCTGGCGGGCGGTCTGGCCGGGGGCCGCCTTCGTCACCTTCGGCGCGACGGTCGCCAACTGGCTCTTCCCCGCCTACCTGGCCAACGTCTCCAGCCTCTCGCGCCTCGGCTCGACGCTCGGCTTCATCCTCATCGCCCTGCTCTGGTTCTATCTACTCAGCCTGGCGCTGCTCGCCGGCGCGGTGATCAACTCATTGAGGTTCGAGCTGCAGGCAACGGGCGAACTGCCGTACGGGAGCGGCGCGGCGGCGGCGAAGAAGCCCTGCGGGTGCGAAGATCAGCCGTAGCGCTCGCCGGTGACGGTCCGCAACTTCGCGCGGTCGTGACGGGCCTGGACGCGGCGCACGGTGCCCGAGCGCGAGCGCATGACCAGCGATTCGGTGGTCGCGCCGGGACCGCGGTAGCGGACGCCCTGCAGCACGTCGCCATCGGTGACGCCGGTGGCGGAGAAGAAGACGTCCTCACCCGAGCAGAGGTCGTTGGCGGTGAGGATGCGGTCGAGGTCGTAGCCGGCGTCGAGCGCGGCGCTGCGCTCCTCGTCGTTGCGCGGCCAGAGGCGGCCGAGCAGCTGGCCGCCCATCGACTTGAGGGCGGCGGCGGAGAGCACGCCCTCGGGGGTGCCGCCGATCCCCCAGAGCAGGTCGACCGGCGAGCGGTCGCTGACGGCGAGCAGCGCGGCGGAGACGTCGCCGTCGGTGATCAGGCGGATGCGGCCGCCGGCCTCGCGGACTTCGCGCATCGCGTCCTCGTGACGGGGGCGGTCGAGCATCACGACGGTGACGTCGCCGACGCTGCCCCCCTTGCGCTCGGCGATCAGCTTCAGGGTCTCCGGCAGGGGACGGTCGAGGTCGAGCAGGTCGGCGATCTCCTCGCCGCCAGCCATCTTCTCCATGTAGACGCAGGGGCCGGGGTCGAACATCGTGCCGCGCTCGGCAAGCGCGATCACGGCGAGGGCGCTGGGCATGCCGAGCGCGCAGAGGCGGGTGCCCTCGAGCGGGTCGACGGCGATGTCGACCACCGGCGGGCTGCCGTCGCCGATCTGCTCGCCGTTGTAGAGCATCGGCGCCTCGTCCTTCTCCCCCTCGCCGATCACCACGACGCCGTCCATAGAGACCGAGTCGAGGACGAAGCGCATCGCGTCGACCGCGGCCTGGTCGGCGGCGATCTTGTCGCCTCGCCCGACCCAGCGGGCAGCGGAGAGCGCCCCCGCCTCGGTGACGCGGACGAGCTCCAGAGCGAGATTGCGGTCCGGCTTGTTCGGCGGGGTGGCCTCCATGGGCTGGCAGCCTATTCAAAGCCCGTTGCGGTGCGCCTTTTCCGGTCATAGACCACATAAAGCGCACCGGAACGGGTTAGGGTGCGGGCATGGCCCAGCGCTGGGGACTTACTTTGCCGCTGCCGGGGCTGACGCTGGCTGGGCACGAGGAGCTGGTGAAGCAGGCCGAGGCGGCCGGCTACACCGACCTCTGGAGCGGCGAGACCAATGGACCCGACGGCTTCACCCCGCTGGCGCTGAGCGCCGCCTGGACCGAGCGGGCGCGGCTGGGGACGGGGATCGTCGGCGTCTTCCAGCGCGGGCCGGCGCTGCTCGCGCAGGAGGCGGCGGCGCTGGCCTCGGCCTCGGACGGGCGCTTCGTGCTTGGCATCGGGTCCTCCTCGGACCGGATCGTCGAAGGCTGGAACGGGATCCCCTTCGAGCGGCCGCTGAGCCGGGTGCGCGAGACGCTCGCCTTCCTGCGCACGGCGCTGGCCGGCGAGCGCACAGAGACCGGGTTCAAGCTGGAGAGCGCGCCGGCCGAGCGGGTGCCGATCGTGCTCGCCGCGCTGCGCGGCAAGATGCTGGAGCTGGCGGTCGAGCAGGGCGACGGCGCCTTCACCAACTTCCTGCCGCTCGGCGGCCTGCCGCGGGTGACCGCGCAGCTCGAGGGCGCGCCGCAGGGCTTCGAGCTGCTCTGTCGCTTCTTCTGCCTGCCGGGCGAGCGCGAGGCGGTCGAGCCGCTGGCCCGCTTCATGTTCTCCTCCTACATCACGGTCCCGGTCTACGCGGCCTTCTACCGCTGGCTTGGCTACGGCGAGCAGATCGAGGCGATGGCGAGCGCCTGGGAGTCCGGCGACCGCCAGGCCGCTGCCGCCGCGGCCCCCTGGGAGCTGATCGAGGAGATGTTCATCTTCGGCTCGCCGGAGCAGATGCGAGCCCGCATCGACGCCTTCGTCGCCGGCGGCATCACCCTCCCGATCCTCACCCCGATCACAACCCCCGACAAGCTCGCCGACCTGATCGAGGCCCTGGCGCCATAGCCCCCCGGGGACGTGCCGCAACTTAGGTACCACCACGGGCCGCTAACTTGCGGCACGTCCCCGGGGCGATCGTCAGCGCCAGGTCTTGGGCCAGGGGCGGGGTGGGGTTGCGGGGGCGATGCGGATGCGGGCGTCTACGGCTGTGGCGCCGGCTGGGGAGGCTATGACGGGGTTGAGGTCCAGCTCGGCGATCTCGGCGTGGGCGTCGACCATCGCGCTGACGCGGAGCAGGAGGTCTTCGAGCGCGGCGAGGTCGACCGGTGGGCTGCCGCGGTAGCCGGTGAGCAGCGGGAAGGTGGCGAGCGAGCGGATCGTCTCCGCCGCCTCGGCGCGGTCGATCGGGCAGACGCGGACGCCGACGTCGCCGAGCAGCTCGGCCTGGGTGCCGCCCGCGCCGCAGGCGAGCACCGGGCCGAAGACCGGGTCGCCGACCACTCCGACGAGCAGCTCGGCGCCGGCGCCGGCCATCTGCTGGACGAGAAAGGCGCCGCGGGTGGCGCCGGCGGCGCCCAGGCGCTCGTCCATCGCCCGGGCCTCCTCCCCCACCTGCTCGGCGCCCGCGAGGCCCACGCGGACGGCGCCCAGCTCGGTCTTGTGGACGATCCCCTCGCCCTGCGCCTTGAGCGCGACGGCGCCGCCAAGCTCCTCGGCGGCGCGGGCCGCGGCCTCGGCGTCCTCGACCAGGCGCCAGGCGGGCATCGCGATCCCGTAGCAGCCGAGCAGATCGGCGATCTCCTCCTGGCCGAGCCACTCGCGCTCGTCCGCGAGCGCCTCGGCTAGCAGGCCCGCCGCCTCGTCGGGGCGAGCGCCCGGAATCTCGGGCGGCTCTTCCTCGGGGCGCCCGCGCCACTCGACGTGGCGCATGACCCGGCCAAGGGCGCGGGCGGCGTCCTCCGGATAGAGGTAGACCGGCGCCGCCTCGGTAGCCGCCATCGCGGCGCGGTCGCGTCCCGACATGAAGACGGCGAGGACGGGGATCTCGCGGGGCAGCTCGGCCAGGGCGTCGCGCACCGCGTCGGCCACGTCCTCGGCGCGGGTCAGCAGCGGGCGGATGAAGATCACGATCAGCGCGTCGATCCCCTCCCAGGCCGCGAACGTCCCGATCCCTCGCCGGTACTGCTCGGCCGTCGCCGTGGCGATCATGTCGACCGGGTTGCCCAGCCCCGCCTCCGGGGCGAGGAACGCGGCGAGCTCCTCGCGCACCTGCGGCGGCGGCTCCGGCACCTGCAGTCCGGCCGCCTCGCAGGCGTCGGCGCACATGATCCCCGGGCCGCCCGCGTTGGTGAGGATGCCGACCCGGCCTCCCGCCGGCAGCGGCTGGCCGGCGAGCAGCGAGGAGACGTCGAGCAGCTCGGAGAGGGTCTCGGTGCGGATCACGCCTGCCTGCTCGAAGAGCGCGTCGACGGTGACGTCGGAGGCGGAGAGCAGCGCGCCGGTGTGCGAGCCGGTGGCGCGGCCGCCGGACACTGAGCGGCCGCTCTTGACGACGACGATCGGCTTGCGGCGGCCGATGCGGCGCGCGAGCCGCGAGAAGCGGCGCGGGTCGCTGAAGGACTCGATGTAGAGCAGGGCGACGCCGGTCGCCGGGTCGCTCTCCCAGTACTCGAGGAAGTCATTAGCGGTGATGTCGGCCCGGTTGCCGATCGAGGCGAAGGAGGAGACGCCGAGGCCACGGTCGGCGGCGAGGTCGATCAGGGCGAGGCCGAGGGCGCCGCTCTGGGTTACGAAGCCGACGTTGCCGGGCGGCGGCGTGTCCGGGGCGAAGGTGGTGTTGAGCGTGACCGAGCCGGGCGCGGCGGTGAGCACGCCGAGGCAGTTGGGCCCGACCAGGCGCATCCCGGCTGTGCGGCAAATCTCGACCAATTCGCGTTCGCGCTTGGCGCCCTCCGCGCCGACCTCGGCGAAGCCCGCGGAGAGGACGACCAGGGCCGGGACCTCACGCGCGGCGCATTCGCGGGCGGCGGCGGTCACCGCTTCGGCTGGGACGGCGATCACCGCCAGGTCGACCTCGCCCGGGATCGCCTCGACCGTCGAGTAGGCGCGCACCGACTGGACGACGTCGGTGGCCGGGTTGACCGGGTAGACGACGCCGCCGAACTCGGACTGCAGCAGGTTGTGGAAGACCTCGCCACCGACCGTGCCGCGGTGGCGGGAGGCGCCGATCACGGCGACGGCGCTGGGCTCGAGGAAGTGGCGGACGGCGGCCTGGGCGGCGAGCCGGTCGCGCTCCTCGAAGCGGGTCACGGCGTCGCCGGAGAAGGAGGTCGGCAGCTGCACCTCGATCGCGCCGGGGATCGAGGCGATCTCAACCGGGAAGCCGCTCTCGCGGAAGACCTCGACCATGCGGTGGTTCTGGGGCATCACCTCGGCGACGAAGAGCGAGACGCCGTTCTCCCCGGCCACCTCGGCCAGGTGGGCGAGCAGGATCGTCCCCAGCCCCTGTCCCTGCATCTCGTCGACGATCGCGAAGGCGACCTCGGCGCGGCCGGGCGCGCCGCGCACGTAGACGCCGTGGCCGACGAGGCCCTCGTCGCCGCCACGGGTCGCGACCAGGCCATAGCGGCCCTCGCAGTCGACTTCCGCCATCTCGCGGGCGGCCTCCTCGAGGTTGGGCGCGCCGGAGAAGAAGCGAAACATGCGCGAGTCGTCGCCGAGGCGAGTGAAGAGGTCGAGCAGCGCCGCGTCGTCGGCCGGCCGGACCGGGCGCAGGTGGACCGTCGATCCGTCGTGGAGGACGACATCGGCTTCGCGGTAGGCCGGGTACTCGACGCCCACGCCCCGATCGTACGCGGATACAGTCGGCGCGGTGCTCTACTTCCGTCACCCGGCCTGCCTCGCCCACGACCCGGCGCTGGTGATGCCGGGCCACCCCGAACGGCCGGAGCGGCTGATCGCGGTGGAGCGGGCGCTGGAGGCGCGCGAGTGGCTGGGCTGCGAGGTGCGCGAGCCGGCGGCAGCGAGCGAGGCTGAGCTGGAGCTGGCGCACAGCGCCGAGCACGTCGCCTCGATCAAGGCGTTCTGCGCGGCGGGCGGCGGGGCGATCGACGCCGACACCTACGCGGTCGAGGCTTCCTGGGAGGCCGCGCGGCGGGCGGCGGGCGGCGCCTGCGCAATGGTCCGGGCGCTGCTCGGCGGCGAGGACACGGTCGGCTTCTGCGGCACGCGGCCGGCCGGCCATCACGCCGAACGCGAGCGGGCGATGGGCTTCTGCCTCTTCGACAACCTCGCCGTGGCGGCCGAGCTGGCGGTCCGCGAGCTGGGGGTCGAGCGGGTGCTGGTCGTCGACTGGGACGTCCACCATGGCAACGGCACCGCCGAGATCTTCCGCCGCCGCGACGACGTGCTCGTCGCCAACATCCACCAGGAGGGGATCTTCCCCGGGACCGGGGCGCTAGCGGACGTCGGCTCGGGGGCGGGCGAGGGCTTCACGATCAACCTGCCGGTGCCGGCCGGCTCCGATGAGGATGTCTGGCTCTCGCTGCTGGAGCACATCGTGCTGGCGGCGGGGCGCGAGTTCGAGCCGCGGCTGATCCTCGTCTCGGCCGGGTTCGACGCGCACCGTGCCGACCCGCTGGCCGGCTGCCGCCTGGAGACGGGCTCCTTCGCGGCGATGGCCTGTCACGTGCGCGACCTGGCGGCGGAGCTTGGGGCGCCGCTCGGGGCCGTGCTCGAGGGGGGGTACGACGTCGGCGCGCTTGCGGAGAGCGTCGTGGCGACGCTGGGCGCGCTCGGCGGCGAGGGCGAGGCGGTCTCGGCGGCACCCGACCCGCTCTTCACCTCGCGGGCGGCGGCCCAGATCGGCCACTACTGGCAGCTATGAGCGACGGGCGAGGCTGAGCGCGTAGTCGCCGGCGAGGTCGGTGAACCAGCCGCCCAGCGTCATTCCCGCTTCCGCGTAGACGGCCTCGAGGCGCTCGCGGGTGAACTTGGCGGAGATCTCGGTGCGCATCTCCTCGCCGACGGAGAAGCTGACGGTCAGGTCGAGCCCGTCGAGGCGCACGGTCTGCCCGGCGAGCGAGCGCAGGCGGATGTCCATGCGCGCCTCCTCGGCGTCGTAGCGGGCGACGTGCTCGAAGGCGTCAAGGTCGAAGTCGGCGCCCAGCTCGCGGTTGAGCACCTCGAGCACATTCTTGTTGAACTCGGCGGTGACGCCCGCGGCGTCGTCGTAGGCGGCCTCGAGGCGGTCCGTCTCCTTGACCAGGTCGGTGCCGAGCAGGAGCCTGTCCTCGGGACCCATCAGCGCGGCGAGACGGGCGAGGAAATCACGGCGGTCGCTCGGGTAGAGGTTGCCGATCGTCCCGCCGAGGAAGGCGAGCAGGCGGCCGCCCTCGCCGTCGGGGATGCGCTCCAGGTGGTGCTCGAAGTCGCAGACCAGGCCGCGCACGGCGAGGCCGGGGTACTCCTCGACCAGCAATTCGGCGGTCTCGTGCGTGATCTCCTCGGAGATGTCGACCGGCACGTAGGTGCGCAGGCAGCCGGCGTCGCGCATCGCGCTGAGCAGGTGACGGGTCTTCGAGGCCGATCCGGAGCCGAGCTCGACCAGGGTGTTGGGGGCGCCGGCCGCGGCGACGATCTCGGCGGAGCGGCCGGCAAGGATCGAGCGCTCGGCGCGGGTCGGGTAGTACTCCTCGAGCTCGGTGATGCGCTCGAAGAGCTGCGAGCCGCGCTCGTCGTAGAAGTACTTCGGCGCCAGCTCCTTGGGCTCGGCGAGCAACCCGGCGCGCACGTCGGCGGCCATGTTCAGCGCCGTGTCAGCGTCGAGGTGGACCTCGATCGCGATCGTCATGCGTCCGCGTCCCTGGCGAGGCGGATACCGGCGAAGATCTGGCGCCGCTCGGGCAGGTCCCAGTTGCGGAAGCTGGGCCGGGCGACGTTGGGGTGGGTCGCCCAGGAGGCGCCGCGGAGGACCTTGTAGGTGTTACCGAAGAAGACCTGCGAATACTCCGGGTAGGGGAAGGCCTCGAAGCCGGGGTGGGCGAGGAAGTCGGAGCTGGTCCACTCCCAGGCCTGGCCGACGCCGTCGAGCTGCGGGCGGGCCGCCTCCCACTCGTGCTCGGTCGGCAGGCGCTTGCCGGCCCAGCGGGCGAAGGCGTCGGCCTCGTGCCAGGAGACATGGATGACGGGCGCGGCGGGATTGACCGGATCGCGGCGTCCTCTGGCCGTGTGAACCCAGGTATCGCCGTCGCGCTCCCAGTAAAGCGGCGGCTCGGCCCCGGTGTCTTCGACGAACTCGATGTAGGCGTCGTTGCTCACGAGGAAGCGGTCGATCTCAAAGGCCGATAGCTCGACCGCGTGCCGAGGCCTCTCGTTGTCGTAGACGAAGCCTCCGGTGGACGCCCCGATCTCATAGGTACCTGCCTCGACACGGACGGGCTCCGGGGCGCGGGGACGCCCCGCGTCCCGGAGCCCCCCGCCCGCCTCAGACTCGTAGCCGTCGACCATCTGCATCAGCTGCAGCATCGTCTCGTTGTGCTGCTGCTCGTGAGCGATCAGCATCTCGTAGACGAAGCCGTCGCGCAGCAGGGGGTCGGCGGCGTCGGGGCCGATCTCGACCTCGTCGAGGACCTCAAGCGCGCGCTCGCGCACGTCGGCGAGGTAGGAGCGCAGCTCGGCGTCGCGCAGGATCGGCAGCTCGCCGCGGGTCTTGCGCGGGTTCTCGATCGCGTCGTAGAGGCGGCCGAGCTCGCCGTGCAGCGGCTCGCGCTCGCCGATCGTCTGCACCAGCCAGAGCTCCTCGAAGTTGGCGATGTGGCCGAGGTCCCAGGCGAGCGGACTGAGCAGCGGCGAGTAGACGCGGTTGAGCTGCTCGTCGTCGAGCGGCTCGATCAGCTCCAACGTGCGGAGCCTCGCCTCGGCGAGACGTTCCCCGATCGCGCCCTTGGAGCTTTGCGTCACCTCGGTGGCGATGGCCAAGACCCTAGCGAGGTCCGATTACCGGGATGTGAACGGGCCGGTAGGGTGCGCGGCCGTGGACGTTGCGGGCAAGAGCGCGCTGGTGGCCGGCGGGGCGTCGGGGCTCGGCGAGGCGACGGCGCGGATGCTGGTCGCGGGCGGCGCGGCGGTGACGATCGCGGACCTCAACGCCGAGAAGGGCGCGGCGCTGGCGGAGGAGCTGGGGCCGAGCGCCGATTTCGTCGAGGCCGACGTGACCGACGAGGCGTCGATGTCCGCCGCGGTCGAGCGGGCGGCGACGCATGACGACGGGCTGCGGATCTCCGTCTGCTGCGCCGGGATCGGCTGGGCCGAGCGGGTCGCCCACAAGGGCGGGCCGCACAACCTCGAATTCTTCTCCAACGTGGTCAAGGTCAACTTGATCGGGACCTTCAACGTGCTGCGGCTCGCCGCGGCGGCGATGAGCGAGAACGAGCCGGATGGCGAAGGCGAGCGCGGGGTTTGCGTCAACACCGCCTCGATCGCCGCCTATGACGGGCAGATCGGCCAGGCCGCCTATGCGGCCTCGAAGGGCGGCATCGTCGGGCTGACGCTGCCGGCGGCTCGCGACATGGCCGGGCGCGGCGTGCGCGTGGTGACTGTCGCTCCGGGCCTGTTCGACACGCCGCTACTCGCGGCGCTGCCCGAGGAGGCGCGCGAGGCGCTCGGCGCCGGCATCCCCTTCCCCTCGCGGCTGGGCCGCCCCGAGGAGTACGCCCGCCTCGTCGGTCAGATCGTCGCCAACCCAATGCTCAACGGCGAGGTCATCCGCCTCGACGGCGCGCTGCGGATGCCGCCGAAGTAGTCCGGCGAATCAAACGCCGATTTTCCACGCATGGGAGGGAAAATCGGCGTTTGGTGCTAATTGGTGCCTTCGGCCTCCGGGTCGTGCCAGACCTGCTTCAGCCACGGGGGGTGGATGGTGAAACGGGCGGTCGTGGTCGCGGCGATCGGCTCGAGGGGGATCAGGTGGATGCGGTGGCGCGGCGTGAGCCGTTCGATGCGGGGGACGCCGTCGGCGTTGCCGGCGTGGCTGCCGCCGGAAACGAGCAGGACGTTGGTCTCCGGCCCCCAACCACCCCGGGGACGGGCGCCGATCGCTTCGGCGGCGTCCTCAAGGAGGCCGATGCCGGCGTCCGCGCCCCAGTTGGCGACGCCCTGGCTGTGGTTGTAGCCGTCGTGAGAAGAAGCCCGCTCATCGACCGATCCGTCGGAGCGGACGCGGAACTGGACGGATTCCCAATCGTCGTGGTGATAGCCCATGGAGCCGACGATCGGAATGCTGCGCAGCGTCGCCGAGTCGGCGTAGTAGAGCCAGAACTGGATATAGAGATTGCCCGCCCGATCGTCACTGCAGTTGTCGCCTTCGGCTTGGGAGCGCTCTGCCGCGCCCGGCCGGCAATCGACGACGCGGACGAATGCGGTAACAGGCAACCCCGCGTCGGTGCGCCGCACGTAACCGTGTTCCGCCGCGTCCCCGCAAGCCGTGCTGCGGCAGCGCCTGAAGTCCACCGGCACCGCCCGCGAGCCCTGCTCGTAGAGGATCGACGGCACGTGCTCCCGCACTAGCTTGCCGATTTCGGTGCCGTAGGCAGCGATCAGCGCCGGCTCGTCCCCGCAATGGTCCGCCAGCGCCGCCGCACAGAGAATCCGCGAAGCCACCGCCCGCGCGAGCCCCGTACCCGGAATTCGCACCCCGGCCGCGAGCAGCGCCCCGAGCGTCAGCGCAACAAGCGCCAGCAGCGCCACCCACTCCACCGCAGCCTGCCCAGTCTCGCTCCGCCACCTCACTCCTACCCAAGCCCCACCGACCCCCAACCTCACCCCACCCCGGGGACGTGCCGCAAGTTAGCGGTCCGCGGTGGTACCTAAGTTGCGGCACGTCCCCGCTGGAGGAGGTGCCGGAGTTGGGCGGCGACCTTGGCCGGCTCGCGGGTCAGGCGACGATGGGTGAGGCGGATGACCGTGTAGCCGGCAGCCTGCATCTCGGCGTCGCGGTCCCGGTCTCGCTCGAAGGCGGCTCGGTGGGCGTGGAACTCGAAGCTGTCGGCCTCGACCATCACCTTCTGGTCGGGCCAGAAAGCGTCTACCTCGCGACCGAGAACGCTGACGTTGGTCTCCGGCATCGGGAGTCCGTATCTCTCGCAAAGACGGAGGACTCGATCCTCGAGAGGAGATTCGGTACGTGGCGGCCGAACATCGTCCATCAGACGACGAAGGGGTTTGAGCCCGCGGCGGCCGCGGCCTCGGGCATAGACCTCCTCCAGGGCACCCATCTCCAGAAGCCCAAGTCGATCCGCCTCCTCGAACGCTCGGGCGAGTGTTTGCTCGTCGCCAGCTTCAGCGACGTCGAGGAGAGTGCGCGCAACGGTCGTGACCGGTATTTGGTCGATGACGGTCTGCTCATCTCTATGCACACCGCATTCGTGAACGACGATGCCGTCTCGGGTCCGGCCACGGGGCGCAAGGATTTCCGGCGTGCTCCACCGAATCAGACCCCACAGCGCGGCCGCACTCCGGTGGCTGAGCAGCGCGCCATCACCACCGGCCAGCACGGCAGCGGACCACTCGCCTCGCTGATCTATCCGATCTCGGCCCAAGGCGTAGACACCACGATGTACTCGATGTAGGCGCCCCGATTCAACCCGACGCCGTATCGAGCGAGGTCCCAACCCCAAGGCAAGGATCTGCCGATGACTCAACACCCCATGCTGCCGGCCGGCCAGTGCCGCCAATGCACGCTCGCGCCGCGCCAGCGCTCCTCGACGTGCCGCTTCATGACGACGTGCCGCAACCTGAGTACCCATACGGTCCTCTAAGGGGCGGCACGTCCCCGTTCGCCCCCCGACGCTCGGGGTTTTGGCGGAGTTTGCGGGCTTTGTGGGGAAATCTCCGCCCGCTAGGACATGGCGGCGGCGTCCTCTGCTGCTCTTCCGGGCCGCAAGGGCTCCCCCGCTAGAGGTTCTGGATCTCCGCCGCGATGTCGGCTGCGGCCTGCTTGGCGTCGGCGAAGAGCATCGACGTGTTCGGTTCGTAGAAGAGGTCGTTGTCGATGCCGGCGAAGCCGGGGCTCAGGGAGCGCTTGATGACTATGACCTGCTGGGCCTCGCTGACTTCGATGATCGGCATGCCGGCGATCGGGCTGTCGGGGTCGTTCTTCGCCGCCGGGTTGGTGACGTCGTTGGCGCCGACGACCACGGCCACGTCGGTGCGCGGCAGCTCCGGGTTGATCTCCTCCATCTCCTTGAGCTGCTCGTAGGGCACGTCGGCCTCGGCGAGGAGGACGTTCATGTGGCCGGGCATGCGGCCCGCCACCGGGTGGATCGCGTAGCTGACCGTGACGCCGCGCTTCTCCAGCTCATCGGCGACCTCCTTGATCGCGTGCTGTGCCTGGGCGACGGCGAGGCCGTAGCCGGGCACGATCACGACCGAGTCGGCGTAGGCGAGCTTGATCGCCGCGTCCTGGGCGCCGATCGAGACGTGCGGACGCTCCTCGGTGACCCCACCGGCGCCGCCGGACGGCGCGCCGCCGAAGCCGGCGAAGAGGACGTTGGCTACCGAGCGGTTCATCGCGGTCGCCATCTCCATCGTCAGGATCGTTCCCGAGGAGCCGACCAGGGTGCCGGCGACGATCAGCGCCACGTTGTGCAGGGCGAAGCCGGCGGCCGCGGCCGAGAGACCGGTGAAGGCGTTGAGCAGCGAGATCACCACCGGCATGTCGGCGCCGCCGATTGGCAGCACGACGAGGTTGCCGAGCAGCGCCGCGGCGAGCAGTATCGCGATGAAGATCGCCTGCGAGGGATTGCCGTTGTTGACCGCGATGTCGACGCAGGCGGCGAGGATGCCGATCAGCAGCACGCCGTTGATCACCTGCTGCCCGGGCACCGAGAGCGGCTTGGTCGGGATCAGGTCCTGCAGCTTGGCGAAGGCGATGTTCGAGCCCCAGAAGGAGACCGAGCCGACGACCGCGGCGAAGAGGGTGGGAATCAGCTCTTCGAGCGGGATCGAGGCGATATCGCCGGCGTCGATGCCGCTGATCCCGTGGCGCAGCTCCGACCAGGCGATCAACGCCACGGCGCCGCCGCCGACGCCGTTGTAGAGGGCGACCATCTGCGGCATCTCGGTCATCTGCACGCGGATCGAGGCGATCACGCCGACCGCGGTGCCGATCCCGAGGCCGAGCGCGATCAGGCCCCAGTTGCCGATGCCGTCGAGCAGCAGCGTGGTGACGACGGCGACCGCCATGCCGACGGCGGCGATCTGGTTGCCGCGCTTGGCCGTGGTCGGGTGGGTGCCCTGCTTAATCCCGAGGATGAAGAGCGAGAAGGCGACGATGTAGAGCGCGGTGGCGGCGCTGCCACCCGGTTCGAGCACGGCGAGCGGGCTCATTTGCCGCCCCCGCCTTTGCCGTCAGCGTCGGCCTTCGGTTTGGGCTTTTTGGAGAACATGCCGAGCATCCGGTCGGTGACCATGAAGCCACCGACGATGTTGATCGCGCCGAAGGCGATCGCGATCGTGCCGATCACGTACTCGAGCGGGTCGTTGGCGTAGCCGACGACGATCAGCCCGCCGAGCATGACGATGCCGTGGATCGCGTTGGTCTGCGACATCAGCGGCGTGTGCAGCGTGGTCGGCACCTTCGAGATCACCTCGAAGCCGACGAAGGCGGCGAGCACGAAGATCGTCACCTCTGTCATCACGCTCATCAGGAGTCCCTCCCCGCCGCCCGCTCGTTGCCGATCTCGCCGCCGTGGGTGATGCAGGCGGCGGCGACGATGTCGTCCTCGAAGTCGATCTTCAGCTCGCCCTCCTCGGAGACCAGCAGACCGAGCAGGTTCTCCAGGTTCTTGGCGTAGAGCTGGGAGGCGGGCCGCGGCATCTCGCTGGCCAGGTTGCGCGGGCCGAGCACCTTGACGCCGTTCTCGACCACGGTCTGGCCCGCCTCGGTCAGCTCGCAATTGCCGCCGGTCTCGGCGGCGAGGTCGACGATCACCGAGCCGGGCTGCATGCTGCGCACCGCCTCGGCGGTGATCAGCAGCGGCGCCGGGCGTCCCGGAATCGCGGCGGTGGTGACGATCACGTCCTGCCTGGCGGCGTTCTCGCCGAGCGCCTCGCGCACCTGGGCGTTCTCCTCGTCGGTGAGCGGGCGGGCGTAGCCGCCCTCGCCCTCGGCGTCGGGGATGAAGTCGAGTTCCAGCGGCCGACCGCCGAGCGAAGCGATCTGCTCCCAGGCGGCGCGGCGGATGTCGAAGCCGGTGACGATCGCGCCCAGGCGCTTGGCCGTGGCAACCGCCTGCAGGCCGGCGACGCCGGCGCCGAGCACGAGCACCTTGGCCGGCGGCACGGTGCCGGCGGCCGTGGTCATCATCCCGTAGAAGCGGCCCGACTCGCGGGCGGCGATCAGGCTCGCGGCGTAGCCGGCGGCAGCCGCCTGCGAGGAGAGCGCGTCCATCGCCTGGGCGCGCGTGGTGCGCGGGATCGCCTCCATCGCGAAACTGGTGACGCCGGCCGCGGCCAGCGCCTTGTTGGTCTCGGCGGCGGTCCAGGGCGCCAGGTGGCCGATGAAGACCTGGCTGGAGTTGAGGCGGGCGATTTCCTCGGCGGAAGGGGCGGCGACGCGAAGGACCACGTCGGCGCCCCACGTAACCTCGCCCTCGACGACCTCGGCGCCCGCCTCGTCGTACTGGGAGTCGGGATGGCCGGCTTCCTCGCCGGCGCCGCTCTCGACCAGCACCGAGACCTTCTCGTTGGCGGCGAGGGACTTGACGACGTCAGGGACGAGCGCGACCCGGCGCTCCCCCTCGGCGGTCTCTTTTGGCACTCCGATCTTCATTGGACGCGGCGCGGAAGGTTATGTGAAAGCGGGTGCGGGGCGTCAGCCGGCCGTCAGAGCGGCCAGCCGCTGAAGCGTGTGCAGTTGCTGATCGCGCTCGGCGTGCACCGGGGAGACGATCAGGCGGTCGATGCCGGCGCCGCGGAAGCGCTCGATTCGCTCCGCCACCTCGGCCTCTGTGCCGACCAGCGAGGTCGCTTCGACCACCTCGTCGGGGACCGCGGCGAAGGCGCCCTCGCGGTCGCCGTCCTGGAAGCGGCGCTGCACGTCGTCGGCGACCTCGCCGAAGCCGAAGCGGTGGGCGAGGTCGACGTAGAAGTTGGTCTTGCGGCTGCCCATGCCGCCGAAGTAGAGGACCAGCCCGGCCTTGACCACGGCCTTGGCCGCCTCCTGGTCGCCGTCGATCGCCACCTGCAGGGAGGGGCTGACCTCGAGGTCGGAGCGCTGCCGGCCGCCCTTGGCGAAGCCCGCCTCGAGGTGCTCGCCCCAGGTCGCCTCGAAGGCGTCGACCGAGAAGAAGATCGGGATCCATCCGTCGCAGAGCTCGGCCGCCATCTCCACCGACTTGCGGCCGATCGCGCCGACGAAGACCGGGATCTGCGCGCGCTCGGGGTGGAAGTTGAGCTTCAGCGGCTTGCCCTCGCCGCCCGGCAGGGGCAGCTGGTAGTGCTCGCCTTGGTGGTCGAGCTTGGCCTCGCGGGCGACGATCGCGCGCACGACTTCGATGTACTCGCGGGTCCGGCCCCAGGGCTTCGCGTAGGGGACGCCGTACCAGCCTTCGGAGACCTGCGGGCCCGAGGGGCCGAAGCCGAAGAGGAAGCGCCCGCCGGAGAGCTTGTCGATCGTCGCGCCGGCCATCGCCGCGGCGGCCGGCGGGCGGGCCGGGACCTGCATGATCGCCGCGCCGAGGTTGATCTTCGTCGTCTGCCCGGCGAGCCAGGCGAGCACGGAGACGACGTCGGAGCCGTAGGACTCCGCCGCCCAGACCGACTCGTAGCCGGCGTCCTCGGCGGCGCGGACGATCTCCAGCGCGTCGGGGCCGGCAGGGCCGATGCCCCAGTAGCCGAGGTTCAGTCCGAGCTTCAAAGCCATCCGCCGCTCACCCTATTGAATAGGCGAACGATGAGCGAAACGGCGGCTACCGAGCAGGGCCTCTCCAGCGCGACCGCGAAGCAGCGGCTGCGCGAGCTCGGCCAGCCGCCGGAGACCTCCTCGCGCTCGGTCTCGAGCATCGTCGCGGGCAACGTCTTCACCCTCTTCAACGCGATCATCGGCGCCTTCTTCGTGCTCGACCTCGGGCTCGGCCTCTACGCCGACTCGATCTTCGGCCTGATCGCCGTGATCAACTCCTACATCGGCATCCGCCAGGAGCTGAAGGCGAAGCGCACCCTGGACGAGCTGGCGGTGCTGGTCGCGCCGCACGCCAAGGCGGTGCGCGACGGCGAGACGATCGGCCTGCTCGCCGAGGAGATCGTTCCGGGCGACCTGGTGCGGGTCGAGCCGGGAGACCAGCTGGTCGCCGACGGCGAGGTGGTCCGCACGCGCGGGATGACGCTCGACGAGTCGATGCTGACCGGCGAGGCCGACGGGGTACGGAAGGGGTTCGGGGACCGGGTGCTCTCCGGCTCCTTCTGCATCAGCGGCTCGGGCTTCTACACGGTCGACGCGGTGCGCGAGGAGAGCTACGCGGGCCGGTTGGCGGGCGAGGCCCGCGCCTTCCGCCACCCCCCCTCCCCGCTGCAGGTCGAGGTCAACCGGGTGATCGTCGCCTGCGTCTACGCGATGGTGCCGCTGGCGATCCTCCTGATCCTCACCCTGAAGCTGCGCAACACCGGGATCGAAGAAGCGGCGCAGACGGCGACCGCGGGGCTGGTGACGCTGGTCCCCGAGGGCCTGGTGCTGCTGATGAGCGTCACCTTCGCGGTCGCCGCGGTGCGGCTGGCGCGCAAGCACACGCTGGTCCAGCAGATGAGCGCCACCGAGAGCCTCGCCGCGGTCGACACGATCTGCGTCGACAAGACCGGCACGCTGACCGACGGCGAGCTGCGCCTGATCGGCGCCGAGGTGGCCGAGGGAGTCGACCGGGCCGCGGCGCAGGCGGCGCTGGGCCGCTTCGCGGCGAGCGCCGGGGACCGCAATCGCACCCTGGAGGCGATCGCCGAGCGCTTTCCCGGAGAGGCGCAACGCGTCGCCGCCGAGGTCCCCTTCTCCTCGGAGTGGAAGTGGAGCGGACTGCGGATCGGCTCGACCAGCTACGTGCTCGGCGCCCCCGACGTGCTCTCCGCCGGGGGCGCCCTGGCGCTGCCGCCGAACCTGGCACGGGTGCTCGAAAGGGAGACGGCGGCGGGCCGGCGCGTGGTCGCCTTCGGCGAGTCGAGCGAGCCGCTGCCGGCCAGCCCGTCCGAGGAGAGCGCACCGCGCCTCGCCCCGGTGGCGCTGGTCGTGCTGGAGGAGACGCTGCGGCCGGACGCGGCTGCCACGGTCGCCGCGATGCGCGCCGAAGAAGTCGACCTGAAGCTGATCTCCGGCGACGCGCGGGCAACGGTGACCGCGGTCGCCGCCGCGGTCGGCGTGCCGCCGGACGCCGGCGTGATCGAGGGCCACGAGCTGCCCACCGAGCCCGAGGCGCTGGCGGCGGCGGCGCGCGACAACACCGTCTTCTGCCGGATCAAGCCCGAGCAGAAGCGCGACCTCCTCGCCGCCCTGGCCGACGCCGGGCGCTACGCGGCGATGATCGGCGACGGCGTCAACGACGTGCCGGCGCTGAAGCGGGCGCGGATGGCGGTGGCGATGGGATCCGGCGCGCAGGTGACCAAGGGCGTCGCCGACGTCGTCCTGCTCGAGGACGAGTTCGCGCGGCTGCCGCAGGCGGTCGGCGAGGGGCGGCGGATCGCCCGCAACATCCACCGACTCGGCCGCCTCTACCTGACCAAGACCGTCTACGCGGCGGCGCTGATCCTGCTCGTTGCGATCCCCGGCTTCGCCTTCCCCTTCCTCCCCCGCCACCTCACCCTGGCCGCCTTCCTGACGATCGGCGTGCCCTCCTTCGTGCTCGCCCTGGCGCCCTCGGACGGGCCGCTCTACCGTGGCCGCCTGCTGCACGCCCTGGCGGCCTTCGCCGTGCCGGCAGGGATCGCCACGGCGCTCGGCTCGATCCTCTCCTTCTTCCTCGTCGACACGGTCTTCGGCGGCAGCCTCGAGTCGGGGCGCACGGCGGCGACGACGACCCTGATCGTGCTCGGCCTGAGCTTCGTGCTGCTGCTCGAGCGCGGGCCGGGCCGCGAGCACATCGCGATCCAGAGCTACATGCTGGCGATGGTCGCCGGCCTCGGCGCGCTCTTCGCCGGCATCCTCGCGATCGACCCCCTGCGCAGCTTCTTCGAAATGGACCTGCTCGACTCCGCCCAGTGGTTCCTGGCGCTGTTCTCTGCCGCGGTGGGCCTCACCATCGCCAGCGTCCTCTGGCGCCTGCCGCAGATCGAAGCCCTCGAAGCGCCAGCGCCCCCACGGGGACGTGCCGCAACTTAGGTACCACCGCGGGCCGCTAAGTTGCGGCACGTCCCCTATTGCGGGGGGAGGACGAACTGGCTGACTATGAGGTTGGCGGCGAGCTTTGGCTCTGCTTCCTCTCGCAGACGCTCCATGCGGACCTCGATCACGACCGTGCTCTTGCCGGCGTGGAGGGGCTCGGCGACGGCGACGATCTCATCGCCCAGCACGCCGGCGGCGAAGACGTTGAGCTTCAGCTCGATCGTGGTGAAGTTGTGTTCGGGCGGGATCGCGCGGAAGGTGGCCCAGGCGGCGACGGTGTCGCCGAGGGCGGTCCAGACGCCGCCGTGGACGAAGCCGCCCGGGTGCAGGTGGCGCTTGTCGACGACGATCCGGCCGCGGGCGTGGGAGTCCTCGATCGCCAGCGGCTCGATCCCGAGGTCGCCGGGGAAGCTGCCCGGCAGGAAGCTGCGCACCGAGTCGGGCGTGATCAGGGAGCTGGGGTGATGCGCCTCGCCGCTCATCGCACGAAAGCGTATGCGCCGGGGACGAGGCGCTCGGTGCGGCGCCGGTAGGCGCTCCAGGTCCAGGGCCAGTTGCTCGAGTCGTTGCCGTTCTCGTCGAGGTACCAGTTGTGGCAGCCGGCCTGCCAGACCGTGCCCGCCAGGGCGGCGCGCAGCTCGCGGTCGAACTCCTCGGCGGCGGCGGAGCGCACCTCGATCCGACTGGCGCCGCTCGCCTCCATCTCGCGCAGGGCGGCGAGCAGGTGGCCGATGCCGCACTCGAGCGTGTTGACCACCGAGCCGCTGCCGCCGTTGGTGTTCGGCCCGTAGAGCAGGAACATGTTGGGGAAGCCGGGGACGGTGAGGCCGAAGTAGGCGCGGGCCACCTCGGCCCAGGCGTCGACGAGGGTGCGGCCGCCGCTGCCGGCGATCTCCATCGGGGCGACGAAGTCGTGGCTGGCGAAGCCGGTGGCAAAGACGATCGCGTCGGCGGGGCGCTCAACGCCGGTCGCGTCGCGGATGCCGCCGGGCGTGACCGCCTCGACGCCGGCGTCGACCAGCTCGACGTTGGGCTCGGTCAGCGCCGGATACCACTCGTCGGTGAGCATGATCCGCTTGCAGCCGAACGCGTAGCTCGGGGTCACCTTGCGGCGCAGCCCGGGGTCGGAGATCGCGGCCTTGATCTGGCGCGTGCCGAGCAGGCGAAAGAGCGGCAGCAGCCAGCGGTGCTGGGTGAAGGCGGCCGCCGCCACCTCCTGGAAGAGGTAGACCGAGGCGCGGTCGAGGCGGCGCAGCGCGGGCAGGTGGCGGTAAACAGCCCGCTCGAGCGCGCCGTACTCGCGGTCGCCCTTGGGCAGCGTCCAACCGGGCGAGCGCTGGTAGACGTCGAGCCGCGCGACTTCGGGCTGGATCGCGGGCACGACCTGGATCGCGCTGCAGCCGCTGCCGACCACGGCGACGCGCTTGCCGGCGAGGTCGACCTCGTGATCCCAGCGGGCGGTGTGGAAGGCGGGGCCCTCGAAGCTCTCGAGGCCCGGGAGCGTCGGGACCTTGGGGACCGAGAGCTGGCCGCAGGCGGTGACCAGGACGTCGGCCTCGTGCGGGCCGGCGCTGGTCTCGAGACGCCAGCAGCCGCGCTCCTCCTCCCAGCGCGCGCCGGTCACCTCGACGCCGGTGCGGATCCGGTCGATCACGCCGAAACGGCGGGCGACGCCCTCGACGTAGGCGCGGATCTCCGACCCGGGCGAGAAGCGCCGCGACCAGGCATTGGGCGCGAAGGAGTACTCGTATAGGTGGGAGGGGATGTCGCAGGCGGCGCCGGGGTAGGTGTTCGCCTGCCAGACGCCGCCGACCCGCTCGGACTTCTCGAAGACGGTGACGTCGTGGTAGCCCTCGCGAGCCAGCATCGCGGCGGCGCCGACGCCGCCGAACCCGCCGCCGACGACGGCGACGGAAGGCCGCGCGCCTGGACTCATACCCCGAAGCCCTCGAGGCCGAAGTCGCCGAAGGGCTCGTCGCGCTCTTTGACCGCCTCCTTGAAGCCTCCTTCGGCGGCGCGCCGGACGAAGCCGTGGCCCTCCTCGGTGTGGCGGGCGACGCCGTCGAAGAAGGTGCCGAGCAGTTGCGTCTGGTGCAGACCCTGGGCGTAGAGGCTTTGGTTGACCAGCAGCTTCATCATCACCAGCTGGTTGATCGGCAGGCGGGCGACGCGCTCCAGCAGCGCCTCGAAGCGCGCGTCGAGCTCGGCGGCGGGCGGCGCCTCGGTCGCCAGCCCCCACTCCTCCGCCTGGGCGCCGGTCAGCGAGTCGCCGGTGAAGAGCAGCCGCTTGGCGCGCATCGGCCCGACCCGCGCCGCCCAGAGCGCCGTCGTCGGCGACCCCCAAACGCGCGCCGGCGGGTAGCCGATCTTGGCGTCGGCGGCGATCGTCAGCAGGTCCGAGCAGAGCGCCATGTCGGTGCCGCCGGCGACGCAGTAGCCGTGCACCTTGCAGAGCACCGGCTTTTCGGAGTGGAAGAGGCTCATGAAACCCCGCACGTTGCGCCACATGAACTGGAAGTCGGTGACCGGGTCCCAGTTCGACTCCGGCGCGTGATTGGCGCCGATCGTCGCCGGGTCGAGCGGCGATCCCTCCGGCGCCTCGACGCCACCCAGCTCGCTCATCTCCCCCTCGGCCGAGGCGACCAGGTCGTAGCCGCCGCAGAAGCCGGTGCCGTTGCCCGCCAGGGCGATCACGTGCACCGCCGGATCGAGGTTGGCCCGCTCGACGCAGGCCGCCAGCTCAGCCGGCATGCGCGGCGTGATCCCGTTCCCCCGGTCGGGTCGGTTCAGGGTGATGCGCGCAACCCGACCGTCGGCCTCGTAGATGAGCGTCTCAAACGTCGCCATCGCTACGCCGAGCCTACCGTCAGATCATCGAGGATCGCGGCCGTAGGAAGCGGACCGATGGCGAAGCACGGCGACGCGAACGGTCTTTCCGCCATCGGTCAGCTGATGGATGAATCGATAGGCGCCAACCCGGCACACTCGACCATCTAGGCTGGTCCCCAAGATGCCCGCCTGCGCGCACCTCGATCGCGTTCGGACCCTCCCTCCCCGCTGGGCTGAGTATTGGCCGAACTGACGAGCCGGGTGCTTTCCAGCTCACAGCTCGCGCTGCTGGCTGAGCACGGCGAGGAAAGAAGCGCCGAGGCGGGCGAGACGCTCTACCGAATCGGCGATCGGACCTATCCGTTCATCGCGATCGTCGAGGGAGAGGCCGCTGTGCTGGATGGGGCCGGGCAGGAGATCGTGCGTCACGGTGCCGCGGGTTTCCTCGGGGAGGTCAACCTGCTCTCAGGGCAGACCGTCTATCTGACCGCGGTGGCGACCGAGCCGATGCGCTACATCGCAGTCGATCGCGAAGCCCTCCGGCAACTGCTGTTCGAGGACGGCGCCCTCTCCGATCTGCTCCTCACCGCCTTCGTCGAGCGCCGCGAGCTGCTGCAGCAGCGTCAGGGGATTGGCGTGGAAATCCTCGGACCGCGCGATTCGGAGGAGACGCGCCGCCTGCTCGAGTTCGCCAGGAACCAGAAGCTTCCTCACTCCTGGCTCGACCCCGAGAAGAGCGTGGAGGCAGCCGCACAGCTCGAGCAGCTCGATGCCGCCGAGATCCCCTTGGTGCGCCTGCCGGGCGGCATGGAGCTGCGCCGGCCGAGCAACGGCGAGCTTTCCCGCGCCCTGGGGATCGGACTCGAGCTGCCTCCCCACGAAGAGGTCGACCTGTTGATCGTGGGCGGGGGACCGGCCGGCCTCGGGGCCGCGGTCTACGGCGCCTCGGAGGGACTCGACACGCTGGTGATTGAGAGCAGCATGCTCGGCGGCCAGGCAGGCAGCTCGCGAAGGATCGAGAACTACCTCGGCTTCCCGGCGGGAATAAGCGGCGCTGAGCTGACCGGCCGGGCGATCTCCCAGGCGCGGAAGTTCGGCGCCCGATTTGCCTCCCCTTATCGAGCCCAAGAGCTCCAGCCGGGCGGCGAGCGACACCTCGTCAGGCTCGAGGATGGCAACGAGGTCGCTGCCCGCGCGGTCCTGCTCGCGACCGGCGCCCAATACCGCCGCCTGGCCGTCGCCGGCCTCGAGGAATTCGAGGGTCTGAGCATCTTCTACGCGGCCGGGCCGCTCGAGGGGGAGCTCTGCGCGGGCCAGCGGGTCGGCGTGGTCGGAGGCGGCAACTCGGCCGGACAGGCCGCCGTCTGGCTGGCCCGCGGCGGCGCGCTCGTCACCCTCTTGCACCGGCGCGGCGAGCTCGCCGAGACGATGTCGCAATACCTGATCGACGAGCTCGAGCGCTACGGCGTCGCGGTCCGCGACCAGAGCGAGGTCGCCGCCCTACACGGCCAGAAGGGACAGCTCGAGGGTGTCTCGCTCGTCGATGGAGCCAAGCTGCCGGCGAGCTTCCTCTTCCTGTTCCTGGGCGCCGAACCCTGCACCGATTGGCTCGGCACGGTCGTCGCGCGCGACACCAAGGGGTTCGTCCTCACCGGGTCGGAGGCAGCCGCGGAGGGGCTGCTGGAGACCAGCTTCCCCGGTGTCTACGCGGCCGGCGATGTGCGTGGCGGGTCGATCAAGCGCTGCGCCACCGCGGTCGGCGAGGGCGCCGCGGTCGTGCGCTTCGTTCACGACCGCCTCGCCCCCGCTTAGCTCAGGTCATCCGACGGTGCCGCCTGACGGACAGTGGGACCCCTCGGGCTGTGAGCCCGTTGACCGGCGGCTCAGACCCGTTCGACGATCATCGCCTTGCCCTGGCCGCCGGCGACGCACATGGTCTCGAGGCCGACCTGGTGGTCGTCGGTCTCCATCACGTTGAGCAGGGTGCTCATGATGCGGGCGCCGGTCATGCCGAAGGGGTGACCGAGGGCGATCGCGCCGCCGTGGGTGTTGAGCTTCTCCAGCGGGATATCGCACTCGTCCATGATCGGGATCACCTGGGCGGCGAAGGCCTCGTTGAGCTCGACCGCGCCGACGTCGTCGATCGTCATCCCGGCCCGGTCGAGGACCGACTTGATCGCGCCGATCGGGGCGACGCCCATGTACTCGGGCTCGTTGCCGAAGGTCGCGGCGGTGACGATCCGGGCGCGCGGGGTCAGGCCCAACTCCTTCGCCTTGGTGTCGCTCATCAGCAGAACCGCGGCGGCGCCGTCGTTGAGCGGGCAGGAGTTGCCGGCGGTGACCCCGCCACCACCGAAAGCCTCCGGAAGTTCGGAGAGCTTCTCCAGGGTCGAGGAGGCGCGCGGGCCGTCGTCCTTGGCGACCTCGGTGCCGTCGGGCAGGGTGACCGGGACTATTTCGCGGTCGAAGAAGCCGTCCTCCTGGGAGCGCACCGCGAGTTCCTGCGAGCGCTGCGCGTACTTGTCCATGTCGGCGCGGCTGACCTCGTAGCGTTCGGCGACGTTGACCGCGGTCAGGCCCATGTCGATGTAGGCGTTGGGCTGGCCGTTCTCGCCGATCAGGTTGGGGTTGCGGTCGTCGGCGCCTGCCGGCTCGGTGCGTTCGTTGAAGCGGCTCACCCACTCGACCCCGGCGGCGATGTAGACGTCCCCCTCGCCGGCCTTGATCGCGTTGCCGGCGTGGCGGATCGCGTCGAGGCTGGAGGAGCAGTAGCGCGAGACGGTGACCCCGTTGGCGCTCTCCGGCAGCTTCTCGGAGAGTAGCGAGATGATCCGGCCGATGTTGAAGGCCTGCAGGCCCTGCGGCATGCCGACGCCGCAGAAGAGGTCTTCGACCAGGGCCGGGTCGACATCGGGGTTGCGCTCGAGCAGGCGGTCGACCACGAAGGCGCCCATCTCCTCCGGGCGCAGCTGGGCCAGCGAGCCCTTGAAGGCACGGCCGATCGGCGTGCGGATGGTGTCGACGATGACTGCCTCTGGCATGCGGGATATCTCCTTCAGAAGGGGGTCGGTGAAGTGCGGGCCGCAGGGTAGTGGATTAGGCTCCGGAGCCGATGTCGGTGGACGGCCTGCGGGCGTGGATCGGGTTGGTGGAGCGCAAGCTGACGATGCGCACGCGCGTCTTCCTCGTGCTGGTCGCGATCGCCGTCGGCGGCGCCGCGGTCGGCATCTACCTGGCCGTCGACGCGCAGAACGAAGCGGTCACCAAGAGCGACCTGCAGGCGGTGCGCGACGAACTGGCCGGCGGCACGGCGGGCGCGGCGCCCGAAGTGAGCCAGCTCGAATCCGAACTTGAAGCGCTGCGCTCCGAAGTCGCCACCCTGCGTGAAGAAGGCGAAGGCACCGGCACGGCGGGCACGGGTGGGGCCAGCGGCGCCCCCGGCAGCGGCTCCAAGAGCGGCGGCGGCAAGGACTCTGGCGGCGCCGGTGCGCCTCAGAACCAGCAGCGGCTGAAAGAAGAAGGCGAAGAAGCGGTCCAGCACGCGAAGTAGCTATTCGTGCGAATTCGCACGAACTTTGGGGCATCGTCCCCCGACTGCGTTACATTCGCCGCAATTCGACCTCGCGACCACCGCGAGTCCCTGCCGTCCAGGCAGTGAAAGGAGTTCCCCGATGCCCGAGGGTTACTGCGTCAAGGAGCGCAAGAAGGTCGAGATCAAGGATGCCCAGCAGGTGACCATGAAAAACGGTCGCCCGGCGATCCAGGGCGTCTGTCCCGACTGCGGCACCAAAATCTTCAAGATCGGCAAACTCGAGTAGCAGCACCTGAACCCGTGCTGGTGGGCATTCGTATGCCGAGCGAATGCCACCCGGCGCACTGATAGACGAGAGGGGCGTGCGCGAGGCTTACGCCGCCCACTCGGCTGAGCTCTTCGGCTTTGCCGTGCGCTCGCTGGGCGACGCGGGACTGGCCGAGGAGGCCGTGCAGGAGACCTTCGTCCGCGCCTGGCGGGCGGGCGAGCGCTTCGACCCGCGGATCGGCTCGCTGCGCACCTGGCTGTTCGCGATCCTGCGCAACGTGGTGATCGACCTGGGCCGGGCGCGGGCCGTGCGGCCGCGGGTCGCCGAGCGGGGCGCCGCCGAGCCCGCGGTCGAGCCCTTCGACGAGGCGCTGCTCGCCTGGCAGGTCGAGGAGGCGCTGCGCCGGATCGGCGAGCAGCACCGCCGGGTGCTGATCGAGACCTACTACCGCGGCCGCCCCTACGCCGAGGTCGCCGAGGAGCTCGGCGTCCCCGAGGGGACGGTCAAGAGCCGCGTCTACTACGGCCTGCGGGCGCTGCGGGTCGTGCTGGAGGAGATGGGCTATGACGAGTGAGAGCTGCCGCGAGTGGCGCGAGTCGCTGGGCGCCTACGCGCTCGGCCAGATCGGCGAGCAGGAGCGGGTCGCGCTGGAGGCGCACCTCGAGGGCTGTCCGGGGTGCCGCGCCGAGGCCGGGTCGCTGGGCGCGGTCGCCACCCTCCTCCCCCACGCCGACCCGGCCCGCTTCGAGCAGCCGGCGCCGGCGCCGCCGGCCGACCTGGGGGCGCGGATCGCGGCGATGATCGCCGCCGAGCGGCACTCGCGGCGGCGACGCCGGCAGTGGCGCCTCGGCCTCGGCCTGGGCGGCGCGGCGGCGGCTGCCGCGGCGGTGCTGGCGATCTTCGTGCTCGGCGGCGGCGGCAGCTCGGGGCCGGCGCAGCACGTCGCCTTCCGCTCGCTGCCGCCCGGCGTGAAGATCTCCGCGACGCTCGAACCGCGCGCCTTCGGCACCGAGATCGAGATGTACGTCTCGGGGATCCGCTCGGGGACGCTCTGCCGCGTCTACGTGCGCGGGCCCGGCGGCGGCGCCGTCTCGGCAGGGACCTTCCGCTACCGCTGGGGCGCCGAGGACATCGCCGTGCTCAGCACCGCGCTCGACCTCTCGCGCGCCGAGGCGCTGGTCGTCCACGCCGGCAAACGCACCTTCGTCGCGCCGCTCGGCGGCGCGACCGCACTCGAAGACCCAAACCACGAGGAGGAAGCGACGTGAAGAGGACCCTTTCAGCCATCGTCCTGTTCGCCCTGGCGCTGATCGCAGTCGCCGGCTGCGGCGGGGGCGGCGGTAGCTCGAGCGGCAGCGCCTACGGCGGCGGCGAATCGTCGAACGGCAAGCCGGCGACGACCACCGCGGCGGCGACCGGGGCGCCGATCACGGTCGGTAACGCAAGCGGCGTGGGCCGGGTCCTCGTCGACTCCGAAGGCCTGACGCTCTACTACTTCGAGAAGGATCGCAACGGCGAATCGGCCTGCTACGGGGCGTGCGCGGCAGCCTGGCCGCCGCTGCTCACCGAAGGCAAGCCGCAGGCGGGCGAAGGGGCGGCGCCCTCGAAGCTCGGCACGACCGAACGCAGGGACGGCACGACCCAGGTGACCTACGCGGGCTGGCCGCTCTACACCTACGTCAGCGACACGAAGCCCGGCGAAGCCAACGGCACCGACAGCAAGGCGTTCGGCGCCTCCTGGTACCCGCTGCACCCCAACGGCGAAAAGGCCGGGCACTAGGCGGGAGGGCGCTTGCGCCCCCCCACCTTCGGGGGGACGAGCTCGCGGATCTCGGCCAGCAGCCGGGCCGCGAGCTCGCCCGGCTCCTCGCCGGGGCGGGCCTGGCCCTCGCGCGGCTCGAAGAAGCGGATCCGCAGCTGCGGGCGGCGCGGGAAGGAGGTGAAGGCCGTGGTGCCCTCGATCGCCACGCAGACGAGCCGCGCCTCGGGCACCTCGAGGGCGAGGCGGCCGACGCCGCTGCGCGCCCGCAGCGCCTTGCCGCGCGAGCGCGTCCCCTCGGGGAAGACGCCGATGCAGGCGCCGCGCCGCAGCTCCTCGATCGCCCGCGCCAGCGCCTGCGCGTCCCCGGCGCCGCGCTCGATCGGGATCTGCCCCATGCCGTTGAGCACCGGCCCGAGCCCGCGCACGTCCCAGAGCTGCGCCTTCGCCAGCGCCCGGATCTGCCGCCGCCGGATCGCCGACGCGCCGACCGTCACCGGGTCCCAGTGGCTGTCGTGGTTGCCGACGACCAGCACCGGCCCACTAGGCGGCAGCGTCTCCAACCCCTCGACCCGCAACCGGCCCCAGGCCATCGCCGGCCGGCAAACCGCCATCGCCGCCCGATAGGTCGAGCTCGGCTCCCCGGGCGGCGGCCCGAGGCGCTTCGCCTCCTGCGATTGGGTCGCGGCCTCCACGAGGATGGCACCGTACTCGATTGCCGAACCGGCGACGCCGGCTTGGACTCCGTTCCGCCGATCTCCGCCGCCGGACGACCAATTAGGACCTGGGCGCGTACCGAGGTCCGCCGCCACGGCCCTTACCTTGGGTGCCGGCGAGATGACGACAAAACGACGCATTCCGGCTCGCAGCCGGTAGCCCCATCGACCGGCCCTAGGGCTTGGGGCCGCCGGCTCCGAGTCAAGAGCGCGAAGCGCTCAGAAAGGAGGTCGTACGGAAGTCGTCATTCTCGCCGTGACGCTCCTGGTTTCCATGTTGGTCATCGACCGACTCGCCAGGTAGGCGTCTGAAAGGGGTCTCCGGCGGCTGCCGCGAGGCAGTCGCCGGGCCCCTCACGCGAGAAAGGGTTCGAGCATCCGGCCCGAACCCCTTCCGCAAAACGTGCCACCCCAGAACAGCAAGACGCTGCTCGCCGTCAGCTGGGGGTTCGCCATTCTCGCATCGCGAAGGCTAGCACTGGAGGTGGCGTTTTCAGGGAGCACCGGCGTCTCTACAGACTCTTTGCGCCTCTACAGAGAAGGGATAAGCGTGACCAACATCACGGACCCGGCTTGCCCCGCGGTCGAAGGTAATTGTCTCGCTTCTGCACTCAGCGAGCTTTTCTTTCACAAGTCTGTGCCGATCCGAACTATCTAAAGTGTCGTCTGTGACGCAGAAGCCGCTTGAGCTGATCCTCGCCCGCAACCTTATGTCTGCGCTCTCGACGCCGGCATTCCTGGTCGACGAGGGCGGCCTCCTGGTCTTCTACAACGAGGCGGCCGGGACGCTGCTGGGCAAGCGCTTCGAGGAACTGGGCACGGTCGGCGCCGAGGAGTGGGGCTCGCTCTTCGGACCGTTCGACGAGGCGGGCGAGCCGATCCCCTATGACGAGCTGCCGCTGGTCGTCGCCGTGCGCAAAGGGCGCCCGGCCCACGCCAGCTTCGAGATCGGCTCGGTCGACGGCTCCAGGCACGAGGTCGAGGTCTCGGCCTTCCCGATCCTCACCGCGCACGGCTCGCAGGGCGCGATCGCCGTCTTCTGGCCGACCGGGTCGAGCAACGGGGCAGGGCACTGAGATGAAGGTCAAGCTCTGGGGAACCCGCGGCTCGATCCCCTCCCCGGGGCCGGAGACGATCCGCTACGGCGGCAACACCTCGTGCGTCGGCGTCACCCTTTCCGACGGCTCGATGCTGGCGCTCGACGCGGGAACCGGCATCCGCAGCCTCGGCCTGGCGCTGGCGGCCGAGCCGGCCCGGCTGCACATCCTCCTCACCCACCTGCACCTCGACCACATCCAGGGCCTCGTCTTCTTCGCCCCCGCCTTCCGCGCCCAGACCGAGATCGTGATCTGGGGCCCGGCCTCGCCCGAGGCCTCGCTGCGCGACCGAATCGCCCGCTACATCTCGGCGCCGCTCTCGCCGGTCGAGGTGCGCGAGCTGCCCTGCGACGTCTCCTTCCGCCACTGCCCGCAGGCCGAGTGGGAGATCGGGCCGGCGCGGATCCGAGCCGCCTCCGTCGCCCACCGTGGGCCGACGCTCGGCTACCGGATCGACGACGGCGAGTCCTCGCTCGCCTACATACCCGACCACGAGCCGGCGCTCGGCGCCGACCTCGACACGCTCGAGGAGGACTGGATCTCCGGCCTCGGCCTCGCCCGCGACGCCTCGCTGCTGATCTGCGACGGCCAGTACACCGACGCCGAGTACCCCGAGCACGTCGGCTGGGGGCACTCCTCAACCTCGCACGCCGTCTCCTTCGCCCGTCGCGCGGGGGCCGACCGCACAGTGCTCTTCCACCACGACCCGATGCACTCCGACGCGCAGCTCGACCTGCTGAGCGAAGCGGCGCGACGGTGCTGGGTCGAGGCCGGCGGCGAGGAGGATGCGCTTGAGCTGGCCGTCGAGCACGCCGAGTACGAGCTGCCCGCGAAGGTCCGCAGTCCGCTGCAGACAGCTTGACCGCTTGAGTTGAACTGCACGGTTTACGGGGCGTTCGCGGCCCGGTACGCTGCTCCGCGATGTCCTCGACCCCTGGAATCGACGCTGCGGTCGAGCGATCCGATCTGCTCGGGGAGGCGCTCGAGACGGCGCGCAAGGCGCATGCCGGCCAGTTGCGCCGGGGTAGCGACGGCCGTCCCTACATCGACCACCCGCTGGCCGTCGCCGAGCTCCTCCTCCAGCTCGGCCACCGCGACGAAGTGCTCGCCGCCGCCCTCCTGCACGACGTGGTCGAGAAGAGCGAAATCGAGAGCGGCGGACTGCGCGAGCGCTTCGGCGACGAGGTCGCCGACCTGGTCGAGGCGCTGACCGAAGACAAGACGATCGCGGAATACGAGGAGCGCAAGCGCGAGCACCGGCGGCGCGTCGGGCGGGCCGGCGGCGAGGCGGTGGCGATCTTCGCCGCCGACAAACTGACCAACGTGACGATGCTGCGCGAGGCCTACGCGCTGATCGGCGAGCGGGTCAGCGAGGAACTCGCCGTCACCCTCGACCTGAAGATCTACATCTGGGAGGAGGACCTCGAAATGCTCTTCGACGCCGCCCCCGAGATGCCGCTGGTCAACGAGTTCGCCGACCAGATGGTCGGCCTCTGGGGCGACCGCTTCAGGGCCGTTCAGACCTCTTCAGAGTGAAGCTCGCCGGCACCTCCTAGGATCGCGTCATGGGACGGCTGGCGGTGGTGCTTGGCAGCAGTGGGCTCGGGCCGGGGGGCGAGACGGTCGCTGCCGCGGCGGCTGAGCATGGGGCGGCGATCGTGCAGCGGCACGACAGTGGCAGTGGCTATGTGCTGCCACACGAGATCGACCACGTCGCCAACCTGCGGCCACTGGTCGAGCAGGGCTGCGACCGGGTGCTGGCGCTCGCCTCGGTCGGCTCGCTCAGCCCGGCGCTGCCGGTCGGCAGCCTGGTCTGCCCCGACGACTTCATCGCCCTGCACCTCGGTCTCTCCGTCTTCGCAGACGAGCGCGCCCACAGCGCGCCCGGCTTCGACCCGGCCTGGCGAGGGGAGGTGCTCGAGGCGTGGCCGGCCGGTGACGGTGGCAGGCTGCGCGACGGGGGCGTCTACTGGCAGACGATCGGGCCGCGCTTCGAGACCCCGGCCGAGATCCGGCTGATCGCCCCGCACGCCGATCTGGTCGGGATGACGATCGCCGCGGAGTGCATCGTCGCCGCCGAGCTCGGCCTCGCCTACGCCGCGGTCTGCGCCGTCGACAACCTCGCCAACGGGCTCGACGCGGAGCCGGTCGCGGTTGAGGCGCTTGAGCCCGCCCGCGCCGCCAACGCCCGGCGCCTGCGCGAGGGCCTGGCGGGGGCGCTGCCCCGGTTGGGCGCGGTGGGACGGTGAGCGCGCCGCTGACCGTCACCGGGGCGCTGCTCGACGGCCGGCGGGTCGGTCTGCGTTGCGAGGGCGGCCGGATCGTCGCTCTCGGGCCAGGGGTGCGCCCCGAGCCGGGCGACCAGACGATCGAGGCGGGCGGGGCGCCGCTGGTCGCGCCGCTGGTCAACGGCCACACCCACGCCGCGATGACCCTCTTCCGCGGCTACGGCGGCGACCTGCCGTTGATGCGCTGGCTGAAGGAGAAGATCTGGCCGGTCGAGGCGAAGCTCGAGCCGGAGGACGTCTACTGGGGCGCGCGGCTCGCCTGCGCCGAGATGATCCGCACCGGGACGGCCCGCTTCTGGGACATGTACTGGCACCCGGGGGCGACCGCCCGCGCGGTGAGCGACGCCGGCCTGCGGGCGACGATCGGCGGGCCGCTGTTCGACGCCGCGGGCGGCACCGAGGAGATCAAGGCGACGGCGTTGGGCAGCCTCGAGGAGCTGGCCGAACACGAGCCGCGGGTCGGCGCCTCCCTCGCCCCGCACGCGATCTACACGGTCAGCGAAGGGCTGCTGCGCTGGACGGCGGAGACCGCGGCCGAGCGCGGGGTCGCCGTCCAGATCCACCTCTCCGAGACCGAGGAGGAGGTGCGCCAGTGCGTCGAGCGCCACGGCGTGCGCCCGGCCGCCTACCTCGACCGCGTCGGTTTGCTCGGCGAGCGCACCGTGCTCGCCCACGGCGTCTGGCTCGACCAGGCGGAGCTGGAGCTGATCGCCGAGCGCGGCGCGACGCTGGTCGCCAACCCGGCGGCCAACCTGAAGCTCGCGGTCGGCGGCGTCCTCCCCTACCCGGCCGCGCGCCGGGCCGGCGTCCGGGTCGGCCTCGGCACCGACGGCGCCGGCTCCAACGACTCGCTCGACCTCTTCTCCGAGCTGAAGCTCTTCGCCCTCTCCCAGCGCCACGCCGCCCGCGACGCCACCGTGATCGCGGCCCGCGAGGCCTGGTCGATCGCCACCGGTGGGGTCGAGCCGCGGGCCGGGGCGGCGGCGGACTTCCTGTTGCTGCGAACGGGGTCCTACGAGCTCGGGGTCGGGGAGCTGCACGCGGACCTGGTCTACGCGGCGTCGGGGTCGATCGTCGACACGACGGTGGTCGGCGGACGGGTGCTGATGCGGGGGGGCGAGGTGCCGGGGCTGGGGGAGATCGTCGCGCGGGCGGCGGAGCGCTCGCGGCGGCTCGGGATCGGCTGACCTGCCCGGTTAATACCCCCTAGGGGTATCTGATACGGTGCGGCCATGGGCAACGTCCTCGGCACGATTCTCGAAGGCTTCAAGCAGTCGCTGCTGATGGCCTACGAGGTCTGGTGGGCGCTGGTCCTCGGCTTTGCGATCTCGGGGATCGTCCAGGCCTGGGTGCCGACCGAGCGCATCCAGGCGAGCCTCGCCGGCCGCGGGCCGAAGCCGGTGGCGCTGGCGACCGGGCTCGGCGCCGCCTCATCCTCCTGCTCCTACGCGGCGATCTCGATCGCCAAGACGCTGATCCAGAAGGGCGCCTCAGCGACCACGGCGCTCGCCTTCCAGTTCGCCTCGACCAACCTGGTCTGGGAGCTGGGCCTGGTGCTCTGGGTGCTGATCGGCTGGCAGTTCGCGCTCGCCGAGTACTTCGGCGGCATCGTGCTGATCGTGCTGATGGCGGCGACCCTGCGCTTCTTCGTCTCGCCGCGGCTCGAAGAGCAGGCGCGGGCGCACGCGCGCGAGGCCCAGGAGGGCGAAATGCACGAGCACGGCGGCGGGCAGGGCGAGGAGCGGAGCGGCCTGCGCGAGCGGCTCACCTCGCTGGAGTCCTGGACCGCGGTCGCCTTCAACTTCCGCTCCGACTGGCGGATGCTCTGGAAGGAGATCTCGATCGGGTTCCTGCTCGCCGGTTTCATCGGCCTGCTCGGCAACGGCTTCTTCAACTTCCTCTTCGTCACCGACGCGCCGCCCGCGATCCGCACGATCGAGAACGTCCTGGTCGGGCCGCTGATCGCGATCCTCAGCTTCGTCTGCTCGGTCGGCAACGTGCCGCTGGCGGCGGTGCTCTGGTCGGGCGGGATCAGCTTCGCCGGCGTGATCGCCTTCATCTTCGCCGACCTGATCGTGCTGACCATCGTCGCCGCCTACGCGAAGTTCTACGGCTGGCCCTTCACCGTGCGGATCGTCGCCCTGATGTTCGTGACGATGGTGGTCGCGGCGCTGATCGTCGACCTCGTCTTCGGCCTCGCCGGGCTGATCCCGGAGGGCCCGCGGCCGACCCGCAACGACATCTTCGGCTCGGTCGAGCTCGACTACAAGCTGGCGCTGAACCTGCTCGGCCTGGCAATCTTCACGGCGCTCTTCTGGCTGAGCCGCGGCGGCGGCGAACCGGCCTCCGAGTGCGCCGCGCATGGCTAGCCGCGCGATCCGGGTATAGGCTCGGGCCGAGTGCCCAGCCACGAGGCGACTGACCGGTCGGGCGGCGGAGCCTCTTCCGTCCGCTACGCAGGCGCGACCAAGCGCTACGGCGACTCTGCTGTCGCCGCCGTCGACGGCCTCACCCTCGAGGTCCCCGCCGGAGAGATCTGCGTGCTGGTCGGGCCGTCGGGCTGCGGCAAGACGACCGCGATGCGGATGGTCAACCGCACGGTCGAGCTGAGCGAGGGCGACGTGCTGATCGGCGAGCGCTCGGTGCGCGACCGCGAGCCGGCCCACTTGCGGCGCGAGATCGGCTACGTGATCCAGGAGGTCGGCCTCTTCCCGCACCGCACGATCGCCGAGAACATCGCCGCCGTGCCCGGGCTGCTCGGCTGGAAGAAGGAGCGCACCGCGGCGCGCACCGCCGAGCTGCTGGAGCTGATCGGACTCGACCCGGAGCTTGCCGGCCGCTACCCGGCGCAGCTCTCCGGCGGCCAGCAGCAGCGGGTCGGCGTCGCCCGGGCGCTCGCCGCCGACCCGCTGGTGATGCTGATGGACGAGCCCTTCGGGGCGATCGACCCGATCAACCGCGAGCGCCTGCAGAACGAGTTCCTCCGCCTGCAGGCCGAGATCGGCAAGACGGTCCTCTTCGTCACCCACGACATCGACGAGGCGATCAAGATGGGCGACCGGATCGCGGTGATGCGCGAGGGCGGTCACCTCGCCCAGTACGCCACCCCGGCCGAGATCCTGATGGACCCCGCCGACGAGTTCGTCGAGGACTTCGTCGGCGCCGACCGGGCGCTGAAGCGGCTGGCGCTGATGCGGGTCACCGACATCGACCTCTGGGAGGCGCCGCTCGCCTACGTCGGCCAGCCGACCGCCGAGGTGCGGGCGAAGCTCGCCGCGCCCGACGTCGAGGTCCCCTACCCGCTGCTGGTCGACGGCGAGCGCCGCCCGCTCGGCTGGCTCTCCGAGCGCGACCTGGCCGCCGAGGTGGTGCCCGCCCGGCCCGACTTCCCGCTCGGGCCGCTGCTCGAGCTCGACGACGTGATGCGCGACGCGCTCGCCGACCTGCTGCAGGGCGAGGCGCAGTACGCCGCCGTGGCCGACCACCGCGGCCGGATCGCCGGCGTGCTCTCAGTCGAGATCATCTCCGAGTTCCTCGGCTCGCCACAGGCGAAGGCCGAGGAACGCAGCGCCGTGGAGCGACCGCGTGGTTAGCCCGACGTTGACGTTCGCCGCGGCGGGCCAGGTCGGCGAAGGCTTCTTCCACGAACGCAGCTCCAGCAGCCTGCCCTGCCAGGCGACCGACAAGCTCTTCTGCTGGGGCTGGGCGAAGGAACACATCGACCGCTTCGCGACGCCCACCGTGCAGCACCTGGAGCTGGTCGTCTTCTCGGTGCTGATCGGCTTCGCGATCGCCTTCGCGCTCTCGCTGCTCGCCCACCGCCACGCCTGGCTGCGCCCGCCGCTGCTGGCCGGCACCGGCATCCTCTACACGATCCCCAGCGTCGCCTTCTTCTTCCTGCTGCTGCCGATCACCGGCCGCGGCGACGTGACCGCGATCGTCGCGCTCAGCGCCTACACCCTGCAGATCATCTACCGCAACACGATCGCCGGCCTCGCCAACGTGCCGGTCTCGGTGCGCGACGCGGCGCGCGGGATGGGGCTGACCGAGCGGCAGATCCTCTGGCGGGTCGAGCTGCCGCTGGCGACGCCGGAGATCGTCGCCGGGCTGCGGATCGCGACCGTCAGCACGGTGGCGATCGCCACGCTCGCGGTCTTCGCCGGGGGCGGCGGGCTGGGCACGCGGATCTACGGCGAAGGCAACATCGACTTCGCGACGAGCATCATCATCGCCGGCGGCATCGCGATCCTGATGGCGCTCGTCTTCGACGCGCTACTGGTGCTCAGCCAGCGCCTGGCCACACCCTGGCGGAGGGCCGGCCAGGGATGAGCGCGCTCCTCCCCCACCCGGCGCTCGCCTCCTTCGGCGGCGCGATCGAATTCATCTTCACCCCGCAGAGCTCGAACGTGACCGGTGGCAAGACGGTCGGCGGCCTCTCGCAGGTGGTCGAACTGACCGTGACCCAGCTCGAGGTGACGGTGCTGGCGCTCGCCCTCTCGCTGCTCGTCGCGCTGCCGGTCGGCCTCTACCTCGGCCACCGCGGGGTCGGGGGGTTCTTCGCGGTCGCGGTCGGCAACGCCGGCCGGGCGGTGCCGGAGCTGGCGCTGATCGCGCTGATGGCGACGGCGGTCGGAGTCGGGGTGCTCAACCTGACGATCGCCCTCGCCGTGCTCGGCGTGCCGCCGATTCTCACCAACGCCTACGTCGGCATCAGCCAGGTCAACCGCCCGACCGTCGACGCGGCGCGCGGCATGGGGATGACCGAGCTCGAGATCCTGCGCCGGGTCGAGGTGCCGCTGGCGATCCCGACGATCTTCACCGGCATCCGCGGGGCGACGATCGCGATCGTGGCGACGGCGACGATCGCGCCGCTCGCCGGAGTGCTCACCCTGGGCGACTTCATCATCAACGAAAACGTCTACGGCAAGAACGGCGTCCTGGCCGGCGCGATCCTCGTCGCTCTGCTGGCGCTGGCGCTCGAGCTGGCGCTCGCCGGGACGCAACGTCTGCTCACCTCGAAAGGCTTGCGGTTGCAGACCGCATGATCTCGACCACCGACAAGAGAGGAACGAAATGAGGACCAAGTCAACTCGTCCGCGGGCGGCCACGGGGCTGCTGCTCGCGCTAGCCCTCAGCCTCAGCGTCGCCGCCTGCGGCAGCAGCAGCGACAGCAGCTCCAGCGAAAGCGAAGCGGCGGAAGGCAGCGCGATCGTCTCCAACCCCGAAAACGCCAAGGTGAAGCTGACGATCGGCTCGAAGAACTTCCCCGAACAGGAAATCCTCGGCGAAATCTACGCCCAGGCCCTGGCCGCGGCCGGCTACACCGTGAAGAGCGACCTCAACCTCGGCTCCGAAACGGTGGCCCTGCAGTCGGTCAAGTCGGGGGCGATCTCGGGCTATCCGGAGTACGCCAGCACGGCGCTCACCTCGTTCTTCGGGCTCGAACCCGAAGAAGTCCCGTCCGGCGCCGATCCGGCCTACGAAAAGGCGAAGGCCGAATTCGAAAAGGAAGGGCTGACGGCCTTCCCGCCGACGCCGTTCGCCAGCGCCAACGCGGTCGGCACGACGAAGAAGTTCGCCGAAGAAGAAGGGCTGGAAACGGTCTCCGACCTGGAAGGCAAGTCGGAAAGCATGTCGCTCTACGGCTCGCCCGAGTGCCGCCAGCGGATCGACTGCCTGGCCGGGCTCGAAAAGTATTACGGGCTGAAGTTCAAGTCCTTCCACCCGGTCGACATCGGCCTGCGCTACAAGGTGCTCGAAAACGGCCAGGCCAACCTCTCGATCCTCTTCACCACCGACCCGCAGCTCTCGGCGGAGAAGGACAAGTTCGTGATCCTCGAAGACGACAAGCACGTCTTCCCGGCCGGCAACGTGATCTTCGTGACCAAGAAGTCGACGGCCGAAGCAGCCGGACCGGATTACGAAAAGACGATCGTCGAAGTCCAGAAGGGGCTGACCCTGCCGGTGGTCCAGGAGCTGGATGCGAGAGTCGAACTCGAAAAGCAGACTCCTAAGGAAGCGGCTGCGGCGTACCTGGAATCGGCGGGGTACGTGGGGTAGGGGTATAGGCGCGAGGAAGAGGGGTCTCGGGGGAATTTGGGTCGCACGCGCTTCGCGCTTGGCGACGATGTTTGTGCGCGGCTTGCGCCGCGCGGACATCGGATTGCATAGGCCGCTTCGCGACATTCCCCCGGGACCCCTCTCCCTCGCGCTCCAACGCGCTGCATCAGGTTCCCATGGGTTCAGGCCGCGGCCGGTTCTTCTTGCGTGATTGGCTGCTTGGAGCGGGCGCGGAGGCGGGTGAAGCTGACGTGGGCGGCCCAGGCGGCGCTTAGGCCGGAGATCGCTGCCAGGAGGAGGGCGAAGCGGGGGTCGTAGGTTTGGGATAGCCAGCCGGTCAGGGGGCCGCCGATTGGGGTTGAGCCGAGGAAGACGACTGAGTAGAGGGACATCACTCGGCCTCGCATCTCGGGGGAGACGGCCAGCTGGAGGGTGGAGTTGATCGTCGCGGCGAAGGTGACTGCGGCGGCGCCCAGGGCTACAAGGGCGATTGCCTCGGCCGCCATCTGCGGCGCGGCGGCGGCGAGCAGGGCGGCGCCGCCGAAGGCGAGCGCGGCGCCGGCGATCAGGCGCGGGCCGGTGCGGCCGCGGGCGCCGGTGACCAGCGCCCCGGCGACCGAGCCCACCCCCATCGCCGAGACCAGCGCCGCGTAGGTCCCCGCCCCGCCGTCGAAGCTGAAGCGGGCGAGCAGCGGCAGGACGACCTGGAAGTTGAAGCCGAAGGTGCCGACCAGGGCCATCAGCGCCAGCGGCACCGCCAGCTCGGGCGTGGCGCGCACGTAGCGCAGCCCGGCGCGGATCGCGCCCCGCTCGCGGGCGGCGCGCGGGGCGTCGCGCAGCTGCCCCGGGTCCATGCGGCGCAGGGCCGCGATCATCGCCACGAAGGTGAGCGCGTTGATCGCGAACGCGGGCGCGACGCCGAAGGCGGCGATCAGGAGCCCGGCGATCGCCGGGCCGACGATCCGCGCCGACTGGACGATGACGCTGTTGAGGCTGACCGCGTTGACGACTCGGTCGGGGCCGACCATCTCGATCACGAAGCTCTGCCGGGTCGGGTTGTCGACCGCGTTGACGGCGCCCATCGCGAAGACCGCGAGGAAGACCATCCAGGGCGCCGCGACGCCGGCGGCGGTAACCGCGAAGAGGCCGAGCGCGGGCAGCGCCATCAGCGCCTGGGTCGTCATCAGCAGCCGCCGCTTCGGGAAGCGGTCGGCGAGCAGCCCGCCCCAGGCGCCGAAGAGCAGCATCGGCAGGAACTGCAGCGCGGTGGTCGCGCCGACCGCGACGCCGCTGCCGGTCAGGCTGAGCACCAGCCAGAGCGCGGCGACCGTCTGCATCCAGTTGCCCGACAGCGAGATCAGCTGCCCGGCGAAGTAGCGGCGGTAGTTGGGGACCGAGAGCGAGCTGAAGCTGCGGCGCAGGCCGGCGCTCAAGGCCGGTCCCCCTCGAGGATCCCCTCGAGGATCGCGGCGGCGCGCTCCAGGGTGCGCAGGTCCTCGCCGGGGAGATCGCGCATGCGGCGCGCCAGGTAGGCGTTCTTGCGGCCGCGCAGGCGGCGCAGGCGCTCGCGCCCGGCGGCGTTGACGCTGAGCAGGGCGCTGCGGCCGTCGGCCGGGTCGGGCGCCCGCTCGACCAGCCCGGCCTCGACCAGGACGCGCGCGATCCGCGTCGCGGTCGGCCGCTTGATCCGCTCGGTCGCGGCCAGCTCGCTGGGGGTCAGCGGGCCGTGGCGCTCGATCGTCGCCAGGGCCGAGACCGCCGTCGGGGTCAGCTCCGCCCCCGCCTCGGCAGCCTCCTGGCGCAGCCGCCGCGAAGTACGCACGATCGCCATCCGCAGCCGGGCAGCGGCATCGGTGAGCGTCGTGTCGTCGGTCTTCGGGGTCATTAATTAGCCTCGGTAATTAGTTTAGCAAACCACCCTTCCCCCGCTGACTTCGCCTTTAGGTGCGCATATGCCTCCCAAAACACGAAGTCAGCGGGGAGGGTCGGCTGGGGCGACGGTCGCCATTGGGTAGGTTGGGGGAGGTGGGCGCGACTGCGATCAGCGTGCGGGGGCTGCGCAAGTCCTATGGCGAACACGAGGCGGTCGCCGGGATCGAGTTCGAGGTCGGCGCCGGCGAGGTCTTTGGCTTCCTCGGCCCCAACGGCGCCGGCAAGACGACGACGATCGAGATCCTCGAGGGCTACCGCGAGCGCAGCGGCGGCGAGGTCACGGTGCTCGGCGTCGACCCCGGCCAGCCGACCCGCGAGTGGCGTGCCCGAGTCGGCCTCGTCCTGCAGGAGTGCGAGCTCGACCCGCTGCTCACCGTGCGCGAGGCGGTCGCGCTCTTCGCCACCTTCTACCGGGCGCCACGGCCCATCGACCAGACGATCGACCTGACCGGCCTGGCGGAAAAGCGCGGCGAGCGGATCGGCTCGCTCTCCGGCGGGCAGAAGCGCCGCGTCGACGTCGCCATCGGCCTGGTCGGCGACCCCGACCTGATCTTCCTCGACGAGCCGACCACGGGGTTCGACCCGACCGCGCGGCGTGAAGCCTGGAACATGATCGAGGGGCTGAAGGACCTCGGCAAGACGGTCTTCCTCACCACCCACTACATGGACGAGGCCGAGCACCTCGCCGACCGGGTGGCGATCCTGCGCGAAGGGCGGATCGTCGCCCAGGGGCCGATGGCCGAGCTCAGCGCCAGCCTAGGCCGCCACACCGTGATCGGCTTCCGGCTCGACGGCGGGCTCTCGGTGGATGACCTGCGGGCGAGCGTCTCGGCGCCGGTGCGGGTCGACGGCGGCGAGGCGAGGATCGAGACCGAGCGGCCGCAGGCCGACCTGCACCGCCTGCTCTCGCTCGCCGAGGAGCGCGGCGCCGCGCTCGAGGGCCTCGAGGTGCGCCGGCCGAGCCTCGAGGACATCTTCCTCGACCTGACCGGCGGCGGAGGAAACGAGCGATGAGCGCCGGCGGCATGGTCCTCGCCCAGGCGCGCGCGGCGATCGTCGTCGCCCTGCGCACCCCGCGCACGCTGGTTTTCACGATCGCCTTCCCGCTGGTCTTCCTCGTCCTCTTCAACTCGATCTTCGTCCACGCCGGCCAGACGGTCACCCTGCCGAACGGGCTGAAGCTGAGCGCGCAGTCCTACTTCACCGCTGGGATCGTCGCCTACTCGGTCTCGCTTTCGACCTTCACCACGCTGGCGGTCAGCGTCACCACCCAGCGCGAGCGCGGTCAGCTGAAGCGGCTGCGCGGCACGCCGATGCCGGCCTGGACCTTCATCGCCGCCCAGATCCTGAGGGCGACCGCTCAGGCGCTGCTGATGACCCTGCTGCTGGTCGGCATCGGCGCCCTCGCCTACGGGGTCGAATTCCCCGGCGTCAGCTTCCTCGGATTCCTCGTCTACGCGGCGCTCGGCACCGGCGTGCTCTGCACGCTCGGCATCGCGCTGACGCCCTTCACCCCGACCGTCGACGCCGCCTCGACGATCGCCCCCTTCAGCGTGGTGATGCTCGCCTTCGTCTCGGGCGTCTGGATTCCGATCGACCAGCTCCCCCACTGGCTCGAACAGGTCGGGCGCGTCTTCCCCCTCTTCCACCTGGCCGTCGGCCTGCAGACCACCCTCTCCCCCGAAGCCAGCGGCGCCGGCCTCGAAGGCGGCAACGTCGCCGTCCTGCTCGCCTGGGCCGCGATCGGCGCCTGGGTCGCAATCCGCCGCTTCCGCTGGGAGCCGCTGGCGGGCGTGGATTGACCTGACATTAAGAGGTAGTCACAAAAGTGTGACTTTTTGGCAAATCGCGTTCGGACCCGAGGTTTCGCCTCTAGCATCGCTGACAGGAGGGTGAAGAAGACAGGTGTCTTCAGTTGGATGACACCCAATCTGTCCGATTAACCGTCGGATCCGGTTCGAGTCCGGCGCCCTCCGCAGACCAATGAGCGGGTCGAGTCTGGTGGTACCCTCCAGTGGATTGGGTGTCAGCCACCTGGAGGCACCAGCGGGGTGGTTCCCCGCCAAAGCCTAGACTCGACCCGCTCCGGCGGGTCTTGTCGTTTCAGGACTCGGACTCGCTGACTTCCTAGAATCGCCTCCGTGGCCGAGGCTCCACAGGAAGCGATCGCGGCGCAGATGCGCTGGCAGGCGGATGCCTGCCGGATGATCGGCTCGCCGCTCTACGCGGGGCTGCTGGAACGGGTGGCGGAGGACGTCGAGGCGCGGGGGCCGGCCTGGGAGATCATGCGCGGGCATGAGGCCGACCCGCGCTTCTCGGTGCTCGGGCTGCGGCTGCTGGGCGCCGTCAACCGCCTTGTGCTGACCGGGCGGGAGCCGGAGCTGGCCGCGGCCTACGCCGAGGGCCGGGTGAGCGAGGCGTGGGAGCAGTTGCATGACGTGCTGCGACGCGAGTCGGCGCAGCTGCGCGGCTCGATCGACCGGCCCGTGCAGACCAACGAGGTCGGCCGCTGCGCGGCGCTGATCTTCGGCTTCCTCGCGGTCGCCGGGGAGACCGGGCTGCCGCTGCGGCTGCTCGAGGTCGGCGCCAGCGCCGGGCTCAACCTGCGCTGGGACCGGTTCCGCTACGAGGGCGAGGACTTCGCCTGGGGACCGGCCGACTCGCCGCTGACCCTGGCGGTCGAGCTCGATGGTGGTGCTGCGCCTGACCTTCCCGCGACTGTCGAGATCGCCAGCCGCCAGGGCTGCGACGCGTCCCCAATCGACCCGACCACCGAGGAGGGCGAGCTATCCCTGCTCACCTACATCTGGCCCGACCAGACCGATCGCATCGCCCGCATGCGCGCCGCGCTCGAGGTCGCCCGCGCCGAGCCGGTGACGCTTGAGCGTGAGTCGGCGGCGGCCTGGGCCGAGCGGATGCTGGCCGAGCCGGCCCCCGGCCAGGCCACCGTGATCTACCACTCGATCGTCAGCCAGTACCTCAGCGACGAGGAGCGCGAGGCCCTCTTCAGCGCGATCCGCGCCGCGGGCGAGCGCGCCACCCCCGACGCCCCGCTCGCCTGGCTGCGCATGGAGCCCGCCGACGACCGCGCCAACCTCGAGCTGACCCTCTGGCCCGGCGGCGAAGACCGCCACCTGGCCCGCGTCGGCTACCACGGCTCGCCGGTGCAGCTGCTCTAAGGCCGACCGGAGAGGGCGCGGCCGGGCTCGCGTCGAAGTAGGGCAGATGGCTACAGACGCCAATGCGAAAACGGAGCGCTACGCGCCGGGGATGGACGCGCGCTCGACGCGCGTTGCGGAAGCGCTGAACACGCCGATGATGATCGCGGCGGCGCTGACCCTGCCGATGGTGGCGATTACCGAGTCGCACCCCGGGGGCTGGCTGGAGGCCCTCGCCCGAACGCTCAACTGGCTGACCTGGATCGCCTTTGCGATCGAGCTGGTGGTGATGCTGGCGGTCGTCCCAAACCGGCGCGTCTGGCTGCGCCACCACCCGCTCGATCCCTTCATCGTGCTCTTCACGCCGCCCGTCCTGCCGCCCGGCCTGCAGAGCCTGCGGGTCCTGCGGCTGCTGCGCCTGGTCAGGCTGCTGCGCCTGGCGCAGCTCTCGCGCGAGGTCTTCTCCCTGCAGGGACTGCGCTACGCGATGCTGCTCTCGCTGCTCACGGCGGTCGGCGGCGGCGCGGTCTTCGTCGCCTTCGAGAAGCACAGCCAGCACCTCAACGCCTGGGACGGGATCTACTGGGCGGTGACGACGATGACCACGCTGGGCTCGAACATCTACCCGACGACGACCGGCGGCGAGATCGTCTCGGTCGTGATCCTGATCGTCGGGATCGGCTTCGTCGCCCTGCTCACCGGCGCCTTCGCACAGCGCTTCCTGAGTCCCGAAATCGCCGTGGTGGAGGAAGAGCTGGAGGCCGAGCAGCTCAGCGCCGAGCAGCTCGCCCTGCGCGAGCTGAAAGGCGTCCGCGAACAGCTCCAGGCCCTCGAGGTCGCGGTCGAGCGCATGGTCTCCGAACGTCCCGGTTAGCCGTCGGCGTTCGTGGCGATCTTGGACTCCAGCTCCTTCATCACGTCAGGATCGCGGAGGGTTGTTACGTCGCCCAGGGCGCGGCCCTCGGCGATGTCGCGCAGCAGACGGCGCATGATCTTGCCGGAGCGGGTCTTGGGCAGGTCGCCGGACCAGATCACGCGCTTCGGGCGGGCCAGCTTGCCGATCCGCTCGGCGACGTGGTCGCGCAGCTCGGCGACCAGCTCGTCGCTCCCCTCGAGGTTCCCCTCGAGGGTGACGAAGGCGCAGATCGCCTGGCCGGTGTCGTCGTCGGACTGGCCGATCACCGCCGCCTCGGCGACCTTTGGGTGGGAGACGATCGCCGACTCGACCTCGGCGGTCGAGAGGCGGTGGCCGGAAACGTTGATCACGTCGTCGATCCGTCCCAGCACCCAGAAGAAGCCGTCGGAGTCGCGTCGCGCCGCGTCGCCGACCAGGTAGGTCTGCTTGCCGAAGCGCGCGAAGTAGGTCTCGACGAAGCGATCCTCCTCGCGGTAGAGGGTGCGCAGCATGCCCGGCCAGGGGCGGCGCAGAACGAGCAGGCCCTCGCGCTCCTCCACCGGCTCGCCGGCCTCGTCGAAGACGGCGGCGTCGACGCCCGGCAGCGCCGCGGTCGCCGAGCCCGGCTTGGTCGCCGTGATCCCCGGCAGCGGCGAGATCATGATCTGGCCGGTCTCGGTTTGCCACCAGGTGTCGACGATCGGGCAGCGTTCGCCGCCGATCGCCTTGTGGTACCAGAGCCACGCCTTCGGGTTGATCGGCTCGCCGACCGAGCCGAGCAGGCGCAGGGAGGTGAGGTCGTGGCCGCCCGGGTGCTCGGGCCCCCACTTCATGCAGGCGCGAATCGCGGTCGGCGCCGTGTAGAGGATCGTCACCCCGTAACGCTCGACGATCTCCCACCAGACGTCCTTGGCGGGGTAATCGGGTGCCCCCTCGAACATCACGCTGGTCGCGCCGTTGGCGAGCGGCCCGTAGACGATGTAGGAGTGGCCGGTGATCCAGCCGACGTCGGCCGCGCACCAGTAGACGTCGTCGGCGGGCTTCAGGTCGAAGACGTAGCGGTGGGTGTACGCGGCGCCGGTCAGGTAGCCGCCGGTCGTGTGCAGGATGCCCTTCGGCTTGGCGGTCGAGCCGGAGGTGTAGAGGATGAAGAGCGGGTCCTCGGCGCCCATCGGCTCGGCCGGGCACTCGGCCGCGGCGGCCGCACATGCGTCCTCGAACCAGACGTCGCGCCCCTCGCGCATCTCGCACTCGGCGCCGGTGTGGTTGACGACGAAGATCGTCTCGATCGAGTCGACCCCGCCGATCGCCTCGTCGACCGCCGCCTTGACCGACGCGGTCTTGCCCTTGCGCCGCGCGCCGTCCACGGTGACCAGCGCCTTGGCGTGCGAGAACTCCATCCGCTCGCGCACCGCCCCGGCCGAGAAGCCGCCGAAGACGACGTTGTGGATCGCGCCGATCCGGGCGCAGGCCAGCATCGCCACCGCCACCTGCGGGATCATCGGCAGGTAGACCCCGACCACGTCGCCCTTCTCGATGCCGTGGTCGCGCAGCGCGTTGGCGAAGCGCTGCACGTCGCCGAGCAGCTCGGTGTAGGTGATCGCCCGCTCCTCGCCCTCCTCCCCACGCCAGAGGTAGGCGACCCGCTCGCCGCGCCCGGCGGCGACGTGGCGGTCGAGACAGTTGGCCGAGGCGTTCAGCGTCCCGTCGGCGAACCACTTGAAGAAGGGCGGGTTGGACTCGTCGAGGCCCTGGGACGGTGCCCGATCCCAGTCGAGCAGCTCGTTCGCCTGGCGCAGCCACCAGGCCTCGGGGTCGGCGCCCGCCTCCTCGTAGACCGCCGGGTCGCTCCACAGCGCCCGCTCGCGGAACTCGGCGGGCGGCTCGAACCGCTCCACCTCGAGCAGCGCCGTCAGCTCCTGCTCCAAGTCGGTATTGACCTCGCCTGCCATTCCGCTCCTTCCGTCGCCGCTACCCTGGTGTCAACCGTAACCGACCGCCGAGAGACGACGCGACCGCCGCCACCGACCGAACCATGCTCTTCCGCCAGATCATCCACGAGGACCTCGGCTGCGCCTCCTACCTGGTCGGCGACACCGCCTCGGGCGCCGCCGCGGTCGTCGACCCGCAGTGGGACATCGACCCCTACCTGCACCTCGCCCGCCTGCACGGGGTGCGGATCGAGCACGTGCTGGAGACCCACAACCATGCCGACCACGTCTCCGGCCACGGTCGCCTGGCCCGCGCCACCGGCGCCACGATCCACGTCAGCGAGCTGGCCGAGGCCGAGTACCCGCACGAGCCGTTCGCCGACGGCTGGGTGCTGGCGCTGGGCGAAGGGGCGACGATCGAGGCGATCCACACGCCCGGCCACCGCCCCGAGCACACCTCCTTCCTGCTGCGCGACGCGGCTCGCGGCGCCGAGCCCTGGGCGGTGCTGAGCGGCGACTGCCTCTTCGTCGGCGACGTCGCCCGCCCTGACCTTGCGATCGAGCCGCGCGAGGGTGCGCACGACATCTTCCGTTCGCTGCACGAGCGCCTGATGTCCCTGCCCGACGAGTGCGAGGTCTGGCCGGGGCACCTCGGCGGCTCGCTCTGCGGCAGCTCCGGGATCGACTTGAAGACCTCCTCGACGATCGGCTTCGAGCGCCGCCACAACCGGGCGCTGGGCTTCGCGACCGAGGCTGAGTTCGTCGAGGACGCGATCTCGACGATCGGCGCCAAGCCGCCCAACATCGCTCACATCGTCGCCCTCAACCGCGGCCCGCTGGTCGAATCGATCGGCGCCCCGGCGCGGCTGACTCCGCACGGCTTCGAGGCGGCGATCGCCGGGGGCGCCCTGGCGATCGACTCGCGCACCAACGAGCAGTTCGACGAGGCCCACATCCCGGGCTCGATCAGCGCCTCCGCCTACGACACCGGCTTCGCCACCAAGGTCGCCGAGATGGTGCCGGTCGACGCCGAGCTGCTGATCGTCGCCGCCTCGGACGGCAACGAGTTGGAGGCGGCCGAGCTGCTCGCCGCGGTGGGCCTCACCGTGCGCGGCTTCCTCGGCGGCGGGATGACCGCCTGGCGCGCCGAGGACCGGCCGGTGGAGCGGATCGAGGCGATCGACCTGGCCGAGCTGGCCCGCCGGCTCGGCTCCGGCGAGGGCCCGCAGGTGCTCGACGTGCGCGGCGTCGCCGAGTGGCACGAGGGCCACGTCCCCGGCTCGATCCACATCCCCTTCGCCGAATTGCGCGAGCGCCTCGAGGAGCTGCCGCGCGAGCGGCCGATCGCGACGATCTGCAAGGCCGGCAAGCGCAGCGGCCTGGCTGCCTCGATCCTGCAGCGCGAAGGCTTCGAGGGCGTGATCCACGTCAGCCGCGGCAACGCCGCGACGTGGGACCAGGTCGAGGCGCCCGCCTGACCCCCGTCAGTAGCCCGGGGGGTGGCGGGCTACGAAGCCTTCGGGGGAGTCGACCGGTGAGGAATGCCAGCGGGGGCCGGGGCCGCCGACGGTGTCGAAGGCGAGGCCGGCGATGATCATCCAGGCGTGGCCGGAGTTGGCGTAGACGGTGATCCACTTGCCCGGGCCGGGTTCGCCCCAGGTCTCGAGGCCGGTCGAGTCGAGCGGGCTTTCGAGGAAGCCGCCGCCGTGCAGGGCGAAGCTGACCGCGCCCGAGCAGTCGTAGCCGGAGGATTCGAAGGAGCCGTGGCCGCCGCCCCAGATGTAGGGGGTGGTGGCGATCGAGTTGGCGGCTTCGATCGCGGCGGCGATCGCCGGCGGCGCTTCGCTCGGCACACTGGCCTGGCTTTCGGAGATGTAGCTGGCGCTCTCGCCCGGGGTGAGCGGCGCCGGGGTGCCGGTGACGGGCGCCGGCGCGCCGGTCGTGCTGGCGATCTGTTCTGAGATCGCGGCGAGGTTGTCGCTGAGCGCCTGTTCGCGCGACTCGAGCGCTTCCAGCGAGGACTTGCGCGCCGCCTGGGCTTCCTTCAGCGCCGCAAAGCGGGCCTCGGCTTCTTCGCGCGCCGCCGCGACCTGGCGCTCCTTGACCGCGATCGCGTCACGCGCATCCTTGATCGTCAGGCGGGCCGCGGCCATCCGCTTGACCGCCGCGCGCGCCTGGTCGCGCAGGCCCTTGACCCGCGAGGCGACGGCGTCGTCGTATTCCTGCACCTGGCTCAGGTAGTCGGCGCGGCTCGTCACTTCCGACCAGCTGGCCGAGTCGAGGACGACGTTGAGCATGTCGGGGCTGCCCGACTCGTAGATCCCGACGAGGCGCTCGCGCAGCACGCCGAGCGCCCGGTGCAGGCGAGCGCGGATCCGGGCCAAGCGGCGCTTGTCGGCGGCCAACTCTTCGTTGGCCTTGTCAAGTTCCGCCTGCTTGGCGGACAGTTCGGACTGGACCGCGGCCTGGCGCTGGCGCAGGGCCGAGACTTCGCCGATCATCGAGTCGATCGCCTTGTTCTGTTCGGCGATCGTCGCCGCCAGGGCGCTCTGGCTTTCGCGCACGTGACTGAGCTTGCCCTGGGTCGAGTCGAGTTTTTCCTGCAGCGTCTTGGCCGGCGCCGAAGCGACCAGGCAGAGCAGGGCAAGGAGCAGCGCCGCAGGGGGCAGCACCCGCCAAGAGTTGCCGCGAAGGGGAACGCGCATCGGCGGCGCACGGTAGCGAAGTGGCCGCAAGATTGTTAGTAGTTGCTAATAACTTGCAACTTCGGTTGCAGAATTTGCGCGCTTGCAGGAGAAATTCCGGCCGCGCCGACTGGCGAAGAGGTTAGGCTCGCGCTGCCTTGATCAACGTCCTCGTACTCGCCGTCGCCTCCGCGGTCTCGCCGACGATCCTCGCGGTGGTGATCGTCGTCCTGCACCGCCCCCACCCGCGGCGGCTGCTCGCCGCATACCTGGTCGGCGGGATGCTGACCAGCATCGCCGTCGGCATCGCGATCGTCACCTCGCTCAACGAACTCGACGCGGTCTCCGGCTCCAGCCCGGCCGCCGACCCGATCGTCAACTTCACGATCGGCTTCCTCTCGCTGCTGGTCGCCTACGTGCTGGCGACCGACCGCGACGCCGGCTTCAGCGAGCGGCGCCACGAGAAGCAGGCCGAGAAGCCGCAGCGCGACCCCTGGTCGGAGCGGGTGATGAGCCGTGGCAGCGCCCCGATCGCCTTCGCGGTCGGCGTCGCCCTCAACCTGCCCGGCGCCTTCTACCTGGTGGCGCTCAAGGACATCGCCCAGGGCCAGAGCGGCACCGGCAGCCAGGTGCTGGTGGTGGTGGTCTTCAACCTGATCATGTTCCTGCTGGCCGAGGTGCCGCTGCTCGGCTACTCGTTCGCGCCCGAGGCGACCGAGGTCAAGGTCGAGGCGCTGAACGGGTGGATGGCGCGCCACGCGCGCCAGATAGTGGTCGTCATCGCGACGACGATCGGCGTCTATCTGGTCGCGCGCGGCATCGTCGGCGTCGCCTAGCCGAGCAGTTTCGCCTTTGCCTTGTCGAACTCCTCGGAGGAGATCGCGCCCTTTTCCTTCAGGTCGTTGAGCTTGTGCAGTTCATCGGCGGGTGAGACGTGGGCCTGCTCGCGGATGTAGGTGTCCATGTGCTGCTTGGCCTCGGCTTGCGCCTTGATCGTCCTGTCCCGCATCCCGCTGCCGCGCGCGATCAGGTAAATCAGCGCCGTCAGGAAGGGGATGAAGACGAGGAAGAGGACCCACGCCGCCTTCCCCCAACCGGAGAGTTCATGGTCGCGGAAGAGGTCGGTGAGGATCGTGATCAGGATCCAGATCCAGACCACGAAGAAGAAGATCTCGAGGGCGAGCAGAAGCGCTTCCCCAAGGTTGATGTCGGCAAAGGGCACGGCGGGTCCTTTCGTAGATTGGCTGTGCGGCTGACGCCGCGCTCAGATGTTCCGCAACCTAAGCGTTGTCCCTGCTCGGCGCATCCGTATTTTTCGCGAAGAGCACGGCGGCGACCGCGGTGGCGAGGTTGAGGCTGGAGACGCCGGCACGCATCGGGATCGCGAGGCGCGCGTCGGCGCGGCCGAGCAGTTCCTCGCTGAGCCCGTAGCGCTCGGTGCCGAAGGCGAGGATCGCGCGCGGCGGCAGCTCGGCCAGGTCGAGGCGCTCGCCCTCGGGGTCAACCGCGACCAGCGGCCGCTCGCCGGCCGGCGGCCGCTCGACCCGGGCGACCGGCAGGGCGAAGTGCAACCCGGCCGCGCCGCGCAGCGCGTCGGGGTGCCAGGGGTCGTTCTCCCCCGTGGTCAGCACGCCGGCCGCGTCGGCGGCGGCGGCGACCCGCACGCAGGCGCCCATGTTGCCCATCGTGCGCGGGTCCTCGAGCAGGACGACGGGGGCCGGGCGCGGGTCGGCGAGGGCGGCCGCGACGTCGACCGCGGGCCGGCGGGCGAGCGCGACGACGCCGGTGCGCGGCGCCTGCGGGACGAGCCGCGCCAGAGCCTCGGCGTCGACCGCGGTCGCCCGCGCCGCCAGCGAACCGGCCAGGTCCGGCGCCAGCTCGGCCGCCAGCCGCTCCAGCTCGGCCGGATCGCTCGCCACCGCCTCCTCGATCTCGGCGCCGAAGCGCAGCGCGTGCTTGAGCGCGTGGAAGCCCTCGAGCACGGCGAGGGTCGAGTCGCGGCGGGCGGCGCGGTAGCGACGGACCAGGGCTTCGTCCATGAAGCAAGCCTACGTTCGCGCGCGGGGCGCGGCTCAGCCGTGCGAGGCGCGGCGCGGCGCGGGCTCGGAGTCCGGGTCCGGATCGACCTCGTCGACGAGCAGGTCGAGGAAGGGCGTCAGGTAGCGACCGGCGACCTTGCCGTTCTGCAGCGGGCCGTGCGGTTTCTCGCTGAGGCTCGAGTCGTCGCCGTGCCCGCCGGTGAGCCGCCCGTACAGGTAGCGCGGCCGACCGCCGGTCCAGAGGACCCCGCGCAGAATCGGGTCGAAGGGCCGCGGCCGCGGCGCGATGCCGGCCTCGGCGGCGATCGCTTCGGCCGCGGCGTCGGCCTGCTGGGTCGCGATCCCGCCCTGCTTGACCGGGAAGGCGGTGACGTCGCCGGCCGCGTAGACCCGCTCGAGGCCGAGCACCCGGGCGTGCTCGTCGACGCCGATGAAGCCGTCCTCGTCGTGCGGGATTCCGCTTACCCGCCGCCCCTCCAGGCGCGGCAGGCTGATCACGGCGTCGGTCTCGAGATCTTCGCCGGGGGCGACCTGCAGGCGGCCGTCCTGGAATTTCACGGGGTGGGCGCCGCAAACGACCTCGACCCGACGTTCGGCGAGCAGCTCGGCCATCTGCTCGCTGGCGCGGCGACCGAAGAGCTCGAGCGGCGCGTCCTCCGGGGTCACCACGGTGAGCCGGGTGCCGCGCAGGCCCGCTTTCTCGAGCTCGGTGGCGCCGAGCAAGGCCAGCTCGTACAGCGGCAGCGCCCAGCTGTGCCCGCCCGGCATCGTGAAGACGAGCCGCTCAAGGGCGCCGGAGCGCAGGTCGGCGATCGCGCTGCCGACCTGGCCTTCGTCGGCCACCCCCCAGAAGGTGATCGCCCCCGGGACGGCCCAGAGGGTGCGCGCGCCGCTGGCGATCACCAGGTGGTCGTAGGGCAGGCGCTCGCCGTCGCGGCCGATCGCGACTCGCTCCCCCGGCTCGACCGAGACGATCCCACCCGGGCGGTAGGCGGCGCCGCAGCGCTCCGCCATCGCCGCCAGGTCGTAGCGGAAGACGCGGGCGGCGCCGTAGGGCTCACCGACGGCGAACGGACGGAAGGCGAACTCACGGCGCGGGTCGCAGAGCTCGACCTCGGTCCGCTCGCCGGCCAGGTCGCGCAGCGCCAGCGCCGTCTCGATGCCGGCGATTCCGGCACCGGAGACGATGACTTTCTGCCCGCGGTCGCTCTCCATAGAGAAAACGATTCTCCTCGCGGATCAACCCCCGCGTCATCGGGGAATTCCCCAGATTGTGTTCGGCTTTTCCCCGATGCCATCCGCCGGCAGCATGCATAGATTCGCGCGGAGTGGAGCTAGGAGCGAGACGAAAGGCGGGGCGGGCGTGAAGATCATGGTCGGCTTCGACGGCAGCGACGGCGGGCGCGACGCGCTGGCGCTGGCGCGGGTCGTCGCGGTGCCCGCGAAAGCCGAGGTGCTGGTGGTCGCCGTGATCCCCTACGGGCCGCTGCCGGTCGACTTCGAAGCGCTGGGAGCCGGCGCGGCCGCCGAGGCCGAGCCGCTGTTCGAGGAGGCGCGCGAGCGTCTCGCCGGACTCGCGGTCGAGACGCGCGTCTTCGGCGGCGGCTCGCCCGCCGGGGTGATGACCGACCTCGCCGAAGCGCAGGAGATTGACCTGATCGTCGTCGGCTCGCCCCACCGCGGCCCCGTCGGCCGGGCGCTGGTCGGCAGCGTCGCCGAGAGCCTCCTGCACGGCGCCCCCTGCGCCGCCCTCGTCGCCCCGCGCGGCTACGCCGGCGAGGCCCGCGAGCCCTTCCGCCGCGTCGCCGTCGCCTACGACGGCACGCCCGAAGCGAAGGCCGCGCTGGGCGCGGCCGAAGAAGTCGCGCTGCGAACCGACGCGACGATCCGCGTGCTCACGGTGGTCGCGCCGCCGGTTGCGATGCCGGGCGTCGCCGGGTACGTGCCGGTCGACCCGCCCGAGCCGGAGCGGATCGTCACCGAGGCGGTCAACTCGGTGGACTCGCGGCTCGGCGCCGAGAGCCGCCGGCTGGACGGCCCGCCCGCTCCGACCCTGGCCGCCGCCTGCGAGTCGGACGTCGACCTGCTGGTCGCCGGATCGCGCCGCTACGGGCCGGTGATGCGGGTCTTGCTCGGCTCGGTCTCCACGCAGCTGATCCACATGGCGCCCTGCCCGGTCCTGGTGGTGCCGCGACCGTGAGCGCCGACGGGCAGACCCACAGCGTCGCCGACGCCGCGCGGCTCGCCACCGCTGACGCGGTGCGGCTCTTCGAGCGGCTCTCGCGCGCCGACGTCGATTACGCCGGCGGCAAGGGCGCCAACCTCGGCGAGCTGACCGCCGCCGGCTTCCCGGTGCCGCCCGGCTTCGTCGTCGGCGCCCCCACCTACGCAGCCTTCTGCGACGGCGGCGGACTGCGCGAGCGGATCGAGGAGCGGCTCGCCGCGGTCAACGTCGATGACACCGAGGCGCTCGAGGCGGCGGCCAGCGAGGTGCGCGAGATGGTCGAGGCCGAGCCGCTGCCAAGCGAGCTCACCGAGGCGATCGGCGACGCCTACGACCGCCTCGCCAAGGCCGCCGAAGACTCGGAGACCCCGGTCGCGGTGCGCTCCTCGGCCACCGCCGAGGACACCGAGTCGGCCTCCTTCGCCGGCATGAACGAGACCATGCTCAACGTGCGCGGGCGCGTGGCGGTGCTCGAGGCGGTGCGCCGCTGCTGGTCCTCGCTGTTCGGGGCGCGGACGATCTACTACCGCGCCAAGCGCGGCTTCGGCCAGGCCGACATGGACATCGCCGTCGTCATCCAGCGCCAGATCGCCTCGGCCCGCTCGGGAGTGATGTTCACCGTCGACCCGGCGTCGGGGGCGACCGACCGGCTGATCATCGAGGGCGCCTTCGGCCTCGGCGAGTCGGTCGTCTCGGGCTCGGTCTCGCCCGACCGCTACGTGGTCAGCAAGGACAAGCTGACGATCCTGCGCAGCGAAGTGCGGCGCAAGGAGCTGACGATCGAGCCCAACGCCGACGGCGGCACGACCACGCGCGAGCTGGAGGAGCACGAGGCCGAGCAGCCGGTGCTGAGCGAGGAGGAGGTGCGCCGGGTCGCCGATCTCGGCGCCCGGATCGAGCAGCACTACGGCACCGCGCAGGACACCGAGTGGGCGATCGACACCGAGGGCGCGATCTGGATGCTGCAGTCGCGGCCGGTGACCGCCACCGGCGGCGTGCCACTGGCCGAGCCGACCGAGCAGAAGCGCGGCGAGATCCTGGTCCGCGGACTGGGTGCCGCGCCCGGCGTCGCCGCGGGCGCGGTGCGGGTGATCGCCGAGCTGTCGGGCGCCGACGACCTGGTCGAGGGCGAGATCCTGGTCACCCATATGACCGCCCCCGACTGGGTGCCGCTGATGCGCAAGGCGGCGGCGATCGTCACCGACTCCGGCGGGATGACCTGTCACGCGGCGATCGTCTCGCGCGAGCTCGGCATCCCCTGCGTGGTCGGCACCGCCGAGGCGACCAAGGTTCTGCGCGACGGCGAGCTGGTCACGGTCGACGCCGGCGAGGGCGTGGTCACCGAGGGCGCGACGGCGCCGGCCCGGCCGGTCGCGGCGGAGGCGCCGGTGGCCGTCGCGGCGCCGGTGACCGGCACCAAGGTCCTCGTCAACCTCTCCGAGCCCTCACAGCTGAAGCGCGCCGCCGCCCTGCCGACGGACGGCTGCGGCCTGCTGCGCGCCGAGCTGATGGTGGTCGAGGCGCTCGAGGGCGTGCACCCGCGACTGCTGATCGAGGAGGGCCGCGGCGAGCAGTTCGTCGAGCGGATGGCCGCCTCGCTGACCGCCTTCGCCAACGCCTTCGCGCCGCGGCCGATCACCTACCGGACGATCGACTTCCGCACCAACGAGTTCCGCGGCCTCGAAGGCGGCGAGCGCTTCGAGCCCGAGGAGGCCAACCCGATGATCGGCTACCGCGGGGCGCTGCGCTACACGCGCGAGCCCGACCTCCTGCGGCTCGAGCTGGACGCGATCGGCCGCGTCTGGGACGAGGGCCACACCAACTTCCACGTGATGATCCCCTTCGTGCGGACGCCGCGCGAGGTGGTCGCCGTGCGCGAGCAGATGGCCGCGGCGGGGCTGCTTGGCCGGCGGGGCTTCGAGCTCTGGGTGATGGCCGAGGTGCCCTCCGTCCTCTTCCACCTGCCGCGTTACGCCGAGCTGGGCGTGACCGGGATCTCGATCGGCTCCAACGACCTGACCCAGCTGGTGCTCGGCGCCGACCGCGACTCCGAGCTGGTCGCCGAAGTCTTCGACGAGCGCGACGCCGCGGTCACCGAATACATCGCCCAGCTGCTCGGCCGGGCGCGCGAGCTCGGCCTGCAGACCTCGATCTGCGGCCAGGCGCCGTCGGTCCACCCCGAGTACGCGGAGCTGCTGGTGCGCGCCGGGATCGACGCGATCTCGGTCAACATGGACGCCGTCGACCGCGCCCGCCGCCTGATCGCCGCCGCCGAGCAACGGGTCCTGCTCGAGGGCGCGCGCTGAGCGCTACTCGCCGTCGATGAGGCTGGCGACGAGGGCGACGTACTCGCGCAGGCGGCCGATCGCGAGGAAACGGTCCTTGATCCGCGCCCGCGCGCCGGCGCCGAGGCGCTCGGCCTCGGCCGGGTCGGCGAGCACGCGCCGTATCGCGGCGCCGAAGCCGGCGAGATCGCGGGGGTCGCCGATCAGCACGCCGCTCTCGCCGTCGACGATCTGGTCCTGGATGCCGCCGACGCCGCTGGCGATCACCGGCTTGGCCTTCCACATCGCCTCGGTGACGGTCAGGCCGAAGCCCTCGGCGAGGCTCTTCTGCACGATCGCGTCGGCGCGGCGCTGGATCGCGTTGACCATCGCCGCGTTTTCGTCGAGGTCGTCCATCGGCAGGCTGACGAGGTGGACGCGGCGGCGCAGCGGGTCGGGCAGGCGGCGCCAGGACTCGGTCACGTCGCCGTAGACGGCGGCGCCCTCGGGATCGTCGGCAACGGCCCAGGTGACCGGGCCGACCAGGGCGAGGTGGGTGTCGGGGTCCTCGACGTAGCGGGCGAAGCAGTCGAGCAGGCCGCGCGGGTCCTTGAGCCGGTCCCAGCGCGAGACCTGGGCCACCAGCCGCGCGTCGTGCGGGATCAGCTCCTCCTGCAGCAGCGTGGCCGAGCGCTCGACCCGTCCCGGCGTGCCGTCGCCACGGGTGAAGACCGGCGCCGTCGACGGCGCGTCGTCGGCGAGCCCGACGGCGCGCAGGATCGCGGCGACGTCCCCGGCGGGCAGCTCCTGGTTCTTCGGCGCGAAGGGGTCGATCGCCGGCGGCATCAGCCAGGCCTTCTCCCTGCGCAGGCCCTCCCAGATGTAGGCCTCGCGCGAGAAGACGTAGGCGTCGGCGAGCTCGACGTAGGGGCGGAGGAAGTCCCAGCCCCCGTGCGCCAGCGCCCCCGGCTGGTCGACGCCGATGTGACAGCGCCAGATCGTCTTCACGCCGGCCGCGTGCATCGCCGGCACCAGGCCCGCGGTCTGCGGGTCGTGCAGGTAGACGACGTCGTCCGGCTGGATCAGGCGGGCGAGCTGCGCGGCGCTGGCCCGCAGGGTTCCCTCGTAGAGCTTGCGCTCCGCCTCGCCCAACGCCCCGCCGTCGCCCGCGTCGTCGTGCAGGTGGTTGTGGATGCGCTTGGTCAGGGCGAAGAACTCGGGCTCCTCCTGAAGGACGACCCAGCGGGTGTCGACCCCGACGCCGCGCACGTAGGGCAGCAGCGCGTGGAGGATCTCGGCGACGCCGCCGCCGCGCGCGGTCGAGTTGACGTGCCAGATCGCCCGCCCCTCGAACTCCTCGCGCGCCGCGGCGGCGACCGCCTCAAAGGCCGGGTACTCGTCCCCCATCAGCTCCTTGAACCGCTCGAGCGGCTGGGACGGGATCTGGACTGGCTCAGGTCTCGCCACGTATTCAGCCTCTCATCCACCCGCCCGGATGTGAAGCGTGGATTTCCCGAGCAGGCTCAGTACGTACTACCGATGTGAACGCCGCCCCCCGCGCCTAGCGTGTCAGTTCGACCAGCACAGGAAGGAGCTAGCCGATGACCGAGACGATGAAGGCGGCCGTGTTCGAGGGCAACGAGCGGATCGTGCTCGAGGAGAAACCGCTGCCGCCCTGCGGCCCCACCGACGCGATCGTGAAGATCTCGCTGACGACGATCTGCGGCACCGACGTGCATATCTGGCGCGAGGAGTACCCGGTCGAGCAGGGCCGGATCGTCGGCCACGAGCCGGTCGGCACGATCCACCAGCTCGGCGGCGCGGTCTCCGGATACGAGGTCGGCGACCGTGTCCTGGTCGGCGCGATCACCCCATGCGGCACCTGCTTCTACTGCCAGAACCACAACGAGGCGCAGTGCTCGGGCTACGAGGACGAGTGGAAGATGATCGGCGGCTGGCAGCTGGGCAACTCGATCGACGGCGTCCAGGCCGAGTACTTCCGGGTGCCCTACGCGCAGGCCAACATGGCGAAGATCCCCGACGATCTCTCCGACGAGCAGTGCGTGCTGCTCGCCGACATCGCCTCGACCGGGATCTCGGCGGCGGAGACCGGCGGGGTGCGGATCGGCCAGACCGTGGCGGTCTTCGCCCAGGGCCCGATCGGCCTCTGCGCGACGGCCGGCGCCCGGCTGATGGGCGCCTCGCTGGTGATCGGCGTCGACCGGATCGCCGGCCGCCTGGAGCTCTCCAAGAAGATGGGCGCCGACGAGACGATCGACTTCTCCGAAGAAGACCCGATCGCGGCGATCAAGCGGCTCACCGGCGGGCGCGGCGTCGACGTCGCGATCGAGGCTCTGGGAACCCAGCAGACCTTCGAGTCGTGCCTGGCCGCGACCCGCCCGGGCGGCATCGTCTCCAGCCTGGGCGTCTACGGCGGCAAGCTCGAGGTCCCGCTGGAGCCCTTCGTCTACGGCATCGGCGACAAGAAGATCCTCACCACCCTCTGCCCCGGCGGCAAGGAGCGCATGCGAACCCTGATGGAGATGGTCCGCCACGGCCGCCTCAACCTCGACCCCCTGATCACCCACCACTTCTCCCTCGACCAGATCGAGGAGGCCTACGACCTCTTCGGCAACCAGCGCGAAGGCGTAGTCAAGATCGGGCTGACGCCTTAAGAGGCATATGTATCACGCGTGATACAGTCCTGATGTGACAACGGTCAGCATTCGCGAGCTTCGCAATCACGGTGGCGACGTTGTAGATCGGGCTGCCCGCGGCGAGCAGATCACGATCACCCGGTCGGGCAAGGAGGTGGCTGAGTTGCGACCGATTCGCGAGCCGCTCTCGGGTGGCGCGCTGCTGAATCGCTGGAACCGGCTGCCTGCAGTCGACCCAGCGAGCCTGCGTGCCGGTCTCGATGATGTGCTCGACTCAAGCCTTTGACCGACGCCCGTGAAACGCGGCAGCGAGGGATCCTCGACACCTCAACGGTCATTCTTCTCCAGCGTCTGACCGACCCAGCCAGCCTCCCCGACGAGCCGGTCATCACATCTGTGACCCTCGCCGAGCTCGCCGTGGGACCCTTGATCGCAACGGACGACAACGAACGAGCCAGTCGCCAAGCGCATCTCCAGCAAGCCGAGGCCGACTTCGATCCCCTGCCCTTCGACGCGGACGCCGCACGCGCCTTTGGCCGGGTGGCTGCATCTCTGCGCCGTGCGGGCCGCAAGGCAGCCGCACGAACATATGACGCGATGATCGCTGCCATCGCGATCGCCAATGACCTGCCCGTCTATACGTGCAACCCCGATGACTTCGAAGGAATCGATGGCCTGTCTGTGACGGCGGTGGCGGTGCCGCCAGATAGATGAGCGATTCCATCGCCAGCCTCGCCAGGGACGCGATCTCCCTACTGCGAGCTTCGGGCAAGCAGCGCTACCTCATCGGAATCGCCGGACAGCCAGGGGCCGGCAAGTCAACCCTGGTCGCGGCGCTGGTCAAAGCCTGCTCCAAAGAGCTGGGCGAGCAGCGCGTCGTCGGCCTGCCGATGGACGGCTTTCACCTCACCAACCAGGAGCTCGAGGCGGCTGGGTTGCGCGACCGCAAGGGGGCCCCTGCCACCTTCAACGGCCGTCGATTCGTTGAGGCGATCGCAGCAGTCTCAGGGCCCACGGTTGCCGCCGCCGCCTGGCCTTCCTACAGTCGCGTGCTCCACGAACCTGTTCCGGACGCCATACAGATTCCATCGTCGGCGCAACTGATCTTCATCGAGGGCAACTACCTCCTGCTCCCCGACTGGCCCTGGTCCGCCGCTCGCGAGCTGCTCGACCGCATCTGGTACGTCTTCGCAGAGCTCGAGACCATAAAGACCCGTCTGATCAAGCGACAGCTAGACGCCGGCAAGTCCCCCGCCGAAGCCAGCGCCCATGTGGTCGACTCGGACCTTGCAAACGCACAGGAGATCTCCGCAACCAAGTCCTTCGCCAGCCGCATCGTGAGGATCGACGCGCGGGATCCTCTGCTGGAGGGGCTGAAAGACCCCGCAACCGGCAAACCGATAATCACCGACGACTAGCTCGGGTGGTCTAGCGCCGGTCCAAATGGACGGCCTCGAGCCTCACCCGCCGCTCGGTCGCTGAAGGGACGGAAATCACCGCGACGAAATCGCGCTCGCCGACCTGGCGGTGCAGGGAACGCCACTTTTCGGCCAGATACCAAGCCGCGCCGATGGTCCCAACCGGCCCGACACCCGCGACGAGGAACCATCGCCGCCCCGGATGATCCTCCGGTTCGGGGGTGTGCCTGAGGACGAGGCCCATCTGGCGCTCGTCGTCACTGCGGAACTCCGAGCCGTCCGCCAGCCTGACGTACTCCGAGCCATTTTCGTCCGGGACGATCTCGAACAACGGCCTTTCCGAGGTTGCCAGATAGAGGTGCGTGCAGTCGTTGCTGCTAAGGCCAACCGACATGAAGCTGCAGTCGCACTGATGGACCGCCGTCGTGTCGGGCCGCAGCTCGAACCGCCGGCCGTGGTTGGATTCGAAAAGGCCTGAGAGGTAGACCAGCGCTTCCATGTCGTTTGCGGCAACCGCGCGGGGAAGGTCAACGCGATGCACCGTGTTGGCGAATTGCTTCTTCGACTTGGCGTATAGGCGTTGCGGGTTGTGGTCTGCGAGCGAATCGACCACCTCGGGCGCAAGCACGAACTCGGGAAATACGAACACCGCGCAGCGCTCGAGCATCTCGCTGCCGAAGAACGCGTTCGAGACGGTATTGAGGTAGCGACGGTGGAACGTCTGCACCAACAACAGCGAAGCCATGAAAAGGAACGACGAGGCAATCGCGACGAGTATTTCGCGCCACGGGCTGGGCACGGCGAAAGAGACCGCGATCAGCAGAAGGGCGACGCAAGCCGCCAGCATCTCGACGTTGACCAACCGTTCGAACCCCGGCCGACGGAGGGATCTCATTCGCGATCGGCGAGTGCTCCGGACGGGTTGCCGAGACGCGGACCGCGCCTCAGGCAGGACTGGGACGCAGTGGCAGTTGCTTCTTCCAACGCTTTGCGGGGGCGTGCTCCCTGCGAGATCCCATATGCGTAAGCGCCGTGCAGAACGTCCCCAGCCCCCATGGTGTCTACCGCTTCCACGCGAGGCGCGACGAGCTCGACCGCCCGCCCATCGATCGAGGCAAGCGTGGGCTCCGAACCCGCGGACACAGCCGCGACCTGCGGTCCCTGTTCAAGCAGTCTCTCCAAGAGCTGAGCGGACGAAATGTCGGGGTCCAGGGACCGCGAGGCGATCACATGGCTGCATTTCCGCATCAGATCGTAGACGTGATCCTTGTAGCCACCGGGGTCGAAGACCACCGGCGCCCCGCTCCCGGCGACGCCGCTCAACACCTTCCTGACGATGCTCGGATAGTGAGAGTCGACGACGACGACGACATCGAGACCTTCGAAATCGGGAACGCGGTCAACCATCTCCGACTCGTTGAATCCAAGGGCGTTCAGCGAGACGACCGTTCGCCGGCCGGAGCCATCGACGGTGACGCTGGAGGTCGGCAGACTCCCACCCTCTGCCAAATCGACAACGCGGACGCCGAGCGCGGCCAGATCCTCGCGCGCGGCGGCCGACAGCGTGCCATCCCCAATCGCCGTGAGAAGCGTTGGGCTTCCTCCCAAGGCAGCGAATGCAACCGCCGCATTCGCAGCCGGGCCCCCGGCGCCGACCCAACGGCCCGCCGCCTGAACCTTCTCATCCGAGTGGGGAAAACGGTCCACGTAATGGACCAGGTCGAATGTCGTCAAACCGACAAAAAGGCCCGCTGGAGTCCCGCCGCCCGCCACGAAGCCAAAAGCCTAGCGGCTGGAGGGTGAGCCGATCAGGATGTCGAGACTACTCCTGCACGGCGTTGTCCCGCCGATGGCGCCGCAGGACCGGGGCGAGGTAGCCGATCAGGGCGCCGACGCCCGAGGCGCGCCAGTTTGTCCGCTTGCGCTCCCCGGACATCCGCCGCCAATCCTAGATGGCGCTCCAAATTCGCTCCGGTGCGCCTTATGTGGCTATAGACCAAATAAGGCGCACCGGAACGAGCTCAGGCGGCAATGGCCCCGCTGAAGCTCTTCGCCTGGCCCGGCCGCAGGTAGACGATCTGGCCCTGGCGCAGCTCGAGCTTCTG